>NC_021182.1:2495353-4990707 GCF_000389635.1 Clostridium pasteurianum BC1
TTTAGAAAAATTTGGAGCAGATATGATACATATTGATGTAATGGACGGAAAATTTGTTCCAAATATATCTTTTGGTATGCCTATTATTAAAGCTATACGAAAAATATCAAAATTAAATTTTGATGTGCATTTGATGATTGAAGAGCCATCTAGATATATAGAAGATTTTGCTGTGGCTGGTGCGGATATTATAACTATTCACTATGAAAGTGATATACATTTGGATAGAACAATAAAATATATAAAGAGTTTTGGTAAAAAAGCTGGTATTGCCATAAATCCTGCAACGCCTATATCAGTATTAGAATGTATTATAGAAGAAGTAGATATGATACTTATAATGTCTGTTAATCCTGGTTTTGGTGGGCAAAGTTTTATAAATTACACTTTAAATAAAATAAGTCAGCTTAAAAAGATTGCTGACAAATATAATCCATCTCTTATGATTGAAGTGGATGGAGGAATAAATGCTGATAATATAAAAGCAGTTGTAGATGCTGGTGCTAATGTCATTGTAGCAGGTTCAGCAGTTTTTAGGAACAATGAAATAGAGAAAAATATAAGAACTTTAAAAGAAGGCATTTGATATGAAGGTAATTATCGTTTCTGGAGGTAAACCTCCTGAGGAACAAACCTTAAGAAACTATTTAGATAATGAAACCTATATTATAAGTGCAGATAGTGGAGCAAATACATTGTATAAGTATAGTATAGTGCCTAATATTATACTAGGAGATTTTGACTCAATACATAGTAATGTGCTTAATTATTTTCAGAAAGTGGGATGTAAAACAATTTCCTATCCAGCAGAAAAAAATTTTACTGATACTGAAGCAGCTATAGAGGAGGCTATTAAACTTAATCCTCAAGAAGTTTTACTTTTTGGATGTACAGGTAGCCGATTAGATCACACTTTAGCTAATTTAGGTTTATTGCATAAATGTTTAAATAATAATATAAAGGCTTATATTATAGATGAAAATAATATAATATCTCTTCACCATAAAGACTTTGAGGTTAAAGGAAAGAGAGGAGAATTATTTTCATTACAAGCCTTTGGACATGTAGTAAATAATTTATCAATTCTTAGGGCAAAATATGAACTTTATAATTATGATTTGAAATTTGGAGATCCAAGAACAGTATCTAATGAGTTACTAGATCTTCCAGTTTCTATTACTTTTAAAAGTGGAATATTAATACTTATTAAAGCTAGAGATTAAAATTTAAGTATTAGGTTACAATTTAGACTATACATCTATACATTTCATTAATAACGGCTAATATTTAAATAAGGCATATTCAAATAAATAACTAGTCAGTATGCTAGCATCTTTGGCTTACTAATTATCTTCATAATAAAATACCTATTTTATTATGAAGATAAATTGTTGTAATATATATGACAGAGCATAAAAACTTCTAAGATAAAAAACTTAGAAGTTTTTTATTTTTAGGAAATAAACGACAGTAGCCATCATATAATATTAATGGAGTAATAATGGAGGTAATTAAATTGACAAGAAAACATAATAAGCTAAAAAGAAAAAAATGGGGAATAATAGTTGCCTCTATTGGTGCAGGCATTATAATAACTTTTATTATTCCAGTTTGGGGTTGGATTATGGCAGTTGGGGCTGGCCTTATCTACGGAGGCTGGTGCTTAATTAATAATTCACATGATGATTAACCAAGGGAGGATTTATATGAAAATTTTTGCTTTTAAGCTTCCAAAATTTTTATCTTCAGTAATAAGAATTTTTATAAGAAAATAAGGCATCTTTCACTTGTTATTTATTTTCAGATACCCAGGTAAAAATAAGAAATGCAATTGCATAGGCAATTGCATTTCTTATTTTTATCCGATGACTATCCGCCCTAATACTACCATCTTTCTTATTAAAAATGGTAGTAAAGAGTGGTTACGTCCCTGGATAACGATTTCTAAGTATCATAAATACTAATACTAAGAACTTTGTTTATATAGCACGTTGAACCTTACCTGAACGAAGGCATCTTGTACATACATGTATTGTTCTTGGTGTTCCATTTACGATTGCTTTAACTTTCTTTACATTAGGAAGCCAAGTTCTTTTTGATTGACGATGTGAATGACTGTACTGAACTCCTGCTACTAGTCCTTTATCACATATATCACATTTTCTTGACATTAAAAAACACCTCCTCGAATGAAGCTATAAACTTCATAATTAACACAAACATTATTTTATCATACTAAATGCAAATTATGCAAGAAAAAAATAAGTAATCTGAAGACAATTGGATTAAATTTCTTGAATTATTAGTAAGTTTAATATAGAATATTTATATGGTACAGAATAAGGAGGAGTTAGAATGATGGGTATAGCCAATGAAAATGGATCCATTAACTATTCAGTTGATGTTCTTGCTAATATTGTAGGTATCTCTACTATGGAATGTTACGGTGTTGTTGGTATGGCTTCAAAAAATGCCAGTGATGGTTTTTGGGAACTAATTAAAGGAGAAAATTTAAGTAAAGGTGTAAAAATAAACTCAAAAGATAATAATATTAATATAGAACTATATATCATTGTAGAATATGGTACAAAAATTTCTGTTATAGCAAATAATATAATTCAAAAAATAAAATACAATGTAGAGAATTATACAGGACTTAAAGTCTCTAGCATAACAGTTAACGTTCAGGGTGTTAGAGTCTAGGGAGGTAAAAAATTGGAATACTTAAAGATAGACGGCTATAGATTTTACAATATGATGACAAATGCATGCAATAAGTTAGAAGAACAGAGAGAATTTGTTAACTCATTGAATGTTTTTCCGGTGCCGGATGGTGACACAGGAACTAATATGTCTATGACCTTTAGAAGTGCCGTTTCTGAGATTAAAGCCAAAGAAGAAAATTGTCCCATTTCTCAGGTGTCAAAGCAACTCTCAAAGGGAGCGTTAATGGGTGCTAGAGGAAATTCAGGAGTTATTTTATCTCAAATATTAAGGGGTATGGCTATAGGCTTAGGTGACATTGAGGAAGCTAATTGTCATGAATTTGCCAATAGTCTTCTTGAGGGCTGTAAGTCCGCTTATAAAGCTGTTATGAGACCTACAGAGGGAACTATTCTTACTATCGTTAAAGCAGCAGGAGAAAAGGCAATAAATAGTAAAGAGGAAAACATAACTGCATTAATGCAGGAGGTTTGTAAGCATTGTGAAGAAGTTTTAAATAAAACTCCTGATATGCTTCCAGTATTAAAAAAGGCAAATGTAGTAGATGCTGGTGGAATGGGGTTTTTAATAATACTTAGAGGTATGTATGAAGCCCTTAATAACAATATAGAAGTTTCTTTAGCGGAAAAAAAGGAACATATATCAGAAAATTTTATGCATCAGCAGGATATAGATCCATCACAAATAAAATTTGGATATTGTACTGAATTTTTTATTAAGTCCAAAGGGGCAGATCTAGAAGCTTTTAAAAAGGATTTAGCACCTTATGGTGATTCTATGATTGTAGTAGGTGAGGATGAGATTATAAAGATTCATATTCATACAAATGATCCTGGACTCATTTTATCTAAAGCATTGAAATTAGGAGAACTTTCTAAGATAAAAATTGATAATATGAGAGAACAGCACAGACGTATTTTAGAGGCTGAATACCCCGCTGAAAATCAGGTTGTAAGTAATGAAATCGTTGAGAAAAATGATGATTTAAAAAAATATGCATTTATTTCCGTTGCATCTGGTAAAGGAATAATAGAAATATTCAGGGATTTAGGAGTGGACTATGTAATTGAAGGCGGCCAGACAATGAATCCAAGTACACAGGATATTCTTGGTTCTATTAACAAATTAAATGCAGAAAACATATTTGTATTGCCAAATAATAAGAACATAATAATGGCTGCCACTCAAGCTGCTGAACTTAGCGATAAGAATATCGTAGTAATACCTACAAAAACTATCCCACAAGGTATAACTTGTGTTACAGAATTCAATGAATATGAAGATACTAATATAAATATAGATAACATGACTAAAGCAATGTCAAAGGTTGGTACTGGAGCAATAACTTATGCTGTAAGGGATACAGAGATCAATGGTAAATGTATTAAGCAAGGAGATATTTTAGGTTTAATAGAAGGTGAGATTAAGGAAGTTGGCAATGACAGCTGTGGTATTTGCGAAAGCTTAATAAAACAAATGGTAAATAAAGATAGTGAGCTTATCTCATTATATTACGGATATGAATGTGAGGAAACTGAAGTTAAAGATTTAGTTAATAGGATAGAAAAAGCCTATCCAGAATTGGATGTTCAATATATTAATGGACAGCAGCCTTTGTATTATTTTATAATTTCAGTTGAATAAAAAAAGCCTAAGGGCTTTTTTTATTACAAATAAACAACAAAACTTGATTTTTTAAGATAGGAGTTTCTAATGAATGTATATAATGATATAGATTGTATAAAGGGTGTTGGTCCTAAAATTAAAATTGTACTGAACAAATGTGGTATTTTTTCTGTGTTGGATTTACTCCTATACTTTCCAAGGGACTATGAAAATGTACCCTACATAAAAAATATAAATGATGCTGATAAGGGAAAGAAGATAATAGTCAATTGCAGATTTTTAAAAAATGAAGGTAGTTTTAGAAGTAAAAATGGTAAAATAATTTCAAAACTCATATTTACAGACGGCTTTAATATTTTTAGAGGCATCTGGTTTAATATGCCATATATTAACAAAAGCTTTATAATAGATAATCAGTATATATTAATGGGAAAATTAAATAAGATTAAGGGAGAAATAACCTTAGAAGTCCCTCAGATTATTAAAGATGAAAATATTCAATTGGGAAAACTTATTCCAATTTACTCCTTGAGAGAAAATTTACAGAGTTCATATTTTATAAGGATGCTATCTGGGATATTATCACAGATTAATATTGAAGAGAATCTACCAGATTGGGTTATAGAAAAATATAGTTTTTATTCTCTAGACAAAGCTATAAGATGTATTCATAATCCAAAAAACTTTATTGAATTAAATGAGGCAAAAAAGAGACTTAAATTTCAAGAACTATTTACCTATTCTTTAAAGGTATTAATTCTAAGAGATTATATAAATAAAGGTAAAAAAGGTGTAACTTTTAAAATTTCACCAGAACTTAATGAATTAAAAAATAAATTGCCATATTCTCTTACAAAGGCTCAAAGTAAAGTTATAAGGGAAATTTTAATAGATGAAAAAAAACCTTTAGCTATGAATAGATTAGTGCAGGGAGATGTAGGCTCTGGTAAGACTATCATAGCATTAATTGCTATGTTTAATGTAATTAAGAATGGGTACCAGGCAGTTTTGCTGGCGCCTACAGAAATACTTTCAAAACAGCACTATATTGAAGCGGAAAAGCTTTTATCACAATTTAATATAAATATAGAATTATTAACAGGCAGTATCACTGAAAAAAATAAAATCAGAATTAAAAATGATTTAAAAGAAGGAAAAATCCACATGATAATAGGAACTCATGCACTTTTGGAGGATAATGTAGAATTTGAAAATCTTGGAATGGTGGTAACAGATGAGCAGCATAGATTTGGTGTAATGCAAAGAAGTAAAATATTTAATAAAGGAAATAATATAGATGTGTTAGTAATGACTGCCACACCTATACCTAGAACTTTGGGATTATATTTGTATGGAGATTTAGACGTCTCTAGTATTGATGAACTTCCTCCTGGAAGGCAAAAAGTGGATACCTATTATACAGATAAAAAGAATAGTGAAAAAGTATATGGATTTGCTATTAAGGAATTGGAGAAAAAAAGGCAAATATATGTAGTTTGCCCACTGGTGGAGGAAAATGAAAAACTGGACTTAAGTTCAGTGAATAGCCTAATGGAAGAACTTAAGAAAAAACACTTTGAAAATTTTGTAGTTGAAATGATTTATGGGAAAATGCCTGCAAAAGATAAGGAAGATATAATGACTAGGTTTAATAAAGGTAAGATTGATGTTTTGATATCCACAACGGTTATTGAAGTGGGTGTAAATGTCCCCAATGCTAGTATGATTATTATCGAAAATGCAGAACGTTTTGGACTTTCACAGCTGCATCAATTGAGGGGAAGAGTTGGAAGAGGAGAAAATAAGTCTTATTGTTTTTTAATTGCAGATATTAAAAGTAAAAGGGTAAAGCAAAGGATGGATATACTTAAAAATAGCAATGATGGATTTTACATAGCAGAGGAAGATTTTAAAATTAGAGGAAGTGGTGAAATATTTGGCTTTAGGCAACATGGGGAAGATAATCTTATATTATCTAACCTAATAGAGGATTCTCATATATTAAAAGAAGCTAATAAGGAAGCCAAAATTTTAATTAAAAGCAATGCCAAAAGAGATATATTTATTAAAGAACACATTTTAAATAAACTGGAACTTACTTCAAAATATATATGTTTTAACTGACAAAAAATTATGAATTCTATTAATAAGTTTATAAAATAAACAAAAAACTTTGTATAAATTAATACTCTATGCTACAATATTAGGGAAATGAAAGGCAACTGAAAATAAATAACAAGATAAAGATGAGAGATATTTTGAATCACACAAATAGAGATAGCTTCTGATGATAGCGATGGATGCTGTCAGAAGGTCATTCTAATACAGAATAATTCAAAATAAAATAATTACTAGCTAATTATTTTTTGAAGATGATAAAGGTAAAGGGAGGGAAAAAGTATGCGAATAATTGCTGGTCTTGCAAAGGGAAGAAAATTATTATCACCTGAAGGCATGGAAACAAGACCAACCTTAGATAGAATAAAGGAGTCAATGTTTAGCATAATCCAAAATGATGTACCTTATGCTGTGGTTTTGGATGTATTTGCAGGTACAGGAAGTCTTGGTTTGGAAGCTGCAAGTCGTGGTGCAAAGCAGTGCTATTTGGTTGATAAAAGTCCTATAACCTTTCCTATTTTAGAGAAAAATGTAGAAACTTTAAAATTTGAGAATATTTGTAAATGCTTAAATATGGATTCCTATAAGGCATTATATAAATTATCAGATGAGAGTGTTATATTTAATTTAATATTTCTAGATCCTCCTTATATGAAAAATATGATTCCAAAAGCTATAGATATTATTGATGATAAAAATTTGTTACATAGAGATGGATTAATTGTAACTAAAATTGATTCCGATGAGGAAATATATCAAGGGAATGGGAAAATAGATTTAATAGATTTTAGAAAGTATGGTAATACAACTGTGTGTTTTTACAGATATAAGGAGGACTAAAATGAAGGTAGCTGTCTACCCGGGAAGTTTTGATCCCATAACCAATGGACATCTAGATATAATTAAAAGAGCAGCAAATGTATTTGATGAAGTTATAGTAGTAGTTCTTTTAAATCCACAAAAAAAAGGCTTATTTTCTGTGGAGGAAAGATTAGAACTTATAAAAAGAGTTTTAAAATTTAACCAAAATATAAAAATTGAATGTTACAATGGATTACTTGTGGATTTTATGAAAGAAAAAGGAGCAAAAGTTATAATAAAGGGACTTAGGGCTATGTCTGATTTTGAATATGAATTTCAAATGGCTCTGATGAATAACAAATTAGATCCTGATGTAGAAACAGTGTTTATGATGACAAGAGCTGAATATTCCTATTTAAGCTCTTCATCGGTGAAACAAGTTGCTGTGTTTGGCGGGTGTATTAAAGGATTAGTTCCAGATGAAATTATATCAGATATACTAAAGAAATCCCAAAGTTCTAAATAAGGGGAGAATATAAATATGAATGTTATGAAGCTTTTAGAATATTTGTCAGATATTATAGACACCTCGACAAAATTACCTATGACAGGTAAGGCTGTTGTTAATAAAAAAGAAGTTTGTGAAGTTATTAATGATATAATTTCAGCTCTTCCTGATGAATTAAAAAAAGCTCAGTGGATTATAAATGAAAAGGACAGAATATTAAGTGATGCGCTAAAAGAAGCTGATATCATCAGGCGAAGAAATGCTCAGAATATAATGAAGGAAATTGAAGAACATGATATAACTAAAGAAGCAAAAATAAATGCGGAAGAAATAATCACTTCGGCACAAAATTCAGCAAAGGACATTAAAATAGCTTCTAGAGATTATGCAAATAATGTGCTGAAAGACCTTGACAGAGAAATTAAGGAAATAAATGATGTTACGCTTTCTAATATAAAAAGTGAAATGGAGAAATTTTTAGTCAATTATCAAAAAAAAGTGAATTGTACAAGAGATATAATCAAAGAGAATATTAAAGAGGTTAAAAAGATTCAATAAATTTTATACTTTTATATACTATAAATGGAAATACTGCTATTAAAACTAGTAAAGGTATTAAAATATTGGAACTTGTAAATGGAACATGGGTACTTTGATTTATTGTAAATATCCCGTAATTGCTAATTTTAAATAGAATTAAAGTAGTGAAGGAAGCAAGTATTCCTTGAAATATTTTTCTATATATGTATTTGAATAGTGGGAAATTATATTGGTTTGTATAGGCATAAGTCTGTGCTATAACACATAATCCACCAAAGGAAGTAAAGAAGCTAAATAGCATTAATTTTAATTCGATATTTAAGGATGAAGTGGAAACTAAATTACATCCATTTGTCATTTCAATAGAACCAAGTAAAAGTGAACCTAATATTGTATTTTGATTTACTGCAGAAAATACTGCAGTATTTTTTATTATACCAAGTAATACAGAAAAAATTGTTATGAAGCCTAAAACTAAAAGGGAAGAAGTTATAGAATTTTCTACGCTATTTTTAAGTACATTTCCTATATTTTGCTTTTTAAAAACATGCTTATCAATAGTTTTAGCTTCTTTAAAAGCGGTATTACCAGGTATAAGTAAACCCATAATAAAACAAGAAATATAACTTGAAATTAATAAAATATAACCGTAGTGGGAGGAACCTAACATGCTTTCACCTATAGTTCCAACTAAAAATAAAGGACTGCAGTTTGTAGCTATATTAATAAGTCTTGAAGCTATATTAAAATCTATATCCTTTTTTTCTAAGAGTTCACAGCAATACTGAGAGCCCATAGGATATCCGCATAAGAAACTTATTATCAGTACAATACTGCATTTGCTTGGAAGCCTTAGTGGTTTACATAACAACTTACCAAAGACTTTTGAATAAATATAAATTCCATCATAAGCTATAATTATATTTAGCAGCATTGTAAATGGAAACATGGTTGGAAATACTTTGTAAGCAAAGAGCTTGGCCCCATTGATTGCATTGTTAATGCAATTTGCCGGATTTATTATAATAGAAAATATAATGAAAGAGCATAATATAGTAGTGAATATACTAATGATTTCATTTTTGGTATAGCTGTGTATTAGAATAAAGGTTGTAAAAAATACTAGTATAATAATTATATAAAAAATAATATTCAAGTAAAAATCTCCTTATAAGTAATCTAATTTATTTATATTTAAAAAGGAGATAATTATTACTATTTTGAATATCTATTTATTTTCTGATTATTAAAGGACTATTTAAATAATCGGATAAGGGTTTTACATTCTTATTTATAATACTGTAGGCATTAGTTGAAAGTATATCCAATTTTAAGCATTCACAGCTAACCTTGTATTTGGGAAGCTTTAGGTATACAGGAATAGTTGAATTATTTTTAATATATCTTAAAATTTCTATTCCTCTATTGTTAAAAGCAAGTACCCTTGCATAGGGGCAGGGAGATTTTCTTAGAATTTCTGTTTGGTAATTTTCAAAGCCAATAAAATATTGACATAAAATTCTGCTTAATCTTGTGTAAGAGTATCTTTTACTTTTTATATTAGTCATGAGTTCATCAAAGTCTTTGCAATTAATAATTGATTTATAAATTTTATTATTAAGGCCCTCATTGGCATCAGGAATTTTATTTAAATTATTGGGACCTGTAATACATTTATACTTTAAAAATTCAAATATATTTTTCAAAAAAGTAAAATCATAATTGTTATATAACAGAGATGATAATTCCTGATAAACTGATTTTGGTAAAAAATAATTCAAAATATCTAATTCACTTTTGTTTTCTATTTTTTCTCTTATGGCAGTTGCACTAGGAAATTTAGAGGTTATTTTTTGTGAGTTATAGTTATCGCCCTCTCTTTTTATAGTAACAGCTTTAATAGAACTATTTAATCGTATTAAACTTTTACAATATTCAATTGCTAAAATATTGTTAGAGCTAGAAAGCATAGCTTCTATAGAATTTATGAAATTTATATCTATATCCTTGGATATAAATTTTAATAAGGCCTTACTTCTAGCAGTAAAATAAGGCAATCCTAAGGAAATATATTCTTTTAATAAATGAGAGTATTCACTAGGTGGATTTTGTAGTATATTTGATAGATAGTAAATTAATTTTAAATCTCCAGACTCACTACCAAAGCATAATGAATCTACTATTTTTAAACTATTTAGTAGACTTATTGCTCCGTAGGAAAAGAATTCTGCTGAAGAAATGCTGTATATAGCAGGTAATTCTATTACCAAATCTATGCCGTTTAAAACTGCTAATTTTGCACGAGTCCATTTATCTAACAGCGCAGGTTGGCCACGTTGAACAAAATTTCCGCTAAGTACTCCTATGAGCCCGTCACAATTTGTTATTTCTCTTGTTTTATTTATATGGAAAACGTGACCATTATGCATTGGATTGTATTCTGCTACTATTGCCGAAACTTTCAAAAAATCACCTTCATTAATTATTATGTAATAGCTTATTAGTAGCTATTATACCTGATAAATACATGACATGGAAATGAAAATTTTTACATAATCTTGTCAAAACTTAATGGATTTAGATATAATTTTATCAATATATTTACTAATATTTTATGTAATAATTAAAATTGTTAGAAATTTTTCAATATATTGAATATAAGCTTTTTTGTTTTTTATATTGAAATTCTTCTATTAAAAGATGTATATTAGTAGTATGTGTTACAAGTATATGTTTAACTTAAGGAATTAAATATATACTATATAAGGAAGGGAGAAAGAAATATGGAAATAATGGAATCAATATGGGAAATGGCAAAAGGTGACAAAAAAAGAATTATTTTGGCTGAAGGTGAAGAAAAAAGAAATTTACAGGCATGTGATAAAATATTAAAAAATGGACTAGCAAACATTGTTTTAGTTGGGAATAAGGAAAAAATAGCAGAAAGTTCAAAGCAATTGGGGATAGACGTTAGTGGAGCTGAGATAGTAGATCCTAACACTTCAGATTTAACAGAGGGATACGCAAAAGAATTCTATGAACTTAGAAAAAAGAAGGGCATGACTTTAGAAAAAGCTGAAAAAATGGTAAGAGATCCTTTATATTTTGCAACTATGGCAATTAAGATGGGATATGTTGATGGTATGGTTTCTGGTGCAATTCATACTACTGGAGATCTTTTAAGACCAGGTTTACAAATTGTAAAAACTGCTCCAGGAGTAAAAATTGTATCAGGATTTTTTGTTATGATGGTACCAGATTGTAAGTATGGAGAAAGTGGATTGCTTTTATTTGCAGATTGCGCAGTAAACCCAAATCCAACTGCTGAAGAACTTGCAGCTATTGCCATAACTACTGCTGAAACAGCTAAAAAATTATGTAATCTTGATCCAAAGGTTGCTATGCTTTCCTTCTCTACTATGGGAAGTGCAAAGGGAGAACTTGTAGAAAAAGTACAAAAAGCAACTGCAATAGCTAAGGAAATGAGAACTGATATTGATATTGATGGTGAGCTTCAATTAGATGCTGCTATTGAAGAAGAAGTAGCTAAGTTAAAGGCACCAGGAAGTAGTGTAGCTGGTAAGGCTAATGTTTTAGTATTCCCTGATCTACAGACAGGTAATATTGGATATAAATTAGTACAGAGATTTGCAAAGGCAAAGGCAATAGGACCTATATGTCAGGGCTTTGCAAAACCTATAAATGATTTATCTAGAGGATGTAGTGCAGATGATATAGTTAATGTGGTAGCAATGACTGCAGTTCAAGCACAAAAGGGGATTTAATAAATTAATAGAAGACATTTGAAAGAAAATAGCAGGTCAAGATGTACGAGCTCTTGAAAGGCTATTTCTTTCAATATGTCTAAATGAAAGGAAGGTAAATTTATGAAGGTTTTAGTAATCAACTGTGGAAGTTCATCTTTAAAATATCAATTAATAGATATGCAGGGTGAAAAAGTATTGGCAAAGGGATTAGTGGAAAGAATAGGTATAGAGGGCTCTATACTTACACAAAAGGTAAATGGCGAAAAATATATAATTGAACAGCCAATGAATGATCATAAAGAGGCAATAAAATTAGTACTAGATGCACTGGTAGACAATGAACATGGAGTAATAAAGGATATGTCCGAAATATCAGCTGTAGGACATAGAGTTGTACATGGCGGTGAAAAATATGCAAACTCCGTACTTATTGATGAAAATGTAATGGAATCAATTAAAGAGTGTATAAAATTAGCACCATTACATAATACACCTAATATCATTGGTATAAATGCATGTAAAGATTTAATGCCAAATACTCCAATGGTAGCTGTGTTCGATACGGCTTTCCATCAAACATTACCAAATTATGCATATATGTATCCGCTGCCATATGATCTATATACTAAATATGGTATTAGAAAATATGGTTTTCATGGAACATCACATAAATATGTTTCAAAAGCTACAGCTGAATTTTTGAACAAGGATATAAAAGCTCTTAAGATAATTACATGTCATCTTGGTAATGGAGCAAGTTTAGCTGCTGTAGAAGGCGGAAAATCTGTAGATACAAGTATGGGATTTACTCCACTTGCAGGAGTGGCAATGGGAACAAGAAGTGGTGATATTGATCCTGCAATAGTAACATTTTTAGTAAAAGAATTGAATTTAACAAGTGATGAAGTGAATAATTTGTTAAATAAGAAATCTGGTATTTATGGAATTTACGGTAAAAGCAGTGATATGAGAGATATAAAGAAAGCCGGTTTAAAGGAAAATGACGAAAGAGCAATCCTGGCTTTAAATGTTTTTCACTATAAAGTAAAACAATTCATAGGTTCTTATGCGGCATCTATGAATGGAGTGGATGCTGTAGTATTTACTGGTGGTATTGGCGAAAATTCACCTGAAAATAGAGAAGGAATATGTGAAAATATGGATTTCTTAGGTATTAAAATTGATAAGAAAAAGAATGAAGAAACTATAGGCAATGATGCGGATATAAGTGCTGCAGACTCAAAGGTAAAAGTTTTAGTTATTCCTACTAATGAGGAACTTATGATTGCTAGAGATACAAAAGATATTGCAGCTAAATAGAATTTTAGATTAATTGAAAAATTTTATTTATGTTCAAGTTTTGAAACTAGTTATCTAGGAAATGGAGACTGTTAATCTCTAACTTTATCCGATGACTACCCACTCTGATACTCCCATCGCACTTTGTGAAAGCGATTCACAGAAAATCAAAGATTTTTGTTCTCTGCTTTCCTTCAAAGTGGGAGTAAAGAGTGGATATGTCCCTGGATAACGACTTCTAAGCATCAGAGGTCATAAACAAAAACTCCACCTGATGCCAAGAATTCTGTTTATAAGATGGAGTATTACAGCCACTATTTATTATGGTATAATTAAATTAAATCTTGACATTTATTATGTAGATTTATATAATGAATTATGTTATTCTACATAGTAGGATTAATTAGTAACTAGCTATCTGTATATTGAGGAGGGAATAGCAGCTTTAGCTCAAGCTATGTGTTTTGCACATTATATACATATTCTATATGTATGAGAAGAGTTATTGATAATTTTTCAGAGCTAACTATATGATGATAAATATTTCTGATTTAATTGATAAAAAAGCAACTAAAAAAGATATTGATGTAGTATTGGATTTAAAAGAATTTAGTGATGATTACGAGACCTATCAGGTATTGGAGCCTATAAGAGTTAAGGCAACTTTGGTGAGACCAGGTGATATAATTTCTCTTGATGGATTTATCTGTGGGGAAATTCAGCTTACATGTTCTAGATGTCTCGAAAATTTTAGCTATAAATTACAGCTTGAATTACAGGAAAAGCTAACTAATGATCCTGAAAATAAGGATGATGAACTCATCTTTATAAATAATGATAAATTAGATTTGATAGAAATTGTTGAAAACAATATTATAATGTCACTTCCTATACAAAGGTTGTGTAAAGAGAATTGTAAGGGTTTATGTCAAGTTTGTGGTACAAATCTGAATAATAGCACTTGTAATTGTGAAAATTCAGATATAGATCCAAGACTAGCTGAGCTTAAAGATTTGTTTTCAAACAACTAAGGAGGTGTTTATTGTGGGAAATCCAGCAAGAAAGTTTTCAAAAGGTAGAAGAGATTCAAGAAGAGCACAAACTTTTAAATTAAGTGCACCAGGCATAGTTGAGTGCCCAAATTGTCACGAGATGAAACTTGCACACAGAGTTTGCAAAAACTGTGGGCATTACAAAGATAAAGAAGTTGTTGCAGTAGCAAAATAGAGAAAAGAAAGTCGTAAGACTTTCTTTTTTTATGTCATGACGAATCTATTACATTTACGTCAGGTCATTGAAAAGTATAGCCATTAATTATGAGATAAACGTAAGATTATTATTAAATAAAATAATTTTTTTATATATTTATGGTAAACTATTAATTATTGTGATTAAATCTATATATAAGAGTATTTATAAAATTTATTCATAAAAGGGAAGTGTGATGAATAATGATTATAGCAATAGATGGAATGGGTGGAGATAATGCACCTAATGCTGTAGTAGAGGCCTGTACAGAAGCGGTTAATGAATTTGGAGTAAACATAATTATAACAGGTAATGAACAAGTCATAAAAAGAGAATTGGAAAAATATAATTATGATAAAAATAAAATAGACATAGTGAATGCAAGTGAGGTTATAACTCCAGATGAACATCCAGTAATGGCTATCAAGAAGAAAAAGGATTCTAGCCTTTACAAAGCTTTAAATTTAGTCAAAGAGGGAAAAGCGCAAAGTATTATTTCAGCGGGTAGTACAGGTGCACTTATGGCAGGAGCTACTTTTGTAATTGGAAGAATAAAAGGTATAGATAGAATTGCACTTGCACCAATTATGCCTGGTAAGAACTCAACTTTTATGGTGGTAGATGCAGGGGCCAATGTGGATTGTAAACCTCAATACCTATTACAGTTTGCCTTTATGGGAAAAATATATTTTGAAAATATTTTGAAAATAAATAATCCCAGTATTGGACTTATAAATATAGGTATAGAAGAAGAAAAAGGAAATGACCTTACAAAAAAAGTTTATAAGCTTTTAAAGGAAGCAGACTTTAATTTTGTAGGGAATATAGAACCAAGAGATATTTCCAGTGGTGACACGAATATATTAGTTTGTGATGGATTTGTTGGAAATACCGTATTAAAAATGTATGAAGGAGTGGCTTCTAATATCTTTAATATGCTGAAAACAGAAATAATGTCATCTACAAGATCTAAAATAGGTGGTATTTTTTTAAAACCTGTATTTAAAAATTTTAAAAAGAAATTTGATTACACAGAATACGGTGGGTCTTCATTTTTAGGTACAAAAGCTGTAGTTATAAAGGCACATGGTAGTTCTAATGTAAAGGCTTTTAAAAATGCTATAAGGCAGGCTAAAATTTGTTATGAAGGTGAATTTATAGGTAAAATATCTAGTGAACTTGGAAAAATAAATGAGTTAATTAGTAAATCTAAATCTGAAATAATTTAATAAAAATAACTTAGTTTTACTTGAACATTTATGTTTTATTGCTGTATAATCATAAAAGTAGTAAAGATATAATTATCTTTAGTATATAAGGCATATTTAAATAAATGGCTAGTCATATGCTAGTCTATTATAATCATCCTACTACGTCAACAGAACCCTCAGATAGCTCACTATCATCTGAACCTGTTTCCTTGTATGATTCATAATAGACGTCGTATCTTTGAATTACTATTTATTTTCATATACCTAAGTTTAAAATTTGTCATATTAATATTGACGGTTAGGTTTATATGTAATATTATCTATATAGAGTTTAGGAGGTGAATTTATATGTTTGAAAAGGTTAAAGATATTATAGCTGAACAGTTAGGTTTAGATGCTAGTGAAATAACGTTACAATCTTCATTTGTCGATGATTTAGGTGCTGATTCACTTGATATAGTTGAATTAATAATGGCTTTGGAAGAGGAATTTGATATAGAATTTCCTGATGAAGATGCTGAAAAGGTAGCAACTGTCGGAGATGTGGTAGAATACATAAAAGCACATACCGAGGAATAGAATGCAAGTCCCGTTTAATACGGGGCTTTAAATTTATATAGAATTTTAAAAAAGTTTATTCTTGAATTTGTACATTTATATGAATTGAAGAATGGACTTTTAAGGAGTTGTCTTAATTGTCAATGATTATGGAAGATATTGAAAAACTAGAACAAGTACTAAAAGTTAAATTTAAAAATAAAGAATTATTGAGAACTGCCATTACTCACAGTTCTTATGCGAATCAAAAAAATATAAAATATAATGAAAGATTAGAGTTTTTAGGAGATTCCGTACTACAAATTATTATTTCTGAATATTTATTTTTAAATTATAAAGATAAAACAGAAGGAGAGCTTTCTAAAAAAAGAGCTTTAATTGTATGTGAGAATTCACTGTTTAAGATTGCAACAGGTTGGCAGCTTGGAGAATATATATTTATGAGTAAGGGAGAGGAAATTACAGGGGGAAGGACAAGAGTATCTATACTTGCAGATTGCGTTGAGGCAATTATTGCAGCCATATATTTGGATAAAGGTTTTGAGTTTGCAAAGGAATTTGTATTGACAAATTTCTATAAAACTATTGAGATGGCTATGAGAAACCAAATAATTTTAGATTATAAAACTAAGCTTCAAGAAGTACTGCAAAAAGATGGTGATGTGGATATAAAATATGATCTACTGAAATTTGAAGGTCCTCCTCATAGAAGAAAATTTTATATTTCTGTTATTTTTAATGGAGTATTAAAAGGAGAAGGTACAGGTTTTAGTAAAAAAGAAGCTGAACAGGATGCTGCACAAACTGCATTAAAAGCTATAGGAGAAATATATGGATAGAAGACATTATATAATTCCGATTTTTGTACCACATGAGGGGTGTCCACATAATTGTGTATTCTGTAATCAAAATACTATCACTGGCAATACTAATTTGGTTGATGACAAATTTGTTACAAGAACAGTTGAGGAATATTTAAAAACTATTGATAGAAAAAATTCAATTATAGAAATTTCTTTTTTTGGAGGAACCTTTACAGCTATAGATATACAGAAACAAAGAGAACTTCTATCGGTGGCTAGAGATTATAAAGATAAAGAAAAGGTGGACTTTATAAGATTATCTACAAGACCGGATTATATAAATGAATCTATACTTTCCAATCTTAAAGATTACAATGTGGATATAATAGAATTGGGAGTACAATCTATGGACAATAAAGTACTTAAATTAGCAGGAAGAGGTCATACTGCTGAGGATGTATATAATGCTTCAAAACTTATTAAAGCCTATGGATTTACTCTAGGACATCAAATAATGCCAGGTCTTCCGGGAGATGATTTCAAGAAAGATATTCATACCGCTGAGGAAGTAATGAGATTAAAACCAGATATATGCAGAATTTATCCATCCTTAGTAATAAAGGATACCCCTATGGAAAAAATGTATTTAGACAAAGTATATGAGCCTTATACTTTGGATAGGGCTATAGAAATATGTAAAATAATATATGGTATGTTTAAGGTAAATAATATAAATGTCATAAGGATAGGACTTCAACCTACAGAGGAAATAAATTTGGGAAATAAATTAATTGCAGGTCCATTTCATCCAGCTTTTAGAGAATTAGTTGAAGGAAGTATATATAATGATATGATAAGTTCTATAATTTCTAAAAACTATAAAGGTGAAATTTTTATTGAAATAAATAATAAGGATATATCAAAATTATATGCCAATAAAAAACACTATTTTAACTACATGAAAGCTAATTTTCCACATTGTGAATTTATAGTAATTCAAAATAATAATATAGCTTTAGAAAATATAATTATAAGATTTTATGGAAAGGTGGAAAACTTGTCTTTGCACAATTATTTTCTCTGTAAGTATAAACATAATTCTGCCATGGCACTCTGTGAAAGCGATTTACACAAAATCTAAGATTTTGGTTCTCTGCTTGCACATTGAAATTTTTGTTTTTATAATATACACTGAAAATAAATATGTTTTTAATGTATGGGTTGGGAGGATAAAATGAAAAAATCAACTAGACAAAAATTTTTGAGAACGGCAATTATTTTTATGGCTTTAATTTTTATTTTAACTACAATTTTAACTTTTATCCGATGACTACTCACTCTAATACTATCATCTACTTCAAAGTTGGAGTAAAGAGTGACTACGTCCCTGGATAACGATTTACCCTAAAGGACAACGAGTTCTAAGTATCATAAATACCGATACTAAGAACTCTGTTAGTAAGCAACAGAAGTCATAAACAAAAACTCCACCTGGTGCTTAGAATTATGTTTATACGATGACTGGTGGATGCAATACTACACTTTATAAAGTTTCCACTAGGTAGGATTCATTGATCATTGATATTAGGAGAGTGGAATAATGTTCTTAAAAGCCGTTGAAATACGAGGGTTTAAATCATTTGCAGATAAAATAGAATTGGATTTTCAAAAAGGTGTAACAGCAGTAGTAGGACCTAATGGAAGTGGTAAGAGTAATATTTCTGACGCAATTAGATGGGTTTTAGGTGAGCAAAGCATAAAGACTCTAAGAGGGGGGAAAATGGAAGATGTAATATTTTCAGGAACTCAATTTAGAAAATCCGTAGGGCTTGCTCAGGTTACACTTACTTTAGACAATTCAGACAATATGATTCCTGTGGATTATGATGAGGTAACTATAGGCAGAAGACTATATCGTTCTGGTGAAAGTGAATACTATATTAATAATACTAAATGTAGACTTAAAGATGTTCAGGAAATGTTTATGGATACTGGTATAGGAAAAGAAGGGTATTCAATAATTGGGCAGGGTAAGATAGAAGCGGTACTTAGCGGAAAATCTGAGGAGAGACGTGGGCTATTAGAAGAGGCCGCAGGTATTGTCAAATTTAAAACTAGAAAGGAAGAAGCGGAAAGGAAGCTTGAAAGTACGGAGGAAAATCTCGTAAGAATAAATGATATACTAGGGACTTATGAAGAAAGGCTTCAGCCTCTAGAAAAAGAAAGTGAAAAAGCAAAGGCTTTTGTTAGATTATCTCAGGAACTCAATGAAAAAGAGATAAATCTATTAGTTAATTCCGCAGAAAGGCTTAAGATAAAAATTGATAATACTTTGAATAATACTAAAAATTTAGATTATGAAATTAATAAATTAAATGTGGAAAGAGACGGCGCAAAGACCAATTTCAAAAAATACAATGAAGATCTACTTGAACTTGAAAATTTGCATGAAGCTCGGAGAAAGGAATACTATGAAAGGAAGTCTCAGCATCAAAATATAATTTCAGAGAATAATTTAATAAAGGAAAAAATACAAAATTTAAAACAATTAAAAATTAAGTATACAGGAGAATTAGAGGAAATAGCAGAAAAAATTAATATATCCATATCTGAAAATAAAAAGTATACGGAAGAATATATTTTATTGAAAAATAAAGTAAAAGAACATAATGAAAATGCTGCCAGTCTAGTAAAAATATTAGAAATTGCACAGCAGGAAATAGATGAAGATGGAAAACTTTTAAAGAAATATAAGAGTGAGGAATTTGATACTTTAGGCAGTATATCAGATTTTAAAAACTTTATAATTTTAATAAAAAAAGATATGGAAAATCATGATTTAAATATGAATCAAATTAAAACTGCCTGTGAAGGTTATTTAAACTCCATTAAGATTAATAAAAACACAAAAGATGCACTTGAAAAGGAAATAGTGAAAATAAAGAAAAAGATAGAAGACTATGAAAATAATATAGGAGAAAATAAAAGAGAAATAACTAGAATTAATATAATTTTAAATGAAGATGAAAAAGAATTTAGTAGCTTAAATACTGAAATTAATAAATCAGAAGCAAATAGAAATATGCTTAATAGTTTAAATGAACAATATGAAGGATATAATAAATCAGTAAAAAATCTTATGTCTCATATAAAAAAAGGATATATTCATCAAGAAAATAAAAAGTGTTTTGTATTTGGAGAAATTATAAAAGTAGATAAAAGATTTGAAACAGCCATAGAGATTGCTTTAGGAGGATCCATTTCGAACATAATTACAGAGGATGAAATTTTGGCGAAAAAGCTTATAAATTATTTGAAAGATAACAATCTGGGTAGAGCTACATTTTTGCCATTGAATATTTTACAGAATAAAAATTTAGTTATAGATAGTAATATAAAAAATGCTTCTGGCTACATTGGCATTGCAAGTAAATTGGTAGAATATGATAAAGAACTTTCAGCAGCAGTTGAACATGTTCTGGGAAGAACAGTTATTGCAGAACATATGGATAGTGCTTTGGAAATATCAAAAAAATCTAATTTTAGTTTCAGGGTTGTAACTCTTGCTGGGGAAATTGTAAACCCTGGAGGAGCTCTTACTGGTGGAAGTATTTATAATAAAGGCTTTAATATAATTGGCAGAAAAAGAGAAGTAGAGGAATTAAACTTTAAAATTGATAAAATGAAAGAAAAACTTCATAAGCTATCTATAAAAAACAAAGAAAATAATACTAGTATAAATTCTTTAGATGATATGAATTTAAATTTGAGAGATTATATTCATTTTGAAAATATAGAGATTACTAAAATTCAGGGTAAAATTAATGCAATTGATATAGAAAGTGAAAAATTAAATAAAAATCATAGGATTTCTATTAATGAAATTAGCATGCTTAGTGATAAAAAGGAGGAGGCAGCTAAAGAATTATTCACTAAAGAAAAGGAAATTAATAGTTTGGAACATAAGAAAAGACAGCTTTCAGAGTTAGAAGAAAAATTAGAAGAAAAACTAAAAAGGGAAAATGAGAAAATCTTAGCTGTAAAGGATAATTTAACTTCTATAAAAGTAAAAGAGGCAAAATTAGAGGAGAACATTGTAAATAAAAAAAGGGACGTTGACAGGTTAAATGGGGAAATAAAGTATGCTGAAAATAAAAGTATGGATTTAAAAACTCAAGTAAATAATTTTCAAATAGATAGTGCTAAGTTTGAAGATACATTAAAATTAAATAGCAAAACTTTAGAAGAAATAAAAAAATTTTTAGCAGCTACAGATAATGTTTTTCAAGAAGATGAAATTACAAAATTAAAAATAAAGCAGAAATTACAGAGTTATAATGAGAAAATTGAGCAGCTAAATATAATAGTTGATAAAAAGGATGAGGAAAAACATAAAGTACAACTGAATTTAACTAGAATAGAAACTGAAAACGAAGCTTTAATTGAAAGATTGAATGATGAATTTAAGCTCACCTATGCAGAAGCATTAGAGTATAAAAGAGAAATAAATGATATAATAGTATATAAAAACAACATTCAGGAATTGAAAAATAATATAGCAGCTTTGGGCATTGTAAATGTAGGATCCATTGAAGAATATAAATCTGTTAAAGAAAAGTATAATTTTATGTCAAGTCAAAGAGAAGACTTAGTAAAATCTAAAGAAGAAATAATAAATGTTATAAATGAAATGACGGATAGAATGAAAACAGTATTTAGTGAAAATTTTGAAAAAATTAGAAGAAATTTTACAGAAACCTTTAGAGAACTTTTTAAGGGAGGAAATGCTGATCTTATACTTTCGGGAGAAGATGTATTGTCTTCAAATATAGAAATTAATGTAGAACCTCCAGGTAAAAAACTTCAAAATATAAATTTAATGTCTGGTGGGGAAAAAGGTCTTTCTGCCATTGCTCTCCTTTTTGCAATTTTAAAGATGAAGCCTACTCCATTTTGCATACTAGATGAGATTGAGGCAGCCTTAGATGATGCAAATGTAGCTAGATATGCTGAGTTTTTAAGAAAGTTTTCAGAAAAAATACAGTTTATAGTTATTACACATAGAAAAGGTACTATGGAGGCAAGCAATGTTTTGTATGGCGTTACTATGGAGGAAAAAGGAGTGTCAAAAGTGGTGTCTGTTGATTTAGCCATTTAATGACGTGATTTTTTATGTCATTAAGTAAGGCATATTTAAATAAATAACTAGTCAGTATGCTAGCCTATTTTGAATCCTACTGCGTCAACAGAACCCTCAGATAGCCCACTATCCTCGGAACCTGTTTCCTTGTATGATTCAAAATATTCGTCGCATCTTTGACTTACTATTTATTTTCACATGACTAATATTCATTTATAATTTAAGGAGGAAACAATGTTTAGTGGATTTTTTGATAAATTAAAGAGTGGTCTTTCTAAGACTAAAAACAATTTTACTGACAGAATAACTGAAATCTTAACAGGTACTGTATCTATAGATGAGGATATGTATGATGAACTGGAGGAAATACTTATAACTTCTGATATTGGTGTAGAAACTTCTGTATACATAATAGATAAATTAAAAGAAAAGATAAGACAAGAAAAAATAAAGGACCCTTCAGAGGTTAACGGATGTCTAAAAAGAGTAATACTGGATATATTGGAAACATCAAAGGGTTCTATAGATCCAGATTCTACTCCGGAAACTATTTTAATTATAGGCGTTAATGGTGTTGGAAAAACTACTTCTATAGGTAAAATAGCTGCAAAGCTAAAAAAACAAAAATATAAGGTGATTATGGCAGCAGCAGATACTTTTAGAGCAGCTGCCATAGATCAACTTGAAGTTTGGAGTACTAGAGCTGGTGTTGAATTAATAAAGCATCAGGAAGGCTCCGATCCAGCTGCAGTAGTATATGATGCTATACAAGCAGCTAAGGCCAGAAATGCTGACATACTTATCTGTGATACTGCAGGAAGACTCCATAATAAAAAGAATTTAATGGATGAGCTTGGTAAAATAAATAGAGTTATTGAAAGAGAATTTGGCAATAGCAGTCGAAAGACCTTCTTGGTTTTAGATGCTACCACGGGACAAAATGCAGTTATACAGGCTAAGCAATTTACTGAGGTATGCAAGGTAGATGGCATAATACTTACTAAATTAGATGGTACTGCTAAAGGTGGTATCATTATATCAATTAAGCATATTCTAAATATACCTGTACAGCTTATAGGCGTGGGAGAGGGAATAGATGATCTTCAGGAATTTGATTCAAATGAGTTTGTAGAAGCTTTATTTTAACTATAGTTTTAGGTGTTAAGTAAAAATACTTGACACCCACTTTTGTTTTTGATATTATATTATTCGTGAGTTGGTGATTGTTATGGAAGAAAGAGTTCAAATATCTATGCTTTTAGATTTATATGGTGAACTTTTAACTAGCAAACAGAAAGACATTATGAATTTTTATTTTAATGAAGATTTATCTCTATCTGAAATATCTGAAATTAATCATACTAGCAGACAGGCAATTTATGATATAATAAAAAGATGTCAAAAACTTTTGCTGGATTATGATAGTAAATTAAAACTTTTAGAAAAAGAGAAGTTTATTTTGGAATTAAAAAAAGATATGGAGACAAAACTGGATAGCTTAAAAAATGAAATTATTATAGATAAAAAAATAAAAGTTATAGAAGATATAAAATCGATCATTAAGAATATATAATTATAACAAGAAGGTATAGGAGGGTATAATATGGCTTTTGAAGGATTAACTTCTAAACTTCAAGAAACAATCAAAAAGTTAAAGGGAAAGGGAAAACTTTCTGAAAATGATATAAAAGAAGCCATGAGAGAGGTAAAAAGAGCCCTTTTAGAGGCGGATGTAAATTTTAAAATAGTTAAAGATTTTATAAAAAAGGTTAGTGAAAAATGTCTTGGAAATGAAGTAATGGAGAGTTTAACTCCAGGACAAATGGTAATAAAAATAGTTAATGAGGAATTAACTGCATTAATGGGTAAAACAGAAAGTAAAATAAATTACAGTGATACGGGGATAACTGTGATTATGCTTGTGGGATTACAGGGTGCTGGTAAAACAACTATGTGTGGTAAACTTGCACTTTCTTTAAAGAAGAAAAACAAAAAACCACTTTTAGTAGCTTGTGATGTATATAGGCCAGCGGCAATTAAACAATTGACTGTAGTAGGTAAGTCTATTGATATTCCCGTATTTTCCATGGGTGATAAAGTAAACCCTGTAGATATTTCAAAAGCAGCTATTGAACACGCAAAAAATAATGATTGCAATGTGGTTATTATTGATACCGCTGGTAGACTGCATGTAGATGAAGCATTAATGGATGAGTTAAAGAATATTAAAACTAGTATTAATCCAAGTGAAATATTGTTAGTAGTAGATTCTATGACTGGTCAGGATGCAGTAAATGTAGCTGATAGTTTTAATAATACTCTTGAAATTACTGGAGTTATCCTTACAAAGCTTGATGGTGATACAAGGGGTGGAGCAGCACTTTCTATAAGATCAATGACTGGGAAGCCAATAAAATATGTGGGTCTTGGTGAAAAGATGAACGACTTAGAGGTGTTCTATCCAGAGAGAATGGCCTCTAGAATTCTTGGTATGGGTGATGTATTGACCTTAATTGAAAAAGCTCAAAGTGCTATTAATGAAAAGGATGCTAAAGAGCTTGGAGAAAAAATGATGAATCAAGGCTTAAACTTTGAGGATTATTTAACTATGATGAAGCAGATGAAAAAACTTGGACCACTTGGAAAAATTTTGGAAATGATTCCGGGTATGAATAACAAGATGCTTCAAGGTGCAGATTTAAGCCAAGTTGAAGAAGAAACTAAAAAGACTGAGTCTATAATTTATTCCATGACACTAAAAGAGAGAAGAAATCCGCAATTAATAAGTTCCTCTTCTTCCAGAAAAAAGAGAATAGCTTTGGGATCAGGAACTTCTGTACAAGATATTAATAAACTTTTAAAAATGATGGAAGTCATGAAAAAACAAATGAAACAATTTAAAAATATGGAAAACATGTCTAAAAAAGGATTGTTTGGCAAGCTTCCTTTTTAGTTGAAATATATGCATTCTTTGAAGGAGGTGATTTAAATGGCAGTTAAGATAAGACTAAAGAGAATGGGTGCTAAAAAAGCTCCATTTTATAGAATTGTTGTTGCAGATTCAAGAAGTCCAAGAGATGGAAAATTTATCGAAGAAATAGGATACTACAATCCAACTACAGAACCAATAACTATAAAGGTAAATTCTGATAAAGTAGCTGAATGGATAAAGAATGGTGCTCAACCATCAGAAACAGTTAAAAGACTTTTTAATAAAAGCGGAATAACTAAATAATAACTGGGGGAGTTTAATATGAAACAACTATTGTACATAATTGTAAAATCATTAGTTGATAACCCAGATATGGTAGAGATAACTGAAGTTAACGGAGAAACATCCTTGATACTTCAGTTGAAGGTTGCACAGGAAGACATGGGCAAAGTTATTGGTAAGCAGGGAAGAATAGCTAAGGCTATAAGAACTGTTGTAAAAGCAGCAGCTATTAAACAGAATATAAAAGTTGTTGTAGAAATAGTATAAGAGTTAGGATTAACCTAACTCTTTATTTTCTATAGATAAAGGTGGGAATTTTATATGAAAGAATTTCTGACGGTGGGCCAGATTATAAATACACATGGGGTGAAAGGTGAGATTAAGGTATATCCTTTAACTGATGATACAAAAAGATTTAGAAAACTAAAAAAAGTTTACATAGATGACATAGAACAAAATGTATTGTGGTGTAAAATACAACCAGACAAAATTATTATGAAGATAGAGGGAATAGAAAGCCCGGAGATAGCAATAAAATACAAGAATAAATATTTAAAGGTACCTAGAGAAGAAGCAGTAACTCTTGAAAAGGGAAGGTATTTTGTAGCTGATATAATAGGAAGTCAGGTTGTAGATGAGGATAATAATAATATTGGTACAGTTTTCGATGTAATATTCACTGGAAGCAATGATGTCTATTGGGTAAGGGGAAATGGAGAGGATGTAATGGTTCCTGCACTTAAGTCTATTGTAACTAAAATGGATATGGATAATAATCTAATAGTTATAAAGCCGGTGAAAACATGGAGTTAAATATTGATATATTAACGTTATTTCCTGAGATGTTTCATATTTTTAATTATAGTATGATTGGAAGAGCCCAAAATAAAAAAATAATAAACATAGAAACCCATAATATTCGTGATTATACCCTCGACAAACACAATAAAACAGATGAGTATCCTTATGGTGGTGGTGCTGGCATGATCATGACTGCACAGCCTATAGTTCATTGTATTGAAAATGTAAAGAAGAAGAATAGTGGTAAAGTTGTATTTTTAGGACCTCGTGGAAAAAGTTTTAATCAAAACTTTGCTAAGGAATTATCTAAAGAGAAAGAATTAATATTTCTCTGTGGTCATTATGAAGGGATAGATGAAAGGGTATATAAATATGTTGATATGGAAATATCTTTGGGTGATTTTATATTAACTGGAGGAGAAATGGCTTGTATACCCATAATAGATAGCATAAGCAGGATGATACCGGGGGTTTTGGCTAGTAATGAAAGTTTTATGGAGGAGTCATTCTATGACGGCGTGCTAGAATATCCACAATACACCAGACCAGATTCATTCAGGGGAGAAGCTGTACCTAAAATTTTGCTTTCTGGTCATCATGAAAATATAAGAAAATGGAGAAGAAAGCAATCACTTCTAATAACTAAAGAAAAGAGACCGGATTTATTTAAGAATATTAAATTATCTGAAGAAGATAAAAAACTTTTGTACACTAAGTAATATTTTTCTTGAAAAAGTGTTTTATTTCCGTTATAATGTAATTTGTGCTAGTACGGGCGCTCCTCTGGTTGCAAAAATGCTGATTATGAACGTCAAATAAATTTTAGGAGGGAATGCACATATGTTAGATTTAATAAAAGCTATAGAAGCTGAACAAATTAGAACCGATTTACCAGAGTTCAATGTAGGAGATACTATTAAAATTGATGTAAAAATCAAAGAAGGTGAAAAGGAAAGAATCCAAGCCTTCGAAGGTACAGTTATTAAGAAGCAAAATGGTGGATTAAGAGAGACTTTCACTGTAAGAAGAGTGGCTTATGGTGTTGGTGTTGAAAGAACTTTTCCAATAAATGCTCCTATAATAGACAAAATTAAAATTGTTAGAAAAGGTAAAGTAAGAAGAGCTAAGCTATACTACTTAAGAGATAGAGTAGGAAAAGCTGCAAAAGTTAAGGAATTAAAGTAAAAATGGGGCTGAGTAGGCCCTTTTTTATTTATTATAAAAATTATGTTTATAATCCCTGTAATATATAATGAATTTAAAAGATATTAAATTTAAAATGATATAATTTCATTAATAATAAGAAATCAGGCTTTAGATACTTTGTTGCTGTATTGGTGGTGAAATAATATGATAAAAAAAATAATAAAAACCTTTGCTATAGCCTTTATTTCAGCTATATTAATTATGGTTTTTATATTGCAAATAGTAAGTATAAATGGACCGTCTATGCTTAATACTTTTTTTACTAATGATAAAGTTATAGTTGAAAAAATCACATATTATTTTAGTTCTCCCAAAAGACAGGATATAATAGTCTTTAAATATGCTGGGAATACTAATGAAAAATATATAAAGAGAGTTATTGCTGTAGAAAATGATAAAATAAAAATTGCAGACGACAGAGTTTATGTTAATGGTAAGCTTATTATTGAGCCTTATGCAGTTTATAATCCTGACAATAATGCTGCAAAGAATAATGATAGAATTCATAATTTCCCAGAAACTGTAGTTCCAAAGGGAACGGTTTTTGTTATGGGAGATAATAGATATGACAGCTTAGATAGTAGATTTAAAGATATAGGATTTGTAAATAAGAAATTGATAATTGGAAAAGTAGTTATGAGAATTTATCCCATTGATAAGTTTGGAAAGGTATGATGATTGATTATGGCAAATGAAATAAATTGGTTTCCTGGACATATGGCTAAGACCAGAAGGGAAATAAAAGAAAATTTAAAGTTAGTGGATGCGGTTATTGAAATAAGGGATTCCCGAATAGTAAAATCCAGTGCAAATCCTGAAATTAATACTATTTGTAAGGATAAACCTAGAATAATATTGCTTAATAAATGTGATTTAAGTGAAGAAAAAGTCACTAAGGGGTGGATTAATACATTATCTAAAAATAATGTAAGAGCTTTAGCAGTGAATAGTTTAAATGGGCTAGGTTTAAACAACATAAGAGGAGAACTTGATAAACTTCTTAAGGAAAAGATAGATAGACTTAAACAAAAGGGTATTATGAATGTAATTATAAGGGTTATGGTGGTTGGTATACCTAATGTAGGTAAATCTTCCTTTATAAATAAAATGGCTAAAAACACTGCAGCTAAAATTGGAGATAAACCAGGAGTAACTAAAAGTAAACAATGGATAAAAACCAAAATAGGAATTGAACTAATGGATACCCCAGGGGTATTATGGCCTAAATTTGAAGAAAAAATGGTTGGATTAAATCTAGCTTTTACTGGAGCTATAAAAGATGAAATTATGGACGTAGAAGAGCTTGCTTTAAGTCTCATTGAAAGACTGCAAAAATATTATCCTGATAGATTGATAAAAAGATATAAATTAGACTCTTTAGAGGAAACTCCTTTAGAAAATATGGAGAACATAGCAAAAAAAAGAGGAGCTATTATATCTAAGGGTAATGTTGATTATAATAGAGTATCTATTATGTTACTAGATGAATTTAGAGGAGGAAAATTAGGACCTATTTCCTTAGAACGTCCTAAAGAATAAAAATAAATATGGATTTTTCTAATATGAGTTTTATAAAAATAAAAGAGTATATACATAATTTAAATATAGATGAATATGAAAATGTGGCTGAACAATTAAAAGATGACAGTAGAAAAAATGTACAGGGATTAGTGAGAAAATTATTAAATTTAAGGCATAAACAAGAGCAAGAAATAATTAGAGTAAGGAATATGTATGATTTTGATATGAACTTTATTAATACTGGATACCTAGCAGGAGTAGATGAGGTTGGAAGAGGTCCTCTTGCAGGACCTATTGTGGCAGCTGCTGTTATCATGGATTTAAATAAATTTCATAAAGATATGATACTGGAAATAAATGATTCTAAAAAATTATCAGTAAAAAAGAGAGAAGAGCTTTCTGAAATAATAAAAGAAAAAGTAATAGATTTTAATATTGCAATAATTGATAATGGAGAAATAGATCTAAAAGGGGTTGGCATTTGTAATCAGCAGGTTTTAAAATCAGCAGTAGAAAGACTTAAAATCACTCCCGATTTTGTTATATCCGATGGATACGCCATAAAAGAACTTAATATACCTAATACATATGCTGTAAAAGGTGATTGTAAAAGTGCCAGTATAGCCTGTGCTTCTATTGTAGCAAAGGTATATAGAGATAATTTAATGAAGAAGTACGCAAAAATATACCCACAATATCATTTTGAGCATAATGTGGGATATGGCAGTAAGGTGCATATAGAAGCATTAAAACGATATGGATTAACTCCTATTCATAGAATGAGCTTCTTGAAAAATATATTATGAATAAACTACAATAGGCTGTAAATAAATTTTTAATAAACAATTAACAATTTTATTTGCTCTGAATTTATTTAAATATAAAAAATCAAGTGATCTCTAAAGTATCATAAACTTCTTATTGAGTATTATGGTACTTTTTTTGCTTAAAATAACAAAAGACAAAAGCCCATGTTTTACAGGACATTTTAAAAGAGAAAAACAATCTACAGAGTGGTTACAAACAAGAGAAAATGGTACTGAATATCATGGTATATATGCTATATGTAAAGAAAGAGTAAGGCAGATAATACAGTATGCTTATTTACCAACACAAAGATTGATAGCTTAATTTTTTACATTAAGCAAGGTGGTAAAGAAAAATTTAATTAGATATTGAGGACTTTTATGTTTAGAATTTATTAATCTATATTTGAGATAATAGAAATACTAAGGAGCACTCTTGAACGGAGTGCTCCTTTAAATTTGTATTTAATACATCCCAAAAGGTCTATGAGGCATATGCATCATGTGAGGTCTATGAGGTCTACGTCTTCTACGTCTTCTGCGGCGTCTACGACGAGGATCAGAATCTGGGTCATCTATTGGGCCATCGTAATAATAAGGATCTGGATCATCAACTGGATCATCGGCATCGTCATAGCCGTCATCGTAGCCGTCGTCGTAACCATCATTATAATTATACATCATTGGATCATTGGATGCATCATAGGGCAACAGACTGAATGTGGTGCCATAGAAGGCATCTTAGTATATTTTTTATTAACATGATGGTATGGCTTAGGATTCATAGAAAGATTAGGATTCATAGAAGGCTCAGGATTCATAGAAAGATTAGCTCGATATTCGCCAATCTCCTGATTATTATTGTCAATGTCTACATTGCCATTGTAAGTATAGTACATAACTACCTCCATAAAATTTACTACATAAATAGGGTATGAAAAATTATAAAATTGGTTACAAAAATAGAATAAAAGTAAAATTTAAATGATATCATATTAAAATTAATTAAAAGGATAAATAGTTTAGATGAAAATACTAAGCAGCAGATTTATTTAAAGACAGGAGATATGCTAAGGAAAAATAAATTTAATCCATATAAGGAATTAGAATTAATGCATAAAGAACTTAAAAAGACTGCTGATGATTTTAATATACATCCAGCAGTTTTGTATTACGTTTATATCACAAAATTGGATAGTAAATAGAATGATTTAAAAGATTAGACAGATTGCACTTACAGTGATGTATGTGTTTTATATTAATAAAAAATTTATAGTTTTAAAATGAGAACTTAACATTGAAATAATAATATAGTATACAGGTACCTATTTGAATATAAGAGAAAACATTGGTAGAAATATCAGTGTTTTTTCTATATTTAATTTGCATTTAAAGGTAATAATGCATTAACTGTTGTTTGTATACTAAATTATTTTGATAGGGGAAGAAGTATGAAAAAGAAAAGATTGTTAACATTTATTTTCTCACTACTAATGGTATTTAACATAATTACTGTTTTTAGTGCTAATGTAGAAGCAACAACTAAAGGACAAGCTGTAGTGAAATATGCTGAACAGTTTATAGGTGTTAACTATGTTTGGGGAGGAGAAAGTCCTACGGGATTTGATTGCTCTGGATTTACAAAGTATGTATACGGTCACTTTGGTGTAACTTTACCTCACAAAGCATCCACTCAATACAAATACGGTAATTCGATTAGCAAAAGTAATTTAGAACCAGGTGATTTAGTATTCTTTGGAAAAACAGCTAGTGGTATTTATCATGTAGGTATATACATAGGTGGAGGTAAATTTATACATGCACCAAAATCAGGAGAAAAGTTAAAAATAACAGATCTTCGTTATATGCCAGATTATTATGGGGCAAAGAGATTAAATATTAAGTAGATAATTATGGAAAGCCTAGAGTGAGAGTTCAGACTGTTCTAGGCTTTATTTTTTTACATAAAAAAAGATGCGCCATAAAGGCGTATCTTTGAAAGAATTAGATAATGAAAAATTTAAAACCATTTAGATTATTCACAGATATTTATATTTTATTCATTGCATACTATTGAATAATCTCAGGAGTATCATCCTTAATAGTTTTAAACTCATAACCTTTTTGTTTATAGTATTTAATTATTTTTGGTAGTGCTTTGCAGGTATTCTTATTTGCATAGCCACAATGCATAAGCAACACGATTTGAGATAAGTTTTTACTCTCTTTTACAGCCCTCATGTATTGCCTATAAGGTGAAAGTTTTGGATTTATTCCATCTGATGTTTCAACGTTCCAATCATATATTTTAAAGTTATAGCTATGCAATTTACTTAAATAGTTAGAATTAAGATATTTTCTACTACCACAAGGAAATCTAATTATATTAGGTGAAATTCCTGTTACTCTATTTATTTCATTTCTACAATCTAGCATTTCCTTAATAAAATTATTTTCATTGGCATAAATATATTTAAGTTTATGTGTGTACGTGTGCAATCCTATACTATGACCTTCTGTATGAATTCTTCTAACGGTATTTTCTAATCCATTAATTTGATTACCAATTAGGAAAAAAGTAGCATGTACATTGTTTTCTTTTAATATATCCAATACTTTATCAGTTATAACATTGCTTGGTCCATCATCAAAAGTTAGATAAATCACTTTTTTACTTTGAATAATATTTTGTGCAGGAGCTGCTCTAGGCTTATAAAAACTGGAAAATCCTTTAAATAATATCAATATAACTAAAAATATACTTGTAGCATATAAAATAATTTTTTTACGTCGCAATTTATTGTCCTCCGCGTATATATTATGTTGTAATTACTTTCTTATTGTTTCAATTTTATAGATGTTTTATTACTGTTTAATCTTAACAATAAGAGAAGGTTATATTTTTATTATTTTTTTCAAATGATAAATTAATAAAATCTGATACAGGAAAATATATATCTAAAATATATGTTTAATATGAGTTGAAGCAACAATGTTGATTTTGTAGATGCTATGGAGCGTGAGAAAACTATATTATTAATTAAAATGCCAGAAGATTCCTTCAATAATGCTATAATAAAGAATGCATTAGTAACTTTCTTTACTTCAAAAATTGTTTTAGCTATAAAATTAAGAAATGCAAGGCATGAAAAACCTAAAAGATGCAATGTATTCTATGATGAACTTCCACAGGTACCTACATCTGGAATTATTATATGTAATGTACTTTCACAACTTAGGAAATTTCGCACAAAGATAATTATATCAGCATACTATATAGATCAACTTATACCTAAACTAAAAAATGAAATTAAAGCTAGTGGTGCAAGTTATATGTTGCTTTAGGAAGGAGACAGGAAAACCTTTGACGAGTTATCTAGTGAGCTTAAACCATATGAATCAGAAGATTTATTAAAATTAAGACAATATCACAGTTTAAATCTTATTCTATATGAAAAAGGATATGCAAGATTTATAACACATTCATCAAAACTTATAAAATAAATTATTTCCATAAAATGATAAATTTATAGAAATATTAGAAAATATAATTTGCTTTATAGAATAATCTGTGTTATACTTAATTTATAACTTAAATGAATCGTAATTAATTTAAACACGAATATGTTTCAATAAATGCATATAATATAGTATGTTGGTATGGAAATTTTATTTGGTTGGTTATTGCAACGAGTTTAAGAAAATAAAATTTTGGAGGTACTTATTATATGACAGGTACAGTTAAATGGTTTAATGCACAAAAAGGATTTGGATTTATTACAGGAGACGATGGAAAAGATGTTTTTGCACACTTTTCTCAAATAAGTTCAAATGGTTACAAATCACTTGATGAGGGTCAAAAGGTTTCTTATAATGAAGTAGAAGGACAAAAAGGACCACAAGCAGAAAATATTACTGTTCTTTAATTAGTAAATGTTTTTATATCTTGGATAGTTAACAGCCTAGAGTGGGAAACTTCTCTAGGCTGTATTTTTTATAAAGTGTCGACATATAAATACAAACGTTTTAAATATAGTATGATATTATGTAAATAATGTATTAATAATATATGAATGTTTATAGCATAATTAAGGAGACGTGAATGAAAAAAGTATTAATAATTATAATAGTATTTACTTTTATCATGGGAATGTTTATTTTATATTTGTATTTGATTTAGAGAGATTATAGGAGTATTTTTACATAAAGAATAGGTAGCTTTGGTAAGGCATCTTTAAGTGGGGCGATTATACAATACATATGTTTCTATGTTTATAAAATAATTAAATAATACATTGGATGAATTAAAAAATAAATCTTAGGAAAAAGGACACTAAACTGCAATAATAGCATTTATCTTATTGTTTTGCTTAAAATAGTATAGAACTGTATAAAGTTCTATAGAATATGCAATGTATAATATTGTTTACTAGAGCTTAAAATATATATTACAATAAATTATATTAATTAAAAGACATTTAATATATTTAAATATATAATTTTAATTACAACTTATATACCTTGTGAAAAGGAAGGTGCTAAAATGAAAAAATACTTCATACTTGTAGGTTCTCCTCCTGGTTGTGGTAAGACCTATATATCTATGGAATTGGCAAGGCTGCTAAATAATCCTGTATATTTGGATAAAGATTCAATAATACCATTATCTAAAATGGTTTTTAAAGCAGGAAAGGAACCTTATAATAGAAGTTCAGAATTCTTTGAGGAATATTTAAGAGATGCTGAATATGAGGCTATATTACAAGTTGCCTTTGAATGTTTACTTTTTAACCAACATGTAATACTAAATGCACCATTTTCAAAAGAATTCAGGAGTAGACAATATATCAATTCTTTAAAAGATAAACTTAAAACCTATGATGCAAATCTAATTCCTGTTTGGGTTGAATGTGATCCTGATATTTCTCATAAAAGAATGATAGAAAGAAATTCAGATAGGGATACATGGAAATTATCTAATTGGGATGAGTATGTAAGGAATGAAAATTTTTCATTGCCAAACCTAGATGAATTATATGTAGTACATAATTCAGACTCTGAAAGTTTTAAATTTGACCTAAAAGAATTATTAAAAATATTGTAATAATATAATAATCACTAAAAGTGATATAAAATAATTATCTAGATTTTGTACAAATGTAAAAGTAAATCTATTATTTTAAACGAAATTTTCAATACAAAAAAAGATGCACCATGTGGCACATCTTAGAAAGTAAGTGATAGAGTTTTAAAGTACATTTAAAATATAATATCTTAATTGTTATTCCTTTATATAATTCAGCAAATAACAATATTTCCTAAATAAATTCTTGAGAATATAATTGATGATTTTATTTGAGGCATATTCAAATGAATTTTTCATTTATAAATTTTCTATATTGCATTGCCTCTATAATATCAAGATGGTCTATTTGTGTGTTTTCACGCATATCTGCAATGGTTCTTGAGACCTTTAATATTCGGCTATAGGCTCTTGTACTCAATTGGAATTTATCAAAAATATTTTTAATAAATTTATTGGCTTCTGCAGTGAGTTCGCAATATTTTTTTATATGTCTTTCCTCCATTTGAGCATTGCAATATAGTTTATCTCTTTTTAATCTATGGATTTGTATTTCTCTAGCTTTAATAACTCTTTTTCGTATGTCCTCAGATGATTCTGATTTTTTTCCGTTATTTAGTTCTTCATAATTTAGTGTATTTACAAAAGAAAAAAGATCTATGCGATCAAGAAGGGGATTTGAAAGCTTACCAAGATATCTTTTTCTCTCATATGCTGTACACGTACACTCTTTATTTGAAGCATAATTGCCACAAGGGCAAGCGTGCGTTTAATAGATTTGACGTTTCCACGTTTCTTTGCATCAAATTTATATGATATATCTATTTTAGCATACTTATGTTTTAAATCATCTTCTAAAGTAGTAACTTTAACTTCATCAACAAGACTTAAGATTACATATCGTTTATCTTCAAAAGTTATATCTTCTTTATTTATAATTAATCTAAGGCTAGAAAGTAGTTCTTCAACTGAATCAAATTTTGCCTCAATAGAATTTTGTGATTGAAGATCCTTATCTATTTCCTTGATTAAGATTTCACTTTGATTTATTTCTTCAGCAATTTTATTTAGCTGAATTTCTAAATCTTTATTATTGATCAGCTTGCTTCTATATAGGTCTAATATGGATTGCTTTTCATTGTCCTTATTTTCTATGTTATACAGAAGTTGTTCTCTCTGTTTTATTATATTGGCTTTTTCAGATTTTTTTATTTCTAAATTGTCTTCTAATTGGTTTATAGCTTCACCAGGATGCTTTATAAAATTGACTACATCATCCCATACATAATTTTCAACCCATGCTGCAGGTAAATTCTTAGCACTACACTTTCCGTTAAAGGGGCCTTTATAGTTTTGTTTTCCGCAGCATACATAATATGCGCCATCTTTTCTATCTTTACGCTTTCTATAATTTACACCTGTAAAGGTGCATCCACAATTACTGCACTTAATTAAACTACGAAGCAAGTACTCTCTGGTAGAATTGCGCATAGATTCAATTTGATTTGACTTAAGAGTTTCTTGAGCTTTTTCCCATACTTCATTATCTACTATAGCTTGAACATGTCTTGTTATAATTTCTCTGTTTTCTTTTTTACTTCTTTTACCATATTCATGTATTCCCATATAAGTCTTATTTATTATTATACGTCTTACTGCATTAGGCCTCCATATTCCAGCTGTAGCTTCTTTTCTTTTACCTTTAGATAACTTTACCCTAGAATCCTTTATATAAGATGTAGGGGCCTTTAACAAGTTTAAATAATCACACACTTTTATAGTGCTATAGCCCTTGTTAGCTACTAATTCAAATATAAGTCTTATTACATCTGCTTCAGACATGTTTATATCCTCAATAATATTATTATTTATTTCTAGGTATTTATCATCATTTACAAAGTAACCATAAGGTACTATACCTCCAAGCCATTTTCCATCCCTTGCAGCTCTGTTTGCACCATGCCACATTCTTTCTAGTATTGTTTCTCTTTCTAAATCTGCTACACCAGCAAGCATTGTAATCATAAAACGGCCACTGGGATTAGAAGTATCAAAAGGCTCTGTCATAGACTTAATTTTAAGGCCATAAGATTCTAGTTCATAGATAGAGTTTAATGTTATCCTGGCAGATCTGCCAAGTCTATCTAACTTATATACAAGTAAAGTATCAAACTCTTTATTCTTGGCAGCTTCAATTAATTTTTTACCTTCGTCTCTTTCATTAAGGGGAATAGTACCACTTATTCCTTCTTCTTTATAAATTTTAAATATATCAAGTTCATGTAGATCACAATATTTTTTTGCAAAGGTTACCTGGTTCTCAATTGTAGATCGCTCTTTTTGATCTTCAGTCGAGACTCTTCCGTATACTGCTACCTTCATTATAAAACCTCCTTATGTAATGTCATTTTCAAAAGTTTAATCAGAATATATTTGAATTGTGAACATAAAAAACACCGTAAAATTCATTTGAATAATACGGCGACTAATAAAATAATTAAATATTTATATTTCCCGATGCAAAAAACGTTACTTTACCACTTATAAAAACTTCTTGTTTGCCTAAAGCTTGTGAAACCCACCCTTGAATTATACTTGGTCTATTAACAAATTTTCCTTGGTGAATATTTATTATTTCATCTATTTTTTTTAATTTATTTTTTACAAGATAGGCACATAGTGGTCCTGCTGCACTCCCTGTTGCTATATCTTCTGTTGTTCCATTATTATCCCACGTTCTACACTCAAGAGTTTCAGGATTAAATACATAAACAAACTTAGCTCCAAAATTAGATAAGAAATTTTCAAAGTTTTTGTCATTAATTTTGGTATCTGATAGCCTATCCTTTACTGGCACCAAAAGATATGGTAACCCAGTAGATATAACTTCAACAGGAAAGTTTTCATCAATATCATATTCTCTGATATTTAAAGTAGCTGCAATCTCACTATAAGCATTTTTTTCAATTTTTTGTATAAATTTTGGTGATCCCTGATTCATTGTTACATTATATATACCCTCTGATTTTTTAGATTTAATATTTACAGTTCTCCCTGATATATCAAATAATATTCGTGCAATATTTTCAGAAGAAAAAAATAAATTATGGATTACAGCACTAGCACCCAATATTGGATGACCAGCAAAAGTTAACTCTTCATCCACTGTAAATATCCTAACTGGGAAAGCTTCACTTTCATTTCTTTCAAAAATAAAAATAGTTTCAAATTGTCTAAATTCTTGAGTAATTTTCAATAGTATTTCATCATCTAGTGGTTGTTCTGGAAAAACAACTGTGAGACCATTTCCACTCATTGTTTTTGATGAAAAGACATCTACATGAAAAAACTTCATATACATTCCCCCATATATAACTATTTTCCATTTTAAGTACATTTTATTTCGCAAAATTCTATAATTCATTCTTAAACATATATAAATTATACCACAGTCATGTATACCCCATTATTAAAAATGAAATATATTAGATACTATTATATAGCCACCATATTATTCAATTTTCAAAGTACAATTTTATCTACCTAAGTAATTCGTCATTTATTCATGTTTTGAACAAAATTATTTTTTTAAGTATACTTTTATTATATAAAAGTATAACAAACATATGTTCTAATGAAAAATAAAAAATATATGTGGTCTGTATGTACCACATTTTTAAAATAAAATCTAAATTATTATTAGTTAAATTTTTATATTTATTATACTTCTATATTTATTTTTCCAATCATCATCATTATTGTTGCACTAATAATCGATATTACAGCAGTAATTAAAAATTTATATGGAATGAAATAACATGCTATAATTAGAATCAGAGTAATTAATATAGAATAATTTTTAAGTTTTTCTTTCGATTTTCACTTTTAATTCTTTTATTAATATTATCTACAGGAGAGAAGATACAAATAAATATAAATGAAATAACTAACAATATTATTATAATAGCATTATTTATCATTATATATTTACCACAAATAATTATCATAAAAAATTCAATGAGACTTATGAAAAAGCAGCCCCAGTAAGTTTTTGCATGGTATCCACCTGAAAATAGCCTAATAGGGCAAAAAAATATGAGGGCAACTATATAATATTTTTGTAAAGAAAATATCCAGAATACAATAAAATATGGAACGAGCTTTGTAATTTCATCAAAAGCACAGATTAGTCCGTATTCCATTTTCTTCAAATCTAAATCTGAAAATTCAGGATTAGATTCAGAAATTTTTGTTACGAAAGAATTTATAAGTTTACTCATTTATTTAACTCCTTCATTTTAAATTCAATCATAAATTTAGTTCTTTCGGGAGTGCTTTCTAAAAATATATTACCGTTGTTTTGTTTGATTAATTGCTTAATTATATATAATCCAAATCCATGGTCTTGTGATTTTTTGGTTTTTGTAGAAAATCCTCTATCAAAAATTTTATCTTGAATATCTTCAGGAATCATATCTCCATTATTGGATATTTCAATAAAAAATTTATTACTTTCACTGAAAGTTTCAATTGATATTTCTTTATTTTCAATGTTGGACTTAAGTTGGAATGCTTCAAATGCATTGTCTACAAGATTGCTAATAATACTTATTAAATCATTTTCATTAATTTCTATAGAACTAAATGGTTCATCAATTATTACATTAAAATTTATATTGTTTTTTACTGCATAACTATTTTTTATAGATAATAATGCACTTAAACAATCATTACCAGTATCTATGTATTTAAATGATGAATGAAGTGTACCTGAAATCCCGATTACATATTTTTTTATCTGTTCAACAGCATTTGGTTTATTTAATGAGCACAAACCCCATATAACATTAATATGATTTGCAAAATCATGTTTTTCTTGTCTAATTATACTAAGCATTTCTTCCATATTTTTAATCTGATGTTCTTGTATTTTATATCTAGCCTCTATATTTACAAATCGTCTATATTCTTTCAATTCATTTAATTGTAATAGCAAAAATATAAAATATACAATAAATATAACGAAATTAAACAGCTTAATATTTTTTATATTAAAAATACCAAAATTAATACTAAACACGAAAAGTCCAAAAATGCCCATTTGAATTATTAAGTTAGAAAAGAGTATGCCTTCTTTTTCAAATAATTTAAATTTAGTAAAATAGGTCCTGAATTTAAAAAATAACAATACAATAATTATTTGTAATATTTTAGAAGTTACTATAAAAATAACTGAGTATTTAGGATTTAAAAAAATTTGATTAAGATCTACATTAAATACAAGCATTTCAATGGTTTCAGTAAAATATTCAGTTATAGAAATTATTATAAGAAACAAAAAAAATACAACAGCTGAAATATATATTCTTGTTCTTGTAATATAAGCTAATAATAAAATACCAACTAGTGTAATAATTAGTGAGTGATAGATATTAATTATATGAAATGTACTCCAATAAGTTATGAATACAAATAATGTGCAAAATAAAATTGATTTTAATTTATTTTGTATTATAAATTTTTTTTTATTATATAATGTTTGAAAAATTCCTAAAAGAAGGAATGATTCAATACTATCTAGCACTATTTCTTTTATAACATCCATATATTCGCTCCTTTAATTCTAAGTTTTTCACAAAGGTATAGTTAAAAAATAATGTTTTAGATTATCTTATAAAACCTTTGTGAAAAACAATTAGGCTATTACTTTAGAAGTTCGTCAGGGCATTTTGGTTGATGCCCTGAGAGAGTTGATGTTGGTACTATAACTAATGTTCCTAAAAATAAAGCAGCAGTACCAATAGCTTTCATTGCTTTTACTGTTAGTAATTTTTTAATCGTTTTCATTTTAATAACCTCCCATGATATTTAATAGTATATTTACTACATTTTATTATATTCTACAATAATTTATTTTTTCCTTCATAATTTGTAAAAAAAATCAGATTTAATCCAAAAAATTTTTAGCTTAAATCTGATTCTCATGAGACTTATAATAATCAACAACTAGCTTGTCCAATTTCTGACTTACTTCCAGTATTTCTTCATATGTATACTTATCTGAATCTAACATTCTATTTAATTTATCTCTTAGTTTTTCTAATTTTTTACACATATATTTTATATCCTTAATATTTATTTGATTTTTCCTATTATATAATACAAAACTACTTATTTTTCCTATTATATAATACAAAACTACTTATTTTTACATTATATAATGCAAAAGTAAACTATTCAACTAAAAGGATATAATAATTTATTTTTACTTTAGTAACTTATTCATGTTTTAATGATTGTATTAAATTGCAGATAAAATCCAAATCATCATTGGTTAAATTCTCATAGTTGTTTAACCTGGATTTTATCATTTCGATAGTCTCATTTTTTAGTGATGGAAGTTCTTCTTTTTCTTGCTTTATAAAGAATGTAGAAATAGTACCTGTGAGTATACCTAAAAATCCTATACCTACAAGCATTAATATTGCAGCAATAATTCGGCCAGATGTAGTTGAAGGTGATATATCTCCATATCCAACGGTTGTTACAGTAACAAAACTCCACCAAAGGCTATCGGTAAAAGATCTACCTTCAGCTAAATACATACCAACAGCTCCGATTATTACAGTAGTAAAAGTAATCCAAACAGCATAATGAAAATTATTTGTTTTAAAAAAATCATCCATGTTCTTCTTAAATTTTTCTAATAACACAAAAACTCTTAGAAGTCTAAATACTTTAAATATTTTTGTAAGACGGGCTAGACGAGTAATTTTTAGTATACGTGCAACTTGAAATATACTATTAAATGGTATAATGGCTATTAAATCTATAATGTTATGTTTAAAGAATTCTTTCTTATTTTTGGATAATATAAGTCGAGTAAAATAATCTATTGCAAATACTATTGTTATTACGTTATCTGTAATATCCATTATTTCAGTTTCTTTTAGTGATAATGTATTCATATATTCTAAGATAATCATTATAATAATGATTATTGATAAAAGAGCCATAGAAAGTTCATATGATCTTTTTAACTTAGAATTTTTAATTAGGCTATTAAATGTATCTTTATAATACAATGTGTAATCACCTCAATAAATCCATAAATCTCAACTTTAAAGCTTGTACAGGAATGTCCTCAGCTTTTGAAATTTGCTCACAGGTAAATCCTTCATAAGCAAATAAAAGATCTTCAGGGATTGTCATAAAAACTGCAAATGTATTAGCTTCAATTTCTAATCTATCAATCGAGAAAAAGGTATTATTCCTCAAAAATGGAGTATTTGCATTAGGATGTATAGTAGCATGTCCAAGTTCATGAGCACAAGTGAAAAATTTTTTGAATTTATGATCTTTTAGATTAGAGTTTATATGTATCATTTTTTGTCTAACAAACTTATTATAATAACCATTGATCAAACCTAAAGGTTCTTCAAATATTAGAATATGCTCAGAAGCTGCTATTTCAAATGGGTCATTTGTTTTATGTTTTTTTATAAGACGTTCAACTTCTTCTTTTATTACTTTTCTCATTTACCCATTCCCCCATAAAATATTATTTTCTGTATTTTTTAGGAGTATATTTTTTAGCAGCTTCTTTAGCAATTCGCATTGAGTTTTCAATGCTTATTCTTAGCATCTCTCTAGTAGTCTCATCCATTGGTTCACCATCAAACATGAGACCATCTTGGGAGCTTTCTAACTGTTCTAATGTTTTACTAAGAGCTTTTTGTATATCTTTTTCATCTTTTTTAGTTAATTTAGATTCAGAATTTTTAATGTTTGGGTTATCTGTATTACCTAATAGATAATCTACTGAAACATTAAAATATTTTGCTAATTGATTTATGAAATCAACATTTGGTACTCTTAAGTTATTTTCATATCTAGAAAGAGTCGATTTAGTTGTATTTAAAGCTTTTGCTAAGTCTTCTAATGTTATATCTTTTTCAGTTCTAATTTCTTTCATTCTTTCTTGGAAAGTTGCCATAATAACACCTCTTTAAAGCTATAATATCATTTAGTTGCCAATAATCTCAATTAAGTTGCCAAAAATAGAATATTTTTATTAAATATCATTGACAAGTTGCCGAATAGATAATATAATAAAGTTACCAAATGGATAACAAAGAAAAGGAGATGAGAATGTTGATAAAAAAACAGGCTAACTTTAAGCTAAAAGGATTAAGAGCATCATGTAATTTAAAGCAGTCTGATATAGCTAAAGAACTAGGGATATCAGAATCAACATATAATAGAAAAGAAAATGGATATGCTGATTTTTCTGAGACCGAAATGTGGCAAATTAGCAAAATTTTAAATAAAGAACCTGAGTCCATTTTCTTTAGTAATATTTTTTTTGATAATAAAGTTGCCAAATAGATAACAAAAAAATCCTATGTATCTATGTTAACAACAAAAGGGGGTGAAATAAATGTCAAAAAAAGCCACGAAAGCTGCAGATAACATCTATTATAAAGCACGAATGGAAGCAGCTGCCACCAATGACAAATTAAACAGTAGAGAAGGAGCTGCTGAATTGCTTGGAATTGATAGAACTCGGTTAGCTCACATAGAGCTTGATAGTGTATGTGCTTATCCGGAAGAAATTCTAATGATGTCAGAGATATACAATACACCTGAAATTGAAAACTACTACTGCTGTGAACAATGTCCTATAGGGAAACATAATGTTCCTCGTTTGGAGGTTGTTGAGATAGATAGGCTTACTATCGGAATATTGTCTTCGCTTAAAGATGTAACATCCATTAAGGAGTCACTTATAGAGATTGTAGCTGATGGAGTTATTACAGAAGATGAGAAACCTCAGCTTGAATATGTACTTGATTCACTTGAAAGAATTTCAATAGAAGCACAAAAATTAAAGCTTTGGGCACAAAAGAATCTAAAATTAATAATTTAAATTTAAGCAATGGAGGTATAAATGAATGGGCAAATTGGTAAGAGTTGAAACAGAACATGTAAAGGTTGGAAGATTTGAAGCTTTTGTAACTAAGAAATTTTATGACGGTCCAGAGGAAAGAGAAGCACAAGTTAGAGCTTTGAAACGTATTAAATCTTTAATTGGAAGAGAGCCTCAGGAAGGTGCTAAAGATGTTTGATACTAAAAACATAAAAGGCTACTACAAATTAAATTGTATCGATAAAACAGTATTTGATAGTTTTTTAAAGAGATTCTATGAAGCTTGGGAATATCCAGAGGAACATAAGCCAGTATCAGTAAAGGTACAAAAGGAATTTATAAGAGTAGATTTAAATGATGGTTCATGGCTTCACGTGAAACCTAATGGAGAGTGGTATTGAGGGGAGGTGATGAACTTGAATAAATATCAAAAGGTTATTTCAAAGATTGTAAAAGATGATATGAATGCTAGATTTGTAAGAGCATCTTTTAGAGAAATAAGAACAGAGGTTAGAGATTTTGTAAAGCTAATGAATTATGACTTTAATGAATTAGTTGAACATAAGAACAGAAGTAAAGAGATGAACATTATTTTTTCTAAATTCAATAAAAGGAAGGTGTCGTAAATGCCAATTAAAGTGGAAATTCCAACTCATAAGGATGCTCTTATTAAGCAGATCAAGGCTCTTGAATATAAAATTGAACATGATACCAACAAGAGAGCCAGGGAGATACACCAGGATGCCTATAATGCACTGATGGAGGAATATTTGAATGAGGAATAAAATAGAACAACTTAGAGCAGAACTTCATGAATACATTGAAAAATATGGATTTCTAGATCAAAGGACTATTGAAAAATCTCAAGAATTGGACAAGCTAATTTTATCAGAACAAATAAAAAAGAGCTCTTAGAAAAAGAGCCAATAATAAAATAACCTAGACTCATTCTACTATGGAATGAGAAAAAAATCAAACGGAGGTAAGAAAAGTGAGTAATTTAATAATTTTAAAAAATCTTCATCTTAAGAATTTTAAGGGAATTAAAGAATTAAATTTCACCTTTGACAGAATAACAAATATCTATGGAGACAATGGAACTGGGAAAACTTCAATATTTGACGCATTTACATGGCTGCTGTTTGATAAAGACAGTCAGGATAGAACAGCATTTGAAATTAAGACCCTAGATTCAAAAGGTGAAGCAATTCATGGATTAGAACATCAGGTAACTGGAACTCTTGAAGTAGATGGCAAAAATGTAATCCTATCTAAGATACTTAAAGAAAAATGGACTAAAAGAAGAGGAGAAGCAGAAAGACACCTCACTGGTCATGAAACTTTATATTATATCAATGAGGTACCAGTAAAACAATCAGAATACAAATCTAAAATAGCCAGCATTATTGATGAAAGTCTTTTTAAATTAATAAGCAATCCAACATATTTCAGTATGAACTTGAAGTGGCAGGATAGGAGACAAACAATTTTAAATATTATTGGAGATATTGATTGGAATAGAGTTATCACTTATAATCCTGAACTTAAAGCTCTTGTGCCTGCATTAAATGATATGGATATAGATACTCTTAAGAAATCTATTGCAGCAAGGAAAAGGAAGTTAAATGATGATATAAAGTCAATTCCCTATAGGATAGATGAATGCAATAACTCAATAAAAGAAATAGACTTTGATGCCTTGGAATTTAGAAAGCGTGTAGCAATTGGTGAAATGAAAAATGCAGATGAACAACTATTGGATACCAGCAAAGTTAATGACTCTCTTCTCGCTGAAAAGGATGAGCTATATTCTCTTAAAGATAAAATGAAGGATATTGAGTACAACGCAAAAATTGAAGCTGAAAATCCTAGGAAACTGCTTAAAGAAAGTATATATAATATCCATGATAAAAAATTAAAAATTGATAGAGAAATTAAATTAACAGATATATCTATAGATGCTAAGAAAAAAGCAGTAGAAGATTTCCAAAATGAAATGAATAAATTAAGAACTGGATATAAGAACGTTGCAGCTGAAGAGTTTGAGTTCCCTGAAGATCAAACAATATGCCCTTTATGCAAAAGACCTTTTGATGAAGAACATATTGAAGAGACGAGAAAGACTTTGGAAGAAAACTTTAATATTAATAAGGCTGAAAAATTGAAAAAAATCAATCAACAGGGTAAATCAATGAAAGATAAAGTTGAAGTTCTTAATACAGATGTTCAAGAGCTCAATGAAAAATCTATGATATTAAGTGCTCAGGCATTAGAAATTGTAGCAGATTTAAATGAAACTGAGGATAAATATCAAAACTTTAAGCCTGAGTTAAACCTTGAATCTAATATAGAATATCAAGAATTAAAATCTCAAATAGAGCAGCTTGAATTAAAGTTGTCACAACCTAAAGAATTGAATAACCAGGTTAATGATCTCAAAGATAGAAAGAAAAAATTACAACAGGAGCTTGAAGATATAAATACCCAATTATCCTATAAAGAGCAGAATGAAAAAATGAAAGAAAGAGTTGCTGAACTTACAGACCAAGAGTCTGCTTTGGCTCAACAAATAGCCCAACTAGAAGGACAAGAATTCTTATGTGAAAACTTCATAAAAACTAAGGTTGAGTTGCTAGAAAACAGTATAAATGAAAAATTTAAATTTGTAAGTTTCAAGTTATTTAATACCTTAGTTAATGGAGCAGTTGAAGAATGCTGTGAGGCACTTATTCATGGAGTACCATTCTCCAATGCGAATAAAGCAAGTCAGATTAATGCCGGATTAGACATAATAAATGCTCTTTGCAACCACTATGGAGTAGAAGCTCCTGTATTTATAGATAACAGAGAGAGTATTAATGAGATTCTTGATATTAATTCACAGATTATCAACTTAGTTGTAAGTCAAGATAAAAAGTTAAAGGTATCAAATATTCAAGGGGAGGTAGCTTAGTATGCCAAATAGTGTTCAAAATACCAACAATAAAGCTCTTACAACTCAAGAGAAAAATATAACTGAGGAAGTATTAAGTAGAGTAAATGACCTTAGTAAAAAGGGAGAGTTAGTTGTTCCTCAAGGGTATAGTGCTGCCAATGCTCTTAAAAGTGCATGGCTTATGCTTCAGGAAACAGTAGATAGAGAAAAAAACCCAGTATTACAGGTATGCTCAAAAGCTACTGTAGCAAATTCACTTTTAGATATGGTTATCCAGGGATTAAGCCCTGCTAAAAAGCAATGCTATTTTGTCGCTTATGGGAAACAACTGCAGCTAATGAGGAGCTATATGGGTACCGTAGCAGTTACTAAAAGACTTAAGGGAATAAAGGATGTAAAAGCCTACTGCATATATGAAGGAGATGAATTTGAACAAACCTTTGACTTAGATACAGCAACTTTAAAAATTACCAAGTTTGATCCTAAGTTTGAGAATATAGACCTTACAAAAATTAAAGGAGCCTTTGCAGTAGTTTTGGGAGATAAAGGGCCAATCTACACAGAGGTAATGAATATAAACCAAATAAAGAAAGCTTGGGGCCAAGGAGTAGCTTATAAGAGTGGTAAATCTACAGCACATAACAACTTCACTGATGAAATGGCAAAGAAAACTGTAATCAATAGAGCTTGCAAAATGTTTGCCAATACTTCTGATGACAGTGATCTTCTTATAGAAGCTTTCAACAACTCGGATGAGAAGCAGTATGACGAGGATAAGATCATAAACAATGTACAAGCAGAAGTAAATCAGGAGATTGAAGAAAAGGCCAATAAAAAGACTTTAGATATACAAGAAGATAATGTGAAAGAAAAGGTAATTGATGTTGAATCTAAGAAAGCAGAAGTATCAAATGAGAATGAAAATGCTCAGCAAAGTGCTAAGCAGACTGAAATAGGTTTGGAGTTTTAGGAGGCATAAATGAAGTTAAAAGTATTAGGGAGCTCTAGTAGTGGTAACTGCTATCTCTTGCAGGCTAAAGAAGAAACTTTAATCCTTGAATGTGGTATTAGGTATAAAGAAATTTTACAAGGCTTAAATTACAAAATTGACAATGTGAATTCATGCTTAATTACCCATTCTCATAAGGATCATAGCAAAGCTATAAAAGACATAATAAAAGCTGGTATAGATATTTATACCAGCAAAGGCACAATTGATGCTTGTGAGGTATCAGGACACAGAGTTCATATTATTAAAAGTGAACAGCAATTTAAGTTGGGTGAATTTACTATACTTCCATTTGCTACTGAACATGATGCTGCGGAACCTTTAGGATTTTTAATATATCACCCTGAAATGGGTACAATGCTATTTGCTACAGACACATATTACATTCAATATAAATTTCTGAGGCTGAGCCATATACTCATTGAATGTAATTATGATGGGGAAATTATGACCAGTAATATTGATAATGGAACTTTAAACGTAGGATTAGCTTTAAGATTAGCAAAGTCTCATATGAGCTTGGATAACTGTAAAACTCTATTAAAAGCAACGGATCTTGAAGATGTTAGGAATATAGTATTGATACATTTATCATCTTTGAACAGTGATTCAGAGCTATTTAAAACAGATATAGAAAAGTTAACTGGTAAACCAACTTATGTTGCTGAGTCAGGTTTAGAAATTGATTTGGAGAGTGAATTTGATGGGTAAAAGATTAAATATTCAAATAGATAGAGCTAAGGAACTTTATGAAAAATATGGAACATTGGCGAGGGCAGCATTGAGCTTAGGTTGTTCTCCTACAACATTAAAAAGATTATTAATTGAGAATGGTGTAGAGATAAAGCCATATGTAGCTAAAAGATGGAACGTAAATTCAATAAGATATTAGTTATATTTCTTTAGAAAGTGAGGTGTTTAGGGTGGCAAGATATCAAGAGACTGGAGGGGAATTATATGAAAGAAACCTATTACTTTTCCCATGATTTTAATGCCAGAAATGATCCTAAAATTTTAGCTATGAGAAGTAAGTATGGCTCAGAAGGATATGGATGGTATTGGATGATTATTGAGATATTAAGAGAGCAATCTGAATACAAACTTGAGCATAATAAATACCTTTGCATTACTCTTGCTATGCAACTGCAATGCGACTGTAATGCACTGCATAACTACGTAGAAGATTGCATAAATGAGTATCATTTATTTGAATCTGATGGGGTATATATATGGTCCAATAGTCTTATGAGAAGAATGGAAGAAAAGGCCACTAAATCAGAGAATGGCAGAAAAGCGGCTAAGGCTAGATGGAATAAGGCTTCAAAGGATAAAAAAGATGTAAAAAAATGCAACGAAAATGCAAGTGCAATGCATACGCAATGCGACAGCAATGCTATAAAGGAAAGTAAAGTAAAGGAAAGTAAAGTAAAAGAAAATAAAAGAGAGAGAGAAGATAACTCTCACACACAAGAAGCATTAGAACTTTGTAAATATTATTCTGAATTAAAACCAGGACAAGATATAACTTCTGATTTAGCATCTTTAGAAATTTTTATAGAGATCTATGGATTTGATTGGACAAAAGAAGCAATTCAAAAATGTGTTTCTGGAAAAGGGAAATTTATAAAACCTTGGGTTGAAACTGTATTAAAAAATTGGGTCCAGGAAAGGAAGGGTGAAAACAATGGAGCAAAGTCTAATAAACAAAACAATCGAGAAGATGAAGTTGCTGCAACAGGAGAGACAGAAGGAGCAGAGCTCACCAAAAGAGCCCTTGAAAAGTACGGAGGAACATTGGGAGTTGTTGAATGCGACATCTAAGTGCCCACATGGAAAATGTGATGGTAGCGGAATGATGTGGCTTAGAAATCCAGAAACCCTTGAAACTAAAGCTCAATATTGTACCTGCAGGGAACAAAAACTGCAAAATAAAAGACTTGCTTTTGCTAATATCCCTAAAGAGTTTTCATCCCTAACGATTAAATCCTTTGATTCTGAGATATATAAAAACAAAGAAGATGTAATGCGTGCCAGGATAGCTAAGAAACAGGCAGTGAAGTATGTAAATAGCTTTGAGGAAGAGTTTGAATCCATAGGCAAGGGATTATATTTCTACAGCGCCACAAAAGGCAGCGGCAAGACAAGACTTGCAGTAAGCATAGGGAATGCAATTCTAAGCACAAAACATAAACAGGTTAAATTTGTTACATCCTTGGATATTCTTAAAGAAATTAAAAACACATATAACCGGGAAAGTAAATATACTGAATCCCAGCTCATTGAAAGTATAAATGGAGTTCAGATTCTGATTGTTGATGATATTGGAGTAGAGCAGCCTACACCGTGGGTAAATGAAATTCTATTCTCAATCTTTGATACAAGGATGAAATATAACAGAGTAACAATATTTACTTCAAATTGCTCTGTTGAGAACCTTAAACATGATGATCGATTAAGAAGCAGAATATTTAAAATGGCTATTCCAGTAGAGATGCCTGAAGAAGACATAAGAGAAAAGCAAAGCAAAGATCAAAATAGAGAGATGCAAGATTTACTTCTTGCTGAATAAAGGGAGGATAAAATCATGGAAATGTATTTTTTTAATAATCAATCAAGAGAGAATAAGAGAATAGGCAGAATTAAGGAATTTGCAAATAAGCTAGGTATAAGCTTTGAGGAAGCTGAAATGATAATAAATAATTTCTCAAAGATGAACATAGATCCTGTGAAACCCGCGGAAAAAGTAAATAACATAGTGACTCTAGAAAAGCTGTCAAAAAAGATAGTTACTAAGGTCATAAGCAATATAAATAATCAGCATAGGCATATGCAGCCGGTTAATTTAAATATTTTATCTAACCTGGTGGAAGGAATTCTAAAAGATGCCTTGAAGCAGACAAAAATGATTGATGTTGCCAAAGAGAGAATTGAGAACCAGGAGCTTAAAAAGCAAATTGCAGAAATTAATAAGGACAGAGAAAGAATTAAGGCCGCATTAAGAGGTACATTGTCCGGAATGATGATTTATTCAGAGCTTAAAGGGAATGCTTTTGCAGAGGAAATATTTGAGTCCAAAAGAGAAAGAGCTAGTGTAGCTTTAAGCCTTTCAGATATGCTTGATGATCCAGTAAAGGTTAAGCCAGTTATGTTCTACTTTGGTATGGATATGGGTAAATAATATGCCCATAGAATATAAGGCATACGGATGCCAATATAGGTGTGGTACTAAACATATGAGCAGCTTGAAAAAGATGTTAGAGCATGAAGAAAAGTGCTGGTATAATCCTCAAAATAGGACATGTATTACTTGTAAATTTGGTGAATTGATAGATGATAGTTGCGATCATGATGAATTGCCAGGATGTCCAACAGAACACTGGCGGTATAGAATTTGTCATGAATATCATGGTGAAGATATAGAATTTCCAAAACGTAAAGCTACTGGTGAGACAGTAATACCTATTGAACATTGTGAGTATTGGAAAATTAAGGAGTCGATTAAATGAAAGCAACACAATATAGTGCAGAATTAATTAAAAAAGATGGTGCAACCTACACTATGTTTAAAATTGGTCATAAATGTGGACCAAGAATTAAAGAACTTCTGTTTTGCCTAAATGCTAAGTTAGTAAAGGAAACAAAAACATATACTGCTTATGAGTTAAAAGGAGATAAAATAAGTTTATTTATGATTATTTAAGAAGGTGGAGTAAATGAGTAAATATAGAGCGGAAAAGGTCACAGTGGATGGCATACGGTTTGATTCCAAAGATGAAGCGAGGTACTATCAAGATCTTAAAAAGAGAAAAGTAGCAGGAGAAATAATAAACTTTGAGCTGCAGCCTAAATATGAATTACAACCAAGCTTTAAAAAGAACGGAAAGAAATATCAACCAATTTACTATGTTGCTGATTTTCTTATCTATCACAACGATGGAAGCCTAGAGGTTGTAGATGTAAAAGGAATGGCTACACCAGTTGCGATACAGAAGAGAAAGGAATTTGATTATCATTACCCGGAATTAAAGCTTTCATGGATTACCAGAAGTCTTAAATATAGTGAAGATGGTTGGATTGATGTTGATGAACTAAAAAAGATAAGAGCAAAAAATTCAAAGAGAGGGGTAAGCTAGTATGCCTAAAATAAAAATAATTGATGAGACTACCGGAGAAGTAACAGATATTGAATGTGTTGGTTATAATCTTCAGTTCGTAGAATCTACTGGAAATGGAGTAATACAAAAGATTAGGGCTTTGAACAATGGTAAATATGGGTACAAGCATTGGATAAAGAATGACTTTTATAGGCCTATAGCCCAGAAAATAAAGGATAAATATAAAGAGAAATTTGAAGAGTTTACAATGATTAACCTAGATAAAATACTATTCATTGAGGACACGGAGTATATCGGAGATGAACTGAAGCGTAGTGATGAAATTATGTGGATCAAGAAAGCCAATAAGCAGTTAGAAGAGGTTACAGGATATAAATTCATCATAGAGAGCAGAGAGTTTTGGGTAGAAAGAATAAGCAATGAACAGGTTGTGGCTCTTATTTACAGTTGTTTAAGGCAAATAGAAAATGGATACAAAATTAGAGAACCTGACCTGGTAGGTTGGAAAGAGGTTATAGGCACTTTAGGCTATGGCTGGGAGACTACCAAGAGTGAAATACCTAACCTCCTAGATGGATTTAATATGAATGATTTCAAAATGCTTAGAAAGGCAGACAAGCAGGTTGGCTTTTTCGATAGCAAAGAAAAATATTATGAGCAAGGTTAAGGAGGGAGTGATATGGGAGCAAACTGGACAGAAGAAGAATGCAACTTTCTTGAAGATAAGTGGGGAACTATTTCAATCCCCACTATAGCAAAATCTCTGGGAAGGACAGAAATAGCAGTTAAAATAAAAGCTCATAAATTAGGCTTAGGCAGACATTTATACTCTTGTGAGGAAATAACAATAAGCCAACTAGTTAAAGTCCTTGGAGCACATTATACATGGGCAGTTGATAAATGGATAAGTTATGGATTCCCTGTGAAATATAAAAAAAGTGTAAGTAAAAAATACAAAGTATTTAAGCTTGAGGATTTTTGGAAGTGGGCAGAGCAGCATAGAGATATTTTAGATTTCAGTAAATTTGAAAAGGGAATGCTAGGAATAGAACCAGGATGGGTTAAGGATAAGAGAGAAGCAGATATAGCTGCAGCTAAGTATATAAAAACTCCATGGACAGAAGAAGAAGATAATATGCTTATGAATATGCTTAATTCATATAAATACAGTTACCAGGATATTTCAGATAGATTGAAAAGAACCGGAGGAGCAATTAAAAGAAGAATGGTAGATTTAAGATTAAAGCAAAGACCCTTAAAAGCAGATAACCATAATCCATGGACTAATGAAGAAATCAAAATATTGTTAAATTTAAGACATAAAGGTTTTGGCCCTGAAGTAATTGCAAAGAAACTTGGAGGCAAGAGATCATCATTAGCTGTAAGAGGTAAACTGGAACGAATGGGGTTGATAGGTGGTAATGGAGAATCAAGAACAGTTATATCAACAAGACATTAGAAATTTTATAGATATAGTGGACAGGTTTAAATACCTTCAGGACAATGACTATACCACAGCATACAAGCTCCATAAGGATGCATTAGCTCAATATGATAGGTGGAGTCAAATACTGTTTGAGGTTAGGAGGTCAGAGTTAAGCAGAAAAAAGGATCCTCCATGGAAAGACCGAGCTGAGGAAGTAATGAGGGTACTGAATAATATTTATGTAAGCTCCAGGATGGTTTATGGAAAAGGTAAGGATGATTATGAAACAAAACGATAAATTTGGAATGTTAACGGTGATAAAAAGAACGGAAAATATAAAAGGACATGTAATGATTTTGTGTAAATGTGATTGCGGCAATGAAAAAGTAGTAAGAAGATCTCATTTATTAAATTGTGAAGTGATTAGCTGTGGATGTCACAAGAAAGATATATGTAAAAGCTTTGGAGAAAAAAGAAAGCTTAAGAATGAGTATACTATTTGCGGAGAATATGCTATTGGGAGAGATAATAACGGAAATAAATTTAAAGTTAGTATCTGTGATTTAGAAAAAGTAAAAAAGAGTTACTGGTATCATGATTCTCATGGATATTTTAGAGCTGAAAGAAATGGAATAACAATTAGGATGCACAGGATCATTTTGAAAACTAACAAGGTTGTTGACCATATAAACGGGGATAGAGGTGACAACAGAAGAGAGAATTTAAGAGAATGTACTGAAGAACAAAATGCTTTTAATAAAGGAATTCATCATAGGAATACGAGTGGTTATCCAGGGGTATATTTTCACAAAACAAATAAAAAGTGGGTAGCGTATATAAATTACAAAGGACAAAGAATTAATATTGGAAGTTTTACCAATAAAAATGAAGCTATACAAGCAAGAATGGATGCAGAGGAAAAATATTTCGGAGAATTTACAAGAAAAAATATTCTGGAAAGTAAGGATGATTTGTTAGAGGGCAAATATTAGGGAGGGAAAGAATTTGAAAGCAAGATATGTAATGATAAAAAGCTGCAAAGATAAGAATTCCTGGTATAGGAATAAGTTAAATAAAATTTATGAAGTTGATCTGGAAACAAAAGGTGGCTTCTTTGTAAAGTATGGAAGGAAAACAGGATTCGTTTGCGAGGGAGATTATGAGGTGATGGGGTAATGTTAATAATAGAAGAGGGTTCAAAGATAAAAATATTTGACAATAATACTCCTGAAAGTCCGTTAATTGATGAAATTATTGCTAACCAAGATATTCAAATCGAAGGAACCGGAGAAGGCTATACAATTTTATTAAGGACAGAAAATTATCACTCTAATAGCATTTTTGAGAGTGAAAAAATTGAGAAAATAAGTGAAGGTAACTATGAGGTATATGGATATTTTAAAGATGCATTATTGGTATTTACAGATAGAAATAGGGATATAGGAATGTATCAAAGCTATATGAATTATTATCTTTAAAAATGCGGACTGTGAAAATTGGAGGGATAAGTTATGGTACATGATGAAACAGTTTGCTCAAAATGTAATTATAAGAAAATAGATAGCTATAGTCTTAGATTAAGACATTGTAAGAAATGTGACAACTATGGAGAAAGAACACTCAAGGCAGATATAATTGTAAACCAAAGACCAGTTTCAATAAAATTTGATTGCCCTCACTGTGATGAAGAAATAGAAATAGATTATCAAGAATTTATTGATATGTTAGGAGAACCTTGTGATTGGAACTATTCAAAATTTAATTGTCCAAGGTGTGAAAAAGAAATTGAGATTGATGAAGTTGACTGGGATTAATTCGTAATCTGATTATAGGTCGAACTAGATGGGTAGATAAAATTGTACTTTGATAATTGAATAATGCGGTGTTTATAGAATAAACTTCTAATATATTTTATCGGTAATAATGGACGATATAGAATATTATGGTATAATTTCTATATGAATTAAGCTAAAAGTATAAGATATTATCTAGCAGTTATTATAGATAATAAATACTTAATTTATAGGTAGTGGTATAGCCGAAATTAAATATAAGGAGAGTTAATGGATGAAGAAAATAGGAATGATTGGTGGTCTTGGACCCGAATCAACTTTAGATTATTATCGCCTAATTATTGAAAAATATCGTAATGAAGTAAAGGATGGTAGCTACCCTGAAATATTGATTAATAGCATGGATATGAATATTCTTTTAAGTTTTGTTGAGAATAAACAATGGGACAACCTTGTAAATTGCTTAATTAAAGGTGTCGAGATACTCTATAAAGCAGGTGCAGATTTTGGATTCATTTCATCAAATACACCACATATAGTATTTGAAAGAATTAAGGAGTTATCTCCTATTCCATTAATAAGTATTGTTGAGGAAACATGTAAAAATGCTGAGGCGTTAGGAATAAAAAAGATTGGCCTAATTGGGACTAAATTTACAATGGAGAGCAATTTTTTTAAGAAAGTATTTGACAAAAGTAATATAAAAATTATCGTTCCAAAAGAAGAAGAACAGGATTATATTCATCATAAACTAATGACTGAAATTGAATTTGGAAAGTTTCTTGATGAAACACGTAATGGATTACTTAATATTGTTAAAAGGATGATTGATGAAGATTCAATAGAGGGATTAATTCTTGGTTGTACAGAGTTGCCATTAATTCTTACAAAAGATGAATTTGGTATACCATTCCTTAATACTACAAAAATTCATGTTGAAAGTATTATTAAAAATTGTATTAAGGAATCTTAATTGATTTACAAAAGTAAAATTTTATTTATATATAATATTTATTAATAGTGAAAATTAAATATTTCATAAAACACCGTATTATTCAAGAATTCTACGGTGTTTTTGTTTCGCCATTCAAAAATATTGCGAATTAGGTAAGGAGGCAATAAAAGTGAGATTTAAATGCAATTGTGGAAAAGAAGTTAATCTTGATGATATACCAAAAACTCTTGAAATATTTGATTATTTAGGAACAGATGAAAAAAATAATCCTATATTTAAATGTAAAAAATGTGGAGTTATAGTAAGTGGTTAACTTACTATTCAAAGATTAGCCGAAAAACAGGAGGTTTAAAGTGATAGATAAAGACAAGCTAAAAAGAGCAATTCATTCCAGTGTAGATGATACCATCGATAAAATGGATAAGATAGATCATCTAGATTACTTTGAAATAAACATAAAGCATGTGAAAGGTGAGATACTCTGTAAACCAAGTTTCACTGATAAAAATAGAATAAAATAGGCTGACCGAACAACGGAAGCACTATTCCTTTAATTTAAATAATTAGAGGGTAGTGCTTATTTTTATTTACAGGAGGATGATAGCATGGAAGAAAGAATAAGCATTGATGAGGCTGTTAAAATAGGTGTGAATGCAGGAATAAAATATATCAAAGAGCAGGAATACTATAAAACTAAAAAAAGATATGACAGAAGATTAAGGAATACTAGACTGCTGCTTAATCATTATAGAAGCTTGAAAATCCATGGGGCAATGACTGATAGTTCTATAAATGCAATATACCATGATAATGCTATAGATGTACTTGATGATGTAGAATCCATTCACGATGAAGAACAATACATCCAGGCGCTCAGCAGGACCAAGAAAAGGACATTAATAATTGTTGGGCATATAAATAAGTCCATGAAGTACTATGAAGCTATATGCAAAAGTGATGGTAAATTGAAGGAAAGAAGATATAAAATAATAAAATACATCTATATAGATCCTATAAAGGATGACATTCAGCCTACATATGAGCAGGCAGCAGAGCACTTTGGAATAGCAGTAAAAACAGTAGGCAGAGATGTAAGAAACGCTATTGAAGATTTAAGTATTTTATTTTTCGGAATAGACGGAATAAAACTATAAAAAATGTCCTCCTTAAAATGCCTTTAATCCTAGTAATATAGCCGAAGTATCCAATTTTATTAGTTAAAAAAGTGTCCTTTTATGTGGGATTGACGTACCTTTTAGAATATTGTAATGTGGTATTGTGTAAAATTATAAAAAATAATATATCTTGTATAAGAGGCACCCACCTTAGGGTGTTTTCTTATTATGTTTAGAATTTATTAATCCATATTTAAGATAATAGAAATATTATTGATATAAAACTGTAACATTGGATAGATATTATATAAACATAGACATTACCCCTTTTAATGTATATATTATATATGGAGAAGCACTGGTAGAAATACTGGTGCTTTTGCTGTGCTTAAAATTAGTTGTACACAATATATTGTGAATAATGTGTATAGCTAATACTATATATTGAAATATATTTTGATGTAATAGAAGGAAGTGAGGATTATGCAGAGTATCTATACAGCTTTTAAATGCAGGACATGTAAGCTTGAATTTATATTGCTTTCAGAGGATATAGATAAGATGTCTAAAGATAGGTATATAGCATGTCCTTACTGCAATAGTAAAAGAGTTAATAAAGAACAGGAAGCTGATGATCTTAGGGAAGTCATGAGGGAGAGAAGTTATCGAAGAATTGGTGGTGCTTTGAGGCAGAAATGATTCGACAAAAGAAGGATATCATCTTTTGAATATAGAAATATATGGCGAAAGGTGGCTGATAACATGAATGAAAATTCAACAAACAATATAATTGCTGTGCATAAGTACTTAACATTTAATCAATTCGTGGACATCATAGAATTACAAAGATCGTATTTTACAAATGTACCATTGTGGGATGATACTTATGAGGCAGCTTCACAATATGAAATATTTAATCAAATTATTCCGTTAAAAATGGCAAATAGTTTTGCTAAAGATGAAAATTCAATGGATCAAATAAAAAGAATGTTAAAAATACAAATAAAAGATATGTATGCGCAATCATGGACATATGATTCTAAAGAATCTGATGCAATGTGGAGAATATATAGTCCAGATAAAACAGGAGTAAGAATCACTACCAATGTTTTAAAATTAAAAGAGCAAATGAAAGAGTCATTGGAAAAAGATATTGAAGACTACGAAGTTAGCTATGATCTAAAAATGAATGCTGATAAATATAAACAGAAAGGAACTATAGCAGGCTATATAACTTCAGGTAGAGCTATATTAGAAGGTAAAAGAAGTGAATTTGTACATGAAAATGAATATAGATTTTCATTTAGTTTAAATATTCAAGAATATATAGGATCAATAAAATGTGAGGGTGAAGAGCCAACATTTAATGAGATGTATAATTTTAAACGTGAACCTGTTAAGTATTATAAATTTCCATTGAATCTAATAAGTGAAGTATTGCTTGATCCAAGAGCACCAAAATATTTTGAAGAAACATTTAATAATTACTGTGAAAATAGAAAATTTAAAGAAAATAATATAGTATTTAAGAAGTCAGATTTATATGGAGATCCATCTGAAAAATTATTTAAATAACTAAAACCAACTAGGGTAGGTGAGGTGATTGCCTAGACAAAGAAGTCCAAATAGAGATAAGGCATTTGAAATATATAAAGAATATAATGGCAATATTGACTTAGTAAAAATAGCAGAGATTTTAAATATTTCTCCAGGTACTATAAGAGGATGGAAGAATAAAGATCAATGGGATAACAAATTAAATGGAACGCTCCAAAAGAAAGATACTAAAAAAGTTAAAAATACGGAACGTTCCAAACGTAAAAAGAATAATGTAAATAAAGAGCCGGAGTTTGAAGAGGTTACTGAAATATTAAATTCAGAACTTACCGATAAACAAAGGCTCTTTTGTGTTTATTATCCTAGATGTTTTAATGCTACCAAGGCCTATCAGAAGGCATACGAATGCAGTTATGAAGTAGCAGTAGTTAATGGGTCAAGATTGCTAGGAAATGCTAAGGTTAAAGAAGAAATTCATAAGCTTAAACAAGATAAACTCAATAGAGCTATGCTAAACACTGATGATATCTTCCAAAAATACATGGATATAGCCTTTGCAGATATAACAGACTTCTTAATATTTGGACAAGAAGAAGTCCCAGTAATAAATGCTTTTGGCCCTGTATTGGACAAAAAGGGTAATCAAGTTACTAGGATGGTTAATACAGTTAAGTTTAGAGCATGGGCTAATGTTGATGGAACTCTAATAAGTGAAGTTAAACAGGGCAAAGACGGTGCCAGCATAAAGCTCCAGGATAAAATGAAGGCACTTCAATGGCTTTCAGATAGAATGGACCTACTGACTATTGAAACACAGCGAAAGCTTCAATTGGAGAATGAAAAGGTCAATATGGCTAAAGAAAGGCTTCAGTTGGATAAGGATAAAAACAATAGTGATAGTAATGAAACCAATAAGGATGGCATTAAAGAATTTATTGAAGCAACCACCATGACAGAAGAACAAATAAAAGAACTATTTAAGGATGATGAAAATGAGAAAGAAGAAGAAACTTAAAGGCTTTAGATTCCAACCATTTTCATTGAAACAGAAAAAATTAATGTTCTTCTGGGAGAAAGGTTCACCATTTGCTGATAAAGACATTGTTATTGCTGATGGAGCTATAAGGTCAGGTAAAACTATTGCTTGTATCTGCAGTTTTATAAGATGGAGCTTAAAACACTTTACTGGAGAAAACTTTATTCTTGCGGGTAAAACAATAGGATCATTGAAGAAGAATGTTATAGGACCTATGCAACAAATATTAAAATCTTGGAATTTAGATTACACCTACAATAGATCAGAAAACTTTATTGTAATTGGTGATAATACTTACTATATGTATGATGCCAATACAGAGGCTTCACAGGATAAACTTCAAGGTTTAACTGCAGCTGGAGCATTAGCTGATGAAGGTGCTTTATTTCCACAAAGTTTTATCGATCAGATGATTGGACGTTGTTCTGTAGATGGTGCAAAGATATTTATAAACTGTAATCCAGGTTCACCATATCATTTCTTAAAAACAGAGCTTATAGATAAGGCGAAAGAGAAGAACATACTTTATTTGCATTTTACTATGGATGATAATCTAAGCCTTTCTGAAAGAGTTAAGGAAAGATTTAGACGTATGTTCAGTGGGGTCTTCTTTAAGAGATATATCCTGGGACTTTGGGTACAAGCAGAGGGCATTATCTATGATATGTTTGATGAAATTAAGCATAAGGTTAAAACAATACAAAGAGCATATAAAGAATTTTATGTCAGTTGTGATTATGGTACTCAAAACGCAACTGTTTTTCTTTTGTGGGGTAAATCTTTAGATAAGTGGTATTTGGTAGATGAATATTATTACTCTGGTAGAGATAAAGGAAAGCAGAAAACAGACAATGAGTACTATGAAGATCTAGAAAAGTTTGTAGGTGAAAGAAGAATTAAAGCTGTAGTAATAGATCCTAGTGCAGCTAGCTTTATAGCTTTAATTAGATCAAAAGGTAGATTCTCCGTTAAACAAGCCAAGAATGATGTGCTGGAAGGTATAAGGAATGTAGCAAGTGCCTTAAATGATTCTTTATTGCAGTTTAATGATAAATGCTTAAATACTTTTAAAGAATTCTTCTCATATATCTGGGATGAAAAAGCAATACAGCGCGGTGAAGATAAACCAGTGAAGGTTATGGATCACGCAATGGATGCATTAAGGTATTTTGTTAATACAGTATTATACAGAAATATTACAGGACCATTACAAGTAAAAAATTTATAGGAGGTAATTATGCTTACAGATTTAAATTTCTTAAATCCTGGTCAATTGTGGCCTCCTCCTGCTGAGAATGAAAGGTTGAACCAATATAATCTTAATAGGTTGATTTTTGAAGGTAAACATGATGTAGTATATGCGGAACAATTTAAGCGAATTGAACGTATTATTGGTAACTTTCAAAACGTTGTTAGTTACGCTGTTATTTGTAACTTTCAAAAGTTAATATCATTAAAAGTAGCCGATTTACTTTTAGGGGAAGAGCCTATTATACAAACAGGAGATACTAAAAGCAATGAACAAGCAGCCATAAAAAATATAAGTGACAATGGTGGTGTAAATAATATATCCTATCAAGTAGCTTTAGACTTATCTAGATATGGTGATGGATTATTCTATATTTATAAAGATAAAGATACAGGCTTAGGTAAGATTGATGTAACACAACCTAGCATATGGTTCCCTGTTGTGGATCCATCAAATTTAAAAAGAATACAATATCATGTTTTGGCATGGACTTATAATCAAGTAGATGACAACATAGGTTTAATAAATAAGATATTAAATGGTAAATCACAGCTTAATAAACATCTAAAAGTACAGATACATTATAGAGGTAATTATGAAGAAAGGGATTATATTCTAAAAGAAAACAAAATAGTCCAGCAGTTTGGAGAATCTATAGTGGTGCAAACAGGTTTAGATGATTTTGCTATCGTCCCTGTAGCTAATGTCCTAACAAGTGATAGGATACATGGCATGGATGATTATATGGATTTAGATAATATTTTATCCGAGATTGAAGTTAGATTATCTCAAATTGCTAAAATACTTGATAGACATGCAGACCCATCAGTACAAGGTCCTGCTAGTGCTTTGCAGCAGGATCCGGAAACAGGTGAATGGCATTTAAAGATGGGTAATTATTTTAGTAGAGATAGTAATGAGGATCCACCAGTAGAGTATTTAGTATGGGATGCTAGCTTGCAAGCTAATTTCACAATGCTAGAAAAACTTATAAATATTCTATATACCATTAGTGAAATGGGACCATCAATTTTAAGTGCAGGGCAACTAGATCATAGTAGTGGAACTGCTATTAGTGGTACTGCTATTAAATTAAGAATGGTTAGTCCTTTGGCTAAAGTAAGAAGAGTTGCTGCAAGGTTTAAACCAGCTTTAATAAAAAGTTATAAGTTATGCTCTCAACTTGGAGGAGAGGGCATAATTAATTTAAGCAAGACTACTATATCAGTTACCTTTCAGGATGGTTTACCTAAGGATGATTTGGAGCTGGCTAAGATTATGCAAATTAGGACAGGCAATAAAGCTACAATTAGTCAAATTAAGGCTATCCAAATGCTTGATGATATGACAGAAGAGAATGCTGAGAAAGAATTAGAAGCTATTCGTGAGGATGATAATCTAGCCTCGCCATTGAGTAATGGCAATAATCCTTTTGCTAATAGTAATGTGATTCCACCGGAAGATCCACCAGTTAACGGTGAAAAATAATGGATGATTTATCTAAGGCTTTAATAGAGATATACACTGCTGCACAGCAAAGTATTATTGATATTATTATAGAAAAAGAAGCAAAAGGTAATGTCACAACATATCAAAAGAGTTTATTTGTTCAGATACAAGAAATTTTAGTAAAGTTGGACAAGAGTGCATGGCAGTGGAGTAATGATACTGTGGAAACTTTATATTGGCAATCAGTAAAAGACGTTAATGATTATTTTGATATTACATCATTCTCAAAATTGAATACAGCTGCAATTGATATATTAGCTAAAAATACTTATACCAAATTGAATAGTGCAAATGTTTATGTTGGCAGACGTGTTGAAGATGAAATTAGGAATGCTGGTTTAAAGGCCATAGCTCAAAAATTAACTACTGGTGAAACTGTAAGGCAATGCAAACAAAATCTTGTTAATTCTTTGATTGATAAAGGAATTAACGGAATATCAGATAAAAATGGGAGACAAATTTCTTTAGATGCTTATGCTGCTACAGTAGCAATAAGTACTTCAGCTGAAGTTACTAATACAGCAACCGTTCAAAGAATGACTAATTTAGATAAAGACCTGGTTAAAATGAGTGAACATGCCACAACTTGTCCTATATGTTCTACTTATCAAGGCAGAGTATATAGTATCAGTGGAAAAGATGCTAGATTTCCTCCACTAAATACTGTACCTGGTTTTAGTAGTGGTTTTAGTAATATACATTGTAGGTGTAAGCATAGAGTTCTTCCTTATGTTGAAGATTTAGCAACTGATTTTGAGGGTGATCTAAAAGATTCTAATAGAAGTTTTGAGATCTCTGATAAAGATAAGAAGAATATTGATGCTTATCAAAAGCAGCAGGCTACACAAAGACAATTTTTACAAGATAAAAACCAATGGCAAAGATATCGCTTAGCTTTAGGTGATGATGTTCCTAAAACTTTTAGTGCATTTAGACGGATGAAGATTGGAAATACTGAAAAATTTCAAGAATTACAAAGCAGTTATAGAAGTTTAAGACAAGGAGGTGAGGGATAATGAATATTCCTGAAAGTGTAAAGATAGGATATAAGATTTTTGATGTTAATAAAATAGAAACAAACGTTATTAGTGATAATAAGGTTTGCTATGGAGAAATACAATATGATAATGGAATTATTAATATATCAAAAAAATATAGTGAAGATCAGCAGAAATGTACATTTTTACATGAAGTTATACATGGTATAGACGATATATTTGAAATTGGTTTAGAAGAGGATCAAGTTAGAAAAATTGCAAAAGGAATTTATTTGCTTATAAAAGATAATTCAGAGATCTTTATGAATAATACATTTGATAAAACACAGCCCCTAAAATAAAAAGAGGCTGCGTTTTGATTATCTACCAGACTTATTTTTAGTTGGATCAACTATATTATAAGATTGTCCTGGCTTTGGTGTAGGTGGAGCAGTATGGCCTTTAGGTAGAGTTACTTCTTGACCAGTATGGCCACCTCTAGGTCCAATAATTTCATATTGACCAGATTTTGGAGCAGGTTGTCCTGACTTTATTTTTCCCATAAAATCACCTCCTTTCAACAAAATTTTACCATGTTGGAAAGGATTGTACAATTATTTTAACTTACGAAATTAAAGTTTTATTAATTGAAAGGATAGTTTAATTATGAATGTTGGAAGTATAGTAAAAATACTAGACAACAATGAGTGGCATAACCTTTATGGTGTAGTTAAATATATTTATAAAGGCATAGCTTATATATTTTGTGTACAGTATCCGACGTATTTATATGTTGCTAAGCCTGAAAATCAAATAATAATTATTGAGGAATAGTCTTAGAAATAAGGCTTTTTATTTTTGCACTTTTTTAGATGAAAGGAGATTGATAATATGGCAGATCTAAAAGAAATACTTGGAGAAGAACTTTATAACCAAGTTAAAGCGAAGGAAGGTGATAATAAAATAGCAGTAGTCTCTGATGGAAGTTATATTCCTGTAGATAAATTTAATTCTATAAATGATACAAAGAAAGGATTAGCTGACCAGGTAAAAAACCTTACTGGTCAAATTGATGGTTTGAAAACTACTGTAGATGAATATGAAAAATTAAAACCTCAACTGGAGGCTATGAAAACTGCAGCTGGTGAGAATCCATTATTAAAGAAACAATTAGAGGATTTACAAGAACAATTAGGAGCTTACCCAAAACAGATTGAGGATTTACAGAATGAAAATAAAGGTTGGTCTGAAAAATATAAGGATACTCAAATAACCTCAGCTATTAAATTAGGATTATTAAATGCAAAAGTTAAATCTGGTTATGAAGATTTGCTATTACCCAAATTTGATAAGACTAAAATTGAGTTAGATGAAGATGGAACTGTTAAGGGTTTTGATGATCAATTGAAAGTAGTCCGAGAAGGATTTAAAGACCTATTTGTGGAGCCTATTCCTGGTAACAGTGGTGCTAATCCTCCTGGCGGTGGTAATGAACCTCCAAAGGATGAGTCTAAGATGACTGATACTGAGTGGTTTGCTGCTCATACAAAACAACAATAAAAAGAAATGGAGAGTGATTTTTAAATGGCAAATAATTTTTTAACGGCCCAGATGATAGCAAGAGAAGCTTTACTAAGACTTCAATCTAATTTTGTCATGGCTGGTTTAGTATTTACAGATTATAGTAGTGAATTTAAAGAACTAGGAGATACAATACAGGTTAAAAAGCCAGCAACTTTTATAGCAGATGAGTTTGGTGGTACTGTAAATTTACAGGATGTTGGTGAAAGTTCAGTATTAGTAAAACTTGATAAGATTGCAGATGTATCTGTAGAAGTTGGATCAAAAGAACTATCTTTAAATATTCAGGACTTTGGGGCTCAGATACTGGATGGTGCTACATTAGCCATTGCTGAAAAAGTTGACCAAGATCTTTGCGGATTATATAAGGATATACCATACTTTTCTGGTGTAGGTGGTACTACTCCTGCTGCTGTTACTGATATTGCTAATGCTATGTTAGTAATGAATAAGAATAGAGCTCCAATGGCAAGTAGAAATGCAGTTTGGGATCCTAATGCACAAGCTAAGTTAGTATCACAGGATTTCTTAGTTAATGCTAATAAATCTGGTAGCACTGATGCTTTGAGAAATGCAAGCATGGGTAGAATAATGGGTTTTGATAACTATATGGACCAAAATGTTAAAACGCATCTTGCCGGGACATATACTTCCTTAACTGATGTTAAAGCTGCCGGAACTAAAGGTACTGCAGCTGTAACATTAACTTCTACAGCTGGAACTTCAACGGGTACTATAAAACAAGGTGATGTATTTACTATTAATGGTAACCAATATGTTGCTAAAGCAGATGCTACTGCAGTTACTGGTGTAATTAGTAATCTTCCAATATATCCTAAATTACCTTCGGATGCAGATGTAGTTGCAGTACCAGTAACTTTCGGTAAATCACATGTAGCTTCATTAGCATTCCATCAAAATGCCTTAGGTTTAGTTTCTAGACCACTAGAACCACCAATGGGTGGAGCAACTTCCTATGTAGCAACTTCTCCTAATGGATTATCACTAAGAGTTACTATGGGTTATGATATGACTACAAAGAGAAATATGATATCTATAGATACTTTGTATGGTGTATCAACATTATATCCAGAGTTAGCTACTAGGATCTTAGGATAAGACAAAAATAGAAAGGATGAATTAATATGGGCGAATTAAAGTGCCCCCATTGTGGGGAGTTATTTACTAACCCAGAATTATTTAGACATCATAAAAATAATTGTCTAAAGGTTCAAGAAATTAATGGTGTTAATTACAAAACTGATGATCCGGGTGAAGAAAAAGCAGCTGATGATCCTAGTAAAAAGAATAGGAATAGAGGAGGGAAATAACTATGTTAGGTAAACCTCTATATACTGGAACTAGATCAAGTAATGGAATTGAAACTACAGCACAGGCAAACACACTGATAGATTTTATTCCACGACTTATTGATTTAAAGTTTATTGCAGTTACAGCTTGTAGTGTAAAAATTAACAATGAAAGTAATGCTCATTATCTAAGAGTGAATGATGTATTGGAGCTTAAAAACTTTCCTATTAATTCTATTACTATTGCAGAATCTGGTGCTCAATATATCTATCATGCTACTTATTAGGATGTGATATTATGGTGGAATTAATAGTAAATACTAATACTTATATAAGCGTTGCGGATGCAGACGCTTATTTTGATGATAGGCTATTTTCTGATACATGGGATAATACTGATGCAGATACTAAAGCTAAGGCGCTAATAATGGCCACAAAGAAAATTGATAGATTACCTATCATTGGTCGAAAGGCTATTGATTCTCAAACGTTACAATTTCCTAGGATGATATATAGTTATAATAGGGATAATCTATTTAATAGTTACTTTGTTACTCAAGAAGGTAATAAATATATAACTAATAGTATTGGTTGGTATACTGAGGATTTTGTTAGTAACAGAGTTAAATATGCAACTTGTGAAGAGGCCTTAGCCTTATTAGAAAGAGGAAACAGTAAAAGAATTAAACTACAACAGCAGAATGTTAAATCTTTCTCCTTAGGCGGAGGGATATCTGAGACATACGGAAATAGAATTGTTAAAATACTTTCCGAAGAAGCCCAGGAATATTTACAACCATATCGAACTACAAGTATACCTATTTTCTAGGGGGTGATATTATGGGAGATATTTTAGATGAATACTTAAATCAAACTATTACTTATGAAAAATATAAACAAAGTGATGGTTTAGGAAATGGATCCTATGAAGCTACTATTGATTTACCTTGTCGTATTGAAGATAAGATAAAGCTGGTAAGAGATAAAAAAGGCAACCAAGTAGTAGTAAATAATACTATTTACTTAAAAGGTTCTGCGCTTACCTTAAATGTGGAGGATAAACTTGGAGGTAGAGTTGTAATAGCTGTGGGTACTATCACTGACTTAGATGGCGAAAATGTTGGTTGGTTGGGGTATACACAATGAGTAGTAAATTTGAAATTACTTTTACTGGGTTTGAGGAAGTATTACAAAATTTAGATAGCTTAGAAGAAGCTATTGATAAAGAAGTGAAACAAGCTGTAATGGATTGTGGACTTGACCTACAGAAAGTTGCTTCTGAATTAGCTCCGTTACTAGAAAGTGATTTACAAGGTAGTGGCAATACTACAGAAGAAAATAATGGACAAGGTTATACTGTAAAAGTTACATTTGATAGCCCTTATGCGAAACGTAGGCATGAAGAACCCTATAGATCAGGTGTCCATAAGGAATATAATTCAGCCGGAGTATATGTTGGAGATATTATTGATGGCAGAGGACCTTTTACAAGAAGTAAACCTGCTATTGATGGTATGGCGCCAGGTAGGAAGTATTTAGAAAGACCATTAAAGAAATATGAACAAAAATACCAAGATTATGTGGCAAATAAAATAAAGGGGGTCATGAAATGATAGTAGAAGATATCGCTAAATATCTAGCTCAGCAGGGGTTAGGGGAGTTTGGTACAGATATCTTTGGCATGGCCTTCCCTAAAGATACTGATGAAGGTGTATGTATCTATGATGGAATTAGTGGTATAAGTGACACTTATTGCATTGTAGATAATCCTGCTATCCAAATCATTAGCCGTAGTAGTAATTCCATTACAGCTAATGATAAAGCTATACAAGCTTATAAACTATTACATGGAACTATCCGGAGTAAGCAGATAGGTAATACTTTTATCTATCAATGCTTTGCTACTGGATATCCTGAAAGCATAGGTAGAGATGCAAATGGACTATGGATGTGGTCTATGAACATGAACCTACAAATTAAATATTAGGAGGTTTTAATATGCCAATATTATCTGATACTCGTATTCCCTTTGGAGTTTGTGACATTTATGTTGATGGTACTAAACTGGGAATACAAGCTGATAAAGCTATTTTAAAGATCGTCCCTACTTTTAAAAGTATTAAAGTTGAGGACTTTGGAGATGGTGACTATGATAAGAGATTATCAGGTTACACTGTAACTTTTGATGCAGTAATGGGTACAGAATCAGCTGAGAATCTAAGATATGGATTAGTTGCAGCTGAAATTGTTAATGGAACTAAAACTGCTTATACTGATGCTCAAATTGGTACTTCAATGAGGTCTAGTTATGGAAAACCTTTAAGAATACATCCTAGAGAATTAGCAGATGATAATCTAGACTATGATGCAAATATCTTTTTAGCTATTCCATCCACGCAATATGAGAGAGATTATAGTAATGACCAAAGCAAGGTTAAAATTAGTTTAGATGCATTGCCTAAGAATGGTTTTGATGTATCTAAACCTGAGAATTTCTTTAGAATTGGTGATCCAGGATTAACTGCTGCAGTTCCAACTATTTCTTCATTGAACAAAACTACTTTAGCAGCTAGTACCTTGCCTACTGTGTTAATAGTAACTGGAACTAACTATGTTAGTGGTTCTCAAGTTCTTATAACTACTGGAGGAACTACTGTTACTGCTATATCTATTACTTATGATGCTACTCACTTAACTGTAATGTTACCAGCTAGTTTAACTGCTGGAGCATATACAGTGCAAGTTAAGAATGGACCAGCAACATCTACTACTACACCATTAACATTAACTTAATGAGGAAGCTTTTTAGCTTCTTCTTTTTTTTAATTATAGAAAGGATGTTTTTGATATGGAAATAACCATTAAAGATAAAAAATATAATATTGATGAAATTACAGTAAAGGATTCACAAGAAGTTTTTAAAAGAGCTGTGACCTTAATATCTAAGGTAGCTACAAATAAGGTGATACAAACATTTATAAAAGGTATTGATAAAAGCATGGATACACAAGCTTTTCTTATACAGGGAGCTCAGCTTCTACCAGTATTATTAAACTTAGCATTTGATGATACTATTGGTCTAATTTCTTGTGTAGCTAATATTCCACAAGACGAACTTGAGAACTTTGGGATATCAAAGTTATTGCTAATAATTGAGGCGATAGCTAAGGAAAATGATATTGCTGGAATAATAGAAAACTTAAAAAACTCAGTGGGGGCGATAAAAGCGACTCTCAAATTATCAGCCCCTCTAGCAACATCGGCCTTGTAAATCAAACTGTAGATATCTTAGCCTCAGAGTATGGGTGGGATTATTATAAAATTATTAATCTTTCATTTTCAGTAGCATTGGAGTTATTAATCTTAATTAAAGAAAGAAAAATAAATCAAACTATTGAGAATATACAAATATTGGGTACTGTCTTAATGGAAGGTAAAGATAAATCTGTATTAATTGAGGACTTACAAGAAAGCTTTACTATTGAAAATAACCACACTGATTTAAAGGCTCTAGAACAACTTAAAGCCCAGATGAAATGGGGTGAATAAATGAACGTTGGTGAAGTGGTTGCTAGTATTACAGCTAAACTTGATGGCCTAAAGTCAGGTATGGCCGAAGCTAAAAACCTATTTAGTAATAATATGAATGGGATGAAGACTGCAGCTAGTAGTTTAAATCCCACTCTACAAACTATGGATAATGGGGTAAAAAATACTAGTAATACTTTAAAGCAACTTGGTGAGTCTAATCAAGCTGCTAAAAATGCTATGAATAATTTTGATAGTTCTCTAAAATCTACTGCTATTAATGTGGAAAACTTAGATAAGAAACAACAACTATGGGTAGTCAATAATAAGTCTTCCGCTAGTGCTTTAGAGCTTAGTGATAGAGCTTTGGAAACTAATAAACTTAAACTTAGTGAGTTGGCCAGTCAAATTGATAAAGGCAAAACCTCCTTAATCTCATTAAAGGATACTTTAGGAAGCAGCTCAGTTCAATATAAAAGTACTGAGAATGCAGTTATGGACCTAGAGATTAAATATAAGAGTTTGACAAATGAAACTAAAATTTTAGAGAATGAGAATAAACAACTACAAGCTTCAGCTAATCCTGGATTTTTTACTAGAATGAAAAGCTCTATTGTAGGAGTTAAAGACTCTACTGCTGAGGCTGGAGAAACTGTTAGAAATGCTGGGGAAAAAACTAAAACTTCTATTATTGGGTCAGCTCAGTCTCTTATAGCTTGGAGCTCTGCAACTATTGGCAGTGCCATGGGGGCTTATAGATTAGCTGACAGTGCTAGTAACCTTGGCGAAGCTCAAAATGTTGTAGAGCAAACTTATAAATCAAGTGCAAAATCCATAGAAGATTGGACGTCTACTACAGCTAAGTCTGCTGGTATTTCTCAAACAGCATCAACTCAATGGGTTGGCTTTATGGGTGCTATGCTGAAGTCTTCCGGCGTTGCTGAACAATCGGCTGGTAATATGTCTAAATCATTAGTACAGTTAACTGGTGATATGTCATCTTTCTATAATGTTGGAACAGATGACATGTGGGAAAAGATACGTTCTGGTATAAGCGGTGAAACTGAACCTCTTAAAGAACTTGGTATAAATATGTCTGTAGCAAACTTACAGGCCTATGCTTTAGCAGCAGGAATTAAAAAACCTTATGACCAAATGACACAAGGCGAACAAACTACTCTTAGATATAATTATTTAATGAATGTGACTAAAGATGCCCAGGGTGATTTCGGTAGAACACTTAGTACATCTTTTGCAAACCAGGTAAGAGTTGCACAAATGAATCTTGGAACTTTAGGTAGAAGCATTGGTGAAGGTTTATTGCCAATGTTTAATGATGGTGTTACAGCTTTTAATAATTTTCTTCCGGCTATACAGAATGGAATGACTCAAGGAGTAGCCTTTATAAAGAATGGGATTCAAACTCTAGGACCTATATTTGTGGGTATTGGACAAGATATTATTCATATAGCTCAAAACATATTACCAAACTTTAGTAGTTCTGGTCAAAGTACAGGTCAAGTCATAATGTCATTAGTAAAAGGGGGATTAACTGATCTAAAAGGTATATTGGATTGGGTTGCTAACCATGGAGAATTAGTTAGAGCTGCATTAATTGGTATTGGTAGTGCCTTTGCTGTATTTAAAACAGCTAGTACCATATCAAGTACCTTTCAAGCTTTTAATGCTGGAGTACAAGGGTTACAAACTGCTACAGGCGCAGTAAGTAATTTTGGTAAAGCCTTTACAGCTCTAAACACAGCAGGTCCTATTCTAGGTAGGTTAAAAGGGGCTTTCACTGCAATCTTTAGTTTTAATCCTATGTTATTATTAATCATTGCTGGAGTGGCTGCTTTTGCTGCTGTTGTATATTTAGTAATTAAAAATTGGGGGCCAATAAAAGCTTTCTTTGGAAACCTTTGGACTAGCACAAAAGAAACCTTCAATGCCTTTTGGAATTGGCTAAAACCGTTCATCACAACTTGGGGGTCAGTTATACTTGCTGTCTTATTACCTTTTATAGGAATACCTTTATTAATTGTTCAGCATTGGAGACAAATTAAAAGTTTCTTTGGTAATCTATGGAGTGGAATCAAACAAGGTGCCAGCAGTGGATTAAATGGACTTGGTCAATTTGTTACAGGAATAGGAAATGCTATTAAGAATGGTGTTAACTCTTTTGCTACTGGTGTAAAGAATACTGTTACTAGTATGGGGAATAGTATTAAAAGTCTATTTACTAATGCTTGGAATGGTGCTAGAAGTATTGTTTTGGGAATTGTAGAGAGTATAGCTACTACAATAATGACTAGGTTTGGATGGGTAATCACCAATATTAGAACTATATTCTCAGCTCTTCGTGCAATCTTTACTAGTATAGTAAGTATAATGAGAACAGTATTCTTAGCTCCTATATTATTAATTTGTGATTTAATTGTAGGAATATTTACAGGTAACTTTAGAAAATTAGGTCAAGATCTTAGAAGTATTATTACTTCAATTGTAACTAATATAACTACTATATTTAGAAGTTTAATACTTATCTTTACTGTTATTGGGAATACAATCACAAGTTTGCTTACTATGGCTTGGATAAAGATTAAGTTTACAGCTTTACAATTGTGTAATGAGTTAGTATTAGGACTTAGATTATTATGGATTAACTTTGTTAGCTTTATCACAGGATTATGGAATAGTATTGTCACTACAGCTACTACTATGTGGAATATACTAAAAACTACAGTTATTAATTTAGTGAATGCTTTAGTACAAGGAGCTATTAATATATTCCATAACATTATTAATTTCTTTGTAAGTTTACCTGGAACTTTATTGAGTTTAGCTACGGCTGCATTTAACGCTGTGAAAAATGCTTTTATTAGCATTGGTACTTCAGCTGTAAATGGAGCCATTAATATTTTTAATGGTGTTGTAAATTTCTTCATGAATTTACCTGGAAGATTATTTTCATTAGCAGTTAGTGCTTTCAATGCTGTTAAGAGTGGAGCACAAAGTGCTTTAAATGGGTTGGGTAGTATTATAAGCAGTGGATTTAATAGTGCTATTAGTTTTATTACCAGTCTACCTGGAAAAGCTTTTACATGGGGCTCTGATTTTATACAAGGTATTGTTAAAGGTATTAAATCAGCAGTTGGTAGTGTTGTAGATGCTGTTAGTGGGGTAGCTGATAGAATTAGATCTTTCCTTCACTTCTCGGTGCCGGATGAAGGCCCTTTAGCTGATGCAGATACTTATGGTAGTGACTTCATGGACTTGATTGCTACAGGTATAGATAAAGGTAAGGTTAAGGTATCAAATGCAGTTAATAGTATCGCTGGAATTATGAATAAAGGTATAAAAGTTGGAAGTAATTTAGGAGTAGGTAATATTACTAGTGGAATATCAAACTTAACACAAAAAATTAGTTCAGGTGTTAACTCACTTGGCAGTAGTAATCAGCCAATAGTTATACAACTTATGTTATCAAATGGTAAAGCTCTAGCTGAGTTTTTATTACCTGATTTAGATAATTTGCAAGGACAACAAATTAAGTTAAGAGCAAGGAGGCAGGGGCTATGATACCAGAAATAATATACAATGGGATAGGTTCATATTCAGAGTTTGGAGCTATTTTAAATTATTTTCACCCTCAGCCTCCAACTCCTAAAGCTATTGAGGATAGTGTGCCAGGTATGAATAGCACCTATGATTTCAGTAATCTATTAAGTGGCGGTGAACCAACCTTTGATGATAGAAAAATCCAATGTTCTTTAGAATTTGTGGGTAGGACTAAGAAGGAGCTATATAGTTTATATGGAAGATTGCTTACTTGGTTAATGTTAGGGACTAGACATCCATTAATATACTCTGAGGATTCTGAATTACATTATAATGCTAAAGTAAGTAGCCAAACCATTCCAACTTTTGAAGTGTTTTGTGCTTTAGGTGGAACTTTAGTTATTGAATTTTTAGCTAGTCCTTATCGAGTAGGTAATACTTTATATGGCAATTTACTATGGGATGATATTGATTTCGATTTACCCGACTATATTCAGGATACTCAATTTGATGTGGTAGGAAGTAAAACAGTTACTATATATATACCTGGTAGTAATCATTCAATAGTTCCAAAAGTAGTTACAGATAGCAGTATGACTTGTGCACTCAATAGTTATACTGCTACTTTTAATCCTTCAACTTCTATAGATTGGGGATTTAAACTTAAACCTGGAGCTAATACCATTATTATTACAGGGACAGGAAGTATAGACTTTCAGTTCCAAAAAGAGGTGCTATAGATGAATATTTTATATACACATAGTTTGACCTTGGCAGAAATTACGAAAGAAACACATAGAAAAGAGGTGACATAATGGGAACATTAGGAGATACAATAAGAGTACAGTCGGCTAAAGAAGTAAGGGATGGAATAGCCGATTTTATCGACATTGTTGAACAACTCATAATTAATGCTGGAGCTAGCAATGCCGAAATAGTAGTTGGAAGAAAAAGTAATGTAACGGGACAAATTTTTGATACAATAGGTCATAGAATAGATGGTATTGATTCACAATTTATCACTATAGCAGCTCAATTAATTTCAAAATTATCAAAGTCGGATATACAAAACTTAATAGGATTTGCAGATATAAATAAAAATCTAAGTAAGATAGACCAAACAATGTTAGCAGATACTTTACTACAACAGATAGCCGGAACAGCTCCAATAAATGCAGTCCCTGCTGATGGTAGTATAACAAAGATAAAATTAGCAAATGGTGCAGTAGGAATTGAAAAATTATCTCCAGATTTATTCAATGATACGCTAATACAATCTGATATTGAAGCTAGCTTTTCAAATGCTAGATCATACGAAAATGCATATCCAATGAAATTTGTTTATACTATTCCTGCTGGATTAACACTTTCTAATATAACAGCTAAATGTAAGTTTAAAACCGATTCTAGCAATATTACTCAAGCAAGATTAAAATTACTAGTTGGAACTGATGCTACAATAGGAGCTAATCTTACAACACCAGCATTTACTCCGATAACAAGTGGTGTGGAAACAGAACTAACAGTAACGAGAAGCAATTCTGACACAGGATTTACAAATATAGTAGTTTTTGTTTATGCGTGGGGAAGTAATATTGCATTACCAGCATCTTATTTAATATCTAATTTAGAGTTATATATTAATGGTAATTTAACTGAATATACTGCGGTTTTAGATGAAGCATACAGCAATGCATATGCAACATGTACATTTAACTACACAGGTGATAAATTAGCATTAGAAAGAGATGTAGATTCTTTAAACACTGATATTTTAAATTTAAATGAAAGTGTTTCAAAGGCAATAAAGAGTAAAGTTACTGATAATTTAGCACAATTTTCTAACGGTAGAACTTTTGAAAATTCTTACCCTCTGAAATTTAATTGTACAGTTACTAAGCCATATTCAACTATTGAAGCTAGAGTTGATATTACTTCTAAAAATGCTAATTTATTTCAAGGTAGATTAAAGATATACTTCAATAATAGTCCTACTGATTTTGTTCTTGGTAATTTTTCTACTTTGACAACAGGTGTAGAAAAGAATTTATCAGTCATTGCAACCAGAGCGAGTATTCAAACAGTTACAGTATATATATTTCTTGAAGGAACAAATGTAAGCCTTCCTTCGGACTACTCATTTAAAGATATTAAAATTCTTCTTGATGGAGTTGAGGATGACACAATAACATTCACATGGGACCCAACATATGGTGCAAGTGACATGACAGTAACAATGACAGAAGGTGGAAAATATATATTAACCGACTGGAACAACAATCCAGTTCCTTTGGCTGTTGAAGCTGATGTAGAAAACTTAAAGACAAAAACAATTGATACTGCATCTTCTCCTTTGAGAGGTAAAATACTTAATATGATTGGTGATAGTTATGTTTATGGTCATACATTAGGTTCAGATAAAGTATCTTATGCTAGAATAGCAGTTAAATATGGCATGACATATAGAAATTACGGTATAAATGGAAATACAATTTCCACAGTAGCTGGTGGAAGTGGCACGCCAATGGTTACAAGATATGTTGACATGGACAATAATGCTGATTATATAGGTGTAGTTGGTGGTAGAAATGATTACAACATGGGAGCACCTATTGGCACAAATACGGATACTGATCCAAGTACATTTAAAGGGGCATTAAACATACTCTGTGAAGGTCTTATAAATAAATATATAGGTAAAAAATTATTCTTTATTACATGCTGGAATGTTAATGATGCCATGATGGCATATTCTGATGCAGAGCTAGAAATTTGTGGGCGTTGGGGAATTCCTTGCTTTGATGCAAGTAGATATAGTGGGGTATTTATGAGGTCAGAGAGTTTTAGAACACAATATTGCTTATCATCAACTGATCCATCACACTTGAATGAAATAGGTCATGAATATGTAAAGCCAAAGTTTGAAGCTTTTTTGCATACATTATAATTAGATAATAAGGGTAAAATTGTAAATAAAGAGAACAATGTAAAAGTTGCTACTAAGTGTTCAACAACCTCATTATGGGAATTTTAGTAAATAAGGCAAAAAAATATATAGTTGTATCAAAATTTTAATTCAAATAGGAAAAAATTATGAAATATAATGTAAAATGGTAGACAAATTATGACATATACGCTATTATTGTGATAAATAATAACTGGTGGTGAAGTTATGTTAAAAGATGATGAAAATTATGACAAGCAATTAACAGTTAACATAGGTGACAAAGTATATGTGTATCACAATAAAATATTTCCGTTCAACATTGTTAAAAATACTGACATACATGAAGTGATAGCTAATTTAGATGAAGGTATGTTCGGTGTTGTTACAGATATTAAGCGTTGGGAAAATACTGATTTAGTGTATGATTATGATTGCTATAAAGCCACTATAAGACTAAACAACGGAAAAACAGTTAAAATTAAAGATAAATATACTCATGTTTTGTTTAGAAGATACGAATTTATTACATTAAAAGATTTAAAAGGACTATTATTAAAAAACCAAAAGAATATAGAAAATTCATTAGACATTTTATTGAGACAGGCTTAATTTTAATTCACAATAGGCAATATGAAGTATGACAAGGCTAGATAAATCAACGCATGTAGATATATTTTTTATAAAGGATAATTGATCGAGTATAAGTTAAAAGAAAATACATGAAAATATTTATATAAGTGTAAATTTATAATAAAATATTGCAAAAGGAAGAGAAACTATTGTTTAACGAGGTGATTTTATATGTCATTTTTAATATCTATCTCTAGTATTGCTTTAGTGGATTGCATAATAATGTCGTTATGCAGAGCTGCTTCAAAGGAAACGCCTATCTATAACAATAAAAATTAGCGTATTCTTTGTTAATTACTAATATCTTATATAATGAGAGTGGTGGATCTACTCTCTATTTATTTTATTGAATAATAGGAAGATATGGTGTTTTATAAAATATTTTATTTTTATCATTACTACGTCTAAATAGAAAAGTATGAAGTAATTTATTTTTCCTATTATTGAACTTAATATTTTTAGTCACTTTTCATTTTAATTTTAATCGGTTGTTTAATACAATTGTAATATAAATTTAATATAAATTACAAGAATATAGTATAATATGAAATTGATAGATGATATATATTTTTGTAATTTGCGAAATTATAATGCAAAGGAGTGTTACTATGAAAATTAGCAGAAGAGACTTTCTAAAGTGGTCTGTAGCTACAGCAGTAGCTCTAAATCTTGATTTAGATATGGGCAGAGTCAATACTGTACTTGCAGCAGAAACAGATCCTCCAGTCATCTGGTTAAATGGAGCTGGATGTTCAGGATGTACCATATCAACTTTAAATGTTACTAATCCAACTACTATTGATGATGTACTTTTAAATAAGATAAGCTTAAAGTACGATACTACACTTATGACACAATCGGGAGACTCTGCTATTCAGACTCTTGATCAAGCTGCAAATACCTACAATGGACAGTTTATACTTGTAGTTGAGGGTGCAATACCAACAGGTGAAAGTGGAAACTACTGTGTAATTGGTGAGCAAAATGGAACACCTTTAACAATGCAGCAGGCAGTATTAAAATATGGCCCTATGGCTAAATATGTTGTAGCTGCAGGAACTTGTGCATCCTTTGGAGGCGTATCAGCTGCTAGCCCTAATAGTACTTCTTGTCAATCAGTACTAGCAGTATTACCTAGTAAAACTACTACTAATCCTGTAATAAACCTTCCAGGTTGTCCAGTTCATCCAACAGTTATGGTTCAAACATTACTTAATCTTATCTTAACTGGAATGCCGGGTTTAGGAAGCAATAATACGCCTAATCAATTTTATAATACTACAATTCATTCAAATTGCCCAAGAAGGGGACAAACTCAGGTAACTGAACCAGGTATATATGGTTGCTATAAAGCAATAGGATGTCAGGGTCCAGGCAGTGAAAATGTGTGTGCTACTATGAAGTGGAATAATGGAGTGAATTTTTGTACTATATCAAATTATCCATGTATAGGATGTGCAAATTCAACCTTTCCTACAAATCCATTGACTGTATAAGTTAAAAACAATATAAACAGAATAGGATAATTGGTCGCAATAAAGAGGGTAAGAAAGTACATTGGAAGATTTAAAAAAAATTAAAGATATTGATGGAAAAATACAGGAAAATATTTAAAATAAGTAAATACAACGACAAATATTTAGCTAAGGGTACCATGGATAATACTTTAAGTATATCCGTGGTAATATTATATAATATATGTAAACTGTGGAGGGGAACTAATGAATTGCGGAAAATATGACAATAAACTAGATAATCCACTAAATGATAAAGTTGAAGTTATTAAAAGAAAACTAAATCAAAAAGTAATTTTTGGAATAACAATTTTAATTGTTATTGCAATTGGAACAGCTATATTTGTATATAGCAAATCGAAAATAATTGAAAGTAATATTGATCCAACGAGTGCTAATGCTAGTGATATTTTAACTGATAGGGTTTTAGTATGGTCAGATGAATTTAACGGTAAAACTTTAGATACTAGCAAATGGCGTTATGTATTTGGAAGGAGAGATCTAGATAATGGAACACCTAGGCAGTATTACCCACTAGACCCAAGTAAGAATGTGTATATTGAAAATGGTAACTTAGTACTAAAAGCAATAAAAAATAACCCATATCCAAACTACAATTGGTCAGCAGCATTTGTTGAAACAAATAATTTATTTGAGTTTCAATATGGAAGAATTGAAGCAAGGATAAAGTATAGTGATGTACCAGGCTCATACGCCACTTTATGGACATTAGGAGCAAATTATGATAGAACTCAGAAATTAGTTGATGGTAAAAGCGATGAAAATATAGGTGTGCCATGGCCTAAGAGCGGAGAAATGGACATAGCAGAATTTAATTCTACTGGCAGCCCTGCATGTAACTTACATTACGGTGATAATGCTAGTACACATAAGCAAATTGGTAGAACTAGTTTGGGTGTAAATGGAACAGAATGGCATATATACGCAGTAGAATGGACACCGGAATCAATTAAATTTTATGTTGATGGAGTATTGAAAAGATCAGTAAACTTAGATGATTTAACATATAATAATTACAATTCATTTAAACTACCATATTATTTAATGATTAACTCAGGAGTAGCTTGGGATAACAAACCTAGTGCTAATGTTAACGAACTAACTACATTAGTTGATTGGGTTAGAGTTTATGCACCAGTAGGAATATCAAAAATAGTAAATGCAAATTCAATATCCTTAGATACTAATCAAGTAAATTTAAATGTAGGAGACACTTATGCTTTATGCACAACTTTCACGCCTGATGAAACATGTGATAAAACATTAAAATGGACGAGTAGTGATGAATCAGTTGCAATGGTGTATGGTGGGAAAATAACTGCTTTAAAGTCAGGAACTGCAGTTATTACTGCAGAAACTAAAAATAATAAAACAGCTACTTGTAAAGTGACAGTAACTGCACCATAAAAACTTATAAAAATGGAAACACGCAATAGGAAGATATGACGAACTAACTAAAATAAAAGAGTAGATAATAATATCTACTCTTTTAAAAGTGGTGAATAGGTTATACTAATAGGATTGTTGCAAAAATATTTACAATAGTAATTTATACTATTTGCTAATTATTGTAACCAATTAAAAATGTATTATACCATTATTAGTAAATTTAATAAACAAATTCAGGGATTTAGATTAATTTCTAAGTCCTTTTTTCATGTCTAAAAGGAGGTGATATTATTTATTATATAACAATAACAAATGGTACTACTAAAACGGCCATAAATGTACCCATAGCTTCTGAATTAGCGCCACATTTACTGAAGGCTAATGAAACTAAAAAGGCTGGAGAAGTATATTCCCTAACATTTACTATACCTTATAATAATCCTGGATATAATTTAATTTTTGACTTATTAACTACTGTTAATGTAAATAATATTTATACTGGAGAAGTTGAGTTTAAAGGTAGAGTGTTACTATCAACTGAGATCATGCAAAATGGTAAAGTCTATAAAGAAGTAGAATGTGAAAGTGAATTAGGCTATCTTAATGACTCTAGAGTTAGAGCTTGGGATATCATTGCCATTAGCTGTACCGACTTCATGCAAAAAGTAATAGATAATCATAATGCACATGTTTTGCCAGATAAACAATTTACACTAGGAACCGTAGATGTACCAGGAACCATTACTTGTAGTACTCAATTTGAGAATAGCTTAAATTGTTTAATTGATAAAATGGTTAATACTCTAAAGGTTGGTTATTTATGTGTTAGAACCACAGATAATATTAGATACTTAGATTATTTACAACAATTGCCTGGTCAAAGTGATGACATTATATTAACTAAAAACATGAAGGATCATAACTTCAGTGAGGATCGAACTAATACAGCAACGAGGGTAATTGTAAGTGGTAAAAATAATTTAACCATTGAAAGTGTGAATAGTGGAAAGGATTATTTAGAAAATACCGAGGCCGTAAATGCAGGATATGGATATATAGAACAATATCTACAATTCTCAGATATTGATGACCCAAATGTATTATTACAAAAGGCTCAGGATGCTGTAGAAAAAATCAATGTTCCTGTATATAAGTTAACTAATAATATTCTTGATTTAAGTACTTTAGAGTTAGATCCTCATGGATTTCATGAAGGAACAGATACTACTATTAGAATACCATTTTTAGGTTTTCTTGAAACCTTTCCTATTTTACAAATAGATAAAGACCTATTGAATCCACAAAATACACAAATTACTTTAGATAATAAGTTTGAAAACCTTACGGATAGGCAGCTTAGTTTACAAAGAGTAGCTCAATATATGAATACTGTATTTACAGAGGATAAAAAATTAAATGGATTTTATCTTCGAGGTTATGTGGATTTATTAAAAACTCAAATGGGAGCTATGGCTGATTCTGCGGAGAAACAACAGGCAAAAGCGATTCTATTTGAAGATAAAATTCCAGATAGTCCTACCTATGGTGCTATGGCTTTAGGTACTCAAGGATTCATGATCGCTTCAGAGATTGTGGATGGAGAATGGGATTGGCGTACATTTGGTACCGGTAAGGGCTTTGTTGCAGATCTTATTATTGCAGGCCATTTATTGGGTGGATCAGTGGATTTTGATTTGACCCAAGGTATTTTAAAGATAACTCATAGTGATACCACTTATAGTATATTTAGTGCTGATGGAGTTAAAAGAGTTATTAATGGCGTAGAGTATGATTATACTTGTTTAGCTTATACAGGTGTTGCAATTATACCAGATACTGCAACGTCAATAACTATTCAGTTACCTAATAGATTTAAAAATAAATCATTTACAGCGACAGCTCAAGCCGCTAGTTTGCAAAACTTGGCAGATGGTTTTGCATTAAAGACTTATGAAGTAGGTGTTAGTGGTTATGATTATCCAAATGCAAGATTTAGTATTGATGGAACTTGTCAGGCAATACAGATATCTAATCCTTCAAACGTACCAAAGATAGATTTTGGTATTACATTTATGGTAATAGCATAGGGGGTTAAAAAGTGGAGGATACAAAATTAACTTTATTTTATTCTAAACAAACAGGAGCAATTACAGCTTTCTGCACAGGAATGCAAGATATGTCCTATTTTGCTTCAAATGAAGAAGACATGAAAATAATATGGGATTTTATAGTAGCTGATTATGACAAATATATTATAAAAAATAAAGATGATTATTATATTGACCTAAGCACTAAAACTGTAAAAAGTAAATAAAAGCTAATCATGCATCCTAATTATAGGGTGCTTTTTAATATAAAAAATTCAGGAGGTGTGATATGAATTATGCAACTATTGGATTACTTTGCACTGTTACAGGTGCTATAGTAGGTATTTTAAGTGTTTTTAACTATATGAAAAAGGGGGTGCAAGAGGATGCTTCTTGTAACACTAGGCTAGAAACTAAACTAGACTATATTGGAAAAGATGTAAGCGACATAAAGCTAGATTTTAGGTCACAGGCCACAAAAATTAGTCTTATTGAAGAAAGAGTTACCAGAGTTGAAGAAAGCGCAAAATCAGCCCACAAAAGGCTTGATGGAATAGAAAGGGAGGAATAATTATTATGGGATTTAAAGGAATAGATATTTATTCAGGAACACTTATTACAGACTGGAATGCAATCAAAAATGCTGGGGTGGAGGCAGTTTATATTAAGGCCACCGAAGGATTAACTTATGTAAATACTTTAACGGATACATTTTATAAGGCTGCTAAAGCTTTAGGTTTAAAGGTAGGATTTTACCACTTTGCAGCTAGGAATATACCAGCACAAGAATATCAACATTTTATTGATACCATCAGCAAATATCATCAGGATTTAAAGCCAGTATTGGACTATGAGGTAGCTAATCCAGATATGAGTTTTGTAGCACAGTTTATGGCTCTTAATGCTAATTTATTGCTATATGCCGCTCACAATGTAGCAGATCAATCAAATTTACCTAAAAACAAGATATGGATTGCAGAACCAGGAGCCAATTCAAACAATACAAAAGGATATGCAGGGCTTCAACATAGTTGGACTGGAAGAATACCTGGAATGACAGGAGATGTAGACGTAGACCTATTTAGTTCAGATGTGCTAATAGATTCTAACAATGTAGTTTTGACAGCTTCAGCAATAACGCAACCAGTACAGCAAGGTGATCCATCAGTAAGAATTATTCAATTGCAGCTTAATACATTGCTGAAAAAGGGATTGATAGTAGATAGTTTTAACGGTCCAGTAACAACTGCAGCTATAAAAGAATTTCAAGGCATTATGGGACTTGCGCAGGATGGAATCTGGGGGACAAAGACAGCCGGAGCAGTAGGAGATATTTATTCAAGGCCAGTAGATGGAGTACCATATCCGCATTATGAATATGCAACTAGATATATTCAAATGCGTGTAGGTGCTACAATAGATGGAACTTTCGACAATGGAACTAAGGTAGCAGTTCAGAATTGGCAGGCAAGGCATGGGCTTGTAGCTGATGGAGTAGTTGGAGCTGTAACCTGGTCAAAAATGTTAGATGAAAATGTATAGAGCTTAGATAATCTAGGCTCTTTTTTAATTTAAAAATATTGGAGGAATGAGAAATGGAATTAACAATAAATAATTTAGAAAAATGTTTTTATGAAGCTAGTCAACAAGATAAAAAATATGTAGGTGTAAAAATTCAAATGCAAGGTTTTCCAAAGCCAGAGATTATTATTAATGAGAATGAGAATTTTGATAGTAAATTTGCTTATTATAAAAAAGCCTATAATGATGATCTAACTTTAAAAACCTTTAATGGTATCAAAATAACAGGATTCACTTCTGGTGATTCATTTGAAGAAATAGAAAAAGATTTAGTTAAATAAATTGGAGGAATGTAAAATGTTAAGTCAAACAGTTATAAATGAAATAATAATCCCAATCATAGGCGCTGGGGTTGCCACTATCTTAGAGATAGGAAGAAGACAAGTAAAAGCTTTCCTGGATTCTAAGCAAGATTTAATTAACAAACAGAAAGAAGCCATTAAGCAGACTATGGGTATAGAACTTTACAATAAAGATGTAGCTATAATAAAAAATGCAGTTAAGACAGTAGAGCAGTTAGGCAGAGAATTCAACTGGGCAGGTGCTCTTAAACATACTAAAGTATTAGAACTCATTAAAAACAAGACAGGCCTTTCAGATGATGAAATATTTAATATAATTAAAGGTACTGTTTTGGAAGTTAATTCCTTGAAAAGTAATAGTATAATACAAAAATAATTAGGCATAATAATATTGTCTATACCAATGAATGATTCTTAATACAGGATAAAGCCTAGGATTAGCGTAAAAACTAGTTCTAGGCTTTATTTTTAAATTTTAAGTCGTACTATGAATAAGAATGTGCATTAATTTCTAAATCACATTTTCCCTATCCATATAATAAGTAAGATAAAAAATACAATTTCAATAATAATAAAAATAATAGCAATAATCTTTAATAGTTTCTTTTTCGTTACAAAACCTATTACTAATAATATTATTGATATTAAGAAAATCAATAATAAAATGCTTGTAAGTGCCATAATATAATCTCCCATCTTTATTTCTATGAATTGATACGTATTATCTTACTACTAATACATATTAATTTACACAAACTATTGTACCTTGGATTAAGCAGTATTTCCAGATTTTATTAGTACAAAATAAAAAAGATGCACCGCAATAAGGGGCACATCTAAAATAGTATTTTAATATCCCATATGGGAGAGATAAAATATAGTCTAATTAATTTTAAAGGAGATGATACACTACCATTATATGTACAAGCAGTAAAAAGGTACACGTATAAATATTGTGTACCTTTCAATATTTTATAAATGAGATTCCATGGAGAATTCTCATTGTAGTTAAATTGTCGACAGATATTTGAAATGTATTAAATAATAAGAAAGCAGATGCAAAGATATTTCACCGTTACATCTGCTTTCTTATTTGTGTGGTTTTTTAAATAAGGATATCTTTGTATTTATAATAATAATATTTTGATAATAATATTTCAATAGTAATATTTGCCATAACGATATAATCTATACATACTTAAAATAGATGTAGCTCTAAGAACTACATCTAAAATGAAATTGGATCTTGAATAATGAACACTTATAATTATATACAGAAGTTAGAATTTTATTCAAGTAAAAAGGAGTAGCTTATATAGTTACTCCTTTTACCATTATCTAAATTTTTACTATTGGTGTAAATGTATGCAATTAAACGAAATGTCTTTTGTTTAAGCTCTCCTATGGTAAAATCTACTTATATATCTACTAGGAGGAAAAATAAATGGCAGCAATAAGGTGCAAACAATGTATATATAAAAATAGACAAGGGAATGAAGAACCATGCGTAAATTGTAATGAAATTATAGATTTTAAGAATGTTAAATGTGTAACTAATTATTTTAAACTAGCAGATAATGATGATAGCGTTGATGTTATAAATAAATCTAAAGAAAGATTACGAGAAAGATTATCAATTATAGAACCTATAGCATCAAAAGTATTTAGTAAATTTACTGTTACTGATAAAGACAATATTATTCTATCTGCTTTTATAGTTAATAGACATAATGAAGTGATATTTTATCAATTAACAGAGAAAGACAAGGAATTAATAGAGAATAGGTTTTTATTAGATAAATCCTTATTTAAAGAATTTAAAGATTTTTATGACAAGAATATTAAAGAAAAGGAGTAGTTTGATTGGAGGGCACATCTTTTAGATGGAGTTTGATTATGAAAATTAATGTAAAAAATCATAAGTAATTATACTATTAGTATTTTGTTTTTTCAATATTAAATTGTGAGGAGATTAAATAATCATTTTCAATGCATTAATGTTATTGAGGATTAATTTTATGGATATAAGCCATAATTATAATATATGCATGCAGAAAACAGTAGAAAGGTACACATTATTTGCGTACCTTTCTTTGGCTGGTAAACTTAGAAAAACTTTATAATGAGGTTTAATGAAAAAAGTTTCATTATAGGTATATTATTTACAGATATTTTTAATTTATGCAATACTAAAAAAGATGCAGCCATAAGACCACACCTTTTGAGAGAAAGTTGAATAATGAAAAATTTATTTATATTATTGACATATTTTAATTGTTTATACATATAACTTTATTTTTAAATATTTATTACTTTGCTTGAAGCTCATTTGTTGATTTTTCATAGGAACTAGATAGTTGTTGCACTGGTGCATTATATGGTTGTGCCCAGCCATTCTTTATAACAAGATCTGTGAGTATAGAGTGCCCAGTAATAATCTGACCTAAACTAGATGAATACATTGCCCTTAATTCTGGAGTTGAGCTTGTTAGGGCTGCATTAAGATACATATTTGCAGAAGCTGTTGCAGAAGCAAGCATGCTATTAGTTATAACTTCATCATTTATTGATGAAGTTTTTCTTGTAATATTCTCTAATAATGATGGCATATTATTGTACCTCCTTAGTTTCTATTACATGATTTTCGTTAATAAACTGTTGTATACCCTTTATTCTACCCTCAGCAGCTAATATTCCAGTATCAGCCTGTTTTTTTATTTCCTCATCAGTAATAAGAGCTTTCATAGCTTTCGCTACTGCTAAACCATCTTTCTCCATTGTTAATACGCCTGTTAAAGACAAAACCTCTGCTTCAGAAAGTTTTCTCATGTTTATACCTCCATTAAATTTATTTCAGTATGTATTATTTGTAATTGAATTTTTATTAAACATGCAAATTATTCCTTTATGATTATTAGAATATCTATATAAACTATTCAATACACTGTAAAAAGATGCACCACAAGGGCACATCATGGAGTGATATTTGTGAAAATTAATAAGCAGTATTCTACTTAAAGGGGATTATGGCAAGATATATTTTACACTATATATTATATGTACAAGCAGTAAAAAGGTACATATATAAGTATTGTGTACCTTTCAATATTTTATAAATGAGATTTCATGGAGAATTCTCATTGTAGTTAAATTGTCGACAGATACTTGAAATGTACTCAACAATAAAAAACAGATGCAAAGATATTTCATCGTTACATCTGCTTTTTTACTTGTGTGGTTTTTAAATAAGAGCATCTTTGTATTTATAATAATACTTTGATAATAATATTTGAATAGGTAATATTTGCCACAACAATATAAGCTATACATAAAAAATAGATGCACTTCTAAGGTACATCTTAAATAGATAGTTGTGGAGTGTTAAACCACAATATTATTATACTGTAAATGTTTTCAAATTTCAATTGTCTTACATAAAAAAGATGTAGCCCTAAGACCACACCTTTTGAGATAAAGTTGAATAATGAAAAATTTATTTATATTATTGACATATGTTAGAGTTTTATTCATTTATAAATAATTTAAATTCTCTACTGTAAAATGGAGGATTTTTTTGTTTTTTGTAGAAATGAGTAAAAATATAAATATGAAAGAAGGGGATTATATGAAATATTACTCAGAACGTAATGGTTTATTAGATAATGGATACAATATGGATTTAAATACTTTGAGAGAATATTTTTATAAAATATACAAGTACTTTAATGATAAGCATTGTTTTGATGTTGCAGAAAAAGGGGTATGGAAAAAATTATCGAGATGGGAAGAAGAAGAAAAACAGATAATATCTCCATTAATGAACCCATCTCCGGAAATATTTTTTCTCAACGCATTGCATAGTTCTGACATATATCCTATATATCAATATTATGAATACTATACAGAAGACCAGCTTTTTACAGTTATTGAAATTTTGTATGATAAAATTGCAGAATATGATTATGAGCATCAAATATTAAAAACTGATGTAAAAAAAATGTTTGTAGAACAAATAAATAATATACTCAAATTTTACTCGGATGGATACTATTTAGAACAAAATAGTGGAACTATAACTGTAAATGTTAACAGTCCAATAAAAAATATGTTTTCAGAAGATTTAGCTACTGTTTTACCTGATGATGTAATGAGTAAAATGAAGGCCGCAATAAAGTTATATTACAGATTTGATTCGACTAAAGAATTTAAGAGAAAAGGGATTAGTACATTAGCTGATATATTGGAACCACTTCGTAAACAATTGAAAAGTATTTTGAATAGTGAATATGAAGTTAATAAAGATGATCATGATAAGCTTATTTTTGAAATTGTTAATAATTTTGATATTAGGCATAATAATTTAAAACAAAATAAAAATTATGATAGCGATATATGGTATGATTGGATGATGCAATATTACAGTAGTGTAATAATAACATATTATAAATTGATAAAGGAAACGGAGTAGCTTATATAGTTACTCCTTTTTATAATGTAGAAATAAAATTTATTTGTGCAAGATTTCCATATACTCTTCAATAACTTTTATATACTTAATTGAAGGAACTTGTTTTTCATTTTCCCAATATCTAATTGTACATTCATTGGCTCCAAGTTTATCAGCCAAATCTTTCTTAGTATCTCCGTGATAGTGTCTAGCCTTCTTTAGTTTATCTGTGAAATTATCTTCAGGCATATCTTCAAAATATCCTAAATATGCAATAGGTTTGTCCAAAGTCTTTGATAACTTTTTTAATACTTTGAAATTTGTTTTAAATGTTCCTGATTCTAAAGCAGTAATATAATTGTAACTAATTCCTGACAGTGAAGATAGTTCTTTTAAAGATAAATTTTTTTCTATTCTCGATTTTTTAATTCTGTATGCTGCAGAATGAGTTTCTACATATATATAATTATTTTTATAATCTAATTGCTTTTTTATTAGGAACTTGTCCAAGGTATTATCGTCACGGACAAGGATTTAGAGAGCCGATTAACATGAAGTTGCAGGGATAGGTTACATTTCCTGTAGCTTTTGAGATCTTTATAATTCTATCTTCTAAAGGCTGCCTCAGTACCTCTAACACTGATTTCTTAAATTCTAAAATCTCATCTAAAAATAGCACGCCGTTATGTGCTAGTGAAATTTCACCAGGAATGAGTTTTGCGCCACCTCCCACTAAAGCTATTTGAGAACTTGTATGATGTGGGTTTCTAAAGGGTCTTTTAAATATTAAATTATTATCTTCAAGCTTTCCGGATACGCTGTATATTTGAGTTACCTCTAGGGATTCATCGTAATTTAGAGGAGGAAGAATACTTGGGAGTCTTTTAGCTAACATTGTTTTTCCTGACCCAGGAGGACCAAAAAGTATCATATTATGCCCACCTGAAGCAGCTACTTCAATAGCTCTTTTAGAACTTTCCTGACCTATTATATCATTAAAATCTAATGTAGAATCATTAGGTGTAGGAATTTCTTCATATTTAAAGGGCAATAAATCTTTATATTTAAAATAATCTACCACTTGGGATAGATTACTAAATGGAAAGACGGAACAATTTTTAACCATACAGCATTCTTTAGCATTATCAGTTGGAATTACAATCTTATTAAGCCCTTCTCTAACTCCTTTTATTGCAATGGGTAGTGCACCTTTAATTTTTTTTAAGGAGCCATTTAAAGACAGTTCTCCTATTATAATATATTTATCTATGGAATCCATATTTATTTGATGAGTTGCTGCTAAAATTCCAATAGCTATAGGTAAATCAAATAAAGCTCCTTCTTTTTTTAAATCTGCAGGTGCTAAATTTATTGTTATCCTATTTATTGGGAAATTAAAGCCTGAATTTATTATGGCAGATCGTACTCTTTCTTTAGATTCTTTTACGGATATATCAGCAAGCCCTACTATATTAAAAGCAGGCAGCCCTTTTGATATGTCAACTTCAACATTAACTGTAATACCTTCTATACCGGTAAATGTGGCTGCATTTATTTGTAATGCCATGTAATCACCTCTTAGATTTAAGTATTGACAGTTTTTTATAAATATAAGCACTTATAAACAGAGTTCTTGGCATCAGATGGAGTTTTGTTTATGACCTCTGATGCTTACTAGCAGAGTTCTAAGTATCGGTATTTATGATACTTAGAACTCTTTGTCCTTTAGGGTAAATCGTTATCCGGGGAAGTATCCACTCTTTACTTTTACTTTGAAAGGAGATGGAAGTATTATATGGGATAGTCATCGGATAAATTTCTTCATTTTAAGTATAATATTTAAATTATTTGGCTATAAATTTTATTATCAGTATTTAGGCATCTTCAAAAAATAATTAAGTCATTATGCTAGTCTATTGTAAGTCCTACTGCGTCAACAGAACCCTCTGATAGATCAACTATCAGAAGAACCTGTTTCCTTGTTGGATTGAAAATATACGTCGCATCTTTGCCTTGTTATTTATTTTTATATGCCTTATTGTTAATAAAACTAAAAAAAGATTCATTTATAGGAGATATATATGCAGCGATATAACAGGGAAATAGGAACTTATGGTGAGGATGTAGCAGCAGAATATTTGAAAAGTATAAATTATAGAATATTAAAGAGAAATTATAGATGTAAAATAGGAGAAATAGATATAATTGCAAAGCATGAAAAATTTTTATGTTTTACTGAAGTAAAAACTAGGTATGAAACTAGCTATGGTTCACCTAGTGAAGCTGTTAATAAGAAAAAGCAATTTAAAATATATAGAGTTGCTGAATTTTACATAATGAAAAATTCTATTTTAAATTTAAATTTTAGATTTGATGTTGTAGAAGTGTTGCTAAATAGGAAGGATAATAATTTTTCTGTGAGACTAATAGAAAATGCCTTTCAAATTTAGGTGATTTATTAAATTTAGCAAGTATTTTTTATTTAAAAGGGATCACTAATATTTTTCTAGGTGTAAGTTTTTAAAGCTTTTATAAATAGAATTTAATTAACATATTTAAAATTATGTTAATTAAAAAAATGTAAAGCAAAGGATAGAAAAATTTAAATTTCATAATATAAAAACAATTACATAAAAATTAAAATGCAAAGGAGTTTTATATGAATGACTATGATTTATGGTTTACTTTGCTTAATATTAGCAATAAAAGAAAAATAAATTTAATAAAAAGATTTAAAACTACTGAAGAAATATGGTATCATACTGTAAATGAATATAATTCTAGTTTAAACAAATTTATCATAGAACCCAAGTGGGAAAAAGGTAAAATTGAGCTTGTTAAAAATTTAATTTTCCAAAATGACATAAAAATGGTTACATTTATAGAAGATGATTATCCGGAAATATTAAAGCAATACGATGATTCGCCTTTTGCGCTTTTTTACAAAGGAGATATAAAAAAATTAAACAGTTCCATAAATATTTCCATAGTAGGATCTAGGATATGTTCCACCTATGGAATAAATGTAACTAAAGTAATAGTAAAAGAACTTACAGGCAATAATATAAATGTAATTAGTGGTTTAGCTATGGGAATAGATTATTATGCTCATTTATATTCTGTTGAAAACAATATATTTACCTGTGCTGTACTTGGATGTGGAATAGATATTATATACCCAAAGTCAAATAAAAAATTATACGATAGTATATTAAAAAAAGGTGGTTGTATAATTTCTCAATTTGTACCCGGTACGCAGCCAATTAGTTATAATTTTCCCATTAGAAATCGTATTATTAGTGGACTTAGTAAAATCACAATAGTAATAGAGGCAAACTTAAAAAGTGGATCTTTAATTACTGCCAGCGCTGCTTTAGATCAAGGTAAAGATGTGATGGCAGTACCGGGTTCGATTTTTTCTAAAAATAGTTTAGGAGCTAATAAATTAATTAAGGATGGGGCATTTCCCTTGACTTCTGTAGAAGATATATTTAATTTATTGTCTATAAATTATAGTAAAAAAGTTAATACTAATCAAAAAACTATGAATAATTTAGAAAAAAAAATTTATAATGTAATTAGTGATGTGCCAGTACATATAGATGATATCATAAAGCTAACTAATATTGACATATCACAAATTTATGAGTTATTATTTGAAATGCAACTAAAAGATGAAATTATGTGTTTAAGTGGTAATTATTATGTTAAATTTAACAATAAAATTTAAATCATGAAATAATAACTTTAAATTATACAAAGACAGAATTTTGGAGGGGATAAGATGGGACAAAATTTAGTTATTGTAGAATCACCAGCTAAGGCAAAAACTATAGGTAAGTATTTAGGAAATAATTTTGTTGTAGAAGCATCAATGGGGCATGTTAGAGATTTACCAAAAAGTACTTTAGGTGTTGATGTAGAGGACAATTACAATCCTAGGTATATAACAATAAGAGGAAAAGGTGAACTTTTAGATAAACTTAGAAAAAGGGCAAAAAAGAGCGATAAAATATTTCTGGCTACTGACCCTGATAGAGAGGGAGAAGCCATATCTTGGCATTTGGCAAAAGTTTTAAAAATAGATGAAGATAAAAAATGTAGAATAGTCTTTAATGAAATTACTAAAAATGCTATAAAGTCTGCAATAAAAAAACCGAGAAGGGTAGACTTAAATCTTGTGGATGCACAGCAAGCACGTAGAGTACTGGATCGATTAGTAGGTTATAAGATTAGTCCTATACTTTGGCGAAAGGTAAAGTGGGGGTTAAGTGCTGGAAGAGTTCAATCTGTGGCATTAAAAATGATCTGTGATCGTGAAAAGGCCATAAATGATTTTAAACCTGAAGAATACTGGTCCATAGAGTGCTTATTAAGCAAAAATGAAAAGTATAAACCTTTCTTGGTAAAACTTCATTCAGCAAATAATAAAAAGATTTCTATAGGAACTAAAGAAGTAGCAGATAATATTATTAAAGAATTGGAAAAAGAAAAATTTATAGTTGATAATATTAAAAAATCTACTAAGAATAAAAATCCACTGGCACCATTTACTACAAGTACATTACAGCAGGATGCATATAAGAGATTAAATTTCTCAACTAAAAGAACTATGTCCATAGCTCAAATTTTATACGAAGGGATTGAAATAAAGGGCCATGGAACTGTTGGTTTAATTACTTACATGAGAACAGATTCTGTGAGAATATCTGAAGAGGCGCAAAATAATGCCAAAGAATATATTAAGTCTATTTTTGGAGAAGAATTTGTGCCTAAAACTACTAGAATTTTTAAGGGGAAAAAAAATATACAGGATGCCCATGAAGCAATAAGACCTACATATATAAATATTACCCCAGAAGAGGCCAGGTCAAGTCTTAAAGATGATCAGTTTAAATTGTACAGCTTAATTTGGAACAGATTTATGGCAAGTCAAATGGCATCCTGCATTGTGGATACAGTTACTTTAATCATAAAAAACGGAATATATTCCTTTAGAGCCACAGGTTCAAGTATTAAATTTCCTGGATTTATGAAAGTTTACAATTATACTTCTGATGAAGATGATGATGATATTAAGCTTCCAGCATTAAATGCAAATGATATATTATATAAAAAAGAAATTAAAGGAAATCAACATTTTACTCAACCACCGGCAAAATTTTCTGAGGCCTCTTTAGTAAAAACTCTTGAAGAAAATGGTATTGGTAGACCAAGTACCTATGCTCCAATTATTTCTACACTTCTTGACAGAAAATACATTGAAAGAGAGAAGAAGACATTAAATCCAACAGAACTTGGAAATATAGTAAATAATATTGTCAGTGAATACTTTAAAGAGATTATTGATATTGAGTTTACTGCTGAAATGGAACACAAATTGGATAATGTAGAAGAAGGTAAAGAAAATTGGAATAATGTAGTAGACCAATTTTATAAGCCTTTGGAAGTTTCCATAGATATTGCAGAAAAAGAAGTATCAAAAATTACTATTGAAGACGAAGTTACAGATATCAAATGTGATAAGTGTGGCAAATTTATGGTCATTAAGCATGGACGCTTTGGAGATTTTTTAGCATGCCCAGGGTATCCTGAATGTAAAAATACAAAACCAATAGTGCAGGAACTTGATGTAGCTTGTCCAAAGTGTGGTGGAAAAATATTAGTAAGAAAAAGTAAAAAGGGAAGAAAATTTTTTGGATGCAGTAATTATCCTGATTGTGATTTTGTCAGTTGGTTTGAACCAACTAATGAGAAATGTAATAAATGTGGTTCCTACATGGTAAAAAAATATAACAAAACAAAGGGAAATTATCTTGAGTGCTCAAATCAAGAATGCAAAAATAAAAAATTTAATGAAACAACTTAATTTGAATTCTGTATATACAATTTCATTAAATAAAATTAATTAGTAGTGCAGTGATACTATGTTAAGTATTGTCGAATATAATAAACTTTCAGTTGAAAAATAAAAAACACTATGATATTATAACAAGAGGGGTTGTTTAACAATTCGGAATATTAAAAATTATTCTGAAATTTTATACAGATTTCCCAACATTAATTATATGGATATAAAATTGATATTCATATAAACATAGTTGAAAGTAGGGGGAACACCATATGTCTACACTATTAAATAAAACAAGAATGCTTAATAAGATACTGCAAAAATCAGGTACTGAACCAGTTGTATTTAATGATATATGTGAAATTCTAAGTGAAGTATTAGCATCTAACGTGTATATAATAAGTAGAAAAGGAAAAATATTAGGATATAATTTATCAAGTGGTTTTCAATGCAAGGTATTGAAAAATGATGTTATTGACAATATGAAATTTGCTGATTTATATAATAATAAACTTATGAATGTTCATGAAACTGAAGCAAATATACCTATTGATGGTAAATGTACTTTTAATGAAAATGATCTCTGTGGTTTAAATAATAAAATCACAACCATTGTACCTATTATTGGAAATAGAGAAAGACTAGGTACATTAGTTCTGGCTAAGTTTGAAAATCAATTTGATGATGATGATATAGTTTTAGCTGAATACAGTTCTACTATAGTGGGTCTTGAGATATTGAGGTCTAAACATGATGAAATTGAATATGAAGCTAGAAAGAAAGCTGTAGTTCAATTAGCTATTGGAACTCTATCTTATTCTGAATTGGAAGCAGTGGAACATATTTTTAATGAATTAGAAGGAACTGAAGGTCTTCTGGTTGCTTCTAAAATTGCGGACAAGGTTGGAATAACTAGAAGTGTCATTGTCAATGCTTTAAGAAAATTTGAAAGTGCTGGTGTTATTGAATCAAGATCCCTTGGTATGAAAGGTACACATATTAAAATATTAAATGATAAATTATTAGATGAATTGAAAAAAATAAAATAAATGGGATGATTTCAATCATCTCATTTATTTTTTATAAAAAATGTTGAATATAGAAATACTATGTGTTATACTACAAAAGGAAAAAATACACACATCATCTAATTTGCAAGCTGGTGCCCTCGGGTAACTTGCAGACATGAAGGTGATGGAGGTAAAAACTAGGAGGTAGAATTATGTCTGTTATATCAATGAAACAATTATTAGAAGCTGGTGTTCACTTTGGACATCAAACAAGAAGATGGAACCCTAAAATGGCTCCATATATTTTCACAGAAAGAAATGGTATATATATCATTGATCTTCAAAAAACAGTTAAAAAAGTTGATGAGTCTTATAATTTTATAAAAAGCGTTTCTGAGGAAGGAAAAGATGTATTATTTGTAGGTACAAAAAAACAGGCTCAGGAAGCAATTCAAGAAGAATCTGTAAGATGCGGTATGCACTTTGTAAATAACAGATGGTTAGGCGGTATGTTAACTAACTTTAAGACAATCAAAACAAGAATAAATAGACTTGAAGAAATTCAAAAAATGGAAGAAGATGGAGTTTTTGAAGTCTTACCCAAAAAAGAAGTTATTAATTTGAAAAATGAAGAAGAGAAGCTAGTTAAAAATCTTGGTGGTATTAGAAGTATGGTCCAAGATAGAGTAGGAGCTTTATTTATAGTAGATCCAAGAAAAGAAAAAAATGCTATTTCAGAAGCTAAAATTCTAGGAATACCAGTTGTAGCTATAGTTGATACAAACTGTGATCCAGATGAAGTTGATTATGTAATACCTGGTAATGATGATGCTATCAGAGCAGTTAAATTAATAACAGCTAAGATTGCTGATGCGGTTATAGAAGGAAGACAGGGAGAACAATTAGCTGAATAGTTTTATGTTTTTATAAATGAAGAAGTTTACTTCTTCATTTACTTATAATGAATGAAGATGATCGGAGGAATAAAAATGATTTCTGCAAGTTTAGTTAAAGAATTAAGAGATAGAACAGGTGCTGCAATGATGGCTTGTAAAAAGGCATTAACAGAAGCAAATGGTGATATTGATAAAGCTATTGAGATATTAAGGGAAAAAGGCTTAGCTGCAGCTGCTAAGAAAGCAGGAAGAGTTGCTGCTGAAGGATTAATCGTTACATATTTAAGTGAAGACAAAAAATCAGGTGCAATAGTTGAAGTAAATTGTGAAACTGACTTTGTTTCAGCTAATGAAGAATTTGTAGTATTAGCAAATAATGCTGCTAAAATGGCAGCAACAACGGAAGCAGCTAATGTAGAAGAATTATTAGATGAAAAATATATAGTGGATAATACTACCACACTTAAAGATACACTTACAGCATTAATAGCTAAGCTAGGCGAAAATATGAATGTAAGAAGATTTGTTAAGTATAATGCAGCAAAGGGTGTAGTTCAAAGTTATATCCATGGCGGTGGAAGAATCGGAGTATTAGTTGAACTTTCCTGTGAAAAAGAGAGTGAAGTACTTTTTGATTTATCAAAGGATATATGTATGCAAATCGCAGCAGCTAATCCACTTTTCCTAAATGAAGATCAAGTAGATACTAAAGCCTTGAATAGTGAGAGAGAAATTTACAGAACTCAAGCTTTAAATGAGGGAAAACCTGAAAAAATCGTTGATAAAATGGTTGAAGGTAGAATAAAAAAATATCTTAAAGAAGTTTGTCTTGTTGACCAAGTTTGGGTTAAAGACTCAGATTTAACAATTTCAAAGCTTCTTGCAGCAAAATCTAAAGAAGTTGGTGCTCCTATAACTATATCAGCTTTTACAAGATTTGAAAGAGGCGAAGGTATTGAGAAAATAGAGGAAAATTTTGCTGAAGAAGTTCAAAGACAAATGCAGCAGGGTAAATAAAAAAGAGAACACTGCGTGTTCTCTTTTTTTAAAGGAATTAGTTTTATCTTAAAACAAGATTTATTGATAAGTACACCTTTTAAGATTTATATAGAATTTTTAACGTCATTAAAAATTAGAAGGAATTATCTAATAACTTTCCGTTGTTATTATCAAGAGAAAGCTCTACAGCGGTTAGTGATGAGATAAATAAAAGTTTGATACTAGTAATAGCAATTTGGGGGGGTATAGTATAAAATGGAATCTATAAAATATAAAAGAATAATGTTGAAAATATCTGGTGAAGCCTTAGCAGGAGAAAATGGATACGGTATAGATTTTCAAGTAGCAAAAAGAATCGCTGAAGAAATTAAAGAAATTGTACAAATGGGTATAGAAGTTGGTGCTGTAGTTGGTGGTGGAAATATATGGCGTGGAAGACAAGGTGAAGGTATGGATAGAACCACTGCAGACTATATGGGAATGCTTGCAACTTGTATAAATGCCATGGCACTTCAGGATTCTTTAGAAAGTATTGGTGTATATACAAGAGTCCAGACTGCTATAGAAATGAAACAAATTGCGGAGCCATTTATAAGAAGAAGAGCTATGAGACATCTAGAAAAGGGTAGAGTAGTCATTTTTGGTGCAGGCACAGGAAATCCATATTTTTCTACAGATACTACAGCTGCTTTAAGAGCGGCTGAAATAGAAGCTGATCTTATATTATTAGCTAAAAAAGTTGATGGAGTTTATGATAAGGATCCTAAAAAATATAGTGATGCTATTAAATTTGATAATGTTACTTATATGGATGTATTAGAAAAGGGATTACAGGTTATGGATTCTACTGCAACTTCTTTGTGTATGGATAATAATATTCCAATTTTAGTTTTTGGCTTAGATACTCCAGGAAATATAAAAAGAGCCCTTTCCGGTGAGAAAATTGGTACTTTAGTAACTAAATAATAAAAGGAGAACTTTATATGCTAAAAGATATTATTAATACTGCTGAAGAAAAAATGAATAAAACTATTTCTGTTTTAAAAAAGGAACTTGCGTCCATGAAAGCTGGTAAAGCAAATCCTGCTATGCTTGACAGAATAGAGGTTGAATATTATGGAAGTTCAACAGCTTTAAATCAACTTGCAAATGTATCTGCTCCAGAACCTAGAATTTTACTTATTCAACCTTATGATAGGTCTGCAATAAAGGCTATTGAAAAAGCAATACTTGTATCAAACTTAGGATTAAATCCATCAAATGATGGAGCGGTAATTAGACTTATGATACCAGAACTTACAGAAGAAACAAGAAAGGATATTGTAAAGTCTGTAAAAAAGCTTGGGGAAGATGGAAAAGTTGCTATTAGAGCTGTAAGAAGAGATGCTAATGATAAAATTAAAGCTTTAAAGAAAGATAATACTATAACCGAAGACGAAGTAAAAAAATGTGAAGATGATGTACAAAAGAAAACTGACGTATATATTAAGGACATAGATAAAATAATAGAGAACAAAGAAAAAGATTTAATGTCTATATAATATTTATAATTATGAACCTGCGAACTCGCAGGTTTTATTACTAAAACAACATATTTTTACGTACAATTTATCTTATTAAGATTTATTGATAATATAAAATTTAGGGGGATTAAGTAATTTTATGTGGAAATTTTTAGGATTTAAAAATGGGGATAATTATATTAAAAATGATGAAAAAAAACAGTATGAATTAAATTACGATAACATTCCAAGACATATTGCCATAATTATGGATGGCAATGGAAGATGGGCTAAAGAAAAGAATCTTCCAAGAAGTATTGGGCATACGGTTGCAGTAGAAAATCTTAATAAGATTATAAAAGAAACTAGTGATCTTGGCGTTAAATATTTAACTTTATATGCTTTCTCTACAGAAAATTGGAATAGACCTGCTGAAGAAGTAAATACATTAATGAAACTTTTAGCTGAATATTTAAAAAAACAATTAAATGAACTTCATAAAAATAATGTAATAGTAAAAACCATTGGTGATATATCAAGGCTTCCAGATATTTGTATACAGGTATTAGAAAAATCAATGGAAAAGACAAAAAATAATACTGGTATGCTTTTGAATCTGGCTTTAAATTATGGCGGTAGAGATGAGATACTGTATGCGATAAAAAACATATTTAATGATTATGTTGAAGGAATTATTTCTAAGGAAGATATTAATAATATAAATGTAGAGATCTTTAATAAATACTTATATACAAAAAACATTCCAGATCCAGATCTTATAATAAGAACCAGTGGCGAACAGCGATTAAGTAATTTTTTACTTTGGCAGTGTGCTTATTCGGAATTTTGGTATACTGATGTAAAATGGCCTGATTTCAGCAAGGAGAATCTTCATGAAGCAATAAAAGATTATCAGCTTAGGAATAGAAGATTTGGAGGAATAAAGTAGAGGTGAAATTATGAATAAAAGATATTTAGGAGCATTAATTTTAGCACCACTTATAATATTTTTATTTTTAGGTGGAATTTATTTGAAAATTTTAATGCTTATTTTATCACTGCTGGCTATGCAGGAATTTTATAAAATAGTAAGAGAAAAAAATATTAATACTATAAATATATTGGGATATTTGCTATGTATTATATATTATATTCTTGTGAGTAATAATTTGGAGCTTAAATACATAATGTTACTATTAACCTTGAGTCTAATTATTATGTTTTGTATACCTGTGTTTAATACAAAATACAATTTTATAGATATTTCTATAACCATGCTAGGTTTTCTATATATTTCTGTATTCTTTAGCTTTATAGTACTTATAAATATTAAGACTTTTAATTTTAATGGTGATAATATACTTGTTGGAAAATACTTAGTATGGTTGGTACCATTATCTTCCTGGATCTGTGATACCACTGCATATTATGGTGGAAGATATTTAGGGAAAAATAAATTATGCCCTAAGGTAAGTCCTAAAAAAACAGTAGAAGGTTCAATAACTGGTTTGTTAGGAAGCATTTTATCCTGTACTATATTTGGCGTACTCATAAATAGATATGTTGCTGGAATGAATCTAATAAATATTAATATATACAATTATGCCTTTATTGGACTTCTATGCGGAATATTTTCACAATTTGGAGATTTAACAGCTTCCTCTATTAAAAGGTATGTAGGTGTTAAAGATTTTAGTCAATTGATACCAGGCCATGGCGGTATATTGGATAGATTCGATAGTATATTATTTTCTGCTGCTATAGTATATTATTATGTAAGTTTTATTTTAAATATATAAATTACAAATAAAATTATAATATATTCAATTAATAATTTATTGCAACATTATATATAATAATTAATTACATATATATCCGATGACTATCATATCTAATACTCCTATGGCGCTCTGTGAAAGTGATGGGAGTAAAGAGTGGCTATATGCTCATGGACAATGATTTATAAGTATTATGGATACAGATACTTATAAATTTTTTATTTACAAGAGGTAGAGATTTATTCTTTATCTCTTTTTTGTTAATTATTTTAAAAGATTTTAGTTATATATGTATTCATTTAAATATAATATTATATAATATATAAGACATATTTAAATAAGTTAAATATTCTGCAGTGGTTCTGCTTTATATCATATTAAGTTAGTAGGATTCATTTATAATATGAATATTTTTGTAGAAACTACTTTCCAATGTGATGCAGAATACTGGGACATGTTTTCTTAATTCTATAGGTTTAGCAATAATGTGGAGATGTGGATTTGTACGAAAAATATAAAAAATTAATTAATTGCATACTGCTTTTAATAATATTTATAATTGTCACAGTACTAATAAAAAATTACTTTAAGCCATTTTTAAGCATTATAGCCTTATTAATATTTTCAACACCTATTTATAATTTTATGTGTAAATATAAAGTATTCAATAAGCGATTAAATGCAATTGTAACAATTATATTAATAAATCTCTTATCTTTTATATTTATAATTTACAGTGGTAATTTTATATTTGAAAAGATTAGATATTTATTTATTAATGTTTTTAACAATTTCACCTTAGATGATTTAGATAGCAGAATTGAGGTTAGTAAATATTTTAAAATTGAGGACGTAATAGAAAAAGCTAAGCTGTCATTATTTTATAATTTCTATAGTGTGGTTATTCAAAGAGGGGCTATATACACTACTGACAGCATTTTATCCTATTTCGTTAGCAATATATCTGTTTACTTTATTTTAGTGGATAAATATGCTATAGTAAAAAGTGCTGAAAAGTTAATAACAACAGAAAAATTAATGCTGATAAGTAAAAAAATACAAGACATTAAAAAAATGATTTCTATTGAGGCTATATTGGTATTACTTACTACTATTCAAACAATTTTTGGCTTTGTTATTTTAGAAATTGATAGTGCTATTTTTTTAGGAATATTATGTGGTGCCTTAGACATATTGCCTTACGTTGGAACTATTTTAATATTTCTACCATTAATAATTTATAAAATTTACTTAAAACAATACATAATAGCACTAGGGTTAGTATTTCTATATATTTTATTGCAATTTAATAGGCAAATAATGGAAACAAAATTTATGAGCACAAAGCTGCAAATACATCCATTGCTGTTACTTCTTTCTATATATATAGGAGGGAAAGTATTTGGAATAGTAGGTCTACTTATGGCACCAATATATGTTTTGGCTGTAAGAGAAATCATTTTGTCGTAGTGGGGAGAGATTTTTTTGAAAAACATTTCAATATTAGGAGCTACAGGTTCTGTAGGAATTCAAACTTTAGACGTTCTAAAAAATGATAGGGAGAATTTTAAACTGTTGGCTGTAACAGCAAATAAAAACTATTCTAAAATAATAGAGATAATAAATGAATTTAACCCTAAATTAGTGGCATTAATGGATAATGTTGCGGCTGAAACAGTAAGAAAATATTGTATTGAACACAATAAAGATATTGAAGTTTTAGCAGGACTTAAAGGATTAACTTCTGCTGCAACTTTAAAAGAAGTAGATATGGTTGTAACTTCTGTAGTTGGAATGATAGGTCTTGTACCAACTATTGAAGCTATAAAAGCAGGTAAGACTATTGCTTTAGCCAATAAAGAAACTTTGGTGGTTGGTGGAAGTATAGTTATAAATGAGGCAATTGAGCATAAGGTGAAAATATTACCTGTTGATTCAGAACACGGTGCAATATTTCAATGCATTGAGGGTAATAATAGTAGTGACATAAGCAAGATATTACTTACGGCTTCTGGAGGACCCTTCAGGGGAAAAAAGAGAGATGAACTTACTGAAATACTTCCGAAGGATGCACTTAAACATCCAAAGTGGAATATGGGAAATAAAATTTCTATTGATTCAGCTACTCTAATGAACAAGGGGCTAGAAGTAATTGAAGCACATTGGTTATTCAGTGTTCCCTATGAAGATATTGAGGTAGTGGTGCATCCACAGAGTATAATTCATTCAATGGTTCAATACTGTGATGGAACTGTACTTTCTCAAATGGCTACTGCTGATATGAGACTTCCAATACAATATGCCTTGAATTACCCTAAAAGAGGTAAAAGGATAATAGATAAATTGGATTTCTATAGTTTAGACAAATTAAGCTTTGAAAAACCTGATATAGATACCTTTGGTTGTTTAAAACTTGCTTATGAAGTTGGAAAAAAAGGAGGTAATTTACCTACAATTCTAAATGCTGCTAATGAGGTTGCTGTAGAGTTGTTTTTAAAAAATAAAATTAATTTTCTTGAAATTGAAGATATTATAAAAGACTCATTGGAAAAGTTTCAATACAGGAAAGATATTGACATAGATATTATTTTAGATACGGATGTAAAAGTAAGAAGTTATGTAGATAAAAAATATAATGTTTAAGGAGGGATATTTTTGTATTTTATAGCTGCAATAATTGCCTTTGGTGTATTAATTTTAATACATGAACTTGGACATTTCACAATGGCAAAACTCAATGGTGTAGTTGTGGAAGAGTTTGCCATTGGTATGGGACCAAAGCTATTTAGCATTAAAGGAAAACAAACTCAATATTCTATAAGGATATTACCTTTTGGAGGATATGTAAAAATGCTTGGAGATCAAGAAAAAAGCGATGATCCGGGGGCATTTAATAATAAATCTCCACTTCAAAGACTTAGTATAGTAATTGCTGGGCCAGTTATGAATCTTATATTAGCTATTGTACTGTATTCTGTAATAGGTTCTTTAGGAGGTTTTCATTTACCTATTGTAGATAAAACTGTTCCAAGTAGCCCAGCTGAGGCAGCAGGAATTAAGTCAGGAGACCAATTGATAAGTATAAATGGTTCTAGAATATTAACCTGGGAGGATTTTGCTGTAGGGGTAGGCCTTGCAAAGGATAAACCTATAAATTTAACAGTGAAACAAGAGGGTACATTAAAGAAATACACACTACAATCCATAGTAGATAAGGAAACTAAAACACGTATAGTAGGAGTGTATCCTACTGCGGTTACATCTCCAACAATTTTACAATCCATTGGATATGGCTTTAGGGAAACTATATCCATGATAAAGCAAGTATTTATAAGTTTTAAAATTTTATTTACAGGTGGAGCGTCTATAAATGACGTAGGAGGTCCCGTTACAATAATAAAGATAACCCGTCAAGCAGCTATAGCTGGACTTATACCACTTTTAACCATAGTAGCATTCCTTAGCTCACAATTGGGGATACTTAATTTAGTGCCTTTCCCAGCTTTAGATGGTAGTTACGTTTTAGTATGCTTATATGAAATAGTAACAGGTAAAGCAGTAGATGAAAATAAGGTAAGTTTTATTAATACAATTGGATTTACTATATTAATGGCCTTTATGGTACTTATAATTATAAAGGATATAGTTTTACCCGTTAATTTTTAGGAGTTGATACAAATGAAAAGATTAGATACTAAGTGTGTTAAAGTTGGTAATATATATATAGGCGGTAATAATAAAATAACAGTTCAGTCCATGACAAATACAGATACTAGAGATATAGAAGATACAGTAAATCAAATTTTAAAACTAGAAGCTGCTGGATGTGACATAATAAGATGCGCTGTACCAGATGAAGCAGCAAGTGAAGCTATAAAATCCATAGTTAACAAAATACACATACCACTAGTAGCAGATATACATTTTGATTATAGATTAGCTCTAAAATCAATAGAAAATGGTGTTTCTGCTCTTAGAATAAATCCTGGAAATATTGGTAGTGTAGATAAAATTGAAATGGTGGCTAAAGCTGCTAAAGAAAGAAGTATTCCCATTAGAATAGGTGTTAATTCTGGTTCGCTTGAAAAAGAATTATTAAATAAATATAAAAAAGTATCTGCAGAAGCACTGGTAGAAAGCGCTTTAAATCACGTTAATATACTTGAAAATCTAAATTTTGATGATATTGTAATATCTATAAAATCTTCAAATGTATTAATGATGATTGACAGCTATAGAAAAATATCAGAAAAAGTAAAATATCCACTACATGTAGGTGTAACAGAAGCAGGGACTATATGGAGAGGGACTATAAAGTCCAGTATAGGTATAGGTACTCTTTTATGTGAAGGTATCGGTGATACCATAAGAGTCTCTCTAACTGGAGATCCTGTAGAAGAAATTAAAGTGGGAAAGGAAATATTAAAATCTATTGGATACCTGTCAAAGGGAATTCAATTTATTTCCTGTCCCACTTGTGGTAGAACTCAAATAAATCTTATAAAAATTGCACAAGAGGTGGAAGATAAACTCCAGCATTGTGAAAAAGATATTAAGGTAGCCGTTATGGGATGCATTGTAAATGGTCCTGGGGAGGCAAGAGAAGCCGATATTGGTATAGCAGGTGGCAAAGGAGAAGGACTTATATTTAAGAAAGGTAAAATTATAAAAAAAGTTAAGGAAGAATATCTTGTGGAGGAACTTATAAAGGAAATTGATAAGTTAGATTAAGTCATCTTCAAAAAATAACTGGTCAGCATACTAGTATCTTTGACTGGTTATTTATTTTCAGATGCTAACAAGAATTGGAGGAGATTCTATAAGATTGCCAATAAATTCTTTGGCTGGTGTAGGAACAAATGCGGCAAAAAATATAGTAGAAGCTGCAAAGCTCGGAGAATTTATTTCGAAGGAAGACTTAAGATTAGGAGCTAGGGTTTCAAAAAGTGTAGTTGAAACTTTAGCTGAACATGGATGCCTTGAAGGACTTCCTGAAACCAATGAGCTATCCATTTTCAATATGTAAATAGGCCAAAATAGTAATTATTACATTATATATAGTCTAATCTGCTCTTTTCGAAAATCTAATGTTAATTTTTTTATTGAAATTAACAATTTGTTGTGATAGAATGATTGGAGGTAATCTTTTACTTATAATTTTTGCAAAAGAGTGGGATAAAAGCCCGCTCTTTCTATTTGTAAGCGCAACTATAGTTGCGTTTTTCATTAATAGAGATAAATTTTATTTAATGATAGTTTTGTTATCATTAAGTTTAAAAAAATCATTTGCAAATTTATCCGATGACTACCCACTCTAATACTCCCATCTGATTCAAAGTGGGAGTAAAGAGTGGCTACGTCCCTGGGACTTACCCTAAAGGACAACGAGTTCTAAGTATCACAAACCGATACTAAGAACTCTGTTAGTAAGCATCAGAGGCCATAAACAAAACTCAACCTGATGCCAAGAATTCTGTTTATAGTTGTTATATCTATATTAAAAAAGGAAATAGCACATTAGCTGCTTATGGGATAAATATATTATATGAAAAATGCAAAAGATATTGGTAAGGAGGGAAATTAATTGGAAAATGAGAACTTAATTAATAATTTAATAAATTTGTTTAAACCAATAGTTATGGAATTAGGTTATGAGTTTTATTATTTGGAGTTTGTGAAAGAAGATGGAGAAAATTATCTTAGAGTATATATAGATAATAAAAATGGAATTGGCTTAGATGATTGTGAGAAAGTAAGTAGGAGAATAAGCGAAATTTTAGATGGAGAAGATCCCATACCAGATAGTTATTATTTAGAAGTATCTTCTCCAGGTATATTTAGAACTCTTTTTACAGATGAACATTTAAATAAATATATAAATTCAAATATTAGTTTAAATCTGAATAAATTGTATGAAGGAAAAAGAAAATTTGAAGGAAAGCTTATTAAATTTAATTCAAATAATATTATAATTGATTATAAAAACATTGATTTGTCAATACCTAGAGATATTATTGATAAAATTATTTTAAAAGGGGAGCTTGAGGAGGTTTAAATAAAAATGAATGAAGAATTTATCAGTGCATTAAAGGAAATTGTTAAAGAAAAAGGTATAAGTGAGGACTTATTATTTTCTACAATTGAAGATGCATTAGTAGCAGCATACAAAAAGAATTATGCTAAAATAGCAGAAAATGCACACAATGTAAAAGTTACTATGGATAGAGAAAAGGGGGATATTCACGTTTATTCTCAAAAAACTGCTGTAGAAGAAGTTTTTGATGATATAAATGAAATATCCTTAGAAGAAGCAAAACTTAAAAATCCTAGATATCAAATAGGTGATTTGGTTGATATAGAAGTTACACCAAAAACTTTTGGAAGAGTAGCAGCTCAATCTGCAAAGCAAGTTGTTGTTCAAAGAATTAAAGAAGCTGAAAGAAGTATAATATATAATGAGTTCTCTGAAAAAGAATTTGATATTATTACGGGGATTGTAATAAGAAAAGATAAGGGTAATGTACTTGTTGATCTTGGTAAAATTGAGGCTGTATTAAGTCCAAATGAACAAATACCTGGAGAAGATTACGTATATAATACAAGGATAAAATTATATATTGTTGAAGTCAAAAATACAACCAAAGGTGCTCAAGTAGTTGTTTCAAGAACTCATCCTGGCCTTGTAAAAAGATTGTTTGAATTAGAAGTCCCAGAAATCTATGAAGGTATAGTTGAAATAAAATCAATATCAAGAGAGGCTGGCTCAAGAACTAAAATAGCAGTTTATTCAAATGATGAGAATGTAGATCCTATGGGAGCTTGTGTCGGAACTAAAGGAATAAGAGTTCAAAATATTGTTAATGAGCTTAGAAATGAAAAAATTGATATCATTAAGTGGAGCAAATTTCCAGAAGAATATATAGCAAATGCCTTAAGTCCAGCAAAGGTGATTGATGTATCTATTGATGAAGACAATAAAAGTGCTAAAGTTATTGTTGATGAAGGGCAACTTTCATTAGCAATAGGCAAAGAAGGTCAAAATGTAAGACTTGCAGCTAAACTTACAGGTTGGAAAATAGACATTAAAAATAAAACACAAGTTGAAAGTCTAAATAAATCTATTGAAGAATAGAGGTGTTTATTATGGTTATAAAAAAAATACCTAAAAGAATGTGTACTGGATGTATGGAAATGAAACCTAAAAAAGAACTGCTAAGAATTGTTAGAACTAAAGACGGAGAAGTTTCAATAGATTTTACAGGTAAAAAGGCCGGTAGAGGTGCTTATATTTGCAAGAATATAGATTGTTTTGAAAAGTCAGTAAGAGCAAAGAGGCTTTCAAAAAGTCTTGAAACAGATATTAGTGACGAAATTTATTCCAAACTAAAGGATGAGATTATAAATGGAGAAGGATAAATTTTTGAAATTTTTAGGTCTTGTGAAAAAATCTGGCAGATTAAAAGAAGGTTACAACAAATGCGAGGAAACAATAAAAGCTGGAAACTCAGAACTTGTAATAATTTCAGTGGATGCATCTTTAAATACAAAGGACAAATTTAATACATACGCTAGTAGATTTCATACGGAGATCATTGAACATTTTACTAAGGAAGAACTAGGTACTGCCTTAGGAAGGCCAGAAATTAATATACTTTGTATTACTGATAAAAATATGAGTAAAAAACTTTTAGAGTTGTGGCAGAAAAAAATATAATCGGGGGTGACTGATTTGTCAAAATTAAGAGTTCATGAATTGGCAAAAGAGTTAGATATTTCTAGTAAGGATTTAATAAATTTACTTTTAGAGGAGTTTAGCATAGAAGTGAAAAATCATATGAGTACAATAGATGATGAAGATGCTGAACTTATAAAAGAATTTTTCGCTGATAATGATAAACGAGATTTTGCTGAAAGTGCTATAGAAAAAAAAGATAATATAGTGGAAGAATATGAAGAGATTTTAAATGATAGCATAAAAGAGGCAAAGCACAAAAAGAATAAAAATAAAAAGTCAGAATATGAATCGGATAGAATTACTAAGGAAGAGACAGCAGAAGACGAGATTGTTATTGAGATAGATAAGACAATAACTGTAAAAGAACTTTCGGATAAAATAGCAAGTCCAACGTCAGAAGTTATCAAACAATTAATGTTTATGGGAGTTATGGCAGCTATAAATCAGGAAATAGATTTTGAAACAGCTGAAAAATTGTGTGAAAAATTTAATGTTGTTGCCATGCTTAAAGAAGATAAGGATGATAATGAATTTGCCGAAATAGATAGTGAATCAGATAATGATTTATTATTAGAAAAAAGACCACCAGTTGTTACTGTAATGGGTCATGTTGATCATGGTAAAACGTCCCTATTGGATGCTATAAGAAAAGCTAAAGTAACAGAAACAGAAGCTGGTGGAATTACTCAACACATTGGTGCCTATGTTGTCAATATAAATGGTGAAAATATAACCTTTTTAGATACACCTGGCCATGAAGCCTTTACTGCAATGAGAGCCAGGGGTGCCCAAATTACAGATATAGTTATACTGGTAGTTGCTGCTGATGATGGTATAATGCCTCAAACTAAAGAAGCTATAAATCACTGTAAAGCTGCAAATGTACCAATAATTGTAGCTATAAATAAAATTGATAAGCCAGGTGCTAATCCTGATAAAGTGAAACAGGAACTTACTGAACATGGTCTTGTTGCTGAAGACTGGGGTGGAGATGTAATATGTGTGCCGGTTTCAGCAAGAACCAAAGAAGGTATAGATAATCTACTTGAGATGATAATATTAACAGCAGAAATTCAAGAATTAAAAGCGGATCCAAGCAGAAAAGCTAAAGGTGCTGTAATTGAATCTAAATTAGATAAAGGAAGAGGTCCAGTAGCTTCTCTCTTAGTACAGAATGGTACTCTACATGTAGGAGATTCCATATTAGTTGGTTCAACTTATGGGAGAATAAGGGCTATGTTTGACGACAATGGTAAAAAGATAAAAAAAGCTGGTCCTTCAATACCGGTTGAAATACTTGGTCTTTCAGATGTACCTTCTGCTGGAGATAAATTCAATGTAATCAGAGATGAAAAGACTGCAAGAACTATGTCAGAAAAGAGAAAAGAAAAACTTAGAACTGCTTCTTTAAACTCAAATCATAAAGTGTCTTTAGAAGATTTATACAGCCAGATACAGGAAGGAAAGGTTAAGGAGCTTAATATCATTATTAAAGCTGATGTACAGGGATCCATTGAAGCTTTAAAACAATCTCTTGAAAAACTTTCTACAGAATCTGTAAAGGTAAGGGTTATTCATGGTGCCGTTGGAGCTATAACAGAAACAGATGTAACTCTTGCCAGTGCTTCAAATGCCATAATAATAGGCTTTAACGTAAGACCTGACACTAATGCAACTAATACTGCTGAAAAAGAAGATGTAGACATAAAAACTTACAGAATAATATATAATGCTCTTGATGACATTAAAGCAGCAATGATAGGTATGCTTGAGCCAGAATTTAGAGAAGTTATATTAGGTAAAGTGGAAATTAGGCAGGTATATAAAATATCCAGCATAGGAACTGTTGCAGGATGTTATGTACTTGATGGGAAAATAACAAGAAACAGCAGCATTAGAATTATAAGAGAAGGTATAGTTATACTTGAAGGAGAGCTTGGATCCCTCAAGAGATTTAAAGATGATGCTAAAGAAGTTGCTGCAGGTTATGAATGTGGTCTTACAATAGATAAATTTAATGATATAAAAGAAGGAGATATTCTTGAGGTATTCGCTATGGAAGAAATAAAGCCTAAAGAATTATAAGACAAAGGGGAGAGTTCTATGGTTAAATACAGAGGCGGAAGAATTAATGAAGAAGTAAAAAAGGCCGTCAGCAGTATTATTCAAAATGAAATAAAAGATCCAAGACTTAATACACTTATAAGTGTTACTAAAGTTGAGGTTACCAAGGATTTAAGATATGCCAAGGTGCTTGTAAGTATACTTGGGGATGATAAAGTAAAAACTGAAAGCCTAAATATTCTCAGAAAAAGTGCAGGTTTTATAAGAAGAGAGGTTGGTCATAAAGTCAGTTTAAGATTGACGCCAGAAATAATTATTGAACTTGATAATTCTATTGAACAGGGAATGCATATAGATTCTATTCTTGAAAAGATAAAGGAGACCAGTAAAAATGATAATTGATGAAATTATTAATGTACTGATAAAAAGTAACAAAATTTTTGTTACTTTTCATCAGTCTCCAGATGGTGATTCTTTAGGGAGTTCCTTGGCTTTAGTTAATGGACTTAGATCAATAAACAAGGATATATCTATAGTTAGAAGGAGGCTATACCTGAGACTTTTTCTTTTTTAAACTTCAGTAGTGAAATAGATGGCAGTGTTAAAAATGTACCCTCTAATGGAGACTGTTTAGTGGCACTTGATTGTGGAAATGTAGCTAGACTGAATTGTGATATAGATTTTAATAATAAAAAATTTACAGTAATGAATATAGATCACCATCTATCAAATGAACATTATGGAGATTTGAATTATGTAGATACCAAAGCAGCTTCTGTTGGAGAAATAATTTATGAATTGCTTACAAAAATGAACATAAATATAGATACTAAAATTGCTGAATGTATATATACGTCAATATTAACAGATACAGGCTCCTTTAGACATTCAAATACTACCTATAATACACATTTAATTGCTGGTAATTTAATAAATACTGGATTGGATTTTAGTTCTATACATAGAAAAATATTTGATAACAAAAGATTTGAAATAATAAAACTTCAGGGTCTTGTAATTGACAGCTTATATCTTAATAAGGCTAAAAGTATTTGTGTAATGAAACTTACTAAGGATATGTTTAGTAAAGTGGGAATTGAAGAATGTGATAGTGCTGAAGTTATCTCCATTGGATTAAGGATTGACAGTGTGGAAGCTGCTGTTCTCCTGAAGGAAACAGAAGATGGAGTTAAAGTTAGTCTAAGATCAAAGAATTACATTGATGTAAGAAAAGTAGCCGAAAAATTTGGCGGTGGTGGACATATAAGAGCTGCAGGCCTAAAAATAATAAATAGTAATATTGAAGAAGTGGAAAAAGTGATTGTAAAAGAACTAGAAAAAGAGTTGATATAATGGATGGTATACTTAATATATATAAAACTACTGGTATAACTTCTTTTGATGTGGTAAGAATGGTACGTAAATTAAGTAAAATGAAAAAGGTTGGACATACAGGTACATTGGATCCTTTAGCTACAGGTGTTTTACCTATTTGCCTTGGAAAGGCCACAAAACTTGTTGATTATATAATGGATGACTTTAAAGTATATGATACAATTTTAAAGCTTGGGTTTACTAGTGATACTTATGATAAAGAAGGTACAGTAACTAAAGTTAATGATGTGAATGTATCAGAAGAGGAGATACTTAATGTTATACATTCCTTTATAGGAGTTATAGATCAAGTTCCACCTATGTATTCAGCATTAAAAGTGGGGGGAAAAAGATTATATGACCTAGCAAGAAAGGGTATTGAAATAGAGCGGGATAGTAGAAAAATAACTATATATGATATAGCTATTACAGAAATTAAAATACCCTATGTACACTTTAAAGTTAAATGTTCTAAAGGAACCTATATTAGAAGTCTCTGTAATGATATAGGTTTAAAGCTTAAATGTGGAGCCTTAATGTGGAATTTGGAAAGAACGGCTACTGGCGCTTTCGCAAAGGAAGATTCTATTAGCATAGAGGATTTAACTGAAGAGAACTTAAAAGATCATTTAATTTCCATGGATACTGCTTTGCATAGATATAAAAAAATATATTTTCATGAGGACTTAGAAAAACTACTTATAAATGGGGTTACTATTAAAAATCCTTTATTAATAAGTAATATTCCAGATAAAGAATTGTGCAGAATATATCTAAAGAATAAAAAATTTATTGGCGTAGGTATGAAAAATGAGATTGGATTTAAAATAGTTAAATTATTAACTTAGGAGTAAGTGATTATGATTGTTTTACAGGATAATTTTAAAACAAAATTAAAATATAATACTTTTATAGCATTGGGTAGTTTTGATGGTCTTCACAAAGGACATATGACATTGATTAATAAAGTATTGGAACTATCTAGGTCAAGCAACAATGCTAAAAGTATGGTAAATACTTTTGAAAATCATCCCTTAACTATAATTGATAAAAATAAAGTTCCAAAACTTATAATGGACAATAATACTAAAGCTGAAATTTTAGAAGAATTAGGTATAGATATAGTGAATTTTTCATCATTTAATGAGGAAATGATGAAAATGTCCCCCGAGGATTTTATAGTTAATATGATTAAATGCTACAATCCTATAGGACTTGTAGTTGGCTTTAATTATAAATTTGGTCATAGAAATCTCGGAGATATTAAATTGCTGCAGAAATTAAGTGAAAAGTATAATTTTAAACTGTATATAATAAATCCCATTGAATATAATGAAACCGTAATTAGTAGTACTAGAATAAGAAATACCATTGGTAATGGTAAAATAGAGGATGCAAACAATATGTTATTAAAGCCATATATGCTTAAAGGAAAAGTTATATATGGTAAACAATTGGGAAGAACTATTGGTTTTCCTACAGCAAATTTAGAATACAACAAAGATTTTGCTATTCCTAAAAGAGGAGTTTATTATACTTTAGTTAAATATGAAGGAAAAATATATAAAGGTATAACCAATATAGGTACAAATCCAACTGTTGGTATAAACGAATTAACTATAGAGACTTATATGTTAGATTTTAATGCTGACATATATAATAAAAATATAAAAGTATATTTTATAAATAGAATAAGAGATGAAGAAAAATTTAATTCCCTAGAAGAACTTAAAAAACAACTAGAAAAAGATAAAAAATTTGCAAAATTGAGAAATATTAAAATTAAATTGTAAAAATACATTTACAATTTAATTTTAATTTGATATAATTTAATGTAGTAACCTTTTTCTAAGATTATTGATTGACCGACGATATTCTTGGAATAAGGGGATAATATTTTGGAGGTGTCAAAATGGATAAATTGACAAAAGAATCTATTATTAAAGAACACAGCAGACATGAAGGTGATACTGGTTCTCCAGAAGTTCAAATAGCTTTATTAACTGAGAAGATAAATCACTTAAATGAGCATTTGAAAATTCATAAAAAAGATTTCCATTCAAGAAGAGGTCTTCTGATGATGGTAGGTCAAAGAAGAGGTCTTCTAAATTACTTAACTAAGAAAGATATTGAAAGATATCGTGCTATTATTAAAAAACTTGGATTGAGAAAATAATCTAATAGAGCGGTTTAAACCGCTCTATTATTTTAGTGCTATAAGCATTGTAAGAAAATAATAGTCATCAGTATTGGTTTGTTTTGTGTTATACTGTATTTGTAGAATGCTTTCATAGTATTGTTACATAAGCTTCCATACAAGATATCCAGGGTATACTTCTTATGTATTGTTTATTTTCCAGTGTTTTGATACATATAAAATTTTGATTATTACAATAATATATAATATAATACATTGCTATTTATTAAAGGAGGTAGATGTATGAATCACGTACTTGAAGCTACCATTGCGGGCAGAAATATCAAGGTGGAGTTTGGTAAAATAGGTATGCTCTCAGATTGTGCCATTTTTATGAGTTATGGCGAAACTGTTATTTTAATAAATGTTAACGCCTCAGAATCACCTAGAAATGGTATAGATTTCTTCCCATTAAGTGTTGAATATGAGGAAAGATTATACTCTGTAGGAAAAATACCTGGAGGTTTTATAAAAAGAGAAGGAAGACCATCAGAAAAAGCTATATTACATGCTAGGGCAATAGATAGACCATTAAGACCACTTTTCCCTAAAGGTTATAGAAATGATGTCCAAATTGTGTGTACAGTAGTATCTGTTGAGCAAGATAATGTGCCAGATATATTGGCTATGAATGGTGCGTCAATGGCACTATGTTTATCAAGTATTCCTTTTACTACACCTGTTGCTACTGTAGCAGTAGGTATGATTGAGAATGAATTTATATTAAACCCAACTACTCAGCAGAGAAAAGAGAGTATATTAAGTTTAACTGTATGTGCAACAAAAGAAAGAATTATGATGATTGAAGCTGGTGGAGAAGAAATACCTGAAGATGTCATGATTAATGCTATAGATTTTGCATTTAATGCTTGTCAGGAAATTGTAGCTTTTCAGGAAGACGCAATGAGGCAATTTGGAAAAGAAAAAATTGAGCCTAAACTGCACAAAGTTGATGAGGCTATAGAAGAGGATATAAAAAACTTTGCCTTTGATATGTTAAAAGAAGCTATGTATATCACTGATAGAGATAAGCGAAATGAAGTGTTAAAAGGTATAAATGAAAAACTTCAAGAGGAGTTTAGCGAAAAATATCCAGATAATACTGCTGAAATAGGTGAAGTAGTATATTCAATACAAAAGGGAATTGTCAGAAATATGCTGCTGAATGAAGACAGACGACCTGATGGAAGAAATTTTGATGAAATAAGAAAAATTAGCTGTGACGTAGGTATATTACCAAGAACTCACGGAACTGGTCTATTTACAAGAGGATTAACTCAAGTTATGACTGTAGCTACTATAGGCGCACTTGGAGATGTTCAAATATTAGATGGACTTGGAACAGAAGAATCAAAAAGATATATGCATCACTATAATTTCCCATCTTATTCTACAGGTGAAGTTAAACCTTTAAGAGGCCCAGGAAGAAGAGAAATCGGCCATGGAGCCCTAGCAGAAAAGGCCTTAGAACCTCTCATTCCTTCAGAAGAAGAATTTCCTTATACTATAAGATTAGTTTCAGAAGTTCTAAGTTCAAATGGATCAACTTCTCAGGCTAGTGTATGTGGAAGTACTTTAGCTCTTTTAGATGCTGGGGTTCCTATAAAAAGACCAGCAGCTGGTATAGCTATGGGTCTTATAACTAGTGAAGATTTATCAGAAGAAAAGGTTATTACAGATATACAGGGACTTGAGGATTTCTTTGGTGATATGGATTTTAAAGTTGCTGGTACAGAAAAAGGAATAACATCCATCCAAGTAGACACAAAGATTCATGGACTTTCAAAATACTGTATAGAACAGGCCATAACTGGTGCAAGAAAGGCTAGACTTACAATACTTGAAAAAATTAATGATTGTATTCCAGAAGCTAGGAAAGAATTATCTCCTTATGCTCCAAGAGCTTATACTATAAATATACATCCTGATAAAATTAGAGATGTTATCGGTGCTGGTGGAAAGACTATCAATAAAATTATAGCTGAAACTGGAGTGAAAATTGACATAAATAATGACGGAAAGGTTTTTGTTATGTCAAATGATGGAGAAAGTGCCAATAAAGCACTTAAGATGATAGATGATTTAACTAAAGATGTAAAGGCTGGAGATATATATTTAGGTAAAGTTACTAAAACAACTAATTTTGGAGCTTTTGTAGAAATATTACCTGGTAAAGAAGGCCTTGTCCATATTTCAAAACTGGATGTAAGCAGAGTAAATAAGGTAGAAGATATAGTATCTACAGGGGATGAAATATTAGTAAAAGTAACTGAAATAGACAATCAGGGAAGAATTAATCTTTCGAGAAAAGATGCTATAGCAGAATCTAAATCGGAAGAAGCTAAAGATGAACAGTAAAGATAGAAGGGCAACAGTGCCTTTTTATTTTTGTCCGATGACTACCCACTCTAATACTCCTACCTTTTTCAAAGTTGGAGTAAAGAGTGGCTATGTTCCTGGATAACGATTTACCCTAAAGGACAACGATTTCTAAGTATCAAAAATACTGATACTAAGAACTCTGTTTATATAAGTTTTTAATAAATTATTTTTTAAAATCAATTTATATTGTAATTACTTCTTTAAAATAATCATAGCTTTTATATATAGGATATAGATTCTATAAAAATTTTATATTTATGAGGTGATTATTTTGAATAATGATATAAATAATATTAAACTATATAGTGAAATTGAAAAATATGAAATTATCAATGTAAATGATGGTGAAAAATATGCTGCTCTTTCAAACAATGATATAATAATAGATGATGATGGGAATATGAAATTATTGATCCTAAATGAAAATAGATCTGGTTTAAGCTTTTTTAATAAAAGTGATTTTTTAGAAGTTTCCTGGCAATATGTAAAGAAAATAGGAACTAGAACTATAATAATAGATGTAGAGGATAATGATTTAAAAAAATCTCAATTATAATATTACATTAAATAATGTATACATTTCAGTCTATATGTACAAAATATTTATAGACTGGGAGTGATATTTATGGGCAAGACCAAAGATAAGAAAAATGAAAAAAAAGAGAATAATGAACAGCTTGAAAATGTAAAAGAGCTAGGTGTTGATGATCTACCTGAAGAAGACGAAAGAATATATGTATTACCTATAATAGGTCAAGTTGAAGGTCATACAGTTCTTTCTCCTCAAACTAAAACAACCAAATATGAGCATGTAATACCTCAATTGGTTTCAATAGAGCGAAGTAAAAGTATAGAGGGAGTATTAATAGTTTTAAATACTGTGGGCGGCGATGTTGAAGCAGGCCTTGCTATAGCTGAAATGATTAGAAGTTTGAGTAAGCCTACTGTTTCATTAGTTATTGGAGGAGGACATTCTATTGGCGTTCCATTAGCTACTGCTGCAGATTATTCTTTTATATCTCCAAGTGCAACAATGATTATTCATCCAATAAGAATGAATGGTCTTATAATTGGAGTACCTCAAACCTTTGAATATTTTAATAAGATGCAGCAGAGAATAATTGAATTTATTGCAAGAACTTCAAAAATAGATAAAGATACCATTAAAAAATTAATGATTCAAAGCGACGAATTATTAAATGATATGGGAACTATACTTATTGGAAATCAGGCAGTAGACTATGGATTAATAGATGATATTGGTGGTATAAAAGAAGCATTAGAAAAATTAGAGCAAATGATTCAAAAGCAACAACCATAGGCACTTTTCCTATGGTTAATTTATTTATTTTGAAAATAATATTTATTAGATAAAAAGGATATTTGCCATAAATGTAGAATAAACAATTGGAGGTGAATTCATTGCCAAGGAGAAGAAATGTAAAAAATAATACTTCAAATGAAAATTCAACTTTAAACAGCGATATTGCAGGTGTAGTATTAATATGCTTCGGTATATTTATAGTATTCAGTCTTTTTTTCACTAATACAAGTGGTATATTGGGAAAGGGAATGAGAAAATTATTATTTACTACAATAGGCATGGGCTCCTATGTTTTCCCATTTATCTTAATAATAATTGGCATAGGTTATATGGTGAAAAGGGGAAATATAGGATATAATAAAAAGTTTTTTGGAATTATTCTTTTTATAATAAATACTCTTCTTATTATTACAATGATAAATTTAAATGATTATTATATTAATGGACAAGTAATGGAGGGTGTTCAAAAAATATATGACACTGATAGCATAATACATGGTGGAGTGATTTCTTATATGATAGATATTCCAATATTAAAACTATTTGGTAAAGGATGTTATGTGCTATTCTCCTGCATTTATATAGTTTCTTTTGTACTTATATCAAAAAAATCATTGGGGGATGCTTTAAAAAAAACTCTTCTCGTCATTAAGAATAAAAGACAGAGTGCTGATAAAGTAGAAGAATGCAATATTGTAGAAGAGGATAATAATAATGTTGTAAAAGGCGCTTTAAATAAGATAAAAGTTATGGATTTTTTAAAAAATACATCTCCTGTAAATGAGAATAAAGCCATTTCTGAATCTGAAATTCAAATAAGGGATAGTAATGATAAAGAAACTGCTGCAAAAGATATAAGTGAAGAACTTGAAAAAGAAATTGAAGATAATTCCATTCAAAGTATTAATGGGGATTATGAACTTCCAACTATAGATTTACTAAATGAAAATGAATTGAGCAAATTAAAGAGAAGTGATAAGAAAGAGCTTCTAACGAGTGCAACAAAATTAACAGATACTCTAAATAGTTTTGGAGTAGATGCAAAAGTAATTCAAGTTACGAAAGGACCTTCCGTAACTAGATATGAGCTTCAGCCAAGCGCAGGAGTGAAGGTAAGTAAAATAGTGAATTTAGCTGACGACATAGCTCTAAATTTGGCTTCTGCTGGTGTGAGAATAGAGGCTCCAATTCCCGGAAAAGCAGCTATAGGTATAGAAGTTCCAAATAAGGACTTAACCCCTGTATATTTACGTGAAGTTATAGAGTCAGATGCTTTTATCAATACAAAATACAAATTAGCATTTTGTCTTGGTAAGGATATAGGTGGAAACTGTGTCGTATCCGATTTAAGTAAAATGCCTCATATGCTTATTGCAGGTGCTACTGGTTCAGGTAAAAGTGTATGTATTAATACTCTAATAATAAGTATTTTATATAAATACCTGCCTGATGATGTTAAACTACTTATGATTGATCCTAAAGTAGTTGAGCTTAGTATATATAATGGTATACCGCATCTTTTGATTCCTGTAGTAACTAACCCCAAAAAGGCAGCAGGCGCCCTTAGTTGGGCTGTAAATGAAATGACAAGGAGATACAAAATATTTGCTGATAATAGTGTGAGAAATATAGAGGGATATAATGAATTATTTTATAAGGGTAGAATAGACAATAAATTGCCCTGGGTAGTTATAATAATTGATGAGCTTGCAGATTTAATGATGGTATGCCCAAATGATGTAGAAGATTATATAGGAAGACTAGCTCAAATGGCTAGAGCAGCGGGAATGCATTTGGTTATTGCAACTCAAAGACCTTCTGTGGATGTTATTACAGGAGTAATAAAGGCAAATATTCCTTCGAGAATATCTTTTGCAGTATCCAGTCAAATAGATTCTAGAACAATACTTGATACAGCTGGAGCTGAAAAACTTTTAGGTAAAGGTGATATGCTATTCTATCCGGTAGGAGAATCTAAACCCTTAAGAATACAGGGAGCTTTTATATCTGAGGAAGAAGTTGAAAAAGTTGTAACCTTTATTAAAAATCAAAATCCAAAATCTGAATATAGAGAAGAAATAATTGAAGAAATAAATAATAGCTCATCAGATTCTAAATCATCAGATGAAGATGAATTATTAAATGAAGCCATAAAAATTGTGGTGGAATCAGATCAAGCCTCTACTTCATTAATACAGAGAAAACTTAGAATAGGATATAATAGAGCTGCTAGAATTGTTGAACAATTAGAAGAAAAGGGGATTATATCAAAAAGAGATGGAAGCAAACCTAGAAATATCTTGATAAGTAAGGATGAAATAGGAAATTTATAATATTTCCCAGGGAATATTTGTAATAAAAAAATTCTTGTGAAATTAAATTTTTAGCTATAAAATGAGTAGTGTTGATATAAGGCATCTTCAAAAAATAACTATCCAGTATGCTAGTCTATTTCGTATCATACCGCGTCAGCAGAACCTTCTGATAGTACCCACTATCATCAGAACCTGTTTCTTGTATGATTCAAAATATCCGTTGCATCTTTGATTTGTTATTTATTTTCAGATGCCTACGTAGGAGGATTTCATGTGAATAAACTAAATTTTGGACTGATAAGTTTAGGCTGTGATAAAAATAGAATTGATTCAGAGACTATACTTGGGGATATTAAAGACAATTATGAAATAGTAAATGACCCTAAAAAAGCTGATATAATTTTGGTAAATACTTGTGGATTTATTGAGGCCTCAAAGCAAGAATCTATAGATACTATTTTGGAAATGGCAGAATATAAAAATAAATATAACTGCAAAATGCTTATAGCCACTGGATGTTTAACACAAAGATATGGAAATGAATTATTAAATTTAATGCCTGAATTAGATTTAATTCTTGGGGTAAATGATTATAATAAACTTAATCAGGCTATTGGAAATTTTTTTAATGAGGGTGGAAAAAAACAAAGTTTATGTAATTATAGTGATGAAAATATAAATGGGGGAAAAAGAATTGTAACTACTGGATCCTTTAGTGCTTATGTAAGAATATCTGAAGGCTGCAATAATTCCTGCTCCTATTGCATAATTCCTAAAATTAGAGGAAAATATAGAAGCAGAACAATGGAAGATATTATTGAGGAATGTATTGAACTGAGTGAACAGGGTATTAAAGAAATAATACTTGTAGCCCAGGATACTACAAGATATGGATTGGATATTTACAATAAAAAAATGCTTCCTGAGCTTCTTAGAAAAATTAGTGAAATTAAATCTATTCAATGGATAAGAATACTCTATTGTTATCCTGAAGAAATAACAGATGAATTAGTAGCTGAAATTTCTACTAATGACAAAGTATGTAAGTATATAGATATACCAATACAGCATATTAGCAATAATATACTTACAAAAATGAAAAGACATACAAAAAAAGAAGAGATAACTAAATCAATATTAAATTTAAAAAGTACAATAAAAAATATATGCCTCAGAACATCAATAATTGTAGGCTTTCCTGGCGAAACAGATGAGGATTTTGAGGAACTAAAGGATTTTATTAAATATATTAAATTTGATAAATTGGGAGTTTTCATGTATTCAAGAGAAGAGGAAACAGAAGCTTTTTATATGCCAAATCAAATAGATGAAGCTGTAAAGAAACAGAGGCAGGAAGAATTGATGCTAATTCAACAGCAAATATCAAAAGATATAAATAAAACAAAAATTGGTAGAATATATAATGTTATTATAGAAGGAAAAAATAATAATAACTTTTGGTATGGAAGAAATTATGAAATAGCTCCGGAAATAGATGGTGAAATTTTTTTCAAATGTGATAGAATATTAAATGTAGGTAATTTTATTAACGTAAAAATTATAGATAGTCTAGAATATGATTTAATAGGGGTTGTATGTGATGAATCTTGCTAATAAACTAACTGTAATAAGAATAATCTTAGTTCCTGTTTTTTTGATTTTTATTACTGTGAAGGGAATTCCTTATGGTAGAAGTATTGCCACTACTGTTTTTATTATAGCTGCTCTTACAGATAAATTAGATGGTTATATAGCTCGAAGTAGAAATCAAATAACACGTTTTGGAAAATTAATGGATCCTTTAGCAGATAAGCTCTTAGTATCTGCTGCTTTAGTATCTCTAGTGGAATTTCATATACTAAACAGTTGGATTGCTATTATAATAATTGCAAGGGAGTTTGCAGTTACAGGACTTAGATCAATTGCTGCTGCAGAAGGCATTGTATTAGCTGCTAGTTGGTGGGGCAAAATAAAAACTGTTATACAAATTGTTGCTATTGTATGTGCGCTAATAAATTTAAATATACGTCATATTAATTTTCTACATAATTATTTTCCTGTTGATTTGGTATCATTATTTGAGTACTTAACTAATATAACTATGTTTTTAGCTGTTATAATTACTGTAATTTCTGGTACTGACTATTTTGTAAAGAATCGAGAAATTATAAGAGCAGATAAATGAATAAAAAAATTAATTGTGTCCATAATTTTACTATAAATAAAGTTCCTGTGAAAAGCAGGAACTTTATTTATCCGATGACTACCCACTCTAATACTCCCATTGAACTCTGTAAAAGAGGGAGTAAAGAGTGGCTACGTCCCTGGATAACGATTTACCCTAAATGACAACGAGTTCTAAGTATCAGAGGTCATAACCAAAAACTCCACCTGATACCAAGAACTCTGTTTATAGTATTGACCTTGTTTAAAATTTGTTATATAATTTACATAGAACAAATGTTCGATATGAATGAAAGGCTGGTGAACCCCTTAGGGGATATATATGGATAATGAAAAATTTAAAGCACTAGAAGCTGCCTTAGGACAAATTGAAAAACAATTTGGTAAGGGCTCTATTATGAAACTTGGAGAACATAGTGTATTGGATGTAGATTCAATATCAACAGGTTGTTTATCTTTAGATATAGCATTGGGAATAGGTGGAGTGCCAAGAGGGAGAGTTGTAGAAATATATGGACCTGAATCCTCTGGTAAAACTACAGTAGCCCTTCATGTTATAGCAGAAGCTCAAAAATCAGAAGGTACTGCTGCTTTTATTGATGCTGAACATGCCTTAGATCCTGCTTATGCAAGAAGGCTTGGAGTTGATACGGAAAATTTAATAGTTTCACAGCCAGATACTGGAGAGCAAGCTCTAGAAATAGCTGAAGCCCTTGTAAGGTCTAATGCAATAGATGTAATAGTAGTGGATTCTGTTGCTGCTTTAGTTCCTAAAGCTGAAATAGAAGGTGAAATGGGAGATTCACATGTTGGTCTTCAGGCAAGACTTATGTCTCAAGCCCTTAGAAAGCTTGCAGGAGCTATAAATAAATCAAAATGTGTAGTTATATTTATAAATCAATTAAGAGAAAAAGTCGGAGTTATGTTTGGAAGTCCAGAGACAACTCCCGGTGGAAGAGCTTTAAAATTCTATGCTTCCGTGAGAATGGACATTAGAAGAATAGATTCTATAAAGCAGGGTGATGAAATAATTGGTAATAGAACTAGAGTAAAGGTAATAAAAAATAAAATAGCTCCTCCATTTAAGCAAGCTGAATTTGATATAATGTATAATGAAGGAATTTCAAAAGAAGGAAATATTGTTGACGTTGGAGTTAAAGAAGAAATAATTCAAAAAAGCGGTGCCTGGTTCTCCTATGGAGAAGTAAGACTTGGTCAAGGTAGAGAAAATGCTAAACAGTATTTAAAAGAAAATCCGGATATAGAAATTGAAATAGAAACTAAAATAAGAGAAAAAAATGAGTTGCCTATAAAAAAATCAAATTCTGATACTGATGATACGGATGAAAAGTTAGAAAAGGATAAAAAATTATCTAAAGCTTAACACTATAAAGTGTATAATTTTTATTCATATTAAATATAATAAAAGCACTATAAAAATTATTAAAATAATTTTTATAGTGCTAATTTTAAACAATAATTTAATTTTATGTATAAATTAACATAGTTAAATTTTATAAACTTGACAGCAATCTTAAATTAATATACAATTAATTTAAATACAAATACTGGTTTAGCATATTCAAATGATTGCCAATTGAATAAATATGACACCTTTTCAAAGCTTTCATTCTACAATTTTATGAAGCTATATAAGCAAAGGAGGTGTTTGCGGCAATGGGACTACTTAAATATTGGATGATAATTGTCGTTGTACTGGTAATTCTGGTGGTTATAATTGAACTTTATATTAGAAAAAAATATTCTTGGGCTAAAATATCTAAAGCTGAAGAAGATGCAAAAAATATAAGGGATGAGGCTAGCAGAGAAGCTGAATCGATGAAAAAAGAGTCCATTTTAGAAGCAAAGGATGAAGTTCATAAGCTTAGAATTGATTTTGAAAAAGAATCAAGAGAGCGAAGATCTGAGATCCAAAGATTAGAAAGAAGAAATATTCAAAGAGAAGAAGCTCTAGATAAAAAGAGTGAATTAATTGAGAAAAAAGAAGGTAATTTAAACGCACGTGAAAGTGCAGTGGAAGAAAAGGAAAAGAGCATTGAAGAATTATATCAAAACCAAAGGAAAGAAATTGAGAGACTTTCAAATCTGAGTTCTGAAGAAGCGAAAGAATTGCTACTTGAAGAAGTTCGTAAAGAAATAAAACATGAATCAGCAGTTATGATTAAAGAGATTGAAACAAAAGCTAAAGAAGAAGCCGATAAAAAGGCTCGAGAAATCATAACTTGTGCAATACAGAGATGTGCTGCAGATCATGTAGCAGAGTCAACAGTTTATGTTGTGTCTTTACCTAATGATGAAATGAAAGGTCGAATAATTGGAAGAGAAGGCAGAAATATTAGGGCCTTGGAAACCCTTACCGGAATTGATTTAATAATCGATGATACACCAGAAGCAGTCATACTTTCTGGCTTTGATCCTATAAGAAGAGAAGTTGCAAGAATAGCCTTAGAAAAATTAATATTGGATGGTAGAATTCATCCTGCTAGGATTGAAGAAATGGTTGAAAAAGCTAAAAAAGAAGTAGAAAACAATATAAAAGAAGAAGGCGAGCAAGCCACTTTCGAAACTGGTGTTCATGGTTTACATGCAGAACTTATAAGACTTTTAGGAAGATTAAAGTACAGAACAAGTTATGGCCAGAATGTTTTAAAGCATTCTGTAGAAGTATCGTACTTAGCTGGATTTATGGCATCTGAACTTGGTATAGATCCAACCCTTGCAAAAAGAGCAGGTTTACTACATGACATAGGAAAAGCAGTAGATCATGAAATTGAAGGACCACATGCTTTAATCGGTTCTGAAATAGCAAAGAAGCATCATGAATCTTCTGTTATAGTAAATGCAATTGGGGCTCACCATGGTGATATAGACCCTCAATCACTTGAAGCTATACTTGTTCAAGCGGCAGATGCTATATCTGCTGCAAGGCCTGGTGCAAGACGAGAAACTTTAGAAGCATATATAAAACGTTTGGAGAAGTTAGAAGAAATTTCAAACTCATACGAAGGTGTAGAAAAGTCATATGCCATTCAGGCTGGAAGAGAAATTAGAATAATGGTTAAACCAGAAAGTGTTGATGATGCAGGAGCATCAGAAATGGCAAGGAATATTGTTAAGAGAATAGAAAGTGAATTAGAGTATCCTGGTCAAATTAAAATTAATGTAATAAGAGAAACTCGAGCAGTAGATTATGCAAAATAAATATATATTATTATTTTCCTCTATACTTATAGAGGAAAATTTTGATTGTGATAAAAATTCCTTTGATTTTTGTAAAAATTAAAGGAATTTTTTATACAATGTAGAATAATATACCTATAGGTTTGAATATCTAAAATTACTATTTTTAATTGAACTTTAGGAGGGTTATTATGGAAGTATTAAAAGTTTCAGCAAAATCAAGTCCAAATTCAGTAGCAGGCGCTCTAGCAGGGGTACTAAGAGAAAGAGGAGTTGCAGAAATACAAGCTATCGGAGCTGGTGCAATAAATCAAGCTAATAAAGCCATAGCTATTGCAAGAGGTTTCGTAGCTCCTAGTGGAATAGATTTAGTATGTATACCAGCCTTCACGGATATTGAAATAGATGGTGAAGAAAGAACAGCCATAAAGCTTATTGTACAACCTAGATAGGGGAAGTTTAAGTTTTTTTATTGAATATTTTAACAAAAGGGCTTGGTATTATTCTTCAAGTCCTTTTATTTATTTATTAAATATGTTAAATTATAAATTGTATGTATTTGAGGCAGCTTCAAAATAGAAAATAACTAGTCAGTATGCTGGTGTATTTTCTGCTTATTTATTTTTAATGCCTAATAATTTTGGAGGTAACCAATGATTAACCTAAATTTTCAGCAGATATTTAAACTTATGAGACCTAAGCAATGGATAAAAAACTTTTTTGTTTTTGCAGCAATGATATTTTCTGGTAAATTTACTGATTTACATATATTTATAATAAATATTTTTGTTTTTGCAATGTTTTGTCTAGTATCTTCCTGTGTATATATATTAAATGATCTGGTGGATGTAAATAAAGATAGACAGCATCCTGAAAAGAAAAATAGACCTATTGCCAGTGGAAAAGTGACAAAATTACAGGCAATAATAGCAGAAATTATTCTGCTTATTTTAGTTTTTACCATATGCTATAAAATAGATCTAAAATTATTAGTTGTATTTTTACTTTATTTTATCATTAATATATTCTATTCTTTTAAATTAAAAAATGTAGTTATAATAGATGTTATGATAATAACTTTTGGATTTGTACTTAGAGTTGAAAGTGGAAGTGTTGCAACTAATGTACAGTTATCTCCATGGATGATTTTATGTACAATTTTAATTTCGTTGTTTATGTCACTTAACAAAAGAAAAAGTGAAATTATTACATTAAAAGATACAAGTGGTAATCATCGAAGGATATTAGATGAATATTCAGTGGATTTGATAGAAAATATGCTCACTATAGTAACTCCAAGTATTCTCATTGCCTACTGTCTGTATACATTCAGTTCTATCCAAAGTAGAACAATGATGCTTACCATTCCATTTGTACTCTATGGTATATTCAGATATCAATATCTGATGATGAAGCGTAATATAGGAGGAAAGCCTGAGGATGTTTTTCAAAAGGATATACCTTTTTTGATTAATGTAATATTATGGGGAATTACTGTTATATCAATTATATATTTTAAACTATAAGTTTATGTGGCTAAAATTCTGAATAATATCCATTGGATATTTCATCATATTTTGGTATGTGATATGTAAATTTTAAAGTAAAGTCAGCACTTATTTTAATATGTCAAGTTAAAAATATTTAGAATAGTATTGTTTAGTAATTTAATTAGGAATATAATTCTTATAGATATTATTATATATATTATAATTGCAAATTCATTTAAGCTGAGGGGGAGTATGTTTGTCCCTCTAATTTACATGAATTATCTATGAAACTGTCCATGTTATATCACGTTTAAAGGAACGGTAGTATTACACTGGCTAGTTTAAGATAAATTTTGCAACAGTGAAAAATAATCCATATCAGGAGGTATTCTTTATGATTTTATCTAACAAAGCAAAAAATATTTCGCCATCTCTTACTTTAGCTATTACTGCAAAAGTAAAAGAGATGAGGAAAAATGGTATAGATGTTATAGGTTTTGGCGCTGGTGAACCTGACTTCAATACTCCTAAAAATATTCAACTTGCAGCTATAAAGGCAATGGAAGAAGGTTATACTAAATATACTGCTGCATCGGGTATAATAGAGTTAAAAAAGGCTATAGCTAATAAATTTAAGAAAGATAATAATTTAACTTATGATGTATCACAAATTATAATATCAAATGGTGCAAAACAATGTATTAATGATGTTTTTCAGGCTATATTAAATCCACAGGACGAAGTTATAATTAGTAGTCCTTATTGGGTAACTTATCCTGAACTAGTGAAATTAAGTGATGGTGTACCTGTAATTATTACTACTGAGGAAAAAAATTCTTTTAAATTTACTATTAATGACCTCGAAAAGGCTGTTACAGCAAAAACTAAAGTTATAATATTAAATAGTCCCAATAATCCAACAGGAACAGTTTATTCAAAAGAAGAAATTGAAAAAATTGCAGAATTTGCAAAAAAACATGATTTATTAATTATTTCTGATGAAATATATGAAAAATTAATTTATGGTGACTTTAAGCATTTTAGTATTGCAAGCATAAGCGAAGATTCTTTTAAAAGAACAATTGTAATTAATGGTATGTCTAAAACTTATGCTATGACTGGTTGGAGAGTTGGATATGCTGCTAGTGGTAATACTGAAATAATTAAGTTAATGTCAAATGTACAAGGTCATACTACAGCTAATCCTAATTCTATAGCTCAGTATGCCTCTGTAGAGGCATTAACTGGAGATCAATCTTCAGTAGAATTTATGATAAGTAAATTTAAAGAGAGAAGAAATTATATGGTAAATAAAATAAACAGCATAGAAAATGTATCATGTACCAGGCCTGAAGGTGCATTTTATGTAATGATGAATATAAGTAAATTAATAGGTAAAACAATAAATGGAAAAACAATAAATGGTTCTATTGATTTTGCTGAAAGTCTTTTAGAAGATAATAAAGTAGCAGTAGTTCCTGGAGATGCCTTTGGTGTTTCAGAATATGTTAGACTTTCTTATGCAACTTCTATGGAAAATATAGAAGAGGGACTGGAAAGAATACATAATTTTGTAAATAAAATTTATTGAAATCGTATTAAATATTTTCTAGAATTTACTTGAATAAATTATTGTAAAATGATAAACTTATTAAAGAGATTTCAAAATAGTATATTAGTTAACAGAGGTGGATATAATGGTAACAAAAGAAGTTACAGTAAAAAGTTCTACTGGTTTACATGCTAGACCAGCTACTCTATTAGTAAAAAAAGCATCATCTTTTAAATCAGATGTTAGTCTTGAATACAATGGTAAAAAGGCTAATATTAAAAGTTTAATAGGAGTTTTATCTTTAGGAGTTACTAGCAATGCTGTTGTTAAAGTAACTGCTTCAGGTGACGACGAAACTTTAGCAGCTGAAGAAGTTGCAAAATTAATTGAATCAATTGCTGAATAATTAGATTCATAAGATAAAAGGATAGCTCATAAGGCTATCCTTTTATCTTTGCCGTAAAGTTGTTGAAATTTTAAGGAGGCTTTTATATGAACCCTTGGTATAATGAAGCAGTATTCTATCATATTTATCCACTGGGATTTTGTGGAGCACCAAAGTCTAATGATTTTAAAGCAGAGCCAGTAGAACGTCTAGAAAAAATCTATGATTGGATTGATCACATTAAATATTTAGGTGTCAATTCTATTTATTTTGGTCCAATATTTGAGTCAACATCTCATGGTTATGACACAACAGACTATAATGTAGTTGACAGGCGTTTAGGGAATAAAGATACTTTTATTAAGCTTGTAAATACTTTGCATAAGAATAATATAAGAGTGGTAATTGATGGCGTATTTAATCATGTAGGTCGTGATTTTTTTGCATTTAAGGATATACTTTTAAAGGGCCAAAAATCAAAATATTGCAATTGGTTTCACAATCTAAATTTCAACCAAAAAAGTCCATTAAATGATCCCTTTAGCTATGATACATGGAATGGATACTATAATCTCGTTAAGCTTAATCTCAGTAATCAAGAAGTGAAGGAATATCTTTTTGAGGCCATAAAAATGTGGGTTAAAGAACTGGATATTGATGGCTTACGTTTAGATTGTGCAGATTGCCTTGACTTTAATTTTATTACTGAGCTGTCTTCCTTGTGTAAAAAAACAAAATCGGATTTTTGGCTTATGGGTGAAATTATACATGGCGATTACAACCGCTGGGCAAACACTACTATGCTTGACTCTGTGACAAATTATGAATGCTATAAGGGATTATACTCCAGTCATAACGACAAGAACTATTTTGAAATTGCCTATTCTTTTAACCGTCAGTTTGGAGACAACTTTGGTATATATAGAAATATTTACTTATATAATTTCCTTGATAACCACGATGTAAATCGAATTGCAAGTACATTAAAGTGCTCAGATTATATTTACCCATTACATGTACTTTTGTTCACTATGCCTGGTATCCCTTCTATTTACTATGGCAGTGAGTGGGGAATTAAAGGTACAAAGAATATTTCAGACGATGATTTACGTCCTGAACTGGATCTAACAAGTATATCATCAAGTAACTCTAATAAAAAATTAATAGAATTAATCCATGAACTGGCTAAAATACGAAAAAATTCAAAGGCATTAAAACATGGGAAATATTTTCAGATTAGAGTACTGAATGAACAATTTGCATATGCCAGAATACTGGAAGAGGATTGTATAATTATCATAGTAAATTTATCAGAAAAGGCTAGTTCCTTAGAAATTGATATACCTGTAAAAGGGGTTAAAGTGCTTGATATTTTAAATAATAAAGAAACATTTAAAATTGAAAATAACAAGTGTCTTATACCAGATTTGCTTCCTTGCTGGGGAAGAATTCTTAAGGTAGAGTAAGAATAAACTATAGCAATTTGACTTTATCACCTAATATTTTGTTGATAATGAATTTAATAATTTATTAACATGTAAATTTAAATATTTATGAATGTATGATATAATATGAAATGTATTTTACATTAAGCAACCTTTGCTAGGAGGAAATTTATATGAGAAACATTTACCAAACACCGCTAAATACTAGATATGCATCAAAAGATATGTCGTATCTATTTTCTGATGAAATGAAATTTAAGACTTGGAGAAAGTTATGGGTGGCTTTAGCTGAGAGTGAGAAAGAATTAGGTTTAAATATAACTGATGAACAAATAGAAGAATTAAAAGCTCATATTGATGATATTAACTATGAAGTAGCAGAAAAAAGAGAAAAAGAAGTGAGACATGATGTAATGAGTCATGTATATGCCTATGGAGTTCAATGTCCTAAAGCTAAAGGTATAATACACCTTGGTGCCACAAGCTGTTATGTAGGAGATAACACAGACATTATCATAATGAAGAAAGCTTTAATACTGATAAAGAATAAAATTATAAATGTTATTGAACATTTATCAGAATTTGCATTAAAGTATAAGAAATTGCCTGCTTTAGGTTATACTCATCTTCAGCCAGCTCAGCTTACTACTGTTGGAAAGAGAGCTACTCTTTGGATGCAGGATTTACTTTTAGATCTTGAAAATATAAATTTTGTAATTGATACCATAAAACTAAGAGGAGTAAAGGGAACTACAGGTACTCAAGCAAGTTTTATGGAATTATTTGATGGTGATGAAGAAAAGATTAAAACATTAGAGAAAAAAGTTACGGAAAGAATGGGTTTTAAAGAAGCTTATGCTGTAACCGGTCAAACGTATTCCAGAAAAGTGGATTCAATAGTATTAAATACGCTTTCAGAAGCAGCACAAAGTGCTTATAAGTTCAGCAATGATTTGAGAATACTTCAAAGTTTTAAAGAAATGGAAGAGCCTTTTGAGACACATCAAATAGGTTCATCTGCTATGGCCTATAAGAGAAACCCTATGAGATCAGAAAGAATAGGATCTCTAGCAAGGTATGTAATTGTAAATTCTCTTAATCCAGCTGTAACTGCTGCAACACAGTGGTTTGAAAGAACTTTGGATGATTCAGCAAATAAGAGAATCTCTATTGCTGAAGCTTTTCTAGCTTTAGATGGAGTATTAAATCTATATATAAATGTATCCAGTAATTTAGTTGTATATGATAAAGTTGTTGCTGCTCGAGTAAACAATGAATTACCTTTTATGGCTACAGAAAATATACTAATGGAAGCTGTTAAAAGAGGTGGAGATAGGCAGGAACTTCATGAAAAAATAAGGGTTTACTCCATGGAAACTGCAAAGCGTGTAAAACAGGATGGACTTGATAATAATTTAATAGATCTAATAGCTAAAGATCCTGCTTTCAACATAAAGAAAGAAGAAATACTATCAATATTAGATGCTAAAAATTTCGTTGGAAGAGCACCTGGGCAGGTAACAGATTTCATAAATGATTGTGTCAATCCTGTATTAGAAGCCAATAAAAATATTTTAGATATAAATGTAGACATAAACGTATAATTTTATATTATAAAAAAGCTGCTGGTATAAACCCTAGCAGCTTTTTTATTTACAATGTATTATTAACTATCCTATCTATGTTACTGCTTATTAAGCATTCTTTGAAAAAATTTATTTTATACTTTTTAAATTTTTGAAATACACGTTTAATAAATTATAGGTTATAAAATCTATAGTAATTAACAATACTATATTTATCCGATGACTAACCGCTATAACACTCTACCGCACTCGGTGAATCGCTTTTCTAAAGATGGAGATATATCGGTACGTCCCTGGAGAGTTAATCTAAACCAGTGGGAATGCAAACGCCCACTGAATAAGATTTATCGATAAAGTTAAATATAATCTTATAAAAGGAAAGGAGGAATACAAATGGTAAGTACTTTAAATTATCCTGAAACTATACCTGCTCAAAAACAAAACCAACAACCAGGCTTGGAAAAATTAATGAATCCTAAGCCTATATTCGACGATCCAGAATATAAAGGTACTGGCAAGCTTAAAAATAAAGTAGCTATTATTACTGGTGGAGATAGTGGAATAGGTAAGGCTGTGGCAATAGCTTATGCAAAAGAAGGAGCTAAAATAGCTATAATCTATTTAAATGAACATGAAGATGCAAAAGACACTAAAAAGATTATAGAGGATAAAGGCTCATCCTGTTTAGCTATTCCTGGGGACCTTGGTGATGATCTATTTTGTAAAGAGGCAGTAGATAAAATAATTAAAGAGTATGGTAAAATAGATATACTTGTTAATAATGCAGGTGAACAGCATCCTCAAAATAGTATTGAAGATATAACAAAGGAACAATTGGAAAGAACATTTAAAACTAATATATTTGCTATGTTTTATATGACAAAAGCAGTAATGCCATATTTAAAAAGTGGAGATTCAATTATAAATACTGCATCAATTACTGCCTATAAGGGAAATGAAACACTAATTGATTACGCATCTTCAAAAGGTGCTATAGTTTCATTTACAAGATCATTATCACTTTCTTTAGAAAGTAGAAATATAAGGGTCAATGATATTGCTCCTGGTCCAATATGGACTCCACTTATACCTTCTTCTTTTAGCGATTATGAAGTATCACAATTTGGTTTAGATACACCTTTAGGAAGAGCTGGTCAGCCAGCCGAACTTGCTCCTGCGTATGTATTTTTAGCATCTAATGATTCATCCTATGTTTCAGGTCAAACACTTCACATAAATGGAGGAAATATTTTAAACGGCTAAGTATATCAATAAGTTCATTATTTATAAAAAATTTATAAATATAGTAATTGACAAGATTATTAAATTACTGTAGAATAACACTAAATATTAAATATAGAAATATTAGGTTATTCTGACTAGGAAAACTAGAGGGAAATCTCATTATGAGATTTCCCTTTTTGATTTATCCGATGACTAGCTGCTATAACACTCCATGGCATCTTTGAAAGCGATTTACACAAAATCGAAGATTTTTGTTCGATGCTTGCACCCTGTGAAAGCGAATAAAAACAAAATAAAATTTTGTTTTGCCTGCTTTTATAAAGCTAGAGATAACAGTAGCACATTCCCGGTTAGTTAATCTAAACTTAGTGGAAACACAAACTCCCACTAAGTAAAATTCATTTATAAAATGAAAATCATTAAAACATAAATAAAATAAAGTGAGAGTGAATAAAAATGAGTGAAGTATTAAAAAAGGAAGTATTGGAAAATTTGTTAGAAAGAAGAAGTATTAGATACTTTAAAAGCGAACAAATAAAAGACGAAGATTTACAGCAAATATTGGAAGCTGGAAAATATGCACCTAGTGCTGCTAATCAACAATCCTGGCATTTTACTGTAATACAAAATAAAGAAGTATTACAGAAGATAAATGATGTAGCAAAATCTGTGTTTGCAAAATCAGGAAATAAAAATTATGAAGAAAGATCAAAAGCAAAAGATTTTAGTGCCTTTTACCATGCTCCAACCTATATTATAGTATCTGCAGATGAGAAAGCCATTGCCCCAATTGCTGATAGCGCTCTTGCTCTAGGTAATTTATTTTTAGCAGCTGAAGCCTTAGGTATTGGATCTGTTTGGATTCATGCCGTAAATTTTCTGTATACTACTGAGGAAGGTAGGGCTTTATTTAAAGAGTTAGGAATACCTGATGGCTATGTTACTTATGGTTCAGGTGCCTTCGGTTACAATGCTGGAGAAAGGCCTAAGGCTGCTTCAAGAAGAGATGGAACTGTTAATATCATAAAATAGATTGATTTATAATTTTTTTACTGCTTAACAATGTATAAACCTATACTCGGCAAGTAATCCTTATAAGCCTCCATAGCACTAGATTTGTCTGTAAATTTTTTTGTAAAGAAAATGAAGTATTATCAACGGTTTGCTGAATTACTTGCCAAATTGAAGATAAATATAAAAATAGTTAATAAATATTATTGAATAATAGTACGATTACTAACTAGAAAAACTAGAGGTGGTGTTACAGTGTAATGCTTCCTTTTTCCTATTTTGTATAAAATAGGATGTGATAAACAAGATGATAGAAAGTATTTCTTTAAAGATATATGGAATGACATGTTCGCTATGTTCAATTACTATTGAATCCAATCTTGAGAAGCTTGAGGGAATAAAGAAAGTAAATGTAAGTTATTCAACTGAAAAAGCTAAATTAGAATATGATTCAAGTAAAATTGAACTAGGTAATATCAAAAAGAAAATAGAATTATTGGGTTTTTCAGTAGGAAAAAATAAAGAGAAATACAGTAGTGATGGTATAGATCCTAGTTTGATACAAGAAAATAAATTGAGAAATACCTTTATAATCTCTGCTGTTTTAAGTTTTCCATTAATTTTGGCTATGGTACTTGGGGGATTAGGATTTTGTCATGATTACATCGATCCTAATTCCACTACAAAAATTGGTGCATTTATTGCTTATCTAAGATGGAGGACACTAATACTTCATGATTGGAGATTGCAGTTTGTATTAGCTACTCCAGTTCAGTTTATAATAGGCTTTAGATTCTATAAAAATTCATTTTATGCTTTACGTGCCAGAGTTGCCACTATGGATTTACTTGTTGCAGTAGGATCTACAACAGCATATTTTTATAGTCTGTATATTGTATTTTTTCAAAGACCGGCTTTCCTCTATGGAATGAGGAATATATATTTTGAATCTTCAACTGTAATCATAACCCTTGTTTTACTTGGAAAATATCTTGAGGCTATGGCTAAAGGAAAAACATCAAAGGTTATTAAAACATTAATGGGGCTTAAACCTAAAAATGCCAGAGTTTTAAGAAATGATGTTGAAGTAGATATATCAATTGAAAAATTATTAGTTGGAGATATTGTCATTGTAAGGCCAGGAGAAAAGATCCCTGTAGATGGAATAATTATAGAAGGTACTTCAATGGTGGATGAGTCTATGCTTACTGGTGAAAGTATACCTGTTAAGAAAAATGAAAAAGATTTTGTAACAGGTGCTTCTTTAAATAAAAATGGAAGCTTTAAATTTCAAGCTACAAAAGTTGGGGATGAAACAGTTCTTTCTAACATAATAAAGATGGTTGAAGAAGCTCAGGAAAGTAAAGCCCCAATACAAAAAATTGCTGATAAAATATGTGGTTATTTTGTACCATTTATCTTCTTGGTGGCATTTAGTACATTTTTAATTTGGTATTTTATTATATATCAAAGCCAATTATTAGATATTGCTTTGATTAATGCTGTTTCAGTTCTAGTGGTTTCTTGTCCATGTGCACTTGGACTTGCTACTCCTACAGCAATTATTGTAGGAATGGGGAAGGGAGCACAAAATGGAATATTGATTAAAAATGGTGAATATTTAGAAAAAATATGCAAAATAAATACTATAGTTTTTGATAAAACTGGAACTATTACAGTAGGGAAGCCAGCGGTCACTGATGTGATTATATTGGACAAAAGTCATGAATATGATGAGAGAAAAATAATTCATATTGCTGCCATGGCTGAAAGAAGATCCGAACATCCTATTGGTGTAGCTATATATGAAAATGGAAAAGAAATAATAGATCAGCAAAGTGCAGCGGTTGAAAGCTTTGAAGCTATACCAGGAAAAGGAATTGAAGCAGTTGTTAAGGGTAAAATTGTACTAATTGGAACAAAGAAACTAATGCAAGAAAATAAAATTGATCTTAAAAATGCTGAGACAATTTTTAATTCCTTCCAAGAAGAAGGTAAAATTGCAGTGTTTATGGCTATAGATAATAATTTGATTTCGGTTTTAGCTCTTTCAGATAAGATTAAGGATAAATCTAAAGATGTAGTTCCTTCTCTTAAAAAAATGGGGATAGAAGTTTATATTCTTACTGGAGATAATAAAAAGACAGCTTTTTCTGTAGCAAACAAAGTTGGTATAGAAAATGTTATGGCAGAAGTCCAACCAGGAAATAAAGCAGAGGTTATTCAAAAATTAATGAATAAAGGCAAGATTGTAGCCATGGTTGGAGATGGTATAAATGATGCACCAGCTTTAGCAACAGCAAATATAGGCTTTGCAATTGGTACTGGTACCGATGTAGCTATTGAAACAGGGGATGTGATTTTATTAAGAGATGATTTAATCACATTACCATTATCAATTAAGCTATCAAAGAAAACTATGGATAAAATCAAACAAAACCTATTGTGGGCATTTATTTACAATTTAATAGGAATACCAATTGCTGCTACTGGTCATTTAAACCCAGTTTTAGCAGCGGCAGCTATGGGTTTAAGTTCAATATCAGTGCTAATTAATTCATTAAGTTTAAAAAAATTTAAATTTATAGACAATAAAATATAGAAATAACTTATACATATATAGGCTTTATTGTATGTATTATGGTTGTATAGTTGTATTCATATAGTAATTTAATTAGATATATAACAAAAAATAATTTTATTTAAATTAAATAGTAGTTAAATATTAGTACTGACTAGATAGCTAGAGGTAGCTTTTAAAATAAAAGCTACCTATTTTATAAAATAGCATCTGTTACTTTATAGGATAAAACATATAAAACAAATGTGAATAATATTGTTCTTATAAGGTAGAGATAATTGTATTTAAATTATTTTACTATTAGTTCAATGTATGTAACAAAATTGATGAAAGTTATTTAAACTTTAATATATTAAGCAAATGGGGGATTTAATATGAAAAAGAAATTTAGAATTTTAGTAGCAACTATAACATCTCTTTTAGTCGCATTATCACTAACAAGTTGTGGTAAGAGTCAGAGTGCTGCAGCAACAGATGGAACAAAAAAACTGTTTACAATTAGGATGGTAACCCAGACAAGTTTTAATGAACTTAATATTGCTGACGAACTTGGATATTTTAAAGAACAAGGTATTAAGATTGAATATACTGGAGTACTTAAACCTGGTATAACTGAATACCAACTTATTGCACAAGGAATAAATGACGCATTTGTTGGAGGGCATCCACCAAATGTAGCACAGGCTAGATTAGCTGGCATAAAGGTTACAGCCGTTGCACCTGGTATGGTGGATAATCCTAATTTTCCTCATGTAAGGTACTTAGTAAAAAGTGATAGCCCTATAAAGACATTGGATGATATCAATGGTAAAAAAGTTTCTATTTCTGGTGTAGCTGGATGTACAGATGGATATCTCAAGTATTATTTATTGCAAAAAGGCAAGACAGATAATATAAAATGGGTAACATTACCGAATCCAGGGCAGCAGGAACAGTCTTTGACACAAGGGCTAGTAGATGTTACAACTTCCCATCCTCCTTATGCAGGATTAGCAGTTGCTGCTGGTGGAGTACGTCAGATTGGTACAAGTTGGGATATTCTTCATTCACCAGGAGCAGGCCTTTCAGTACGTGGCTTTAGTGATCAATTTATAAAAGATCATCCTGATGTGGTTAAGGGTTTTACTGAAGCATTATATAAAGCACACGTATATATAAATTCACATCAGAATGAATCTAAAGCTATTATTGCTAAATGGTTAAAACTTAAACCAGAAGATTTAAGTGTATTCTGGTATGATGAAGACAAAACTATAAATCCAGAATATATAAATAAATGGTTTGATATATCTGAAAGCATAGGATTGTGGAAGAAGGGAGATATAAAACCTACTGATATTTACACTAATGATTATGCTCCAAAATAATATTTTTGATTACATAATCTGTATTACTAAAATATTATATTAAGATTTATATATAAAAGCTATTGATAATATAATTTAATAAAAGCTGGGTTAAAACCTAAAAAAATTTTTACTCAGTTTTTATTAGATTAATTTTATAAATTGAATTTGATATTAAAATAATTTTATTTATTTTATAAAATTTACATGGAGAATGTAGAATGTTATTAAAAATTATATGGAGGGGATAGAAAATGTTATTAAAAAACTTAAATGAAGGGAATGGAGTATTAGTAAAGAATTTAAATAAAGGGAATGGAGCAGTATTAAAAATTTTTAGAAAAATATACGAAGTGATTTACAATCTATTAGCTGTATTTATTTTTATTGGACTATGGGAATTTATTGCTAGGCTTAAAATAATTAATCCTATATTTTTACCACCTTTTTCAAAAGTTGTTGCTGCTTTCTTAGAGCTCTTCATTTCTGGGGATATATATGCCAATCTTTTTATAAGTCTTCAAAGGTCATTAACTGGATTTTTTGTAGGACTTATTGTAGCAATTCCCTTAGGACTGATAATAGGTTGGTTTAAAAAATTTGAGAAATTTATAGATCCTCTCATACAAACTTTTAGAAATCTTTCAGTTTTGGCACTTTTGCCTGTATTTGTACTTTTTTTTGGCATAGGAGAAACCTCTAAAGTAGTTGTAATAGCCTGGGCAGTCACATGGTCCGTACTTTTAAACACTATTTCAGGTGTTAAGAATGTTGATCCTCAACTTATAAAGGCTGCTAGATCAATGGGAGTTTCAAATTTTTCTTTATTTAAAACGGTAATTTTTCCAGGAGCTTTAACATCAATTTATACAGGTATAAGAATAAGTGCAACAACTTCTATTTTAGTATTGATTGCTGCTGAAATGCTTGGTGCCAATACAGGATTAGGTTATTTATTGTATCTTTACCAATCAAACATGAAGATACCTGAGATGTTTTCAATTATAATTATATTAGCTTTATTGGGACTATCGGTAAATTACTCTTTAGTAGGTTTAGAGAAAAAATTATTTAAATGGAAGGAAGTATTTAAATAGAAATAATAGATATGAGTTAAATTAAATTTAATCTAGCGTTATTTTGCTTAAATTATGTGTTATAGATAATTTAAGTTAAATGTTAGTTTTATCAAATCTATTTTATGAAAATATGTAATTATAGTAAGTGAATTTCAATGGAATTTTGTAATAAAAAACATACTCTAATCTTTTTAATAGGTTAGAGTATGTTTTTCTTTATCTCTAAGTGCATATTTAAGTAAAGTGAGCATCTTGACACCTAGAGTCAAAGTAGAAGACTATTCTAATAAATTGCAAAATGAGTTAGTGTGAAACATATGACTTTGAAGTTAAATTTACAAAACTATTTTAGCCTTCTCGGAATCTTAAATTTTATAGCTTTTTCTATTTCATCCAATTCTTTTTTGTTTTTAGGATCTACAAACATGCATGTATAGCCGTATTCACCAGCTCTGCCTGTTCTACCAATTCGATGAATATAGGATTCTGCACTTTCTGGGATATCATAATTATATATATGACTAACTCCACTTATATCTAATCCTCTAGATGCAACATCAGTAGCTATTAAGTATTGGATATCTCCATTTCTAAAGGATTTCATTATTCTTTCGCGTTTTGACTGAATTATATCACTATGGAGTTTTACACAATCATATCCACGTCTATACAAAGCGACTTCAAGATCGTCAACTCTTCTCTTAGTTCTGCAAAATATTATAGCCATAAATGGTCTGTCTTCATCTAAAACACTACATAAAGCATCTTGCTTTTCTCTGTCTGTAGTTTCTACCACATATTGCTTAATATTATCCAGTGTAACCTTTTCTTTTTTAGAAGTAACTACTAAAGGATCCTTCATATACCTATAGGCTAGTTTTTTAACTTCAGGGTTCATAGTTGCGGAAAAACATAATGTCTGACGCTTTTTAGAAGTTTCCTTTATAATATTTTCAATATCGTTTTTAAAACCCATGAGTAGTATTTGATCTGCCTCATCTAGTACTAAAGTCTTTAAATTCATGAGGTTTATTGTTTTTCTAGCAAGATGATCTAAAAGTCTTCCTGGAGTTGCTATAATTAAATGGATGTTTCTCTTTAACTTTTTCATTTGAGATCCTATATCTTTACCGCCATAGGCTGCTAAAATATTGATAGCTTTAGCTTCTTTAAGTTTCATGGCTTCTTCAGTTATTTGAATAGCAAGTTCTCTTGTAGGGGTTACAATCAAAGCCTGAATTGTTGGAGAATCAACTGATATGCTTTCAAAAATGGGAAGTAAAAAAGCAAGAGTTTTTCCCGTACCTGTTTGTGCCTCCGCTATAAGATCTTTTCCTTCTTTAATAAAGCTAATACTCTCTTTTTGAATTGCTGTTGGCTCAGTAATGCCTGCTTTCTTTAATGTATTTATTATATCTTCACTAATTCCAAGTTCTTTAAAATCCATTTTATTATACCGTCCATTCTTAGGCATATTCAAAAAATAATCAGTTATTATACTAGTTTATTTTGCAACTTCTACTTATTATTTATTTTTACATACCGTATTCATATTTTTATTCAAATCATCTAATGATATCATATTGCTGAAATTAATACTAATAGTATTGTGTAATTGAGAAATAAATATTATTTCTTCCGCAGCTGGACATATTAGTATCAGTCAATGGACTATATACTTTACGTAATAAATATTATGTAAAGTATATAAAATGTAAACTAACTTAAATTCTATACTCTAAACTAAAATCCTTAAATTTAAGAATATAAATACATTATAAGGAAATTTTTAGACCATAAAACAACAAAATTTATAAAAACTAAACACTTTAAATAAGAAACCAGGTCATTCTACATTTAAAGAATGTAAACACTAGTATTATCCTTAATAAGTAGAAATATAACTGAAATATTGTTTAAAAACTTGTCAATAATGTATAATAATAAATAGAATAGTTACATATTGATTTAAATGAGGTGTCAGCTTTGATGAAAGAAGCATTAAATGCATTACAGGAATACTATGGATATAAAGAATTTAGAAAATCTCAAAACTCTGTAATTGACAGCATATTGTGTGGGAAAGATACTTTGGCTGTCATGCCAACAGGGGGAGGTAAATCCATTTGCTATCAGATACCAGCACTATTATTTGATGGCGTTACGATCGTAATATCTCCATTAATATCTCTTATGAAAGATCAAGTGGATAATATAAAAGATTTAGGTATAAGTGCAGAATATATAAATAGCTCTCTTAACTTTAAAGAAATCCAAGCAATTATTGAAAAGTTAAATAATAATGAAATAAAAATTCTTTATCTAGCACCAGAAAGATTGGAATCAGTTGAATTCTGTAACCTTATGAAAACACTAAGTATATCTCAAGTTGCTGTAGATGAAGCACATTGTGTATCGCAATGGGGCCATGATTTTAGAACAAGCTATCGATATATAAGTAAATTTGTAAAAACTCTTTTAAAAAGACCCATAGTAACTGCTTTTACTGCTACAGCTACTGAAGAAGTAAGAAAAGATATAATAAAGTTAATAGAACTTAATAATCCTGGAGTTTTTATATCAGGTTTTGATAGAGAAAATTTAAAAATAAACATATTAAAAATAGCAGGCAGATTAAAATATGTATTAAATTATATAGAAGAAAACAGAGATCAATCTGGAATAATATATGCATCAACGAGAAAAGAAGTAGATAATATTTATGAAAATCTTATTGAAAATAACATATCTGCCTCTAGATATCATGCAGGATTATCCGATGTTGAAAGAAAACAAAATCAAGAAGACTTTGTATATGATAGAATTAATGTTATGGTAGCTACTAATGCCTTTGGTATGGGAATTGATAAGTCAAATGTGCGTTTTGTAATACACTATAATATGCCTAAAAATATTGAAAGCTATTATCAGGAAATAGGGAGAGCTGGCCGTGATGGAGAAAAGAGTGAATGTATTTTATTGTTTTCCCCACAGGATATTATGACTCAAAAATATTTAATTGAAGTTGGAACTCAGCAGTCTGAAAGGAGAATAAATGATTATAAGAAACTTCAAACCATGATTGATTTTGTTCATCATAATGGATGTCTTAGAAAATACATTTTAAATTATTTTGGAGAAGATACTGATTATGAGGATTGTGGTAATTGCAGTAACTGTTTAACTGAAGGAGAATTAGTTGATAAAACTGTAGATGCACAAAAAGTTTTATCCTGCATCTATAGAATGAAAAGAGATTTTGGAGTAAATACAATTGTAGATGTATTAAGAGGCTCTTCTCAAAAGAAAATATTGCAGTACAGATTTAATGAACTATCTACTTATGGATTGATGAAAAATTATTCTAAAAAGGATTTGTCAGAGTTTATAAATACACTTATATCTCATGGATTTATAAATTTAAAAGAAGGGGAATATCCTACGGTAATACTTTGTGATAATTCTATGAAAGTTCTAAAGGGAGATGAAAAGGTAATATTCAAAGAAGCTATTGAAGTTAAGAAAATATCTGAGGACAATGAACTTTTCGAAACTTTGAGAAGCCTGCGTAAAGAAATCGCAGCCGAGGAGGGTGTACCACCATATTTTATTTTCCCAGACAGTACCTTAAAAGAAATGAGTTTAAGATATCCTTTAAATAAAGAACATATATTTGATATATCTGGTGTAGGGCAAGTTAAATACGAAAAATATGGTGAAACTTTTTTAAATGTAATAAATGACTACGTAGAAAAAAACAATATTGAAGCTAAATGGACTGAAAGAGCAGAAACTAAAACTTTACACACAACTCGAGCTGTAACTAGAAACACAAGTAATAAGGGAAAAACTTATGATATAACTATTAATATGATAAAAGAAGGTAAGAGCATAAAAGAAATTGCTAAAGAAAGAGAACTTACTGTAACTACAGTACTTGGTCATATAGATAAGTATTTTAGAGAAGGTAATTCAGAAAAGTTTCAAATTAATTTTGATGAGTTCTTTAGAGAAGAACAGGAACAAGAGATTATTTTAGCTGCTGACAAACTAGGTATAGATAAGCTTGCACCAATAAAAGCAGAAGTATCAGATGGAATAAGCTATGATGCAATAAGAGCGGTTGTATTAAAAAATTATATATTAAATAAACTTTAAAGGTATCTTTATGGATAGATAATTTTAAAAAACATTTTAAAAATAAAGTATAAAATTAATTGAGATTTAGAATTATAATATTGATTAATTTTACTTAGTCGGAGTTTATATCTTACTAAGTCTAGATGAATTATCTAGGGACGTATTTCTATTATATTTACTTTGAAAAGTTGGAAATAGTACATCAGCTAATCATGTGATAAATACTAAAAGCGAAAGGAAAGTGAACTCTTTAATGCCATATGTTATAGTTATTACATTAAGTGGGGAAGCATTAAAATTTCATGATGAAATAACAACGGAAGTTTGTAATAAATTTAAAGTGAGAAGAACTAAATTACCAGGGCATATTACCTTAAAAGCACCATTTGATAGTGATAACATAGACGAACTAATAGATCTACTTGAAGTTTTTGCAAATAGAACTAAAAAAGCACCAATAAACATAGAGGGATATGGCAGTTTTAGAAATGATGTTATATTTATGAAAACAACATTTTCAAAAGAAGCAAAGAAAATTTATGACCAATTAGAATATCTACTTAAAACGCTAAATTGGCTCCAATGGAAGAAAAACGAAAGTGGTGAAAAAGTTTTTCATACAACCATCGTTTCCAAAAGAATAAAAGATAAATTTGAAGAGATATGGAATTATGTAAATGATACTCAGTGCAATTTTAATATTTATTTTGATAATATATCAATTTATATATGGAAAGATAATACATGGGTATTATATAAGAAATTTTTACTTCAAGATTAGAAATTTAAATTTTATTTTACAGTAAAAATTAATTTATAGTTTTTGCAGTATAATCATAATAATAAAAAACATATTAAAATCAAACGTATATTTTGGCATAGGATCTTTACAAATAGAGGAATTATTAAATAAATGTCGAATATATATAAATGATTGGATTATTCAGCTGTTTTTATAATTTATCTCGTAAAGATATGAATAAGGGCAGCATGACCTTAGATAATTATTTAAACTTAATAGAAGTATGAACTTTCACTAAGTAAGAATCATTTATATTTTAAAGGGGGATTTTTGTGGAAAATAATATTGAAAAAAGGAAATTAAATTTTTTTGAAAAACTGATAAGCAGTGTACAAGGAATAAAACATTATCAAGACGTTTTAAAAGAATCTGTTGGAAAATCTATTCTATATTTGTTATTAATAGCTTTACTTTTTGGATTTATTGGCGCTATAAGGGGAGCTGTTGATGTAAATAATGGAATATCTGAATTCATAAAAGTATACAATACTCAATGGCCAAACTTTGAACTTAAGAATGGAGAATTAAATGTAGATGGCAATATGCCCATGGTTTTATCTCAGGATAAGAATTACTATGTTGTCATAGATACAACCAACAGTACTAATCCTAATGTCTTAGATTCCTATGACAAAGGTATTTTAATATTAAAAGATAAAGCTATTGAAAAAAGAAATGAAGCGCAAACTCAAACTATAGATTTCAAATCATTACAAGGGATAACTCTTAATAAAAGTATTATAAATAATTATTTGCCTTTTATTAAAATCGTTATACCATTCCTTTTTATTGGAAACATACTCTGGTATTTTTTAGGTGGACTTTTAAGCGCTCTATTTTTAGCTTTATTTGCGCTTATAATTAATGCTGTCCTTAAAACAGACTTAAAATATGGACAATTATACAGAATAAGTATTTACGCATTAACTACTCCACTTATAATTGATGTAATTTTTAAAATTTTTAGTATTCAACATTTTAGTTACTATTGGTTATTCTACCATGCTATAGCTTTCGTTTATGTTGGCTTTGCTATATGTAAATTAAAAGATTCTAAGAATAATACTGAGGTTAATTATTAAAATCTCAATATTATAATAAAAATGAGAATATTTATTATAACATATGCTAACAACGCACTACTGTTATGTTTTTGCTCTATGCTAATTGCATAGATAAATCCAGTTATTCTTAATTGCCTAAAAATCCAAGAAGCACATTCTAATTATTTAATTGATTAGAATGTGCTTTCTACGTTGTCAAAATTTATTTAATTTTTACCATTTATATTGGATGGTTGCGTATGCTCTATGCTGGACTGATGTTCACTTAATATAACATTAGCTCTTTCAATAGCTTCATCCACTGCACCACAAAAGTTAGTTTCTCCAATCATATCTACAAAGCCATATTTTTTAAGCATTTCTAGTGGCTGATTCTGAATCTTTAATATAATTAATTTTGTATGATGTTTCTTACAGATATTGTGCAGCATTTCAAAGGAATGATAGGCTGTAGCATCCATAAAAGGAACTTTGCTCATCTTTATTATTAGTACCTTAGTAGGTGCCCCCATTTCTCTTATTGCAGATACAAATTTATTGGCGGCTCCAAAGAAAAAGGGGCCACTGATTTCATAGATTGAAATATGCTCATGCAGTGTTACATTTTCTATAAATTCATTAGCATCTTTGTCCCCATCATCATCTAATATATATTTGATTTCTGTAATTTCACCCATCTTTCTCATAAATAAGAAGGATGCAAGTACTACACCTACACCTATAGCAACAACCAGATCTAGAAAAATAGTTAAGAAAAATGTAACTATAAACACTAAGGAATCACTTTTAGGAGATTTAAATAATGTTCTAAATACTTCCCAATCTCCCATGTTATATGCAATCATTACTAAAACAGATGCTAAAGAGGCCATAGGAATTAATTTAACATAGGGCATAAATAATAACATGATAATTAAAAGTACCAGGGCATGAATCATTCCTGCTACTGGTGTCCTTCCGCCATTCTTAACATTTGCTGCAGTCCTTGCAATGGCTCCTGTAACTGGTATACCGCCAAAGATTGCTGAAAAAATATTAGCGAAACCTTGAGCTATTAGCTCCATATTAGAGCGATGACTACCTCCAATCATTCCATCCGATACTACAGCTGACAATAAAGATTCAACAGAACCAAGAATTGCAATTGTTAGAGCGGGAAGCATCAGTTCATTTATCATAGTAAAATTAACTTTTGGAAGACTAGGATGTGGAAGGGATGAGGAAAGATGCCCAAATTGACTTTCTATAGTTGTAACATTTAATTTTAAAACCATTGCAAGTATAGTTACTATTATTATCGCTATAAAAGTTCCCGGTATTTTTTTATTTATCCTTGACCATAATATGATTATTCCAAGAGTTAAAAGGGATATAAATAAACTCTGAAAATTAATTGTATGAAAGTTATTAAAATATGATATCAATTTTTCTACAAAATGTGAAGGTACAGTTTTCATCTGTAACCCAAAGAAATCTTTTACTTCCGTAGATAGAAGAACTACTGCTATGCCGCTTGTAAAGCCGGTAGTTATTGAGGAAGGAATATATTTTATCAAACTTCCAAATTTCAATAATCCCATTATAACAAGAAAAATTCCTGCCATTATAGTTGATACGAACAAACCTTCTATTCCAAACTTTTGTATTATTCCATATACAATAACTACAAAAGCTGCTGTGGGACCTCCAATTTGAACTCTACTTCCACCAAGTAATGATACAATAAACCCTCCAATAATTGCTGTGTATAAACCTTTTTCTGGTGAAACCCCAGATGCAATTGCCAAAGCAATGGAGAGTGGTAGTGCAATAATTGCAACTATAATACCTGAGATAAAATCTTTTATAAATTGTTCTTTAGTGTAATTTTTTAAGCATGTAATTGATTTTGGAATTAACAAGGTATCACTCCTATAACATTTTTATAATTAGTTAGTATTCGAATATTGAAATATAATACATAAATAATCATATCTTATTTTATACATATAAACAACAAAATTCGATTAATTAACACAAATTTGATTTACTATTTGAGCTTATGTTAAAATCATACATGCATATTTCTTTAAATATATAGGACACTTGCTTTATAGGGAAAGGATACAATTATGGATCTAAAAAATAAATTATTTGATATTCATGAATTTTATAACTTATCAAGATACTTATTTTTAAATATAGAATGTAACTATAATAATTTTGTTAAGAAAACAGGTATTACATTACCTCAACTAAGAGTACTATGGATTATAAAAATATTTCAAGGCATTTCTCTTGGAGAAATTGCAAAAATAGGCTGCTGGTCTCCACCTACAGTAACAAAAATACTTAAACTTTTAATGGACAAAAATTTAGTTGTACGTGAAGAAACTATAAATAAGAAATTATACAGTTTAAATCTCACTGAGGCTGGACATAATCTAATTAAATTAAACAGAATGAAAAAACATGATAAAGCTGCATTAATACAATTGCTTTCAGCAGTTAATGAAGAGGATTTGAATTTTACTATAGAAATTTTAAAATCAATAACTGTATATTCAAACAATTCTTTTTTATTTGAATATATAGAAAAACTAAATAAATTAGGATTAAAAGTTGACTTTAGCGATTTTAATTCTGAAGAAAAGTTTATGCTTCAAAAACTTGTTCTCTTTTATAATCTTTTAAGAACTTTTATTTTAACCCTTGTAAACAATCATAGGAACTTACTTTCAATCTTTAAACTTACATATCCTCAACTTAGAGCTTTATGGATTATTGATGCTTTCCCAGGTATTACTTCAGTTAGATTGAGTAAACTTGCTTATTTAGCTCCCTCTACCGTTAATGTTATAGTGAAGAAGCTCTATGAGAAAAATTTAATATATAAGGAAAAATCTGAATTAAAGAATTCTCTCTTTTTGTATACTTCAGAAAGTGGAGAAGAACTACTTGTTAAAGAATTCGATGTAAATCAAAAAAGTTTTTTAATATATAAAGATTTAGAATTCTTATCAAGAAATGAATTATTGAAGTTGAATCAATTCATGTTGAAATTAAACTTAGTGCTTAAAAATGATTTTGTGAAAGAATATATTGAAAAAACTTTTACAGTAATAGAGAAAGGACTTTTTAAAAAGCTATAATGTACATTATTTATATTATAGAATAAATTAGGTATTTGTAATAATGGTGGCCTTAGGGTAACCAGAGATAAAGTAATAAACGCACTCTAATTCATTAAATGTTTAGAAGAGTGCGTTTATTAGAATTTTTAATCAATTATAAGTATTGACAGCAAAGTTGAGTAACCATATTTGAAAAATACGTAGCAAATAACTGAAAGGTATACTCTGATTTTAAAATAACAGCGAAGGCATTCCTTTGCTGTTATTTTTTCCGTAGTAGTTAGTTAAAACTATCTTGGCTCAATTTTCTTTCCCTTATCTTTTAAATAGTTAAGCAGTTCTGTTTTACTTCTATTTATAATCAATTCTTCAGGCATATTAACATCCTTTAGTATTTTTAATGCAGCATCAAAGTTGCCAATATGAAAACAGGAATGAGCGTCGCTGTTTAATATTATTCTTACGCCATTTTCTTTACATAGGCGGGCTATTTTTGAACAGGTTTTGTCACTGCCAATTCTTGATCTAATAAAAGAACTGTTATTTATTTCAATAAGTATATTTTTTTCCTTTGCTTTTTTAACTAATGCTTCTGCATGAATTGGAAAAGCAGGATTACCAGAATGGCCTATAATGTGCACATTAGGATTATCCATAGCCTTTAAAAAAGCAGTAGTATTTAAATCACAATTATCATTTGGCTTCATTACTGGATCATGAATGCTGGCTATCATAATGTCAATCTGTTCCTGTCTATGCAGTGGTAAATCTATATTTCCCTCATAGTCAACAATGTTAGCTTCACATCCATAAAGCATAGTAACACCATAAATTTCTCTTGGCAAAGCTTTAAAATTACCAAAATACCATTCATGAGGTGCATCAGGCATATTGGGAGCATGATCTGTAGTACCTAAAACTTCAAGACCTATTTCACTAGCATATTTTGCATTTTCCAATAAGGTAGTATAGGCATGACCACTTGCCACAGTATGTGTGTGTATATCAATAGGATATTTCATAAATTACTTCCTTCCTTTCAATTCCTAAAATATATTTCAACTTAAAAACTTAAATTTTTATTGAATTCATTAAGTCTCTACTTTAAATTATAACTTAAAAATTATTTGTTTGCATGTATTTAAAGTTAATAATTTTATATATATACCTAAAAATAATAAATTAAAAGGTTATATTTTTATTATTTTTTTCAAATAATAAATTAATAGAATTTGTTATTTGAATTATAATGGCAAATCTAAATATTTATAAAGAAAGGTGTGCTTGAATGAGACGATTTAAGGATTTTAATAAGATAGCCATTGTGTTATTAGCTCTTACTATGTCTATATTTTTGTTCTTAGGATGTAATAAGAATATTTCAAGTTCACAAAATACCACACAAAAATTAATTAGAAAAGCTCCCACAAAGGATGCACTTAAAAAAGACTATGAAGCTAGGATTCAACCATTAGTAAATGATGCTACAATAACTAAAGATCAAGCTGATAAAGTATTAACTTATCTTACAGCAAACTTAGATACTTTAACTAAAGAAAGCATACAAAAGCAAAATAATACTTTAGATAAGCTGGTAAATGATAAGATTATTACACGACAACAAGCAGATAAAATAATTAATGCTTTAAGGAAATAACTACTAGAAAATAGAGAAAGGAGCAGCTTAGAGTTACTCCTTTTCTTCTATTGTATATTGTTTTATTAATTAGGACTCAATTAAATGTTTATTATCTAGGTGTCAATCAAGCTCCATTTCTAACATTTCTTTAAGCATATCGGCGAATAAGTCTTTCAATGTGTCTTGAACATCTTTTGCACTTGCAGGCTTTGTTTCCTTAATAAGTTGTTTAATAGAATATGTATCAAATACGACGAGATAAAATCAATGGTGAATAAAAAATTAAAACTAGTATTTTTTGTACCTATAATTCTGGGATTTGCAATAGGAAGTTCCTATAATTTTATAACGGCGTTAATAACAAATAAGATAATAAGCATACTTTTTATGTGTTTTGAAAATAATAGTGATTATAGCATTGAAGAAAATTCAATATGAAATGAGAATGAAGAGGATAAAAATGGAACATAAAACTTTAGCCAAAACAGATAATCATTATTCTAGAAAGAGCAGCAAGTGGTGGAAGGTTATGATTATCGGATTCATTACATATGTAATGGGTCTTGTGGTATTAATAATTACACAAAATCCTAATATTTTTCCGTCTGTAGTTATACTTGGAAATTTTCTGATACCAGTAACCTACTTAACTTTCTTTTATGAAAGAAAGAATAGCAGTAATGTAGGGATGTTAAAAACTGCTGCAAGCTTTTTTTATGGTGGTTTTATTGGAACCTTTGCAGCTGCAGTATTAGAGCCTATTTTTATTCATACTCTTAATTTTAGAACTGCAATTATTATTGGTTTTATTGAAGAATTTACAAAATTTTTAGGATTTTTATTTATAATTAGGCGTAAGCAGCACAGGCTAATATTAGATGGAATTATTCTTGGAGCTGCGGCAGGAATGGGATTTGCCGCTTTAGAAAGTACAGGATATGCTTTTACTATTTTTCTTCGTAGTGGTGGAAATTTAACTCTTACTGTGTATATTACCTTGTTAAGAGGAATAATGTCACCATTAGGTCATGGCACATGGACAGCAATACTTACAGGTATTTTTTTAAGAGAGGGCTCACTGGGACATTTTCGCTTAAACTTAAAAGTTATTAAAGGATATTTATTAGTAGTTTTATTACATGGATTTTGGGATGGGCTTCCTTCAATTATTTCAATATTTACTCCATCATATGTTGCTATTTTATCAGGAGAAATTATTGTTGGTTTTCTAGGAATATATGTACTCTTTAAACTTTGGAAAGAAGCAAAAAAACAAGAAAATGAAAATAGGATGTTATTATAAAAACAGCATAAGAGATTTCCTTTAATTATCTTATAATTAGTGCACCAGTAGAAAAATACTGGTGCTTTTTTATGTGTTAAAATTTATTAACTATAATTAAGACAATAGATACAGTATTGAAATGAAATTGTAATAATAGATTGATATTATATAAACACAAGGTTACCATTTTCAATGTTCAATAATATATGAAGAAGCACTGCTATAATACTGGTGCTTTTCATACTTTAGGAGTGAATATATGAGTAAATTTTTAAATATAGGATCTGATAATTATATTAGCGTAAATAAGGTGGTAGTAATAACACAGCCTTCATCGGCACCAATCAAAAGAATTATACAAAAGACAAAAGGCAATGAGCTTATAGATTGTACTAAGGGAAGGAAAATGTTATCTGTAATATTCACTAAAGATAATAAAGTTATACTTAGTCCTGTTAATAAGCAAACATTAAATAAAAGGTTAGAATGCCTGAAAAATAAACTTTAATTTAAATACTGATGTTTTTTCTGTGTTTAAAAATAGAGGATTAACAACTAATGACTGAAAAGGATTAGGAGTTATGGCAAAAGCATTACTTTTTTATATTTTAAACATTTTATCATGATATTTTATATACTTGATTTGTTTTATTAGAAATAAATATAATGGACTTGTAAAATATTATTTGATAGTCTCATTGGAAACTTGTTCGTCCGTACTTACTCTTGTGTACACTGCTACTTTCATAAAAACATCTCCTATGCAAACTTATGTTCTGAACAAAATTAAAAAATATAGTACGGATGTACTATTGCATTGAATAATTTACTGCTTTTTTATAGATATGAAAAGATGATATACAATAGTTCATCTTTTCATATCTATTATATCACTAGTATTTATTTTTCCAATCATCATCATTATTGTTGCACTAACAATCGATATTACAGCTGCGTTTAAAAATTTATATGGAATGAAATAACATGCTATAATTAGAATCAGAGTAATTAATATAGAATAATTTTTAAGTTTTTTCTTTCGATTTTCACTTTTAATTCTTTTATTAATGTTATCTACAGAAGAAAAAATACAAATAAATATAAATGAAACAATTAATAATAATAGTGAAATTATATTATTAATCATTATATATTTACCGAAAATAATTATCATAAAAAACACAATAAAACTTATGAAAAAGCAACCCCAGTAAGTTTTTGCATGATATCCACCCGAAAATAGCCTAATAGGGCAAAAAAATATGAGGGCAACTATATAATATTTTTGTAAAGAAAATATCCAGAATACAATAAAATATGGAATGAGCTTTGTAATTTCATCAAAAGCACAGATTAGTCCGTATTCCATTTTCTTCAAATCTAAATCTGAAAATTCAGGATTAGATTCAGAAATTTTTGTTACTAAACAAGTTATAAGTTTACTCATTTACTTAACTCCTTCATTTTAAATTCAATCATAAATTTAGTTCTTTCGGGAGTACTTTCTAAAAATATATTTCCGTTGTTTTGTTTGATTAATTGCTTAATTATATATAATCCAAATCCATGGTCTTGTGATTTTTTGGTTTTTGTAGAAAATCCTCTATCAAAAATTTTATCTTGAATATCTTCAGGAATCATGTCTCCATTATTGGATATTTCAATAAAAAATTTATTACTTTCACTGAAAGTTTCAATTGATATTTCTTTATTTTCAATATTGGACTTAAGTTGGAATGCTTCAAATGCATTGTCTACAAGATTGCTAATAATACTTATTAGATCATTTTCATTAATTTCTATAGAACTAAATGGTTCATCAATTATTACATCAAAATTTATATTGTTTTTTACTGCATAACTATTTTTTATAGATAATAATGCACTTAAACAATCATTACCAGTATCTATGTATTTAAATGATGAATGAAGTGTATCTGAAATTCCCATTACATAAGTTTTTATTTGCTCAACAGCATTTGGTTTATTCAATGAGCACAATCCCCATATAACATTAATGTGGTTGGCAAAATCGTGTTTTTCTTGTCTAATTATTTTAATTATTTCTTCCATATTTTTTAGCTGGTTTTCTTGTATTTTATAGCGAGCTTCTATGGCTACAATTCGCTTATATTCATTTAATCCTTTTAATTGGACTATTAAAAAAATAAAATATAAAAGAAATATAACGCAATTATATATTTTTAAATTTTTTATATCAAAAATACTAAAACTTATACTGAATATTAAAATACTGAAAATACCAATTTGAATTATTATATTAGAAAAAAGAGTACCTTCTTTTTGAAACAATTTTAGTTTAGTCAAATAATTATTGTATTTAAAAAGTAATATTACAATAATTATTTGTAATACTTTAGAAAGTATTACACAAAATAACAAATATTTTTCATTTAAAAATATTTGGTTTAAATTAATATTAAATATAAATATTTCTAAAAACTGGGCAAAAGATTCTGTAACAAACGTTATTATAATAAACAAGAAAAATATAACTGATGAATCAAATATTGTTATTTGTGTAAAACAACTTAACAATAAAATGTCAAATATTATAATAAATAATGTATGATAGGTATTATTTATATTAAATGTACTCCAATAAGTTATAATTATAAATAATGTACAAAATAAAATTGATTTTAATTTATTATGAATTATAAATTTTTTGTTATTATACAATGCTTCGAAAATTGCCAAAAAGAGGATTGCTTCAATACTATCTAATAATATTTCCCTTATAGCATCCATATGTTGTCTCCTTTGTTTATAAAGCCTTTTGCAAAGATTATAAAACAATTTAGATACTATTTGCAAAAGACTTTAAAGTGTTACTTTAAAAGTTCATCAGGGCATTTTGGTTGATGAAATGACATAGTTGATGTTGGTACTATAACTATTGTTCCTAAAAATAAAGCCACAGAACCTACAACTTTCATTACTTTTGCTGTTAATAATTTTTTAACATTTGTCATTTTTAAGAGCCTCCCCATAAATTTATATAATATTAACTACATTTCCTATATATTCTACAATAATTTATTTTTTCCTTCATAATTTGTAAAAAAATCAGATTTAAACCAAATAAATTTTTAGTTCAAATCTGATTTCTATGAGATTCATAATAATCAATAACTAGCTTGTCCAACCGTTGGCTTACTTGTAGTATTTCTTCATCTGTATATTCGTCTGAAACTAGCATTTTATTTAGTTTATCTCTTAGCTCTTCTAATCTTTTACACATACATTTTATATCCTTAACATTTATTTACTTGATTTTTACATTATATAATATAAAAGTAAAGGATTCAAATTAAAAGGGCATAATAATTTAATATTTTTTAGTATTTATGCTAATTTATTTTTACTTTAGCAATTTATTCATGCTTTAATGATTGTATTAAACTACAAATAAAATCTAAATCATCATTAGTTAAATTCTCATAGTTGTTTAACCTGGATTTTATCATTTCGATAGTCTCATTTTTTAGTGATGGAAGTTCTTCTTAAATTTTTCTAATAACACAAAAACTCTTAGAAGTCTAAATACTTTAAATATTTTTGTAAGACGGGCTAGACGAGTAATTTTTAGTATACGTGCAACTTGAAATATACTATTAAATGGTATAATTGCTATTAAATCTATAATGTTGTGTCTGAAGAATTCTTTTTTATTTTTTGATAATATAAATCTAGTAAAATAATCTATATATTGTTTTTTATCTCTAGCAGTTACCTTATGTTTTTTTGTATACTCCGTTGGAATATTAATTACATTATCTTCTGATTTATCATTATTAATATTAGTTAATTCTTTCATAGAACAATTTAATACAGCGGCTATCTTTTTTATAACATCTAATATGTCCATAATCATACAAGAAACTTAAAAAGATGTTAAAGCATGAAGAAAAGTGTTGGTATAATCCTAAAAATAGGACTTGCATTACTTGTAAATTTAGTGAACTGGTAAATGATTATTGTGACCATGACGAATTGCCAGGATGTCCAACGGAGCACTGGGCTTATAGAATTTGTCACGAATCGCATGGAGAAGATATTGAATTCCCAAAACGTAAAGCTAATGGTGAATTAAAGAGGGTGAGGTAAATGAAATCAAAGACATCATCTAATGTAGTCCAGAATATCATATCAAAATTAAACTTTGTAGAGCGTAATGCTCTGCAGAGTTATATAAATCAGCAAGCAACTTTAACAATATCTAAGGCAGAATCAGCATTACAGGAAGCAGCAGAAGAAAAGGAACAATATTTATAAAACCTAAATGATAAAACATGGGATATGATATCAATTTGCTTAGAAATGGCAATAACAGAAAATCATATATCAAAACAAAGGATTGATAAAATTTTTGAGAGATTAACGGAGCTTGTAAAAAAAATAATGATAATCCAGCATTAGATGTAGAAAAAATCAATCTAAAACTTAAAGATATTATTCTTTTAAAGAATGATGATTTCAATAAGTTAATTGAATATGCAATCGAGGGGCACTGCAAGATATGCAAAAGAGTTCACAAAAACTGTAATGTTTATAGACTCTATAAAAAATACAATGTGCCTAGACCTATAGGATATAAGGCTAAGTGTAAATATGGGTATTGGAGGTAAGTAGGTGAAAGTAATATCAATCATATTAATAATTCTGATTTTGAGGGATTACTCTTTAATAATACCTGAAGTAGCAATATATATCCAATAGAAGGAAATCAATTGGATATATATGGAGAGTTGATAAATTAAGCACACAAGACTAAGTCCTATGTGCTATAGAAATAGATTTATATTATAGATTTACATGATAAAAATAAAATTTATTTTAAATTTTTTTCGTAACTTTCAATCATTTTTTTAACCATTTGACCACCAACTTTACCGCCAATGGCGCCATTTAGCTTTGAAGAGCGATTGCCACTATTTCTATTGGTTAAAGAAACTCCAAGTTCATTAGCTGTTTCTATTTTAAATTTATTTAAGGATTCTTTTGCTCCAGGAACTAAAGATCTACGTCTGTTATTTGACATAATTATTATCTCCCTTCTTATAGTAGATAATAATATATTGTGTATATTCAAAAAACTTATTGTATGGAGTTCAAGGCTAATTTGGGATTTAAGGTTAAGTGATGATGATTAAGGAAAGAAAATTTTTAGATTTTTTATAAGGTGTAAACAATACTAGCAATAATCTAAAGAACACATAGAGAGATCATCATCTATGTGTCAGAGATCTTTTTTTAGATCTTTAATTTGTTTTTGCTTTTCTTCTGTAGACTTAAGATTTTCTTGTTGAGCTGCAATAGTGAGTATACTACCTGAAACAGCAGCCAAAAAGTTACCTAATATATTATCCTTCTGTAAGCGTCAAAGCAACTAAATTGGCTAAAATAATAACTTCTTTAGAACTTAGTAAATCAAAAAGTGCCATTATAGCTCGCCTGAAATTAGTGTATTCGAATAATTTGAGCATGGTTACATTGAACATATGTTATTTAACGGAATTTGATTATAGGTCGAACTAGATGAATAGACAAAATTGTACTTTGAAAATTGAATAATACGGTGTATGATATAATTTAAATTAGTTATATCTCAAAACTTGACTTTTGGGAATGATAAGGAGGAGATTGAGGTGAATGGCTTAAAACATAGGATAATTGAGACGAATGGAATCAAAATGCATATAGTTGAGAAAGGTGAAGGACCACTTGTCTTGCTATGCCATGGTTTTCCAGAAACATGGTATTCTTGGAGGCATCAAATTTCTTTGATAGCTGAAGCCGGATTCCATGTGGTGGCACCTGATTTACGTGGTTATGGAGATACCGAACAACCAAAAGATATAAGTCAATACACATTGCTTCATCTAGTTGGTGATATGGTTGGACTACTCAATGTATTGAATACAGAAAAAGCCGTAATTGTGGGCAATGATTGGGGTGCAACACTAGCATGGCATGCAGCCTTATTAAGACCTGATCGTTTTCGTGGTGTGATTGCATTAACAGTACCAATGATGGATCAATCACCAGTTCCTCCTACTACAATTTTCCCACAGACAGATGATGAATTGTTTTATACTCTTTATTTCCAGGCTCCAGGTGTAGCAGAGAAGGAGTTTGAGCGTGATATTCATTTTACAATTCATAACTTACTTTTTTCGGCTTCCGGTGATGCGGGTCCACGTAAAGATAATGATGATACTCCAAATCCCTTTGGTATGGTGTCTAGAAGTAAAGGACTGCTTGCATCACTACCTAATCCTTCATTACCATCTTGGCTTACAGAAGAGGATTTGGATGTATATACTAAAGCTTTCACTGCTACTGGATTTTATGGTGGCTTGAATTACTATCGTAATCTAGATAGAAATTGTGAATTATTGCACTGTTTCAGGGGAATGAAGGTAACAATTCCAGCCCTTTATATAGTAGGTGATCGTGATGTTGGACTAAGTATTCCAGGAATGAGACAAATAATTTCTGATATGTCAAACCTTGTACCAATGCTACGTCAAACAATTATTCTTCCAGATTGTGGACATTGGGCTCAACAAGAGAGGCCTCAAGAGGTTAGCTCGACCATAATTTCGTTTCTACAAAGCATTTAATGCATCAATATAGATATTAATTAGGCAATAAAAACATCGTATTATTCAATCAACAATTCTACGGTGTTTTTGTTTCGTAATTCAAATAATAAAACGAAAAAAGAATAATTAAATAATTAGTCAAAAATACTACTTATGCAGTACACAAATATAATTACACTATATAAGTAGGTGATAATATGAAAATAATAATAATGAGTTGTAAAAATAAAGAGAATTGGTACAAAGATAAGTTAGGTAGTATATATACGGTAGTAGATAGTGTAGATATAGCTTATATTGTGAAGGATAAAAAGAAAGGATATGGACTTATTAATAAAGATGATTGTGAGATAATAGATAAATGGATTATATAAAGGAAGTGAAATAAATGAAAAGAAAATATTGATACAAAATGGAAGTATGATGTATAGATATTATAGACATTTTAAAGGTAATTGGTATGTGGTTAGAAGCATTGGCAGAGATACCGATACTATCAAGAGTAAAGTGGCATATCAAACTCTATATAGCAATACTGAAAAGAATATAAAAGAAGGCGATGAATTTTATAGAGATTATGATGAATTTATAGTTGAGACTGATAAAGAAAAATATCCTAATGCAGAGCAAAAATATAGATTTATGAATGTTGAAGAATTAAAAAAGCAGTTAGGCGAGGAAAGAGTAAAAGAAATGGTTAATAACGAGTTATTTGGAGGGAGATAAAATGCAACTAATAATAAAAGATGGTAATGGTAAGGTTATAACGAATATGGATCATCTAGGTCACCATCGTATCCATCATCATAACCGTCATCATGATCATAACTCATATCATGCATCATTGGATAGTGTATTGGTTGAGACATATTTGGATGAGGTTTCATCATGGGATAATTAGGTCCAGGAGAATATGGTACCATAGAAGGCATATTAGGATATTTTTTATTAACATGATGGCATGGCTTAGGATTCATAGAAGGTCCAGGATTTATAGATGGATTAAGATTAACAGAAGGATTAACTCGATCTTCGCCAATCTCCTGATTATTATTGTTAATGTCTGAATCTCTATTGTAAGTATAGTACATAATTACCTCCATAAAATTTACTACATAAATAGGTTATGTAAAATTATAAAATACGTTACAAAAATAGAATAAAAGTAAAATTTAAATAATATCATAAATGTATACGGTATCCCTTGTGTGTAAATATATAGAGAGCACTAGTAGAAATACTGGTGTTCTTACATGTTTAGAATTTATTAATCTATATTTAAGATAATAGAAATATTATTGATATAGAACTGTAACATTAGTTAGATATTATATAAACATAAGAGTTACCCCTTTTTAGTGTATAAATAATATAAGGAAAGGCACTGGTAGAAATACTGGTGCTTTTGTTGTAGAAATTTGGTGGACGAAATCTAAAGGATATCATACTCTTTTATGGTAATATTATGTAGAAGGAGATGAACTATATGATTAGTGAACAAGATGCAAAAATAGCCATAATAGCAAGTGGTAACGAAATTAGCAAAAATGATTTAATTAAAAGAATAAATAGTTTAGATGAAAATACTAAGCAGCAGATTTATTTAAAGACAGGAGATATGCTAAGGAAAAATAAATTTAATCCATCTAAGGAATTAGAATTAATGCATAAAGAACTTAAAAAGACTGCTAATGATTTTAATATACATCCAGCAGTTTTGTATTACGTTTATATGACAAAATTGGATATTAAATAGAATAATTTAAAATATTAAAAAATGGATTCTTTGTATTAATAATATAGTATATAGATACCTTTTTAAATACAAGAGAGGGCACTGGTAGAAATACTAGTGTTTTTTCATGTTAAAATTTATTAACTATAATTAAGACAATAGATACAATATTGAAATAAAATTGTAATAATAGATTGATATTATAATATAGACATGAAAAATAATCCTTATTTGACACTGGTAGAAATGCTGGTGTATTTTTTATGTTTTAAAATAAGTTAAGAAGAATAATAAAAAGTAAAAATTATTTACAAAATATATACATAATTATTGATTTATAAAGTGGAAATTTTAATATAATGTGTATACAAGAAATAATTTATGGTAAAATGTAAAATTGAAAGATTCAATGATAATTTAGAGGTGTTTTCAATTGGATGTACAAACTATTATAAGTGCTCTAAAGGAACTTAGGGTAAGTGGAGTATTTGAAGAATATGAACTTCAAGATAAAATAGCTAAAATTTTAAGTGCACATAATATAAGTTTTATAAAAGAGCATAAGCTAGGACCTAGAAATAGAATAGATTTTTTTATAGACAATGGTATTGGAATAGAAATTAAAAAAGGTAAGCCTAACAGAACTAAGGTTATTAAACAATTAGAAAGATATGCAAGTTTTAATGAAATTTCAGTGTTAATACTTGTAATTGAAAGAAGTATGGATATTCCTAGATATATTAACAATAAACTTTGTTTAAGCATAGGTCTTAATAAGCAATGGGGAATAGCAATATAATAGAACGAGGGTGAATAGATATGATGCCGCCATATTTAAACAAAGTAGAATCAGCTACCTATTATTATGGAAACTTGGAATATGAAGAAAATACAGATAGTTGGGTTATTGAAGGTGAGCCATGTGTTGTTGAAATGGCAAAGCGTCTTTTCCCTGGAAGTTCTGGGCGTGGTCAAGGTAAAGCTAAATTTAAAAATACTAAGAGAATAAACGGTGATCTTAATTGGCTAATGCAAAGATATCCATTAATAATTAAAGATAAAGAAATTTGGAATAAATCCTATAAGCAAGTAGTTGAATATGTATCTAAAAGAGATGAGTTTTTAGCATATCCTAAAAAAGCTGTTCCATCATTAGAATTTAAGGGAACTTTAAAAGAATTTCAAAAAGAAGGACTAGCGTTTTTATTACATAATAGAAGAACTCTTTTAGCTGATGAAATGGGACTTGGAAAAACAATTGAAGCACTATCCTTTTTATCTGCAACAAATGACTACCCAGTTTTAATTGTTGCTCCACCACATTTAATTAGTAATTGGAAAAATGAAATAGAAAGATTCTTAAATCCTCCTGTAGAACATGGTAAAAACATTAACTTTTTAGATTCAACTAATGTCCATGTAATAAAAGGTTTAAAATCTTATGACTTACCTAAAGCAAGTGTATATATTATTCATTATTTATTATTAAGGGGATGGAAAAAATATTTGACTTACTTTGGTTTTAATACAGTCATATTTGACGAAGTACAAGAATTAAGGCATGGAAAAACTGAAAAATATAGTGCAGCATCTTTAATTGCAGAGAATGTTGAGAATTGTTTTGGATTAAGTGGAACACCTATATATAACCATGGTGGAGAGATATGGAATGTCTTAAATATAATTGATTATCATTGCTTAGGTGATTGGGATAGCTTTACTAGAGAATGGTGTTATGGATATGGAAATGATGTTGTAAGAAAACCTGATTTATTAAATGATTATTTAAAACGAGAAGGGCTAATGATTAGGAGAACAAAGAAAGAAGTTCTTTCAGAACTACCACCTAAACGAAGAATAGTACAAACAATAGATTTTGATAGCGGTAAGTATAGTCAGTTAATTCAAAATGCTATTGAAAAGGCTAAATCTATTGATTTTGTAGAAAAGAATTTTGATAAAGGGAGATTAGTAAGAGAAGTAGTTAACGAAGGCAGACAAGCTATAGGAATTACAAAAGCTCCATATGTTGCTGCATTTGTAAAAATGTTATTAGAAGCTGGAGAAAAAGTTTTGTTATTTGCTTATCATCATGCTGTATATGATATTTATAAAAAGGAATTAAAACAATATAATCCCAAGAGGATAACAGGATTAGAAAATAGTAAATCAAAAGATGATTCAGTTAATGCTTTTATGAATGATAAAACTAATCTATTAATAATTTCACTAAGGGCAGGTGCAGGTTTAAATCTTCAAAAAGCTACATGTGTAGTATTCGGAGAATTGGATTGGTCTCCAGCAGTTCATAGTCAATGTGAGGATAGAGCTCACAGAATGGGACAGAAAGATTCTATACTTTGTTATTACTTAGTTGCAAAAGAAGGAACTGATGAAGAAATACAGGAGCACCTTGGTTTGAAGGTATCTCAGTTCGTTGGAATTATGGGAGATAAAGCCGAAAGTAAAGAAGATAAAAATATATCTCAAAATGTAGCTACTGAGCACATGAATAAAATTATTGAAAAATTAAAAAGTAAAGTGGTTTAGGATTAAATCATATAAAAGTGTAAATGTTTAGAGAATAATACAGATATAAATCTATATTAAACAAATATATGCCCTCCGCATATTATGGTACTATTGGAAAAAGATTGTAGGAGGATTTCATGTATAAAAATAAATATACAACACCTAAAACAATACAGGACCATTCAATGATACAACCTGTAATGCCGAACATTGAGTACTTATTCAGAGGAGAAGAATTTGAGGAGAATAATATAAATACAGCTTCACCTATGCAGCAAAATATTGTTCCACCGACACAACAAAACATTAATCCACCTGTACAACAAAATACAGTTTCACCTGTACAGCAGATGCCTAATGTGAAACCTGTGGAGCATCAGATGCCAAATGTACCTACTAATCCATCAAAAATAAATAAGAATAAAATAAAAGCAGATGCAGAGAAGATCGTAAAAATATTTGAACAAAGTAATCCAGATATTCTAAATGCATTAATAAATTGTAGTGTATCAGTATTTGCGGCAAGAAAGTATTTATGTAAAGTTGTTGAAATGGCACTTATGCATCATCATAAGATGAACAATACTAAAAAATAATTATAAGTTGAAATTGAAAAATATTACAATATAAAAGTAAATAATGCATCAGCGGCTTTTTGCATTGAATAATGCTTCTAAAGAAGTTTATCTTACAAGCTATTTATCTATATTATTTGGAGCTGTTATTGTAATAGCTATTTTTATTATAGGTAAAAAAATGAAAAAGCATTAGTAGAAATGCTGGTGCTTTTTTCTATGTTTAAAATCCATTAATCTATAATCTAAAGCAATATACACAACATTGTAGTGAATTGCTAATAATAAAACGAATAAAGTTATTAATAATACATAAACTCTTAGAAGATTATGTGAAAGGAGTTTATTTTATATGAGTGATTTCAATCCCCATGACTTTGATAAAATACTAAATAATATAAAACATAAAATAAGTACTTTTGTTGAATGTGATACTGTAAAGCCAATTGAAAGTAACCTTAATACTAAAAGCATGATGTTTAAGCCTATAAACAATATTAAAAAAGATGGAATGATTATAGTTGGAGAAGATAAAGGTTCAATTGCAGTAGATATAAGTGGAGCCGATAATGCTGTAAGAAGTTTTATTCTCAGAAACCAGTATGACATAGATGGAATTAATAATATAATTATATGGTTTAAAGAGAATTATGCATTAAAAGAGAGTCTTATTAAATAGGTCTCTATAAAATTCAATATGCCAGAGGAAAGTATTGAAACAATTAAAGGAAAAGAAATCTGGATAGAAAGATGTATCGCTAATCTTATTGATAATGCTATAAAATTTTTAGATGAAAATAAAACCAGTAACGAGATAAGTATTCAAGTGTTAGAGGATAATAAAAATGTCATTAAAATTTTTAAAGGTTCAACATCAAATACAGCAAAAGTTACTGGAATATTTTAAAAATGGGAACAGTCTTTGCTACGCTACGATTGTTCCCATAAACACCCCAATGGTGCTTATATTGATTGTTTTTTAAATTTACTGATGATAGTTACAATGGATTCCTCACTTATCTGATTCTACTTTTTCTATAACATTATTTGGCTTTGATGTTAACTTAAAATTAATTTTAGATGCAGCTAAATTTGCATATGCTTTTGCTTCCTCTTCAGTATCTCCTGTAGCTATAACACAAGCATATCTATTTCCCATTGTTACAGGAGGTTTCAAAAATGCACCTTTCTTGGGGAGTACTTCAATAAATTCAACACCAGAACATTTTGAAGCATCTTCAGTACCTGTTACTTCTTCTAAAATTCCTGATTGGGGGGAAATAACATATTTTGCAAAGGTATATTTTTTAAATTTTGGTTTAACATCAGGTACTTCTCCTAATGCAATTTTCAGTATTTCGCCAACCAGATTTATGCCAAAGGAAATTTCAATCATCTTATTTAAATTTGCACCTGATATTCTCGGATTTATCTCAACTAATTTCCATTTACCTTTAATATAACGCATTTCAAGGTGACAGGAGCCCTTCTTCATTCCATGGATTTTTATAATATCTGACACTGCTTTTTTTAAGCTGTCATAAAATTTTTTTGGTGGAGCTATCAACATATTATATCCTGTTACTATAAAATGATTATTTGTAAAAGTTATTTCTTGTTCTATAATGGCAGCAATATTAACATGATTTTCCTTAACTACTGTTTCAATAAGGTATTGTGGACCGTCAAGAAATTCTTCTATTAATATTGATCTATTGGGATATTTTGATTTAAATATATTATAGTATTTAATAAATTCTTCATAGGAAGTAACTTTGTATACATCCTTGGAGCCAGTGGATTTTGGAGATTTTATTATTATAGGCAGTTTCTTTTTCAGTTCTTCTTCAGATAAAGCATTATCGCCTGAAAGAGTTAGGTAATTTGGACAGTATTCTGTTCCAGAAATTAGGCCTCTGGAAATTATTTTGTTCTTCATTTTACTCATAACTTGTGATGAGAAAGCCCCTAGACCAAATTCTTCTGCTAAAAGAGCTGCAGTATAGCAACGGGCATCTAAAAAACTAACTATCACTTTTATATCCAGACCATATGAAATAAGGTTATTTATTGCATCTCTTAGTTCAGACATTTTGTTTAAATTACATTTTCTCATCAAATGAACATCATGGAAATCTGTACGATTATCAAGAAAATCTAATCTACCGGTTAATAATACTGTATAATATCCAAGTTGCTCTGCAACTTTTATTGCTTCTCTGCTGGAACCAGACTTCAGAGTCCCTATAAATACGATAGTTTTCATTTTATTCCACCTCTTGTCAGTAATTATTTTTTCTTCACTTTATTGTATTCGAATTATTAATTTATTGTTTCGAATAATTATAGGTTAAATCCTTTATTAGAATTATGCTTAGTCATTTTTGCTAAAAAAATAGCATATCTGATCGTGTTTCTAACAACATCTAATTCCAAATAAAAAGCTGGCGGGCAGCCTGGCCGCCAGTTTACCTCGTATAGCCAGATTCTTTGTGAATGGTCTAATCCTACATCTATCCCTAATTCATCCAGAGTTTGAGAAAAAGTTTCGTATCTGACCTTATCTAAATACTTTGCTAACTGAATAGCGAGATATTCTAAGGTACGTTTAATATTAAAGTATTCATCTCCAAATTCTTGTTTTAAAAATGGTTTAAGATTACCGGTTAATCCTCCATTACTTATATTGCAAATTATACTTCTTTTCGGGGCAATACGATAATATATAGTGGTATTAACCCATTTACCTTCTCCATTTTTTTGTACATGCAATCTTAAGTCATAGGGAGTACCTGATTTTGTTTTACAATTAATATAAGGTTGAACTAAATATCGTTTTTCTTGCAGTTTATATGAAATAAACTGCAAGAATTCTTTATAGTTAAAATCGAAACTCGTTGTATTTGTGAGTAGATGATATTGATTATTTATGCTTTCAATAAAAATAATACCTTCTCCCTTATGCCCTCTTACTGGTTTTAATACAACTTTTTTATTAACTTCAAAATAATCTAAGAATTGTTTGACGGAATCTACTTTTATTGAAGCTATGAGATACTCAGCAAACTCGCTGTTTTTTTTCAGAGTTTGATAAACTTGCATCTTGTTTCCAATGGGGTAGCTTGTAAACGGAATTTGTTTTTTTAGCTTCTGAATAATTTCTCTCCATTGAGTATTTTTTTTTGCACTACTAGTGTTATAGATAATGTCAGGAAATGGACAGATGGATTCTACCCAATTTCCAGCTCTGTATTGATATCCTTTAATACATTTTTTTTCAAAAATAACACCACTTGGACAAAAGTAAAGCAATTCTGCCCCTTCTGCTTTAGCTACAGCTGCATAAGCATAGGATTTGGTTACTTTCTCTGGATTTTCTAGATGGTGGAGTAGTCCGATTAATATCATTATTTCACCTCAACAAATTGAATACATAAGGATGACGAGATCCATTGTTAATATAATATGTATTAATGATTCACTATAGACCAAAGGATATTATAATTCTGAAATTTTACATATAATTAAATTAAAGGCTAATCTGATGTGGGATAGTACAATGGCTTTAAATGAAATTATTAAATGATTAGGTCTTAATAAGACTTCTTTATTGTCTACTTTTTATAGTAGAGCTCATTTACAGATAATTATGACTATATTATTTATGGAACTATATTACTTAAAATAGAATTTATCATAAAGAAATTTTCCAATTAAATTATCAGTAAAAGCAGGTACCCTAAACCTATAATTGATAAATGTTATCACTTGATTATCAATAAGACAGAATAGGTGAGAATCAAATAATTTTATATATACAAATATATTATAATAAATTAAAAATCAAATCTGTTAAAAATTTCAGCCAATAGAATTTCTGAAATTACATTTGGTATGATCAACGAAAAACTTTTTTGATAAAAATTTATTTAAATCCAATATAATAATTACTTATAAAAGAAGGATTTTATCTCCCTTTCGTCGAATTATTTATGCGTAAAATAAGAATTTGACGCAGTTGGATATAAAAAAGAATTTTATCTTAATTTTAGGAGGATTAATATGCAATATAATATAAAAAATCTATTTGATAGCACTATACCAAAGCAAGTAAACGACTTTTTAAATTATTTAGGGACAATTCGAGGAAAATCAGAAAATACTATTTATAATTATAAAATTGATCTTACTCTATTTTTTCGTTTTTTAAAATTATATAAAGGTCAAGTAAATAAAAATAAAGATTTTAACGAAATATTTATCGGAGATATAGATGATGAATTCATTAAAAATATATCGCTTCCAGACTTATATGCTTTTATATCATTTACTGAAAATTTCAGACACAACAGCAATTATGCTCGAGCAAGAAAGGTTGCTACATTGAAATCATTTTTTAAATATCTATCTTCAAAAGCAAAAATATTAAAGGAAAATCCTACTTTAGAATTAGAATCTCCTAAGATTCACAGCAGAAATCCTATATATTTAAGTCTAGATCAAAGCAAAGAGCTTTTAAAAGCAGTTAAGGGTGAAAAATATGAGGAAAGAGATTATTGTATATTGATATTATTTTTGAACTGTGGAATGAGACTTTCAGAATTAGTTGGAATAAATATATCTAAAATTAAAAATGACACCCTTTCAATAATCGGAAAAGGCAATAAAGAGAGAACTGTATACTTGAATCATATATGTATTAAGGCTATTCAAAATTATATAGATGTACGTAATGAGCAATTACCAAAAGTAGAAAAAGAAGATAAAGATGCCCTCTTTTTAAGTAGAAACAATAAAAGAATAGGTAAGAGAACTGTAGAAATCACAGTAAAAAAATACATAAAAAAGGCTAATTTAGATTCTGATAAATATACTCCTCATAAGTTAAGGCATACTGCTGCTACTTTAATGTATAAGTATGGAGACGTTGATATAAGAAGCCTTCAGCAAATTTTAGGCCACGAAAGTGTATCTACTACTGAAATATATACTCATGTAGACGACGAAAAATTAAGAGAAGCTGTTAAATCTAACCCATTAAATGATTTAGATGATTAAAAAATAGAAAACCAACATAAATCAAATTAACTGTGCTGTTGGTTTTCTATTTAAATTCGTTCTAGATTCAGAAAATAATTATTAAGCAGTATATTTATTCAAAAACAATTATTTATCAATCAAAATATTCATACTAAAATTGATAATGATTGTCACCTATTAAAAAGCAAAAATATTTTACTTTTGTTTTTTAATAACAAAAAATCCAGGAGATCTTTCTTTAATAACCTTATCTCTTTCCTCTTCATCATCTAATTCTATTACTTCTCGCAATCCATCAATATCATCTATTAATTCTATATCAAATGGAAGATCATCTTTTTCATCTCTTACATAATCATCATCGTAATCATTTAATAGTTCTGCATTTCCGTCATTTTGCTCATCATCAAAATCATAGCCTTGCTCTTGTATCTTTTTTATTTCTTCTTGATCTTCAATAATCCCATCTATTAAAATTGACTTCTTATCACGATCTAAATCAAGACATTTACCACAATTATTACAGACTTTGTTTTTATCTAAATCGCATTTGTCGCAATCACCGCAATCAGTACATTGAAGTGTTGAATGAAAAATACACATTTTACTCATACTATACATACCCTTCTTTACTTTAAATTAAACAGTAAAATTAAATATAGCATATATATTAGTAATTATCAATAATTTATTTGTATTTATTTTTTATATTATTTGGTTTAAATTAGTTGTCATAAGTTTAATTTACATAATATTTAATATGTAAATTAAAATAGATCACAAATTACTTTTGATTTTTCTTTTAGCAAATATCAGTCAATTTTTAAAATGCTTTATGAAATTAAAAATGTTAATTACTAATTATAATTTTTGAAATATCAAAAAGAGAACCGAATATTTGTTCCCTCAATTACTTTATTATATCAACTTTGCGCTAAACCTGAACTTATTTCCAAACTATTTTACTAATTAATAAAATAAACTTAATTGTATATAAATTGTTTTACTGGTGTATCAAAATCCCCCAAAGTCTCCTCCACTACCTCCAGAACAATCTCCTCCACAGAAAAACCACCAAAAATCACTACTGCTTCCTCCACTATCTGAAGTAAAATGATTAATATTATTATCAATAGCATCCCATAAAATTAAATTATTATAGAAATATGAAAAATAGTACAAATGTATAATATGCTATAATACATAATAAAATACTATTTCTACATATTTATTATAAAACAAGGAGTCTGAGTCTATTATGGGGTAATAACCGCAAAACGCGGATTTTATACGTTAAGACATATATTACCAAAACACCGATATATTCAAAGAACTTTTTGAATATATCGGTGTTTTAATTACTCAAAATATATTTTAAACATATTCCTTAAGAATGAAAAAGGTAGGACTTGAGTCACACTATAAGAAAATTATGACTTAACTCTATTGTTTGCCTTTATGATAACGCAAGAGGTTTATGAACATCTGAGTATATAAATAAAGGTAAATAATTCCCACCCCTATTATTAGGCATTCAAGTGGAAATTTAGATTTTTCCACTGTATGGTTAATTTCAAGTCTAAAAGCATACGAACTGGCTTTTCGCAAATGCCAAGGTGAGGATACAATAACTGCTGTTCTCAATCCTCTATCTTTCATAATTTTCTTTGAATTTACTAAATTTTCATATGTACCCTTTGCAAGTTTTTCACGAATTATACTGCAATCAGGCACTCCTAATTCAATCAAGGTTTGTGCTATGACATCTGCCTCAACATAGTTATTAGCGACAGCCGCACCAGTGCAGATAATTACTTCAGCAATTCCTTCATGATATAGTTTTGCTGCTTTATTTATTCGCTCTCGCAGAATTGGTGAAACGCTTCCGTCTTTTTTTGCGGGATAACCAAGTACAATAATCACATCTTTTTTTTGCCCATTATTATAGGCTGCTTTCTTTAAACTGTTACAAAGAACAGCATACTCAATCATAAAACATATTAATATTGCACATAGAATATATAATATTATCATTTATCATATCTCCTCTTACATATGTCTATTACTATCATCCACCAATATATAACCTATTCTTCGCACTTAATTACTGTTGGTCGAGTAGGTAGGGAGCCTTTCGGCTCCTTTCCCCCCTAAGAACCGGATTTGAATTAATAAAAACATTGTTCCTAATTCTTGAAATAATGTTACAATCCTAAAAAACAAAAATGAACTTATTTCTTTTAAAAAACTAGATATATCTGTATTGTTACTTTTAAAAACAAATATTTTATTTCTTATAAATGCAAAAGCAACTGCAAGTATCCATGAAATTGTGGTTGCAATCATATAATTCATTTTTAACTTTGAAGCAAAAATCCAATAAGATACAATAGTAACTAGTGTAGATAAGGCTCCAAAAAATAAATAGGAAATTTTTTCAATATTATCTTCTGTAAAATATTTTATTTTTATTTTGGAGTATATACTTTCCATATACAATAACCTTCTTTTTTATATTTTATTATAATATTTAATTGCTTCCTTTAAGTGGTCATATCTAAAATCTGGCCAAAAGTCGTTAGTAACCCAAAGCTCTGCTTTTGCAGATTGCCACAACAAGAAATTACTTATTCTCATTTCACCACTTGTTCTAATAATTAAGTCTACATCAGGTAATCCTGAAGTAAAAATGTACTCGTTAAATAAATTTTCGTTTACTTTATCAATATTGAAAATTCCTATATCTATATCATGTATTATTTTTTTTGCAGCAGCTATTATTTCTAAACGACTTCCATAATTAAGTGCAATATTTAGTATCATACCAGAATTATTTTCTGTTGATTTTTCTGTTTTTCTAATTTCATTTATCAATTCAGAGGAAAGATTATCCGTAATACCAATATGTTTTACTTTAATATTTTTCCCAGCTTCATTGCGTAATTTTATAAAAAATTCTATAAAAAGCTTCATTAAAAAGTTTACTTCTTTATCAGAACGATTCCAATTTTCCGTTGAAAAAACATATAATGTAAGTACTTTAACTCCTAGTTCAGAACAGGCTTTGGTAATATCTTTAATTGGTTTTGTGCCTGCTTTATGGCCAAAGCTTCGAGGAAACCCCTTACTTTTAGCCCATCTACCATTTCCATCACAAATTATAGCAATGTGCTTTGGAATTTTAAGGCTATCATTACTTAATAAGCTTTCAATTGCACTACCCATTTTATATTCCATTCTCCTTACTTTATAATATTTATCTTATTAATGATTCGCTTTATCTTACTATTCTGATTTAATTCACACAGATTTTTCTTAATTATAGCATCTTATACCAATTATGTATTATTTAATTTTAAAAGAACCTCATTTGAAAACATGGTAAAATATAAAAATAAGATATTGACTCTAACATGGTGTGAGGCATTATTCTTAAATTGTAATTAGCAATGATATTTTTAGGGAGTTGATTTTATGTTTAAGATTGGAGATTTTTCTAAACTAACAATGATATCTGTACGTATGCTGCGATATTATGATGAGATGGGACTTTTTAAGCCTGCTGAAATAGATGCATTCACTGGATATAGATATTATTCAGCTAAGCAAATTACTAAGATTAATCTCATTGTTGCCCTTCGTGATATGGGTTTTAATGTGTCTGATATAGCAATTGCTATAAATGAGCAATCTGATGAGAAATTGAAAGACATTTTAAAACAAAAAGAAGCAGAAGTGAAAAATAATATTAAAGCTGAAGAAGAAAAACTAAGAAAAATCAATGCTAAAATTAAGAATTTGAAAAAGGAGAAAGTCAATATGAATTATAATGTTATACTAAAATCAGTACCGTCATATAAAGTTATCTCATTAAGAGATACCATACCAACATATGATGTAGAAGGAATCCTTTGGCAAAGGTTAGGTGAATATATTCAAGATAAAAAGATTTCTTGTAGTAATATTGCTTATGCCACCTATCACGATGAAGATTATAAAGAAGGTCCAGTTGACGTCGAAGTTTCAGTTGTTGTTGAAAAATTATTAAATGATGCTGATGGTTTTACTTTCAAAGAAACTGTACCAATAGACCAAGTTGTAAGCATCTTAGTTCCAGGTGAATTTTCAAATATTGCTCCTGCATATAATTATCTTGGACAATGGATTGAAGAAAATGGATATGGTATATGTGGTAGTGCCCGTCAATTACCTATAAAAGGACCTTGTAATGAAGCAAACCCTAATGATTACTTAACTGAAATACAAGTCCCAGTAAAAAAATTATAAATTAAACTTTTTCAGAGCCCTGTGATTGTCAAAACCTAATTTAAAATAATATTAATATTACTTTTTTATACAAATTATATATGTATATTTTACAAGCAATATAAAAACCAGTAAATAATTTGCTGGTTTTGTTTCGTAATATCTTAAACTACGACCTATTTATTAGTATATCATTATAGTAGATATAATTCTAACTTTTATAAATTATTGCAATATCTCCCTCAAAGGTCTCATATTATCTATTAAATTGTAATCAGAACTATCATCAAAGTTATACTGACCAATAAAATTAATATGTTCCCATCCAAGTGGAGAAACGTGTCTTAGAAGAGATTCGTCAACTCCTTCTTTTTCCTTAAGTTTCTCAACTGCTTTAGGTAAGTACATAGTATTCCAAAGAGTTATGGAGTTTATAATTATACTTAAAGCAGTAGCTCTCTGTAACTGTCCTTGAATATCTTTTTCATGAAGCATTCCATATTTTCCAAAGAATATGGCTCTAGCCAGTGCATTCATTGCTTCACCTTTATTCAATCCTATCTGAATTTTTCTTCTGAAATCTTCGTCTGATAAATAATCCAGGATAAAAATAGTTTTTTCTATTTTGCCTAGTTCAGTTAATGCTTTAGCTAAGCTGTTTTGTCGTGCATAGGAACCCAATTTGCCCATTATCAATGATCCAGAAACGTTACCTTCTTTTATTGAGTATACAAGTTTCAATATATCATCATAATTTTCTTTTATAATTTTAGTATTTATCTTACCTTTTATAACTGACTGAATATTTTTAAAGTCTTCTTTTCTTTCAATACAATATAATTTACAGTCTGATATATCCCTAAGTCTTGGAGCAAATCTGAACCCTAATAAATGAGTTAATCCAAATACATGATCCGTATACCCAGCCGTATCTGTATAATGCTCTTCAATTTCAAGTTCTGTTCTATGATTAAGAAGTATATCAATTATATGAATTGCATCTCTTGAATTTGTATTTATAATACCTACTCCAAATCTTGAATATTGATCACTTACAGCTGAATACATTGTTACTCCTCTTTCTAATCCGTAATGAGGATTATAACTTGCATTTAAAGCTTCAACTGTCGATTTAATTCTTACACCATCAGAAGATGAAGTACTGCCATCACCCCAATGTACAACATAAGGCTGTCTATGATGATAATTTGTGATATCTGCCATAGCCTTTTCCATATTATCATCACTCATTCTCCAATTAACTACGTTACTCATCTGTTTATAGCTTATTCCCTTTACTGCTTGTTCCATTTTCTTAAGTCCTATATTGGTCCCAAGAGCCATAAGTGAAGCTGTTATACATGCTCTTTCATTATCTTTTGGTTCCTTGTTAGTTGAAGCATGGATTAGCTTATTATCAAAAGCTGTAAATTTACAAATATCTATGATTATATCTGATAAATTTACTCTAGGTATTAAGCTGTAAAGCTTAGTAGATAATTTTTTTGCCTCATCAGGAACTGCTTTTTCTAATCTTTCTAATACAAATTTGTTATCTTCCATAGATACACCTTTCAATTTTTTTATATTATCAGACACATATTTTAATTTACTATTTAATAGCTCCAATCTAGCTTTTAAATATTCTTCAGCATTCAAAGATACTTTAAAATCAGTATTTTCAGCTTTATATTTTTCCCATTCATCATCTGTCATCAAATATTCTTCAAATGGTTTATGTTGCTTGCTTCCAACAATTGATATATCACCAGAACGAACTGCATTTTTAAGTTCAGTAAATGCTGCTAATTCATAATATTTCTTATCTATATTACCTTTCTGATCATATACGTATTTTTCCCACTGATTAGTTACAAAATCTAAGGGAGCACCTTTAGGTACCTTTCTTTTAGTTTTAGAATTAAGCTCTCTTATAGTTTCTAGTGCTTTTAATACAGGTTCACCTTTTTTTGAAGCTTTAAACTCAAGAACTTTCAGTAATCTAGGGGTATATTTTCTGAGTGTGCTATATTTTTCAGTTATTAAGTCCAGAAAATTATATTCTTTAGGTCTAGTAATTTCAGATACTTCATTTATTGAGCTTACAAATTCATCCCAGGGCATAATATCTTCAATTGTCTTAAAATCAACTGCTGTTTTACCTTCTTCTTTAGCTTTAATTATTATCTTACCAAGATCTACATAATTAATTAGACCTATATTTGCTTTTTTTCCATTTTTCTTCATAAGATTTTCCTGCTCTTTTTTACCGAAGGACTGAATATTTTTTATCTGAATGTCATGGATTTCAATAGCCTGATCTATAAGTTTTCTGCAAAAATTAACTAAATATATTGAAAGAATAGAATATCTTTTTTATCATCAAATCTCTTAAAATCATAGGCTTCATAATTTGATCCTAATTTATATAATTCATCAATTCTATTGTTATGTATACTGCTTAAATCAATATTTTCAAGCTTTAAATTGCGAATATATTCAATTCTATCCGCAACTGCATTGAAAGCTTTTGATGAGGACTTTCCTGATATTTCACGAAGCCAGGATAATTTAGTTTTTTCTCTGTACTTTGAACATTTATCAAAATATCAAGACTTTTCTTTTGTTCATTTGATACTGATGTAGATATTAAATCAAAAATTTCATTATCAACATACTTTCTAACTTCAATTATAATATTTTCAATAGTTACTATAGAAGGCAGCAAAACTTTACATTTTTTAAGTTCATTAATTGCTTCTATAATCAGATATTTTAGATTATTATTTTTTAAGGCTTTATCTATTAAATAATTAACTAAATATTCTCTATCTTTAGTTTTAAATCTCTTATACCCATATAGTTTTAATATTTCTTCTAAATGTTCATATCTTGTAGGTTGTCGCTTATTGTATGATTGAAATTCAAAAGTACTGATTTTTAATTGTTCTGAAATATATAATATTATTTCAGAAGGTATATTTTCAAAATCCATCAAAGTCCACCCTGTAGATCTAATTATACAGAGCTGAACTGCAAATCCTAATTTATTGCTAGTTTTTCTATGTTTATTTATAACTTGTATGTCTTCATCTGAAAGCATAAAAAATTTTTCTGTTTCAAATGAAGCTACATTATTGGGAAGTTTCATATATTCTTTTCGCTCTTTGCTAGTTAAAAATTCTCCACCACGTGCCATTTAATTCACCCCTTATAAATTAATGTTTAAATAAACATCATTTATTTCTTCTTGAGTTATTCCAATATATCGTTTTGTCACAGATTGTGATCCGTGATTAAGTATTTTCATAAGCGTTTCAATTGGTACACCCTGCTTCCAAGCCATAAAGCAAAAGGTTTTTCTCATACTATGGGTCCCTATATGAGTACTCAGCTTTACATTATCCTGTATGTCCTTAAATATCCTCCAAGCCATTTTTACACTTAAATGGCTATTGCCTCCTTGTCTTGATTTAAAGATATATTTATTATCAGATGGCTTATCTGCATATTCAAAATACTCCAAAAGAGCTTTTTTCATAGATTGATTTATAGGGAAAACTTTTTGTTTGCTTGTCTTTTTTTCAATTAGCCTAATTTCTTTTTTAGTTCTCCAATTTCATAAAAAACATCTTCCCATTTTAATTTTACAATATCGCTTACCCTTAGAGCTGAATTTATACCTACAACAAATATAGTATAATCTCTTAAATTTTTTCCGGATAGATAATTTTTTACTGCCTGAATTTCTCTTTTACTTTTTATTGGTTCTACTGTTTTGCTTCCTTTTTTCATTTTATCATTTGCCATTTTTATCCCTCACTTAGTTAGTATTATCAATACTATAATTGTACTTTAACTAACTTGTTTTGAGTAAAAAATAAGAGTTTTATCATTTAGTGATTAAACCCTAGATATATCCATGCTTTACACTGATGTTATATACTTTTTCGAGTTAGAACTATTTAGTATTAATTCTAAGTCAGAATGTTTTGATAAAATATATTTTTGGTAATAACTGTCTTAACGTATATTTTCCGCGTTTTGCGAGCACTACCCCATTATGAAAATAGTTTGCATCGGAGACAGCTTAACCTACGGATATGGAGTACATTCAGAAGAATGTTGGGTTGAATTGCTTCACAAAAGTTTAAATATAGAAATTATAAATAAAGGTGTAAATGGAGATACTACTACTGGTATATTATCAAGATCCTATAAGGATATATTAGAACTAAATCCTTCTCATGTCATATTAATGGCAGGGACTAACGATATATTATTAAATTATTCTATAGATAATATTATAGATAACATAAAGTTTCTATTGAAAGAAATCAAAAATAATAACATATCCCCAATTTTAGCATTACAACCCCCTGTTATTGCTGGACTTGCTAGAACTCATTGGGATGAATACATAAATTATACTAAGGCAGACGAACATTTGTTCCAGTATATTCAAGAAACAAAAACTTTTTCATTTGAAAACAATATTAACATTATAGATTTCTATAGTACTTTTATAAAAATCAATGATATAACAAATCTATACAGCGATGGAATTCACCCTAATAGCAAAGGTCATAAATTAATGTTCGAAACCATTATTAAATCAAATGTTATCAAATAGACATGTGTACCTTTTTTACTATTTTCAATTCCAGCTATACATTTATATATTAATATAATTTTTATATAGTTATTTGATTATTATACCTACAATTATATAAAACCTAAATACATTAAAATTAAAAGTATTAATGAAACTAATAGTCTATATCAAAATATATATCCTATTAGTTTTTACCATTTAAATATTCTGCAATCATTCTTGCTACATATTTTGAGGTTCCCTTTGATTCCTCAAGTGTATTAGAAACGGCACCCATTTCCAGTAAAAATGCATTATTACTCTTATCTTCATTAAATGCACCTATTCCATGACCATAATAGAATACTCCATCATTAATAAGTAACTGTGGAAAATCTCTTTTAGCTGTATTTAATAATGAATTTACAAGAGCCATATTATTGTTAAAATGAGGATTATTTCTTGCCATAACAAACCAAAATTTACCTAAATTTTGCCCCTTTATATTTGTAGTAACATTATTTTTATTTGTATCTGAATCTCTATGTATATCAATTATCATTTTAAAATCACCATATTTACTTAAGTATTTATTCAAAGTTTCTCTTGATCTCTCATAGCTACTGTTGTAAGCTAAAACATTATGAATAGTTGTATCATGTATTACTGAAATACCGTAATCATTTGAAAGAGTTTTAGCAAGTTCATCTCCAACTGCACATACATTTTTTGTAGGATCAAGATTATCTTTTCCATAAACCCCGTAGCTTTCAGTTGTATGCGAATGGTATATAAGTATTTCAGGCTTTGAATTATCAAGGTTTTTCTTTAACTTTGAATTGTAAACTTGATAAGTTTGATTAGGAAGATTTAAATTAGCATTATTACTTGAATCACTATTCCCCGTATTTTTAGTTATATCACCATCCTTTAACTGAAAATTGCTTACATTTATACTTTTATTATTATAGTTTATAGAATTATTATCTACTTTAAAATAGGATATTTCCCTTTTTAAAATTTCATCAGGTTTAGTTAAATTAACCCCTATATAGTTTAAAAGTCCACTTTTTAAAGAGAAGGTGCTTTCTGCCATATCGGACTCATCAAAACTTGTAACTTTTACTATTGGCATTACATAATTAACTAACTGTACATATAACATATTTCCTCTTCCACCAGTTAGTACATTCTGAATTTTTGCCTGATTAAAGAAACCAAAAAATGTATATAAGGAAAATATAATTATGCTAACCCCTAGAATTGATATAAGATAACTTGTCCTAGTTATTCCCTTATTAATCATTAACAATACCTCCTGCTCCTTATAGTATATGAGAGGTGATATGGATTTATAACTTATCAGAACGTAAGTTTGCATCATATTCAATAATGTGTTATAATTTTCTAAAATACTGTTATAGTTAGAGGTGTAGCAATGTCAAAAGATAATAATAGAGATATTCAGACTGAAATATATGAATTCATAAAGTCTGAAGTTATAAATAAAGGCTATCCTCCTTCTGTTAGAGAAATTTGTGCTCAGGTAGGTCTAAGTTCTACCTCTACCGTACATGGTCATCTTTCTAGAATGGAAAAAAAGGGCCTTATAAAAAGAGATCCTACAAAACCTAGAGCAATTGAACTGCTTAGAGACACAGTTGTAAAAAAAGAGCTTATAGATATTCCAGTAATAGGTAAGGTTACCGCCGGCAAACCAATTTTGGCAGTAGAAAATATTGAAGATTATTTTCCTCTTCCCCTAGAATATATCAAAAACAATAATGATTTATTCATACTGAGAATATCTGGTGAAAGCATGATAGAAGCTGGAATATATGATAAGGATTTTGCGATTATTGAAAAGGTAAGTTCCGCATCAAATGGAGATATAGTAGTAGCACTGATAAATGACGAAGCTACCATAAAAACATTCTACAAGGAAAAGGATCATATAAGACTTCAGCCTGAAAATCATACCATGGAACCGATAATTCTTCCCAGCTGTGATATTATAGGCAGGTTAGTAGGTATATATAGACGCTATTAAAAAGTAAGGTAGAAAACAAATTACGCTTTCTACCTTACTTTTTTAATTCACATAAACTTAAATTTCCACGGAATTTACATGGATCATCCAAATATGGTCGTTGCTATCCTCCGTTTCAAAAAAGCATAGAATCAAAATCTTTTATTAATGAGAAGTATTACAACTGTTAGTCATTATATAAATTTGAAAGAGCTATCATAATACCTATTTTAGCATGGTCAAAGGTCAAACCACCCTGTAAATACGCAATAAAAGGTTCTCTTATAGGTGCATCTGCTGAAAGTTCTATGGAAGCTCCTTGTATAAAGGCCCCAGCTGCCATTATAACCTGATCCTCATATCCTGGCATATCCCAAGGCTCACATTCTACAAAGGAATCAATAGGAGAACCCTTCTGTATTCCCTTGCAAAATTTAATAAGTTTATCCTTGTCATTAAATTTTATTGCCTGTATTATATCACTTCTATTGTCATCAAATTTAGGAAGTACTTCAAAACCTGCAAGCTCCATGAGTCTGGAACAAAATACAGCTCCTTTTAGTGCCTCTATTGCCACATGAGGCGCCAGAAATAGTCCTTGATATAAAGCTCTCATAACACCAAAGGTTGACCCACATTCTCCTCCAATACCAGGTATAGTAAGTCTATAGGAAGCCTGTGTTACATATTCCTCTTTTCCTACAACATATCCACCTGTGGGTGCTATCCCGCCACCTATATTTTTTATAAGAGAGCCGGCAGCTAAATCTGCCCCCACTTCTGTAGGTTCTTTTATATCGATAAATTCACCATAGCAATTATCAATAAAACATATTACATCTTTCCTGATAGCTTTTATAAAATCTATTACATTTTTTATTTCTTCAATAGTTAGAGCCTTTCTCCAGCCATAACCAGTGGATCTTTGTATATGAACTAATTTAATGTTTTCATTTTCCTTCAATGCCTTTTCTATGGCCTGAAAATCAAATTCTCCATTTATATTTAAATCAATTTTTTTATATTTTACTCCATACTCCATAAGTGAACCTATGTTCTTTTCCTTGCTTATACCTATTATATTATGTAATGTATCATAGGGAGTTCCACAAATAGAAAGCATGGTATCCCCCGTTCTCAAATTGCCAAAAAGAGCTGCTCCAATAGCATGGGTTCCATTTACAAAATGTGGTCTTACAAGAGCACTTTCTGTTTTAAAAATCCTTGCATATACTTTATCTAAGCTATCCCTTCCTATATCACCGTATCCGTAACCTGTACTATTAGTAAAATGAGAATCACTTATTCTCTCTTCTTGAAAGGCATTTAATACTTTTAGTTGATTATATTCTCTAATAGCATCATATCTGTCAAATTCACTCTTAATATCTTCTAGAGCTTTATCTGCTAGTTTAATTACCTCTTCTCTTATATTATATTTATTCATTAATAAATTCTTTGTGAATTCCATCATTTGTATAATCCCCTCCCAGGCATGTGAAAATAACTAATAATCTAATTCTTATTAGTTATCCTATCCATTTCAATCATTCTATACAATCTGCATTACCAAAAGCTATTAAATTCAAGTTTATAAAAATATAATTTAGCCATTTGTAATTAAAAATTATATAAACCAATAAATATATTAGCACAGAAAAAAAGAATAGGCAAATACCTATTCTCTTGTCTCATCCTCTATATTTTGGCTAAATAATATTGGCTTTAAAGGAGTAATAGTTGAAATTGCATGTTTGTAGATCATCATTTGCTTTCCATCAGAATCAATGATTACTGTAAAACTATCAAATCCCTTTACATTTCCTCTAAGTTGAAATCCATTTGTCAAATGAATTGTAACTGGTATTTTATTCTTTCTTGATCCATTTAAAAATATATCTTGCAAATTATTTGTGGATTTATTAATCATATTTTTAACCTCCGTTTGTTTTATATAAGTATTCTATAAAAATTGACTAAATCCTCTTATTTTTATCTAAGTTTTTTAATTCTCTGAATTATTAAGCATATTATTAGTTATTTTATTTAAGATTTCTTACAATAAAATCAACAATTTCATCCTCATCATTAAATTTATCTTTGTCAATCCATTTTACTCTCTTGTCCTTTCTAAACCAGGTCAACTGTCTTTTAGCATAATTTCTACTGCCCTGTTTTATCATTTCAACGGCCTTCTCAAGGGAAATTTTACCATCTAAATAATACAGTATTTCTTTATAACCTATTCCCTTCATAGACTGCATATTTGAATTATACCCCATATTTTTTAGTTTTATTACTTCATCTACAAGCCCTTCTTCAAGCATTATGTCCACTCTTTTATTTATTCTATCATATAATCTTTCTCTATCCATATTTAATACAAAATAGTGAATATTATAGGGAATATTGTATATATCCTGATTTTCATTCAACTCACTTATAGTTTTCCCTGTAAGCTTATATACTTCTAAAGCTCTTATGACTCTTTTAAGGTCATTGGGATATAGCCTATTATATGAATTTACATCTACTCCATTTAGCATTTCATGTACAAACTCTTTGCCATTTTTGTCAGCTAAAGCCTCTAAATATTTTCTATATTCAGCATCTTTATAGGTTCCAGTAAACTCATAGTTAAAAATCAATGAATTTATGTACAATCCAGTTCCACCTACAAGCATTGGATATTTACCAGCAGAAGAAAGTTCTGTTATTTTATGCTCTGCCAATTGTTTATACTGTGCCACGCTAAATTCATCACTAGGTTCTGCAATATCAATAATATAATGATGTATTCCTTCCATTTCATCTTTTGATATTTTTGCAGAGCCTATATCCATATACTTATATATTTGCATTGAATCTGCAGAAATAATTTCCCCACCTATTTTTTTAGCAATTTTAATTGAGATATCTGTTTTTCCTACTCCTGTAGGTCCACTTAAAATTAATAAATCTTCCATGTTATCTATTAGTTTAGAACTAATATTTACCCTCCTCTGCATCGGATATCTATTGTATTCTCTTAAATTTCTTTTCCACTTCATAAAGGGCCATCTTTATTATAGTTGGTCTCCCATGAGGACAATTAAAGGGTTCATCAATATATCTCAGCTGCTCCACCAATGCTTTCATCTCTTCTATATTTAAAGCGTCATTTGCCTTAATAGCTGCCTTGCAAGCAAGAGTAGCTATTTTATTATATTTTACTTCATAGGTATCACCAGATCCTAAATTTTTAAGATTATCTATAATAGCGGAAAATAAATCTTTAAGCTGAGGCCTTCCTAGAAAATTAGGTACTTCCCTAATACTTACGGTATTTTCACCAAAAACCTCTATGCTAAAACCTGCATTTGAAAATATATTTTTATTCTCTACATAAAATATAAAATCCTCAGGACTCATCTCTACAATCTCAGGTGTTAAAAGTATCTGGGCACTTACACTGCCCTTTATTATTTCCTTAGTGTATTTTTCAAATAATATTTTTTCATGAGCAGCGTGCTGGTCAATTAAGTAAAAATCCTCTAAGCTTTCAGCCAAAATATATGTATTATGATACTGACCTATAATTCTAAGAGCTGGAAACTTAGGTGACACTACCTCTTTACTTTCATTTAAATTATTATTTACATCAGAATAATAATTAGGATTTCCCTGAGAAATTTTTTCATAAACAGAAGAATTTATATTTTCTAAAGGCACATTTCCTTTATTATCATATAGGTTATCGCCCTTTATAGATTCCTCACTGGAATTAGTTTTGTTATCTATTGTTACTATGTTTTCATAGGACTTTAAATCTATAGGAATTTGAATATTTTCCCTTACCTTTGGAACAGAATCTTTAACTAGCTCCATAGAGTTTTCCATTTCAAAATCAAAATTATCCTTAAAGCTATCTTTAATGGCATCATGAACAGCATCAAACACTAATTTAAATATCTCCCTATCATTTTGAAACTTTACCTCTGACTTTGTAGGATGTACATTTACATCTACGAACTCCGGGTATATATCTAAAAATAATACGAAGAAGGGATATTTATTTATCATCAAAAAGGATTTAACTGCATTTTCCACAGCTGTAGCTATGAGTTTGTTTTTTATATATCTCTTATTTACAAAAACACTTTGATTATTTCTACTTCCTCTGCTTATTTCAGCATTACCCACATAACCATAAACTGATGCTATATCTCCATGTTTTTCAAATTTTATAATATTGTCTGAGGTGTTCTTTCCATAAATATTTCTTATGGTATCAAATAAATTTTCTGTAGAATAAGTATTAATTACCTTTTTACCCTTATTAATTAATCTAAAGGATATATTAGAATGGGCCAGTGCTAACCTGTTTATTATATCCGATATTAATGCTGCTTCTCTTTGAGAAGATTTTAAAAATTTTTGTCTTGCTGGTACGTTATAAAAAATGTCTTTCACTTCTATGGATGTGCCAATACTGCTTCCTACATCTTTTATATGATTTTTCACTCCACCACTTATAGAAATTTCTTTACCACCCTGGGAATCCTTTGACCTACTCTTTAAAATGGTATGAGAAACTGCCGCAATACTTGGAAGAGCTTCTCCTCTGAAACCTAGGGTGTTAATTGAATATATGTCTTCAATAGAACTTATTTTACTTGTAGCATGAGGCAAAAAAGCAATCTCAATATCCTCTGAATCTATTCCATCACCGTCATCAGAAACTCTTATGAGTTTTTGCCCACCCTCTTCAATTTCTATAGTTATAACCTTTGAATGTGCATCAATGGCATTTTCCACCAATTCCTTTACTGCAGAGGATGGTCTCTCAAGTACTTCTCCTGCAGCTATTTTATTTGAAGTCTCTTCATTTAGTAAATTTATTTTCTTCAAATTATCACCTTATATTCTCTATTAAAGATTTTTTGCATCTTTTATGATTTTATATAGTGCATTCATACAATCCATAGGTGTCATATTCATTATATCAACCTTAGCAATATTCTTTAAAAATTCATCCTTTTTTATGTCTTCAAAGCCCAATTGAACTATTTCACTATCTTTTTTCTTTTTTTGCTTTATATTCTTTTCCTTTGAAACTTTACTTATAGAATCAACAGCAATTTCATTTTTATTTTCTCTTTCCAGCTCCTCTAGTATTTCCTTTGCTCTAGAGGTTACTTTTTCAGGAAGTCCTGCAAGCTTTGCTACCTCTATACCATAAGATTGGTCTGCGCCCCCGGTGACTATCTTTCTCAAAAATACAATATCATCTTGAATTTGCTTCACTGCTATAGAGTAATTTTTAAGACCATGAATTACTCCTTCAAGGGAAGTTAATTCATGGTAGTGGGTAGCAAAAAGAGTTTTACATTTTACATCCTTATTGATACATAGATATTCTACCACAGACCAAGCTATACTAAGCCCATCATAAGTACTAGTGCCCCTTCCAACCTCATCTAATATAATAAGACTTTTAGTAGTGGCATTCTTTAATATATTTGAAACCTCCCACATCTCTACCATAAAGGTACTCTTTCCTGCAGCCAGATCATCAGAAGCACCAATCCTTGTAAATATTTTATCACAAACTGAAATAATTGCCTCCCTTGCTGGAACAAAGCTTCCAATTTGAGCCATAACAACTATTAATGCTACCTGCCTCATATAAGTTGATTTACCTGCCATGTTTGGTCCTGTAATTAACATAAGCTGTTCATCTGTAGTGTTTATCTTAGTATCATTAGAAACAAAAGCGCCTGCTGAAAGCATGTTTTCTACTACAGGATGTCTTCCCTCTTTAATTTCTATAGCTCCATCTTCAACTATTTTAGGCTTACAATAGTTATTTTCTAAAGCTACAGTGGCAAAAGAACAAAGACAATCAAGTTCAGATAACAATTTTGCACTCTGCTTCATTCTGTCTATGTGTTTTGATATCTCATCTCTTATAGATACAAAGAGCTCATATTCCACATTTATAAGTTTTTCTTCAGCACCAAGAATTTTTTCTTCCATTATTTTAAGCTCTTCAGTTATATATCTCTCACAATTTGCTAGAGTTTGCTTTCTTATATATCTTCCTTCAGGCACTAAATTTAAATTAGACTTTGTAATTTCTATATAATAACCAAATACTTTATTATAGCTTACCTTCAAAGATTTAATACCGGTCTCTTCTCTTTCACTGCTCTCAAGCTTTGCTATCCACTCTTTTCCATGAGCCTTTGCCTGGCGAAGTTCATCCACATTGTTATTATAACCATCTTTAATTATATTTCCCTCTTTAACAGAAACAGAAGGCGAATCTAAAACAGCACTATCTAAAATATCATATATATCCTTTAAATCATCCAGCTTCTCGTATATTTCTCTTAACAAAGTACTTTTAGAATCCTTTAATATTTCCTTTATACCAGGTAATTTTTCTATAGAGTTTTTAAGAAATATTAATTCCTTTGCATTTACACTAAGAGTAGATATCTTGCCAACCAATCTTTCAATATCATAAACTTGCTTCAATGCATTTTTTAAATCTTCATGAATAGATAAATTTTCTGTAAATTCTTGTACTGAATCAAGCCTTTCATTTATAACTTTTGCATCTATTAAGGGCTCTTCTATCCACCTTCTAAGCTGCCTTCCTCCCATAGCGGTGCTGGTTTTATCTAATACCCAAAGCAGTGAACCTTTTTTACTTTTTTCCCTGAGAGTTTCTGTAAGTTCAAGATTTTTTCTAGAATTAACATCAATACTCATATAATCTATTACATTATAATGGGTAATATTATCAATATGGCCTAAAGAAATCTTTTGAGTATCCATTAGATATCTTAATAATCCGTTGGCACTACCTACAATTAGATCATCATATTTTTTCTCCTGAAAATTTAAAAATTGTTGTTTTAAATTTTCATAGGCACCCTTATTAAAAAATTCATCTTGAAATTTAGTAAAAGAGCAGTTAAATCTTTCCTTTATAGCTTCCAATAATTTTTCATCTAAGCTCTCCTGAATTAATATTTCCTTTGGTGAATACTTTGATATTTCATTTATAATTAACTCCCTTTCCAAATTCCAGGAAGTACAATTAAATTCTCCTGTGGAGACATCTGCTATGCTAATACCAAATTTATCTTCATCTACAAAAATACTCATTATGTAATTATTCTTTGTATCCTCCAAAAATGAAGAATCCGTATAAGTACCAGGAGTAACTATTTTTACTATTCCTCTTTTTACTATCCCCTTAGCCGCTGCTGGATCTTCTAGCTGCTCTCCAATAGCTACTTTATAACCTTTACTTATAAGTTTGGTTATATACATATTGGCAGAATGAAAGGGCACACCACACATTGGCGCCCTTTCAGAGAGTCCGCAGTCTTTTCCTGTAAGAACTAGTTCCAATTCTCTTGAAGCTGTTTTAGCATCTTCAAAAAACATTTCATAGAAATCACCAAGTCTAAAGAATAATATACAATCTTTACATTTTTCTTTTACACTCATGTACTGCTGCATCATTGGTGTTAATCCCATATATACAACTCCCTATCTTTCTAAATTTAAGATACTTTTTATGTTTATATATTTGGCTTCAATTCATCAAGTAATCTGTGAAAATTTTAATTATATTTAACTTCTTTCTTAGCAACTTTTACAAAAATATAAATATACCAATACTTACAGAGATTACTTGCCAAATTCAATTTTAAATCTCTTCACCATATAATGAAAAGGACTGTGCCTTCGTTATTTTCACTTTAACTAAATTCCCTATATTTTCTTTTGAACCTTCAAAATTCACTAACTTACCTGTTCTAGTCCTTCCCATAAGCTTAGTTTCATCATTTTTACTGGTTCCCTCTACTAATACTTCTACAATTTCATTATTGTATTCCCTATTTTTTTTAGCACTTATTTCATTTACTAAATTTACAAGTCTATTGAATCTCTCATGCTTAACCTCTTCACTAACCATTTCATCCATTTCTGCTGCCGGCGTTCCCTTTCTAGGGGAATATAAAAAGGTAAAGGCCGAATCGTACTCTACTTCTCTTATCAAATCTAAGGTATCTTTGAAATCTTCTTCGGTTTCTCCTGGAAAACCTACAATAATATCTGTACTTAAAGCTATATTGGGAATTTCTCTTTTTATATTCCTTATAAGATCAATATAGTACTCCTTGTCATAATGTCTATTCATCTTTTTAAGAAGTCTTGAAGAACCAGATTGTACTGGCAAATGTATATGCTCACAAATTTTTTCACCATCTCTAACTGCTTCTATTACCTTAAAGGATAAATCTTTAGGATGGGATGTCATAAATCTTATTCTCTCTAAACCTTCAATCTTATCTATTCTTACGAGTAAATCTGCAAAATCCAAAGCTGGACTTAGATCCTTTCCATAAGAATTTACATTTTGGCCTAATAGAGTTATTTCTTTATAACCTTCCTTTACAAGTTCTCTTATTTCTTTCTCTATATCCTCAGGAGTTCTACTTCTTTCTCTTCCTCTCACATAGGGAACTATGCAATAAGTGCAAAAATTATTACACCCATACATTATAGTTACAAAAGCCTTAATTTTACTAAGTCTATCTACAGGTAATCCCTCAACTATCCCCTTTTCCTTATCCCATATTTCAACGATGGATTTACCTTCTTGCTTAACTCTATTTAAATACTCTGGCAGCATATGTGAATTGTGAGTTCCAAAAATTATATCTACAAAGGGAAATTTTTTTATAATGGTACTTGCCATGTCATCTTGCTGCATCATACATCCGCAAATCCCAATTATCAAATTAGGATTTTTTTCCTTAACGCTCTTCAAAGCTCCCAAATTTCCAAAAACCTTCTGTTCTGCATTTTCTCTTACACAGCAGGTATTAAATATGATCAAATCAGCACTTTTTTTATCATCCGTCTTTTCATAACCACTTATTTTTAACATTCCTGAAAGCTTTTCAGAATCTTCCTCATTCATCTGACAGCCCCAAGTTTCTATATAAAATTTTTTAATATTATTTTCCATTAATTTCACCTCTTTGCTTTATCAAACCTTTAGCCTTTGTTTTAGGCACATTCAAATAAATAACTACTTTGACTTACTATTTATTTTCATATGCTTTAACTAATATGTCTCTCTTGTCATCTATTTTAGAATGCCTAATACATTATACTTTATTTTATATCAAAATAAAAGCTTATAGCTTTTTGTAATTTTTTAAAAAATTACTTTAATATTTTATATGAAATAATTAAAATCTTGTAAATTTTTAGAATTATTTTTGAATATGGTGAGAATACTAGTATAGAAATAAATCCACTTTATCCGATGACTAGCCGCTGTAGCACTCCACCGCACTCTGTGAAAGCGATCAAATACAAAATAAATTTTGTTTTGCCTGCTTGCACACAGCGAAAGTGATTCACACAAAATTAAAAATTTTTGTTCTCTGCTTGCACTCTATGAAAGCGATTCACAGAAAATCAAAGATTTTTGTTCTCTGCTTTTCTAAAGGTGGAGATAACACCGGCACGTCCCTGGATAATTCATCTAAAATTCAGTGGGAATGCAAACTCCCACTGAGTAAGATTCATTGATAAGGAGGTTATTTTATATGTATGATGCTAAATTAGAAACAAAAGATGAAGAGCTAAAATATGAAACAATTAAAGATAGAATGTATTTTGAAAGAATACCTAATAGAAATCTATTAAATACCCCTACATCCTATGTACCCTTTGATGACCTTTTTGAATAACATTAGGAATAAAGAGAAGCTATTTAAAATACTTGAAAAACATTTTAAACAGCTCTTCTTTAAATATAATGGAATAAATACGCAGGACAATAAATATATTAAATTTATTGTCCTGCTTTTAGAATATTTATTTTTAATGTACTTTAAATTTCCAGGTGCATATTTCCTTTTTTACTTTAAAGCCAACATTTCTATATAAGTTTAGAGCAATAGTATTTGAAGAATCCACTCTTATAAATATCTCTTTAAAATTATTTTTTTTCGCTTTAGAGAGCAAAAATATTAAAAAAAGCTTACCATAACCCTCACCTCTGAATTTGTCAACAATGCCAAAATTAACAATTACGGGAGTGCCATCATTTATTATTATCTGTCCATAACCTATAATAAAATTTTTAAGTTTTATAAAAAAACATCCTTGCTGAAAATAGTAATTTTGGCATTGGTCGAAGTAGATATCCTCAACATCTAACGGAGTTCTTCCATCTTTCTTAAAGATATCATTTTGTATGTCACATCTTTTTTTCTCATCTCTATTTAAAATTAGATTTTCAATAACTATATCATCTTTAATTTCAAAATTATAATCATTATCTAAGGAACAGCACATTTCTAATGTTCCATTCATAGCCTTGAAACCTATATCTTTTAAAGTTTTAAAATTATAATCATTTTTTTCACATTCATAAATAAAAACACCTTTGTTACTAACTGCATATAATAACTTTTCATAGCATTTTTTTAAATTTAAATTATTACTTGGTACTACATTCATTGCTTCTATAGTATAAACTGCTCTAAAATTATTTGTAGTCCAAATATACCCTATGGATTCCTCACCGTGATTTAAAATTTTAACCCTTTTCCTTTGAAAATATTTTTGAATAAAATTTAAATTATCATAGATATTGAAAAAATCCTTATTTAAATTATTAAATTTAGTCCCAAAAGCTCCCAACTTTTTTAGACTATAAATATTTGTTTTATTTAAATCTATACAATTGTACATACTAACCCTCTTACACTTTATACTGATTTAAAATATTTTTAAAGAAATAAATTATTTATTACCTACAATTGATTAAAAAATTATATTTAAAATCCATATATTTTATATTTATCTCACAAGAAATATATTAGAGTAAATTCCACTTTTTATTTGTTTTTATATGCATAAGTATAAATATTTATGTCATTGTTGTCAATTGATTGGATTATTATTAAACAAAATCATACAAATAAATTTTGTAAGCCTCAATAAATTTTTGCTGTTTGTGATTAAGCCTGATAATCCGTTTTAATTTATGCATGTATTTACTTTCTTCCCAATCCTTTTTTTTAACATATCTCTTTTTACCTAATTTCCAAAACTTTCTTGGGAAAATAATATGTGCCAGCATTATTTCTAGTTCCTCTAAAGAAAGCTTATTTACTGAATTGTAGGCTTCTATTAAAATTTTAGCTTTGCTAAAGTCCCATTTATAATGACTATTATACATAAGTCTATTTATCATTTTACCCAAATCGTAAATTTTTAGATTAATTACAATGCTATCTAAATCTACTATATAGTAATCATTCTCTTTTTTTATTATATTCTGATAATAATAGCTGTCATGACAAATTGTTTTATTTTTATAATTAAATTTGTAATAAGAAGACTGATTTAGTAAATTCAGAGCAAAAATACCTCTAAGATAAAAATACTCTATATTTTTTTCATATAATCTATCGAATTCATTAATAGTAGTTTTATTATTTATAATTTCTTTGTAATTCTTTATATCACTAAGGTACTTTGTAAAAATTTTATTCCAATTTTTTGTGTTATCTTTTAAATATAATTTTCTTTTATCTATTTTGCTGCTAGCTAAATGAAATTCTCCTAATAATTTAGCACAATTAACAGCCTCATCTAAATTTTTCATGGTACATTCATTACCACTAATCCACTTAATTACATAAAAAATAAATCCTTTATACTTCACAAAAAATTTATTGTTTTTAGTTCTTATATATTCTGGTACCTTATTAAAATTATTTTTTTTTAATTCCTCTACAAGAATACTTCCATTTATAGGTTTCATTTTGCCATGTTTTATTCTTTTTAAACATAAAAACTCATTTTCTGTTTTTATCTTATAAGCACTTCTTACTTTTTCTATACAATTAATTGTTACATCGTATTTATTCATTACATTTTTTATCATGCTTATTTCATAATCTGTTAAATCATTGGTAGTATTGAAGTTCTTAATTTGTTCCATACAAATCCCCCTATACTCTCAATGATAAAATATATTATTTATAAGCATAATTTATTACAAAAAGTAAAAGGCATGCCTTCCATAAATCATGTTAAACGCATACCTTTTACTCTTAATTAAAATATCTTTTACTTATATTTTTTATAATAATTATTATAATTAATCAACAGTTTCTTCAACTTCTTTTATACTAAGACCTATTTTTTTATCTTCCTTATTTACATCAAGAATTTTAGCCTTAACTTCTTCTCCTATACTAAGTACATCTGAAGGCTTAGCTATTCTCTTGTGGCTTATTTCTGATATGTGTACAAGTGCATCTACACCTGGTTCTAACTCAATAAAAGCACCAAAGGTAGCAAAACGTACAACTTTACCTAATACCACTGAACCTACAGGATATTTTTCCTCTACATTTATCCAAGGATCTTCAACTAGTTTCTTAACACTAAGAGATAATTTCTTGTTTTCTTTATCTACATCTAAAATATATACTTTAATTTTTTCATCAACCTTTAATGCATCAGAAGGTTTTTCTATTCTTCCCCAGGATATTTCAGATACGTGTAGAAGTCCATCAACCCCATCTATATCAATAAAAGCTCCAAAGTTTGTAAGTCTCTTTATCTGCCCTTCTACTATTTGGCCCTTTTCTAAAGACTCCCAAGTTTTTTCTTCTGATTCTTGCTTAACTGACTTTAACAAATCTCTTCTTGAACCTACAATTCTAGTAGTATTTCTTCTCTTTGAAAATTCAATTATGTTAATTTCTAATTCTTTTCCTACATAGGCACTCAAATCATCTACATGATAAAGTTCTATATGGGAGGCTGGAATAAATACTCTTATGCCTTTATATCTTGATACAAGTCCTCCATTAACTTCTTCTTTTACCAATACCTTTATGGAAGCTTTACTCTCAAAGGCTTCTTTTATAGCTTTATGTCCCTCATCTCTCTCAAGTTCACTTCTTGAAAGGACTACATAATTATCTTCATTTTTTAATTTTATTACCTTAGTTTTTATTTCTTCGCCTACAGTAAATAAATCAGTTAATTTTACATTTGGGTCACTGGTAACTTCACTTAAAGGAAGTATACCATCATTTTTGTATCCAATATTTAAAAATGCTTCTTTGTCATTAATTTGTATTATTTCTCCTTTTAACAAGGCACCTACATAAACCTTTTTTTCATTTTCATCCATCATTCTAATTACTTCATTCATACCTTCTACATTTTGTTCATCACTCATTTTATTTATTGCCTCCTTTATAATCCAATCTGGTGTTGAAGCTCCTGCTGCAACGCCTATTATAATATTATTCTTTTCTTTATATAATTCATCAGGTATTTCACCTGAATTTTCTACATGTATTGTATTTTCACAATTGCTTTTACATATTTCATAGAGCTTAGTAGTATTGGAACTATGATGTGCTCCAATTACTACCACCACATCTGAGTTTTTTGATAATTCTTCAGCCTTTTTTTGTCTTATCTCTGTAGCACTGCATATAGTATTAAAAGATACTGCATCTTTAGCTTTTTCTGACACTGCTGATAATACTTTTTCCCAATTTTCCTGTTTTTCTGTAGTCTGTGCAACTACGCATATTTTTTGTGAAATATTATCTAGGTTTTCACCTTTTTTGGAGATAATAGCTCTATTACCACACCAGCCATTTATACCCATTACTTCTGGATGATCTTTATCTCCAACAATAATAAGTTCATAGCCATTTTCACTATATTCTTTTACTTTTTCATGTATTTTAGCCACAAATGGACAAGTAGCATCCACAACATTTAAATTTTTATCTTTTAATAATTTTAGTATATCAGGAGAAATACCATGTGATCTTATTATAACAACATCACTTTCCTTTAATTTATCTATATCTTCAATATCTATTGCATAAATATTATTTTCTTCCAGATATTTAACTACATCATTATTATGAATTAATTGTCCTAAGGTATAAATTTTTTTATTGTATTTTTTTTCTGTACTCGTTGCTATATCAACAGCTCTTTTTACACCAAAACAAAAACCTGCACTATCTGCTAAAATAATTTTTTTCATCTAAAAACCACCTCAGAATTAATCTAAGGCATCTGAAAAAAATAACAAGTCAAAGGTGCGACGAATATTTTAAATCCAACAAAGAAACAGGTTCTGATGATAGTGAGCTATCAGAGGGTTCTGTTGACGCAGTAGGATTCAAAATAGGTTATCATACTGACTAAGTTATTTTTTGAAGATGCCTGAAGCTTCACAAATATCTTTTCTTATACAATTAGTTATAAAATCTACTACTTCCTCAATAGTCATCTCAGAAGAATCTATTTCTATAGCATCTTCTGCCTTAGTTAAAGGATTCACTTCTCTATGGGAATCTATGTAATCTCTTTTTATTATGTCACTAAGTATTTTTTCATAATCTACATTGATACCTTTATCCATAAATTCTTCAAATCTTCTCCTTGCTCTCTTTTCAGGAGAAGCAGTTAAATAAAATTTAAAGGAAGCATCCTTTAAAACCACAGTTCCAATGTCTCTTCCATCCATAACCACATCATATTTTTCAGACATTTTTCTTTGAAGTCTTACAAGCCTTTCTCTTATTTCAGAAACAGCAGCATAATTTGATACCTGTTTACTGATATCAGGCATATTTATTTTATCACTTAAATCCTCATTATTCACAACAATTTTATCTTCATCAAAATGCATTTCTAAAGAATCTGTAAGTTTACATAATTTTTCTATTTCTGAGTAAGTTATATTGTTTCTAATGGCCACTACAGTTATGGCTCTGTACATTGCTCCCGTATTTATATACATAAGATTAAAATTTTTGCCTATTATTTTTGCTATGGTACTTTTACCTGCTCCAGCAGGCCCATCTATGGCTACAGACAATCTCAATTATAATCCGCCTTTCTTACACAAAAGTTCACTTTTTATATATTCTATAAAAAAAATTAAAATCCTTTAAACTTATTATAAATTAACAAATTATTATTTTTAAGAATATCTTAAAGACCTTAATCTATATTTTCTCCTGCCAGGTGTCCTGTAGAAAAAGCTATTTGTATATTATATCCGCCAGTATATGCATCAACATCCATTACTTCTCCTGCAAAGGATAAATTATTTATTAGCTTTGATTTTAAGGTAGAAGGATCTATTTCTTTTATATCCACTCCTCCTGAAGTAACTATGGCCTCTTCAATTCCACGTAAGCCCTTAACCTTTAAAGTAAAATTCTGTATAATATTAATCAATTTTCTTCTTTCCTCTTTCGTTATAGAATTTACTTTTTTATTTTCATCTATACCTGAAAGATTAACAATAGTACTTATTAACTTTTGAGGAAGTAATTCATTCAAAGAATTTTTAAAGTCCTTATTTGAAAATTTTATAAAGTCTTTTTGTATCCTCTTATCCAGTTCCTCAATTTTTAAAGCTGGCTTTAAATTTATCACTATAGACATATCAGCTTTTTCATCAATAATTCTACTGGCTTTTAATGCAATAGGACCAGATACTCCGTAATGGGTAAATAGCATTTCTCCAAATTCTCTGTATACTGTCTTCTGATTGTTTTTAATAAGTAGCTCTACATTTCTAAGAGAAAGGCCCTGAAGATCTTTTATCCATGGCTCTTTAACTTCTATTGGAACAAGAGAAGGTTTGATTTTAGTAATGTGGTGACCAGCTTTTTTAGCAAAAGTTAATCCATCTCCTGTAGAACCTGTTTGAGGATAGGATAATCCGCCTGTACATATTATAAAATGATCCCCCTTAATTACCTTGCCATCATCTGTAATTAAACTTTTTACACTGTCATTTTCTATATTAATACTACTTATCTGTGTATTCAACATAATCTCTACATTTTTATCATCTAAAGATCTCCTTAATGCATTTATTATATCGGAAGACTTATCAGATTTCGGGAAAACCCTATCTCCTCTTTCTACTTTTAAATTTACTCCCATTTCTTCAAAATAATTTATAATATCAATATTATTATAGGTATATAAAGAACTATATAGAAATTCAGGATTTCCAGGAATAAAATCAAAGAATTCACTAATATCCTTATTATTGGTTACATTACATCTTCCTTTACCCGTAATATATAATTTTTTTCCTAATTTTTCGTTTCTTTCAATTAGTAATACTTTATTTCTTTCAGCAGCTGCCATAGCAGCCATAATACCTGCCGGTCCTCCACCAACAACTATAACTCGTTTCAAGAAATCACTCCCTCTATGATCTTCGATTTTCTTTAATATACTCCCTATAATCTTTAAATTCTTTAGTATACTCGCAAATAAAAAAAGCGACTATGTCGCTTTCGCCGGTAACAAAATTCCTTAAAGGCTTAACATATATGGTAAACTTTAAATATAAGTTTTATCTTTCCTCGTTAGCTTTAAAGGAATACACTTGATATTCTTTCCATATATTTTCTAAATCTTCAAAAGTACGTGATATTTTTTCTTTTTCTCTAAGTCCAACAGCTACAATTAATGCATTTATTACACTTAAGGGCGCCACTAAAGAATCCACAAAAGATGCCATATTACTCTGTGCTATCAAAGTATAATCAGCTTTTGTGGCTAAAGGTGAAAGTAAGCTGTCAGTTATAGCTACTACCTTTGTACCCCTACTTTGTGCATAATTAAGTGCTTCTATAGTTCTTATAGCATACCTTGGAAATCCTATGCCGATTACAAGATCCTCATGAGATATGTTAATTAGCTGTTCAAATATATCACTCATACCATAGGCAACTATATTAACATTATCTAAAATTAAATTTAAATAGAAACCCAAAAACTCAGATAATGCTGTTGAACTTCTAAGACCAATTATATATATTTTCCTTGCTGCAAAAATACAATTAACCACATCTTCAAAAGCACGATGATTTATTTTTTCCAATGTAGTCCTTATATTTTCCATATCAGATTTTAAAACACCCTTTAATGCATTTTCTTCACTTATAAAATTATTTGAAAGTTCTAATCTTTGAACTGTAGTTAATTTATTTTTTATCAATTCCTGTAAAGCTTTTTGTAATTTAGGATAACCACTAAAGCCCAATTCATTGGCAAATCTAACTACCGTAGATTCACTTACTCCAACACTTACACCTAATTTTGCCGCTGTCATAAATGCAGCTTTATCATAATGCTTTAATATGTACTCAGCTATTAATTTCTGACCTTTACTAAGTCTTTGAAATTTTAGTTGAATAGTTCTCATCAAATCCTGCTTGCCACTTTCCTCACTATTATCCATAACAAATCAGCCCTTTCTTAAAAATGAAGCCTATGTAAAATATTCATTTAATTTTATCATCAAATTATAAATTTTTCAATAATGTATTCATTTTCAATACATATTTTTCATGAATTAATTCATTTATCAAAAAATTTTGACAAATGAATTATAAATTTTTAAGATAATCTATTTCACTAACCTCTAAATATCTCCATTGTCCCTTTTTTAGACCTGTATTTAAAGCTATTTTACCAATAGATAATCTTTTTAAAGTAATTACAGGATGCTTGATGGCCTTACACATCCTTCTTATCTGCCTCTTTTTACCTTCATGTATTGTAATTTCCACTTTGGACTTTTCTTCATTGCCTTCAATTATCCTAATCTCCGCTGGTGCTGTAATATAATTACCTATATCTATTCCATTACAAAATCTTTTTATCTCTTCTTTGAAAGGCTGCCCTTTTATAGTGGCTTCATAAACCTTATCTATTTTTTTACTGGGATGTATTACTTTATTATACACCTCTCCATCATTAGTCATAATTAATAATCCCGAGGTATCATAGTCAAGCCTGCCTATAGGAAAAATTCTTTCATTTACTTTTACCAAATCCAGTACAGTTTTTCTTCCTCTTTCATCCTTTAATGTACATAAATAGCCCTCTGGTTTATTGAGCATAATATATACCTTTTTTTCTTCAAGAAAAATTTTATTTCCATCTACCAAAACCTCATCCAAATCTACATCTATTTTAATACCTAGTTGCCGAGCCACAACACCATTGACCTTTACTCTTCCTTCTTCTATTATTCTCTCACAGCTTCTTCTTGATGCTACTCCACAACTTGCCATAAATTTCTGCAATCTTTCTTCCATAATAATCACCTATTAAGTAACCAAAATTCAACCTCTAAAAACTAAACTGTTGAATTAGTTAGTATTTTGGCACATTCAAATAATTAACTAGTCAGTATGCTCGCATCTTTGACTTACTATTTATTTTCATATGTCTTAATTAATAATATATTAATTCATTTTTATTTAAAATTATTTTTTGTATAATATCAAGCTAAACAATCAATCCATGTTTTAGTGAAATTTAGTAACACAAATGGATACGTATGTTAAATTCTGAACTTGTTTACCTATAATATAAATTCACATATTGAATTATATATTTTATATTCATGAAAATCAAATAATATAGTAATATTTTTTTCTGTATATTGATTTCTATTTTGTTAACAATAACATAGAGGTGATATTATGATAAGAACTATTGGCGTAGAAAAAGGCTTAAGTAATGTAGAAAGTTTTTTAAAAAGCAGAGGCTACAACGTTAAGGAATTTGAGACTACTGAAATCAATGACAAAAATTTTTTAAACAGTGTTGATTTTATAGTTTCCACTGGAGAAAATGAAAACTTTATTGGAATTGAGAATTCTTCTACAAAGATTCCAATTATATCAGCTGAAGGCAGATCTCCTGAAAACATTGAAAAGCAAATAATAAGAATACAATAGATCTTTCTAAAATACTAAATAATAGAGCTTAGTGAGCATAGCCTAAATTGCTTAAATTCCTCACTAAGCTCTATTTTTACTTTATAGAAATTTAAATTTTTTTAATAATTGTATCACTAACATTTCCACAATATTGGACATACCAATACAATTAAAATTGCACCTTTGCTTAATATCAATTAATAGATGTTATTTAAATAAAATAACTGTTTTACTAGTAAAGATAATTTGTTGTACTATAGATATTCAAAATTGATTTATGAGGTTATTGTTATTATTTACTAACAATGATAAAATAAGCTTATAGAATATATTTTAGGAGGTGCTTAAAATGAGTAAAAGAATTAAAAATTTAAATGAACTCAAAGACGCCACTATAGATGCTTCTAAAGTTACTGCTAAAAAGGTAATTGATGCGTCTGAAACTGCTAAAGTGAATATACAAAAAAATTTAAATGAACTCAAAGATGTTTCCAAATCTACAGCTCAAAAGGTAAGGGTTGCTTCCAAGACTGCCCAAAAAACAATAGCTAAGACTTCCGAGGACATAGCAAAAGCAGTTAACATAAAGGGGATTAAAGAAAATATAGAGCCACCTTTAAACAAGTCTAAAGAAAATATACAAAAGAATTTAAGTGATTTAAAGGATGTTACCCTGGATGTTTCCAAAGCTACTGCTAAAAAAGTATTAAATGCTTCAGAAGAATTAGTAAACTCTGTTAAATCTAACATAAATAAACCTAAAGCTTTTACTAAATCTATCTATATACAATATTTAGGTAAAGAAATAAGCGAAGACTACTTAGTAGAACAATTTAGACTAAAATGGTCTGAAACTCATAAATTATCAGATATAGTAGATTTAAAAATCTATTATAAAGTTGAGGAAAACACAGCCTATTACTTAGTAAATAATGAAATTACTCTATCCATAAAATTCATCTAAGCTTTTATCTCACCAGTATAAATTCCATAAACATAAAAATTATTTTTTAAAGACACTATGAAAACTTTATAGTCATCATAGTGTCTTTTGGATTTTAATAAATTTATTATGTAAATGCTCTTAGCAACTAATTTTTCATATTTACTTATATTTTTTTCAGCTTGTCCGCATAAATAATAGTAACATTTTTAATTTTACTTACCATAGGTACACTCCTTTCGTGAATAAAAAAGATTTTTTTATTACAATATTAATAAAGTACTGTATTCCAAATTCATATGAATAATTTGGAATACAGTACTTTATTTTAGAATTACGATTAAATTATTTAGAAATTAATGATTATTATATTGCTTTTGTTCTCTTTAAATAAATGTACAATTTTGATAAGGCCTCTTCAATTATGCCACCATTTTCAAAAGCATGTAAACCACTGAATATTAACATCTTTTCAGCTTTATTCCCAATTTTATTTACTAAAACGGCATCATATTTTGAAAGCAGACTTATCCTTCCAATTAATTGAGAATCATCATGTCCTCCAGAGCATGAACCACCTCCACAGCTACCTTGAGAACCACTGCCGCAGCCTCCACCAAGACTTCCACTGTGAGTCCTATCTAAACTACGTACTTTTTTTGAACTATATTTTTTACTTTCATTGATTATGTCTTCTTCCTTAATATCAAATGTTTCAATATACTGGTTAGTGCCATCTTCAAAAACTTCAAATACATAAAATTTATTTCCACTCCCAAAATGTTGATCAATAACCTTTCCATCACTGCTTCCTACAGCAATTTTAATAGACATAAATAATTCCTCCTTAAATTTACAAATAATTTAAGAATGCAATATTCGAATACATAGAAATGTTCTATAATACCAGAAGACTGCATTCATCATTAGGTTATATTTCTTCAGTTCAATTTGAAAAACAATTTTAATTTCTTAAAAATATTATTATATTTAACCTTTTTTTAATTCATTAGTTTATATAGATATAGCGTTAACTCTTTGATTGAAATTCTTATTACTTAAAATAGAAGAGTAAATTTCTTCAATAAGATTTAATCCCCCAGTATAACCAATATAAGTTTTATTTACAATTAGTTTATCTAAAATTGGATTACTTATATAAACTACTGGTGCATTTAAATCTTCAGATAACTTATCTTCCCAGGTGCTTCCTAAAATGAGGGTTTTTCTAGGAATATTTACATCATTTCTTATTATTTTTTCTATAGATCCCCCATCGTTTTCAAAAAATACCTTTCCTTTATATTCCTCATGAATTCCTTCAAATATATTAGTAACATTATCTTTATATTTTTCTGGAACATTATCTATTAAAAAAGCACCCTTAGGAACATATCCTAATTCATTAATTAGGAAATTACTCGCACCTATTGCATAAGCAGAATCAGCAATAGTATACAATTCAAAAGGTAATCCTGCCCTTCCTTCAGCTATAAAGTCACCAATATCTAAAAAGTATTTATAAAATGAAAATTCCTCTTCCTTTATTACTTGTTCAACCTTATCTTTATCAAGATTTGCAAACTCTCCAACAGTTCTTAAAAATTTACTAGTTGCAGCAGCACCAACAGGCAACTCTTGATAATGAAGAAATTTAGTTCCAAATTTTCTTTCAAGAAGTTTTGCCGCCTTTAATCCAACCCATGGGTTTAGCACTAAATTAAATTCTGCATTAGGAATATCCTTCCACTCTTCAACACCTTTACTCTCATACCCAAAAAGTATATTTACTTCTAAGCCTATGGCAGTTAAAATTCTTTTTATTTCCTTTAAATCACCTCTCCAAAATGGATCTTGATTTGGAACAACTGAAAATACATTTACTAAGCCCTTTCTAACCTTTGGCTTAGCATCTCCTATATATTGTTCAATTATGCTTTTTATGACAAGCTCATGACCTACGTAGTTACTTCCTTTAAAACCTGCTGTTTCTGCATTAATAACTGGTTTTCCTTCTCTTTGATATTTACTAGCTATAGATATAACATCATCTCCAACTATATCTGCTGTACATCCTGTCAAAACCACAAATAAATTACCCTTAAGTACCTTTAATGCACCATCAATTGTTTCATCAAGTTTCTTCTCTCCACCAAAAACTATATCCTTTTCTGATGAATTTGTGCAAGGTATGTGGGTTCCTCCAAAATCACTTTCCCCTTGATAACCTGCTGATGTTGTTAAAGCCAATGAAACTTTGTTACTGCAGCCAGGTCCACAGTGTAAAACTGGTACTGCTCCTCTTATTGCAAGAACCGTATGTTGTGATCCTATTGCACAAGTATATCTTGGCTGTTCAATTACGTTACCCAAGTTTTTTTCCTCCCTTTGCAAATGTAAATGAGTCTTGTTTTGACCACCAATCCGTATATGGTGACTCAAAATGTTTAGCCAATGTTTCAACATATTTTTGCGTCCTTATTGCCTCATAAACTTTTTCTCCTAAAGCAACTACTCCATCATAACCTATTATCATGTTTGGATCAGCTAAATGAAAAGCTGGGATACCTAATTTATTAATTACTACTGCAATGCCTGGATGCCTTGCAAGTACAAAATCAGGTTTAAATTCCTTTAATATATTTGTAAATTGATAAGGCTGCTTATTAGTTACACAATAATTTTCAACATCTCCAATATGCTTTAACATGTTCCCTACCGTATTAAGTTCTTGATAATCATTATCATAAGCTTGGTCGTGGTGGAAAGCTACCGCTCCTATTACTTCAAGTCCTAAGGAATCAGCAGCACTTACATAGCTTTGAACAATTGCATCTCCAGCCATAATATATATTTTCTTTCCTTTTAGCTTTGCTCTAAGATCGTCCAATTTGGGCTTAATTTTCTCATGTTCTTCCTTTATTACTTCTTCAACTCTTTCTTCCTTATTTGTCATTCTCCCTATTTCTCTTAACCATTCATCAGTCCATTTTATTCCTGTTGGAACAGGTGCCCTAACCTCAGGTACATCAAATTCACTTTCTAAAGCTGCTGCCACATATGAAGCTAGAGTTTCACATATGTTTGCTGTTGCCACTGCATCTGATATATTCTCAATTTCTTCAATAGTTGAAAATGGGAATAAATATCTTGGTTTTAAATCAAGTTTTCCTAATAAATCATCAAATACGTGAGCTCCCTGAAAATTAATAATATTTATATAATTAGTCTTTTTACTAGACTTCTTAACTATCTTTCTTAATATTGCATGCCCAGATGCATCAAAGCCAGTTGTCCAAACTTTAGATTTAAATCCTTCACAATAAACAGGTACAACATTAATACCCGTTTCTTTACTTAAATTATCTGTTAAACTTTCTAAATCTTCTCCAATAATTCCTGAAGCACAGGAGGCAGTTACAAATACTACCTTTGGATTAAATCTTTCTTTTGCAAGCAGCACAGCTTCTCTTAATTTACCTGATCCACCATATATGGTGTCTTTTTCTTCAAGATTTGTACTTATAGCTTTAAAATTTCCAGTATCTATTCCTCTCAAGGCAGATCCTCTTCTAATATTATTCTGCGCCGTAGCAAAATCTGATGCACAGCCAATTGGTGCATGATTTATAACTACAGATCCAATAATATTTGATACAATTCCAAAAGCACAGGAAGATGAACAAGCTCCACACTGGCTAAAACTTCTTTCCTGTGGTTTTATACTACGCTCTAGAGATTTTTCATAAATATCTTGTGCAGAGCCATTATAAGATATAATTGCCCCTAATCTCTTATCTCTTATATCTAGTTCTGGTAAATTTAGATTTATTGCCATTTAAATCACCTCTTTATTTTTTGTTAAATATACTATTAATTCCTTTTTATAACTCTCTAATTCAAATATTTACATAAACAGAGTTCTTGGTATCAGGTGGAGTTTTTATTCCATCTGATGCTTAGAAATCGTTATCCAGGGACGTAGCCACTCTTTACTTCTACTTTGAAGAAGATAGGAGTATTAGAGTGGGTAGTTATCGGATTAAATCAGCTGTAATCCTCAAAGTATTTTGTGAGGTCTCTGCAAAGTAGAATATAATCTCATAATTAACACATCCTTTTTTTCTAATATTATTACAGGTTTCTAAATAATATAAAACAATCATGTAATTAATGGTTAAAAATTAAATTACAACCAAAAAAAGAGCACAAAATTCAATAAAGAATATTTGTCCTCCGGTTTTCCAGTTAGAAAATAATTATTTCTATATTTTTGAAGTAATAACACTATGTAGCAAGCTGTTAATTTATATCCACGTTTACATATATGTTTTATATGATTTTCAGTTTATCTTATTACTTATCTATTGTCAATAGTTTTTTAATTTTATTGCATTACCAGAAACAGTATTTTTATTACTTTTAAACTTGCCAATATTATATATAGTATATGTAATCATTTACATTATTTTTAATTACAGCATAGGATAAATTTCTATTTTACTTCAATTCACCCTTAATTTCCCAACCAGGATAACATATATACACATCTTCCAGCTGCAATATCATTTCAGCTATCTTCGTTTGAGCTTTTCCCGAAAAAGAGGACACTTCAGAGTTAGGGATTATCTTTAAATCGCAATATTACTATTGTTTTCATCTTATAGAAATTTCAATTAAGTTTTACTAAGATGCTATCAAAATTTTATATTTATCTCTAAATTGAGATGGTGTCATATACTCTAATGCTTGATTTTTCCTTAATAACAATTTCTCTCTGTAAATTTCATTCATAAATTCAAAAAATAACCTATCTGTTCTAATAATCGAATATAGAACAAGTATCTTTGATGTTTCTATATTACCTTCTGATATTTTATATATTATGTATTCATCTAAGTCTTTTAGTCTTACAGCAATTATTGATGCAACTTCCTTCTTTCTGGCTTCACTTTCAAGCTGAAAGATATTATCTTCTATTGATTTCATCTTTATATCATCAATACTAAGTCCTTGTTTTACAAGGCTTGCATCCTTTTTTGTTTCTTTATATAAGTATGGTCTGAACTTAATAATAGATTTATATTCCATAGTTTTGATTCCTCCGTGGTCCAGTTTTATAATGATTATTATGCCCTATATAAAAAGTAAGTTACTACTAATTAACCTGCATTAGTAACACAAATTCCCTCATATAAATATGCTATTATAAAGGTCTTTATTTAACATTTTGGAGGTCAGAATATGAATTACGAAATAAAGGATTGTATTGATGCTGGAACAGAATATTGCCCATGTCATCTTGCTGAAACCGGTGATTGCCTACTTTGTTCCCATCTTCAAGGGAAAAATTTTTGTGATTGTACGAACTGGAAAGGAGTTTGTATATATCAGGAATATGCCTGGAATGGAAACCATGCAAAAAACTTAAGGAAAGTATCACTATGCAAAATACTGAAAAAAGAGTTATTAGATACAAATGTTATTTGCTTTACTATAATTGCGAAGCATAAGCTTGTTCAAGAACTGTCACATCCTGGTAGTTTTATTTTTGTAAGAAATCCTAAAAGCAGCGGATATTTTGATGCTCCAATTTCAATAATGGATACAGATGTAAATGAAAATATTATAAAAATAGTAATTGAAACAAAAGGCATAAAAACTAAAACCATTGATGAACTTAAAGAGAATGACAACATAGCTATAAGAGGACCATATTGGAATGGTATCCTTGGTTTAAAAAATATATATCAAAGTAAGGATGGTACCTCTTTAATAATTGCCAGAGGTATTGGAATGGCACCCATGGTACCTGTAATGAAAAAATTATATGGAAACGGCAATGAAATTATTGCCGTGGTTGATAAAGGTAATTTCAAAGATATTTTAATTAAAGAATATCTTGATTTATGCAATGCTAAATTAATTCAGTGTAATATTTTAAACACCGATGGTACCCTTTCTGATGAACTAAAAAGTATTATAAATAAATATGAAAAAGATATAAATATTATATATTGTTCCGGTCCAGATATATTTATAAGTAACCTTCTAGAAGCAACTAGCGATGATACTAAAATAGCCTGCTGTAATAATGCAAGAATGTGCTGTGGTGAAGGCATATGCGGTACCTGCAGTACCCGATATGATGATGATATAGTAAAAAGATTGTGCAAATTACAAATTGATCCCAAATATATATTTAAAGGCAGAAGGTCATTATAGTTAAGATTTCAATGAATTTATTGAGGAGGATTATTTTATATGAAAGTTATAATTATTGGAGGCGGCTGGTCTGGCTGCGCAGCAGCTATTACTGCTAAAAAAGCTGGCGCAGAGGTTGAAATCTATGAAAAAACTGATTTGCTATTAGGACTTGGAAATGTTGGTGGCATAATGAGAAATAATGGAAGATATACTGCCGCAGAGGAACTACTTGCTCTAGGTGCAGGGGATTTAATAAACATAACAGATAAAAATACAAGACATAGAAATATTGATTTTCCAGGACATAAACATGCCTGGCTTTATGATGTAAATAAAATTGAGCCATCAGTTCGTAATTATTTAAAAGATCTAGATATATCAATAAATTTAATAAAAAGAGTAATAGACGTAAAAAAAATTGACAATAAAATAGAAGGAATTTATCTTTCAGATGGCACTTATATAACTGGAGATGTATTCATAGAAGCCACTGGTTCAACTGGCCCCATGGGCAACTGCTTGAAATACGGTAACGGATGCTCCATGTGTATACTCAGGTGTCCCGCCTTTGGACCAAGAGTAAGCATAAGTAGCAGAGCAGGTGTTGATGATTTGCAAGGTCAAAGAGAAGATGGAAATCTTGGTGCCTTTAGTGGCTCCTGTAAGCTTGCTAAAGAATCACTGAGTCCTGACATAGTTGAAGAATTGGATGAAAAAGGTGTAGTTATACTAAAAATTCCTTATGAAGATGTAAACTTAGATAAGCTTAAAATAAAAGTTTGCCAGCAGTATGCTCTAAAGGAATTTGCTGAGAATGTGATACTTTTGGATACTGGTCATGCAAAACTCATGACAACTTTCTACCCCTTAGAAAAGCTCAGAAAGATACCTGGTCTTGAAGGCGTTAAATTTATAGATCCCTATGCAGGTGGTAAAGGAAATTCTATTCGTTATTTATCTGTTGCACCTCGAAATGATGATATGAAGGTAAAAGGTATTGATAATCTGTTTTGTGGTGGAGAAAAAAGCGGCTTATTCGTTGGACATACGGAAGCTATATTAACAGGTTCTCTGGCCGGCCACAATGCTGTAAGAAGTGCTCTTGGAATTCCATCTTTGATTTTGCCAAGAGATTTAGCTACAGGAGATCTCTTAGCTTTTGCAAATTACAAAATGCTGGAAAAAGACGGAAGAAGAAAGCGTTACACCTTTGCTGGTTCTGAATACTTTAAAAGAATGATCGAGTTAGGTTTATACACCACAGATAGAGATGAAATAAAACGAAAGGTTGAAAAATTAAATCTTACTAATATATTTAATCAGAAACTAGTTTAGAAAAATTTTTAATATGAAAATATAGGAGTCTGTCAATAATTTTGTGTATCTCAACAAAAAATTTTTCCAATATGAATATATGTTTTATTTTAAGAGGATGATTTTGTAGATTATCCTCTTAATTTTTACATTGAATTTAGTAGACAAACACTATTACTATTATTCACCATTATTTCAATAACAACATAAAACTTACTACATCTGTGAAATTGACTAGGCAATGTACTAATATAGCTAATTTTAATGAATCCTTTTTATATACACAATAATACAATGGTAACATTCCTAGAATTCTTGCTATAATAAGCCAAGGTGACCAAAAATGATAAACTGAAAATAATATTACATTTAATAAAACACTGTATTTTCCCATCCATCTGGATTTCTTTCTATATTAATATAGTCTGGTCTAAAAATTATTTTAGTACTTAACCTAAGAATTTTTATAATATACTTTTCGAAGAATCAAAATATATTCTTTTAATTGATCATAAGCTTGAGGAATTTGGTTATAGCCATTATCCTCAAGTGATTTATATAGTGAAATATATTTTTCCAAAATTCCGTTCATAGACATAATTATTAATTCTATGGCCTTTTGCTTATCGATATCATCCCTGAACAATGTATAGTCAATATCCTCCACAGTTAGCTTATATCCTTCAGCATATAATTTATTATATCTAATCTCAATATCAGCTTTTAATTCTTCCGGAATATTTATAAATGCAGTTGCAAAGAACTGATAAGCTATTGGTTGTTCCATTGCAATAGAAAGTTTTAATTCAGCCCATTCTAAAATACGTTTAAGAATGTCAGGATTATTTATCTTCATCTTTTTCAGCATTAAATTTACATAGAAATTAATTGCATAATCCAAAATATATAGGTAAAGCTTCTTCTTGCTATCGAAATAGTTAAATAGGGAGCCTTTTGAGATGCCTGCATTTAAAACGATATTATTAGTAGAGGCATTAACATAGCCATTTTTACTAAATTCTTTTATGCAGGCATCAATTATTTTCTTCTTCTTTTCTTCTGGAAGTTTTTCAAAATTAGTACACAATTACTTCACCTCATATTATTTGTTTAGTAGCATTTAGTTATGAAAATTCATGAATTTCTAATGGTAAAGGCTGTTTATTGATCCATGCAGACAGCACCTCATTGAATAGTTTTGGATTTGAAAGTGAAGCACCATGCTTTACATCAGGCATAATATATCCTTTGCAGTTTGGATTTGATTTCACCAAGGCAATTAAGGATTTTTTCATGATACTTGGCTCCTTAGAACCTATAAGAACTAAGGAAGGTACAGTCATTTCTTTAAAAGTATCAGGTAATTTATAATTAAAATATCCAATCATAAAAGTTGAAAGTGTTTTTGCAGTAAGAGACTTAGTATCCTGATAGTATGTTTCAAAAGAGCTATCACTAATATACATATCTTTAGCTTGAAACCTAGCAAATTTTCTGTTGTGGGCAAGAGGTATTGACCACTTTACCATTAATGGTATCATGGAATTTAATAGTTTAAAAGATCTGACAATACCACTGTTTATCAGAGTACGCTCAACTAAATCCGGTCTTATGCTAAGAATATCCACAACTATTTGTGCCCCCAGTGATAAACCTACAAGAATAACTTTTTTCCCCTTTGCTTTTGTTTCAATAATTTCAATAATTTTTTCGGTACAATCCCTGGTTGATATGTACTCTTCACGCTTGCTATTTCCATGACCAGGCAAATCAGGAGTTAGACAGTAATATTGATTTTTAAAAAATTCAACTTGATTATCCCACATCCAACTGCTCAATCCTCCTCCATGAATGAAAACTATAGGTTTTCCTGATTTATTACCGGTTTCACCACAAAATAAAGTCATTATAAAACGCCCCTTTTGACCATGCAGTCATTTATGAGTATATTATAATATTTTAGTTACCGTATGGTCAAGGCTTAATTTTAGCTTCTTTTCAGTTTGATATATACATTTTTGCTTTAACAGTTATCATTTTACAATTGTTTATCAATCCAATTTATGCTTTAAAAAACTTTATTAGAAAATTATTCACTAAAAAATATGATAAATTTTAATTATATAATAAGGTTATAAATATAGAGCCCAGCGTTCTTCTTTTACCAAGTGATATATCCATGAAGTATTATTTTTAGATTCAGTTAAATTAAATCCATAACTTAAATATATATAATTAAGTTTTATTTCAAGATAAAATATAGATAAGTATTTTTCAATTATACCTATTCTTAATTTATTCCTCTTTGATATCATTTTTATTAAATAATTGAACTTCTTGAGCATAATTAACTCCCCATTTGCATAGAGCTGATAAAACTGGTAAGAGACTTTTCCCGAAATCAGTAAGCGAATATTCCACTTTGGGCGGCACTTGAGTATAAACAAATCTATTAACTAATTCACTTTCTTCTAACCCTCTAAGTTGTTGAGTAAGCATCTTTTGAGTAATGTGTGGCAAAGTTCTTTTTAACTCACTAAATCTCATAGTTTTTTCAGCTAAATGCCAAATAATAAGTGGTTTCCATTTACCACCTATAACGTCTAAAGTCAATTCCATAGAGCAATTGTATTTAATATTTTTAAATTTTATCATTGTTTTCACTCCTCGTATACGCTCTAAATAAACAATGGCTACTCAATTTTTAGTATACAAATAGATACTATATCACTTATAAGTGCCTACTTTCTAATAATACTACTATGGTATATATTATAACTTATAAATCATTTTATCATAGTAGTTTAAAACCACCTCAAAAATACAATAATTGGAAGTGAATATTAGTGAACTTAATTAAAGTAAATCAATCAACATGTATTAAGTGTGGAATTTGCACAAAAGTATGTCCAACAAGAATTCTATATATGCAGGAAAACGGTCCTCAAGTGACTAATCCATCATGTATCGCTTGCGGTCAATGCGTTGCTGTATGTCCTAATGGTGCTATTGATAATGTTAAAACACCATTATCTAATCAAATAGATATAGAAAATTTTCCAGCTATAGACTCGCAAACTGCTGAACAGTTCCTTAGATCTCGTAGATCAATACGATGTTACAAGAATACCCCTGTACCTCATGAAAAATTATTAAAATTAGTTGATATTGCTCATTATGCCCCTACCGCCAGTAATTCTCAAGGTATATCCTATATTATAGTTGAAAATAAACAAATATTAGAAACAGCAACTAAATTAATAATTCAGTGGATGGAAGATCAACTTGAAAATCCAGTTCACTGGAGCTTTCCTCGTCATGTTCATGTCTATAGGAAAGATGGTGTTGATACAATTTTACGTGATGCACCTCATCTTATTTTAGCAACTGCTTCAAAAGACTTTAAAAATGGAAGAGAAAATACAATTTCTTCATTAACTTATCTTGAACTATATGCCAACACTATAGGATTAGGCTCTTGCTGGGCTGGACTATTTGAAATATGCGCATTTTCAAATTACGATCCTCTATTAAAACTGTTCAATATTCCTAAAAACAAAGTAATAACAGGAGCTGTAATGGTTGGATATCCAAAATATGAATACAAGCGCTTGGTAAATCGTAATGCATTAGATGTTACTTTTATAAAATAAGCTTTAAGTAAAAATAAAGTCTAGAATAGCTTTTCACTACTTCTAGACTTTATAATATATGCATAATATTAAGACCAATCCTATTATTATAATAACTAAAATGAATGTCGGCTAAGTTGAAGGGATTGCTCCCTCCTTCTCGCCTAAGAACTGTACATGTCACTTTCACGACATACAGCTCAAGCTCTCATTTATCCGTTTGTCTTCATGATATTTCTGCCAATCTTAGTTGCCTTATGATTTTGTAATCTTCCTGTTTATGCTGTTTTGTTGGAAGTTCACCTTTTAACGGGAACATTTTATAATATTCTCTATTATAATATTCTCTATTACAATATCCATGTACCAATTGCAAATTATTGTATTGCCTTGTCCCGCCATGTATCACTGGGACTTTTTCTTGTACTACCAGACTTTCACCAAAATCTGTGATACTCATTTTACATATAGGACATTTATAATTCTGCATTTTAGCCATCTTCTGTTTGCTTTTAATACAGTTCCTGTGAAATTTCTTTTCGTCCCTACGCTCGAAATATTCCCTGAGGTTAACATCATATGGAGTTGCCCTAAATTTTATGAGCGTATGCCTGACTATTGGTATCCATGACATTTTTGTAAGTTGTTTATATTTTTTCGGGTCAGTCAGTATCCATCTATTTTTGCTTTGTCCTGCTATATCTGGTTTGTAGTATCTATTTATTATCCAAGTCTTGCTCTTCTTTGGATGCAAATACTTTAAAAATATAAATGTGCATCCCCAAATATGGTGGTCAATATACGAATATGTCTGTTTTGCGACTGATGGTGACCAGTAGTTGCCTACCCCTATAATAATGGGATTAAGCTTGCTTATTACAGCACTTACGTTATTACCTTTCAGCTTCTGTATTTCAGTTGAAATGGTTTGTTTACTTTTCTTGATAGATTCCTTTGATGGTTTTATCAACAATTTTTCACCCTGACACGTTTGATACATTCTGATATTAAAGCCTAGAAAATTAAAACCTTCGTCTATAGTTACTATTCTTGTTTTTTCTTTAGATAACTCCAAGCCTCTTTTACCTAGGTATGGTTTTAATAGTTCATAAACATCTTCTGCGTCTTTTTGTGTGTTGCACATTATCACAAAATCATCTGCATAAAACACTAATGTATATTTACCTACATTTGTATAGCTTACAATTTTGCCATTATTTTTCACAGGCTTGTATTCTATCCCTAGTGTATCCTCCATACCCTTTAATGCAATATTGGCAAGTAACGGTGATACAATGTTGCCTTGACCAGAACCAAATTGTGTTTTATTAAACACACCATTGTCAACATATCCTGCTTTTAGCCATTTGTCTACCAAGTTATCATAGGGGAATTCTTTTATCTGCTCCATAATATAATCATGTTTTAAATTATCAAAACAGCCTTTAAAGTCCCCTTCAAAAATCCATCTTTTTCTACTGCCACTATGGCAGGACCGAAAAATCCTTGCAATAGCGTCATGACACCCTCTTTTAGGCCTGAAGCCATATGATATTGGTTCAAACCTTGCCTCCCATTGTGGTTCTAGTGTTCCTTTAATAATATTTTGATATATTCTATCTCGTATAGTAGGAATACTAAGTGGCCTTAACTTTCCGTTTTTCTTTTTAATATAAGTTCTACGTGACGGTTTAGGGTTATGCTTTTCTATATGTAATTCTGATAAATCATAGAATAGCTTTAATCTTTCCGTATTAGTTAATGCTATTTCTCCATCCACACCAGCTGTCTTTTTCCCTTTGTTAATTTGTGTAACTCTTTTTATGGATATCAATATCATAGCCTTACTTCTTACTAGAAGTCTTTGTAGATTTCTTACTTTACGTTTGTTACCAAGACATTCGGCACGGTATATCCGCTGTTGCAATCTTTCTACATACCTATTAATGTGAAACCAGTCAATTAGTTTCCACTGAGTATTGGGAGATAATGTGGACTTCCTATAAATTGAAGTTTTTCTCATCTGTTACCTCACTTTTGAAATCTTACTTTTCGTTTTATTCCGTGTTGATTACCAGTTGGAAGTCAGCACCCTTTCGGGTTTATATATTAACATTATTCGCCCAGTTATTTCTTATTCCTGTTGGTTTGCACCATAGCGACATTTGCTTTTTCCAATTACAAGATTATATTTCCAAATAGTAATAATGCAATAATATGCTTATAAAGATAATATAATCATAAACATGAAATTAATGTAATAGAGAATGGGTATACTGGTGCCTTACTATTAAAGAATATATTTACTTTTTTTGCCATATTAGATGTCATAAAGTATCAAATTAAATTTTAAGGCATATTTTTTTCTATTAGAATCATAACATCTGTTAAACCATGTCAATCCACTGCTGAATAAGCTGTATATTCTAACTATTTTATTTCTTATCTTTTTAGTTGCGCCTATTATCTTACTCTTCTTATTCTTAGAACAATCTGCTCCTAATATTATCATCCATGTATATGCTATACATAAGCATAAATATAAGTTTTCAAAATATATAAGACTGTTTGTCCATGTATCTTCCATATTGAAGCCACTGGATTTTAAATCTCTAAACATTTCTTCTATAATAAATCTTTTCTTATATTCATTAACAGCATTCTTACTATCAAGATTGGTTACTATATACCAGGTATCCGCTGCTTCTTCTGCCTTACAAACTGCTAAATTGCATCTATATTTTTCAGCACTTAGTAAAATTCCATTAAACTTTTTTACGCCTTTTTTTAGAGTTTTTATATCTCTAAGGTATTTTATTTTTTCTTTCCCTTCTATATTTACAAGCATATCATTGGTACATCTTATACAATATTTCCATCCTATTTTATTTATAAACTTAAATAAATCTATACTCTTAAAACCTCTATCTGCCAGCAATACAACTTCATAATTATATGAACTTATAAGATCCTTAATCTCTTCTATTCCCTGTTTTATATGTTTGAAATTTTTATTATCTTTTTCATTATATTCAAATATTTTATACCATAGTGGAACTGCTCTTTTTCCCACTTTCAGCGAAAATTTAAGTATTAAAAATTTATCTTCCAGTGTTGTATGGTCAAATATTACAACCAGTTTATTAGTGGTACTTCTTTTTATATAATTTATCATAATTTCATCGATAAAATTATAATATAGGTAGTCTGACTTTATTGTTGAACTTGAAAAAAATCTATAAATTCTTTTTATTTTACTTTCTTCATTGGCTTCTGTATAGTAATCCTTTAGCTTTTCTGATATTTCTGAGATTATAACTGATTTTGATAACAATATTCCCAAAACAATATATACTAAATTTTTTAGTTTCTTGGATGATATGGGTAAAATCTCATATAGCATTTTTCCTAATTCTGCGGTAATATATTCTTGATTGTTAAGCATAGCCAATTCTCCTTTTTTATAAGTTTGTTTGTCCGAATTTAACTTATATTTTAGGGCTTGGCTATGTTTTTTTCTATCCTTTTTTTCATGTTACTTTATTCCATGTTAATTTTTCTCTTTTTACTGTCCTTACGTCAGCCTCTAACATATATTTTACATTACTAAATTCTGAATCAAATTCATTTTTCTTTATATCTATATTCATAATTTTCACCTTTCTAACTTGCATTAATTTAATTTCCATCATACATTAACTTTAATAAAAGAAAAGCACGCTGTAGACCAGAATTTATTCTAGAATGTTTTTATTTATAATCTTAAATTCAATTTTTTTATTATTTATATTAATGTACTTAACTAATAATGAAATCTTATTTTCTTTATTCAAAAGCTTCCAGAAGTAATTTGCATTATCCTCAATGCTATCTGCTAACTTTACTATGAAAGGTTCTTGATCAAATGAAGGTATAGGATTACCATCTTCTCTATATGTATGAATACAATGTCCAAAACCTTTCAAAAAATTGCTGTAATTATAATAATTTTTCTGGCAAAACTCCTTATTATTATCGATAGATTTAAGTATTGATAATGAATAGCTTGCTTTTTCTTTATTAAAATCTATTAGACCTGATATTCTTGGAGTGTAGTTTGGATAATCTGGTTCAAATTCTTTTGTATTTAAAGCATTTTCGAATGTTTTCCCATTTTTAATATAATTATAAATTGTATCCGTTTGATCACCATTACCGATAATATGATAATCTTTTAAATTTTTTATTGGATAATATATAATAAGACTAGGATCTATCACATTTTTTTCAATAAAAGGTTTTGTTTTAATAAAATTTCCTTCAACCTGAAATATTCTATTACGACTATTTTCACTTCTTCCCATAATCCAATAAATTTGAACATAGTTTTTTCCATTTGGGGACATTCCAATTATTATACCTCTACCTGGATAGTTATTTTGCTGTAACTTTTTTTCATTTAATATTGATATTCTAAATTTGAATTTGCAGATTGCTGAATAAAATTCATTGCCTCACTTAGGCTAGAAAATGGCAAAGGCCAATCTTTTGTCAAAGGATCACCAGCTGAAATCTGATCTAACGGCATCGTATTTTGTTTATCAGGTCCAGATGCAGACTTATCAAGTATAGCTAAGGCTGTTACGTACTTAGGATATACCGCTGATAAATATCCAGCAACTCCACCACCCATTGAGTGTCCTACTAAAATCACTGAATCTATATTTAGGAAATCCAATAGTTCAATTATGTCCTCAGCCATTTCTTCAACTGTATATTTCGATATAGGTTTACTGCTCAATCCATGTCCTCTCTGATCGGGTGCGATAATTCTGTATTGTTTTCCATAATTCTCAATAAAATCAGCCCAAGTCTCTGCCCTTCCGTACATTCCATGAAGACACAAAATAGTTGGCCCTTGTGTTTTTGTATCAAAATAAAACATGTCAATATTATTTAGCTTAGCAATATTTCTTTAGATTTTTGTTTTTCCCATATTACTACTCCCCCATTTGTCTTAATTCAATAATGTTTCCTTATAAATTAAGGCTTTCTATAAAATAATTCTATTTTATATTCCATACTTATTTAACAAGTTAGTTCGCCACATCTTACTATTATGAACTACTATATTATCTTGAATAAATCCCTAAGATATGTAAATGTATCCGTAAATTTACCTGTTTCAATCAAGGATAGAATCTGACTTGGAGTTGCCCACTTCGCTGCACATACTTCTTCGGGTTGATAAATAACGTCTGCTATATCTACTTCTTCCTTGAACAGCCATACATCTACAAAGTCTGGAAACCCATTGTGTTGCCTTTTTAATCTAAAGAGACACTTTCCATTCGTAGGAGATAAGTCAATACTGATTTCTTCCTTTACTTCTCTTAATGCAGCTTTCAAACTATCTTCACCAATAACTGCCGCACCACAAGTTGTTTCCCACATATTAGGGAATGTCTGCTTGTTGGGTGTACGTTTTGTAATTAAAAATTCTCCATTGTTATTTTTTATCCATACATTCACAACGAGATGATATTCATCTTGTTCCATAGTTTTTCCACGTTGAATCGTTTTACCTGTTTTATCTCCATTTCCATCGAGTATATCCCAAAGTTCCATTTAATTACCTCCAATAAATAAAAGTTCTTACAAACAAAATAAATATTAATTTGCATTAATTTGCCTTAATTTACCATTGTTCAAATATCTTAAATTTATAATTAATGCACCTTATATAAAGATTATAAACTATATAAGCAAAACATTTACTTTGAAAACAGCTTGTCTGCTGAAGGTCTTCAACAAAATACAATCTTAATATACTTATAATTCGATTTATCATTTTTACCACAGATAATTTCTAATCATTTTTTGTATGTAATGGTTGTGAATTTACTTGCTGCTTTTCCAATAACATAGAACGCGTCTCCAAACACCTTTTTATAAAATGGAACATTTATCAAAGGATCATAAGTACTTTTACTTCTTAATGGGTCAACCCAGTATGCACCATCTTGTGTTTCATATTCTGTTCCTTTTACATACCCAAGGCTCATTCCTCTAAATAGGTTGTATGGTATTAAAACAGCAAAAGTTGGTGTATGCATCTTTTTAGATGAAACATCTTTATTGAATTTGTCCGCCAACTTTTTGCATTTAATTTTTGTTTTCTTATTTATTGTATAATTATCCCAACTATATGATGCAATAGGAAGCTTACAACAATGGTTAAATCCAATTCCTTTTAGCCACCCAGTAAGGTAGTTTACTGCACTCTTACTTCCTACGCCACCTGTCGTTGTAACAACAATTGCTTTGTTTTTGAAAAAATGAGGTCTGTGAAGCATAAAGCATAGGTGATCAATCAGATTTTTAGTCAAGGCGTTTGGCTGCATATTAAAGGTTGCCATTGCAAAAATCATGCCATCACTTTCATCAATTTTATCAATTATTTTCTTCATAATTTTATGATGGGGACAGTATTCATGGCCTTTTCTAAAACAAAGGCTGCATCCAGTGCAAAATGGCAGTTCTAGATCTACTAACTGGATTTCCTCAAACGTTGATTCAGGCGAAATTTCCTGTAATTCTTCCTGAATCAATTTAACTAGCTTCCATGTATTACCTTTACGAGGACTTCCATTAAAAACTAAATATCTCATAATACTTTGTCTCCCTTTTATATTCATTCGTAATTAATGATTCCTAATTATAATCATCATTATTTTTTCTTTACAAAGAAATGTAAGCAGTACTTAATTTATAAAATTTTTAACTATCAAGGTTCCTATTATAGACATTAACTTCAATTTTTTAGAATACTTCCTTTAATATCATTATTCTACGAATAAACTTAATTTCCTTCAAAATGTAGAAGTTCAAGTGCTGAAAAATAAACTCATCATAAAATAAAACGCTCTAACTTTAATTAAGATTTTAGAGCGTTTATAAATATTACATTTTCACCTTTAAACTTAAGATATTCTTCATAAAATAGATATTAGTTTTAAAATATAAGAATATCTTGAAATAATATTTAATTTACAAAAATTCACTTATTTTTAATATGTTTCTCACCCCACTGGAACATAAGGTTGAGTATTGGAATTAATGTTTTTCCTTCTTCGGTCAAGGAATATTCAACTTTAGGTGGAATTTCATTATACTGTTCTCTGTGAATCAGATTGCTGTTTTCTAATTCTTTTAGTTGTTTACTTAATGTTTTGTGAGCAATTGGTTGTAATATATCTTTCAATTTATTATACCGTATTATCTCTGCTTCATATATTTCCCATAATATAACCCATTTCCATTTTCCTTCAAGTATAGATATTGTATAGTACATTGGACAATTTCCATATTTACTCTCAAAATCTTTCATATAATGCTCCTTTACTTACCTTTTGGTTAGCATATAACAAATAAGTGCATACTTATTTACTTTTTTATAATGATATATAATTTATACCATAAAGTCAATTACATGTACAAATGGAGGTATAATTTATGAAAATATTAGCTATTAACGGGAGTCCTAGAAAAAATAAAAATACAGCTACTCTTCTTAATAAAGCACTTGAAGGAGCAGCATCACATGGTGCTGATACAGAACTTATTCACCTCTATGATTACAATTATAAAGGTTGTGTAAGTTGTTTTGCTTGTAAAATGAAAAATGGTAAAAGCTATGGCAAATGTGGCTTTAACGACGATTTAACACCAATTCTTGAAAAAGCTGCAAAAGCTGATGCAATTATTCTCGGTTCTCCAATTTATTTTCAAGGAGTTACAGGAGCTATGAGATCATTTTTAGAAAGGCTCATGTTCCCATACTCAAAGTATGATAAAAACTACTCTAGTATTTTTGGTAAGAAAATACTAACTGGTTTTATTTATACTATGAATGTGACCAATGACCAGATGAAAGAATTTAGATATAAGGAAAATCTTAAATTTGTAGAAGAGGACATGGAGAGAATCTTTGGTACATTTGAATCACTAGCTGTTAATGACACATATCAATTTAATGATTATTCAAAATATGTTGTAACAGCATTTGATGAAAAGAAAAAAGCAAAAGTTAAAGAAGAACAATTCCCCAAAGACTGTCAAAATGCTTTTAATATGGGGGTACAATTTGCTCACCAAGCTAGTATATAAAAAATACTATATTGTATTATATAATAGCCTACAGAGGAGGTATTTCTATGAATTTTATAGAATTGGCAAAAAAAAGATATTCTTTAAGAAATTTTGATGTTAAAAAAGTTGAACAAGAAAAATTAGATTTAATTTTACAAGCTGGGCAATTAGCACCTACTGCTGTAAATTATCAACCTCAAAGAATTTTAGTAATTGAAAGTGATGAGGCACTTGCTAAACTAAAAGATTGTACAATTTATCACTTCAATGCACCTATGGCTTTACTTATATGTGCTAACAAAGTTGAATCATGGAAGAGTACGTATGATGGAAAGGTCCATACTGATATTGATGCAAGTATTGTTGCTACACATATGATGTTACAAGCTGCAGAACTCGGATTGGGTACAACATGGGTTGGTAATTTTGATCCAATTGCTGTTCGTAACGCTTTTAATATACCATCAAACATTGAGCCAGTATGTATTCTACCAATAGGCTATCCAAGTAAAGATGCAAAACCTAATCCTAATCATACAAAAAGAAAAAATATTGCACAAACTGTTTTATATAATTATTTTTAATTTGATTAACAAAACTAGTGCTATTTAAGTATTGGTGTATTTTATATTCATAAATGCTTATACTTCAAAATCTTCTTAAAGAGGACTTACTTTAGAAGTAAGTCCTGCTTTATTAAATCTAATCAACCACATTATCTAGCATCACACTATCTTAATCTAAACTTATAGTGTGACACTAAAAAACCTTCGTCACTTATGGCACGGTTCACCATATCACGTTCTAAACTTTAATAAATTTTACTCAATTTCTAACCACTGGAGTGTTCTGAATAAAATAGACACATAGAATGTACGATTTTCTTTGAAATTCTTGGTATTTTATAATAGACACTTCCAATGTAAATCATTTTAACTAATGCAAATATAAGTAAGTAAAATTATATAGATATCTATCTGTAAAAACACATTACTAAAATTATGCAGCATCTTTTAATTTTAGGTAATAATCTCTTTTATATTCTTTAGGTGACTTATATTCTAATGTTGAATGCAATCTTCTTGAGTTATAAAATAATTCTATATATTCAACTACTGCTATTTTAGCTTCATCTCTGGTTTTAAAGCTACGTCCATATAGCTTATCTTTCTTCAGAGAAGAGAAAAAAGATTCAGCACAGGCATTGTCATAACAACATCCTTTAGCACTCATACTTTGAACAAAATCATTATTTTTTAACATATCTTGATAATCATAGGAGGCATACTGGACACCTCTGTCAGAGTGAAATATCAATCCTTCCTTAGGATGTTCTTTATTAATAGCAGAGTTAAATGCATCAATAACTAATTTTCTAGTCATAGTAGCATCCATGGACCATCCAACTATTTCTCTATTAAATAAATCTACGACAGTAGCAAGATAGAGCCATCCTTCATGCGTATCTATATAAGTTATATCACCTACATAGACTTTATTTGGTTTATCAACTGTAAAATCTTGTTTTAACAAATTAGGAGCTACATTAAAATTATGATTTGAATAAGTAGTTGCCTTGTATTTTCTTTTAAGTTTACTAAATATATGATTTTGCTTCATCAATCTGCAAACTCTATTTTTTCCACAGGCTACGCCTTCTTTATTTAATTGTGCTGTAATTCGGCGAAAGCCGTAGGTACCTCCTGATTCTCTGTGAATTCTTCTTATTTCTATAGCAAGCATAGAATCTTCTTTTTTCCTGCGAGGTTGTGGTCTTTTTAACCAAGCATAGTAAGAGCTCCTTTTAATATCTAATACATTACACATCTTCTCCACGTGAAATTTGGAGCTGTGATCTTTTATGAACTTGTATCTTATTTCACGGGCTTTGTGAAGATGGTTATAGCTTTTTTTAATATAGCGTTTTCTTCTTCGAGGTCTGCCATTTTCTTTTTCATTCGTCTTATTTCTTCATCTTCCGGTCTTAATTTACCCTTACCAGGAAAAGCGTCTTCTCCATGAATTCCATATTGCTTTATCCATCTTCTAACTGAAACCTCACTAACACCTATGTCTTTTGCTACTTGAGTTACTTTCTTTCCTTGTTCTGTAACAAGCTTAATTATTTCTTTTTTATACTCTACTGAAAATTCTCTCTTGTTTCCCATTTCATCGGCACATCCTTCCTTATGCACTTATTATACATACTTTTCTATGTGTCTATCAAATAGGATATACTCCACACTTTGCTCTCGGAATCAACTTCCCATTATAGACATTATCTTCAGTTTTTTAGAATACTTCCTTTAATACCACTATTCTACAAATAAACTTAATTTCCTTCAAAATATAGAAGTTTAAGTGCTACAAAATAAATTTATCATAAAATAAAACACTCTATCCTTAATCAAGATTTTAGAGCATTTATAGTTTAACACAATCAAAGAACTTCTATTAGTTTATTATGCTATTTCAATTTCTAGTCTTGTTCACTAAGGCTTAATAACTTAAAATTAATCTTTCCTGATTTACAGAATAATTATCTGATTCTCATAACCTTTTTGCAATAATTTTTTTAGAATATTAAGTCCTTTTTCCAACTCTTCAATGGTATTCGATCCAGACAAAGAGATTCTAACAGCGGAAAGTGCTCGGTTGCTCCCAACCACAAATTTCTCTGCACAAAGCACCTGTACACCAGCTTCACGCAGAGATAGCTCAAATTCTCTCCCCTGCCACTTACTTGGAAGAAGAAGCCATTGAAAAAAACCACAGGGTTTATTTACTACATCGTATCCTGATAGTATTTTTATCGCCAAATCATTTCTTTTACGTACTTCCTCACGCTTATTCTCCAAAATTGTCTCAGCCTTCCCTGTTACGAACAATTGGGTCACTAATTCTGCAGTAATAGGTGAAGCCCTCCAGGATGTGTTCAAAAGTCCCTTTTTTATTGACTCCATATATGTTTCTGGTACTCTTACGAAATAAATCCTGAATTCCGGTTCTTTTGATGATTTTGAAACACTATGCCAAAAGGCTAGAAATGCAGGTTGCTGGGTACATGTGTATGGAGCTTTTGGTCTATGGGCAGCAGCTTCATCAGAGCTGAATCACCATACTAAAGGTGTGGAACTTGCAGATTCATGGTCTGTTGATGCTCACAAAACCTTAAATGCACCTTATGACAAATGGGTCTAGATTACTTTCTAGGCCCTTCTTTCATTCTATAATATAATTATTTTTTAATATTGTTCATTTTATGATGATGCATAAGTGCCATTTCAACAACTTTACATAAATACTTTCTTGCCGCAAATACTGATACACTGCAATTTATTAATGCATTTAGAATATCTGGATTACTTTTTTCAAATATTTTTACAATTTTTTCTGCATCTGCTTTTATTTTATTCTTATCTATTTTTGATGGATTAGTAGGTACATTTGACATCTGATGCTCCACAGGTTTCACATTAGGCATCTGCTGTACAGGTGAAACTATATTTTGTTGTACAGGCGGATTAATGTTTTGTTGTGTCGGTGGAGCAATATTTTGCTGCATAGGTGAAGCTGTATTTATATTATTTACTTTATTCTCTTCGAATTCTTCTCCTCTGAATAAGTACTCAATATTTGGCATCATAGGTTGAATCATTGAACGGTCCTGTATTGTTTTAGGTGTTGTATATTTATTTTGATACATGAAAACCTCCTACAATCTTTTTCCAACAGTACATACTATGCAGATGCGTTATATTTTGTTTAATTCCTGAAGGTATTGTTCCCACATTACCATTCTTATCTACAGAATCTATAGTTGGCATATCAACTCCAACTCCCGAAGACAATACAGAGTTAAAATAACAGAAAGATGTTATTTTAACTCTGTATAATCTATTTTGTAAGGAATCCTCTAAATCCATCTTTTAAAGTCCGGTTATAAATTATTTTTTATTTCTATCCTATATTTTTAAAAATGTTTTATAGTCCTCATAATTTCTCTTCAAAAGATTTGAAGTATTAAGACCATAAGATCAATGAGCCTTACACTTGCCACACAATTATTAATAAAATTATTCAAATGTTTTTGCGACGTCTTTTAAAAATTCAGTGATTTTAATGTGTTGTGAACATTGTCTTGCACATTGTTTACATCCAATACATTCTGATGCCTTACCATATGTTTGAATATAGTTATTGTAATACACCTTTTGAGTTGAAAAATACCCTCGGATAGATTGCTTTTCAGTATTATATAATGCGAAGTATTTTGGAATAGCAATATTTTTAGGACAATCTTTTACACAATATTCACAGGCTGTACAAGGGACTGTAATTGCTTTATTAATAATATCAACTGCCCTTTCAACAATATCATATTCTTCCTTTACAAATAGTTTGAAATCTTGAATATAACCTGTATTATCCAACAATTGATCTATATTAGACATTCCACTTAAAACCATCATTACCCCTTCACAACTAGCTGCAAAACGAATTGCCCATGATGGCACAGACATATCAGGATGATATTCTTCAAATAATTTTTCTGCTTCTTCAGGTACTTTTGCAAGAGTACCACCTTTAATTGGTTCCATAACAATAACTGGTTTGTTATGCTTTCTTGCAGCTTCATAACATTTTCTAGATTGAATACTTTCATTGTCCCAATCTAAATAATTAATTTGTAATTGAACGAAATCTACTTCTGGGTGAGCAGTTAAAATATCATCTAATAAATCAGCTCTATCATGGTAAGAAAAACCTATATTTTTTATTTTTCCTTCTTCTTTCTTTTTTTGAATAAATTCAAAACTATTTAATTCTTGAGCGATTTTGTAATGAGCTTCACCTAAATTATGAAGTAAATAATTATCAAAATATTCTACTCCACACTTTTCTAATTGCTCATTAAAAATACTTTCTTGTTGTTCCATTGTTTTTAAACGAGCAACTGGCATTTTAGTCGCAAGAAAATATTTATCTCTTGGATAACGTTTTACTAACAATTCTCTAATCGCTATTTCACTCATTTCTTTATGATAAGGATAAGCTGTATCAAAATACGTAAACCCTCTTTCTAAAAAAATATCTACCATTTTCTTGACTGTATCCAAATCAATACTTCCAGCATCATCTTTGTCTTTTACTGGTAAACGCATAAACCCAAACCCTAATTTTTTCATTCCTAATCCTCCGGTCTTCTTAGTGTTTTTTCTTTTACAACTACCGCCTGTTCATATCTTTCTATTTTGTAATCCAAGCGTTCTATCGTTTTCTTCATATCTTCCATTTTTTCTGTTAACAGCTTACGTTGCTCAGTTAAGAGTTTTTTTCTAGCCTCTATGGTTTCATCGCCCTGTTGAAACAGCGTAACATACTCAATCAATACTTCAATCGGAAGACCTGCATTTCTCATACATTTGATAAATTCGACCCACCTACAATCTTCTTCTGTATAATCCCTGATTCCGCCCTTATTGCGGTTCACACTCGGAATAAGTCCGATTCGTTCATAATAGCGGAGTGTATCCTGCGAAAGATCAAATTTCTTACTCACTTCTGCAATCGTCATACGATTTCACCTCCTGATATTTGATATTATAATACTTGGAGTTAACTCCAAGTCAAGTACTTTTTAATCTTCTTAATTTAATTGTTTAATTGCCAAATAGTTTAACTGCCTGTTTCATTTTATTAATAACATCCACACTAAATGGACAGTTTTTTATACATAACCCACATTCTATGCACTCACTTGCATGATGTTCTAATAAGTCATAATGATTCTTTATTGTTTCAGGAACATCTTCTTGAATCAAGGCTAAATCTAAATACTTATTTACTGATGCAATATCTATCTTTTTCGAACATGGGGCACAATGTCCACAATACATACAATGTCCGCTAAATGAACTTCTTGGAGCATTTGCAAGAACTTCACTGTAATCTTTTTCTTTATTACTTGCGGTGACATAGTCAGTTGCTGCAAGTATTTGATTGGTATTAGATACTCCAACCATTACGGAAGCAACTGCCGGTCTGGTTAAACAGTAATGTAAACATTGTACTGGAGTCAGTGCTTTTTCAAAGGGCGATTCTTTGTCACTTAGTAACAATCCAGCAGCATATCCTTTCATAATAGTTAAAGCAACACCCGCATTTTCACAAGTTTGGTATAACCTATCTCGTTTTGGATCAATACCTTCATAGGTCCTGTTTTTAAAAGTACTTTCTTCAAATAATATGTTTACATCCTCACTGGCTGGTAACATATCATAAGCAGCATTGATACTAAATAAAATTACATCAATTATTCCTGTTTCCACTGCTCTAAAAGCAATATCTGTATTATGTGTTGATATCCCTAAAGACTTAATAATCCCTTTTTCTTTTAATCCTTTTGCATATTTAATTATTTCTCCATTAAAAATGTTATCAAAATCTTTTTGATCATCAACATAATGAATCATCCCTACATCCACATAGTCTAGCTGCATTCTAGCTAAAAAGTCTTCAAATGCATTGGCAACTTCATTAAAATTCCTGGTGCGCCGATACTGTCCTCTATCCCAAGTAGAACATAGATGTCCTTCAATAACAAAGCTACTTCGAGGATATTTACTTAACGCTTTGCCAACATTGCTTCTAACTTCCGGATTTGAATTATATATATCAATAAAATTAATACCTTCTTTCATTGCACAATCAATAATTGCTTCGCAATCTTCATAACTTTTATTTTCAAATCCTTCACCTCCAATACCAATGGCACTTACTTTAATTCCTGTTCTTTCTAAAATTCGATATTCCATATTAACCACCCCCTAACTATCTGTATTCCCTCCTTTATTTTCTGGAATAATTTCATTGATGCAGGCAAGTGCGTTCAAAGTTCTTGGAAAACCGATATAAGGCATACACTGTGTCAGTGCCGATAAAAGAGTTTCTTTGTCATTGCCCATGTTAGCATTTCCTTGAATATGTCCACGAATCTGGTTTTCACATCCACCCAATGTACAAAGGATACAAAATGTCAAAAGTTCCCTTGTCTTCAAATCCAGTCCGCTTCTTGTATAAATATCACCAAAACAATATGCCGAAAGATAGCTCTGAATATGCTTCTGATTTTCTGGTGTGCTTTCCTGCATTTTATCAATTATATCACCAAAAATAATTTTCTGTGCTTTAAGGCCTTCTTCATATCCGTTTTCTTCCGTTGTCTGTTTCTGACTTTCCATAGGAAGGGAAATGTTTCTTTCCTTAAATGCTTCATTTACTTGATAAATGGAATTTAGAGTCTTTGAAAATCCAATATATGGAGCACAATGATAGATCGCTTCTTTGATTTCAGTTGGGGTTAAACCAACCTTCAATGAGGCACCTACATGAACTTTTATTTCATCTAAAGTCTGGTTTGTTGTAAAAACCACAAGTGTAATGAGTTCTCTCATTTTATCATCCAAGTTTCCCTGAAAGGATACTTCCCCATAAATAAAATGTTTCATAATATTATAGAAATCTGGATCCGTTTCGCCTATTGGAAACTTGATATCACCAAATAGTTCCCGGAATTTACTGTTACATAATTCAATTTTACTCACATTTCCTTCCTCCTTTTCTTTTTTACAAGACCAGCAAACCAACTACCTTCTTTTCAGGAACTTGGTTCATTACTGATAAGTTTAAATATCTATTCATTTGCTGCAAAATATCTCTGATTTTATTTTTTTACAAATTTGTTCTCACGCGCACTGTAACGTGGTCCGATATTTGGATATTTCTTTAATAAGTTTTCTATATCTTCCAAATCCTTAGCAGTAAGAGTCACATCTGCCGCACCTGCATTTTCTTCTAGATATTTTCTACGTTTTGTTCCAGGAATAGGAATGATGTTATCACTCTGTGCCATTACCCATGCTATGGCAAGCTGTGCAGGTATGCAATTTTTACCTTCCGCAAATTCGGCAAATTCAGATGCTAATTTCTGATTATTATCTAAATATTCTCCGTTATAACGTGGAAGATTCCTTCTAAAATCATTTTCTTTAAGTGTGCTTACATCAAGTTTGTTCGTAATCAGTCCACGGCTTAACGGAGCAAATGGAATGAACGCTATACCTAACTCTTTTGTTAATGGAAGAACCTCTTTTTCCACATCACGAGTAAGCAAAGAGTATTCACTTTGCACCGCAGTTATCGGATGAACAGCATTCGCCTTTTTCAAATCTTCTGCTGTACACTCACTTAATCCTAAGTAACGTACTTTTCCTTCTTTTACTAGTTCAGCCATAGCACCAACTGTTTCTTCTACAGGAATATTAGGGTCTACGCGGTGTGCATAGTAAAGGTCAATTGTGTCAATCTTCAAACGTATTAGACTATCCTCAACTGCCTGTTTCATCCACTTTGGTGAAGCATCAACATAAGTATCTCCTCCAACAAATGCGTCTCCCTTCGTTTCCCTTAAACGGAAACCAAATTTCGTTGCAATAAAAATCTTATCACGGTTGGGAACCAAAACTTTGGAAATCAGCTTTTCATTTGCTCCATTTCCATAAATATCAGCAGTATCCCAGAAGTTCATGCCAAGATCCAATGCGTATTCTAAAGTGGCAACACTTTCCTTATTATCTGCCTGACCATAAGCAGCACTCATTCCCATGCAGCCTAATCCAACCGCTGATACTTCTATGTCTGTTTTTCCTAATCTTCTATACTTCATAATAATTATCCTCCATTCTCTTAATTATTTTACTTGTTTCATTTATTTCTTCCCGCTATTTAACTTTATCACTTGGAGTTCACTCCAAGTCAATAGTTTTTTTGAATTTTTTTCCTAACTTTAATAATTATTGTATCACTTAGAGTTCAATATAAATTATGGACTATTCATACATTCGATCAGATAATGGTAATACGAAATACCAACTATTTATACGTTTGAGCTTTTCCAGAAAAAGAGGACTCTTGAGAGTTAGGTATTCTATGTAAATCGCAATATTACTATTGTTTTCACATCATAGAAAATTCACTTAGAATTTTCTATGATGCTAACAAAATTTTATATCTATCTCTAAATTGAGATGGTATAATATAGCCAATGCCTGATTTTCCCTTTTTCTATTATAGAAAATTTCTATATACCAAAATATATCACGCTGTGCTTCTTCACACGTAGCATATTGTTTCTGGTATAACATTCCCCATTTTATAGTACTGAAGAATGTTTCAGCACAAGCATTGTCCCAACAATTAGCCTTACGGCTCATGCTGCAAGTACTTATAGTAATTTATATCATTGTCAAATGAGTTAGCTGAATTCTACTGTATAGAGTTAAAATATATACTATTCTCAGATTTATATGAAAATTGTGATGGAATCTGTAGATTTAGTGACAACTATAAGATTTTATTCAAGATAGCAAAATAATATTGATTGTTATATAAAGAATGGTATCTAATAGCAACTTCTGTAAAATAGAAGTAGAATAATGTGTAAAAACTTTGTGCTAGATATAAAAACATAAATTTATCCAATGACCAGCCGCTGTAGTATCAACTCTGCTAATATGTAGATACCAGCGGTACGTCCTTGGATAATCAATTTAGACTTATTCTCTATTTACTCTTTTAAAAAAATTGTTTATTATAGAATTATGTGCATTTACAGTGTTGGCCGCTATTAAAGGTTCAGAGTAAACTAATTTATCATCTTCATATACCTGTATTTTGCCAAAATTATCACCTTTATTTACTGTTTGGGTAGCCACTTTAGGTACTACATATTTTGTAGTATAATTTTTATTGTTTTCACAGGGTAATACTAGATCATTCTTTAAAGATAATTTAATCTTATTTTTCTTATTTACTGGAACTTCTGCAATAAGTTCATCTTTTGAATACAGTTTTTTATAAGAATAATTATCTTTAACATATTTATATATCTTACCTGTTTCTTTCCATCTAGGCGTGCAATTTAATACTACAAAAATTACATCATGACCATCTATATCTACAGATGTAACCAAACATTTTCCAGCCTTTCCTGTTGATCCTGTTTTCACTCCATTTGCACCAGGTATTTGATATAATATCTTATTTATATTATGATAATCTCTTGTAAAATCCATATCTTCGGCGACAACATCTTTGCAGCTTACTATATCATTAAAAAGTTTATTTTCTTTAGCCTTTGCAGTTATCAAAGCTAAGTCGTAAGCTGTACAATAATGATTTTCACTATCTAGTCCATGAGGAGATTCAAAATGAGAATTAAAAGCTCCAATTTCTGCTGCATATTCGTTCATTAATTTTGAAAATCCATCTATACTTTTTCCTATACCTTCTGCTAAAGCAATGGCAGCATCATTACCAGATCTAAACATCAATCCATATAGTAGTTCCCTCTCTGTTATGCTCTCTCCTTCTTTATAACCAACGGTAGATCCTCTAATGCCCGCTGCAGTTTTGGATATAGTAATCTTTTCATCTAAATTTCCATATTTTATGACTACAAGAGCAGTCATGATTTTTGTTGTACTTGCCATTGGAAGAATCATATCTGAGTTTTTTTCATATAGTACACGTTTAGATTTAGAATCTATAGCTATTGCTGCTCGTGCGTTTACGTTTATAACTTCTGCATATACATTACAGGAAACCATATTTATTAAGCAAAAAGAAATTATCGAAATAATAACTCTATTAAGCTTTTTAATTTTCATTTTTACACCTTCTTCTTATAGCTTAGATATCCTTTTAAATGCCTTAACTTATTATTTGTATAAAATTAAAATCTATGCTTTTGGTTTACTTTTTATTTACTTTACATAATTTATTTTATGTAAAGTACTATCATCATTTAAATAGTAAATATCTTATTCGAAATATTAAAAAGCCATACTGAATATAAAATAAATTACATTTATTACTATTTACTATTAAAATTAATTATTATGGTTATAATATGTAATATTATCAATAACGGAGGATAAGATATGACTATTATAATAATTATATCTATAATAATATTTTTTCCTATACCGATACATTTTAAATTGCATTATTACAATAACAATTTACATACATATATATATGGAAAAGAAATAGGTTTTAGAAAACGAGTAACTAAGAACATGAAACATGATGTGAGAAGCAAGGACTTCATTGGAATTATTGAAAAGTACTATACAACAGTTAAAAAAATAAAACTTAAATTAGAAAATAGCAGACTAAAACCAAAATTGAGTTTTATTTTTTATATGGAATATGGCACTGAAGATGTGGCTAAAACAGCTATATATTTTGGAATTTTAAACTCCTGTTCACCATTTTTGTATTCTTTAATAAATAAATTTTTTAATGTGAAAAAATTTAAATTCTCTGTTGAACCTAATTTCAAAAAATCAAAAATAGATTTAGTATTAAAAAGTATATTACAAATAAGTATAGTAAATACTATATATATAGTAATTTTAATCCTGTTTGGCTTTATAAAGGATAAAAAGCTAAAAAATTTAAAGTTTACACATCCTAAGGAGGAATTATAAATGGAAAGTCATTCTATTGAAAATCTAATGACAAATACTATGGAAAATTTAAGAGATATGATTGATGTTAATACAATTGTTGGAGATCCTGTAGAAGCAAAGGATGGTACCTTAATACTGCCTATATCAAAAGTTTCTTTTGGCTTTGCTTCAGGTGGTACCGAGTTTTCCAACGGTATAAATAAAAACGAAAATTCAGATGCTTTCCCCTTTGGAGGAGGCTCTGGTGCTGGTGTATCTGTAAAGCCAGTTGCTTTTCTTGTCTTAAAGGAAGGTACCATAAGACTCTTATCAGTTGATGCTCAAAATACCTATGACAAGATGATAGATACTATACCTCAAATAATTGATTTAATAAAGGATAGTATTGGAAAACATAACGAAAATAAAAATGGAACAGTAAAATCTAAAGAAGAAAATTCCGAAAAAGAAAATGATGATACTAACTAGAATTTTATACATTAAATGAAAACTTATTAGTAATTTTTTAATGAATAACTGCCAAATTTAACTTTCATGTACTTCCCTTTACGTATTCTATTTAATATTAGTTGCTCTTTGTAAACTGAATATATAAGGTTGTAGGGAGAATGCGAAAACCAAGCTAGCCTTCCCTACGTAAAATATTTAAGGCTCATGTAGGTCACTATCGTACAGTACCCTCTATACAAATGGATTTCAACCCTGTGGAGAGTGTAGATTACAAACTCTTAAAAACAGGAAGCTCTTACTTCTTTAAGTTGGAGTAGTTCACAAATAAAAGAGAATTAACCCTCATCAATATTCTGCTGGTTAAACCGTACCTCTAAATTTCATCTTCCTCTGTAATATCCTTAAAGCTATCTACAAAATTGTCCAGTGAAGGTAGCTCCTCTAAATTTGATAGATTAAAATATCTTAGAAATTCTTCAGTAGTTCCATACAATATAGGTCTTCCCGGTGCCTCTAATCTTCCACATTCCTTAATTAAATTTTTCTCATGTAAACTAACAATAGCTCTATCGGATTTTACTCCTCTAATTTCGTCTATATCTATTCTTGTGACAGGCTGCTTATATGCAATAATAGCCAGAGCTTCTAAGGATGCTTGAGATAAAGATTGTCTTTTATTGGTTTTTAATAATTTTTCAATATATTCACTATTATGAGGCTTTGTAACTAACTGATAATTATCATCAATAGAGATTAATTTTATTCCTCTACTATTATCTTCATAAATTGCTGCCATTTCCTTTAGTAATTTATTAGTATATTTTAAATCACATTGAATTATATCAGCTATATTCTTTAAGTTTAATGGTTCCCCACTCACAAATAGAAGTGATTCAATTATTGAAAAATATTCATTTTTATTTGAAATTTCATTAATTTCTAACTGGTCTATACTATACTTCTTCACTGTTAAAAACCCTTTCAATATAAATTTCTTTAAAATTGCACTGTTGCAGTACTTTTACATTTTTAAGTTTTACCAATTCTAACAGTGCCAAAAATGTAACCACTATCTCAATTTTACTATTGCATCGTTTTTTTATATTTGAAAAAAATGTACTATCCTTAGTTTTAAAAATTGACATTAATTCATTTATTTTATCTTCTATTCTAAATTTATCAATAGGTATTTCTGTTGAAATAGCATTTTCTGTATTTATTTTACTTAAATATACGTTCATAAGCTTATCGTATAAGTTAAACAAATCTAACATGCTTACCCCTTTTAATAATTCCTCTGTAGAATGATCATTTTTCCTCAAATCCTCTATAATTTCAGGCTTTTTTATAAATATGATTCCAGTATTTTCTTCTCTTTCCTTGAAAAAATTGGCCAAAAGCTTGTACTTTTTATATTCCACCAGTTTTGATACCAACTCCATTCTAGGATCTTCTTCTTTTTCCTCTAAGTCTTCAGTTTTATTTTTAGGTAATAATAGTTTAGATTTAATTTCAAGTAAATTTGCCGCAATTACAATAAATTCAGAGGTTACCTCCAAATCCATTTCTTTCATTTCCTTTATATAACTTAAATATTGTGAAGTTATGTCATATATTTTTATGTCATATATGTCCATTTTATTTTTTTTAATCAAATGCAATAAAAGGTCAAAGGGCCCCTCAAAATTGTCTAGTTTAATATTTATTGACATAATAATTCTCCCAATTTAATTCTTTCTTTATTTTATGTAAGAAATGTTATAAGCACTATATATTATAAATCTCAATAATTAATATACAAGTCATAAATAAATATATAGCTTAAAATTATTATAAGCATCCATAAGTTTTATTATAAATTTTTATAGTTTACTCATATTATTAATTATAGGTTATCATATTCATAAATAGCTATTTGCAACTTTAGCATAACAATAACATTTTATCACATAGAAGTATATAGGACATCTAAAATAATAAATGAGTTTGATACTTATTAAATTCAGACCCTGATTTTACTTTATCCGATGACAACCCACTCTAATACTCCCACCATTTTTCGTAAAGTGGGAGTAAAGAGTGGACACGTCCCTGGATAACGATTTACCCTAAAGGACAACGAGTTCTAAGTATCATAAACCGATACTAATAACTCTGTTAGTTAGCATCAGATGGAACAAAAACTCCACCTGGTACCAAGAACTCTGTTTATCAGAGCCTGAAAAAACACAGTATAAAATTTAATAACTGTTTATTTATATTCCTTAAATAGCATTATCAAATACTCTACCAAAATTGTATTTGAAGTGCTCAAGTATTCCACCTTTTTTCACATCTCTATCACAATATAGCTTCACTTTACCGCATACCTTATTATCTTGATAGAATTCACAATATCCAATTTCATCACCTTTTTTAAAGCCTTTATCATTTTTATTATAAATGCATTTATGATCTATTTTTCCATTATTACCTCTAGGAACTACTAAACTCAAATCCTCCTTAGCTTTTGCTAAGAAAAATTTATCACCTTTTTTATTTAAATTTACCTTTTCAATATTGCTATCTTTTTGAACAATTTTTTTACTTTCGAATTTTGAAAAGCCATAAGTCATAAGCATTGACGCATCTCTATTTCTCACTTTATAAGTAGGTGCACCCATTATAACTACTAGCATTCTGACTCCATCCTTGGTTGCCGTTGCTGATATGCAATATTTTGCCTCTTCAGTAAAGCCTGTCTTTAGTCCATCACATCCTTTATAAAATCTTACTAATTTATTGTGATTAACAAGTTCAATGGGAGACTTTCTACCTTCACTGATAGTTTCCATATAGGTTCCTGAGTATTTTAAAATTTGAGAGTGCTTTAATAATTCTTTAGACATTAATGCTATATCATAGGCTGTAGTTAAATGCCCTTCAGCACTGAGCCCGGTACAATTTCTAAAACTAGTATCCTTCATTTCAAGTCTTTGTGCTTCTTCATTCATAATTTTCACAAAATTTTCTTCACTTCCGCCTAAATACTCTGCCATAGCCACTGCAGCATCATTTCCTGAAGCTATAGCTATTCCCTTTAAAAGTTCTTCTACAGTTCTTATTTCTCCCGTATCCAATATCATAGAACTTCCACCCATTTTTTTTGCATTTTCACTAACAGTAATCTTATCCGTCAGTTTAATTTTCCCACTATCCACATTTTCCATGGTAATGAGCATGGTCATTATCTTTGTTACTGATGCTGGTGCAAATTTTTCATGAGGATTTTTTTCATAAACTATCTTTCCTGTTGAAGGTTCTATTAATAGTGCAGATTTTGCGTCCACATCTGTACTGGATGAATTTTCACTTTTCTTACCTGCTGGTTCCAATACTTCTGCCGATATGGGAATGGAAAAAAACATGGTTGACATCATAACTGCACATAAAGTACTTGAAATAAGCTTACATTTTTTTATCATATATGTACCACCCTTTCTTATAAATTGTTTTAACAATTTTATTTTTACCAACTAAAAAAAGATTATCACACAATAGTAAAAAAATAGTCTAAAAGCTATTATTAATATTTAACATATATATAAATATAATGAAAGAGAGCACTAATTTATAGTACTCTCTTTCATTATATTTACAATTAATCATATAGACAGAGTTTTTGGTATCAAATGGAGTTTTCTATTTAAGCCTACTAACAAATTTCTAAGTCCCTATGTATAATACATAAAAATCCATATCCATGGACATAGCTACTCTTTACTATCATTTTTAATAAAAGCAATGTAAGTATTATAGCCACTAGTTATGGAAAAAAATACTAAATTTATTTAATTATCTCATATATATATTTAATGGCTTCAGGTTTTTCTTTTCCGATTTTAAAACTAGTTTCCACTATATTTTTGGCTTCAGTGCAATTCCCCATATTTGTATGTAATATAAAAACTGCATCTCCCTCATTGACTCTGTCACCATATTTTTTTACAACAGTTATACCTGCTGCAAAATCTATTTTGTCATCTTTAGTTCTTCTGCCTGCACCTAGTAACATTGCAGCAACACCTATATTGTCAGCTTTTATAGCTTCTATGTACCCACTTTCCTTTGCTTTTATTTCAACATGATATTTTGAATTTGGAAGTTTATCAGGTTTGTCAATTATCTCTGTATCGCCACCTTGTATTTTAATAAACTCTTTAAACTTCTCTATAGCTTTTCCGGATTTTATAATATCTTTTAACTTTTCATAGGCAGAATCAAAATCTTTAAAGGCGCCGCCTAATAGAACCATGTAGGCTGCAATAGTCAAAGCAACTGTGGTCTCATCTTCCGCTCCATTTCCCTTTAGCACTTCCATAGCTTCTCTTACCTCATTTGCATTTCCAATTTCATGACCTAAAGGCTCATTCATGTTAGTTATAATGGCTATAGTTTTTCTATTTAAAGCTTTACCTATAGCAACCATAGTTTCTGCTAGCTCTTTAGCATTATCTAAAGACTTCATAAAGGCTCCTGATCCAACCTTTACATCAAGTACAATGGCATCTGCACCGGCGGCTATTTTTTTACTCATTATTGAACTGGCAATAAGCGGTATGCTGTCCACACTTCCTGTTACATCCCTTAAGGCATAGGTCTTTTTATCAGCCGGTGTTAAATTAGCTGTTTGACCAGTAATAGCCATTTTGTATTTATTTACATTATCTATAAAAGTATTATAGTCTAAATTGGTATTAAACCCTTCAATTGCTTCTAATTTATCTATGGTTCCTCCTGTATGTCCCATTCCTCTACCTGACATCTTTGCAACTGGAACACCTACAGCAGCTACAAGAGGAATAACTATTAGTGAAATCTTATCTCCTACTCCTCCTGAAGAATGCTTATCCACCTTTATACCTTTAATACCGGATAAATCAACAGTATTTCCCGAGTTTACATAGGATAGTGTAAGATTTGATATTTCTGCTCTATTCATGCCTTTAAAATATACTGTCATTAAAAAAGCAGACATTTGATAGTCTGGTATACTGCCCTTTACATATCCAGATACAATAAATTCAATTTCATCTTTACTTAAGGCTTTGCCTTCTTTCTTTTTATTAATTAAATCTACCATTCTCATTTTAGTTTTCCCCTTTAATTTATTATAAACAGAGTTCTTAGTATCGGTTTGTGATACTTAGAAATCGTTATCCAGGGACGTAGCCACACTCTGCTCCCACTTTGAAGAAGGATGGGAGTATTAGAGTGGATAGTCATCGGATAAATATCTCACAAAAATACATAGAAGAAAATTATCTTATACTAAGTTGCAATTAAAATTGTTCATTTAATAAATAACATTTAGTTAGCAGCCACTTAAATTCAATGAATATTTTATTATGAATATAATTTATTGCAATATATATATTTTATAGATAAACAATTTCAGCTTCACATATTAAGTGAAAGTGAAATTTAAATAAATTGCATAATCTCTGTTTATAATGTTTACTTTTTCAAAATAGGATTAAATTTTTTCTATTATCGCCTTTACAATGAAGACAAATTTAATCTGAGCCTTATTGGCAGTTTCTAAAACCTTTTTATGATCTAATGGTTCTAAATTATCTGCTATTGCCATATCTGTAATACAGGAAATTCCAAGCACTCTCATGGACATGTGATTGGCTGCAATAACCTCTGGTACTGTAGACATTCCCACGGCATCTCCTCCTAATAATCTAAGCATTCTTAATTCAGCTGGAGTCTCATAATTGGGTCCTGTTACTGCTGCATAAACCCCTTTTTTAATCTTATATCCTAATTCTTCTGCACTTTTCTCTGCCAATATTATAAGCTCTTTATTATATGCCTTGGACATATCTGGGAATCTTGGCCCTAATTCTTCGTAATTTTTGCCTATTAAAGGATTTGTACCCATAAAATTAATATGATCCTCTATGAGCATCAAGTCTCCTGCTCCAAAATCTGGATTCATTCCTCCTGCTGCATTTGTTATAATTATATCTCTTATACCCAGAGCTTTTATAACCCGAATCCCAAAGGTTACCGTTTCCATTGAATAGCCTTCATAATAATGAAATCTGCCATTCATTGCAAGTACACATTTGCCCTTAATATTTCCAATTATCAATTCCCCAGCATGACCCGCTACAGTGGATACTGGAAATTCAGGTATATCTTCATATTTTATTACCAATTTATTATCTAAACTATTAGCCAGGCTGCCTAAACCTGTACCAAGTATTATTGCCAAATCTATTTTTTTATTGTATACATTTAATATATATTCCTTAGCCTTATTAATTTTTTCTACAATATTCATAGTAAATACACCTCTTTATCGTTATATTTCCTTAACTATATTGATTATAAAATTTTTAAATTTATCCTTAACTTTATTAGATGTTTCTACAACTTCTGCATGGTTTAAAGGTTTATCCAGAATACCTGCTGCCATATTGGTAATACAGGAGATTCCCAATACCTTTAAATTGCAGTGGTCAGCTGCAATAACCTCTGGAACAGTAGACATACCTACTGCATCTCCTCCTAATATTCTTGTCATTCTAATTTCTGCTGGAGTTTCATAGCAGGGCCCAGTCATCATTAAATAGATACCCTCTTTAACATCTAAGTTAAATTTATTTGAAATACCTTTTGCTATGCTGATCAGTTCCTTATTATAAGCACAGGACATATCAGGAAATCTAGTTCCTATTTTCTCGTCATTTCTTCCTATAAGCGGATTATTAAATGCAAAATTTATATGATCTTTAATAAGCATTAAATCCCCTGGATTAAAATCTGTATTTACTCCTCCAGCAGCATTTGTAACAATCAAATTTTCTACACCTAAATATTTCATGACATAAACTGGGAGTGATAAGTTTTCCATAGAATTACCTTCATAATAATGAAATCTTCCCTGCATCATTATTACATTTTTTCCTAAAAGTTCTCCAATTACAAATTGACCTGCATGACCTTTTACTGTAGATACAGGCATATTAGGTACATCACTATATTTTATAACAATCTTTTTTTCTAGAGCATCTGCTAGCTCTCCTAACCCTGAGCCAAGTATTATTCCTATTTTAGGTACTATATCTATAATATTTTTTATATAATCCACACTTTCAATTATAGTATTTTTATCCATATGAACCTCTCCTAAATTAATTTATCTTTAAAGCTTTCTCCATATAAATTATTTTTAATCTGTAATATATCTAGAACAGTTTTACCTATATCACAAAAACAGCTTCTTATCCCTAGATTTACACCACTTTTTATTGACTTACCATATACAAGCAGCGGTATATATTCTCTTGAATGGTCTGTACTTGGTGTTGTAGGATCACAGCCATGATCTGCAGTTATAATAAGAATATCTTCATTTTTCATAGCATTTATTATTTCCGGAAGCTTTTTATCAAACTCCACCAAAGCTTTAGCATATCCTTCTACATCATTTCTATGGCCGTAAAGCATATCAAAATCCACTAAATTTGTGAATATTAATCCCTCTTTGTCTGCTTTCATATACTCAATGGTCTTATCTACACCTTCACTATTATTTTTTATGTGTACTGCTTCTGTTACTCCTTTTCCATTAAATATATCTTCTATTTTCCCCACTGCCATAACATTTAAATTATCTTCTTTTACATATTCTAAAATTGTTTTATTAAAAGGATCTAAGGTAAAATCACGCCTATTGGGAGTCCTTGTATAAATTCCCTTTTCACCTACAAATGGTCTTGCTATTATTCTACCTACAGTATTTTCACCGGTAAGCATTTTTCGTGCTATTCTACACATATCATATAAATTTTCAAGTGGAATTACATCCTCATGGGCAGCAATCTGAAATACGCTGTCTGCTGAAGTATATACAATAGGATATCCCGTTTTAACATGTTCTTCACCAAGTTCTTTAATGATTTCCGTACCTGAAGCCACTTTATTACCAATTATTTTTCTTCCTATACTATCTTGAAACTTTTCAATAATTTCTGCTGGAAAGCCATTAGGAAAAGTTTTTAGAGGCTTTTCTAATACTACTCCAGAAATTTCCCAATGACCTGTTACAGTATCCTTACCCTTTGATAATTCAGCACACTTTCCATAGTTACCAATTGGATTATCAATTTTTTTTATTCCATGAATATCATTGATATTACCAAGCCCCAATTTCTCCATATTAGGCAGCCTTAACCCGCCAATGCTTTCTGCTATATTTCCAAGAGTATCGCTTCCCTCATCTCCATAAAGCTTTGCATCGTGCATTTCTCCTATACCAACGCTATCAAGTACTATTAGTATAACTCTATTCATAAAGTTTCATCTCCTAATTGAAATAATATATAAAAAATCTTTAAAGGTTCTGAAATTCTGTACCAATACTATTCAACATTCTAGAAATAATGTATAAAAAAAGCGACTATGTCGCTTTATCTGTAGGACTTTAGATTGTGAAATACAAAATATTGTTATGTAATCTATTTTATTTAATCAATGTAAGCACTTACCTTTTCTTACGGTTATCATGCTCTAGGATGTGCTTTTTTATATACTTCTGCAATTTTACTTTTTTTAGATATACCTGAGTAAATCTGGGTAGTTGATAAATCACTATGACCTAGTAGTTCTTGAATTGTTTTTATATCTGCACCATTTTGCAATAGATGTACTGCAAAAGAGTGCCTTAGGGTATAGGAATTTATAGGCTTATCAATTTTTGCCTCATCTGCATATTGTTTTACTATTTTCCAAAAGCCCTGCCTTGTCATTTTATTTCCATGAAGATTAAAATATAATAAATCCAAATTATTTATATTTAATTGTGATCTTATCTTTAGATAATTTTCAATCCACTTTACTCCATAAGAACCTATAGGTATCATTCTTTCCCTGTCCTTTAAACCTTTGCATTTAACATAAGAAAGCTTTATATTCACATCATATATAGTTAGGTTTAACAATTCTGTAACCTTTATACCTGTTGCATACATTATTTCAAGCATGCATTTATCCCTAACTCCCTTATTGGTTTCACAATCAGGCATGGATAGAAGCTTGTCTACTTCTTCTACTGTTAAAATAGCAGGTAAGGTTCTTTTTATCTTAGGTGACTGATATTGTATTACAGGATTACTTTCAATCTTGCCTATATTTATTAAATATTTATAAAAATTTCTTATAGAAACTATATTTCTTATAACAGATGAATTTGCCTTACCGCTTTTTTTTAAACTCTGTACATAAGCCATTATAATAACTACATCTACCTGATCGATACTTTCCTCTTTGCTCATAACAAACTCATGAAATTTCTTTATATCTCTTATATAGGCATCAAGCGTATTTGAGCTCAATTTTCTATTACTAATATGGCTAATATAACTATTTACTAAATCGCTCATAAATTTTCTCCCAAAATTCATATAAAATATGTCTAGCTAACTAGTGGCTAATTTGAATAAATATATAAAATTATAAATAATGCGTTTATCCCACTCAAGTACATTATATACTAAAATGCTATTATTATGAACCTCTGACTTGCTAATAAATAAATAAATCGAATAATCAACTAACTTTGGAAGTATAACACCCAAAAAAATAAGGATCAAAAAACATTTCATAATTAAAATTACAGCATCAATGAATTCAACCTTCTCAATCAAGAGCTATCACAGTCCCCTCTTATGCAATTGCTTTAATAATATTAGGCGTTATATAAGTTTCAAAAGATAAACCCACAAACATGCATGCCGATATTATAACGAATACTATAGAATAGGACATTATTCTTGAAGAAATGCCCGTTGTCCAACGTTTTTTACCATTATCTTTTATCATCATTAAAGAGAATTCCATTGCTAATACAGATCCAATTATTATACAAGGTATATATACAATATTTTGAGGAATAACAGATAAAAGTGCAAGCCATATTCCTTTGAAGCCCATGCCATTTACAAAAAAAGTCACGGTAAAACCAATGGTAAATCCCTTTATTACATCCAGTACCAAGATTATTGGAATTCCAATCATAGTTAATCCCAAAAACCATACTATTAACAATACTGGTATATTATTTTTTACCGTTTCAAAGAAAAGTTGGTTATAATTGATATTCTTTGAATTGTAAGTTTGTATAAATGATGATAGATAATTTAAAAGGTCACTTTTTTCAAATCCACTCATATACCTTACAGTGTAAACTCCAAGTACAATACCTGTACACAAACAAATAGCACTCAATATATATAACCATAAATTGTTTTGCAAATGATTTGATATTAAGTTCTTAAAAAATACCATTTTCATTAATTATTCCTCCCATCGTTAATCACCTTTTTATATAATACTTATGATTAGCTATAGGATAATATGATAATTTTATTAAGTACTATACTAGGTAGTCATAAATATGCCAACTATAAATACATAAAAGCACTTATAGTTTTTGCATCTATTATAGCACCTTTTATTATCATTTCTTTTACATCTTTAGTCTTTACCTCTTTAATATTTATAAATTCATCTTCATCTCCACCAATTTTACCTTCGTATAAATCTTCAGCTTTATAAAAATAAATATATTCATTGCAAAAACCCGGAGACGTGGCAATCTTTCCTAAATATTTAAAATTATTTGCCTTATATCCCGTTTCTTCTTCAAGTTCTCGCCTTCCACATTGTTCTGTATTCTCACCAGATTCAAGTTTACCAGCCGGAAGTTCAATCAGTACTGTTTCCAAGGGCTTCCTAAATTGTTCCACCATAAGTATTGTATCTTTATCTTTAAAAGCTATAATAGCAACTCCACCAGGATGCCTTACTATCTCTTTACTTGAATATTTACCATTTTGAAGCTTAACCTTTTGTAAAAGCAATTCTATTACGTTACCTTTATATAAGCTCTTCTCACATACAGTTTCTTCTTCTAGTCTCATAAGAAATTCCTCCAAATTAAAAAATCTTCTTTTATACAAATTATATTTTAATTTTAATGACCTAAAATATAATTGTCAAATTTAGCTACAATTATCAATATTAATTATATGTTATTCTATCAGCTTAAAATTTTCTAAATTAAAGCTATATTTTAGTAAAAGACATAAATTTGATACTCTTTTTTCCTAGAATACTCTATATTTCAATAATAAAACTTAATTTTTACATGAAATAATAAATTATTTTATAAATACTATCAATTTATTAATAATGTTATAATTTATCAAATATCTTCTAATTATTTTATATTTTTTTATATTAATTTTACATATATGAGACAATATTGTATCTAAGCTATAGAATATGTATAAACTAAAAGTAGAAAGCAAACTTATTTATATATATTTGATATCTTCTATATATGGATATTGCAATAAATTGTCTTTATTGCAATATGGCTACTTTGTTTAAATTCTGTTTTCAGCTGTTTCTATTAAAAATATAAATTTAATTACAATCTATATTTTTAAAATTTTTACCACGTCTTCTATTGAAAGTACATAATTTTAATATAGTTATCTGAAAGCTTAATAAATATAAAATTACTATAATTAGAAAAGAGGTAAAATGTATGAAAGGTAAAATTATAAAACAAAATTATAAAACAAAAGAAGACATACATTTTGGAAATCTAGGAGAATATGCTTTTACTTATAATAGTGTAGATTATCATGTAGGAGATGTAGTTTTTATCATGGATACCTCTTTTACTAGAAGAACAACTTTAGTTGTAAAAGTTGAAGAAGGATATTATGTAAATGGCTATCCAGGAACATTAAATGGCTTTATTCACAAATGTGATATTCTTCAGCTTCGTATAATTAGAAAGTATACAGAGTTGACAAACAATAGATACATTGATGGATTTACTATAAAGATAGATAATTATGATATAAATGAAATATCAAATATGACTAATAATCAAATAGCAAAAATGCTTAAAACAGAAGATAAACTTAGCCTAATCGAGTTATCCATAAATTTACTATTATCAAATTTTCATAATTTAAATAAATTAGAAAAAATTAAGTTATATAAATTAGGGGAAGAATACAGCATCTTATATGAAATACTAAAAGATCAAGAAGATATGAAAATAATTAATAAATTTACAAAAGAAACTATAAAATAATAAAACCTGCAAATAAACAAAATTTCATACATTATCTTGCAAACAACATTCAAACTAAAATTTCTAAAATATCATACTAAATTAATTTTTCTAAATCATTATCTGTATATACTTTGTTTTATTATATATATTATGATTAGCAAATCCAAATTGTTCAGTAACAATATCTCTTGTTTCATCTTTTTAGGCCTTACGCAGAAATCTGTGTAAGGCCTATTTTATGCTAATCTTTCCTTTGCTTTCATTCTTTCTATAGTCTTTTTATCCAATTTTTATATCTTAATTCTTTAATTACTATTAACCTTATTTTTCTTATACCTATTTATAAAGTTTATTTTTAATATTTTGGTACTCTATAGATGTTAATATTATCATTATAATATCAAAAATTGTTAATACTATAAGTCCCACAGAATGATTAAGCATATAGCCATAAATTTGATAGATAATGAATAAAGTTAAAGATAATATAGTAAGTGGATAAGCAAAGGTCTTTTTCCTCCACAATAGAACAACAAGAATCAGCTTTATTATTCCATGAGATATTAAATAAAAAACACCGAAGTGCTGAGTACTTAAATTAAACCTTAAACTTGACTTTATAAAAAAATTTGCAATAATATCTCTTGGATCTTCTGACAATTCATGCTGCGTTAATAAAACAACTAATTTATTTAATCTATTTGGATTCAAAAATATTAGTAAAATTCCACCTATAATTTGTAGTATTGCATCTACTCCTTTTAGCAATATTCCAATTTCAAAACCTTTGTGAAATATATTATTTTTGTTATTTTTTTTAATTTTCAACACCCCATTACTAAATATCATTGTTTTTTCTCCTCAACAGTACATTTAACTTTAGTTTTGTCATATTATTTATTTTAATGTTCATGTTTCACTAAAATTTTATTAAATTATTAATAGAGTTTTATCACTCTATATAATACACTTAAATTCACAAATTCACTAGCAATCATTTCATTTCTCGTCTTAGTTTGTCCATTTACTTACTATGACTTAAAATGAAGTTTTCTCTTTCTTAAGCTCAACTTCTGAATAAAATTCTATTCATAGTACGATGATTTATATTAATCATGATAAAGATTAACATAAAAGTTACCATTAGTGGACAATGCAGCAAAGGCTACTTCTTTTATGTTTTCAATTCCTTTTTTCTTTAATTCTTTATAGAGCCATTGTTGCGTTAAGCTATTTTGTTTTAGATTTTTTTCTATAACTTTTCCTTCTAAGACTAGTTCAATTGCAAGATTTTCATGTTTTGTTGATAAATAAAGTGATTGTGAGGTTAATGGACAGTTTTGAGGTTTTAGTTGAACACTTAGCTTTCCACTAGTTTCAAGGATAGCAAATTCAACTTGGCAAATATCAAACACTTTTTCCTGTCTTAGTTGTTGATTTAGGTAATCATAAGAATAGTTTAAGCTAGTCAAATTTTCCTTTAAAATTTTCCCATTTTTAATTAAAATAGTTGATTCTCCAGCAAAAAATTTACGAAAAGACTTATATTTTAGAGAAAAATAAGATACTAATGATATAATTAATGTTACAAGTATAATGGAAAGAATAAAATTTAAAATATGTATTTTTACGTTAAAAGCTAGATTGCCTGCTATGGTTCCAAGAATAGTAGCTGCAATATAGTCAAAATAAGTTAGGTTAGATAAACTTCTTTTATTTAAAAATTTAGTAGCTGCAAAAAGAAATATGAGGGCTGAAAACACTCGTAATACTATATTTAAGGGTTCAAACAAAAAAATCGCCTCCAATATTATATTTTAAAGAATAGTAAATTACTTAATATTAACCTTAATTTTCTTCTATTTATTCATAAACTTTATTTTTAACATTCTGGTATTCCATAAATGTTAATATTATCATTATAATATCGAAAATTGTTAATCCTATAAGCAATGGGGAATGCCTATGTGAATAACGATATATTTGATAAACAATGAATAGAGCTAAAGAAAATATGGTAAGTGGATAAGCAAACATCTTTTTCTTCAACAACATAGTAACAAGTATTAACTTTATTACCCCATGAGAAATCAAATAAAAAACAGCAAAATGCTGAGCACTTAAATTAAATCCTAAACTCGATTTAACAATAAAGTTTGCAATGGTATCTCTTGGATTTTTTGATAATTCATGTTGCGTTAATAAAACAACTATTTTATTTAATCTATGGGGATTTAAAAATACCAGTAAAATTCCACCTATCATTTGAAATATTGAATCAATTCCTTTTAATAATATTCCTATTTCAAAACTTTTGTGGAGTATATTATTTTTTTTATTAATTTTTTTGTTTTCTAATAGCTCATCGTTCAACATCATTATTTCTTCTCCTCAATAGCACATTTAACTTTAGTTTTGATATATTCCCTATTTCATATTCATGTTTTACCAAAATTTCATTAAAATATCATTAAAATTTTGCCAACATTCTTAAACACTCTAAAAAATGAAAGGTGGTATAAAATTTCTACCTCTATGAAAAAAGCTATAGCTGGGATTATAATTATCGCTATAATATGTATTGCAGGATTTTACTCATATTCATACATTACTGCAAAAAATAATTTTACTATAAAAGAATTGCAGGGATATGGAAGTGGTGAAGAATTACTCTGGACTGATAATTTAAAATATAATAAATATGATATTAGTTTTGGAACACTTAATTAAACTTGTCATAGTAATAGGATAACTTTACATGCTAATAATACTAAGATTAATTATTTGCATAAGAAAATCTACTATCTAATAGTGATAGTAGATCATAATGTATTATATAATGAATTTTTATATTAAGGTTTAGTTTGGTATTCCACTACGTGTTTTCTATCTACTTCAGATACATTTAATACCTTATAACCTTTCTTTTCTAATTTCTTAGATGCTTTAATAAATTGCTCTTTACTTCTATAAGTTCTCGTAGTAAATTTTTTCATATATTATCATTCCCTTCTAAATAAGTGCAAAATATTAGAATAGTTTTAGTTTATCCCATTTAAGGTTTTATAATAACTATATCTTGTTGGAAACAATATGTATATTTATGATACCCTAGATTTAATTGCATATATACTTAACAAAAATATAAGTTTTAAATTAAAGATAACAGAAACATGATTAAGTATAACAAATTCATGATTATCTACTATATTTATTGATATTCCTCCTCTGTTATATGACTTAATAAATTATATATATTATTACTTGTTGTTGAATATTTCACTTGTTCTATAGTTTTAGCACTACAATTATCATCTAAGATATATTGTGCCTCCGAAATTTCTTCTTTTAAAATTAAATAATCCACACTACCTTCTTCTAAACTTTTTAATTCCTCTTTTTTTAAACGTAATATATTACTCAGACTTTCTTCTAATTGATCTTTATTACTTACACTTTCATTATCAGGATAAAACTCCGAAACACCTTGACTTAATATAAGTTCATTCGGAGTTAACACTTCATTACCTCTTTTTTTAATTACTTTTATTATAGAACTAATAAGTTCTTCTATATTTTCATTCTTTGAAATACTCACATCTAATATTAATTGTTTTACCATGTTTATCACGCTCCTATTTTTTTATTATATTTTATACCTCTTAAAATGTTTTATGCACAATCTTCAAGTCTTTCAATTGTCTTTTTTACAACTTTTGATTAATCACTTGACTTACCGAATTGAATCAACTATTGTTTGGTAACTGTCTTAGATTTTCGGATATAGTTAGCCCTTGAAAATCGAGCTACAACTATTGTTTGGTTTACTGCATGAGTTCCCATCAATACTTCCGTTGTTTTTATCTCTAATTCTCTACTAATTGCTATACGCCCACAATCTCTCTAATGCAATTGATGAATATATTAGCTTCTACAATACAAAGAGATTACAAAAAAGACTAAACGGTCTAGGCCCATTAGAATTTAGGACTTTAGCCGCTTAGGTTAATTTTTATTATTTTCACTGTCTACTTGACAGGGTGCAGTTCATATCGTATTAAATATGCATTATTTTAATAAAATTTATTTAATATATAAATAAAACCTAGAAATACTACTTAAACCAATGTATAATTTTTTTATAAATCATTATATCAATGATAAAAATTATTATATAATATATAATAACGTAAGTTTAAAAATTTAAATAATTCGAGGTTATAGTAAAAATGAAAACACCATTAGGATATCAAATTACAGAATATGATTGTGTTCCAACAACTTTTATAAATGCTTTAAAGTATCTATTTCAAAGAGATGAAATCTTCCCAGAAGTTATAAAAAATATTTATATGTATAGTTTAGATACTTATAATAGAAACGGAAAATCAGGTGGAAATGGTACATCATATTTTGCAGTAGAATTAATAAGTAATTGGCTAAATGAATTCTCTAAATCACATAATTTTAAGATCCAATGCGAAACATTAGAAAGCGAGGAAATAAATTTAAAAACTGATAGCAAGATTTATGAATGCTTAAACAACGATGGAGTTGCTGCTGTAAAAGTTTATTTTGATCCAAATATATATCATTATGTTCTACTCACGTCTATTGATGATGATTATGTATATGTATTTGATCCATACTATAGAAAAAGAAATTTTAAAGATAAGGAAATAGAGATTATAGTGGATAAGTCAGAAATTCATAATAGAAGAATAAGTAAAAGTAGATTTACAGAAAAAGAAGAAAAATTTTATGCTATGGGTCTTGTGAAAGAGCGAGAATGTACTTTACTATATAAATTATAGCTGAAAATAAAAAAAGGGTATAAGCAATTAAGCCTATACCCCTTAAAAAGAGAGATATTGCTATCGCTTAAAAATGATAGCAATTTATTTTATTATTTAATGCCTACATAATGTCGTCGTTGAAATCTATTTTATCAATTGCCACTTTTGCACATTCGTATGTACGTCCTGAACCAATACCAACTTTATCAGCTATAATATTTCTAACTTCCCATTTTTCACCCTCCGAACCATTGTCCGTAGGGTATCCACCAGACAACATTCTTTTTTTAGCCTTTTTCTTTTCAATTTCTTGCCATAATTTACCTTCCTGTGCTTTTTGAGTCATTGTTTTTTCACGACTTTGATTTTCAACAAGTAATCATTCAAGTTCTGCATTGTCATCTTTGAATTTAATTTTCCGATACTTGTTCATAAACTTTATTTTTAATATTCTGATATTCTATAAGTGTTAATATTATCATTATAATATCAAAAATTGTTAATCCTATGAGCCATGGTGAATGCCTAATCTCTAGTATCTATTACTTTTGTTATTAAGCCTTCTATTGTGTTATAGCCTGGATTACCATATGGTATAACAAAAGAGAATTGTTTAGCCATAGATAAAACTTCTTTGTAGTTTGTTCCTAATACATGTGGTAATTGTTTGCTTGCTCCTGGTTCATGGATTATTGTTTCTACACCATTATTTATTATTTTTACTCTATACATAAAATCTCCCCTTTAAGGTATGAAAAAAGGACTTAGAAATTAATCTAAATCCTTCTTAAGAACTTTAACATTATTATCCTATTGTGAATATAAATTTCTAATTCCTCTAATTATTGTTTGTCTATGTTATTTTGTTACATTTTTTATCTCCTATTTTCGCACTTTTAAATAATGAAATCATTAAGCAATCATAAAACAAAATAAATGGTATAATTATAAATATCAAAACAATTTACACCCCTATTACATGCTATTATAATTATATTACATATCATGGTATAAATTGCTAAATATTTATATTAATTCCATATGTTTTTGGTTATATTTTTATTAAGCGAATTGGCAAATGTAATAACTATAGCGATATCTATTACACCTTGTTTACTATTGCGAATCCTATGTTCCCACTTCCTAATATATCCATTTCTATCTACAAGTGGTTATTTATAATGGTTTATGGATATTTATAAATACGAATATTTACTATTGCGAACCAAATTAAATCATTCTCTAACTGCTCAAAAGTATCTCCATAAGTAAATCCTATTATTTTAATACCGTTAAAGGTTTTTGGAGTTAAATCCTCATTATAAGCCTTCTTGTAATAGGCCCAATACCAGCAAACGTGTCATTAAGTGCAAAGTAGCCTCAATAAATTAGATAAAATAAATGGTCATATTATTTATTTTAACTAGTAAAGTTCTTCTATTACAGTTTTAAGCTATTTTGTAGGTAAATATATTTAGTAATTTATTCAAAGTAAAGTTATTTACACCTTACAACATTTATTTTACTTGAAATATCTACACATCAAATCTAATTTTATGAAGTAAATTACATATAATGGTATATACTTTTCAGTACATGACACGGCTGCTAATATTTATCCCTATTCATGAAAATGAGTGCTGTTACACAAGCAAAACCCCTTCAGATACGGTTGAAGGAGTTTTTAAATACTATTTTTTCTCAATGATAACGAATAAAACACCAGTAAGAATTAGGATGGCGCCTATCCAAAATGTTACACCTATGTTCTCTCCTAGAATAAGCCATCCGAGTAATGTCCCAACCACGGGTTGAAAGAAGAAAAATAGCCCTCCACTTGAGGCGTTAAGCATTTGTAATCCACGATTCCAAAGTAAAAATCCACATGCGGTTGATATAATACCCAAATACAAGACTCCTCCCCAAATGGTCGGATGAATCAGTTGTGAGATATTAATTGCGTGTAACCGTGGCAAAACAAAAGGTGTCAACACGATTAGGGATACCAAGATGGAATACGTCGTTACTACAATTTGTGAATAATTACTCGGCACGCGCTTTACAAGTACAGACATGAGTGCCCATGTCAAAGCAGCAATAAGCAGTGAGATACCACCAAGTTTACTAGACAAATTCACATGACCGCCTCCAACAATGAGAAAAACCCCAATTGTCGCTAAACAAACGGAGAGTCCCTTTTTTAACGTCAACCGTTCTTTAAGGAGTAAGCGAGCAAAAATAACCATAAATGCTGGTGTTGAAGAAGTAATAATGGCTCCCATTTGTGCTGAGGATAGCATTGTACCAGTTTCCTGTGTAACAATTGAAATCGCGTTACCAATTATTCCAATGGCTATGATTATTAAGAAATGACGTTTATCGATTCGCCATTTTTGTCGTGTTATTAAGCCGATAGCGAGAAGTGCGACAATAGCCACTAAATATCGCATCCACACAAGTTCCAGTGGAGGTATGACTGATACTACAATTTTAACAACAACGTACATGCCACCCCAAATACTGGCAGCTAAAGCTAAATATATAGAACCTAATATGGTGTTTTTCATTTTTTATACCCTCCGTCTTTTATTTAGGTCGAAAATGCCCCTAACGGAGAGATGTAGTCACCTTCACTCCATTAAGAGCAGAAGAGTACTACTGGTACATCATTTTCAAATAATGGACTCCAATACATTTTGATTCACCTCTATTCCAATCTAACTACGATTATCTATGTTCTATTATAGCAGAATATTTTAAGTTTTTTAAAGCATAAAATATATTTTCAAATTACATATTAAAAAGCACCCTTTTAAGCTGACTTACGGACAGTGAATTGCATTAAATAAGAATAATAAACATAAAAATCATTTACAAGATTATATTTCCAAATAGTAATAATGCAATAATATGCTTATAAAGATAATATAATCATAAACATGAAATTAATGTAATAGAGAATGGGTATACTGGTGCCTTACTATTAAAGAATATATTTACTTTTTTTGCCATATTAGATGTCATAAAGTATCAAATTAAATTTTAAGGCATATTTTTTTCTATTAGAATCATAACATCTGTTAAACCATGTCAATCCACTGCTGAATAAGCTGTATATTCTAACTATTTTATTTCTTATCTTTTTAGTTGCGCCTATTATCTTACTCTTCTTATTCTTAGAACAATCTGCTCCTAATATTATCATCCATGTATATGCTATACATAAGCATAAATATAAGTTTTCAAAATATATAAGACTGTTTGTCCATGTATCTTCCATATTGAAGCCACTGGATTTTAAATCTCTAAACATTTCTTCTATAATAAATCTTTTCTTATATTCATTAACAGCATTCTTACTATCAAGATTGGTTACTATATACCAGGTATCCGCTGCTTCTTCTGCCTTACAAACTGCTAAATTGCATCTATATTTTTCAGCACTTAGTAAAATTCCATTAAACTTTTTTACGCCTTTTTTTAGAGTTTTTATATCTCTAAGGTATTTTATTTTTTCTTTCCCTTCTATATTTACAAGCATATCATTGGTACATCTTATACAATATTTCCATCCTATTTTATTTATAAACTTAAATAAATCTATACTCTTAAAACCTCTATCTGCCAGCAATACAACTTCATAATTATATGAACTTATAAGATCCTTAATCTCTTCTATTCCCTGTTTTATATGTTTGAAATTTTTATTATCTTTTTCATTATATTCAAATATTTTATACCATAGTGGAACTGCTCTTTTTCCCACTTTCAGCGAAAATTTAAGTATTAAAAATTTATCTTCCAGTGTTGTATGGTCAAATATTACAACCAGTTTATTAGTGGTACTTCTTTTTATATAATTTATCATAATTTCATCGATAAAATTATAATATAGGTAGTCTGACTTTATTGTTGAACTTGAAAAAAATCTATAAATTCTTTTTATTTTACTTTCTTCATTGGCTTCTGTATAGTAATCCTTTAGCTTTTCTGATATTTCTGAGATTATAACTGATTTTGATAACAATATTCCCAAAACAATATATACTAAATTTTTTAGTTTCTTGGATGATATGGGTAAAATCTCATATAGCATTTTTCCTAATTCTGCGGTAATATATTCTTGATTGTTAAGCATAGCCAATTCTCCTTTTTTATAAGTTTGTTTGTCCGAATTTAACTTATATTTTAGGGCTTGGCTATGTTTTTTTCTATCCTTTTTTTCATGTTACTTTATTCCATGTTAATTTTTCTCTTTTTACTGTCCTTACGTCAGCCCTTTTAAGAGTGCTCTTACTTATTTTTTGAGGTCAGCTGCTTCTTCCTGCTCTACAAATTCTTTCATTCTAGCATTAACCCAAGTCGAAACTCTAATACCCTTCTTCTCAGCTATCTTTATAAATCTTTCATAGACATCAGGATCTATTGTCATGTTCGCTTTTCTTACCGCCAAGTAAATCACCTCAGTGAAAGTATTGACACGAACATATGTCTATAAACATATTTGGATGAAATAAGTATTTAGGATTATTAATGCTTATTAATACGCATTATATTCCTATTATTCAATAAAATAAATAGAGAGTAGATCCACCACTCTCATCATATAAGATATTAGTAATTAACAAAGAATACGCTAAATTTTATTGTTATAGATAGGCGTTTCCTTTGAAGCAGCTTTGCATAACGACATTACTATTATGCATTCTACTAAAGCAATACTAGAGATAAATATTAAAAATGACATATAAAATCACCTCGTTAAACAATAGTTTCTCTTCCTTTTCTAATATTTTATCATAAATTTATACCCATGTAAACATTTTCATATATTTTCTTTTAACTTATACTTAATCAATTTTCCTATTGTGCAATAAAAAATTATAATTTTGATCTAAATTTTCCTAATTTTCGGAGACTCTCCATTCTCAATGCTGATAATTGCCCTGTTAATAAAGGATATAGTATCATGGTAAAACCCTGTACCCATAGATTTCATGTTTTTTTCTTTTTTATCTTGTTCTTCTGAAAACACTTTCAAAGATAGTAATTTTTTCTTAAAACTACTGGAATCATCTAATGACAATATGAAATCTAAGGTTTTTCCTGCTGGTTCTCGTAGAGCATTACCTGCACTATAATTCCTTGTAGCACTGGGTGTTAACCACTGTTTTGACCATCTTTTCAAAAATCAAAAAACTTTTTTATATTCTTTTTCCTCATCTATCAATGCAATGCCCCTTTTCCTTCCTTAATGCATAAATTCTACATAAACTGATTTTATACTTTTTCCCATATTTTCTCATGCATCAATTTTTGATTTACGAATTCAAGTGCTGTTTCAATTTCTTTTTTATTGTTTTCTAATTGACTCTTTAATTCCTTGATTATTATAAAATTATGCTTATTGTTTACAAATGTAATTTTCTCTTTTACTCTCATATAAAATAGCCATAGTCCTTTTATCAACTATAGCTTTAAACACTTTTTCATTTTCAACACTCACTGAATTAGATTGGTATATAACTAAATCATTTTTCGCCAATTGTTTTCTAATATTTTCATTAGGCTCGTACAACAAACTAAAATATCTTTTATTTTCTATAAGTCCATCGAGTACTCTCTTAGCATAATCTATTTCTGTAAGCATTACATTTGCTTCATTCGGATATTGTGTACTAATAATAATACCTAATTTATTATCTAATGTAATCTGACTAGAACGCATTGCATCAATTGGATAATCGTCTAATAATCTTGATTCATCAGCTAAATATATATTAGCCAATTTACATTCAACTACATCCCTTTTAATTTTGAATCTACTTTCTAGTAAAGGACTACATTTTATTATCTTTCTTACTGCTAACCTTAGCTCGGAGAATAATTTGTAGTCTGGTGCAACTGAGAAAACCTAGGCTCTAATAACATACCAATAATGAATATTATTGCACTTCCAAAAGTTCTATAATTCTTTCTGCTTATCTCCAATAAAGATGTTTCATAAAAACTGGATGCATCATTAATTTAAGTATTCCACAAACTTTATTGAACATATTTTCATCTATGTATGCTTCATTATCTTTACCATCTACTATATTAATCCAACTTTGTGCTTGTTTTTTAACATATGTTCCCACATAATTATTATCTTTTTGGATACACCATTTACAATATTTATATGCTTTACTATCCTTAATATTATCCATTTGAATCACCACTTAATATTTGAAGCAATGGATCTTGTTTATCCTGTTCTTTTTTAACGTTCATGACTGATAATTTCGCCCTTGCAGAAGGACTAAAACCAATTTCCATACAACATTTATTAAATATTGCATTATAATCTTTATAAATTGTACTTGCAGGATTTCTAACAAATGTTCCATCTGATTTTGGTGTTACTAATCCATGTTCATCTAATATTTTTTTACATTCTTGCATCCTTACAATTGCATCTACTGTGGTTTCTAATATTGTTATATCCAAATTATTCAATATTCCACTGGCTTGTAATTCTTGTACTAAAAATTTATATAATTTTTTTTCATCCTTAGAAAGGTGTCTTGGTGGCTTATAAACTAAGTCATCATTACCTTTCAATTTTTGTTCTGCTTGTTTTCTTTGTTGAATTTCTTCTTTTGTCAAATGAGATGCTTGTAAATCGACTGGTTTTGATGCTCTTTCCATATTATCCACCACCTTTCTAATTGATAATTGCTATTATTTAACATTAAATGTGTCCATTTCGTAATTTTTTGAGAAGGGGAAAGCCCATGTGCTTCCCGTAAGCCTATTTTTTGCAAATAAAAAAGAGCGGGGGGATATTATTCCTTCCAACTCTCTACTAAACTCTTATATTCACCAATATTTTCTATCCTAAGCCCATAAATATTATAATAATCTTTTAAATGTCTTAATAATCTAATTAAATTACTCTTATATTGTGTTTTATATAACTCATGTATATCTTTATGTGCATCCTGACTTAGTCCTATAAGGTTGGCCCTATCATATGCCTGTGTCTTATCCTGTAGTATCTCAACAATATGATGCACACAATCAACTGTTCGTATCACACCATCAATATGAATGAGTATAGACATATACTATTACAATCATCTATTACTTCCTGCCTTATCTTATCCCATCTTATATCATTGTATATCTTACTATCACCCCTACTATTCCTGTACTTACTACGCTCCTTAGATACTACTGGACATACATGGTTCATATCAACTATCCCGCAATACTTACATGTTTTCTTAGAAATATATCTCACCTTCTTTAATTAATGTCTTGGTATAATTTACATGTTGATATTACATTTGGCTTTTAATATAATAAAGCCTAACAATAGAGATCCCTTTCACATTTGTCTATTGTTACTGGAAACAATAATATTAAAAACTATTGGTTTAGTTTCACAAGATTAAAGGATGGATTTCTTTAATCTTGTTTTTTTATTGCCATCTTTTACTTTGACTATCTTTGACTTTAACGTAAAAAAATAAGTACAATTGTTGCACTTACTTAATTAATCTATTATTTAATTTGATATTTGGCTTCAACATATTGAATAACTTTACTACTAGGATCATCGTTATCAAACTGTATTGCACTTACTGTATATATTCCTTTGCTTAATTGATCACCCTTTAAGCTTAAGCTAATCTGTGTCATCGAACCTAATTGTTCTTTAGTAAAAAACTTCTTATTAATATAAATATAACTTGCTTTATTTCCATCAAAATTACTTGCATCTAATACTATTTATGTAATCTTTGTATCTTTTTGAACCATTAACGTAGGTATGTTACCATTTTCGCTAGTTCCTGCTGGAGTAGATACATATATCTTACCATTGCCAATTTGTTGTTGACATTCTGGAAATTTAACTATATCTTTCTTCACTTCTGTTTCAGTAGTAGTAAACTGTTGTTTTACATCTGTATTTGTTTCAGTCTTTGCTCCACAACCTATAATTCCTAACATTAATAAAGATAAACTAACTGTTATTATAATCTTTTTCATTTCATTCCTAACTTTCTTAGGAATATTATACCACTTTATGTCTGGCAAAAAAATAGTTATTCATAAGTATTTCTAATTAATATCTATCATATTTATCTACTTTTTTATCTCATCAATTATATTACACCTAATATTTTTCTAAATTCATCTTCTAATTTATTACGTAATTTAAGAATGTCTTCATCAAGTAAACTTTTGCTTAACTTTACTTGGTATTCGTCAATTTGTGTTCTATTTTCTATACATGTTATAAAATCTCCAATTTTTATTTTATTAAATTTTACATTAATTTCATCACACAAAATACAAATGTCATTATTAAAATAAATTCTATTCTTTTTATATTGATTGTTAAATAAACTTATATTATCAAATATTTTTTTCTTTATATTATTTAGTGGACTATAATCAATTAATTTTTCTATATATAATTCAAATAAAATTTTATAATTACTTTCCATTTCAACTAAACTATAGTATAAATCTCTAATAACCTTTGCTCTTTCTTCATGAAGCTTAGAAAATTTAATTTCATATTCTTTGTTTAAACTTTCCAATTTCTTTTTATATTTCTCTAAATCCTTGCTTAATACGTGACTAAACATTGATTTGCTCAAATAAATTATAACACCTGAAATAGAAGTCACAGATATTAAAAATTTAATAATACTGCTCCAATCCATATCATCACCTCAATATACCCATATTATATATATTGAGGTAAAATCCTTCTTTGTCCTAAAATAAAAAGAACCCTATAAGAGTTCTTACATGGGTTCAAATATTTAATTAGTTTATTTGTTTTTAGTATTATAAAAATATTTTATTCCTTCATCTATAGCATCATAAAGTTCATCAATTTTTTTATCTGGATCATTATCTACAGAATATTTTCCTTTGTTAAATTTAATAATCCTTTTTATATTATTTTTCCCTGCTTCTGGATTCAATTCTAGTGCAAGAGATTTATTTTCTGTTAATTTATATGTAACTTTAAAATCAGGAAAAGTAATTAATCTATTAGATACATCTAATGTTATCTGTCCCTCACCTGTCAATTCTTTAAATATTTTATTAAAATCTTCAATATAATTCTTAATTGTATCATCTACATTCTGCTGTGTAATACCTGATTTAATAAATTTTTTTGCATATTTTTCTTTCCAATTTTCACTCATATTAACATCTCCCTAAATATTGTATTTATAACCATATTCTACAACATTAGGTCAATATCCTTTATTTATTGAATTATTATAATTAATCCTCACTAACTATAAAATCATCAATATATTTTTCTCCATATACATACGCAGACCTAAAGCTTTTATGATAATTTACAATTTCTCCAATGAAATCTTTTCCTATGTCAATAAGTTCTGTATCATATTCAAATCTTTTTTCATTTGGTTTTTTAATACATTCCTTACTGCTATAAATACCTGCAAATAACCATTTATCTTTTCCATAAAAAATTAATGATAGAATATATTCTCTCTCAAAATTTTTACAATTCTGACCTTCTTGCCACTCTTTAAATTTACCTCTTTGAAATTCACGTAAAGGTTCAAGTCTATCATTTGGCTTAGATCCATATGCAAAATGGATTTTATATTTACTAAAATCATCTCTATTTATATTTAAAATGCTATATAATTTCTTCATATAATATAACACATCCAATCATAAATTTATATTTTACACTTTTTCAACAATATAAATTTTTTCTTCATTACTTGGTACAACTTTATCCTTAATTGAACTGCTCTCAACATATCCTTTTATAATTTTAGTTACTTTATATTTCAAATCATTTTTAACAAATTCTACTGCATCTTTAGACATAATCTTAACTCTATTAAACACAATAAAAAGCTTTATTTGACGTGATGTATAGACTTTATTTACTATCAATTCCTGTGGAATTTCACTTTCAAATGTCATATTAGCACTTCCTTCCATAGAATATTATACTGTTAATATTGTATAAAAAGTCATAGTATCCTTTAATTGGTGGCACATTAACCCCGCTTTCTGTGAATAAATTAATCATCCTAAAAATACTGGCATTTGTCACTTCAATATATTATTTCTGTTTACTTTTCCAATCCATATAAACTGAAAGTGCATAAGATGCCGAAATTTGATATCTACTTGCTACCTTCGAGGCTTTATCTTGTAATACTTTATCAATAGGAATATCTTTTAATGTTTCTAGCTCATTATTAATATCTTTAATCAATTTATCTCTATCCATATATTCACTCCCCTTTTGCCTAATATTTCTACAAAAGAAGATAATATCCTTTATTTATTTGCCAAACTTTTCATTAAAATATCTGCACTTGCCATAAATTCCTCGCACAAAGTACCAATATATTGCATTCTTTCTTCATCATTCATTTTAGAAATATCTTTTTTTGTCTTAAACAATGTACTAGTTCTAACAACCTTATTCATATCATCCATAATTAATCCTACTCAAACAATTTTATTAGTATGCTTTGTTTATCAATACCTTTTTCTTTCGCCAATTCATCATATGCTAAATCTAAAGCATCAAAGAAACTTATTAATTTCTTGCCATTTGCTTTACTCCTTTGACTGGATACTGTATGTGCTTCAGCTAATATTTTCTTAGATTCTTCTCCAGTAATAGTATCAATTATTCCTCCGCTATTCCCATAATTTCAATCAATCTTTCAATCCTATCTCCATCCATATGAACACCACATACCTTATATATTTCTGGAATTAAATCCTTATCATTAATTATAATATCTGTGTGGCAATTAATAAAAATATAATTCTCCCATTCTAATACATCATCCTCAAACAAACTATCAATTGTTTCTATAACAGAAACATCCCAGTCATCGCCATCCATAAGGTAGTCTCTAAACTCATCCTTAAGCAATAAATAACTAACACTATCGTTACTTGTATTTGTATAAATAAAGTTGTATATTCCCATAAATTATTTCTTAGGCTATGTGGTGTAACATATTTTTTAATTCCACACAAAGTAATATATTTTTTAAAATTCTTCTCAAAATTCATAACCTGTAATTGACCACAACGTTTAGTAGGAAATAATATATCTGTTTCAAAATATCTATCTTTATAAGAAATCCATCTTCTTAATAATTGAGATGTTTTTCTACTAAAAAATACAACTCTATCCCTTTTGCTTTTTGCATTATCTGCATTAATCATTACTGCTCTTCTTACTAAATCTACATCTTGAATTTGTAATGCTAATGTTTCGCCTAATCACATTCCTGAATCCATAATAGTATTTATGATGGTATAGTCTCTAAATTCAACGTATTTGGTCGTATCTAGGCTTCCTATAAGCCTTTTATATCCTTGGTCAGAAAGTTGTTCTTTAGGCTTCCTAGATGCCTTTAAATGCTTCACATTCTTAGCTATATTATCTTTTAGTAATCTCTCGCCAACACACCAATTTATAAATGCCTTTATATTTCTTAAATAGTTATTTACCGTAGATACACTAACTTTCTTTTCATAATCTTTTCTATTTTGCGGATGATTTTTTAATTTTGAATCATTATTTGTTACAAAAGAATATTTACCTAAAGGTAGTACAAAATTTCGGACACCAAAAAACAAAAAAAGAGCACCCCATTTTAGGACACCCCATAAAATTCCTACATCAATATTAATATGTATTTTTATATTTATCATAATCAATATTATCATCGCTATTATCATTACTATTTCTCACATATCGTTTTGTAATTATTAAGAATATTATTAATATAATAATAAAAGTTACAAAACCTATGTCCATTAAATTTGTATTATTATAATACATTCCTATATATGTTATTATCATAGGTGAAAAGTTTATTATTATCGCATTCAAAAATCATATTATTATTATCTACATCAAAAGTAATTTTTGTATCAGCTATTTTAATAAACTCAGATGAATATTGTATGTTTTTATCTACACCTACTTTGTCAAATATTATTTTCATTTTTTTTGCAAAAGCACATGATTCATTTATTAAATCTACTGAATTAATTTTTTTAGGCATTAAACTATATGCATAATCTTCTTTCCAACTCATAATCCCATCTCCCTAATATTGTATTATATAACCATATTCTACAACATTAGTTCAGATTCCTTTTTTATTTCAAAATAAAAAGAACCTATATTTCTATAGATCCTCACCAATTATTTTACCTTCTTTATTCGCTTTAAACCATTTCTTAATTATACTAAACAGTATTCCAAAGCACACTATAACATCTACAATGCCTACAACTTCCAATAATATTGTACTTTGTATCGTAAATAGATCACCTATGGCAAATAAAAAGAATACTATTAAACATGTTTTAATTAATTTTATTGCTGCTTTATTTGTTATCTCACCATTTCTCTTTCGTAATAACTTATCATTAGTTTTCCCACCTAATTCTTTTCTTAAAAATACTCCCATATAACAATCACCTTCTTAGGAATATTATACCCCCTCCCACAATATTTTACTGTTAATATTCTATAAAAAAATCATAGTATCCTTTAATTGTCGAATAATTTACACTACAATAAAAAAGAACCCTGTTAAGAGTTCTTACTAAAGAACATTACATTTCGACAATATGACTAATACTTTGTCTTGTTAAATAACAGGCTTTATCATGTCCATATGCATTTTCAATTTTATAAACATTTTCTTTAATACCATTCAACCAAGCAATAATAATTGAAAATTCATTTTCATTAACATTAATTTCAAGAGGTGTTGAACCACTATTAAAAAATATTTTAATCCTTTTTTCCATTCTTAACACTCCAATCATATTTATATTTTCTCCTATATACTTCTATGAATGGATTAATTATCCCCTTAATTGTCGAATAAAAAAATCCTACACATAAAAAAGACACCAGTATTTCTACCAGTGCTTAAGCTTCCCAGTTTGATTTGCAAATGACAAACACTTATTTATATATATTAATTCTCTCCAAAATACTCTTTTACCCTATTGGTAGAATTTCCAACTTTATTAACTGCGTCTATCAATTCTTCTTCTGTACAACTTAACTCTTTACACCACCAATTTATCTCGTCATCTTCATCCAAATTTATTATAGAATAATTTAATGGTGCTTTATAAGTTTTATTACCAGTTTTTCTCTTAAATTTAAATCCTAACATAACACATCATCCCCCAATAATAAAAATATTTTATGTATGATAACCGTCTGAATTGCTTATATTATATATAAAAAATTATAAATTGTAAATACTAATTATTATTTTATAATAGTTATTCTTTTATAAGTAATTAATAGATTATTTAATAATGTTATATTATCAGATGATTGTTACAATTTTATCACAAAAATATGTGAATTAATCACATATTCCCATAATCTCTACCAATCTTTTTACATCTCCCAAAATATTGTATTTTTGTTCAAATTGTTTTTTTTAAGCATTGTGCACTGGATCGAAATTTACATCCGTTTTTAATGAGTACACCATTTCTAATTATATCTTTGAATTCTGAGCATTCTTTAACAGTTGTGTTCTTACCTCCTAAAATAACAGGCTTATCAAAGAATTCTATTTCTTTCTTAGCTAATTCACAATACATACCTAACACTCCAATCAAAATTAATCATAAGTAGGTAAATCACCTAAATTATCTTCTAAAGTTAAATTTCCTTTTGTCCTAATATATTTAGGCTTATCTTCTGGAACTGCTTCAACTTCTGAACCTAAAAACCATTCTGCATTTTCTTCATACGCTGTGTAAAAATTAATTTTGAACTGTTCATCTAACATACTAATAATTAACTCTTTGGCATATGGGTAAAATGTTACTTCATTTATGTCAATTTTTTTTGGTTTTTCATCAGCTAATAACCTACCTGCCTTTACTTCAATTATATGATCCTTTTTTTTCATTATCATTGTATTTTACAGCTTTAATGATATAGGCATTAAATTCATAACTCATAATTCCATCTCCCCAATAATTGTATTTTAATCTACTATTCTACAATATTAGTTCAAATTCCTTTATAAATTATAGAATTATTCATTAATTTTAAAGAAAGCTTTTCTCATTTCCTCATTTATAGAATCCTTATTGTATTCTATCTTATTAAACAATTCATTTAATTCATCTCTTAAATTACAAATATTGGTTGACAAATAGCCATCCATTTTTGATCCAGTATTTTCATAGTATCTACCTTTTTCTAAATTATCTAATATATAACTAATTTCACTTATTTCTCTTGAATATTTTTTACTTATATCTATAACTTTTTCACTCATAATAATCAACTCCAATCATAAATTTATATTTTCTGCTATATACTTCTACAATTGGAGTAATTATCCCTTTATTTTTCAAAATATTTATATTTATTTCCCTTGGTATAATTTACCGATGGATATTACATTTGGCTTTCTTTGCTCTTTTCTAAAAAAATAATAACAGGAGTTTTTATCCTTCTGTTTATAGATTTTGCAATTATATTCGCAATAACACTTATTATTAAATCTTTAATTATTTCTAAAGTTATACTCTTATAATTATATTTAATATATTTCATCATTCTTAACAAAATTAATTTTATTTTACTAAATGCTTTCTTTTCAAATAAAATATTATTCTGTAATACGTATTCACGTTTTTTAACTTGATAAAATAATTCTTCAATTACTATTTTTCTAATTAATTCTTCTAATTCTCTAATTATTAATTCCTCTGAGCTGATATCAATTGAACTAGCAAAAAGTGTTGATATTGATATAGAAAATCTTTTATCAATTCTTTTTTTAAATTTCTTTGATTCAATTATTGAACTCATTATTTGTCTAAGTCTAAAATCGACTTGAGCTTTTTTTAATCTTGGTGTATTCAGTTTATATCCAAGTTTTTTTAACAAGCCCTCAATATCAAGTTCGTCAATATAGACTTGGACTTCTTTTATTTTTTCAGAAACTAGATTATTAATTTTACAAGAATCATATAAATGAAAAAAATCAATTCTTGTAAGTCTCAAACTTTGCTCATAATTTTTCCTAGCTATATCTAGTAACACATTTCTTAATGAAATTTTAGAGTTATTATCTTCCATAACAATCCTCCCGAACACAATATCTTGTACTGAAATATTATACGGTAGGAACAATTTCATAGCAATTTGTTAATTTACTTTATTCATATAAAAATTCTTTTTATAACACTCTAGCTTCAAAATCTTCGCTTTTTTATAGGAAATTCCCTGTTAATAATTGTGATTTAATATCTAGTCCACACCCACCACGACTCCATAAACAACTAACTTTATACATTAACTACATGTAATCAATGTTCATACCACTATTAAGTTTTTTACATCACAAACAACCTATTATTGGAGGATGATAGGTTGTTTTAATTCGTTATATAAGAAAGGTGTAAACAATACTAGTAATAATCTAAAGAACACATAGAGAGATTATCATCTATGTGTCAGAGATCTTTTTTTATATCATTAATTTGTTTTTGAATATCTTCAATTTGTTTTTGTTTATCTTCAATTTGTTTCTCTTTCTCTTTTAAAGATTCAAGATTTTGCTGTTGAGCTGCAATAGTGAGTATACTACCTGAAACAGCAGCAAAAAAATTACCCAAGACGTTATTATCAGTTGCTGACTTTCCTTCGGTAAGTGTAATTGCAACTACGCCTGCTAGAATAGCCAATTCTTTAGGAGTTATTGAATCAAAAATTGACATAGTAAAACACCTCAGACCTAGTATATTCGAATAATTTGAGCATGGTTACACTTAAGACATATATGGATTTCAAAATAATACTGTGATGATTAAATCTGTGTAAATTATACCATATTTCAGTTACATCTATTTCCACTTATTTATTCAAAATAAAATAATTCTTCTAATTTTTTATCATCCATAATCTATTCCTCCTCCGCAATTTCATCAATTAATTTCTGCCATTCTTGTCTATATTCTCTCCATGTCTTTAATTTACGTTTACCCTGTTTATATTCCTTTATTTGCTTCAAGGATTCTTCAATGCTTTTTTCTACGCTGCAATAACGTTCAATATTATTTTCATCCATAATTAATCCTCACCAAGTTTCTTCATCATTTTTTCATGTTTTTTATGAGTTTTTGTAATAGCTTCCTGAATATCTTCTTCTAATATTTTATTGTAGATACTACAATACTCATCACTATCTATATATTCACGTACTTCTTCCTTAGTCATAGAACCCTCACCAAATACCCACATGCCACATATTTCCCAGATAGTATTAATAAATTGTTTATTAATTTCCTCATCTTTATTGACAATATTAATATCTGTAAAATCCATGTTTACAATGGCATTATTAACATTCTTACTGCCACCAATATTATCTACAAAATCCTTTAATTCTTCACCATGTAAATTATTTATTTTATCTATTACGTGCTTGAATTGATTTTGTGCATATGCAAACTCTTTTTTATTTAGTTTTATCATAATAATCTCCTTCGTGTTAAATTTGACACTAAGCCCAACTTTCGGCATAGTTAACGAGCTTTGAATAAGTCCGTTAGTAAGTTGTTGAATTTAACTTACTAAAATATAAGGGCAACAAACTTGTGTTACCCCTTAATAATTCTATATGTGTTAATTCCTCGTTGGAACCCAGTGGGCCACAACGAGAATATGTATAATCTGCATATCCTAGACATGCTATGTAATTATTTATTTCTTATAAAGAAACTAATTTTACCTTCTTGCCATGTGTCAGCCACACCAACACGTTGACTATGTATAGATTCAACAATATTATCATCAACTTCATAGATATTATTAAATATCATATCTATGAAACTCTTATCTAAATTTCTTATATCAACATTGGCTTTAGCAACATAGTTAATAAATAATTCTATTGATTTATCGAAATCTACATCTTCCCAATAATCAATTTCTGGTACTTGTCCACAAGGAAAATACTTTATCCATTGCTTATATGGCTCTGATTTATATGTATGTCCATCACAATACTTGTACATATAATTATTACTAAATCCATGAACTGGAGTATATCCTATTTGATAGACACATAGAAAAGTATGTATAATAAGTGCATAAGGAAGGATGTGCCGATGAAATGGGAAACAAGAGAGAATTTTCAGTAGAGTATAAAAAAGAAATAATTAAGCTTGTTACAGAACAAGGAAAGAAAGTAACTCAAGTAGCAAAAGACATAGGTGTTAGTGAGGTTTCAGTTAGAAGATGGATAAAGCAATATGGAATTCATGGAGAAGACGCTTTTCCTGGTAAGGGTAAATTAAGACCGGAAGATGAAGAAATAAGACGAATGAAAAAGAAAATGGCAGACCTCGAAGAAGAAAACGCTATATTAAAAAAAGCTATAACCATCTTCACAAAGCCCGTGAAATAAGATACAAGTTCATAAAAGATCACAGCTCCAAATTTCACGTGGAGAAGATGTGTAATGTATTAGATATTAAAAGGAGCTCTTACTATGCTTGGTTAAAAAGACCACAACCTCGCAGGAAAAAAGAAGATTCTATGCTTGCTATAGAAATAAGAAGAATTCACAGAGAATCAGGAGGTACCTACGGCTTTCGCCGAATTACAGCACAATTAAATAAAGAAGGCGTAGCCTGTGGAAAAAATAGAGTTTGCAGATTGATGAAGCAAAATCATATATTTAGTAAACTTAAAAGAAAATACAAGGCAACTACTTATTCAAATCATAATTTTAATGTAGCTCCTAATTTGTTAAAACAAGATTTTACAGTTGATAAACCAAATAAAGTCTATGTAGGTGATATAACTTATATAGATACGCATGAAGGATGGCTCTATCTTGCTACTGTCGTAGATTTATTTAATAGAGAAATAGTTGGATGGTCCATGGATGCTACTATGACTAGAAAATTAGTTATTGATGCATTTAACTCTGCTATTAATAAAGAACATCCTAAGGAAGGATTGATATTTCACTCTGACAGAGGTGTCCAGTATGCCTCCTATGATTATCAAGATATGTTAAAAAATAATGATTTTGTTCAAAGTATGAGTGCTAAAGGATGTTGTTATGACAATGCCTGTGCTGAATCTTTTTTCTCTTCTCTGAAGAAAGATAAGCTATATGGACGTAGCTTTAAAACCAGAGATGAAGCTAAAATAGCAGTAGTTGAATATATAGAATTATTTTATAACTCAAGAAGATTGCATTCAACATTAGAATATAAGTCACCTAAAGAATATAAAAGAGATTATTACCTAAAATTAAAAGATGCTGCATAATTTTAGTAATGTGTTTTTACAGATAGATATCTATATAATTTTACTTACTTATATTTGCATTAGTTAAAATGATTTACATTGGAAGTGTCTATTATAAAATACCAAGAATTTCAAAGAAAATCGTACATTCTATGTGTCTATTTTATTCAGAACACTCCAGAATAAAATGTACTTAATTTATTAGTTGCAAGAAAATCAAAAAAATAATATAAAGTACCTTTATAACCTTTTAATGAAGAAGCTTTATTATTTTCCAAAAAATAAACCTCAAATTGTCTTATATATTTAAAAAAATTACTAACCTTTTTTTTGAATATATATTCATAACTAAAATAGCGAACATATTGAATATTTTTATTATTTGACAAATTATATTTCCAAACAACTCTTTCATCAATATTACCATCTATATCATTATTATATAATATAAAATCATTACCATTTGTAATTATTCCCCATTCAGCTTTTTTAGCATTCATATATCTTGATAATTGTTCTAGTTCATCATCGTTTATAGAGATATTACTATTTTTAACCTCAACAATTAATAATAGTGACTTATTTCTATCTATACATATCGATATATCACTATAAAGTTTAGAATTATAAAGATCATTCTCGTAAATATACCATTCATCATTATAACCTAGAATCTCTAAGAATTTAGTTACAATAATATTTTGTACAGTTTTTTCATTTTGAACCATTAACCTTTCTCTCTTTTCCTTCAAGTCACTCATTTGGCATTCATACATAAAACCACTCCCGCATTTACAAATTTTACCATATATTTATTATATATTATTTTCAATTATTTTACAATTTTATTGTGAAATTTTTTATTACAATATGTAAAATTCTTCATCTCATCAACTGTATTAGTATGTCCATTTACTTCATGGGGCTGTGGAATTAAATTTCTTCTTTAATATAAAATTAAATTCTATTAATAATATAAGTATTTTAGACAAAAAAATTTACAATAATTTCTTTACATTTTCTACATAATAACGTATAATATGCATAGATCAAAAGTGCTAAATGGTACCCCTTTTTTAGTAAACCCTATGTCCACACATAGGGTTTACTTATTTTTTCTTCAATTTCTTCCCATATTAATGCTACATTAGCTTTTTGATATATTGTTTTTTCACGATATTGATTTTAGAAATTTAAAATTCGCTTTCGATAAAAACGATAACAAGAAAAGTTATTGATGTTTTAAATGTAATTCCACCTTATGATCATCCTTGTAGTAGTGGTAAAAATATTCAAAATAGGTGGTGTATATCACAATATCTAAATAATCATAAAATATTAAAAATTTTCCATTTTTAATATTTTTTATTTTAATAAAAATTATACTTAATTATTAACAAATTAATTATTACAATCCACTATAATAGCGAAATCTTCATTATTATTATAAAAAAATTTTTTTGGTAGTTAAATCATAAGACATCTATATATGTTTAATTATATATGTGAATGTTATAATAAATAATGGTAGTAAGTTCTATGAAAAGGGGGTGAATATCTCCTAATGGTTTTTATCGGAGTAGCTGTAATTTTAGGCTTAATCCAAATAGGTGAATATGCAGAAAATAGCATAGAGAGAATGAAGTATCTCAAAGTTGCAATGCTATTTTTAGTTATTGGATTAAGCTTAGCAAAGTATTTTAATTAAAGAATATGTGTTTAGAATATGTTGAACCAACATAACCTTTATACGTCAAATAAAGGAATATATAGAGCTAAAATACTACCATCAGCATATTAAACACAAAAAAAGGGTTACCCCATAGATTCGCACTCTATGGGGTAATTCCTCTTTTTAATTTTACTTTAAAATATAAGGAATCGTCACTTCCCTAGTAGGTGATATCTCACCATAGTTTCTATCGTATATTAACATTATATCATGTTAGTAAAAATTTTATACATGTAAACAAAAATTTTTTATAATTTACAATAAAATTTTATATATATATCAATCTAGAATACTAAAAAGTAATGTTATTTTAAATAATATCATATTTTTATAAAACACTAAATTAATCACTTGACTTATGTTCCAAAGCCATTTAATGTTTGGGAATATTAAGCAACCTTGAAGTTGAGTCAATTTATTTAAAATTAGCTTTCTCTTCAAGCCATCTTGCCCATTCACCATAATACAAATATTTATACACCAATTGTTGTAATTTACAACTGTTTCATGTTACAATTAATATGAGGTGATACAAATAAATGTATTGGAGGTGAGTTTAATGTTAATAATCATTTTTATAAATATTATGGTTATATCTTTAGGATTTGTGGTTTCAGATTTATTAGATAACAAATATACAAAAGCACTTAATGATTTTTGTAAATTAGAATGTAAACAGTATAAACGTGAACACTATTAATTACGTTAGATATAATATTATATATAATTATTTCTCAAGCTATTATTTATTTGTATATCAATGCTGTCACCTTAAAAGTTATACTATTGACATTTCTAATACGACATTTTTGCTATAAAATATAAAAAAACAAATATTGTTACCTCTATTTTACAATTATATCTAAGTTAGACGGATAATTTGTCCTTCCTAATATAATTATAAAATACAAATAACAATATTTTTACAACACAAATAAACCTATATATTATTATTTTTAAAAAATTGTATAGGAAATAAACCCTAGGTACTTTTATTTTTAAAAAATATAGGTTAAAATATATTTGTTAAATATTTATTTTTCCTATTTATTTTGAGGACTTATTAGAGCCTGCCAGCTGTAATAGGTCTTTTTCTTATTTCCTTATTCTAGTAATTTTTGAGGATCATATTCCATGTTACCCAATAACATTTGCTCTAAATTTTCATAGTTATAATTTCTCTGCTCATAATCATTAAATTTAGTTTTCTTAATATCAGCATAATCTTTTTTCTTTTTAAAATGATTATCATAAGCCTTCTTAGCCTTATTTACAGCTTCTTTTACTGTAGATGTAACTTTGCTCATTACTGTGTAAACATTGCTTATAGAGCCACGTCGCTTAATTTTAATCATCTTGGCTTTAACGAGTTCTATAATATATCTCTGTATAGTCCTTATACTTCTATTAAGTTTTTCAGCTAAATATTTTTGAGAAGGGTAACATTCAATTTTTTGCCCATAGCACATGGATTTAATTAATGTATATGTTCTAAATGCTCCATCAGTAATATTAGATATAATATCATCATTATCAATAAGGGTAAAATTAGTCATTATTTTCTACCCCCTTTTATTCTCTCAATAGGACTTATCTTATTATATGCCTTTCTTATATCTTCGTCTGAAAGGTCTGCGTATGCCTGTTCAGTTACGGTGACACTGCTATGTCCAAGTAATTTTGACAAAATATGAATACTGCCACCATTAATAAGAAAATTTCTTTCAAAATTATTACGAAGACAATGTGCTGTTACGTTCTTTAATCCTGCTCTTCCACAATATCCTCTAAAATTCTTTTCAAAATTTGATACACTTAATCTTGTATTATGTTTAGTACAAAATAGTAACTCCGATTCTATATATCTGTCTTTATATTGAATCCATCTCTTTAATTGAGTTCCCATACTCCTGGAGAAAAATACATATCTATCTTTTCTACCTTTTGTTATATCCTGCGGAATTAAAATAGCCCTTCTATCTAAATCAAGGTTTTCTATCTCTAATAATAAACATTCATTAAGTCTCATGCCTGTATCAATTAGCAATTGGATAATAATATAATCTCGATATTCATGAAATTTAGTTGTGTCAATGTTTTGAAGTAATCTTTTAAGTTCTGCATCTGTAATTGCTTCTTTAGGCTTCCTACTATTTTTAAATTGTCTTATTTTTTTCATAGGATTATTTTTTAAATTATACTCTTCTTCCATATAATTAAAAAATACTTTCAGGTTTCTAATGTAATTATTTATAGTTGTTACTGAAATTTTTGAATTGTAGTCTTTTCTATTTTCTGGATAATTTATACGTAAAGAATTTTTGTCCGAAACAAAAGTATACTTTCCTCTTTCTTTAGTATACTTAATATATTCTCTAATATGTTGTTCTTTTATTTCATTAATATTATCAATACCATGTTCGTCTTTCATATATCTAGCAAATAATCTGAGACATGATTCATACGATGTGATAGTTTTTATTCTTAAATCTTTCTGTTGACACCAAATCATAAAATCATCAATTTTGTAATCTAAACTATATTTTTTTACATCTTTGTTCATAAAAATAACCTCCAATAATCACACCAATGAATATTGAAAGTTATCCTTATTTTTAAATAAATATTAGTCGGTCTAAAAATCAATTAGTTGCTCTATTGATATAACCCAAACTACCGCTAAACCATTTACTGAGCAACATTCTTAACTCTGTTCTTAAGTCTAAGCTTATCTGCTATCATTGCAATAAATTCCGAATTAGTTGGCTTACCTTTTGCGTTATGTATTGTATAGCCAAATAATTTATTTATAGTATCAAGCCAGTTATATCAACACTTTACAGACTTAAGAATATTATTATGTGCATATTAAATTCTATAATAAATACCTATAAATTTTCTTTATTTTATAGGTGTATTTTCAAACTGTTTATACATATATTATAACTCTACTAAATCATATTGCAAGTACTTATTTCTAATCTTTACTTTTTACAATATTTAATTTAGATATTTTTTATATACATATCTTAAATACTCTAAAAAATAAAGGTGGTTCAAAATTTCGGACACCTAAGAAAAAATAAGGATATCACATTTTTGTGACACCCTATAAAATTTAATAAAATAAAATTTTTTGCAAATAATAACAATAAAAAGTTTAAGAGGATCATAATATGAAAGAAAAAATAACATCATATCAATTTCTAGCAATAATGTTTTTAGTACCTTATGGAACTGCCAGTTTATTTTTTGTAACTCCGGATACTAAAAATGACATCTGGATTGCAATGCTTTTTTATTCATTAGTTTCTATAATTATTCAAATGATATATATAAGCCTTTTTAATAAATATCCTGAAGATTCTATAGTAACGTATTTACCTAAAATATATGGAAAATATATTGGCTTTATATTAAGTATTGCATATATAAGTTTTTTTGCATATGATGCTGCCAGAGATTTAAGAGATTTTATTGAACTTCCAACTTCTTTTGCACTGATAAGAACGCCTATGTACATTATAGCAGCAGTTTTTATGATTGTTATTACATATAGTGTTTATAAGGGTATTGAAAATATAGGAAACATGGCACAATTAGGTTTTATAATTATGATATTTTCCATTATTCTTGTTTTTATATTATTATCTATAACTGATGAGGGCGTTTTTAAATTTTACAATTTATTACCGATTTTACACGGAGGTTTCATACCACTGGTTTCAAAAGGATGGAAACTTTCTATGTTTCCCTATGGTGAGTTTATAACTATGATTATGCTATATCCTTTTCTAATGCAAAAAAGTAAATTAAAGAAAACTGTGATTTTTACATCAATTTTAGAGGGTATATTTCTAGCATTGAATAATATTTTATTTATAGTAACTTTAGGATATGAGTTTGCCGTTTCAAGTAATTATCCTTTACTTCAAACTCTCAGATTGGTACATATTGGAGATTTTTTAAATAGATTAGATATAATATTTATAGTTATTTTAATGTTAGGTGGATTTTTTAAAATATCTGTGCTGATGTATGTATCAGCACTAGGAATTTCACAAGTATTTAAACTTAAAAATTGGGGTTTGTTGTGCATTATATTGGGTACATTAATATTTATTACTTCACTAATAATAGCAAGAAATAATCCGGAGCATATAAATATTGGTTGGAATTTTGCATTACCATATATTTTTCTACCTATTGTTTTTATAATTCCATTAATATCTCTTATAATTTATTATTTAAAAAAATTGATAAGAGCATAGCTTTATTAATTTTTAAAGATACCAAAGTCAAATCTTTTTAATTTCGTACTATAAAAACATGACAATTAAAAAGTCGAAAAATAAGGGGTATAACCATTTCTGGCTACACCCCTTATGTATTTATTTTACTTCTGTATCTAACTGTGGAGCATTTAATATCCCCATTAACACTAATAATTGTAATACAGCATTAATTATTTCATTATATTGTGCATCTACAACTCCAACACCAGCACTATGTAATAAGTATAATACAAATGCTCCAATAGCTGTCCAGAATATTTTAGATTTAAGATTTTTAATTAATATTTGTTTATTCATTTTTACATTACCCCTTTATTTATTTTTATATAAATTGCACTCTAATTCTTTTTCTTGTAATGACCTTTGTGCTTCTATTACTTGATTAATATAATGCTGTTTTTTATAGTATAAAATTATATTAAAAAAGATAGAAACACCTAAAATTATTTCTACCATAAAATCATCTCCTATGCCTTAAACCAGTTGTGCTGGATATCTGATAATAAAGTTGTAATTGTGTTTATCCCAACTACTCCATCTGCTACTAAATGCATTATTTGTTGATATTTAATTACAGCACTATAAGTCTGTTGACCAAATGCTCCATCAATTGTAATACCACCTATTAAAACACTTAGTATTGATTGTAATAATCTTACTCGTCCACTATTTTCCCCTTGTTTTATTGGATTCATAGTAACACTCCCTTGTATGTTATTTATATTTATTGCTTGCGGTGCATTTGATCCACCTATCAATATACCTTCTGAAAAATCATCTAAATCACAATTTCCTGAGATTCCATTTACACTTCCAGTTTCTGAATACTGCCAACCTATCTGATTAGTAACGCTTGGATTATGTCCATAATTTGCAATCCAAATTTCAACATCTGTAAGTTGAGAATAATCTATATTATCTTGTAAAAATGAAGAATATGTATATAAAACTGAATCATATCCTTTACTTTTTAATATATCGTGAAATTGTCTTATATTTGATGTTATCTGCTGTTTGGATTGACCTAAAATTACCTCGCAATCTATAGCAATTTTACAATCAAAATGTAATCCACTAATCATACTAAGTAAGTTATTTACCTCGTCAATCATTGCATTGGCTCTTAAGAAATGGTATACACCAACTTTTAAGCCACAATTTATAGCCTGATTGTAATAATTTCTAAAAGTTTCTGATTGCCATGTTCTGCCTTCAGTACTTTTTATGTATACTATTTCTATACCTGAATTTTTTGCTGCCTGGAAATTTATATTGCCTTGATATGGACTAATATCTATTCCTTTCATTTAAATCATCTCCCATAAATTATTTAAAGAATAATAATTTTACTAATAGTCCTGCCATGCCTGTAAGACATAAATAAAGCCATTTGTTGTTTTGAGAAATTAAATTATCAATTTTTTCACAAAGCTGATTTATATTATCATCATGTTTAATATCACATTTTTCTAAGTTATTTATTTTTGTATCGTGTTCTTTAATTTTTTTATCATGTTCTTGAATTTTTATTTCTACGATTTCGTTATTCATAAAACACCTCCTGTAATTTTTTACATAAAAAAAGGACTTAGAAATTAATCTAAATCCTTTGAATTTAATATTTATTATAAAACATTATCTATTTGTTTAACACCACCAATACAACTACCTGTTACCGCACCTATATTTGTATCATATATAGTTTTGTTTATACCATAGTTATCAAATGCAAACGTATAGTTAGTTGTAACTCCACCTGTAACAGTAGTCATATTAAACATTCCTATTCTTGCTGCTCCGCCTGTTTTATCAGTCCCATTGTAATATCTACCTTTTAAATAAACTGGAAAAGTAGTATTATTATTTTGCATTGCAGTTAATATATCAGCATCTGTTCCTGTACTGGATGAAAATGTTTCATTTACGCCATTTAAAGTAATTGTGGTGCTTGTACCATTTATAGTAAGTACTAAATCGTAAGTTACTCCTGTAGTTAATACAGTAGTTCCAATTCTTTGCAGTAACGTACTTCCCGTAGATTGTCTTACGTCAAATACTAAAACTCCTGTATTTCTAACATGTAAATCCCAACCTTTTGGATTAGTTGGTTGAGTATCTTCAGTATGACTTACTATCATATGGAAAACTTCTACACCGCCTATTATACCTACAACAAGCCTAAATTTCATTTCTATAGTTATAGAACTAACACCACTAAAGTTAGCTAAACTTGATGGGAATGAAACATAAGTATTGGTTCCCATATTTAACATTCCAGTATCATCTGTTAAATTATCCCTTATATAAGATGTAGAACCGATTGCAGAGTCAACAATACTTATAGACTTTGTTCCATTTCTTCTAAAGTCATTATTAGCAATTGTAGAATAACCTAAACCACCACTACCACTAGTATAACTTAATCCATATTGTTGGGTTTTTGTGCCTTGATTATCTCTAGCATAATTATTTTTTATTTCAAGATGTGTCTTTTGATTAGTTAATTGTATTCCACTACCAGTATTATTAAGCAGAAAATTACCTATAAATCTTCCATGTCGAATTTGATTACTAACGTCATTTATGCCATTGCCACCACTATATGATATTTTGTTATTTTTTAATTCAATTTCTTCATAAATAGTATTATTATCTATATAAATACCATCTAATGTGTTATGTCTTATAGTGTTATTTGAAACAGTAGTACCAAAATTAGTATATCCCCCAGTACCATTTCGTCCTAGAACTAAACCCTCTGCTCCATTGTTACTAATTATATTACTATCAATTGTAAAGTTTTCAGAAGTAATATTTCCAGCCAAATAATATCCGTAGTTTGTATTATCAGTCATACTACAATTAGATACATTTACATTTTTAAATTGTATTGTGCCTGAATGAGTTCCATCTCCACAATCAAAATACATACCATGTTTATTACCAAAAGACTGACAGCCCACTATTGAAATATTAGAACCACCTCTAATACCAATTCCACCAAATCTTCCGTTTTTAGTTATACAATTAGAAATTACTACACCTTTTGCTGGCTGTGTATATGTGCTTGAATCAAACAAAGCTTGATGTTCCAAGAATATGCCATAATGACCACTATTTGTGCATACGCAATCTGAAATAGTAAAGTTTTCATCTGCAAAGAATCCTGTCCCGATACCTATACCTGCTCCTCCTGGTGCTAATTGAGCTGGTTTTGTTCCACCATCTGTCCAATTTTCTTCCCATAAACGTCCACAATCTATACAATGAATTTTAGTAATATGGACATTTTCTAAAAAGTCAACCCCTAACGCTGTAGATGGCAATCCTTTTAATTCAAGATTTTCAAATATAGAATTTTTTACTGCTTGGAAATAGAAGGCTTTACTTTGATGTGTATAAACAACTAAAGATACATCATAACCATCTACAGTAAAATCTTTATAAGTTACATTACTGATATATTGTGTCCCATCCATAACTGTAGGTTTATACCAAAACAATGAATAATGATCATCATTTCCTCCAATTTTTAGTACTGTTTTCCCTATTCCAGCACCATATACATTAACATTTGAATGACTTTGTATAGACCATTCATTTGACCCACTTTGGCTAAAATAATATGTGCCATCTGGAATATAGATATTCCCTCCACCCATAGTTTGAAGAGTATCCATTAAACTTTGTAATAATGCTCTGTTGTCTGTTACACCATCGGCTACTCCACCTTGTTGAAGAAAGTCAAAACCTAAATGGTCTAATCTAGCATCTTTATTTGTTAAGTTAGCTTGTAAATCTGAATAACCTTGTCTAGCATTAGTTAATTCTGTTCTATAATTTGCAAAATCTGTAACCTCAGCTAAAGCCTGTGTTAGCATTGGGAATTCGTCAGAACTCACAATCGTAGTGCCCTCAAGTTGTCCTGTTCTAGCGGTGAAACAAAAACTGTTACTTGATATTCTACCATCTATGGCGTCAAATATTTCGATTTCTGTCTTTATTTGACCTGGGTAAGAAAAGGCTTGATTTTTAACTATGTATGAAAGTTTACCATTTACTGGGTCACCATCTATAACTAAATCATCAACTACATCAGTATCATCTGCTTTTGTGAATGTAATTTTTGCTGTATGATCTGTCAAATCGAATGGTATTGTATCGACTATTACACTTATATTAAGTTGAATTGATTTACTATCACCAACTGTGGCTCTAATTTGTTCAATTTTTGAATTATTTCCTTTTAAATCTAAGGTTATATTATAAGGAATTGCTGTCATTATGTATTACCTCCTGTTTTAAATTTTTATTTTTATGTATTAAAAAAACACCCTATAATTAGAGTGCTTAATTAGTTAATATTTTTAATATCCAATTGCTAAATAAATTGGTGCGACTGTCAAAGTGTTAGATACAGACGCCCACCATGTAAACCCAGTTTTAGAATAACCCGTAGTTCCATAACTGTAAGCTGCCCCACCATTGTCAATGGCTAAAACATATTTACAACCATTGCTGAATGGCGTATCAAATGTAACATTCGCAGTTGCTTGTCCTGTTGGATTAGTGTTGAATGGACTTTTCCCAAACTTAAAAGTAAGTCCTCCAATTCTAAATTCATTAGGAGGACTTACTATTTGAATGGTATTATTATTTAGTACTGACACATTATTTCCTATAGTAATGTTTGCTAGTGGGAATAACATACTATCGCTAATTGTAGGTGCTACGGGAGATGATGAGGGTATGCCTTGTACTACTGTAAAATTCTCATCGGTTATACTTACACATAAAGTATCTATCCTAGTATACCCACTGGTATTAGTTTGTATAGGCACTGTTACTGTTGCATCATTATAAAAGAAATATCCACTGCACATTAAACTTCCTGACGCTACATTTACATTTAGACTGGCGGGTGAACATTCTACTACTTGTAATCCTTGATTTACACCATCTGAGAACAGGCTCATAAATTGGTTAATTAGGTCGGTCTGGTCATAGCTTCCGCCTGGTTTAAAGTTAACTTTAATTGTCATATATTATTACCTCCCGTTTCGATTTATTTACTATATAATTTTATTTGTGGTTTTGCATTTCTAAAAATGCTACCACCAACTGTTATTTCTCTAAGTCCATTAGATTCATTATGTTTTATTTCTAAAATTCTTGATTTTTGCTCAAATTCCCAGTAAGGTCTCAAGTAAACATTTACAGTATCACCCACAAAAACATTATTGTATGGGCACAACGCACTATCTTTAATGCTAAGAGTAATATTATTAATTGGGTATGCCTCTCGTTGTAAAACTCCATTTACAACATTATTAAGTGTCGACTGGTCTGTTATATTATTAGGTGCAGAATATGCATCTTCTATAAGTCCATAAGTATCAATGCTAGTTTGGTCTTGTGCCGTAGATGTTAATGTATTGGAATCTACAGTACATTCACTATAAATGCTATTACCAGAATTTAAGATACTTGTATGCAGTGTTGGTGCAACTAATATATTATCCGCACCTTGAGTGCCATACTGCAATGTATAATAAGATTTATCACTACCTTTATGTAAATAAAAGTTAAAATTTCTATTATTGTCCACCTCTATATTATTATTAGTATCACCTATAATTTCATTTACCTTATCTAAAAGCATATCATTATTTGTAAAACTTCTTTGAGTATAGAGTGATCCATTTTCGATATTTCCTATAGACACACCACTGAGACTTATCGTATTTGTATCAATTATCATTTGTTGCAACAAACTTCCATAACTCATATTTGGATAGGTTGTTGCTCGCATTCTATGTTTCCATAACAAACCTAAATAACCGTAACAACTAACATGTATCTTATTATCCTGAAATTCTCTATCCGTAATAATTCCACCCCATGTTATAGAGTTATTCTCGTCTATTATCTCAATATGGTTTTTAAAACGTAGATTTACCTCATTAGATTTAGAAGACGATAAAGGAATATCAAATTCACTTGAACCTAAGCCATTAAGAGTCCATGTATAGGTTAAATTACTGTACTCCGATAGTTCGTCCAAAATTACATGGTCTTTATTAAAAATTCTTATTATTTTCATGAAATACCCCCTTTTATATAAATGATGATTGAAGTTCTACTGTACAGTGTCTCTTATCCTGCACCGAACTTCTTTGGAATGTAAAATTATTATCACCTACAGCACACGAAATCCATAGACCTGTTTTCAGTTCCATATGTGGTACACCATTAAGGAATACCCCTCTGGACGTTGGACGATTATCTATTACTAATACATCATCTTCCAATAATTCTACGTCAATATAAATACTCTCATTTGTAGTAGTATTTGTAATTGTTAAGCTACTGCACGTTCCTGTAATTGTTATCAAGGGAAAACTAGTACAATTTCCGACATTGGTTACTATACCTTGTCCACCATTGATAGCACCAAACACAATTGGGAACACAAAAGGAAATGTCAGTGAATTCCCAGATATGCTCCCAAGTTGAACACTAGATGGACTAAGCATATATAAATGAGGGTCTGGCATTGATAACTGGCAACTCACATAAGAATCTAAATCATCATGTGACCAATTTACAATTTCAGCCATGAAGTACACTTCTCCAATACCTGCTAAGTTGACTACAAATTTTTTTAAACCTTGTCTTAATAAAACACTTCTTAATGTTAAAAAGTCCGTTATACTCTCACTTGTAACACTTCCCATTAATAGTGGAGTTTTAGGTTTCATATGAGTATGGTCATAGGACTGACCACTATCTCGTAGGTCTGTTCCTACTACATCATTATCTATGTCGAATAAATTATTTATAAAGAACTTATATTTATTATTAATTAAACTAAAACCATCTACTGTAATTTCACTGCAATAAAGCATTTATACTCACCCCCTAAACTCCACTTGATAGAAATGTTAATTGTGCTAAGGTTTTATCCTGTCCACCTTTATCAGCTACATTCATATTTCCATACATATTTATATTGACTGTTTTATTTTGTGCCTGGTTATTACCATTAGTCACCTGTGTTCCATTTAATCCATTAGTGTTTAATCCTACTTTCATATCTCCTGCAAGTCCTTTAATTGCATTTGTAACTTTAAATTTATTTTTATCAATTCCTTGAGCAAGTCCACCCATGAAATCTGGCATCCATTGCTCATAGTCGGTTAAACTGCCCTCATCTGGAACAGAAAAATGTAAGAAACTTTTAATTTTATCTGCTACACCACTAACAGCATTTACTACTCCACCTATTGCTCCAGTAATTCCACTTGTTAATCCATTTATAAAGTCAGCACCCCACTGTAAAGCTTTACCAGGCAATGAAGTAATAAAACTTATAGCTGAATTAAATCCATTTTGGATAACTCCACCTATAGTACCCATTACGGATGATATACCATTGCGTAATCCATTTATCATGTTTGAACCAAATTGTACAAATCTACTTGGTAAACTACTAAACCAACTTAAAACTGCATTGAAAGCATTTCTTATTCCATTTCCAGCACTTTCAACTCCACTAACTAAATTATGGAAAAATCCAATTACTGCATTTATAACTCCACCGACAACGGATTTTATTGTATTCCATACACTATTTACCAAATCTCTAAAAGCTTGGTTTTTATTGTATAGAATTACTATGGCTGCTACTAATCCAGCTATGGCTATAATGATAATACCGATAGGATTTAATGACATAGCTAAATTTAAAGCAGTTTGTGCTACGGTTGCTGCTCCCTCTGCTATAGTGGAAGCCACAAGTTGAGCCTTCTGTGCTATTCATGCAATAGCTTGTTTACCTAATTCCAGTGTCATCTTACCTAAACTAACCGCTCCATCTACTGCTGCTTTTCCAAAATCGATTATTGCACTTCCAGCACTTTTTGCAAGTCCACCAATTTTGGTTAATCCATTTCCCAATGTATCAAGGACACTAGAACCAAAATTGCTTATTCTAGTGCTTACGGACAAAACTCCATCGCCCATATACATAAATGCTATTCTGGCTGTATCTATTCCACTTTTTACATTATTGATAGTAGTTGTTACTGTAGTTATAGCATTTTTAACATTAGTTATAGTGGCAACTATACCTTCTATTGTTTTCCATGTACCAAAAGCTATACCTATAGCAATTACTATATCTTTTGTAGTTTGCCCATGCTGTGCAAACCAATCTAACGCACTTTTGACAGCTGTTAATCCACCTTTAGCAAGTCCTAAAAGCTGATTACCTAAATCACTTCCCGAATTACCCATTTTAGGAAATAGATCACTTGCTATTTGTATAACATCTTGAATAATAGATTTAGCTATAGGTGTTAAAGTTGTTATTGCTTGTCCTATAAAATTAACAACTTTACCTATAATGTTCTGTATCTGTGGCATGTGATTATTAATTTGTGTAATAAACTCTGTCAAAGGAGGTAATAATTTACTTACTATTCCAACACCCACACCAATTAATTGATTTTGGATAATAGTTAACTGACCTGCAAAAGTCTTTCCTGCTGCAACCGCACTTCCTCCAAACTCTGTACTTAATTCTTTTAATATTATTGCTTGTGCTCCTGCAACATTTCCAGTCTTCATCATAGCTGCAATCTGGTCTTTTTGTTGTGCTGTAAATGTTACACCAACTTTTTGCAATGCTGTGATACCTTTTACCGGATCATTTAATGCTTTACCTAGCTGAATAGCTGAACTTTTAGTATCTTGTCCTAATGCCTGTGACATATCGTTTACAGCAGTTAAAGCCTGTGGAAACGTCTTTTGTCCTATATTAGTAAATGTCAAAAGTAGGTTTTCTGTTGCTATATTAGTGCCTTTGCTAAATGTAGTAACTTTGCTTTGTGCATCTGCAAGCTTAACCAAGGCATCTTGTGTCATACCTGCTTTTCCACCTGTCGATTGAAGAACTGCTCCCATTTGAGCCATAGTTTGTTGACCTGCTTCTGCCTTTGCAAACAAATCCTTAAATCCCATTGTTACGCCTAATATAGCACCAAGTTTTAAAGCCGCACCTGCAATAGAACCAAAAGATGCACTAAATATTCCACTTAATCCTTTTGCCTTCTCTCCAGCTTTATCTATTCCAGAACTCATAGAATCTTTTAAAAGCAGTTCTCCAAATACACTAAATAGTTTCACTTACATAACCTCCTTCCTCAATTTCTTTTTTAATTTTATCTGCTTCTTCCATAGCTTTTACTGCCATTTTATGTATTTCTTCTTTGCTCAATTTCTTTTTATTTACACCTTTAAAAGCTTTATCTTTATAATCTTCAAAAGCTATGAAGTTTTTCTCATCCATAAAGATATGTTCCATATTCCACTGTGCAAATAACATATCTTCCGCCATTTTTATTTTTGCTTTTCCGATAAGTTCAACACCTTGTACAAAACTTAAATCCATGACATAAGTGATATCGTTGTATCGATTTAATAACATATCCATGCAGTCAACTTCATCAAAATCATATAGTTGGAGATTAACCCCAAGATTAATTAGTGTAGTGACTTGACTGCAACACCGAAAAAATCGTCAAATTGGTCATCATTGAATATTTCTTTTAACATATCAATTGTTTCTATTAATTTTTGTTCTGCTATCTCCTTTTCGGTTTTACCACTTAAATTTGATAGTAATTTATATATCTCTTTCTCTGCACTTCCAATATTTTCAATGAAGAGCATCATTAAATCTATATTTAAAGAATCTTTTACTTTAAGTTTTTCTTCATCACTAAGACCTGATAAATCCTTTGCTATAGCCTTTATATCATTTTTAATATTCATTTTTTTAACTATTCTGGTTAATGGGAATAAATCTTGTGTTAATAAACTTCTCATATATTATTACCTCTTTCTATTTTTTATTTTTGAATTAAAAAAGCACCCTTTTATAGAGTGCTAATTATTATACTATCTTTGGATATCTAATTTCATATGGCAATACGTCAGGAGTTGCTGGATCGATGTATCCAGTAAAAGTTGCTTGAACCACATTGTCTGTATCGTCCTTCAGTACATATTTCAAACCGTCACTTGACATTGCATTTTTTACTATAATTATGCAAGGTTTCAATGACCCACTTATCTTACCAACGAGAGCTATATTTATCAAATAATCACTATTACTTATACTTGTTCTTCCAGTAATTATGTCATAGTCTGGATCAGTTGTATCAACATCACCTCTTATTAATGTTGCTATAGTTGAACTAGACATTTCTAATATATTTGTCGCCAAGGTTACATCTGTATTAGTAACAAATTCTAGACCTTTTGCACTTCCTTTGACCCCATCCACTTTGCACTGACGTGTTGTCGCTTTTACCGTAAATGTCGAGCCAGAAGAAGTTGCTCCTAATTTTCTTTCTGTTGGATCTCCATAATTAATATATAAACATCCTGCATCGATTGCCAGATTTTTTACTGTATTACTTGTAAACGAATTTGTATCTGTACTATTCATTTATGTATTACCTACCTTTCATTTTTTATTAATTTATTTCATATGTTTTAACTAAGAAACGTAATTGCCTACGTTTCAAATTTATATCTGGATCATTTAAATTAAGACGACATGGATTATACCTACTTATTTGTATAAACATATCATCTTTCATTATTGTTGTTTTATTAAGTTTTTGATAAATCTGGTCTGTCAAAGTTTCAACTTCTTCAATTCCATGTTGATTACTCCATACATCTATGTAAACTAGATTATTATTGCTATATTCATTGTTTGGAATGGCACTGTACATTAAAACCGTACAATATGGATATACTTTTGAACCTTCAGCTGATTGCTTGTCCTGTGGGTACTCATCACTATAGCAAGTTACAATGGGTTGAATCTGTTCAATTAAGTAATCATACATATTGAGCATAAATTAGCCACCCATTTTGGATGATATAATTTTACTTGCTACATCTACTATTTTTCCAGTGCTACCATTTACTGTATTTTCTAATATATGTTGTGCTTTCTGTTTAGAACTTCCTAACTCAACATCTATTGAATAATTTACCTCTGTTGTCCCAATATCGACACCTGAATTATCATCGTGAACTTGAAAAGTTTCATGAGCCTTCATATTTCCACTAATCACTGGTGTTCTTGCCTGATATGCTGCTTGAAGTAACACTCCCCATTCAGTACAAATTTCCTTTTTACTTCCATTTATAGCTTGTTTAACTGCTTCTCCATACCAATTCAGTCCCATATTATATCACCATCCTTTCTATTTAATTCTAAATACAAATATCTGTGTATATGTATCCCAAGGAATAAATTTTCTTATCTCATATTCTTGCGTATCATCACTATTTTTTAAAATTGTACCTATTTTAATATCAGTATCTATTCCAAAATGGTTATAAAAAAGTACATTATTTACTTCTATAGTTTCACCATATGATTTTAGCAATTGTGCTGTAGAATATGGTTGTAAATCCCCACTTATATTTTTTATAAAAGTTGGAGTAGTAACATAATCTCCATGACTATTTACACTACCACCTGTTTTATTCCAAAGTGCGTATGTACAATTAGTAACCATAATAACCACCATCCGTTGGTCTAGCACTCTGCATACGTACAAATGGTACTGGTAATAGTGATTTTGTCGCATCACTTAATGAGTTATCATAAGTTTGGCTTCTCGGACCCTCTGAACCCTGTTTAATACCCTCATTACCACGTTTTCTAAAATTTTCTATTGTATCTTCTATAACTGCATCAGGATAAGTTAGCTCTACATCAATTGGGTCTACTGTAGTCGTATTACCCCAACAATCTGTATAAGTTTGCTGTGTAGTATAAATATTTAAATATGTAGTTATTTTTGTTACTGCCCTACGAATATAAATGTTTAAAACACCATCCATTGATGTATCACCAATGCCTAATAAAGTTTTTGTATCATCTAAAACTGCCATAGTTTACCCCCTTAATTTAAAAAAGGGTAGACTATTTAGTCTTACCCTTAGTTACTTTTTCTTCAATTTTTTTAACTTCCTGTTCAACTTCTTCTACTTTGTCCTTAACTAATTTGAACCCTTCGTCAATAAGTCTTGATTTTTTAATCTCACTATCAACAATTCTTACCACATTTAACTTCTGTAATGTAAACATACCAATCATCCCCTAAAGATTAAGATAATGCTTCTTCAATATTGGCAAACATAGCAGGAAGTTTGTTATCTTCTATAAATAAATCATGGTATTTTCTGTAATCTAACTGCCATGCGTTTAAGTTTTGTACTACAGAAGGGTCAAATATACGAATTGTATCAGTTTTTTGAATTGCTATAGGTGCGTCTACAGGCATTATTAACCAATTTATGTGCTTGGCTGTTCCAGCAGGTACGAATCCCCCCTGTGTCTGCCCAACAGTAATTCCATCATTGTATGTATAAGCAGTCATCAATCTAGCAGAAGGTACTTCTAAGATTGGGCATTCATCCACAAATTTACAAGGTGTTACATAGTCATTGTTACCTTGGAAATCTCCAACTTGAAGTTGTCTAACTATTTCAGAAGATAATTCTAATGTATTTAAAGTCTTTGTACTCATTACAACTACTAATGGAGTATCAATACCTATTACATCTTGAATATTATTTATATCAGTTTTTAAAGTAGTTAGTATATCTGCTTTTGATGGAGTATAACCACCACTTGCTCTACTACCTGCTATTAAAGTTGTTGCTATTTTGCTGTAACGGTATGCATCAATTTCTGGAATAACTGATACTCTTTGAAAAGTAGCCATTGCATTAGATGCAGTTGCTACGAAATTAGATTCTGTAACATCGTGACTATCTAAATAAAATTTTCTTGCTCTATCTTGTCCCATTGTAAACGTTTCATATGAAGTTGTGATTCCACCACTAGCATATCCATTACTTTTGTCATAGTTACCTAATCCATCTGTAGTCATTTTGGGTACTTTTACTGTAGCGTTTCCTGTGAAAATTAAGTTATTTGCGTTTTGCTCCATCCATCCTGAAGTTGATTTTGCTACTATTTGATTATCCAATTCCTGTTGAAACATTGTTGCCAATGCTATTGTATTTAAAGCCATTAAAAATTACCTCTTTCTTATATTTATTTTTATTTTTTAATTCTTGTTTTTTAAAGACTGCAATAACAAAAAGTCTGTTTATTATTTTTTAAATGTTCCCATTGCTTTTTTAATTTGTTCTCTTAGTTTTTCATCTTCACTAAGATTGCCAGAATTTTTATTTTCTGGTGGTGTATAAGAATTACCCTTTGCAAATTCAGTTCTAATTACTTCATCATGTGCTTGAAATATTTCTGCAAACTTTTCTATATTTGCATTTGTAGAATCTTCATCTTGTCCAACTAAATAACTAACTAAATCAGTAGGTATTTTTTTATCTGTAGCCATTTTTAAAGCTTGATTAGTTAATTCCTTATGTAAAGTATCTTTTTGCATTTTATCTATTTGCTGTTGAAGCTTTTTTAGTTCTAAATCTTTTGGGTCTGCCTTTGGATATAATTGATTAACCTTTTCATCAACTAATTTTTCTAAATTATTGGTTTTCCAAGTATCAAGTGCCTTTGAGAAATGTGAATCTTTAGCACTATCCATATAGGATTTAAAATTAGGGTCTGTATTAACTTTTTCCTTAAATACGTCTAGTGAACTATACCCACCTAAGAAATTTTTAACCTCATCATTATCTTTATTTGTTTCAAAATAACTTTTTACCTCATCGAAATTTTCTATTGCCATTTGTATTTACTCCTTTCGCCCTTCTAACCCTAAGACTAGAAACGCAATTAAATTTTTTTAGTATTCTTTTACATCTGCTCTACTTAAAAGATGCCATTGTTACATATTTTTTTGCATTAAAAAAACACTACTAATCAGGAGTGTTATCATTAATTCCTTTATTTTTTGCCCATGTTGCATAATCTGTATAGTCAATTAATTGGTGTGTTTCATTATCCATACGTTTATCTGGTGTCCATCCTTTATATGAGATATTTAGCAAAATACACCTACAGTTCGGATGTGTATTTTCAACTGGATATGGGTGGTCATCATTAATTCCCCATACTTGTCCATCGAGTGACGCATCATACTCGGCAGTACGATTATCTAGTACACTTGACCATTGAACTTGCTCACACCCTGCATCTTTACCTATTTGTTCTTGGCTTGATACTGCATTACGAGCAACCTCGGTTCTCACTAACCTTCGTGATTGATAGGCTTGTACTCCAAAAGCATCTTTAATTTGCTTACCTATTTGGTCAATTGTTGTTCCACCTGTAGAAGCATCCTTTATTAGATTGTATAATCTATCAACCATACTAGCCTTATTATTCCAGATTCTATCTGAAAATGTTTCTTCTTTGTAAACACGATTAATAGCTTGGTCTATAAATTGTTTTTTAAGTATATTAAAATTAGAATTTATTCCTAACTTATCAAATACAAAAGCATTTTTATAATAGGTTGTTTTGTAGGTATCGCCTAAAATAGAAGTAACCTTATCAACCTCTGCATTACCTAAATCTTTACTTATTTTAGTTAGTTTGACTTGTACATCATTTAATATATTTGTCTTTTGCTTACCACTTAAATTTAATAGTCCATCTACAGCATATTTAATATAAATTAAACCAATCATGGCATGAACTTCATCAAGTTTATCATTTTGGTCTTGATAAATGCCTTGCATTTGTTCATCAGCATAATCTTCACTATCAAGTCTAATTTGCTCTATAGTTTTCCTATACTGCTGGTTTATCTTTGCCATTCATATCACCACTATTCATCATATTCTTATCTTGACTAGAACTTTGATTACTTTGTGCTCTTGCTTGGTCTAATAAATCACTACCAACTGTACTTGCTTCTTGTTCTTTTTGTGCTTGTTGCATTTCTCGTTCTGGGTCAGATACAAAACTAAATAAACTTAATGCTGTTTGTGTAGATAATCTATTACCTAATGTATTAACCATATTCGCATTTTGCAAATCGTCTTGAGGAATATTAGCAGTAAATGTTACCAATATATCTTTTACATCATATAATTGTGAACCCTTTAAGCTATTTAAATAGGTAAATAAACATTGTAATCTTGTTTTTACACAATTATGTAAACTCTTTTGATTTAATTTACATTTATCTTCTAATCCAATTAATTTAGCCCTGAGTGCCAATGACGAGGTATTCGAGCTTTCCTTTATGTTATGGTTTATGTGTCCACTTATTTGGTACATAAGGTCAATAATGGTATTTAATGTATTTTGGATGAAAGTATCGTTGATTTGTTTTGTTAACCATTGAGCACTACCAGTAGTTGAACCATTACCTTTAAATTTCATTATTCCATCTTTTCTTATTTTATCTAATTCATTTTCATCTAATTCACAATTGATGAAACATAAATAAGCATTTCTAAATTCCGTTATCTCACTGGAAATATCTGATAAATTTCTTTCATATGCATCTTGTAATGATTTCATATCCTGATAAATACTATCAAGCCATGATTCTTCACTTATTTGTGCTGTACCTACTGGAACAATTCCAAATGGATGACTTTGTCTAGGTGATATTTCTGCAAATGCTTCATTACAGTGAATAATTTGGCTATTATCATAAATGTCAATATACATTTGACTATCGTAAGTCTTCCTATATATATGTAGGAAAAATATAGGATTTCCAAAATCATCATTATACATTATTCCATGTCTTGGACTTATAATCTTACTGCAAAATTGAGCATCTTTGTCTATGTAATATAATTCAAATGCAGTAGAATAAATTAACATATTCTTTGCTAAACTAGCATCTGTATTTTCATCCCAATGCCATGTATTTTCTTTTAAAATGTTTACTATATTCTTATCAGCACTTTTTGAACTATATGTAATAGGATTACCAACACTATAACTTATTTCTTCTTTAATAAACTTTTTAATAAAGTTAGTATTAATTTTATTGTGACTTCTATCATTAATAAAACTATATCCACCACCTTCGGCATCTGCATAGTTATTAAAGATAATATCATCATAGTTTCCGTCCATTTGCCATGCTAAATTATGGTTAATATCAGTTATTCCCATATAATAAAAATACATTCTTTGATATATTCTCCATTGAGTTTGAAATTGACTAAAACATGCTTCTAATATACTTCTATTTGCTTCTATATCAAACATTCTATGTTATCACCTCTCTTAATTAAAATAATTTTCTTATATCCATACTTGTTACTTTGTATAATATTTGTATATCATCAATACGCCGAGACACTTCACTTAAAATATCTGGAGCATCATCATGTTCTGAAAAATTACATCCTGCAAACTCATGTATTTGCTCTATAAAATCCTTATCTTCTGTATTAAATATAATTTTTCCCATATTAATATCTGATACAATGGTCTGTATCTTATCATCTTTATTCTTGTGTTGCCCTTCATTTACCCATTGGATATCTCTATTACTTAAAATACTATCTTTACTAATATAATCTTTCATTTTATTAACATCGAAACCACCGTAAGTATTTTTTTCCACATATACTACGCTAATTTCAGGAAAATCTCTTAATAATTGCAAAGTATGCTGTATATATTCCTCATATCCTATAGCAGAATTGTTATTGAATTTAAGCAATTCTCCTTTTCGGACATACTTAATTTCTCCACTTTTTCCTAATACACAAAATGCAAAACTATCTGCTTTCTTAGTATTTTTATTAGTTATTCCAGCAGGGTCAATGCCGAGTATACATTTACTAAATTTTCTATCTTCTATATAGTCTTTTGGTTTAGATATTATAGTAGTAAATAATTTAGTTCCTATAGAATTAAGATCTGATTGTACCTCTTGTTTAAACTTAGATGGATTCTCAAAATAATCTTTAGCTAATTCTGTTTTATCCCAAAAACTTTCCCATAATACTGGATAACTCATTTCAGATTTATGTGAAATATAAAAATCTTTTGCTTTTTTAACTCTAATGTCATCATTTTTTATAGAAGTATCTTTTAGAATATTTTTATATTCTTGCCATAAGTCTTGTTCAAATAATTCATCTATATTATCTACTAGCACTCCTTTTTCAAGAGTAAAACTCCAAGTGAGCGAATTATATAATCTCATATAGAAATCTTCTTGATGTTGTATCGTGCCAAACGCTAATATAACAGTACCATTTACAATAATATCTCCATCATCATTCCTTAAAGTTCTTTGTTTACAATATTTTAAGTCAGAACTATATCTATCCCATTTATTATCTCTACCTTGTTCGGTCTTAACATCAATTTTAGAGTCCTGATAATCATCAAGTAAAATTAAATCTGGTCTCATATTAAGTTTTTCATTCTTAACACCTCTTAAAGAAGATTCAGAACCATAAGCTTCAATTTGTGTATCATTAGATAGTTGTAAAACGTCTTCATTGTTCTTAAAATTTCTATCTTTTATATTTATTAATGTGTCAAAAGATTTTTCTATAAATTTATTACCTTGTATAGTTTCTTTTATTTGACTTAAAAATTTCTTTGCTAGTTTTCCTGTAGATGAACATATTACTATCATTTTTTTAGTACCATAGCAGGCTGTCCATATACTAACTGCTAATGTTCCAAAACTAGATTTTCCAGTACCTCTAGGTAATATATAACCCTTTTGGTCTATATGCTGATATAATATTATATCTTGTATTTCTTTCCATAATTTTCTATGTATTGGTGCTATAGTTGCACATCCATGACCACAAAATATCTGCTGTAAATAATACATACAGAAAAATTTAAGGTTTCTTTTACCTAATTGATATGACAATCCATTTTTTCCAAATAAATTGTCTTTATATTTAAGTATTAATTGATATGATATCTGCTCTGCTTCATCTTCTGTTAAATTATTGGAAATATATTCCTGTTTTAAATATTTATATAATAGATAACGGTTAAATTGGTCATTATCGTTAAATTCTATATTATCAAATTTTATAATTCTCACCTTCTTCCTATTTAGGGTTAATTTCTTTTTTAAAAAGTCTAAAAAATTTTAAAAAATATAACGAGTCAATTGTGGGGGTATCTGGGAATTCGCAAAAAAGAAAGCCACCCCCTATTCATTTTGTCGAATATTGTAATGATTAAGTATATAAAAATAAGATATGGTATACCCATGTCTTATTAATAATTATTATTATTTAATTATATATAACTATATAACTATCAACTATACTCACTCACTACTCATATCACCATACATTATACATTGTATACACTTGCATCATACATACTATCACACTAATACACACTACATATAACATAGTAACCATATACGTTTAACGAACTGCGTCAAATTAAATTTTGTAGAAGTTGATGCAGTTCATATTGTATATATAATAATGTCTACAACCCGCATGGTTGACACGTTTATAGTACATTATATAGTTATTAATTATATTATATATATAGTTATACATTATATGTGGTATATTTATTCATATATAGTACAATATATACGTAGATATACATTAAATATACATGGATATTATTACCATAAAACTTTTATTTTATCTAGTCTATCTTCTTCTTTTTGAATAATTCTAATTCATTTTGCAATATATCTTCATTGATAGATTCATTCTCTTTACTATTGTCATTAGTCTCTAATTTACTTGTTGGATTACCATAGATTCTATTTAATAGATACATGAGTACATCTTTCTTTGTATTCTCACTCTTAGAAGTTAATGCAATCCTATCTAACTCAGCAATATACATGTCAACTTTCGACATTATTTTCTTTTCACCATCAATTTTTAAATCGTGTAAGCGTTCGTCCATGTTTGCCCTACATTCATCATCATTTATAACACTATCATATAACCATGTTCTACTCTTACCACATGCCTTAGCAATGTCTATTTTGTTTGCTTTTCCCTCAATTAACATATCAATCGCCTTTGATTGAATATCATTTATCATCTCCATTTCACCTCCATTTTAATGTCAAGTTTACTTTACATATTTACATATTTAGTGTATTGCATATCTCATACACATAAAAAATATATAGTGTGGGGTTATTTTTCAAACCCCAATAATTTATTTACTATGTTCATTTCTTACTAATATACTTTTTAATTCTTCATTACTTATATAATCAACATTTTCATATTTACATTCTACTATTCCATCTTTTACTATCATTGAAGCAATTTTATTGTTTTCTATTATACCTTCATCAGTTAATTTTTTAATTAATTTATTTCTATAATTTATTCTTGCATCTATTTGTATTTTAGAACAATAAACTACATTTTTAATTGAATTCATTATATTATCATCATCTAAATCTAATTTATCTAACATAAATTCTCTATATTCATTTTTACCTACATGGTATGTAAATCTAAATTCATGGTCATTTTCAGAAACAAACTCACAATTTAATTCCTTTAATAATTCACCTATTTTATCATTCATCATAATTATTTCCCTCCTAAATATAAAAAAGACCAACATTTTCTGTTAGCCTTCATCCATTAATTTATTTTCTTTATTTGCTTTCGACCATTTTTTAACAATATAAAACATATTGCTCCAACATACAATATTAACACCTATAACTATTAGCCATAACAATATATCACTTTTTATAGTAGTACCATCAGCAATTGCCAAAATAAAAAACCATATCAAACATTTTTTTATTAATTTTATTACTGCTTTATTAGCAATTTTATTGTTGTGTTTTTGTAATAATTTATCATTAGCTTTTAATTGTTCTTTAGTATAAGCAGTATCACTAATCATCTTACTAGTTTTACTATTACTAAGTTTATTATTATCATATTTTTTATAATCAGTATAACTCAATCCACTGCCTGGTATTCCTACAGTTTTTCTTACACCTTGTTTACCAATAGTAACATGAGCACCACGTCTCCCAACACTAACGCTATTAATTCCTTTTTTGCCTAGATTAAGTGTAATACCTTTGCATATTTTAATTCTTCTTTTAAATATTAACCCCATAATAAACATCCCTTTACATAATATATTTAACTTCTTTATGTAATTAAGTATATCACATTTAGACTAGCAAAAAAAAGGTTTTTTATTTATATTTTTCTAATATTTTATTATTTATTTCTATCTCACGTTGGAACAAATCTATCATTTCATTATTAATATCAACCATTCTATCATTCGTCTCAATTTGTTGCTCAATATCTCTATTATTTATAGCCATAATATGGTCGAGCCTTTCATTTCCTAATTCTACTTCGTGTTCTAATATTTCATATTTTAAATTATCCATTTGCACTAACAATTCTTCTATTTCTTTATTTTCATTCATTTTTATCTTCCTCCTCCAACTCTTTAAGCCATTGTTCCCATAACTTTTTAGATTCTGCTAAAGTCTTATATTTTTTCATTAACTTCTTACCGTTATTTTTAGCCTTATCGCTTGTAATTGTATGTGCTTCTTCCAATATTTTTTTAGCATCTTCACCACTAATTGTCATAACAATTCCTCCTTAGTCCTCAAATTGTTTATCGTCTTCTATTATCTTTTCAAATATGCTACAATATTGTTCGTCACCTACATATTGTGAAACTTCTTCTGCTGTTTCCATATATGAATCTACCCAAACCCACATACCGTTAAGCCAGTACACCGACTGTTTACATTTTTCATTTAATTCTTCATTATTATTTATATCTTTCCTGCTACATGTTATAAGCTCTACGGCATTATTTATACTATCCTGTCCAACACTATTAACATAATTTAATAAATCCTTACCATTTAATTTACTTAAATGATTTATATTATCCTTAAATGTATCTATGCAAAATTTATATTCCTTTTTATTTAGATGTATCATATATCTCTCCCCTTTAACCAGCTTAACTTTTACGTTAACCAACCGATTTTAAGCCCGTATAATTGTTTCATTTTTAAAATCCACAACATAAATTTCATCTGTAGATAATAAAAATGCAATTTTACATGCTATAATATCTATTTCCATTTTCTCTACTAAATCTAAATCAAAACCTATAACATTATTATATAAAATACCTTCTTCTACCCATAAATTATCACATTGACATTCTTCCAACATTGCTTGTATATATAACTCTTCTTTTCCTGGATAATAATTCATAATATCATTCTCCCTTTAAATATTTTTTTATATTTACTTGCATAATTTCTATGTTTTTGTGTATAATAATAAGTAAGGATATACTCCAATATACCCTTACGAAAATATGTATTTTATGCATTTAAATTAATACCCAAGGTTGTATCTTCTCCAAAATTTACAGCCTTATTTTCATTCTTATACCATACTGGTTGTACACCTAGTACATCATCCCAGCGGTCTTTACCAATTCTACTTACATAAGATGGTCTTTTACCATAATGTTTAGCTATATCAACTTGTTTCATTTTCGTATTATCTTTGAGCCATCTAATTTCTTCAATAATTCTAATATCCGTTAAGCAATGACCATTATTTATACCGCTTGTAATTTCACTTCTAAACTCATGATATTCTTCAGCTTCATCACCAGATCTAATTTTTTTCTCTTTAGATAAATCATTTAAATATTTATTATAACCGTTTTTAATTGCATCATATTTTAATATGTATTTATTTTCCAGTTTCTTGAATTCTGTTGCATCACATTCTTTAAGAGTTTCAAATTTAAAAGCATCTTCTCCATATTCATCAAAATCCTTCTGCATTTCTTTACCACGATATGTATTATTCCTTAGCTCTGCTAAATAACAACTCCATCTTTTATGAATATCACTACTATGTCCAATTCTCACCTTACCATTTTTTATATATGTTATTTTGTAAATTCCTTTTATTTTTTTCATATCCACTACCTCCCTAAGCAACTTTCAAGTCATCAATTATTTTATTATGCAAATATAATTGACCTTTGCCCGTTACAAAAGTAGTGATTGTTATCTTTTCAAAATTACCCATTTGAACAACTTTTTCTTTTGTTTCAAATATACCTTGCTCAACATATCTTCTATAAGGTTCATTATTACTATTTAAATATCCATTATTTCTCAACCAAGCAAACAATTTAGTCCTACCAAAATTCTTTATGTTTAATAAATCTGCAAACTGCTTCATACTAACATTAGATTTAGCACTTTCTATATTATTTGCAAATGAAACCTTTTCCTTATTTTCTTCAAGTTTTGCCTGTAACATTTTTGCTTCTTTTGATTTTGTAAAGAAAGCTATTGCTCTATCTTCTTCACTCATGTTTAGATAATTTTGTAATGGATTATTTGTTTGCTTTTCCATGTCATTAAATCTTTGAACATATTTAGCTGTAAATAAAATACCTTTCTCACCAGTAAATTTATTTGCTATGAATTCACAACCCATTTTAGTAAATAAGTAGCATTTATTTTCTTTTCCACTATTGTCAATATAAGTATATTCAATAAAATATTCACTCGCCACCATTTGGTTGTCAGTTAAAATTTCAATAATTCCTCTTCTGTCTTTAGCACCATCTAGTTTTCTTAATATTTGGTCGTGTGTAACCCCCATCATTTCTGCTACTTCCCTGCTGTCAATTGTAAATACTCCTGTTTCATTTCCTTTGATTGTTAATATGTTTTCCATCACGAAAACCTCCTATATAAAAAAATAGTAGTATATAAATTTCTTATATACCCCATGCTAGATTTCACTTTTCCCCCGATTTGGTGAAAACCTAAATAATAATAAAAAGTTGGCTATAGATATTCCGTTACCTATAGCCTTAAAACTATATACTACTATTTAGTGGGTTGATGAAGTCCACCATGCGATATATAAATTTAAGCATTTCTAATTTTTTAGAAATGTGATACCTCCTTTGATATTTACAGTTTGTTCATATTTATATAAATCTATTGACTTGTGTTATAATTCATGATAAAATTAATTGAATAATTATAACCTTTTTTAAATTTAAAAAATAATATAGGTCGTAGGAGAATATGGTTCTGAATCTATATCTCCCACACAACTCAATTGTCATATACTACTCTAAACCCTTTGCTCGAAACAGTAGCATAAATGTGTACACATTCGTTTTTCCGTATAATAACGATATCATATTTATACAGCAACATGGGAAAGTATGTAAATTGTATTGTCTCACCCCAAAAACCACGTTAAAAACAGGTAAGAATCTATAGGTATGTATCATACGGTACACTTATCATCCTATAAGATGTTTTTTGATTGTACACTTACCTAGGTTAGCACAACCCACGAATGGAAGTTTATATATTGCAATGCCTTTTAAGGGCGGTGCTAAATTTTCGATTTAATAGTTTTTTCCTTAAAAGAAATAGTGATGATGCCAGGAGGAATCTGAACACCATCACTATCCAAAAGGAGAAATTATATTATTATGAATTATGAAAATAAACATCTATGTAAAACAATACCTATCTGATTATAAGTATTGAATTTACCAAAAATAATTAATGTAATCTCCTGATAGGAAATTACAAAATCAATAAGAAAAAGTTATATTTTTTCACCTAAAACCTATTGTAATATAATATTATATATGTTATACTGTAAATAAGTATAAGCAATTTTAATAAAAAATAAATTGTACCGACTTTATTGGTCGGCACTAATTATATATAAAAAATTAAAATTTGAAAGAAGCAAAATTATGAAAAGGATAGAAATTAATCTACCCTTTAAGCTTATTGCATATTTATATACCGCAATTGCCATTCAGCGGTCTTGTTACTCATATCTGTGATACTTTCACAACGTTATAATTATAACTGATATAATAATAAAAAAATTATTTATATATCCTATACGGATTATGTGACACCCTTTAAACCCTTTATTCAAGCCATTCTTGGAAAATATACCCTACATTCTAAAATTACCATATATAGCGTGCCAAAAGTGGCTATACTACAATATGTTGCTGTCCCAGTAAAGGACAACAATAACTACAACAACTTAGTGAACTATATTGTATCCAGTTGTGTTGGAATCTTCAAATAATTTTAAGACTCCATTCAGTTTTGTATATTATGCATATCCAGTAAAGTCCTTAAAGGATATTACATGAGATTAACTCAATGAACTATAATTCATCAAGTGGATTTACACGAGTTATCCAATAAGATACAATAACATGAAAATATATACAAAGTTATAATATAATATACAAATAAGTGTACACCAATAACATAATTAATGTACACTTATTATATTAAAATTTTGGTCTTTGTCTTTGCTCTTCAAATAGTGTTATATTATCGTAAAATCCTCCAAAAGCTTTTTTCTTTTTTGCATATGCTTCGTCATGTTCTTTTGCCAATGTTTCTATATAACTATTATCATCTGCAATATCATCATCAACTATTTTCATAGTATCTTCATAAGAAATATTTTTATCAACTTTATTTTCTATTATTTCTTTTGGCTTGGAACTATTTTCTCTAATTTTCTTAGTAACACAATTTTTAAAATATTCAATATCACCTTTATGATCTCCATTTAAATCTCCAAATTGATAATCAACCATAACCCATCTATAATATTTCCAATCAACTGTCAAAGTATTAGTATCATCATCATAAAGTCCTAATTTATTTTCAATATCTTCATAATACTCAGCCTTGTCACTATCATTCAGTTTGTCATCATATATATTGTATAATGATTCACCTAAATTAGCATCAAGAATAGATTCAAGTTTTTCTCTTTCAAGGTTAGGATTCATACTATTTAATATCTTTTCTTTAAGTGCTAAATCTTCTTCTGTAGCTGTACCCTCATTTTCTTTACGAATAATCCTACCAATTTTACCATTAAGGCTTCTATTATTATTTTTATATTCTCTAGTATCAAGAAATATTTTATTTTTATTTATATCCATTCCTTTCCATGACTTAATTGCTTCATTTAAATTATGTCTTGCATAATCTTTATCACTAAAATACAAAGTAAAGAAATTTGGACTTTCACGTTTATTTATAAGTTCATCTCCTAAATAATACCATAATCCAGGATTTTTTATACGAATAAGATTTAATTCAATTAATATATCATTATATTTTTTGATACTCTTATCCACAATTCCTAAATCTTCAGTAATTCTATTATATTTTAAAAAGCAAGTTTCACTTCTACCACCTGATGCTGCTAATCCTAAATCTCCACTAGGACGTTTATATATCCTAGCTTTCAAATAGCAATAGTAAATTAATAATTTTAATGTATCAACTTTTTCTTTAGCATAATTCATTATTTTATCTTTGTCTTGGTCAGACAATTGAATATAAAAACTATCCTTTATTTCTCCAGTTTCTTTATCAACTTTAGTTTCTATATATTTATTAAACTCACACTTAATAAGATTTTTAGGTTTAACAGTTTTTATATCAATACCTTCTGAAAAAGAAATAATATGTAAATCTTGAAGTTTAATTAATATGTTTCTAAACTGCTCATTGGATTTACCTACATTAGTATTAGGTTTAAAACCACAAGAAACAATTACATCTTCTAATGTAAATCTAATAATATCTTTTCTATCAACACAATTGTATAAATAATCTAATATAAGAATAACTTTATCATTTTTAACCTCCTGTAAAATACTTTTAGAATCATTATCTATAGAGTAAAAAAGTTTATTTGGTAATTTAATAAAATTGAACATAATATACATACACCCTTTCGTATTATAAAAATTTTAATTATTGTATAAGAAAAATAAATATATAAAAAATAAGAAAAAGAAATAGGATTTTGGGGTAGCGTTTAGCGTACCCTTGAAACATTTTATTCTCTCTTGTTATTTATTTATTCTCTATTGTTACACCTTATTACGGTAGATGTTTTTACCTACCTCAATTTAGCTAATAGCTAACCTCAAGGTAGATGTTTTTACCTACCGTAATTATTTAGCTAACTTTACCCTTTTTTTAACTGAATCATTCTCTGCTTATTTCGAGTAAAAAATGTAAGAGCATCAAATAACATATCATTTTTTGGAAATAACCAAACATACTTTTGTCTACCACTACGGTCTGGAGCTTGTCTATATGTAAAACCCAATAAAAATAAATACTGTTTTAATCTTTCTGATGTTACTACATAATCCATAAATCACACCTCCAAATTATTGGGATGTCGCAGAACACGACACCACCATTATTATTTATTTTCTATAAAACATGTTAAAAATGTATCTTTATGTGCCTGATATAGAGCATTTAATAATTTCTTCTTATATTTAGTATCCATACCATTTTCACTTAATGCTCTACCAATTAATATTTGCATTGTTTTTTCTTTTATTTCTAATCCTTTAACATAATCTACAACATCTTTTTGCATTATTGTTTGTTTCTTTGTCCACTTTTCTTCATCTTCTTCTATAGTACCATCTGCAATTAAATCATTATGTTTTTTTACTTTATCATCATATTTTTTTATTGCTTCTTGGATATTATTTAATTGCCTATCATTTTCTTTACCTTTTTGTATTTGTATAAATTTAGTATTATCGATTGAATCTTTTGGTCTATCAGCATTTTTAATTTTATCTAGTGAATTTTGTAAATAGTTCATTGGACAATCACACCAAATTAAACTATCTTTTTTAACTTTTTTACTAACATACTGCCAAAAATATGGTCTTGCTTTAACTTCATGGTCTTTATCATTTGTAGTAGTACGTTGCATATACTCTAAATCTCTAATTCTATCAATTTCATCTGAAACTACTACTGCATATTGACGTTTAGAGTTATCAATTGCTACTTGAGCAAGTACACTCATAATGCATACTATATCAGCTAATTCTTCACTTGGTTTATCGTGATACCATGACATAGCTAATTGTGCTAGATTACTGCTTAATCCAATATCATATTTTGCTTGTGCTAAATCATTATCTACTTTAGAATAATTTTCTATTGTATTTTCATAAGGTTTATTTTTCTTTGGTATTTTATTTACAATACATGGAAATTTTCTAAATACTTTCTTTGTTGCTTCACAAATCACTTTTTCATTTGTCACATAACAGAAATCACTATCTTGGTCAAGTCCATTTTTAAGATCTTGTTCTTCTGTGGAAATTAGGTTAACTGCCATAATGTTTTTGCTAAAGTTAAAGTATTTCTCCATTAATGGATTTCTATAATTTTTATGATATCCTATATTATTAGGCGAATTATGTGGGTTTCTAAAGGCTGAGAGCATTTCTCCATCTTCAAATCTCTTCGTGTACACACTTATGTATTTTTTACTAATTGGTAATGTTGGGTCTTCAAAATCTTTATCTAACACTCCATATTGAACTGGAACTTGTTTTACACTATGCAACAACATAACATATGGATTACCACAAATTGTTAAATTATCTCCTTCTGCTAAAAGTTTTCCGTTACGTAAAGTTTTTACATATTTGCTTATATCCTTGTTTTTATATTCTCTATAGAAATAAGATTTTTCAAATAATTTATTTCTTTTACATAAATCTGTTATCATATCATTTCCATTTATTGTACTAGCAGTTATTTTTAGAAAATCCATATATTTATCATTACTATCTTTAATATCATCAACATAATTTATAGTATAATCTGCTAATTCATCTGTTTGTGATTGGTTTATAAATAACGTATTGACCATCTGGTAACTCATTCTTTGTTTATCATTCCATTTACTGGCATGGTCTACTTTGCATATCCCGAAAACATTATTATCTTCATTTACCTTTTGTTTCCAATAATCATAATTAGCACCTAAATCGGAGAACTTTTCCCACTTCATGGCATTTTCTGTTGTTATCATTAGAATATCTTTAACTTTTATATCATTGTTGTATCTATCAGGAACAGTATATGTATTATAATCTTTGCCATTGGCTTCACACCAATCCTTCATAAATTGTCTGATTCGAGTTCTGAATCCGCAAGCTTTGAAAAAATGTTGACGTAAGAGCATCATACCTTCATTGCCAGTAAATAATTCATCTTCAAGAAGTGCTTGACCATCAAACAGAGTGTTTTTTACTTCATTCAGTCCATGTTTTACATAACATTCTCCATTTTCATTAACATTTACGATAGCACAATTAGTTTTAAAGAAAGAATCTATATCATTTACACATAAAATGTTGCTTGGATTTATAGTAATCTTGCTTTCAATATGACTGCTTGTTAAAGATTCATAAGCCATCATTTCTACTATTTTAGCTTTACCTTTTGGTAATTTTAATCCCATTCTTTGCCATACTCTGATGTTGTCCAATAATTTAGTGTTAATGAACATTACATCACCAACACGACTTTTACTTGGAGTTCTAAACCAAAATTTATAATATATTGTTCCATCCAATTTATATTCTTTGGTTTTTCTATCCTTTTTATAGAAGTCTAATTTAAAACCATCTTTATATAGTTTATCTCTTACTACATTTTTAGTTATAGCAGATTTTTTATTATCTTCTTTTATACTTTTTATTTCTGCCTTATTATTCCTAATTGAATCTTTATTTTTTTTAATTGAATCTAATATTGGTCTCTTTTCTACCCTCTTACTTATTGATTTTTTTTGATTCTCTAGGTTTTTATTTTCTTCAAACATTTCTTTATTATCTTTTTGTAATTCTTTAATTCTATCCAAAGATTTCTCAAAGTTTGGTGTATATCCGAACTTAAAATTTATAGTAATAATATCTTTTGTTGTAGCATTTTTAACATTTAATCCTAATTCCATTAATTTATCTTATAATAAACTATTTGCAAATACACCCTTATAATCTTTTTCAATTGGTAATCCTTCTAAGTTATTTTTTAATATGTCTGCACCTTCCAAAATCATTATTTTAATACCATCTTCCATAAAACATCCCCCTTTTCATAATTGAATTATTTTTGTTCTTCGCAATTTGCGACAATCAATTTATTATTTTTTAAACTAACACCTCCCAACTAAAATTATTTTTAAAAAACCTATTGACTTATTACCAAATATGATGTATCATAAAAGTATGAAAATTATGTTTTAAATCACTACCTCATATTTGGTGAATAAAAATAAAGTAAGTGGTTAAAATTAAAATATAAATGTACTAGAACAGTTAAAAGGTGTGTCAGACCTTTTTCACCGTCCAATTACTATATTACTCTTTTTTTTGAATATGTCAATAATTTATGCATAGTTTTTTGAAAAATTTCTATGTTTTTTTGTGTTTCCATAAAATATCTGATTTATTGAGTTATTGATTGACTTTGTAAATACTCTTGATAGTCCTTCTCCCAATTATAATTATTGCATTCGTCATAAAAATCATCTAGATAATCCAAGTCTGCATCTGCATATGCTTCTTGAATTGCTTGTCTATGCTCTACTATTTTTCTTTGCATTAATTTAGTTGCTACTTTCATTAATAATACTGCTAATTTTAATTTAAATTTTTCTATCATAATAATCACCAACCTATTCTTCCACAATAAATCTATACATGATATTATGTTTAAGAATAAGTATATAACTACCCTCGTAAAATCCAACACCTTGTATAATCTTATTAATATCCTTCATATCAATTAATACAGAGCATATTTGTTCAGTTAAATCATCGAGTATTAAAACTCTTTTATTACTATGCTTATACTCATCTATATACCAGCCAAAATCTTCAAATGTCACCTGGGTTTGTACCACTCCATGTATATCTAAAGTAATAGTTTCCTCACTAACCTCATTTAAATATAATTCAAATTCTTGAAACCCAACCTCAACACCAAATTCTTTATAATTACCATCTTTTAAAAACATATTTTTATTTTCCCCCTTGGATTTATTTTGTAAAGCTAATTTATATCTTGTTGAACCTCATAATTGTATATTACACTATAGTAATTATATTGTCAACACTATAATTATAATTCTTTATACACTTTATAAATTATTTTACATATGCTATAATAATTGATAATAAATACATATAAGGTGGAAATATACATGATAGAAATAAAATTACAAAACATATTAAATAGAGAAGAAAGGTCTTTAAACTGGGTATCAATTAAAACTGGTATAGCTTATTCTACACTACATAAATTAAATAATAACAATACTACATCTATAAGTTTTAATACTTTAGATGCTTTATGCAAGTTGTTTAAATGTAAATTAACTGATATTATTGATTTTGTAGATGAAGAAAAAAGGTAGTGAGATATAATTCCACTACCTTTGCTTTTAATTTAGTTAACATCAGCATCTAATACTTCGGTTAATAATTTTTCCAGCACTATAATTTCTATAGGATTAATTACTGTTAAATCTTTATCTTCTGGTTTTAAAATATATCTTGTATATTTTTTATCTCTGAATCTTGGGTCATTTGATGAAAATTTACAATCTCTAATAATCTCTAATTTTACACTATATTGCCCATCTGTTATTGTATCTCCCTTGCTAAAATCAATATTATAGCAAATAAATTTAAATATATTTGCTAGACCATGATTTATATTTTCAGTCATAGTTCCCTTTAATTCTATATATTTAGGATTACTATTATTTTCTACAACTAAATCAATACCTTTTGTTGTATTATAGTCTAATAAGGTAAAATCAAATAGTAAAGGATATATGTTTATTAAATTTATTAAAAAAACCAATGTCTCTGATTCTGAATAATATGTAACCTTTTTTCTTTTATTCTTTTTTAACTTAGCTGGCTCAAATATACATTTGTTACCTATAGGTAATTTAATTAAGCTTTTATTTTGGGAAGCTTTATATCGTTCTTTAAGAAATTTTTTATCTTCAACAGCATCATTTTTATTTTTTTCATCTCTTTCTATATCTGTTCTTTCTTTGATAGCATTTTTTACAATTGTTGTCTCAAAAATTTCATTTAATTTCTTCTTTATTAGTTGTAGTTTTTCTAAATCAGTATTTCTTATTGATCCTCTATTAGCTGTCAATTCAAATTCATCACAATCTAAAAATGCATGTAAATATGTATAAGTATTAATTCCTTTTCCACCTTCAATCCAATCATCAACTTTTTCAATTGGTACACCACCTTTACATGCCCATATTCCATATCTTTCTCCATCACTATGAAGAAGATTTTTATTTATTGAAGTTGCGCCTTTTCTACTTAATAAAACATCGTATCTTCTTTTTGTTTCATATCCCTCAACATATATTATTAAATTGAATTTTGTTTGATTATCATCACAAACTACGCTTTCAATACTACTAGGATATATTTTTTTACTATAGAAATCATAATATTGTTTATTACTTTCAATTTTATTTCTATATTTTCTTAAATCTGTCTCATTAGTTCTATTTTTTTCTATAAAATAATGCCCTAATTTTATTTCTTCATATAATTCTCCATCTATTTTTTTAAATACAGGTAAAGGTTCAATTAATTTTATACTACTATATTTTTCTTTGAAATCTCCTATATCAAGACCTTGTAAGAATAGTTTTATTCCTTTATCGGCTAAATTAGAATCAAAATAGGTTCTAACCGTTCCAAAAACTGTAAACCATTTAATATAATCTCTTATATAAATATGTGTTAACATATATTTTGTAAGACTTAAATTAAAATATTTTGGATTTTTAATACTCATAAAAAATCCTGTTTTATATTTTGATGGAATTTCAATATTCAAGTCTTTAGGATTCATAGGATCACTATATTTATATGTATCGTTTTCTTTTATTTGTTTTACAGCTTCAATCATTTCAGCAGCCCAATAATCCCCCTCAACTTTAGAGCAAATTTTAATTTGTTCAGAATTAAAAAAAATCTTTGTTCCATGCCCTTTATATCCTAACTTACCTTTTATAGGGGATTTATTTTTATCTATTTTTGAGGAATTAGCTAGTCCAAAAAAATCGTCTATTCTATTTTTTTTAAGTCCTTTTCCATTATCTAAAATATCAATATATAAGTCAGACTGAGAAAGTTCCTTAGAACAATAAATTTTACAATAAATCTCAGTAGCATCTTCATCCACAGCATTTTGAAATGCTTCTCTAAATATTTCAAGTGGATTACTAAAATCAGTAATTGTTTGATATAATTCATATCCATTATTTATCTTTGGTGTTCGATTATATTTTTTACTATATTCCATATGATACCACCCATTTATTTATATATTTTACATATATTGTACTATTATATTTTATTTATTTCAACTAAAATGTAAATAACAATATTTTCATAAGTTCTGCCAGAACCAATACCAACCTTTTCTGCTATAATATCACTAATGACTCTCTTTTTCGTTAACTCTTTTAATATAAAATTAAATTCTATTAATAATATAAGTATTTTAGACAAAAAAATTGACAATAATTTCTTTACATTTTCTACATAATAATATATAATATGCATAGAACAAAAGTGCTAAATGGTACCCCTTTTTTAATAAACCCTATGTCCACACATAGGGTTTATTTATTTTTTTGTAAACTTTTATATGCATATTACCATCTTTTTCCAATAAAGTGTATAATATATATTGTAAAATAATTACAAGGGAGTGTTAATATGAATAACAAAACAAGTATGCTAAAAAGAAAAGGATTATCTAGAATAATTACCGCCTGTATTATCGCAGTAGGTATTGTAAGTTTATTTAGTGGTTGTGGATCTAATGGTAAAAACAATACTACTAATAATGCTACTAATAATGCTACTAATACTATTGCATCAAATAATACTACTGCAACAGACAACAACTCAAGTAATAGCGGACAAGCTAATACTACTAATTCATCACAACAAAATAATGCTGTAAATACTACATCTAAAACTACTTCAAATACTACATCATCAGCAGTGAATAGTAATCCAGTTGTATACTATTTAAAAGGTAGTAAAACATACTATTTAAGTAAGACAGATACAGCCTTAAAAAATAGTAAAAATATATTAAATACCACTTTAAAGCAAGCTAAAGCATCAGGTATGCATGAATCTACTACAAAAAATTGATAAGCAATATTTATGTTAATTCAAAGTATAATTTATAGTGTAAAGTTTAGCTGTTAAAATGCAATAAAAGTATTTATTTACATTTTGTGTATAACAATGTATAATATGTATAAGCAATATATTATTATAAAAATTACCCTTTCTTTAGAAATAAACCTTATGTTTTGTGATAAACATAAGGTTTATTTATTTTCTTCCTGCAATAGTATCCAAACTCCAGGTAAATACATTCAGTACATCTTGCCTTACCTTTTCTCTGCCATGCTCTATTCTTTTTAGATACATCTATTATCGATCCCATACTCATACCTGTTTTATTGTTCTCATAATCTCAACTCCTGTTTAATTCAGTTTTTTAATAAATCTCTTGACTTACCGAACTAAACTGCTTATATTTTTGGAATGATAAGCAATTGTGAGGAAGATATAGTTTGCCCTAGAAAAGAGCATAAATGAAAAGAACTACCAAACTAATGGTAATTCTTATATTTTTGTTTATGATGAAGTTGCTGAGTATAGTAACTGCTATTGTTATTAATACTTAACATATAAATTACTGCCCTTATATGTGCCTATATGGCTTATATTAATAGCTGCCTTGCGACCAGTAAAACCTACCTATCTAATTTATTTAACGCATAGATACAGGCGTTTGACGGGTATATGCCACAATAACAGAAATAATATATAACCGAGTACGATTTTCAGCATTGGCTCGACCACACCACTAGAATTATTTTAAGTTGCTCTAGTGCTTGGACAACTCACATATTACCTTAAAAACGGCAATAAGAAACTAGACCTTGCAAAAAAATTATTTTTTTAGTAAAATAATTGTAAGGTTTAATTTAGCAATATTCAATTAAAGTCGTTGTTGAGTTGTTAAATTTAAATTTCTATAAGCTAATGTTGTCGGGACATATAGCTTATTTTTTTATTAATACCATTCTACTGATCCATCTAATTTCTGATATACTCGTAGCCATTGACCATTTTTAAAAATCACTTTAATAGCAACTCGTTTATTTTTCATTGCTAATTTTTTATAACTTTCAATATCTTCTCTCATTTCCTTGGATTGTAATTTATAATAATAATTAAATAGTTCTTTTGCAGACATAATAAATCACCTCTTATTTTTTAAGTTCATATTTTCTAAAGGACTAAAATTTTGATAATTCTTTCTTATATCAGCATCTGTTAGATCTAAATATGCTGATTCCGTCACCTTCACTGATGAATGCCCTAAAATTTTACTTAAAGTATATATATTACCTCCACACATGAGGAATCTTTTAGCAAAATTATTACGTAATTGGTGAGGACAAATATCATTTAGACTAATTCTTTTACCATAATCTCTTAATTTCTTTTCAAAAGTTCTTATTAATAGCTGTGTGCCCTTTGAAGTGCAAAATAACAGTTCTGATTCTACATACCTATCTTTATACTGTAGCCACCTTTTAAGTCCTCTCTGCATGATCTGACTGAAATATACATATCTATTCTTTTTACCCTTTGTATTTTCTGCTGTTAGAAATATACTTCTATAATTGAGATCTAAATCTGTAACTTTTATTGCTAAAGATTCAGATATTCTCATACCTGTATCAAGTAATAGTTGAATAATAATATAATCACGATATTCATGGAATTTAGTTGTATCGATATGCCTAAGTAATTCTGACATTTGTTCATCAGAAATAAAACCCTTTGGTTTTCTATCATTTTTGAATTGCTTAATATTTTTGACTATGTCTTTCTTAATATAGTTTTGATCTTTTAGATAATTGAAGAACACCTTAATGTTTCTAATATAATTATTAACTGTTGTCAAAGATACTTTTTTACCATAGTCATTTCTAATTTCTGGTTTATTAATTTTTAAACTATTCTTATCACCTACAACAGTATATTTACCTCTGTCTTTTATATAGATTATATATTCTCTTATTATTTTTTCTGAAATACTTGATAAATTAACTATCTTTTTTTCTTCGTTTAAATAATTGAAAAATAATCTGAGTGTTTGCTCATAGCTCATCATAGTTTTTTTAGATAAGTTCTTAGATTCACAATAAATCATAAATTCATCTAATAGAATATCCATATTTTTCATAAAAAAATAGACCTCCTCCATTCACCTAATGAATGAAAAAAGTCTATCAGTATTTTATTTATAGATTTATACACAATTTCTTACATTTTTGCTTCTAGCATAAAAAGCGAACTACCGCTAAACCATTTACTGAGCAACATTCTTAACTCTGTTCTTAAGTCTAAGCTTATCTGCTATCATTGCAATAAATTCCGAATTAGTTGGCTTACCTTTTGCGTTATGTATTGTATAGCCAAATAATTTATTTATAGTATCAACTTGACCTCTTGACCAGGCTACTTCAATTGCATGTCTTATTGCTCTTTCAACACGACTGGCAGTTGTATTGTATTTTTTCGCTATAGATGGGTACAACTCTTTAGTTACAGCTGATAAAAGTTCTATATTCTCTACTACCATGTTAATAGCTTCTCTTAAATACATATAGCCTTTAATATGAGCAGGTACTCCTATTTCATGAATTATACTTGTTATTTCAGCTTCTAAATCTAAAGGTTCCGATTCGGAAACTTTTACTTCTGCAGCTTTCTCAGTAGGCATTGTCTTTTTCGTATCTGAATCTAAAATTGTATTATTAAACATTTGTCTTATTCTCTTTGTAAATACATCCATATCAAAAGGCTTTACAACATAATAATCTGCGCCTAAAGTTATAGCTCTCTGCGTAATCTTATCCTGACCTACAGCTGACAATACGATTACATTTGGTACAGGGTTTATATCCATATTCCCAAGTCTTTCTAAAACTCCCAAGCCATCTAAATGTGGCATTATTATATCTAATATAACTAAGTCTGGCTTCTTCTCTTCAATTAATTTTAAAGCCTCTATCCCGTCTTTAGCGATCCCCACTACTACTATGTCACTTTGATTTAATAAATAATCATTTAGAATGTTACAGAATTCTTTATTATCATCCGCTATCAATACACTTATTTTAGAATATTCCATTTTTTACTCCCCTTTATATTTCTAATTTCCATATGTTTACAGTTAAAGTATTCGACAAATCTTTAATAAAACCTTCTTTATTATATAAATTATTTTTTTTATTAAATTTATTTTATATTTATATTTTTATTAAATAAATTATATTTCTGTTCTATTTTATTATTAAATCAACTAAAAAGCAAGATATTTTGTAAAATTTTACTATAATAATTTATTTTAACATTAATTATAAAAATCACTGTCTCAAAATAAACACCTTATACAAGACACAAATAAATAAACATACGTTAATTTGTAAAAAACATTTAAAAGTAATATTTTGATGGCATTAACACTTCTATCATTGATAGAGAAAAAGGGCGTCTCTAATGCCGCATATAATACATTTGAGACAAACCCTTTTGTTTTTAATTTAAAATCCCAGCATCCTTTAGCATCCATTCCATATATATTCCATATCCTACATCAGGTTTATTAATAAGAACATGAGTTACAGCACCTACAATTTTATTATTTTGTATTATAGGACTACCGCTCATTCCTTGAACAATACCACCTGTTTTTTCTAATAATTCTGGATCTGTAACTCTTATAACCATACTTTTAGGTCCTGGTGATTCCTGTGAAAGAAGCTTTTCAATTTTTATATTATATAATTTAGGTTGCTCACCATCTATTGTAGTTAGTATCTGAGCATCTCCTTCTTTTATGTCATTTCTAAGTCCCACTTCCATAGGTTTATTAAACTTACTATTTTTTAATGTTTTAACACAAGTACCATAAATTCCCGAAACAGTATTAGTTTTTATATTTCCTAGAGGATCTTGTTCATTTACAAAAATCCCTCTAACTTCTCCAGGGTTACCCTTAGTTCCCTTTTTTATAGATATAATGGAAGAATTTATTATATTGCCATCTTTTACTGTAAGCATTGTACCAGTATCTACATCCGTTATAGGATGACCTAGTGCCGCAAATTTTCCTGATTTTTCATGGTAGAAGGTTAGGGTTCCTACACCAGCAGTGGAATCTCTCACCCAAAGTCCTAATTTGTAACCATTATCTACATCGCTTTTTACTGCTTTAATTTCCTTATCAATATTTTTCCCTTCTCTTACTATGGTGACTTTCATAATTGAATCCTTATATTTATTTAGTTTTTCTGAAACACTTTTAGAATTATTTACATTTTCTCCATCAATTTTTATTATACTATCACCAATTTGTACACCTGCTTGTGCCGCTGGACTACTAATTTTTCCATTTTGTGAGTCAATATCAGATAGTCCTACTACTAGAACTCCCTGAGTATTTAACTTTATGCCTACCGGCTGACCTCCAGGATAAACAGTTATAGGCGGTACTATTTCTAAATTTACATTTTTAACTGGAAAAACACCTAATAAATTTATAGATTTCCTTATTTTTGTTCCATATCCTTTATTGACATTTTGCTTTAGTACTGAAATATCATCATTATTTACCTTTAATAATGAGCCATAATTTATATTTTCACCTTGCCTTACATATATGGTTTCAGGTATATCTCTTAAGCTCATAAAGGTAACTAAAGTTAAAATAATAATAGGAGTTAAAATAGAGCATATTATTTTTAACTTTTTATTTTTCATGCTTTTAACCTCCTGTTTTCCTAAGATTATAACTTTAAGTTACCCTTCTGAATTTTTATTATGCTATTATAACGATGCATTATTAGTTAATACTTTGAATATACGAAAAATATCAATAAAAAACCCCATAATTTATATTATGGGTTTTTTTATTGATATTTATTATAAATTCTTCCTTAATTTTTTCTTTTTATTATCTGCCAATAGAATCATTTCCTTAGAATTTTCCAAAGTTAAATTTGTAACTTCACTACCGCTAATCATTTTAGCAATAGCTTTCTCTTTTTCTTCTAAGGTAAGTCTATTTACAAAAGTAAAAGTTTTATTATTTAATATCTTTTTTTCAATAAGATAATGCACATCTGACATACACGCAATTTGTGGCAAATGTGTTATACAAAAAACCTGATGATTATTTGATATAGCGTACATTTTTTCTGCTACACTTTGGGCAATTCTACCACTTATCCCAGTATCAATTTCATCAAAAATTACGGAAGGTATATTATCCTTATCAATGAAAGCGGTTTTAAATGCTAACATGATCCTAGACAATTCACCGCCAGAAACAACTTTTTCCAGTTCCCTCAATGGTTCTCCAGGATTAGTAGTTATAAAAAATTGTACTTTATCTCCTCCATTTTCATTTATATTATTTTCATTAAATTCTATTTTTATTTTAAATAAACTTTTATCAAGACCTATATACTTCAATTCATCTAAAATTTTTCCTTCTAAAATTTTTGCAACTTTTTCCCTTATACTATGAATTTTTTTACCTTGATTAGTTACTTTTATACAAATTTCTTTTTTATCAATTGATAATTGTTCTATAATTTCAGAAAAATGAACAAGTTCTTCATACTGACTTATTATCTTATCTCTATAATTAATTATATCTTTAATAGTTTTTCCATATTTCTTTTTTAATCCATCAATTGTATATAATCTATTATTTATATATTCAAGTTCTTTATCATCAAATTCAATTTTATCTTTAATATCTCTGATAATTGATATATTTTCTTCTATATTATAATAACATTCCTCTAAAGAATCTACCACAGACTTTATTTCATTAGAATGTTCCTCTATAGATTTAAGCTCTTTAATAACAATTCCTAAATTGTCAAATATGGATGAAAATCCTTCCTTTCCAGTATACAATCTTTGGTAATTATTACATAAGACCTTATTTATAACCTCACTATTTGATATAATAGTGTATCTTTCTTCCAAATCAATATCTTCGCCCTCTTTTAATTTTGCCCTTTCTATTTCATCAATTTGATATTTTAAAAAATCTATAATTTTATCTTTGTCCCCTGTTTTTTTAGAAAATTCATCTATTTTTGCATCAATATCTTTTAACTCATTATAATATATGTTATATTGTTCTTTTTCTTTTTTTAAAGAATTATATCCGAAAGAATCCAAAAAAACAATGTGATTTTCTGAATTCATAAGAGTTTGATTCTCATGCTGTCCATGTATATCCATTAACGTCTCACTAATTTTTCTCAATTGAGCAAGTAAAACTGTCTTACCATTTATTTTAGTTATATTTTTACCTGATTGAAATGCTTCCCTCGAAATAATTAAAATGTCATTATAATCAATTTCTAAACTTTTTAGTACCTCTATGGTCTTACTGTTTTTAGTAGTAAAAACAGCTTCTACAAAAGTCTTTTTTTCACCAGTTCTAATGGAGCTCTTTGCAAACTTTACCCCAAGTACATAGTTTATAGCATCAATTAATATAGATTTACCTGCACCAGTTTCACCAGATAACACATTAAATCCATTTTCAAAGGAAATAGTTAGGGATTCTATAAGGGCAAAATTAGTGATATTTAACTGAAGGAGCATGTTAAGTCCTCCTATTCATTTTCATTAAGCAGTCTTTTTAATTTCTGTACTATTTCAAATGCCTTTTCCTCATTGCGTACAAGTATAAATATAGTATTATCTCCTGCTATAGTACCTGCTATTTCATCAAAATTAAGAGTATCAATTGCTTCTGCTGCACCTGGCGCAGATCCAGAAATAGTTTTAACTACCACAAAATTTTTTACATGTTCTACATGTAAAACTGTTTGAGTAAATATACTAATCAATTTATTTGACAGAAAGCTTTCAGTGGAAGTTATTGAAGCATATTTGTACTTTCCACTAGTAGACAAAACTTTAATTAATTTCAATTCCTTTATATCTCTTGAGACTGTAGCTTGCGTTACCATAATATCTTCTTTTTTTAGTTCATCTGCTAATTCTTCTTGAGTTTCTATATCCTTTGAGTTTATTATTTCTAAAATTTTAGCATGCCTCGATATTTTCATTCCTCATCACCTTCACACTCTATTGTTCTGGATATTATTTTTTTTCGTAATATTTTAAAATAATCATACCCTTTAATTCTAATTATCTTACATTTAAATGGAGCCTCTTTAATATAAACCTTATGTATATTACTAATTTGCTGAGAATCTTGGCCATCCAGAGTTAAGTACACAGGCTGATATACTTTATTTAAGACCACATTGACTTCATTTTTACTATCTATAACCATAGTTCTCACACCAAGGGATAAAGGACATATAGGTGTAATAGAAATTAAATTTAATGTAGGAGAGATTATTGGCCCTCCAGCAGAAAGAGAATAAGCAGTAGATCCTGTAGGGGTAGAAACAATTATTCCATCTGACATAAATTTTGTATAAAATTTACCATCAACTTTTATGCTATATTCTAATATTCTTGCCAAAGTTCCTTTAGATATAACAACTTCATTCAGTGCATAATATATTTTTTCATCTTCATTTCTTTTGATTTTACACTGAAGCATAATTCTCTCTTCTATTTCATATTCTGATTTTGACAATTTTATAATACATTCTTTTAATTCTGATAATTCTGCACTTGCTAGAAAACCTAAATGACCTAAATTAATGCCTAGTATTGGTATATTATATTTACATACTCTTCTAGCAGTACTTAAAATGGTGCCATCACCACCTAAGGATATCATTATATCTATTTTTTTGGCATCCTCTTGATTAAAATTTCTAAGGTCATCAAATATTTTTATTTTTACATTTTTTATATTCTCAACTATAAGATCAGCTATCTCTCTAGTTATAGTTCTATCCTTATCTTTACTGATATTAATATTGATACCTATATTTTTCATAAATTTTTTCTCCTAATCCAACTGACCATGAGCTTTTTTTACAATCTGCTCTATATTTTTCAACAAAAAGTCACTATGAACACTATCACTTTTATTAAAATATACAAGGTATTCTATATTTCCTTCAGGTCCCTTTATAGGTGAATAATCTAAACCTATTATATTTAAATTTTTCTCAATGAGAAAAATTACTATTTCTTCAATAACTTCTTTATGAACTTCCGGATCTCTTACGACACCCTTCTTCCCAACCTTTTCTCTCCCAGCTTCAAATTGTGGTTTAATTAAGGCTACAATTTCTCCATTATCTAGTAACAGATCTAAAACTGCTGGAATTACTTTTTTTAAGGATATAAAAGAAACATCTATACTTGCAAAGTTTCCTTTTTCACCTATATCTTCTTCTTTTAGATATCTTACATTAGTCCTTTCCATACAGACAACTCGTGGATCCTGTCTCAGCTTCCATGCAAATTGACCATAACCTACATCAATAGAAAATACCTTTATAGCTCCATTTTGAAGCATACAGTCTGTAAAACCTCCTGTAGAGGCTCCTATATCAAAACATATTTTATCTTTTAGGTCTATTATAAAGGATTTAATAGCTTTTTCAAGTTTATATCCACCCCTACTTACATAGGGCATAGTTTCTCCTTTAAATACTATATTTGAGGTTTCCTTTACCTTTTCACCACATTTATCATATCTTACATTATCTATAAAAATTTCTCCAGCCATTATACTGGCTCTTGCTCTTTCTCTCGATTGAAAAAGACCTTTTTTAACCAATAAAACATCTAATCTTTCTTTTGCTTCAGCCATCTTAACTCCTTAATCAGATAAATTTTAAAACATTATGGAAAATCCCATCTACATCTAAGCCATGTAATTTATATAATAAATCCACATTTCCTTGAGTAACAAATTTATCTTTGTATCCCAATGTTAAAATATCATTTTTATATCCCAAGCTGTTGGCATATTCTAAAATTGAAGTTCCCAATCCACCATGTAAAATATTATCCTCTACAATAATTATTTTATAATCATTATGAACTAATTTTTTAATTATATCTTTATCTATAGGTTTAATAAATTCTGCATTTATAATAGTAGCTTTAATTCCTGATTTTAAAAGCTTTTCTCTAACCATTATGGCTGTCTGAACCATTTTACCACAAGCTATTATTGCAATAGTACCTTCATCTATAATAATCTCCCATTTTCCTCTAAAAAATTCTTTTAAAGGACTTAATTTAACCTTAGGATTATCCGTTCCCCTTGGATATCTTATGGCAATTGGTCCATAAGCATCATTAGCTGCCCATCTTAACATATATATAAGCTCTTCAGTACATTTTGGACTCATAACTGTCATATTTGGCATTTGAGTTAAATAGGATAAATCAAATATTCCCTGATGAGTTTCCCCATCTTCTCCAACTATTCCAGCCCTATCTATTGCAAAAACAACAGGCAATTTTTGAATACATACATCGTGAAGAACTTGATCATATGCCCTTTGTAAAAATGTAGAGTATACAGCAAAAACAGGCTTTATTCCCTGAGTGGCCATTCCAGCGCACAATGTAACTGCATGTTGTTCAGCTATGCCAACATCAAAAAACCGTTTAGGAAATTTATCAGCAAAATTATTTAATCCTGTTCCATCAGGCATAGCAGCAGTAACCGCCACTATTTTTTTATTTTCCTTTGCTAAATTTATCATTTCACTTCCAAACACTTTTGAATATGTTAATCCTTTTATAGAGCATATTTCACCACTATCGCAGTCAAAGGGTCCAATACTATGAAATTTATTTGAATTTTTTTCAGCAAAATCATATCCTTTACCCTTTTTAGTAATAACATGTACTAAAACAGGGCCCTTTATATTTTTAGCTAAGGTTATTACTTGTATTAATTCATCTATATTATGTCCATCTATAGGTCCTAAATATTTAATTCCCATATCCTCAAACAGCATTCCCGGGATAAAGAGCTGCTTAAAACTACCTTTTATCTTTTGCAGTGAATTAGCAAGTCCTATTCCCATATTTGTTTTTCTCAGCTGATTATTTACCTCTTCTTTAAATCTATTATAGGCTGGATCTATCCTAATTTTGTTCAAATATTTAGACATGCCTCCTACATTTGGTGAAATCGACATTTGGTTATCATTTAAAATCACTATCATTTCAGTCTTGTTGTAACCTAAATCATTAAGTGCCTCATAAGCCATTCCACCTGTAAGTGCACCATCTCCAATAACCGATATCACTTCATAATTATCTTCATTTAAATCTCTAGCTCTTGCAATTCCAAGACCTGCCGATATAGAAGTACTGCTATGCCCAGTATCAAATATATCAAAAGAACTCTCTTCACGCTTTGGAAAACCACTTATTCCGCCGTACTTTCTAAGCTGTGAAAAGTCCTTTACTCTTCCTGTTAATATTTTATGTACATATGCTTGATGTCCTACATCCCAAATAAGTTTATCCTTTTTAAAATTAAATACTTTGTATAAACTTAGGGTCAATTCTACTACACCAAGATTTGATGCCAAATGTCCACCAGTTTTTGATACACTTTCTATTAAAAATTGTCTTATTTCTTCTGAAAATATATTAAGTTCTTCTAAACTCATATTTTTAATTTCATCTATATCCTTGTATTTATCAAGTATATGTGTCATTATCATCTATCCTTTACTATTAGATACAATAGCTTAGAAACCTTAGAAACTATTATATTATTATTTTCTAAAGCATAAGTTTTTCCAATGGATTTACCGCATATTGTAATTGAAGCAACTATTGCTCCTATTGCCACATTTACACTAGTAGAATTTAATTTGGTAAACTCATGTATAAGCTTTTGTGCAATAAAAAATCCTACAGAACCACTAACTATCCCTGAAATATCTCCTACTACATCATTACAAAATGTAGAAACCTTATCAGCATTTCTTACAAGTTTTATAGCAATTTTCGCCCCATTTATCTTTTTTGAGGCCATAGCATGAAAGGGTGTTTCATCTGCTGCTGTAACAGCTATACCTATTATATCAAAAATTATGCCTACAATTATAATAAAAGCCAATATAATAAAAGCTACTAGCATGTTAACCTTACTTAGTAGCGAATCGGATAAAAGAGAAATACCACTGCTTATTAAAACTGACCAGATTAAAATTGTTAAAATCCACTTTCTTCTACTCTTTGCAGTGCTTTTTCTATTGTTATTTTTTGACACTATTATTCATTCCCCCATTTGCATCTCAAAATAAGCATTAAGTGTTTATTTAAAAATGCATTACAAAAGAAGTGGCAGTATGTTGAGTAAATCTTGCGGCATAGGTCCAGTAGGATTTCCCATGAGTTAACCGAAACGTCGCCGTAACGGCAGTTTCCTTTTGATAACTCACCTAACACGTCACCATAATTAGGACTAGATTACCACTAAGTCCGCATTGCAATCCCCATCATACCTCTTTCGAACAGTCTAGGAGTTTTCCTCAACAGTTAGGCTCTTTCTTAGCCTCTTTTGCAAAATAGGTTTCAGAAGGCATCTGAATAAAATTTTTGGCCTAAAATTTTACTTTTCCTGTCCTCTACCCACTTCACTCAAGGCAGGCTACACTGCACATAGCTTTTGTACCACAATGCAGGTTTAACCCATTGCCGTAAACTAGGTATCTAACCTGGCTCACAGATAATGGTCTCCACGAAGGTAGGGTCAGTTGCGCATGCCATTGCGGTTGCCCCAGCCTCCTTACTCCCAGCACAAACCCATGACTGGGCGTCATAGGCAAGCACCAAGAACTTCATCGATATGCCCTGTAACGGATTTTTAGCCCCGCCTTTAAAAAAAGCTTACCTGACTAGAATACTGCACCACTATCAAGTATTATATCAAAAGCAATTATACCATAGACAAGTTAAATATTCAAAATGTTTCATCTATATAAATTCGTAATACTTGAAGATTGCGAACTAACTTGAAGGTTCCTGTTCATTAACCAGTGAACGCTTTCACTTGTCAATGAGCAAAATTATCATTTATTAGTTTGTTCAATCTTTATAGTTAGTTCGCCCTTTCTCACTATTACAAATTAAAGACTTATCCCAAATATTACGCTTTTAGTTCACTCTATATAACAAATATTTAGTTAATTCCTGAAGGTTAGATGTATCTCTAGGTAGGCTATTCAAAATATCTAAACATTCTCTAGTGAGATCTTTACATTTATTTTTGCACTCCTCTAATCCAAAAGTGGTTACAAAGGTTGTTTTATTGTTATCTATGTCACTATTTACAGGTTTACCTATGATATTTTCATCACCAGTGATATCCAGTACGTCATCCTTTATTTGAAAGGCAAGACCAAGCTTACTCCCAAAACTAGACAGTCTATCCAATTCACTATCTGACGCTTTTCCAAGTATGGCACCAGACAATATGGAAGCTTTAATTAGTGCTCCAGTCTTTTTTTTATGCATATACTGTAAAATGTCATAAGATATTTTTTTACCTTCACTTAGGATGTCTACTACCTGTCCACCAATCATTCCATTAGCACCAGCACTATCAGATATAATCTTACAAGCAGTTACTTCTTCTCTTCCTCTATCTTTGCAAAAATCAAACATAATGCTCATTGCCTCGTTTAGTAGTCCATCTCCTGCTAATACTGCTAATGCTTCACCAAAAACCTTATGATTTGTAGGATGACCTCTTCTAAGATCATCATCATCCATACAAGGTAAATCATCATGTATTAAGGAATATGTATGAATCATTTCTATAGCACAGGCCACAGATATTATTTCCCTGTAATTTTCTTTATACATATCATAGGTTATGCAATGTAGTATTGGCCTTACCCTCTTTCCACCAATGTCTACGCTGTACTTCATAGCTTCATATATTTTCTTATTATAAGTTCCTTTATTCTCAAAATAATTATTTAGCCACTCATTTACTTCGTTTTTTAAGGTTTCAATATTCACAACTACTCCTCATTTCCCAAAAAATCTTCTTCTTGTTCATTAGACAGTATTTTTACTTTTCCTTCAGCTTCATTTAAGTATTTATATAATTTATTACAGAGTTTAATTCCCTGTTCATAGCTTTTCATGGTTTCCTGTAAAGTAAGTTCTTTATTCTCCATGGAAGAAACAATATCATCTAATTTCTTTATCATGTTTTCATAGGATTCACTTTTAGCTGCCATATTATCACCAACTTTTAATATTATTTTTAGAACTTTTAGAATAACTGTTAAGGCATGTGAAAATAAATAGAAAGTCAAAGATGCGACGAATATTTTGAATCATGCAAGGAAACAGGTTCTGTTGACGCAGTAGGATTCAAAATAGGCTAGCATGCTGACTAGTTATTTATTTGAATATGCCTAAATAAAAGATACAAATTATGTTTTTGAAGATACCTTAATATCAAAAAATGAGCTACCATCTTTTAATGTAATTTTTACCTTATTATTACTACAAAGTGTATTTATCTCTGCAATCAAGTTACTACCTTCATCCTCTATTATAGCATATCCTCTATCTAAAACATTTAAAGGATTATGTGCATTCAGCAAAGCATTTAATTTACTAAGTTTTTGCTTTTCAGCTTCTAATTTGTTTTTAATTTTTTCATTTAAAATCTCATTCATTCTGTCTATGTAATTATATGAATTGGCTATAGCAGCAATAGGACTATTGTGTTCAAGAGTTTTCCTATACATATCTAAGGTATTTAATTTATTTTCTAGATAGGTTTTTACATTCTTATCTATAGTATACTTATAATTCTTTATTTTTTCATTTGCCTCTTCTAGATTAAAAGAAAGTATCTCTGCTCCTGCTGATGGAGTAGGAGCTCTAAGATCACTTACAAAATCCACAATAGTAAAATCAGTTTCATGCCCCACCGCAGTTACTATAGGCTTTTTTGAATCAAAAACAGCATAGGCCAATTTTTCATCATTAAAGGACCACAACTCCTCAATGGGGCCACCTCCACGAGAGAGCAGTATAACATCTATATCCTCAAATTGATTAAAATAATCTATACCCTTTATAATATCAGCCGGTGCATTAGCTCCCTGAACTAATGCAGGATAAATAGTTATATTGGTTCCTCTGTTTCTTCTTTTAGTAACATTTATAATATCCCTTATAGCTGCCCCTGTGGGTGAAGTTATAACTCCTATTTTTTTGCAAAATGCTGGTATAGTCCTTTTATGTGAAGCATCAAATAAGCCTTCGCTCTCCAACTTCTTTTTAAGTTTATTAAAAGCCTCACTTAGTTCTCCTATACCTTCTAATTTTATTTCCTCACAATAAATCTGATATACTCCATCTTTAGCATATACAGAAACTTTTCCCTTTATAACAACACTCATACCATTTTCAGGCATAAATTTCAACTTTTCTGTTTTACTTTTAAACATTATACAATTTATTTTTCCATAATCATCTTTTAGAGAAAAATAAGCATGACCACTGCTGTGAATTTTAAAATTAGATATTTCACCTTTTATAAGTGTATTATTTAATATAAAATCGCTATCTAATATCTTTTTAATATAATTACTAACTTCTGAAACCGTTAAAGTTTTAATATACATTATTCTTAAGCGCCTCACAGGTATTCATTAATAACATTGTGGTTGTCATAGCTCCTACCCCACCAGGTACTGGAGTTAAAAAAGAAGCCTTATGTATCACACTTTCAAATAAGACATCACCCTTTAGTTTTCCCTCTACCATAGTAGTTCCTACATCAATTACAATGGCACCTTTTTTTATAAAAGACTCATCTACAAAATCTGGCTTTCCTATAGCTGCGATTAAAATATCAGCCTCACTACATATTTCCTTTATATTTTTTGTTCTAGAATGGCAAATAGTAACTGTAGCATTATTATTTAAAAGAAGCTGTGCTACAGGTTTACCAACAATATTGCTCCTTCCAATAACTACAGCATTTTTACCATTTATATCTTCACCAGTACTTTTTATAAGTTCTATTATTCCTTTAGGTGTACAGGGAATAAAACTTTCTTCACCACTATAAAATTTACCTATATTAATGTGTGTAAGTCCATCTACATCCTTTTTATAATCTATTTTATCTATTATGGTCTTTTCATTAAATTTATCTGGTAATGGAAGTTGAAGCATTATTCCATCTATTTCTTCTCTATTATTTAGCTTTTCAATAATACCTATAATATTTTTTTCTGAGTCATCTTCCTCAAAATTAAATATTTCACACTTTACACCTAAACTATCACATAATTTTTTTGCATTTTTCACATAGTACTGGGAACCGCCATCACTGCCTACCAATATTATTGCCAATCCAGGAACCCTTAAATCATTGTCAATTCTAAATTTTATAAACTCTTTAATTTTATTTCTAAAATCTTCTGCAACTAATTTTCCTTGTATTGTGTTTCCCATTTCTACACCTCAACTCTTTAATTTATGCTTAAGCTCTTTTCATTATTATTTCATAGTCCTTATTTTGATTTTATTATGTTTCCCAGTACTCCATTTATAAATGCTGGAGACTTTTCATCAGAATATTTTTTTGCCAAATTAACTGCCTCATTAGCCGAAACCTTTTCTGGAATTTCATCATCAAAATATATTTCATAAACAGCAATCTTTAAAATAGACATGTTTACTTTAGAAATTCTGCTAAGCTTCCAATTATTTGAATTAGCTTCAATTATCTTATCTAAAAACGCTGTATTTTTAGATATCCCCTCCAATATATTTTCAATATATTGAAAATCCACATCTTCTAATTTTTCATTATTATCTTTATAAGTTTCTATTGCTTCATTTACTTCCTTTGTATTTATGGATATCTCAAATAGCAATTTCATTGCTATTTCCCTGCTCTTCCTTCTATTCATTAAAATTGTCTCCTCCTAAGTCATCCTCATATACTGTATAATGAGTTTATATTACTATATATTAACCTAAACTTCTATAATTTTTAATTATAAAGTATAAAAATATTATTGACATAGAAACACCCTCTAAAAATTTAGAGGGTGTTTACTCATTATTCTTCTCCTTCAATAACTGCCTCTTCCTTTGGAAGAATTACATTTTGAATATATACATTAACACTTGAAACATTAAGCCCTGTCATTGATTCAACAGCTTTTTTTACATTTTTCTGTACAGAAGATGCTACTTCTGGTATTTTAATTCCATACTGTACTACTAAATATAAATCAATTGAGGCATTATCTTCTCCTAAGTTTACCTTAACACCCTTGGAAAGGTTCTTTTTTCCACTTAACATTTGCGAAATTCCACCTACTAAGCTTGCACTCATACCCATAACACCTTTTATTTCAGCTGCGGCAAGTCCTGCAATAACTTCTACTACTTCGTCAGATATTTTTACAATACCTACTTCCACGTCATCTCTTAGCTCGTTATCCATTTTCTCTTTACCTCCTTAGTTTTGCAACATCGCACAATTCTATTAGTCTTATGTACATTATATCAAAACCAATAAAATTTTACAATGTCAAGCATCTTAAAGAAACAATCTGTTAGTCTGGCTATTTCTTTTTATATAACCTAATGAACAGGAGGCTCTATTTCTATACTTCTAAGATTGGTTACACTTAGTACCACATCTCTTATTTCTCGCTGCTGAACGTCCGATAATTTCTGAGCATCACTTTTTACCACAACACTTACTTTATCACCATTAATAGTACATAGTGCTTCTTTGTAACCTTTGCCCTTTAGCATATTTTCAACCTTTGTTGCATTTGTACTGGCAGTAGAAATATCTATGGATTTCTGTGTGGCATTTTGTTTACTTTCCTGAGATACATTCTTGTCATCAATTATAGATTTCAATGCGGCAATTGTCTGTGCATTGGTTTTCTCTCGAGTAAGTCTAGCATCAGCAAAATAATTCAAATTACTATTACTTGTAGTTGCATTTGCTGCATTATTATCGCTGCTATTAGTAGATGCTGTACTATTATTACTATTAACAAGATCTGTATCACTAACATATAATGGGCTATTAACCTTTGTAGCCAATACTCCAGCGCAAACTATAAGTACTAGTAAAGTGACAATAATAACTGCTTGTTTTCTATTCATTTAATTCCCCTCCATTTTAACCTTTAGTCATCCTCAAAGAAATTGCCAGTAAGTATGCTAGTCTACTTTGTATATTGCTTATTACTTAATTTTTCTATATTGTGATACATTAGTAAATAATAAATTCTACTCACAAAATATCCTGTACATACTCACCTTGTTATCTCTTCTCCTATGCCTTATACAAATTTATATGCTTGTTCAAATAATTATATGTTATTTTTTCATTGGATAAACATTTACTTTATCCACTGAAATATTAAAAAAACTTGATACTGCATTGGTTATATTGAGTTTTATATCTGAGTTATTTGCTCCCTCTGCTGCAATTAAAACCCCTGTGACCTTGGGTTTATATTTTTTTAAAATTAGTGGATTTGTTTTATCTCCATTATTTTCAAGAACTACGCTGCTGCTAGAATTATTTTGAGTGGTAGTTCTCTTTCCTCCAGAATTGTCAGTTTCATTGATTACAGAAGAAGAATTATTTTCATTATAAGCAGGTACTTGTTCCTCCCCTGTGTCAAAGTAAATCATCACACTGGTATTACCAACTCCCTGTATGCTTTGAAGTAATACCTTTAACTTACTTTCCTGATCATTTTCATAAGCGGCATCGACCTCAGCACTTGAATTGTTAGATGATGTATTACTAGCTATAGTCCCATTGCTATTGTTATTATTAGCAAAAGTAGATGTAGATGTATTACTTTTAAAAAAGCTAGCTGCTATAATTAAAAGTATACCCATTAGTATTATTATAATAATATTGTTTAGCTGTTTATTTTTACCCTCCCCATTTTTCAGCATTTCTAATAATTTTTTAAAATTCATTTCTTCACCCCCTAGTCTTACAAAATGCAAAAAACAATTTTAAGAAGACTGTTTGCCTGATGGCTAGATACTGTAATATCTCAACTTTCAGTTTCGATAACAGTATCACGCCCCTAGATAACGTCTTCTAACTTTCAGAGAAAAAGCGTTCTCTGAAACTAAGAAGACTGTTTATATACGGCTATGTTATTTTTGGATATTTTTAGTTGGTCATTTAGATAGTTTTTAATCTCATTACCAACCTGTGGATCCACCTGCTCCCCCTGATTTGTGCTGACACTTTTGCTATCTATGTGTATGTTATCTATTTTTGCTACGCTATTATTTTTAACACCAATGTGAAGGCCAGTTATACCTATTTGATTAGTTTCGTTATCCAATTTAACTTCAGCCTTAACCTCATAATCATTATTAGGAAATTTATCTTTAAGCATTTTAGCACAGGAATCTTGTAAATTTGTTTTAAATGTATTTATTGTATCTTCCTCATCCTGCTGTTTATATTTTTGAAAATTGTCTTTATAAGAGCCACTATTTACATATTTGTCTGCCTGGTTTATATAACTAGTTATATTGGCTTCATTATTGAAAATCTTTATTATAGGATTTAATATGACAGCAATTAATATGAGCCCCATTACAAACTTAACATATTTTTTAAATTTGTCTCCTGGCATTATAAGCTCCACTGCTGTTATAAAAATCACAGCTACACAAATACTCATTACCCAGCTTCTTACCCAATTTATCATATTATAATCACCTCCTTAGGGAATAATATTTCCGCTGGATGCAATTATTGCTATCATAATAAAAAACATTACTGAAATAGATATAAGGCAAGACATCAATAATATAAGTGTATCTCCAGCTGCATTTATGCAATTTACTATTCTCTTGTCACTTATAGGCTGTACTAAGGCTGCTGTTAACTTATGAATAAGCGCTAGGGCTAAGACTTTTATAATAGGAAAAATTACTATTGCAACTAATACTATTAATCCAATACTACTTACAGCATTTTTAAGTACCACTGAATAACCTACTACAGTGGATATGGCATCAGACAAGGCTTTACCAACTATTGGTACAAAATTATCTACAGCAAATTTAGCAGTTTTAGCAGTTACTTCATCTATTGACTTTGCATTTATCCCCCTTATAGTTACTATTCCTATAAATATAGTCATAACTAGCCCCTGTATCCACAATACTATTTGACTTAAAAGCTTAGCTAATCTATCAACCTTGTACTCCTCAGATATATTGTTTACAAATTGCAAAACAAAACTTATTAATATAAGAGGCAAAAGCACATCCATAAATATTCTAGCTGCCACATTAATGGCAAGTATTATGATAGGATCCATTATTGTAGACTGAACTATTCCTCCACTAGCTGCAAGAAGAGTTAACAGCACCGGTACCAATGCAGTCATAAAATCTGTCAGGTTATTAGTTGCAGTTTTAACTTCATCCACACCTATATAAAAACTTTTGGCAACAATAATAATGATAAGTGAATAGCAAGCAAAATATGCTATATTAGACAAACTCTCATTACTAAATGCCCTCTGAAGATTTGTAAGCAGCGCACAGATTACACATATAATCAAAAGCATAATCATCAATTTAAAGGAGGCTATAACTTCACTAAAAAAATAACCTAATAATGCTTTACATAATTTTTGAAAAGAAAATTTACCATCTCCAGTTTTCATAAAATCTTGAATATATGACTTAATATCTAGATCCTTAAGTAGTTCATATTTTGTCTTCATATTTGTAATATAAGTATATAATTGTTCTACTTCCTTAGTATCCTTTTGGGTATTATCCTGAATGGTAGATGCTTGTACTATAGTTTGATTTGTAATTAGGATAAATAATACAAGTATTATAACTATTTTTTTCATCATAGCTTACCTCTACATAATCTTTAGAATAGAATTCAAAACTCCCATTAATATTGGAATTGCCAGCACTAAGATCAATATTTTTCCTGCAAACTCAACTTTGGAAGCCAAACTATTTTCTCCTGCATCTTTACATATTTCACTGCAAAAGGATGCTAAATAAGCAATTCCAAGTATCTTAAACACAGTGTTTAGATATACAAAATCAATATTAGCCTTTAAAGCCAATTGTTGTAACAATTCCATTACCGCAGTAATTTTGGTGACCATAAATAAAAAGATTAAAGCTCCTGCTGCAATACTAAGCTGTACTGCTAACTCATCTCTTCTGCCTCTTAATATAAGCACTAAAAACAAACTTATAAAAGCAAAAGCTACTATTTTTATTATTTCCATTTTAATCACCTACAGTTGAAACATGGTTCTTACTGTGTCAAATAATTTACTTATGAGACTTATTACCATCATTAGCACTATAACTATACCCGCCAAATTTACCATAACTGCAAAATCATCTTTTCCACTGGATTTTAATATTTTATCTATGATAATTATCAATATTCCTACAGCAGCAATTTTAAATATTAAACTTACATCCAACAAAAAATGCACCCCCTAAATAAGCATGATAACTATCATTGCACCAATCCCAAATCCAAGGTATCTGTACATTTTAACGTTTTTTTTCATAGTTATTTCTGCTTGTGCAATAATCTTTTTTAAATTCTCCATAGTTAGTGAAAAAATATTAATTTGCCCCGTAATATCAGATTCCCCCAAAGACTTGGACAAATCCAATATTAAATTAATATCCTCATTTTTCAAATTCAAATTATTATTTCCCTTAAAAGCATTTTTAAAAGCCTCATAAACATTGTCATATATATTACTTTCTAATTCTTGTGAAGTTTTATTAAAAATATCTGCTATAGGATCTTTAGCTTTAATGGCAACATTAGTTAATGCCTCTGGCAGAGGAGTATGGGTATATACAATTTCATTTTGGAGTTGATATATACACCTTTCCATTTCGTTTAACTCCTTCACTCTGTTTATAAAGGACTGAGCGTATATAAATCCTCCCAGTGTAGAAGCTGCTATGATAATTATGCCGCCAATTAATTTAAGCATTTTCAGCCCCTCTTATGGTTGTCTCACTAAAGAAGTCATATATATACTCTACAGTTCCTATACCCTTTCTACAGCTTAAAACTATTGCTTTTTGAAAAATACGATTATTAATCACATCTTTAAATACATCTCTGCTCTTTAAATCTTCTATTCCAAAGCCGTGAATAGTTGTTATTAAATTAACTCCACAATTAAGAGCAGATAATATACTTTTCACATCTTCATAAGTACCAATTTCATCACATACAATTACATCCGGTGCCATACTTCTTATGGCCATCATTATTCCCTGACTCTTAGGACAGTTATCCATAACATCGGTTCTTATGCCCACATTAAGCTGAGGAATTCCATTGGAAGAAGCACATATTTCACTTCTTTCATCAATTACACAAATATTTTTTCCCTTTAATCCAGAACTATTAATTCCATTTGATATATTTCTTGTAATATCTCTAATTAAAGTAGTTTTACCGCATTTAGGTGGGGAAATTATTATTGTATTTAGAACATTATTGTCTTTTAAAATCCGCGGCATTACCTTATCTGAACAGCCTATTATTTCTCTGCAAATTCTAATATTTAATGATGAAACATTTTTTATTGTCTTCACTATATTATTTTCAATAATGCAATTTCCACATATACCCACTCTATGTCCACCTTTTATTGTTATATATCCTTGTTTCATCTCATCTTCTATGGAATATATAGAGTAATTGCTCATTCTCTTTAATATATTATTTATATCTTCGTAGGACACATTATAATCCTCTATAATTTCCCTTTCTCCAAATTGAAATATAAGAGGCTTATTTACTTTCAATCGTATCTCTTGAAGCTTTTCTAATTCTTTTACTTTAGCAATTATATTTCTTATATTCTGGGGCAATACATCTAAAATATCTTTTATGTTAACCATTTTTCATCCTCCTCTCTTAATTCAATCATATTTAATTTATTTTGAAATTATTCCAAAAAATAAAAAAGAAATTTCTGAGTTCAGAAATTTCTCTTAATAATTCTATTCAAAACGAATCCAAAAACTTTTTTAGATTTTAGGCATATTCAAAAAATAAATAGGCCAGTATGCTAGTCTATTTTTAATTCTACTACGTCAACAGAACCTTCTGATAGCATAACTATCATTAGAACCTGTTTCCTTGTTGAATTAAAAATATACGTCGCATCTTTGATCTATTATTTATTTTCATATGCCTTATTTAACTCTTTCCATATATTCTCCAGTTCTTGTATCAATTTTTATTACTTCGCCCTCATTAACAAAAATAGGTACTTGAACAATAGCTCCAGTTTCAACAGTTGCTGGTTTTAAAGTATTAGTTGCTGTATTTCCTTTAGCTCCTGGTTCTGTAGCTGTTATTTGTAATTCAACAAAGTTTGGAGCTTCAACAGAAAAAGCTTCACCTTTATAAAATTTAATTACTGCAAACATATTTTCCTTTAAAAATTTAATTGCACCTTCAACTTGCTCAAAACTTAGTGGAACCTGCTCATATGTTTCTTGGTCCATAAAGTAATATAGGTCAGCATCATTATATAAATACTGCATTTCTTTTCTTTCAATAGTAACTTCCTGCAGCTTAGCAGTTGGGTTGAAGGTTGTTTCTGTAACTCCTCCAGATATTACATTTCTCAATTTTGTTCTTACAAATGCAGCACCTTTTCCCGGTTTAACGTGTAAAAAATCAATAACTGTATATACTTGTCCATCTGTTTCAAAAGTAGTTCCTTTTCTAAGTTCTCCTGCTGATATCATTTAGTATCCCTCCAAAAATCTCTTAATCATTATATATTATAACCTTTTTAGGTAAAATTAATACCATATTACAAAATTACAAACAAATTAAATTTTTAGGTGATTTTGACAAAGCTTCACAGCCATTTTCAGTTACAAGTACCAAGTCTTCTATTCTAACTCCACCAAAGTCAGGAATATAGATTCCAGGTTCATCAGTTACAATCATACCTTCCTTAAGTACAGTGTCAGACATTGGGCTTAATCTTGGCGCTTCATGTATTTCTCTGCCTACCCCATGGCCTAAGCCATGACCAAAATAACTGCCGTAGCCTTTTTGAGTTATATTATCTCTAGCCACGCTGTCAGCTTCCTTTGTGTTCACACCTGGTTTAATAAATTTTAAAACATCTTCCTGTGCTTGAAGAACTACATTATATATTTCTTTAAGCTTATCATCGGGCTCACCTATAGCTACTGTTCTAGTCATATCAGAACAGTATTCTTCAAATATACACCCAAAATCCAGTGTTAAAAATTCACCGTTATTTACAATTTTATCAGTAGCTCTTCCATGAGGTAGTGATGATCTTACTCCACTAGCTACAATTGATGGGAAGGATAAATCCTTAGCTCCTAATTTTTTCATTGTAAACTCTAGCTCAAGTCCTATTTCTCTTTCACTCATTCCACTTTTAATGAATTTTAACATATGAGAAAAAGCTTCATCTGCAATTGCTGCTGCTTTTCTTATAGCTTCAATTTCTCTTTTATCTTTAATAAGCCTTATATCTTCAATTATACCTTCCAGTGATACCAGCTGTGCTTCTGTTTTACTGGCAAATTTACTATATAGTTCGTAGGAAACAATATTATCCTCAAATCCTACTTTTTTTACATTAAGTTTTTTTATAGTATCAGAAAAAAAATCAGGAAATGCTCCCTTATACTCTAATATTTCATAATCCTTAACTTCATTCCTAGCTTGCTGAGTATACCTTGAATCTGTTATAAATAGTGCTTTATTTTCAGTTATTATTGAGAAACTTTCATCTCCTGTAAAACCACTTAGGTAATTCCTGTTTGGATCTCCAATAACCAAAACAGCATCTAGTCCTTTTAACTCCATTGTCTTCCTTAACTTTTTAATTCTGTCTTCGAACATTAACCTCACCCTTTACATATATGAATTAATCTTACCTAGGAGGAGTTTGTAACCCCACTAAGTTTAGATAAATTATCCATGAACATACCACTATTATCTCCATAGACCTAGCTTATTACAGTGATTAGTGATTGGATAAACATACAATTAATTAAGTTGTATTTATTTACTATATTATGTTTAACTTTTCTAAAAAATGTCGAACACATTTATTTTATCAAAAGTTAAAGATATTTGCAAACTTATTCTCACACAGCATACCCTTCTTATGCGCACATTTACAGTACAAAAATACACTATCTATTAAATTAAGTTATAAATCATTACTTACAAACTCAGCATTTATCTCTATTATAGAGTTATCCAAATTATAATTCTTATTGTCTAAAGTTATAGAATTTATTCTATATAGAGCTTTTTCTTCTTTTAGTTCATCTAGAAATTTCTGTATATAATTACCATTAACGTTTATGTTTATAATTGCATTTATATTTTTGTTTGTATTCTTAAATTCCTTTATTTCACCATCATATTTGCTCACTATATGAATTATGTTATTATATCTAGTAGATGTATTAGTATTTTTATGATTATTTTTATTCTTTTGTTGCAGCAAACTTAATTTATTCTTGTACTCATTATATTTTAAATCTGTTCTCATATACAGTATATTTACAAAAATCACTGAAAACAGCAATGATAAAATTAATATACTGTACAATATAATTTTTTTCATTTATTTACCTCTACACTTATCTGAAATTTAAAAATATTATCTGCTTCCTTCTGTGGTGGTGATAATCTGATTATTTTGAAGGATGAATTATCTTCTATGTATTTCACAGCATCCTCATATTCTTTTTTGTCACTTAATACTATACTGGCATTTACAATTTTATTTTCTGTGTTTATATTTTCAAATTTAAGCTTCTTATCTACATACTCAAAAAAATTTTTGAAATTTTCTAAAGTTACATTATTATTTACAGAATTATTTTTACTCTCAGCACTGCTGGCATAATAACCATTTTTAATGGAATCCTCTAAAACACTTGTCTTATTATATATATTAATAAATCTATAGATAGAAATAAAACTAATAATTATAAAAAATACCGCAATAATATTAACAAAATATTTTTTTTTATTATTATATTTTTCTTTATACCAATAGGGTAAAAAATTATACTCCATATTATATTTCTCCCTTTTTAATCTTGATTTTCTTTAATATACTTTATATAATTGCTTTAAACAATTTATTTTGATTTATATCACCTAAATTTTCAAGACAATATGAAATTTTAATACTGGATACTGTTTCTTCTTTAAAGCCTAAAATATAAATCATCTGAAAATTATCCTCCATATCTTTGTTCAAATTTACAAAGTACTCTAAGCACTTCTCAAATTCAACAGCTGACTCCTTAAAATTTCTAAATATATAATTATATTTTATTAATCCTTTCTCACAAAATATAAAATAAAGTCTTTGGTTATAAATAAATGCAATAATATACTTGTTATATTTACTTATGTCCTTTAAATACTTGGCATAACAAAATTGAATTAAATATATTGCCTTTATATTTTTTGTATCCTTTAAATCTATATTATTTAAAATATTGCTATTTATATAAAATACAATCAAATCAAGGCTAGTTTTGCTCTTCTTTAAAATAGAATATGAAAATGTTATATCAGCATCAGTCCTGTAATAAAATCTCAGTTCATCTCTTACTATTCTTTCTACTTTATCCTTATTAATCTTTGGTATAGTAATATATTTAATATAAATTTCTTCATTTTCCATTATGATAGTTGAATTCTTTTTAAATTCCTTATTTACAAATTTATAATCTAAGTTTTTTTCATAGAAAATATCAAGCTTTCCTGTAAGTAAACTTTTTTTATATGAAAATTTTGCAATGGCCTTACCATCTATTGTAAAAATATTATTTTTATTGATAAACATTAAATTTAAAATCCTCCCTGTAATTTCAATGTACTTTAATATGATTACCTTTGATTACCTTTTAAAGGAAAAATAATTTTCAGTAAGCTTCATTCATAGACATAACTACTGCCTAATCATATCTTGAATAAGTATAAATATACTTTATTTTTCCATCAATGAAATTATAATCATATATGTCCTTTTTAATTTGCTTCTGTCTATAATCTTGTCTTATGATAAATTTATCTGTTGGTATATCATAATATATAAAATAATCATCATTTCCAACCTTATTCTTGTCAGCCTTTGCGGAAAATAATTTATACAACTCTGTTTTATTTACACTGCTGGTACTGCTTAAAATATAATTATTCATTTCTAAAAATAGATACTCATTCGTTTCCCTGCTATATGGTTTCTCAGTTATATTCTTTTTAAGATCTAGTATATAAGCTTTTTTTCTAGCTTCCAGCATAAAAACATAGCTTGTAATAAGTATAATAATCAAACCTATGATGAGAGTATAAATCATTACAAAACCTTTTTTTAATAAATTTTTTTTACACCAAAACATCTGTTAACAGTTTCACCTTCTTTATTTGTTATTGATAAATAAAGTACATTATCCTTTTTTGTTGCTTCCATTTTACTTATGTTAGTGCCCACTACATTAGATGCTTTAATGGTATTTCCATATTTATCATAATAATCTACAAGAATTTTTTTTGTAGTACTGGCAAAACGTATCCTTTTATTTTCGCCAGTACTGCAAACAATTTTTATATCATTATTTTCTACATTTATTTCTTTCATTCCATCATAAATTAAATTTTCAATTATGATAAAACTCTGGTTACAATAAGATCTGTCCCTGATAACCTTAATATCTTTACTATATGTATTTAAATGCTTTACAAAAATAATACACTGAAATGACAGCATTATTGAGGCAATTGCTATGGCAACTATAAGTTCTATTAGTGTAAATCCTTTTTTTATTCCTATCCCCTCCTTCTTATCTCAAGCTTAAATTTTGCAATTTGATCCATGAAAGCTTTAGTAATATTTAATTTTCTTTGTAAAAAATTTTAACTACTTTCACTTATTATTTCTTTTCAACGGATTTGTAAAATTTGCAGCTTATACTTTCTTCTTTTCCAAGTATATTCATATACAAATTTAAATTAACAGTTATTAAACTTCCACTATAAAGTGAAATTTTCATATACTGCTTTTTCTGCGGTACTGTGATGGTAACAATTTCTAATATTTTATTCTGCTTAATAGCTTCACTATTAAGCTTCGCCTCTTCTATGTACACTTCTCCTAAGTTTAGCATTGATTTTATTTCTTCATCCGATACATTTGATAAGATTTCACTTCTCACTTGATTTACATATACCGTATATTTTTCCATTTGGTCATTATAAGCTTTCATTTTAACTGTAGAGAGTCTTATAGAAATTCCAGTGATAAACATTAATGTAAATATAGAAAGAGCACACATGACTTCAATAATTGTAAACCCTGCCTTATTACTCTTTAATTTCTGCATAAGCTGTACCAACCCCTATTGTAATAGTATGATTTTTGCCATTTCTATCTAAATACTTTAAACTGCAAGGTGTAGTTATCATACCTCTACTGTCAATATAAATTAATTTATCCCATGTTATAACATTATTTTCTTTTATTATGAAGCTTGAAGGCAATTTTAATCTATTTTTTATATTAGGCCCTTCATAAACCTTAACTTCATCATTGCCCTTTTGAAAGGAGAGTTCCGCAAAGGACTCCTTAAGTATGCATTCTGCTCTGATATTATTGATAAAGGAAATCATCTCAGAGTTAAACTGCTTAACTTCTATATCATTTTTTAAAGCTTTATAATTTTTAACCTCTATAAGCATAATACTTGTAATTATAGATATAATCGCCATTACAACTAATATTTCAATTAAAGTAAAACCCTTAAATATCAAATTTTTATCATACATATTTCAATTCTCTCTTATCATTTAATTTTTATTTAAAGTATGTAAAAATAAAGATTACTTATTTTAATATGCCTAAAGTGAAAGTACTATTATCTCCTCTTACAGTTACTGTATATTTGTCATCGCCAGTATTAAAATCTGTAGTTATGCTATTGCCATCAGGAGATGGACTTTTAACATCAATATTAATATCATTAATATTCATATCTTCACCTATTGCAGAGGTAACCTCTTCTTTTGTAAACCTCTCATTATCCGTATACACCCTCATAGCTGATACAAAAATCATTCTGGAAATTTGTTCTGCTTTTGTGGAATTTGCCTTTTTTATATAGGTTGCATATTTGGGAATTAAAATTCCACTTAAAATAGCTATGATAGCTATAACTATAATCACTTCTATTAGAGTAAAACCTCTTTTTATACTATTAATTCTAATCACCCCTCCTAAGGCATCGTAAATAACTAGTAAGCATGTTATTTGAATACTACTACTTCAACAGGACCTTAAGATAGCACCACTATCATCAGAACCTATTCCCTTGTATGATTCAAAATATACCTTGCATTTTTGACTTACTATTTATTTTCAGATGTCTAAACTGCTTGCATTATTTTTAACATTGGCAGCATTACTGAAATTACAACTATACCAACTATAAAAGATAATATTATTATCATAGCCGGTTCTATACTGCTTATAATCTTGCTTAAAATATCTTCTATATCATCATCGTATATATCTGCTGCAAGCAGCATCATATCCTCTAAATTGCCAGCTTGTTCTCCTAATGCAATCATAGAAATAGTAAACTTGGGAAATACCTTTAATTTATCTATAGTTTCTGCAATACTATTTCCCTTCTGTATATCTACCATTACTTTTTTTAATTCTTTTTCCAGATATGCATTATCTACAACTCTGCTTATTATATCTATAGAATTTATTAAATTAGTCCCGCTTTTTTGTAATATTCCAAAGCATCTAGTAAATCTGGAACCCAGAATTTTTTTATAGAAATTTCCCAATATAGGTATTGATATTTTTACTTTATCAATATATATCTTTACTTTTTCAATATTAAGTGCTTTATATATTAAAAATGCCAAAAATATTATTATAAATATAATACTTACCCTATTTTCAATTAAAAATTTACTGAAATTCATAAGTATCATTGAATATATAGGAAGATCCTGTCCAAGGCTCTTAAATGTATCTCTAAACATTGGAATAACGTTAATTTCCAAATAAAAAAATATTGTCCCAGATGTAATTAATAATATTATTGGATATACCATTGCAGATTTAAAGCTTCTTTTAATTTTAAATTCCTTAAGATAATATTTAGACATACTTTTTAATATCACGTCTAAATTTCCAGATTGTTCACCTATAGAATATATCTAGTCCACACTCGCTACAACTCCATATATAACTAACTTTATACATTGACTACATATAGTTAATGTATATATCAATATTATGTAATAAATTTAATTTTTTACATAAAGGAATTATGATAATAAATATTATTACTTATCCCAAATACTACAAAAATTAATATTATTTGTTCATATTTTTTCAATTTATTAACATAATTTAAAGGATTTTAATATTTTTTGTAGAAATATTATATTGAAAGGTGGTGGTAATTTTGGCAAAAATAAAAGATATAAAAATAGTCTGCACTCATTGTGGTACAAAAATACCTTCCCCAATATTCTTTGGTGATACACAATCATTAGCAACTTCAACAATGACAGGAAATACAATGACTTGTCCAACTTGCGGAAGACCTACTGGTTGTAATAAAGAGAATATGCTTGTTGTCACTGAAGAAGGCACTATAAAAGGTTCTGAAATTCATTAACTTTAAAAAGCATATGTTCAAAACATATGCTTTTACCAATTTAGTTATTATCAAATAAGAATAAACAGTTCTTTATAATACTCTTATCATTTCCAATAATTCTATTATTTTCATCGAATTGAATATTTTCTAATACAATACTTGTTTTATCATCGTTATTAGTTATGATATATTTTAAATTATTTTCCATAAACTCACCCCCATATTTTATTAATTTACTTCACTTAGAATTCAAAGTAATAAAATTAATTTTTTACATAATAAAAGAGCGATTGAATTCGCTCTTAATTAAATTTAATATCTAATATTATTTTTACTTTATTATTTAGATCTGTTAAAGCCACATATTAATTTTTATATAATTTTGGACAAAGTAAAAGACCTTCATTAATTTGAAGGTTAATTTTATACTTTTATGGATTTAATACTTTATGTTTTATCCATTTAGTATAATCTTTAGTTATAACCAATATATCTATTGCTCCTCCACATGTAGCTAATCCACTAGTAAATCTTTGTGTTTTGCATGTCAAATCAACCATGAATTCTGCTAAATCAATTCCATCTTTTAATTGCATAAAATTCCAATCAAATTGTAAATGATTATCTCCTAAAAGTAATTTTTGTAAAATGTCTTGTTCTCCATGCCACGTGGCCGCCCAAACTGTTTTCTCATTAGAATCAATATTTATTCTAGTAATTTCCTTGTTAATTATTACATAAATATATTGTACATCATTTAAGTATCCACATACATGGTAAATAACACCATCTCCGTGATTAGACATTGTATAATCTTTTAATTTTATAGCTATAGAACATACATCATCTTGTTTCTCAACTTTTTCAATTTCAAAACTTCTTATAAAATCTCCAACAGATTTTCCGCTTATTGTTGCATTTCCACAACATGATATACCTATTAAATTATCTTTTATTAGAAAAATTTTTTGAGAATTATCGCTTAAAGTATGTCTATCTATTATTCCACTATCGTTATGTTTAGTAGTTCCAGTCAATCTACTATCAGCAGACATTATAATTCCTTCTGGAATAAATACCGTTGCAACTATTGACATAAATATCACCTCTTTCTAAGGTGATATTCTACATTATTGTCTTATTTCCTCTTTTACTACAAAATCTATACTAATTGTATTATTACTATTAGCTGTCCCTCCAATTTCTCTTAAATATCCTATACTTTGTAATTTATTTAAAATTTCAGATATTTTATATCCATTTTCTATATTGAATATGTGTATCGTTAAATTTACATTATTATCTTCTTTATTTTCTACTATATAATCCATTTATTTAACCTCCTCTTTAAAATTTCCATTATTAATTTCTAAACTTACTCAATCTCAAACTATCATAAGTTCCATATACAATTTACCTTATAACTCCATGAATTATCCATCATATTTTTTATATTCTTTTCAGTTTACATTTTACATATGATATATTCCTTTAATCCAATAGTAAATAAAAATTTTTTGCACAACAAAATAACCTATCATCATCAAATAATAGGTTATAAATTCGTAATTTAAGAATATTGTGCAAAAATTTACAGTTTAATAAACTTGCCATTATACTCACTAAATTACTCAATTACATTGCCATATCTTCTATCTCTTTTAGAAAAATCATAAATTGCTTTTCCCAAATCATCTTTTTTAAAATCTGGCCATAATACATCAGTGAAATATAATTCTGTGTAAGCCATTTCCCAAAGTAAAAAATTAGATAATCTTTTTTCTCCGCCCGTTCTAATAAATAAATCTGGTTCAGGAATATCAGTTGTATCCAGGTGTGAAGCAAACAAATCTTCATTAATTATTGAAACATCTATCTTGTTATTTAAACATTCTAATGCTATTTTTTTAGTTGTACGTATAATTTCATCTTTTCCACCATAATTTAATGCAAGTTGAAATTTTAGTCCTGTACAATTTGCTGTTGCCTTCTCTAAATTATTTATTAAACTTTGAAATTCATTATCCAATTTTTTGACATTGCCTATTATTTTTACTTGCATATTATTATTTATTGACATTTTAACAATTTTATTCAAATATTCCTTCAATAAATTCATCAATCCTTCAACTTCATCTTTCGGACGACTCCAATTTTCTGTTGAAAAAGCATAGACTGTCAAATATTCTACTCCTAAATCATATGTATCTTTGCATATATTTTCTAATGTTTTGCTACCTTGTCTATGTCCGAACGTTCTTGGCATGAATCTTTTTTTTGCCCAACGTCCATTTCCATCCATCATAATTGCAATATGTTTTGGAATTTTTATAGTATCCATCAGTTATATTCCTCCATCGAGCATTTTATATAAATAATCTTTATTTCGCCTTAATTATACCATTGCGATTAAATATGTGTAAATTATACCATATTTTTAGTTATAATTATTTATTTAAATATAAAAAACACCCCGAAATTAATCGGAGTGCTTGTTTGCATTAATTAACTTAAAATGAGTGAAGACCTATGCTAAAAGCATAAGTCTTATAAGTTTAAATACCATAGAGTAACTATCCAGTTCACCTTAGTGCTGAAAAATTATTTTCCCTATGTGAACATACAAAAGTATGTTTAAGTAATTTTCTTTACTTCTATTGTATGTGATTTTTTTTGTTTTGTCAAATATTTATTCCTAAACTAATTTTTAATTTCATATCAATCTCGTTCATTTTTGTATCACCAATATATCCAATTTCATCAATTAATCTATTCTTACTAATATTATGCACATGCTCAGTTTTAATTATAGATTTCTTAGTCAAATTTTTATGGTCTATTTCAACATGTGTACCTAATATCCTTTTAGGAACACCTTTTGAATCAATAGCATCCGTTAAGGGAATAATAATAACAGTATTACTTGTGATATTAGCAACACCATCTTGAACAACTAACACAGGTCTATACCCATTTTGCTCACTGCCAATATTTCTTCCTAATTTAGCATAATAAATATACCCACGTTTGACATGTCTTGGTTTTCCTGTTTTTCTAAATGATGTTTTATATTTTTGATTTCTTAGTACTTCTTGATGTGATAAGATAATTTTTTCTTTAGTCCACTTTAAAATCGGCATAGCCGTATCGACATTACTTTTATCTATTATATTAGTAATCTCAGTTAACAAATTATCTACAATCTGTTTTTTTGATATGTGTTTTGGCATACTATTTTCTCCCCACCTTTATAACTATTGTCTTATTATACCACAATTTGTTATAAGATGAAAGATTTTGGCATCTCTATCATTTATTATCTAGTCCCACATCAACTACAATTTTTAAAATATTTATTCTATTCGCTACTACCTATACTCAATGTAAATATAGTTAATTTAATTTTTTGCATATAAATAACCTATTATCTGGTGATAATAGGTTATAATTAAAAGATTCTTAGCTAAAATATTTTATTCCGTAATTTTTTATTTTAAATCATTTTTGATTTTCATAGCTTTATTAAAATCATCTTTATAAACTGAAGTTTTAGCCCATATTTGTTTATATGGAACTACTTTAGCTACTTGAGGATAGACTTTATCTACAACTGGAATATTATATATTCCTAAACTTTGAATACCGAATAAAATCACTCCTACAAAAAATATTAATACAATAAATTTACCTATAGACGCCACAATTCTTATAAAAATATAAAATAAAATTAAAGCAATAAAAACTGATATAACTGTATTTGTATTAATGCTCATTCAATACTCCCCTTTTATAATTATTATTTATTATTACAATAAATATATTATAAATTATACCATATCATATCTTTTAAGACTTTTAACATTATCAATATCTATTCATTATTTATATATGATTTTAACAAAATATTCATATTAGTATTTCATAATTTACTAAAATCATATATAATATTACATAATATTAGTATTTTACAAAGGAGTGTTAAAATGAAAAACTCAACAAATATTACCATAAGACAAAAATCACTTAGAATTATTATTAGTTGCATTATTGTAATTGGAATGCTCGGATTATTTAGTAGTTGTGGTAGTTCTAGTAATACAGATAATAGTGCTAATAATACAGCAAATGCAGTTACAAATTCCTCAAATAGTACAAATTCATACACATCAAATGAAAATTCTAATAATACTTCTACAAATGATAGTGGACAATCTACTTCAACCACTACTAAAGATTCAAGTAATAATAATCAACAATCTCAACCACAAGTACAATCAGCACCTGTACAGTCCAAGCCTGAAACTACACCGCAACCACCAACAACACCATCAGTATCAAGCGAAGATAGTACAATTGTATATTATGTACCAGGAAGTAAAGTATATCATTTAAGTAAATCAGATGGTACTTTAAGTAGAAGTAAAAATATACAAAGTATGACTTTAAAAGAAGCTTTAGCTCAAGGTATGCATCAATCTCAATCTAAAGCTGATCAATAATCTAAAATTTATATTTTAGTAATTTTATAATTAATTTTTGCATGATAAAAGAGAGATATTAAATTATCTCTCTTTTATCAAACAATTTTTCGTTATATATTGCCAAATTTTTAATCCATCTTCATATTCTAATTTTATCTGTGTGCGACCCAACACTACATTACGGTTAAGTATATTGTTAATTTGTTTATATTTTACACGATTTTTTAAGATCTTAAAGTTGTTTAATTTCATATAATGTTCTTCATCTACTTTTCCTTTATAATCTTTAGCTTTAGCTATTCCTGATGCCAATCCCGTTGCAATTATTCCATTTTTATTACTGTATAGAAAAATAACATCATTTAATTGTAAATTATCTATATGTTCTGTCCATGGATGACCATAAGCAGAACATTTCTTGTATTGAATCATTTCCTGTTCAGAATTAAAATCATATTTTTTATTAGTATTTATAATATAACATTTTGACATTTCTATCACTTCCATAAAATATTTTACTACATAATATTCTATTAAAAGTTATAATATTCTTTAATTGTTGAATGACTATAATTATTATTTTATTCAAATGTAAAATACTCAAGGATTATTAAACCTTGAGTATTCCAATTAAAATTATAATTTTTTATCTTTTAGTATATAAACGTAATTCACCTTTCCCTTTTCTTGTAGGAATAAACCAATTACCATTTCGTATAGCATTTTCTCTAGAAACAAATTCTACTTTTATATCTAAATCATCTTTTAGCATTTTTGTTACTTGTTTATTTCTTTTTTTTCTCATACTTAATGAAAGTGCCATTATAATCTCCTCCATTCATATCTATTATACCATTATTTTATGCTTCATTAAATGATATTTTTAATACTTCTTCAAGTTCGTTACTTAATTCTAATAATTTATTTTTCCATTGAATATCTAGAGAAATACTTGAATCAGCAGTTAGCATTAGTACAAATTTCTCACCATTTAAAGAAATACATTTAGATATATATGATCTACCATTTTTATCATTATCACCATCATGTTGAAAAATTGAATATTCTTTAGTGAGTATTGATTCTAAGATTCCAAGCCTTTTTTTTGATTTTAAGTTTTCCTCCGTTGAAGATTGTGTAAAAATTTTACCAATACTTCTAACTTTATCATAATCATCTTCTTCATCAATTAATTCATTCTCATCATCATCATTAAATAATAACTTAATAGTAGTAGTTAAAACTCCATATAAATCAGCATCATAATCGTCAAAATCCTCTGTTTTTTCTTCCTTTAATTTTAATTTATCTTTTATATCATTTATAATTTCTTTTGATATATTGTCAATATTATTAAATATATCCATAATTAACAATTCTTCTTCATCACTAATATCATTCTCTAAATGATTATACAATCCCAATACTATTGATAAGTTATTTAATATATATGTAGGAATTATAAAATATGATTGCATTATAGAATTAATACAAATATCTTGTTTAACATAACCACCTGTATATTCAACCTTTATTTTTGTTGTGTCTTTATTTGTAATAAAACTATACTTATATAGTTGAACTGATTGTATAATATCTTTCCCATCAATAAATCTTCTCATGCTATCTTCTAAAATATCTTTTACTTTAAATTTAGTTAAGTCACTATACCTATTTAACAATAAACCTGCTTCAGTCTTCATATTATTTTTTGCTTCATTCAAATCATATGTAAGATTATCTATTTCAATTTCCTTACTATTAATAATCGGATAATATTTTGAATAAATAAATATCCATTCTAACCATCCTCCTATAATTAAATACAAAAATTTTAAATTTGATTGAAAAATTGCATATAAAATCTTATCTGATAGGTTACTACGTGCATTTACCGTTGATGGAGCAATATGAGCTAAAAGTAATGTAATTAAAGTTCCTACTACAAAGATAATAAAATTTGAAGTTGGATTATATAGTTGCTTATTTTTATCTTTTAATTTCATTATTTACGTATCCCTTTATATTTATTTAAATAATAATTATTATATTACATCAAATTTAATTGTTAGTAAATATATTGTAGAAATATCGTAAATAATGACAATATTATTTTTTTAACATACTAACGATTATTGCCATTATAGAAACAATAAATGCTGCAACTGATATATAAAATGACTTTCTTTGGTAAATGACTTCTGGCTTATCTTGCTTAATTTGAATCTTCAATGAAAGATTATTTATTTCTTCATCAATATACGTTTTTATTTCTTTTTCTAATTGTTCATCAAAATCAGTAGACGGTTCATGTCCATAAGCTCCAATAAATTTTTTTCTTATATCTAAGTATGAAGTTACTAATCCATCACTCTGTTCTTTAATGTATTTCTTTATTTCTAACAATTCTTTTATATTAAGTTTTATATTAAGTTCAATTACTTCTGAATAGACACGATTTATTTGTTTTTTAATTAAATCTAATAAAGTAGTTCTAAAAAATTCATTTCTTTCAGATAAAAGAATTGGATTTGATATATCTGAATTATACTTACTTGTTATTTTTCCTAAATCATAGATTAAACTATTTTTTAAACTATTAAAATCAACATTTAACTTATTTTCAATAAATTCAATAACTTTTGCTCTAATTTTCATATAAATCACCACGTAGTTCCTATAAAATCATTTAAACTTAATAACCGTATCGAATTGCTTTTCTGATAAAGCTCTTAATTCATTTAAAGTTGTACAGGTTTTTGCCATACCTATCATTAGCCAAATATGTTGTGTTAATTCTTTTATACCATATCCCTCATTCAACCATTGAAAATACTTTTGACCAGTATATTTTGGAGGCTTAGTTTTTCTTAAATATGTAGCAATATCTTTATCTAGTAACCCGTAAATCAAAGCGTTTACTAACTTACTCCAATATTTAGGTCTTAATTTAAGACTACCTTTATGATTAGTGATTCGTCCAAATTGATACCATAATTCATCTGGAAAAGTTTTTTCCCATTCTCTAGCAGGACTATTTTCGTCAATTAAAAAGTATTTCATTTTTAATTGTAATTCGCCAGATTTTCTTTGTTGTTGATATCCTGTAGCTTCATCAATTAAAGAAATAATACCAATTTTAGCTGTGGCCAACATAAATTTATTAGCATTTTTAACTATTTCCTTTTGAGCGTCTGATAACTGTTCGTTATTAAGATTAGCTGTTACAAAAGCACTGCACACGTCCATAAAATCTTCAGAATTATAGCCTTTTTCTATTTTACCATCACAATCAAATTCTAATGTTCCTTGGGGTACTCTGTCATGTGCTTCATCGCTCAATGGTTTAAGCCTATTAGGTAAGTAATTAATAATATTAGATGCTGCAAGATAATTACCAAACTTACCGTGTTCTTTATCTCTTAAAGCTTTAGTTAAATTACTTAATCTAAATACTCTTTGTCCATCATCTAAAACATAACAAGGTAAATCATTAAAAATAGCTAGCACTCCTGATACTATTACTTTTGGTGTAGTCATTATTACCATACCTTTCTTTTGTTTTATCTTATTATATATAATATTATAATAATTAGACAAATACAATGAACTAATTATGGTAAATATTTTATATATTTATTATTGATTGATATTTCAATTAAAAATTTAATTTTATTTCAGAAAGCCTAATATTTTCCACTTGAAATCCATTATTTCTAAGAAACATTCTCAAATCAATATCATCCTTATCAATTCTTGATTTAGGTCCAATTACTATTTCTTTTATTATTTTTGTTTTTCCAAAGCAAAAATCAATATATGAAATTAATTTATTATTATCGTTTCTAAATCTTTGATTTTTGAAAGTATAATCTCCACATATAATATCTTCATTAAAATCACAAAAACTTTCCGAATAAATTCCATTAATAAATGTAGTCAAATATATTCTCCATTCATCTTCATCTTTAAAATCTTTATTTTTATAATTAATAGCATTGATAAGGATTGCTGATATGCTATGTAATGCATCTGTTAAGACAATATTTTTGTAACTACAGTTACCGTTTTTATAATTTTGGTTCCTAGCACCATTTTTTAGGCTTCTAAAAATACTTCTTATAAGTTGATCTTTTATAAAGTTTAATTTTTCATTAGGTGAATAGCCTATTTTAGTTATACCAAATATAAAATTTAAATTTTTTTCATTAACTTGTTTTACGATATTATGTAATACATTGTTATCAAATCCTAATGCAACTCCATATCCATCATTACCATAAGCTCTCCATTGTGATAGATAATCTTTTTTTCTTGAACTTGAAAAACATGCAATGTATGAAATATATTCTAATTCTTTAATTTCTTCTTTTATATCTGAAATTAGAGTTGATAAAAATTCCTCAGATATTTCAATATCATCTTTTAAATCAAGTGATTCAAATTCATAAGAATTTTTTTTATAAAAATCTAATACTTTCTTATCTAAATCATCTAAAAGATAATTTATCTCTAAAGGATCATTCATTTTAAATATATTTGATAATCTAATTGTTTTGTTCTCAATTATTTTCATAAATGTGTCTGTACTGCAATAATGATATATAATATCAGAACTATTGTTGTCCATATAATTAACCTCCAATGTATAAAATCTTATATTCTTTGATTAAATTAATAATTTACTTTTTAATTACTAATCATTTTTCTTATTTGTTCAAAAATATCTTGTTCTGTATATTCATAAATGTGTCCATTTTCATCTGGTTTAGGCTCTTTACCAAACTTCTCAAGAATAAGTTTTTCCATAATTTCTGATATATTTAAAAATGACTTTTCTCTTAAATCTTGTATATACTTTTTAGTAACAATCATAACTTTCTCCTTGTACAATTATATTTTTTCATATAACTTTCCTCTTAAAATTTCTAATTGTTCTTTTAATTTCTTATTTTCTAATTCTAATTCCTTAATCTTCTTGTCTTTGGCCATTATTATGATATCCTTAGATTTAACTGTTTTATCATACTTAAGATGTTTATTCATTTCTACATCAACTTGTTTCTGCCTTAATTCTTCAATTCTTTTTTTAACTTCTTTATTTTTATATAAAAATGTCTTTGAAACTCCACTCTCTTGAGATGCACTATTAAAATTAATTTTTTCTCCTTTTAAAGAAAGTTCCCTAATGGCCTTATCAACTTTCTCTAAGGTTAATTGAGTTTTTTGTTTTGCATATTCCTTTAATCCCTTAGTACTTCCAGCCATTATCGTACTTCCTCCCTTGACTTACCATTCTTATGAACAATTTTCTGTTCTCTAACTTTTTCTAATGTATCTTCGAGTAGCTTTAAATATGTTCTATTCTTTTCAGCCCATAATTCTCTGCCGCATCTCTCACTAATGTTAATCTGTTTCTTAACATTCTCTATTTCTTCCTCATATTCAGGAATGTTCTCAACCGTAGTACAAAAACTTGCACATGTTAAGCAAAAATTCATCTGCTGCTTACAAGGTAGTTTGGCCAGCTTAAAACATACTCCAAATGGTACTTTTACCGCATCTAAATTTTTCTTTACATATTCATATCTTACAAGATTTTGGCCGTCTTCAGAATCTAAATCTACTTGCTCTAGTTCATTTGTTTCTGTATTAACTCTAAATAAATCCAAATCCTCTGTCTTCTTCCATTTCTCATATAATATATTTTCACTTACAGTCGCATAATGTACCGTCATTTGCAAGCTCTGATGCCCTAGAATCTGTTGTATTACACTTATACCCATACCTTGCTCTACATACTCTTTAGCTCTCGTATGTCGTAATGAATGCAACTTAAAATGATATAAATCACCCTTTACGTCTGTTATATTTTTATCACTTATAAGTCTATATATTGAATATACTAAAATTCTTTTCGATAATGGATATCCTTTATCTTTACCTTCATATGTATTAAATAAATATTTTTCAGAGTTATTCTCTTCTGTACTTAATTCCTTGGCCTTATCAATACATTTTTGAACCATCTCAGCAACCTTATCCCTAACGGGAATTTTTAGCTGTGCTATACCCGTTTTAGTTATTTCTCCACAAAGATAATAGTTATATTTCTGCTCTTTATTATTCCATATTTGTTCTAAACAATTATCATATCTAAGATTTAATATATCAGTACCACGCCATCCTGTTTCCCTTAATAAAATATAAATAGGTATAAATTCAGGATGAGGTAAATCCATAATATTATTATCTATCTGCTTTAATATTGGCTCTGGAATAAATTTCACTGCCCTTTTAGTATTTGATTCTATACTATAATTTGGTATATCATCTTGAAATATTAAAAATGCTACTTCCTTTTTCGGTGCTTTATCATATTGTGCCATTTGTATATATTCTAAAAATCTTCTTAAATATGAAATATAATAAGCAGTCTGTGATTTACTCTTACCTTTTCTATCATTTAATAAAAGATATACATATATTTCAATATCTTCTCTTTGTAAATTTTCAACAAATCCATCTTTATATCCTCTTGAATAAAATGACGTAAAGAAATATCTTATATATGTTAAAATATTACAACAAAGACTAAAAGATTTTTTAGTTATAATTGTTTTGAAATATCTTTTTACAGTTTCTCTATAGTATTCAGGAATATCTTTAAAATTCAATCTGTTGGCACTCATATTTTGAGTTGCTCTTACATTTACTCCTTTAATGTTTTTTATATACCATACATCTTTTTCTGTTTCATCTCTATTATCGTAAAACTTTATAATAAATTTTATAACAAGCAATATACTAATTATTGTCTGGCCACCCGATTTTTGCATATTAACTTTAACACTATTATTGGCCAAATAAAATTTCCATTTGTTTTCTATTTCTTTATACTCAATATCATTGAAACTATTCACATTATAATAATATTTATTTAAAAAACTGCTGAAATGTTTAAATCCATTAGCTAATGACATCATGTATTGGCCAGTTAAATTTTTATTTCTAAAATTATATAATAAATAATATTTAATCTCATTCTTTAATAATACATTATTAAAATTTTCAAAATTAATATGTTTACAATTATGTACTTTATCACCTATAAAAATTTCCTTTGTTACATCCCATACATCATTATTTAGCCAATAGCACTCATCTTGACTTAAATAGGTAATAATCTCTTCATACTTATTTACTTGGCCACGTTTGACTACATGTAAATTTTTCATTTGTTATCTCCCTCATTATAAATATCTAAATTTAAATTTGGCTTAGTTTTCTCAAACTCTTTTCTTATTTCATCATCTGAGGGATGAATATATGTATTTAATGTTGTATATATATTTTTATGACCAGCACGTATTCTCAACATCTCAGGCTGCCATCCTGCCATTCTTAGCACTGTTAATGAACTATGTCTAAACATATGTGGTGTTACATGAATTTCTGTTTTCTTGGCCAGCTTTCTAAATAAATTATTAGCATCAACATAATTCATAGCCTTATTTTTGTTATCTCCGCTTATTTTTATGAATACATGATTAGTCTCAACTTCTTCTGTATGATATTCAGCTATATACTCCATAAACATATCTGCTAAATCTTGAGATACATCTATTTTTCTTGGACTTGATACTGTTTTTATTTCAGCATTATTTTCAAGTTGGCCGCGGTCTTTTAAATCTATTATCATATCACTTACATCAATATCTTCTATCCATAACGATAAAGCTTCGCCTATTCTCATACCCGTTTCATATAGTAATGTTAATAAGAACTTGTCCCTATAATTATTACAGGCTCTTACGAGCTTTTCTATATCTTCTTTACTTATTATTCTTGGCCTGAACTTTGGTACTTTTAATTTCAAAATATTACTACTTAATTTCTTTTTCTCATATGCAATACCATATAAAAATCCTTTAAAATTTCTACTTGGCACTGTAATAAATTTCTTTAATCTTTCTGATATTTTATTACTATATTCCTCATTTCGCAATATATAATCATAAAAACTTAAAACAGTATTTATTATCATATTTATTGTTCTAGCACTTCTTACAGAATTCGTAGGTTTTAATAAAGTGATTTTGATACTCCTATAAGGATTCTGTAACCAATTTACGAATAAAGATATATCATCAATAGTAACCTTCTTAAAGTCAAGCTTACGCTCTTCTAAATACTCAAAATACAATTTTAAGTGTTGACAATACATTCTCAACGTATTTCTTGCATAATCTGTATTATCTTTAAATCTAATAAACTTCAATATTGGTTCTATGGGTAGTCCACTATCTTCTGCTACATAATATCTCTCTTTATTATCTTCCGTTCTTACCTTTACTACTTCCATATAATAGTACACCTCTATAAGATTCTTCTTATACTTAGTTTACTATATACACTATAATTAATCAAACTTTATATGTAATAATCATAGTTATCATCTTATATATAATTCTAACTTAAACTACTATAAATACTATTTATTTTACTACACTATATTTGATTTATCATCTCCATATAAAAGTTTGGATAACTATTTTTATATTTGGATATACTATCGTAAAAACTGTTTCCCTTTTCCAAATCTTCTTTTATATCTTTTATATTTTTTTTAAGTGCTCTACTATAGGCTTCTTCTGAAAAAATATTTAACGCTTCTGATATGTTAAAACCTGCTGACAACATAGAGGATAATTGTCTTGAAAAAACAGAGATGTCTTTAAGATTTATTTTTGAAAAATGCTTTAAATACGCTAATTTATGAATGCTTTTGCACTGAAGGAGATAATAACCCTGTTCTCGTAACTGAAAGGATAAATCATCTTCATTTTTATAATAATTTAACCCCTTAAAACTTTTTCCACTATTATTAATTGCCCTAAACTTAAATAACTTCATCAGAATACTCCTCATTGCTGTATATGGTATTCCTGTACTCATGGATAGTAGTAATTCCATCTTTAATTAAAGCCACACAATTTTGTCTTAAGGTTTTCATTCCTATTCTCACACTATATTCTCTTAATTTTTCCGTACTTACGCCTTCATATATAAATTTCTTCATTTCATTATCTATTTTCATTATTTCAAATATTGCAATTCTTCCCAGGTAACCTGTATTGTTGCATTTTGGACAGCCTTTACCTTTAAATAAATATTGTTTTTCTTTTAAATTACATATTTCTCTTTCTACAGCATCAGGCATATATTTTTCCTTGCAATGTGGACATATTTTCCTAACTAAACGCTGCGCTATAACTGCTATTAATGCATCTGCCAATAAGTAGTGCTGCACTCCCATATCCATAAGTCTCAGCACAGTACCTGGTGCATCCTTTGTATGCAGCGTACTTATTACTAGATGACCTGTTATTGCCGCTCTAACTGCAACCTTAGCAGTTTCCTCATCACGTATTTCACCTACAGATATAATGTCGGGGTCTTGCCTAAGCAGGCTTCTAAGTCCTGATGGGAAAGTGAGTCCTGCTGTTTTATTTACATTTATTTGATTTATATTGTCAATGGTAAATTCAACTGGATCTTCAATAGTTACAATGTTTTTTTCTTCTTTATTTAATTCTTTTAGAATGGAATAAACTGTACTGGATTTGCCGCTTCCTGTGGGTCCACATAATAAAATTATCCCATTAGGTTTGGATATAATATCTCTTATAATATTAGCACTGCTGTGGGCCAATTCATCTAAGGAAATATTTTTTATAGTTTTGTAAAGAACTCTTATAACAAATTTTTCTCCATATATAGTTGGAATAGAAGATACTCTAAAATCATAGCCTGACTCATCTTTAATATAGTCTATTTTACCATCTTGAGGTATCATTCTCAGGGTTATATTCATTTTAGCCATGACCTTTATTCTTATATTGATACTTTTATAGGCAGCCTTAGGCAGCTTCATCAATTCCTGTAATCTGCCATCCACTCTTATTCTTATATATAAATAATTTTTAAATGGTTCAATATGTATGTCACTGGCTTTTCTTGCAATAGCTTGAGTAATAATTGAATCTATCAATCTTACAGAAGGCGAATCATTTACTTCACTATCATCAATATTGTTATTTAAACTTTTCACTTCAATATCTTTTTCCATTTCCCTTATAGCTTTTTTACTATCTTTCATCTCATAGAAAAGCTTTATATAGTAAAGTATTTGATCTTTACTGGCTTTAAAGGGGACTATATTCTTTTGCGTAATAAATCTTAAATCATTCAACGCTGCTGAATCTAATGGATTTTCCATTGCTACAAATAATTCACTTTCATTTTCTTTATATGGAAAAACGCAGTGCTTACAAGCTATAGACTTGTTTATAAATTTTATTGGTTCAGTGGATATTTGAAAATTATCTAAATCTATAAATCCATCTGAGTTATTATAAATTTCTGTTGACTTCTTAAACTTATTTTCTATAATTATCATCACCCTTTAAACTGCTTATTTTCTTCTATTATTTACCGTATTTTATTTTCCTAATCAATAAAAATAAAAATTTTTTCACAAATAAATTTTATTATATACTCTTATGTGAATTTCTTTTAAAACTTAAGTTAAATTATAGGTCACTGTTAATAAAAATAAACTCTTGTTTTACATATATCACAATAGTAAAATTTACATATAGACTAAAAAATCAAATTCTAAAATTAAAAAACTAGAGGTGTTTTAATGTTAAATTTTAATTATTCTATTCCAACTAAAATTTTTTTTGGTAAAGGCCAAATAAGTGTTTTGCCTGACCAAATACAAAAGTACGGTTCAAAAATACTTCTTGTATACGGTGGCGGCAGTATAAAAAGAAATGGTCTCTATGATGATATAGTCAATAAATTAAAGGAAAATTCTATTGATTTCTGGGAGCTTTCCGGTGTAGAACCAAATCCAAGAATAACAACTGTAAGAAAAGGTGTTGAAATTTGCAGAGAAAATAAAATAGACCTTGTACTTGCAGTGGGTGGAGGCAGTTCTATCGATTGTGCCAAGGTTGTAGCTGCTGGATATTTTTATGAGGGAGATACTTGGGACGTTGTTAAAAATCCAAGTAAGATCTCTAAAGTACTTCCTATTGCAAGCGTATTGACTTTGGCTGCTACAGGCTCTGAAATGGATGTCTTTGCAGTTATTACAAACATGGATACTAACGAAAAATTAGGAACTGGACATGAGGACATGGTTCCTAGATTCTCAATATTAGATCCTACCTATACCTTTACTGTACCTGCTAATCAGACAGCAGCTGGAACAGCTGATATTATGAGCCATATTTTTGAAACATATTTCAGCAGTACCAAAGGTGCATTTTTACAGGATAGGATGGCTGAAGCACTTCTTAAAACCTGCATAAATTATGGAAAAAAGGCAATTGATGAACCTGAAAACTATGAAGCACGAGCAAATCTAATGTGGGCTTCCAGCCTTGCTATAAATGGGCTGTTAGGCTATGGCAAGCATAAAAACTGGTGTGTACATCCTATGGAGCATGAACTCAGTGCCTATTATGATATTACTCACGGCGTTGGGCTTGCAATTTTAACTCCCTACTGGATGAAGTATATTCTAGATGACAGTACTGTAGATAAATTTGTAGAATTTGGCATAAACGTTTGGGGTATAGATTCAAATAAAGATAAATATGACGTAGCAAATACTGCTATCAATAGAACTAGAGAATACTTTGATTTGCTTGGAATTCCATCAAAATTAAGTGAAGTTGGCATAGACGAAGATAAACTTGAAAAAATGGCAAAGCAAGCTGTAAGAAAGGGGAAAATAGGAAGTTTGAAGCCAATAGATGATAAAGATGTGCTTAATATCTTTAAGGCTGCTCTATAAACCTCTATATAATAAAATTTAGACTCCCCATTAAAATCCACACTTTACTGTTATGAATATTGTTTACTACTCTAGAATTATTATTTTGCTTCAATGGAAATAAAAAAAGGTCACACAGAGTAAATTTACTTTGCGTGACCAATATAAGACTTGTAATCATTTATAATATTATAGGTGACTTCTTTTTCTTTAAAAATCCTACCTTCAAATTTAGAGACTGGCATAATTCCCATAACACTATTAGTTAAAAATATTTCATCGGATTTTAGCAATTCATCCTTACTAAATTTACCTTCTACTACAGAATAATTTTTAAATATATACTTTCTTATGGTTCCATTAAGCAATCCACAATTTATATCAGGGGTATATATTGTATTATCCTTTATAAAAAATATATTTGATACACTTCCCTCTGCAATTTCATTGTCTGAATTTAAAAACAAAACTTCATCATAACCTTCTTCTTTACATTTTCTATGCTCCAATATGTTATCAAGATAGTTTAAGGATTTCAAATAGGTAACAATAGAATCTTTATTTCTCCGCAAACTGCTTATTTTTAATTTAAATCCATTATCATATATGGCTTCTGTATAATTATTTTTTCTCCAGGTAAAAATATTGTTTTTTTCACTGACAACTAATTTTAGAACTCCATCCTTAAATTTTAATTCTTTCAGTGCATTTATTACTTCTTTTTCTTCTATTCTTTTATCTATTCCAATAGTTTTTAATCCTTCATTTATTCTGTCTATATGCTCCTTTAAAAATAAAATTCTATTATTGTAAATCAGCATAGTTTCAAAAAGGCCTTCTCCAAAATAAAAGCCATTATCAATAGATATTTTATCCTCTCTCAATTCACCATTTACAAGCATATAATTTTTACTCCTTCCGAAATATTTAGGATAGACATCTCATAAGAGCTTTTGCCTTATCTAGAGTTTCCTGATATTCATCTTCTCTTATTGATTCCCAGGTGATCCCTCCACCTACTCCGAAATAGGCTTTTTTATCCTTTATCACTATGGTTCTTATAGCTATATTCAAATCCATATTTCCATCAAAGCCCAAATATCCAATGCAACCTGTATATAGATTTCGTCTTGTAGGCTCCAGTTCCTCTATAATTTCCATAGCTCTTATCTTCGGAGCTCCTGTAATAGATCCACCTGGGAAACAGGCCTTAAGACAATCTAAGGCTGTAAGTTCATCCTTCAATACACCAGTTATAGTAGATACAAGATGAAATACAGTGCTATACTTCTCCAATTTAAATAACTCCGTAACCTTTACGGAATCAGCGTTGCACACTTTACTTAAATCATTTCTCTCAAGATCTACAATCATAAGTAATTCAGACTTATCCTTTTCACTTTCAACAAGTGTCTTTGCATTTTTCAAATCCTCACTAGCATTTCTTCCTCTGGGCCTTGTGCCTTTAATAGGTCTGGTTTCTATTATTTTATCTTTAATTTTTAAAAATCTTTCTGGTGAGGAGGAAATTATACTAAAATCTTCTATATTTAAAAAAGCCGCAAAGGGAGAAGGATTTATATATCTTAATTCTTTATATACCGCATAGGGACTTTTATTTGTTTCACAGGAAAAACTTTGAGTTAAATTGGCTATATATACGTCCCCGTTTTCTATGTATTCTCTTAGTTTATCTATGGAAGCTAGATAATCTTCCTTTGTAAAATTAGCTTCAAATTTATTTTCTTTTCCTTCTAAATATGTATATGTGATTTTATTTCCCCTGCTTATTCTTTCCTTTATGTGCTTAATGCTTTCTTTTGAATCTTTTAATATACCTAAAGCAGTTATATAGATTTTATTTTCCAAATTATCCTTAATTATAGCATTATCATAAAAATATAAATAAACCTCTGGTATTTTCATGTTATTCGATGCCATTTTTGGAATATTTTCTAATATTCTTCCTAAATCATAAGAAAAATACCCCATAGCCCCCCCTATATATGGAAGTCTAGTATTATTATTTATCTTATAATTTTTCATTATTCTTTTTATAGCTTCAAAGGGCTCATCAGTATCTACCACTTTACCATCTATAAAACATTTATTATCTTCGTATTTGAAGCTGCTAAAGACATTTATTCCTATGAAGGAGTATCTCCCCAGATTATTATGGTCTATACCACTATCCAGAAAAGTCACTGTCTTATCTTCCTTGAACAGCGAATATATATCAAAAGCATCTAAATAGGTGCTCATTTCTTCCATTAAAAAATTCATAATTACCTCTTATAATTTGCGACTTTAATACATCATTTTATCTATTAAACATGCATACTGTAGTTAATTATCTTTACTAATAAACTATCTATTTTTTTTTAATTACCCATTATTAACGCATATTCTACACAATGATATTTATGTTTTTGCCTCAATCATTTGAATTTTTATCCATTCAGTGGAATATGGGATGTTAAGCAAGTATATAATTTTAATTACAACCTATACACTTAGAAATAATAGTAAATTAAGGATAATTATAAGAAGGATAGTCTATATTTAATTATTTATTTTTTTATAATTCTTAGCTTCCTGTATAAAATTTCCCAGCATTTTATATCCGTCTTCAGTGAGCTCTGCTTCAGGATGGAATTGAACACCCTCTACTAAAAAATCTTTATGTCTGATTCCCATTATTATTCCATCGCTGGTTTCAGCAGTTATATTTAAACAATCAGGAAGATTTTCTTTACTTACCACAAGGGAGTGATATCTAGTAACCTTTACTGGATTTTTTATATTTTTAAAAACGCCTTTTCCATTATGATATATTTCAGATATCTTTCCGTGCATAGGTTTTTTACCCTTTATTATTTTCCCTCCAAAAGCATAGGCAATAGTCTGGTGCCCAAGACATATACCTAAAATAGGTATTTTACCACTGAATTTTTTTATTATTTCAATGCATATGCCTGAATCCTCTGGTCTCTTTGGTCCAGGAGATATTATTATACCCTGCGGCTTTATATTTATTATATCATCTATAGTAATTTTGTCATTTCTATAAATTTGTGTATATTCCTTTAAATTTTCAAGGTATCTTACCAAATTATAGGTAAAAGAATCATAGTTATCAATCATTAAAAACATTTTATTTTATTTCTCCTCAATATATAAATATAAAGACTTTATTAGACTTTATTGATAAACAGAATTCTTGGTATCAGATTGAATTTTTGTTTATGACCTCTGATAATTAGAAGTAGTTATCCAGTAACGTAGCCACTCTTTACTCCCACTTGAAGAAAAGCAGAGAACAAAAATCTTCGATTTTTTGTGAATCGCTTTCACAGAGTGCAAGTAGAGAGCCAAAATCTTAGATTTTGTGCGAATCACTTTCACAGAGTGTGATTGGAGTATTAGAGTGGGTAGTCATCGGATAAATCTATTTTACCACAAAAGTATATAGTACTGAATTTGTCAGACTAAAAAAATAAAATTAGCAAGAAAAACAACTTCTTCTCTTCTTGCTAATTTTTTCATCTTAAATTTTGAATTATATGATATGTTCCACTTTTATTTGTTACTAGATTCACTGAATTATTTTCACTTAAGTACATGTATATATTATTACCGTTAGTATCTAATCCGCAGAAGTAGAGTTTCCCGGAAGCATCTATTGCCATTCCTCCGGTTTCATCTACCAACTTAGGAAAATCATAGGTTATTCTTTTTAAGGACTTATTACCTATAGTTAATTTATACACAGAGCTGCCATTCATATTATTCTCTTTTCCAATAAAATAAATTATACCATTTTTATTATCAATAACATAATCTTCAATTTTGTCTATAGTATTTCCAATTAATATTGACTTATTAAGGTTACTGTCATAATAGTACATATTATTTGTATCAATATTGTTCTCTATATAAATAAAACTTCCATTAATTGTTGGAGCAAAAAAAGTACAGTATCCATTAAATTTATCAAATACTATCTTTCTTGTAGAGTTTTGAAAATCATAGCTATAAATTTTACCATAATCCTTTTCTCCTGATTGAACTCCATAATACAATAAATTATTTTCAGAGTCCCACCTATATAAATCTCCAGACACTATTACTTCCTTATCAAAATCAATTTTCTTTCCTGTAGAAGTATTATAAACACTTAAACCTTCAGCAGCAAAAGGAGAATCCTGTGAAAAACTTCTAAGTGCAATTCTTTTACCATCAGGGGATAGCCGTAAATCCCCATATGAATACTCATCATTGATACTATCTTTTTTTCCTTTGTAGACAATACTAATATAATTTTTTGTAAGATTAGTTCCCTGAGAAATTATATTAGTATACACTGTTGTGTTATTATTTGTATTGTAATTAATACTTGAAATATTATTTAAAACTCCTACTGCCTTAAAATCTTTATCATTTATACTATAAATTTTTTCTCCCGCATCTTCTTTAGATAACGCCATTACTTCACTAAATTTTATACTCTCATCTGCATTACCACTTCTCTCCGTATTACCTTTTTTATTTCCGCCATCACAAGCAGTAAATTCCAACATAAAAATTGCAATAAACATGAACAATATAGATTTCTTTAAAAATTTCATGTAAACTCAGTTGCTCCTTCAAAAATAATTGACATAAAATCATATTTCCTACACTCTTTATCTTTACAACTTTAAAATATCACCCCTTCACAGTATATTTATTTTATATAATTTACATTACTAAACATCTATTAGCAGTTATAAAATTATAAAAAATATTATTGAGTTATTTGCAATTAGAATTTATATAGTACGATACAGAAAAATAAACAACAATACAAAGAACAAGAGCACTTTGTTTTATTTGAATATGTTCAATATTAATGCTATACTAAAAAGGTTAATATTAATTAAACTAATCTTAAACTAATAATTAATTTTCTTTTTCACAAAATAATAATAATAAATTTTATGCTTAATGTATACAACTTTTAATAATATTTTACTGAAATAAAAAATATTACTATATTTAGACATGTACGGATAAATAGCAATTTAAAGGTAGGATACATATTTTGTATGATGATAGTGGTATATCACTGCATTTTGTTAACACAGTATGATTCAAGATAGACTGGCATACTTATTGATTATTTATTTGAATATGCCTTACATGGAAGGAATGATTTTAATGGCACTAGATGGAATATATATATATAGCATTCTATGCGAACTTAAGGACAAATTCATTGGCAGTAGAATAAGCAAAATAAATCAACCGGAAAAGGATGAATTAAATTTTCTTATAAGAGGAATTGATAATAAAAATTATAGACTTTTAATAAGTGCTAGCTCCAGCTATCCTAAAATACATATTACTAAAAACAGTAAACAAAACCCTCTTACTCCCCCTATGTTTTGCATGGTGCTTAGAAAATATCTTTTGAATGCAAAAATAGTTGACATAAGACAGGTATCCACAGATAGAATAATAATTTTTGACTTTGAAAGCGTTGATGATTTAGGTTTTAATAGTATATATTCGTTAATTGTAGAAATAATGGGCAGACATAGCAATATAACCTTAGTAAGGGCAAGAGATACCCTTATCATGGATAGTATAAAACATATTACTCCTGAAATAAATAGATTTAGATCCCTTTATCCAGGAATTGAGTATATATATCCTCCAAAAAGTGAAAGACTAAATCCTTTTAATTTCTCAAAGGAGGACTTTTTAGGTTATCTATCTAATAATAATATCTCTATTGACGAAAATATGTGTTCTAAAGTCTTTATTGGTGTAAGCAAACCACTTTCAAGAGAAATTATGTTTAGATTGCACTTAAGTATAGAAATAGACAATATTACCTCTGATAAGGCTTATGATTGCATAAATAATTTTTTTAAAGATTTAAAGGATCGCAAATTTTCCTATAATACTTATTCTGAAAATGATATTATAAAGGAATTTTCCTGTGTAAAACTAACCAATTTAAAGTCTATGGATGAAGCAGAATACTTTTCTTCATCGGAATTATTAGAGAACTTTTATTTTGAAAAGGATAGAGCTGATAGACTAAATAACCACAGTATAGACCTTCAAAGAATTGTTAACACTAATTTAGATAGATGTCTTAAAAAAGATGAAATACTAAAACAGAAATTGATAGAATGTGAAAGTAAGGATAAATACAAATTATATGGAGAATTGCTTACTGCTAACATATATTCCATAAAAAAAGGCAATAAAAATATAACTTTGCAAAATTATTACAGTGAAGCACTTGAAAATATAACTATAAAATTAAATGAAAATAAAACTCCTTCTGAAAATATTCAAATTTACTTTAAAAAATACAATAAGCTTAAAACCACAGAAAAGATGGCAAAAATACAATTAGAAGCAAATTCTAAGGAAATTGAATATCTTCAATCTGTATTTACTAACATTAAAAACTGTGAAGACTATAATGAAATTGAAGAAATAAAAAAAGAACTTATTGAAACAGGATATATAAAATTCAATAAAAAAAATAATAAAAAATCACCAAAGGCTTCAAAACCTTATCATTTTATATCCAGTGATGGTATAGACATTTATGTTGGAAAAAATAATTTTCAAAATGACTATCTTACATTAAAGTTTGCAGATAAAAGAGATATTTGGATGCACACTAAAAATATACCTGGTTCTCATGTAATTATTAAAAATTATGGTCCTATATCTGATAAGACGCTAGAGGAAGCGGCTGGCCTTGCTGCTTATTACAGTAAAGCGAAACATTCTAATAATGTGGCTGTAGACTATACAGAGGTTAAAAATGTGAAAAAGCCTTCCGGTGCCAAACCTGGTATGGTTATATATCTGACAAATAAGACTATCAATATTATGCCTAAAAAACTTGATCAGCACAAGTAAGTTATTGAGGATAAAATAATAGAAGGCAATCCTATTGCAAAAGCTTAAATATTCATGCTTGCATAAAATATAATTAATTACATGTAAAATAATAAGAACACTATGAAATTGGCATGATTTTCATAGTGTTCTTATTATTACAAATATATATTTGAATTCTGAAAATAAAAATTTTTTTAATACAAATTCTTTTTCATTTTACTCACTTTTACTATTTAAAGAAAAATCCAATATATCCATGTAATTTTGCCTTTGTGCAGACAATATATAATAATGTTTCAATTCCACCTAATTTTATATTTCATATATGCCTACAGAATCTTTGCCATCTAGTTCTGAAACTCTAACTGCTATAACTTCGCTATTAGAAGTTGGAACGTTCTTTCCTACATAATCCGCTCTTATTGGTAATTCCCTGTGTCCCCTATCTATTAATGCAGCAAGCTGAATCATCCTAGGCCTTCCACAATCTATAATTGCATCTATGGCTGCTCTGGCAGTTCTTCCTGTATGAAGTACATCATCTACCAATATAATCTTTTTATTTTTTATATCTAATTTTAATTCCTCTGTATTAACTATGGTTTCATTATCATTTTTAAGATCATCTCTGTATAAAGTTATATCTACACTGGCTACGGGTATAGCATTACCCTCTATGCTTTCTATAATTTCTGCAATTCTTTCTGCTAAAGGCACGCCTCTTCTCTTTATACCAATTAAAATCATATCTGCAGTACCTTTGTTTTTTTCAATAATTTCATGAGAAATTCTAGTTAAAGTTCTCTTAATAGCTTTTTCATCTAATAATACAGCTTTAAGCTTCATATATTATTCTCCCCTTTAGATTATCACTAAATCTTTTTTAACCTCAATCCCGCAACCAATTCATCAAACCCATTATTAAAAGTAAATCCTCTTTATAAAAAATATTTTTTGTAAACAAATATAGAAATACTATGCTCATATTTATCATTTATTAGTTCTACAGTTAAAATTAAAAAACCTTAACCAAAAAACGGTTAAGGAAAATTATTAACTAAATGAAACTAATAATATCCTTATGACCTCTCGGGTACATTTAAAGGCTATTTATTGATTGAGAATAAAGATATAATATCATACAATATTTTTTATTTCAATTCATTTCTTAAAATATCTATAATTCTAGTAAAATAAACAGGCACAGCAGCTTCAAACTCCATATACTTTTCACTGGAAGGATGAATAAATCCTAATTTCTTTGCATGAAGCATTTGCCCTTTTAAATTAAATCTTTGCTTTTTATATCCGTAAATAGCATCTCCCACAAGAGGATGACCCATATGTGCCATATGTACTCTAATTTGATGAGTCCTTCCAGTTTCTAATCTGCACTGAATTAATGTATTATTTTTAAATCTTTCTATGACTTTATAATGGGTAACTGCATTTCTTCCATCTTTCACTACGCTAATTTTGATCCGTTCCACCGGATGTCTTGCAAGAGGTACATCCACAGTTCCTTCATCAACTTTTATTAGTCCTTCTACCAAGGCTAAGTATACTCTTGTCATAGTATGCCCTTTTAATTGTTCTGCTAAAAATTTATGAGCCCTATCATTTTTAGCTACCACCAATACCCCGGAGGTGTCCTTATCTATTCTATGTACTATTCCCGGTCTGTTTACTCCATTTATTCCTGATAAATCTTTGCAGTGATATAATAAGGCATTGACTAAAGTACCTGTATAATTACCTGGTGCTGGGTGCACTACCATACCCTGAGGTTTATTTATAACTATCACATCGCTGTCTTCATACAATATATCAAGTTTTATATTTTCTGCTGCTACGTCTAATTCTTTATTTTCAGGAATATTAATACATACCTCATCATTAATTTTTAATTTGTAATTGCTCTTTTTACATTTATTATTTACCTGAACGCCGCCATCTTCAATTATCCCCTGTATATAGCTTCTTGACTTATCTTGCAATTTTGTACTAACAAATACATCTAATCTTGTATTCTCTTCAGGCTTTTCTACTTTAAAATTAAAGTATTCCATTATTATCATCCTTTAATAGACATAACGCAAGTAGTATAGTTCCTACTACCACAGACATATCAGCTACATTAAAAGTTGGAAAGCTGTAAACATCCTTGTAGTGAAAATATATAAAATCCACTACATATTTATTCACCAATCTATCATACATATTGCCGATAGCACCGCCAATTATAAAGCTCAAGCTTATTCTTATAAGCTTGTTTTTAGGTTTGTACTTAAATATAAAATATATTATCCCTATAATTACAAATATAGTTATTACTAATAAAAAATTGGTTTTTCCCTGAAATATACCCCAGGCAGCTCCCCTGTTTTCTAAATAAGACAAACTAAATATATTCTTAATAATAACTACATCATTGTTGTCTTTTAGAGTTTTTAATGCCCAAATCTTACTGAATCTATCAATTATATTTACTAATATAATTATAATTAGCTCCATATTTATCCCACCTTATCTCTGCTCTAATAAGGCATATAAAAAATAACAAATTTCCATATATTCACTAGTTATTTCTCTTTAGTCATCTTCGAATAAATAACTAGCCAGTATACTAGTCTATTTTGCATGCTACCCCGTTAACAGAACCATCTGATAGCATCCACTATCATTAGAACCTATTTCCTTGTATGATTCAAAATATACATCCCAGCTTTGACTTGTTATTTATTTTCACATGCCTTAACTGCCTAAATTAGGCGGGAATTATTCCCGCCATCAATGAATCTTACTTAATAGAAACTTGTGATTCCACTAAGTTTAGATGAATTATCCAGGGACGTGTGACTGTTATAGTACTACAGCCACTAGTCATCGGATAAACTTATTAATCTGGTAATTGACTTTTATACTGGTCATTGCTTATTTTTTCTATAGGCTCCACGTACCCTTGCTGATCTTCGTAATCATAAATTTCCACTATATTTTCCATTTTATTAAATGCTTCCACGCTTTCATAGCTATCTTCGGAATCAAATTCTGAACTATATAGTTGATGCCTATAGTCCTTTCCAAAAGGATGTCCTATAACCTTCTCTTCTACAGGTCTATCGTGTATTTCTCTCTGCTTTAAATTATTAATTTTGTTTTCACATTTTACACAATTTTCTGCATAGGGCATAAATTCAAGTCTTCCTGTATCTATGGCTTCACCACAGGATTTACATTTTCCATAACTTTCATCCTCAATTCTTGTCAATGCATCATCTATTCTTCTGATGATAGATTTCTCATTTTCCCTAAAAGCCATGCCCTTTTCTATATCATTAATTTCAGTTGCTATATCCGATGGATGATTATCGTAATAAGATAATTCAGAAGAAATTTCACTCTTTGAATCGATGGTCTCATTTTTAACCATTAAATTCAAAAGATCATTGACCTTTTCTCTTTCATTTATAAGCTTTTTTTTAAAATGCTCAAGTTTCTCCATTTGCATAATAACAACTCCTTCTAAGTCATCTGAAAACAATTAATAAGTAAAATATACTACAATATTTTCTTGAAGATGCCTTATATTAAAGTAGCTTAAAATCAATAGATTTTTAAGTTCTCCTATAAGTTATTCTGCCAAATGAAAAATTTTTTATTACATTATTTTTATCATATTTTCTAGTATATATGTAGAATTTTTCACTGCTATAGGTGTAAATTTTTCAAAATCCATATGTGCACCATTATTTGCATTATCTGATATAGACCTTATCACAACAAAAGGTACTTTATTTAAATAGCAAACCTGTGCAATACTTCCACCTTCCATTTCACAGGCAACTGCACCAAAATCCTTATTTAACCATTTAATTTTTTCTATATCTGCCACAAATTGATCCCCTGTAGCTATTCTTCCTGTAAAAAAGTTTTTTTCAAAGCTTTCACAAGCCTTTTTAGCTAGTTCAATCAGCTCACTATCACATTTAAAATCATAGGTGTCAAGTCTAGGTATTTGGCCTATTTTATCACCAAAAGCAGAAGTATCCATATCATATTGCACTAGATTTTCTGCAATAACTATGTCTCCTGGGAAAATGCCTTTTCCTATTCCTCCAGCGATTCCAACATTTATTACAGCATCTACATTAAAATCATCAATTAGTATTTGACTGCATACAGCAGCATTAACCTTGCCAATGCCGCATCTTACTATTACTAAATCTTTTTCATACAGTTCACCAAAATTAAATTCCATAGATGCTTTATTTTCTTTTCTCTTAAGCTTTATCTTTTTTAAAAGTAATTCCACTTCTTCATCCATTGCTCCAATTATTCCAATTATCATAGTAAACCTCCTAAACTAATCAATAAAAAATCCCACTTACAGGTGAGATTTTTTTACTCTTTTACAAAGAAACTCTTTATTTCATTCAAATCATCATTAAAATTTTCTTCTTTGTCATCTAAAGCCTTTAATTCAGTGGATAAATCTTTATCATCATACTCTTCTATTTCCTTTTCCTTAACCTGCTCTGTATTGATTATGTTATAATTTTTTTCAAAATCCATTTCTAAATCATTGAACATATCCAGCTGAGTATTCATAAAATTCCTATATTTTGCTCTGAACTTTATAAATTCTTGTTTAATAGTTTCGTAGTCATCACTTATTCTAAGCACTTCACTATTGGCTTTATCTATTATTCTCTGTGCGGTATCATTTGCGTTTCTCACTACTAATTCCGCTTCTTTTTTTGAAGATTGCTTAGCTTGTTCCGCTGCATTTTGCGCTAAGAGAAGAGTATTTTGGATAGTATTCTCGATTTTTAAATAATGATCAATTTTTTCATTGAGAATAGCTACTTTTTCTTTTAGTGCAGAATTTTCTTTATATATTTCCTCATAGTTATCTCCTATTTTATCCAAAAATTCATCTACTTCATCCTGATCATATCCTCTTAATACCTTTTTAAACTCTTTATTGTTTATATCCATTGAAGTTAATCTCATCTTTACCACCCCGATTAAACAAATTTTTTTATAAGGACTTTTATTCTATTTTTAGCAGTAACACCAATATCACCTATTAATTTGTATTTACCATATCCTCTTATAGTTATAGTAGTTCCAAAAGCAACATCATAATCTTTTTCTTTCTCTAATGTATAATTTAAAAATATATTGCCTCTACTTATTAACTCAACTGCTTTACTTCGAGATATATTGCATATGGAACTTACTAAGCAATCCAATCTGAGAGAAGAAACAATAATGGTAAATTCCTCAAATTTTATCTTTGGTATATTATAACTTACAGGTTCTAATTCATAAATATTACAAGAACATTTTCCTATGGAAGATAAATTATCTATTATATAACTTAATATATCCTTGCTAACTGCAACAAAACATGAATTATCTACTACAATTAGATCTCCAAACTTATTTCTGTTAATGCCTATGGACATTATAGCTCCCAAATAGTCCCTGTGAGTTAAATTGTTAAATTTTGACTTATTTTCTATTTTAATAAGTCCTACTGGAAAATAATCAACTTCTTGTTCAGAAAAAGCCAACATATTTCTTTCACTATTTTCAAAAATCCCATACTGCATAATTTGTATACCTAAGGAATTTGCTAATCTACACAGACCATTACAAATATCAGGAGTATAAAATTCATTAGTATACACTGTTTTTCTTATTTTAATTGCAAGATTAATTTTATCAAAAATATTGGATAAAGTTAATTTATCTTCACTGAAAATACTATTTAAAAATTCATTTTTATTCATTTTCTCTCTTCAATCTATATTCGGCACATTCAAATAAATAACTAGCCAGTATGCTAGTCTATTTTAAATCCTACTGCGTCAACAGAGCCCTCAGATAGCTCACTATCTTGGTCACCTGTTTTCTTGCATGATTCAAAATATACGTGGCATCTTTGAATTACTAGTTATTTTCATATGCCTTATTTATTCCACATGAACATACTTTTTCCTGAAAGTTCAGTTTGTAATTCATTAGAAACTTCTACATTTGAAGGTGATAATATGTATACATTTTTTTCTACTTCCTGCAATTCACCATTAAGTACGTAACTAGCACCACCCATAAAATCAAGTAGTCTTTGAGCTGTTTTAGGCTCTAAATCACTAACATTTACAACTATAATCCTTCTATTTTTCAGTTCATCACATATAGCCGTTGCTTCATCATAATCCTTAGGTCTTGAAATAACAACTCTTACAGATGAGGCTGTATGAATGTTTACAACTTTATTACTTTTCTTGCTGCTTAGTATTGGTTCATCCAATTCTTCATCCGTTTCTCTCGGAAGCTTCATATCCTCCTGATCATCAAATTCCTCTTCTATGCTTCCATCATCAAGCCCAATAATACCCATAATTTTATTAAACATTTTTGCCATTTTGTTTTCCTCCTATTTATAATTTATTATAGTTCCTTTTACCAAATATGCCTTCACCAACTCTAATCATATTGGCTTCTTCTTCTAAAGCAATTTTATAATCATGAGTCATTCCCATAGATAGATACTCCATAGAAATATTATTATAATTCTTTTCCTTTACGTTATTCCATATATGTCTCATTTCGGTAAAATACATTCTGCACCCTTCTTCTGATCCCTTTGGAATTACAGCCATAAGACCTTTAACTTTCAAATTATTGCATTTCTCGCATTCTTCTAAAATTTCAGGTAGATCTTCTTTAAATATACCAGTTTTTGATGCTTCTCTTCCAATATTTATCTGAACCAGTACATTTGCTATTAAATTATTAGCAGCATATCTTTTTTCAATTTCATTTATCAACTTAATACTGTCCACAGAATGAATCAAATGAACTTTACCAACAATATATTTTACTTTATTAGTCTGAAGATGACCTATAAGATGCCATCTAACGGAAGAATCAAATCTGTCTGTTTTTCCTATAAGTTCTTGAACCCTATTTTCTCCAAAATCTCTTATGCCCTCATTGTATGCCTCTTGAATTTCTTCTACAGTCCTAGTTTTGGATACAGCTATTAAAGTAACATTTTCAGGCAGCTGTGTTTTTATCTTACAAATATTTTCTTTTATAGACAAAATTACACCGTCTCCTTATAATATCGATATATTATTCTAGCAATTAACCTCTATAAATATATTATTCTTCATAAAATAAAAAAATCCTTCACAAATTAAGTAATTTTTTTAATTTAATTATACATCATCATATTTTCCGGATAAAAATGATCTCCTGCAGGTTGTATAAAAATTAATTCTTGGCTTTCAAATAACTATGACTAAGATCTCCATCATAGCCTCCAATTTTTATATTATCACTTTGATATAAAGTAACATCAATACCTCTATTTATCATAGTGTATAAATAATTATTACTTGACATCATATAATCCTTTAACTTATCCTTGTCTCCAATGGCATTTATATAAAAGGGAGAACCAAGAGACACACCATTAACCCTGATAAAGGGTCCTATACAGTAAATTTCTGTAGTACTTGCTATTCTCTGACCATTTACAGAAATAGCCTCTGCCCCAGCTAACTGTAAATCATTAACTATATAACTTACATCAAAATTATGAATCAATTTTCGTAAGTCATAATTAGAATTTATAACAGCTCCATTAAATTTATCTGTCCCATCATCCAATTGTATTTTAACCCCAGGGCCTTCTACATCCATTTCTCCCGAAATAACTTTAGCATTATTTAATTCCTGCTTTAATTCCTGCTCTAAGACTTCACTGCTTTTAGTATTGTCAAATTTCTGTATCTTGTTTTGTAAATCAAAATAATTATCTCTTAATTCATTAATTTGACTAACTAAATTATTTTTATAATTATACTGATCCTGATATTGCTTTGCATTTAAGAAAACTCTTGTAGTAGTTCTAGAAAAATTAAAATTTGAAGTTATTAATATTCCAATTATTATACAGGCTGCAAATACAAATACTGTTGATTCATTATTTTTCACTTTATTCACCTCATCACTGAGTTTTACCTCTATCCAGTAATGTTCTTCTTATTAATGCAAAATTATTAAATATTCTACTTCCAAAAACTATAACTGCCGCAAGATAGATAGGTATTCCCAATTTATCTCCTAGATATACTAATGCCACAGAAAGCACTGCATTTCCAAAGAAGCCTGAAATAAATACATCTGCTCTAAATTGCTTTGAAAGTGCTGCCCTTAAAGCACCAAATACCGAGTCAAGACAGGCAAATATTGCAACTGACATATATGGTGAAAATTGATCTGGTATAGGTACATTCCATAATACGCCTATTATAATTCCTATCAACAAACCAAAAAATGCTATCATACAATCAACTCCTTAAATAGTATAGTAGTCATAACCATTAGTAAAAAATACCTTGCTCTAATTATTTATTTACAGGTTTTGCATATTCAAAATTAAAAACTTTATTAGATTTAGGAATCTGTATATTATCACTTTTTTGCGGTGTGGCAACTGTATAGGCTGAAGAAGGTATATCTGGATTATTATACAATACTCCTGGAAAAACCATTTCCGAATTAAGTGTATCCTTATTCCCTATAGCCCTTATGGTAATTGTTTCATAGGGTGAAATTCTATCACTGGTTCCTATAAATATATTTGAAACGCCACCAGAAGTCTTTATGCCAGTATAAGATGTCACTCTTATATTATTTATAGAAATAGCCTCTGCTCCAGCAAAACGCAATTCATTTACTACATTAATTAAAGCTTTATCTGTAATGACACTACTTATACTGTCAATATTTGAAGAAAAGATAGTATTATTTCTAGGTGTTATTGTTACAATAATCCCAGGGCCCTGCACATCTTCACTACCTACTAGGGCATTTAAGCTATTTAACTCATCTAACACCTGCTTATCTGCACCACTTTTAGTAGCCGCTGCATCTTGATATTGCTTTAATTTAGTTTGAAGCTCATTAACCTTTTTATTTAAATCATCCTTTTCATTTTTTAATTGTTCAACTTGTCCAGTAATCTGTGAACTATCCCCTTGAATATTTAAATTGGATTCCTGAAGACTTATTATTCTAAACTGATAAGCCAGCATAAATCCAAGTATACAACAGACTAATGCCACAGCTATCTGAGATTTTGCTCTATTTATATTATATCCTGTCATATTGTATCCTCCTATTTTTCAACAAAAAATACTGGATTTCCATTAAAACTTACATCTACATACCCCGTTGAAGCAGATAAATTTCTATCACTTATTATATTAATAGCCCTATTCAACTTTTTCTGCAAATCTTCACTTTTACCAAGTTTAATACACATATTATTATAATAAGCCTCCAAATCCATACTGTCGGTGACATTTAATACTTTAATATTTTTACATACATCATTATCCATTATAATGTTGGTAAGAATATTTATAGTATCAAGTTCTTTATTATCATTAAAAGGAATTACTTTCCCAACTGAAGTTTTTGATGCATCCACACCAATAATTTTTACAAGATTCATATTATCAATATTATCTCTTACCTCAAGTACCCTTCCATCTTTATCTATAACACTAAATTTATTACCATTTTGTATATAAAATACTGCTTTTGTTTCAATTACATTTATATCCACTGCGTTTGGCAATTTCCTACTTATATCTACACTAAGTATATAGGGATTATTCAAAATATTATTTTTAATATTTGTACTATTCATATAAAATATGTTTGTATTTTTTTGTATACCTGATTCTTTAATTATTTCATTAGAATCTATAGTTTTATTATTTAATACATTGACATACTTTATATTAAAATATGTTAATTTTAAACATAAAGTAATAAGCACAGAAATTAGCAATATCATACTAAAAAAAACTTTTTTAATTCTTCTTTTTCTTCTTCTCTTTTCTATAAGTTCATTTTTACTTTCTTCCATACACTCACCCGTTAGTTAGGCACCTGAAAATAAATAACAACACAAAACTGCAAGCTATTTTTTTGAATATGCCTTATTTAATATTATAATTAATGATACCACATAACATCACCTATTTAAATAATAAAAGACATTTAAATTTATAAAATTATAGCATTGCTTGTAAGCAATGCTATAATTACTATTTATTAGTTTGAGAAGATATATTCAGCAAAATTCCCACAGCCATCAAATTAACTACTAAAGAAGAACCTCCGTAACTGATAAAGGGAAGAGGCACCCCTGTAACTGGTATAGAACCTGTAACAACAGCTATATTTATTATAGCCTGCACAGCCAACACTGATGTAATTCCTACAGCTATTAATGTACCGTATATATCTTTAGCATGAATTGCTATTTTAATACCTCTCTGTATTAAAATTAAAAACAGTATTATTATAAGCACGCAGCCCACAAAACCTAACTCCTCACCTATAATTGCAAAAATAAAATCATTATGAGGTTCTGGTATGTAATAAGCCTTTTGCCGTGATTGTCCAAGTCCCAGTCCCATTACTCCTCCAGAACCCAGAGCAAGCAGTGACTGTACAAGCTGATATCCTACATTTTTAGCATCACTCCATGGATTTCTAAAGGACATAAGTCTCGCCCACCTATAGGGTTCTGCTTTGATAAATACAAAGCCTAAAGGCACAAGAGAGAAAATTATTGATCCCAGCTGCCACCCCTTTGCTCCACCTACATATATTATTATCAAGCTAACCAGCATAATTACAGTTGCTATGCTTAAATTTTTTTCTATGTATACAAAGCCTGCAAAGAAGGCTGCTACTAGTAAATATATAACTACTGTTGGAAAAAACTTTTTGATATTTTCTCCTGTTTTTTCTATACCTTTTGCTAGTAATATTACCACAGCATATTTTGCAATTTCAGATGGCTGAAGATTACCTAAAGGTCCTAAGGGTATCCATCGTTTAGCTCCATTTACCGCAGGGCAAAAGAGAACTATTCCTAGCAAAATAACAGTTATAAGTATTATAATATTTGTTGCTCCTTTAATTTTATGATAGTCAATTTTTTCAACAACTAACATTATAACAATACCCAAAATAGCAAAAAGTCCCTGTTTCTTTAAAAAGAACATATCATCATGAATAGTTGGATCATTAAGTGCACTATAAGAGCTTGCACTATATACCATTACAACACCAATTGCCAAAATCAGTAAAACTGTTGCCAATAAAACAAAGTCAACCTCCACCTTTTGGAAAAATTTAGGTTTATTCATAACATACCTCCAAAAATTACTTAATACAAATAACTCAAAATAAATAGTAATAGATTTAATCAATTTACTATTTAAAAATACTATTATTGTCAAACCACCATAAGAAACATTATATTATCTGAAATTACACTACCACAAAAGTAAAGCAATTTCTAATTATTTTCTGAAAAATACCTACAATGATAAAAGTGATATCAAACATAATATAACAGTAACTATTGAGAATATAGCAACTACCTTAGTTTCATGCCATCCAAGCTGTTCAAAATGATGATGAATGGGGGCCATTTTAAACACTCTTTTCCCTGTAAGCTTAAAGGAAGTAACCTGAATAATTACTGAAGCTGCTTCCAGTACATATATCCCCCCTACTATTATAACCACTATTGGAAATTTTAGTATGATAGCTATACCTCCTATTGCACCTCCAAGTGCCAGAGATCCTGTATCACCCATAAAAATTTGAGCAGGAAAGGTGTTATATTTTAAAAATCCCAGCAAAGCACCTGCTACGATACCACAAAATATAGCAAGCTCATAGTAATGCCATGCAAAACTAACTATTGCAAAAAATGTCATTACCAGCAATGTTACAGAGGTTGCTAGTCCATCTAATCCATCCGTCAAATTTACAGCATTGGTTATTGCAACTAAAAAGAATACTATAAAAATCATATATACTATTGGATTCAACTGTAAAGTTGTTTTGAAAAATGGTATATATACATCTGTTCCAATATTAAGATAAGAATAGTATGCAATTATACAGGAAGCTATAAGCTGAAGAGAAGACTTTTGTCTGGCTGTAAGTCCTTCATTTCTCTTATGTACTATTTTCAAAAAATCATCCAGGAATCCTATAATTCCAAATACTAATAAACATATGAATGCAAATATTGTAGTTTTATTTGATAATATATTGTTCTTCATTATAAACATAGTTATAGCTGTGGTAATTATAAATATTATTCCACCCATGGTAGGGGTTCCCGCTTTTTTTCTATGACTTTTAGGTCCTTCCTCTCTTATATTTTGTCCAAATTTTAGCTTATGAAGTACAGGTATTAAAATAGGTCCCTGTAACAAAGAAATTAAAAATGCTACTAATACAGAATATATTATTGCACTCATAATTGCATCTCCTTTTCTAATTGTTTATATCTTTTAGAACATATCAGATAAAATAGTTAATCTATTAGCTACTTCTATAAAAACATTATCATAGAAAGCTATCTATCAATTAACTTATTACCCTTTTTCAGGTGCTCCACTATCTTTTCAAATTTCATTGCTCTGGAGGCCTTTACCAATATTACATCCTTCTTTTCAAGGAAGCTCTCTAAAAATTCAGCAGCTTCTTCTGTAGACACAAAATATTTAATCTTTTCATTATCTTTAAAGCCTTCCTCAAAAGCAGCCTTAAATTCACCTAATACTACCAATAAATCAACCAAATTTTTTCTTGCATAGGCGCCTATCTCTTTATGAGCATCATAGGCCCTATCACCTAATTCTCTCATAGTTCCAAATACTGCTATCTTTCTTTCCCCACTTATATTTTTTAAAACATCAATTGCTGCTATCATTGAATCTGGACTAGCATTATAGCAATCATCAACTATGGTATATTTTTCTCCTTTTACTATATCTAATCTCATAGATGTCATGTTGAGTTTTTCTATACCCTTATTCATTTCCTCATAGGTTAGTCCAAACAATTCACCACAGGCAATTACTAAAAGAGCATTGGATATATTATGTTTTCCAGGCAAATCAATTTTAAAATCTTTAAACATAAGTTTATCATTCTTAAATATATCAAATATAACCGATGTTTCTTCCAACCTTGCATTCTCAGCTTTAACATCACAGGATGATTCTATACCGGTTTTTATAATTTTATATATTTTATCTTCTCTAGTTACAGTGGAAAGCATATCATTATCTACATTTAAAATAAGTGTGGAATGATCATTAAAATAATCAGCTATCTCCAATTTGGCTTCAAGTATATATTCTCTTGTCTTTAAATTTTCTATATGAGATATGCCTATATTAGTAATAAGTGCAATATCAGGTCTTGCAGCCTCTACCATATTGTGAATTTCGAAAAAATTACTCATTCCCATTTCAAGTACAGCTATATCATAACTGTTGTCCAGATTGAAAATCATAAGGGGAAGACCTATTTCATTATTAAAATTCCCCTGTGTCTTAAATACCTTATATTTCTCTGACAGAATAGCGTAAGTCATATCTTTAGTAGAAGTTTTTCCTGTAGACCCTGTAATGCCAACTATTTTTATATTAAGAGTACTTCTATAAAATTCAGCCAGCTTCAGTAATGCTTTTTTAGTATTTTCTACAATTACAACAGAGGTATCTTTATTTATGTCCTGTTTTTCAAATTTTATTTCATCTACGATACAAAGAGCTGCCCCTTTTTTACTTGCTTCTACAGTAAAATTATTTGCATTAAATTTTTCTCCCTTAATTGCAATAAAAATACTCTCTGGTTCTATTTTTCTAGTATCTATACTTATACTATTAAACAACTCCTTAGAACCTTTTATAAGTAATTTACCTTCTACTGCCTTTACAATAGAATTAAGTGATATGTATTCCAATTAAAACAGCTCCTTTATAATTTCAGCAATAATTTCTCTTTCATCGAAGTGAATTGTACCTTCTTTTAAAACCTGGTAATCTTCATGTCCTTTTCCTGCAATCACTATTACATCATCTTTTTTTGCTATGGAAATTGCTTTTTTAATTGCTTCTCTTCTGTTTTCCACAGTTATGTAATTTTCCTTATTAATACCCTTAACTATCTCATTAATTATAGCCATTGGCTCTTCAGTTCTAGGATTATCAGAAGTTATTATGGCCATATCACTCATTTTAGCCCCAATATCCCCCATTATAGGTCTTTTAGTCCTATCTCTGTCTCCACCACAACCAAACACACTGATAAGTCTTCCTTTTGTAAATTCTCTAGCTGTTTTAAGTATATTCATAAGACTATCTGGAGTATGTGCATAATCTACAATTATATCAAAACCTAAATTTAAATTTGTTTCAACAGCTTCACATCTTCCTGGTACTGCCTTTAATGCTTCCAGCCCTAATTTTATCTGTTTCAAGGTTAATCCTTCTGAAATGCATGCTGCAGCACTTCCAAGTGCGTTAGATATATTATATCTTCCTGGAATATTTAAACTTACAGGAACACTTTCCTGTAGATAATTCAAGTGGAAATCTATGCCTCTAGAATGCATCTTTATGTTTTTTGCCCCTACGTTTTCAGCCTCTTTAAAACCATAGGTTATTTTATTGCCGTCTAAATCATCATAAACCTTTTTTCCATAATCATCGTCCATGTTTATTATAGAATTCTCACTATTTTTAAATAGAATAAGCTTAGCATTATAATAATTTTCAAAGGTCTTATGAAAATCCAAATGATCTCTTGTCAAATTAGTGAATATGCCCTCATTAAATTTTATTCCATAAACTCTATCCAAATATAAGGAATGGGAAGAAACCTCCATTACACAATATTGAACTCCACTACTAACCATTTCTTTAAAAAGCTGATGTAGTTCCAAAGACTCTGGTGTGGTTCTATGAGTTAATATTTTTTTATCTCCAATATAATTGGCAATAGTACCTATAAGACCAACCTTATAGCCGCACTCTTCTAAAATAGCTTTAATCATATATGTAGATGTAGTTTTGCCATTAGTTCCAGTTATCCCAATCATCTTTAATTTTTTATGAGTATTACCATAAAAATTAGCCGCTGCCAGCGCCAATGCCCTTCTGCTGTTTTCTACCTGAAGCACAGTGCAATCTGGTAAACTTTCTGGTACCTTTGTGCAAATTATAACTGATGCCCCACTATTTACTGCGCTATCAATATATTTATGGCCATCTGTACTAAAACCCTCTATACAAACAAATAAGTCCTTATTAGTTATATTCCTAGAATCATATTCTATCTTATTGACACCTAAATTAATATCGCCCTTTATAATCTTGTATTTAATGCCTTCAAGTATGATCTTTAATTCCATAATATCCCTTCCTCTTTAACTTCAATTTTTAATATGCAATTTATATAAATATTAAATCACAAATTTCTTTATATTTTATTATTGCCAATTAATTACAATATAATTATCTCACAAAAAATATATTTGATAAAAGAAATGTACCATAATATAGTAAAAATTTCACATTGAAACCACTATAAATGTTTAATGAAAATTAATTTACAGTTTTTTGTGGTTTAATCACAATGTCAATTAAAATTATAAATTGAAGTTATTTAGGCTTATTCAAATAAATACTAAGTAGTTATTTATTTGAATATGCCTTAAATAAGCACAATACTTTTTTAAAGTATTGTGCTGTTTATAAAATTTCTGTAATTTATTATTTTTTCTGCTTCATTAATCTCCTATGTTTTCTAAATCCAAATTTACTGTAGTTCCCCTTTGAACCTTAGTTCCTTCTACTATATCCTGGTCAGATACCATACCATCCCCATCAAAATTTGCCTTAAGTCCTAGAGCTTCAAGCATCTGTGAAGCCTTTTGTTTGCTTAGACCATCCAAATCTGGTACTTCTACATCATTACTATTATAGTTTGCACTACCTCCAGTGTAAAGTATTACTTTCGTACCCTCTTTAACCGTTGCACCTGGCAGAGGTGTAATATTGGTTACATAGCCACCATTTTGATCGGCGTCAAAAGCCAAATTATTATCCTTTAACAATTTCTGTGCATCCGCCAATTTCATACCTCTTACATTTGGTACTACTACATCATTTAACATACTCTTTTCAACATCGCCACTAGGTGCATCTGCCTTTATATTGAGATAATTAAATATATCACTAAACATCTGTTTTGCAACTGGAGTAGCTATTTGTCCCGCATAATAATTTGAAGGATCTGGCTCATCAATAGATATCATAACAGTAACCTGTGGATCATTTGCTGGTGCCATTCCCGCAAAGGACGCCACATATTTCCCTGACTCATAGCCACCACCATTTGGATTAGGTTTTTGTGCTGTTCCAGTTTTTCCTGCTATATGATATCCGTCTATAAAAGCTTTTTTTCCACCACCATCAGATATTACTTGTTCAAGATATCCTCTAAGCTCTTTTGCCACATTTTCATCCATTATCTTTTTAGTACCATAATCATCGTAATTTTTATCGACAATTTCTTTATTATTTGAATCATAATGAACTATTTTTTTCATTACATGTGGTTTTACCCATACTCCATTATTGGCTACAGCATCAAAGGCACTTAAATATTGAACCATGGAAACTGTATTAGCCTGGCCAAAAGCAATAGTAGCTACATCTACAGGGCTTATTTTATTTGTAGGCTTAATTATGCCCTTTGCTTCTCCTGGTAAATCAATACCCGTCTTCTGTCCAAATCCAAAGTCATTTATCCATTTATTAAGGTTAGCAGCACCAAGTCTTTGCCCTAATGCGGCAAAACCTACGTTGCAGGAATTTTTTATTATATCCACGAAGCTCTCCTGCCCATGACCTGTGCGCTTCCAGCAATGTATTATTTTTTTTGCAATGGTAATACTTCCAGTACAATTAAACTGATCTGTTGCTTTCACTACCTTTTCTTCCATAGCTGCAGTTGCAGTTATAACTTTAAAAATTGATCCTGGTTCATAAGCATCATTAACTGCTCTGTTCCTCCACTCACTTTGAAGCTCATTAAAACTTTTACCCTTTTGCCATGGATCGTTTGGATTATAGTCTGGCTTGTTTACCATTGCTAAAATTTCTCCATTTTTGGGATTAGCAACCACAATGGAAACCGCTTTTGCTTTATTATCACTAAGTGCCTGTTCTGCGTTCTTCTCTGCAAATTCTTGAATATTTTCATCAATAGTAAGTACTACATCTTTACCATTAACAGGCTTTGTATAATCTGAAATGGTATAGGGTAAATTTGAACTATTTCTACCTATTTCAGCAATTCTTTTTCCTGGAGTTCCAGATAAATAGTTGTCATATTCAAGCTCAACTCCAGTTAATCCTTTACCATCAGAATTAGTGTGTCCCAGCACCTGAGCCAGAAAATTATTATTTACATAATATCTTTTTGTATCTGGAGAAACTATAATACCATTGACCTTTAATTGAGATACCTTATCCGCCACACTCTTTTCAACCCTTCTAATTAGAGTTGCAGAGCCTGCCGGACTTCCATTGGGAAGTTTATAATTCAACAATTTGCTTACATCTTCTGGCTTCATCCCTGTGTCCTCTGCCAATTTTTGAGCTAAGGTATTCATGTCCATTTTCTTAGTGCTATTTAAATCAGTTCTTATAGTACTTAAATCCAAATCAATTCTATAAACATTTCCACTAACCGCTAGTTCTTGTCCATTTCTATCAAGTATTCTTCCTCTTTTAGCAGATATTTTTACTTCGCTTGTCCACTGATCAATAGCCATTTTCTTGTATTTTGGCGACAAAATAACATTAACTTTAAATAATCTGCAAATAAGTAAAGAAAATATTAAAATAAAAATAAGTAATACAAAAAACAACCTATTCTTTATTATTACATTATCTCTGTACATTTTTTTACCCAAACTAAGATACCTCCATTACACTAACAATTTTTCATGATTAGTAATAATTATTAGATATCCTAGTAAAATATAACTAGAAATTTATTAATTATATGTATACAATAATTATCTTTACTGTTAAAGCATCTATTTTAATTAAATATTATTTTATCAACTATTATTATTGAAATGTATAATTTCAATTGAAACTTGTAAAACAACTAAAGCTAGTTGAAATTAAAAAAGCTTATCTTTTATTATCTGAAAGACTGATTCATGTTTTTTGTCATTAACTACATTTTTATCAGTTTTAATAGTTGTCCTATCATAATCCACCTGAACCGCCTGACTTTTATCAGGTTGTACCATATTCATTTTAGAGGCTTTAGCCTCTATATTCTGTATCTGATTATATTGCATCAGCTGTAATTTTAAGCTTTCATTGGCTTTAGCGGCATTGTTATTTTGAATAGTAGCAATTGATAATTTATTCTCCATATTATATATAGTAGAATACCTATAAACTACGCTGAAACCTATGGTAAAGGTTAATGCTATACCAATCATTACTTTGGCTTGATTTCTAAGTTTAGACTGTTTTAATCTTCTTAGCTTTTCATTTTCCTCCTGCTTTAACCTACGCCTGTCATCTTCTCTGTGAGGTTTTCTCTCTGGTGCCAATGCAGTATTTCCATTACTTATGTAGTTTTTTTCTGTTACTATCACTTTATTCACCCCTATAAATTATTTGAAATATATTTGATTTATTATTATTTTAGTTTATATAAAATTAAATTTTTTCACCTATTCGAAGTTTGGCACTTCTACTTCTTGGATTTATCTCCAATTCATTCTCACTAGCTTCTCTTGGCTTTCTCGTTATAATATTTATTTTTGGTTTTTTACCACAAACACATATAGGAAAATCCTTTGGACATTCACAAGGATTCTGGAGCTTCTTAAATTTTGTCTTTACTATTCTGTCTTCTAAAGAATGAAATGTAATTATTGCTATTCTTCCACCACTCCTTAGTTTGTTAACTCCATCCTCTATGGCTTTATCAAGTATTTCTAACTCTCTATTGACTTCAATACGTATTGCTTGAAAGGTTCTCTTTGCAGGGTGAGGACCTTCTCTTCTAAATTTAGCTGGAATAGCTGACTTAATAATATCTACCAGCTGAAAAGTTGTTTTTATAGGCTCCTCTTTTCTTCTTTCCATAATAAAAGCTGCTATCCTCTTTGCAAATTTTTCTTCCCCATAGTCTTTAATTAAACTGTATAACTCATCTTCTGAATAGTTGTTTACTATTTCATAGGCGGATAAACTATTTTGTCTATTCATCCTCATATCTAAGGGAGCATCGTTCATATAACTAAAGCCCCTTTCTGCTTCATCAAGTTGATAGCTGGACACTCCTAAATCCATTAGTATACCATCTACCTTCTCAATCTGTAATTCATCTAGAATCTTTTCTATATTGTAAAAATTATTGTGAACATAAGTCACATTATTATAATCACTTAATTTATCTGAAGCTGCTTTAATTGCCTCTGCATCCTGATCTATTCCAATTAGCCTTCCTTTATTAGAAAGCCTTTTAATTATTTCACTGGAATGCCCTGCGCCTCCTAATGTACAATCTACGTAAACACCATCTTCCTTTATATTTAAACCCTCTATACATTCATCTAGTAAAACTGGTATATGTTTAAAATTCATGTTATATCTCCTTGTCTCTAAAGCATACTAAACATCAAATCAAAAGTTCACTCATCTGCTCTGCAATGCCATCCATATCTATATCAGATTCATTGTATTCCTTCCATTTTTCTTTACTCCAAATTTCAATTCTTGTAGAAACACCTATGCTTACTATTTCCTTATTAATAGAAGCATATTCTAATAAATTCTGAGGTACAAGCGATCTACCCTGCTTATCTACAGTTACTTCATTAGCTCCTGAAAAGAAAAATCTTACAAATGCTCTAGCATTGCGATTTGTAAGTGGTAATTTTTTTAGTTTACTTTCTAATAGCTTCCATTCTTCCATAGTATAAGCATAAAGACATCCATCTAAGCCTTTCGTTAAAATAAAAGCATCCCCTAGTTCTTCCCTAAATTTTGAGGGAATTATAATTCTATTTTTACTATCAATGGCATGCTGATATTCCCCTATGAACATCTTTTACACCTCTCTGCTATTTTACTCCACTTTGAACCACTTTAAACCACTTTACTCTACTATTCTATAATCGTAGGGCAAAATCCTTCCTTAATGAAAATATTTTTTATTTTTTTATTTAATTTACCCATATTATTAATTAGAGTTAATCATATATTAATAAATTGAAATGTATGGTATTGTAGAGTATAATTATTAAGAATTATATAAACATGAGAAAGGAATGTACACAAATGAGATTAGGAATTGTTGGATTACCAAACGTTGGGAAAAGCACTTTATTTAATGCTATTACTAAAGCAGGTGCTGAATCAGCTAATTACCCATTCTGTACAATAGAACCAAATGTAGGTGTAGTTGATGTTCCCGACAAAAGGCTTGATATGCTCGAAAAGATGTATAACTCAAAGCGTAAGGTCCACGCCAGCATTGAGTTTTATGATATAGCAGGTTTAGTAAAGGGTGCCAGTAAGGGAGAAGGTCTTGGAAATAAATTTTTATCACATATAAGAGAATCGGCAGCCATAGTTCATGTGGTAAGATGTTTTGAAGATGAAAATATTGTCCACGTAGAAGGTTCCGTAGATCCTATGCGTGATATTGAAACCATTAGCCTTGAACTTGTATTTTCTGATATAGAAGTACTAGAAAGAAGAATGGAAAAATCAATAAAATTGGCACGTTCCGGAGATAAAACAGCTAAAGCAGAAATGGAAATTATGGAGAAAATAAAAAATCATCTGGAGGCAGGAAAACCAGTTAGAACTTTGGAGTTTACAGAAGATGAGCAACTATTTGTTAAAGAATTATTTTTACTTACATCAAAGCCAGTTTTATATGCTGCAAATATTTCAGAAGATGATTTACTATCAGGAAACTCTGAAAATGAATTTGTTAAAAAAGTTAAAGAATTAGCCGCTTCAGAAAAATCAGAGGTTGTTACTGTATGTGCCAGCCTTGAAGAACAACTCTCCACTTTAAGTGAGGAAGAAGAAAAAGAAATGCTTGAGGAATACGGTTTGGAGGAATCTGGTCTAGATAAATTAATCCACTCCAGCTATAAGCTTCTTGGATTAATGAGTTTTTTAACTGCTGGTGCTGATGAAGTAAGAGCGTGGACAATAGTAAAAGGTACTAAGGCTCCTAAAGCTGCTGGTAAAATACATACAGATATAGAAAGAGGTTTTATAAGAGCGGAAATTGTATCCTATGAAGATTTGATTAATTGTGGTTCGGAAGCAGCTGCAAAGGAAAAAGGGAAATTTAGATTAGAGGGAAAAGATTACATTATGCAAGATGGAGATGTAGTAAACTTTAGATTTAATGTATAATCTGTGCATAATTCTATTTAAGCTATATAATTTGCATTAACAAGTTGCTAATTGAATTTTAAATAAGGCATCTGAAAATAAATAGTAGTCAAAGATGCGACGTATATTTTCAATCATACAAGGAAACATGTTCTGATGATAGCATACTATCTGAAGGTTCTGTTGACACAGTAGGATACAAAATAGACTAACATACTGACTAGTTATTTATTTAAGATGCCTAAGTCTTTAATTATATTATTTATCAAAAATTTTATTTTTGATAAATAATTTATTTAGAGGCTTATTTTAATTTTTCTGTATATATCAGCATAATTTCAATTTTCTAAAATTATTGTATTAAAAGTATAATATCTGGCAATATATATAAATAGTTAGTCAATTTATAGGAGTGATAATATGAAATATTTATTGATATCAGTACTTACATTTTTTATACTAACTATTTTATCATTGTGCAAAGCTTCAGGTGATGCAGATAAAAGAATAGAAACTATGCTGCAAGAAAGAAGTCAGAAAGAGAAAAACTAGAAATTTAAAATATTTACAAAAGGTGTGATAGTTATGAACATAGGAAGTATTGTTAGATTAAATGACAATAATGAATGGAACGGATTATATGGAGTAGTTAAATACATGCATAAAGATGTGGCTTATATATTTTGTATACAAAATCCCTGTTATCTTTACGTTGCAACACAAAAAAATGATATCTGCATAATAAATGAATGATAGCCCATTAATTTAATCTCTATAACTCCAAATATAAAAAAAGAGCCCTTTCTAATGCCCTAATGGATTTTAGTTAAAGCTCTTTTTTTATCGCTATTGATCTTTGACTTATTATTTATTCTTATATATTTAATTAGGATTATTTTTTATCCACTGTGACCATGTAGTAGTATAATTATCATTATTTGCTTTGCAGTATTCATAAAAACTTTTTAAAAATTTTGCTCTTTTACCCCTAATATTTTCTATAGTAGTATTTTTTAATAAGTTTTCTCCACCTAATAAAAATTGCCTTTTTATTATATCCTCAAAGGAGACATTTTTTGCATTTTTCATCATGTCATACATAGCCATAAAGGTAGTAGTTCTACCCTTTCCTGCCCTACAATGAAAATGGAGCCAACTGGATTCAGGGAGAGTTTTAACAAAATTCATAAAATTATCTGCCGCTTCCGTAGAAGGAGCCTCCTTATCTGTTACAGGTATTCTCACATAATTAATACCATGTCTTTTAACTAAACTTTCTTCATTTTCTACATTTTTAACAGCTAAAGTTTTATTTTTAATATCAACAGTCTTTTGTTCCGAAAGCTTTTTTAATCTTTCATTTTCATCTGCTAAAACTTCAGTCTTATTTAATCCTTTATTGGCCTTATTGTGATCATCAGTCCAACTTATTGCATTTCCATCTAAAAATCCATGAGATTCTTCTCTTAAATCTACAACGGTTATTGGTATTTTTTCTCCAATACTTTCCTTTGCAATATCTAATCCCTTTTCAGAAAATTGGGCACTTCCAGATATATTTAGATTATTTAATCCCTCTAGATTAACAGATTTATCAATATCTTTTATTTTGTCGCTATCTGTTGTTTTTCTAAAATTTTTAGGCAATGTAGCGGTATTGTTAGCATTTATAGTTAGCCTCAATTCATTAGGTGCAAATGCCATTACATTAATATTTTGAAAAACATAACCTAAAGTAAAAATAAATATAAAAAAAGTAAACCACGATAATTTTATTCTTTTCTTCATATGCAATCCCTCTGCTCATAGTAAATTTTTATTTACAACTATTATGAGCATTTTACAGTTCTCTATACATCATTTCCTATTTTATATTTATCTATCTCCTCTTTTGCAAATTTTATAATTTTATATGAATTTAAGGAATCATTTCCCATCATTACATCCATAGCATCATTTATGCCTTCCATAGTATAAATGTGAAATTTATTATTTTTTATTGCCTCTTCCACTTCATCTTTAAGAATTATACTATCAGCATTACGGGCAGGTATTAAAATCCCCTTATCTTCAATAGTATCAATTATTTTACAAACATTAAAAAAGCCTTCAATTTTTTCATTAACCCCACCTATTGGCTGTATCTCACCAAATTGATTTATAGAGCCAGTAACTGCTATATTTTGCTTTATTGGTATTTTGCTGAGAGAAGAAACCATACACAGTGCTTCTGCTACAGAGGCACTATCCCCTTCTATTTTTCCATAAAGTTGTTCAAAACATAGATGAAAATCCACAGTTAGCTTTCTGTAATCTCCCAAAATATTATTTATCCATCCCTTTAGTATGTTAATGGATTTTGAGTGAATACTTCCGCTTAAATTACTATCCTTTTGAATATCAATAATATTTCCATCACCCTTGTAACAGGTACAGGTTATTCTATTGGGCTTACCAAAACTTATATATCCAGTATCAATCACAGATAACCCATTTATTTGGCCAATTTTTCTATCTCTCACGTCCATTAATATTTTATTTTCTCTATACATTTCTAAAAATTCATCTTCAACTATGCTATAGCTGCTAATAGCCTTCAATATATCTTCTTCCGTAATTTCATTTCTTTTATTTTTTTCTGCATTGTTGTTAGACAGCATTAATATTTTATCTATCTCCACCTCATCAATAAATAATTTATTTCTATTTTCAGCCTTTCTAGATAGAAGCTTTGCCAATTTATTAAGTGCAGAAGGAGCTATAGAATTAATGTTATTATTCTCCAGATATTTTTCTATATAACTGTAAAAAATGGCCTTATTCTTATTGTTTATTTTTATATCTGGTTTAAATTCTGCTCTAATTTTAAATATATTTTTAAAATCACTGTCATAATTATATAACATGTGATAGGTATTATAATCTCCAATTACAATGATTTTTTCTCTAATATTCACTGGTTCTGGATTTAAACCATTTAATGATATGAGCTCTAAATAACCTCTATTATAGTCAAAGGTAACTTTTTCATTCAATAATACCTTTTTTAAATAATAATAGGCTGAAGGATTATTTACTAGATTATCCATTCTAACTATTAAACATCCCTCATTAGCCTTCAAAATTGAACCTGCATTTATAAGACTAACATCTGTAATATAATTTCCATTATGATTTTCATATTCAATAGTACCTACAAGATTATTTACGGTAGGATCTTCTTCATAAATCACCGGTGCAGTGCTATTTTTACTATTATCCACAATAACATTTACATAATATTTAGATATTGTATTTATAATATTTTCTTCATCTTCATCATAATTTATACTATAGTTATCTATTACATTCTTCTCTATATCTTCAAATATACTTTCTATATATACATATACTTCTTTATTGTCCTTAAATCTTTCAGCATATTCTTCTTTTTTGCTCTTTAATTTAATTTCAAAATAATCTCTAAATATACTTTTTATTTTTTCGATTTCTACATCTTCAATAATTTTAAGCTCATCTAATATATTTTTAGATTCAACTCTAAGCTTTTTTATTTTAGTTAATATATTATCTTTTTCTAAGGCACTAAGCCCGTCATAGTCACTTTCTGTCATAAGTTCATTTTCTTTCTTTGGTATAAAGCTAAAACCTTCATTAGTAGTTTTAATTTCAAAGCCCTCATTATGACTAGTTTCAATCAGATTATCTATGAGTTCATTTTTCTTTTTCTGAATACTGTCTATTATTACCTCTTTTTCTTTATCATTACTACTATTATTATAAAAATTATATATAAAATCTGTATACAATTTCTTGATTTCCTCAACAGTTTCCTTAAGAAAATTTCCCTTTCCATGGTCAATAATAATAGCTTTAGGTGCTTTTTCATCCTTACTAACCACATAACAAATATCCTTAGGATTAATTTTGTTTACATATAGTTTTTTTATATATTGTATAATATCCTCTAATTTCTCTTTTGTAAAATCATCAACAATATAAATATTATATCCAGATTTATCAATATCAATTACCTGAGTTAACTTGCTATATATATCTTCATATTGAGGCATGATACTATTATTAAACTCATCACTATTGACTATATCTATATTATATATTATCTCTCCAGGAGTTAATTCTCTCTTCATACTACTCCCCTTTCATTATTTATAAACAAATCTTCAACTGTTTAATAATTAATTTTTAAAATATAATTTTCAATTTAACTGAAATTTTACTCATTTTAAATTTTAAGATTTTTTATTTAGTGTCCTTTACAAAAATTATACTAATACACTTCTTCCAATAAAATAGGTTTATCAGCTACCTGTTGCTTACAAATTCCATACTATATTAATATTCTTCTTATTAATATTTAGGAACATTTTTATCAAAAAATTAAAAAACCCAGTGGCATAATTATACTCCTGGGTTTTTTTAATTAAAATTGTAATATAATTACATTTATGTAACTAATCACATCCCTGGAATGTAATTAGTTACAATTCATATGAACACTAATATTTACACCACGAGTGTAAATATTTTCATCTCATTTCAACACTCCACCACTGTGGTGCTATATCTCTCCTGGAATTATCTTATATACATATGTACTTTCATAGATAAAAGGATTATCGTGAACAAAGAAAACCAATCCATTTACAGGTGCAAAAAATTCTTCCTTAACTGACCCATCATAGGGATCAAGAACTCTACCTAGTAATTCACCATAAATTACATGATGTCCAGCTCTCTTTACCCTCTGTAAAATTCCAGCTTTTGTTGAAATCACAGAGGAAACATCTTTAGAAGTAATCACTTGAGAAACAAAACCCTCTTCTATATAGCAATTACATATACCCATTTTCGTTAAAAATCGAATTACAGAACGAATTGCCATTTCTGCAGCAGGCTCATCAATTTCTGTAGTTTTACCTGCATAGAGTGAAAAAGCCGAAGTATTCCACAATTGCCAGTTATAATTTAAAGTTGTAGTGTCATAGGGCCTACTTTCACGGATATACACATAAGGCAGCCCAAATTCACGGCCAAGCTCTGGCCTTTCATAACCTGTATGCATCATTCTAATATGTGGCACAAATTCACCAGGCATATAATAACTTGGAAATTGTATGCCATAGGTATAGTTTTTAACATTATCAAATACATTATAGGCAATTCTTTGTGTAGTTTCCCCTAAACCATATCCTGGGAACATCCTGTTAATATCTGTGTTGTCTAAAGACCAAAATCTTTTATTAGTGTTCATGGAATAATTATTTACAGTTGGAATTATTAGTATCTGTTTGTTTGGAACTATCTTTCCACACCTTTCCAACTTTTTTAGAACCGCCACAAGTTGAGAACATACATATATTTGTTGTGCTTCATTTCCACGGGTAGCACCTACAATGGCACAAGCCTTTTCTGATGTGTTATTTTCATAATCTCCAAATTTAAATGCTGAAATTCTCATAGTATCCCTATAAGGAGATTCCAATTTAAATATTATTTCCCTTTTCATTTGCTGCAGTCTCCTCTCCAATCAATCTAGCTACAAGAGACCCCGTATAGACTATTGGATATTCTCTTAAAGTAAATACCATTCCATTGCAGGGAGCAATAATCTGTTCCTTTATCCTTCCCTCCAGCGGATCCAATATATCTCCTATTTTATCTCCTTTGTTTACAGTAGTACAATGATCTATTGATGGAACAAAAATACCTGACTCAGCTGAATTTATAAAAAATACTTCATGCTTCATAGAATTAATAGCCTTGTGTGATTTAGAAGTATTCTCAATATCTCCTGACCATATGCTTAACTCTTTCATTACATTAAAAATACCGGTTAAAAATTGATCACCATATTCTTTTGTTATACGCATACCTACACCCATTTCTACTACAATGCATGGAGTTCCAATAACATTAAGAGAATGACAAAGGGTAGATTCCAGTACTGTTGCAGCTGGATGAATCCAAAGAAAATCCAAATTTAAAAGACTCGCAAGTGGCAGTAAATTCTCAACCATATTCTCATTAATTCTAGCTTGAGGAATCTCACGAAGAAAAATATTACTTGCATGAATGTCTATGACAAGATCTGCATCTTTAAGGCTCTGCACTATGTTGTGAGCAACTTTTCTAACTATAGACCCTTCATCACTTCCTGGAAATATACGATTCATATCAAGATCAAAGTTTGGAATTCCCCTAGAGATAGAATCTATTCCCAGTGGATTTAAAGCCGGGTAAATATCTACTATGCCTTTGATATATTGTGGATTTTCTTGAAGTTTTCTTGAAAGTTCATAGCATATATACTGACCTTCCAATTCATCCCCATGAGTTCCTGTAACAATACAAATTCTAGGTAATACCTTTGAATTTGTTTTATTAGTATCTTGTGGAGTATAACGACATCGTTTAATTTCAAGTACCTCGTCTACAGGAAGCCGCATAGAGGAAATTGTTTCTACCTTCTTACTCATTAATTCACCAACTTTACTCATTAAGTTCACTAACTCTAACTGATATTTGTATATTCTGTTTAACATCTTTGTCCCTAGAAATAAAACATCCTCTCTCTACAGTGCAATCAGAGGAATCACGGCCATTTGAAATCTTTATATAACCATATTCAATACTCCTGTCATTTGTAGGATCAATTCCATACCAGGTACCTTGGTCATAATACTCAACCCAAGCATGTGTTTCTCCTTCTCCCTCCATTAAACCAGCACAATAGCGAGCTGGAATTTTAAAATTTCGTAAAATTGCAATGGTTATATGTGCATAATCCTGACATACGCCCTCGCCCTGATTAAAGGCCTCTGCTGCAGTAGTTTCAGTATTTGTAGAGCCAGATACGTATTTCATTTTATTATAGACAGCATGACTTACTAAAACAGCTTGCTGCTTCAAACTCTCAACATTTGGAATACTGGCTGCAAAATCCTCCATTGATCTAGTGATACTTGTCATTGCAGTTTCATATAGAAATATTCTATCAAGTATTTCAGCAGATTTATATTTACTAATCAAAGCTTTTCCAAAAACTTCGTACTCAAATACTTCATGTTTAGAATTAATACTTCCTAATAGAGTTCTATTATCAAAAGAATCTTTGCTGAAAATAATAGGTACTTCTGGAAATATAGATATTTTTTCATCATAGATTTTTTGAAATTGATAATTACCAGGAAGGCATCTTAACATAAAGTGTTGATTGGTAATAGCATCTTCAAATTTTAATCTAGTTACAAATGAAAATTCATACCTTTTCATTGCCCTACCCCCCATTTAGATAATTCATCAATATAATTTTTAATAGAATTATATTCTAACATATCTTCACTGTTAATAAAATCAACTTGTCTAGAAGTATTTTCGTTGATTTTTAAATTAATTGCATATCTCCAAAGTCTTTCTATCGCTGCTTTTTTAAGATTTTTACTTTCATCAAAACGATTGTAAAGCTCCACTCTTTCTATATATTTTCCCGCTTTTATTAGGTCTCTGGCATCATTTTCTAATATGTAGTCATCTACTGCTCCCCAAAAGGCAATTAAGTCATCAGTAACACGCTGTAGGTTTACAACTACATACTCCTGGCTATTATAGCACTTTTTCAAATCATTACATGCCAATTGTATATAGGATAAAGTTTTACTTGTAAGTGTATCTCTAAGCACTATCCCATTATCATAAGTCTTGCCAATATAATATGCTATGCTCATTTCGCTTTCTTCATCGGAAATAAAACGTTTTACAAAATCCTTTTTATCTCTATAATTATTGATGACCCCAAGTCTGCTGCAAAATTCTAAATAAGCATCCTGGTTCTTATCTACCATTTCATCATAAAAACGCCTTAGGTATGCAATAGTAGTATATGCTCTTTCTGCATATCTGCCAAGCCAATAAAGATAATTTGCCTTGTTTATTGAGATATTATCCATGTATCCTTAAACCCCCCTCCCTGTGAAGAATTAACTACAAAAGAATCTGGATTACGTGAAAATCTAGTTAAACCACTTTTCCATACCTTAATATCTTTACCATGGATTACAAAGGCTCGAAGGTCTGCTTTACGTGGAACAGTTTTGTCTCCATCTAAAACCATAAGATCTAAAAAGTCTATAACCTCCTGAGCTATAAATCTTCTTGGGTTATCTATTATGACATTTCTTAAATTATTTAATTCTTCTTTAGAAAGCTCTTGTCCAAATATAACCCCGTATCCTCCAGCTTCACTTACATCCTTAATTACTAATTTTTCAATATTTTCTAAAATATACTTTTCATCTCTTTTAAAAAATGGAAGATAAGTTGGTGCATTTTTTAGAATAGCATCTTCTCCCAAATAATAGGAAATCATGGCTGGAACAAAATAATAAATTCCCTTATCATCTGCTATACCATTACCAGGAGCATTAACTAAAGCTACATTTCCTTTTTTATAGGCTTCCATAAGATGTGGTACTCCAATTACAGAATTCTGTTGAAAAACCATAGGATCCATATATTCATCAGATACTCTATGATAGATAGCACCAACACGCTGTTTCTTACCATTAAAGGTATTATAATATACCACTCCGTCAACCACTTCCAAATCCCCTGCGAAAGCAAGTACTGCACCAATTTTTTCTGCAAGATAGGAATGTTCAAAAAAGGCAGAATTATATCGTCCTGGTGTGAGCACCACATTAATGCCTCCGCAATTTACTTCTTCAAGCATTTTAGATAAAATAAAAGCATAATCACGATTTTCGCATACTTTGTTTTTCTCAAAAGTTTCAGGACTTATACTTCTAGTAATCTCTCTTGCAATCATTGGATAAGATGCCCCAGAGGGGATACGTAAATTATCTTCAAGAATATACCATCCATCAGGAGCTTCCACAAGATCAATACCCGAAATATGAGAATATATACCCTTAGGTGGAGTAATACCACAACACTCTGCTAAAAATCCTTTGGAAGAATAAACAAATTCTTCTGGTATTATTTTATCTCTCAAAATACAGCGACTGGAGTAAATATCCTTTAAAAATAAATTAAGTGCACATACTCTTTGAATTAAACCCTTCTCCAGCATAGCAAACTTATCTTCATTAATAATTCTTGGTATAGCATCAAATGGAAACAGCTGTTCAATAAAGTTATCATCTTTATAAATACCAAATTTAACACCATAACGGTCAAGCCATTCATTTACCAATCTAGCATTTTCATAAAGCAACCTCAAATAAATCACTTCCTTATAAATATTGAAAATTTTTCACGGACAAATTTTTACCCATATAAACAAATTATACTATAAATGTAAATAAATCAATAGAACAAAAGATATAATTTTTAACTGCAGCTTATATATGATGTAATTATAATAATTCATAAACATACTAATAATAAATGTGTTATAATATATGTTTTAAAAGAATATATATTATGTTATAATATAATTGCAATTTTTTATTGTAAATACTGTTTCTATAACACATTAAGCCAATATTAATAACAAAAAATATACTACTAAAAAAGGAGCTATAAGAATGGGTTTTAAAGAAAAAATACAAAATTATTATACCAAATCTTATATGAAGAAATATGGGGATAGACTTACACAAGTACAGGGCAATGTAATATCTGTTAAAGTTGAAGAGAAATCGATTTTATGGATTTTTCACAGGCTATTAGTTACTTTAATTATAAAACCTGATAGAAGTAAAAATATTACACGATGCACTTATAAGAGAAACAGATGGTTTAAAAAACCAGAATTTATGACTATAAATCAAGGAAATCTTTTGATTGTACAGGGTGTAAAAGGAGCTAAGGGCAAAGAAAATAGCGAAACTATAGAGATAATGAACATTAGAAACATGACTACCAAGAAGGATTTAGTTAAAATAGATGGAAATACTCCTAAAACGGTGAGACAAGTTAAACGATATAAATGATCCTATAGCTGCACTAACAGTATACATAAACTAAACTGTACCCTGTAATATAGACACGGAAAAGAGGCTGTGCTATCTTACAGGGTACTTTTTTAATTTCCTTTATTAAAAAATAAATAGAGACTGTTAATCATAGATATAAATCCAGAGAAAAATATTATTATAAGCCATTGGCCTATATTTAAGGCATTTGTATGAAAAATTATTCTTAAAAATGGTACATATATTACAGCCATTAACATTATTATAGATAAAGTTACTGCTCCAACTAGATATATATTTGTAAACAACTTAATTTCAAATATGGAATGTTTTTCAGATCTACATTCAAATACATGAATTAACTGAGACATTATAAGAGTTCCCAGAGCTATGGTTCTAGAGGTTTCAAGACTCATATGGAAAAGTTTGCCTACTAGAAAAGACAACACTGTACAAACACCGATGAGGCTTCCCCTTATAATTATCTTTTCCTTTAATCCCCTGGCAAATATGCTCTCATCTTTAGCTCTTGGCATTTCATACATTACATCCTTATCTGGCGGATCTACTCCCAGCGCTATTGCTGGTAATCCATCTGTGGCCAAATTAACTAATAGTATCTGAATAGGTAATAAGGGTGTATCTAAATATAGTAATGATGCCAAAAACATGGTAATTACTTCTCCCAAATTACAGGACAGCAGATATCGTATGAATTTCCTTATATTATTGTAAATTACTCTACCCTCTTCTACAGCAGAAACAATAGTTGTAAAATTGTCATCCAGTAGTATCATGGAACTTGCCTCTTTTGTAACATCTGTTCCTGATATACCCATAGATATACCTATATCTGCTTCCTTAACTGCTGGAGCATCATTTACTCCATCCCCTGTCATGGCAACTATTTTGTTCTTTTTCTTAAAGGCCCGTACTATTCTTAGCTTGTGTTCAGGACTAACTCTGGCAAAAATTTTCACTTTATTTATTGCGTTTGATAGCTTTTTATCATCTAATCTATCTAATTCCTCACCAGTTATTACTTCAGATATATCACTGCAAATGTCCAGTTCTTTACCTATAGCAAAGGCCGTATTCTTATGGTCACCAGTTATCATTATAGGTTTTATGCCAGCCTCCTTGCATTTTAGCACTGCTGGTTTAACTTCTTCCCTTGGTGGATCAATCATACCAGCAAGACCTAAAAATATAAGATCCTTTTCTTGATTATTTTCAGTTATAATTCCATTATTCTTGTAAGCAGCTCCTATACACCTCAATGCCCTGTTCGCCATAGAATCTACAGCTGACTGCACTTTACTTTTATAATTAGTGGTAAATAATTCCACCTTACCATTTATAAATATATACTTACATCTTTCAATAATTCTCTCAGGAGCTCCCTTAACATAAGCAGTCTTTTTTCCCTGTTCGTTTAAAAGTACAGACATCATCTTTCTATTGGAATCAAAAGGTATCTCACTTATTCTGTTAATCCTATTCAAAAATCTTTTTAACTCATCTACACTGGCAAAAAATGCTTTGATTAAAGCAGTCTCCGTAGGATCTCCCATAAGGCCCTTATTAAGATTTTTCTCTTTATAGTTTAAATCACTGTCATTACAATAAGTGAAAGCCTTCTTTAAGGGCACTAGTACATTATCATTAAAAGAATTTTCACTATGCATTTTTCCATTATAATATATAGACTTTACAGTCATTATATTTTGCGTTAGGGTACCAGTCTTATCACTGCATATTATAGAGGTGCATCCTAGAGTTTCTACAGCAGGCAGTTTTCTAATGAGTGCATTTCTCTTAAGCATTCTTGATACTCCTAAAGCTAAAGCTACAGTGACTATAGCAGGCAGCCCTTCTGGAATAGCTGCTACAGCAAGGCTAACTCCTAATAAAAACATCTCATATTTATCCTGACCTCTTATAATACCTAAACCAGTAACTATTACACATATGCCTATACATAGTATCACAAGTATTCTTCCAAGGGATGCTAATTTTTCCTTTAAAGGAGTTTTATCTTCATCTATATTTTGCAGCAAATTTGCAATTTTACCCATTTCTGTATTCATACCCGTTTCAACTATTCTACCTTCACCTTTACCTGTAAGTACAACAGCTCCCATATATATATTGTTATTTTGATTACTTCTTGTCTTTGATACTCCTACAGATTCTCCTGTCAAAAGAGATTCATCTACCATTATATTTGATGACTTAACAATAATAGCATCTGCTGGTATTCTATCTCCACTTTCAATTATAATCAAATCACCTGGTACAAGATTTTCTGCATTTATTACTTGAATATTACCATCCCTCATAACCTTTGCCGTAGGTGATGCCATCTCTTTTAAAGCTTCTAGAGACTTTTCCGTTCTAAACTCCTGAATAAATCCTAAAATTGCATTCATGATAATTATAATTATTATAGTTATGGCATCTGCCTTTTCTCCCATAAGTCCAGATATAATTGTAGCCCCTATTAAAACCCAGGTTATAAAATCATTAAATTGAGATAAGAATATACTTAGAGCTGAAATACTTTTCTTTTTTTCAAGTACATTTAGTCCATATTTTTTTAATCTAGCTTCTGCCTCCTGACTACTAAGTCCATTATAGATTTCCTTTTCATTAATCATTTTCTTTCCTCCTGCCTTAGCTATTAGCTTTTAAACATCCTTCTGTTATTTATTTTCAGATGCCCTACTTTCACACTTGTCCATTAGGCATATGAAAATAAATATGAAGTCAAAGATGCGACGTATATTTTGAATCCAACAAGGAAACAGGTTCCGAAGATAGTGGGCTATCTGAGGGTTCTGTTGACGTAGTAAGATTCAAAATAGACTAGCATACTGACTAGTTATTTATTTGAATATGCCTTATCTCTATAAATAATATATGTTAATATATACAAGCTTTATGAAAAAATTTTAATTCTTTTACTTTACTTTTATAAATGTAAATTATAAAATATAGTAAGACAATTTATACTAAAATATAGAATTACCAAAGCATTTATTAGAATTTTCAAATTTTATATGACTGAAAATTTGAAAATTATTTTAAGGAGGACATTTACAAAATGAAGGATGTAATTTACATAACAGGACATAAGAATCCAGACTCAGATTCAATATGCGCTGCTGTAGCATATTCAGAATTTAAAAATAAAACAGGCAGCACCAAAGCAATACCCTTGAGACAAGGAGAACTCAGCAGAGAAACTAAATTTATTCTTGACTATTTTGATGTTGAAGAACCACTGCTTAAAACTACTATGAAACTTCAGATTTCAGATGTTAATTTTGATAATATTTCACCAATAACAGCAGATGTTTCTTTAAAGAAAGCCTGGTCTTTAATGAAAGAAAACAATGTAAAATCACTACCTGTAGTAGATAATCAGGGGAAATTGAAGGGGCTTGCTTCAATTTCAAATTTAATATCTACTTATATTAGTAACTGGGATGATAATATTCTTTCAAAATCCAGCACCAAAATAGATAATATATTAGATGCTCTATCTGCAAAAGCAATTTATTTAAGCAGTGAAAATCCTAGTTTTCCAGGCAAAATTATAGTAGCTGCAATGCTTCCTGAAAGTTTTGAAGAGTATATTAATGAAGGAGATATTGTAATTTCTGGAGACAGAAAGGATATCCAATCAATTATTGTAAAAGCTAAGGCATCTCTTTTAATAGTAACAGGTAATCATGACTTAAGTGAAGAAATATTTGAGAAGGCTAAGAAAGCCGGTACTTCCATCATTTTAACTCCTTATGATTCCTTTACTACAGCAAGACTTATAGTGCAAAGTATCCCTGTAGGCTACATACTTAATAATTCTGAAATTATCACTTTTAATGTGAATGATTATGTAGAAGATGCAAAGGATACAATGATAAAAACAAGATATAAAAGTTATCCTGTATTAGATGAATCAAATAAAGTAGTAGGTACAATTTCAAGAGATCATCTTATTTCTAAGGATAAAAAGAAACTTATATTGGTAGATCACAATGAAAAATCCCAAACTATAGATGGTCTTGAGGATGCAGAAATACTTGAAATTATAGATCACCACAGAATCGGAGATATTCAAACAGGTTCACCTATATATTTCAGAAATCAACCTATAGGAAGCTCCAGCAGTATAATAGGTTTAATTTTCTTTGAAAATGGTATAACTCCTTCAAAGAAAGCAGCCGGGCTTTTATGTGGAGCCATAATATCTGATACTTTACTATTCAGCTCTCCAACTACAACTGATACTGATAGAACTATTTTAAAGAAATTAGCTGAAATTGCTGAAATAGATCCTGAAGATTTTGCAGGTAAAATGTTTAAGGCCGGTACCTCTTTAGAAGGTAAAACTGTAACTGAAATATTTAATCAGGATTATAAGATTTTCAATTTGTCTAATTATAAAGTAGGAGTTTCACAGGTTACCACAATGGATCTGGAAGGCTTTGAACCAACAAAACCTGAAATGATCAGCTACATGGAAACTAAAGCCAAGGATGAAAAATTCAATGTACTCTTATTACTCTTAACTGATATATTAAAGGGTGGTTCACAACTTATAGCCGTAGGTCCAAATAAGGACATTGTTTCTAAAGCCTTTGACGTAAAACTTGAAAATAGTTCTGCTTACGCCCCAGGGGTGCTTTCAAGAAAGAAACAGGTTATTCCACCACTAACAAATACAATTGAAGAATTGAATCAATAATAAATAAACACCCGCTTAAGAACGTTAAATTAACATTCTCAAGCGGGTGTTTTTCATTTTCCATAACACTCTTAATGAAGATGACTAAGTAAAAATGGAAAATTTTCAAGATTGTTTTAAAACTACTACTTCTGTAGATTGTTTACCATTTGCCACATTTGATCCGCTGTAGTTAAACTTTTGGTATTAAGTTCAAAAGCTCTTTGTGCCGAGATCATATCAGTCATTTCTTTTGCAATATCTACGTTGGAATTTTCCACATAACCCTGCATTATATTTGTACTATTAGTGGCAAATATCTGTGCTCCAGTTTTAGATACATATAAATTATCACCTGCTGAAATCATTGAATCATTACCTATAGTATCATACACATTTATCTTTCCTACAGCTGTATCTCCATTGGGCTGCTTTATGCTTAAAGTTCCGTCCTGTGCAACAACAAAATTATTTTGTGTAAGAATTACAGGACCATTAGTATAATTTACTTCCAGTATATTGCCGCTTTTATCTACTAATCTTCCATTTGTATCTAAATTAAAATCACTACTTCTTTCATAAGCCGCTGTTCCATTGGGACGAATTACTCTAAAATAACCACTGCCATCCAAAGCCAAATCTGTACTTTGATTAGTTTGTGTGATAGCTCCCTGAGAATTGTCTCTTATCCACTCTGTAGCTTTTACCCCGGTACCATTTTGAGGGTCACTATTAATGCCATTGTTATTATTAGTGTTGGTAGGATATCCTACTCTTGTTAAATTGTCATATAAAAGATCAGTAAATTGTACCTGCTCTGTTTTGTAGCCATCAGTATTTACATTTGCTATATTATTTGATATTGCATCCAATTTTTGCTGCTGTGCATTCATTGCACTTCTGCTTGTCCACATCAATCCAATCACTATAATCACCTCATATCTAATTAATTATTTTACAGTTCCCACATCATTAACCGCCTGACCTAAAGTTTCATCTATGGATTGTACAACCTTCTGCTGTGTCTCAAAGGTTCTCATGGTAGACATCATATTTACCATTTCATTCACTGGATTTATATTGGATTGTTCCAAAGCTTTTTGCTTAACAAAAACATTTGTATTAGTTATTGGATTCTGTCCTTGGTACAAATTATCCCCTACTTTTTTAAGGGTTTTATAATTATTAAAATCTACAGTTGATAAGGAATAAGAAGGTCTTCCATCAATACTTATATTTCCATAGGCATCACTAGTTATTTTGCCATTTCCAGCTATAATTCTCTCTTGATTTCCCGTATTAATATTCTTTCCCATAACATAGTCCCCAGTATCATTTACTAAGTAACCCTGCATATTTACATGAAAATGTCCATCTCTAGTATAATAATTTTGTCCGCCTGCCCCATTATCTCTATTTACAGTAAAAAACCCTCTGCCATCAATAGCAAAATCTGTATCCGAATCAGTATTTTGTATATCACCTTCAGTAAAATTCGTTGCGGTTTCATCAATTCTACTGCCTAAACTCAAACTACCTATAGTCTGTGTATAATTTATTCCATTTTGTATTTTACTTTTATTTTGAATAAGTACATCATCAAATTTTTTAATGGCAAGATCATCACTCTTAAATCCTACGGTATTTGAATTTGCCATATTATTTGCTATAACATTTTGTTTAGCTTCTTGAGTAATCATACCTGAAATAGTTGTATATAAACTTCTTATCATTTTTTCACATCTCCATTATTTATTACTTTCATATCCTGTGGGTATCTCATACCATAGGAAGAGGCTTTAGTTTCAATTTCACCTTTACTCAAACTTATAGCTGATTTTGCAGTAATCATAAAGCAGGTTGCTATAACCATTCCAATACCAATTCCCACAAGAACTCTTCTATGTGAAATAAATTCAATAAAAGCTTTTATTTTATGTACAATTTTTGTATTAATAGTATTTCCCCCTTGCCAATTCCCAATCTTTCTGATATACCCTCGACAGATAAGCCTTCTTTCGTAAGCTTTTCTATATCATCAACTTTATCATTATTTATTTCATTATTATCTATGTATTTATTTTTATTAATTTTATCATTTTCATCAATAATTCTTGTTTCTCCAGCAGTATTTTTCCCATGAGAAATTTCTATTGAATCCAATTCATTATTTTCTAAAATATTATCTTCCATACCTTTATTATAGATATTTTCTATATCTGAATTATGTATATTTTTATAATTTACATCAGGACTTCTTTGTAATTTATTCTTTAGGCTTTCTATTTCGCCTTGAAGCTCCAGTATTGTTTCTGCAAATTCTTTTCTTAGCTTTCCAATTTCCACATCATAATCTTTCACATTAGTTGAAGCCTTATGAAATACATTTTTAAAACTTGTATTTTCTTTTTTTACAGCCTTAATATTTACAGCTATCAATAAAATTCCTATAATTAATAGTAATACTGTAGTCATTCAAGCACCTCCACACTATTCATATTTTAGCTTTTTTAAAGCTTCTCTAAGATGCACAATAGCTCTTGAGTGCAGTTGGCAAACTCTAGATTCTGATACAGATAAAATGCTGCCTATTTCTTTCAAAGTTAAACCTTCATAATAGTATAGGGAAAGTACAGTTTTATCTTTTTCGTTTAAGATATCTAGTGCCTTGGATAAATATTCAATTTTTTCTTTTTCTTCTAAAGCCCTTTCTGGGCTTGGACTGTTTTTATCCTCAATAGTTGTAATTATAGGCATATCATCATCTTCTGAAAAAATCAAACTTTCCAAAGAAGTTATAGACATATAATTTATGTAATTTTCCACCTCTGCTATATCTGCTATAGTTCCTCCAAAGGCCTTTGCTATTTCCATATCTGTAGGATACCTTAAAAGTTTTTTTTGCAAGTTTTCTACTGTTTGATTATATTTGTTAAGCCTATCCATAGCACCTTTTGATATAGGACTATTCTTCCTAATTTCATCTATCATAGCTCCCTTTATTCTAATAGAAGCATAGGTCGAAAATTTCATACCCTTACTCTTATCAAATTTGTTAAGAGCATCCATTAATCCAATCATACCATAACCTATTAAATCCTCATATTCTATATATTTACTTTTACCTACTATAACTCTAGATGCTATATATTTTACCAATGGAATATATTCCTTAACTATTTCCTCTCTAGTATCAGAAATTTCTGGTATAGCCATAACTGGATTGCCTCCTTAATTTTTTTTCATCTGTTCACGCATTACCCCAAATACATAAGCTATAATTTTATCCTGAACTTTTCTATCAATATTAAAAAATGAAAAACCTGAGACATACAAATTAGTATCCATATCCCTAAATGCCCTCATGCAATTGCTGAGTACAAAGATATTTTCATGTTCTAATGCAATTTTTATTATAAATCTATCTCCTGATTTAATCTCTTCTTTGGTTTTTAGTCTGAAGCCTCCACCACTTAAATCAATCATAAGTGCCTTAGTAAAAGCCTTTGAATCTTTTATGAGACTATTAAATGTACTATCAGAAATATTTTTGTCAACTTTCAAATATTGTACATCCCTTAATAAATTCACTCTAAAAAATTTTCTTCTTTGTATCTTCTTTATACCCTTTGGAATAGTTAAAAGTATCATGGGTATTCTATCCATGCGTCTTCCTATAACATCAGTATTGAAGCCATATAAATTATTTTCATTATAATATACAACTGTTACATGATCATTCTTATTAAGTGGTGCATATTCACCATTTGAAATTGGTATACTTATTACTATATAATCCTTACCTACATCCTGTATATTACTCTTATACACCTTATCCTCTATGAGAATTTCACATTTTGCATTTATGCTAAAGTTCACATTAGTAACGCTCATCACACTATAACTCCTCACGAAAATATATTAAATATTTTTTTAAATAATCCCTGTATACCTGATTTACCTAATTCATTTTCTCTTTCAGAATCAACAATAAGTTTATTTGCTATCCTAACAATATCCTGAGCAGCAGCACAATTTGGACTTCCAATTATAAAGGGTTCCTGGCTTTTTACTGCCAACACTAATTTTCTGTCTTCAGACACACTTCCCACATAGGAAATATCCATTTTCAAAAAATTTTTAACTGCATTTTGAAATTTATTATAGGTTTCTTCTGCTTCCCTTTTATCAAAGGTTCTATTTATGACTACCTTGGTCTTAGATTTAATTTTAAAATGAACTACTGCCTTTAAAAGACTATAGGAATCCATAAGTGAAGTAGGTTCAGGTGTTATAATCAAAATCAATTCATCACAACAGGATATAAATCCCAATACACTTCTATTAATTCCAGCACCTGTATCCATTATAATATAATCTAAATCTTCCAAATTTGATAATTTATCTAAAAAACTATTCCTTTGGGAATTAGTAATTTCATTTATTCTTGCTACACCAGATCCTCCTGGCAAAAGCTTCACCCCAAAGGGTCCTTCAATGACCCCATCCTCTATATTTTTGTCATTAAAAATCACATCAAACACATTGTATTTAGGCAAAAACCCCATTAGTACATCATCATTACCCATGCCTACATCTGCATCAAAAATCAATACCTTTTTTCCTGTTTTCTGAATAGCTATAGACAAATTCACCACAAAATTACTCTTTCCTACTCCACCTTTGCCAGAAGTAACTGTAATTATCCTTGGTGTTTTTCTAGCTTTATCAGCTTCGCTTCCTTCTACAGCCATTTGCCTTAATCGTTGTGCCTGATCTAACATATACTTTCCACTCCTGTAATGAGATTTATCACCTCTTCTGCCTTCAACGCCTTAATATCATCTGGAACATTTTGTCCAATTGATACATAGCTTAAAGGCCTTTTTCCCTCTTTCAATATATTCAATATAGAACCATAGGTTGTAGTCTCATCTAATTTTGTTATTATGATATTATTATAATTTAAAATTTTATAGCCCTCAACTATAGACTTTATATCTCTATTTTTTGTAGTACAACTCATGACCAAATGTAAGTTTTCAGAATGGGTTTTATCAATAAATGCTCTCAGTTCAGAAATTTGCATTTTATTTTTACTACTTCTACCTGTAGTGTCCACCAATACTACATCGCAATCCCGCATACTCTCCACTGCTGCTTCCATATCCTTTATAGAAAATACCACCTTAAAGGGTATATTCATAATATCTGCATAGGTTTTAAGCTGTTCCACTGCTCCTATTCTGTAGGTATCAACAGTTATAAGCCCTATTTTCTTTTTTTCAATAAGGGCAAACCTTCCTGCAAGTTTTGCAATGGTAGTAGTTTTTCCTACTCCAGTAGGTCCTACTAATACAATGACACCCTCTTCATTAATTTCAGAAACCTCAACCATAGAGCCTAAGACTTTTTTTAACTTTTCCATTTCTTCTATTTCATCATTTTCTAAATTTATTCTATTTATAATTTCTTCTATTACATTATCTTCTAAATCATATTTCTCCAGAGTTTTATATAATTCACTATTATGATTTGAATTTTCATTGCCATTATTTTTTACAATGGCATTTAATATATTTTTCATCTCTCGCATCTCTTTAATAAGATTATCTTCTTTTTTATACTCATCTTTATCAATATTATAAGCAGCTTCTTTAGAAATTTTTCCACTTGTTACAGGCGAATTCAGCTTTCCTAAGCTATTTTCATTATCCATTTGCACATCCATAGCCTTTTTTATAGCCTCTAAGCTATCCTTAACAGAATTATGTGGAATTTTGAATTTACCTTCAGTTATTTCAGCAGCCTTATCGACATTATCTACCGCCGCAGTAACTTCTATAACTTTCTTCGAAAACAATCCAGTAAATCCCTTTTTTCTTATTTTCCTCTGACTTATTATTACTGCATCCTTTCCCAGCTCATACCTGATTCTTGTTACAGCTTCATTCATACTATTTACAATATATTTTTTTATAATCATTATAAGCTGACAACTCCTTCAGTTTTTATTTCAATTTCATTAGGTACTTCATTGAGGGATAAAACAGTAATATTAGGGAACACCATTTCTATGAGCTTTCTCACTGCTGGCCTTATTTTAGGTGAAACCAGTATTGCTGGTTGATTTTCTGGAAAATATATAGTATTCAGTACATTTTTTATAGAATCAAGAATTCTTGAGGTAGTATCTGGATCTACTGCTGGGAAAGAACCCTGCATAGACTTTTGTATATTATTTGCTATGACATTTTCTACTTCCGGTGCAAAGGTAGCCACAACTATTCTGTTATTTTCATCTATAAGTGGATTACATATGCTTCTTCCAAGAGCAATTCTTACGTATTCTGTAAGGAGTTCTAAATCCTTAGAATTTCTTGAGTTATCCGCAAGACTTTCAAGTATAGTCACCATATCTTTAATAGGAACTTTTTCCTTCAATAAATTCTGAAGAACTTTTTGTACCTCTCCGATAGTCATAAGATCTGGTATAAGTTCTTCTACTACAGCACTATACCGCTCCTTCATTGAATCAATTATAGTTTTAACTTCCTGTCTTCCAAGAAGTTCATAGGAATGTGATTTTATAGTTTCCGTTAAATGAGTTACCATTACCGTAGTAGGATCTACCACGGTAAAGCCCTTGATCTCTGCATCCTCTCTCTGATCCTTATTAATCCATACTGCCGGAAGTCCAAAGGTAGGCTCAATGGTTCTTATACCTTGTATCTCCTCTCCTTCACCACTTGAGTCCATAGATAAAAGCATACTTGGCATAAGCTCACCCTTAGCCACTACAGTTCCTCTTATCTTTACCACATACTCATTGGTCTTTAACTGAAGATTGTCCCTTATTCTTATAGGCTGAACTACAATGCCCATTTCTATGGCACATTGTCTTCTTACAGAAGCAATTCTCTGAAGGAGATCTCCTCCAGAAGCCTCATCTGCCAAAGGTATTAATCCATAGCCTATTTCTATTTCCATGGGCTCTACTGAAATTAAATTCATTACATTTTCAGGTTCCTTATTTTCCTGCTCAGTCAATTCCATATTGATGTTTTCTTCCTGAATTATCATCTGAGCTTTTTCTTCCCTATACAGCATATAAGCACATATACCGCAGGCAACTGCTAAAATAAAGAAGGGAAAAAAAGGAAGTCCCGGTATAAAGCTTAAAAATAAAAGTATAGCAGCAGCTATTCCTAGAACCTTAGGAAAGCTTGTAAGTTGTCCTACTAACTGTTTACCAAAATCTTCATCATTACCAGATCGTGTTACTAAAATACCTGTAGCAATGGATATTAACAGTGCTGGTATCTGACTTACCAGTCCATCACCAATAGTAAGCCTTACATAGGTTTGAGCAGCCTCTGCAATTGGCATACCAAGCTGTACTGCACCAATTACAATTCCTGCTATGATGTTTATCAAAACTATTACAATACTTGCTATGGCATCTCCTTTAACAAATTTAGAAGCACCATCCATTGATCCGTAAAAATCAGCCTCCTGCTGAATTTTCCTTCTTCTATTTTTAGCTTCTGTATCATCTATAAGACCTGCATTTAAATCTGCATCTATACTCATCTGTTTACCTGGCATAGCATCCAGAGCAAATCTTGCAGCTACTTCTGCAACTCTTCCAGCACCATTAGTAATTACTATAAACTGTATTACTATTATTATCAAAAATATTATTATACCAACCAGATAATTACCACCAACCACAAAGCTTCCAAAGGCATTAATTACATCTCCTGCATTAGCCTGACTTAAAATAAGTCTTGTGGAGGAAATATTAAGTCCCAATCTGAACAAGGTTGTAATAAGAAGCAAAGTTGGGAAAACAGATAACTGAAGTACTTCTGTAGTAAACATAGTTATAAGTATTATAATTGTAGCAATGGTTATATTTACTACGATTAAAATATCTAACATGCCTGTAGGTAATGGTATTATGATCATAAGTACTATAAACATTACTCCAAAAGCTACAATGACATCCAGATTATTTTTTAATTTAAAGCCACGCTCATTACCATTACTCATTTGTTATATCACCCTTTACTTCTTTTTCATTTTATATACTAAAGCCAATATTTCTGCCACCGCCTGATACATATCCATAGGTATTTCCCCATCAATATCTACCTTTTCATATATAAGTCTAGCTAATGGCTTATCTTCTATAATTGGCACATTATTTTCTTTTGCAATTTCTTTTATCTTAAGAGCTATTCTATCTGTACCCTTTGCCGTTACAATAGGGGCACTGCTCTCCCCCTCTTTATATTTGAGAGCTACTGCAATATGAGTAGGATTTGTCACTACCACTGTTGCTTCCGGCACGCTTGCCATCATTCTCTTTGAAGACATTTCTCTCATCTTCTGTTTTCTCTTTGACTTTACTTGAGGGTCTCCCTCGTCTTGCTTAAACTCTTCTTTTACTTCCTGCTTTGTCATCTTTAGTTCCTTATTATGCATAAATCTCTGATATATATAATCGGCTATAGCAATAATAAGCATAATTAAACAAATTCTAAATAAAATCCCCACAAAAATACCCTTTAATGCATAGGGAAGTGAATTAAAGGTTAATGTATTCATTATGAGCAATTTATCAAGATTATCCCTCACAAATTGATATCCTACAAAGCCAACAATGACTATGAGTATAATATCCTTAAAAAGCTCTACCACAGTTCTTGATGAGAAAATCTTTTTAAAACCTGCTATAGGGTTTAGTTTTTTTAAATCTGGCTTTAAAGTTTCCGTAGTAAAAATGAAACCAGATTGAATATAATTTGCAACTATACCTAAAATCATTATAGGTACTGCAAATATGAGAAATATTAAAGCTATATTAGTCATAGCGTATATAAGTATATACTGTATATTATTATAATTTAAGTCCATATTTAAAGATGTATTTAAATAAGAAAACATCATATTTCTAAGTTTATCGTAAGAAAAATTTCCTAGATATGTTACTACTAAAGTAGCTGCCATCAGTGTAAGTGCTAGAGCTACCTCTTTGCTCTTAGCTACCTGTCCTTTTTTCTTTGCATCACTCTTCTTCTTAGGTGTTGCCTGCTCTGTTTTGTCTTCCGAGGCAAATATAATAACCGCAGGTATTATATTGTAAAAGCCTTTCCAAAGATCTGGTATTAAACTAAAACCCTGAACTATAAGCTTTACTATTTCAGGCAATATAAGCATAAAAATTGAAAACCCAAGAAGTATTTTAACAGGCATGCCCAGTATCATTACATTTAGCTGAGGTACTGTTCTTGAAACAAGGCCCATTACTATATCTGTTATTATTAAAACTATTACTATAGGCATAGCGATCTTTATGCCTATTATAAAAAACTCAGTAAATGCGTGTAAAGCATACATAGCAGATTCATTAACTAATATAAATTTACCTATATGTACTGTATTATAGCTATCTATAAGTGCTGTTATAAGTATATGATGACCGTCAATTACAAGAAACAGTACTACACTAAGCATAGTTAAAATTCTTTCTATTAAAGTGGCGTTACTTTGGGTAGTAGGATCAAACATAGACATCATACTAAATCCAATTTGAATATCCATAAAATTCCCTGCAATTTTACCACAGATAAAAGCCAAATTAGTTAAATATCCAAGTACAAGTCCCGTTATTATTTCAGAGGCACATTGCTCCATATAAACCAGTCCATTGTTAATACCTGAAACACTGCTGTAATTTAAAGTTGACATTATAAAGAAAGCAATTAAAGCAGAAAAGGCAATTTTAACTGTATTGGGAAGTCCGCTGGGAAAAAGCACCTGCAATGCCACAAAAAAAGTTAATATCCTTAAAAACACCAGAAAAAATGCAGCAAAATAAGAAACATCTATCATTTCATCACACCTATCTAGTAATATTTGCTATCATTTCAAATATTCTCTCTGTAAATCCAGTCATCATATGAAGCATCCAGGTGCTGGCCACTATTCCCACAACTGCTATAGCAATAAGCTTTGGAACAAAGGTAAGAGTCTGTTCCTGTATTTGAGTGGTAGCCTGCATTATGCTTATAATAAGTCCTACCACAACAGATACAATTAAAATTGGTGCGGATATTAAGAGTCCTGTACTTATAGCATCCTTTAATATTCCTAAAAGCATATTTTCTGTCATAATAATTTTCACCTCACGAAAAACTTAAAATAAGTGATTTAACCACCAAATACCAACCATCTACCATTACAAATAAAAGAATTTTGAAAGGCAGTGAAACCATAGCAGGAGGTACCATAAACATACCCATGGACATAAGTATACTTGCCACCACAAAATCTATAATCATAAAGGGTATAAATAATAGAAATCCTATTATAAAAGCTGTTTTCAATTCACTTATTATAAACGCTGGTATAACAACGTGAATAGGAGTATGATCCGTATCAGTTTTTGGATCCATTTTAGCTGCATCCATAAATAGTTGAAGATCTTTTTTTCTCGTCTGCTTAAGCATAAACTCCTTTAAAGGTTTTTCTCCAACAGTAATAGCCTGCTGCTGATTTATCTTATTATTTACATAAGGCTGAATGGCATTATTATTAATTGTTGTGTATGTAGGCATCATTATAAAAAAAGTTAAAAATAAAGCTAGTCCAATTATTACCTGATTAGGTGGTGCACTTTGTGTTCCCAGAGCATTTTTTAAAAACCCAAGTACTACTATAATTCTTGTAAAGCTGGTAGTCATGATAATTATAGATGGAAGCAAAGTAAGTACTGTAAGCATTATAAGAAGTTTTATATTGTCTACATAATTTGTAGGTGTTGCTGAATTATTGTTTACAGACACATTTATATTTGGTATAGGTATACTTTGCGGAGATGGAGCTGCATATGCCTTATTTCCGATAAGAAGTATACAAAACAAAACTAAAATAGATATTATACAAGCTTTTTTCTTCATTCTAATCTTCCTCTTTAATCTTAAGTATCTGAAAATAAATAACAATTCAAAGATGCTATCTATATTTTGTATTATACAGAAACATTTTCTGATCATAGTACTGCTATCAGATTGTTATTTCTTTTCCTTTACCATAATTTTATCCTTTAGTGTTTTTAAAAACTCACTTTTATCTCTAATGTTGAATTTATCTTTAAAATCCTTATAAAATTCATTAAAATTTTTATATTGAGTTACTGTTTTGGATTCTTGAATTTTTTTTATTTCTTCACTACCTAATTCCATTAGAATTTCCAGCTTATTTCCGCAGCTTGAAAAAACATATCCCTTTTCTCCAATTTTTATTACCAAAAGACTGTTCTCCTTTGTAAGCGTAAGTCTCTCTAATACCTTCATGTAGTTTCCATTTTGCATATTTTGTAGCTTGTTTCCACCATATTTTATACTTATATATATTAAAGGTAAAATAACTAAAAGTGCTACTACAAGCTTTAAAATCATTAACAATATTGGCATTTGTTTACCACCCTAATCCTATATTGGCATATTCAAACAAATACTTAGTCAGTATGCTAGCTTATTTCTAATCCTACTGCGTCAACAGAACCCTCAGATAGCTCACTATCTTCGAAACCTGTTTCCTTGTATGATTGGAAATATTTGTCGCATCTTTGACTTACTATTTATTTTCATATTCCCTACTGAACTACTAACTCTTCAAAATACACATGACTTATTTTTCCATTTTTAAGTACTGGATTTACTGCATTAAGTATCTGCTGTTTTGTATCCTCTATACCCTTTACAGTAAAACCAGAAGATTTCTTGCTTCTCAGTATACCATTAACTGCATCACTTAAAATAGGCTTTTTGTTTACAGTTTCACTCTCTAACTCATTTTTCAGTTTACTGCTTTTAGCATCATAGCCAAAACTAACCTTCACCTTTAAATATCTCTGTGCATCAGTATCCGATAGATTTACTACGGCTTCATCTAGTGAATAAGTATTTTCATCTGCTGAGGTAATTGTTAACGCTGAGACAGTATTATTTGATGCACTATCTGCATGCAGCTTTGATGCCCCACCAAAGAAGAAAATATAGCTTCCAAAGGCTCCTATTAAAACAATAAGCAGCACTAATAATATTATAATTATTTTACTTACTCCATCTGCTTTATTTGCATTTTTATTTTCACTCATAGACTCATCTCCTTTTGCAAATAAATTAAAAGTGACTTTCTTAATGTTGTAAATTTATTTGCAAACCATTGTATATCACAGTTATTTTATCAAATAAATTTAGTAAATAAATTTTATATTTATCTATAATTTGAATTATAAATTCTCTTTTTAAATAATATTATTTTATCTATAACTTCATCTGCAGTTTCTTCTACCAGATATTTGTTTCCATTCATCAAAGTTATTACAGTTTCAGGTACCTCTTCAATTTTCTCAATATTATCTGAATTAATTACAATTTCTTTATGATTCATTCCGGTGAGTTTTATCATAAATTCACCTGCTTTCTTATATAATATTAAATTTGTTGGGGATCAGACCCCAAGACCTACTGGGTCAGACCCCCAATAACATAGCATTTATTTAAAATTATCTTACTAAGTTTATTATATCCTGTAAAACCTGATCTCCAGTTGTTATAGTTTTTCCATTAGCCTGGAAAGCTCTGCTAGCAACTATCATGTCTGTAAATTGCTGAGCAAGATCTACATTAGAAGCCTCTAATGAAGATGATTTAACATTTCCATATAATGCACTGTTATCTTCACCCTTTGTTCCTACACCGCTTCTAAAACTTGGAGCACCAGAAGTTATTGAATCTGAATATGAATTATTTCCATCTTTAGTTAAACCTGCTGGATTCTTAAACTGTGCCATGGCAATTTGACCAAGAGCTGCAATTTTTCCATTATCAAGAGTAGCAGTTATAACGCCGTCGCTTCCTATAGAAAAAGTCTTAACCTTTAAGTCAGTTCCAGTCGCATCATCATGTACTGTATCTGGTATTCTTAAACTCTTTAAGTTTCCATCATAGGCATATAAATTTTTATCTCCATCTACAAAAGCTATAACTCCATCTGCACCCATACTCTGCAGCGGAGTACCTCCTGTAACTGGATTTGATGTACTACCTGGTATAGTAAGAGGTGTACCAGTAGCAGTTATAGTTTGATTTATTCCCTTTTTAGATAGTGAATTGTTAAGCACTGCTGTGAGCTGATCTTGTCCTATGGCATTTGGAGTAACAAAGTCTCCATTTATAGTTATTGTCTTATTTGCTGTATCTACATCTGTAGACAATTGTGTACCCTGGGATATAGTTCCAATCTTAATTTTATACCCATTTAATGCTTCTCCAGGTCCAAAAGCAAAGCTAAAGTTACTGGAAGTTACAGTCCCAGGATTTACTGAAGCTTTACCTCCATCAATTAGGCCTGAAGCAATGTTTGATAGTGGAGTTTGGGTTCCACTCACGTTTACAATTACACCAGAAGATAATCCAGTAGCATTTTGTATAGCTCTCTGATAATCAAAAGCAGTCATTGAATTTATGTCACCATTTACTGTTATTATCTCATTTGTAGTATCAATAGTTGCACTAGTAGGAGTTCCCGCTGTAATTGTTCCTAACTGTATAGTGTATCCATCTAATTGTGGAGTACCATTACTATCCACAAAGCTAAAATCCATTCCTCTATAAGATACTTCTCCACCACTTATTGCTTCAGAAGCACCTATGTTAATTGGTGAACCAGAAACTGTAATTGAAGCTCCAGCTAAACTAGGTGTAGTAGCTTGAGCTGTTTGTATTGTATTTTGCAATTCAGTTTGAATATCTAAAGCTCTTACCGCACCAAGAGTAGTTAAATCTGCATTTAATGTAATAACATTATTAGTATTATTAATAGTTGCTGAAGTTACTGTACCTGCTGCTATATTTCCAAGTTTAACTGTATATCCATTTAACTGAGAGCCCTGATTAAAACTAAAATTGAAACCACCCGCTGTAACATTACTTGGTGCAACTGCAGTAACACCGCCTGCAACAATATTAGAAGATGTTCCATATACCGGAATTGCTGTACCACCTACACTTACAGTTTGAGCTATTCCATTTGCTGACAAAACGTCATTTATTGCCTTTTCTGCTGAAGCTGATGAAATTTTACCTGCATCACTGAAATCACCATTTAATATTATTTTTCTATTGGTAGTATCTACAGAAGCAGAAGTAAGGGTACCTTCTCCAATTTTACCTAAAACTACAGTATAGCCATTTAAAGCTTCTCCAGGTCCGAATTGGAAACTGAAGCCCCCTGCTATTACGCTGTTTGGAGCTGCTGCTGTAGGGGGTGTCGTTGAATTATCGTTTGTTAATGAGTATCCCATTATTCTTAAGCCATTTGAGGATAGAAGATTACCCTGATCATCTAAAGTAAAGGAACCGTCTCTTGTGTACATGAGATTCATTCCAGCTTGAGATAATGAATTCTGATCTACACTATGCTGTCCTGTAGATTGATTTACATTAATTGTATTATCTGTAAAAACTGCAGGACCACTACCTAATACAAAATAGCCTTCACCATCAATAGCTGCATCCAGGTTTCTTCCTGTAGTTTGTATAGCTCCCTGATTCATCATTGTATCAATACCTGCCAGTTTAACCCCTAATCCTACCTGAGCTGCATTTGATCCGCCTTGATTTGTTGTTGGCACACCGGCATCCTGTATTGTTTGATTTAATTCATCTTGAAATCTTACTCTAGAACCTTTAAAAGCTGTAGTACCCACATTTGCTATATTATTTCCTATAACATCTAATTTTGTCTGATTTGCTCCTAATCCTGAAACTCCTGAATTTAATGATTTTAACATAGTTTTCCCTCCGAAAATAATTTATTTTTAATGTAGTCTACTATTTTTTAGCTTCAGTCATTCTGCTAAATTCAGCTTCCTCATTACAAGGTCCAGCTTAAAGTGTAACTACACTGTCTACATTTGTAAATACATTTCCCTTACTGCTATTCTTGTCCATTACTGTTATAACAGTTCTATTTTTAATGCTGGTTACTAACGCAGTATCTTTATAAAATATTACAGATTCTTTGCAGCCCTTTTCCTGCGCTTTGTTAATACCTTCATTAATAGTTTTCATGTCATTTTCATTAAAACTTATATTTCTAGATTTTAATCTCTCTGCTGCATGAGATGAAAACACGAAAGTATCGTTGTTTTTTATTTTTTCATTTAATATGTCAGCAAAATTCTGTTTTTGTGTTGTTTTATTAGTGTTTACCTTTGAATTATAATTCTCAATAGGCTCAACAGGACAAATTTTTCCATTTACTACTCTATAACTCATAATTCAACCTAGACATTAGCATTTGAGCTGCTGTCTGAACTACTATCTGTAGAACTTGAAGATGTATCAGGATTAATCTGATAAATATCTCCATAATCAAAATCTTTTGTTAAAGCTTTTCCATTGTCTGAAGTAGCTACTGTAAGAGTAATTGTATCTCCTTGTTTTGTTATGGAATTTACTTGTCCTATATAATTGTTATTCATACTATCAGTTTCATTAAACATTACTGTTTTTCCAAGCAAGTTGGAAGCAGAATTAAGAGTAAGTGTACTATTTAAATTTGCCATTTGCTCCAGTGAAGTAAATTGTGCAAGCTGTGCAACATATTGGGTAGAATCCTGATTGCTGCCACTCAATGGATCCTGGTTTGACAATTCAGCAGTTAAAATTTTCAAAAATGAGTTTTTGTCTATACCCTGTTGTCCCGGTTTAATCATTGGTGTTCCTCTATCTGTAGCACCAGATGTATTACTAGTAGTCTGATATCCTGTTAACGCTGTAGCTGTACTACTGGTAACTGCCATCTTTATCCCTCCTCTATACTAATATATTTAATTTATTATCTTCATAAATAATGTGTCCAGGTAATGTATCTCCTTCTTCATTATTTATGTTAGAAACACTATAAGTTTTGTGATGTGAATTATTTTCATTACTCTGATTTTGATTGAAACTATTACTAAAGAATGTAGTATCACCATTATATATATTTATATCAATATGCTGTATTTTAATTTGAGAATTATTGAAATTATTATTTAAATCCTGAATATTTGCATTTAGCAGATTAAAAGTTTCTCTATTATTGGTGCTGATACTGGCTTTCAATATTCCATCAGCGCTGGAAGTAATTTTAATATATACCTCTCCAAGATCTTTAGGATTAATTTTTACTGTCATATCCTTAATATTTTTATTTTCCATGTACCTGATACTTTTTATTATATCCGCAGTAAAATTTGACTTATTAATTACCTTTGGCTCATTAGCTATCTCTTGACTATTATTTTGATTTTGAACAATAAATTGATTCATTAGTGTATTTACCTTATCAAGCTTAGTATCCTTATTGTCTTCTAATAATCTCTTTAAAAAATCATTATCAGTATTGAAGCCGCCGCTATTTTTAAATTGGCTGTTATCTTTATTTCCACTAGTTAATACATTGACTTTATCATTAACAATTTTTTCTTTTACCTGATTACTTTCTGGTTTATTGAAAATTTTAACTTCACTGTTCTTGTCCAAAATTTCAGCATTTTTATCTTTAGGTAAATTTTTATTTTCTGTTAAAATATTTTCTAATAAACTAGTATTATTAGTTAAAATCTCATTAGTAAAGTCCTTATTTAAATTAGTGTTAGAATTATAATTTTTTATATTTGATGTTTCTTTATTATTACTGTCTTTTATTGAAGACTCTATAATTTCTTTAATTTCATGCTTAATTTTATTTATTAAGTTTTCTTGTGGATCAGTTTCATTACTGATATTTTGCCTATTAGTATCTAATAAGTTTGCTATTGCAGCTTCACTATTTTTTACTTCATTCTTATCCAATTTCTCATATGAAGTGTTCTTAAAATCATCCTGTGATATTACTAAATTTTCATTATTAGCTGTATTATCATTTGTTAGTGCATTTAATTCATTAAGCAAATTACTTTTTTTATCTGCAAAATTATTTTTATTTAAATTTTGTTTTTCATTATTTAAAACATTTACTATATTATTTATCTTATTATCTATCTGAGATACAGGCAGTATTTTATTATCAGTAAATTTTTCAACCACATCTTTGGATTTTATATCCAGTGAAAAGAAGTTAATAAGCAAATTAGTTATACTTACTGTATTGCCATTTATTTCACTATTAGTCTTATCATCATCTACATCTTTATTATCTTTATTTAATTGAACATTACTTTCTGATGACGCATTTCCATTTGTTGATCCTGCTTCCGAAGTAGTTTTTTCTAGCAATTTAGATAATAAATCTGTTACCTGCCGCAACTTTGCAATGATTTGAGCTATAGTATTGTCATCATTAGAATTAACATTTTTATAGGATGCTATCTCTTTATTAATCAATTGTGTTTTCTGGACTAACGGCATATCCAGATTATTATTTAATTGTAATCTATTAGTTGATGCCGTTTCTAATTTAGCAGTTAATTGTGATATTTCTTCTATATCCTGTTTACTTATTAGCCCTGATTTATCAGATATATTTTTTATTAAATTATCTATCTGTGATTCTAAATCAGCTAAACTCTCTACACTTTTTTCTTTACTGCTATTTCCATTAGATAGTTTACCTGTGGAATCTCCATTATCCACATCTTTACTATCTTTACTAATTACTTGTCCATTACTATTACCTTTATTGGTTATTGTATCTGGCAAGTTTTTATATATATTTTCTAAAGAAATTGGTTTATCAGGAACAGCTTTTTCTTTAGTTTCATCATTTATTTGTAATATACTATTACTATTTAATTCACTGCTAGTTTTTTCCTTTGCTTCACTGTTTATTTGTAATATATTATCAGCATTTAGTTCATTATCATTTGCCTTACCATTGTTCACATTAGCGCTGCCCGCTATATTACTATATATGTCAGTATTAGCAGTATTAATGACATTAGCTTCATCGGTAATATTGTCCATATTGGCAATTATACTGTTATTATCTCCATTTAATTGAACATTCTTTACCGATGAGGCATTTCCATCTACTAATCCTGATGCCAAGATAATCTTTTCAAGCAATTTGGACAATACATCTATTTTCTGTGACAGCTTTGATAATATAGTATTATTTTCTTGTGAAACATTTTCCTCTGCTGATCCTGATATAGAAGCATTTTTTTCTTGAAGTTTAGATATTGGCTCTGTTTCCTGTTGAAAATTTGATACTAAAATATCCTTTTGTGCCATTTCAGTTTGTGATTTCACAGGTTTAATATTATTTACAAGTAAATCCTTAAAACTTATTTTTGGCACTGCCTCTGAAGAAATATTTTTTTCTCCTTTGTCTGAAAAACTTGAATTTAACAAACTATTAGTATCCAGCTTAATTTCACTCACATTTTTCACCTCCTATCTGTCTCTATTACTCCTTATAAACCCATACAACGCAAACTCGTCATTAGCTTTTTGTTCAGCTAAATTCTGTTCTCTAGTAAACTTAGCCTTTTGCTTATCTTTTAAAATTTCAACGGTTTTTCTGTCTATCTGCTTTTGTTTAAGTTCTTTCCTATGCTGCTCTAGTTGGGTTTCTTTATTTGTAAGCTCCCTACTGGCCTGATCAATGCAGCCTGAAAGAGAGTTTAAATAAGCCTGTGTTATTTTTTGCTGAACAATGGAACCATATTTTCTTTCTTCGCTAAATTTTTTATAATTATCATTTAATTTTTCAAGACTTTTCTCTGCATTAATTTTTTCCTGTTGTGATTTTTTAAAATTAATTTTGCTCTCTTCTTCTGCATCTTTTCTTATATCTAAAAGCTTTTGAAGCCTAAATTTAAAGTTTTCCATAATATTTACCTCTCGTAAATAAATCAACTAAACATCTCAACCAGTTTATTTCTACTGTCTTCAAAATTCGACTTTTCGTTTATCCCCTGCTTTAAATAGTTAACAATATGATCATGATAATGTATTGCTATATCTATCTTTTTATTGCTTCCTCTTACATAGGCCCCTAAATTTATTAAATCTTCAGAATCATGATAGGTCGCAAGTAAATCTCTGGCGGCAGAAGCTGCCTGTTTGTGATCATTATCGGCTATTTCTGACATAAGTCTGCTTATACTTTTCAAGGTATCAATAGCAGGGTAATGATTTTTTGCAGCTAAATCCCTGGATAATACTATGTGTCCATCTAAAATACCTCTTACAGCATCTGCTATAGGTTCGTTAAAATCATCTCCATCTACAAGCACTGTATAAAAAGCAGTTATAGAACCTTTATCTGACATACCAGACCTTTCCATAAGCCTTGGAAGCATAGCAAAAACGGAAGGTGTATATCCCTTAGTAGCTGGAGGTTCTCCAATAGCAAGTCCAATTTCTCTTTGTGCCATAGCGAATCTTGTGACAGAATCCATCATAAGTATGACTTTTTTGCCTTGATCTCTAAAATATTCTGCAATGGCTGTAGCTGTAAAAGCTCCCTTTAATCTTACTAAGGCAGGTCTATCTGAAGTAGCGCACACTATAATTGACTTCTTCATTCCTTCCTCACCAAGATCTTTTTCGATGAAGTCAAGAACTTCTCTTCCTCTTTCACCTATAAGGGCAATTATATTTACATCAGCCTTAGCTTCTCTCGCTATCATACCTAAAGTTGTACTTTTTCCAACACCACTACCTGCAAATATTCCTACTCTTTGACCTTCACCACAAGTTAAAAATCCGTCTATAGCTCTTACACCTGTAGACATTACATCTTTTATTCTTCTCCTTTTAAGTGGATCTGGAGGGTCGCTGTCAAGTTTGTAATAGCTGCCCCTATCTATTTTTACACTATCCAAAGGCTTACCAAGACCATCTAACACTCTTCCAAAAAGTTCTTCTGAACATTTAACATTGAGAGGTTTTCCAGTAGGTACAACCCTGCAGCCTGGTGCTATTCCTATAAGTTCCCCTAAGGGCATTAATATTATATTTTTCTCTCTAAAACCTACCACTTCACATTCTACAGCAGTATTTTTCTCATTATATATTTTACAAACTTCACCTACAAAGGCTTTGATTCCCTCTACTTCAATAGTAAGACCTATTACCTTACTAACTACACCTTCCATATAGGCTGTACTGCACTCTTCTACTTTTTTTATCAATGCATTAAAGTCCAAAGAAATCATATGTATTCTCCTCTTGGCATCTAAAAAAATACTAAGCAATTAATGTTTTTATTTTTTTAGATGCATTAATTCATAAGTTCTTCTTTTATCTTTTCTAAACCTATACTTATACTCAATTCAATCTTGCCATTGTCTTTTTCAATAATGGCACTATCATTCTCTATGAAATTATCTTCTATAACAAATATCTCACCCTTTAAAGGTATTTGTTTCTTCCAAAGTTCCACAGCATCACTTAGTGCATTATAATGGAGACTGCTGCATTTTATAATTATAAGAGCACTATTCTTAGCTGTAGACACTGCATCATAGATCATGTCATCAATGCCCTGTTCTTCTTTAACTTCTCTCTTTAAAATTTGCTTAGCAATAAAAAGAGCCAATTCTTTTATATTTACTTGCTTATCCAAAAGATATTTTTCATATTGAATTTTTGCACTATTAACAAGATTAGAAGCATTGTTCTCAGCATTAGACATAATATTATCAGCTTCTGCTTTACTTTTTCCTATAGTTTCATTGTAGGCATCATTATAGCCCTGCTGTTTTCCTTCTTCGTAGCCTTTATTATGAGCTTCATTTTTCATGGTCTCAGCATCATTAATAGCTTTAACCCTTATATCTTCTGCTTCTGACTTTGCCTTTTCTATAATAGCCTTAGCAATTTCATCAAATTTATCTATATTTTCATTACCATTATTTTTTATTATGTCCTTAATTTCTTCCAAAGACTGCTGTTTCTCTTCTATATTACTTTCTGTAATTATTTCTTTTTTCCCTTGAGCAATTACTTTAGTATTCTTAATAACACTAGACGATAATGGCATCTTCTCCACCTCTCGCAATTACTATTTCACCGGCGTCATCCAATCTTCTTATAATGCCAACAATCTTCTGCTGTGCCTTTTCCACATCAAGAAGCCTTACTGGCCCCAGGAACTCTATATCCTCCTTTAATGCAGTAGAAGCTCTCTTAGATTGATTTCTGAAAATACAGTTTGCCACCTCTTCAGAAGAACCTTTAAGTGCCAATGCCACATCATTATTATCAAGTTCTCTAAGAACTCTTTGTATGGAAACATCATCCATAGTAACAATATCCTCAAATACAAACATAGATTGCTTAATTTTTTCGGCAAGTTCCTGATCCTCTTTTTCAAGTTCTTCAGTAATGTTCTTTTCAGTAGTTCTATCCACCTGATTAAGAATGTCCACTATTGTTTCAACTCCTCCAAGCACAGTTACATCAGATCTAACCACAGAGGACAGCTTAGTATTTAGCACCTTTTCAATTTCCTTTATTACCATAGGCGATGTATTACTCATAGTTGCAATTCTATAGGCTACTTCACCTTGAAGCTCTTCTGGCAAAGCTGACAGTATCTGACCAGCTTTATCAGCTTGAAGGTAACAAAGTATAAGTGCTATAGTTTGTGGATGCTCACTATTAATTACATTTAACAATTGATGAGCATCTGCCTTTCTTGCAATAGAAAAGGGTCTATACTGTTCTGTAGCCTCTACAACTTTTTCTAATATTTCCTTAGCTCTTTGACTTCCAAGAGCCTTTGAAAGCAAATCTTTTGCATATTCTATTCCGCCTTCAAGTAAATACTCTTTAGCCTTATTCATTTCTATAAACTCTGCCAGTATTCCCTGTCTTTGCTCTTTCGTAACGGAAGTCATATTTGCTATTTCATATGTAATCTTTTGTATTTCCCTTTCAGGAAGCTTTTTTATTATTCCTGCGGATGTCTCAGGACCCAAGGTTATGAACAGTATAGCAGCCTTTTGTACTCCAGTTAATTTTTTATCATTAGCCATATACTATCACCTCTCATTTTCTGCAAGCCAAGCCTTAATAACATCAGCGACCTGATCTGGTTTCGTACTAGCATATTTTTTAACTTCATTTTCTACATGTGCTTTTTCATCTTCCTGTTCAAAATCTATAGGATCATATTTAACCTGTTCCTTTGGCACTATAGTATCATCAATTACAGCATCAAGGCTGGTAGTCTCGTCTTCATATTGTTCTTCTGCCGCTTTTTTTCTCCTTCTCACCAGCACAACTATACCTGCTGCAATTGCAGCTATTACAGCTGCGGCCCCTATTCCAATTGCAGTATATAGCCTTATTCTTTGCTGTTGCTGAGCCTGCTGATTCATCTGATTCATAGCATTTCTGGCATTATTTTGAAGTGTAGTGTCAAATCTCATTCCCTCAATACTTACACTGTCACCTCTTTGCTGATTAAAACCTACAGCCTGATTTACTATATTCTTTATAGATGCCTGTTCATTTGCGCTTATATTAGCTTCATTCACTACTACAGAAACTGTTAGCCTGTTTATATTTCCAGGTGCTACTTCTGTCTTTGTTTCCACTCTGTTGGTATCATAATTTCTAATGGTTTCGTTATGGGTGGCATTACCATTGTTATTGTTGTTATTATTAACTATTTGATTAGAGTTAACATTATTATTTGTAGGACTTGCCCCCGCTGCTGCACTAGTACCGCCAGGAGTCACATCATTAGTATTATGTTCACTTATTACTGTTGGATTGCTTATAGCTGTAGAACTCTGCTCAGTGGAGTCAAAATTCATATCTGCATTAACCTGCACTTTAACATTATCCTTGCCATAAATAGGTACTAATTGATTTAATACCTTTTCCTGAAGCAGTTGTTCTTCTTTTGCCTCTGTATTACTTCTTGCCGCAGTAGTTGCAGACACATCTTGATTGCTGCTATTATTTAAATCACTACTTAGTAAGGTCATATTGTCATCTACTACCTGTACATCATTGGGTGATAAATTCTTAACTCCACCAGCTACTAAGGATACAATTGCCTTAACTTGATTTTTAGTTAAAGTTTGTCCTGGTTTCATCTTTAAAAATACAGAAGCCTTAGCAGGAGATCCATCTCTAACAAAAACTGAATTATCTGGCATAACTATTTGGACTCTTGCATTGTCAATCTGAGGAAAACCTTTAATAGTCCTCTCCATTTCTCCTTCCAATGCCCTCTGATACTGCACATTAAACTGCTGATCTGTCATACCCAGCTGACTGCTATTGTCAAAGAGTTCAAAACCTACACTGCCGCCTTTTACTGAAGTAGCATATTGTAATCTTAAATCATCTACTTTATTTTCTGGTACATAAATAGTGTTTGTACTGGAATCTACTTTATATTCCACTTTATCTGATTTTAATTTAGTTATAATAGCGGCAGAATCATTGGCATCCATATTTGAAAATAACACTCCATATTTTGTTTTACTTGAAGTTATGCCAAATATCGTTATAGCTGCTATTAATCCCACAATTAAAACACCAATTACTATCTGCTTAGTTCTGCTTAAATCTAACCATTTGTTTTTAAGCTTACCAAAAGTCTCTAAAAGCTTATTCATCTCATGCGCTCCCTACATTACACTTGCATTCTGTTTAATTCCTGATATGCCTCAACAATTTTATTTCTAACCTGCACTGCCAATTGAAGAGACATCTGTGCTTCTTGTGCTGAAATCATAACCTGGTGTACATCCACATTATCACCTTGTATGAATTGGTTAGTAATATTATCTGCATCTACCTGCTTGGCATTAACTCCATCCAGTTTATCCTTTAATATGGAAGAAAAATCCAAGCCACCATTGGTGTCAGTATTCACATTATTATTTGTGTTTGATCCTACCATACCATCCAGCTTTGCTATGCTGCTGCTTGGAATAAATTGATTTATATTCATAATTATCGCCTCTACCTTCCTATTCCTAACGCTGCAGAAAACATGCTCTTTTCTGCTCCTATAGCGCTTACATTAGCTTCATAGGCCCTTGTGGAAGATATTAAATCTGCCATTTCATTTAATATATCTACATTGGGCATTGAAACATAACCATTAGCATCTGCATCTGGATTACCTGGGTCATAAACCTGTTTAAGTGGTGAATTATCATTCACAATTCCAACAGCCTTAACACCCTTTAGCTGATTTTCATATTGACCGCTACCTGGATTCAGTTCTTTATCCAAATTTTCCTGAAATACAGCTATCTTTCTTCTATAAGGCTGCCCTGTTTGTTCACTTCTTGTAGTATTCACATTAGCTATATTTGATGAAATTGTATCCATTCTCAGCCTTTCAGCAGAAAGACCACTAGAACTAATATTCAAAGCGCTGAAAGCTCCCATTTATTAATTACCTCCAGTTATTACATATTTTTTAGTGGAAATCATAGTATTAGCTCTATTTATTAATGCTTCATACATTAATGTATTCTGCGCTTGATTAGCCATTTCAGCATCAATATCTACATTATTTCCATCATTTTTCATACTGGATGTAGTATCCTGTTTCACGCTGATTTCTCCAAAACCACTTCCATCACCCATATGTAAAGGACTATCCTTTTTCATATTTATATTATCTATACTGTTCTTAAGTGTATCCTCAAAAGATACATAATATCCTTTATAACCTGCAGTATTGACATTTGCCACGTTATTAGCTATAACCTGTCCTCTTGCACTTGCTGCATCCAATGATTTTTTAATCAAATCATATGTAAATTGTTGTCGTGAAATATCATTAATTGTCACAATACCATCTCCTATTTTGTCACTAAATTATTTATTGTGATTGAATTATTTAATATATGATAACTTTAGTTATATAATAAATTGTATTACCAAATAATACAACACCATATATTGAATAAATCTTTCTATTATTCACACAGATTTCAAAATTAAATTATATTTTTAATTATAAAATTTAAATCATAGGAATATTATAGTAAATTTTCATTGATTATTCTACATAATTATTTAAAATTATATATATATAAATAAAATTTTACAAAGAATTTACCGTATTAAGGCATTTTAATGATTTTTGTGTAATTTTTTGTAATTTAGTGGAACTTTATGAGCTGAAAATCATTTTATTTTTTATAATTAACTATTAAAAATAAATAGTATAAAAAACTTTATTTAAGAAATAAGAGAGAAGAATCATACAATATGGAAATTTTGATGACTATCAATGGTAGACCTGTATAGAAATTACTACAGGCCCGTGAGTAAAATATTTGTTAAGAAAATAAAAAATTCCTTAGATTATTAGAATAGGTTAATGTCTTAATTTAAAAAGCTTTTAATTACATCCTCAGCTAGTTTAACTAAAAGTGGTAATGATACAGAAGCTATATCTTTAGTTAAATCTTTTAGTTTTTCCCATACTTTATCATCACGAATATTATCTATATATTCATGGCCTTTCCATGATAAAGACGAAACATCTACGGGAAAATTATTACGATAATTTACTTTATCTATTAAATTACCTTCAGCGGCTATTTTAACATGATAGTTAATAGTGTCTCTATAATATTCTTTTCAACGTGCTATTAAATCTTCAACAGATATAAATGGATATTAATAAGTCGTATTTTTTTCAACGTACAAAAGTATATCTCTTATACAATCAGGATTTAGTCGCATAGTTATTACCACCTTTCTATACAATAGAATTCTATGTGATAAAGCAAAAGCCTTTAGAAAAATATGTAAGTAACGATTAAACAGCTTGTATTTAATAAAGCTTTTAAACCCTTAGGATACTTGTGATCTACCCACTAAAAACTAGATTATAAAACTACACTTATCTAACTCGACTTAATATATTGAGTATATCCTGAGGAAATTTGTTTGTCTGTACCATCATAGCTATACCTGCATCTACCAGTATGCCTGATTTAGAATATTCCATTATCTCGTTAGCTATATCTGCATCACTTACACTGCTGTCTGCATCCTGAATTTTATCGGCTATTTCATTAGTGTTATTAAAACTATCGCTGAATCTATTCTCTATTCCACCATATACACTTCTAGCATGTACTACATTATCCATAGCTGCATCTACTAAACTAAGATTTGCATCTACAGAATTTTTAGTTACATCTAAACTATCTAAAGTGTATCCTGTGGAATCTTGTATAGCTGTTGTAACATTAAATTTAGGTATAACAACATTATCACCCGATTCTGCACCTACAGCCGCTGTTATTGTAGAAGATGGATTTTTATTATCATAAGTGATTCCAACTGATGATGGACTGGCATTTAACAGTTTAACACCATTAAATTCAGTATTATTTGCTGTACTATTAATATTTTGTTTTATTTGATCAATTTCTAACTGAATATTTTTCTTGTCCTCATCTGTCAAACTTGGTCCACCAGAGGATACAACAAGCTGTCTCATTCTCTGAATATCATCACTTATATTATTAAGTCCACCTTCAGCTGTCTGCAGCATACTTATTCCATCCTGTGAATTTCTCGTTCCAGCCTGAAGACCACGTATTTGCATATTGATTTTTTCACTTTTAGCAAAATTATTGGGGTCATCTTTTGCACTATTTATTTTCTTTCCTGAAGTCAATCTATTTAAAGCGCCACTTTGATTACTAAGGTTTTTTGTATATGCATAATATATATTTAATGATGCTAAGTTATGACTTAATCTCATTTTATCAACTCCAACTAAAATGTTTTCTACTTTTTTTAATTATCGAAGGATTTAAATGAAGCTTTATATCATTAGGATAAAATTTTAAATTTTTCAGCTTTTATACCTTTTAAACCATCTTTCGTTTCAGTTCTAAATTCTGTTAGTTCTGCTGTGTGATCATATATTGCATCAAGTTTATTCTCTATATTATGAAGTCTTTTATTAGTTTCATTTTGTCCTGTTTTTAATTCTTGTATATCATTTCTCATTAAAGTCATGTCACTCTTCAATTATTCAAACAAAAAAGAAACCGCAAAAACCTTAGTTCTGCAGTTTCCAAATTTTCAACCTCTTAATTGCTATAGTACTATACACAATTAGAGGTGTAAGACTTTAGTGCTGCTTATGAAGTGACTGGGCTTGCTACTTTAGCAATTGTATAATTGATTCCGGACTCTGATTTGCCTGAACAAGCAAAGCTTGAGTTGCTTGAGTTATTATATTATACTGAGTAAATTCCAGCGATTCCTTAGCCACATCAGCATCTTCAATATTTGAATCACTCTTGGTCAATTTTAATTCATAGTCAGAAAGTGAATTACTCATATAAGAAAGATTTGTTTCATAAGCTCCAGCCTTGGAAACATAGCCTGACACCATATCTATTGCTTTATCTATCTTATCCATAGCCGACAAAGCATTCTCCTTTGAAAGTACATTAATTCCACTTAATCCAATATTTTCAACAGTAGCATCAAATAAATCTATTTTAAAAGTATCTTCTGTACGAAAACCTACCTGTAAAGATATAGACTCTAAAGGCGGTGATAATAGATTTTTACCATTGTACTTTGTACCAGCAGCTGTACTATCAATATCTTTCAAAATCTGTTCAATTTCACCCTGGGCAGCTTGTTTATCAAAAGGTCCAGATGTAGCATTAGCCGCCCCCATAGATAACTCCTTCAATCTGCCAAGACTATCATTTACAATGTTGTCCAAAGATTTAGTGACAGCACCTGTTACACCTAAACCCTCCTGAACATTTACCTGTGCCCTTGATAAAGATAAAATTTTAGCTTTTAAACTTGTAGAGATACCAGATCCGGCGGCATTGTCACCAGCTCTGTTAATTTTCAATCCTGAAGATATTTTTCTCATTGATTCCGATCTATTTTTTTCATCTTTAGTCAATTTATTTGCTGTATTTAGATAAATCATATTATGAGTTACTATCATATAAATTCACTCCCCTTGATAAGTAATTCATACAGTATACAATTACTTAATAACATAATAATAGTTTAGTTGTGACTACTGCAGAAATCTATTACATATATATTATATCGATTAATTATTATCAAACTTTAATAAAAATACAATTATTTTTAACTATTAATGTATCATGAAAATTCCCTCTGTATTTTCTTTGGACCAACTCCAGTAAGTACTGGAAGTCAGCCTAAAATGGATTCTCCAGGGGTGCCCTTTGGTAAAATAATTAGTGGTGATATTTCTTCATTTAAAGGAATGGACTCTTCTGTAAAAATGATTTTAAAACTAAATGAAGCACCATCTTGAATATTCATATTTTCCAAGTCATAGTTACCATAGCTACAGAACTTGCTATCAACTTTAACAGTAAACCTCCACAATCTTCTTTTGCTTTTCATGAACTTTAACCATTACTTCTTCTACCTTTCCTATTACTCCCTTAACCTTCCTAAAATCAAAGATTAAAAGATACCCTTTCTCTAATCCATACTGCTCTAAATATTCACCTAGCTGTACAATTCCTTTTTCATGATACTTATCTCCACGCCATATTTTAAGCTCCAGTATATATATCTTCTTTTCATAAGTTATAACTATATCAAACCTTTTTTCTTCTCCACCTTTTACTTCCTTAAAAGCAAAACCTGTGCCGTTTATTATTGGGCTTAAAAATGCAAGAAATAGCAGTCTCCCGTCTTCTTCTAAGAAGCCTTCTCTTTTCTCTGAATACTCATGTTTCATGAAATCCTGAAACTTTAATAATACTTTAGCTATATCCAAGTTTCCATCTCTTTTTATAAATTCTGATCTTTCATTGTAAAAACTTAAATTCGTAGAAGTCTCTATTAAAGAACTCATATAATCGTATATTTTTTGTTCGTAAATTCTATTATGAATCTTTAGTTTTCCCTGCTCATCCTTAAACATTCCATATATTACGCCTAATTTTATAGTAGGATTATCTTTATTATAAGTAATTTCACTACCATCTACGGTTATCTTCTTTATCAATTCTTTTAAAGTGATATTATTTTCTAGATTTTTAATCAAACTATCAAAATTAGTATTGCTATCTTTTAAAAGTTCTTTGACAGCTCTGTCCATATATTCCTTATCCCACTTTAGTTGTTTTATGTCCATAATTTTTTCATCTATTATTTTACAAAGCTTACTAACAAGAAAAGGATATCCTGAAGTGTAAAAATAAATTTTTTCTGAAAAATATTCCTTATCTAATTTTACTCCTCTATTTTTTATATAGTCATCAAGCATAGTACCTATTTCTTCCTTTGAAAAACTCATATCTATATCAAAATCTGAAGCTATGTTCCAAGGACTGTTGTATTTATGCTCTTCATCTGATCTTATCTTTAACTTTAAACTTTTTACATCATGTACTCCTGCCAATATTACACTATGAAAAGTTTTATCTTTTCCCGAATTCCTAAGTAAATACTTGTTTCTCAACATACCTAAAAAGCTCAAAAATAGCTGATTATTGCTACTTTTATCTACCTCATCTATCATAAGTACTACTTTTTTATTAACTTTTATAATAAACTTTGTTATGGCATAGGATAAATCATCCATAGTCTCAACTTTAGGTTTTTGCTCTTCAATAAATTCTGATAATTCTTCATGCTCTAATAAAAGGCTTCTTTCAACTAAATTCAAAAAGCCTCTAGTAAATCGCTCTTCTTCTTGAAAAATTAGATCTCCTACTCCTTCGAAGCTTATTGATACAGTTAAATACTCATTATTTTTATCAAGGCTTCTTTCAAGCATGTATAAAGTTGTAGTTTTCCCGTATTGCCTTGGTCTATTTATTATAAAATACTCCTCATTTTCTATGAGTTTCATTATATTCGTCAATTTTTCTGATATATCTACCATATAATGCTTTTCAGGTATACATGTACCCGTAACATTAAATCTCTTTTCCATAGCCTTCTCACGCCCCTTATATATTAGTATTTTACCATATCAAACTGAATTTAAACATAAAAAGAAACTGCAAAACCTTAGTTCTACAATTTCTAGCTTTTAAACTCCATGAGCAATATTATCAATTCATATAATTTATAGACTTAATCAAAATTTTAAAAATAGAATAAATACCAATACATATAGCTGAAGATGTAGAATTTATGTAAAGTATGTTTCTTATAACTGACAACATTATAATTAATCTCTCGTACTTAATTCTAAAATCACTTTCCACCATATTTTTTCGCATTAGTTTTTCTTTATAATCATTTGAATAAACTACACAAATTTTCATGATGCTCTCCATATAAAAATTATTTTACTAATATAATATTATGTAAAAATATTATTGGTACATGTACATACCAAAATATAATATTCCAGTAATATATCATTAGACTCTATTGGTGCAAGTAGGATATCAGAACTCCAAACCTTTTATTTCTGTATTATATGTCCTTTTTAGGGCAAATTCATCAATACCAAAATATTCTAAGCTCTTTGAATATTATTCACAACTTCTGGATCCTGTGTCTTTGCGAAGGGAATGAGTTTGCTGCTATCCTCACCTTCCATTTCCAACTTAAATCCATTTATCTCTACATCTCCGCTTAATTCAATTACAAGACATCTAGTACCATTTTTATCAACAACTTGTTTAACTGAACTTAAATCTCTTGGATTAATACTTATACTAGTTTCTTCATTTTCAATTTTTATAGATTTACTTCTAAAATCCGGAATTATATTTTTTACCTTAAACTCGTAATCTCCTCCACAAATTTCTTCAAAAGAACTTTCTAAAACTTCAGTATTATCTATTCCACTATCTTCTAAAACCCTCTTAATTTCTTTCATATTCATAGTAGGTTCCTCTTCATCCATACTATCTTCTAATTTTTCATTGATTTTTTCATAAATTTCCTGCATAGCATCAGCTTTTATTTTATCACCAATTACATCATTCAATATAGCATTAAATCTCTCTTTTTCTTCTATAGCAGTATGTTTTATAGTACAATTTAAAACCTCTTCAACAAATTTCAAATTCAATTGTTTTGATTTTGAAGAATAGTATATAACTTTATTTACATCCATATTTCCATCACTAAAGCTGGGAAACATAAATCCATCTAAAGGTGAATTTAAATTTATTGTAGTATCTAAGGCAGAATTAGATTTAAAAGTTCTTTCTTCATAGTCAAATTTCAAAACTCTTTTAGGAATATCTACTTTGTTTATACTACATAAAATAAACTGGATAGCTTGTACCGAATCTTCTACTGATTCATCTATTTCTTCTCTTCTTTTTTTGCTTCCTTTGTAGTACTCAGCTTTTACAAAGTTTATTACTATATCTGTATCATATGTATAGTTTTCAGATATTTTTTCTACTATTTTATCAGCATATTCTGCTACCCTTTCTTCTGAAGTCAATGCCTTATATAGTACATCTTGTGTACTTTCTTCTAAATTTTCACTATTAAAATTCAATTCAAATATTTTTGTATCTATGGTTCCAGTAAGAACCTTTTTGAAATTATTCAAATAAAGTTCCTTTATTTCAACTTCTAACATATCAAAATAACTAAGTTCTTTCTTTATAATTTCATTATTATCTTTTTTTAAATATATACTATATACTTCCTTTATAGACATCATATAGCTGTTTAATTTAAATTCTTTTCTTAAATCAACTAATTCTTTTTTATTCATATTCATTACCTCGGCTTTCTTTTTAGGATAGTTATATCCAAATAATATAAGATTTAAGACTCCAATTCATAATTTTATTCCAATAAATATTATTCTACTTAAAAGCTCTAAATCCTTTAAAAATTCTATTTACCTATCCTTTTTCAACTCCTTCTTCAATTCCCTCTTCTCTTATCGTTTTTCCTATTTCAGTCATAGTTTTATCCATCTCCTTTAACTTTTTCTTAGTTATTTTATCTTCAAATTTATCCAGCAACGCATAAAGCATACTCATACATTCCAATTTAATTTCATTATCTTCTATACTTACACTGCTATAAATATTATTAGGAACAGCAAATACTTGTTTATTTTGTCCTTTTGCAAATTTAGCAGTAATAAGAAAGCCACTTTTTTCTCCTTTTAAATATGTACATGATTATTTATTAAACAATAGCATATAATTTCATACTGTTTTCCAAAATACTCAATAGCTCCTTCTATTATAGTCAGATATACCTGAAAATCTTCTTCATCTCTAAAAATGTCATTACTTCTATTACCTCTAGCTGTTATGTGATAGGCTGCATTAGGATACCATGTTCTAGCCTCACTAGTCATTAAATTAATCTTCCTTCCCATAATGTTATTTTCTTTAATTCTTAACACTTTTTTAGAAGTTTAAACTTAAAAATAAAAAAGAATCACCACGAAAATGATGATTCTCCTTTATTATTATTCTATTTAACTTATCTTTTTCATTCATACTTTGTTCACAATCCTCAGGGGTCCTTGCGAACGGAGTGAGCTTGCTATCTTTTTGGTTCATAATTTATTTACAACCCCGGAGAGTCCTTGCAAACAAAGTGATATTGCTCTAACATTACATGTATCTTTTTCAATTTATATAATTATATATATACATTATTTTTTTAACACATTTCACCTCCGCATTATATGGATAATGCGAATATAACTATATATAAATTTGCTGTTCAAAATTATGAGATTAACACAGCTAATCATATTGAAAATATAATGAAATAAAGAACTAGTCCATCTTGGTTTCCTCCAAAATTTCATTCCCAATTTGGGGAATTGTTGTATTTTTACAAATCCTCAAATAATGTAATAGATTCAAAAATAATGAAAGCATCCAACACTTTACAATTTACATGATTTTCAAAGAATTTTAATTTCTCCTTAACACTTTGTTTAATGTCATACGTCAATAAATGTGATTGGTGATCAGATACAAAGAAATCGCTATAATCACTGTCATATTGGCTTTTTAAGCATCTAATAGTTTGAAAGCTATATTTCCGCAAACTCTTCATTACTTGAAACGACAGAATTGCTGTTTCCTGATAATTTTGCGTTAGGCATTCCCAGCAATTTAGAAGAGTTCTGCATATAGTTAGAATATCGTCATATGGTAACTCAACCTTACTGGTCTGAAAATCATATTTTAAATTCTCATAATATTGGTAAACAAGCTCTATATCTCTGGTAATACAATTAAGGTTAGACACTGTGTCAATACATACCACTTTGGCATCTCCCTTAGCAATAAAAAGTGATTTTAAAAATTTACAATAACCATCCCCATCGTAATCTTTTGCTGGAATAACAATGTTATGGGCATTATACAACTTAGCTTCTTCTATAAAATTGGCTGTATTATATCTGATTCCAATAAAATCTTTATCTTGCCTTACCCATGACATTAACATTTGGGGAATTATATATTCCTCGACAAATCCTGCATTCCTGTTTTTTACAATCAGTGAGCAGGCAGCAATCAAAGGAATAGTTCTACATGCTCGACGGATAGCACTGAAAGCTTCCATATTAGGGCCGTGATTTAGTATACTTAATTCCACATCATGAAAATAAAGTAATGGATTGATATTAAGATATAACATCTTATACTTGCCGTGTTCATCTTCGTTGACATGATACTTTACAATATTAAATTTTTGAGGAAGATTACATTCGTACCAAGTCAATATGGGCTGAGTTGACATATATGTACATGGAATCCCAGGTAAACTGAAGCGTCCTTGGCTTGCATATTGCCGCTTATCATACGGGATATGAAGCATTTCCTGTGAAGAATAAACCTTATTTTCCTCTGTAGGGCGTATTCGGTAATAGCTGGATTCAAATTGATATGTATATTCAATATACGAAAATAGCAAATGTTCTTTAACGCTATCCATAAAGCTGACTTACGGACAGTGAATTGCATTAAATAAGAATAATAAACATAAAAATCATTTACAAGATTATATTTCCAAATAGTAATAATGCAATAATATGCTTATAAAGATAATATAATCATAAACATGAAATTAATGTAATAGAGAATGGGTATACTGGTGCCTTACTATTAAAGAATATATTTACTTTTTTTGCCATATTAGATGTCATAAAGTATCAAATTAAATTTTAAGGCATATTTTTTTCTATTAGAATCATAACATCTGTTAAACCATGTCAATCCACTGCTGAATAAGCTGTATATTCTAACTATTTTATTTCTTATCTTTTTAGTTGCGCCTATTATCTTACTCTTCTTATTCTTAGAACAATCTGCTCCTAATATTATCATCCATGTATATGCTATACATAAGCATAAATATAAGTTTTCAAAATATATAAGACTGTTTGTCCATGTATCTTCCATATTGAAGCCACTGGATTTTAAATCTCTAAACATTTCTTCTATAATAAATCTTTTCTTATATTCATTAACAGCATTCTTACTATCAAGATTGGTTACTATATACCAGGTATCCGCTGCTTCTTCTGCCTTACAAACTGCTAAATTGCATCTATATTTTTCAGCACTTAGTAAAATTCCATTAAACTTTTTTACGCCTTTTTTTAGAGTTTTTATATCTCTAAGGTATTTTATTTTTTCTTTCCCTTCTATATTTACAAGCATATCATTGGTACATCTTATACAATATTTCCATCCTATTTTATTTATAAACTTAAATAAATCTATACTCTTAAAACCTCTATCTGCCAGCAATACAACTTCATAATTATATGAACTTATAAGATCCTTAATCTCTTCTATTCCCTGTTTTATATGTTTGAAATTTTTATTATCTTTTTCATTATATTCAAATATTTTATACCATAGTGGAACTGCTCTTTTTCCCACTTTCAGCGAAAATTTAAGTATTAAAAATTTATCTTCCAGTGTTGTATGGTCAAATATTACAACCAGTTTATTAGTGGTACTTCTTTTTATATAATTTATCATAATTTCATCGATAAAATTATAATATAGGTAGTCTGACTTTATTGTTGAACTTGAAAAAAATCTATAAATTCTTTTTATTTTACTTTCTTCATTGGCTTCTGTATAGTAATCCTTTAGCTTTTCTGATATTTCTGAGATTATAACTGATTTTGATAACAATATTCCCAAAACAATATATACTAAATTTTTTAGTTTCTTGGATGATATGGGTAAAATCTCATATAGCATTTTTCCTAATTCTGCGGTAATATATTCTTGATTGTTAAGCATAGCCAATTCTCCTTTTTTATAAGTTTGTTTGTCCGAATTTAACTTATATTTTAGGGCTTGGCTATGTTTTTTTCTATCCTTTTTTTCATGTTACTTTATTCCATGTTAATTTTTCTCTTTTTACTGTCCTTACGTCAGATCCATAAAGACAAAAAATGTCTCGTATGCTTCCTTTATACTGTATCTATCATAATCGACTAAGCATTTAATAATCCCATTGCATACATTAAATCCTCCCATTTCTGGTTGTTTATTTTCCGAAGTGCAGATAACAGAATCCCTTCGCTCCACTGCTATTACAGCATTTTCATCACTACTACGAATTCTTCCGCAGCTAAACCTTGCATCGCTACTTTCATCCTTGTCGTGTCAGCGCTTGGATTTTTCGCTTATCATCAAGGTTCAGCTTTCTCCTGTTCCTTATAAGAGCCTATATCGTGCTCCTGCAGCCTTTACGCCGACAGCCATTCGGTCAATAAACAGGCACCCACCGAATTTATCCCAGTTGTGGCTAAATCATCTGGTTTTGACTGCAATGAACCCATTAACGACGCTTCACGGGCTATTCACTTTCGTTCAGCTTCACGATGCACACCTGACTGCTACCGCAGCCTTTTCCATACGCGCTCAGCACCACAACTTTTGGTTGCAGCACCCAATGGTGGTTTGAAACCTGCACCTGTATGCCGGCTCCGGAGGGCCCACCTCCATCTCTTTCAAAGCACATCCGACTGCTACGCTATTCTTTTCTTTGCACAGTCGTTCTTTCATGACACACTTAGCCTAATTGGTAGTTGGATAATGGGAATTTTAAAATGTCTGCAGTTACGTCATTTTAGAAGAATACGAATTAATAATTTGGTATGATTCTTTATTCGTAAAATTTATAAAGCTGTTTAACACTTACTCCTTCAGCCGTAAAAATAATTGAATTGTTATTATTAAATCCGTTCAAAGAGTGAATTGTTTTTTCTTTTATTGACACTTTCCATTTTTTATCAAAATCAATTTTAAAACAAATATATGCTTCCAATTTTAATGGTTCAAATACTATCGAACAAAGAGTTGTATCCTGACATGTTCTTCTTAAGACGTCAAAAGCATCATTTATTCCAAAGTTATTAATTTTATCATTTATATTCTTATATGCTTTTATATATCTATCAGCACCACATCCGTAAACTTCGTCAAATTTTTGATTTTCAAAATTGCCATTTGGGAAATTTGTCATAACAATAAATTTGCCATCTATTTTACTTATAACATTAGTATTTATTCCCTCTTCGAGAATTACAGCATCACCGTATTTATCTGCAATTATAGTATGTAAGCCCATATTGGGAAAAAAAGGGTTTGTAGAAAAGAAAGCATTTCTATTATTTAGAATATCTAAAAAATCTGATACTTTGTCCCCTACCCTTAATGATTCTTCAATAACATCAAAAACAAATACATTATTTCCATTACTACATGGTTGAAAATTTGGGCTATATTCTAGCGCTTGGGTACATATAAATAAGCCATTACTATTAATACCAGCAATATCTCTATAAATATTATCCATTAATCCTGAAAAGTAAAAAACATCACTATCAGCATAATTATAAATATTTAGCTTTAAATCAATGTCATTTGAATCAAAATTCATGCCATAAATTGGATTGTTTTGACTATATACTGCAAAGCTTGTGCACATTTTAGAAACCTCCTTCAAAACTAATTAATCAAACAATTTTACATAATTAAAAAATAATATACAAATTAAATATATTTCTATCTATTATATCATTATATCTAACTGTTCCGACGGAATATTTTACAAATGCGTAGTATCTATTTCTAATAAAATAAATCAAATAAGTAAACTACCTTAATAAAATACCTAACTATCGAATTTCCCATTATAGACATAATTTTCCTAGATAAAATACGTGTGTATAACATAATTTATAATTATAGTTAATTATACCATTATCAGCCACAATATTACATATTATTCTAATAATATCTTTCATTAAATATCCAATATATTATTTCTATTCAAAAAAGGCTTTCCAAAACCCTGGAAAACCCCATAAATAGCATGGTAAGTTAATTTGAACCTTTAACCAATGGTTTTGTTTAAATGCATATAATAGCTTTCTATAATTTGCTGTAACTGTTGTTATTACTAGATTTATTAACTATTATCTTCTGCCAAAAACTAAAGATTTCTGAAACTCGTGTGGGAAAAGTGTAGGAAAAATCAAATTAGTTTATTGTTTAAATAGACTGACTTTTAATCTATTCTTCTTAAAGTAAAATTTTGCAAGTTCCAAATTTTACACCCTAAGAGTATTTGAGGCTCCAACAGCATTGCTTGTTACATTTTTTACTTTAGTTTTTCCCTCACATCTGCGTCTATACTCTTGTATCTAGATGCTGTCCTAGATTTAGATGTTCAGCAACATTGTCCGTAATCTCTATCATCTTAGTAGCAATTTCTTTATCAGTATCCATAGTCATCTTCATTACTGCTATTCCCGCTAATTCTTTCACCTTTGATTAACTCATTACCATTGATAATTATGCTATATCCATTGTTAGCTCTCAAATATTTAGAGAAAAGAAGCCAGAGCTTTCACCCTGACTCCTAATTATTATTCTTGTTAGTTTTCCAATTATCTCAATAATTGAAGGACCTGTTGAGGTTGCTGATTTGCTTGCGTTTCATCAGTGATTTTTCAATCATCGCCAGACTATATCTTCACCCAACAGAGATATTTGTACTTTATTATTTATACTTTGTTCTCTGTTTCGGGGTTGGGCACTTCGGGAAACCTCATCCCTACAGACCTCATAGACTTGCAATTAAAAGTTATGAATTAAGAGTTAATATTTATTGTTAGAATTCAATTCATTGAATTTCTTCATTCACCTTTCACTCTTCATTTTTAACTCTTAACTGTTTAACCCGTTCGTCTTAGTCGTTGAACCTTCTCCAACCTTTCGGTACAGGAGCTTGGCTGCTGATTATCCAATCTGTTTGCTTTTTAATCCTTCACGCCTGTCCTTTCGAACTTCGTTGTAGAGAAACAGCTTAAGGAAGTTCCAGCAATTCACCCAATGTGTGCTTAAAGATTACCCTTTAAGAGACCCTGAAATAATCAACTATCTAAGAAGTTGTAAAACCTGCTGTGGTTGATTATTTGCCTGAGCCAACATAGCTTGAGCAGCCTGAGAAAGAATATTGTTTTTTGAGAATGTTGACATTTCTTTTGCCATATCAACGTCTCTGATTCTTGACTCAGCTGAAGTTAAGTTTTCAGATGCTGTTCCTAAGTTGTTGATAGTGTGCTCTAATCTGTTTGTGAAAGCTCCAAGCTTAGCACGTTCAGCAGATACAGTCTTAGTTGCTGCATCAATGGAAGTTATTGCACTTGATGCACCAGTAGCTGTAGATACATCTACTGAAGATAATCCTAATCCAGAAGTAGTCATATCTGCAATAGATAAACCTATTGTTTGTCCTTCATTAGCACCTATCTGGAAAGTGTTTTGAGTTCCAGCAATTACAACATCCTTGGTATCTAAATCTCCAGCTGTATATGCTGCATTTGTCTGAATAGTAAGGGATTGTACGCCTGTAGCCACTCCATTAGTTGCATCCCATCCAGAAAAAGATATAGTTCCTGCTCCATTAGCAGCTATATCTGTTGCTTTAGCAACAATTGTAGCACCACTCTTTAAATCATAACCACCACTACCATCATCTGCGATAGTATAAGTACCTGCAGCCAAGCCTCCGCTAGTTACTACACTAGCTACTCCAGTTACGGCTAAAGCAGTTGTTGCTGTTGCATCCTGTGTTACATTTGTACCAAAGCTACCATCTAAAAGTTTTTGAGTATTAAACTCAGTTTGAGTACCTATTCTTGTTATTTCAGACTTTAACTGACTAACTTCACTTTGAATAGCAGTACGATCATCATCTGTGTTAGTTCCATTTGAACTTTGTACAGATAGTTCTCTCATTCTCTGAAGGATTGAACTTGTTTCATTTAAAGCACCTTCTGCAGTCTGAGCTAATGATATAGAATCTTGAGCATTGCTTGAAGCTTGGTCAAGTCCTCTAATTTGGCCTCTCATTTTTTCAGAAATAGCTAATCCTGCTGCATCATCTGCTGCAGTATTAATTCTAAGACCTGAAGAAAGTTTTTCCATTGATTTACTTGCATTGTTTGAGTTAATGTTCATGTTTCTGATAGCATTATTAGCTGCTAAATTGTGATTAATTATCATAATATTTACCTCCCTGATTGTTAACGGACATCCTTGTCCTGTTTTGATTTATAGATAACTCCTTCATTAAGTAACAGTAGTTATGTTATTACTTAATTTGGAAGTTTACTAACTTTGAAAGAGTGTATTCACTTTTTTATTTACACAAATACTTGTATAAGTTAACTATCTTTTTATAGCAAACTTAAATGCCTTTTTATAAACTAAGCTCTCTTTCAACTCCTAACCTCCTAAATGTAATATACCTGCATTCTTAACAGATTAATTAACATTTAGTCAGTTATAAATATAATAGTTAAATTTAACTTTATATTTGTTTTATGCTTATTATATCGCACTCTTTTTTTAGTACTTTATAGTTCTTTATAAATTTTTTTGAAAATTCCTCTCACTTTTAACTCTTAATTCTCAGCTTTCCACTTTTAACATAGTTGAAAGTGGAAAGCTGAGAGTTTAAAATAAAAAAGAGTTGCAATTAAAAATTTATTGTTTTTAATTGCACCCTATCATATCCATTAGTCAATCAAGAAAATCTATATTTTTTTACTAAACACACATGCCTTCCCATACAAATTCTTATTGTAAGTGTTATTAGCATTCCTCGATAGAGAAATTTTTTCCATCTCTATTCGTAACTTTTCTTTTTTTTCTATCATTACATCCTTTAATCTTTTTTCAATAGCAGCTAGTTCAATTTCATTACTGATTGAATTAAACTCCTTCTTAGAAGAATTTAGGTGCCCTAGGTCATCTAAAATATTCTGTCTCTTCTGCATAAACTCATCTATATTATCTAAATTATCACAGTAAAGATTATTTATAAGATCTATTGTGATATTTTTATAATTATCTAAATATTCTTTTAATGTGTTCATTTTACTTCTCCAATCTAAAAAGCAGTTGAGGGTGAAGAGTTAATGATTGTTCATTGCTAATTTATTCTTAAACTCTACACTGTCAATTCTAAACTTTCAATTAATGAATCAATTATTAACCAGTTAACGAAGATAGCTGCGCTTGTTGAGCATTTAACTGTGTTAGTGCAGTTTCTAATGCCGAAAACTGCTGATAATATGCTTCCTGTTTAGTGCTAAACTCAGTATTAAGATTTTTAAGCAACTGTGTTTGTTGATATAACTGATCTGGGAGTGTATTATTTCCAACACCCCCATAAAGGCTATAGTTATCCTGATAATTTGCATACTTTGTTAATGTTGCACTATTTAAAGTTGTACCTGTATATCCAACATTGTCAACAAATATACTGTTTAATCTTTGAAATATCCCACTTTCATTAAATTGAGTGGTTTTATCTGTAGAAGATGAAACATTAGTAAATAATTTTAATATTTGATCACCATGCTGAGCTATGGCAACTTTAAATTTCTGTTGGTCTACAATAGTTATCTTTCCACCTTGGGTTACATCATCTGATGTATCCAATCCTATAGAATTACTACCATATTGTCCAAAACTCAATCCCGCATTAGAAACTGCTGTTGTAAAGGCACTTCTCATAGAAGAAAGGAGATTTTCAAGATTGTTATCATTTCTAAGTATACCTTGTTTTGCATTATTTTCCCATGATGTAATTTGTGAAGCACTCATACTAGATCTCTGTGCATCAGTCAGCGGTGGATAAGCATAGTTCTTTTTCTCACCTAATTTAGTTTGAATTTCGTCAACTATAGCATTGTATTTATCTAAAAAGCCTTTTATTTTATCATAAACCTTTTGAGTATTTTGAGTTATGTTAAAGGTTGTAGATAATGCTGTACCTGATGAATCTTTATCACTTTGAAGATTATATGTCACTCCATCTATAGTAAAATTATTGGTGGATTTTGTTACTGTAACTGCTGTTCCACCCGGTGGTGTTATCTTTACAATAGCATCCTGACCTGTGTCACTACTTCCATTTGTTATACCTAATGCCGTAAGTGAAGTACCTGCACCATTAATCTGTATATTTTCAGAACTACCAGTATTGGAAGTTTGAATAGTAAATTTTCCTGTCAATTGACTAAAAGAAGCTGATACTGCACCTGATGTGGCATTTGAAATATTATTAATCACATCACTTAATTTATCAGTGTTCTTTACAGATATAGTTTTTGTTGTTCCATTATACACTATATCAAATGTATCACTAGCTGATGACAATCCTAAATCTCCTAATGTAGTTGATAAACTTGGGTTTACAACTCTACCTTTTAAGCTACTTATTTCGGTTACAGTTGTATCCGTACTATCAATTATTTTCACACTGCTGTCGCTTAATGCTTGAAATTGTATTTTACCATCGCTAGTAGCTACTGCCTGTACTTTTCCTTTTAAATTTCCATTTGAATTAATATCTTTATTTATATCATTGGCTAAGTCAGTAACATTACTCTCACTACCAGTTACACTAGCCAAAGTTAGTTTTACAACCGTACCTGAATTAATACTAAAACCTATAGACTTTCCACTCCAATTTGTTGATACATTAGACAAATTAACGGTATCACTTGTATCCTTTACAATATCAGTCCCTATCACAGAAGCTGTTGCTGCCAAATGACCTCCCGTAAAATCAACTTTATAACTTCCAACTGCCGAACCAACACCTGGAGTAGCAGACAAAATCGTAGAATCAGTTACGTTGGAATCAAATGCCGCATAATTACTAGATGACAAAACATTATTTGTAGAATCCAACGAATTAAAATACGTATTTTGCAAATCCTTAATATCCTTAATAATCCCCTGATAAGCTTCCTGTTTCCACTGTACTGTTTGCTGATCCTGCTTTGCTTTATCAATTTTTACCTGCTCTGCTGTCATCATTTTTTTTACAATAGCATCTACATCAAGTCCAGATGCCATGCCTGTTATTCTAATCATCTGTCCACCGCCAGCACCGGTCATTCCACTAGGCGTACTAGATGTTGTTGAAGATATATCACTCATTATAGTTCCTCCTTTCATTTCTTCAGTTGAGAGTTGAAAGTGGATAGTAGACAATTATAGATAATTTTTCTACGTTTTACTCTGAAAAATTTTTAATTTAAGATTTTTAGCACAGCTAAAAATCATCCTACACTTTCAACTTTCCACTATCAACTATCCACTGTTTTTTACTGTTTTCCCTTTGCCACCTTATAAGCCTCACTCCACATATCTCTTACCTGCTCAATAAAAGGCATTACCTCATCTAAAATTCCCACATCTTTTTTTATATTAGCCTCTGCCAGTCTTCTTACTATGAAATTGTACAGAACCATAAGACTTTCTCCCCAATTTCCTGCATTTTTTATATCTAAAGATGTCATAAGTTCATAAAATATATCTTGAGTTTTAACCAAATATTTATGTGCTTCCTTTACATCCTTATCCAATAATGCTTGTCTAGCTTTTTTTGCAAATTTAACTGAGCCATCCAGCAGCATCAATAATAACTGTTCTTTTGAAGCAAAATTAATACTGTTGTTTTTATAGGTATTATAAGCATTAGCTGTATACATATTAGCATCCTCCTATTTCTTTATATCCAGATATCTACCTTTTTCATCATCACTCATATTGTTATCTTTAAATGCTTCTACTTCTAAAGTTTCACTTTTGGTAGCCTGCACAATAATTTTCTTTTTACCCTTTTTGATTTTTGACATTATCTGTTCAAATTTATCGTTTCTACTATTATCGTTTTTATCTGAATTAACTTTATTTATTTTTACATTTCCGTTGCTGTGTACCTTGCCTTCTTTTCGCTTATCGTTGATCCTCTGCCTAATTTCCATATCGATTTTATTTATTTTAAATTCCATAGAAACACCCCATTTAACAATTGAAAGCCAACAGTTGACAATTATTAATGATAAAAATTTTATCTCAATTGTCCTCTGTCAATTGTCAATTTACTAAGCTTTCTTATCCATTATAAGTCCCACTGAATTATAGAGATTTTCCATAGCTTCTACTACTTGTTTTGCTGGTATCTGTGTTACTATTTCATTTGTCTTGTTATCCATTATCTTTATTACTACATTCCACATACCTTTGTGTGCTTCATATTCTACATGGGTATTTTCTTCATCCAAAAGCTTACTCATTTTCTCCACTACATTTTTCACTTGAGCTTCCGTAATTACTCTATCATGTCTTTGGCTTTGATAATTACCACTATCGCTTTTAGTAACCTTATTTATATTTGAAGTTGTATTTTTTTCACTACTGATAGTTTGTGACGCTCCTGAAGTTGTTAGTCCTCCCTGACTAATGCTCTTAACATCCATATTATCACACCTCTATTTAACAAGGCATCTTTAAAGAAATGAAGGGTCGTATACTATTAGCTTTGCTTACTATTCTTATCTATGCCTAAATTATTTTTTAATATTCTTTAAAATTGATTTTTCAAAAACTACTGCATTTTTATTCTCTTCTTCTACTTCCTTGTAGAGTTCACCACGAAGTATTACTACTTCCTTTGGGGCATCTATGGCAATCTTTACGGAGCCATCATCTATTTTTACAATTTTAACCTCTATATTGTCTCCTATAAGTATGGATTCACCTTTTTTTCTTGTAATCACGAGCATAAACTCACTCCTTAAATAGGGGATATTTTATTTCATATTTTTCATCATTTAGTATTATCTGTTCCCCTAATCTGTCTTTTATATTTATTAATATAGGAGCTTTTAAATTAGAAGTTATTTTTGATACCTCTGAATTTAGAGTAACTGTATTAAAAATAGAAACATCCTTCTCTTCTTTAATGTTTAGTTCCTTTAAAACAGTGTCATTCAATTCTATTTCATAGTCCTTTTTTACATTAAAAGATGATACAACTATAAAACCTATATTATTATCTTCTACAGAATGCAGCACACTGAAAAAGTCATTTTCCTCTACAGGAAGGAGTACAAATTTTTTTAAATTTTGAAAGCCTGGAATTCCCTTTTTAAAATATATTATTTCTTCTTCCTTGTATTCAATTGTTCCATGATATTTTGTTATAAGCTCCATAAAAATCACCCTTCTGTTTAAGTTAAAAATTGATAGTGGAAAGTTGATAGTTAGTTAGGAGTGCGGAGAAAAAGTTTCCTTCACCCTCAACTTTCAACTCTCCACTGCTTCTATCTAAGGTAGTCTAAAAGTGAAGGTTGCAGTACTCTGGCACTGGTTTGAAGTGCTGCGGTATAAACAGTTTGAGCCGTAGCATACTCCATAGTCTTTTGAGTTATATCTATATCCTCTGTCTTAGATAGTATCGTTGTGAGATTTTGTGTTTGAGCATCATTACTATCAGCTGCATCTTTCATTCTATTTGACTTTGCTCCTACCTCAGAGCGAAGTCTCAGTACATTATTAGTTGCATCCTGTATACCTTGTAAATCAGTTGTTACTAAAAGACTTGTAGGGCTGGCAGCTCCTGATGCTGGTGTTGAACCATCTGCATTTTTTCCATCCAAATGATTTACAATGGATTGAAGTAAATCTCTTAGGTCCGTAGGCTTAGCAGCAGTAGATGGTTCACTTTTATATTTTAAAACATCTGCAGCAGATACACTGTAATCCATGGTAACTCCCTGAGATATTTCTGTAGATAGTTTTTTATTTATCATATTAAGCTGCTTTGCATCCACAGTATCTGAAGCTGCATTGGAATTTAGCGGATTCCCATCGGACTTATTATAGACCAACTGTGTATTTCCATTTGCATCTGTAGTTGTACCAAGTGGTTTAACAGTAACCCTGGTTCCACCAAATAAATACTTTCCATCAAAATTGGTATTCAGCGTTTGAGAAAGACCACTTATTATCTGATTTATTTCATCTTTTACAGATTGATTTTCATCATTACTGTATCCGGGATTTCCAGTAGAAACTAAAAGTTCATTTATTCTTTGAAGTGCATTTCCCACCTGACCTAAAGTTGTATCCGTAGTATCAAGCCAATTTGAAGCATCTTTTATATTGCTGCTGTATTGAGTATTTGCATCCAGTTGAGAATTAAGCTGCATGGATCTGGAAGCTATAAAAGGATTATCTGAAGGCTTGCTTATGATCTTTCCTGAAGTCATTTGCTGTTGTATCTTCTGCATATTTTGAAGATTATTCTGCATATCTGATAAAAAATTGCTGGTTATCATGCTATTTGTAATTCTCATATTTTCACCTCTTGTATTAAGACATCTGAAAATAAATAATAAGTTAAAGATACAAAATATACTAGCCTACTAACTAGTTATTTCTTTACGATGCCTAAAGTAAATTATTTAGATTATTTTATCAATCCATTTATCACTACATCCAGCAGCTGATCTACTGTAGATATAATCTTTGCATTTGCCTGATAAGCATGCTGGTATTGTATTAAGTTTGCCATCTCTTCATCAATGGATACCCCTGAAACAGAAGCTCTAGACTGCTGAAAATTTTGAAGCAGGGAAGTTTGATTTTGAACTACTCTCTGTGCTTGCTGCTCCTGAACGCCTAGCTTATCTACAGTATCTTTATAATAACTATCCATAGTCATGCCATTGGCACTATTTTGAATAGTTCCAACACCATTATCATCTGAAGAAAGTGTTGTTATAAAATCGCTTCTTAAGGTACTGGAATTAATATTCTGTATAGTAATAATCTTGTCCCTAAGTTGTGCAATAGCAAGAGCCCTTTTTCCATCACCATTACCATCTACATCATTCTCACTGGCATAGGCAAATTCATCGTCATGAGTATTGGTCTTAATCTTCATAGGATCATCTAAGATTTCTCTATTAACGCTTATATTACCCGCAGTTATATTTACTTCATTATTTAAAGTTTGTCCTAAGTTATTTAAAGTATCTTTTCCATCGCTATCAGTATCGTATAATGCAGAATCAGAATTTACAAAAAACGGCATATAATCTGCATCTGGTGGATTTCCCAATGGATTCTGAGGATTACCCACACTAGTTCTCCCACTTTGTATTGCATTAACAGTGAAAGCTAAAGCCTTTGCCATTTTATTTAACTGGTCAGTATAATTATCAATATCCTGCTGCACGGACATGGCACCTTTAAGTTGACCACTATCAGGATTAAACAGTTTAATCTGTGAAGTATCCACTGGATCATATTGACTTTTTCCATGGAGGTTAAGTGCTCCAGATTCATCTGCAGAAAGACCTATTGCCAATCCATCCTTATTTGCCCATAATACCCTATTTTCATCCAACTGTTTTAGCTTGTCTGCATCTATATTTGCCACATATACTTCTACTTTATTTGCATCGTTAGTCATATCACCATTTTTGTAATAGGTTATTTTGTATTCATTGGAATCTCCTACTTGTTCAATGCCGCTTATATAGGAAAATCTCTTTACATCATCACTGTTTTCCGACTGTACCAATGAAGCATTGCTGATTCCATCACTATTTCTAGCTTTTAAATTTATTCCATCATAATTTTTTTTATCAATGGTAATGTTAAAATCTGAACTTAATTTATCCAGCAGCAAATCCCTTTTATCCATTAGGTCATTGGGCTCACTGCCGGCAATTTTAACACTCATTATCTGTTGATTAAGTTTATCTATCTGGTCTAAATAATCATTAACCTGTATTACCTGTTCTTTTAAAAAGGATTGTGAATCCGCCTTCAAACTCTGAAGCTGATTATAGGAATGATTTAGTGCATCAGCTAGTGCAGCTGACTGCTGAGCTACAACCGTTCTTTCATTAGAATCTTGTGGCTGAGTTGAAAGATCCTGCCAGGAGTTAAAGAACTTTCCCATTAAAGAGGATATTCCCGTATCAGAAGGTTCATTGAATATACTTTCAACTTGACTTAAATAATTGTCTCTTGTTTCATAGGTTCCCTTTGTACTGGTTTCCGCTCTTACCTGATAATCCAGGAAATCATCTCTTACTCTCTGCACTGCGGTTACCGCAGCACCGGTACCTACCTGTCCTCCACTAATTGCATTATTTACCGAGGGCATGTCATAGGGAGTATTAGATTCTATAACAGCTCTTTGCCTTGTATACCCTTCAGTATTTGCATTTGCTATATTATGTGAAGTAACATCAATTGCCTTTTGCTGTGCTGACATACCGCTGGTTCCAATATTTAATGTTGAAAATAATCCTGCCATTACTACACCTCACTTATTTACCTATTCTTCCAAGAGAATTATAGGTTTTTAAATTCTTGTTCGGACTGAATATATTTAATATTCTGTTTGTAAATACTAAGCCCTGTCTAAATAAAAGCTCATTACTTTCTTTTTGAACCTTAATTTCCTGCAAAAGCCTTTTTATATTTCTGTAGTTGTTTTCTAATTCTTCATCCTCAAAAGCTCTTACTATTTCATTCATGGAGTTTGCACCAGTAATTTTTCTTCTCTCCACCTCAAGCTCCGCAATAACCCTGTTATTGCTCTCTATAGTTTTCACTATATCTTCAAGTTGAAAAATATCATTTTTCAGATAAAGTTCATGCTGCCTATCTAAGGATTCAAGTAATTCCTTTAAAGCTCTGTATTCCTTTACCATTACATCCTTTAACTGTTCTTTCATACTAGACACCTTTTCCCTTTATATGATCCAAAAGTTTTTGTGCCACTAGTTTGGAGTCTCTATTATAAGTTCCGTTCTCTACTTGTTTTTTTATCTCAGCAAGCTTTGCCTTAGAGGTTCCAAAATTATCTTCCGTGGAGTATGCACTAAGACTCTTACCAAGTTTTGATATTTCCAGTGAGTCTTTAGTTGATTTTTCTGCGGTTTTATTTTCAGAAACATTTTTATTAACTCTGTTATTGTTATACATCTGTAAAACCTTTCCTAAGCCCACTCCATTTATTTTCATATTAATACACTCCCTACGTTTTCTGTTATATCATATTTTTATTATCGTTATTATATCATAAAAGTTTAGCTTTACTCTTTTAAATTAATTAGACCTTTATCAACAAATTTCTTATTAAATTGCAATTTTCCATTAACTATCCACTGTCCATTGTCAATTCTCAACTGCTTTTATTTCGTCATTTTCTATAATTTCCTATATAAAAAAACATCTGCCTTAACAGATGTTTTCAACTAAATTATCTTCCCAAACTTCTAACTCTATCATCATTGCTCACAATACTGGTTATTCTAACTCCAAAATTTTCATCTACTACTACCACTTCGCCATAGGCTATCTTTTTACCATTGACTAGTATTTCTACTGGTTCCTCTGCAAGCTTATCCAGCTCTATAAGGGAACCTGTACCTAGATTTAAAATTTCCTTTATATTTTTTTTAGTTCTTCCAAGAACTACGGAAATATCTAGAGGTACATCTAATATTAAGTCAATATTTTTTGGTTCAGTATAAATAGATTTGTCCTGCAGCGGTTGAAAATTCGCCTTTTGTACTTCTACCTGAGGCTGTGGAGTTTCAATTGGTTTTTCTACAATTCTATTTTGAATCGGCTCATAATTTTCATTATTTACAGGTTGCTGCTGCATTGAAGGCTGGCTTTTTAATTCTGCTGTTTGATTATCAGCCGCAGTCTCATTCTTTGTACCTCCAGACTGTACTCCCATCATAATAGAACTAAGTTTTTTACCTGTAGATATTGGAAGTATCTGCATAATACTGCTGTCTACTAAATCTCCTATAGTTATTCTGAAGGCAACCTCAACTATTTGTTCATCCTCAGTTATTCCTGCAGATAATTTTTGAGTATCACTATTAATTATTTCTGAAGTTGGTGGAGAAATATTTACTTCTCTAAGAAGCATAGTGGCCATAGCAGTTGCCGCAGAACCTATCATCTGATTCATGGCTTCAGAAACTGCACTGAGTTCAATCTCTGATAACTCTACAGTATTAACATGGCCGTCTCCACCCATCATCAAGTTTGCTATTACTCCAGCATCAGTAACCTTCATTATAAGAAGATTTTCTCCAACTATACCGCTGGTATACTGTACATCTAAAGCAATATTTGGAACATGAAACTGAGTTCTTAATTCCTTCAAAGTTGTAATAGTAACTACAGGAGTGGTTATATTAACCTGCTGATTTATTATGGTAGAAAGTGCTGTTGCTGCTGATCCCATGGATATATTCCCAATTTCACCAAGCATATCCTTTTCTATATCTGAAAGAATATCATTCTTCTCTATTTCTTCTTCATTTTGAGAAGTAGCTCCACCATTTAAAAGTGAATCTATTTCCTCCTGTGAAAGAAAACCATCACTCATAATTTTCCACATCCTTATCAATAATATCTAAAATTTGTACTCCCATGCTTTTTCCTATGACTCCTGGTTTTCCTGTATAATGCACATTTCCATCTATGAAAACAGAAACCGGATCACTACACTTACTATTAAGAGTAATTACATCACCTACGGAAAGCTTTAAAAATTCATCTACTGTAATACTGGCACTTCCTAAAGTCGCAATCAATGGAACATCTACAATATTTAATCTGTCCTTTAATTTTTCTCTTGATTGATTAACTATAGTTTCATCATTTTCCTGATACCAATATTGAACTACCAGTTTATCCAATACTTTTTCTATACTCAAATAAGGTATACATATATTTATAAAACTGTTACTACCGGCCATTTCAACAGAAAAAGTTATGAGTGCCACAGGTTCATGAGGTGCTAGAGTTTGGTTTAAGGCCGGGTTAGTTTCCAATGCCTCTATTTCTGGTTTAACTTCTACTACATCTCCCCAGGCAAGCTTCAAATTGGATATTAATTCTTCATTGATTTTCGTAATAATATTTTTATCGATATCCGTAAATTCTTTTGATTTATATTTACCATAGCCATTTCCACCAAGTAGAATATCTATTATCTGATATACAAACTGGGGATTTGTCTCAAACAATATAGAGCCGCTAAGCGGAGGCATTTTAAAAATCGTAAGAATTGTTGGATTTGGTATAGAATGAATAAACTCTTCATAGGTTATCTGTTCAACAGATTCAATCTTAACCTTCACATTGCTTCTTACCTGAGCTGTAAGATAATTTGAAATAATCCTGGCATAATTATCGTGTATAAGCTCAAGTGTCCTTATATGATCTTTAGAAAACTTTTGAGGACTTCTAAAATCATAAAGCTTAACCTTTTGCTTTTCCTCTTCCTTTGGAATTTCTTCTGGTTTTAGTTCACCAGAGGATAAGGCAGATAAAAGAGCATCTATTTCATTTTGAGATAAAACGTCTGCCATTTTTTCCCCTCATTTCTCTAAATTAGTTTTAGGTATATGAAAATAAATATAAAGTCAAAGATGCGACGAATATTTTGAATCTTACAAGGAAACAGGTTCCAAAGATAGTGAGCTATCTGAGGGTTCTGTTGACGTAGTAGGATTCAAAATAGTCTAGCATACTGACTAGTTATTTATTCGAATGTGCCTTATTTAGCAATCAATCTATCAATATCAATAAAAGTTACTACTCTATCTTTAAAATTTATAATTCCCTTTACATAGGATTTTTTTGTATCATCTTTAATATTTTCTATTATATCTTCATCTATTTCCAAAACTTCATCTACCTGATCCACTGAAATAGCTATAAGTTCATCCTCAAGTTTTAATATTATTACACTTTGCTGCTCAGCTTCACTTTTTTCTGAATCTAAAAGCAAATTTATATCTAATAGAGAGATTACAGTACCTCTAAGATTAATTAATCCCTTTACGTATTCTGGAGCCTTTGGAACCTTAGTTACTGTTACAGCTTCGCTGATAGTCTGAACCTTTGAGGTTTCCACCGCAAATTGTTCATTTTTTAACTTAAAAATAACTACCTGCACATTTTTCACCTCCAACTAAGATATTTATAGAAACACCTTATATTTCACAAAACTATCTTTTAAAACTTAACCTATAGCTTTTCTAATTGCTTCAAGTACTCTGTCTGACTGAAAAGGCTTAACTATAAAATCCTTTGCCCCTGCCTTTATAGCATCCATTACCATAGTTTGCTGTCCCATAGCGCTGCACATAATCACCCTTGCAGTTGGATCAAATTCCCTTATTGCCTTTACAGCTTCTATGCCATCCATATCCGGCATAGTTATATCCATAGTAACTACATCCGGTCTTTCTTTTTTATAAAGTTCTACGGCTTTTAAGCCATTGCTAGCTTCTCCTATTACTTCAAATCCATTTTTCTCCAATATGTCCTTTATCATCATTCTCATAAAAGCAGCATCATCAACAATTAAAACTTTTGCCATTTTATACAACCTCCAAATTAATTTACTCCTAATGTATTTAATATCTTTTCTAATGAACCGGGCATAGGTATATAATAAAAATGCCCGCTTATTTTATTTAAATCATCTTGTAAAAATTCTGTTTCAAAATCCAGCACATTGTCCTCAAATTGACCGGCTTCAATAAAACTGGTAGAAAGAATAGCTGCCATCATATCGTAGCTCACGGCTGGTACTGATGGTGTTATAGCAAGATTTGTAAACCTGCTTATGGCATTCATGTAAGAAGCAGATATTATATTTCCTATTTCAGCCACTACTGAGGCTCCCATTTCACTTAGTTCCTCTTCTTGGGTACCTGTCAATTTCTTAATTATATCAAAAGCTACCTCTTTTTCAAATATAAACAGAATATTTCCTGGTGTATCTCCCAAAACTCTTACAATAACCCCAACAGCTATTTTCTCTGCATCAATTTTTGTAAATACCGATTCCAGAGGAATTATATTTACCGAAGGAACAGTCATGTCCACTTTTCTGTTTAGAAGTCTTGATAGTGCTGTAGCTGCATTTCCTGCTCCTATATTACTTACTTCCTTAAGTGCATCAAACTGCATTGGCGTAAACTGTGAGTAATCCATTGATTCACCTCCTATACAAAGGCTGCAACATCAAGAATGAGAGTTACAAATCCATCTCCAAGTATTGTTGCCCCTATATATTCCTTAAGCTGTTTTAGAGTTTTGCCAAGTGGCTTTATTACAATATCCTGTTGACCTTGAAGTGAATCCACAAGGAGTCCTGCACTTTTTTCTCCCACATTAACTATTACTATGTAAACTTTATCCTTATTTGTCTTTGGAAGTCCCAGACGTTTATTAACTCTTATTATAGGTAGTACCTTGCCTCTATAGACAATAACTTCTTTATTGTTAGTCCTTTTTATGTCTCCCTCTTTATAATCGATAACACTATCAATATAGTTTAATGAAATTGCTAAATTTTCTTCTCCTACTTTTACTAGAAGAGCAGTTATTATTTGAAGTGTCAAAGGTAATTTTATGATGAAGGTTGAACCTTCACCTTGTTCACTGCTGGTATCTACAGTACCTCCAAGAGCTGAAATCTTTGTCTTAACCACATCCATACCAACTCCTCTGCCTGAAATATCTGTTACAGTTTCATTGGTACTGAAGCCTTGGGCAAAAATAAGATTTTTAATATCATTTTCACTCATTCCAGCAGTATTAATACCTACTTTTTCTGCCTTTGCTCTGACCTTTTCTACATCTATACCTGCACCATCGTCTTGAACCTTTATTACTGCTTTAGTACCTTCCTGATAGGCTATTAATCTTATCTTTCCTACTGCATCTTTACCCTTAGAGATTCTCTCCTCCTTAGATTCAATACCATGATCCGCCGCATTTCTTATGAGATGAATTAAAGGTTCTCCAATTTCATCAATAACAGTTCTATCAAGTTCTGTATCCTGTCCTTCTATGATAAGTTCCATTTCCTTATCTAATTCTACAGATAAATCCCTTACCATCCTTGGAAATCTATTAAAAACAGTGTCCAGTGGAAGCATTCTGATTTTCATAACAAGATCCTGCAGATCATTTGTAGTTCTGGCCACTTGCTCTATAGTTTCATTAAGTTCTGTAAGTTTATAATTACTGCTTATTTGTTCAAGTCTTGTCCTATTTATTACCAGTTCAGAAACCATATTTAAAAATTTATCTAATCTTTCAAGATCTACCCTTACAGACTGATGAACTTTTTTATGGTTTTCTGCAGGTTTTTTTTGTGTATTTTCAATGCTCACCTTAGTTTTTGCCTGAGGCTGCGCAGCTTTTACTTCAACTTTTTCAACCAGTTTTTCCACTCTATAATCATTATAATAGTCTTTTATATTATTAGCATCTACATTAGTTATTTCAATTTCATCGATTTCCGAAATATCCTCTAATATTTTTTTAGTATCCTCTTTAGAACTTCCAGTTATATACACAAGTTGTATTTCAAAATCAAAATTTTCACTTTCCAAATCTTCTGTACCTGGAATAGACTTGATAATTTCTCCACTTTCCTCAAGGCTCTTAAATATTAAGAAAGAGCGGGCAGATTTCAGCAGAGTTGTTTCACTAAGCATTATAGTAATTGCTAGAGCATTATAGCCTTTGTCCAGTGCCTGCTTTATCACATTTGCATCATATTCATTTAATTGTATTTTACTATCTTCTCTATTGTCCTTTGAAGCTTTCTCCTCTTCACCGTTTAGCTTGTCCTCCTGCTGCAGCTCTTTAGCTGATATTTCCTCAGAAGAATTCATGGCATTTTTAGATATATCCTCAAGTTTATCTATAATATCTCCTACGGGTATTTCTTCTTCTTCACCATTTGATATATTATCTACCATTTTTTCTAAGGTATCAAGACATTTAAATAATACTGTAACTACTTTTTGAGTGACCTTAAGTTCTCCATTTCTAAATTCTGAAAGCACATCTTCCATCTTATGAGTAAGCTCTGCCATTCTATTAAAACCCATAGTTGCTGCCATACCCTTTATGGTATGTGCAACTCTAAATATTTCATTTAATTTATCTACATCCTCTGGTTCTTGTTCCAACTGTAGAAGCACTTCATTTAACCTTTGTAGATTATCCATTGATTCTTCCAAAAACATTGACAAATATTGTGAAGTATCCAAAGTACTTTTCCCCCTTACAGCTTTCTATAGATAAAAGTAGATGCTTTTTCAAAACCATAATCTCTGTAATTATATATGCTTTCTGTTGCCCCTACAAATAACAAGCCATCTTTTTTTAACGAGTTACTAAATTTTTCGTATATTTTCTCTTTTATGTCCTGATTAAAATATATTACTACATTTCTGCATACAATCAAATCAAAATTCTTTTCATAATTCTGAAGTATTAAATCATGCTTCTCAAATGTTACCATGCTCTTAATGCTTGTGTCTATAAGATATTTATCTCCTGCTAGTTTAAAATACCTATCTATATATTTTTTTTCTACATTTTTCATTTCAGATAATGTATACTCACCTTTTTTTGCTCTTTCCAAAATAGTTGTATCAATATCTGTAGCTATTATTGATGGTCTATTAGCATTTTTTAAATTGTCAAAAATTATAGCCAAGGAATAAGGCTCTGCTCCTATGGAACAAGCAGCACTCCATACTTTTAAATTCTGATTTTTTTCCTTTACATATATTCCAATTTCTCTTTCAAGTTCTTTAAATAATTCTGGATTTCTAAAAAATTCTGTTACATTTATAGTAATAAAATCTAAAAATTTTTGTCTTTGAGCATAATCATTTTTTAAAAGTTTTACATAATCATCAATACTGCTTATGCCAATTCTTGACATCAAGCTTAAAATTCGTCTGTGAAGCTGGTTTGACTTATAGGCGAATAAATTTATTCCAAAATATTTTAAGACCCAATCTTTAAACTGCTCTAAATCCATTGCTACCTCCTGATTCCATGAACTATTTTTATAATTTCCTGCGCAATTTTATCAAGTGGTATTACGAAATCTACAGCACCAGTTTCATAGGCCATTTTAGGCATACCATAGATAACGCAAGTGGATTCATCCTCTGATATTGTTATTCCACCCTTTTGCTTTATTACCTTGGTACCTTCTGCACCATCTCTTCCCATTCCAGTTAAAACTACACTTACAATTTTATTTTTAAAAACTTCTGAAGCAGATTTAAATAACTTATCTACAGCTGGTCTAACTCCCCATATAGCTGGCTCTTTATTCAAATGAATCCTGCCATCACTTTTTACCTCCAGGTGCCACATAAGCTATATTCTTTTCATATATCTCACCTTCCTTGGCTTCTACTATCTTTATCTCACTATTAGAATCTAATCTTTCCGCAAAAGCCTTTGTAAAACCTGCTGGCATATGCTGCACAATAAAGATTGGGACGCCTATATTCTTTGGAAATTTTGTGATTACATTGTATACCGCCTTAGGCCCTCCTGTAGATGCACCAATAACCACAGCTTCAATACCTGATAAATAGATCTTATCAATTTTATCCTTATAATTTTCTTGTTTAGAGTCTACTGATAATTTCCTTACCCCACAATTACCTCTACTTAAACATTCCTGAAAAGCGGCCCTTACCTTTAAAACCAATTCATCCTGAACCCTATTAATATCTATAGATATAGCCCCCGAGGGCTTGGAGATAAAGTCAAAAGCACCTAACTGTAAACACTCCATGGTTAGTCTTGTACTCACTTTTGTGAAACCACTTAACATAATGACAGGTATATTTATTTTACTTTTTTTTAGTTCCTTTAAAGTATCTATACCATTCATAATAGGCATTTCTACATCAAGAGTAATAACATCCACAGTTATCTTCTTAATCTTTTCAAGTGCATCCTGTCCATTTCTAGCTGTATCTACAACATTAATGCCTTTTTTTTCATTTAACATATCAGATATTACTTTTCTCATTAATGCTGAATCATCAACTATTAAAACCTTTATGCTTTCCAAATAATATCACTCCATTTGCATCCTCTGTTTTCACTTATACTTATTTTCAGAGAACTTAAATTTCTTTTATACCAAGCCCTACAGTTCTTATCTGTACAATAAAGTCTGAAGTGCGAAGGATCATAGTTCTCCCTTTATTGCCACCCACATCTTCACTCAATATAGGTATATTAAACTCCCTTAACATATTTTTCACGGCCATGCTATTTCTCTTTCCAATATCCATATTCATACGTTTATCAGTAAAATTAAACATAGATGCTCCACCAGCAATTTTGGCCTTTATATTTCTTACGCTAGAGCCTTGCTTTACCATTTTTTCAATTAAAATAGGTATAGCAAGATCAGCAAATTTTTTTTCATTTGTAATGTTATTGAATTGCCTGCTATCCGGCAGCATTATATGAGCTAATCCCCCTATTTTTTTATATTGATCATATAGAGCGATACCCACGCAGGAACCAAGCCCAACAGTTATTATTCTATCCGGCGGATAGGCTAAATTTAAATCGGCTATCCCTACTCTTATCTCTTTTACCTCATCCATATACTCACCTTATCAATCTTCTATAATTCTATATTAATATTTTCTCTTCTTCACTTAGAATATTGGATAACCTTAAGAAGATAATTATCTTTCCATCTATTTTTATTAAACCCTTAATATATCTTTTAGAAATTCCACCTACTACATCTGGTGCTTCTTCCATATCCTTAATATTTATATCTTTTACTTCCGAAACTACATCTACAATAATTCCAAATTTACTTTCCTTTTGCTTTGAAACTATGATTTTGGAATCCTCATTTATACTGTTTTCTGACAGATTAAACCTTCTTGATAGAGAAATGACTGGAAGAATTTTACCTTCATAATTTATTAAACCATCCACAAATTCCGGTGAATCAGGTAATTTTGTAGTTTTTTCATAGCCCAATATTCTCTCTACTTCCATAATATCTGCTGCATAATATTCACCATTTATATTAAAAATCAATATTTTCAGTTCTTTACCATCCATAATTATACCCTCCTATCAATGTATCTTACTCTGTGGGAATTTGCACTTCACTAAGCTTAAATGAACTATCCAGTGGCCAACCTTGTATACTTAACTTTATACAGCTGCTAGTTGTCATATAATGGAAATTTATTAACTACAATTTCTCTATTATTGTTTAAATAAGCATGTATTTCTTTACCTGGTACTTCCAATATGTATTCTATATTATCTATGACAAATATTGTATTGGCATAAGCCTTTTTTACATATATATGACCATTTCTTCCAACAGAAATCTTTGTTGACACGCCACTTGGGCTTCCAACTATACCACATCGGACTTCATGCTCTGCTTTAATGAATCCTCCTCTTGAAATACTATCATCATTTTTAAATATTATGTAATCCTTAGCTACAAGTCTTGATACATATTCACCCTTACCATTAATTGTTATACTACCAGAACTTTCGATTGTGGAGTCTTGACAATAAGGAATATCAATATTTGTAGGTATTATAGCAAATTTTTTAATATTCTCTATATTTTTATCTATTAAAAAAATGATTTCAAGCAATTCTTTTGAATTTTTTATTTTCAGTGGAGCTAAATTAAATAGTTTTTTTATAAATAATTTAGACATATATTCATCATCATTTATAATCTCAGTGCATAGTTTCAATATACTCTTGAATCTGTTTTCTAGTAATAATTTTATTATTTCCCCATAAGAAATATCATTTTGCAATCTAATTAATTTCTGCATTTGTCTTGCAGCATTAATTAGATTTAAAATATTGTCTTTTAAGTTTAATAGTATATTTGAATCTCTAATCCTTGTTGTATCTTCTCCACCAGATACAATTGTGGAAGAAATTACGTTTCCATTAACTACGACATTTCCTTTTGCAATAATTCTTGACTTCTCTATGTCCTTTTTAATCTCCACGAAATCTCCAGATTCTACCATCATATCTTCCTTAACTGTTCCATTTATCAATATTGCTCCATCAAACTTTACATTTCCAGTTTTAATATCCACATCTGAAGTTATTTCATGTAATTTATGTACGCAAAATGTGTTTCCCTGAAAACTTGGTTCACCCTTTATTAACGCAAGGATTTCATTTTCATCTTTAATACAGCAGCCCGTTCCTACTCTAAGATTAATTCTTTTACCGGGTTTATGCTCTACACCATTGCCGTATATATCCTTACCATCACTTCCATCTATGCCCTTATGCTTTACTGCAATTACTGTGTCTTTTTGTACGTAATCAACAAAACCTATACTTTTAAAATTTACCCTTCCACGACTATCTTCTATAAACTCCTTAATGCTGCCTGTTTTAAACCTAATTTCAAGAAAATCATCAGTACCATCTACTGGTTCTTTTCCCTTAGCAATTAATAAATTTTTTACTCCATCTACATTGCTGCACTTTTCTAAGGCATCTTCTAAAATCCCGTAAATTATTCCATTGTTCTTCAACTGTTTCCTAATTTCTTCTGCTGAATAAACTTGTGAATATCTCATGTGATTTTTTTCACAGTATGATTTGATATAGTTTTATCCTTATTAAGTTTATCAGTTTTAGGTATATAGTTTATATGTATATGTACTTCCATATTATTAGGACTAGTTAAAATTTCTAATTTTCTTATAGCATCATATGCTCCATCCATTACAAGCACTCCAATTAAATACAGCATAGAAAAAGAAATAATAATTTTTTATTTCTTTGAATCTGCCCAATTACACTTTATTTATTATATCGTAAAAGTCCAAATAAACTTTACAATCAATTTTTTTAGATAGAAAATGAGTTTTTTATCTAAATTGTGACATAATCTACTACTACACTATTCTTAGCTTTCCATATCGGAAAGTCTTTTTAAATGCAGTGCTAAATAACCTATTTCATCTTCTGGTACCTTCACAGAAAATAAAGCATCTATCATTAAAGCTAGTTTTATAGCAATATCATACTCCTTAGAAAGCTTATCCTTTATATTATCTAATAATAAATTCTTTATAGTTTTACCCTCTAATACTCTCTCCAGCATAAAATTTATATGAGTTAAGGTTCTGGCGTATTCTAAAGAATTCTTATCTATAGATCTTCCTATTAATTTTTTAATAAGATCCATAATCTCTTTAATCTTTTTTGTATATTCCAGATGAACGCCTATTCCCTTTTCTGTAATTGCAGCTTGAATATGAAGACATATAAAACCAATTTCATCTTCTTGAAGCTTGGAATTAAATCTTTCATTAATCATTTTTAGAGCTTTAGAAGCTATAGAATATTCCACTGGATACAATACCCTTAATTCATTTAAAAATGGATTTTCTATTTTTATATTTTTTTCCATACGTCTTAAAGAAAAATTTATATGATCTGGTAGAGAAACATGTATAGAATCACTTAGTTTAATCCCTAAATCCTTTTCTGCTATACATATTACTTCCTCTGAAAGGCCTATAATTTTATTATCAATGGTTTCCAAAACCTTATCATAATTATTAGCTATCTCTGTAGTCTCTCTTATGAATACCTTTTCAATTCTACTACTTGGTACTGTGCTTCCCTTATGGAAATCGAATCCAAGGCCATTTCCAATAAGTATAAAATCACTGTTGTCTTTTTGGGCTATGACAACATTATTATTTAATACTTTTTTTATTATTGCATCCTCAATCATTACATCCTCCGCATAATTTGAAAATATATTGCACAAAATTATTAATGTTATTATAACATATTGTTTACATATTGGGTGAAAAGCTTTCACTGGTTAGTGCTCAGAAATCTTCAATTTATACTTCTCTTAATTGATAATCATTATCTTTTGTTTTATAATATACTTATAATAAGTATTACAATGCTTCATATACTAAAATTTTTCTATATTCAAGGAGGTTTTTATTATGAAAACAACAACTAAGATTTCAATAATAGGTGCAGGTTTTGTTGGATCAACTACTGCTTTTGCCCTTATAGATGAAGGTCTTGCTTCAGAAATTGTGATAGTAGACATTAATAAGGATAAGGCTGAAGGTGAAGCAATGGATCTATCCCATGGTGTATCTTTTGTGAAACCAGCAATTATTAAAGCTGGAGACTATGCAGACACCAATAATTCAGATATTGTTATAATAACAGCTGGTGCTCCACAAAAACCTGGAGAAACTAGGCTTGACCTCATAAATAAAAATTATAAAATAATGAATTCCATAGTTCCTGAGGTTGTAAAATATAGTCCAAATTCAATATTATTGGTAGTTTCTAATCCAGTAGATATATTGTCTTATATAACTTATAAAATTTCTGGATTTCCAAAGGAAAGAGTTATTGGCTCTGGTACTGTTCTGGATACTTCCAGATTTAAATATATGCTAGGTGATCACTTTAATATTGATACAAGAAATATCCACACTTATATAATGGGTGAACATGGTGATTCAGAAATAGCTACCTGGAGCATAACTAATATAGCAGGCCTGGATATTGCTGAATATTGCAGCAGATATTGCAATAAATGTGATGGAAATATAAGATATAAAATTCATGAAAATGTAAAAAATGCAGCCTATGAAATCATTAAGAAAAAAGGAGCAACCTATTATGCTGTAGCTCTTGCAATAAGAAGAATCGTAGAAGCCATATTAAGAGATGAAAACTCCATATTGACTATTTCCACTTTACTTGAAGGTCAGTATGGGATAAAGGATATATACCTAGGTGTTCCAAGTGTAATAGGTGCATCAGGAGTAAAAAATATAGTAGAATCCCCTTTAAATAAGGAAGAATTATCCGCTCTGCAGGATTCAGCAAAGAAACTGAAGGAATCTTTAGATAAAACTGTAAATTTAGAGTTTAAAGTTCAAATCTAAGAATTAAGAGTTAATGAAATTAAGAAATTTACCCCTGGGGTGTAATTTTTTCCAGTTTTTTTATTTACCCCAGGTGCAATTTTTCCGCGGCGAAGCTAAGGTTAAATCTTTAATAGTCTATTTTCAGTAATGTACTCTTTAATCATTTTATCATATTCTGCCATTATATTTCTAATTGCAGCATTTTTAGAAGAGTTCAGCTGAATAGTTCCTATTCTTCTTATTGGCAATACCTTTGACAGAGTGCCTGAAATAAACATTCCATCTATTTTAGTTACATCTTTATAATTTATTCTTTTTTCCTTAAATTCATACCCGCATTTTAAAGCAACCTCTATAATAGAATCTCTAGTAGTGCCTGGTAAAACATCTTCTAGTGGAGCAGTATAAACAGTTTTATCCTTCACCATAAATATATTTGATCTACTTCCCTCTGTTATATTACCATTTCTATCAACCAGCAGTGCCTCGTAGGCATTATTTTCCTTCATTTTTGCTTCTACAGATGCTCTAAATTCGGTATTAACAATTTTAGCATTGGGATTTCTTCTCTCACCGTGAAAAAAAATAGTATCTACACCATTATCATACTGATCTTTAGTAGGATAATTATGTTTTAGAAAATAAGCATAAAAATTGCATTTATCCTTAAAGAAATTAAAAACTATTTTTATATTTCCTATTTTTACGTCATTAACCTGAATTAATTTGTTGATTTTTTTTCTTATTTCTTCTGGGCTTATGGACAATATTAAATTTGTAATCTTTGCTGAATTTTCTAACCTCTTAAGATTTTTTTCTACAAACAAAGGCACTCCCTCTTCGATTCTAATCACTTCATAAAGGGATTTACCTAGAGTTATAAATTCACCATTAAAACTATCCTTTTGTTTAATTTCATCATTCTGTATATAAAATTCTCTATAACTTATGTCTTCCATCAGCTTATTACCTCCTATCAATGAATCCTACTGATAGTCATCATATAAACAGATTTCTTAGTATCGATATTTCTGATACTTAGAAATCGTTGTCCTTTAGGATAAATCGTTATTCAGGGACGTTGCCACTCTTTACTTCCAATGAAGTACTTCAATGTTATGATCTTTTTTCCTGGAATTTATTAAATAAGGGTGACCCACCAGCTTAAATAAAGGCAAATCAGAAAGGGAATCGGAATACATATAAGAATTCTTAAAATCCACATGAATATTTTCTTCTTTTAATACTTCCATAAGTCTTTTAACCTTTTCCTCTCCTTTATTATTTTCTCCTGTAATTTCTCCAGTATAATAGCCGTTAATAAATTTAAATCTTGTTCCTATAACTTTATCAACTTCTTTTATATTATAAAGTTCATTTAGATAAAATTCTGCTGATGCAGAAATTAAATATATTTTATAACCTTCAGCTTTTAATTTTTTTAAAGTGCTTATTGCATCTACATAAAAAATTTTACTGAATCTTGTGCTATAAAATTCTTTTACTAACTTTTTTATTTCATCTTCATGAATCCTCTTTATAAAGGCCATAAAATTATTTTTTGCCTTAGCTGCACCAAAAATACCTAAAGCATACAGAATAGCTGAACCAAAACTTTTGGGCATATATATTATTAAATGAGGCTTTTTTCTAAGCATAAACATATAGAATTCAAAAAGTGTTTCTCTCTTTGTCAAAGTATAGTCCACATCAAATATAGCTAATTTCTCCAAGGTATCATCTCCATATATTATCAAGTTTTACTTATATATATGTAAAATAAAAGCCGCTACTTAAAGCAGCGACTTCTTATAGGAATTATTTTTCTTTCTCCAAAGTTGATTCGTAATAAGCAGTAGCAGCCTTAAATTCTTCGTCATCTGGAATTACAAGTTCGCCCTCTTCACCTTCACCTACTACTTTAAATAAATATACTGAACCATCTTGAGGATTTTGAACTAAAGCAAATTCTAAATCATTATATACAAAGCCGTCTATAACATCACAGGAAACTACGTTTCCATGTTCATCTTCAAGTTCTACTGAAAATGTCTCGTGCTCATGATCTTCACACCCACAATCGCATTCATGTGAATGTTCTTCATGTTGATGTTCATTTTCTCCACATCCACACCCATCTATACTACATGCATTAACTTTTTCATTTTCACTCATTATTACATACCTCCTTTTTGTGTCATATCTTAATTTTACCCTTAAAATGAAAATAATAAAAGGGGTTTTACTAAAATTTATATTATTTTATTAAAAAAGAGAGGAAAGTGTTACCTTTCCTCTCTTTTTTAAATTTATTATATTATCTATCTGCTAAGAATTTATAAGATTCTAATCTTTCTTTAGCATCTTGTTCAGTTTTAGCAAATAATTCATCAGCCTTATCTGGGTATACTTTCTTTAATGAAGCAAATCTTACTTCACCTAATAAGAATTCTTTGAAGTCACCAGTTGGCTCTTTTGAATCTAAGCTAAACGGATTCTTTCCTGCTTCTTTAAGAGTTGGGTTAAATCTATACATAGCCCAGTATCCACAATCAACAGCTTTTTTCTCTTCAAGTTGACTACATCCCATACCAGCTCTTAGTCCTTGGTTTATACATGGAGAATAACCTATGATTAATGATGGACCTGGATAAGCTTCAGCTTCAGTAATAGCCTTTATAGTCTGATTTTTATCAGCACCCATAGCTATTTGTGCTACATAAACATAGCCATAGCTCATAGCCATCATTCCAAGATCTTTCTTCTTAGTTCTCTTACCACCAGCTGCAAATTGTGCTATTGCTGCTGTTGGAGTAGATTTTGATGATTGACCGCCTGTATTTGAGTAAACTTCTGTATCAAATACAAATATGTTTACATCTTCACCTGATGCAAGTACGTGATCTACACCACCATAACCGATGTCGTAAGCCCAACCATCTCCACCAAATATCCATTGTGATTTTTTAACTAAATGATCTTTAGCATCGAAGATTTCTTTTACAGTAGCATTGCTATCTTTTTCTGCTTCTAATAATGGTAATAATTTAGCTGTAGCTGCTTTTGATTCATCAGCTAAGTCCATGTTATTTACCCATTCAGTTAAAGCTTCTTTTAATTCTTGTTTTGCATCTGAAGCTATAAGTTCATTTGCTTGTTGTGCTATTCTCTCTCTTAATTGTTTAACACCAAGATACATTCCTAACCCAAACTCAGCATTATCTTCGAATAATGAGTTAGCCCAAGCAGGACCTTGACCTTTATGGTTAATTGTATATGGTGTAGCTGGTGCACTACCACCCCAGATTGAAGTACAACCTGTTGCATTAGCGATCATCATTCTGTCACCATATAATTGAGTTATAAGTCTTGCATAAGGAGCTTCTCCACAACCTGCACAAGCACCATTGAACTCAAGTAATGGCTGTTCAAATTGACTACCTTTTACTGTTGTTTTGTTCATTGGATTTTCTTTTGGTGAAAGATTAAGTGCATATTCAAAGTTATCAGCTTCTTTATATTGTGATTCAGCTGGTTTCATTACTAATGCCTTTTCCTTTGCAGGACAAACCTGAGCACAGTTTCCGCATCCTGTACAATCAAGAGCACTAATCTTTATTGCAAAATTAAGTTTTTCAGCAGTTTTTAATCCCATTGCTGGCTTAGTTGTAAATCCTTCTGGAGCATTCTTAGTTTCTTCTTCAGTTAATAAGAATGGTCTTATTACAGAGTGAGGACAAACATATGCACATTGGTTACATTGTATACATTTATCTACTTGCCATTCAGGAATATTAATAGCAATTGCTCTCTTTTCATAAGCTGCAGTTCCATTAGGATATGTTCCGTCTTCATAACCATTGAATGCACTTACAGGAAGTTTATCTCCTTGCTGTCCATTCATTGGTTCAAGAATTTCAGTTATGAATTTAGGTTTAGCTTTTACAACTTCTTCTACCTTTTCATCCTGTGCTTCTTTCCAAGCTGCTGGAACATCTATCTTAACTATAGCATTTACACCTAAATCTATAGCATCATTATTCATCTTAACAACTTTTTCACCTTTTTTACCATAAGAAGTTACAACTGCTTCTTTTAAATATTTTATTGCATCATCAACTGGTATTATGTTAGCTAATTTGAAGAATGCTGATTGCATGATCATGTTGATTCTTCCGCCAAGACCTATGCTTTGAGCTATCTTTACAGCGTTTAATGTATAGAAATGTATGTTATGTTCAGCAATATATCTCTTCATTTTTGCTGGTAAATGAGTTTCAACTTCTTCAGGAGACCAGATACTGTTAAGTAAGAAGTTACCACCATCTTTTAATCCTTCTAAAAGATCATATTTGTAAACATAAGATTGATTATGACACGCAACAAAGTCTGCTGTATTTATAAGGTATGGTGATTTTATTGGTTTTTTACCAAATCTCAAGTGAGAAATTGTAATACCACCTGATTTTTTTGAATCATATGCGAAATAACCTTGAGCATACATGTCTGTATGGTCACCTATGATTTTTATAGCGCTCTTGTTAGCACCAACTGTACCATCTGAACCAAGTCCCCAGAACTTACAAGCTTTAGTTCCTTCTGGAGTAGTATCGATTTTTTCAGTAGTAGGAAGTGAAGTGAATGTTACGTCATCATTTATTGCTATTGTAAATCCGTTTTTAGGTTCAGCAGCATTTAAGTTGTCATAAACAGCTAATATGTCACTAGGAACTGTATCCTTTGAACCTAATCCATATCTTCCACCAACTATTACAGGTTTTAAATCACTTTGATAGAATGATGTAACAACATCCTGATAAAGTGGTTCACCAAAGCTACCTGGTTCTTTTGTTCTATCAAGAACAGCTATTTTCTTAACTGTTTTTGGTATATATTTAAAGAAGTGTTCAACTGAGAAAGGTCTGAATAAATGTACTTTTAATATACCTACTTTTTCGCCCTTAGCGTTTAAGTAATCTATAGTTTCTTCAATTGCATCGCAAATTGAACCCATTGCAATTATTATTCTCTCAGCATCTTCTGCTCCATAATAATTAAATAGATGATATTCTCTTCCTGTGATTTTACTGATTTCTCCCATATAGTTTTCAACTATTTCTGGAAGTGCGTTGTAGTATTTGTTTGATGCTTCTCTTCCTTGGAAGTATACATCAGGATTTTCTGCTGTACCTCTAGTTACTGGGTGTTCTGGATTTAAAGCATTATCTCTAAATGCTTTAACAGCATCCATATCTAATAATGGTCTTAAATCTTCATAGTCTATAACTTCAATTTTTTGTATTTCATGTGATGTTCTAAATCCATCAAAGAAGTTTATAAAAGGAACTTTTCCCTTTATTGCAGCTAAATGTGCAACTGCTGATAAATCCATAACTTCTTGAACACTACCTTCTGCAAGTTGTGCAAATCCTGTTTGTCTTGCAGCCATAACGTCCTGATGATCACCAAATATGTTTAATGATTTTGTTGCTAATGCTCTTGCACTTACATGAAATACTGATGGTAAAAGTTCACCAGCTATTTTATACATGTTTGGTATCATTAACAGCAATCCTTGAGAAGCTGTAAATGTTGTTGTTAAAGCTCCTGCCTGAAGTGAACCATGAACTGCACCTGCAGCACCTGCTTCTGATTGCATTTCCATTACTTTAACAGTTTGACCAAATAAATTTTTTCTACCTTGTACTGCCCATTCATCAACATGTTCTGCCATAGGTGATGATGGTGTTATAGGATAAATTGCTGTAACATCAGTGAAAGCATAAGCTATGTGTGCTGCTGCAGTGTTTCCATCCATAGTCTTCATTTTTCCCATGTAAAACCCTTCTTTCTCATAATTTAATAAATCATAATCCTTAGGCATCTTCAAAAAAAATAAGTTCATCAATCAGATGATTTTGCATAATGCAACGCCCTAGAAGAACCAGTTAAGACTATTTAGTATTAGTATAACATTTTTCATTGGATTATACAAAATTATCTTGCAATATTAGTTTATTTTTTTCAGATACTTTAGCTAGTGAAAAGATTATTGCTTTAGATAGTTTAACCATTTTGTAAGCAATTATTATTCACAAGAACAAAAAAGAGGAGCCACATAAAGTGACTCCTCTTTTTTGAAAATGACTAAGATATAAACATGCTAACATGTTTTACCTTCCTTAATATACAAGACGTATTTGCAAGCAAATAAGCCTTGTAAAATATTATTTATAAAGTTCTACTAACTTTAATAAATGTTCATAACGTTCCATCGCAGCTTTCTCATTTTCACTGAATAGTTTTTCAGCACGTTCTGGGAATGCACGTTTCAAACGAGTGTAACGTGTTTCGTTATTCAAGAATTCTTGGTATGTTCCATCACCTGGTTTAGATGTAAGAGTGAATGGATTCTTTCCTTCAGCCTTAAGTTCAGGATTAAAGGAGAATAGATTCCAGTATCCAGATTTTACAGCTGCTTTCATTTCATCCTGGCAGTGGTTCATACCACCTTTAACTCCGTGAAGTTCACAAGGTGCATATCCAATTATTAATGATGGTCCGTTATAAGCTTCTGCTTCAGCAATAGTTTTAAGAGTTTGAGCTGGATTAGCACCAAGAGCGATTTGTGCTACATATATGTAACCATAGCTCATAGCGATTTCAGCAAGACTCTTCTTTCCAACATCTTTACCAGCAGCAGCGAACTGACAAACTTCACCGATATTAGAAGCCTTAGAAGCTTGACCACCTGTATTAGAATACATTTCTGTATCGAATACCATAACATTTACGTTCTCTCCAGAAGCAAGTACATGGTCAAGTCCACCGAATCCGATATCATATGCCCATCCATCTCCTCCAAGAATCCATACTGACTTCTTAGCAAGGTACGCTTTCTTTTCAAGAACTTCTTTAGAAAGATCACAGCCTGCAGCAGCAGTTTTTTCAAGTTCAGCTACAAGTGTAGTAACAGCAGCAGTGTTTTCTTTTGTGCTTTCTTTTGTTTCAATGAATTTAGCAGCAGCAGCTTTAAACTCAGCAGATGCCTTATCATCAGCAGCAATCTTCTCAATCTTAGCAATTACCTGATCACGAAGGGTCTTCTGTCCAAGATACATACCAAATCCATGTTCTGCATTGTCTTCAAATAATGAGTTAGCCCATGCTGGACCTTTATTTGAATCTTTGTTTACTGTATATGGACAAGTTGCAGCAGGACCACCCCAGATTGAAGAACATCCTGTAGCATTTGAAATATACATTTGTTCACCAAAGAGTTGTGTAAGTATACGAGCATAAGATGTTTCTGCACAGCCTGCACAGCTTCCTGAGAACTCAAGGAGCGGCTGATTAAACTGAGATCCCTTAACTGTAGTATCAGCAGGAATTCCAGGTTTCTTACCTACATTTGCAACTAAGTAATCAAATACTGGCTGTTCATGTAATTGAGTTTCTTGAGGTACCATTGTGATAGCCTTTGTAGGACATACTGTAATACACTCTCCACAGCCCATACAATCAAGAGGAGTTACACTCATTGTAAATTTGTAATCTCCAGCTTTTGGCTTAGTATTAGCAAGTTTAATATTATCAGGAGCTGCTTTAACTTCGTCTTCGCTAAGCATGAAAGGACGAATTGTAGCGTGAGAACATACAAATGCACAGTTATTACACTGAATACATTTTTCTGGATTCCATTCTGGAACCAATACAGCAGTACCACGCTTTTCATATGCTGAAGCGCCTAATTCGTACTGTCCGTCTGGATTCTCTGCAAATGCAGATACAGGAAGACTGTCACCATCCATAAGTCCGATAGGATTCATAAGATCATTAACCATCTTAACTGTTTCTGGACGACCTGTAAGTTCTGGAGCTGGAGCATCTGCTTCTGGATTTGACCATGAAGCTGGAACTTCTACTTTATGAACAGCATCTACACCAGCATCAATTGCTTTGTAGTTCATTTCTACAATTGCATCGCCCTTTTTACCGTAGGATTTCTTAGCAGCAGCCTTCATAAAGCCAACAGCATCATCAATTGGCATAACATTTGCTAATTTGAAGAATGCAGATTGAAGAATAGTGTTAGTACGTTTACCCATACCAATTTCAATTGCTTTATCAATAGCATTAATTGTGTACAATTGAATGTTGTTTTCTGCAATATATTTCTTAGCAGCAGAATTAAGCTTAGAATCAAGTTCTTCATCTGACCACTGGCAGTTAATCATGAATATTCCGCCTGGCTTAACATCCTGAACCATCTTGAATCCTTTAACAACATAAGATGGGTTATGGCATGCAACGAAATCAGCTTGATTTATGTAATACGGACTTCTAATTGCCTTATCACCAAAACGAAGATGAGAAATTGTTATTCCACCAGTCTTCTTAGAGTCATATTGGAAGTATGCTTGAATAAATTTATCTGTATGATCACCAAGAATCTTTGTAGAGTTCTTGTTAGCACCAACAGTACCATCACCACCAAGACCCCAGAATTTACACTCTACTGTACCAACTGCAGATGTAATAGGAGCTGGCTTAACTTCTGGTAAACTTAAGTTAGTAACATCATCTACGATACCAAGTGTGAAACGAGCTTTAGGAGAATCTTTCAAAAGTTCAGTATACACAGCAAATACAGATGAAGGAGGAGTATCCTTAGAACCAAGTCCATAACGACCATTTGATAATGTAACATCATTAAGTCCTGCTTCACGAAGAGTTGTAGCAACATCAAGGTATAATGGATCACCTAATGCTCCTGGCTCTTTTGTACGATCAAGAACAGCAACCTTCTTAGCAGTCTTAGGAAGAACTTTAAGAAGACTATTAGATACCCATGGACGATATAAACGAACTTTAACTAGTCCAACTTTTTCTCCTTTAGCTGTTAAGTAATCAATAACTTCCTCAGCCACATCACAAATAGATCCCATTGCGATGATGACACGGTCAGCATCTGGAGCTCCATAGTAATTGAATAAATCATAGTTTGTACCAAGTTTTTCATTTACCTTAGCCATGTATTTTTCAACTACAGCTGGTAAATTATTATAAGCTGTGTTAGATGCTTCACGATGTTGGAAGAAAACATCTCCATTTTCATGAGAACCACGCATAGCTGGTTTTTCTGGATTTAATGCATGCTCACGGAAAGCTTTAACAGCATCCATATTGCACATTTCTTTAAGATCTTTATAATCCCATTTTTCAATTTTTTGAATTTCATGTGATGTACGGAATCCATCAAAGAAATTGATGAAAGGAACTTTTCCTTCAAGTGCAGCAAGATGTGCAACAGGACTTAAGTCCATAACTTCTTGTGGATTTGTCTCAGCAAGCATTGCAAAACCCACCTGACGACAAGCATATACGTCACTATGATCACCAAAAATGTTAAGTGCATGTGATGAAACTGTACGTGCAGATACATGGAATACACTTGGAAGCATTTCACCAGCAATCTTGTACATATTTGGAATCATTAAAAGAAGACCTTGTGAAGCTGTAAATGTAGTAGTAAGTGCACCTGCAGCAAGTGAACCGTGAACAGTTCCTGCAGCACCTGCCTCAGACTGTAGTTCTACAACTTTAACCTGATTACCGAAAATGTTCTCTTGACCTGCAGCAGACCACATATCAACACTATCAGCCATTGGGCTTGATGGTGTAATTGGGTAGATACCAGCTACTTCAGTATAAGCATAGGCTACATGTGCAGCAGCTGTATTACCATCCATTGATTGTTTAGCTCTTGACATATTAAATTTCCTCCTTATTATTACGCCCTATTAATCGGCATAATTTCATCATTACTATTAGACTTTGCAAAGGCATGACCATGTTATTTATCATTTCTGTCAAAGTATATGTGAAAAAGCAATGATACAAACAATTTTATATTAATAATTATATTAATAAAATATTTGATGATTATTTAACGATTTAATTATAATACTCTAAATTAGGTTTTACAAGACGAATTTTAGATTTTTATCATACTTTTTGTATTTTATTTTGCTGTAGTATAACACATAAAAAAAAGTAATACAGATTTTTTTATGCTGTAATATAACAGAAAATATAAGTGATACAGAAAAAATAAATGATGAATGATGAAAAATTGATTATGATCTTCCTCAATTATTCATTCTTCATCATTTACACAAAATTTGTTGAATTAGGTTATATTTTGTTAAATAGAGTTTAGCTTCTGATAGCTTTAAAATATACTGATTTACTCTTTATTTCTCATAACCTTAATTTAAGCTAATTATAGAGCTAATAACTTACCAAGTTCTTCTGCTTTTGTTATTTCTTCAGCTGTAGGAGCCTCTTTAACTGCAAGACTTCCCTTTACGTCGAATTTTTCGTCTACCATTCTTGTTATCCAGTCTTCCATGAATTTTCCATTATCCCAACCATATGAGCCAAATAATACAACTGGCATGTTGTTTGGAGCGAGTATTCTTATTTCTTTTATAAATGGTTCCATTTCTTCTTGTTCAATTCTATTATTATCCATTGATGGACTTCCAAGTGCAACAGCATCGTAGTTAGTAATCTCTGTTGGTTTAACATCTCCAACTAACTTTAAATCTACTTCTGCACCAGCTTTTTTAGCGCCTTCTGCAATATGGTTTGCCAACACCTCAACATTTCCCATATTACTCCAATATATTACAGCAATTTTTTTCATTTCGACCACTTCCCTCTATAAATTGATATTTTACTAATTATATTGATAATTATTTAACAATTTTATTATAATACTACATTTTACCTTTTACAAGAATTAAATTTATATTAATCTCAATTTATCTGAATTTCTTTATAGTGTCCTTTATTTTACCTACAAGAAGTTCTTTGTTCATTTCATCAATATTATCTATAGAATCCAAAAGTTTTATTAACTGATTTTTTAGATTAGAGTTACTATTAATTTTTTTTAACCTCATTCTTTCATTTATATGAACGATATCTCCAGATCTCACTATTCTTGTATTATATCCTTTTTCCCTTGTAAAATTCAAAAAACTTTCCTCTGCTTCTTTTTCCCCATGTACTAGAAATATTTCTTCTGGTTTTTTACTGAAACTATCTAGCCATTGAATCAAACCATCTCTATCAGCATGCCCTGATAGTGCTTCAATATTATATATTGAAGCATTTACTGCAAATTCTTCTCCAAAAATTTTTACTTTTTTTGCTCCATTTACAATATTGTACCCCAGTGTTCCCTGAGCTTGATATCCTACAAAAACTATGGAACACTCTTTCCTCCACAAATTATGCTTTAGATGATGTTTAATCCTTCCCGCCTCGCACATACCACTAGCAGAAATAATCACTGCACCAGATTGAATCTTATTTATTTTCGCTGAATCTTCCTGACTATTAGTGAAAATTAACCCATCAAACTTAAGCGGATTACTTCCATCATCAAATTCACTTTTAGTTTCCTCATCAAAGCAGCTGCTGTATTTCTCAAATATCTTTGTGGATTCTGCCGCAAGGGGGCTATCTACAAACACCATCAAATTGCCTAGTTCTCCATTTTTTCTAAGTTTACTGAGTTCATATAAAATTTCCTGTACTCTTCCCACAGCAAAGGAAGGAATAACAACATTGCCACCCCGATTGAAGGTTTCTTTTATTATATTTGTTAACCTATGCAATTGGCTATTTAAATTGTCGTGCAACCGATTACCGTAAGTGGTTTCCATTATGAGATAATCTGCATAATCCAGTATTGTAGGATCTCTCATAATTGGAATGTTTACATTGCCTACATCTCCTGTATACACTATTTTCACCTCATCTTTTTCCTCCTCTTTTATAAATATTTCTACAAAAGCAGATCCTAAAAGATGACCTGAATCTCTAAATCTGATTTTAAATCCATCAAAGATCTCCATGGTGGTATTGTAGGGTATACCTGTAAATAGATATATGGATAATCTGGCAATAGCCGCCGTATAAAGTGGTTCTATTAAATCCAATCCCTGTCTTCTTCTTCTTTTGTTCTTCCATTCTACTTCCATTTCCTGAATGTAACCACTATCTGCAAGCATAGCTTCGCAGAGGTCTTTTGTAGCATTCGTACAAAAAATCTGCCCTTTAAAACCTTTTTTATAGAGTAGAGGTATTCTTCCACTGTGATCTATATGGGCATGTGATAATATTACGTAATCTATTTCTTTTGGGTCAAAATTAAACCCATCATTTCCCCTTTCTTTTTCATCCTTACCTTGATATAGCCCACAATCTAATAATATTGTTTTATTACTTACTCTTAAAATATGACAGGAACCTGTAACACATTCAGCAGCACCATAAAATTCTAATTTCATATTTCACATCCCCTTTCTATAATTTTATTATACAGTGTATCTTTCATTTTTCGCAATAATTTTAATATTTCAAATTAAAATGTTTACTTTTACATGTTAAATAAAATATTATAAAAAAATAATAAAAGACTATGAAAGTATATTTACACTTCATAATCTTTGATATTGTCAATTAATATAAACCATCGTTATTTACAGTAATTATCAATACATAAGCTACTAATAAATTTTTTTTGGATTTATTATAAATATAGTTATTTATAAGCTAAGCTTTTTTAGAATATTTATCTATTATATTTATAATATTATTAACTCCGTTTTTTACAGGACTTTCATTCATAGCTTTTATATATTTATCTTGTTCTCTACTGAGCTCATTTAATTTCTTTATAAGCAGTTCACTATTCAGGCTTTCCTCTTCTATAACCATACTATACCCATGATTTTCAAAGGAGGCTGCATTTAAAATCTGATCACCTCTACTGGACTTCTTTGAAAGAGGAATTAAAATATTGGGCTTTCTAAGGGCTAGAAGTTCAAAAATCACATTGGCACCTGCTCTTGAAATCACTAGATCTGCTGCATTCATTAGATCCGGCAGTTCATCCTTTACATATTCAAACTGCTTATACCCTTTTTTGTCTTTTAGTCCATCTTCTAAATTTCCCTTACCACAAATATGAATTACATTGTACTTTGATAAAATACTATCAATATTTTTTCTAATAGTATCATTTATTACTTTGGAGCCAAGGCTTCCACCTATAACAAAAACAACAGGTTTATTTAAATCAGAAAATTTACATAATCTTAGTCCATTCATTCTGCTGCCTTCAAGCAGCTCTTTTCTTATAGGCGTTCCTGTAAGTACCCCTTTATTTCCCTTTATATTTTCTATGGACTCCGGAAATGTAACACAAACTTTAGTACAATAAGGTGCCGCCAATCTATTTGCAAGCCCAGGGGTAATATCAGATTCATGTGCTATTACAGGAATTTTACATAGATGTGCTGCTATTACTACTGGAACTGTTACAAATCCACCTTTTGAAAATACTATATCTGGCTTTTCTCTTTTCATAATACCTATTGATTGAATTATACCTCTTAGAACCTTAAAGGGGTCAGAAAAATTTTTTATATCAAAGTATCTTCTGAGCTTTCCACTGGATATAATATGATATTTAATATTTTCTCCTTGTATTATATTTTTTTCTATACCATTTTTAGTACCTATATATTCTACTTCATAGCCTAAAGCTGTGAGCTTCGGCATTAATGCCAGATTAGGCGTAACATGTCCTGCCGAACCTCCACCTGTCATAATTATTTTATGCTTCTTCAAAAAAAGCACCCCCAACAAAATTTTTATTAATTACACTTGCTTTTATAGATAGCTAAAGCTGTTCATTCTTTAATATAAAACAAAACTATAAACTCCTGAATAATCCTTCTAAACTTAACAGGAGTACAAATTTACTGAAAATAATATTTATTAATATTTTGAGGTTCTAAAATCTACAACTCTCATTTGTAAATATTTTCTATCCCTAAATACATTTATAAAGGGTATATAAACTAAATCCAATTTTATACTAGTGTTATCCACTAGGGCCTGATCTAAGGAAATATTATAGAAATCCTTAAGCATTTGCTGAAATTCCTCTACCTTTCCAAAACATATGCCGGTTATTACTTTTTTATGATTTTTCGAGCATACTTGAAATTTTAATGTATTTTTAATTTCCCTTCCTAAAAGCTGTATATTGTTCACAAGTACATTCTTTTCCCCTAATAGAGGAGATGCATTTCCTTTACCAAAGGGCTCTAATCTATTTATTTCATTAACCAATTTTTCATCTATTTCTTCCAACGGAACCTGCTTTTCTAATCTCAGTTTAGGTATTATATCTTCTTCTGTCAAATTGCAGTTTTCATTAAGTTTTTTCCTAAGTAAAGGAATATTTTCTTCTCTTATTGATAACCCTGCTGCCATGGGATGTCCCCCAAATTTGTGAAATAGATCTTTACATCTTATTAACTCTTCAAATAAGTTATATTCCTCAATAGATCTGCCTGAACCCTTGGGCATTTCTGTTCCATTAGTAATAACTATAGTTGGTAAATTAAATTTTTCCCTGATCTTCCCCGCTACGATTCCAGCTATACTCTCGTGAACATTTTCATTATATACCACTAAGACTCTATCATATTTCATATCTGAATTTTCTATATTATTTATTATTTCATCTACACACTTCACCGTCATTTCTTGTCTCTTTTTATTTAGTGCCACCAGTTCCCTTGAAAGTGAAATTGCTTCGTTTTTATCCTCCGTTAATAACAGGTTAACAGATAACTCCGCAGTTTCTAGCCTTCCAGTAGCATTTATACAAGGCCCTATTAGAAATCCAACGGTATGAGAAGTAATTTTCTTATTTTTCATTTCTAAAGTTTCAAGAAGAGTATTTATGCCCCGATTTTTACTATTACTTAAAGTGTTTAATCCAAGCTTTGCAATAATTCTATTTTCATCCACTAAATCAACTACATCACATATAGTTCCAATACAAGCAATCTCAATATAGTCATAAGCTTCCCTCTCATCTATTCCCATCTTGGAAAATAGAGCCTGAGCAAATTTAAAGGCTATGCCGGCACCACATAATAATTTAAAAGGATAGGTACAATCCTGCTGTTTTGGATTTATTATTGCATCTGCTTTTGGAATAATATACTTTTTATTTTTTTTCTCATCTTCAGTAAAGGGTAATTCATGGTGATCTGTTACTACCACCTTAAGACCTAATTCTTTTGCAAATTTGATTTCTTCAAGGGCAGAAATTCCATTATCACAAGTTAAAACTGTATGAAATCCCTGTTCTTTAAGTATTTCTAATCTTTCCTTGCTAAGTCCATATCCTTCTGTTTCCCTGTCAGGTATATGATAACCCACTTCAGCTCCACACTTTTTTAATGCCTTATACATTATAACGGTGCTTGTTACTCCATCAGCATCGTAATCTCCATAAATAACTATTTTTTCTCTATGTAAAATACTATTCTTTATTATATCTGTTCCCTTATCCATATCCTTCATAAGAATAGGACTATATAAGTCCTTTTCCTCAGCATTTAAAAATCTATTTATATCAACTATATTTTTTATCCCTCTATTTGCCAATATTTTGGCTGTAGTAGTAGTTATATTTGCTCTTCTTGCTATATAGTTAATGTCTGCATTGGTTCTTTTAAGCATCCATCTTGTCATTAAGCTATCACCTCATTATTACACTTTCAAAGTATACCACATAGCGATAATAACGTCACTTGAAAACTCAATATTTAAGAATATCATTTACAAAATCTATATCTATCCTTTTAAGCTATTAATATATTGAAAATTAGCTATGGTTTTAATTGTCAACACAGAAAAATAGATAATACATGACTATAAATGTATTATCTACAAAATTATCCACAATGCTTCATTTAGCAGCTAGTTGTAGGATAAACTTCTTTTTCACGCTCTTTATTTCTAAATCCTTTATTCTTACCTATAGTTCTTCCTATAGTTGTAATCTTACCTGTAATACAGGATCTACAGTGAGCTGGTGTATCATTTATGCAAATCTTACCTGGATATAGTGCATATAGCTCCCTGTATTCCCCTTCTGTTATATTTGGCATTACCACATTTGCTCCACTTTGAAGTGCAATTATTCTGCCATTTTTATTTAGTGTTTCCATTGCCGTAGTAGCCGGTATATTTATGTCTTTTAAAAGAAGCCTAGTTAGAGCCATAACCTTAAGACTCAAATAAAATTCTCCTCCCATTTCATCCTTTAAAGGTGTATCTGCATTGGGAATAAAAGGCCCAATACCAATCATATCGGCACCAATTTCCTTAAAAAAAAGTATATCCTCTGCTAAAGAGCCAATATTCTGATTTGGTAGTCCCACAAGGCAACCACTACCAACTTCATAACCTAACTTTTTTAAATCTGATAAACATCTTTTTCTGTTTTCATGACTCATAAAGGGATCCATAGCCTCATATAATTTTTTATCCGTGGTTTCAATTCTTATGAGATACCTATCTGCCCCAGCTTCCCTATATGCCTTGTATTCTTCATAAGTTTTTTCCCCTATGCTAATAGTTACTGCTGCATTCATCTTTTTAATATTGCTTATAATGTATTTCATTTTATCTACAGTATAGAATTCATCTTCTCCGGATTGAAGTACAAAGGTTCTATAACCATACTCAGTACCTTTTCTTGCCAATTCAATTATTTCATCTGGCATCAACCTATACCTTTTTACATTTTTATTTCCTGCTCTTAAACCACAATACATACAATTTCTCTTACATATATTTGAAAATTCTATGAGACCTCTTAAATGTACTTCATCACCCATATATTTTTTTCTTATTTTATCTGCTGAATCAAATAATTCCTGATTATATTGTGAATCTTTAAGAATTGCTATTATCTCAGCTTTTGTCAAATCATTTGTATATTCAGCTTTTTTTATCAAATCCAAAATATTATCCATATTTCCTCTCCCACCCAATAAATGTAATTTATGAAATATATAATACGTTACACCCTTTATTTGCAAATAAATACTATTTTTAGAATACATTACACCCCTGTGGTTATAAACAAACACCCTGGAGTTCAGTTAATTATATGTTAAATAATAAAACTTAGGAAGTCAATATTTGAATTGTGGGATCTTTTAATATTTTTTTTGCTGTACACATTATTTCCCTTTCTTCTATATTTTCATGTGAATAGTCAATTAAACTAAATAAATCAAAGTTGTCATACATAATTTTATTTACAGCTAAAACCTTAGAAAGTTCTATAGACTTTTCAAGTTGTAATTCCCTCTTTAATTTAATACTATTTAGCATAGGTTCTATATTGTTCTTAGAGAAAAGATAACTAAAATTATCTATATTTGATATATGCCTATTTATTATTTCAATAGCTTTATCCACATTTGTTATAGAAGTTCCCATAGATATAGTAAAAAGTTTAATACCATTTTCATTTTTTATGCTGCTAAATACGTCATAAGCCAAGCCATTTTTAGTTCTTATATCATCATATAGAATACCGCTGGTTCCACTTCCAAATTTATAGTTAAATGTATTAAGGGCTGCCATTTCGCCTTCTGTCAGTTTATCTATAGTAAAACAATACTGTATTTTAGCCCCTTCAATTCCAGCTTTGTTTTTTATGAAAATCCCTTTAGAATTTTTTTCATAAATTATATCCTTACTATGTGTCTTCTGTCCCTTCCACTGCGTCATATATTTTTCAACTACATTTAAAACCTCCTCATATCTCAGAGAAGAAACTACACTTATAACACAATTATCTGGATTATAATATCTATTATAAAAATCTCTCACATCTTTTAAAGAAAAATTTTTTATACCATCTTCATTTCCGATTATGCAGGTTTTAATTCTTCTATTTCTAAAAGCATTATTCAATAGCTCATCTTCGCACAGCTGAAAATTATCATCTTTCCATTCCTTTAATTCTTCACAAATTACATCTATCTCTTCTTTAAAGCCTTCTTCTGGAAAAGCTGGTTCTTTAACTATTTCAGAATATAAATCAAAACCTTTAGAAAAATCCTCTGATAAAGTTGTGCCATAATAGATTGCATAAGGAAAATTAGTCATAGCATTATTAAAACCAAATATTTCATCACATAGTCTATTTATTTTAAGTTCATCTCTTTTAGAGGTACCCTTAAAAAGCATATGTTCTACTACATGAGCGATTCCCATTTCATTTTCCTCTTCCATTAATGCCCCTGCATTGAAACCTATGCAAAAAGAGGTTATCTTACCCTCTCTATGTTCATAAACCAGATTTATACCATTTTGGATCTTACAAATTTTCATAATATCACCACCATAAAATAATACTTATTTGAATCCCTTCCCACCCAGTTGCAATAAAAATCTCGAGAAATCAATCTCGAGACTTAAATTTATTCATTTATTATATAAGGTATAGTAGTCAAGGCAATGTTTCTTCTGTTTAGAAGCACACTTTTCACAAAAAGTGAAGTTTGATTATGAAGAGCATGATGCCACCACTTTTTAACTACAAACTGAGGCATTACAACTGTTATGGTATCTTTAGGTCCTAAAACAAATTCCTCCGACTCTATAAACTTAACAGAGGTCCTACTAAACTTCTATAAGGAGAACTCTTTATAGTAAGTGGGATACCTACATTGTATTCCTGCCATCTCTTTTTTAATTTTTCTGTGGATTCTACATCTACAGATACATGAAAAACAATAATATCCTCTGATAAGGCTCTAGCATAATTAAGAGATTTTAAGAAGGATTTATTTAAAGTGTCTATAGGAACGATAACATAATTTCTGTTGGCCCCATAATGTATTTCCTTGGGTTTTATATCAAGCGGAAGTCTAAGGGAATCTGCCACCTTATTATAATGATTCTTAATTCTCATCATTATAAATACTAATATGGGTATTAACAGACATACAATCCATGCACCATGTACAAATTTAGTAACTCCTATTACAATAGCCGTAATACAGGTTATTAGGGCTCCAAAACCATTTATAAAAGCTTTATGCCTCCAATTTCCTTCCTTTTTTCTAAGCCATCTCATTAACATTCCTGATTGTGAAAGGGTAAAGGATATGAAAACTCCAACAGCATATAACGGCAGCAAATAATGGTTTTCACCGTTAAAATGTATGAGCAATATACTGGCCGCTACAGCTAAAACTACGATACCATTGGAAAAGCTCAATCTAGTTCCTCTCTTGGAAAGTTGCCTTGGTGCATATCCATCCCTTGAAATTATGGATAATAAAAAAGGAAAATCCGCATAAGCAGTATTGGCAGCCATAATAAGTATTAAAGCAGTAGTTCCCTGAATCACATAAAACATAAATCCATTTCCAAATACTTCTGTAGCAATTTGTGATATAACTGTTCTATCAAGGCTTGGAACTGCCTGATACATTGTAGCAAGATAGGATATACCTGTAAATAATACAAAGGCAATGCATCCTAACATTAAAAGCACTTTTTTTGCATTTTTTTGGCAAGGTTCCTTAAAGTTAGGGATACCATCACTTACGGCTTCCACACCAGTTACAGCAGTACATCCACCTGCAAAAGCCTTTAAGAATACAAGAAAAGTAAGTTGTCCAGCAAAGTCCGGTAATTTTTCTATGGCTTTAGGAGTATATCCAAAAACTTTTACCCTTACAATACCCACTACTATCATAATTATCATGCTTATAATAAACAAATAGGTTGGAATTCCAAAAAGCCTTGCAGAATCTTTAAGCCCTCTAAGATTACCAATGGTCATTATAATTACAATTATAAGACATATAGTGACCTTATAATGTAAAAGCTCTGGTATTGCTGAGGTAATTGCACTGGCTCCTGATGAGACACTTACTGCTACTGTTAAGACATAGTCTATGCAAAGAGAAGCACTGGCAATAAGGCTTGGAATTGTACCTAAATTATCCTTAGCAACTATATAAGATCCTCCACCCTTTGGATAACTATCTATAGTTTGTCTATAAGAAAACATAAGTATAAACAAAAGCAAAACTATTGAAAGAGCCACATAGAGCATCTTCTGAAATGCCATGATTCCAATAGCAGGAACCAGTATCCAAAGTATTTCTTCTCCAGCGTAGGCCACTGAAGAAATAGCATCACTTGAAAGAATTGGCAATCCCCAAAACACATTAAATTTTTCAGCTTTTAATTCCTCTGTTTTTAGAGATTTACCTAATAAAAAACCTTTTATTTTGTTAAACATCTTCCACCTCTAGTAAAAACTTTTCATCTTCTTTGTGCATTTTACAAATATCTACACATCTAAAAATAAATCATAACAAAGTATGCCACTATACCGAGTAATTATTTTTTCAGATATCTTAAATAAAGTATCACTAGTTGATTATATCTTACAAATAACATTTATTAAAACTATTTATCAGTGTAAATTTTCTCTAAATAGCTCATATAAACTATTTATTTTTATATATCATAGAATTAAATGCACTTAACTCCTTTTTTCATCATTTTGCAGTTCTTTCTACAAAATTTAATAGCATTCCTTCTTTTAAGTTATCTGCTTTAGCTTTACCAACTATTTTTTCTGTTAATTTTAATCCAAAGTATATAGCAGTAGCAGGACCTCTGCTGGTAATAATATTTTTATCTTCCACCACTATGTCTTCTATATAATCAGCTGCCTTTAGTTCTTCTTTAAAATCTGGATAAGAAGTTATTTTATGTTTCCTATAGATATCAGCTTCCTTCAAGACAATAGGGGCAGCACAAATTGCTGCAACAATTTTATTATCCTCATAAAAATTCTTTACTATTTCTATAACTCTTTTATTTTCTTTAAGATTTTTTGCTCCAGGCATACCTCCAGGAAGTACTACTGCACCATATTCATTTTTATTAATTTCTTCTATTAATTTATCTGCCTTTACTTCAATGCCATGAGACCCTTTTACAAAACTGCCAGCTATGGAACAGGTATCACATTTAATATTTGCCCTTCTCAGTATATCCACTACAGTAAATGCTTCTATTTCCTCAAATCCTTCTGCAATAAATAATAAAACATCAATCATATTTAGACTCTCCCTCCATAATCTTTCATTTTCTTTAATATACACCTGACTATATTACTTCCTTTGACTTTTAACCTTTATCTTTTTTTAATTTTTATTTCCCTTATGTAATCTCCCATAAGTACAAGCATTATATTTTTTCCTCTTCCTGCCCTGTTTTGAAGTTTAAACTCCTCAAGAGGTATAACTTTACTTTCCTTATTCTTGGATTTTACAGTAACGACTTTATACTCCTCACGGCATAGAAAACCATATAAAGCTTCATCTTCCTCATCCAAACTTATGCCTGTTACTCCTGAAGCAATTTTACCCATGTAACTTATGTTCTTGGACAAAAACCTTATACTCATTCCCTTTAAAGTAATAATTATAATATCATTATCTTTTTCTTTATTTAAAAATTCAACGTTTATTAATGTATCCTTACCTCTAAATTTGTAGGCAATAGTACTGGTATTCTCCATTTTAAATTCTTCTAAAGCTGTTTTCTTAATCAATCCATTTTTTGTAAAGAAATATACATCTATAAGTTCCTTGAAGTCTTTTACAGAAATTATATTCAGTATTTTTTCAGACTTTCCATCAAAATCTTCGTTAATTTCTTCTATATTTATGCCTTCACTATCCATGTTTTGCAAAAATAAAGCTGGTATATATAATAACTTTCCTGTATTAGTAAAAAATAAAATGGTGCTTGAGGAATCTGTGTTACATTCCTTTACACTAGGATTATTTTTAATTTTATCCTCTACTTTTATATTTCCATTACTACTTACGCTGACTTTAAAGGTTTTAAAACTGTATTCATTATTAAACTCCACCCTTGTAATGCTATCCTTATTTGGAAGATTAAAAAGTTTTGTACCAAAGTTATTTCTTTCGGATTCCTCAAGTATTGGTTCTTCTATGGTAAATTGAAAATTTAATTTTGTTTCAATAGTTAAAAATTTCTCTTTTCTGTTTTTTTCTACCAATTCTATGAAAATGAGACTTTCCTCGTTCCTTATTTTTAACGCCATAATTTTAGAATAATTTGAGTTAAATTTATCTAAGGATATTTTCTTTATAAATCCTCTATCAGTTATAAAAATCAGATCCTCTTGAGAAAGAATATTTTCTATAGAAAATACATTTACTATATGCTCTTTCTCCAGGTCTAAGGCTCTTATAAGGGTATCCAACCTCTCTCCCTTTTCTTTCCACTTGTATTCAGGTATGGCATTTCCCTTTATCTGATACATATTCCCTTTATCTGTAAAAAACATAATTGTATGCTTTGTATTAGAATCAAGTAGAAATTTGTTATAATCCCCTTCCCTGTACTCTATATCTTCTACATTGGTGTTAGATCTGCCATAAGTCTTTTGAGATATTCTCTTTGTATATCCTTCCTTTGATATAGTAACTACAATATCTTCTACTACAATTAACTCCTCCAGGTCTATTTTTGCTTCCTCTTCATTTTCAATTATCTCCGTGCGCCTGTCATCGCCATATTTTTCCCTTACTTCTTTCAACTCATTTTTTATAACCTTCAGTAATTCTTTTTCCTTTTCAAGAATATTTTTCAGCTTTTTAATTACCTTTTCCAATTCTCTATATTCTTTTTCAAAGGTTTTTATCTCAAGACCTGTAAGTCTGTATAACATGAGCTCCACTATTGCCTGTGCCTGAATTTCTGTAAATTCATACTCTTTCACTAAATTATCGATAGAATCTTTCTTGGATTTTGAAGCCCTTATAGTAGCAATTATATCATCCAATATATCTATAGCTTTAATAAAGCCCTGTACTATGTGAAATCTTTTTTCGGCCATTTCCAGTTCTTTTTCAGTTCTTCTTTTAATTACATCTTTTTGGTGTTCAACATAGTATTTTAAAATAGTTTTAAGTCCCATAGTAAGTGGCTTGCCATTAGCCAGAGCTACCATATTAAAGCTTACATTGCATTGAAGCTCTGTCTTTTTAAAAAGATATTTTTGTACCTTTTCAACCTCTTCTTTAGATAAAGTCTTCTTAAATTCTATAACAGCTCTTATTCCAGATCTATCAGATTCATCTCTAATATCTGCAATACCTTCTAATGCCTTTTGGTGTCTTTTATCTCCTGTCATTTCAGAAATAGTCTGTAGTATTTTAGCTTTATTTCTCCTATAGGGAAATTCCGTTATAACAATTCCATATCTGCCATTTTCCAATTCTTCTATACTGGTCTTTGATCTTAAAGTAACTTTTCCCTCTCCGGTTTCATAAGCAGATAAAAGTGATTCCGCTCCTATCAGTATACCTCCAGTAGGTAAATCCGGTCCTTTTATATACTCCATGAGCTCCCTTGTGGTAACTTCATTATTATCTATGTACAAAAGCGCTGCATCTATAACTTCTCTCAAATTATGAGGAGGTATGTTTGTTGCAAGACCTACTGCAATACCAAAGGCTCCATTTACTAAAAGATTAGGATATTTAGCTGGAAGCACCTCTGGTTCAAGCTCTGAGGCAGAATAATTGTCTACCATGTTCACCACATCTTTGTCCATATCCTTAAGCATTTCCATGGCATTAGGTGTAAGCCTGGCTTCTGTATAACGCATGGCAGCGGCATTATCACCATCCTGACTTCCCCAGTTTCCATGTCCATCTATAAGTGGATACCTGGTGGTAAAACTTTGCGCAAGTATAACCATAGCATCATAAACAGAGGTATCTCCATGAGGATGATATTTCCCAAGAATATCTCCTACTATTCTTGCAGATTTATAATAGGGCTTATCAGGAAATGCCTTCATCATATAGGCACCATATAAAATTCTTCTATGAACAGGTTTTAGCCCATCCCGAACATCTGGCAGTGCTCTGTCTTTTGCTACCTCCACAGCATAGGGCAAATAATTATCTGGCATAGCCTCTTCTAAGGGGACATTAATTATATTATTATCTTTTGGTATATCCATCTTCTTAGCCACGTAATTTCCTCCATTAATGCATATTCAAATTAATAACTACTCACTATTTATTTTTACATGCCTAAATTTAAAATTCTGCGTATTTATACATATAATTTTTTCTAGGCTCCACTATATCTCCCATTAAAAGAGATACCATTTTTTCTGCCTTTGCAGCATCTTCAATGGTTACTCTTTGCAGTGTTCTTGTAGTTGGATTTAAGGTAGTATCCCAAAGCTGATCGGGATTCATTTCTCCAAGGCCCTTATATCTTTGTATTAGCGCTCCTTTTCCCACCTGTTTTTTTGCCTCAGCTAGCTCACCATCAGAATAGGCATATTTTATCACCTCTTTATTTTTAACCTCCTTATATACCTTATAAAGAGGGGGAAGAGCAATATACAAATGCCCATTAGCAATAAGCGGTCTCATATATCTATATAGATAAGTCATCCAGAGAGTTCTTATATGATAGCCATCCACGTCTGCATCACTCATTATTATAATTTTATCGTATTTTAAATTGTTTTCTCTATAATTATCTAATACACCTGTACCAACTGCCGCAGTAAAAATTTTAAGTTCCTCGCTGGCAAGGACATTTTCTAATTTCTGCTTTTCAGTATTCATAATTTTACCTTTAGAGGGCATAATGGTTTGAAACCTTCTGTCTCTTGCCTGTTTTGCACTACCTCCCGCAGAGTCCCCTTCTACAATTATAAATTCAGCTACAGAGGAATCCTTAAGAGTACAAACTGCTACTTTACCAGCTAAAGGAGCTGCACCCTTCCCTATTTTCTTTTTTTCGGCCTCATTTATCTTCTTTATCTTTTCCCTTCTGGTGAAGGCTTGTATTGCATTATTTATAATAGCTACAGCTAACTCCCTATTATCTTCAATCCATTCACAAAGTTTTGTATAGGCAAGGTCATTCATCATAGTAGCTGATTCGCTATTTCCAAGCTTTGTCTTAGTTTGTCCCTCAAAAATTGGATTTGATAATTTTATTTTTATTATGGCTGTCATTCCCTCTCTTAAATCATCACCATCAAATTCTTTATCCTTTTCCTTTAAGAGATTTAATTTTTTTGCCCATTCTTTAAAGGCTCTAGTCATTCCAGTTTTAAAGCCAGTTTCATGAGTTCCTGCCTCTGTGGTAGGTATATTATTTACATAACTAGCTATGTATTCTGTGGTTGAATCCGTAAATTGCATGCAAACTTCTGCCTGCATATATATTTTACTTATTTCTCTTTCCCCTTCAAATATAATAGGATCCTTGTGAAGTGGAGTTTTGCTTTCATTTAAATAATCTATAAAATCTAAAAGACCTCTTTCAGAATGATATATCTTACTAATAGGCTCTTCTTTTCTATTATCTATTAATTCCAGTGTTATACCTTTATTTTGGAAAGCTAATTCCTGGAGCCTTTCATCTATTACTTCAAATTTAAAATCTGTAGAACTAAAAACTTTTTTATCTGGTTTAAAAGTTACAGTGGTTCCCGTTTCCTTTGTTTTACCAGCTATCTCTAGTTTTGTTACTGGTGTACCTGGCATATATTTATCAAGAGCTTTATCAAAAGCATATTCAAATCTCTGTTTGTATATGTGGCCATTTTGACTAACTTTAACTTCCAGCCATTCAGAAAGTGCATTAACTACTGCTGCACCAACACCATGAAGTCCACCAGAGGTTTTGTAGTTCTTATTATCAAATTTCCCTCCAGTGTGAAGCTCTGTATATACCATTTCAACCCCGGATTTCTTCTTAATTGGGTGGATTCCGGTTGGTATACCTCTTCCATTATCAGAAATGGTGACACTTTTGTCCTGATTTAATGTGACAGTAGCCTTATTACCAAAGCCATTGGATATCTCATCTATGGCGTTATCTAATATTTCCCATATGCAATGATGTAATCCCTTTGTTCCAGTGGAACCAATATACATGCCGGGTCTTATTCTCACTGGTTCTAGTTTTTCAAGAGATGTAAGGGATAGTACATCATAATCCTGTTCTCTTTCATTTTCTAAATTCATGTTATTCATTTCCTCCATATAAGCATATTAAAGAAATCAGGTAAAAGATAACACTACCTTACATATTACCTTTCACTTTTATTTTCATTTTCTATGCATTAATTCATATATTGCCCCTACATTTACAAATTATCAATCTATTTTTACTTTATTATTTTAGGCATATTCAAATAAATAACTAGTCAGTATGTTAGCCTATTTTGAATCCTACTGCGTCAGCAGAACCCTCAGATAGCCCACTATCCTCGGAACCTTTTTCCTTGTATGATTCAAAATATTCGTCGCATCTTTGACTTACTATTTATTTTCACATGCCTTAATTGATTATAAAAGCAAAATATTTATCAAATATAAAAAACCGAAGCATTTCGGTTTTTATATTTTTACATTAAATTCTAATTGATTATTCACAATTCATCAAGAAAATTTTTTATAAAATATTTTTAATTTAGTAAAATAGTTGAATAAAATCAAATAGTATTTAAACATTAAGCTAGATGACTATTCAATTAAATTAGTAGCAGGTAATGTAGCGCAAATTAATTTTATAATATGTTTAATAGCTTTATCACTAATAGTACTTTTTAAATTCAGATTTTCAATCAATTCTTTAGAAATTAGCAGCGCTTTTTCTTCCTTTACATCATTATAGTCTGTTTTAAAATTTTCTTCAACAAAAATTACAGCTTCACCAATAGCCCTTAATATGTTTTTTATAGTTTTCTCTGTAGTCTCCTCAGTTTCCAACTTCAAAATATTAGCAGTTATACCATAATAATCTTCCTTAATTTTAGCATCCTTTTCCTTTAATAAGTATACAAAATATGAAATTCCAAGCACTATAGCAACTAATAATATATATTGAACTATTATTTCTAACATAGGAATCACTCCTTAAACAATTACATATATCCATACATTAAATATCTATCTAATATTGATATATGCAGTAGTTTTAGAACATGTACCTCTAAAATTAATAGAAGGAAAAAAGAGGCGTCTCTCCTGCATAATAATGCATCTTGAGACAACCTCTTCGTAATTAAAAGTTATATTTTACTTAATTGTTATTATATTTTTTTGTCCACGCTTAACTTGCGTTCCTTCGCTAATTACTACACTTTTACCCTCCGGTAAATTCGTAAATACTACTGGCGTAATTATAGATGGAACCTTGTCTTTAACCTGATCAATATCAATTTTTAAAATTGTCTGCCCTGCCTTTACTTTATCATCTTGCTTAACAAGAGCTGTAAAACCTTCACCTTTAAGTTTAACAGTATCCATACCAAAATGCACTAAAAGTTCTAATCCATCTTCTGCAGTTATACCTACAGCATGTTTAGTTGGAAATAGAGTTGTTATAGTTCCATTAACCGGTGAAACCACTTCTCCATTAGCTGGTTCAATAGCAAAACCATCACCCATCATCTTCTGTGAGAATACATCATCAGGAACTTCTGTAATACTGATTATTTTTCCATCTAAAGGAGAAACTATTTCAGAAACATCACTTAAATCTACATCAACTGACTTTGAAGTTTCTTCCTTTGCAGTAGGAATTGGCGTCTTTCCATTAATTATATCTTTTATTTGCCCTTTAAGATTGTCCGATTTAGGCCCAAATATTGCTTGAATATTGTTACCAATTTCCATAACACCAGCTGCCCCTAATTTTTTGAGCTGAGCCTTGTCAACATTATTAACGTCTTTGACAATTACACGTAAACGAGTTATACAAGCATCTAAATTATCCAGATTTTCTTTTCCACCAAGTGCATTTAATATTCCATAGGCAAGATCGGTACCTTCAACAGTTCCTCCAACAGAATCTTCTGTGTCATCTTCACGACCTGGAGTTTTGAGGTTCCAAATTCTTATTGCAAATCTAAATCCAAAATAGTAAATTACTGCAAATACCAATCCTACCGGTATTACTAGCCACCAAGCAGTTCTATTAGGTATTACTCCAAATAGTAAAAAGTCAATAACACCGCCTGAGAAAGTCATACCAATTTTAACATGCAGAAGCTGCATTGTCATAAAGGAAAGCCCAGCAAATATACAATGAATACCAAATAACGCTGGAGCAACAAACAAGAAAGAAAATTCAAGAGGCTCTGTAATACCAGTTAAAAATGATGTTAAAGCTGCTGAAGCCATAATACCACCAACTATTGCCTTCTTTTCTGGTTTTGCTTCCTGATAAATAGCTAGTGCTGCTGCTGGCAATCCAAACATCATAAATGGGAACTTACCAGTTGTGAAAGTACCTGCTGTAAATGGTACACCATCCTTTAACTGTGCAAAGAATATTTTCTGATCTCCATTAACCAGTTGACCTGATTTATTTACATATTCCCCAAATTGATACCAGAATGGATTATACCATATGTGATGCAATCCAAAAGGTATTAAAGCTCTTTCAATGACACCAAATATAAATGCCGCTATAGTAGGATTAGCATCTATCATATTATGTGAAAATGCATTTAATCCTCTTCCTATTGGTGGCCAAATTATAGTAAGTGCAAGACCTGCAACAATGGCAGCTAAGGCTGTAACTATTGGCACAAATCTTTTTCCAGCAAAGAAACCTAAATATGAAGGTAATTCAATTTTAAAGAATCTTTTATATAATTGTGCAGCTATAATACCAATTATGATACCGCCAAAAACACCCATTTGTAATGTTGGGACACCTAAAGCCGATGTATATTGAGGGTGGGCAGCATCAATCATATTTGGAGTAATTCCCACTACTGCTCCAACAGTTTTGTTCATTATTAAGAAACCAACTATTGCTGCAAGTCCTGCAACACCTTCTCCATCAGCAAGTCCTACGGCAACACCAACAGCAAATAATATTGCAAGATTATCAAAAATTATTCCTCCAGCTTGACTCATTATAATTGCAAGACTTTGAAACCAAGCTACTTTTAATGCTGGTACAGCACTTAAAAACTGTTCTTCCTGAAACATAGTACCAAAAGCAAGTAATAATCCTGCTGCTGGCAAGATTGCAACTGGAAGCATTAACGCTTTACCAATTTGTTGTAAAACACCGAAAGCTTTTTTAAACATGATCTTTTCCTCCTCTTTTTCCTTGTTACCAAAGCATAAAAGGCATGAGCAAGGCTGTAACATAACTAGTATCTATTTGCAATATGATAAATTTTAAATTTATATTTTCTGTATATAAATTAAAAAATACATAATAGCTTTTAGTATAGAATTCAAAATAAAATCCTATTGCAAATAAATATTAAATTATATTTTTCACCATTGCTCATGCCTGATAGAATCAGTAACACGCAATAATATTTAATTAAATTATAATTTGTAAATATATAAATCATTGTTTTGTTTACGTTTTCATAATAGCATATCAACAATAAAATTACAACATTTTTTTGTTAAAAATAATAATTTATTTTTAAATTTTTTTTAATTCCAAGTACACATTTAGATAAAATATATTATATTTGTTATTTATTTAGATTTTACATAGTTAGGCATGTGAAAATAAATAGTAAGTCAAAGATGCGACGAATATTTTGAATCATACAAGGAAACAGGTTCCGAGGATAGTGGACTATCTGAGGGTTCTGTTGACGCAGTAGGATTCAAAATAGGCTAGCATACTGACTAGTTATTTATTTGAATATGCCTTATACAGTTAAAACACCATAAATACTGATTTAATAAAATCACAGTATTTATGGTGTTTTGTATTTATTATAATGTTTTTCTAAGAACTCTGTTTATCTATATTCACTGCATATAGATAAAAAATATCTATGAAAATCCAAATTATCCGTTAATTCAGGATGAAAGGAGGTTACAAGCATATTATTTTCTCTTGCCGCAACTACATTGCCCTTCAATTCATATACACTTTCTACACTTTCACCTAGTTTTGTTATAAATGGAGCTCTAATAAAAACCAAAGGTATCTTATTAGCAGAAACCTTTTCCACTAATTCCTCTGTTTCAAAACTATCACTCTGCCTACCGTAGGCATTTCTTCTAACGCTTATATTCATAACTTTAAGATAACTATCATTCCAATTTTCTATATTTTTAGCCAAAAGTATCATGCCAGCACAAGTTCCCCAAACCGGTAACCCTTTTAATATTTTTTCTCTCAGAGGGTTTAATAATCCAGTATCCTTTAGTAATTTACCAATAGTTGTACTTTCTCCACCTGGAAGTATTATACCGGCTAATCCCTCTAAATCTTCTTCTTTTTTTACTTCCACTGGCTGCTGCTGAAGAGCCTGTATATGTTTTATATGCTCTAAAACTCCACCCTGAAGTGATAATATGCCAATTTTCATATTACCAGCCTCTTTCTGCATACCTATCTTTAATTTCATTTAATTCAAGACCATGCATTGCTTCTCCAAGTCCCTCTGATACTTCTGAAAGTACCTTAGGATCATTGTAATAAGTGGTTGCTAAAACAATAGCTTTTGCTCTTTCCTGCGGATTTTCAGACTTGAATATTCCAGATCCAACAAATACACCTTCTGCACCTAATTGCATCATAAGTGCTGCATCCGCTGGGGTAGCAATTCCACCTGCCGCAAAATTGACTACTGGAAGCTTTCCATTTTCCCACACATATTCTACTAAATCATAAGGTGCTGCAAAATCCCTGGCAATAGACATAAGTTCTTCTTTTGGCGCATTCTTTACTTTTCTAATATCATCCATCATAGTTCTCATGTGCGTTACTGCCTCAACTACATTTCCTGTGCCAGCTTCTCCCTTTGTCCTTATCATGGCAGCGCCTTCACCAATTCTTCTAAGGGCTTCTCCTAAATTTCTTGCACCGCATACATAGGGAACATTGAAATCCCATTTATTTATATGATAAGCTTCATCTGCAGGAGTAAGAACTTCACTTTCATCAATAAAATCTATTGATAATTGCTGCAATATTTGAGCTTCCACAAAATGCCCTATTCTTACCTTTGCCATTACTGGAATAGATACAGCTTCCTGTATTCCCTTTATCATCTTTGGGTCAGACATTCTAGCTACTCCACCCTCTTTTCTAATATCAGAAGGTACTCTTTCCAGTGCCATAACTGCACAAGCACCTGCTTTCTCTGCTATTACTGCCTGTTCTGGATTTACAACATCCATTATTACTCCACCCTTTAGCATTTGAGCTAAATTTTTATTTATTTCATATTTACCCATATTAAAATCCTCCTAATTTTAGCTACAAAGACACAGTTGTACAGATTTAGGCCCAAATCTTATATATAAAATCTTTGCTTTTTAATTACTATATTATTACAATAACAATTATAAATGTAATCATATTTTTTTCAAAATGTATGGGTACAATTAATATAGATTTTTAAGAGCTAATAATAAAAAAATAACACCTTTATACTAGATTTTTACGTCTAAATATAAAAATGTTATTCATTATTACAGTTCATCTAGGTACGTGCCGCTGTTATCTCCCCCTTAAAGGGTGTAACTTTAAACGTAATATATTTTATAGCTTTATTTGAATTATTTGTACATGTAATATATAAATCCACTCCACCTGCTGAATTTGGCTTACTGGTAGTAATACTTTTAACTCTTATAATATTTCTTACATTGTTAATTTTATCCTGCTGCTGTTTCTGCTGCTCTTGTTTTTGCTTTTCTTCATCAGCTTTATTTTGAGCATCAATTTGTTGTTGTTTCGTTGCTTGATATTACGAAAGTAAATTTTTAGCATCAACATTGAATCATTACATGTTAAACCTGGTAAAATACCCATTTTACAGCTTATGCCACCCCCAAGGCTCTATAGTGAGTTTTTAGAAAGGAACAATAGAATTTGCACCTATATCTAATTTGAGGTGGCTTGTAGACTAAAATAGAGCCTCAAGCTTAGATATGGATAAATTTAATTATCTATATTTTAGGATCTTGTAATGCTATAAGCTACACCATAATGAAAAGGTAGTTTTGAAAATAGTTTAATCATACTAGATTTAAATTGCAAACAAAAACACCGTAAAATTCTTTATTGAATAATACAGTGTTTACAAAATGCTTTAATTATTAAACGTAAGCTTAGAAGAATACATAAAATAATTTATAAATTTTTATTCTAAGTATAAAGTATATTTTACATTGATATTACTCATTTATTAATTCTGCAATACGTTCATTTACTTTTTCATTATACAAACCGCCATGATAACAAATTACTGTTTGTATATCATATTCTGTAAGCTTTTTCAAAGATTTTATATTTAAGTTCATATCAAAATTAATATCAGGAGATACTTGGGCAAGTATTCCATTTTCAACTTTTAATATATCTCCAGCTATGAGTATTTTACTCTTTTTAAGGTAAAGGCAAATGTGACCCAGAGTATGTCCTGGCGTGTAAATAATTTCGATTCCTTCACAGCAAAGCAATTTCTCACCGTCAATTAGAGTTTTATCTACATTGACTTTGCATTTTTCAAAACCAGCTTTGAGTTTTTCATATACCATTTTCATCTTTTCTGGCAATGAATCCAAATTATCTTTCATTTTAGCTACCTTAAGTGGACATTTTTTACCTTCTATATATGCTTTTTCTTCTTTGTGAGCAAGTACTTTCACATTAGGTAGTTCTCTCAAAATACTGGAGACACTTCCAATATGGTCAACATCATGATGTGTAAGAATTAACATGCTTAATTTATTAAATGGCACACCTGCATGCTCAATTGAATCACGAATTTTAGTTAATTGACCTGGAAATCCAGCATCTACTAAAATTACTGTATCCTTATCCCAAATCAGTGTTGGATTAATGACACATGGCATTCCCATGACATCAGAAGATATTTCCAGCATTTCAACTCCACTAGCTATTTTCATTTATTTATTCTCCTCTCAAATTCAAATCAATATTTATTAATTTTTCCATAATATCTATTGACTTTCTACTTATTTTATGATATAATTTACGTTTACATAATAAATATAAATTATAGTGTATCTTTATCTGAATGTCAATAAATGAATTATAGATAATAAGTAAAATGTATTTTGTGTATAAAAATTACATCATATTATTCAATTTTCAAAGTACAATTGCCTGACTATTTAGCTCGACTTATAATCGTAGCTTGAAGCTCCTGAGATAACTCATTATAGTTTTGTTGTAATACTTAGACTCTTTTTGTATCCTCACTTGTTCTTCAAGCTGCTTCTTCTCTTTTATTGCTTTCTGTAATTCTCTACTGGTCATTTCGTCTACTGTCTTAGTCTGTCCATTTATCTCATGTGACTGTGAAATGAAATCCTCTCTTTCCTCTGAAGGAACATCAAGTAGTGCGAATATCTTTGTTGGTTGTAAATTGCTCAGCGCTGAGCAATTTGAGAACTCTCTAGCAACTTGCATAAATCTATTTGCTGACTGCCTACTAAACACAACTTTTTCCTTTAAATATGTACCCCATTCACCATGAGGTAAACTTTCCTTTACTTTAATTAGCCTCTTTCCTATTTCAATAATATTCTGTGCTGTCTGCTGCTTATAGATTAAGATCTCAGTTACTGAAAGAAAATAAAAATTTTAATTATGTAATTTTCTCTATAGGTAATTTTTAAAATAAATTATAAAATATATGAAGTCTTCATAAAAAAGCAGACAAATAAAAAATAGGCAAATGACAATCAGACAAATAAAAAGTAAACAAATAAAGGATAATGATAATTTCTTAAAATTAAAATCATTTCTTATTTCATAATTATATACCGTTAATTTTCGCTTAATACCCATGTAAGTTGCAGATAGCTTTTCAAAAAAATTTTTCATGCTAAATGTTATAGCCAAAGCAATTGCCGATATACCACATAGATAATAACGGGATTGATATCCACCCATATATCCTGAAATATTTACATATTCCTTATAAGCACGTATACACTGTATTACAGCCGAAATCGCTAATCCTAAGTATACTGAAATTGCCACTAAAACAATGGGATATTTTTTTGCAACCTTTTTCATTTGAAATAACAATATAATAGGAAGAAATAAAAGTATAAGTAATGCAATATTATTTACAGAAAAAAGACTATCAATCTTTATTAAAGAAACATTAGATGCAATCCCTGTCCATGTTCTTAAAAAATCATTACTAAAATATACTATATATTGAGTAAAATTCATATGAGTACGATTTGCAACAGGAACATAAAAACCTGATGCATAAAAATCCTTAGGATCTAATAATTTATATGTAGGCTGAATACTTCCTGTTTGAAGATAAACTATTATATAGTATAAAGCTGTAACAATATATACAGGTAATGTAGCAAATAATTTTTTAGAAATTAAGAAACTTAAATCTTTTTCTTTTATTATAATTAAAATAATATATATACATGATGCAATAAAAACCACTAAACCTGCTGTAAGTTTAGACATAAACGAAATAAATACACCCAAACTTATTATAAGATAAGTGGAAAAATTTCGATTTTCCTCAGAAAAACGCAGCAGTCCAAATACAAAGACAGATAATCCAATTAATGCCAAAGTATCGTTATTAATACCTGCAGAATTATAGGCCAGCATTGGTACTGATACTACTATTGCTGCATACAGCAAGTGCAACAATGGATTTTTACCAATTCTACTGTATCCAATGTACAAAATAAGTAAAATAGCTAAAGAACTGAGCGCTATATTAAAGGATCGAAGTCTAATAAAATTAACAATTACAGTATTATTAACAATTTTTACTGCTCCACTAAGTCGCATAATTTGATAATACAGAGGAGGATGACCTAGATAATTAAAAGCACCACCAAAAGTATAGGTCGCATTTTTAATGTTATTATTATCAATGGTTTTTGTTGGTTCTAATACTGTCATATTTTTAAAATCAGGAATTATTTTATGTGATTTTTCAAGATAGGCAATGTAGGAAACATGTTCAATTTCATCAGGAAAACCTCCAACATATTGTGCATAAAAAAACATTTTAAAAACAAAAAACAAAAACACCAAGAAGTATATTGAAATTATTAAATATTTAAATTTATGTTCGTCTTTTTCCAAAGTATTTGCCCTCCCACCAAAGCTGAAATAGATTCCTAAACTAATTTTATTTTTATTTAAGTTGATTTTGATGCTCATATAATATTTCTAACCTATATTCAACAAAGTAATCATTGTGACTGCTTTACTGAATTAGTTGCCAAGTTGAAGTTTAACATACTTTTATGTCAACTCTATGACAAAAATTTAAAATTCTGTTATAAAAAGTACAAATTGAATCTTTTTATATAGCATTATATTCTACTAACAAAAATCCTCATAATCATTGGTATATCTATGATTATAAGGATCATGCCATTATTTTTCTGATAAAGTTTATATTTGTTATTTTAAATTAGATATCGTAAGTAAAGCAGAATTACAAGGTGTTGCTATCTGCTATTTTATAAGTACTTATTTGTGTTATAGTATTATTTCAAGTCTTTTAATCACCTTTTCAATTTATCAACAGCTTTTCAGTCAGCATAATAAATGAAAAGTAATTTTTTTCTATTTCCATTAACATTAATTTTCTGATACTTCTTCATAACCTTTATTTTTAATATTTTTATATTCTATAAATGTTAATACTATCATTATGATATCAAAAATTGTCAGCCCTATAAGCAATGCAGAGTGCTTTTGTGTATACCGATATAATTGGTAAATAATAAATACAGTTAAAGAAAATATAGTAAGTGGATAAGCAAACATCTTCTTCTTCCATAACAAAATAACAAGTATTAGCTTTATTGCCCCATGAGAAATCAAATAAAATATAGCAAAATGTTGAAAACTTAAATTAAATCCTAAACTTGATTTTACAATAAAATTTGCAATGGTATCTCTTGGATTTTCTGATAACTCATCTTGCGTTAATAAAACAACTATTCTATTTAATCTATGTGGATTTAAAAATACCAGTAAAATTCCACCTATGATTTCTAGTATTCCATCAATGCCCTTTAACAATATTCCTATTTCAAAGCTTTGATGAAATATATTATTTTTTTCATTGATTTTTTTACTTTCTAATAACTTATTATTCAACATCATTATTTCTTCTCCTCAATAACAGATTTAACTTTAGTTTCGATATATCATTTATTTTATGTCTATGTTTTACTAAAGATTTATTAAAATATCATTAAATTGTTTAGATTTTTTATCTAATTCTTTTTCTCTTTTATTACTTTATGTAATTCTCCTATTAGGCATTTGATCAACTGACTTAGTTTATCCATTTACTTCATGGGATTGTGAGATGAAATCTTCTCTTTCCTCGATAGGTACATCTAGTAATGCAAATATTTTACTACTACCCAAATCCTTCAGCGTTGAAGCATTTGAAAACTCTTTAGCTACTCTCATAAATCTTGTAGCAGTAGCTTGATGAAAATCCACTTTTTCTTCTAGCCATTTACCCCATTCACCATGTGGTAAACTTTCTTTTACCTTAACTGTTGTAATTTGCAACAGTTTTATGTTACAATTAATATGCGATGATATAAATAAATGTATTGGAGGTGAGTTTTATGTTACTAATCATTGTTATAAATATTATATATTATGGTTATATCTTTAGGATTTGTGGCTTCAGACTTATTAGATAACAAATATACAAAAGCACTTAATGATTTTTGTAAATTAGAATGTAAATAGTAATATCTAATATTATGAAGTAATCTTTACAGAAATAAGCTTTATGCTGGAAGCGCATAGGGTTTATTCCCTTTTTGTATAAAAATATATTTCTATATAATATTAAGTATAATTAATTCTTCAATTTTATTTATTAGTATAGAAACTCTGTCACCTCAAAGACAATACTCATTTCATATCTAATACGACATTATTGCAAATACACATAAAAAAATAAATATTATTACCTCTATTTTACAATTATCGTTATATAAACCTGCCAATATTAGCACATTCCCATAATTATAAAATACAAATAACAATATTTGTATAACGCAAATAAACCTATATATTATTATTTTTAAAAAATTGTATAGGAAATAAACCCTAGGTACTTTTATTTTTAAAAAATATAGGTTAAAATATATTTATTGGATATTTTATTTTTCATATTTGTTTTGGGACTTATTAGAGCCTGCAAGCTTTAATAGGTCTTTTACTTTTTTGATTATTTATTCTAGTAATTTAGTAACATCATACTCCATTTCGCCCAATAACATTTGCTCTAAATTTTCATAGTTATAATTTCTCTGTTCATAATCATTAAATTTAGTTTTCTTAATATCAGCACTATCTTTTTTCTTTTTAAAATGATTATCATAAGCCTTCTTAGCCTTTTTAACAGCATTTCCCACTGTAGATGTAACTTTACTCATTACTGTATAAACATTACTTATAGAGCCTTTACGCTTAATTTTAATCATCTTAGCTTGCACAAGTTCAATTAGATATCGCTGGATTGTTCTTATATTTTTATTAAGTTTCTTTGCTAGATACTTCTGACTAGGGTAACAAGTATTTTTATCACCATAGCACATGGATTTAATTAATGTATATGTTCTAAATGCTCCATCAGTAATATTAGATATAATATCATCATTATCAATAAGGGTAAAATTAGTTATTATTTTTTTTACTTCCGCATCTGTAAAAGTTTGTATTACAGTTTTCTTTTCTTTAAGCCACCCAACTTTTTCAGCAATATTAGAACAGTATCCCTCATTTGAACGGTATTTAAAAAGACTTCTAAGATTTTTAAGAATTGTATTAATATAAACTGATGTTAATCCTTTTTGTTGTAAGAAGAATATATATTTTTTAATGTGTGGTTTTGATATTTCTTCTAGTTCTGTAATCTCAAACTCTTTTTCAATAAATGCATTAAATCGTGCAATATTACCCTTGTAGCCTCGCACAGTTCGTTCAGTATAATTCTGTATTATTAGTTCATAAAAAAATTCTCTTATAGCATCTTTTGTCTGCATAATAAAAACCTCCATTATCCATAAAAAACCATGATAGTTTTTATAAATAATGGAGGTTAACATTTATCATCACTTTTTTAAGCCTTTATATGAATGTTTATCATAACTAATTGAGATTTAGGACTTATCAATAATCTTCAAATAGCTTTAAACTCTCTATCCTTCAAATTCATCAGGGAACTGTGCATTTGAGTACACATCTTGCACATCGTCATCATCTTCAAGTTTGTCTATAAGACTTTGAACCTTTTCAGCATCTTCTAAATTAAGTTCAGTATATGTGTCTGGAATCATAGTAAGCTCAGCTGAAGCAAATTCATAACCTGCAGTTTCAAGAGCCTCCCTAACCACAGAAAAATCCTCCATAGCGGTAGTTATTTCAAATGCTTCTTCTTCTGGATTAAAGTCCTCTGCTCCAGCATCTAGTGCTGCCATCATAACTTCATCTTCATCTAGTCCATCTTTTTTCTCGATAATTATTTGGCCTTTTCTTTGGAACATGAATGACACACATCCATTCGCCCCTAAATTACCACCATTTCTGTCAAATATATATCTTACATTACTTGCACTTCTGTTTTTATTATCTGTTAAAACATCAACTATAACTGCAACTCCAGCAGGACCATAGCCTTCATAAACTATTTCTTCATAGTTTACTCCTTCAAGTTCACCTGCTCCCTTCTTTATTGCCCTTGTAATTGTATCTAAAGGCATATTATTAGCCTTTGCTTTAGCTACAACATCTCTTAATTTTGCATTAGTATCTGGATTAGAACCATCTTTAGCTGCCACAGCTATTTCTTTTCCTATTTTTGTAAACACTTTTCCTCTTTGAGCATCTGCTTTACCTTTTTTTGCTTGAATATTATGCCACTTTGAATGTCCTGACATAAAAAAACCTCCTAACATAACACTATATGTATTTTATAAAATCAATGTTTTATTAACTTTCACTATTCACGCAGTGAATTCTTTCACTTTTAACAGCTGCAAAGCCTAGGTTAAATCTTTCACCTTGACGCAATGCGGCAATCTTTCACTTTTTCACCGCGTCAGCCAGGTGAAAAGCTTTCACTTGTTAATGAATAAAAACCTTCATGTTAGTTCATCATCTTCTTACTAACCGAAGTATATTATGCTTATTAAACCTTAAATATTATAACATAAAAAATATTTTATGTTAAATCAATATTTTATTTATCTAAAAATAGCCTATTCTCTATTTTAAAATAATATGTATCTTCTCCTTCGACAAACTGGCAATTGCCAGAAGTTATTTCAATAAAAGTTTTTTTAACCTCTTCCAAAGTATCTATTTCAAAATAAATCATTAATTTTACTTTATCTGTATACTCTAAGCTCTCTATATGCCACATTTTCTTTTCACATAAATACTGAAGTTTTCCTAAAAGATCATAATTTACAGTAATATTGAGAGCCTTACCTTTCACTTTTAATACAATTTTTCCTTCTTTGATTGCTGAGGAAGCACCCTTTGAATAAGCCCTTGCAAGGCCACCTGTGCCAAGAAGTATTCCTCCAAAATACCTAGTTACTACAATCACTACATCTGTTATTCCGCTTTTCTTTATAACCTCCAGCATGGGAATACCCGCTGTACCCTGTGGCTCTCCATCATCGCTGTATCTTTGTATCTCAGTTTTTTCTCCAATAACATATGCATAAACATTATGCCTTGCATCTTTATATTGTGTTTTTATATTTTGTATAAATTCTTTTGCATCTTCTTCTGTATAAACTCTTTTAATATTACTTATAAAAATTGATTTCTTTTCTTCAAACTGAAAGCTTGTCTCATCTTTTATAGTATAATAACTCATACATACCTCTCCTAAAATATCAATGAATCTTACTTAATGAAAATTTGTACTCCCACCAAGTTTAGATATACAATTTAAATTGCAGCTTAAATATTAATGATTATCTCTCAAAAAGTATATTTAACAAATGAAAAAATTATTGACTATTAATGTATTCATCACATAATCTTTTTAAATAATCTTTATCTGTAGAACTTTTTATTTCTCTTATTTTATCTATAGCAATTTTACTGCTCATTTTTATAAATGCCCTTATTGCATAGGAAATCACCTGAGGATTATCATCATCTAATGCCCTTAAAAGTGTACTTTCAAAAGAAATATCATTTATCTTTCCCATAGCCGAAATAGCCATTCTTCTCACATTCACATATTTATGTACAGAGGCTTTTATAAGAATATCTTTGCAATTCCTATCTTTAAGTTCTCCTATAATCCATATGGCAGTTTCCTTATCTTTTCCCTGCATTTCTACATATTTTTCTCTTATATATACTAACAATACTCGTTTATTTTCTTCATCTATACTGGATACAAAAGAAATTTTATCATATTTGCCCGCTCTTGCAATACTTTCCAAAAGCTCCTTTGGGCTTCTGCTTTTTGCAAGAAATCTATATTTTATTTTTCCTTCAATAATATGCTTTTGTACAATTTCCCTATCTATATTTCTTATTTTACTTATAACATCAATAGATTTACCTTCCAAAAATAAAAAATAAGATATTTGCTCATTAGTATAGTTGTCAATATTATTCCATTTAAAATTTATTAATCCACTATCCATTCTATCACTCTCTATAAGCATCTGAAAATTAATTATTTTATCTCAGCTGCACTAAGTATTTTATCTATAATTTCTATTCCTCTTTTTATTTTAGACTCTTCTGTCTGTGAATAACCTAATCTAAAGTACTTTAATCCATCATCTCTATCCCTGTAAAATAATACTCCTGGTGAAATAAGTACTTTCTGCCTCTTACATCTATAAAATAATTTATCTGAGTTTATAGAAATATTTGAATTAATTTTAATATAAAAATTAAAACCTCCTCCAGGACTATTGAAGGTTACTTTATTTCCTAAAATATCTTTAATGCACTCTTCCATATAAGTATATCTTTTCAAATACATGCATTTAAGCTTATTTATATACTCTTTCCAGTATCCATTTTTTATATATAAATCCAAAGCCCTTTGCATAAGACTAGAAGTAGATATATCTGTATTCACCTTTGAATTTTCCACCTGTTCTTTAATTTCTTCTGGTGAAATAAGATATCCCAATCTTATGCCTGGCAAAAATATTTTTGAAAAGCTTTTTATGTAGATAACTCTATCATTTACATCAAGACTTTTAAAACTTTCATATTTAATGTTAGAATCATAAATAAGCTCTGAAAGATAATCATCTTCCACTATATAAAAGTCATGTTTTTCAGCTAATTTTAATATTTCCTTTTTCTTTTCCAGGCTGTAAGTCATTCCCGTGGGATTTTGAAAATAGCTCATAGTGTAAAAACATTTTATTCTATTCTTTTTTAATATATCCTTAAAATTCTCTAAATCTATGCCGTCTTCTGTCATATCTGCTTCTAAAATGTTAGCACCTCTCCATTTAAAAACAAAAAGTGCTCCATTATAAGTTGGTTTTTCAACTATTACATTATCATTAACATTAATTATTGCCTTTGATACAATATCTATTCCCTGCTGTGCCCCTGAAACTATTAAAATATCTTCTATTGCCAATTTATTATTCCAAAAATACTTATTTATATTTTTTCTAAGTCCTTCAAATCCCAATGTTTCTTGATAAATCAATGCATTGACACCGTCTCTATCTATAACTTCATTAATTACTTCTTTAAAATTATTTATTGAGAAAAATACATTACAGGAGGTTTCCCCTGCAAAATCTATATAATTATTCAGATCTTCTCCGCTTATCCTTTTAAAGGTTTCAGCATAGTCTCTTTTTAATTTTCTATTTTCATCTTTCTTTTTAGCATAAGTTCCACTGCCTATTTTTTGAACAGCATAGCCTTCACTTTGAAGTTTTTTATAAGAATTTACTATGGTATCGTTATTGACAGAGAGAAACAAGGACAATTTCCTTATAGGTGGTAATTTTTCTCCATCCCTTATTTTTCCTGAATCTATTAATTTTTTTATATGCCTTGTAATCTGCATATACTTAGGCATTTCTTCATTAAAGTTTACTGCATATATCTTCAATATCAAATCACTTCCAAAATTATATGTTCTTTAAACCCTATACTTTAAATACCTGTTATAAATCCTATCATCCACTTCTGCAACTATTTTTGTTCCCTCTTCTAAAAACTCTTCTTCATAAATTTTTGAATTTCTATGCAAATAAGCTACTTCACTTTGACTTGTATAAGGTATAAGATACTCTACCCTTTTTAAATTATTAGGCAAATCTTTACATATTTCTTCCAATAGTACATCCAAGTTTCTATTCTCTTTTGCAGAAATTTCAACTATATGTAAAGTTTTATATTTATTCTCTATATACTGAATTTGACTTACTTCAGCTTTATCTATTTTATTTAATATTAATATAACAGGCTTTTTTCCAGCACCGAGTTCCAATAACACTCTTTCAACTGCTTCAATCTGCTTAATTACATTTTCATTAGAAGTATCTATTACATGTAAAAGTAAATCTGCATAAATAACTTCCTCCAGAGTAGATTTGAAGGCTTCAACTAAATCATGGGGAAGCTTTCTTACAAAGCCCACTGTATCTGTAAGAGTGGCGATTCTATTATCTGGCAAAACTATAGCCCTTGTAGTTACATCCAGTGTTGCAAATAGCATATCTGCTTCAAACACACTTTCTTTTTTTGCAGAATCATTTGGAGCTGCCATCTCACAAAGTTTATTTCTAAGAGTTGATTTTCCTGCATTTGTGTAACCCACTAGTGAAATCTTAGGTATATTTTCGTTAGTTCTCTTTTCTCTTTGAATCTCTCTATTTTTCCTTACCTTTTCCAGTTCCTTTGTCAAATCATATACTCTTTCTCTTATATGCCTTCTATCAATCTCTAATTTTTTTTCTCCTGGACCCCTGGTTCCTATTCCACCTCCGGTTCTTGAAAGCACACTTCCAAGTCCCATAAGTCTGGCAGCCCTATATTTCAATTGAGCTAGTTCCGCCTGAATTTTAGCTTCTCTACTTCTTGCCCTTTTGGCAAATATCTCTAATATAAGAGTAGTTCTATCAATTACTTTTACGCCTAAAACTTCTTCCAGATTTCTAACCTGAGAACCTGCCAGTTCGTCATCAAAAATTATTACATTGGCAGACAATCTTTGCCTTATAACACTAATTTCTTCTACTTTTCCGCTGCCTATATATAAGGCTGTGTCCATTTTATCCTTTTTTTGAAGTACAGAATATACACATTGTACATTGCAGGCTCTAGCAAGTTCCGCTAGTTCTTCAAGACTTTCCTCACTATCTATGCCTACCAAAATTGCCCTTTCGCTATTATCTTCTTTAATATTTTCGCTTTTTATTGCATCCTGTATATATTTTAGTTTATCCATTAAATCTAGATCCATAGCCTTATGTAAATTCATAGGACCGAAAAGTTCTGGCTTAAGTACATTATTATACACACCACAAAAGCCTATTGTAATATCTGTAATATTGCCTTCATTTACTCCTACAGCTACCATGCAATCAAGTTTCAATTTTATAAGTGCTGATATATCAATCATTGACAATCTTGAGTTTCCACCTGGATGAGTATGAACTATTCTCACACCAGCAAGCTTTCCTTCCTTTACATCAATTAAAGGCAACTCCACTGTAGAGCTGTCACCCACTGCTACACTTATAACTTTTCCTCTTCTATCTATAGCTACACTTATTTCTCTATTTATAATACCTGTTACATTGCATATAATATCCGCCAATTCTTCTGTTATTACATTATATTTTGGAATTTTCATTTCATATATTTCTTCTAATTTTTCTAATAATGAATTTTTTATTCCATCTATATTGCCTAAAATCACATTATCACCCTCATCTTCTTAAACATCGTAAATAAATAATCCTTTCATACCTAATCTATTTTATGATACCTTGTATCATCTGCTGTCACCGAGAATTCTTTCTATTAATTTTATACTATAAGGTCTTTATTGTAAATAGAGTGAATAGTTCACTCCTTCCCCTCTGGTAAGTCAAAGCCTGCACTTTTTAAATCAAACTGTAATGCTGTGCTTGGAACTTTACCAACTATAATAGTTTCAGCTAATGGTACCTGACTTTTTACCTCTAATTTGCTTACACTCATTGGAAAAATCACTCTTACATTTGTTTTTACATTTATGTATATACTATGTTTAGTTTGATTTATACCTTCACTTTGAAATTTTGATGAATATTCAGTATCAATACTTCCCAATTGCTGAGCCTTTACAGTGACTTCAGGACCCATATTGGATATAATATTATTCCTAAAAATATATCCTACAGGAATTTTTATATTTATACTTCCAGATTCCTTTAATTCTTCCTGAGCTCTTATAGCTACTTCACATGCAATCTGATTCATCTTTAAAGTATCAGCTCTAAGCATTATAATATTACCCTCCGAATCTTTATCAACTTTTATAACTTCGTCATAGTTAAATTTATCACTATATTCTTTTAGTATTGTTTTATTTAGTATGTCCACCGTTCTTATTTTTATTTCTTCATCTGCAATATTTGAAATAGCTGGACTTATTACTCTATTAAGTTCGTATAAAAACACATTGAATAAAATTAATATGCTTAATAATATGACAAGTATCTTTATTTTTGTTTTAGTATGAATTTTTAATCACCTACCTGAATAAACTTAATATCTTCTATATAAATATGTATGAAATTTGAGTGGAATAATTACAGTATTTGGTATATAATTAATAAAACTCTAAACTTCATTTATTAATAAATTATTAAATAAAATTAAAACAATTATAAACTAAAGATAGAGTGATTTTAATAATGTACAATATTATGCTATAATGTTAGAGCATTAGCTATAATTTAAGGAGGATACTTTATGGCACGTAATATACCTAGTAGTAACAATACTACTGCTAAAAATAAGAAGAATACAAAAGTAAAAAAGAAAAAAAATCCAGTTATAAAGGCATTTAAAATATTTTTTATAACTTTACTATGTGCAATTATTATAGGTTCTGTAGCAGGTTTAGGTATTGTTTTAGCTATGATAAAAACAGCCCCGACCTTAGATGTAAATGGAACCATACTAAATCTAGATCAGCCATCTGTACTGTATGATGATAAAACTCAAGTTATGGATACAGTTGTAACTGCACAAAAAAGAACTGTAGTTAACTTAGATTCCATACCACCAAATTTATCCCATGCATTTATAAGTATAGAGGATGAAAGATTCTATACGCATAATGGAATTGATATAAAGAGAATTATTGGTGCTATGTTTATTAACGTAAAAAATAAAATTTTAAGAGAAAATGGAGGGATTCAAGGAGCCTCTACTATAACTCAAGAGCTTATAAAGCAGAGAATGTTTTTAACAGACTCTCTGGAAAACAGAATATCCTGGAAAAGAAAAATTCAAGAGGCTTATCTTGCTACTGAGCTTGAGAAAGTTCTAACTAAAGATCAAATATTACAAGCCTATATGAATACCATTTATCTTGGTGGTCAGGCAAATGGAGTTCAGGCGGCTGCAGACCAATATTTTAGCAAAGATGTAAAAGATTTAAATCTTATTCAGTGTGCTTTTATAGCCGGTCTTCCACAAAGTCCTTCTGCTTATTATCCATTTTCCACCTATGCACAAAAAAATCCATCAGTTTATATAAACAGAACAAAGACAGTGCTGCAGAGAATGCATGTCAATAATTACATAAGCGATAGTGATTACTCCCAAGCTCTTAGTGATTTAGACAATGGTAAATTAGGATTTGATCCAGGTAAAACCAACAGCAGATATACCTATCAATGGTTTTCATCTTCTGTTGTAGATCAAGTTAGATCAGACTTAAAAGCTCAATATAATTATACTGATGAGCAAATTAACAATTTGCTAAGTGATGGCGGTTTAAAGATATATACCACTATGGATAGAAATCTTGAAGATTCTGCTCAAAAAATTATTGATAGCGACTCATCTTACGGTGGTATGGGATCTATTAAAAATTCAAAGGGTGTACTGGAACCACAGGCAGCAGCCACTATAGTAGATTATCGTACTGGTGAAGTTAAGGCTCTAATAGGCGGAAGAGGTACACAGCCTATGGGTTCCTTTAATAGAGCTTACGGTTCAAGTTTTAAAAATGCTGAAGCTGTGGGTTCAAGTATTAAACCTTTAACTGTATACGCTCCTGCTATAGAAAACAAAATTATAACTTCCGGAACAATCGTAGATGATAATCTTCTTCCAGCAAGTATAGCCAATAAATACAGAGGAAGCGATGGCGGTCCTTATCAGCCTAGTAATGACGACTTTCAATATCATGGTCCTACTACCATACAGGATGCCATTACACGCTCAGTTAATGTAGTTGCCGTAAAGGTAGAAGATAAGCTTGGGGTAACTACCGGTGCTGCCTATGCACAGAAGTTTGGTTTAACTTTAAGCCCTGCAGATACGACCTCTACTTCTATAGCAGCTATGGCTCTAGGTCAATTAACCACTGGTAATACACCTACTACCATGGCTGCTGCCTATGGTACCTTTGGTAATAGCGGATTATATATACCTCCTAGATTGTATACAAAGGTAGTGGATAAAAATGGAAATAATATATTGGAAAGTTCTGCTTCACCTAGGAAGGTAATCTCACCACAAACTGCTTACATTATGTATAATTTATTAAAGGGTCCAGTAAGCCCTAATGGAACAGGTCCTTCTGCAAATTTTGGAAATATGCCTGTAGCAGGTAAAACTGGTACTAGTAGTGATAAGAAAAATCTATGGTTCTGTGGTCTTACTCCCTATTACTCTGGTGCAGTGTGGATAGGAAATGATTTACAGACTCCAATGGGTAATGACTATTATAGCAATACTTCTGCAAAGGTATGGGGATTAATTATGCAGGAAGCTAACAAAAGTCTTCCAGTAACAGACTTGCAAATGCCATCAGGTATAACAACTATAAATAATCAGTTATTTATAGATGGTACAGAACCTACTGATACTTTAAATAATAATACACAAACCCCAAACAACGATGTTAATACTCCAGTACCAAATAATCAAAATACAACTACAAATGCCACAGGAAATACTAATACAACAAATGCAACTGGAAATACTAATGCAACAAATGCAACCGGAAATACTAATACAACAAATAGAAATACTAACGCAACAAATACAACCGGAAATACTAATGCAACAAATAGAAATACTAATGCAACAAATACCACTGGAAATACTAATACAACTGGGAACACTGTCAGTACTCAGCAAGGTACTCAACAAGGTACAACAACATCTAATAATAAATAGCAATCAACTTAATACAACAAACAATGGCAATATAAGTGATTCTAAAAATGTAAATAAATAAAATAAAGTGTAGACTTGGAATAAATTTTTAAGTCTACACTTTATTATATTCTTCTATTATTTTCTCCATAGCTCTTGTAACTATTGGTGCTCCAATTTCAATACTATCTAAATCATCCATTTTACCTGGATCTCCTATTCCCACAGCAAATAGTTTAGAGTAATTATTTATAGAGTTAACTGTATCCCCTCTTAAGATTTTATTATTTAGTCTGTTTCCATATTTATCTACAGCGCAATTTGCTAAATCACCAAATTTATCGATAGATAAGTTTACTTCCGCTCCTCTTCCACCTGATGTATTAGAGGCTACAGCAATTATACCCATTACTTCGACTTCATTACTTTTAATAATGTATTCCATGGCTTTTTCCCCTTTTCCCTTGCCTGTATTACCTCTATCATCTACCATTACAACCACCGGATCATGCTTTGCTGTCTTTATAAGTCGTATAATATCGCTGCCACTAAGACTTGTGGGATTACCTGCGGACATTGATATACATCTTCCATGAATATTTTTAGCAGCTGTTTCCACCGCTTTTCTTGCTATTCTATCACCATCTGTAACTATAATTACCTTTCTTTTCAAATCTTTCATTTTTTTGTTTTAGGGTTAAATATGAGAGCCATTATATATCCAAACACTATTGATGCTGCAACCCCACCAGCAGAGCCCCTTATACCTCCAATAAAAGCTCCTATAAGCCCTTGTGAATCTACTTCTTTCATAGTTGCTTTAGCTAAAACGTATCCAAATCCTGGCAGCGGAACCCTTGCACCCTCTCCTCCTATATCTACAAGTACATCATAAATATTCAAAGCTCCAAGAATTACACCTACAGTTACAAAACTTACAAGTATTTTTGCAGGGGTAAAGGAAGTTTTGTCCATGAGTATCTGACCAATGACACATATTATACCTCCAATAATAAAAGCCCATATATAATCCATTAATATCACACTCCAAATTCTATTGATACAGCATGAGCTATTCCTGGAATAGTTTCACCCTGCAAGCTAGATGTGGTACTCATAAGTGCACCTGTAGACAATATCAATACTCTTTTTAGTTTTCCATTTAACATGTTTTTATATATATATCCACAATCCACCACGGCAGAGCAGCCGCAACCACTTCCTCCAGCATTTGTAGCTTGGTCACCACCATAAATTTTATCGCCGCAGTCCATATATATAGAATTTATATCATACCCATAAACTTTAAGTAATTTTTCAGTTATAGTTTTACCATACTTTCCAAGGTCGCCAGTGGCAATTAAATCATAATCCTTTGGAGTTGTCCCTGTATCCTGAAAATGTTGTTTAATAGTATCTATGGCTGCTGGAGCCATAGCTGCTCCCATATTATTAGCATCAGTAATGCCATAGTCCTTAACTTTACCTGTAGTTATATATTTTACATAGGGAAAATTTCCTTCTTTGCTTATTAGCATTGCACCAGCTCCAGTAACAGTCCAATGGGCAGTTGGGTGCCTTTGACTTCCATACTCCAGTGGAAATCTAAATTGTCTTTCAGCAGATGAAAAATGTGAAGATGTAGCTGCTACTACATTATTAGCATAACCTCCATCCATAAAAATAGATGCTATACTTAAAGATTCTGTCATAGTAGAACATGCTCCATATAAGCCTATAAAAGGTATATTCAGATCTCTTGCAGCGAAATTTGAAGAACTGATTTGATTTAATAGATCCCCCGCAAACAAATAGTTTATATCCTGTTCTGTAAGATTAGCTTTCTTTATACATTCAGTAATAGCACTATATAGAATGCTGCTTTCTGCCTTTTCATAGCTATTCTTACCATTTAAATCATCCTTTAGTATGAAATCAAAATAGTCCTTTAAAGGCCCTTCTCCTTCCTTTGGTCCCACTATAGAATATGTAGCAATTATTCTAGGCTTACTTTCAATTTTTATTGTTTGCTTTCCCATTCTCTTTCCCAAATTCATCACCTGCTTATAAAATAATATACTATACCAACTATCACCGAGGAAGTTATTCCATATACCAAAACCGGACCAGCTATTGCAAACATTTTCGCTCCTACTCCAAGTACATATCCTTCTCTTTTAAATTCAATGGCTGGAGAAACTATAGAATTTGCAAATCCCGTAATTGGAACCACTGTTCCTGCACCAGCAAAACTTGCTATTTTATCATAAATTCCAATACCTGTTAATAGCGCACCTATAAATATCATGATAATAGTTACCCATATGAGAGTATCATCTACTGGTATGCCCATACTAACAAGTAAATTATAAAAAAATTCACCTACATCACAGATAAAACCTCCCACTAAAAAGGCACAAATACAGTTTTTATATATTTTAGATTTTGGAGAATTCTCTTTTGTCACCCTATGAAATTTTTCTTTTACTTTATCTTCTTGACTCGCCATATATTTTACTCCTTCCCTTCAAGGCACATTGAAATAAATAATATTAAGTATGCTAGTCTATTTTCAATCTTAATGCGTCAACAGAACCTTCAGATAGTCAACTATCCTGCTCACCAGTTTTCTTGTATTGTTCAAAATATTCGCATCATCTTTGACTTACTATTTATTTTCATATTCCTCTAACTCTGTCTAAAAATATTATCTGCATTTAACATATTTTTAAACATACAAATATAGTTTGTATAAATTTTTAAATCAAAAAAGATAGTGTGATTATTTTCACACTATCCACTAAGTTTTTCCTTCATTACTTTTAATACTTTTTTTTCTATTCTTGATACCTGGACCTGACTTATTCCAAGCATTTTTGCAACCTGTACCTGGGTTTTATCTTTAAAGTATCTAAGCATTATGACCTGCCTTGATTTTTTATCTAAAATATTTAAAGCATCCTTTAGCGCTATCCTATCCAATACTTTAGCATCTTCCCCAGAATTTTCGCTAATTTTATCTATAAGCATAACTGGAGAACCATCATCTTGGTGAATTACATCATAAAGATATTGCAGATTATTTGCAGATTCTGTGGCAAATAATATTTCTTCTACATTCATCCCTGAAAAACTTGAAAGCTCTTCAATAGTAGGATCTCTATTTAATTTTTTAGTAAGAATTTCCTTGTCATAATGAATTTTTCTTGCAGCATTTTTTATGCTTCTACTTACTTTAATTATACCATCATCTCTTAAAAAACGTTTAATCTCTCCCATTATCATAGGCACTGCGTAGGTAGAAAATTTAACATTAAATTTTGAATCAAAATTATTCACTGCCTTTACAAGTCCTAAACATCCTATTTGAAAAATATCATCATATTCGTAACCTCTATTTAAAAACTTTTTACTTATAGCTGACACCAATGGCAGATTATTTTCTATAAGCCTATTTAATGCACTTTTATCACCTTGTTGAGCATCAGCAATAAGTTTTACATTTTCATTATAATCATAACCTTCTCTTTTCATTACATCTCTCACCATATTCCATAAGCTAAAACTCGCTTTTCCCCTCCTCTCGTTATAAAAACTTAAATTTTTCTAATCTATATCAACAGATTCAAATTTTTTCTTCATACGTATTTTAGTTCCAGAATCATTAGATTCTATTTCTACACTATCCATAAAAGTTTCCATTACGGTAAATCCCATACCTGACCTCTCAAGGTCTGGCCTTGAAGTATAAAGTGGTTCTCTAGCTTGTTCTATATTTTCAATACCACAGCCATGATCAATAATAATTACAGTAATTTCATTTTTATTCAATTCAGCTCTAATTTCAACTACTCCCGACTTATTGTCCTTATATCCATGTATTATTGCATTTGTAACAGCCTCTGAAACAGCTGTTTTAACATCTGTAATTTCTTCGATTGTAGGATCCAGCTGTGATGCAAAAGCTGCCACTGCTACTCTTGCAAAGCTCTCATTTTGAGATTTACTCAAAAATTCTACCTTCATCATATTATCGTACATTAAAATCCCCCCGCATAAAATAATTACATTTTATATTTATTTACTATCTATGTTAGAATACTTTAAGTTCTAGATTACTTCAATGGCTTCTTGTACACTTTTATATAACTTTATTATTTTAAACATCCCAGAAAGCTCAAATACCCTTTTTACAGATTCTTGCACATTTGCTATGCATATTTCTCCCTTTTTCATAGAAAGCTTTTTATATCGCCCTATAACCACACCAATACCAGAGCTGTCCATAAAGTTTACATTTGAAAAATCTAATATAACTTTATTGGATCCATTTCTCGCAATTCTATCATCGATTTTATTTCTCACTTCTTCTGCACTATGATGATCAAGTTCCCCTGTTAATTTAACGATTAACTTATCTTCATTCTTGTAAAACTCAATATACATCAAATCTTCCCCCCATTATTGTAATTTATTTTGTAAACACAAGGCATATAAAGTAATTCTATACTTTTCTTTATTTTCCTTCTTTTCCCATAAAATATTTTACATATTAAATTTTTACCAATAATATTTTTTTTATACACCATTGTATAAATAATATTAAAATAGTTATTGGAAATACTAATTAATATGGTTATTTATTAGTAATATAAGGGGATTGCGAACTAAAATCAGAAAAAATTACACCCCTGGGGCGTAAATATTGCCATTCATTAGTTCGTCTTTTCTCACTAGCCACTATTAAACTATAGATAAACAACTTGATATATAAATTTATGTTTTAATATATAAAATTAAAAAGCCTTGTAGCTTAAAACAATGTTTAATTATGAAATTGGATATCTATATTTATAATTGAATATTGCTGAATTTTAAACTTATTGTTATAATATTAGTGCTATTTTAAAATGCAAGCCGAACAACTAGCGAGTATAATAAATGAAAATATGAAGGGTAGGTGAGTATCCTGATTTAGCAAAAATATTGACAGATAAAAATTGTTTAGTATTTTGAAAATCAGGTGTTTTACATATGGAAATGTGGATAAAAGAAGCTCAAATTGAAGACGCTGCAATGACTTATAAAGTTAAAGAAACTTTAGTGACAAAAAAAACTAAATATCAAGATTTAGCAATATTAGATACTTATTTCTTTGGAAGAATGCTGGTATTGGATGGAATAATACAAACTACTATTAAGGACGAATTTGTATATCACGAAATGATAGCCCATATTCCTCTTTTTACACATCCGAATCCAAAAAAAGTATTAGTAGTAGGCGGAGGAGATGGAGGAGTTATAAGAGAAGTTTTAAAACATCCTTCTGTAGAAAAAGCGGTTTTATGTGAAATTGACGGTGATGTAGTTGAAGAATGTAAAAAATATTTACCTGAAATAAGCTGTGCATTAGAAAATCCTAAATGTGAAGTTTTCATAGGTGATGGAATAAAATATGTCAATGAACACAAAAATGAATTTGATGTAATAATAGTTGATTCAACAGATCCTTTTGGTGCTGCTGAAGGTCTTTTTGGTGGCAGTTTTTACGAAAAAATTAAAGAATGCCTTACAGAGGATGGCATATTTATAGCTCAAACAGAGACACCTTTTTATTTGCCTGAAGTTGTAAAAAAGGTGTTTAATGATTCAAAAGCTATTTTCAAGATTACAAAATTGTTTATGGCTGCCATACCAACTTATCCAGGAGGATATTGGAGTTTTACCATAGGTTCTAAAAAATATGATCCTGAAAATGTAGATCTTAGCATCTATGAAGATTTAGATACTAAATATTATACTAAAAAAATTCATAAAGCAGCTTTCGTGCTTCCAAAATATGTAGAGGACTTAATAAAGTAATACTTAGGCATATGAAAATAAATAGTAGCCAAAGATACTAGTAGTTATTTATTTGAATGTGCCATAAATATCCTGTTGTTTTTAATATGAACTACACAACTAGGTAATGAACTCAATATTTTCAATTGAGTATTTATTTTGTAATATAAAAAAACAGATTTTCATGTTCTATAAAATCTGTTTTTTTATTATATTAATTTCTTCCTCTGTAAGCTGAAACACATCATATAAATAATTATCATCCAAATTATTTGTCATAGTTGGAATACAAAGCTTCATAAGATTATTAGGATAGTATTCATACAGATTTTCTCCCAACTTTTTACCAAAGGTTTTAAAATAGAATTCATATATTTTGCTATTGAGGACAAATAAAAGATATTCATAGGTAAAGGGCATATTTTCCTTAAGTTTAAGAGCATATACATCTGCACTAAAGAAACTCCCTCTATCTAATGCGAATCTATTATTTTCAGATTTATATGGGAATATAATTTTTTCCCCATTAAAAATATCTTTATTTCTTCCCCATTGCAAATGATACCATTTTCTAATACCATTTTTACATTCTCTCCTGTTCAAAAGTTTATCTTTATAAGTTTCTATGTGCTTTACGGCATTGGGATAGTTTTCTTCTTTGTCAATGTTATCTGCATATATTATGTATTTACAGGTACTATCTATACTGCCCTTTTTTATAAAGCTGCTTTTTATCCATGGTTCTAATATATTTCTTTCTATACCTTCAGTTTCTATAATCTCTTCATCCACTACAAAGGCTTTATCACAACCTGTAATTATGCCTTGATAACTGTTACATATATTAGCCAGATTAGTAAAACTGTTTTTTTCTATTTTATTTATAATATTTCTTTCTGTTTCATCCCGTAATATCCACCCTTTATTATTAAGAATATTTTTTTTAATATAAAATTTTTTATAATATTCACCTTCATTTAAAAAGAGAGAATTATAAAATAATGTCTTATTCTCTTTTATATTACCAGCAGGCTTTATAATTTCTATATCTTTTTTTATGTTTTGAGAATTCACTAAAAAAATTATAACAGGATCTATTCCCACTTGTTTAAAGGGCCTTATACCATAAAAATCCACTATTTTCTCTATAGAGCATAGCTCTTTAAAAATCTTTCTAAGTTCTTCCCCACTTGGAGATTCTAAAAAATATCTAGAGGTTATAAAAGATATCTTCCCAGATTTTTTTAAATTTAAAATGGCTTTTTGAAAAAAACAATAGGAAATATCGCCTTTATCCTTATATATTTCAGAATATAATTTTTTTAATTTTAAACTATATTCTCTATCTACAGCTTTTTGACCAACATAAGGTGGATTACTTATAATTACATTAAACTTGTTTTTTATATCCTCTGTTAAAAAATCTCTTTCCACAAAATTATCATTATATAGACAATTGCTTTCACTAAATAAATCTATTGATAATATTTTTAATGCATTTTTATCTATATCAAATCCAAATAAATTATTTTTTATTATGTGAATACTTATACTTTCTTCCTTTAATTTAATATTATTATTTTTGTTTATGATATCTAAATTTTCCCTATATAATTTAAATAAATATTTATAGCAGGAAATTAAAATATTCCCACAGCCACAGGCTGGATCCAATATTTTTATAAAGGGATTTTTTATTATATCCTCAACCTTTATAGTATTTAAAATCATATAATTTCCTATTTCTAAAGGTGTATATACAACTCCTTTTTCTTTATTTTTTCTCATAAATTCATAGTAAACCGCTGAAAAATACTGATTTTCCTCTATATTCATTTTTCGCTTATAATTTTTAATTGAAATAATTTTATAAACATTATCTATGGGCTGTAAAATTGTATTATATAATTCATCAATTTCATTTAAAAAAATGTCCAATATTTCAAATAACTCCATTGTATATTTCTCTCCAGTATGTACAAAATATTATCGACTAAAAGTAATTAATTTCTACAATATTAAATTATAGCATAGAGCAAGGAGATAGAAAATATGAAAAAACTATTTATTATTTTAAGCCTTGTAATCACTCTAACTACAACTCTTTGTAATAATGCAGCAGCTGCTATTTTATTTAAAAATGACAGTATAAATAAAACTTATTTAAATACAAAGACTGGGGATAATTCAAGTACTAAGGAAAACAGCTGGTATATTGTACCTGCATCTGATGAAAAAATTCCAAGAGTTGACATAGATGTGGAGTGGCTAAAAAAATACAACGGCTATTATGTAGGTGATACTAATAATAAATATATCTATTTAACCTTTGATGAAGGATATGAAAATGGTTATACTGGAAGAATTTTAGATATATTAAAGTCCAATAATGTAAAGGCTGCATTTTTTGTAACAGTACCCTATATAAAATCAAATAAGGAATTAGTTAAACGTATGGCAGATGAAGGCAATTTAGTATGTAATCATTCTAATACGCACCCATCCATGGCCACTATTACAAATGAAGAAAAATTTAAATGGCAACTTACTTCTACTGAAGAAGCCTATAAGGAAGCTACTGGTCATGATATGAGTAAATTTTTCAGACCTCCCATGGGTAGGTATAGTGAACTTTCACTAAATTATACTAATAAACTTGGCTACAAAACAATTTTTTGGAGTCTTGCCTATAAAGATTGGCTTAAAGATAATCAGCCTAATCCTGAACAGGCCAAGAAGCTTATTTTAAAGAGAACTCATCCCGGTGGTATATATTTACTTCATGCAGTTTCAAAAACTAATACAGATATTCTGGATTCACTTATAAAAGAATGGAAGAGCAGAGGCTATGAATTTAAAACTTTAAATGATCTACAATAAGTTTTATACTATAATTTAAAAATTAGGATAAAATCAAATTTTTATCCTAATTTTTAAATTTTTATTAATAAATTAATTATGATTTCATATTGTAAGCATTTTACTAATGTTATTATTTTTGTAAAAATTATGATTTTAAAAGAATTTCTTGATTATTTAAAAAATTAAATTTACATGACTAACATTTTATCTACTACATATAATATTGCCATTTTATTGTTTTTGCTTTGTTCTAACAATTTTTGTGATTCTTCCTGTAGTTTAACTTTTATAGTTTCATCCTTTATGCCAGATAAATTTATACCTATATTTAATATAGCTATCTCCACCACTGAATGAGCAAGTATAGCAGCACAACCTGCATCAGATACAGCAAATTTATTTCCATATTCACAGGCAACGGATATTACTTCATATATTTTGTTTGCCTTTTCAATTAATTCCATAGGAACCCTGGCTGCTGCTTCATATCCCTTTGCTATTGCCTTACTTCTCAGCTGTCTTGAACTCTCTGTATCTTTAGGCATCTTAAAAGCATTAATTATCTCCAAAAAAGCTTCTCCATCTTTATCTATGTAAGTAATAAATTCTTCTTTTGCTCTTTCGGCTTCCTTTAAGCTCTTCCCCAATAATTCTTTAACGGAGTCATCATAACCTTCATAGACCTTCTTACCTATAGTAAGATTGAATACCATAGAAGTAAGTGAAGCTGCTAATGCAGCCGTTAAAGCTGCTGCTCCCCCACCGCCAGGAGCTGGTGAACTACTGGAAAGTACCTTTGAGAATTCTCCTATTGTCATATTTTCATACATTTTAAGCACCACCTTCATAAATAAATTGTAAGATTCTCATCACACGAGTAATATTTTATCACATATATTAAAAATTTTGTAGATAAAATTTTTTCATGAACTTCATATGATGAACTAAATATTAATTGTAATTATAAAATGACATCATATTTAATCAATACTTGGTATATATCAATGTTCAAGACCCAGATCCATGGCCAGTGACCACTACCTTCTTCTCAATTTTAAATATAAAAAAGAAACTATCTCTAATGTATATTGATACATTTTAAGATAGTTTCTTTCATATTCCTACTAATGTGTAACATACTTTCATAACACTTTTCAAATTTAAACCTAGCTAGCACTTATTTATTTAGACAAAAAATTTTTATCTAAGTAAGGTTTGCTCATGCTTTCTACTGAATGGGGTATTCCATGTATTCAAAAATACATGTTCATTTACATCCTTTATAGGATTATGAGATTTTTCTTCCTGTATCTCACCGATAGGTGTCAAAGCCACTACCTTAAAATTGTCTGGTATATTCAATATATCTTTTATGGATTTCTCTTCAAAAGAAGCTATCCAACAAGCTCCATATCCTTCATTTGAAGCTGCTAATATAAAATGTTCCATAGCAATGGCACTATCAACCAAATATAGAGGTTTCTCATCTATATTACCTGAATCCTCTGGTTCACCGATAATTAAGGCGACCACTGGTGCATCCTTTATAGCTTCTTTAGCTTCATCTGAGCTATTATTTACTGCAGAAGCTATTATATTTTTCTTATAATCATCATCTACAATAATAAATTTATAAGAAGTTTTATTTTTCCATGAAGGTGCCATCATAGCTGCATTAATCATTCTGCCAAGCTTGTCATCTTTAATTTCCGTAGATTTAAACTTTTTTATACTTTTTCTAGTATTTATTACATCATAAAAATCCATTTAACTACACTCCTCGCATGTTAATATTCTCTAACTTATTATGCGTAGTTAAATAGACATTATTCAGATTAATTATCTTATTAATCTTTAATTCGGAATATCTCACTATTACAAATTGAAGTATTATCAAGTATACTATTTTACAAATGACTTTACTATTTCCATATCAATATTTTTTGCATCAGCCTTAAATCCACTAATAATATTCTTAATCAAAGTAAGGGATTCTTTTCTAATTATTATTCTCCCTACAGCTTCTATGAAAATATATACTGAAAATATAATTTTCTCAAAAAAATTTGCATTTCTTTTTATAAAGATAACTCTATTCCTGTTTAAAAAATAATAACTTAATCCGCTATATTTTGAAATTGTAGAGGAGCCTTTATGATAAATTCTACTCTCATATATGCAAAGCAATCTATAACCATTTTTACCTGCTTTATAACAAAATTCTGTTTCTTCAAAAAATAAAAAATAATTTTCTGGTATTAAACCTATCTTTTCAAATACTTCTCTCCTACAGACAAAACAAGCTCCTCCAAGATAGTCTACTAAAATATCTCTCTTGGGAATATCATTATATTTATAGCCCTTATATTTACCTTGAGTAAGTCCACTATAGAGATTTATATTAGCTCCCATAGCTTGTATAATATTTTTATCCTGATAATTACATATACAAGGTCCAGCTATTCCTATATCCTTTCTATCCACCATCACTTTAATTATTTTAGTTAAAAAATCACTTTTCACTACCACATCATTATTTAGTATACATATGTATTCAGCATCTCTTTCTAGTGCATATTTTATACCTATATTGTTGCCATTTGCATATCCAAGATTTTCATTGCACTTTATAATATTGTAGGAATCAAATTCCTCTTTTAGTTTTTCATAAGAATTGTCTTTAGAAGCATTATCTACAACTACTATTTCGTAATTATCATAATTTATCTGCTTCAAACTCTGTAAACATTCCTTGGTATCCTGAAAGGAATTAAAATTTAATATTATTATAAAAACTTTTGGATTTACCATCATATTAATTATTTCCTCTTATACTATTTATTTTATAGTGTAATTTTTCGACTATATTATCCCAATTGTAATTTTCTTTGCAATTTTCCTGTACACTTTGTGAGAAACTGCTGAGTTTATTACTGCTTATTAATTTTTCCAAAGCATTAGCTATAGCTCTAACATCTCCAACCTCTACTACAGCTCCATTGTCACCATTCACAATTTCTTCAGCTATGCCAACTCTAGTAGAAACAATAACATCTCCACAGGCTATAGCTTCTATTAAAGCAATGCCAACACTCTCATATTGAGATGTTAGACAAAATATTTTTGCCCTTTTATATTCTTCAAATAATCTTTTTCTATGAAAAATAGCACCTTTAAATATTACATTGTCCTTCATATCTTCATGTTTTTGAAAAAAATTATTTATAGTATTTTCAAAGGACTCCTCAATAGGTCCCACAAAAACCAGCTTCCAATCTTTTCTTAAATTTTTATCTATTAAGGCAAAGGCTTCCATAAGTAAGTCCGTAGCTTTTTCGCTACTTCCTATTCTTCCTACATTCAAAATAATATTTTCTTTATCATTAAAACTTATATTTTCTTTAAAATATTCACTTTTAAAATCTATACCATTTGGTATATTCATTAATTTATCATCATGTTTTCCCAGTAAAAGCTTTAATTTATGAAATATGTTTTTTTGTTCAACTCCTATAATGTCTACTCTATTTAAAAAGAAATTAAAAAATACTTTTTCAGCTGCTTTCATATTTTTTATTCTATCCAAAAGTAATTCTGTACAATCAAGCTTTAAAAAAACTATTCCCTTTCTATTAAAAAACTTGTACAAACATGCATAGATTACTGAGCTGAAAGTCATATGAAATATTTGCAGTACATCTATATTCTTAGAATTTTTCTTTAAATAGCAAAATATATTTATAAGATTCTTATGTTTTCTTTCAATAAAATCCATTTTAAGACCCTTTACCTCTTCATTTAAATAATTATATTTATCATTATTATAGCTGACTACATAGGAATCATATCCATATATTCTATTAAGTTTATAGGCAATCATTCCCACATCCTTAATCAAATGAACATTTTCAGCTTTAGGATATAATACACAGTATTTCATAATACACCTCTCTTTCTAAGTAAAATATTTTTCATCTTATTGTTTGCTTTCGTGCTCCTAAAATAAGTTTTATTTCCTCTAAAGTTATGTATTTAGTAACAAGTATCAATATAATATAAATTAAAGCACTTAAAACTATATTTAAAACTGTACTTACATTAAAATACTTAAAAATAATTATGACAATGGCCATGGCAGCGCAGGGTAGAATAGCCTTAGCTATATTTTTATAATTTGAAACTACTATAACCTTTTTAGCATAATGTCTCATCATTATAATATTAATTACTTCTGAAATAACAGTTATTATGGCAGCTATGTTCATTCCATATTTAGGCGTAAATATTAAATTCAACACTAGGTTGACTAAGGCAGATAAAGTAACCGCTTTTAGATATTTTTTTTCCATATTGCAAGCATTTAAACCCCATCCATATATTTCTCTAAAGAAAAGTATAAAAGCATATACTAACAATATAATAAATGGTGCATAAGCAGCTTCAAAACTATTATCAAAAAGAAGTATTATTATTTCTTTTGAAAGAAGCACTCCGCCAACAACCATGGGCATAATAAAGGCAGTTATTATTCTTGAAGTATTGTCCATCAGCTTTTTCAGTGCTTCATTATTCTTACTATTGAAATAATTTATAATAAGTGGAAAAACGGGAGTAAAAATCATGGTCTCTATATTAATTAAAAACAGGATTATATAATACGCAGAGCCATAAATTCCCGCCTCTTCACTTCCTCTACTGAACATTATTATTATTCTGTCCACATTAGTATTTATCATGGCCAATATTCCAGAAATTAAAAAGGGAAGGCCGAAATTTATATAGGAAATAATTTTTTCCCTGTTTAAACTTACTCTTAAAGTAAATTTTTCTTTAAAAAAATATATGTATACTTGATATAGACTCCCTGCAAGTAATGCAATGAAGGTAAATAAAGGTATATAGTAAACCTGACTCTTTTCTTTTAAAAAAATATATATTAAGATAAAAGGAATTATATTTTTAATAATATTATACACTGCATTGTATTGCATTTTCTGTATACCATTAAACACCCAATCTATACTCATTGCAGTAGGCAAAAGAGTTAATCCATATATAACAAGTAAGGTTTTTATAAAATTTGCATTTGTCTTAAAAAATAAACACATAATAATTATAACTATAAAGCTAAAAATAAATAATGCAAATCTAAAAGCAAGAATATCTCCTACTACCTGCTTTATACTTTTATTCTCCTTGGCAATTTCTCTGGTACCATAGGTTTGTAGTCCAAAAAGTACTACCATTGTAAAATACAATATCATTGCCTGAACCGTATTAACAGTACCAAAATAGGAAGCTCCTATTTTTTTTGCATAATAGGAACCAGTAAAAAATACTATTACTTGAGATATTAAACTTGAAGAAATTGTTAACAAAAAATTTTTAGCTACTCTATTCATCTAATTACCTTCCCCATCTAGGCTTGACTAATCACAAATACATATATTTTAAAACTCGCACCTTTAAAGTACGAGTTTTAAAATTATATATGTAATTCTTCAATATATTCCTTAAGAGATTCTTGCCACTGATTTGTTATATCACCTGTAGTAAGTTCAAGCATATAATTTTTAAGCACAGAATATTTAGGCCTTTTAGCTGGTCTTGGAAATTCCTCTGTAGTACATGGAATTACTTTTATGTTAATATTTTCTAATCTGAATATTTCTTTTGCAAAATCATACCAGGAACATACTCCCTTACAGGTGCAGTGGAACAATCCATAATTCTTTTCCTCTATAAGCTTTATTATTACTTTAGCTAAATCTGCTGAACTGGTAGGAGTACCAACTTGGTCATTTACAACCTTTAATTCCTTGTGATTTTCACTTAGTTTTATCATAGTCTTTACAAAATTATTTCCATCACCATATAACCAGGCAGTTCTCACAATATAATATTTTGGATTTAAAGTTTTTACAAAATTTTCTCCATCCAATTTAGTTTTTCCATAGACTGTTTGAGGATTTGTTATATCAAACTCTGTAAGTTCAGTATTTCCCTCTCCATCAAACACATAATCTGTAGAAACCTGCACAATTTCAGCTCCTATAGCAAAAGCTGCTGAAGCTAAGTTTTTAGGTCCTATGGCATTTATCTTATAGGCTAAATCTACCTGTTCTTCACATTTATCCACCTGCGTGTGAGCAGCACAATTTATAATTACATCCGGATTATTTTCTTTTACAAATTTATATACAGCCTTTACATCTGTTATATCAAGATCCTTTACATCTGTGGGAATAAGCTCTACAGCTTTTCCTTTATATTGCTTTTGAAGTTCTCTTCCCAGTTGACCATTTGCTCCAGTTATTAATATTTTCATTATTACCAACTCCCCAAATTATATTAATTAATGTACCTTATCTATTAAAATTTTTATTCATATTAAAATTGCTCATTTAATAAATGACATTTAGTTAGCATCTACTCAAATGAAATAAATATTTTATTATGAATATAATTTATTTCAACATATATATTTAAAAATAAATAACATGTTGCTTAGTTATTTTTTGAATACGTATGATATATTTATCAATATGAGAAACGCTAATATAGATAAACAATATGAAAATTTAATCTACATAACCTTCTGTTTTATTATATATGTGTTATATATAACTTTCAATAGAAGCTTTGGAATAACTCCCAATCGCTTTATTCTCCAAGGTTCTTTAGATACTCTGTAAAGCCATTCCAACCCAAGATTTATCATCCATCTAGGTGCCCTATTTACCTTTCCTGCAATGACATCAAAGCTTCCTCCTACACCCATATAGATAGATGCTGGAAGATCGCTCATATACTTATTTATAAATTTCTCCTGACGTGGACAACCCATTGCCACAAAAATAGCATGTGGCTGAGAATTTTTTATATCCTGCAATATATCTTCACAATTATCCATATCAAAATATCCATTATGGCTTCCTACAATGTTTAAACCTTTATATTTATCTCTAAGTCTAATTTTACATTCATCAAGAAGTTCCTGTTTTGCTCCAAGAAGATATATACCTTTCCCTTCTCTTTCACACAGCTTAATAATTTCATCCATTACTTCAATGCCTGCAATTTTTTCTTTAACTGGGTTTTTAGCTATTTTAGAAGCTATAACAACACCAATACCATCTGGAATTATTACAGAATTTTCTTCACTGCATCCTTGAAAAATAGAATTATCATATAAACCACTATAGAGTACCTCCGGATTTCCCGATATAATATGTATTTTTTTTAAATTTGTTATATATTTTATTAATTCGTTTTTACTCTTATTGAATATATTATAATTTAGTACTTTAGAAAACATAATTTCCTCCGTAGTTTTTATTAGCTAAGGCATCAGAAAATAAATAACAACACAAAGATGCTGCAAATATTTTGTACCATACACGTAGACAGGTTCTGATGATAGTAAGCCGCAGTGTGATACAAAACAGACTAACATATTGGCTAGTTATTTCTTTGACGATACCTACTATCTCTCAGAGAATAATAGGCCATCAGCAGCAGCTAAAAATATCCAAAAATAAACTATTACTGAAGGTACAAAGAATAGATTTTCAAATAAATTCATAAACAAAAATGCTACCACAGAAGCTAAAAATCCAATATAAAATAAATTTATTTCTTTATCATGAATATTAACTATAACCTTTTTAATCTTAATAAGTGCGTTTACAATTATACTGATGAATGATAGTCCACCAATTATTCCAAGCTCTGATTCTATTTTTAAATAGGAATTATGAGTTGGATAATGGGAATAATTTTTATAGGCTAAATATTTATATTTAGCAACATAGCTGTCATACAATTGAATAAAATTACCATTTCCAACACCAAATATAGGGTGGTTTTCTATCATTTTAAGGGCTGTTCTCCAAATTTGTATTCTCCCTTCATCACCAACGGCAATTTGCAACACTCTTCCTCTTACAGAAGGTATAATAAAGGCTATTACTGTAATACCACCTAATGCAGCCAAGAAATACCAACTATATAATAATGAAACAATTACTCCTCCAACTATTAATGCCAAAAATGAGTTTCTGGATCCAGCAAAATAAATATTACACAAAGTTACTATAAATAAAATACTGTAGATACTCTTTTTGTATAACCTCTTACTTCTAATTATCATCATTATTACAGGGAAAACTCCAATAATTAAAAATGCTGCAAAGGAATTTTGATTATCAAAGGTAGCATTAATTCTCAATACATTACTATTGCCCATAGTATATCCTTGTAAAAGACCATAACCTGTTATCTTCTGAAAGATACCGTATAGATTTATACCTGTAAATATAACCATATATGCAGTTATTAAACCTTTAAGCTTTTCTTTGTCAATATTATATTTAACAATAAAATATAATATTACAAAGGATAAAAACCTAGCACTTTCATTTCTGGCGGTACTTCTATCTACAGCATAAGTTATGGATATAACCATTATTGCTAACAAAGTTGTAAGTGAAATTCCCATTAGATCATTAAAAAAATTTCTTATATTATATATAAAAGAATCTTTTGATCTGAAAATACTCACTAAAAAAACTATTATTAGTATAAATAACATTATATCGCCAGAGGCAGGTATTTTATGCAAGCCTTTAATACTTAATCCATCTGGCATAATGGGACATAATATAATTAGAGCAATTAATATGTAATAAATTAAACTATTTTTACTCTTCATAACAAATCACTACTTTCTAAAAATTAATATCTATTAGTTGCAATTGCCTTTTTATTAAAGGCCATCTTTATAGTATTTATATAAACTTTTCTGTTCTCCTTTATAATTTCAGAGGACTTAAAAATTTGCATAAAGGTAACTCCTATAACTCTTAATAGCAAAGCAATAACTAAATTTATTCTAACCTGAATTTCCTTTGATCTGCCATAATTCTTTCTAAAATACAAAATCATACTTCTATACCTTTCATAAAAGGTTATATTCCCTATTTTTTCACTGCTTTGTCCAATTAAGTGAACTATCTCGCCATAGGGATAATATACTCTACTCCAGCCAGCTTTATATGCCTGATAGCAGAAGTCTATTTCTTCATAATACATAAAATATCTTTCATCCAACATTCCAATGTCTTCAATTACCTTTCTTCTTATGAGCAAAGCTGCTCCAACTAGAACCTGTACCTCTTCTGGCTCCTGAATACTTTGGAAATTTTTCATATATTGTTCTATATCCTTTGATCCTATTTTATCAGCAAACTTCACAAAAAAGCTCTTTATAAAAGGTATTTTCAATACATTTTTCAGCTTATACATATGATATACTTCTCGCTTAAAAGTAGGAAAAGCTGAAATAGAAGTTTGATGAGTTCTGTCTCCATTCAAAAGCTTAGGTCCAAGAAGTCCTATTTTCTTATTTTCATCCATATATGCAACCATTTTTTCTATTACATCTTCAAGTATAATAGTGTCACTGTTTAGTAAAAAAACATATCTTCCCCCACTTACTTTTATACCCAAATTATTGGCATAGGCAAAGCCCCCGTTTATTTTACTCTCAATAAGCTTTACCTGCTTAAATTCATTTTTAAGCATAGTAATACTATCATCTTTAGATGCATTATCTACTACAATAATTTCATAATTTATATGTATAGTATTTTCTAAAATAGATTTTATGCAATCTTTTAATAAATCTCTAGTATTATAATTTACAATAATTATAGAAACATCAACCATTTCGTCCTCCTGCTGTTTCTTATAGCGCTCTATATGATTTCCATTATTACTTTTTCCAAATACTGTTACGCATTAATCATAAATTTAAGAATTTTTAAAGTTCATATATAAACCTATATTCCTTAAGTAATCTTTATAATTATTTATTACTAGATTACTTATCCTTTAGTTCCAACCCTTCCGTTTGGAATTACTATATTTTTAACTATGGCAATCATTCCAAGCAGCACTATTCCAACATATACTATCCAATTAAAAATAAATAAATTATCTTCTCTATTGTATTTATTATAAAATATAATCATAGCTCTATAAAATTCATAGGTTGCCTTTATTCCCAGTTGCTTGCTGCTTTCACCTTTATAGTGGATGATTGTTCCCACGGGACAATATCTCACAATATAGCCTGCTTTTTTTGCCCTTATGCACCAATCCATTTCTTCTCCATACATAAAAAAAGTCTCATCTAAAAGTCCAATTTTATCAATAACTTCTTTTTTTATCATGAGAAAACATCCAGACACCGAATCAACATCCAAAAACTCATCCTCTGATACATGAGTTAAATTATATCTGGTGAGATTTTTATTCTTTTTAAACAATTTGCTTATTCCAAACAACTTAAAAAAGGCATCCTTAGGCCTTGGAGCCATTCTTCTGCAGGCAAGCTGCAGTGTACCATCAGGGTTAAGCACCTTACATCCAGCTACCCCTAATTTTACCTCATTAATTAAACATTCATAAGTTTTATGTATAACATCTCCATTAATAATAGTATCAGGATTTAATAAAAGAATAGCCTTTCCCTTTGCAATTCTTATAGCCTGATTATTTGCTCCAGCAAAACCTTTATTATTTTTGTTCTCTATTAATTTAAAATCCTCTGTATCTGCATATTTATCCTTTAACATACTACAGCTTTCATCAGAAGAATTATTATCTACAACTATTATCTCAAATTTTATATCCTTTGTATTTTCATATATGGAATCCAGACAATTTTTTAAAAGTTCCTTTGCATTCCAATTTACTATAATTATGGTTAAATCGTATTCTATCATTGTTTACTCCCGATTCACTAATTTGTTTTACATTATACTATCAAAATTACTTAACTCTAAATAACTTAGCTAAGCTCAGTAACTAAAAAGATTAACTAAGTAAATTCCATTAGCTAGTATCAATACTTCTATCATAAATTTATATTAACATCTAGATTTGTAATAGTCAATTTATGAATATATATGTATACAAGAATTTAATATATTCCAGAGTTAAGCATTTTTTTATTTAATTATCCAGTGTATATAAAAATATATATGTACTTAGCTACTGCAAAAATAGCCAAAATAAATAGATACCTTTTTTTCAATAGAAATTCAGACTTTTTCAACAAACTAATGAATACCATAAAAAACATTATTGCAAGAACGAAAAATGTTCTAGATCCAGATGCATATATAGTTGCTGAAATAAACATAATAATAACTGAACATATTCCTGCTATATAAACTAAAGCTACATAAAGGCCTCTACTTTCAAAATCATAGAGCTGCCATATAAAATATGGGACTGTTGCTATTATTACAGGCCATATAATAAATTTTATTATAGAAATTTTTTTTATGGCAAAAGGATCAGGCATATTAAAATTAAAAAACACTGTATTCAAATGATTCCATATATAGTTATATGCATGTGGAAATCTTATTTCCTGTACAATTTTACTTGGTAAAACTATATCCAATGAGAAGATAATCGCGCTAAAAATAAGTATACATCCTATTATTGGTATTAGTATAGATAAATTATTTTTTAATCCTCTATTTTTTTTATATAATAATATACTCAAAACTAAAAGTACTAGAAAAAGTATTATTTTACTGTCATTTAACAATGTATTTAATAGCCACTGCACTCCATTAAATATGATTTGCCATTTACTGTATAAAGGATAATTTGGCAGCCAATTAATAGTCTCTTCCTGATTTCTAATTAAATTTCCTGGTGCAATAAAAAGTACTACCGAACCTACTATTGTTATAATATTTTCTATTATTAGATATTTATAAATTTTTTTATCTCTAATATAAATATGAGCGTTTATTATTGTAATGAAAACTACAAGAACAAGAGCTATTTGTTCTTCACCCATAGACGCAAAAGCTGCACAAAAAATATATAATATACTAAAATTTTTATTGTAACTTTTCTTTAATGCATCTACAAATGGAATAGCAGCTACTAAAGCAGCTAACATAGGCCAAAGATAAACAATAGAACCAGTAATCCACATTATTGAATCCAAAATTATAGATTTGCTTATTAATAACCAACCTATACATATGTACCAATTTAATATATAATTATTTTTATCGTTTTTTTTACCTACAATAATTCTACTAATACTATATGCCATAAGAGTTATAAATAATGGATTAATAAATTTCCATACAACTCCTCCATCTCTAAAAATAAAATATAATATTAATTCTGCACTGATCCTTCCAGTCCAATTCATATATCTTAACTGCAAATAATCTACTAAGGAGTAACTTCTAGTTGCTTGCTGAAACCAAAAATCATCACCTAGCTGCATATTATGCAATATATGAACATAAAGCATAATTATAAAAAGTATAAAAAAAGGTAATTTTTTAGATGTTATAACATTTAATATTATATTTTTTCCCAGTGCATTTTTTTTATCTATATGATACTTCATTATTAATCCTCCATACTGTATTTGATAATTTTATTGCTATAAACTCATTTTCTTATTTGTCCAAACAAAGTAATTAGCTTTATTTACTTGTAATTGTATACCAATTTTATAGCTCTGATTTTTTCTTAAATTATCAATGTTAAATTCAGAAATTATTCCAGAATTATCATATACATTTTTATTTTTCGTAACTCCAAGTCCGCTTGGAGTTACACATGTTAAATGAGTATTATCATCTGTAAATTCACCATTAAAAATTTTCGTTATATCTCTTCTCTTAACTATTCTTGTTTTTACTTTATATAAATCTCCATCTTCACTCTTTAAAATTAAGGTAGGCATAATATTATAAGAATTCATACCATTTATAATTGCCCATCCCGTTATATTGCCTAAGCCATTTGAAAGATTTATAGAATCAATATTATATAATATTTCTTTTTCATTTTCTACAATTTTAGTATCTTTACCTAGATTTATAACCTTTAACTGTTTCTTTTTATCTGAATTATATCCTATCAAAATCGTAGCCATTAAAGCTATGATAAAAGTAACAATTAAAATTAATTTTTTATTGAACCCTTTCAATTTTTTCTTCCTCCTTTTTTCAATAATCCTATTTTACATATATTTCTTGTTTTAGCTACTTATCCTTTAAATTTATATTAATTAATGAACATATTTTAAATATTCATTAAATTATTAGAATATTTATAGAAAAATTTGTGAATATTCAATGTATAAATTGTATAATAAAATTTCCAATATATAAAGTTCTAATTTTACACAATAAAATATTTAAAGTATAATAAAACCATAATTTATCTATTTAATAGCGGTAATATTTATACTAATATATAAATATAGAAAGGAGAAAAGCATGGAAAATAAAACATTGTATTTAGTAATTCCCTGTTACAATGAAGAAAGCGTATTACGAGAAACTGCCAAACAATTAAACAAAAAGATGAAAGCAATGATTCTTAAAAATTATATTTCTCAGAATAGTAAAATAATGTTTGTAAATGATGGCTCAAAAGATAGTACATGGAATATAATTGAAGATTTAAATATAAGTGATCCTATATTTATAGGTTTAAAATTATCAAGAAATGAAGGTCATCAGAATGCTCTGCTGGCAGGTTTAATGGGTTCTAAAAAATATGCTGACATGGTTATATCCTTAGATGCTGATTTGCAAGATGATATAAATGTCATAGAAAACTTTGTGGAAGAATACTATGCTGGAAATGATATAGTTTATGGAGTACGTTCTAAACGAGAAAAAGATACTTTTTTTAAACGATTTACAGCAGAATCATTTTATAAATTTATGAAAGCCTTGGGAGTAGACATCGTTTTTAATCATGCTGACTATAGATTAATGAGCAAACGAGCATTGGAAGCACTAGAACAATTTAAAGAGGTTAATCTTTTTTTAAGAGGTATTGTTCCTCTTATAGGCTTTAAATCATCTATTGTAGTATATGAAAGAAATGAGAGATTCGCAGGAGAATCAAAATACCCATTAAAAAAAATGCTATGTTTTGCTTTCGATGGAATTACATCCTTCAGTGTTAAACCAATTAGAATAATTACAGCTATAGGCGGCATAATTTTTATCATCAGTACTTTATTCTTTATATACTCATTAATAATGAAGTTTTTGGGAAGAACTGTTGTTGGGTGGACTAGTATTGTCTGTTCAATATGGATGATTGGAGGAATACAACTTCTATGTTTAGGTATTATTGGTGAATACATAGGAAAGATTTATAGTGAAGTTAAAGCTAGACCTAAATATATAATTGAAAAAAGGTTATCTGAAAATATAATTTCCAATAATGAAAAGCCAAAGTCTACCGTTTAAAATATAAAATTTGATATTATAAAAAATATCCCAGTGCTAGTATTCTACACTGGGATATTTACGAATCATCTTTTAATTAAGATATAATTCTTAATTAAAAAAACTAAAAGCATATGCATCTATTCCTGGAGCATCAATCATACTACGAATATGAATAATATCAGCTTGATTATCAGCAACATATGCTTTTGTATGATCATTAGGATCTACCCAGCCCATAAATACATAAGTATGACTTGGATATCCTGTAGAATCCGGAACAGTAAAGACAATATTACCTGGATATAATTGATTGACATCAGATGTCCTTGTCCATCCAAGTGAAGTTATATAAGGAACATAATGTTTGGTATTTTCCATCCATATTGGTACATTTATACCTATTGACCTCAATGCTGTACTTGAAAAATAAACACAATTATTACTTTGATTTCCATCATGTAGTTTTACCGCTTCAGTCTCAGTTTGCTGTACATTATTCCCTGTTGACAAAAATGAAACAAGCTTAGATGCTGAATCTGTATTATCAGGTACTTTATAGATAACTACATCTTTGGATGTAACAGAATTATCATCACCTATGCTTTTCACAGTTATAATATGAGCACCATAAGATAAAGAAGAAATATTCAATGTGTATTTATATCCACTTTGAACGCCTCCACTATATCCAGGGTATATATTATTTACATCAGGTCTTGATATTCCCAATTGCGCATCTCCATAATTTTGATTATCAACATATATCTGAACTTTTTGTATACCAAATGCATTTAATGCCCAACCACTAACATCAAATAAATAATTCTGTGCTTTTATACCTAAATTATTTTTTGGAGTGTCAACACATAATCTATCTGGTAGAGATCCTTGTCCATTTGATAATACATATATCTTAGTACTACTTGTCGCTGATGTACCATTTTCACCTATACTTGTAACTTTTAAAGTATGCGCTCCTGGAGATAAAGATGAAATATCCAAATTACAATTAAAACCACTGGAGTCCTCATTTGCATATCCTAAAAATTGTTTAGCGACATCAGGTCTTGATACGCCTATTACTGCATCTTGTTCAGTTCCATTATCTAAGGATACTTGTACCTGTTTTACTCCATATAAGTCAAGTGACCAACCGGCTACATCTAATTCTCCACTATTTGTTTGCACATACTTAGGAGTATCTATAGTTACTAATCCCGTCATACTCTGTGCAAAAACTTTTTTCACATTAACACTTTGTGATATTGTAGAACCATCATTTCCCATACTTACTACCCTTACTGTATGTATGCCATCTGAAATTTTAGGAATATATATTGTACAGCTGTATCCGCTGTTTAATCCACCTGTATATCCTGGAAATGTTTTATCTACATCTGCCCTTGCTTGTCCTATTTCAGCATCTTTCTCCATACCATCAAAATATACCTGTACCTTCTGTACTCCATATCCATTTAAAGACCACCCATTTACTGTAACGCTATTAGTGGTATCATTTAACAAAGTTGAATCATTCGGATTATCAATGCTCATTAACGGTGTCTTATCTCTTCCATCCTCAGGTACTTTATATACTGTCAAATCCTGTGTTGCAACTGCACCATTATTTCCAGTACTTGTTACTGTTATTTTATGGGCTCCAAGAGATAACGAAGATATATCTAACCTGTAATCATAGCCACTATTAGCTGATTTATAGGCTGAATATATTCTATCCACATCAAGTCTTGATAAGCCTGTTTCCGCACTTTGTGCATTCCCATTATCTACAGATACCTGTACCTGTTTTACTCCTGACTGATTTAATGACCATCCAGCAATATCTATAACATTACCTTTTATCTTATCATTATTTCTAGGAGTATCCACGGCCAGCATTCCCGGCATACTCTGCTCAGAAACTTTTTTCACATCGATACTTTGTGATATTGTAGAACCATCATTTCCTATACTTACTACTTTTACTTTATGTATTCCGTCTGGAATTTTAGGGATATCTATTGTACAGCTATAACCGCTGTTTAATCCTCCTGTATATCCTGGGAATATATTATTTACGTCTACCCTTGCTTGTCCTATTGTGGCATCCTTCTCAACATCATCAAAATATACCTGTACTTTCTGCACTCCGTATCCATTTAAAGACCATCCGTTTACGGTAATACTATTAGTGGTATCATTTAGCAAAGTTGAATCATTCGGATTATCAATGCTCATTAACGGTGTCTTATCTCTTCCATCCTCTGGTACTTTATATACTGTCAAATCCTGTGTTGCAACTGCACCATTATTTCCAGTACTTGTTACTGTTATTTTATGGGCTCCAAGAGATAACGAAGATATATCTAACCTGTAATCATAGCCGCTATTAGCTGATTTATAGGCTGAATATATTCTATCCACATCAAGTCTTGATAAGCCTGTTTCCGCACTTTGTGCATTCCCATTATCTACAGATACCTGTACCTGTTTTACTCCTGACTGATTTAATGACCATCCAGCAATATCTATAACATTACCTTTTATCTTATCATTATTTTTAGGAGTATCCACACATACAAGTGCAGGTAAACTACTATTTTCAGCAGCCATTACTGTTCCTGCTTTTGTAAAACCTATTATGAAAATAAGTATTGCACAAATTCCAATAATGATTTTCATAATACTTTGTTTTAATTTCACTATTTCACCTTCTTCCACCATAAATTTATGTTGTAAAATATTTTAATCTGCCAACAAATCATAATGAATTGAAAATTGATTACAACACACATTTTAAATAATCGTATAATCTAACAAAATCTTTATATAAATATAGATATCCAATATCATAAATAAAGGTTTATGAATTTTTTATATAAAAGTCCAAATACTATAAGTAATAAATATAGTATTGGAGTGAAATATATGGCAATGCATTTAGTAGAAGTTAAAACTTTACACGGATATACAATAAATGAATTAAATGAAATAATTAATAGTTCAAAGAGTAAGTACACCAAATCTCTTTTAAGTGCTGTCATAATGAGATATAACGGAATTCATACTGATGATATTATGAAAACTATTTGCAGAACACGCGCATCTATAACTACTTATATTCATAAATGGAATAAATATGGTATAGATTCAATTATAGATAATCGTGGTGGTTCTGAAAGTAGTTTTACAGATGAAATGCTTCAGGATTTAAAGGACGTAGTCCTAAGTAAATCACCTGAAACCTTCGGTTTTATGCGTTCCAGCTGGACAACAGCCCTATTGACTCAATATATTAAAGAAAAATATGGCAAGTCTTATTCTGCAGAATGGATAAGACAACTACTAATAAGTCTTGGTTTTTCTTTTAAAAGAGGTCAATATAAACCAACTAAAGGAGATCCTTATTTGCAAGCTATCTTTAAAAAAAATAGCTGACTTACCACCTATCATTGAGAACACAGAGGACTCCGTCCTATATGTTGAAGATGAAACAGGAATAAGGATAGAATCTGTTAATCGCAGAAGTTGGAGCCCGGTAGGGCAATCCCCTATAGTTGAAAGTAATAACACACACGCAGGTTTCAACATTATTGGTGCTACAGAAATATCTAAGAACTATAATACTTTAATCAATATATATCCAGCAAAGCATTCCATTACTTCTATAGAAATGCTTGAGTTTTTAAAGCAACTTCTTGAGCAAAACAAAGGTAAGAAGATATTTTTAATATGGGACAATTACAATATCCATAAAGCAAAAAATATCGAAGAATTTGCACAGCTGCATAACGAAGAATTGTTTCTGATTAATTTACCACCATATTCTCCTATGCTAAACCCACAAGAAAACGTATGGAAATGGCTTAAAGATACATGTTTTCAGTGTAAAGCTCGAGAATCTATTGATAAATTTAAAGAATTTATCGAAAAACTATTTCTTCATTGTAATTCAGATAAAATGCATTCTATTATAAAACCTCTTGTTAATGCCAAAAGTTACTATAAATAATTTATTATTGAACTTGGATATCTATAGTATGATTTTTGCTAAAATCAATACTCTTATCATAATTTTACCATAAACTTTTTTTTAATCAATTTACATAATAAACATTTATAAAAATAAATTTTATTAAGAAAATGCAACAAATATAACCCCTATAATTATTGATATTATTCCCGCTAATTTAAATACAGTTATTTTTTCATTTAAAATAATTCTAGAGATAATCATAGACCATATGTAGGTAATAGCTGTCATTGGCAAAACTACTGATAGTGGCATATACTTAAGGACTATAATATTTAAAACAGCACTAGCTACATATATAAAGCCACCTATATATAGAAATTTGCTTTTAATTATGGATACTATTGTATTACCTACTGTAGATTTTTTAAAAAAGAACCCTCCAAATGATCCAAGCAATGTCATAACAATAATTATTATAATTAAAAAGAATCTATTCATCACCAACACCTACTAATACAACTCCTAACATGATCAATATAAGTCCTATAATTTTTTCTATATTTATAATTTCATTTAGGAAATAATACCCTAGTAACACAGTAAAAATATATCCCATACTCATCATGGGATGTATGACTGAAAAACTTCCATATTTAAATGCTATAATCATTCCAACTGCACCTATAGAATAAAATAAAAATCCAATTAATATAAATAACATGTTATGCATATTTGATATTTTCCAAAAATATTGTCCACCAACAGTAAACAAGGCTGCTGTTAATATCAACATTATACCTATTTTATTTTTCTTTAAAGACAAAATTATACTATTCATTTTTATCATCAACAGCCTTATTTTTAATTTTAAATTCATTTAAAAACAATTCATAATTTTGTTTATGTTGTTTTACCAAGGTATCTAAAATAATCCCATTTGTTAAAAGCACTATTGAAACTAATACAAAACCTAATGCTAGCACTGCTGAAGGCAACTTAGTAATAAAACTTGTATCTATGAATTCTAAAATCACAGGAATCCCCACTAATAATCCAATAATAAATGAAATGAAAGATAAAACACAAAAAAATGGAAATGGCTTGTAATCTTTAAAAAGAGATACAATTGTTCTTAACACCTTTATTCCATCTTTATATGTATTTAACTTTGAAGTACTTCCTTCTGGTCTATCTCTATAGTCAATAGGTATTTCTTTTAATAAAAATTTCTTATCTAAAGCATGTATGCTCATCTCAGTTTCAATTTCAAACCCTTCACTTAATACAGGCATAGTTTTAACAAAAAATTTATTAAAGGCCCTGTATCCTGTCATAATATCATTTATATCATTTTTAAATAACTTTCCTATTAAACCTTTAACAAGATTATTCCCAAAGTTATGGAAAGCTCTTTTATTTTCTGACATATAAGTCCCATTTGATAATCGATCTCCAATAGTCATGTCAGCTTCTCCATCTATAATAGGTTTTAACAATTCTTTTGCAAATTCTGCTGGATAAGTATCATCACCGTCAACCATCACATAATAATCGGCATCTATATCTCTAAACATACTTCTTACAACATTTCCCTTGCCTTGCCTAGGCTCTTTTATAATTATGGCACCACTTTGACGTGCTATTTCCGAAGTTCTATCTTTTGAATTATTATCATATACATAAATGTCTGAATTTGGTAATTTTTTTTTAAAATCTCCTATCACTTTACTAATTGTTAATTCCTCATTATAACATGGAATTAAAACTGCAATTTTCATATTATACAACCCATCCTTCAATTTAAATTTTTTTAAATAGTATTGAATTATTAAAGATATTATATACTATTTAGTATTTTTCTCATTCTGTATAGCATATTTATAATATAGTATAATACTACCATTTAAAAATAAATTTACTACTTTCAAATAAAATTTTACAATTTTAACTATAATTTATATATACAAAATTATTATTATTTTTTAATTTATACATTGCAAATTTATAATTTTATAATTAATAAAATCTATTAAAAAGTATAACTTGCGTTGAAATTAACACTAATATAACATAAATTACACAAAAAACATTAAAATATTTTATTTTAATATTTTTAATACCTAATGCTAAAAATAATAGTAACGCTATTGGAATAAAGTAACGTCCTTGTACTCCTTCAACAGTTGAGCCACCAACTAATGTATATGTAATATAAAGCGCAGTTACAACTAAAATACCAATTGATAAAAATAATAATAATAATATAATTCTATTTTTAAAATTAATTTTTTCATTTTCATTATTAATTAATGAAGCTACAATCAATACTATTACATAGCTATAGATTATATAATTTGGCAATTTAGTATCTAGCCAACCTAAAATACCAATAAAACTTTTTAAATAAAATTCTCCATTTAGTGTTATTGTTCTAGCAAATATTTCAATAAACAATATAGGATGCTGTAATATATAAATTACTTGATCTTTAGGTGAAGCATTACTATTTGTAGACAAGACATGATTTGCACCAGAAATATTCATCCAAAATAAATTAATTAATATTGACAATATTATTATAAAAAATCCTAAAATTAGGTGCTGTTTTTTACTTTTAAATTTATATTTTGGAATTAAAAAATATAATAACGAAAATAAAAAATATACCTGTTTAGTTAATGACACTAAACAAATTAACAAAAACATTATAAGAACTTCTTTAACTTTTAATCCTTCATTTCCATTTTTAGATAATTTAATAAAATAGCTTATAGTAAAAATAGATAAACAATTTGTTACTCCATCAGCCGATAACGATGCAGATTCATATAATAACATTGGCATCAATCCAAACAAAAACAAAAGACTTTTTTTACTAGATATATTTTTCATTGAAAAATATATCATAGTTGTAGAAAAAATTAGATTAAATAAACGTCCTAGATACATTAATGCTAGTGGTGATAAATTGAATTTTTTACCAATTTCTATCCCCATACTTTGTGGTAAATACATAATAGGTGCATATGCTGATGTATTAGGAATAGCCACAAACATCTCATCTTTAGGATTTAACTGCACATGTGTCAATTCAAACATTATGTTTTTTATATTAAATTTTTTATCAGAATGAAATGGAATATCTTCTGAAAGTTTAATTTGATTTGACATAATTAAACTTTTGGGCACATATGCTCCATTCATATTATTATGATGTTCACATATTAAATTACCTTTTGATATCTGATATGCCCTATAAAAATGACTATATTCATCTGGAGCTTGAAATGGTCCATTAATAAATACAAATATAATGCCGAATATTAAACTTAAAATAACGTATATATGTTCTAATTTTATATGGTAATATTTAAAACTTATTCTATTCATAATTCACCTTTCTTAAATATAATATGATTAAACCACAATAAGCTATAAATAAATTTCCATCATACAATTTGTAATATTTTGAACATTGATTCTTCACAATATATAGTGGTCAGTTCTTATTAAATATACTTTTTGTGGGATAATCATAATATAATTTTAAAGTTTTGTGTATGTATCTAAGATTTTTCTATTTATAATTGGTCATATTTTTTAAATAAGTTTATATTTTATAATTTTCTTTATAAATGATTTAATTTTACTCTTAATTCTTATTAAATAATATTTTATCAAGCCATTAGAACTATAGAATATTTTTACTTTCTTTACTTTATCACTTGATATATATGGGTTCGAACAAAAATCCATTAATGGTTTAGTTACATTATTCCACATAAATTGTTCCTTTATCATTTTAATATTAAATTTCATCAATTTATAGATTTCTTTATCGTCAAGTATTTTAATTATAATAGAGGCCAATTCATCATACTCTCCTTCATTATAACAAAATCCTAATTTATTACTCTCAACTAATTCTGACATATAATCACCTCTAGTTAAAGCCATAGGTAATTCACACCATAAATAGTCTAAAATTCGAGTTCTGAAAGAAAATCTGGTTTCTAAATTATTAAAATATGTACTTACGCCTAAGTCTGCTTCCATAAGAAAATTTTGTCTTTCAGAATATTCTACCCAATCATTAAAAAATATATTTTTATTAAACAAACCATATTCCTTAGATTTTTTTATACATTCCTCTGCAACTGTTATATCACACTTCATGTTTGGATGTCCTATCCCCATAAAAAACAGTTTTATATCTTTTCTTTTTTTACATATAACATTCATAGCTTCAATAAGTGTTAATGGATCAAACCAATTCCATATCCCTCCACCCCATATTATAACTTTATCCTCTTTGTTAATATTGGGCCATACTCCTTTTAGTACTTGCTTTGTCTTTATAGGTCCCTTATTATCAAAACCAAATGGTACAACTCCAATTAATTTTTTCATTTGTATATTATCATTATAAGTTATAGGATTTACCCTATTTATAGCTGCAAGCATTCCAAGCCAATAGTCCTTTTGCTTTTCACTAGAACATATAAAGTAATCACCTAAAGAAAGTTGTTCAAGAATTAAGTCCAAATCTGTTTCATGGTAAGTAAGCCTATCCTTTAAACTAATAAATTTCCTTAACTCAAGGTTTTCAAGTGTAATTGGATCATATATATCAACAACTATAGGTTTTTTTATTTTCTTAAGAAATGGATATAGCCTAAAAGCGATTCCCTGTACAACTATGGAATCGCTGTCGTATGCACTGACTATAAGTTTATCTTTATTCCCTTTTATTAGATTAAATTTTTGCCCTTGAAAATTAAAATCTGTTTTACTATTTGGTATATATAAAGTAACATTAAAATTTTTACTTAACTCCACTGCAAAGTTGAAATATCTTATACCTGGTCCAGTCATTTTTTTTGCTATAGTATCTGGACTGATTAATAATACCTTTTTCATATATAAATACCTCTTAAATTTTATTTATTGGAATTATTTCTTATAAATCCCAAGATATTAAATCTTTTTAATTTATTAAACCTGGCATCTATCATTTTTTTCCACTTATTTAATTTATATACATTAGCAGATACATTATTAACTTGCTCTTGCATATCTCTTATAGAATTTTCCATATGCTTAATATTACCCAAATTTAAGCTTTCATTATACTTATTGCTTACTTTACCATCTGAATCTAATGGTAAGCTGTAATTATCTGAAATAATAATTCCTTTTTCTTCATCAATTGATTCATCTGTAAATATACATTCTGTCCTATATGTTAAACTTCCTTCTACTGGTGAACCATCAATCATCATAGAGCCTTTATCTTTGACTTCAGTACTTCTAAATACCGTTATTGAATTTTCTTCACTGGCATTCTCATCTGCTTTAATATAAAAGTAAAACTGTCTTCCTTCTGAATTTAAAATCGGTTCAAATTCTATGTCAAGCCATGAATTATCTACAAGTAACGATGCATCAATTTTCTTCTCTATAATTAAACCATTAGTTAGAGTATCATATAATTTAAAAAATATCTTATGATCGTTTTGTCTTGCATATGTACCCACCATTAATTGTATTTTTGTTAAATTTGGATATCTACATTTAAATTTCTGCCCAACTCTTGTAAAATCATAAATAGGGCCTACTAAGTCATCTTTTACTATTTGATTAATATCAGCTATTTTACTATAGGATTTAATTATAATATCTGATTGTTTTTTAATAGGATCTTTACAAAAATCTTTAAGAGGCTTTGTAACTATATTCCATTTATATTGTTCTCTATATTCTTTTATATTGTTCTTACATTCATCATAGAAGTTTTTGTCATCGGCAATTTTTATAAGTGCATTTTTTAGGCTTTCAACATCCTTGAATTTTACAACTATACCCAGTTTTTTGTCGGATACTTCCTGGGAAAAATAATCACCCTCAGTGGCTATAATTGGAAGACTAGCCCATAAATAATCCAAAATTCTTGTTCTAAATGAAAATCTTGTTTCTAAATTATCAAAGTGACAGCTTACTCCAGCATATGATTCTAACAAAAAGTTTTGCCTATCATTGTAGTCTACCCAATCCATATTAAAGATTACATACTTGTCTCTTATTCCTAATTCTTCCGATAAGTGAAAGGCCTTCGCAAGCATCTCCATCTCGGGAACATCTGGATTTGGATGTTTTACTCCTAAGAAAAATAATTTAATATCATCTCTAGTTTTACTAATTTCTCCTATTGCACTAATTAATGATAGTGGATCAAACCAATTCCAAACTCCCCCCCCCCATATGAATACTTTATCATTTTCTTTCAATCCGGGAATTTTTTCTTTTAAAGCATCTCTAGTATGGACAGGATCAATTTCACTAATTCCAAATGGTACTAAACCAATAAGTCTATTTAATTTATTTGATAAATCATATTCTTTTGGATTAACTTTATTTAATGCAGAGAGCATTCCAATCCAAAAGTCTTTTTGCTTTTCATTTGCGCATATAAAATAATCACCTAATCTAATTTGATTCAGTAATGCATTTAAGTCACTATTATTAAAAAGATTTCTGGTATCCATATCTTTTGCTTTATGTACTTCTAAATTTTCTATTGTAAATGGATCATATAGATCTACAATAATTATTCTATCATTACAATACTGCTTTAATTCTGGTATAAGTTCTAACCAAACACCTTGAATCAAAACTATATCAGTTGTTCTAAATGCATCCACTAAATCTTTTGTTTTGTTAATACTAAACTCAACTGAATTTATATCATACTGTTTTAAATTTAATTCACATTGATTAGGTGCTGCAAGTGTTATTGAACATATAGCAGATAATTGCTTGGCAATTTCTGAATATCTTATTCCAGGTCCAGCCATTTTATTTCCAATTTTATCACTAGAAATTATAAGCATATTATTTTTTCTTTTACCAAACTGTTTTTCCACATTTAATGAAGTAATTAAATTTTCTATGGTATTATTATATAAATTGTTTCTATATAAAAACTTTAGCAATTGATTATCATAAGCACGATTCATAAATTTATCTATAAATTGTCCATCTGTAATTTTTCTATTTTTTTGTATATACTCTCTTTTTAACTTCATTTTAGATAATTTATTTGTAAATTCAAACATAACTTCTGATTGAATTTTCATATCTTTATTTTCTCCAAATTGATCTTCTGTATCTATATCAGTATTATATGACTTTATTAATAATGAAGCTGATAAAATTCTATAAACATTATCTTCTGAATAGTTTTTATAGATTGTAAATAATGTATTTCTATTTGAAATAACATCAAGCTTAATTTTCTTTAATTTTTTTGATGTACTATTATGTTTATGATAACAGATAGATTCATGACAAAATCTTACTTTATATCCTAATAACCATAGTCTCCATCCTAAATCAACATCTTCATTATAGGCAAAATAATCCTCATCAAATCCACCGATAGAAAGAAAAATTTTCCTGTCTATAATCATGGCTCCGCCACAAGCAAACATTAAATCTCTATCTTCATTATACTTTTTATTAGCCTCTTCTATATCCATAGCAAAATCATCTTGATATCCATGTCCATAAAAACTTATTCCACCACCAGCAAAATCAAGTTTACTTCCGTCCCAATTAAGTATTTTACTTCCTACACAAACATAGCTATCATCTTTACATTGATGCAAAGTTGCTAACATATCATTAATCCAATTGGAATCTACTTTCATATCATTATTAATTAATGCTATATAATCCCCTTTAGCAATCTTAGCAGCATCATTATTGGGTTTTGCAAAACCTTCATTTGTTGAATTTTTTATTATTTTTACATTTTTATACTTACTTTTCACAAATTGTACCGATCCATCTTTAGAGCCATTATCCACCATAATAAATTCTAGTTTATCTTTAGGGTAATTAAGTTTATTCAGTGTAGAAAAACACTCTTTCAAATGATCTTTACCATTGTAATTTACTATAATAAAACTAATTGATTTATCTCCGTCCATACTATATTAACACCACTTTCTCTATATCATATGTTATTACAAACGCCAATCACATTTAAGTTGTACTTTACCTTCTTCTTTTATATTACCTTCATTTATTATAAAATAATAGTGTTTATTTCTATAATCGTAAATTTCGTCACAATTTTCATCACATAAACCCACAGAAATATAGTATTTTGAATGTAAAAAAGGATTGTTTTGTATTACAAAACTAATAAAATTACTATTCTTTATATCAGTAATAAGTATTCCATCCTGATTGCAATTATGGTATGAAAGTCTCCATCCTTCTTCACTAAATACGTCAAAATATAAAATAGTCGCCTCTACATTTTCCTTTTTCTTAATCTCTAGATTTACCTTTATATCCTCTCCTGAATTGAATACATTTCTAGCCATACCAGCATTATCTGAAAAATATACTTTCGTAATTTCTAATTTCTTATTTCCATCTCTATTCCCAGTTGTTGAAAATTCTTTTGCTTCATGAATATCAAGATTTATATTATCAGATTTCTCAATTATCTTTTCAGCTTTGCCACTTTCTATTTCTTTATTTATTCTCTCTTTTTCATCACTAGATGAATAAAGAAGTTTCATATATAATCCAATCATTCTGTCTGGCGTATCTTCAATAACAAATCCACCTTTTTTAATAAAAATAACTCTATTACAAATTTTTTTTACAATACCCATATCATGAGATACAAACACAATAGTCTTTCCCTGTTCTTTGAAAGATTGAATTTTATCTAAACACTTTTTTTGAAAATTTGCATCACCTACAGCTAACACTTCATCTACAAGAAGTATATCTGGGTCTACGCTAACTGCTACGGAAAATGCCAACCTCATATACATACCAGAAGAATAATTTTTAACTGGAGTATCCATAAAATTACTAAGTTCAGCAAATTCCACAATGCCATCATATCTTTTATCTATTTCTAATTTAGTTAATCCTAAAATAGATCCATACATATAAACATTTTCTCTTCCTGACAAATCTGGTTGAAATCCAACACCTATTTCTAATAAAGATGAAATTTTACCATTTACAATTATTTCTCCTGCATTGGGTTTTAATATGTTCGATATCAATTTAAGACTAGTACTCTTTCCTGTACCATTTTCTCCAATTATACCTACAGTTTCTCCCTTTTCAATTTTGAACGATGCATCTTTTAGAACATCAATAATTTGTACCTGTACTTTATCTCTATTCAAAACTTTTGCTAAAAATTTTTCTTTTAAAGAATAATTCTTATTTTGATATATTTTAAAATGTTTTGTCACATTTTTAAATTCTATAACTGACATATCATGTTCAACACCTTTTTCTATAATTTCTTCACATTTTATATTTCTTCTGCAAACACCACTTCTATCTTTCTAAACAATCTAAATCCAAAGAATATTAAAACAAAATCAATTATAAACAGTACTAATATGTATAAATAGTATGGAAATGTATTAGTATACAAAATTGACCTCACACTCTCTACCATCAACGTCATTGGATTCAACATAATTAGTCTTTTAAATAAAATATGATTATTCAAAAGTGTTAACGGATATACAATAGGTGTAAGATACAGCCACAAATTAAATATTACTTCAACTAAATGTGATATATCTCTGTATAGAACATTTAATGATGATAATATCAAAGATAATCCAATTGTAAATCCTAATATTAGCAATAAAACAACAGGTAGCATTATAAGAGGAATGCCAACATGAAGCCCTTCTGCTACTATTGCAACAAATAAAATCAATAGAGTTATAACAAAATTAACAAAATTCGAAAATATAATAGATAATGGAATTATTTCCCTTGGAAAGTAAACCTTTTTTATTAGATTTGCATTACCTATTATTGAAGTAGTACTTCCCATGACTCCAGATGCAAAAAAATTCCATGGAAGCAATCCACATAATAAAAACACAGTAAAATGTGGTGTCTTTTGTTGCATAATAACTTTAAATGCAAATGTATAGACAAATAACATCAATATCGGATTTAAAAAGGACCATAAAAACCCTAAAACTGAATTTCTATATTTTAATTTCAATTCTTTAGACGTTAAATTAATAAGCAATTCCTTTGAATCATATATTTCTTTAATATATCCAATAAAATCCTTCATACTTTTTATCACCAAATCACCTTCAATTGTTAATATTTAAATCAAACTAAATTTATACTAACTTATTATTTATGTTTATTCAATCTTTTTGTATATTCTAATATCTAGTTTTCTATCTTTAATAATTTCATCTAAACTTGTCTCTTCTTTCACACCCTCAGTGCTTTCCTTTAAAAATATAATCTTAATAGTTTGAAATATTAATTTTATATCTAATAAAATAGAATAATTTTTAATGTACATAATATCATATCTAACTTTATCTTCTGGAGTAGTATTATATTTCCCAAGCACCTGGGCAAGACCCGTTAAACCAGCCTTTACTACTGTTCTATATTTATAATCTGGTATTTCCTTTTGAAATTTATCAACATAAAAAGGTCTTTCTGGTCTAGGACCAACAATACTCATGTCACCATTTAATATATTGAATAACTGAGGTAATTCATCCATTCGTATAGCTCTAATTACTTTACCTATCTTTGTAATTCTAGGGTCTTCATCTGTGGCAAGTACAGGTCCAGATAATTTTTCTGCATTCATTTTCATAGATCTGAATTTTATAACATTAAAATTTCTTCCACCTTCTGTAACCCTTTCTTGCTTATAAAATACATTACCGCCATCTGACAATTTTATGCTTATAGCTATAAGCAGCATAAAAGGAGAAGCAATTACAATACCTACAAATGCTAAAATAACATCCAGCACCCTTTTTATAGCTTTTTCCTCTTCAGTTAAACATAGAGGCTTTGCCTTTAGCAGCGGAAGATCGTCAATTTTATTTAATTTGGATCCTAGCAATGCTAAATCACTCATGGCAGGCACTATAAGTATGCTTTTTTGTTCAATTAAACATTTATCAAGTATATAATCTTTAAATTCACTTTTAATATCATCACACAGTATTACAATCTCTACTTTATTGATTAAATCAACTACATTATCAAAATCCGGATGACAAATATATTTTATATTATATAAATCACTTTGCTTTAGGAGTATTTTCTTCGCCACATGCTCTGTATTTGCATTTCCAATTATAATAACATCTTTTTTCCCATACATATTTCTCTTTATTTTCCATACAAAGGACTTCCATATACTTAATAAAACAATCTGAATAACTGAACTATATAAAATAACCATTCTTGGATAAGAAAATGCCCTTAAAAAAAATGTTACTGCCATAGTTGATATACATAACATTATTATTGTTAAAAATACAGAATAAACAATTTCACTAATAGATTGCTTAATTAAATCTGCTAATCCATATACGTACATAAATATCAAATATATTATTATAGTAAAAGGTGCAGTTATAATAAATGGTTCATAATTAAATCTTGGAGGGTTAAAATTAAATTTAATCATATATGAAAGATAAATTGCTAAAATTACAAGTATAATATCTATAATTGTAAATAGTAACTCATATAAATTAGTAAGTGATGCTTTTTTCTTCATATAACCAACCTCTCTTATATCAGGCATTGCTAAATAATATATTCTTGTCCTGTAAATCCACTTCAATATTATACTGCATTTTATGTTTCTACGATAGTCCTATTTCATAGAAATTCTACATTAAAATGTCTTTTTATTATTTTTCGTAAATGTCAATACATTAATAAGATATAATAAAAATTAAAGGCATACCGTAAACAACTTCGTGGTATAGCCTAAAATTTTAATTAAAAATTTATTTTGCTTTCAGTTAAAGTTTTCCATTTTTTATCTTTATCTGAGAATATTAATTCTTTAATACCTTCTGTGGGCCACTCTATTCCTATTTCTGGATCATTCCAAGCAATTCCACCTTCGAATTCTGGATGATATAAATCTGTACATTTATAAACAAATTCTGCTTCATCAGAAAGAACTAAAAATCCATGGGCAAAGCCTTCTGGAATATAAAATTGTTTTTTATTTTCATCACTGAGTTTTACTCCAACCCACTTACCATAAGTTTTAGAATTCTCTCTTAAATCTACTGCTACGTCAAATACCTCACCGTTTATCACTCTGACTAATTTTCCCTGAGAGTGCTGCGTCTGAAAATGTAATCCTCTTAAAACACCTTTTTTAGATTTAGACTGATTATCCTGTACAAATGCCATGCCTAAGCCAGCTTCCTTAAATTCATCTTCATTGTAAGTTTCCATAAAATATCCTCTGTTATCTCCAAATACTTGAGGTTCTATTATGTACACTCCTTCAATTTCTGTTTTCTGAAAATTAAATTTTCCCACTGAAATCACCCCTTAGTTATTTCCATACATTTTTTCATAGTAGTTTTGGTATTGACCGGATGTTATGTTATCCATCCATTGTTTGTTATCTAAATACCATTTAATTGTCTTCTTAATTCCAACCTCAAATGTAGTTTCCGGTTCCCAACCCAATTCTTCTTTAATTTTAGTTGGATCTATGCCATATCTTCTATCATGGCCTTTTCTATCTTCTACATATTTTATTAAGTTTTCTGTTACAGTACTATCTATATTATTGCCAACGTATTCTATTATAGTCTTTACAATGTAAATATTTGTTCTTTCATTATGTCCACCTACATTATATACTTCTCCAAGTTTTCCATTGTTTATTACCATATCAATTGCCTTGCAGTGATCTTCCACATACAGCCAATCTCTAATATTTAAACCGTCACCATAAATAGGTAGCTCTCTCTTAGCCAGACAATTGTTTACTATAAGTGGAATTAATTTTTCTGGAAATTGATAAGGCCCATAGTTATTTGAACATCTTGTTATATTTATTGGCATTTTAAAGGTATCATAATATGCCTTAACCATTAAATCTGCACCAGCTTTACTGGAGGAGTAAGGGCTGTGAGAATCTAAAGGAGTTATCTCTGTAAAATATCCAGTTTCCCCTAAAGATCCATATACTTCATCCGTTGATACCTGAAGATATTTCTTGCCTGCTTTGAATCCATTTTCAGTTTCCCAATATTGTTTTGCAATATTTAGTAGATTTACAGTACCTAGTACATTTGTCTTAGCAAATAGTTCAGGTTCCCTTATACTTCTATCTACATGTGATTCAGCTGCAAAATTAACTACGTAATCTATATCATTTTCTTTAAATATATTTTCTACAACTTCTTTATCACAAATATCCCCCTGGACAAAAGTATAATTAGAATTATTCTCTACCTCTTTTAAATTTTCTAAATTGCCAGCATATGTAAGCTTATCTATATTAATTAATTTTATATTCTTATACTTATTCAGCATATAGTGTACAAAATTTGAACCAATAAAGCCAGCTCCACCAGTCACTAAATATGTTTTCATTTTTTTGCCCCCTACTATTTATCTTCGATTAAGGAAATTAGATACTTTCCGTATTCTGTCTTCATTAATGGTTCTGCCAATTTTCTAACTTGATCACTATTAATAAATTTGTTTCTGTATGCAATTTCTTCTATACAGGCTACAAAAAGTCCCTGTCTTGTTTGTATTGCTTCTACAAAATTTGCTGCATCTAAAAGACCTCTATGAGTACCTGTATCAAGCCAAGCCATTCCCCTTCCGAATAATTCTACCTTTAAAGTACCTCTTCTTAAATATTCATTATTAACTGCAGTTATTTCAATTTCCCCTCTATCAGAAGGCTTTATATTTTTAGCTATTTCAACCACATCGTTATCATAGAAATATAATCCTGGTACTGCATAATTTGACTTAGGCTTTTCAGGTTTTTCTTCTATAGAAATAACATTATTGTTGTCATCAAATTCTACTACACCAAAAGCCCTTGGATTACTTACATGATATCCAAATATAGTAGACCCAAATTCTCTTGCTGCAGCCCTTTTTAATCTCTCTGTAAATCCATAACCATAAAAAATGTTATCTCCTAGAACCAATGCTATTCTGTCATTTCCTATGAATTTTTCACCCACAATAAATGCATCTGCAAGCCCTCTAGGTTCATCCTGAACAGCATAACTTAAATTTAATCCAAGCTGACTACCATCTCCAAGTAATTCCTTAAAGCTTCCAATATCTCTTGGAGTTGAAATTATAAGTATTTCTGTTATTTCAGCTAACATTAATACAGATAATGGATAATATATCATTGGTTTATCATAAATAGGAAGTACTTGCTTTGATACTGCTTTTGTTATTGGGTATAATCTAGTACCAGAGCCCCCTGCGAGAATAATTCCTTTCATTATGTAAATTCCTCCTTACTTGCGTAACAAATGTTAAAACAAACAAATTTATTATACAACAAAGCAAAATATTTGTCTATTTTTAAAATACAATGTACATTAATATTTATAGATATTTAAAATTTACTCTATGTAAATCACATAAAAAATAAGATGAATTTATTCAATAAATTCATCTTATTTTTTATGTATAGAATAAAAACTATCAATTAATCAACAAATGGATTGATTAATGCATCACATTAATAGTAATTTTTATTCCAAAATAATTATTTATATTGTGGTATATCAAATTCTAAAGATGGATTTGCAACCATATCTATAAGATTCTTGATATTATAAACCTGATTGTATGCCCAACGAACATCTGTAGCATATTGGTGATTTCCTGGTGAAGCTGGATTCCATCTCATTTTGTATAAAGTATTTTGCTTATATTGACTATTATTTATAAAATCACCAGATATCCATTGTGCTCCTCCATAAATTGCCTGATCTACATTAAACCATCCTTTGTTATATGCATAAACTGAACCATAATAATTTGCATTTGAATCATAAGCACCTATTCCAAAAAGATTATATACTGTTTGTCCATTAACATTTATTCCAGTAGCCAATCTAGAATATCCATTGCCAGTTTCCAGTAATGCATGTGAAACAAGATATATTGGATTTACATTGCTTTGCTGAGCAGCTGCAAGAAATTGTGCTCCTTTTCCATCTAATACACCTTTTCCTGCAAGTATTTTATTTAAATCATCTACTGTAACACCTTGTATATAATCAAGTCTTAAAAATTGATAAACTCCATAAGTATCCATAAAATTCATTGGATCTACATAATGTTGAACAGTATTTCTATCTGCATTTACCCAATTATTACCTGATTCCATAACTGGTTGTCCATAATTTATTTGAGTATTTACCATATCTGAAAGTAATAAATTATAACTTGTACCAAACTGATTACCACTAGAAAATTTATATACCCTAACACTTTGTTGTGCAATTACTCCTCCATTTCCTGTACTCTTTACAGTTATTGTATGGACTCCATCTGAAATTGATGATAGGTTTAAATTATAACTATAGCCACTATTACTAACTCCTAGATAATTTGGATATACATTTCTTACATCTGGTCTTAAAACGCCAGTAGTCACATCACTCATATATGCATTATCTACATATATTTGTACTTTTTTTACTCCAAAAGCATTTATTGACCATCCTCCTACATTCAAACTACCACTTTCACTTTTTATAAACATATTATTTGAAGGAGTATCTATCGCCACTATAGGAGATAAAGTCTGTTCATTATCAGATAATTTGTATATTGAAATATTTTGCTGCATAGTAGTTCCATCATTCCCAGTACTTTTTACGATTATTGTATGTACGCCTTCTGAAATTGATGTATTTAAATTGTAATTGAACCCACTATTAATACCACCAGTATAACCTGGAAACGCATTATTTACATCCGGTCTTGAAATACCTATGCTTGCATCTCCTTGGTATATATTATCAAAATATACTTGCACATTTTTTACTCCATATGCATTTAACGACCAACCGGATATATTAAATTGATCATTTTTTATAAATGAGTAGGCTGCTGGATTATCTACACACATTATTGACGGTGATGTTATTTTATTAAATTTAACACTTTGCTGTATAACTGTTCCGCTTTTACCTACGCTCTTAATTAATAGTGTATGGTTACCATCTGAAATATCTAACAAATTTAAAGCATAGTTATATCCACTAGTTGTTCCTCCTGAATACCCTGGAAATGCATTATTTACGTCCGGTCTCCATAAACCTATTTCTGCATCCCCTTTGTATGCATCATCTACATATACCTGTACTTTACTTATTCCACTTGGGTCTAGTGACCAACCTACTATATTTGTATTGTTTTGATTTTTAACATCGATGTTATTTAATGGATTATCTATAGCCATATACGATGGTGGCGGTGTTTTATTTATTCTAACACTTTGCTGTATAGTTGCCCCATTTTTACCTACACTCTTTACCATTATTGTATGTGTACCACTTTTAACTCCCGTTAAGTCCAACGAATAGCTATATCCACTAGTTGTTCCTCCTAAATACCCTGGAAATGCATTATTTACATCTGGCCTCCATAAACCTATTTTTGCATCCCCGCTGTATGCATCATCTACATATACCTGTACTTTACTTATTCCACTTGGGTCTAGTGACCAACCTACTATATTTGTATTGTTTTGATTTTTAACATCGATGTTATTTAATGGATTATCTATAGCCATATACGATGGCGGCAGTGTTTTATTTATTGTAACACTTTGCTGTATAGTTGTCCCATTTTTACCTATACTTTTTACCATTATTGTATGTGCACCACTTTTAACTCCCGTTAAGTCCAACGAATAGCTATATCCACTAGTTGTTCCTCCTAAATACCCTGGAAATGCATTATTTACGTCTGGCCTCCATAAACCTATTTTTGCATCTCCATTATATGCATCATCTACATATACCTGTACTTTACCTATTCCACTTCCATCCAACGACCAACCCACTACATTTATCTGATTTTGATTAGTATTTGAATTGTTTTGAGGTGTATCTATGCATATTAGTGAAGGCAATGAACCCGCGTAAATTTTAGGTGTTTTATAAAAATTTAAAATAGAGGAGATAATTATCAATACAAAAATCATAAAAGTAGATATCTTCTTATTTCTTACAAAACTCACTTTTTCACCTCCTTTCAATATATTATTCGTATTTTTATGTAAAAATTTTATAGCCTGATTACATAAATAAAGCAATAAAATTTTACTAACATTTTATCTGTATAATAAATGTCACAAACATTTTATTTTTTTCATGCCATTTCTATATACAGATAAGAAGATGAAAATAATTTTATTTAACCATATTCCTATCATACAAATCCTTAAAAACAGGATTATCCCTTAAAGTCAATAAATATTTTACAAAAGGTTCTTTAAGTTCATCTCTCTTTAATGCAAATTCAACTGTAGCCTTTAAGAATCCCAATTTGTCTCCTACATCATATCTTTTTCCTTCAAAGGTATATGCATACATAGCTTCTGAGTGCATAAGAATTTTTAAAGCATCTGTAAGTTGAATTTCTCCACCTTTTCCAGGCTTTGTTTTACTTAATATATCAAAAATTTGTGGTGTAATAATATACCTTCCCAATATCGCTATATCTGTAGGTGCTTCTTCAGTTTTTGGTTTTTCTATTAAATTTTTAACCTTGTAAACTGAATTTTCTATATGCATGGCATCAACAATTCCGTATTTTGATACATCTTTATGAGCTACTTGTTGTACTCCAAGAATTGTAGTCTTATACTCATCATAACAATCCATAAGCTGTTTTAAACATGGAACTTTACTGTCAACTACATCATCTCCCAGCATAACAGCAAAAGGCTCATTTCCAACAAAAGTTTTTGCACAATTAATAGCATGCCCTAGACCTTTAGGCTCTTTTTGTCTTATGTAGTAAATATTTGCCATATTGGATATGTCTTTTACTATACTTAAAAGTTCATTTTTACCATGATTTTCTAGCTCTTTTTCAAGTTCTACAGATTTATCAAAATGATCTTCTATAGCTCTTTTATTCCTGCCTGTTATTATAAGAATTTCTTCTATACCAGAAGAAACTGCTTCTTCAATTATGTATTGTATAGTTGGTTTATCCACTATTGGAAGCATCTCTTTAGGCTGTGCCTTTGTTGCTGGCAAAAACCTTGTTCCGAGGCCCGCTGCTGGTATTATGGCTTTTTTTACTTTCATAAAATCTCTCCTCCACACCTTTACATTTTTAAATTAATAAGTATTCAGCATACTACATTAATAGAAATTTTTACAAACATTTCATCAGAATTTGTTATCTTCTTTAATGGTAAATATACCCATTAAAGAAATTTACTATTTTCTACTTTTACATATACCACTAATACTTATTATATATTGCCTTTATACACTTTACAATTATAAGATACTTAAATTTTAATTTCATAGCATACAATATTTTCATTATTACTACAGATTGCCATATTATGCGAATCATTTCAAGCTTATATTCGTTAAGTAATTTTTATAATCATTGATATTTATTCATTTATAATAGAATTTTTACGAGAAAATTAAGTATTGTCAACAATTTTGATGACTCTAAACTAGCCCATTAATCTTATTACTCTAGAACTTTGCTCAATTGAAGCACTATTTCATCCTTAGGATTAATCTTCTTTGCAATATCAAAGTGAAGTTTTGCCTGCTTTGTGTCACCATTATTCAGATAACACATTATAAGATTAGTACAAACTTCTATAGATTTGGTAGCTTCAAAAGCTTTCCTCAAATATTTTATGGCAATGTCATAATTATTGAGAGCAGCATAATTTAATCCTAACTCATTTATAACTTCAACTATGCTGCTATCAATGGCTACAGACTCATTTAGATAGTAAATGGCTTTCTCGTAGTTACCTAGTACTCTATAGGCTACAGCTATGTTAAAATTTAATATGGCATCGTTAGAAAATTCATCTAACAGAGGTATAAGATACATTAGTGCTTCTTTTGGTTTATCATATACTAATGCTTTTCCCTTATCATACTGTCTTATGTTAGAAAGTATATGTTTTAATTCCAGAACATTCTTAGAATTATCCTTGCCTTTCTCTATATAGGTACTAATATAAAACCAAGCATCTTCATATTTTTCTTGTTCATAATATATTACTGCTTTGTTAAAATAAACTTTATAATATCCCTGAAGCTTTTCTGCCTGATCTAATATAGATAGTTCTTCTTGCTGAAAATTCTTATCAATTTTTCTGAGTTCTTCTAAAATCATAATTATTTTATCATAATTTTCCACATTTCTTTCAATTTCCAGAAGTCCTTTAAGCAGTATATAGGCATCCTCATAAGAGCTTTTTTTCACTTCTTCAAAGACAATACCCTTTATGTATTCAACAGCTTCTTCTTTATTTGAATTTAATATATCAATATATATATGATTAAATTTAAAATTTTCATCTCCACCAAGTACATAGAACATTCCTTCAATAAAGAATGAAACAGGTATTTTTTCAAATTTTTCATTATTTTTAACCTTATCTGCTACTCTCAGAGGTCTAACAGGTAAATATAAATTTTCATTTACCTCTATTTTAAATATTCTTGGAATGCTTTCTTTTTTAAATTCTAAAAAAATAAGTTTAGATACTTTTTCTGTAAAATTAAGTTTTGTTTCCATACTTTCACCGTCCAGTAAAATAATTAGGCATAAACAGAGTTCTTAGTATTGGAATTTATGATACTTAGAAATCGTTGTCCTTTAGGGTAAATCGTTATCCAGGGCCGCAGTCCCTCTAATACTCCCACTTTGAAACAGATGGGAGTATTAGAGGGGCTAGCCATCGGATAAAAAATCACTACTTTAAAGATGCCTTATATAAATTATTATATTAAAACTCAAAGAAAATTTAAAGGGGCTGTCTTGAAAGGAATAAATATTCATTGAATTTGAGAACAGCCTCATTTATTTATTAAAAATCATATTTTAATTTAACATTAGAATAGTTAAAAAGCTGTCTCACAATACATAGATATACATCGTGAGACAACCCCTTTATATACTAATTACTATATAATGTTCAATTATACTAATGACTCACAACAATAATCTCTTCACTAATTTAGCTTAAAAAATTCCACATAAATTATTCGCTAAATTAAGATTTATGTTAGTTATTACATGCATTGTTTATTATTTCCATAACAGCCTTATTAAAATCATCAGATTTTCTATCAGCATCTGAAAGGTCCTTGCCAACTACGGCCATGTACACTTTCATCTTTGGTTCTGTTCCTGATGGTCTCACAACAAACCAAGATCCATCTTCTAATATAAATTTAAGCACATTAGACTTTGGAAGTTTTATATCGCTTTGTGAATTATTTATTATATCCTTTTCTATACTTAATTTATAATCAAAACTCTTTACTATTTTTACTTCTGCCACATTATCTTCCATAGAATGTCTTAAATTTTCTAAAGCTTTTTGAATCTTTTCCTGACCCTCTTTACCTTTAAGCTCTAAAGATACTAAACTTTCTTTATAAAAACCATATCTTTTATAAAGATCTATTAAAGCATCATACAAACTTAAACCTTTATTCTTATAATATAATGCCATTTCACATATTAAGGTAGCTCCTATTACTGCATCTTTATCTCTAACAAAAGTTCCAGCAAGGCATCCATAACTCTCTTCAAATCCAAACAGGTATGTATTTGATCCAGTTTTTTCAAATTCCTTTATCTTTTCTCCTATATATTTAAAACCAGTAAGCACGTCTATAAGTTCAACATTAAAATCTTCTGTTATCCTTCTTGTCATTTCAGAAGTAACTATAGTTTTTATAACCGTTCCATTTTCCGGTAATTTATTAAGCTCCTTTAAAGATGAGACAATATAATGTGTTAAAAGTACACCTGTTTGATTACCAGTTAGTACTCTATATTCTCCCTCTTTATCCTTTACCACTACCCCAATTCTATCACAATCAGGATCAGTACCAAAAATTACGTCAGGATTTACTTCTTTAGCTAATTTTAATGCTAGTTCAAATACTGAAGGTTGCTCTGGATTTGGATAAGAAGCAGTTGGAAAATTACCATCAGGCAATTCCTGCTCTTTTACTACAAATACATTGTCATAGCCTAGTTCACTGAGTACTCTTCTTATAGGTATATTTCCAGAACCATGGATAGGTGTATATATTATTTTTAAATCTTTAGCACTATTTCTTACTAATTCTTCTCTTATAGTAAGAGCTTTAACCTTATCAATGTAAGTTTTATCTACTTCTTCACCAATTATATTTAAAAGCTTATCCTCTTTTGCTTTTTCTAAGTCCATAGTTTTAACATTCTTAAATTCACTTATAGCACTAATACAATCCAATATTTCTTTAGCTGCTTTATCAGTTACCTGACCACCATCCTCGTCATAGACTTTGTAACCGTTATACTGCTTAGGATTATGGGATGCTGTTACTACTATTCCAGCTTTACTTTTTAAATGCCTAACTGTATAAGAAAGTACTGGAGTTGGTCTTAGGGATTCAAACAGATTCACTGTAATTCCATTAGCACATAAAACCGATGCTGATCTTTCAGAAAATTCCTTTGACATATTCCTTGAATCATAAGCTATGCTAACAGAAATTTCTCCTGTATAGTTTTTATTTAAATAATCGGCAAGTCCCTGAGTGGCTTTACCTACAGTATATATATTCATTCTATTGCTTCCCGCTGCAATAACTCCTCTAAGTCCTCCTGTACCGAATTCTAAGTCTCTATAAAACCTATCTTCTATTTCTTTTTCATTTTTTACACCCGTCAATTCTTCTTTAGTATTTTCATCAATATACTCTGATTTTAACCAGTGTTCATAATTTTCTTTAAATGTCATGCTATAACCTCCTATATATTTCATATTCTTATTATACTATAAAATCCATAAAATAGAATATATATTTAAACCTATTCTAGTCCTTATATACTCTCTTAAAAATATGAAAGCTTATTATTAGCAATTTACAATTTTAAACAAAAAAATTAATAAATCTCTATTAATTTCTCAATAGGGATTTATTAACATGACCGAAATAACTATAAAATTTTCTTCATTTCTTATTATTTATACACTTGTAGAAGGAACCTCGCTATGATTTTCTGTATCTTCCTCACCTTCACCACTTTCATCTGGTATATCCCCGCCACTTGCACCAGTAACAGTGAGTACTATACTATTAAGATCATCTATAATAGATATTTCTGAACTTGCTTCAATATCGGCTACTCTCAGTGAATCACCAAAACTCAAATTTGATATATCTACATTTATATTCCTAGGTAAATTGTCTGCTTCACATCTTATTTTTACACTATCCTTTGATTTTTGAAGTATGCCCCCAAACTTTCTTATACTGTCTTCTCCCTTGAAAGTCAGTGGTACTTCAGTAACTAATTTACTGTTCTCGGACAATTCTTCCAAATCAATATGTAAAATTTTATGTTTTACTGAATCCTTCTGTATTTCCTTAATAAGAGTCTTATGCTTTTTACCATCTATATTTATATTTAGAATGCCATGTTCACCATTACAGGCAACCTCTCTTTGCAGTTCCATTTCGCCTATTTCAAACAAAGTATTTTCTATATTCTTTCCATATAATATTCCTGGTACTAAACCACTTTTTCTATTTTTCTTTGCAGCATGATTAACAGATTTATTCCTAATATTTGCATTAATTAATTCCATAAATATCCCTCCCTATATTATCCTATTATTGACATATATTTTGCTAATTATACATCTATTGCTTATTTAAAAATTATTATCATTTATCATTAATTTTTATTGCATTTGGATAACCTTTAAACTATAATAAGTATTGTTTAAAAAGACCTATGTCAAGCCTTATTTTAAAAGACTTAGACTGTATTTATTGAAAGAAGGTGCTATGTAAAGTTGTATAAACTTAATCAAAATGAAACTCCTCTTTTTAATGCGCTAATGGAATACGTAAATAGAAATACTATTCCCTTTCATGTACCTGGTCATAAAAAAGGTCAAGGTATGGACGAAGAATTTAAAAAGTTCATGGGTGAAAATCCTTTTAAAATTGATGTTACAGTGTTCAAATTAGTGGATAGTCTTCATCATCCTACCGGCCCAATAAAAAAAGCTCAGGAACTAGCTGCAGATGCCTATGGATCAAAAGCAGCCTATATATCTGTCCATGGTACTTCTGGAGCTATAGAAGCTATGATTATGTCTGTAGTAAGTAATAATGATAAGATACTTATACCAAGGAATGTCCATAAGTCAGTTACAGGTGGCATTATTTTAAGCGGAGCTGTCCCTGTATATATGCAGCCGGAGCTTGACAAAGAGGTAGGTATTGCTCACGGAGTTTCACCTGAGACTGTGGAAGAAACCCTAAAAGAAAATCCTGATGCAAAAGCTGTTTTAATAATTAATCCTACTTATTATGGTGTAGCCACGGACATAAAAAAAATTGCAAAAATCGTTCACAGCTACAATATACCATTAATAGTTGATGAAGCTCACGGTCCACATCTTGGATTTAATGATAGATTGCCTATATCTGCCATAAATGCAGGAGCAGATATGTGTGCTCAAAGTACTCACAAAATAATAGGGGCACTAACTCAGTGTTCACTGCTTCACGTATGTTCAGATAGAATAGATATGCACAGAGTTCAACAAATTTTAAATATAATGCAGACTACTTCACCTTCTTATATTTTAATGGCATCCCTCGATTGTGCCAGAAGGCAGATAGCTACACAAGGTAAAGAGCTTCTTGATTATGCAATAGATCTCTGTACTTACACTAGAAATGAAATAAATAAGATTCCTGGATTTTATTGCTTTGGAAAAGAAATTCTTCAAGATAATGGAGCCTATGCCTTCGATCCTACAAAGGTAACTATAACCTGTAGAGATCTAGGCATTACAGGTTATGACTTAGATATGATTCTTTCTGATGAATATCATATTCAAATGGAATTATCCGATTTATATAATGTCTTAATAGTAGGATCATTTGGAGATACAAAGGAAAATATGGATTATTTGATAAAGATTTTAAAGGAAATAAGTAAAAAGTATTATGGAAAAGGAGATAAAAAATCAGACTTCATTGATATCCCTCCTATACCAGAGCAAATTTTAATTCCTAGAGAGGCCTTTAATAGTACTAAAGTTCCTGTTCCAATAAATGAAAGCATAGGAATGATAAGCGGAGAATTTTTAATGGCTTATCCACCAGGCATTCCTGTACTCTGTCCTGGAGAAATCATAACTAAAGAAATAGTAGACTATGTAAGACGACTTAAGGCTACAGGCCTTTACGTTCAAGGAACGGAAGATCCAGAAGTTGAAGTAATAAAAGTAGTTAAGGTGTAATTTAAATTAATAATTAATAAGGATGCTTTTTCTTGGCTATGCTACGAAAAAAGCTCTAGGATTAAAAATCTAAAAAACTTACACCCCTGGGGTAAATTGCTAAAAATAAACACTACCAAATTTATTTAGAGAATAAACTTGATAGTGCTTTTTTATTTCAACTCCACTACAGTCACACCAGCGCCACCTTCGCCATAATTTCCAAGTCTATAGCTTTTAATATGGTGATGCCTTTTTAACATGTCAGTGATGACATTTCTAAGTACTCCCGTACCCTTGCCATGAATTACCGTTACAGATTTAAGTCCAGCAACATAAGCTTCATCTAGATATTTATCTACACTATACATTGCCTCTTCTCCATCCATTCCTCTCAGATCAATAGAGGAATCAACCTGCCTTAAATTTAATTTAGCTTCTCTTTTCCTTATCTTTTTTAATTCTTTATTACTTTCATTATTCTCTTTTCCCTTTGTAAGGTTTTCAAGCTTTACATTTATCTTCATTATGCCAGCTTGTATTTGTACTTCTCCCTTACTATCTGGCTGTGAAAGCACAATACCTTTCATATTCAAGGAAGGTATATATACTTCTTCTCCTTCTTTTACACTAGCTAATCCCTTATGCTTTTGTAAATCGCCATATGGGTTTTCTTCCACATTATCGAGACTTTCCTTAAGTCTCATTCTTTCTTTTTCAAGCTTTGCCCTTGTTTCTGAAGAATAACCCATTCTCTCCAGTTCTCTTATATTTTTTAATATCTCATCTGCCTCTTCTTTAGCCTCAGCAATAATATTTTTAGCTTCCCTTCTTCCCTCACTTATGACTTTCTCTCTAGCAGAATTCAAGGAATAAAGCTTTTCTTCATATTTTTCTTTGAATTTCTCTGCTTCAAGCTTTAACATTTCTGATTTTCTGGCATTTTCCTCAGCTTTTATACTTCTCTCCTGAAGAGTTTGAATAAGATCTTCAAATTTAAGTGTATCATTTGAAATACCCTTTCTAGCTTCATCAATTATATAATCTGGAAGTCCCAACCTTTTGGAAATTTCAAAGGCATTGGATTTTCCCGGTATTCCAATTAATAACCTATAGGTAGGTCTTAAAGTTTCTACATCAAATTCTACAGAAGCATTTTCAACACCCTCGGTTTTTAGTGCGTAAGCCTTAAGCTCACTGTAATGAGTTGTAGCCACCAGTTTTGTCTTTCTACTTCTTAAATTCTCAAGAATAGATACCGCCAATGCTGCTCCTTCTGTAGGATCTGTACCTGCTCCTAGTTCATCAAAAAGTACCAGGGAACTGGAATCCGCTTTTCCCATAATATGAACTATATTGGTCATATGAGATGAAAAAGTAGATAGACTTTGTTCAATGCTCTGCTCATCGCCAATATCTGCAAATACCTCCTTAAAGAAGCTTACAGTGGAATTCTCTCTTGCTGGTATAAGTATGCCGCTCATAGCCATAAGCTCTAGAAGTCCTACAGCTTTAAGAGTGACTGTTTTTCCACCTGTGTTTGGCCCCGTTACTACTAAAGATGTAAATTCACGACCTAAATATACATCTAGTGCTACCACTTGTTCCGGATTTATTAGAGGATGTCTTCCCTGAACTATATCAATTATTCCATTGTCGTTGACTCCTGGACGTATAGCATTTATTTCACTGGCGTATTTTGCCTTTGCAAATATGAAATCAAGCTCGTAGACAATCTTTGCATTATTTTCTACCAGTACTATATTCTCATAAATTTTTTGTGATAATTCCTCAAGTATTCTATTTATCTCTGCCTTTTCTTTAAGCATGATTTCTTTTATCTCATTATTTAAATTTACAAGGCCCATAGGCTCAATAAACAAAGTGGCCCCGGAAGAGCTTTGGTCATGTACAAGTCCAGGAACCTGTGCTTTATATTCAGCCTTTACAGGAATAACATATCTGTCACCTCTAATAGTATAAATATTTTCTTGAAGAAAATTTGAATAAGCCCTTACAAGAGAGTTAACTTTATTTTTTACAGAGGCTATTTTATCCCTAAGAGACTTTCTTATATTGAACAGTGCAGTACTTGCCCTATCTGATATCTCTTCTTCTCCTATGATGGCATTGAATATAGCATTTTCCAGTGTCCTTAAAGGTACAATTCCCTCACATATATCTTCTATTACCGGAAAGCTTTCTTCCTCCTCATTATGAGCTACATACTCCTTAAATCTTCTTGCACATTTTTGTATATTAGCTATTTTTAAAAGCTGTACAGGCATAAGTGTAGACCCTTTACCTGCCCTACTTATTCCATCTCTTGCATCATAAGCTCCTTCAAATGGCGCAGAGCCTTTTTTAGTGAGAAGCTTAAAAGCCTCTTCTGTTTCTTCTAAATGTTCCTTCATTTCAAATATATTTTCATAAGGCTTTAGCTTATCTATAATCTCCTTAGCCGCACTGGTCTGAGTGTACTTTTTTATTTCTTCTTTAATTTTGTGGTACTCCAAAACTCTTAAGGCCTTTTCGTTCAATACTATTCAACTCCTCGCTTATAATGTCCCCGTGTAAATTTTTCTGATTCATTTTCAAATTTCCATGATTCATAAGCCTTTATAATTTTTATAACTTCTTCCTTATTCTCATCTATAAAATCCATTCTGTAACTAATATCTCCCAGGTTGTTTATATCCTTCAAATTGGAAATTAAATTTAAGGGCAATGAATTGTATATGTAACTTCTACAGAAACTGTCAGTTTTCACTATAAATTCTTCACCTTTTCTGTCCTTAAGTTTAAATTCTCCATTAACACACTTATTATTACAATTTGCTTCAGTACATTTTCCTCCCAGAGTACTGCCTATAGGGCAATACTCACTTACCATAAGCTCCAGCTTCCCATAAACAAGTATACCACAGGGTATAGGTGAACTTTTCACAATTTTAATTATCTCATTTCTATTGAGTTCCGTACTTATATAGGTTCCATTCAAATCTTTACTGTAAAAATCCAAAGCATATTTATTAAATATATTCAGCTTATAGTCTCCTATTATACATAATTTCCCTCTATATCTATTTATAATTCCTGCATTAGCCGTAACAATTCCTCTAATTTTATGAACATTATCATCTATAAAGCCGCATATGACATTAAATTCTTCCTTAATTATATTGGGAATCTTTAAATAAACCTCTACATTTTCAACATTTTCTATATTTATATCAGAATTTTTTCCAAAAAAATTTATTACAACATTTTTTATTCCTGCTTCAATGCATCCTTTAAGCTGCTCTGAATTTTCTACAGACACTATAAGTTTCTCCATAGATTTATGAGTCTTTTCTTCTCTGTTAAAATCAATTACTTTATGAAAAGTCCTCTTATTTTTACCACACTGATATTTTACAATTTCATCTATCAAACTTCTCCTTGCAGAATTTATAGCGGATACAGGCATAAAACCCTCTTCATAATCTGTAAAATCAATATTTTTAATCTTAAAGGGAGTATTACCTGTTTTTATTAAATTCTCCTCTAATTTTATTCTTTCCAGTGGTCTCTTTATTGCCTTTTGAACTGTATCTCCAGTAATTTTAAAAGTTTCTCCTCCATAGCTGCAAGTAATTTCAAAGGGATCATTAATTTTAAATTTACACTGAATATCTATATTAATTTTTTTACCATAAGAATCTTTAAAACTATAGTTTAATTCATCCAGCAAGTTTATATCTGAAGTTTTATACAATTTATCAAAGGCAGCATAAGACTCAGGAATAAGCTTTATCCTATCTCCTCTACGAGCACTTTCAACAGATAAACCTTTTTTTAAAATTTTTTCTACTAAAAATCCATCATCTTTAACTCTTATACCATCTTTTACACTTAGATCTTCCTCTAAAGTAATAGTGAAATCCTTATTCACGCTGCCTAAAAATAAGCCTGTATTCTTAGGAAAGGAATAGGACATCATATCTTTGCCAACATTTCCAAACATATATGCCTTAGAAAAACCTTCTCTATTAAAAAGCTGCCTAAGTTTTCTAATCTCTGATGGGTAATCAAACTCACTATTGTTATACACACTGTCAATAGCCTTTCTGTATATACCTACTACTCCTGCCACATATTCCGGCCGTTTCATCCTGCCTTCAATCTTCAGTGATGATGTTCCACTTTTAATTATCTCCTCTATGCTATCAACCGTACATATGTCTTTAGGACTTAATATATATCCCTTAAATTCTTTATTGTTATTTTCATTAAAAATAGTATAGGGAAGCCTGCAGGGCTGAGCACATCGTCCACGGTTTCCGCTTCTTCCTCCAATAATACTACTCATAAGACATTGCCCTGAGTAGCATATACAAAGAGCTCCATGTATAAATATTTCTGTTTCAATGTTTAAATCCTTAGAAATGTATTCTACTTCCTTAAGACTTAATTCTCTTGACAATACTATTCTGTTAAAACCTAGGTTTTTAAAATACTGAGCCCCTTCACCATTATGTATAGTCATTTGAGTAGACCCATGAAGCTCAAAATCAGGGAAATTTTTTCTTACTAAATAAGCTAAACCTGTATCCTGAATTATCAGTGCATCTACTCCTATTATATATAAAAATTTAATATAATCTAATATGTCTTTTATTTCACTGTCCTTTACTAAGGTATTCACAGTTACATATACTTTAACTCCATAAATATGACAATAATCTACTGCTTCCATAAGTTTTTCATCATCAAAATTAAAGGCATAGGCTCTTGCTGAAAATCTACTTCCTCCTAAATAAACTGCATCTGCTCCATTTTGTACTGCTGCATAAAGACTTTCCATACTACCGCAGGGAGCAAGTAGTTCTGTTCTCTTCATTCTCATCTCTCCTAAAACATTCTGCTTTTTATTATACAACAAAATATCTATATTTAAAAATAAATCACTAACATTAAATTTGCCACAACATAGTATGTACTAAAGAAACTATACTTTCTTTTATTTTACAAAAAGGCTTTCAAATAATTAGGAGTGGGTATTATGGAAGTATGCGATGACAAATATATTATGGTTATTGCTTCTAATAGTCAAGCAACTTATTTATACAATGAACTAATGAAAAAAGGAATTAATGTAGAATTCATTTCAACACCAGCAAAAATTTCTTCAGGCTGCAGTAAGTCTATAATTTTCAATTCTAAAGATACAAAAGAAATTGTGCTTGAGGTTAAAAATATTAAAATAAAAATTGATGGTATATATAATATGGTTAAAAACGATAAGGATTATAATTATATAAAAATATAGTAATAAATATTTATCTTTTTAATTTATAAGAATTTGGCTTTTGGACATCCTCCAATAGCCTTTTTTTATAATTTTCTATACTAAAATAGCTGGAAATCAGCATTGTTACAATTTAAGTTGTAATTAAAGTTATAATTATGAACTAATTAATCATATTTTATATAAAGAAATATTTTATGGAAAGGAGTAAGATTAATGATAATTTCTGATAGAAATTTTTATATTATAAAACAATCTGACGGTACCACCTGGAATTTTTTTTATAATAAAGATGAGGGTATTATGTATAAGTTTTTTAAGGAAACTACCTGGTCAGATCATCATGTACTTACAAAAAAGGCTTTAAATAATTTTTCAGCAATTATACTTCCTGATGACAGTATAGTTATTTTATATGAAAATTTAACAGGAGGACTTGTATTAAGTAAATATAACAATAAAATATGGAACGAAGAACAAATTATGAAAAATAGTAAAAGAGAAATATTTAGTACTTACTTTAAAGCAATTGTACATAACAATGAAATTAATATAATTTTCAGTATTTTAAACAAAAAAGATAATACCGTAACCCTTTTTCATCAAATTGTTGATGAAAAAAATAACTTATCAGATCCCAAAATGATTGAAAAGATTAAAAATGATCATCATATTTCTTTTAATGTCTATTCATTGCAAAATAAAGAACTATTTATATTATATCAAAGATTTATAGGTCATTTTGAACTTGGTTATAAAACTTTTAATGTAAATACAAAAAAATGGTCAAACTTTAATTCAATTGATACAAACGTTTCTTATTTTAGTTATTATTCTGCACTAATTGTTAATGGATTATTAAATATTTTATACATAAAAAAAGGAAAAAATATAGATAATCTAATTTATGTACACGGTAAAAGTCCTAATTATAAAAGCATTGAATTATTTAAAGGTATAAATATAGAGCTATGCTCCTTTTTTATAGTATATGGTCAAATATGGTGTTATTGGTTAAAGGATAAAAAAATTTATAATAGTTTTTCCATTAATAATGGTATTAATTTTAGTTCCTATCCTTATGAACAATCATTAAATTCCACATATATTTTTAAAGTCATATATATTTCCAATAAACTTGAAAAAATTAAAAATACAATTTTTAATGAAATATACATTACAAATTATGATGATATAAAATATTTAATTTTTTCTAATATATATTTATATATCAAAACTAATGTAAAAAATAGCGAGTATTTATTATACATTGAATATTACCTCACTGAAATTTGTGAAAAAGTTCTATTTTATGAAAAGACACTTAAACAAAAAGAAGAATCTATTATTCAAATTAAATATACATTGCCGAAACAAAATTTTAAATTACTATGCATTGAAAAAAAACATGAAACTACAAAAAATTTATTTAATAAATTAAAAAAGAGAAATATAGAACAGGAAAAAGAGATTGTCTCTCTTAAAAATGAACTTTCTAAGCAAGAAAATAGAATTTTATCCCTTCTTGAGGAAATCAAAAACTTACAACTTAATGTTAATGATTTAAATTCACAACTTACTAAATCAGATAATTCCTTACTAAAAAAAATATTTAAAAATAAACATTTTTCCTAATAATGTGAATAAATTTATTAATTTTTATTTAAAAGAAAGTGAGACTGCCCCAAAAGGTCAAAATTGATAAAGAATTTCTAAAACGACATTCATATTGAGACAGCCTCATCAACTTAATTGTTATTATATATATCTTTAATTACACTTATAAAAGTTTCGATATCTTTAGTTGTATTAAAATATCCCAGACTTATTCTAACTGTTCCATATTTTTCAGTTCCAATTACATTATGAATAAGGGGAGCACAATGATACCCTGTTCTAATAGCAATATCATTTTTATTTAGAAGATATCCTACTTTTGTACTATCTATACCATCTATATTTATAGATACTACAGCGCATCTATTTTCAGTTGAATTTAATCCATATATTTTTATAAAAGAAAGCTTTTTTAATTCACTTAAGAGATACTCCGTTAAATGCTCTTCATGTTTATAAATATTTTCTATTCCTATCCTTCTTATAAACTTTATTCCTTCGTTTAGTCCTGCAATTCCAGGTGTGTTTAACGTACCACTTTCAAATTTATCTGGTAAAAAATCTGGTTGCTCCATGGAACTAGAGTTACTTCCTGTACCTCCATCAATAAAATTATCTAAATTAACTCCATCTCGTATAAAAAGTCCTCCTGTACCTTGAGGTCCAAGAAGTCCTTTATGCCCTGGAAATGCTAATAAGTCTATATTATCTTTATCTACATCAATAGGAATTATACCTGCACTTTGTGAAGCATCTACCATGAATATTAATCCATTTTTTTTAGCTATTAATCCTATTTCCTCTATATTTTGAATTGTTCCCAAAACATTTGATGCATGATTTATTATAATAGCTTTAGTATTGATTTTTATACTGTTTTTTAATTCTTTCCTATCTATAAATCCATATTCATCTACCTTTATTAAAGTAACTTCTACACCTTGATTTTTCAAATAATTCAGTGGTCTAAGCACAGAATTATGTTCAATTTCCGTACTTATAACATGATCACCTTTTTTAATTATACCTTTTATACCTATATTTAGTGATTCTGTAGCATTACAAGTAAAAATTACATCAAAAGGATTATCTATATTAAAAAGAGAACTTAGCTCTTGTCTTGTTTCTGCGATTTTTAATGAAGCTTGTATGGACATATCATGTGAACTACGTCCAGGATTGGCAGCATAATTTTTCATACAATTTAATATTTCATCATAAACCTCATTGGGCTTAGGAAAAGAAGTAGCGGCATTATCTAAATATATCATATAAAATCCCTCCAAAACTTATTTTGTTCTATAATTAATATATGCATAAAAAAAACATTTTACATTGATACATGGATATTAATTGTTTTATTTAAAAATTATGACACAATACTATAAATTTAATATTATATTATTATAGGCAAATAATTTAAATTATTTTAAAGGAGTGATTATTAATTGAAAGATCCAACTAAATTAATATCAGAAATAAATAAATTGACCAATGATCAAATAGCTGTTGGTTTAAGTCAAGATGAAAAGAATGAATTACTAGCCATGCTGAAATCAGTTGATGCACAATATGACACACAACCATATCATAATATTATTGATTTTGAAAATTGTGTAAGTATTCCAAGTAAAATTCAAGTATTACCTCAAACTCGTAAATTTGTTTTCGAAAGCTGTTTAATCTGTACAACAGGTCAACCTGTAACAGTACCAATTGCACCCGACGATTATCTTGGTCCAACTAAGTGTACTTTATATCCAATAAAAATCGTTGGATGCATTCAGTATATTGCAATTGCAGATGTATTTTTCAATAGTGAATGCTTTATAGAATCTGATAACAATGAAAGAACTCCTGTATCACTCTGTCCTTCACCACTAACACCTTCAGCACCGCCAAAAACAAGTGGTATATCAGTTCAAGGATCTGTCTGCGTTGATGCAATAGTAGGTTACACGGCAAGTTCAAGTACATGCAGCAGTACTATATCTCGTGATGCAATTTCAGTTTGTCTTGATCCGTTTACAGTATCTGGTGAAAAAATTTTATTTAGCGGTAAATTCATACTCCCAGCAATAACCAATTATGGAGATATACCTAGTTGTTCACCAACAACTTGCCCAATACCATAAATAAAATTATAAATTTATCAAAGCAGTATTTACTTATGATTCAAAGACATAGCTTATGTTTTTCACAAATAAGATATAAAATATAATATCAGTCCTTGCTTTGTGCAGGGACTAATTTCAATCAACAGTTTTAGTTTAATATGGTATGTTAAATTTTTTAAAAAAATAATTATCATCAAATTTTCTTTTTTTGAAATATTTCGTCCTTTGAAACATTATTAAATGAAAATTTTTCTTAATAAATTTCGCTGCTTCATCAAAAAAGGGGTCAAATTTTAATATTGCTATTGTTTTTGCAATTCTCTTCTTATTAAAATGCAAATAAGTCATACATAATGTATTATAGGTTACATTAACTGACATCATCTCATATGGAAATTTTTTTCTAAACAAATGTTCAATCTTTACAAACGGATTTACTACAACTCTATAACCGTAAAGCCACAATTTTAAACATATCTCTTCATCTTCTCTCCCCCAGACCTGAAAAAAATGATCGAAACCATTTACATTTTCAAATACATCTTTTTTTATACCAAAAGCACAACCACATGCAATCGGTATTTCAGTTATATCTTCAGGCTTCTTCAAAATCCACTTAAGTTTCAAATTTTCAGTCCAATTCTCTCCATATCCCTTTTCAGTTACATTTTTCATATTACAAATACAGGGTGCAACCAAATCTGCCCTATTATTTTTCATTGTATTAATTAGATTGTCTAACCAATAATCAGTAACTTTTACATGTGCATCTATGAAAAAAAGATAACCTCCTTTTGCTATTTCTGCTCCAGCATTTTTAGCACCTGCACATCCTAAATTTTTACTTTCAATTAATACAATATTATTATATACATTCTTCTGTAGTTTTAAAAATTCTACACTATTATCCTCGGATTCATCGTCAACAACTATTATTTCATATATTGTTTTATTTTTCGACGCTTTAATTGAATCTAAAGTCATTTTTAAATTATTAATTTCATTTTTACATGGAATGATAACCGAAGCTTCTATTATATCCAAATTATCCAAAACTTTTACTCCTTTTTATAACTATAATAATTAATATACATTATACTTTAACAAATATTACTATATTATAATGATTTAAAAGAGAATATTAAATTTATTGAAAAGCTTCTATAATTTTTGTAAATATTAATAAGTTTACTGTATCTTTCCTTATTAAAAAAACATAATCCTAAACAAAGTGTATTATAAACTAAATTAAATTCTCTTATTTTATATGGATGTTTTTTTCTGAAAAGGTGAGTAACCTGTATTTTGGGGTTTAGAAAAATTTAAAATCCATAAAGCCAAGCCTTCATGCATATTTCTTGATCTTCCAAACCGTAACCTTTAAATAATTTATTATAACCACCGATTTTTTCAAAAGCACTTTTAATGACAAATAGTGAAGTACCTGATGCAATTGATACTTCACTATTTTCATGTGATTTGTTGACTAACCAAGTGAACTGAAGTTTTTCATTCCATGTAGCTCCGTAACCTACTGAATTTAAATTATACATATCCACAACTGTTGTAATAGCAAAATCTGCATTATTATTAACTAGTGTATTAACTAAACCATCAAAACAGTGTTCTTGAACTTTAATATGGCCATCACAAAAAAATAAATACTTTCCTCTTGCCTTTGAAGCACCTGCATTTCTTGCCATCCCTGGTCCTTTATTATTAATATGAATAGAAGTAAAATTTCTAAAATTTATTTTATTCAAATACAATTCTAGCTTTTCTACACATAAATCATTAGATGCATCATCTACAGTAATTATTTCAACTTAAATCTGTTTTAGAATTTAATATTGAATCTACCGTTAATATTAAGTTATTACCTTCATTTTTACATGGTATTATTATAGAAACATCAATAATTTTATGATTTTCTTTTCCTTCTATAACCAAGTTTTAATCCCACCTTTCATTTTTATATTTGCATATAAAGTACATTAAACATTTTTACAATTAGCTATTTACAGCCTATCACTATAAGTTATGTACAAAATTAATCTATTATGATTTCAGCTTATTTTATATATAACAAAATACCTATTCATACTATACTTTGTATATAATAAATAGGTATTACTTAATAATTGCTATAAATATCTTTTTCAATTATTTATTGTTAACAGTGTTAATGTTATATCTATTAGTAGATCTATTTTATATAACTACATAGGATTCAAAATCACTTGTATCTGATATTATTTTACACTCTGATAAAAGCTGCTTAGAGCTTATTTTCCACGTATGATCTTGCATATCTTTGTGCTTCATATAAACAAAATTATATCTATCACCGGCGAACATTTTTATACCTTTTTCATTACAGCACTCATAAAGATACGTATCTTCACCTAAATTAACATTTCCAAACTTCACTTCATTAAATACTGATTTTTTTAGTACAATAGTACCTCCTTGTAACCATGAAGTAGTATATTTATTTTCTATACTAGGAGCATTTAACGCTAATATATTAAATTCTTCAAAATATACAAAATGTGCTGCTTTACCAGTTACCTGTGCATCAGTATATTCAAATATATTCATTGAATCCAGTAAATAGTTTGCGCCGTAATAATCATCATCATCCATTTTAGCTATATAATCATATTTTGCTTGTTTTACACCAAAATTTAAGCACTCACCTAAAGTAACATTTTCATCAATTTGAAATATTCTGACATTATTAAAGTCTTTAAATTTATTATTACAATATTCTTTATCTATTTTATTATTATTTAAAACAATTATTAATTCTTTTATTGCGTAATTAATTCTCATAAAATTATTATATATATTATCTAAATATTTAGTTTTATTTGTTGTCATAATTATTGAAACTCCTGGTTTATGAAAATATTGTAATTTATTTCTTACCTTATTAATACATATACGGTACTCATTAATATAATACATTTTATGAAAAACCTCCAAATAATTAAAAAAAGTTTTTATTCAATAGTTTATTTCTATCATTAATTGCCAACTGATAAATAAATAGATATCGTTCGGTCATTTTATCAGAAGAAAACTTATTTTCTATATATGCTCTCATTGATTTTGGATTCGGAAATAATTGATTTTTACACTTATATGCCATTTCTTCAACTGTATCACATAGCAAATCTGGGAAGCCCTCTAAAACTTCAGATATTCCCCCTCTATGAAATGCCAATACTGGTGTACCACATGCCATTGCTTCAATAATAACAAGTCCAAAAGGCTCTTCCCAAGTGGATGGAAATAATACACATTTAGCATGTTTAATCAGATTTTGTTTTTCTGAACCTTTAACAAAGCCAACATATTTAATTTTTTTATTGTTTTTAATTCTAGGTTCTATTTCATTTTTATAATAACTCTCATCATGAATAGGACCTGCAATTATTAATTTTTCATTATTCTTTTCACAAACAGTTAATGCATGATGTAAGCCTTTTTCAGTACATATTCTTCCTAAAAATAAATTATAATTCTCTTTTTTCTCGCTAAATTCAAAATCTTCTACATCAATTCCATTATATACATAGAATCCCTTATTATTAGCAAACATCTCACGCGCTTTTTTACAAACATAAACATTAAATTTACTTAAAGAATCATCAATCCAATGAATTGTACTAACTGTTGGAAAAAGTATTTTTTTTGATGCACGATTAAAATTTGCACTATGATCATGAATAATATCAATATTATTAGGCATTGTTTTTAGTACATAATCCACCAATTCGTCTGGGCTTTGATACCTTTTCCTATATGGTATCATATGTGCACTACTTTCGCTGCCTTCTGGAGCATAAAGATATACCTCATGGCCTTTCTTAACTAAATTTTCAGTCAATATATAAACTAACATTTCTGTTCCTGCATAATTAGGAATAGGCTCGCGATCTAAAGCAATTTGTACAATCTTCATTTCTATAAAACACCTCATTAGATATTCTTTAATTTCCAAATACTTTCATTAATTTTATTACAAATTATTATAATTCACTTATTAATCTAATATATTATATTAAATTATGTAAACATTTGTGCTAGGTTTACAAATAGCACTATTTGAATTTCATTACATAAAAATAAAGTGCCTATTATAAAATAGGCAAAACTAAATTTTTATTCAATAGTTTATTTCTATCATTAATTGCTAACTGATAAATAAATAGATATCGTTCGGTCATTTTATCAGAAGAAAACTTATTTTCTACATATTCTCTCATTGATTTTGGACTCGGAAATAATTGATTTTTACACTTATATGCCATTTCCTCAACTGTATCACATAGCAAATCTGGGAAGCCCTCTAAAACTTCAGATATTCCCCCTCTATGAAATGCCAATACTGGTGTACCACATGCCATTGCTTCAATAATAACAAGTCCAAAAGGCTCTTCCCAAGTGGATGGAAATAACTACACATTTAGCATGTTTAATCAGATTTTGTTTTTCTGAACCTTTAACAAAGCCAACATATTTAATTTTTTCATTATTTTTAATTCTAGGTTCTATTTCATTTTTATAATAACTCTCATCAAAAAGCGGACCTGCTATAATCAATTTTTCATTATTTTTTTCACAAACAGTTAATGCATGTTGTAAGCCCTTTTCAGTACATATTCTTCCTAAAAATAAATTATAATCCTCTTTTTTCTCGCTAAATTCAAAATTTTCTACATCAATTCCATTATATATATAGAATCCCTTATTATTGGCAAACGTCTCGCGTGCTCTTTTAGAGACATACACATTAAATTTACCTGAAGAGTCATCATGCCAATGAATTGTACTAACTGTTGGCAAAGGTATTTTCTTGCTTGAATGATTAATATAAATACTATTGTCATGAACAATATCAATATTACTAGGAATTGTTTTTAATACATAATCAACTAATTCATCTGAACTTTGATATTTTTTCCTATAGTATATAATGTGAGCACTACTTTGACTACCTTCTGGAGCATAAAGATATACTTCGTGCCCTCTCTTAATTAAATTTTCAGTCAGTATATAAACAGCTCTTTCTGTTCCGGCATAATTGGGAAGCGGATGAATATCCTGAGAAATCAGCACTATCCTCATTTCTATAAATCACCTCATAATGTTAAAAATTTAAGCCTATGAATAATTTAAAAACTTTTATTTTACTAGTATGTCAGTACTAAATTTTATTAATGTAAAAAACTTTTATGCAATAATTTATTTCTATCAATAATTGCTAATTGATAAACAAAGAGATATCGTTCAGTCATTTTGTCAGCGGAAAATTTATTTTCTACGCACTTTCTTAATGATTTATAACTTGGAAATAATTGATTTTTACATTTGTACGTCATTTCCTCAACTGTATTACATAATAAATTTGGAAAATCTTCTAAAATCTCAGGTATACCACCATTAGGAAACGCTAATACCGGTGTGCCACAAGCCATTGCTTCAATAATAACAATACCAAACAGCTCCCAAATAGATGGAAACAGTACACATTTAGCATATTTTAGTAAGTTTTGTTTTTCTTTGCCTTTAACAAAACCAACATATTTAACTTTTTTATTATTCTTAATTCTAGGTTCTATTTGATTTTTATAATAGCTCTCATCATAAATAGGACCTGCAATTATCAATTTTTCATTATTTTTTTCACAAACAGTCAGTGCATCATGCAAGCCCTTTTCAGCACATATTCTCCCTATAAATAAATTATAATCTTCTTTTTCCTCGCTAAATTCATAATCGTCTACATTAATACCATTATATATATAAAACCCTTTATTGTTTCCATAAATTTCACGTGCTTTTTTACTTACATGTACACAAAATTTACTTGAAGTATAATCCCAATAATGAATCGTACTAACTGTAGGAACTGCTATTTCCTTTTTTAAACTATTAATACTTAGACTATGATCATGAATAATATCAATATTATTAGGCATTGTTTTTAGTACATAGTCCACCAATTCTTCTGAACTTTGATATTGTTGTTTAAAATTTATAATTTGAGCACTGCTTTTACTACCCTCTGGAGCATAGAGATATACCTCGTGTCCTTTATTAACTAAAGTTTCAGTTAATATATAAACTAAAATTTCTGTTCCAGCGTAATGTGGAATAGGGTACAAATTTGGAGCAATTTGCACAATCCTCATTTATATTAGTCACCTCACGTGTTTAGAATTTAATAGTAACTACTTAAATTTATATATTAATTTACTAAATTTTAATGTTTATTTTTTCACAGTTTATACAAAGTTTTAGCTTTACTATATTTATATGTATTAAAAAAAAATTGTGTGAGCAAAATATAATATCTTTTTATAAATTAACTTTTACAAAAAAAGACTAAGTATACCGCTTAGTCTTTTTTATACAAACAAATATAAAAATTAACTGATTTATATTTATTTCATCACAATATTTATGATTATATTTAATAGTTCAAATAATATACCTCAAATTCAGAAATACCAATATTATATCCTTCTGCCCTATCTACCGTAAGCTTAACCCAATTAAAGGTTTTGGCTTTAAAGTCCACTATATACTCACTTCCATTATTAGGCAGAGGTCCCACCGATATTTCTGACCCATCACTAAAGGTTAAAATTCCTCTTATTATATGATCATCAAAATTTGGTCTATCATATAAAATAATTCTATTAGCCTCAATTAGAGTTGGCCATGAAAGCTGAATCCATGCTCCAGACTTTTCTCCAAGTGTTGCCCATTCTTTATCATAAAAAGTAAATAAGCTATTTTCATATGGGTAACCTAAAATAATGCCATCAATAACATTAGTACAATATTGACCTGTATCCGTATTTTGTGAGGAAGCTGCTACTGTTGCATTGTATGCTAAATTTGACATTTGTTTTTTCCAGAATACCTCATCACTCTTTATAAATCTTCTGAAGTATGCTGCATCATCTTCATATACATCAAAAGCTTTGCTTTTTAGATTGTTACCTGACTCAATTGACGCATACATTTCATCAGGTACAGGAATTGACTCTCTAGAACACCATGAATATGGTGATGTTCTGTCCATGTGGCTTTCTATATTCAATACAGATTGCAAAGCATTTAAATTATTCTGAGGCAATCCTTCCTTATAAACCATATATTCATGAATTATTGGAGAATAATCTAATCTCTTCTTTAATTCCAATATTGCACTTATAACAAAAATTCCAGTTACAGAATGATCAGGATGATTTTCCATTGGAGATGGCATATAAATATCTTCAGGTAGATTACTTTCAATAACATCTAAAATATCATTAAAAATATTTTCTCTATTATATTCAGCATGAATTCCATATTTACTATAATGGTAATCAACTATTCCTATTTCAGGGAACCCATAAGTTTGGCTGCCATAAGTCCCCAAAAAAATTTTTTGAGGATTATCTTTAGATAAATAAGCTGGACCTAATACATCATGATCACCATAACCTAAATATACAATATTATCTTTACTAAGGCCAAGTAACGCCATTGAATTAATAGTTTTTTGTATACGAATTTTAGGATTACCATAATCACCAGTTGTAATCATAACTAATTTTGTAGTATTCCCATTATTTATACATCTTCTTATAACTCCAGCACATGCTATTGTTTCATCATCTTCATGTGGAGAAAAAATCATTACTTTACTTACATCACTTTCTATTGTTTGTTTTACATTTAAAAATTTTTTCAACTGTTTTAAAATTCCCCTTTCATATTATATATTTAATAGTTGTATTCCTAGGAAACTTTACTATAAAAATTTAATTCTTGTTACATTTTATGCATTAATAAATTATTTGCACACATATAAATAGCAAATTTCAATTTAATATTTTATAACTCGTATTCCGCTGAATGAAAATCAAAAATCTAATAATTAAATTTTACTTTAATGACAATAAAATGAATTAATTTCCAAAAATGATTTTCACTATTTATCTCGAATATATCTACATGGACTAATAAAAGAGGATGCGTAGTATATGGATATCAATGATGTTAATAGACAAAAAATTAGTCTTGATGCATTTATTGAATTGAATGACAGAATAAACAAGGTTATTTATGAAGAATGTAATGAATACAAATTATGGAATGGATACAGGCTTAGTACAATATATGACAGTACAATTGAGTTACCTAATACAGAGTTACTGCGTAATGAATTTGGATATGCTAAAATCAGTACTCTAATGTACCTATAGCTAGAGGCGAAGCCTGTTGTATATTTGATGTACTAAATAAAATTGTAATAAAAAGCAAAATTGATCGCTATGGAACTTCGGAAAGAAAAATGGCACTAGAATTAATTTCAGAAATGAATAGAACTTTAAAAAGTTCTATTTTTATAAGGATGAAGTAAAAATTGCTAAAATTATAGAAAAAGAATGTACTTTTGTATTATGCAGCAATGATTTATCAATCACTGGCGAAGCCATATTGTTAGAGTATAGAACCCAAAGTAGTATTGAAAAGAAGTTTCAACAATTAAAATCACCATAGTTTGTTAATTCTTTATATTTGAATTCGCCAGAGAGAATTGAAGCATTAACTTATGTGATTCTAATATCCATGATGATGCTATCAGTATCAGAGTATGCTGTAAGATCAGGTTTAAACAATGAAAAAGTCTTTGTTATTGGTCCAGGTCAACTGAAGATGAAAAAACCAACTTTAAAATCTATTATAGAAATTTTTAATAAGGTACCAATGAAAGTTTTTATAGTAGACGGTAAAAAGCAAAGATTTCTTGGTCGCCAATTTAATGATAGCCAAAGTAAGCTTTTAAGATATCTCCTTATTCCGGAGGAAGTGTTTTGTTGGAACAGTGCGAGAAAATATCTGTGATGCATAATTTTAATAGGAAACAACAGGCTACGCCTTTTATTTGTGATAAAAAAACATTTTTTAATTGTTGTAAACACCAATTAAAAAATCATTTAATTTTTAAAATTTATTGTGCGGAATATAATTAATTAATTAATAATTAAAGTTATAATTATTAATTAATTAATCATATTTTATATAAAGAAGCTTTATAGAGAGGAGAAAATTTATGATACTCAGTAATAGAAAATTCTATATAGTAAAACAATCTGACAATACTACATGGAATTTTTTTTATAATAAGGATGGCGATATTGTATATAAATTTTTTAAAAATAATATTTGGTCAGATTATCATATTCTTGTAAAAAAAGCTTTAAATAAATTTTCAGTAATGCTACTTAATGATGATAGTATAATTGTTCTATATGAGAATTTATCAGGGATACTTATACTAAGTAAATATAACGGTAAAACATGGGATAAAAAACAAATTGTAAAAAATACAAAAAATAAATTTTTTAACATGTACTTTAAAGCAGTTGCAAATGATAATAAAATAAATATAATTTATAGCATATTTAATAAAAAAGATAAAATTGCAACACTATTTCATCAAATTATTGACGAAAAAAATATTTTGTCTACTCCTAATTTTATTGATAAAATTAAGTGCCATTATCCTATCACATTTATTCTTTATTCTACAAAAAATCAAGATATATATATTATGTATGAAAGATTAGTTGACAACTACGACCTTGGCTATAAAATTTTTAATAAATATACAAACAAATGGTCTGATTTTAATTTTATAGCTTCAAATACTTCTCCTCTGAAGGATTACTCTATGTTAACATCTGATGACATTTTACATGCCTTGTACATAAAGAAAGAAGATAATATTAATTCTTTAATCTATGTGCAGGTCAACAATTCTAATCTAAAGACAAATAAATTATTTGAAGGTAAAAATATCAAAATCTGCTCCTTCTTTATAGTATGTAATCAAATATGGTATTACTGGCTAAATGATAATAAAATTTATAGTAATTTTTCTATAGATAACGGAAATACTTTTAGCTCTCCCCCATTTGAACTGATATTAGATTCTTCTAATAATATTTTTAAAGCTGGATATATGTCTAATAACTTTGAAACAATTAACTGTTCAATAGTTAATGAACTATACATTGCAAACCATGACTTAGAAAATTTAAATTTTTCTAGCATCTACTCATATTTTAAAAATAATATAGACTTTCTATCCTATATGAAATATTATATGACTAAAGTACATGAAAAAAATTTATCAATGGAAAAAACATCCGAAGAAAAAGAACAGCACTTTACTGAGCTTAAGGATCTATTAGAAACAAAAAAATCAAAGTTACTTTATTATGAAAAAAAGCTTCAATATGTAAATAATATATATGCTCAATTTAAGAATAAAAAGAAATTGCTTGCTACAAATATTAATATTATTCAGCAGGACTTAATTAATAAAGAGGAAAATTTGAGTCTATTAGAAGATGAAAATATGAAAATGAAAAAAGAAATTCTATCACTTAAAGATGAACTTTCCAATCAAGAAAATAGAATTATATCACTCTTAGGAGAAATTAAAATATTGCAGCATGATAATACTACTTTAAATGCACAATTTACAAAATCCAATTCAAAATTAAATATCTCATTATTAAAAAAAATTTTTCCTAATAATTATTTTTTTAAATAAACTAACTTTTACCCATTAAATTAAAGGATGATCTAATGTAAATACTTTTTCTACTTACATTTACTATTCTTTCATCCAAAAAAAGAAAAATAAACTATATAAGTTGCAATTAAAATTGTTCATTTAATAAATAATATTTAGATAGTAGCTATTTAAATTCAATAAATATTTTATTATTAATATAATTTATTGCAACAGATATATGTTCTCAAAATGGAAATTTAGATAAAAAAATTAAATCCACTTAACAAAAATAATATAAGTGGATTTATATACTTACGTGTTACAATATTCATCAATTTGCTTTACACATAAATCGTAGACATTTCCGTTATGATAATTTTTATACCATTTAACAGTCTCTTCAATAGCTTTATCCACATTCCATTTAGGTGCCCAATTTAAATAAAATTTAGACTTGCTTATATCCAGGTTTAATAAATTTGCCTCATGAAGTTGAGTAGATATAGTATTTATAGATTTATAATTTCCACTTTCCCAATAATTAATAATTTTTTTTGTAATTTCCTCTACACTCACAATGCTCTCCGAATTAGGGCCGAAATTCCATGCACCAGAAAATTTTGTATTATATTTCAGTAGATTAATCCCTAACTTTAAATAACCTCCTAGTGGTTCAAGAACATGCTGCCATGGACGAATAGCCTTAGGATTTCTAATTATTATGTCCTTATTTAATTCCAGAGCATTTATACAGTCAGGAATAATTCTATCCTTAGACCAGTCACCACCTCCAATTACATTACCTGCTCTAACTGACGCTATAACTTTTTTATGAATGGAGTATTCTTCGGGATTAAAAAAGGAGTTACGATAAGAAGAAACTAATAGTTCCGCACAACCTTTACTAGAGCTATAAGGATCGTAACCACCCATAGGATCATTTTCTCTATATCCCCATACCCATTCTTTATTTTCATAACATTTGTCACTGGTTATAATAACAGCTGCCTTTGTAGTATTACAATTTCTCATAGCCTCTAATAAATTTAAAGTTCCTATAACATTTACTTCATAGGTATATTTAGGATGCTCATAGGAATATCTTACCAAGGGTTGTGCTGCAAGATGAAATACAATTTCCGGATTATATTTTTTAAATACTTCATTCAGTAATTTACTATCTCTAATATCACCTCTAATATCAATTATACTATTTTTAAGTCCAGATAAAGAAAAATTATCTTCAGAATTGAGGGGATCTAAAGCATAGCCTATTACATTGGCTCCGAGTTTTTTCAACCATATAGCCAGCCAGGAACCTTTAAAACCTGTATGCCCAGTAATTAAAACATTTTTATTTTTAAATATATTTAAAGATAAGTCCATTTAGTTATCGCCTCCTAATACAGTTTTATATTTTTTTTGTACCAATCTATAGTTTTGATTATTCCATCTTCAAGATTTATTCTTGGTTTCCAATGAAGAACAGATTGAATATTGTCAATATTAGCTTTAGGAGTCCACATTTCATTTTCTCTGTAAGGAATAGTGCCATATAAAGGTTTTTTATCAGTCTCGATATTTTTAAAAATTAAATTGATATAATATTTTAGCGGATGAATATTTCCACTTGCAATATTAAAAATATTATTTGATATAGAATTATTTTCTGCAGCTATTATCATGCCGTCTACTATATTCTCTACATAGCAATAGTCTCTATATTGTTCACAGTGGGTAAGCTTTACATCTTTATTTTGTAATATAGATAGAATTACATGGCAAAAAACTTTATGAGGTGCTTCTCCTTCACCAAATACTCCGAAAGGTCTTAAAGTAACAATACCAATGTTATTTTCTCTGGCGATTTGATGTGCTAATATAGTAGAGCAAGCTTTAGTACTACCATAAATGCTTACAGGCAGAGGGTACATAGTTTCATACATTAACTCTTTTCGATTACCATATTCAGCACAGCTACCCATATTTATTAATTTTTTACACTGAGTATTTTTTAATGAATTTAATAGATTTACTGTTCCAATTATATTAGTATTAGTAGCAGCAATATATTCTTTTTTAGAGGAATCTACACCATAAGCTGCAAGATGAAATACATATTCAGGATCAATATTTTTTATATAGTTGTTAACTTCCGAACTATTTGATATATCAGCTTCAATAATACTAATTTTATTTAAAATATCTTTTATCCGCCAAGGATTAGAGTTTTTTCTCTCTATAATAAATAGATTTGCTCCTTTATTTAACATTCTTCTGACAAGATGAGAACCTATGAATCCATAACCACCAGTAATTAAAATTTTTTTATTTTTAAATATATTTTCATCCATGCATTGTCCCCCTTTTATATGATTATAGATTTAATTCTTTTTTATTTGTTTAATCTATAAAAATTTTTTGCTTCTTTAATGCTTTCTTTATCATAAAAATCTTCTATAGTAATACCTTCCAAGGACTTTAATTCATTAATTACATTTTTTATCTCATTAAGATATGGTATATAAATATTGTCAATAATGTTCTTGTCAAATTTTAAAATTGCCAATCTCCATAAATCAAATTCGGAGTCATTAAATATTTCCATGCGGCCAAAGTGATATACTATGAGTTTAGAATTTTCTATATAAACATCATTATATTTAGTATGAATTTTATAATTATTATGAATTATAAGATTCCAAGCAGCTGCATCAATCCCTAAATGATTAATAATTTTTATATTGGAAAATAGCATTGGAAGTTTATCAAGATATTTTTGATCTCCCCAGCGCCCTAGTTCTGGTTGAGCTGATGAATAGCACCATTCTATACATTTTTGCTTCCACCATTTTAAAATATCATAACAGTTTTTATTATTTCTAAAACCAATTAATCCAGCTTGATAATTCCCATGAAATCTTGCATAATCATTACTAACCCTTTGTTTACAAAGGAAAATATCATGACCTTTCCATTGGTTAAAAATTTTATTTGGATTTTTAAAAAAGAATATATCTGAATCACAATAAACAATTGAATCTACATTAAAATTCTTTAATACATAAAGTATTAATGGAGCCTTCATGGTCCAAGAATATTCTTGAATATCTCTGTTGTGTTTAACTTTTAATAATTCGTTATTTTCAACATCATTTACATGAATTAGTATTACATTTTTAAGTGACATATTTTGTAGAGTAGAAAAAGAAATGTCATCCATACAACATATATATAAATTAAAATTATTAATTGTATTTTTTAGGGATTTGTATAGAGCAATACATCTAATTATATATTGTTGACTAGTTAAAGTACAAAAGTAATATCCTTTGTGTTTATTTTTATTAAATACTAAATTATAAATCTTAGAATAGATATTTTTTTGTTTCTTTGCATTAATGTCCTTAAATAATATATTTATATTTTCATTTACATTGTCTTTAACATTTTTAATAGCAGTTCTTATACTTTTAAAATATGGAAGGTATATCATATTTTTAATTATTCCACTAGTACTTAAATCGGTTAAAGTTTGTATACTATATCCAGTATCATTAAACACTGAAATGTACACAAAGTGATAGGCAACTAATTTATAATTTTCTATATATGGAATATTATCTTTTATGGAAATATTAATTTTTTTGTTATATACAATATTCCATGGTGCTGCATCTAGGCCTAGGTTTTGTGATATTTTAACACTGCTAAATAATAAAGGGATTTTATCAAGATACTTTTGATCTCCCCAGCGTTCATTCTTAGGGTCAAGATAACTGGAACACCATTCAATACACTTTTTTCCCCACCAATTGAGACTTTCAAGCCCATTTTTATCTTTTTTGAAACCAATTAAGCCAGCTTGATATTTTCCATATAATCTATGAACCCAATCTCGATCTCTCTGAGGGCAAATAAAAACTGAATAGTCGCTCCATTCATCAAAAATCACTGAAGGATCAGAAAAGAAGAAAATATCGCTATCACAATAAATTATAGAATCTACATGATAATTATTTAGTACATAATTTATAACAAATGGTTTTAATGTCCAGCAATATTGGTTTTCTTTTCTACTATTCTTTATTTGAACAAGTTCTAGTTCTGCATTTTCTATATCACTAACTTGAAAAACAGTAGCATTTATTAAATTCATATTTGTCAATATTGAATAGGATTTATTGTCTATGCAACATATCCATATATGAAAATTTTTACTATGCTGTTCTAATGATGAATATAATGCAAGAACTTTAAAAACATATCCTTTTCCTAATAAGGTACAAAAATGCAATGTTTTATTTGCTGGTAATTTATTTTTATCATTATATGAGTCAGCATTGATGGAATAATTATTACTTTCATTGATGCGTATATTAGTACTTAATTTTTCCGCTTTTGTATTACTGTGAAGTATCATGATATACCTCCTTTATTAAATAAACTTTGTATACTAGTCTTTTATTTCCATGTTTTATTTGCTATTGATAGATCCTTATAAGTGTCTATAGACAGCCAATATCCTTTATGAAGGTATACAGCTAGTTGTAATTGTTTTGCCAAATTTTTTAAAGGATCTTGTTCAAATATACATGATTCGTCATCTGAAATATAATTAAAAACCTTAGTATTCAGTATAAAAAAGCCTCCATTTATTATGCCATCCAATTTAGATTTTTCATCAAAAGATTTAGCGATACCATTTTCTATGGTAAGGATACCGTATTGACTTTTTCTTTGTATACCTGTTACAGTCGCAATTTTAGCCTTGCTGTTATGATAATCTAATAAGGTTTTAATATTTATATCGGATAAACCATCACCATAGGTTAACATAAAGGTATCTTCGTCAATATATTTTTCTATTTTCTTTATCCTTCCACCAGTCATAGTATCAATTCCAGTGTCCACAAAAGTTATTCTCCAATTTTCTGGCTTATTAAGGAGTTTAATATCGTCATTAGTAGTATCTTTAATAAAGTTTTTGTTTTTCCATTCATAGTTCCAAAAATATTCTTTTATTTTGTCCCCGCCAAAGCCTAAAGGTAAAACAAAATCATTAAAGCCATATTTCATATAGATTTTCATGATATGCCATATAATTGGTTTGCCGTTAACTATGGCTAATGGTTTTGGGTTATTTTCAGTAGGGGACGCTAATCTAGAGCCTTTTCCACCACATAATATAACAACCTTCATATATATCTCTCCTGAAATTTTTATTATAGATTTAATTGTCTTTTCAACAATATAATATGATACAAGCTATATTATGTTACAGCTTAAAAATAAACATTTATAAAAGTATGAGAAATATGTTTTGAATATAAAAAGAGAACTTTTTAAACTATATCTATATACAATAAAAATGTTATTAAAATTATAAGTAAAGTTTTATATACTAATTAAATGTACTTGCTATATATTGCAAATATTTTAGAGTGATTTTACAGCAAGTACATATTTTTCATATTTTAACTTGGAATTATTTTAAAAATATTTATCTTATATAAATATAGTCAAATAAGATATATTATTTGACTAATTAGAAGGTACTAAATTTATATTACTTAGGAAGTAATCCCAAGAAGGAGCATGACCTTCCCAGGTTGTCCCACGCGGAAATTGTAGATAGCAAGTATTTTTTATATTAGTTCCTTTGTCTATAACTTGAGTAACATAGGGGTTTAATTCAATGAAAACTACATTAAAACTAGCATTAGGGTTAACATATTTAGATAGAATATCTACCAATGCTGGTAATTCATTTACTTCACTATCAAGGAAACTTGTACGTATAAATAAAGCTGATTTACAATTTTGGAGTTTGCTATAAAACCTATCTATTCTTCTATTCAGTTTAGCTTCAAATGTAGGATAAGATTGTTCTACAGTATATTGTAATGGAAAATCATGATAGGATGCTGTGATAGTTGAGTCATTTAAAACATAATGAAATCCATTGCCAGCTCCAAATATCCTTAGGTCTTTTAAATCCATAAAACCTTTAAATTTATTGTCAATTAAATTATTTAATATAGGGAGAGAGTGGACTGCCAACCAATCAGTAGGACCATTACCACAACGTAAATTATGAAGTTTTGTATAGTGAATGCCCTGGCAGTTAAAACCTAGATTGAAAATTACATCATAATTTTTATTTAAATCTTTTAAATACATAAAAGTTAATCTCCTTCTTTTATATACTTGAATGCAAGTATATAGTTTAAATTTAATTTCTAATTTAATTAATTACAGATATTTTAGAAATATTGTAAGAGGTTGCCTAGATGTAGTACATTTTATGTTTGTATATGGAAAATTGATACAATAAATTAATATGTTTAATACTTTATAATATAAATAAGTGCAACATTATAAATATTGAATAATATAATATAGTAAAAAATTGAATTGAGTTGTAGAGAATATTTGCAATGTTAAATAGGATAAGATGCTTTTTAATAAATGATAACTAAACTTGCTTATTTTAAATTTTATTAAGGAAGGTATGTGTAAAATGGAACACAATTATTGTACAATTTTTAGTAGAGATTCATTATACAAAGGATTAATATTGTATGATTCATTAATAAAATATGATAAAAGTTTCTGTTTGTTTGCTATATGTCTTGAAGAGGATATTAGAGCATTACTGGTGAGTATGAATCTACCCAATATGGCTGTAATTGGAATGTCAAATATAGAAAATGAAGATTATGAACTGGCAATGGCAAGATATAACCGTAATTTAAAAGAATTTGCATGGACGGCAAAGGCACCGATGATATTATATATATTTAAATATTATCCAGACATTCCAAGTCTTATATATATTGATGGTGATACTAAATTTTTTTCAAGTCCACTCCCTATATTTCAGGAATTTAGCAATTACTCTGTAATGCTCACAAGAGAAAGATTTTATATACCAGATAAGGATAATATGTATAGGCTGTATGGAAGTTATAATGGTGGATTTTTAGCTTTTAAAAGAGATCATAATGCGATAGAGGCTTTACAATGGTTTAGAAAGAAATGTTTACAGTGGTGTTATAATAGGTCAGAAAATGGTCTTTATGGAGATCAAATATATTTAGATAGTTTACCAAAAATGTTTAAAAATGTTGTCGTGACTGAAAATATAGGTATAAATGCTACTGCATGGCATTCTCATGCTAGTATTATAGATAAACAAAATGATGTTGTAAGGATAAATAATGTTCCTATTATATTTTATCATTATAGTGGATTAGTGTATTATAACCTGTACCAATTTGAATTATGTTTTTATATTGATTTGCCACAGAATTTAATAAACTTAATTTATGTTCCCTATTTGATGGAATTACGACAAAAAATTTGGTACGTTGAGCAATTTAGAGCAAATTTTTATAATAGCACTATAAAAATAGTTCAAAATGGATTTTATAGAAATTATTATCAGCTACTATAATATTATGATTGTTAAATAGAAATATAATACTAATATTAATTTTCAATATTAGGTATTTTAAAATAAATAATAAGTAAAAAATATAACCTCTATTTTGTATCTATAGTAAAAGTCGTACTATAAAAAGATTATATGAACGCATTACAATAAAAAGTGGATTAGTTTACTGAACAATTATTTTTTTGGAGATTCTTAGATTTTTGATGGTTATAGAAATAAAATTAGTTTACAGTGTGAAAGAGGTGATTATATTGAATAAGGCTTTATTTCTGGATAGAGATGGAGTTATAAATAACAATAAAAAACCTGTAAATAAACCTAAAGACTTTCAGTTATATGAAGGAGTCAAAGAAGCTTTAAGTAAAGCGCAAAAAAATTAGTTTAAAATATTTGTAATAACAAATCAAGGTGGAATTGAACTTGGATATACGACTGTTGAACAACTTAATAAAATTCACGGGAAGATGGCTGAATTACTAAGGCCTTATTGTACTATAAGAGAAATAATATATAAATAATTTTTTCTTTTATTTGAGAAAAGATTTTTTTATGTGCGCCCAGGATGGGCGCAATCTAACGGGTAAAAGTACCAAGCAAGGGTTGGTACCAGCAAGGGTGTCCATGGGTGACGTGGAATCTGAAGGAAGTTGGTGGCAAAGCTCTGGTCTGACGAACAGAAACTACATATAAGGCATATTGTAGATTTGTAATTTAAAATCTCTTCAAAAATAAAGTTTATTTCAAATTTATTTAACCGATAAAAAGAAAAATGGATAAAAGAATGTAAAGAGAAAATTCAACATTCCTTTATCCAATATTTTTATGTTAGAATATGAAAAGGAGAAGATAACCTAGCACGTTACTTCTCCAAATTTGATAAGAGAGACTATAAAAAATATAGTTCTCGCAAACACAATATTATAAGAATGAATGTTTTAAGACTTAAATGTAATTCTTGCAAAAGTACTCATGCTATTCTTCGCCGTGTACCGAACGGTATGCCAGACTGTTTAACAATTAGTTTTTATATTGTTTGTGATAAATTTTTTTTAAACTATAAGTTCTATATTTTTTAATTGTAGATATTTATGTCATTTTTCAGTCAATTACCTTATGGATAATTGACTGAATTTCTTAATCAGTAGCGGCACTGTAAGAATATTTATTGCACGTTTTAAATTATAGGCAACAAAAATAGAGGCGGCCTCAGCATTAACTGATTCCAATCCTTTTCGTAGGAAATATGTATATCCTAATGATCGTTTTATAGTTCCAAATGGATGCTCTACAATGCATTGCCTTTTTTTGTATATATCGTTATTGTTGTATGTTACTTCAGCTACTTGATCTAGTAGTTCCTCAAATTCCCAACGTTGAATATTTCGTCCTTCTTTTGCTGTAGTACATAAGCTTTTTTTAGAACATTCTTTGCAACTTTTACATTTGTATCTTTTATATCTAATTCCATTTTTTGAGCTATATTCTGAGAAAACAAGATCATTTCCTTCTGGACAAATGTAAGTATCTGTACTTTTTTCATATTTAAAATTTTCTTTTCTATACCCATTTTGCCCAGTCGTATTATTAGACTTTGATTTTTTTATATACAAAACAGCTTTTTTATCTAAGCATTTTTTTATTTCTTCAGCATTATAATATCCTGTATCTGCAAGAACTTTTAATTTTCTTTTTCTCAATAAGGACTTTGCTCTTAAAGTCATATTTGAAAGCTGATTTAAATCATTTATGTCATTTACTACATCGCAGTCTATAATTAGTTTATTTTTGCTATCAACTGAAGTCTGGACATTGTAACAAACTTCGAATTTTCCGTTATTTTTCATTCCACGGGCATCACCGTCAGTTTTACAAATCTGTCTAATTTTTTGATCTTTCATTTCCTTTTTTTGTTGTTCATATTCTTCTTTCCTTTTTTTATAGAACTCAATTCTTGATTGCAAATCTACTACATTTGTATTAGATATTGTATCATTCAAATTTTCAGCAGCATCATTGGACTCTATTTTCTTTAAATATTCTTCGATTTTTTCTTCTACATACTCAATCTTTTTTTGAGTACCGATTCAGTTATATAATTATGTTTACTATTTTGAGCCTTTAACTTAGTTCCATCAATGGCTATTAGTTTTCCATCAATCAAGCCCCAACCTTTTAATAATAACGTAAATTCTTTAAGTATATTTCTAAAAGCTTTCTTGTTATCCTTAATAAACGCGGAAATAGTTCCATGATCAGGCTTTAATGAATTAAGTAGCCACATTACTTCTATATTTCTTTTAGTTTCTCTTTCTAATTTTCTAGAAGACCTAATACCATTCATATATCCATAAATATGCAATTTAAGCAATACTTTACGATCATAAGGACATTGACCTTGCTTATTTGAATCATAAATAATAAATCCAAGTTTCTTCAAGTCTAATGAATTTACAAATGCATCGATAACTCTAATTGAATTATCATTTTCAATAAAATCATCTAAGGATGTAACCAAATAAGTAGTTTGATTTCTATCAACACCTGTCAAATAAGCCATAATCGACACCTTCTCTTAATATTCTATTTTAATTATACTACTTATTGGCATTGTTAGACAGTCTGATGCACGGTGGTGTGAGAGTACGGAAAATAATTATTTCCCTCCTACCCGATTTGCAATTTCCACAATTTGCTTTACACTAAGTTAACCTGTTGTGCTATATTAATATAATTCCTATAAATACACATTAAGGTTTATTGTTCCATAGGATTATTGCATAATATACCTATAGAAATTAAACTTAATTTTTTGTAGTTATATTATCCAAATATTAATTGTTTTATTTTTAATATATCTGCACTTTTTCTTAGAACTTTATTTATAAAACAGCATATATTATGAGCTAATATTTTTGTTTCAAGCCTTGCTAAAAGTCCTAAACGTGATTTTGCAAGTACTTTAGCTATATTTAATTGCTCGGATAGCTGAGAGTTAACTGTTTCAATTAATCTTCTTTTCTTAAATATTTGCTGTCTTAATTGCTTAGGTAATTGTAATTTACTATTGTTTCTTTTCATGGATATAAGATTGATATTGCGCTCTTTATTTAAATCTAAGCAAATATCATCACCTATATATTCATTATCACCAAGTACAGTTATACAGTTTACATTATTTGTTAGATCCCATAATGCTTCTCTATTGTAGATTGTCAAGTAAATTTGACCCCTTTTTACGTTTAATTTTGACCCCCTAGAGTCTAAATTATATTTAGGCCAAAACCATCATATTTTAATTTTTTAGTATTAATTATTAATTGCTTAGATTCATTATCGATGGTTACATATTTATTTAAAATTAATAATCTATCTTTAATAAGATCTTTAACAAGATCATCAAAACTCAAATTGAGATTTGGCCCCGGAAGGGGCTCAACTCCTTTAATTGTAGTTTTCTTATTCTCAAGTTCATCAATACTCATAAATTCAGCAGTATCCATGTTATTGTTAGCTCTATGCTTATACAATCTTAAAGACCTATCAAAACAATAATCAGTACTATTAAACATTCTTCTCTTAAGCTGTTGGAAACTAAGATTATATTTCTCTCTTGCGAGAATTATAGCTGTTTCTTTTCCTTTTTCATTAAATGTATTAACAAATTCACCAAAATCTATTGCTATACTATTTTTCAAAATTTATTCCTCCTGTAAATACCTATTTACTCTATGGCTATCGCCTGTTATACTTATGACGTGGGAATGGTGAAGAAGCCTATCTAGTACAGCAGTAGCCGCTAATTCACTAGTGAATATCTCGTCCCATCTTTCAAACGGTAAGTTTGTTGTTACTATTAGAGAGCTTTTTTCGTATCTTTGGCGGATTAACTGAAAAAATAAACTCTCTTTTTCTTTATCCATTTTTAAATAACCAATATCATCTATTATAAGTAAGTCTATTTTTGATAATTTCTTAAATTTTTGTTTTAGATTACCAGAATCTATTGCATTATATAATTCATCAACTAGTTCAATTGCATTGACAAAACGAACAGATTTACCTTTCTCACAGGCTTTAATACCTATTGCAATGGATAAATGACTTTTACCAAGGCCGGGAGGCCCAATAAAAACTACATTTTCTTTCTTTTCCATAAAACTTAAAGTAGCCAAATCAATAACTTTCGTTTGATTAATATGTTTGGGAAAGTTGAAATGAAAATCTTCGATTGTTTTATATGCATCAAAACAGGCATTTTTAATGTTCCTCATTTTTAGACGTTCCATTTTTCCTTGCTCTTCGAGCGCCAAAAGCTTGTACAAGAATTCTCTATAACCAATTTTATTTTCTATGGCATAATTAACTTCTTCGTCATATCTATCATATATATCGGGAAGCCTAAACTGTTTTAGCAAGCGCTTTATATTAGTGTTTATATTAGTTTCATCCTTCATTTTTAGCCCCTTTCCCATAGTAAGAAAGATGTCTTATTAAACCTTCTTCATTCATATTAGTATCCTTATTTTTATTAGGTTTAGTAAATATTAATTCTACTCTCTCATGCTCAATTATTAGTTCTAGATATTTTTCTTTAATTAAAGACTTTATTCCATCTATTTTTAATACGTTACTATCTATACAATGCTTAAGAATGATATCTAAATCAGCTATATCATATAGATCTTTCAGTTTTAAAAATTCTCTTGCATGAAAGTGAGGCTGCTTTGTAACCCGTGAAGCCAATTTGTAAAACTCATTACCATGTCTAAATGTTTTTTCAAATACCCTTCTAATTTCAGGAATAGAACTTGGTACTCTTACTGCAATATCCTTATAATCATCTTTATCTTGAATTTTTCTATTTTTACCCTGAAGTATATTCCATTTTTTAACGAGAACTAAATCAAGATCATATATTTCTAGAATATACCCATATACTATTCTTATTTTTACCTGTCTATCCACATATTTGACGGGAACACTATACTTATTAGTTCCAACCATAACATAAGAGTCCGTACTAACAATCCTTATTTCTAATTCTGTATCAATAACTATTTTCTTATAAAATCCTTTTAAGCTGCTCTTTTCTTCATTAAACATTTCATCAGGTATTCTTTTAGTAGTTCCATGAATCTTTTTATTCCATGACCTCATAAAATGCTTAATTTCTAAGTTAAGTTCATACACACTGTTAAAGCTGCTTCCTTTAATGAATTGATTTTCAATGTATTGAAATGGCTTTTCTATCTTACCTTTTGTCCTTGGTCTTAGAGGCCGGCAGGCATTCGGCTCTGTCCCAAGATATGTGAATAACTTTAAAGCACTGTGGTTAAACTCTACTTCTTCTCCTTTTTTATGACTTATTACTAATGCCTTTGGATTATCTATAAGAAGTTCCTTAGTTACACCTTCAAGTTCTATAAATAAGTCTTGTATGGCTTCATAAATGGCTACGCCATTAGCGGATAGCGAACATACTGCAGCTTTTTTTCTAGAATAAGATAATATCATGGTAAAACAGTATATTTTAACATTTTCACCAGCTATAACTGTTATGTATTCTCCCCAGTCAAATTGTGCTTGATCTCCTGGCGGAGTTTCAAATCTAACAGTAGCTCTTTGACTAATGCTACCTTTTTTTTCATTCAGAGTTTCAAGATACCTATATATTGGATTTATAGTTCCATCGTATCCTAATTTACACAATTCATTATAGATTCTTGTACCATTGAAATCATACTGCTTATCTAAAAACCATTCTCTAATAATATCTTTAAATTTATCAATTTTAGTTACTCTTGGTGATCTTGAATATTTTGGTTCTTCCTCCTTTTTGATTAAACTTTTAACAGTATTTTTTGACATATTAAGTTCTCTAGCTATTTGCTTTATTGGAACCCCTTTGTTATACATATTTTTCACTGTATGCCAATCTCTCAAGTCTTTCACCTACACTCTTATGCCTCCTTCATGAGTTTTTTACCTCTCATAAAGGATATTATTTTAAAGTGAAGGGGTCAATTTTCAGTGTAAAAAGGGGGTCAATTTATATTGTAAATCAACATCTATCATCAATATTTGCTGATGTTAATGTAAAATCTGTTATATAACCATCAAAAATAATTAAGGAATGTAACTTAAATCCATAAAAAGTTTCTTTTTTAGAAGCACACTTGCCGTAGCCTCTATATGTTTTATGAAATCGTGCTCTGCCAAATTTACAAGCATATATAGGCATACTATCTACGATTCTAAAAAAATCGTGATTATATCTAATAAGTTTTGTGAGATTATGTCTTATTAATTCTATTGTTTTATATAGAGCCCTTCGGGTTCTATTGAACCTAGTTCGGCTGCAGAAGCTTGGAAATAATTCTTTTAAATTGTTTTTACAATATCCAACCCAAGCATTCTCCGAATCAATTGACATAAGCTCACCAGCTAATGAAACTGTAATTATTTCACTATCACTCATTATTAAATGATCAATGTTTCTTCGATTTTTAATATATGTTGGAGTTACTTCTTGGTAAATATCGTCAACTATAACAAATATGACAGTTATAAAATCTTTTAAATCTTCTATAATTGTGATAGAATCATTGTTATAAATCTCTAGCATATATGTTTCCCCCTTCATTGAACTGGTTGTGCTTTTCAATGATAGGTTAACACATTATGCTGGAGGTTTTCTATTTGTAAATGTTGCTAGTAATTTAACTAGCACAATAGGTTATATTTAATATAAAAGTAATCACATTATATTGTAAATTTAATATTATATTATTGTAGTTAACTAATTTAAATCATTTTAGAGGAGTGATTATTAATTGAAAGACATAAATAAATTATTAATAGAGATGGATAATTTAACAGCTGAACAAATAGCCATTGGATTAAATACAAATGATAAGGATGAATTACTCTCCTTACTGGGATCCGCAAATACACAAGATGACTCAATTTCATGCAATAATATTGTTAATTTTGAAAGCACCATAAGTATACCAAATAAAATTGAAGCAACACCAAATGCCCGTGAATTTGTTTTCAAAAGTTTTTTGAATCGTACCACAGGTCAACCTATAACGGTACCAGTTACACCACAAAATTGTTCAGGTACAATTCCGATAACTCTATATCCAATAAAAATTGTTGGATTCATTCAGTATATTGGAATTGCTAATGTAATTTTTAACAACGGCTTTAATATATCAATAACTGATAATACAACTACTACGCCACTCACTGCTACTCCTTTGTCACCTTCATCATTGCCACCAAAAACAAGTTATATATCGCTACAAGACTCCATTGGTGTAGATACAGTTATAGGCTATACAGTAAGTGCAGATAAATACAGTAATCCTATACCTTCTAGTGTACTTTCAGTTTCCCTAAATCCATTTACAGTATCAGGACAAAACATTTTATTTAGTGGACATTTTATACTTCCATTAGCAAATGGCTCCAGTAGTTTAGCTAACGATTTACCTACTCCTTCTCCAGATTTACCTACTCCTTCTCCGCTAGCATAAACTAGCATTGTAAATTTATAAAATCAACACCTCTTATATTTAAAATGCATAATCTATGCTTATTTAATAATAAAATATTAATTACTAGTAAATTCAAAACAATTATCAGTCCTTGCCTTTGGCAGGGACCTATTTTATACTTTAACTTAAACATTTATGCTAGTCATCTTCGAAAAATGACCAGTTAGTATGGTATATTAAATTTTCCAAAAAAGTAATCATCTTCAGATTTTCTTTCTTTAAAGTATTTACTCCTTTGAACTATTATTAAATTGAACTTATCCTTAACAATTTCTGAAGCTTTGTGCTGAAACATTTTTCAGCACTATAAAATGCGAAATGTTATACCAGAAACAATACGCTACGCGTGAAGAAGCACGTCGTGATATATTCTGGTATATAGAAGTTTTTTATAATCGAAAAAGAAAAAATCAAGCATTAGGCTATATGGTACCATCTCAATTTAGGGATAAATATGAAAACAATAGTAATATTGCCATCCAAAGAGAATACCTAACTCTGAAGTGTCCTCTTTTTCGGGGAAAGCTCAAAACAAAAAGAGAATGTAACTTACTACACTCTCTTCTTATTTCTTATTAATATTCCTTATAACTTCCTTCTTCGTCTTGGCCAAATCAACCTGACTCTCCAGATATTTATTTTCTAAATCCATAACCTTATACTTTGAAGATTGCAGCTTAAATTTAAGCTCTTTGTTATCACCTTTTAAACGATTAATCTCAAGCAAATACTTTTTATTATTCTCTTCTTTTGAATTTATCTCTTCATTTTTTAAGTTCATTCCTCTATTTAATTCTTCTATTTGCTTGTCCCTTTTTATTACATCCTCATTTACCTTAAGTTCTTCTACCTTAACTAAAAGCTGTTCTTTTTCTTCATTTATCTTTGTAAGTTCATCCTTAAGTTCTTCTATTTTAACATTGGCATCTTTTAAATTACTTTTTAATTTCTCAATTTCATCGGAAAGTTCCTCATTGTAATATCCAGCTTTAAACAAGTCATCTGCTAAATTTAGTGCTGTTAAAATAGATGCTTCTGCCGTACTCAATTTTGAATTCTTTTCCATTATGTTTTTAATTTTTTTATCCACATAAGTAGCAACTGTATGTAAATATTCTTCTCTTTCGTCACCTTTTAATTTGTATTCCCTATTATTAACTCTTACAGTAACAGAACTCATGTTTAACACCCTCTTAGATTCATCTAATTTTAATTTTAACATATTATTATCCAGTACACAACTTATAATAATACTGAGGTTAAAATTTGAGAGTGTAAAATTAACAAAAAATTCATTAACTTTACACTCTCAAATTTAGGCTAATAATGTAACTTATGACAATGAATTATCAAAATAGTATATAAAACATTTATACTATTTAAGTCACTTACAAGTAAACCGAATAATATTAATACTTACAGAAATTACTTATAAAATATAAAATATAAAATAAATATTTCGGAAAAATATCCATTAATGATAAATCTTAGTTAATTAATAATTTATTTCTGCTAACTTTGAATAAACTATTAATGTTATATATGAATGACTATTAGTGGTATATTTTTCTATCTAAGTTGAGCTCCCAGCACGTGTTCAAGAGTACTTAGTATCTTACCATGTGCCTTATCCACTTCTTTATCTGTAAGTGTTTTATTCTTTGATCTATAAGTTATGGAATAGGCAACGCTTTTTTTACCTTCAGGTATCTGTTTGCCCTTGTATATATCAAATAGCTTAAAGCTTTCAACTATATTTCCACCTTTTTTACTTATAATATCCTCTATCTGCTGAACTAATACAGCTTCATCTAAAATCAAGGCCATATCTCTTGTGACAGCTGGAAATTTAGGTAAGGCCTTATATTTCCTCTCTATAACTGCATTTTCTATCAAGAAGTCAAAGTCTATTTCTGCAACATAGCAAGCTGTATCTACATCATAATTACCAGCTACATCAGGATGAATTTCTCCTAAAATTCCTATCTCTTTATTTTTCATGGTAATTTTAGCAGTTTTCCCTGGATGATAAGAAGGGTTCTCACTTTCCCTTTCAAAACTTACTCCTTTTGCTCCAAGAGCTTCGAGAAGATTTTCAACTACTCCCTTTAAATCTAAATAGTCTGCCTTACCATACATACCTATAGTTATTACATTCTTCTCTTCTGGTATTTTATCTGCCTCTTCCTTTGGTATATATACTCTACCCAATTCAAAAAGTCTTACTACTTCATTATTTCTTGAATAGTTTCTAGCCAATGCTTCCATTATAGAGGGAACAGTAGTTGTTCTCATTATACTATAATCCTCTCCTAACGGGTTTCTTATAGCTACAGCTTTTCTTAAACCGCTGTCCTCAGGCAATAGTATTTTATCGAAAACCTTAGGACTTACAAAGGAATAAGTTATGGCTTCATTTAAACCACAGGCAAGTAATGCATCTATAGTCATATCCTTAATAATCTGATTTTTATATCTGCCTGTTCTAACACTGGAAACCTTAAGGTTAGTAGAAGTTACATTATTATAGCCATAAATTCTTACTATTTCCTCTGCCACATCTTCCCTTATGTCTATATCAGTTCTAAAGGTTGGTACATTAACTATAAGTTTATCTCCTGAAATTTCAGTAGTCAATTCCAATCTATCCAGACAATTTTTCATTTCTTCCTTTGAAAGTTCTAATCCAAGGAATCTATTTACCCATTTGGAATCTACTTCTACTGAATGCTCTTTTACAGGACTCGTATATATATCAATAGTTCCTTCCATTATTTCACCAGCGCCCAGCTGCTCTATTAAATTACAGGCCCTGTTCAGTGCAAGCTCTGCAAGATTTGGATCTAAATCCTTTTCGAATCTACCAGAAGCTTCTGTTCTTATATTTAATTTCTGAGAACTAACTCTTATATTGGTACCATCAAAATTTGCAGCTTCAAATATTATTTCAGAAGTATCATCTTCAACCTCTGAATTGAGACCTCCCATGATTCCAGCTAATCCAACGGTGTTTTCTCCGTCCTTTATGGTCAATACATCACTGTTTAACTTTCTTTCAACTCCATCTAAAGTTGTAAAGTTTTCTCCCTCTTTAGCTCTTTCAACCACTATACTATTTGAAGTTATCCTTCTTCTATCGTAAGCATGCATAGGCTGACCTAATTCAAGCATTACAAAATTGGTTATATCCACTATATTGTTTATAGGTCTTACTCCAGCCTGAAGCAGCCTTTCTTCTATCCATGCAGGAGATTTTTCTATCTTAACATTTTTTATTCCCCTTGCCATGTATCTTCTGCAAAGCTTATCTTTTATTTCTACTTTTATTTCTACTTTTATTTCATCTTTTATATTATTCTTGCATTTATATTCATAATCCAAAGAAGGCATTTTATATTTTGTATTCAGTGTAGCTGCTGTTTCTCTTGCTATTCCAATTACACTAAGACAATCTGGTCTGTTAGAAGTTATTTCAAAGTCAATTACTGCTTTGTCTAAATTCAATACTTCTTTAATATCTTTACCTACAGCAGTATCTGAAGGCAAAATCATAAGTCCATGAACAGTACCTTCTTCCGCTAAACCCAATTCTTCCTCTGAGCACATCATTCCATTTGATGGAATTCCTCTAAGCTTACCCTTTTTTATCTTTAATCCTCCGGGTAAACTTGATCCATGAAGTGCCACTGGAACAATATCATTTTCCTTCATGTTGTTTGCACCGGTTACTATTTGTATAGGTTCTTCCTGGCCTACCTCCAATTGACACACTACTAATTTTTCTGCATCTGGATGGGGTTCAATTTTTAATATTTTTCCTGTAACAACCTTCTGTATTTCATCACCACTGGTTATTATCTCTTCTACTTTTGAACCAGATAGTGTAAGTGCATCTCCCAATTTTTTTGCATTTATATTTATATCAACATAATCCTTTAACCATTCTACTGGTACTTTCATATATTTTGACCTCCAATTTATTAAGTTGAGAATTGAAAGTGGAGAGTTAAAAGTTGTGGACATTTTTTTTCGCTGTGCTACTAAAAATTTATATTACAGTTTTTTTAAATAAAATTCAAAAAAGCAATCCCTACTTTTAATTCTTAACTATTAATTATTAATTATTAATTTTTAAAACTGATCTAAAAATCTCATATCACTTTCATATAATTGCCTTATATCATCTATACCTAGTGTTTGCATAACAATTCTATCAAGACCCACACCAAAAGCAAAACCACTGTAAACTTCCGGATCAATTCCGCAGTTTCTAAGCACCTGTGGATGAACCATACCACAACCATACATTTCTATAAAGCCTTCACCCTTACAAACCTTGCAGCCTTCTCCACCGCAGGCAAAGCAGGAAATATCAAGTTCTGCTGAAGGTTCTGTAAATGGAAAATGATGAGGTCTGAATTTTGTCTTTACATTTTCACCAAACATCTTTTTTATATACATTTCCAAAGTGCCTTTCATATCCGCGAAGGTTATTCCCTTATCAACTACAAGGCCTTCTACCTGATAAAATATAGGAGAGTGAGTAGCGTCTGCTGCATCTGACCTATATACCTTTCCTGGTGATATCATTTTTATAGGTGGCTTTTGACTTAGCATAGTCCTTATTTGAACTGGTGAAGTTTGAGTTCTTAAAACCATATTATCATTTATATAGAATGTATCCTGTTCACCTCTAGCAGGATGATTTTTAGGGATATTCAGCATCTCAAAATTGTATTTATCGTATTCAACTTCCGGGCCCTCTTCTACTGTGAATCCCATGGAACGAAAAATCTCTTCTGTTTTCCTCAAAGTTATGTCCAGTGGATTTCTATGTCCTATCGTCTGCTTTCTACCTGGAAGAGAAATATCAATTATTTCACTGTTCAATTTTTCTTCTTTTTCTCTTTGGTTAAAGCTATCCATTGCCTCATTTATTATACCTTCTATTTTTTCTCGCACCTCATTGGCTATTTTACCTATTACCGGTCTCTCTTCCTTTGAAAGAGCACCCATACCTCTTAATATCTGTGTAAGTTCTCCTTTTTTCCCAAGGTATTTTACTCTTAATTTTTCAAGTTCTTCTTTTTTTACTGAATTCTTGAGTTCAGCAATGGCACTATTTTTAATCTCCTCTAATTTTTCTTTCATAGATTTATTTTCCTCCTAAAATAATTATTTATCAAAAAACAAAAAAACTTCTATCCCACAAAGGGACGAAGTATCCGCGGTACCACCCTAATTGACAAAAGTCCTCTCGAAAATATAACGGTTTTAACCGCTGAAGGCTACTTTCACATTTAAAAGAAATATTCTATGAAAACTGAATAAAATATGCCAATATACTGACTATATATTCTTTTAAAAATGACTTTCACCAGCAGAACTCCAGAGTGAACTTCAGCATATTTTACTTAAAAAGACTCTCAGTTTATAGTCTTTTTTCCCTGTATGGCATATGAAAATAAATAGGAAGTCAAAGATGCCACCAATATTTTGCATTCTACAAGGAAACAGGTGACCATGATAGTGAGCTATCTGAGGGTTCTGTTGAGGTCGTAGAATTCAAAATAGGCTAGCATACTGACTAGTTATTTATTTGATATGCCTAAAGTAAAGTTTATACTTACTCTCTCCTTCAAAGCCTAATGCTATCTAAATAAAAATAACAATTGAAATATACAAAATTATTTTAAAAACGCCTTAAATATAAAATCACATTTATTATTATAACCATACTAAGATTTTTTTTCAACTATTTTCTGTCTAACCGCTTCAAACATCATTATTCCTGCTGCTATTCCTACATTTAACGACTCTGTATTACCTGGCATTGGTATTTTTACCTTTTCATCAGAAAGGCTGTAGATTTCTTCACTGATTCCACTGCCTTCATTCCCCACTACAATAATTATCTTTCCAGTAAGATCTACATCATAAAAATTATATTCTGTATCCAAAGAACTGGTTACAATTTTAAAGCCCTGCTGTTTTAAACTTTTTACATGCTTTAAATCTTCATCTAGTATTATGGGTATTTTAAATATAGAACCCATAGTGGATCTAAGTGCTTTGCCATTATATATATCTACAGCGCCTTTTGTTATTATAACACCCTTTGCACCGGCTGCATCGGCAGTTCTTATAATTGTTCCCATATTTCCAGGATCCTGAATCTTATCTGCCAATATATAAAATCCCTCATTGTAATCCATAATAGTTTCTTTATTACTTACCACCGCTGCAATCCCCTGTGGATTATCCGTACTGCATATACTCTTTAATATAGACTCAGAAACCTTAATAAGTTTAGTATCATCCTTTACCTTCTCATTTAACCTAAGCTTCTTGAATTTTTCTTCTATTGTTTCACTAATTATAATATAACATACATGAAATTTTGAATCCAAAGCTTCTGAAACAAATCTAAAGCCCTCCACTATAAATTTATTATAAAGATTCCTATATTTTTTTTCCTGTAATTTTTTTATTTCTTTAATTGTTGAATTATCCTTACTTTTTATTACTTCTAACAAAATTATATCAATCCTCACTTTTATTTTTGAGAAGTCTATTTATCTTATGACTAGCCCATTTAACACTGGTTTCAGAAATTATGTTTATAAAAAAACAGCCCATTAAGGCTGCATTTTTATCTATTAAGCTAATTGTTTTTTAGCTGTTTCCACTAATTCTGTAAAAGCTTTAGGATCATTTATAGCTATTTCTGAAAGCATTTTTCTGTTAAGGTCTATACCTGCTAATTTGATTCCATTGATAAATCTTGAATATGAAAGACCATTTATTCTTGTAGCAGCATTTATTCTAGCTATCCAAAGCTTTCTGAAATCTCTCTTCTTTAATTTTCTTCCAACGTATGCATTTCTTAATGCTCTGATAACACTTTCGTTAGCAGTTTTAAATAACTTGCTTTTTCCACCATAGTAGCCTTTCGCAAGTTTTAATATTTTTTTATGATATTTACGAGCATTTACAGCTCTCTTTACTCTTGCCATTTAAAAAACCTCCTTCAACCTAACTCTATTATAGGTATGGTAACAATTTCTTCATTGTCTTTTCCTGTGTTACAGAAACATATCCAGTTTTTCTTAAGTTTCTCTTTGTCTTTGTACTTTTCTTAGTTAATATGTGACTCTTAAAAGCCTTTGCTCTCTTAAGCTTTCCAGTACCTGTAAGCTTAAATCTTTTAGCTGCTGCTCTTTTAGTTTTCATTTTTGGCATAATAAATTTCCTCCCCTCGATTATGCTCTTTTAGGAGCTAAAACCATGGTCATATTTCTTCCTTCAAGCTTTGCTCTTTTTTCAATGACACAAACATCCTCTATTTTAGAAACAAAGTTGTCTAATATCTTATTGCCTTTGAAGGCATAATCTGCTTCTCTTCCTCTAAATCTAACAGTAACCTTCACCTTGTCTTCATCAAGTAAAAACTTTCTAGCATTATTAGCTTTAATTGCTATATCATGCTCTTCAATTGTAGCACTCAATCTAACTTCCTTAATCACTACTGCCTTTTGATTCTTCTTATTTTCTTTTTCTTTCTTATTTTGCTCGTATATAAACTTACCAAAGTCTATAATTCGACAAACTGGTGGAACTGCACCTGGTGATATAAGAACTAAATCCAGCTCTTGCTCTTCTGCCAGCCTTATAGACTCTCTAGTAGAAATAACTCCAAGCTGTGAATTATCATTTCCTATAACCCTTACTTCTCTTTCTCTAATCTCTTCATTAATGATAAACTTATTATTTTTACTAATAATTTTCACCTCCGAATTCATGAAAAAGAAACATGCATAGTAAATATTTAAACAAAACAAAAGGACGACAAATGCCGCCCTCAATAATAACCAAAATTTAAAATCAAACCTAACTAGCAATGCTGTAAGGTGAGAAACGGCATGTTTCTTCTTGACATAAAATATTATACTATCAATATAATATATTGTCAATAAATTTGTTAATATATTTTATCCGATGACTACCCACTCTAATACTCCCATGGCTTTTCGTAAAGTAGGAGTAAAGAGTGGCTACGTCCCTGGATAACGACTTACCCTAAAGGACAACGAGTTCTAAGTATCAAAAATACTGATACTTAGAGCTCTGTTAGTAAGCATCAGCTGAGAAAAACTCCTCCTTATGCTAAGAATTCTGTTTATATACTATTTAGTTTCTGATCTATTTCAGCATTCAACTTTAATATAAGATCTTCTACATTTAAGCTTCCCAAATCTCCATCTTTTCTACTTCTTACTGAAACATTTCCTTCTTTCACTTCATTATCACCTATTATAAGCATATATGGAATCTTCTGCAGCTGTGCTTCTCTAATCTTATAGCCTATCTTTTCATTTCTTATATCACTTTCTACTCTAAAGCCTGCATCTTTTAACATTTTAATTATTTTGTCTAGATATTCAATTTGGTTTTCTGTTATATTCATAACTTTAACTTGAACTGGTGCAAGCCAAGTAGGAAAAGCTCCTGCATAATGTTCTATGAGTATTCCTATAAATCTTTCTATACTTCCAAATACAACTCTATGAACCATTACAGGCCTATGCTTCTCACCGTCTGCACCAATATAAGTTAAGTCATATCTTTCAGGCATTTGATAATCCAATTGAATTGTACCACATTGCCATGTTCTTCCAATGCAATCTTTAAGATGAAAATCTATTTTAGGACCATAAAAAGCTCCATCGCCCTCATTTACTTTATACTTAAGTCCTGCCGAATTTAGTGCCTCTATTAATCCATTAGTAGCAATCTCCCAATCCTCATCACTTCCCATGGAATCCTCCGGTCTTGTAGAAAGTTCTACAAAATATTCAAATCCGAAAATTTTATAGAAGGAATCAATGAGCTTAATTACTCCTAAAATTTCTTCTGTAATTTGATCCTTTGTCATAAAAATATGGGCATCGTCCTGAGTAAAACATCTTACCCTCATAAGACCCTGTAATGCTCCTGATTTCTCATGCCTGTGAACAAGACCAAGTTCTCCAAGCTTTATTGGCAATTCTCTATAGGAATGTATTGAATTCTTATATACCAATATTGATCCAGGGCAGTTCATTGGCTTAATAGCATAATCATTATCATCTATTTTTGTAAAGTACATATTTTCCTTATAGTGATCCCAATGTCCAGATTGATGCCATAATTCTTCATTTAATATAATAGGAGTTCTTATTTCATCATAACCTGCTTTTGTATGCACTTCTCTCCAATAACTTTCCAGTATATTCCTAACTACCATACCCTTTGGATGAAAGAATGGAAAACCAGGCCCCTCTTCATGAATACTGAACAAATCAAGTTCTTTTCCAAGTTTTCTGTGATCTCTTTTTTTAGCTTCTTCAAGCATATTTAAATATCCATCAAGATCAGCTTTTTTTATAAAAGCTGTACCATATATTCTTTGAAGCATTTTATTTTTTTCATTACCTCTCCAGTATGCACCTGCTACAGAAAGAAGTTTAAAAACTTTTACTCTTCCAGTAGATGGTACGTGAGGGCCTGCGCAAAGGTCTGTAAAATCTCCCTGCTTATAAAAGGAAATTATCTCTCCTTCAGGTAGATCTTCAATAAGTTCTACTTTGTAGTCCTCACCCTTTTGCTTCATAAAGTCAATGGCTTCATTTCTAGGTAGTTCAAATCTTTCAAGAGGTAAATTTTCCTTTACAATTTTAGACATTTCCTTTTCTATAGCAGCCAGTGTATCCACTGTTATTGGAAAATCAGCATCAAAATCGTAATAAAATCCATTATCTATAGCTGGCCCAATAGCTAACTTTACTTTTGGATACAATCTTTTCACTGCTTGAGCTAATATATGTGAAGCTGTATGCCTTAATATCCATTTTCCATCTTCATCTTCAAAGGTTAATATTTCAAGAATAGAATCCTCATCTATTTTTGCCATTAATTCTGTTCTTTTTCCATTTACCTTGGCTCCTAAACTTTTTTTGTAGAGGCCTGTGCTGATATTTTTTGCAATATCTTCAATTTTTGTACTTTTTTCTACCTCTAAAGATTTTCCATCCTTCAGTGTAACTTTAACCATAATTACTCCTCCTAATCACTAAAAAAATAAAAACTCGCCTCAATAATGAGACGAGTTATTTCGCGGTTCCACTCAAATTAACACTGCATTTAAATACAGTATTCACTTAATATCTTAACGCCGACAAGCGAATTTAGCCTACTAAGACATTCTCCAATGCCTTAAATTCAGCAATTAACTCAAAGGTGGTTTTCAATAAATCTTATTCAAGAAGTCTCACAGCAAATGACTTCTCTCTCTTAGAACAGTGTTTACTTACTCTTCCTTTTCATTGCATTTTTACTAATATAATTTAACTAAGTTCATTCTATGCTACAAATTTATATATGTCAATAATCAAATTAAACTTTTATAAGATCTTTATTTATTTTTTCTAGTTTAGTATCTAAGCTCTCTATTTCCGCATCATCATCACAAAATTTAACTTTATCCTCAAATACATTACTTATAGTATCTATTAACTCTCTCTTCTTAAAATCATCTATATTATGAATAATTATACTCCTAGGTGCTAGAGTTATAAGCCCACTAATAATTATATCTTCCTGATTATCTTTATTATTATATTTTGTATTCTTTAATTCTTTAACCAGTTCTTCACTTATATCCTTACCACTTTTATCCTTAATAATATATTCTCCATTAATACTTGAAGATATATTAACCTCGTCTATTTTGCTTTCTTGAATATCCACAAAATATTTTAAAAGATTAATAAACTCATCATACTCTTTATCTATCATATACTTTTCCACTGCTTTATCTACTATAGCCTGAAAATCACTTTCCATTTCTTTAATTCTGAATGTAACAAAGCCCTCTATATTTATTAAAGCATTTTCATTAACACATTGAAGTATTTTTCTTGTAATTGAATTTTTTCTATTTATATAGTAAACCTCATTTTCATCTTTAATTTTACCTTCACATAAAAATGAATCTTTACATATCTTTTTTAAATCCTTTAGCTCTTCACCCTTAAGGAAAAAATAATTTTCATTTAAAAACTCTATTAATTTTTTATCATAAAATTCTTGAGACATAAATTTATATAAAAGCATACTCAAATATAAATTAAAATTGTGTTCAACCTTAGAATTAAAAATTTCATCACTGCAAAATATTTTAACGAAGTGAGTTCTATTCTCTACACTTTCTGAAATTCCCAATTTAGCTCCTTTTATTTCTAAATTTTGTTTTATATATTCTAAACCGTCTATTACATCTTCCCTTTCTCCGTTATAAACAATGTCTTTTAGAAGCACATTTCTCACTCCTTCCCCAAAATAGTATGTGTTTAACGTAAATCTATATGCTTTATTTTAAGTAAAAGTAATAAAATTATGCTAAAATAAAATAAATAAATTTTAAATTTTGAGGTATATAAAATTGAAAAATGTATTAGTAGACTTTAGAATTAGTGAAACTGAAAAGGAAAATTTATATAAAAATGGATTTGAACCCATAATAGTACCACCCAGTAAAAGCCTATATAATGCCATATGTGGCCACCCAGATATGCTTCTGCACATTATAGATAAAAAAAATATAGTAGTCCATAACACTATGGAGATGTCCTTTATTTATATTTTAAAAAATTTAAATTATAATGTAATTAAAAGCCATAATAGTCTTAAAGAAACTTATCCCTATGATATATTTCTTAATGCCATCAGCACAAATGATATATTTTTACATAATTTAAAATACACAGATAAAAATTTAATATCCATGGTTAAAGGCAAAAAATTATTAAATGTAAAACAGGGCTATAGCAAATGCTCTACGGCTTTAATAAATGATTCAGCTGCTATTACCAGTGATATAAAGATACATGATATTCTCACCTCTAATGGAGTGAAGGTTCTTCTTGTTCCGCCAGGCAATATTGAATTACCGGGATTAAATTATGGTTTCATAGGCGGTACCTGTGGCATTGTTGAAGATGGCAGTATTGCTTTTTTCGGAAACTTAGATAATTATTTATATGGAGATATGGTTTTTAAATTTTTAATACAGCAGGATGTAAAACCAATTTTCTTATCTAAGGGTAACCTAATAGATAGGGGCACACTATTTCGCATATAATTCATTAAGTTTAGATATCTTCAAAGAAATAATTAGCCAGTATGTTAGTATATTTCAATCCTACTACCTCAACAGAGTCTTTAAATATTTCCAGTAAAAAAGGAAACTTCCGAAATCTTAGGAAAACCTATCTCAAAAATAAAACAATTTCCTTAGGACAGTTATAGGACAATCCTTAAAGAAATCAACAAAAACTTAACAAATTTTAAAAACCCTTGAAAATATTAGTTTTCAAGGGTTTTTATTATGGAGGCGCCACCCAGATTTGAACTGGGGGTAAAGGTTTTGCAGACCTCTGCCTTACCACTTGGCTATAGCGCCATAATGGAGCGGAAGACGAGATTCGAACTCGCGACGTTCACCTTGGCAAGGTGACGCTCTACCACTGAGCCACTCCCGCACCGCTGGTGGCCAATCCAGGAATCGAACCAGGGACACGAGGATTTTCAGTCCTCTGCTCTACCGACTGAGCTAACTGGCCACAGTATATTAAACATAAAAATATTGGCGACCTGGAAGGGGATCGAACCCTCGACCTCTGGCGTGACAGGCCAGCACTCTAACCAGCTGAGCTACCAGGCCAATATTGGTGGGCACTACAGGGCTCGAACCTGTGACCCTCTGCTTGTAAGGCAGATGCTCTCCCAGCTGAGCTAAGCGCCCTTAATATTTAAGACAAATACTATTTTATTATATGAAATAGTATTTGTCAATATTTTTTTATTGTAAATAAGCATTATTTAGCAATTTTCTCATTTAATAATTTAATTAGATAGATTATCAAGTATATTACCTATATCTTCATGAGTAAAGGTATATGCTTTGTTGCAAAAATTACACCTTAATTCTTCTGTTTTGTTTTCATTATATATTTCTTCTAGATCTTTTTTCCCTATACTTATAAGGGCTCTCTCAACTCTCTCCTTCGTACAATCACATTTATATTCAGGCTTTATCTCCCCCACTATCTTTAAATCCATATCTTCAAATATATAATTAAGGATTTCTTCTATATTCATACCATCACTTATAAGCTTAGTTATAGGTGGTATCTCTTCTAATCTGTAAGTTATTAAATCAGCTGTAAGTTCATTATGCCCTGGCATCATTTGAATTATGAATCCTCCTGCTGCTTTAATACTTAAATCCCTATTTACTAAAACCCCAAGTCCCACTGCTGAGGGCACTTGATCAGAGGTAGTAAAATAATATGCCAGATCATCCCCTATTTCCCCTGTATATATTGGTACCTGCCCTACATAGGGTTCTCTCAAACCAAGATCCCTTATAATTGTAAGAATACCATCTTTTCCAATTATACCTGATACATCAAGTTTACCTTTACTGTTTGGAGGCAATTCAGCCTTTGGATTTCCTATATATCCCTTCACACTAGCATCACTATGAGCAGTAACAAGTACTCCCTTTGCAATTCCTCCACCATCTATTTTTAATGTAAGAGAATCGCTTTCATTTTTCATCATAGCTCCCATAAGACTTCCTGCTGTAAGCATTCTGCCCAGTGCAGCGGCAGCGGTTGCCTCACATTCATGAAATTTTATGCCCGTTTCCACCAATTCCGTTGTAGTTGCTGCTATTATTCTAACTTCTCCATCTTTTGCCGTTGCAATCAGTAATTTATCTTCCATAGTTTTCCTCCAATACTGATACTTATATTTTTGACCTAATGTGCTATCCATCTCCTATCCTCTATAGGCGGGAGATTAATAACAGATTAATATAAATGTTTCCATACAATTTATATTAATTAGATTTGTATAATTAATATTTTATTCACTACATTTTAGTATATACACTATTCTTTCCGTATTATTATCTATAGTCTCCTCTTTATAATTGTTTAATTTATTTATTACCACGAAGCCACATTCACTAAGTAAAGTTTCTATTTCGCATTCTCTATAAGCTCTTTCACTGTGCTCTTCGTCAAATCTCTTATAATCTTCACCGCTTTTTACAAAAAAGGTAAGATACATGTCCACAATTTCATTATCGAATTGATTTTCCCATATATACACAACCTCTCCATCATCATAGGTAAAAAGATTGTTCCCTATAATTTTACCGAGTTTATGATAGGAATTTATATCAAAAATAAAAACACCATTTTCCTTTAAATGTTTCCTAATGCCACTAAAATATTTTTTCAGATTGTTATCCTCTAAAATATAATTAGTTGAATCCAAACAGCAAGTTATCAAGTCAAATTTCCTATTTAGCTGCAAATTACAGATATCTTGCTTTACCAGTTTTGCCTTTATATTTGTCTTTCTAAGCTTTTTATCAGCTTCCCACAACATATCTTCGGATAAATCTACTCCCCAGATTTGTTTAAAGGCTTTGCCTATTACTTCTGTAAGATTTCCTGTGCCACAAGCCAAGTCCAAATAGCTTTCAAACTTCACATTATGACTTTTACATATATCTAGAATAGTGTTTCCCCATTTTTCATAATCTACGTCTCCATGAATGAGTTCATCATAAACATGGGCAAAATTTTTATAGCAATCCATAATAACCCCTCAAAACAGCTTAAAAAATCAGTAAGCATAATTTAATTTACATAATCTTTTATGTCTCACAAATCATTTAATAATGTTATATAACATAAAATAACAGTCACTTTACAAATGACAAAATTTATTTAAAATCCTATAGACATTATATCATACTCCAAATGTTGCTATACAACATATAATAAATAACTGCTTTACATAATCAAAAAATTCACAAGTTAAATATTATATATTTTTTCTATATAAGTCAACAAGGAAAATATACTCACTCCTTACTTTCTTGACTTTTTTCATCATAATTCTGTATATCCACATTTTTAGGTAGATGCAGCTCCTTTTTTCTCTTAGTCATTAAGCCACCTATTCTTCCCGTTTCTTCTGCTGTTAATCCGCTCCAGCCAAGTTCATCAATTTTTTCGCTGAGACCCAGCTCCTCTGCTATTTCATATTTTATATTCTCTCTTAATTTTTCCATCTCAGTCAGTTCCCTATTGGATTTAAGTTTTGCTTTTATTACTTTTTTTAAAGGTGTTTTCCCCATAACAATCGCTCCCACAAAATAATTAATAATTATTATTTAGTGTTAGCATAAAGAGAACTATATATACATTTTTATAATTAATTCATTAGTTTTAGGCATATGAAAATAAATAGTAAGTCAAAGATGCAACGTATATTTTGAAGCCTACAAGGAAACAGGTTCCGCAGATAGTGAGCTATCTAAGGGTTCTGTTGACGCGGTAGGATGCAAAATATACTAGCATACTGACTAGTTATTTATTTGAATATGCCTTATATAATTCCAACTAAATATATTTGTAAATTCTATTAAATTATAATATTATATTTATATACAATTTTATATATTATAGTTATATAATATAATGTGAAGGTTGGCTAAAATTTTTCAGGGGGATAATTGTAAAATTCATATTGTTTATCTACATATAAACTAAGAACTTATAATTACTTTTGAATATACTATTAATATAGAAAAATATATAAACCATATACTTTAGGGAGGACTATTATGAGTATATTTGTAGGCAGCGCTGTAGCTATTGTAACTCCTTTTACAGAAAGTGGAGTAGATTTAGAGAAACTTAAAGAATTAATTGAATGGCACATAAAATCTTCTACAGATGCCATAGTAATTTGTGGTACTTCTGGTGAGGCATCTACCATGACTACAGAAGAACGAAAAGAAACAATAAAATTTACAGTAGATGTAGTCAATAAGAGAATACCAGTAATTGCTGGTACAGGAAGCAATAATACCAGTGAAAGTATTAAAATGAGTAAGTGGGCAGAAAGTGTAGGAGTTGATGGACTCCTCATTATAACCCCTTACTATAATAAAACCACTCAAAAGGGATTAATTGAACATTTTAAAGCTATCAATGATGCAGTTAATATCCCCATAGTACTTTATAATGTTCCAGGAAGAACTGGAATGAATTTAAATCCTGAAACTCTATTAACCCTAAGTGATCTAAAGAATATTAAGGCTATTAAGGAAGCGAGTGGAAACATAAGTCAAATTGCAAAGATGAAGGCTCTTTGTAAAGATAGATTTGACATCTATTCGGGAAATGATGACCAAATCGTACCTATATTATCTTTAGGTGGTAAAGGTGTAATTTCAGTAATTGCAAATATTCTTCCTACAGAAATTCATGAAATGGTAATAGCTTATATAAAGGGAGATCATTCAAAAGCTCTTGAACTTCAACTGAATACATTAGCTTTATGTAATGCTCTATTTATAGAGACTAATCCAATACCAATAAAAACCGCATTAAATCTTCTTGGTTACAAGGTTGGCTCCTTAAGATTGCCTCTTTGTTCTATGAATGAAAAAAATCTTCAAATATTAAAAGATGAAATTAAAGCCTATGGCTTATCACTAAAGGAGGAATAGGTAGTGAGAATATTATTAAATGGCTGCGGCGGTAAAATGGGAAAGGTAGTAATTGAGGCAGCCAAAAAATTTGACAATGCCATAATTGCAGCAGGTATCGACAATTTTACAAAGGACTCCTTTGATTTTCCGGTATTTAAAACTATTGATTCCTGCAATGTATCTGTAGATGTAATTCTTGATTTTTCAAGACCAGATGCTTTAGAAGATATTTTAAAACTTGCCGAAAAAAATAATTTACCTGTTGTATTGTGCACCACAGGCTTCAGTGATGATCAAATTGAAAAAATAAATGCTTTCAGCAAAGAACATGCAATATTCCGTTCAGGCAATATGTCTATAGGTATAAACGTGATAAACAATATATTAAAAAATATAAGTGCATTTTTATACGAAAATTACGATATTGAAATAATTGAAAAGCATCACAATCAAAAGGTAGATGCCCCTAGTGGTACTGCTCTTTTACTTGGTGATACTATAAAAGCTGCTATTAAGGCTGATACAGTCTATGTAAATGGAAGAGAAGGCATTCACAAGAGAGAACACAATGAAATAGGCGTTCACGCCATACGCGGCGGAAGTATTGTAGGTGAGCATGAAATAATCTTTGCTGGTCAAGGAGAAACTATAGAATTAAAACATACTGCGATTTCCAGAGAAGTTTTTGCAGTAGGTGCCCTTAAGGCTTGTGAATTTATGCAAGGAAAATCAAAAGGTCTTTATAATATGGATAATGTACTGAATTCATAAAATATTTAATCATACAAAAAAGCATTTTGTATGCGTGATTTATCCGATGGCTACCCCACTAATACTTCCATCCGCCTCAAAATGGTAGTGAAGAGTGGCTACGTCCCTGGATAATCAGTTCTAAGCATAAAAAAACACTATGAAATTTAACAATAAGATTTTATTATTGATTGATTTCCATAGTGTTTTTATTGCTTTTAATTATCTTTCCTAGATTAATTATATAATATATTAAAAGCACAGACAGTTTTATACATATAAAAGAAATCCTCCAGAAAATCTGGAGGAAAACTTAATTATTTTTGTACATATGCATTTTGGAAATATAAAGTATCCATTGGGTTTCTATAAACATCCTTTACATAACTCTTTGCACATGATACTACATTATACTCATATAGTGGAATTATAGGCATATCTTTCATTAATATAGCTTCTGCCTGATGCATTTCATCATCTCTCTTTGCTACATTTGTTTCAGCTTTAGCAGCTACTATAAGTTTATCATAATCTGGATTAGTATAGCCTGCTACGTTGTTTCCAGCACCTGTTACCCACATGTCAAGGAAAGTCATTGGGTCTGCATAATCTGCTGACCATCCATTTCTAGCCATAATGTATTGATGTTTAGTTGTATCATTAAGTTGAACTGTTCTTTCAACACTTCTAAGTGTTATATCTATATTTAAGTTTTTCTTAAGCATATCCTGTACTGTCTGTGCTACACTTTGATGAAGTTGCATATTATTGTATATTAATTCAAGATTAGGGAATCCCTTACCATCCGGATATCCTGCTTCAGCTAAAAGTTGCTTAGCCTGTGCCACATCGCCCTCCGGCTTATAATACTGCTTATCTTTAAAGTCTTTTCCATTTACAAGCATGCCACTTGGAACAAAACTTGTTGAAGGAGTTTGACCACCCTTTGTAACATCTTTAACTAGTTTAGTTCTGTCTATAGCAAGAGAAATCGCCTGTCTAACCTTAACATCCTGCATAACCTTAGCAGCTGCGGGATTGATCTTAGCTGCATCTGGAGCTAAATTAAAGCTGTAGTAATTAGTTCCCAAATTTACAAAAGTTTTTGCAGTGCCATTCTTTAATAATGTAGGTATTTGTTCTGTTGGTGGATTATCTATTATATCAATCTGACCAGTCTGGAAAGCTGACATATAACTAGTTTCCTGATCTAATACTGTGTATTTCAAAGTAGTAAGCTTAATGTTTTTAGTATTCCAATAATTAGTATTTGGAACAAATGTTAAGCTATCCTTTGGCTTCCAATCCTGAAGCTTGAAGGCTCCGTTAGAAACATAAGTTGCACCTTTAGTTGCCCAATCCTTAGGATGAGCATCTACTATATCTTTTCTTACAGGCATATAAGTTTGGAATGAAGTAAGTGATAAAAAGTATGGTGTTGGATTTTCTAAATCTACATCAAGAGTATAGTCATCAGTAGCTTTAACTCCTACCTGATCTACACTTCCCTTGCCTTCATTATAAGCCTCTCCACCTTTTAAATAATACATCTGATAAGCATAGTCTGATGCAGTTTCTGGAGCTAATGCTCTCTTCCAAGCATATTCAAAGTCTTGAGCCTTAACTGGTTTTCCATCGGACCATTTAGCATCTTTTCTAAGATGGAATGTGTAATGTTTTCCATCACTACTAACTTCCCATTTTGTAGCAACTCCTGGGATTGGCTGATTTTTTGTATCCACATCAGTTAATCCTTCAAAGGCATTGGCAATTACTGTAGCACCTTCTACGGAGCTGTTAAGACCTGGATCAATAGTCTTAGGATCTGCACCTAAATTATAAGTTATTTTTTGTTCTGTTTTTGTTGTGCTGCTAGTATTACTTCCGCAACCGCTCAATAGTGTTCCCACTATTGCTGCAGACATAACCAATGCACATAATCTTGATTTTTTACTCTTTAGCATAAGATTTCCCCCTTAATACATTTTTTATTTTTGTTATTTTTGTTAGTATATTCAATCAGTACTTTAATTATACATTTATAACTAGCATACTGGTTCAATCAAAATTTAATATAAATGACAGGCTACACAGTGACCATTACCCTGATCTTTCAATTCTGGCTCTAATTCTTTGCAAATTGGCTTAGCATAGCTGCATCTTTCTCTAAACCTGCAGCCTGGTGGCGGATCAATTGGAGATGGTATTTCTCCCTGCAACATAATCCTCTTGTTATTTGCTGCAGCATCAGGATCCGGTATAGGTATAGCTGAGAGCAGCGCCTGAGTGTATGGATGAAGCGGATTCTTATATAATTCATTACTCTCTGCTATTTCCACCAATTTTCCCAAATACATAACACCAATTTTATCTGATATATGTTTTACCATGGATAAATCATGGGCTATAAACAAGTAAGTGAGGCCTAAATCATTTTGAAGGTCTTCAAGCATATTGACTACCTGTGCCTGTATGGAAACATCTAAGGCTGATATAGGTTCATCACACACAATAAATTCAGGTTGCACTGCCAGTGCTCTAGCAATACCAACTCTCTGCCTTTGCCCACCTGAGAACTCATGAGGATATCTGCTGGCATGATCAGTATTTAGCCCAACCCTACTGAGAAGATAATGCACTCTTTCATTTCTCTCTTTTTTATTCATTAATTTATGGATATCTATGGCTTCACCAACTATATCTCCTACAGTCATTCTAGTATTTAATGAAGCGTAGGGATCCTGGAATATCATTTGCATCTTTCTTCTATAGGGAATCATTTCCTTTGGAGAAAGCTTTGCAATATCTTTACCATCGTATATTATCTCACCACTTGTTGGTTCATAAAGCTTAATTATAGTTCTGCCTATAGTAGTTTTACCACAACCAGACTCACCAACAAGTCCCAAAGTTTCACCTTTAGCTATAGAAAAAGAGACATTATCTACTGCTTTAACCAAGCTCTGTTTATTTCCCATTAAACCCTTTTTTATAGGAAAAAACTTCTGTAAATTATTTATCTCTAATAGTGTTTTTTTATCGCTCATTATTTATTCCTCCCTGTATCAGGCGTAACCTTAGGTGCATCAGGATGATTTAACCAACATGCAGAATAATGACCTTCATCTATTTTAAAATTTTCTGGTCTATTGTCTATACAAATTTTCATGGCATATTCACACCTTTGAGCAAAAGGACAGCCCTTAGGTGGATTCAATAAATCTGGTGGATTACCTTCTATAGGCTTTAATCTCTCTTTTACATCCTCTTTAGGATTAGGTATACTCCTTAAAAGCCCCCAGGTATAAGGATGTTTAGGATTATAAAATATATCTCTACTAGTTCCACTTTCTACAACAGTACCACCGTACATAACATTTATTCTATTACATACGTCAGCCACAACTCCCAAATCGTGAGTTATGAGAATAATAGACATATTTAATTTTTCCTTAAGATCCTTCATAAGTTCAAGTATTTGTGCCTGTATGGTAACGTCCAGTGCAGTAGTTGGTTCATCTGCTATTAAAAGCTTAGGGCCACATACAAGAGACATGGCAATCATAGCTCTTTGTCTCATACCACCAGAAAATTCATGAGGATATTGTTTTATTCGCTTTTCCGGGCTTGGTATACCTACTAGCGTTAGCATCTCTATAGCCTTCTTAGTTGCCTCAGCTTTACTTAATTTTTTATGCTTGATAAGTGGTTCTATAAGCTGATTCCCTATGGTAAATACAGGATTCAAAGAGGTCATTGGATCCTGGAATATCATGCTTATTTCATTTCCTCTAATCTTCTCCATTTCCTTTTCTGAAAGCTTAGTTAAATCCTTGCCTTCAAACAGTATTTCTCCCTCTTTTATCTCTCCGTTATCTTCAAGTAAACGCATTAGCGACATCATAGTTATACTTTTTCCACTGCCGGATTCACCAACTATTCCAATGGCTTCTCCTTTATATAAATCAAGACTTACACCTCTTACCGCCTTAACTTCTCCCACATGAGTATGAAATGAAGTGTGTATATTATTAATTTGGAGTAACTTTTCCATTATAATCCTCCTATTATTTTCTCATCTTTGGATCAAGGGCATCCCTTAGTCCATCGCCTAATAAATTAAACGCTAACATTGTAATACATATTGCCATTGCCGGGAAAAACAATTGGAAAGGATAAAGCTGATAGCCTTCCAATGCATCTGATGCCAAAGTTCCCCATGACGCCATAGGTGCTGGAACTCCAAGTCCTATAAAGCTTAAGAAAGCTTCCTGAAAAATAGCGTCAGGTACTGATAACGTCAACGTAACTATTATAGGTCCCATACAATTTGGAATTAAATGCTTTAACAATATTCTAAATGGAGATGCCCCCAAAGTTTTAGCCGCCAAAACGAACTCCTGTTGTTTAAGAGACATAACCTGTCCTCTAACAATTCTAGCCATGGTTATCCAAAAGGCCACCGCCAAAGCTATAATAATACTTTTAAGTCCCGTTCCCAATACAACCATAAAAAGTATTACATATATAGTTATAGGAATTGCATATATAGCTTCAACTATTCTCATCATTATATTATCTACTCTACCACCAAAATATCCTGATATACCACCATATACAACCCCAATTACAATACTCAAAATGCTGGCAACATACCCAACTGTAAGAGATATTCTCGCTCCGTACAAAACTCTTACAAAAGAATCTCTACCAAATTTATCTGTTCCAAACCAATGCGCCGCACTAGGACCCTGATTTGCAATGGCAAAATTCTGTGTATGATAATCATATTTTGAAAACATTGGTCCAAATATGGCAAGTAGTGTAACTAAAATAACTACTATCAATCCCAGCATAGCAAGTTTATTTTTTTTGATTCTCATCCAAACATCCTGCCAATAAGTAAGACTTGGTCTTACCACTTCATTCTTAGCCTTCTCCTTATTGGGAATTCTTTCAAACATATCCTTTGGAAATTCCATTTTTGTTCCTCCCTTAATTCTCCAGTTTTATTCTAGGATCAATAACTACATATAATATATCAACTATAAAATTGGCAACTATTAATAATGTACAGAAAAATATAGTAACTCCTAATGTAGTTGAATAATCTCTATTACCGATACTTTGAACAAATTCTTTACCTAGTCCAGGTACTCCGAAAAGTGATTCAATTATAAAACTTCCAGAAAGAACACTGGCAATTAATGGTCCCAAATAAGTTATAAGTGGTATAAGTGAGTTTCTAAGAGCATGTTTAACTATAACTTTTCCCTTTGAAAGTCCCTTTGCCTTTGCTACTCTTATATAATCCTGTCTAACTACTTCTAATAAACTTGATCTTACCAGTCTTGATATAAAGGCAGTAGAATATCCAGAAAGAGCTACTGCTGGAAGTACCATATATTGTGGTCCATCAAAGCCTACTGCTGGGAACCAGCCAAGCTTTACAGCAAAGAAATATATAAATATTGTTGCCATTACGAAGCTGGGAATAGTAACTCCCACAGTTGAAATAATCATACAGAGGTTGTCCTGCCATTTGCCCTGCTTCAGGGCTGCAATTATACCCATAATTAAACCAAATATAACAGAAATTCCAACAGCAGCAAATCCAAGTTTAGCGGAAGCAGGAAAGGAATAAGCAATTACATCATTTACCGTTCTTCCTTCATACATCATAGAAGGTCCTAAATCACCATGTATAAGATCTTTAAGGTACATACCATATTGCTGGCTTAAAGGTTTGTCAAGACCAAACTTCGCCTCTAAATTTGCCTTAATTGCCGGCGGTAATACTTTCCCTCCATCAAAGGGACCACCCGGTACTGCGTGCATTAAAAAAAATGTTGCGGTTATTACAACCCAAATGGTTATAATACTAGATACTAATCTTTTCAAGATATACTTGAGCATATTTTTTCCTCCATTTTAATAATTTATAATTAACTATATAAATTCTCATTAATTACAATTAATGAATTTTTTATATTTAATTGTATTCATCCTCTTAACTGATCAGAATATCAAATTAATAATTTTTATATAACGATAATGATAATATAATAATTATTAATTTTTGTCAAGATAATAAATAATTATAACACTTAAAATAAAATCTATTTTTTTTAACAAATTATCAAAATAAAACATTATCATTTAACATACTCGTAAAATTCAATGTAAAAACTTGCAATTAAGATTTTTGTCGTATTTTAAAGAAAATATAAACTACAGTAATTATATATGATTACTTTGTTATAATAAATATGAAATGCATAAATTTAATTACTGCATTATATATTATATATAGCATATATAATATATATTTATTCAGATAAAAAAATTACTATACTATAAAATACATTTAAGATTGCACAATAGAAGTATTTTAAAAGTATAGTAATTTTTACAGAATAATTATCATCCTTCAATTTATTTATTCAATATCTTTTCAATCCTATCAAAGGCCTCTTCAAGCTGTTTTTCACTATATGCGTAGGAAATTCTTATATATCCTTCCCCACCCTCTCCAAAGGCTGAACCAGGTACCACTGCTACCTTTGCCTGCTGCAGAAGTTTATCACAAAACTCTTCGCTGTTAGAAGCAAATTTTTTAATTGAAGGAAATATATAAAATGCACCTTTAGGTAATTCTACCTGAAACCCAAGCTCAATTAATCTTTTGTACGCATAATCCCTTCTTAATGCGAACTGTGCTTTCATGTTTTCAACATCTTTCATAGAATTTCTAAGTCCATGAAGTACGCCATATTGTACTATGGATGGTGCACAGGAAACATTATATTGATGAATCTTAATTATGGAATCCATATACTCATTAGCAGCACATACATACCCTATTCTAAGTCCTGTCATTGAAAACATCTTTGAAAATCCATTTACTACTATAACCTTATTTTTTATATCTTTAAACTGAGCAATAGAATAGTAATTTTCTTCAAAAGAAAGACAACTGTACATTTCATCCGTAATAACTATTATATCTTCAGCTTTAACTATTTCGTAGAGTTTATCTCTTGCTTCTTTGCTTAGAACTGCGCCTGTAGGATTAGAAGGATATGAAAGTACAAGAAGTTTTGGTTTCTCCTGGTTTATAATATTTTTTAAGCTTTCGAAATCAATGGAGAAATCCTCTTTATTTAAATCATAATTAATAATTTCTCCACCTAATAGTTTAACACAGCTTTCATAGGCTGGATAAGCAGGAGTTGGAATAAGCACTTTATCTCCTGGATTTATAAATGCAGCAAATACATCCATAAGTCCTTCGCTTCCACCAACTGTAATGCAAATTTCATCCCTATCATAGCTTATATCCTGATTATTTAAAAAATTACTTATCTCCTGTCTTAGTTCCACTATGCCCGCATTAGATGTATATACTGTTTTATCCTCATTTATAGCCTTTATCATAGCTTCCTTTATTCCATCTGGCACAGGAAAATCAGGCTGCCCAAGAGTCAATGATATTGCACCCTCTACTTTCACTACTTTATTATAGAATTTTCTTATACCAGAAAGTTCTATACTGTTAACATTATCAGAAATTTTACTTTTAACCAAAAATCTCACTCCATTTCAATAAAGCATCTAAAAAAATGGCAAATTAAAGATGCCTAATATATCATTATTAATAATTATACAATATAATGTAATAATAACAACAAATCTTGTGTTTTATTTTAAAATGCACTTTAATTTATTATTAATATTTATTATAATGATTTAATGTATAGTAATACACTTATATAGCAAATTACTACTATATAGCATACTTTTTAGGAGGAATTTAAATGAACTATGATTTAACAGATCCGTATGAAATTGCACGATACATAAAAGAAGCTAAGAAATCAACACCAGTGAAAGTTTACGTTGATGGTGATTTATCTGGCTCTACTCAGGAAAACATAGAAATATATGGTACACAAAATTTCTATGTCATCTTTGGTGAAAGTTCCACTGTATCAGAATTTATAGTGAGTAACAAAGATAAAATTAAAAAATTCAGATTAGAGCAGGATAGGAGAAATTCAGCTATACCTCTTATGGATATAACAGGAGTTGATGCAAGAATAGAACCTGGTGCCATTATACGAGACAAAGTAAGCATTGCTAAAAATGCAGTTGTAATGATGGGAGCAGTTATAAATATTGGTGCAGAGATAGGTGAAAGCACCATGATTGATATGAATGCAGTTGTAGGTGCAAGAGGTAAAATTGGTAAAAGAGTTCATCTTGGTGCTGGAGCTGTAGTTGCTGGTGTACTTGAACCACCAAGTAAATCCCCTTGTGAAATTGGTGATGACGTATTAATTGGAGCCAATGCAGTTATTCTTGAAGGAGTAAAAATAGGTAATGGTGCCGTAGTTGCTGCCGGTTCTGTAGTAATAGATGATGTTCCTGCCAATGTGGTTGTAGCTGGAACCCCTGCTCAAATAATAAAAAGTGTAGACGATCAAACTAAGGACAAAACTAAGATAATGGATGATTTGAGAAAATAATCTCTATGCTATTAAAAAAGATCCTATACTAAAACAAGTACAGGATCTTTTTTTACATAAAACCTTAAATTGCATTTTTATTAATATTACCCATGTGATAATCTTCTTCATTAAAATTTTCATCTACATTTACCACATCATTTTCAGCATCCTTATTTACCTTTTCCATTTTAGATATGGACACTTCATAAGCTGTTTTCTTTATGACTTCATTTTCTGATAACTTTTTCTGGTATTCTCTACTCTGTAGTCTTCCCCAAATTCTAATATTATCCCCTACTTTTAAAGACTCACAAAACCTTGAATTCCTTCCCCAGGCAATTGTAGGTATGTAGTCAGACTTATTGTATGCTCTGTTTACTGCTAGAAGCATATCTGCTATTTCCCTTCCAAAAGGTGTGGTTCTATAAACAGGTTTTTTGCATATATAACCATCAAGGTAAATTTGATTTGGATTTTTACTTTTTTCCGTACATATCTCAATATTTCTGGCAAATACAGTAAGTATAAGCCTATTAGAACCTTCTACAAATTTATTATAGGATCTCAGCTGACCTTCTACAATTACATCTTGACCCTCTTCTAAATTCATTCCTGTTATAAGTCTTTCTGATATGGTAACATACAATGTGTCCCTTGTATCACTGAGTCTTTGAACATCCATATTAAAAGTATAAAATCCTTCACCATACATTTCATGACTGAATTCAAGCTTTGAAGAAATTTTTCCTTCTAGATAGAGCTTATTGTTTAACATTAAATTGTCCATTTATATCCCTCTCTCCTTTAGTTTTCTATAATACTTACATTATGAATATTCATAATATGAACAAAATATAACTAAAATTAAACTTATAATTGCATTATAATCCCCCTTTTAATATATCTGAAAAGAAACAACAAGCGAGTATGCTAATATATCTCTCTATAAAACAATTCTATTATTTATTCAACTAAAATATTCACATATTCCCATGATTTATTTCCATTATAATACATTTTTGATTCATATTTCAATAGATTATTTTTTAATTTGTTTTCCCTCACTATTCACAGTATAGTTTTCCTTATAAATTAAGTCTGAAACCTTTACAAAGCTATATCCTTCACTTTTAAGTTTATTAATTATACGTGTCAAAGTTTCCGGCGTGTACTTTCCCGAATTATGAAATAGTATAATTGATCCTGGACTAATTTTCTTCATTACTCTGTTGTATTCTATATCTGCTCCTTGATTTTTCCAATCAATACTATCTACATTCCATTGTATACATTTATGATCTGTTTGCTCTACTACAGCAACACTGCTGTCATTATAGGTTCCTTCAGGGAATCTAAAAAGAGTAGGCCTTGTCCCTGTAAGTGCTAAAATCTTAGCATCTGCTGATGCCACTTCATTAATAATTTGATCTTTTGATATTCTTGTGAAATCAGAATGTTTGTCTGAGTGATTTCCTATTTCATGTCCTCTTTTAGCTATTTCTCTAGTCATATCTGGAAATTCATCTGCCCATCTGCCAATGACAAAGAAGGTTGCCTTTACATTTTCCTTATCAAGTACATCTAAAATTTTCGTAGTATTATCATATCCCCAGCTAGTATCAAAGGTTATAGCTACATCTTTACTTTGTGTTTCCACAGAATATATAGGAAGATTTTTACCTCCAGATAAGATAGTAGTTTTATCTCCATGATTTAATAATAAAAATGCAATAACCGCTAAAGTAAATATCACAATAATACCAATAGTAAGTTTTTTTAAAAAATTTTTTCTAATTACAATTATGTGCATAACTTTAACCTCCAAATTTTATATTCTTGTTAATCTATATTCTGTACAAGCTATTTTATGAATGTTAATAACTAAAATATAAAATTTTTTGTGGATTTATTTCTGTATTTTTATGTTATAATATATGGTGATTAAACATTAAGGAGGAAAGAAGATGTTTGACGATACCCTAGAATTAGCTGAAAACAAACTTCTTTTAATATATATTTTAAAACAAATTAAACTTCCTGTTTCTAAAAATCAATTAACGGAAATAGTATTAAAAAATAATTTTATAAATTATTTTACCCTGCAGGAATATATTTCTGAACTTATATCTGCTAATTTTATAAGTTATAATGATATAGATGGAAAACACAGATTAACAGTAACTTCAAAAGGCGATAAAGTACTTAATATGTTTTCCAATAGAGTGTCAGAGACTAAAAAAACACTTATTGATACTTACATCAAATCTAACATAATTAATATAAGAAAAGAAATAAGTTTAACTGCCAATTACACTTTAGCTAATAATGACAGCTTCACAGTAAATTTAAAGGCTACAGAAAATGAAATTACTCTTATAGACCTTAAACTAAATGTAGTATCAAATAAGCAGGCAAGGGATCTTTGTTCAAAATGGAAAAATAATTCTTCAGAGCTGTATACAAAAATAATAAATATATTAATAGATGATTAAAAGAGCAGCATTCCCGTTGGCTCTTTTCCTATACAGATTACCTTTTTATTACAGTCATTGAAATTTATGCACAGCAATAAATTATTATAGTTATCACCAATATAGATATTTTCTCTATCTTTAATAATTCCTCTAGGCATTCCACCTACATCTATTCTACTTATTTCAATGAAATTTTTTAAATCTATTATACTAATAGTGCCATCTCCAAAATTTGATACAAAGCACATTTTTTTTTCTATGAACATATCCACTGGTGAATTGCCTACTGGTATCCTATGCAGTATTTTTAAGTCCTTTGAAGAAAATATACTTATATTTCCACACTCATCAGAACCTATATTGCTTTCGCAAACAAAAATCATCTTTCCATCTTCACTAAAAAGTGCCTTTGTTGGATATTTTCCAACTCTAACATTGCTTATATTATCGTTATTTTCATATTGAAAAAATGTTATGCTATCGCTATTCATATTGGATACAACAATGCCTTTGAAAATTTCATGTATATCAATACTATGTGGCATGTCTCCACAGGGAATTTCTTCTTCAATTTGATTTTTTTCAAGACTGTAGTTTACTATATTATTTATATCTCCACAAACAACGAAAGCATTATGTTTAATAACCTTAACATCGTTACAATTCATGCCTACAAAAAAATCTTTTTCAACTTTCTTTTTCTCTATATTTATTAGTGACAGCGAATTACTGTAATTATTTGCCACCAATAATTTATCATTGTATACACATATACCATGTGGTCCAATTCTATCAATATGATTTTGCTTCAAAGAAATTTCTCCAACTTTCCCAAATATACTAGTATCAACTATGGAAATACTATCCGAATATCCATTACAAATAAACAAGTTCTTCAAAATACCTCCCCCTCCCTACATTTTATAATATGTAAAACTTCTCTATTGTGCCATTGAGTTATTGACAGTATTTAATTTTTTAGTATATATTATAAAAGAGTTAAAATATTTAAAGAAATCAATCAGTAATATAAGAAAAGTGCGAAATAACTTGATAGTTAGTTCGTTTTTTCTCACAAATAAGAATTGAAATTTAATATATCTGACTTGTACTATTTAGAAAGGTGGAAAATTTAATGTACACATATAAAACTAAGGGTGTCTGTTCAAGAGAAATAAAATTTGAAGTAAAAGATAATAAGATTACTGAACTTTTATTTATAGGTGGATGTGATGGAAATCTTCAGGGACTTTCAAGATTGGTAGAAGGACTTGATATAAGTGACGCTATAAATAAACTAAAGGGCATAGACTGTGGTGGGAGAGGTACTTCTTGTCCTGATCAATTATCAAAAGCTCTTGAAACTTACATTAAAAGCAATAATTAAAAAAATCCTCACCATAAAGTGAGGATTTTTTAATTATACATCTCCAAGGAAATAACTAAGCAATATGCTGGTGCATTTACCCTTTTATTTATTTTCCCTATATTTCTTTAAAAACTTCTTCCAATATTTCAAAAGCATCATCAATATCCTTCTTTTCCACATTTAAAGGAGGTAATATTCTCACTACATCAGCTCCTGCTGTAATAAGCAAAAGTCCTTTTTCAAAACATTTGTTGATAATACTCTTAGTATCTATACTTAATTGTATACCTATAAGAAGACCCATACCTCTTATTTCCCTTATACAATTATATCTTTCCTGAAGCTTAACCAATTTAGATTTTATATATTCTCCCTTTTCGTCTACAGAGTCTATAATCTTACCATCAATAAGTTCATTTAAAATGCAAAGGCCTATAGCTGTACCCATTGGATTTCCGCCAAAGGTGTTGCCATGATCACCAGGTACAAAAGCAGAAGCTGCCTTTTCCTTAGCGAGTACTGCACCAATTGGGAAACCACCACCAAGAGCCTTTGCAATACATATAACATCAGGAACAACTCCAAATTTTTGATATGCAAAAAGCTTTCCACTTCTTCCAACACCACACTGTACTTCATCAAAGACCAATAATGCATTGTGATTGTCACATAAGTCTCTAAGGAGCTGCAAGTATTCTTTATGAGCACATATTATTCCACCCTCACCCTGTATTGGTTCTACTATAACTGCACAGGTATTGTCACTAATTGCGCTCTTAATCTCTTCCATATCATTAAATTGTACACTTTTAACATTTCCTATTAAGGGCTTAAATTGTTTCTGATATTTAGGCTGACCAGTTACTGATAGTGATCCCATAGTACGTCCATGAAAAGAATTATCCATGTATATTATTTCACTCTTATCATCTGTTCCAACCATTCTCCCATACTTTCTTGAAAGCTTTAATGCAGTTTCAATGGATTCCGTTCCGCTGTTACAGAAAAAAACCTTCTGATGATCAGTATTTTCACATAATTTTTCAGCTAAATCCATTGCATTTTGATTCCAATAATAGTTAGAGATATGCATAAGCTTTTCAGCCTGATTTTTTATTGTGTTTACAATTTTATCATTGGCATGACCAAGACAATTAACTGCTACACCAGAAACAAAGTCTATGTACTCTTTGCCTTTGGAGTCAAAAAGTCTTGCTCCCTTACCCTTCTCAAAAGTTACATCAAATCTTCCATAAGTATTCATTATATTGCCTTTTGACATTGATTATCCCCCTCTTTTTCCTCTATTATTGTACCACAGTTACTAAATATATTATTAATAAGGCAGTGCTCTTTTCTTCCATCAATTAAATGTACATTATGAGTACCATTTTTTATAGCTTCCATACAACACTCCATTTTAGGTATCATACCTCCGCTTATTATCCCATCTCTTATATAATCATGTATTTTATCTAAGGTTAAATATTCTATAAGACTATTCTTATTATTTATATCCTCATATACGCCTTCTACATCTGTTAATATAATAAGCTTATCAGCCTTAATTGCTGAGCTTATAAAGGAAGCTGCATAATCTGCATTTATATTATATTTATTTCCATCTTTATCATATCCTACAGGAGAAACAACAGGTACTTGGCCTGACTTTATTAAGCTTATAAGCATAGTTTCATTTATATTAACAACTTCTCCTACAAAACCTATATCAATTTTTTCTCCATTATCATATATATATTTTTTTCGTGCCTCTATTAACTTACTGTCTATTCCACTTACTCCTATGGCATTTAATCCCCTTAAACTTAAGTTAAGTGATATATCCTTATTTACCATTCCACACAATACCATTTGAACTATTTCCATTACATTTTCGTCAGTGACTCTAAGACCATTCACAAATTTACTTTCAATGCCAGTTTTGTTAAGCCATTTGGATATAAGAGGACCCCCTCCATGAACAATAACTATATTCACTCCATACTGTCTCATAGTGGCTACATCGTTTAAAAATGCATTTTTGGCTTCTTCATTTTTCATTATACTTCCGCCATATTTTATTACAAATGTTTTTCCCTTTAAACTGCTTAGTGCAGGCAAAGGCTCTAAAGAAACTGCTCCTTCTTCATCTTTCATATTAAAGCACCTACCTTATTTTTTTACATGTATAATTATACACACTTAAATATAATTATTCAATATTTTCAATAAAAATTATGTTTTTTTATTGAATAACATATATATATTATGTATAATCAGTTTAAAAGTCAATATAAATTGGAGTGATAATATGATAAAAGCAGGAATAATTGGATCTACAGGTTATTCAGGAGAAGAGCTTACTGGATTACTATATAAACATCCACAGGTAGAAATTGATTTTTTATGCTCTCACAGCTATGTAAATGAACGCTTTAGCAATTTGTATGGTAATCTGAAAAGATTTGTAGATGAAAAATGTGTAAGTGACGAAGAGGCTTTTAAAAGAATCAAAGACATAGACATATTATTCACCGCGCTGCCCTCTGGAAAAGCTTTGGAATTTGGAAAAGCAGCTATGGAAAGTGAAATTAAATTTATAGATATAGGATCAGACTTCAGACTTAAAACTACAGAACTTTATAAAGAATGGTATAATCTTGAGCATAATTATGCTGCACTTTTAGAAAAAGCTGTGTATGGTTTACCTGAATTAAATAGATCAAAAATAAAGGAAGCTGAACTTATTGCTAATCCAGGGTGTTATCCTACGGCCAGCACATTAGCTCTTGCTCCTCTTGTAAAGAATAATATTATAGATACCACTAGTATCATTATAGACGCCAAATCAGGAGTCTCAGGAGCTGGGAGAAAGGCTTCCATAGCCAACCTATTTGTAGAGTGCAATGACTCTGTAAAAGCTTATGGTGTAACTACCCATAGACATACCCCTGAAATTGAACAGAATCTATCAGAACTATCCTCAGAAGAAATAAAATTAACCTTTACTCCACATTTGATTCCCATGAGCAGAGGTATTCTTTCTGTGTGTTATGGAAAGCTAACAAATGAAACAGATTCTGAAAAGCTGATGGATTTATATAGAGATTTTTATAAAAATGAATACTTTGTAAGAGTAATTGACGAACTGCCTGAAACAAGATGGGTTAAAGGTTCTAATTTCTGCGATATAAGCTTAAGAGTAGACACACGAACAAATAGAGTTATAGTTGTTTCTGCTATAGACAACCTAGTGAAGGGCGCTGCTGGTCAGGCTGTTCAAAACATGAATCTTATGTTTGGTTTGAAAGAAAATACTGCACTGGAAAACACCCCAATTTTTCCTTAATAATTTATCTAAGCTGAGTGGGAATACAAACTTATATTCAAAAAGTATATTTATCCAGTATGAATGTACATAATAAAATCTTTCAGTATAAAGATTAAGCAATTTGTTAATGGGCATTAAGGCACATTCAAATAAATAACTATTGTAAAAGATTCTTTATTTCTTTGAGTTGCCTTACTAATATAGAAAGAAGGCTATTATATGGATTTAATAAAAATATTAGAAAATAAAACGATAACTGATGTACCATACTTTAAAGCATCCGGTATTCATTGTGGATTAAAAAAAGTGAAAAAGGATTTATGTGTTATATATAGTGAAAAAAAAGCTGTAGCTGCAGCAACCTTCACTAAAAATAAAGTGAAAGCTGCACCAATACTTTTGAATATGAAATTCATAGAGAACGAAAATACTCAAGCTATTGTCGTTAACAGCGGAAATGCCAATGCCTGCACTGGTGAAGATGGTTATTCCGATGCTCTTTCTATGGCTGAAACAACTTCACAGGCTCTAGGATTGTCTCCGGAAGAAGTTATTGTAGCTTCAACTGGTGTAATCGGAGTTCCCATGCCTATGGATACAATAACTTCAGGAATTGGAATGGCTTGTGAGGCTCTATCCTATGAAGGTGGCGAAGATGCCGCTAAAGCTATTATGACCACGGATACAACCGAGAAAATAATTACGGTGGAATTCAATCTTGGGTCTAAGGCGGCTAAAATTAGTGCTATGGCAAAAGGTTCTGGTATGATACATCCCAATATGGGAACTATGCTAAGTTTTTTGGCAACGGATGCCAACATCTCAAAAGCAATGCTAAATAAGGCATTAAAGGAAAGTGTTGAAGACTCTTATAATATGGTATCTGTAGATGGAGACACCAGCACTAATGATATGGTGGTAATACTTGCTAATGGAGCCTGTGAAAATACTCTTATTGACACTGAAGATGAGAATTATAATATTTTTAAAAAGGCTCTTCATTTCGTAAATGTGGAGATTGCAAAGATGATTGCAGGAGATGGGGAAGGTGCTACAAAATTAATTGAAACTAATGTCTATAATGCACGTTCTTTAAAGGATGCTAAAATCTGTGCAAAGGCTGTTATAACTTCAAGCCTTGTAAAAGCTGCTTTTTTTGGTGCTGATGCTAACTGGGGAAGAATCATATGCGCCTTAGGCTACAGTGGTGCAGAACTTGACGTAAATGAAATCAACATATTCTTTAGCAACAGTGTTGGCAAGATTCAAATATGCCAAAAGGGTGGTAATATAGATTTTGATGAAACCGCAGCAAAGAAAATATTAGAGCAGGAAAAAATAACTGTTACCATAGATTTAAATGACGGTAACTATAATGCTACTGCTTGGGGCTGCGATTTAACTTATGATTACGTTAAAATAAATGGTTCTTACAGAAGCTAGGAATCTAAGTATTATATAAGAAGATGGCGAACTAAAATCGGAAAAATTGCACCCTTGGGGAGTGTAAATATTACCATTTATTAGTTCGCTCTTTCTCACTATTCCGTATTAATCAAATCCCCATCCTATCAAATATTGAATCTCTTCATAAAATTATTTATAGTTGAAACTAAAATTATCACTGCCCTATTTCCCTTGTCTATATCCTCTAAGATACTTGTACCATTGCAATATTGAATAAACTCAAAAATACTCCAGTTTATCCATGGTTTATTTATATCTACTTTAAAATCGTTTTTCCTTTGAGGAAAAATAAGCCTTAACTCCTCATAATTACTGTCTTCATATCTCATATCGGAACTGTATTTATATATGAACTCGCAAGCTTTTTTATAAGCTGCATACTTTTTATCTTGATTACATTTTACCCAGGCAATTATTAACATAGCTCTTACAAATAAATCTTTTTCCTTTAATCTTTCAATTAGGCCCATAACCTTATTTTCGCTGCAAAGCCTATATAGAAAAAAAATTTTAACTTTTAGATCCAAGCCACTCCATTTTTTAAGTAGTTTGTTTTCTTCTAAATAAAATAATATATTTATTTTTTCCTCTATATCTAGAAATTTAAATACATTATCCCTCTCCTTAAATTCCAGATCCATAGACTCCAAAATTCTTCTCTTTTCTTCTTTATCCAAATTTAAAATTTTAGGAAATAATACCTCTATATCTGAAGCATCAGCATCTTTAAAAAAACTTACTATGATCGGCATATAATATTCTTTTCTACTGCTGAAAACACATGTTTTAATAAGAGTCCCTTCCTTTTCATTTTTTAGTAATTTTACTTTGAGAGCCTGTTCCATATTATTTTTATAATTAACTCCAATTTCAAATGATACAACTGTACCAGGAGTAAGTAATTTAGCTTTACAATGCAAATGATTTCTATTTACATATAAATCTGGCTGATTGTCCCTAAGTATATATCCAAAATCATTTAACTTATGAATTCTAGGGTTAAATCCACCAAACCACTTAATTATACCTACTTCTCTCATAAGTTTCATCTCCCGTTCATAAATATTAAACATTTATCTGCTGGCTATCCCCTCTAATACTCCCATGGCACTCTGTGAAAGTTGGAGTAAAGGGTGGCTACGTCCCTGGATAACGATTTACCCTAAAGGATAACAATTTCTAAGTATCAAAAATACTGATACTTAGAACTCTGTTTATAACTATACAAATTCTCTGGCATTATTAATTATTTTTCTCATATCACCTATCATATATAATGAACCAGAAACTAAAAGTAAGTCGCCATTTTTACAATATCCTTTAGCCTTAATAAAGGCTTCTTTGTAGTCATCAAAACTTTCACAATTAGAATTAAACCTTTTTACAATCTTAGCTAAATCTTTAGATATTTCGGCCCTGTCACTATTTGGAGTTACTGCTATGATATACTTAGCTTTAGGTGCAATAATTTTTACCATAGCTTCTACTTGCTTATCAGCTAGTATTCCTAAAATAAGAACAATATTATTATATTTAAAATATTTATCAACACTTTCACTTAAATTTTTTATTCCATCTATATTATGTGCACCATCTAATACTACCAATGGAGAATCTGATAAAACTTCTAGTCTTCCCCTCCAAATAACACTCTTTAAGGCTCTTTCAATGCATGCTTTTGTTACATTAATACCTTTATCTTTAAGCTCTTCTATGCAGTGAATAGCTGTACTGCAATTTAAAAGCTGATACTTTCCTAAAAGTGATAATTTTATATTATAAATATCCTTTGAAGTTTTAACTCTAATTTGTTGATAATATTTTGATTCTTCCTGTGATTTAAATGTATTTATAAATTCTGCAGACTCTCTTGAGACACTAATAATCTTGGAATTATGTTTAGCACAAGTTTCTCTTATTACAACTTCACACTCAGCCTCTTGAGGATATAGAATAACCGGTACATTATTTTTAATAATCCCTGCTTTTTCATGAGCTATTTCAGTTAATGTATTACCTAATATATTCATGTGATCATAGCTTATAGAGGTTATAACACTGACTAAAGGTGTAATAACATTAGTAGAATCTAATCTCCCACCAAGACCCACTTCTATAACCGCATAATCTACTTGTTTTTTGTAAAAATACAAAAATGCTGTACAGGTTATTATTTCAAATTCTGTAGGATGCTCATATCCTAATTTTATCACTTCATTCACAGCTGTAGACAGCTCTGTTACCACTTCACAAAGTTCTTCTTTAGGTATATTCTTTTCGTCTATACGTATTCTTTCTTCAAATTCCTCTATAAAAGGGGATGTATACATGCCTACTTTATATCCAGCTTCTATAAGAATTTTAGACACCATAGCTGTAGTAGAGCCTTTTCCATTAGTCCCTGCAATATGAATACATTTTAATTTTTCTTCTGGATTTCCTAAAAGTTCAAGTATTTTCTTAGTTCTAGATAATCCATAATTACTGCCAAATTTAGCTGTATTCTTTATGTAATCCATAGTTTCTTTATAGTCCATTTTCTCTTGAGCTCCTTCATTCTTAAACAAAGTATTATACTTATCTCATTATAGTTTAACAATATTGCACATCAGCGTCAATGCATAGTGTCAGCTGTTTAAATAATATTATATGCGGTCTATACTATATACATTTAACACTGCAAAGTTTAGCTGCTAACAGCTACACATACTCGGATAATTCATCTAAACTTAGTGAGAGTACAGACTCCTACTAAGTAAGATTCATTGGTAAATATGCTGCTTAATTCAATAACACATTTTAAAGTAAAAGAGATATAAGGCATATTCAAATAAATAACTAGTCAGTATGCTAGTCTATTTTGAATCCTACTACGTCAACAGAACCCTCAGATAGCTCACTATCCTCGGAACCCGTTTCCTTGTATGATTAAAAATATCCGTCGCATCTTTGACTTACTATTTATTTTCATATGCCTAACATAGAAGTACTGAATTCTAAATTATATCTCTTTTGCCTAATACTATTGCTATTTTACCAATTAATCCTGATTAGTTTAAATTTCAGACTAATTACTTTTTAAGCTATCAAGTCTTTCCAGTACAGCTTTTAACATTTCATTGTACTTGTCTCCTTTAGCTCTCTCCTCTTCTATTACGGCAGCAGGAGCCTTAGAAACAAAGCCTTTATTTGAAAGTTTCTTTTCTACTCTTTCTATTTCTTTTTTCAATCTTATACTTTCCTTATTTAATCTTTCAAGTTCTTTGTCTAAATCAATAAGGTCAAGCAATGGAATAAATATTTCTCCACCTTTTGTTATAACAGAAACTGCATTACTATCTACCGTATTCTTGTTAGAAATAAACTCTATGCTGCTTGCAGAAGCTAATTTTTCAAAATATATACTTCCTGCTTCAAAGGCGTTCTTACTTTCTTCATTGGCCAAAATAATAAGCTTTGCCTTTCTTGAAGGTGGTACATTCATCTCTGCTCTTACATTTCTAAGAGCTTTTATAGCTTCTATTATATAACTCATATCTGTTTCTGCCTTTGCATCATAAAGTTTTTCACTGTATTCAGGCCATTTGGATATAGATATAGATTTATATTCTCCATCTAAATGTTGATATATTTCTTCAGTTATATAAGGCATTACAGGATGAAGAAGTTGAAGTCCAATAGTTAATACTTTATTAAGTACATTGAAAACTACTCCCTTTGCCTCTTCATCTTCGCCATACATGACAGGTTTTACAATTTCAATATACCAATCGCAGAATTCTGTCCACATGAAATCATATACCTTTTGTGATGCAATTCCAAGCTCAAATTTTTCAATATTCTCTGTAACTTCTTTAGCTACAGTATTTGCCCTTGATAATATCCATCTATCTCCAAGACTATATTCTTCACAGTTCTCGTATTTTTTCATAATATCTTCATCTAAATTCATAAGGACAAATCTAGATGCATTCCATATTTTGTTTGCAAAATTTCTTGCAGCCTCTACCTTTTCTGTTTTATATCTTAAATCATTTCCAGGGGCATTGCCTGTTATGAGAGTAAATCTTAGTGCATCTGCTCCAAAGGTATCTATTACTTCTAGTGGATCAACTCCATTACCTAAGGACTTAGACATCTTCCTTCCCTCTGCATCTCTTACCAGCCCATGAATTAATACGTGCTCAAAGGGAGTTTCTCCCATGTTATGAATACCTGAGAAAATCATCCTCGCAACCCAGAAGAATATTATGTCGTAACCTGTTACCAGGGTATTAGTTGGATAAAAATATTTAAGATCTTCAGTATTTTCTGGCCATCCTAGTGTAGAAAAAGGCCATAATGCTGAACTGAACCAGGTATCAAGTACGTCTTCATCTTGCTTTAGATTAGTACTTCCACATTTTGTGCATTTACCTGGATCCTGTGATGCTACAATTACTTCGCCGCAATCTTCACAATACCAAACAGGAATTCTGTGTCCCCACCAAAGCTGCCTTGATATACACCAGTCCTGAATATTTTCCATCCAATTAAAATAAGTCTTATCAAAGCGCTCAGGAACAAATTTAGTTTTGCCATTTTTAACATCTTCAATAGCTGGTTTAGCTAAGGATTCCATCTTAACATACCACTGCTTAGAAATCATAGGTTCAATAGTATTACCACATCTGTCATGAGTACTTACATTATGAGTGTGCTCTTTTACCTTTACAAGGAAACCCTGCTCTTCTAAGTCCTTTGCTATTTCTTTTCTGGCATCATATCTGTCTAAGCCAGAATATCTTCCATATCCCTTTACAATAGTTCCATCATTATTCAGGATAATTATTTCAGGTAAGTTATGTCTCTTTCCAACCTGATAATCGTTTGGATCATGGGCTGGAGTAATTTTAACTGCTCCTGTTCCAAATTCCATATCTACATATTCATCTGCAACTATTGGAATTTCTCTATTTACTAATGGAAGCATAAGAGTTTTTCCTACAAGATGAGCATATCTTTCGTCCTTTGGATTTACAGCTACAGCAGTATCACCAAGTAGAGTTTCTGGCCTTGTAGTAGCTATTTCCAATGACTCATTGCCGCCGATTACAGGATATTTTATATGCCAAAAATGCCCGTTTTGTTCAACATACTCTATTTCAGCATCAGAAAGAGCAGTTTGACATTTAGGACACCAATTTGTAATTCTGTTTCCTTGGTATATTAGTCCTTCATTATATAATTTTACGAATACTTCTCTTACTGCCTTACTTAATTTTTCATCCATAGTAAAGCTCTCTCTTGTAAAATCAGCAGATACTCCCATCTTTTTCAGTTGTCCTCTTATTCTAGCTCTATAAGTATCTGTCCACTGCCAAACTCTCTCAAGGAAGGCTTCTCTGCCCATCTCCTTTTTTTTGAGACCCTCTTTTAAAAGTTCCTTTTCAACTTTTACTTCAGTAGCTATACTGGCATGATCTTGCCCTGGAATCCATAGCGTACAATAACCCTGCATTCTTCTTGTTCTTATCAAAAAATCCTGAAGTGCATTATCTAGAGCATGCCCGAGATGAAGCTGTCCTGTAATATTAGGTGGCGGCATTATTATCGTATAAGGCTTTTTACTTTTATCAACCTTTGGAGTAAAAAATCCCTCTTCTTCCCACCATTTATATAATCTATCTTCGAATTCTTTTGGATCATAAGTTGTTGCGATATTCTTAGAATTATCCATTTTTTAGTCTCCTTATTAATTTATATTATAATTCAATAGATTTACCTCTTTAGTAATTATTTATTTCTTATTTATTATAAAACCATATAACCTATCTTCCTTTTATTATCCACTCTTAAGCCTATTCTAAGTAATAGTTAATTGATATACAAATTTTAATTATAAATAGCTCAATAATATTTTTGTATCTTTGAATTTTTATAACTATTAATAGCTGTTTAGTAGTATAAATTAGGCATTTGAAAATAAATAATAAGTCAAAGATGTCTTATAAAATAAAAAAGCACAGACATCCACAAAGGACGACTGCGCGCGTTACCACCTTTTTTCCTACAAACAAAATTCTTAATATTTTCACTGAATTTTGTAATTCATTATCTATTGCTATTAATTATAGTCATTAGATAACATATAGGCTCTTAATAGAATATCGGTTAAGATTACCGTCTTTACCTACTAATATTTCAGTAAAGAAACTCCGAAGCTACCTTCAAAGTAAAAAGTACAGAAAATCTTTCAGCCTATGAATTTTCTTCTCTAAGCACCTTTTATCTTTTACTCCTCTTCATCAACGTGTAAATATATTATTAATTAATATTATAAATAAAACTTGTAATATGTCAAGGAAATTTTCTAATAACTTTAATGAATAATTTAATATTTTTAACACTTTTTTATATATTTAATATACTACTATAGACATAGTATATTACTTAAAAATTTTATTGCATACTTTTTTAAGCAAGCAACGTTACTAAACTTTATGAAAACTATGAGTATAACATGGGCGTAATGTAAAAGAGGTGTCAGCATGAGAAAAAAAAGAAATTTACAAAAAGATAATAAATCAGTAATTATAAAACTAGATGAGTGCAAATATATTGGAGGAAGTTATAATTCTTCAGTATATCTTATGAAGGATAACAGAGTGGTAAAAATTTACAAAGATCCTTTAGACTGTAAAAGACAATATGAATTATTAAAAGCCACTGCCGTTAGTAATTTCTTTCCTAAAATATATAATTTCTGTGGTCACTACATCATAAGAGAATATGTTGAAGGAATTAGTATAACAAAATATATAAACGAAAATAAATTTGACCATAAAGCTGCTTTAAAGTTAATAAAATTTTTCGAAAAATTAGATGTTAACAAGATTTTAAGCTTAGACATAAAATTTGAGGACATTTTTGTAAAAAAAGATAATGAATTTATATTGATAGACATATCCAGCAATCAGTTAAAAGAAGATACTTTATATAAAATATTAAAAACACTAAAAACTTTAAATGTCCTAGACTTATTTCTATTTGAACTAAAAAACTATAATATTAATCTATACAGTAAATGGACAAAGTAAAATATTATTTTAGAAATTAAAAGAGAGAGTTGAATGTAATTATTTTTACTTTCAACTCTCTCTTTTAAATATTTAACTATATTAATCATGGAAAAATCATTTAAAAATATCTTAAGCCTTAATAGGTGCCCCTTCAGAATTGTGCTTTTTTATTTCCACTATTTCTGTCATTTTATCGAATTCAGCTTTCTTCTCCATATTTTTAAAAGCTGTAGATAGCATTAATTTTATTCTATTCAACTGATTAACTTCACTGGCACCAGGATCATAATCAATAGCTGCTATATTTGCATAAGTATACCTTCTCTTAAGCTCTTTTATCATTCCCTTCCCCGTTACATGATTAGGAAGACAAGCAAAAGGCTGCATGCATACGATATTTTCCGTTCCACTTTCTATAAGCTCTACCATTTCAGCTGTTAAGAACCAGCCCTCTCCAGTTTGATTACCAATGGACACTATGCCATTAACTCCTGCTGCAAGTTCACTTATTGCCTTAGGATGTTCAAATCTCTTGCTGCTTTTTAAAGCTTTTTTCATATCCTTTCTGTAGAATTCAATGGCACTTATTACTACATTACTGATGAGTTTAGCTTTTCTAGTACCAGATAAATATCTCTGTTTGTAATTTTCATCATAAGCACAATACAGTAAAAAGTCTATTAAATCCGGCATCACAGCCTCCCCGCCTTCACTTTCAACAATATCAATTATATTGTTGTTTGCTGCTGGCAGGAATTTTACCAATATCTCTCCCACAAGTCCTATTTTAGGCTTTTTAACATCTTCTATTGCCAAATTGTCAAAATCTTTAACTATATTCCTCACGTTATTCTTAAATACTTTGTGGTTTCCAGACATAGTAGATTCTTTACACTTTTTTACCCACTTATTATAAAGTTCATTTGCAGAACCCTTTATTTTTTCATAAGGCCTTACTCTATATAAGACTCTCATAAGTAAATCACCATATACAAGAGCTATAGCACATTTATTTAACATAGACATAGAATACTTAAATCCAGGATTTGATTCAAGTCCCTGGGCGCTTACCGCAATAACCGGCATGTCAGTATAGCCTGCGTCCTTAAGTGCTTTTCTGATAAATCCAATGTAGTTTGTAGCTCTGCAGCCACCACCAGTTTGTGAAATCAAAGCAGAAGTTTTCTTTAAATCATACTTGCCAGACTTTAAAGCCGATATTATTTGTCCAACTACAATTATTGATGGATAACATGCATCATTATTAACATATTTTAATCCTTCATCTACTGCCTTTTTATCATCATTAGGCAGCATAACCAACTTATAACCCGAAGCATTCATAGCTGCTTCCAAAAACTGAAAATGTACTGGAGACATCTGCGGACAAAGTATTGTATGCGTATCCTTCATTTCTTCTGTAAATAAAACCTTTTTCTTCATATCAGCAATACGCTCTGATTTTATTCCACTCTTTTCTCTTTCTTCCATAGCCGCTCTTAGAGAACGAATTCTTATTCTCACTGCACCTAAATTATTTCCCTCATCAATCTTTATGGAAGTATATACCTTTTTATAATTATTCAATATCTCTTCCACCTGATCAGTGGTTACCGCATCAAGTCCACAGCCAAAGGAATTAAGCTGTATAAGTTCCAAATTATTTTGTTCTGCTGCGAAACTGGCAGCTGCATAAAGCCTTGAATGATAAACCCATTGATCTACTACTCTAAGTGGCCTTTCAACTTTTCCTAAATGTGCCACTGCATCTTCTGTAAGTACTGCCATACCATAACTGGTTATAAGATCAGGAATACCATGATTTATTTCTGGATCTATATGGTAAGGTCTTCCCCCTAAAATTACGCCTTTTCTTCCCGTGTCCTTAAGATATTGAATTACTTCATTACCTTTATTTTTTATGTCTTCTTTATATTTTAAAAGCTCATCATTGGCATCTTCTACTGCTTTATTTATTTCTCTTTTCGATATATTAAATTCTATTAATTCTTCATAAAGTCTTTCCTTAAGCCTTTTAACATTATCAAAAGGTAAGAAAGGATTTTTAAATAATATCTCCCCACTTCTAAGCACATCAATATTATTTTTAAGTACTTCTGCATAAGAAGTTACTATTGGACAGTTATAATGATTATCCGCCCCCTGCTGCTCTTTCTGCTCATAAGGAAGACAAGGATAGAATATAAATTTAATTCCCTTATTAATAAGACTCACTACATGTCCATGAGTAAGCTTAGCAGGATAGCAAACTGATTCTGATGGTATAGTATCTATGCCCATTTCATAAATATCCTTAGAGGATCTAGGTGATAACTCTACTCTAAAACCTAAATTTGTAAAGAAAGTATGCCAAAATGGATAATTTTCATACATATTTAAAACTCTAGGTATTCCAACTATTCCTCTTTTTGCCTCTTCTTTACTTAAAGCTTTATAATTAAAGTTTCTCCTATATTTGTAATCATATAAATTGGGTATATCATTTCTCTTTTGAGCCTGACCTGCTCCTCTTTCACACCTATTTCCAGTTATATATTGCCTTCCATCTGAAAATTTACTTACAGTAAGCATACAGTTGTTTCCGCAAAGTCCACATCTTCTCATATCAACATTTGCACTAAAATTATCAATTTCCTCTAAATTAAGTAGTGTAGTAGAATAATCTTCTTCATATCTTTCCTTTGCAATAATAGCACAACCAAAAGCTCCCATAAGTCCTGCAATATCTGGTCTAACAGCTTCTCTTTCAGATATAAGTTCAAAACTTCTAAGTACTGCGTCATTATAGAAGGTACCACCCTGTACTATTATTTTTTCCCCAAGTTCTTTAGGGTTTCTTATTTTAATGACCTTTAAAAGAGCATTTTTTATTACTGAGTAAGAAAGTCCTGCTGAAATATCTCCTACTTTTGCTCCTTCCTTCTGAGATTGTTTAACTCTAGAGTTCATAAATACTGTACATCTTGATCCAAGATCTACAGGATTTTTAGCCATAAGAGCAGACGCAGCAAAATCTTTAACATCCATATTAAGAGATTTTGCAAAAGTCTCAATAAAGGAACCACAACCTGAAGAGCAGGCTTCATTTAGTAATATACTGTTTATTACACCATCCTTTACTCTTAGACATTTCATATCCTGACCACCTATGTCAAGTATAAAATCTACTCCTGGTAAAAAGAATTCTGATGCTTTATAATGTGCAACCGTTTCAACTTCACCAATATCAACTTTTAAAGCTGCCTTTATAAGTCCCTCACCATAACCTGTAACTGCAGAATTAACAATCTTAGCCCCATCTGGTATCTTTGAGTATATGTCTTTGAGTATTTTTATAGTAAGCTTCAGTGGACTCCCCTCATTACTTCCATAAAATGAGTATAAGAGTTCACCATTTTCTGAAAGTAAAGCTGCTTTAGTAGTAGTAGATCCAGCATCAATTCCTAAAAAACATTTGCCCTTATAACTGCTCAATTCTCTTCTCTTTATATTATGACCCTCATGCCTTTTTTTGAATTCGCTAAGTTCTTCATTATCTAAAAATAAAGGTCTAAGTCTCTCAATTTCATTTACTGAATCGTCCTTTAAAACAGCTAATCTTTCTTTAAGGTTTTCAAATTCTAAAGTTTCTTCCTTTTCAGAAGCCAAAGCTGCTCCCAATGCAACAAACAACTGAGAATTTTCAGGAAATATTATTTCATCCTCTCTAAGCTTTAAGGTTTCAATAAATCTTTTTCTAAGTTCTGAAAGAAAATATAACGGACCTCCTAAAAAGGCTACATTTCCCTTAATAGGTTTCCCACAAGCTAACCCACTTATAGTCTGATTTACCACCGCCTGAAATATGGATGCTGCAATATCCTCTTTTGCTGCGCCCTCATTTAATAGAGGTTGTACATCAGTTTTTGCAAATACTCCACATCGTGCTGCTATAGGATATATATTTCTATGCTTTGAAGCCAATTCATTTAAACCTTTAGCATCAGTTTTCAATAAGGTGGCCATCTGATCAATAAATGCACCGGTTCCCCCTGCACAGGTTCCATTCATTCTTTGATCTACACTTCCCACAAAATATGTTATCTTAGCATCTTCTCCACCAAGTTCAATAGCCACATCTGTTTCAGGAATTAATTTTTCTATAGTATTTGTACATGAAATTACCTCCTGTATAAAAGGTATATCCAGCCATTTTGAAACAGATAATCCACCAGAACCAGTTACCATAATTGTAATTTCATTATCCTTATATATGCCATAGGCCTCATCCAAAAGTTTTACTATGGTATTCTTAATATCTGAAAAATGTCTTTCATATTTACTATAAACTATTTTACTATTATTATTCAAAACAACCAATTTAACTGTAGTAGAACCTACATCTAAACCTAAATGCAATATTTCTCTCATAATTACCTTCCCATTTCATAATTATAATATTGTCCCACTATAGGGCTTACTTAACAACTAAAGTAAAAATGTGAATACTCTATTTCAATAATTAATTGATAAGACTAATGATTATTATAGCATAAACTCTTCAATATAGACTAGTTTTTTAATTGCCATAATTTATAACAGTTGATCCATATAACAACTGAATATCCACAATATATTGATTTCTATTTAATATTTATCACAATATATTGTAATCTAGTTTATAGTATATCAATTTTTCATATAAAAATCTAACTAATTTATTCTCTATATATAATAAATCACTACCACCCACCTGTTTATAGTATATATTTGAATAATATACATAGTAACTATTACAAAATTTGGTATAAACTCCATACAAAATAAATATTTAATGAATACTTTTCAATATTACGGATATAAATTAAATAGATATTTTAATTAAATTCAACAGATTGGATGAGGAGGAGTTAACATGAACTACTTTAAAGAAGCAAACAATTTCTATAATAGAAAAGATTACATAAGTGCATTAAATCTATATCAAAAATCCATAGAAGTTAAGCAAAATGAAGCGGCTTCTTTTTATAATTGGGCTGTTTGCCTAATAAAACTTAAATCCTATGAGAAAGCAATTCCCTTGTTAAAAAAAGCTTTAATTTTAAAACAAGATAGTCGATACTTCTTTAATTTAGGTTATTGCCACGCTATGCTTAAAAATAAAAGAAAGGCTTTAATCTATTTTAATACCGCTTGGTCCTTAGACAACCAAGATGCAGATTGTGAAAAAGCTATAAATATGATCACCAACTCTTATAAAAAAGATATAATATAAGAAAGTTTCGAACCAACTTGAAAGTTTCTGCTCATTAACCAGTGAAAGCTTCAACATCGCTTCTCTGGTTGAAAGTGAAAGATTTGGCTAAAGCCAAAAGTAAAGGATATTTTTTCTCCGCTTACGCTGCAAAAAAATTTAAAAACAAAAAATAACTAACTTACATAAAGATTAGTTATTAAAAAGTTTCTTGGGCGGCAGCCCGTTTGTTATCAGTAATCTTACATTGAAAATAATGTTTTCGATTAATCAAAAATAGAAGCATCTAAATGGTGTCTTATATATGGTCCGTAGAACTAATGGTATTAGCTTAATATGAAATCTTAAGTTTACAACATTGACCCTACTGGTATTGAATAGCCATTAATGACTACTGATAATTACTTTTATTTTCAAAGCTTTTTTCGTAGTGTAACGGAGAAAAAGCATCATTCACTATTCACTCCGTGAATTCTTTCACTTTTAATCGAGGCGAAGCCAGATTAAATCTTTCACCTTGACGCACCAGCGGCAATCTTTCACTTTTTCACCGCGTCAGCCGGGTGAAAAGCTTTCACTTGTCAATGAGCAAAATCACCATTTATTAGTTTGTTCAATCTTTATAGTTAGTTCGCCTTTTCTCACCATTCTCCAATAATCACTATAATTAAGTAAGGTTTGTTATGCGTTGATACTCCTTGTTTTTAATATATTAATTATATATATTATATTATGTTTTTAATGCTTTTAAAAAATATCAGTACGTTTTTAGTACGCCATAACAATTAAAATATTGTACTAAAATACTTCATGTATTCTATTGATACGGTGGCAATTTTAAATCTTGCCACCGTAATTTTTTATATCCTTTACCTACCTTTAATAGCTCTATGTAATAACTTATTTTTTATTCTTTTACTATAGCTATTATTTATATATATAATAATGTAGCTTTTTTTTGGTTAGCATACCAACTAAAGTTTTCATAAAGCAAATAAAGGAGTAACTATATATAAGCTACTCCGTTTTATTTATGTATTAATTTGTTGGTGTAAGAGTTACTTGATTTAAGTTGCTAATTACAATTGTATTATAGTCCTCTAAATCTACCGTAACTTCTTTAACCCCATCAGTCCCTAAAATTTTATTTACTTTTGTCATTCCATCTTTGTTATAAACCGCAAGATTTCCACTTCCTTTAGATGAAGTAGCAATATATGTTCCTTTAGCAATATCTTCTCCAACAGCCCATGTTCCAGTATAAAGCTGTATACTTTGACTTGTTGTGTCAGATGACGATACTACTGGTTCAAAATGTACTTTATTTATTCCATATAATTGTATTCTGTCTTCATTTGTAATCTTTGTTCTAATTTTTGTGACACACATTCCTCTATCCATACCTAATGTTTCACTTATATTTACCTTTCCTTTGTTGTCTTCAATTGTACAATTTCCCCGGCCATCTACAGGTGTTATATCATATAATCCTGCCTGTATATTTTTCCCTCCAAAGAATGTTCCAGCTCCTAAATCCATAGCTTTCCCTGCTATTTGTCTTTGCTTTAGTGTTGCAGATTGTCGCAGCTTTTGGATGCTATTGTTTGAGGTATTAGATTTGTTTTCATTAAAACTAGAAGTTGATTTGCCATAAACATTCATACCTATAACAATAATAATTATTACTATTAGGCAAATCCAAATTTTTTTAAAGATAATTTTCTTCATTTTATCACTCATCATTATCCCTCCTGTTAAAAATCATTCTTCAATTGTAACAAATTGTTCACTAATTGGCAACAAATGAATAAGACTATATTATTTACCAATCATCATAAATAATTTCAATTTTTCATTGTCTCTTTTTTTATATAAACAATTGAAAAATAAAAACATTTACAACATAGTAATATTGCAATTTTCTATTTCCCAACTATCAATTTTAGATGTACTATGCGGTACATCTATTTTTCATGTAAAATATTGTAATTTACAAATTACTATAGTATAATGTTTTTAACTATTATTACTAGTTACTTTTCAACTCCATTTAAAAGATGTACCTTTGTGGTGCATCTTTTTTATTTTATAAAATGTGGAAATACTGTTTAATCCAAGGTATAATTAGTACATGCATTAATACGGACTGGTAAAATATGATGAAACAAAAATTATTTATATAATTGGTGGTGTGAAAAAATGTCAATAGTTTTGTCACTTCAAGGTTGTATGGCTGTTGGTAAAACAACTGCTGTGAATTATATTGGAAGAAATTCTCCATATGTGCATATAAGTTATGAGTTAAATGATGATGTAGTTGATGAAATTAAAAGCAAAAATTTAGATAAAAATAAATTCTCTGATTATATTGAAATTCAAAAATTATGGATAACTAAAGAAATAGTACGTTGGGAAAAAGCTCAAAAATATAAATGTTCTCTAATGGATTTTGGTGCAGAAGAAATTGAGTTTTATACATTAAATTATCCCAAATCAATGGGGTTTGATTGGGATGTAGAGTCTAATTTAAAAAATGAATTATATAGATTACATCAATGCTTGCCTAATCGAATATTGTTTTTAGACGCAAGTGAAGATGTCCTAAGAGTTCATAAAGAAAATGATAATACAAGAAGTAGAGATTTTTTTGAACATCATTTAGCGAATCTTTTGCCATTAAAAAAGAAATGGTTTTTAAATAAAGAAAATGCAGACTTTTTGAACGTTGATAATTTAAATCCTGAAGAAGTTGCAATAGCAGTTAAAAAGTGGATTGATGATTATTTAAAAGTATTTATGCCTAATATTATTGATGAGTATAATCTGTAACTATACGTAGTTCGAAATATTCTAATAGGACGACTTAAATATCATAAAATTTGAATACATTCCAAATATCTGTTAATAATTTAGATGAATCTCTTTTTACTTATTCTTTAAGGTGCATCCCTTATTGTGGTGCATCTTTTTTATTCTATAAAATGTGGAAATACTGTTTAATTGAAGGTATAATTATAAATAATACTATTTGTGAGGTGTTTTTAATGAAAAGAAAGCCAAATAAGTTTTTGAGTATTGGATTATTTATTGCTGGAATAGCTTTATTTCTAAAAAATTCATCTATACCTTTGCCAGATTTTATTGATGGGTTACTTTTAGGAAGCGGAATAGGCCTTGAGTTAATTGGCATTTATTCTATGAATTATGATATTTCAAAATTTAGGAATTATAAGAGAAATCTGTTAAACAAATGCTTAAATAAATAATATAACTTATTTAATATTGAATACATTTTATATGCATTAATAATCTAACTACAATGAAAATTCTTCGCTTAATCTCCTTTATAAAATGATGAAAGGTACACTGGACAATCGGTGTACCTTTTTACTGCTTATATATATTAAAATATAATTTAATTTTCTAAAGGAGTAACTATATAAGCTACTCCTTTTTCTTCTTTAAATAATTTCTTATATCTTTTTCAGAATTTCCAACTGATTTAATAGCCGTAAATAACTCATCTTCCGTACATTGCAATAATTTACACCACAAATTTGTTTCCCATGGTGCTTCGATATTTATTCTTGACTTATCTAGGGTTTCTTTTGTTTTTGGGTTATCGGACATTATTTTCACACCTCCTATTTCAAAGCCTCTACTTTGTAATTCATTATATTCTATAATAGTTATTATTTTATTTCGCAGTTAAAAATTATTTGTAAATTTTAATTTCATAAATAAAGCTCTAACATATGTCAATAATTGAAATGGACTTAAATTTTCCAATCACTTTCCTTTTTTAAGGTGTAGTTCTTAGAGCTACATCTATTTTAATTATGTATAGATTATATCTTTATGGCAAATATTACCATTGAAATATTATTATAAATACAAAGATATCCTTATTTAATACATTTCAAATATCTATCGACAATTTAACTTCAATGAGAATTCTACATGGAATCTCATTTATAAAATATTGAAAGGCACGCTGAATGATGGTGTATCTTTTTTACTGCCTGTACATATAATATAGTGTAGGATGCGGCTACGACATATTCCTCCTTTGTTTTGATAATATCTCACTATTAGGGTTTATTGTTTCTTGTGTTAATTTCATTTCAAGATGTGCCTTTGTGGTGCATCTTTTTTAGTATTGCATAAATTAAAAATATCTGTAAATAATATACCTATAATGAAACTTTTTTCATTAAACCTCATTATAAAGTTTTTCTAAGTTTACCAACCAAAGAAAGGTACACAGTGCTAAAAGTGTACCTTTTTACTATTCCCACATATATTATAACTGAGCATTGTATCTATAAAATTACTCTCTATAATTACTTTTTAAGATGTGCTTTTGTGGTGCATCTTTTTACAGTGTATTGAATAGTTTATATAGATATTCTAATAATCATAAAGGAATAATTTACATGTTTAATAAAAACTCAATTACAAATAATACATAGCGAAATAAATTTAATGGAGGTATAGGCATGAGAAAACTTTCTGAAGCAGAGGTTTTGTCTTTAACAGGCGTATTAACAATGGAGAAAGATGGTTTGGCAGTAGCGAGAACTATGAAAGCTCTTATTACTGATGAAGAAATAAAAAAGCAAGCTGAGACTGGTATATTAGCTGCTGAAGGCAGAATAAAGGGTATACAACAGTTTATTAACGAAAATCATGTAATAGAAACTAAGGAGGTACAATAATATGCCATCATTATTAGAGAATATTACAAGAAAAACTTCATCAATAAATGATGAAGTTATAACTAATAGCATGCTTGCTTCTGCAACAGCTTCTGCAAATATGTATCTTAATGCAGCCCTAACAAGCTCAACTCCAGAATTAAGGGCAATGTATTCATCTAGTTTAAGTCAGATTATTACTGGGCACTCTATACTCACAGATCTTGTTATAAAGAATGGCTGGGCACAACCATATAATGCACCAGTGCAACAATTATCTAGTTCCTATGAAAAAGCAACAAATGTGCTTCAAGCAAAGTAATAAATATTTAAAATATAGTTAGCTAATATTATTATACTTTTTTTAATATCATTCCTTTCAAGATGTGGTTCATTAGAGCTGCATCTTTTTTATGTAAAGCAATTGAAATTTGAAAACATTTACAGTATAATTATATTGTGGTTTAACACTCCACAACTATCTATTTAAGATGTATCAAAAGATGCATCTGTTTTTTATGTAAAAAAATAAAGACTAGAGCAGTTTTACCCACCCTAGACTTTATAATATATTAAGAATTCTACATAGACAATATTTATTATGTCTAATTATTTTTGTAATATACTATTTATTTTTGTACTGTATCTATTTTTCATTTTGTAAATAAAATCTGGAAATACTGTTTAATCCAAGTTATAATTAGTACATGTATTAATACGGACTGGTATTTTATTGTCGTAATATTTACTACTAAACATAATAAAATGGGTTTAATAATATTAGTTTTAATGTTTCTATAGCTAAATAAATTTATATACTAAGGAGATAATTTAAATGAGTGAAAAGTTAATTGGAATTTTAGCTGGAATGGGTCCAAGGTCAACAGCACCATTTATTGATTTAGTTATTGATCAATGTCAATCTCAATATGGAGCAAAATATGATGAGGAGTTTCCAAAAATGATGATATATTCCTTGCCTACTCCATTTTATATTGGCCGTCCAATAGATCATCAACTTATGAAAAAAACTATAATTGAAGGATTACAAAAGCTTGAGTCAATTGGTGTAAGTTTTATTGCAATGCCATGTAATTCAGCACATATATATTTTAAAGAATTGAGAGAATCAATTAATGTCAATTTATTAAATATTGTAGAAGAGACCATTAAAAAATTACCTATAGTTTCACAAAAGGTAACTCTATTTTCAACAAGTTCAACATTTGAATCTACAATTTATCAAAAAGGTATAATAGATGGTGGTCATGAATTTATTTTTAAAGATGAATGGCAAACAAAATTAAATAATCTTATTCAAAATATAAAAATAGATAAAGAGAATCAAGAGAATATTGATATTTGGAATGAACTTATCAATGATGTAAAAAATGAATCTATTGAAAATATAGTGATAGCTTGTACTGATTTAAATGTAGTCTTAGAAAAGACACATCCTTCAATCAATATTATTGATTCATCAAAATGTTTAGCTGAATCAGTTGTTAATAAATATTTAGAATTAGTCAAATAAAGTTAGTTCATTATATTCTTATTAAACGAACTAAATATCATAAATCCCTAAAGATTGAATACATTCCAAATATCTGCCAATAATCTACCTACAATGATTTTTCTCAATCGTTGAACCTTATATATAATATAAAAAAATAAATATACATTATTTAGTATTTTGTATTTATTATTGAAAATATAGTAAATTTATTTTTATAAATATTAATATTGACTTTTATTATATAAATGGTATAATTACGTTAAAGAATTCATAATATAAGTACAGTACAAGGTGAATGAACTTGAGGAATTACTTCTTATTTAAGAAGAATGAACTCAAGGGATTACACCTTTTATTTTTAAGAACCATATTTAAGATAATCATAAGCTGCTGCTAATTTTTTCACAGTGGACTTAGACTTTTTCATATAATTTTCATCCCTATAAATTTTTTTAAGATAGTCCTCTAATTCCTCTATAGATATATATTCTATATTAACCAAAACATTCGATAACTGCTTAGGTATATGTGTTGGATAAGACTTTTCAATTTCTTTAATAGAATAATATTTTTTATGTTTATCAGCATAATTCTTATCATTAGTTGTTATTGTTACATCACTTATCGAATTGATAATATGCCACTCTTTAGGTAAACTATCTATACTAATATTTAAGCCTTTTACATATTTATGAACTGGAAGATATGTTTTCCCAGCGATGCTCCTTATATTTTTAAAGGTTTTATCAAGTAATTTTTTATTCATTAAATAAGGTTTGTTATTAAAAATAATATCTTCAATAATACACATAATATCATAAGAATCAAAACCCATTTCTGATATAACTTCTAAGTTTCCAAAGTAAATTCCTACTTGATCATCTTTTATGTTGGGATTATTTACATTTCCAACTAATATATTATTAGTTTGGTGTTAGAATAAAAATAGTACAAGAGAAATTGAGAAAGTTCCTAATAAGTTTTAGAATAAATATAAGAGATGGGGGAACTTAATCATGAAAAAACAACATGACAAGCAGTTCAAAGAAGATGCTGTAAAATATTACATGGATCATAAAGAACTTGGAGTAAGAGGTTGTGCTCAAAACCTTGATATAGGTGGTAGCACTTTGTCAAAGTGGATTAGAGATTCTAAAAGCGAAAATGGTATTCAAGTTCGAGGTTCAGGTAATTATGCCAGTGATGAACAAAAGGAAATTGCACGATTAAAGCGTGAACTTCGTGATACAAAGGATGCTCTTGATGTATTAAAAAAAGCCATAAGCATTCTGGGAAAGTGACAGAAGCAATATATCTTGAAGTCCAAGATAAATGTGAAGACCTCAAGTGGAAACGCCAAGTTTCTGTCAACGGAATGCTTCGTATATTAGGCGTTTCACGTTCAGGGTATAATTCATGGCTGCATCGCCTACCTTCAAATCAACAAAAGAGAAAAGAAATTGTAAAGGAAAAAATTAAGGAAGTCTATGACCAATCCCACCAAAATTATGGTGCTCCTAAAATCACAAAAGAAATACGAAAAGCTGGTGAAAAAATATCAGAACGTACAGTTGGGAAATACATGAAGGAGCTTGGCATTAAAGCTCAATATGTAAAACCATATACCATTACTACAAAGGATTCTGATTTAAGCAGCAAACTAGAAAACGTTCTAAATGAGCAATTTAATCCATCTGCACCAAACGCAGTATGGTGCACAGATATTACATATCTTTGGACTAATGCAGGTTTTGTATACCTTACAAGCATCATGGATTTATACTCTCGAAGAATTATAGCTTGGACGCTTACTGAAACTTTAGCTGTTTCATGTGTTATTGACACAATTAATAAAGCTAAGAAAAATAGAAAACTTGCTAAACCAGTTATTATACACAGTGACAGGGGCAGTCAGTACGTATCAAAAGAATATCAAAAGGCTGCTTCAAAAATGATACTTAGTTATTCCAAGAAAGCTTTTCCATGGGATAATGCATGTATTGAATCTTTCCACGCAATTATTAAACGTGAATGGATAAATCGTTTTAGAATTAAAAATTATCGTCATGCTTATATTCTTGTATTTGAATACATTGAAACGTTTTATAATACCACAAGAATTCATAGTCACTGCAATTATATGTCACCAAATGAGTTTGAAAAAACATATGAAAAAGTCAAGGAACTTAGTATGTCAATGGCAAGTTAAAATATGGAAGTTAATTAGAACTTTCTCATTTTAATTTGTACTTTTTATTGACATAGCACCACCCAAACTCTAGTACTAAAATGCTTACCTTTAAAGTTATTGTCAATTATTTCTTTAACATCCTTTAACTTTGCATTATAACTATAAAAGTTATAAGTATTTTTCACAGTACTATTTAAAATATCATTCATAACATTTTCAGTAAACTTAGCCTGACCACTTGAAAAATTATTTATCATCTTAGAGAGCCTTAAATATTCTTTATTTCTGTCATTTTTAGACATTTTCATTAAATTATCTGCTATGATATAAATAAGCATTATTTTTGCCAATTCAGAAAGTAATTCATCTCTATTTTGCTTTTGATTTTTATAAATTTCTTTCAATTGTTGATTAGCTTCATCATAAAGGCTTTGTATAAACTCAAATTCCTGATCAGCACTGTAATTATCCATTTCCATTCACCAAATTATCTAAATTATCATGTGGTAATGATTCAGCTTCTTCTTTTTTCACCTTTTCTGCCTCAGCAACTTTATTATTGATAAAACTAAATAATCCTCTTGCAGTATCTTTAGAAATCACTCCTTCTGGAGTCTGTGAAAGCATTTGTGCTGTACTCAAATCATCTATAGGAATATTTGGAGTATACAATGCTTTTATATCTTTATAGTCATAGCCTTTATTTTTCTTAATATTTAAATATAGACACAAAAATCTAAGTCTATTTTTAACTATATTCTTATGGGCCTTTTCTTCTAACTCACATTTATTCTCCAAAGCAATTAACCTAGATCTTAGCGCAATACCACTCAAATTACTTACCATACTTTCGTTATGATTAATGTGACAAGCAATTTGGTACATAGTATCTATATATCTGTCTAAAGTATTTTGAATAAATGTATCATTAATATTTTTAATTAGCCACTGTATAGTGCTATCTTTATTTTTAGCTTCAAGTACTCCAAGTTGCTTCATTTCTGGAATTTTGTTAGAATCAACTGTACAACCAGTAAATATTAAATATGCATTTCTAAAATCACTTATTTCATTACCAATATCAGATAAATTAGTTTCAAAAGCATCTTGAAGTCCTTTAATATCATTGTATAAACTATCATGATATTCTTCTAACGTAAGTTTTCCAATGCTTACAGGTACTTCTCCAAACATATTCTCTGTTGGAACAGCTATTTGATTAAATTTACTATCAAAATGGTAAATATAATCTGCAGTATAAACATCAATATAAGTTACTGTAGTCTCAAAATCATTTTTAAATGCATGTATAAAAAATAAAGCCTTGCCTGAAGCATCTGTATAAGCATATCCCTCAGTAGGTTTTATAATTTTACTACAAAAATCAGCATTTTCATCAACATAATATATTTCATACACTTTAGTAAAGATTAATAGATATTTCATTAAATCACTATCATGCAATTCATCCCAGTGAGCAGTATAATACTCAATATCTTTAACAATATTTTCATTGTCACTTCTAGATTCATATGTTATTGCATTACCTACAGTATAGGAAACCTCTTCCTTAATAAATTTTTTAATATAGTTTACATTTATTTTTAGATTAGATCTCTCCGTGACAAACTTATACTTTCTCATAGCATCAGTATCACCTTTATAATACCTATACATTTTATGGTATATGTGTTTATACGCATTATATGTCCCATAAACTTTTTTAACCAATGCCAACTGTTCTGGATCATTTAAATCCAGTGCTGCCTGTTTGCCAAATAGCTTTTTTACTAAATCACTTAACTTCAACTCAAATCACCTCCTATAAACCGAATTTTCTTCTATCTAGTATATTTACTTTCTCAACTACTTCTATATTTTCAATTCTGTTATTAAATTCTGCAGTTATATCAGGTGCGTCATCGTGAACAGAGTATTTTTGACCCCTAAAATCTAATATCTGATCCGTAAATTCTGAATCTTCCTCAGCAAAAATAATTTGACCTTTATTCATATAAGGAATGATAGTAGAAATCTTGTCATCCTTATTTTTTTTCTGTGCTTCATTTATAATTTCAATATTTCTATACTTAAGAACGTTATCTTTATTAATTTTTAGTTCAAGCTGGTTCGCATCAGCACCATTAAAGGTATTTTTTTCAATATATACATGAGTTGCATCCGGATATTCCTTTAATAGTTTAATAGCGTGGTCAATATATTTATCAAAATCAGTTCTTGCATTTATTTTTGCAAGTTCAGCTCTTCTTGCATACTTTAAATTATTATCAGCTTGGGACCCAATTAAAAAAGCACTGTAATCAGATTTCCCATTTGTAGTACTGGCCGGATCTATTAAAAGCATGGTTTTTATAAAATTATGAGTTTCATTTTCACTTCTTGGATATGTAGCAACAGTTTTAAACCATTTTTCCCCAATACTATCAACATCACTTTGTACCTCTTGTTTGAAACTTGTTGGATTTTCATAATATGATAACGCATAGTCTAAACAATCCCAAAATTCGCTCCACAATAAAGGATATTTCATTTCAGTTTCATGATCCCAATAAAATTCCTTGGCATCTGCTAAATGATTTTTATTTTTAAAGTTAAAAAGGATGTCTTTAAACTTTTTCCACAACCCAGTGTTAAAATAATGGTCCAATCCATTATTTTTCTGGCCTTTTTCATCTGTAAAATCATCAATCAAAACACCTTTTTCAATTCTAAACTCCCATGTAGGTTGTTTTATAAGTCTAGAGTAAAAATCTTCCTTATGCTGTAATGTTCCTAGAGCCAACAAAGTTGTTCCCTTTTTAATAGTTTTTCCATTACGGATAACAGCTTTCTGAACTGCATATTTAACATCATCACTGAATCTTTTCCATTTCTTCTCCCTGGCTTCTTCAGTCCTAACATCATCTTCACTTTGGTAGTCATCAAGAATAATTAAATCTGGTCGACTGTTACCATATTTACGTCCCCTCATGGGAGAACTTGAAGATATAGCTTCTATAAAGGTTTTATTAGTAAATTCAAGCTGTGTAGAGTTACAAACATACCTTTTATCCTTATCATCCAGCAGTATACCAAAGGCTTTTTCAAGATATTTGTTTTCAAGAAAAGTATTTTTGATATCTTTAATGAATTTCTCTGCCGTAGTTCCTATATCAGAACAAATCAAAGTATATGTTTTTAATTTATAAGCATGACACCAACAAGCAGCGGCAAATGTACCAAAAGCACTTTTTCCGGTACCTCTGGGAAGTATTCTACCGATTTGGTTATTACCATTACCTATAATAGATTCCTGAATATCTTGCCAAATCTCTCTATGAACATCGGCTATCGGAGCTGCTGCATTATCCTCTTTTACCAAAAAAGTATCCTGGAGAAAATACATACTGAAAAACTCAAGGCTCATTTTTCCAAGTTGCCATGCGAGGCCGTGATAGCCAAATAAGTTAGAGCTGTTCTCAAGTATTAATTTATCAGCTGCATCTTCATCAAATCCAACTTCAAGAAGGTATTTATATAATAAAAAAGTATTCTGCTCTTCTTCATCAACGATATCTTCCATATCTTCGTTTTCTAACATCAGGCATCATCCTTTTTATTGCTATGGAACCAATGTCCTATAGAATTAGCCAATGCTAGTAATATAAAGAATGTCATCCAAGGATGCTGCGTACACCAGTTATACATTTACTTCACACTCCTTATTTTTGAATATAGAAAAAGCACCAGTATTTCTACCAGTGCTTAGTGATAAGGGGTACCATATATGTCTACAGTACTCTTCAATATTACTCTTTTATTCTATTTTTGTAAATATTTATTACATTTTTCTACAATATATTATATAAAAAGACACATAGAATTAACCAAGTGCCTTTTTATATATTAGTTACATAAATGGAGAAAGAAGCTACACTTACATAATATCTAATTATTATTAATATTTAATTTGCAAATTATGTATATATATTAAATACAAGTTAATAAATTTTAAATATAATAGATCCCTATATTGCTATAAGTCTCCTCTGTCTTAAACGCAACAAAACACCAACATTTCTGCTGGTGCTCCGTTTTAGATTGTGAGGTTTTTTATAATAAATGTGCTATTTAATGTATAATCTTATGATATCTTATAAAAGTTAATATCATATTTAGATTCTGTAAACATTCATCGTTAATTAATTTATTTCTGAAACAACAAAAGCACCAGTATCTCTACCAGTGCCTCTCCTTATATTGTACATACACTAAAAGGGGTAATCTATATTTATATAATACTTATCCAATGTTACAGTTTTATCTCAGTTTTATGTCCATTACTTTAAATGCCAGTTAATAAATTTTGTACACAGGAAGATACATAAGCACTTATACATTTATTTCACCCGCTTTTTCTCCTTATACTTTTCATATATCTCTTTAAATATATATTTTTCTAAAAACTCACTAAGCCACATATAACTATCTCCTATTCCTCAATATTCCTCCAACGAATATTTGCAAAAATTAAAAACACATCCACAGCAGCATAGTTTCTTTTCAGCTCTGTTAGGACATGTTTTACAGTCTTTGTATTTATCTAAATCTCCTTGATTTGTTTCGGTATTAACTTTCATATTGCCTCCCTAGAATAAAAAAGAATTATGTTATTAGGCTATTAACATCAATAGTTAGTGATAATTAGTTCCTTGTATTTGCCTCTTGCTTTCTCATTCCTAGAAACAGAATAATTCACTTCAACTTCTTTTAAATTGAAATCTTTATACCATTCTCTTACTTGAAGGTTATCATTTATAGTTAAAATAAATTTACCCTCTATATTGCTTAACTTATCTCTAAGTAGTAAATGTTCTTTCTCTCCAAACTCATTACCATAGCCTGCAGTTTCAAAGTATGGAGGGTCTGCAAAGAAACAGGTATATTCTCTGTCATACTTATCTATTATTTTTTCAAAACTTAAATTTTCAACATATGTGTTTTTCAGCCTTTCCTTTAAATCATTTAAAGTTTCTGTATGAAATATCTGCTGTTTTGGTACTGCATTAGTTCCATATCCATAATTACCACACTTACTTCCAAAACTTTGAGTTATTAAATATAAAAACCTCACAGCTCTATTGATTTCTGTGAGGTTTTCTAAACTATAATTTTTATATTCTTCAAATATGTCTCTATCTGAGAATTCATACTGCAGCATTCTCTTAATTTCAGGTGCATGATATTTTATCATTCTGAATAAATTTATTAATTCTTTATCTATATCATTAATGACTTCAACCTTTGCAGGGTCTTTGCCAAAGTATACCCATCCTGCACCAAAGAATAATTCCACATAACAAACATGATCGGGTAACATATTTATTATGGTTTTTCTTAATTTACTTTTTCCTCCCATTCTATTAATAGGCGGCTTTAACATACTACCACTTCCTTATTTTGATATTGGGTTAATTACACACCGCCCGTCACACCAAAATAAAGAATTGTATACAAAGTACTTCATGTAGGTTCTTTTTATTTAAAAATTTAATTGCTAGATTTCTCAATATCTATTATGTTTATTTTAAAATTAATATTGTCAATACCAATTTTAAATAGAGCTTCTGTAAGCATATTTTTAATAATACTTTCAAGCATGTAATCGCTGTTATTATATTGATTCATCATAAATTCAAAACCATAATCTGTATTTCTTATTGACGTACTATTGGTATTATCAATAGTCATTATCATATTACTAATCATATTTGAAATACTATTACGTATATCATATGATAATTTTTCATTATTCTTTATAATTATTCTGATTAATTTTTTATTAAAATTTCTTGAATTGTTATATTTATTATTATTTTCTATTTTATTTTCTATTTTATCAAGTCTATCTAAAATGTATTTTACTGCATTGGCATCAATTGGCTCAGATTCTTTTATTTTTCCCAATATATTTTTTTCTTCTATAGTACTTTCCAGCGCTGAAAATATTGGATTATCAAGTGTATTACAGTCTATAATTTTTAAAGCTTCTACTTGCTTTTTTAACTCCTCTTTCAATTCCAATACTCCTTTAGAATCGTTTATATAAAATATAGTTCTTTCTGTAACAACATCAAATGGCAACTTCTTATCACCCTTTTCCATAATTGTTATAACAGGTTTTCTAAGTGCATGTCTAAAAGCTAATTCATACATTACATTTGGATTAAGCCCTGTTAAATTAGCAATAACTAAGTCTGCTTCATAAATGCTTGAAATGGCCTGTTTTCCTATTGATCCAGGCGTATATATTCTATGAGCCACATCAATTTTATAATCATTCTCTAACACAGGGAATATAGCTGAATCTATAATTCCCTCTATGTGCCTCCTCATAGGACTCCCTTCTTCGTCTATAGGGGTAACTATAAAACATTTTTTCTTTTTTTTAGTCTCTTCTGATTCATCGGGCATATAAAATTCTCCTTTTCCATAGTTTTCTTTAATATTCAACACAAAACTATAAGAATCCTCTTTTTAATGCCTGACTTTTTAAAATTTTGTAGAAAATGTGGAACCCATGGAGCGGCTCACCACGAAGTCGTGATTTAGAAGGATACCCCCTTTCACACATTAAAGTAATGAATTGCAAAAGTATCATATATCCATATTTCTATTTCTGCGAACTGCGTCAAATTAATATTTTATTTTATGTTACTTTTAAATATATATATATAAATATATAGTATAAAGTTAGTAATATAGCCATTTTCAGCGGTAACATTTTTGGTAACATTAAGGTAACATTTTATTAAATTTATGTTACCTTTTTTTATATTAATGCCATTGATGCCAATCATACCAACGGTTTATCAGCTTTATGAAAAATGTTACCTTTTCTTTTTATCTGAATGGAATTATATTACTCTCACCTTCCATGTCCGTAACGTCCAAAGCGTCCGGCGGCACAATTCCGTATACTTTTAGATTAAGTAGCATTTTTTTGTTATAAGTATCAAATCTCATTGGCTTGCCATCAACCTTTATCAATTTATTAGAGAGACCTTCTAAATATCCGGCTTTTGCTGCCTGCTTCTTAAAATCTTTACTATCTAGAATATTTATTCCTAGACTTGTATTCCTTATATGGACTCTTATCTGATTAAGCATTTCAGAAGTTTTAATAAACACCCCATCACCTCGACATTCCACCGCGTTAATTCCTTCTGCTCTTTTATCCTCAACGATATCGTTATAGAGAATTAACATTTGTTCCACTGTTGAATGTGCATCAGCTCCGCCATCAAGTATCTCAGTTTCTATATTTTTAATCACATGATCTTCATATTTAGTTATAGGTTTTAGATTATGTTTTTTAAATAAAATATTAAATATCTCAATGCCACAACATATATTGAGAGCAGTATTTAAGGGTCTGTTGCTTAATCCTTTAATGGATTGTTTCGCCGATTTTCTTATTTCTCTATATTCATCCACGTTAAGATTGAGAATTGTATCTATAAGACTTCTACCAAATTTATTCAAAATCTCTTCATTGGCAATTATCCACTCCATAGCTTCAGTATGTTTTTCTTCTCTTTCCCTTCTGGATAGATATACAATACAGCTTCTCTCAATTAATGCTTTCTCCTGGTTAGGATAACTTTCTTCACCAACCAACACTAATGGCCTATTAAGCTGAAAGTCTTTTGATTTAAAGGATTTATCGCCCCTGCTTATAGTGGCCCTATCGTATAAATTTCTAAGAGTCTCAGAAAGTTTTGCAACCTTATATCTGTCTAGACTGGAAGGCTTAAATTCATCAAATAGCATTGGGTAATTTCCGTCTGATAATCCCTTTATAAGTGCAAATGGAGTAATTAAACCAATACTTTTTATATCTCTTTTCGGATAATTTAAGATTGGAGCTATAACATTTTCTAAGATTGTACTCTTACCACTGCCGCTCTCGCCTACGATTAACAAATGATGCAACTTTTCCTTCATTTTCTGATTCTGATATATTGCTAGATCATTTATAATTGTGCCTATAATGGAGATTGTTTTTTCAGGAGTTGCAAACCTTAAAATATGATTTTTGAGTTTCTTAAGTTCTTCAGCGCTTATGGGTTCTATCCCTATAACATCAGCGTTATTCCTCTTATCAGCCTTTATAGTTTCAGTGGTCCCATTCTTACCTATAGCTCCATCATTGGTTATGAAAAGCAACTCTTCATTTTTCTCTTTAAATTTGACCCCCTGGTGAATTTCTTCTACTTCAAGAGCAAAATAATTGTTTATCCAGCTTTTAAGCTCTACCAAATTATCCATGTTTCCTGAAAAACTAAGGTCTATGGTCCCTAAGAAATTTCTGAAGCTCTTTAGATCATCAAAAACCGTGGAAGACCCTATTTTTTCTATGACATTACCTGTAGGAGATTTTAAAACTAGCTTAACTCCTTCTTGTTCTTCATCTTCAAAGCTAATTCTAGTTGCCTTAATAAGCCTAAAATTGGTTATATTAATTCTATTTTCTTCAACATCATCTTTTTTAACTTTACGAACTATTTTATAAATTCCTTCTCTATCTTGCTGCAACTCATATTTATTCTTCAAATCTAAGGATCTACCAAAAGCCTTCAGTAAATCAAATTTATCATGGCCAGCATCTAACCAGTCCGTAACATCTTTGTTGTCTCCTAAATTCTTTATTCCTGGAAGATTGATAAACTTAAATGCTTTGGCACACGCAAAGAGTTCATTGTATATATGCCACTTATATTTTTCTCCAGCTTCACCAGTATCGCTGCAAACATAAATCTTAGCACCTTCAAGAATAGTTAAGTCTTTGCAACCTTTAATACTTGTAGCAACATACTTATCCTTTTTAAGCATACTGTTGAGTTTGTTGGCATCTTTTTCACCCTCACATATAATTACTATCTTATTATCTTTAATGCCCTCCAAAACGCTGTAATAGTTATATATGAGTTCATCCGTTCCACGTTTATTGATTACCTTGTCATCTTCTACATGATAGTAAGATAAATCTTTCTTTCCGTCGGATTTTAAGAATTTTGCTTTATAATATACGACCTCGTTTTTACCATTAGCAAATTCAAATAACCCAAGAAGCTTTTGACCTTTCCTAAAATCACATTTTTCTATTTGCCATTCAATATAACTTTTGATTTTTTCAGCCTGCTGCTCTTGACCATTCTTTTCTACTGGAAGTCCTAAATATTCTCTAGCTTCAGTATAATCAAAGTTTTTAAGTTTCATTATAAAGTCAATGGCATCCCCTTTTTCAGAACAACCCCAACATTTAAACCGTTCCTTATTGGCATCTGGAAAAAACTTAACAGAGAGTGAGGGCGTTTTTTCATTATGGAAGGGACATCTAATGTATCCCTGCCGATTGAAATGTTCTCCTATTTCTCTTTCTATAAGTTCTTTTAAATCTATATCCTGTATTTCCACCATCTCACCTCTTTTCTAAGTAAAATCAAATTTATTAACTATTTCAAATTAGGGTTAATTGTACATCTGATACACATAAGAACCGCCCATGTATCGTGTTTCTTAAAATAATAAGGTATTCTTTTTAAATAATAAGTTCTTGAGTGATACTTCATATCTCTACGCCTCTATTTCCGGACTTAAATCCGTATCCAATTCCTTTAAGAAATTCCTGACACTATAGTAAAGTTTCCTGTAAATCTCAAAACCTGAGTTGATTCTTTCAGTGAATATGGTGTCATATAAATATAGGTCCTGTATACTTGATAGCCTTCCTAAAAGAGCTTTTGGAGTATATAGACTCCTGTAATTGCCTGTCTTTATATTCTCCATACCGTTCTTATCTTCAATGATTAAATAAATCTTAATGCCTTTGGTCTTTGCTCTTTGAAGTTCTCTGATAAGTCTTACATCATCATGCGTGTCAGTTTCTTCGGCAAGATTTCCGGCAAGTTCATCTATGGAATTTTTGCGTTCTACTGCCACTGGAAAATATAAATCTCTGTAGATTCCCATTTCAGGTCTCTTGGTTATGATTGCGGTGTAGTCTCCTTCATCAATCTTTTTCTTCTTATAGGGGACTTTCTTTTTATCCAAGTAATCCAAGATATGACCGTTAATTTGCTCTCTGGTATCATATAGAATCATGAAGTTTTCTTTTAAGAGCTTCTTGATTTCTGTTTCTGAAAATTTGTAATGCATTCATTCACCTTCTTTTATTAATTGATTGTCATTTGATAATATCTGATTACAACAATACCCAACTTCCTGCTTAGTTTTTGCACTTTCAACACCGCACTCAGGACATCTTTTAAAAATTCTATTTGTTATTAAACCGCAAACATCACACTTATAAAAAATCAATTTTATATCACCTTATTTCGGATAATATTTGCAGGTCGAACTACTAACAAAATTTTTCTGATATTTCATCATTAATATCTTTTCTCACACTTCTCACTTCATCAAGCAAGTCACATCTCCAACAACTTTCATCTTCATTGCATTTACAAGGTATATTTTTTAACTCTAAAATAGCATGTTTTAAATTTACACTTGCCATAACTAAGTGTCTTTCCGTTTCTTCAATAATCAAATTTATCCCCCCATTTTTTATATTCTGAACTATTTCCACTTAACCTTACCCTTATATTGAACTGGATTAGACCAATCAATCTCTTGTCCGCATTTACATGTTTTCTCATGCATACATAAAAACTTTTTGCACTTAGGGCAGAAATAAGCATACCCAAGTTCTGAATCATACTTCCAAAGAATATTTTTAGCCATATATATCTCTCCAATATTTGCATTCCGCATTAACTTACTCTGTATTCCTCCCATTTTACTGTTTTAAAAACTGCTTTCATGTTTACCCATCTAGCAAAATTCTTTTGGTAATTATCGCTTTTATCAAAAGGCATTACAAAAGGACTAATCCCTAGTTCATTTAACCTTTTCACCCTGTATAAATCTTCTTCCTCACTACTCCAATAGCCTATAAGTACATAACACATGATTTTGTAAGGTTTAATATATTTAATTACTTCTTTTAGCTTAGGTAATAAATCTATCTTAGTATTATCCCACGCTATGTGTATTTGTTTATAATGCTTTAGCTTATTTAAATAAAATGCCTGCTCTTCGTCCATGATCCGCACATCAACACCATGTAAATTTACTGGCTGCTTCCACTCTAATAATTTATTAATTGCTGTTTTCCATTCAAGATTAGCAAAGAAATTATTGTCTAATACTTCCATGTGATTACCCTTGGGATTAAGTTCCATAGGCTCTACTGGACATATATAACCCTCTTTTTCTCTCACTACACAGAATGGGCAATTTCTTATACACCCCCTGCTAAAGAACTGCATTGAATAATCATGTTGAGGATATATAGAATAATCTAGCTTTCTTATACTATCAATTTCTAATGGAAGTTTTGATTTAATGTCAAATCCTGTGCCTCCTTTGATTATTTCAGCATCAGGATAGTATTTATAATCATCAGTAAATTTAAATAACTTACTAGCATACACTTTATCTATCTTGGCAAAGGCATCAAGTAAAGGACTATGATATGCTACATCATCACCTTTTGCTTTGTGATATGCTGATATTTTCATAAGAGCAATATTAGGCATTTTGCTATCAATATCAACTAATCTAATTTCCATTCTTCACCCGCCTTTAATATGTCTTATTTTCAAACAACTTGCAAATTCTGTATATTAATTATAAAATTATCTTATATTAATAATTTATGGAGGCCTTAACTATGAAAAGAAAATTACTTTTAACATTAGTCTTTAGTGTGCTTATAGTATCATTCTGTTATTACACTAGGTATAAAAATATAAATCAAAAGCAGAATAACAATCAAGTTATCAGGCCTAAAATTATTCATCCTAGAATAGATGGGTCATATTAAATAACAACACCAAACAAATCAACCTATTAATATCACTAAGCCTATTTAATTATTAAAGTACATCTTCAATCCTAGTTAATTCGCCATTTTATCAAAAGTGTAATCTCATTTCTTATGTGTATAGCTATATAGTGAAAAAATATGAACCTCTCCGATATGCTCAACGTATAATAAAAAAGTAAACAAAACTATTCTTATTATCTTGTGGGAGGGATAAATTATGCCTAATTCAATAAACGATGTGTCACAATCTAAACAACAACTTAAGTGCACTGGAACACAGACTCATGTACATGAATTTGAACAGAGTACTAAATTAGCTGAAGAAGGAGACGATAGACACAATCACCGAGTAGCAGGAGTTACAAGTGAAGTTATACCAATACCTGGTACTAATAACCATGTGCATGCAATATTGAGTAATACCGATTTTCTTGATCATCACCATGAAATTGGAGTAACAACTGGGCCTAATATACCAATACCTGGTACTAATAAACATGTGCACGTTGTTAGCGGCGCTACAACAATTGATGATGGGCACAACCATAACTTTCTTTTTACTACTCAGATTGACAGTCCTCTTGTATAAGTACACTTGGAGAGATGGCTATTTTAAGGTCGTCTCTTTTTAAAATCTATTCTATAATTGTTGCCCTTTTGTTTAAGTATCTTCTAAACAATCAATATTAATTACTCTATTCAGTTCCATTGTTTCACCGCCTGAAGATTCGTACTATATTCAAATTCCGAACTAGAATGGAATGTCCCCATCATCTATGGGTGTAATATCTCCGTATTCAGTATCAGTATTCTTTACTGGTTCAAGAACTTTTCCGCCTTGATTATTTATCTCTCCATCAACTGGTTTCTTATCCCATTCAAGGAACTGTACCTCATCAGCCACTATTTCAGTAACGTAAACTCTATGACCGTCTTTAGCTTCATAATTCCTGGTCTGTATTCTTCCTGAGATTCCAGCAAGTTTGCCTTTGTTTAAATAATTTGCTGAGGATTCTGCTGTTTTGCCCCATACCACTATGGGAATAAAATCTGCTTCTCTTTTTCCCGTATTTTTGTCAGTAAAATTCCTATCTACTGCTAAAGTAAATGTGCAAACTGCATTTCCGGAACCGGGCGTAAATTTAAGTTCCGGATCCTTTGTGAGTCTACCTATTAAAACAACTCTGTTCATTTATTTCACCTCACTGTTTAAATTTAACTTGGTTACTATTTTCGCCAGGTTCAAAATGATCCTCTAATATATAACTAGATTCCAAATCTGCTGTATGGAGAGCAACACCAGCTTTATACATATTCCAAGCTGTACTTATAGTATTTAAATTTTCTTTAGCTTCATAGCCACCCATATGCCAACGGATAAGGATAACTTCTTCTTTAGTTAGTTTTATAAATTGCTGAAGCAATATAACGCTCTTTTCACCATGTCCTATAGGCATTAAATCATTAACCCCATACGCAGGTGTTTTAATCCATTTCGGTTTTTCACCTGTTTTTGCAATATTAACGTTCTTGTCATAAACAGTATAAAAATTCACTTTGCAAATATCGTGAAGCAATGAAGAAATTGTAACCGTGTCATAGCTTAGTCCAAAATCATATATTTCATTTTTTCTTTTGAATAATTCATAGACATTAAAACTATGCTCTGCAAGTCCTCCTGAAAAATTTCCATGGAATCTGGTTGAAGCGGGGGCGGTAAAAAAATCGCCCTCTACCAAATATTTAACAACCTTATCTATATTTTCTCTTTTGACATTACTCAAAAGATTTATTATTTGTTCTTTAACTACCTTTATATCTTTCATGCTTGCCTCCTTATAGATAGCTTTGTTCGTAAATAATCATTTTCTTCCTGAAGCTTATCTGCTTTTGTTTCTACTTCTGATAATCTATCCTGTAATGATATATAGGTTTCTTTTTCTTCGTGCAGCATTTCATCTATTGTGTGAAAAAGTTTATTAAATGCGTCCCATGTGCCAGTTATCCACGTTCCATCTGAAAACTTAAATATAATATTGTCACTATTGCGGTCTAATGGCTTGAATGAATACTTGTCATTTTCTTCTAAAAATATATTTGCATTTGAAATCATGAGATCACCTCTTAATTAAAATGGTTCCGTGTCACTCTCATCTTCTGGTGGAGCATCAGGTCCAGGATCATCATTTACAGGAGTTACCTCAACATCTACAACCTCAGTGTATTCTTCAACTAATTTTAGAAGAGTATTTGCACTTTCATAAGTTAACCCTCTAAGACTTATTTTGTGCTCATTTGCTAGTGCTTCAAGCTTACTTACATCTGCTTCTTTACCTTCACCAATTACAAGTCCCTTTTGAGCTCCTAGCTGCATCAAATATTCTTTTTGCTCTCTCTGTACTGGCTTTGGCTGCTCTGGTACCTCATTTTCTTTTTCTATTTCCTTTTCAGGATCTACTGGCTCAGTGTTTAAATCTTTATCATCAACATTCATTTCTTCAGCTACATACAAACCTTCAAATTCTTCTGGATATGCTTCCCTAAGAGCCTGGACTAATGCGACCTTTCTTATCATCGTTGCCGGTCTTTGGGTCCAGTTAGAGTTTGTTGTACCATCTGCTTTTTTGCCTATATATTCATCTAATGTAACTGTAATTTCAGTAGGGAATTTTTTATTTTTTCTGTAAGCTTTAGCCCATCCACCAACTAGCATTTCTTGACCTTTAAGATAGAATGTTCCGCTTCTCTGCTCAACCTCTTTTTTTAGATTAACAACTATTATTCCTGCCTCATGTCCTTCACTATCTTGATTTCTTAATTCTCTCTTGGTAAAAGTATCTTTGCCAACTATCATGGCTGCTGGCTTATTGCCGAATTTTACTAGATATGCTTCTCTTAAGAATGGATTTAATTTTTGACCTTTGCATAATTGGAGGAAAACTCCTACTTCTTCATCTGTAACTCGTGTTGGATCACCGCTCACTAAATATTTTTTTACTATAGTAGAAGTTAGTTTTATTGGAGTTCCATTAACTTCATACTCAACTCTACCCATTGCTAAAACATCAGTATTATCATTTCTCATTATTTAAGCACCTCAACTTTCAATTCTCGACCTTCAACTACTTTGGCCATAATCATTTGTGTATCTAATTCCCGTATAACTGTAATGCTCTCTGCATTATCTATAAAAACTGGGAAATGTAAGTCCATCATATTTGAAACAAAGTTACTCATTTCAAGTCCAGCCTTTATTTTTTCTGCATTAGATAACTTATTGAATTCTCTACCTTCATATAGGATTTTAAAATCATCTTTAAGCTCTCCATCTTTGGTTAATTTTTCAAATTGCAACTCTACTTTATCTAGGTACTTACCTATAATCTCAGTTTGCTTTTTAAGTTTTATAGAGTTGTACTGCTTACCGGCATCTATAGCAACTTTTAATTCTGCTATTTTTAGCTTGGAGTTTTCAATTTCTCTCTTGGATTTTTCTATATCATGCTTGATTTTTTCATTCTGCTTTTCAAGAGCTTCTATATTTGAGTTATGAGCAAAAATTCTTCTCTCTTCCTCATCAAGCTCTAATACTTTTGCTTTTATTGATGTGATTTTCTCTTTTCTGGATTCTTCCTCTTTTGATTTTTCTGCTGCAAGTTCACTTATTTCTTTTTGAATGGCTTCTATTTGATATTTAAGTCCTATCTCCCATTCCTGAACTACTTTCGCATTTTCAGCCTTGGTAATTTCATTTTCTTTCTCCCATTCTTCTATTTCTTTTTTCTTGGCAACACCTTTAATTTGTATATCCTTTAATTCTTTTTCTAAATTAGCTTTTAGAGTCGCATTAAGGTCAATTTCATTGCCGCAGTTATCGCAAGTAACTACATTCTTACCAAGATTAGATATTTTGGCTTTAATCTCTTTAAATCTCTTAAGTAAACTGTCCTTCTCTGCTTTATGCCACTTAGTATCATTTATAGGCTTTACATCAAAATATCCTTTAGAAAGTTCTAATTGTAATTTTCTCTTTTTATTTTCTAATTCATCAAACTTAGGATCTTTAATTACTGATTCCAAAGTTTTGAGTTGTTCTTTGAGATTCTTCAGCTCTGTATTATCAAAACTCTTTCTTTCAGAAATATCTATAGGTTTGGCACCTTCAATGACCCCCTCTAAGAATATAATGTTTTCTTCCTGGTCCTTAAGCTCTGCTCTCTTATCTGTAAGAAAAGTCTCAGGAGTTCTAAATTTATTCTTTTCTAATTTTTCCTTTAAGAAGTCCCCTAGCTCTGCAAATATTTCTTCCTTGCTTATTGGCTTTAAGATACTGGATAAAAGATTCTTTGCATCTTTTGGAGCTAAATTAGGAAAGTAATAAGGATTTAATATACTGAGGAAAACATCTTTGCTCTTATAAAGGTCCTTTGAGATATCATTATTGGTTACCTTAACATCATTTAGATAAATCTCATTACTGGAGCCTTTCTTTCTCCTGATTAAAGTTTGTGGCGTTCCATCTATCTCGAAATCAAGTACGACCTCAGTTAACTTCGGCTTTTTATCATTAACATGCCTTGCTGTAGCTTTTTCATTTCCGTTAATATCACAACCAGTTATAGCCCACGCTATTGCTTCACCTATGCTAGACTTTCCCAGACCATTATCACCACTTACTAATGTTCTCTTTTACCTAAGACAAATTCACATTCGTCTACGTAGCCTTTAAAGCCTTTTATGGCTATCTTATTTATATTTACCTGCATTTATATTTCCTCCTATTTGACTTTTACCCTCATTCCATAGTAGAATAGGGATACACTATTTTATTTATTGGCTCTTTTTCTAAGAGCTCTTTTTTTATATACTCTTTGAAATTCCATAATAAATAATTGCCACCTTTAACAGATATTTTCTTGAAGTCCTAACACCGAATCTAAGATGATTTTCTCTAATATCATTTTGAGTTTCTTGCATGACTTCATTAAACTCTTGGTCTGACATTTTAAGTCCTTGCTTTTCCAGTAATTTTCTTATCATTGCATTTACCACTCCTAACTTACGTATCTCCTTAATTTGGTAAGGCCTTCTTTTTCAAACCGTCCAATTGTAGTTTGACTAGTCCCAAATAGTTTTGCTATTTGCATTTGAGTTTTTCCTTGAAAGTATCTAAGTTTTATAACTTCTCTATGTTTACTGGGCAATTTTTCTAAAGCAGTTCTTACTAAAATACCAGTAAATTCAGTATAAAATTCTTGTTTATCCATAATGGCATCTTTATAAGTAACTTCTTTATCCATAGAGTTGTTAACATTAATATCTAAGCTAAGGACATGTGAATTTAAACTTCCATTTCTCTCTGCAGATGGATAATATTTATCTCTCAAAATAGTGTTTAATACATAACCATACATTAGGCTTAAGGCATAAGTACTAAATGTATACCCTTTAGTTTTATCAAATTTTTGTGCAGCTTTTATTAGTCCAACATGACACATTTGAAGAATGTCATCAAAGTCATATCTATAAGACAATTGAAATTTTTTATATATCCTACCTGCCTGAAGCTTTGCAAGTCCTAAATGATCTTGAACATCAATCATTTCCTTTACTCCTTTCCTATGCATTTGCACCACTCGGGGATTACTAAAAAACCTCTAACATCGCCACTGCAAATACCTGTTACCTTAACGTTGTTACCATTCGCTTTGTTAACCCATGTTTTGCTTTTCCTATATTCTTCCTTGCCAAATCTTTTAATAAAATTCTTTTTAGTAAACACATACTTAAGACCGGGTAAAAATTTCTTAGCCATTATTCCATCCTCCTGACTTCATATTCCATTTTTCAGCTTTGTAAGGATTGATTTCAACGCCAGCATTAACAAGAACTTTCTTTAGATGAGTTGGTGAGCAATCTAAACTTAACGCCGCTCTTGAAAGTGTTCCATATTTTTCATAAAGCTGTTTGGCTCTATTTACATCAACATTAACTTTTCTTGGCACTATTCACATGCCTCCAAATCTAAAATTCTCTCTGACATTTCCTCAATGGTCGCCTCAAGCTCCTTATTCTTTTTCTTATATTCCAGTAGCTCCATAGCCGTTTTATAATTAAGTTCTTCCATAAGTTCATGAAGCTCTTTAATCTTATCTGTAATCGTCTTTAGACCTTTTATTCCAGTACCATTAATCTCTTTTGTAACTAAACTCTTAAGAGCAAATTCTATGTTAGGATAGTAGCCTTCTGTTTTCCAATAATGTTTCTTTGGCTCTTTTCCCGGCTCTTCCTTTGGAACTTTTCTCTCCATGATGCAAACATTTCTTTCGTCAATGGCTTCAATTTTGTAGTTTTCATTAATCTTCAATGATTTCACCTCCTATGCTCTAAATTCATGATCCTTGCCATACTGTTTGATTTTTAGTAACGTTGAAAATCTAAGGCTCTTATAGCCATATCCATTAGTTACTCTTTTAAATTTTTTACGAATTACTTTTCTAACACATGTAAAGGATAATGGTATAAAGGTCTTTTGAAGATGGTCTTTTACAATTTGATTTATAACCTTTTGGTATTTGTTCAAAATCATCACCCCTTTTAATACCACTCTCCACTTGGAGTAACGTGAAGCCAGCTACCATCATTTAGATCTACTTTTAAGAATCCCTTGCACATATTTACTGCAACTGGTTTATGATCCTCAGGATATTCCCAAGCATTGTAGAATTTCCTTAGAAAATTATCGAACGCTTTCTTGGCATTTGGGCCTAATCTGTTATAATTCTTTATGTTCTTAGCTTCAAACACTTTTATCGCCCTCTTTTTACTTTTTAGCCATTGCGGCACCCAAGAAATGAACAGTTATTTTCCGAAGTGATTATTTAGCAATAATATTTTTCTTTGAAATATTTGATAGGTATTCTCCCGGCAATAGTTACATAGCCTTTATCTTTAAGCTCTTTGTTTAATTGCTGGATAATTTTATATGCCTTGGATGTAGATATATCTAAGATTTTAGTAATATCTTCTACTCTGTAAAAACTTGACATTTTCGCCACCTCTCTTAATTTCTAGTTTCAAAGGTTTCTTCAGGAAAAAGTTCGTCTAAAGGAACCTCAAGTTCGTCTGAAATTCTTCTAGCTATTTGGAGTGAAGGTATAGAAGCTCCGTTCATTACATCATAAAAATAGGATTTAGCAACTCCAACTTTCCTTATGACCTCAATTGTTTTAAGATTTTTATTTTTGATTATTTCCCTTATAGTATTATTCATTTTCTGCACCTCCTTGTTGTTCGGTATGATTAAATATTACCACCATACCGAACTTAATGCTATTGTGTAATTACCTGTATACAGAACAAAAATGACTGTTAAACCGAACCTTCTCTCTAATGCTTAAATTTTCTTACAATTCCTTAAAATTTCTTGTTTACTTTACCGAACTCTGTGCTATAATAAAAGTACGGTATACAGTACCAAATAAAAATTAAAGGTGATTAATATGGATGCAAATAATAATGTAAAAAAGATAGGGAATAAAATTAGAGAAATTAGAAAATCTAAAAAATTATCAATTATGGATATAAAAGAAATAACAGGCTTATCAAAATCCACTATAAGTGAAATTGAAAATAATAATAGCAACCCCACAGCTGAAACTTTGCAAAAACTTGCTAATGCATTAAAAGTTCCTGTAAGTGATTTCTTTGCGGACAAAAATGAGCCCCCTATGGATCAGGCGTCTGAAGAATATTATGAATCAGAAAAAGGAAAATATAAAAGTATGCTGCTTAAAGATGGTTTTGAATTTAAAACACCTCAGGAAGCTATGAAATTTGTATTAAGCCAGCCCGCTATAATGGGCTTTGGTGGTTTTGATGCAAATAAAATGAGCGATGAAGAAATCATGGATTTTGCTAATGAACTATTAAATCAATTAAAACTTTTGGGGTATAAATATAAGAAATAGTTAGTATTGAGGATGAAAGGTTATGAATTGGATTGATAGTATCATTTTAGGATTAATAGAAGAATGTGGAAGTAATGATATATATGAAGTTTGCGATTATCTTGGTATCGACATTGTAAAATTAGAGCCTAATAATGCAATCTTACTAGGGAATGAATCTGTTTATAATAGAAATTTTTTCAATAGAGAAGTGATATTTATAAGAAATGACTTCGCTGTAAAATATGCAAGATTTGTTATATCTCATGAAGTATGCCATGCCGTAGTTCATACAAGTATAGGCAGTGCCGCTTTTAATGGAGATTTAATAAATAAAGGCAAATTAGAGAGACAAGCTAATTATTTCGCCTTTAAATTTAATAATATTAAATTTGATGAAATTCAATTATATGAAATGACAATGGAACAGATATCTAGTTGTTTAGAGCTACCTGAAAAAGCCTTAAAGCAACTATTTAATGAAATTTAGGGAGGTGGTTTGTATGTGAGTATATTTTTTTACCATTCAGCAGAACATATGTTTGTATTAAATAAAGGAGATGATTTTATGCCAACTTATAAAAATGAGGAAAAAGGTACATGGTATTGTTCATTCTATTATACGGATTGGACCGGTGCCAAAAAGAAAAAGAAAAAAGAAGGATTTAAGAAAGAAAGTGAAGCTAAAGCTTTTGAAAGAAAATTTTTAGAAAAACAGCAAAATAATTGCGATATAAATTTTGGTGCTCTTGCAGACTTATACATGGAGGATGCAGCGACTAGAATAAGAGCTACTACATTGCAATGCAAGAAATATATAGTAGATTTAAAAATAAAGCCTTACTTCGGTAAAATGCGTACAAGCGACATTACAGCTAATCATGTAAGAAAATGGCAAAATGAAATGATAAAAAAAGATTATTCCCAAACATATTTAAAAAATATAAATAATCAATTGAGCGCAATATTTAATTTCGCAATAAAATATTATAATCTAAGTAGTAACCCAGATATAAAGGCGGGTACTATTGGTAAGAAAAATGCAGATGGTATGAAGTTTTGGACTTTAGATGAATTTAAAAAGTTTATAGAATATAGTTCTAAGCCCATGGCTACATTAGCTTTTAAAATATTATTTTGGACAGGAATAAGAAGTGGTGAATTAATGGCTCTTACATGGAAAGATATTGACCTTGAAAATAAAATTCTCCATATCACTAAAACTTATGCAAGAATAAATAAAATAGATTATATAAATAATCCTAAGACGCCTAAAAGCAAAAGAGATGTTTCACTTTCTGACTTTCTCTGCAGAGACATAGAAATATATAAAAACAAAGTTTACGAAACTGGAAGCAATGAAAGAATTTTTACCTTTACAAAAGATTTCATTTGCAGAGAAATAAAAAGAATATGCAAAAAAAGTGAAGTAAAACAAATCCGCATTCATGACCTGAGACACTCCCATGCATCTTTACTCATTGAACTTGGTTTTACTCCACTATTAATTGCAGAAAGGTTAGGTCATGAAAATCCACAAACAACTATAGACACATATTCTCATTTATATCCTAACAAGGATAGTGCTGTTGCAAATAAGCTTGATGATTTATACTAGTACGTTTTTAGTACATTTACTCATTTATATTGTGCTAAAAATGAGCATTTTAAACGGTTAAGAGAGATTTTTCTTACCATTCTCCAATAATCTTAGCATTTCTATGATCTAAATCAAAGATTCTACTGTTAAAATAGTTTCCACCCTTTGAGAAAGTAGTATCCACATTAATCCATTTATCTGTTTCAGGAATATAAACCATATTCCAAGCATGACTTACCCAACTTACTCCATTAAAACCTTCACCTGTTACAAGTCTTACCTTCATATTATCAGCTCTAGCCATAGCTACATATAAACACGCATAATCAAAACAAATTCCCTTTCTGGATTCAAAGGTTGGTATGGCACCAGATTGTATGTCAAAATTATTATTTAAAACTAAATTAGCTTTATTATAGTCATAGGCTATATTTTGACCTTCCCAATCATATAATTTTTTTGCTTTACTTGTAGTATTTCCTTCACGCTCCACCAAATTTCTTGCAAAATTATTTATCTGCTGATTTGATTTTATACCTTCATCCAAAGTAACACCATTATAATATACAATAGTTCTGCCTGGAGAAGTATCGCTTATTTTACCATTGGGTAAATTTTGTAAATTATTTTGTTTGACTACAATGCTTACAGAATCATCAATTATCTTCGGCAATTTTTTAGCAACATTAGAATTAGTAGCTGGTATAACGAATTGCTGACATAAGTATTTATAGGTATTTGAACTACTTAAATATTTGTTAAATTGACTATTGACACTAAACATTGATGCAAAATTCAACATTAGTAATACAACCAAAAGATAGCATATTGACCTTGGAATTTGTACTAAAGCTCCCATTATTCTTCTAAACACATAGCTTTTATTTCTAACTAAACTTTCAATTCCATCTATTAAATGATATATAGTAATATTATTTATAAAAATCAATATTACACTTATAATTTTATAAATTATATAGATTGCTATGGGAATAACAATTAAATATATTATCATAGGTTTACTTTGGAAATAATAAGCTATATTATCTGGAAGATAGCTTATCATCTTATTCACGACACCATTTTCATTTCCTATAAAAATGTTTCTTACATATTTGATTCCTATATACACAGCAAGTATAAAAGATATACTTCCAATAATATTTTCCATATCCCTTTTGGCACTATAAGATGAGAACCCCAACAAAAGTCCCTTTAATATTGGATAACAAAAACTAATTATTATAATTAAAGTTACGGGATTAACCTTCACAAAATCACCTCTAAAATTATATTTGAAACTATTTCTATATGTTATCTTTATATGTCTTTATCTATATATCTGTATTTATTAATTTTTTTAGTTCTTGTTTTACATCATCACTACTATACCCCTTAGCTGTTAGAAATCTCCAAAGCTTACCATAAATTTTAACAGAGTTACTCTCATGCTTTAGTATTATATTGTATCTTTTCTCTGCAATACTATGAAGTTCCTGATAATTTTCTTCCGTTGTCTTTTTTATACTTTGTCTATAATTATCTTTTTCAGTTATGACATCCATTATATTTTTTATAACATCCTTTATCATACTATTATTATAACCTAATCTAGAAAGATAATTAAATAATTTACTGTATATCTTAAAGGAATTATCTTCACTTTTTATCAAAATGCTATACTTTTTTCTAGCTAATATATCCATATTAAAGACTTCACTCTCATTACTAATACTACCAAGCTTATCATTAATAATATTTTCTTCAATGCCTTTTTTCAATAATTCATATTTTATTTTCTTTTTTCCCTGTTTTTTCATTTTTTCTTTTAAGTACAAATCAACATATCTATAATCATCTACAAATTTATATTGTCTTAAAAATTCAATGGCCTTATTTATATTTTTTTCACTATGTTCTTTCTGAACTAGCTTTGTACTTATTTCTTTTTCAGTTTTATAACTTCGTTCTATAGCTTTAAGAGCATCATTTTTACATTTAATATAATTTTCTTCATCTATAATTTTTTCTAAATAATCCTTATCTATATCCATGTCCTTTTTTAAAGAGTGTAAAAAAACCAATTCAGCACTGCAAGAAAGACTATATTCATTATTTATATATATATTGACTCTATCTTTTCTTTTTTTCTGTAGTTCTATCTTAGTTATTTTATCCTTCAAAAATATCACTCTCTTTTGGCAATAATATATGAATTGTAGGATCCTTTAGCACTGTCCTGGCTGCTTCATATATATCCTCTTTTTTTATATCTTTTAAATCCTTCATATCCGTTAAAAACTTATATATATCCTCTTTTTCTATTATTTGGTGTAACACATAATTACACAATTCTGAAGTATCCTCTATAGTTAATATAACTGCTGTTTTTAACACCTTTTTCATTAAATTTATGGTATCAACATCAAATAAAAACTCTTCGCTTTTAATTTTTTCTATACAACTATTTATACAAGCTATAGTATTTTCTATATTTTCTTTTCCTACAGCAGTATATATATACAGGCTTTTAACAAAACTACTGGTATCCAATTCTGAATATACATCGTAGGCTAAACCTCTTTTTTCTCGTAGCTCTCTAAACAAAATTGAATTTGCACTTTCACCAAGCTTATGATTTAGTATTTTAAGTGCTAACTCTGACTTCTCATCTAAACCATGAAAGGTAAAAATATATATAATACTGCTTTGTTCTATATTATCTTTAAAAGTTATTTTTTTAATAGGAATATTATTTTCCACAATAATATCTTTAACTCTAAAATCCTTTCTTAACCATTTTTCAAAATAATTCTCAGCAAGCTTAATTAAATCTTCATGTTCTAAGGAAGACACTATTGAAATACAACAGTTATTGGGAACATAATATTTATGATAAAAATTATAAATATCTTTTCTTGTAAATTTTTTTACAGTTCCTTCTTCTCCAATAGTTTCATATTTAAGGGGACTATTCTTATAGGCAGCTGCGTGAGCTCTTTTAAAACTGTAATCTTCTACATCATCTATACTAGTTCTGATTTCAGCTAATATTACTTCTCTCTCTTTTTCAATTTCCTCTTCTGGAAAATTACAATTAATTAACATGTCTGATATCAAAGACAATGATTTTGTAAGCTCTTCCTTCAAGCCAGCTGCATGTACTACGGTACAGTTATAATCAGTATAGGCGTTATACTCTCCTCCTATACCTTCAAATTCATCATTAAGTACTTCATTACTCTTAGTTTTCGTACCTTTAAAAAGCATATGTTCAACAAAATGTGCTATTCCCTTCTCGTCTTTTCTCTCATATATAGATCCTATTTTTATTCCTGCATGAACTGAAAATAAATCAGTAGATTTTTTTATAGTTATGAGCTTTAGTCCATTGCTGAGCTCAGTTTCTTTAAAATTAATAATTCCTCTATCCATATAATCTCCTTGCCATTAATAATAACTTTCATTATATCATATTTTATATTATTTACCTATGTACAAACGGGACTTTTTAGTTTTCATTTTTTCAATTACAAAATTTTTATGTGATTTTTTATAAAAATATAGTAAAATTAGTAGTATAATGTTTATTACTGGTATAAATTAAACTATTTATTATAAAACTTTATGGAGGTATATTCAATGACACGAGTTAAAAGACATAAAAATAAAAAAATTAAATTATTACCTTTTTTTATTATATTTATAATCCTGTGTATATTATCACTTTTTACTATATTTAGATTATCATCAAAAACACCAAAAGGATATTCTTCAACTCTAAAGTCAAAAAACAATACAAATACTTCAAATTTAACTGCTGAAAATAATGCTACAAACTCAACAGTAAATACTACACAAAATAAAGCTAGTTCTACTAATATTGGAAATGACAATTCATCCAATGCAGTAAAGCAAAATGACAATCCAAATATTGATAATAGTAAAAACATTAGCAATACAAATAATTCCTCTGCTAACTCATCAATTAATACTTCTGATTCTAGGTCATCCAATACTATAGATACATCCTCTAGTGATTCTAAAGGAAATACTATAACTGTTGAGAAGGCTTCAAGTATATTAAAAGCTAAAATTGATAATAATTCAAATATCACTGTAAATTATGACCATCTTCAAGAAAAAGATAACAATAAATACTATGTTTTTCAAGCACTTACTAGCGTTGGCAATAGCACTTCAGCTGAAAATCATAGTAATACCCTAGGATGGTACTTTGTAAACACAAATACAGGTAAAGCATATAGCTTAGATTTATCTACAAATGACTTAACAGCTATAAAATAATTTGATAATTCCACTATTATGTGATATCATGAGTTGTTAAATTAAATAAAGAAAGAGGATAACTGATGAAAAACATTAAATTTACTGAACTTGAATTGAAGGATACAGTTTTAAAAGCCATGGATGATATGGGTTTTGAAACTCCTTCTGAAATACAAAGTGCTAGTATACCTGTTATAATGGAAGGCTTTGATATTATTGGTCAGGCACAGACAGGTACAGGGAAAACCTGTGCATTTGGAGCTCCTATCATTAGCAAAATTGATATTTCCAAAAAGTCTGTTCAAGCATTAATATTAACTCCTACAAGGGAATTGGCAATTCAAATATATGAAGAATTAAGAAGACTTTCTAAATATGATAGAGTTCGTTCATTACCAATTTATGGTGGCCAATCTATGGATAGACAAATATCTGGTATAAAAAAAGATGTGTCCATTATAGTTGGTACTCCAGGAAGAGTTTTAGACCACATAAGAAGAAAAACATTGAAACTTGGTGATTTAAATTATTTAGTACTTGATGAAGCAGATGAAATGCTAAACATGGGCTTTATTGATGACATTGAAGAAATTATAAAAAGTACCAATAGTGAAAGACAGACTTTGCTATTTTCTGCAACCATGCCAAGACAAATAAAAAAATTAGCGGAAAACTATCTAAAAGAAGATGTAAGACATATTCAGATACTAAAAAAATCATTGACAGTATCTAAAATAGAGCAATATTATTATGAAATCCATAACAATGCACGACTTGAATCTTTATGTAGAATTTTAGATATTGATGCACCTGAAAGTGCCATTATATTCTGTAGAACAAAGAAAAGTGTTGATGAATTAGTAAGTGCCATGAGTTCAAAAGGATATAATATAGAGGGAATGCATGGTGATATGAAGCAGAATCAGAGACTTTCTACTTTAAGCAAATTTAAAAATGGTCATTTAACCTTCCTTGCCGCAACAGATGTAGCCGCAAGAGGAATTGATGTAGAAAATATAACTCATGTAATTAATTATGAACTTCCTCAAGATACAGAATCTTATGTTCATAGAATTGGCAGAACAGGAAGAGCTAATAAATCTGGTACGGCCATAAGTCTGGTAACTAAAAAAGAGTTTATAAAATTAAGACAAATAGAAAAAGATATAAAGAGTAAGATCACTAAGAAAACAGTACCTACTATACAGGATATAATAAATATTAAATCCAAAAATATTGTAACTAAAGTTACAAGTATTCTTGATACTGAGGAATACAAAAAATTTGAACCAATTATAGAGGACTTAAGTAAAGAATATTCTCTAACTCAAATTGCTGCTGCTCTTTTAAAAAATACACTGGACAAAGAAATATCCACGGAATCCAATGATGATTCATTGAATGTAGAAAATTCAGTAAGATTATTTATGTCTATAGGTCGCAGAGACGGAATAAACATAAAATCACTTTTAGAATTTATAGACCACACTTCTAATGTTAATTCAAATTATATAGGAAGCATTGATATACTGGATAAATTCTCCTTTGTGGATGTAAATGAAAATAAAGTACCATTGGTACTGGAAAATACTAGCGGCAAAAAATTTAATGATAGAAGAGTTAATATTGAAGTGGCTAAAAATAAAAATTAATAATTTTTATAGCTGAGCTGTATATAAATAAAATTTTATTTAAAGTTTTATTAGTAATTCTTCTTAACTAAAAATTAACACTATCAAATTATTAAACCTAAATAGTCTTTGATAGTGTTTTTATAATATTTAATATGAATTTATCTTCCAAAATTATTAAATGTTTCTCATACTCCTGTAATTCCTTATGTTTCGTAAATTTTATAATTTATATCTGGAAATATGTTATCTAAAGCCTCTATTTTTTCTAAAAATTTTATATCAATAATGTTTTTACTAATACTATCATACAACCTGGTAAATCTATCTATGTGAGTGTTAATTCTCTTAATTACATATTCTACAGTAGTATTATTTTTTATAATAAATGGCCAATCAGAAGACTCTGCCAACATAAGTTCTCTGGCCGCTTGATTTAAAGCTCTAGTTTGTAATTCACTTGGACTTTTATAAGTATTTGCAAGCCTTATCATTATTTCTTCACACCTATGCAAATCTCTATATATCCACTGATTTGAAGAGTTTATCCACACTGAATAATCACTGTTTTCACCCCAACTTGATGGATTAGGACTACAACATTGAACCCTAGAATTATTCATTAGATATTCAGATGGAGTGATAAAATCATAGCAATAATTTTCTTTGGAACTCTCTCTTATAAAGGCATCTATAAAATCAGGTCCTTCAAACCACCAATGTCCAAAAAGCTCTGTGTCATAAGGACAAGTTATTATAGGTGGAACCTCCATATGTTCGCTCAATCCACTAATCTGATCCTGTCTACATTTGGCAAAATGAGCAGCATGCTCTCTTACCTTTTCCATAGCTCTTTCTCTATTATAGTACTGTTTTTTTTCAGTTTTTCCTGTTATTTTATGATATTTTATACCGGTATCAAGCCTTATGCCAGCTGCATTAATATATGGTTTAACATAATCCATAGGTAATTCAAAACCGATATCTCTGTAAAATTCCCTATAATTCTCATCTCCAGGATACCCAATAAAATCACTCCACACCTGATAAGAGGAGTCCATATCTCTTCCAAAAGCACATACTCCATTTGGTGTTGATATTGGCGCCGATGTTCCATACAATGGTTTTGGATCTGCATATAGTAATGCCTTACTCTCTGCAATAAAATACTTTATATTAAACTCTTTCAGCACTGAATCTAATGAATAAGTATAAGCACACTCTGGAAGCCATATACCATTGGGACTATGACCCATAGTATCAATATATGACTGAATCCCAGTGGCAAGCTGAGCCCTTACTGCTTCAGGATTTATTGCTATTAATGGAAGTAATGCATGGGTAGCAGAACAAGTTATTACCTCTAGACATCCCAACTTGTCAAACTTTTTAAATGCATTCATTAGATTGCAATCATAATCCTCATATGTTTTCATTAATTTATTAAATCTATCATTATAAAACTTAGCTAACTTATTTAGTTCCTCATTATCTTTTGTTCTTATTAATTCCTTTTCTGTAAGCTCTATAGACTTTTTCAAATACTCCGTATATCTTTCATTAAGATATTCATCTTGCAGCATAGACATAAGTGGAGGAGTTATAGACATTGTAATTTTAAAGCTTATTTTATCTTTAATTAAGCCCTCATAAACTTGAATTAATGGTATATAACACTCATTTATTGCCTCAAATAGCCATCTTTCTTCCAGTGGATCTTTAATTTCTGGATGCCTTATGTAAGGCATATGGCTATGGAGAACTATGGATACATATCCCTTTTGCACATTTATTCCTCCTTAAAAAAATTCCCCTTAATTGTAAAACTAGAAAAACTAGAATATTCATCTAAACACTTTTCTATATATTCTTTCAGAAAATCATTCTGGGACAAATCGGAATATATTATCATATCTGGGTAATTACTAATTTTTTTTTTCATCCATAAATGAATAAGGTTGTTCTTTTTTATCATCAAACATATTGCCGGCTTCATCATTCAATGATTTATTATTTTCATCTCCAGAATCTTTAGAAATATCAATATAATATACGTTAGAATTATTTGATTGATAATTTCTCGGAGTAGTCACAACGTTAGATACAAGAATTGGAATAAATTCACCATTAGATAGTATCCTCCCCAGTTCTGCAAATACATCAATACCGCTTCTATCTAAATTTATAAACCAATTATTTGCTAAGGGGTCTAGATATATTGTCTTTATCTCTCTTGAAGTATTATTAGTTGTATCATACACTTTTAAAGCAGGCTTAGAATTTTTCCAAAAATCTTCTCCATATCTGTCTTGAAAAATCTTTATTATCACTGGAGAAATATTGAAATAACAAAATATAGTATTGGAATTTTGAACCAGTAAAATTAATGCAAATTTATCATCATTTAACATATCCTCACCTCTATTATTCATCTTAGATGATATAGTATATTATACCTTAATATTAAATTAATGTCATCAAAGAATTTTTCTGAAAATATATTATGCTAAACATTAATTTTATTTTTAAATTTTTCTCCATAGTAACAACAGCCTATAGCGCCATTATACTGAGCATCTTCTATAGTTATTATTTTTTCATAATTATTTTTTAAATAAATTTTAAGGGCTTTATTTTTAGCAACTCCTCCTGATATTACAAGGACTTTTCCCATAAATTTTGTTAAAAGAGGCCTAAGCTTTTTATATAAGGAATAATTTACTCCTGCACACAGCCTATCTAAAGAAATACCTTGAGCAATCTTTCCTATTAATTCAGATTCTGAAAAAACTGCGCAGGTGGAATTTAGTTCTACAGGATTTTCATAATATCTAAACATATAATCTATAGAAACTTCTAAAACATTTGCCATATTTTCTAAATATCGTCCACAGGATGAAGCACATTTTTCGTTAAGTTCCAAATCTGTTATAATACCATCTTCAACTCTTATAAGTTTTACATCCTGTCCCCCCACATCTAATAGTATAAAGTTTTTAAATCCAGTATTATATATTGCCCCATAAGCATGTGCTTTAATTTCACTTATAGGTTTAAAGAATCTAATGTCTGTATTATTCCTTCCATATCCTGTAGATACAGCGGTGTCTACATATCCAATATTAAGTTTATCTAAATCCACCATTAACTTGCCATCATAACTGCAATAGTTTTTATAAAAGGACATGGTACTTATCATGAACTTTTCTATTATCTTATTCTCTTCCATTATTACAAGTTTAACCTGCCTGCTTCCAAGATCTATTCCCAATTTTTTCATTACTCTATCTCCTTCAAATCTATTACCATATCTAAAAACGCTTCTATTCTAAGCTTTGTTCTTTCATCTAAAGCATTTAATTTATCTCCTTCAATATTTAATATTGGTACACTAATAGAATTCTTTATAACTATGTGTTCTATTTGTCTATAGCAAAATGCCTGAGTATAATGTATAAGTGCATCTATTTTTCTTTCATGTATTTGTCTGTCTATCTCTTCCAATCTAAATTTCACGTCATAGGGATAAGTATAATCATAATACTGCTCATATATACTATTGCAATTTATAGCCCGTGGAAAAGCAAACTCCCTTTGAATTTCATTGTATACAAATCTTGCATCAAATTTTTCTACGTACTCATATAAATCTAAAGTCATAGGTGGTGTACCTATATAACCAAGCCTAAGTTTTTTTTCTACTGGATTTCTCTTTTTAATTTCCTCTATTTTATTAATTAGATCATTTTCAAACTCTTTATAGTTACCATTAAAGTCTGAAGCACTTACTTGATAAATATGATTTTCCACTGCTGTTGCTTTATTTTCAATATAAGTTAACTCATCTAACTCTTTTATAAGCTTTCTGATTTTCACTAGTCTTATCCTTATTCTCTCAACCTGTTCAAAAGACACTTTAAAAATATTCATAAATTTATCTAAAGAAATTTTTACATCTTCCAGCCTATGGCTCTGTGGATAAGCAAAAGGATAAACTCTAACTCCTTTCATTCTGAGCACTTCCTCTAAGGCTTTAGTATTTGAACAATCTCCTTCTGTAACTCCTATTATTTCCTTAAATCCAGCTTTAACTGCCACCCCATAAACACCTTTTTTAAAAGCGCAAGAACTTCTTGGAAATCCATCTTTTTCAGCATCATCTATATATTTACAATAATTTTCATCTGTAATAAAAATATTATTCAAATCTTTTACTTCATAGCCTGCTGCAATCAGCACCTCAATGGGAACTGTAGTAGTTATTCCTATATTTTTCATATTTCACCTCAAAAAAATAGAGCATACTCTCAGCTCTATAAAATTCAACTATTAGAATGCAAATAAAAAGAGACATTATCTGCCTCTATAATCACAATAAAAAAACACCGTAAACCTACGGCTTTTCCATAGTTTTGTTTATAGACAGGATGGCTTTCGAACTGTCTTAGTATATTTTTATTTACTATTATATGCTATAATGCCTTTAAAATCAAGGACTTCATAAGATATGTTTATTTTCTACTTTTCCTTTTTATCAAATGCAAACAATGGTATTAGAAATTATCCTTATGTTAGCGTAGAGTACCTTTAATTTGTAAGAATAAAATTTTTATATTTAAAAACTTTATATTTGGCAATACTATAAATTATATATTTATAGTATTATTATGAATTAATACGTAAACTAGCATTTATAGAATTTTTTTACTTTACACTTGTAATATTATAAATATACTACTAGAATTACTTTATAGCATTATTTATAGGATGGAGGATGATTATGAGAATTCCAAATCACATTGGTATTATTCCAGATGGTAATAGAAGATGGGCAGTAAAAAATGGGTTTACAAAAGAAATGGGCTACGATAAGGGCTTACTTCCTGGTGTTAAACTGTTTAAATGCTGCGAAGAAGTTGGAGTTAAAGAACTCACTTTTTATGGTTTTACTGTAGATAATACCAAAAGACCAGCAGCTCAAAAGGATGCTTTTATAGCCGCCTGTGTGAAAGCAGTTGAAATGCTTTCAAGGGAAAATGCCTCTCTATTAGTAGTTGGAAATTATGATTCCCCTATATTTCCAAAGGAATTACTTCCTTTTACTAAAAGAAAAGACTTCGGAAAAGGTGGTATAAAAATAAATTTTTTAGTAAACTATGGTTGGGAATGGGATCTTATGAATCTTAAGAATACACAGGTTAACTCTCGAAACAGCATTTACAATACCATAGGCTCTCATGACATAAGCAGAGTTGATTTACTTATTAGATGGGGTGGCCGAAGAAGACTCAGTGGCTTTTTGCCTGTCCAAAGTGTTTATTCTGACTTTTATGTTATTGATGATATGTGGCCTGATTTTACAAAAAACCAATTTGATAATGCATTAGAATGGTATAGTAAACAAGATGTTACTCTTGGTGGCTAATTATGAATTCATTATAAAATAATGCCTACAACTATTGCTGCTTATAAATATATTTTTGCTTTAGGCATTATTTTATACACCATAACTAATTTTTCACAGCAATTATCATATTTTTATACAGTATCAGTTTCCCACCTTTAGATTATTTTTTACTGCCTTTACTATATTAACTATATCCATATAGGCTTTAATACTACCATAAGTTACAATAGGTCTTCCAAACCTCACCCATTTTAATTGTCGGGATGTAAAACCACCTATCTTCATAGGTAAATTTACCGTTGGATGGGTATCTACAATATACAATCCTTCACCATCACCATGTAAAGCTGAATACATGTCTTCCACCGCTGGTATAACTAAATCCGGTCTATATTTTCTTCCTAGTGTATAAACTTTAGCTCCAAATTCGTCCTGGCCAATATATAATAAATGTCCTAAATCAGCTTTTTCTACCTTATCAAAGGTAGGTAAATCAAGTAATTCTTTCTTACTAGGCAATCTGTCCATGGGCAGTCTATTAATATGTAGATTTGCTGCAATAGCTGTGGAATGTGCTCCACCTACATCATGATATATAATTATCATTTATTTTCACCTGACTTTATCAACTTATTTGATATATATTTAATCTATTCAGTATTCTTTTACATAGATCAAATATATATGCATAGTAATAAAAAAACACCATTAAATTGTTTATTAATTTAACAGTGTTTTTATTGAAGAGTTTCATTATTAATATTGTAAATTTATCTATTGTCTTTTAGACTCTTCTCCTAATCTAACTCCTAATATTTCAATTATAAACATAAAGAGTGGTATTCCAAGAAGCAAACCCCATATTCCCATAAAATGTTCAGATACAATGAGTATTACAAAAGTAAAGAATATAGGTAATTTAGTTTTTTCTGACATAAGTTTAGGATTTAATATATAGCTTTCTACTAAATGTATTATTGCCACCATTATTAAAACATAGACTACCTTTATAACCCCTCCTATTTTAAAAGCAATTAAACATAAAGGAACAAGAGATATTATAACGCCCGCTACAGGTATTAAACTTAATAGAAAAATCATGAATCCCAATGCTAGTAATTTAGGAAAACCCATTATAGTAAGTAAAATTACCGATATAATAGTATTTACCATGGCTATTATTACTTGAGCTGTTATAACCTTACCAAAAGAATTTAAGAAGTTGTTTCCAAAGTATGCACAATATTTGTATACACCGGAAATTTTACTGTTTTCAAATTTCTTTAAAAAATTAATTACCTCTTCTTTTTGTAATATAAAAAACAGACTGAGCATCAGTGCTATAAATGAATATCCACCCCATTTTCCAACATTAGCAGCAGTACGAACTGCAATATCAATTCCGGATTGTGTATAGTTCCTTATATCAAGTTTAGCCATCATTGGAAATAAAAACTTGCCTAAACCACTCGGTATGTTGTATTTAACAGTTTCCATATAGGATTCCTCTGCCTGCCTTATGATACTTATACTTTGAATTATTATTATGGGAATGTATTTATATAAAATTATTATTATCAGAGCAAAGATAATTACATATAATACTATTGTAACTATTCCCTTTTTCACAGGAACATATTTTTTCAATTTATTTATCACAAAATTCTCTAAACTATTAATTAAATAAGCAAACAGAAATGTCAATAAGACTAAATTAAGTATACTTTTTATCATATATAAGAATATACCTATACATATTAAAAACAATAAGCTCTTCACCAAATCTTTTTTAAATATTTGTTTTAAAAAATCCAATTCCCTTCACCTCATGTAATAAATTATACCACGTTTAATTGTTTTTATATAGATATAACACATATAAATTTTATTTGCAATAGTACTAGTCTACCAAAAAGCATCTTACTTTACTTTTGAATATATTATCATAGAATAGGTATGTTATTAAGTATATAATTGTCATATCCATTTAACAAAGCTGTCATAAAATTGTCACAGTATACATCTATTATATAAATATAGAAATTAAATATGGTAAGGAGGTTTTTACAAATGAATGAACATGAAAATAATTCAAATAATGAAAACAATGCTAGTAATATAGACTCAACAAGTGAATTGCCAATTTCAAACTACTCAGCTTATAACGTATCAAAGGATACAGGTTATGATAACACTGATAAAGGGAGTTCACATAATAGTTTTACTGATAGTGATTATGAAGTCACATCAACAAATAAAAAAAATAACAAGGGCAAAGGTAAAAAAATAGCCTCATATGTAGCCGTAGGTCTTATTTGTACTATACTTGGCGGTGCCGCTTCTGGCGTTGCTTCGCTATATGTTCTTCCTAAAACAAGTTTTTTTAAATCCAGCCCTTTGTATGAAAATTTATCACAACAGGCTTCCTCCAATAATAGCAACTATAAAGCTTCTCCAGTTGTTGCAACCAGCGGGGGACTTACTATAGCTGAAATCGCTAAAAAGGTTAGTCCAGCGGTAGTGGGAGTTTCAACTAAAAGCACTGTTAGCAGTGGCAATAATTTTTTCGGTGGATCTCAGGCTCAGGAACAAGACGGTATGGGTTCTGGTATAATCTTTAATAGCAATGGCTATATATTAACAAATTATCATGTAATAAGCGGTGCACAGCAGATAACGGTAATTCTCAGTAACAAAAAAGAAGTGCCTGCTAAAGTTGTAAATTATGATTCCTCTATGGATTTAGCAGTTATAAAATTAACAGGAAATGTAACACTTCCTGGAGTTGCTGAATTAGGTAATTCAAGTTCTCTTCAAGTCGGAGATCAAGTTGTAGCCATTGGTAACCCTTTAGGAAAAGAATTTCTAGGTTCCGTTACTTCTGGAATAGTCAGTGCTTTAAACAGGCAGGTTCAGGTTGACAGCTCTACGACAGAAACCTTTATTCAAACAGATGCAGCCATAAATCCTGGTAACAGCGGTGGACCACTAGTTAATTCTCTAGGCCAGGTAATCGGAATAAACAGTGCAAAAATAGGCACTTCAGGAGTTGAAGGTATAGGCTTTGCTATACCAATAGATTTAGTTAAGCCAAAAATCAGTTCACTTTTAAAGCCTATATTAATGCTTGGCATTACCTGCAGCGATATATCCAGTGCTGATGCACAACAAAATAATGTACCTCAAGGAGTTGCGGTAATACAGGTAAATCCATCCAGTGCAGCCGAAAAAGCAGGTTTACAGGCAAATGACATAATTACAAAATTCGATGGTAAAAACATAACAACCACCGATGAACTAAACAGTATAAAAGCATCTCACAAAGCTGGAGATAAAATAAATATTCAAGTTTACAGAAACGGAAGTACTAAATCTCTTACTTTAACATTAACAGAATAACTAATTAAAAAATTAAAGGTGTTAACCTAAAAATTTAGGTTAACACCTTTAATTTTTCTATTCTAGCATCTTCAGAAAGCTCCAGTGAAAAATAAAAAGCTACTCCACCATTAAAGTTTTCCACTCCAAAATCACTTTTATGAAGCATAAGTATATTCTTTGTTATTGCAAGACCAAGACCAGTTCCACCAAGGCTTCTATTCCTTGACTTATCTATTTTATAAAATTTATCCCAAATTTTAGATAAATCTTCTTTTTCAATATTATCCCCCAAATTTTTTACATATATATAAACCTTATCACTACTTTCCCTCATATCTATACTTATTTTACCATTATTTTCCGTATGCCGTATAGAATTAGTGATAAAATTTGTAAGTACCTGTTCTATTCTCATAGAATCACCACAGGTTAAAACATTATTATTTAAGTTTAAATGTACATCGATTTCCCTCTCATTAAACAATGTATAATATTTTCTTACAGTAGAATTGATAAGCTTATCAATGTAGAAATCTTCACAATTCAATTTAAAATTACCACTCTCAAGCTGTGATAAATCTAACATATCTGTAACAAGAGATCCCATTTTTTTTGCCTCATCTATAATAACATCTATATAATAATCTTTATCCTCACCTTGAAACACATTATCTTTAATTCCCTCTGCATATCCCTCTATAAGACTTATAGGTGTTTTTAATTCATGGGATACTCCTCCCACAAATTCCTTACGCATTTTTTCAAGCTTTCTTTCCTGTTCAATATCATTCTTTAATTTTTCATTGGCTTTTCTCAGTGAGTTCATTGCACTATTTAAATTTTCAGATAGAAAATTTAGAGTATTACCAAGATTTCCAATTTCATCATCACTCTTAACAATACACTTTTCTGAGAAATTTAAATTCACCATTTTAGATGCAGTCCGGTTAAGACTTATTAATGGTTTAGAAATCATATTTGAATATATAAGTGATAATATTATAATTAGTACTAATGCAGCTATATATATATATACATAAAACTCCTTAATAACAGATGAGGCTTCATTGACAGGTTGCAGTGAAGAAACAACAAATATTACCTCACCCTTTTCATTATTAGGAAGTACGCAAACTATATTTCTTACATTATAAACATTATTGTCAAATATATAAGTGCTGCCCTTGCCACTTCTCCTTATATTCATAGCCGCTCCAGGATTTGCATTCCAATTATCAATTACCTGTCTTATAACCCTTACACTGGCAGATTCCACTTCTCTGCTTTCAGAGCCAGCTACGAAATTTAAATATCCATATTTATCCAATACAGCCACTTTGCTATTATTAGAGTCCTCAAAATTTCTAGCTAATTGTAAAATGTTTGTACTTCCCTCTGTTTTATTATAAGCTTCCCTAAACTTTTCTACATTTTGTTCCAGAGTATCCATTTTTCTGTTTATATAAAATTTTTCAAAAAATAAGGATTGAAAAATAAGTATACTACTTATAAAAAGCGCGAAAAAGGCAAGTGTTATAAAAAACAATTTAACAGCTATTCCCTGTTTTAAATTCATCTTTTCACCTCTAATTTATAACCACTTCCCCTAACTGTAGCTATTAGATAGGCTTTATCCATAAGTTTTTCCCGTAATCTTTTTATATGTGTATCTACAGTTCTAAGATCACCATAATAATCTATACCCCATACTATATCTAAAATTTTGTTCCTGCTTAATACTATCCCTTTATTTTTAATAAAATATAACAAAAGATCATATTCCTTTGGAGAAAGATATATTTCCTTATCGTCAATTGTAACCTCATGACTGAGCTCATTAATAGTAACACCATCAAGGTTCATATTGCTAATATTGGAATTATCCTCCGGATAATATCGCTTCAGAAGTGCTTTTGCCTTTGCCACTAGAATCTTAGGACTAAAGGGTTTTGTTACATAATCATCTGCGCCTAATTCGTAGCCTAAGAGCTTATCCTCTTCTTCTGACTTAGCAGTTAATATTATTATTGGAACATTAGAGTTCTTTCTTATATATTTGCATACATTAAACCCATCCATTAAAGGCATCATAATATCAAGTATTATAAGAGTTACTTTATTAGAATCAAAAACTCTTACTGCCTCTACTCCATCTTTTGCTTCCAAAGTTTTATATCCTTCTTTTTTTAAATAAGCATCAATAAGTTTTCTCATTCTCTCTTCATCTTCCACAATTAAAATGTTTTCTTTCATAAATTATTTCTCCTAAATAATATTTTCAACTTAGATATGATCAAATAAATATAGTCACATTAATGCTTAAGAGTACTACTTTCCAAAGCTATGTTTACTATTATTATAACATACATAAAAAATCTTATTTATTACATTTTGAAATAAAAACATCTCTTTTATTTTATACCAATGAAAATATATATATTTATTTTTTAAAAAACTTTAATAGTAAATCTTACTAAATTATCAAAATTTAATGCAGTATTTTTATTATATTCCTAGAGATAATAAAAAACATAAACTTATATTTTTTATTAATTAATTTCAAACTTTGGCCATAAATTAATTATATTAATAGTAATAATTAAATATCTTTATAAGAATTTTATACATAAATGTCACTTTATATTATATTCACCTATGCAATATAAGTTAGACAGCATTAAACCAATGCTGAACACTATTATAAAAGGAAGATGAAACCATGTACAATATAAAAAAATACAAAATCAATTTATTATTTTTTTTAGCAGCATTAATTTTAGTACAATATATTTATATAGATAATGCTCAGGCAAAATTAAATAATTCTCTCAAAGAAACTGTAGCTGAAAAAAAGGTTGTATATCTTACTTTTGATGATGGACCCACTATAATAACCAATCATTTATTAGATACTCTAAAGCAATGCAATGCAAAAGCCACTTTTTTTGTTGTCGGTAAAGAAATATGTGGAAGAGAAGATTTATTAAAAAGAATATGTAATGAAGGCCACAGTATAGGATTACACACTTTTTCTCATAATTTTAAAGAAATATATAAAAGCGACGATACATTTCTGCAAGAAATGCTGGATACTCAAAAAAAAGTAAAAGAAATCACTGGATCAAGTACAAATTCCATAAGATTTCCAGGAGGTAGTGCTAAACATCTCACCAGTGAAATGCTTGAAAAACTTCACAAAAATAATTTAAAAGTTTATGATTGGAATGCCAGTATAGAAGATGGAGTAAACCCTCATTTATCTGTAGATCAACTGTTAAATAATGCCAAAAAAAATAGCACTGAGGATGATAGAATAATACTTCTTATGCATTGCAATTCAAACAACATTAATACTATAAAAGCACTGCCTCAAATTATAGATTATTATAGAAGTAATGGATATGAAATAAAACCAATTACTAATAGAACTCCAGAATATCATTATAATTTTAGAAAATAGATATAAACAGATTTCTTTGCAGCAGGTGGAGTTTTTGTTTATGACCTATGATGCTTAATTAACAGATTTCTAAGTATCGGTATTTATGATACTTAGAAATCGTTGTCCTTTAGGGTAAATCGCCAGGAACGTAGCCACTCTTTACTTCCACTTTAAATCACTTTCACAGAGTGCGATTGGAATATTAGAGTGGATAGTCATGGGACAAATATATTATAAAGGTCATTATATTCTCTTACTCAATACTTCGCTGCACTAATAGAAAATTTAACACAAACTAGTACTTAGGCCCATTTAAATAAAATTTAGCTACTAAAATTAAAATAGCCACTGATAAATCAGCAGCTATACGTAAACAAATTAAACTATCTTCTGAAACCTCTGTTGTTGTTGCTTTGAGCCTTTCTTGCTTTTCTGCATTCAGGGCATCTAACAGGATCGTTTTCAAAACCTTTTTCTTTGTAGAATTCTTGTTCACCTTCAGTAAAAACAAATTCTTTGCTACAATCTTTACATACAATAGTTCTATCAGCCATTTAAACATACCTCCTTTTTCCGAATTAGGGATCTAACAACTCATAAATTACACTTCCGATAAAAAAGGAGAATGTCCCGTTCATGATATTAAATCTCTTGAATACATGAATATTATATCATTTGTAATACTAAAAGGCAAGAAATATAAATCAAAGAATTTTTTCTATAATCCCTCCACCTAAAAGTAAATCCTCATCATAAAAAACTACAGATTGCCCTTTAGTTATAGCCCTAACACCTTTTTCGAAAACTACTTTCACCTTATCATTCTCATAAGGATATATAATGGCTTCTGTAGCTTTAGATGCATACCTTATTTTAGCCTTAACTTTCATTGAGGCATTAAGTTTATCAAAGGGAATAAAATTAACTTCATCTGCAATGAGTTCTGTTTTAAATATATCTTCTTCACTACCAAGTACTACTTCATTTTTAGACACATTTATATCTTTTACAAACACAGGTTTTCCTAAAGCAATTCCAAGACCTTTTCTCTGACCTATAGTATAATATACTATTCCCTTATGTTTACCTAAAATATTACCAATACTATCTACAAAGTTCCCCTCTTTAACCTCTTGAGGTTTTTGTCTTTTAATATATGCACCATGATCGTTATCTGGAATAAAACATATTTCTTCACTATCCTTTTTATTATGGACGCTTAGACCTATTTCTTTTGCTATATCTCTTATTTTATCCTTACTATAATCCCCACAAGGCATTAGTGTATGTTCAAGCTGATATTGTGTCATATTATATAATACATAAGTTTGGTCTTTTTTATCATCTTTTGATCTCTTTACTAAAAACCTTCCTTTTTCCTTATAAATCTTAGCATAATGTCCTGTTGCTATATAATCTGCATTTAAAGATTTTGCTTTTTCTAAAAAGGCATCAAATTTTATAAATTTATTACATGCTATACATGGATTTGGAGTTCTTCCTACTAAATATTCATCAATAAAGGGCTCAATGACTTTTTCGTTGAATAGTTCTCTAAAATTCATTACATAAAACGGTATTTCAAGTTTATGAGCAACTCTTCTAGCATCTTCCACAGAGGAAAGAGAACAACATCCACCTTCTCTTTCCTCATATTCCTTATCCTCAGGCCATACCTGCATTGTCACTCCAATTACTTCATATCCCTGCTCTTTTAAAAGATATGCAGTTACTGAGCTATCTACTCCTCCGCTCATACCAACCACAACTCTATTGTTCATAAATACACCTCTTCTTTAAGTAGTCCTAATACTGCTAATTATTTCTTTTAGTGTACTAATAGTATAATCAATATCTTCTTCCGATGTTTCCTCGCCAATGCTAAACCTTATAGAGCTTTTGCACTTTTCCGGACTTAGCCCAATAGCAGAAAGTACATGAGATGGTCTTATAGATCCTGCTGAGCATGCGCTTCCAGCAGATGCACAAATTCCTTTTAAATCCAAAGACATAAGTAAAATTTCAGCCTCTATGCCATTAAAGCATATATTAAGATTACCAGGAAGTCTTTTATCATAATCCGGTCCATTAAGCTCGGTTCCCGGAATCTCTAAAATGTGTTCTGCTAATTTACTTCTCAATTTTTTTGTTCTTTCTGATTCCTTACTCATGTTCAAATTACACAACTCAATGGCCTTTCCAATTCCAACAATACCAGGAGTATTTTCTGTACCAGCTCTTCTACCCCTTTCCTGATGACCACCGTGAATAAAAGCATCTATCTTGATGCCCCTTCTTATATATAATATACCTATACCCTTGGGTCCGTAGAATTTATGTGCTGACATAGATAACATATCAATATTCATTTCTTCTACATCTATAGGAATATGCCCAGCTGCCTGAACTGCATCCGTATGAAAAATTACTCCTTGCTCTCTGCAAAGTTTTCCTATTTCCCTAATTGGTTGTATTGAACCAATTTCATTATTTGCAAACATAATTGACACTAAAATAGTATTTTCAGTAATAGCGTTTCTTATATATTCTAGATTCACTATACCATACTTGTCAACTGGAACATATGTAATCTTAAAACCTAATTCCTCTAGATATTTACAAGTATTAAGCACTGCTGGATGTTCTATAGCAGTAGTTATAATGTGATTTCCTTTATCTCTATTTTTTAATACTGCGCCTTTTATTGCCCAGTTATCGCTTTCTGTACCACCACTGGTAAAATAAATTTCGTTTCTCTTACAATTTATAGCCTTAGCTATTCTCTCCCTGGCATTGAAAATAGCCATTTTCGACTGTTCTGAAAAGGAAGATACTGAAGAGGGGTTACCATAAAGTGTATAAAAATAAGGCTCTATCTCCTTAAAAACTTCTTTACTCATAGGAGTAGAGGCACCATAATCTAAATATACTAATTTTTTATCATAATTCATTTGCTCACTACCCTTTCTTAAAAACATAATACATATGGCACAAATTACAATTTGTGCCATATGTATTCATATTTAATTTATTTGTCTTATTATTTATTTTCAGTTACCTTAATCAAATACTGTTGTTGATAAATATCTTTGACCTGTATCTGGGAGTATTACAACTATATTTTTTCCTTTAAACTCTGGTCTCTTTGCAAGTTCTATAGCAGCATAAGTAGCAGCTCCTGATGAAATACCTACTAGAAGTCCTTCTACTTTAGCTAATTTTTTAGTAACAGCAAAAGCATCTTCATTTTTTACTGGAATAATTTCATCAACTAAATCAATTTTTAAAACGTCTGGTACAAATCCAGCTCCAATTCCCTGAAGTTTATGAGGTCCTGGCTTTCCACCTTCAAGTACAGGTGAATCATAAGGTTCAACTGCAACTATTTTAACTTCAGGATTTCTAGCCTTAAGTACCTTTGCAACTCCAGTAAGTGTACCACCAGTACCTACTCCTGCTACAAATACGTCAACCTTACCATCGGTATCCTTCCATATTTCCTCTGCTGTAGTCTTCTCGTGATAAGCAGGGTTAGACGGATTTTTAAATTGCTGAGGAATATATGCATTCTTGTATTCTACTGCAAGTTCCTCTGCTTTCTTTATAGCACCTTTCATTCCATCAGGACCTGGTGTTAAAACTAGATCTGCACCATATGCTTTTAATAATTTTCTTCTCTCAATACTCATGGTTTCAGGCATAGTTAAAATTAATTTATAACCTTTTGCTGAACATACAAGTGCAAGACCTACACCTGTATTGCCACTTGTCGGCTCTATTATAACTGTATCCTTATTTATAAGCCCTTTTTCCTCCGCATCGGCGATCATTGAGTATCCGATTCTGTCTTTAACACTTCCTGCTGGATTAAAATATTCAACTTTAGCTAATATTTTTGCTTCAAGTTTTTCTAAATCTTCATACTTTGATAACTCTACTAAAGGAGTATTACCTATCAATTCAGTAACATTTTTAAAAATTCTTGACATGAAAATCACCTCTTATTATTAAATATAATACATAAATACGTCATTAGCAAGTGTATTATACTTCATAACTAGGTCTTCTAAAGTAATAGCATCCACTATGTCATTTATACTTTTATTAAGTTTACTCCAAACATTATAGTTAATACACATTTCTACCCTGTCTTCATTTTTAGTTTCATCAAATTCTACTAGATTCAATTCGCCTTCCAAAGCCCTTAAAATATCACCCACTGTAACATCATTTGGTGATTGTCCTAATATATATCCTCCTTGGGAACCTTTTTTCCCTTGAATAAGTCCTTTTTTTCTAAGGGATGCAAAAATCTGCTCTAAATATCCCTCAGATATATTTTGTCTTTCACTTATACTTTTTAAAGTAACACTATCATTTACTGAATTTAAAGCTAGATCAATCATAGCTTTTAATCCATATCTTCCTTTTGTTGAAATTTTCATTTGCACACCTCTTATCTCAATATTTTCATCTAACATTTTACTACAATAGTAAAATATTGCTATACAATAACTTAGTATTTCAATATATTTACTATGATTATACTACTATTATATTTTATTGTCAATAAAATGTATACTTAAATTATTGACAATACTAAATTAAATAAAGAGCCATGCGGACGCTGCTGCCGTGATAGGTATAGTAAAAATTAACCCTATGCTTCCAGCTAAGGATTTTAAAACTTCGGAAGCTATAACATCCTGATCTAAAATTCTAGACATAGGTAAATTATAGGATGACACCAGCATTAAAATATACATTGAACCACCTACATAGGCCAATATCAGTGTATTAGCCATAGTACCCATAATGTCCCTTCCCACATTCATTCCAGACTTTATAAGCTCTTTTGTGGAAATCTCCTTATTGTTTTCTTTGATTTCATTAACTGCCGAAGCAATAGACATGCTAACATCCATAACTGCACCTAAAGCCCCCATTAATATCCCTGAAAATAGTAGACCTCTAAAATCAAAGGAGGTATTTTGAGATATATAAATTAACATTTGCAATTCATCATCAGTTAAACCTGTCAATCTTAAAATGGTGCTCATTGATATCCCTATAATTGCAGCTATAATAACTCCACCAACAGTTCCTATAATTGCAGCTAAAGTTTTCTTATTTTTACCACTTATTATTAGTAGATTTAAAATACTCACACTTATACATAGTATAATAGATACTACTATAGGATTAAAACCACTTATTATTAATGGAATAAGAATTTTTAATATAACTACACCTGTCAATAGTAACGCTGCTATAGATTTTATTCCTTTTTTTCCGCCAATAATTGCAAGTAACCCAACAAAAACAAATAATAATATATATATGTATTTATATCTTACAACTTCATATATGTATGCACTCTTTATGCTTCCATTATCATTCTCATCGATATTTACAAGCACCTCTGAACCCTTATGTGCTAGAGTTTCATCAAAAGTTTTATCATTTACAAGGTTGTCTAAACTAAGCACTGTTCCCTTATGGCTTCCAGAAGTAATTTTCACCTGAACCTTACTGCTTTCCATGCTTTTAGAATTCTTTTGTGTTTGTTGAGAGCTGCTGGTATTTGAGTTCTCAGATATTACTACTCCGTGTACAGGCTGATTATCATCTTCATTTGCAACAAAATTTTTATAAGAAAAAAAACATACTGCTATTAAAATTAATATTATCCCTATAATTATATTTTTTTTATTTTTAAACACAGCTTTCACCGTTGCCAAAACCTTATAAAACTCTATAAGGTTGTTTAATTCCCTGTTCAACGTACTCCATTTTGCCGAAGCTACTTTGGTTTGTATAAGCACTCCAAGGGCTTAACTTCGGATACAACGAATCCTACACCTCAGGCATAACTGTTTGAGTAGTTACGCTGAATATCTGCTTAAATTGATTGAAGCATTAAAATCTCTGTCAATTACCGCTCCACATTCTTCACAGATATAAGTTCTTTCAGATAGTGATAATTTAGCTTTTACATGCCCACACTCACTACAAGTTTTTGATGATGGATACCATTTATCAGCTTCAACAAATTTAATTCCATAAAACTTACATTTATACTGAAGTTGTCTTTTGAACTGATATAATCCTTGTTGTGCTACAGCTTTAGATAAATGACGATTTTTCATCATACCTTTAACATTAAGTGTTTCCATAACAACTCTTGATGGTTTGGTTTTCACTATCTTATTGGTTGCTTGGTGTAAGTAATTGTTCCTAATATTAGATAATCTTCTATGAAGTAATCTAATTTGCTTTTCAAGTCTTATAATGTTGCTGGTTTTGACGAACTTCCTCCCTTCTTTATTTAATTCATATTTTCTTGATATTTTACGCTGCAACATGCGTAATCTCTTTTCAAATCTCTTAACTAATCTTGTTTTATTGATGTTATTAAAAATCATTCCATTGGAGCATATAGCAAGTTCTTTAATACCAACATCTATACCTATGCTTTTATCAGTTAACTCTATTATTGGGTTTGCTTTTTCAATACCTACAGATAAGTACCAATACTTTCCGTCAAAACTTACTCTTGGATTAGTATACTTAACACTCATTGGTATTTGCTCTCTTGTCTTAACCCAGCCTACTTTTTCAATTAAAACCATCTTAGACTTAATTTTTAGTTTTATATTGTCATTATAAAATGATGGCTTACTTTTTCTTCTACTTTTAAATCTTGGTTTATCTGCTAATCCTTTAAAAAATCTTTTATAAGCATTGCACCCATCTTTTACAGCCTGTTTTGCTACATTATTAGATACTCCACTCACCCAATTAAGTTCTGTTTTCTTTAAGATAGTCAGTTCTTTTCTCAAATCATTATCAGATATAAATTTATCACCATTCTTATAATTTTCCTCTTGTTTAGCAAGTGTCCAATTATATACAAATCTTGCAGTTCCTACAGATTGCCATAATTTTTGTTCCTGCCCTATATTTGGAATAATTCTAACTTTCTTCGCCAATATCATTCTCTAAAAACTCCTTAATCATTTTCTATTATTTTTTAGTTTTAATACTTTAATTCCCTAAAAATGATTAAGCTATTCTTGTGACTTTTGAATTTATCATAATACAAACATTATATATATCCAATATAGTTATAAGTTTCTATAAAGTCTCATTAACTGTTATATACCTCTGTAAGATTAGCAACTCTAATAATAAGCTATATTTATATTATAATGCAATAGAATATAAAATTGTTTAAACAAATTATTATTAATTAATAAACTTTATACTAAGTTGTTTTCATTATACAATAGATATTGCATCAAAGTTGCATTTATTAACTATTATGAAGATAACACATAATTTCAATTACAATATAACTTTAACATAATTATATTAAAAAAAAATCATATATTGCAATTACATAATTATAAATTTATAATTATATTTGTTTTATATATACTGGACATGAACTGATATTATATAATTTTATTAATTAATGGTTAGGAGAAATATTAAATGACTAAAACACAATTTAAAGGCAGTGCTATGTTAAATCCTGTACCAGTAGTACTTGTAACCTCTGCAAATTTAAAAGGTAAAGTTAATGTATTTACCGTTGCTTGGGCTGGAACTGCAACACAAGCATAAATACCGCATTTGATTAGATTGGAGATATTATGAATAAATTAAATTTCAAAGGCAGTGTAATGTTAAACCCTGCTCCAGTAGTTCTTGTTACTTCTAAAAATTCATCTAATAAAATAAATATCTTTACTGTTGCGTGGGTTAGCACTGTTTGCACCAAAGAGCCTATTATCGCCATGGGGGTAAGGCCCGAAAGACTTTCTTATCAATATATTAAAGAAAGCGGAGAATGTGTTATAAACCTTCCTACAAAAGATATGGTTAAAATTGTAGACTATTGTGGTGTTGTTTCCGGAAAAAAAGAAGATAAAATTAAGCATTTCAACTTACAACTTAATGAAGGTATATCTATCACTACCCCTTCATTGCAAAATTCACCATTGGCTTTAGAATGTAAAGTAAAATCAGTTACACCTCTTGGAACCCATGATTTATTTCTACTTGAGGTTTTAAATGTTAAAGTAGATGAAAATTTATTAGATTCAAATAACAAAATATGTTTTAATAAAGCAAATCTTATATGCTATAGTCATGGAGAATATTATGGGTTAAATTCAAAACCACTTGGTTCTTTTGGTTATTCAGTTAGAAAGAAAAGTAAGAAAAAATAAAAGCGACGGACTTATATATCCTTCGCTTTTATTTCGTATATAATTTTAAAGAAAGTAGATGAATTAAAATTTGTATTTATTATTGCGTCGTGTTCTCCCAAACAATCCAATACAATTTCCCCAGTAAGCTGATTATAAATCAAATCTATACTATCAAAATTACATAAATCAATAGGTATGTATTTTAAATTTTCCTTCTTTATTATATAGGATAAATATTCTTTTCTTTTACCAAAGTATTTAATAGCTGTTTGCTACTTTCCTCCACTAAGATTCCCCCAATATTATCTATTATTTTTTTCTTATAAGTTTTTTATTATTAAAATTTATTTTTCTTATCTAACCCTTATTGTATCTATATTTGCGAACACTTCTCGAACGTTTGTTCTCGTATGTGTAATATTATTGTACAACTTTTATTTATGTTCTGCAAATTTTTTATAATTCTATATTCGACACCCTCAATTTGGAAAATACTCTAAAGGCTGTTATTTTAATCTAAGATTTAGTTAAAAACGTATTAATAATACATTCATTTTTTATACATATTTTGCATGTTTGAATAATAACTTTAATTGGATTATATTAAATATATAATTTGGGAACAGTTTTATAAAATGTGTAATTTGTGACAGTATATAAAATTACGTATACAGTAATTTTCTTACTGAATTGATACTAATTATAACCAATAACGTTACAATCTAATCTAGTGATAGGAGGTAACGTTATGATCAGAATATACTTATCTAAGTTATTAGGAGAACGTAGATGGACACAAGCAGATCTTGCTCGTAAAGCTGGAATAAGACCAGCAACTATAAATGAAATATACCACGAATTATCTGAAAGAGTGAATTTAGAACATTTGGATAAGATATGTGAGGTATTAGACTGTAGACTAGATGAATTAATCAAATATATACCAAATAAAAAGAATCATTCTAAAAAATGGTGGAAAGAGTAACTATATAAGCTACTCATTTTTCTTCTTTAAATAATTTCTTATATCTTTTTCAGAATTTCCAACTGATTTAATAGCCGTAAATAACTCATCTTCCGTACATTGCAATAATTTACACCACAAATTTGTTTCCCATGGTGCTTCGATATTTATTCTTGACTTATCTAGGGTTTCTTTTGTTTCTGGGTTATCGGACATTATTTCCACACCTCCTATTTCAAAACCTCTACTTTGTAATTCATTATATTCTATAATAGTTATTATTTTATTTCGCAGTTAAAAATTATTTGTAAATTTTAATTTCATAAATAAAACTAAGTCGAAGGATTAGTAAAAATAATTTAAATGTTCATTACTTAAAAACCCATTTCTCTTAAAAAGGTATGGTTTTTATGGCTACACCTTTTTCAGCATTACATAAATTAAAAATATCCGATAATAATATAACTTCGGTGAAACTTTTTTCATTGAACCTCATTATAAAGTTTTTCTATTATCAAACTACAGAAAAGGTACACTTTTAATAATGTGTACCTTTTTACTGTTCTTGCATATATTATAATTGTCAATAGCATCCATAAATCAATGCTCCATTAATCACCTTTTAAGATGTGCCTTTGCGGTGTATCTTTTTAAGATTTTATTGGATTATATATATATGGTAATATATGTAACATGTCCACCTACTTAAAGGTAGTTCGTTAAGAACTACTTCTTTTTTTATGTAAAATAATCCTATAAATATAACTAAGCTAAATGCAAATATAAAACAAACATGCCCATAATAAAAGTAAACAATGCTATAACTATAAATACTTTTTTCATTCTTATCCTCTCAATTATGATAAATTCATTAATATATTATTAACATTTTATCACAAATTATTCAAAATGTTTATTCTTATGTAAAAAAATAAAGCCTAGAGAAATTAATCCCTAGGCTTAAATTTATTTCTGTATTGTAAAAGCTATCGAATAACTACTTGTAGAAATTAAACATTCTTCTTTCTCAATTTTTTAGAAAAATCCATCATATCCCCAATAAGGATATCAAAATCCAAACCCAAACCCAAATCCAAATCCACCGAATGCAGCTCCTAACAATAAACCTGCTGCAAGTAGTCCTAGCCATGAACTATGCACACGTCCAAGTCTATTGCCATTCATATTATATACATTCCATCCATTAAAATATCCAACTGGCATTTCCACAGAATTATAAATTACTCCATTTGATACATAGGCTATTGGATTATAATTTGAATCATAAAGTACAGGATCATTAACATATCCAATGATTCTGTTACTTCCATCATAAACAATATTACCACTTAAATGACCCACAACATTTTCATTTTGGTCATATATCTTTTCCATACATTACTCATCCTTTCTCATATAGTATTTAACAAATCATAATAATCTTTTGCAGTATATTATATGAAATTTAGTGTTCAATGCCACAGCCATAGGATTTGCTCTGTATGAATCTCAATTTATGTAAAAAAATAAAGCCTAGAGTAGTTTTATCCACCCTAGACTTTATGATATATTAAGAATTCTAAAGACACATATTATTGTGTCCCATTATTTCTGTATTATGCTATCTCTTATATAAATTATCTTCCTTTTCCAGCTTTCCATTGATGTCCACATTTTAAACAAGTAATTATCAGTTTATTCTTACCTATAGATCCTCCTATGAGACCAATAGATCCTCCTATGAGACCACCGGCAACTCCGCCGATCATTCCACCCATAATAGCTTTTCCAGCTCCAAGGTCTTTCTTATTAGCTGTTATCTGCGTGCTGCCACACTTAGGACATTTTATAGGTGAATCATCTACTCGTGGTTTGCTTACTAATGGTTTATCCCAAAAGCTTTTTCTTTTTGGTTTTTCATAAGGTGGCTTTTCAGGTATCAATTCATTTGCTATATAGCCACATTTACATTCTATAGGCTGTTTTAAGATATATTTATTATCCTGTAATGTACAATCTGTCTTTGGCACTCTATGTATTTCGCCACACATATTACACTGGGCTTTTATGCAATCTTCTGTTTCTCCGAAGTATTCCATTAGGTTCACTCCTTATTTAATTAATTACTATAAATTCTAACAAAATATTGGCAATAAGTGAATATAGCTTAAAAATTAAGGTACACTGGATCTAAAGAAATATATTTACATAAAAAGAGAGAAAGCTAGACAAAAAAGAAAGAGAGTCAAATGGGCTTCCGAAGAGAGTTTAACTTTAAAATGAGCAAAATATAGGAAAAATTATTCAAGTTTATTTAATTTATTGTTATAGGCATACCCAGGAAAAAGTTTTAAATCACTTCCTCCATTGATGCAATTCATGATGTCATTGGAGTTTTAATATATTAGCGTATACTTATATTCTAGCTTAAAGAAAAATATATTAAAACTAATACGTAAAACTCTTTCATGAATATGCCTTCGCATAACAATTCCTCCTCGTAAAAGGATTACAATTAATTATATTTATTATAAATTTTATTATGACTAATTATAAATTTTATAATAACATTTTTGGATGAAATATTAAATTAACTCCTATTCTTTATTTGTCTGTTATGTGCATCATATTTGGTGTAGCATATTGCTTATTTATATGTTCTATATCTAAACATGTAAATTTGTCATCATAGAAAAATACATAATTAGATCCATCACCCAAGGCACTATGATATTTAAAACCGTCAATAAAATTTTCTTTATCCGCTGCATCATTTTTACGTTTAATATAATCAAATATATATTGTGTTGTTAAATATTCTTCTGGAGTATTCTTTGCTACAGGTTTGGAAATTTCGTCTAATAATATTTGTAAAAGAAAATATTCTTCATTAGTTATAGATTTCGTCCATTTCAAAGCTTTCCTATCTATTTCTTTTTTTAATATAGAAAGATTACTGATTCTTATTTTTACACCATCTTTACTTTTAAATTTTGCTACTGATATTGGTTTTTTATCTCCTACTTTAATTTCTTTAATTGCAATATCTTCTTTATTGGCTACATAAAAATAAGATACCTTATCCTTGTTAAACCTTCCATCCTTAATTAATTTTAAAGTTTCATCTAAAGAAGTTATTCTAAATCTTTTTTCATCATCCCAAATTTCACTTACTGCTCTATATCCTTCTAAATATGACTTAGGGAATAAAGATATTGAAGTTCGGCTAAAGTTAATTAGTTTATCTAAAGTTATATTAATCGTATCCACATATTTAGAATTAACTTGAAAACATTTATCCTTGTATTCTATGATATTTGTGAAATCTTCCCATAGTTCTTTAATATTGCTATTGTTCATAATATATCCCTCCCACTAACTCTAATACAAAATATTTCTACAAAAAATAAAAAAACCCTCCCTTTTACTGGAGAATAACCAAAATTACTTATGATTGTATAAAACTCTAACATATGTCAATAATCATAAATGATTTTAAATTTTTCATTATTCAACTTTCTCTCAAAAGGTGTGGTCTTAGGGCTGCATCTTTTTTATGTAAAGCAATTGAAATTTGAAAACATTTACAGTATAATTATATTGTGGTTTAACACTCCACAACTATCTATTTAAGATGTATCAAAAGATGCATCTGTTTTTTATGTATAAATTATTTAAATATATAAATACTATTAATGACTTTTCATTATCTATTTTGATATACTTTCCCTGATGTAGCTTTTATGGCTACATCTTTTTTATTACAATGAATAAGATATTAATATCTGTCAATAATTACAAATGCACAATTTTATTAGACTCCATCTTATAATACCCTAGGTTTGTAGCTATCCTAGGTTATTTTTATATATAGATTACACATTTGAATTTTCACTACATAGTATAAATAGTACTATATTTTGTAGGAGTGATTCAATTGTATAACATAAAACCTAAAACTTTCGATTTTAAATCAGTTAATGGAATCTCAGCTAAACAATTAGATGAACATTATAAATTATATGTAGGATACGTAAATACATTAAATAAAATTTGGAATATACCCTATATACCTGAAAATTATACTGATAGCAATTCAACTTATTCAAATATGCGTAGTTTAAAGCTTGGAGAAACCTATTCTTTAGATGGTGTAAAACTTCATCAACTTTATTTTCAGAACATGACAGGAGGCAATAATACCCCTTCTGGCCCATTATTAAATGCTATAATAGATCAGTTTTCTTCCTATGACAGATTTATATCTTATCTCACAAATGTAGGGTTGTCTATGAGGGGATGGGCTATTCTTGCTATTGATTCTATAGATAATAAATTTCACATAATAGGCAGTGATTTACATGATACTGGTGCTGTATGGCTTTCTTATCCATTATTAGTTATGGATGTTTATGAGCATGCATATTTTATGGATTTTGGAACAGATAAGAGAAAGTATATATCTACTTTTATTAACAATATAAATTGGGGAGTTTTAAATAACAGATTTGCAAATTATGTTTCCTCCCTGCAAATTAATAACATGAATGCGAATATGAAACGATATAGTCCTTACCCTTTTGAATTTCATTATTAATATTATCAATCATATAAGTATTTTAAGTAAATGATTAAAATTACTTATGCATAAATTATATAAACTTTCAAATACTACTATTGTATTTTTCATTATTTAGTAACTTCCTTTACAATATTTAATTAATCTAATGAATATGCTTACATTTTATTAAAATCAACTTGTTTGAGGGTAGTCGTTATGGCTACCTGTTTTTTATGTAAAAAAATATTACTATTGAAATATTATAAAAGTATTATTATAAATATAAGGAAGTACGCCATTTATAGTTGTACAAATAGAAAACAGATGCATAGTAAAAATTTCTTACATCTGTTTTCTATATTAGATATTTAAAATTTTAAGCAAGAATAACTTTTTCTCTTTTTAACTTAAAAATTTCTTCAACTGCTTTTTTATAGCCACCAGCTTCTTTAAAAGAGTCACTTATTTTTTTTATATTTTTAAGATAACTTGGATCAGTTAAAACCTTCTTAACAGAATTTTTTAAAATTTCTGGAGTAAGATTATCCTTATCAAGAGAAATAGTTGCTCCTAATTCTTCAGCTCTTTTTGCCATATATGGTTGATCTGCTCCTATAGGTATTGCTACAAAAGGTATATTATTATATAATAAGTCACTAGTACTGTTCATGCCTGCATGAGTTATTGCCACGTCAGTATACTTTAAAATCTCTGATTGAGGAACATAATTTCTTACAATAAAATTATCCGGTATATCAAATTCAGATAAATCTACATTGTATGCTGCCATAACCACAACAGCATCAGTATTAGCAAAAGTTTTAAAGAAGATATCATAAAGCTTACTATCAGTATTATTAAATACTGTACCCAATGAAATATAAATAACTTTCTTTCCTTCTAATTTTTCAAAAGGAAAATCTAGGTTTTCTTTTCTATCATATACTGGTGGTCCTATAAATTTAAAGCTGTCATCATAATATTCTGGATGTGCAACAAAATATTTAGAAGTATACGCAATATTTATATCACCTTTATTGAAAAATAAGCTAATCATGTTATCAGGCATTTCTACATTATAGACTTCTTTTAATTGTTTTGAAACTTTTTTGTAAGTATCTATAACTGGATGTTTTTTTATTAACTCTTCATCTATTAATTCTTTGTTTTGAGACATAAGTTCTTTTGGAGTAGCAAATACTGCGAAGGAAGAAATAGAAGGTATTTTTAATATTTGAGCAATGACATTTCCAAAAGGAAACATAGCTGTATACATAATGTAATCAAATGTTTTATCCTTAATTTGATTTAAGATGTCCTTTATAATTTTATCACTTGATTTAAGCATTTCATTTATATAATCAAATAATTTATCTATCTGCATATCATTAGGCATATTATGTTTTCTTCCAAAAAGGTTTGATTCTACTTTATAACTTTTAAATTCAGCACCTGTTTTTTCGATTTTTTCTTTAAAATCTTCTGAACAAAAATAAGTAATTTCCTCACCTTGTTTTATTAATTCATTTACTAATCCTAATGTAGGATTAACATGACCATGAGCCGGTATACTTAAAAAAAGTACTTTTGACATAACTTCACTTCACATCCTATCTTTATTTTATATATATGTATTTTACTACAATGCTATTTATTGTCAATTTCCGTTTTCGATGTATACGTTTAATATCAATGAATAAATTAATAAATATGTATTAACAATTTTATCAGCTTTATTTTTATACTGCTAATGAATATATTCCATTATAATTATCAATAATATTTTTTCATAACTGTTTCATTTAAACAAGATGTGTCTTTGTGATTCATCTTGTTTTATTCCGTAAATAAAATCTGGAAATACTGTTTAATCCAAGTTATAATTAAAATACGAATTAACATATGTAATAATATGATTTATGAAATATATAAAAAATATAGGTGGTGGGATTATGTTAATAAATCATTTAGGAAAAGATCCTATTATTGATACAAATGCTTTTATTGCGCCTAATGCTACGATATGTGGTGATGTTAGAATTGGTAAAAATACAAGGATTATGTATGGTGCTGCAGTAATTGCTGAAGGTGGCACTATAGAAATAGGTGATAATTGTGTAGTATTAGAAAATGCAGTTTTAAGAAGTACAGTTAAACATTCTTTAAAAATTGGTAATGAAGTATTGATTGGACCTAACGCTCATGTGGTAGGGTGTACAGTTGAAGATAGTGTCTTTATTGCTACAGGCGCTTCTATATTCCATGGTGCAAAACTATGCAAAAGTTCAGTTGTTAAAATAAACGGAGTTGTTCATATAAAAACTACGCTTCCAGAAAATGAGTCCGTGCCTATTGGATGGATAGCTATTGGTAATCCGGTGAAGATGTTCCCTGCTGAAAAGCATGATGAGATTTGGTCAATACAAGAACCTTTGAATTTTCCCAAATATGTTTATGGTGTAGATCAGGAAATTGAAGCAGAAAATACTATGTATGAAGTTATGAAAATGATGACAAATGCTTTAAAAGCACATAAAGACGATACAATAATTTAAAATTTTTACTAATATATGAGTGAAAAGTAATGTTTTTAACATAGTTCGAAACATTCTCATAGTGCGAAGAAAAAAGTATATAAAGTTGATTTATATATTGTCTTATGCTAAAATTCATTTATAAGTTGCAACTTATAAATGACTAAAAAATTTATATAGTTTTCTAGGGTTCCGCAGTTTATAATTGGCAGGTCCGAGAGAAAACGCACAGCTAACTGTGTACACGGAAGGATAAAAGCCTGGGAGATATTTTAATAATATTTCTGATGGCTTTTTTATTTTTATTTATTTTAAAAATTAATAAAAAATGATGATTATCAGAGTACTTATAAAAAGAAAGGGATAATGCTATAGAGTCACTTATTAAAGGAAGACATGAAGTTATAGATTAAGCTAAATAATGTTAAAAAGTTATTTCGTAACATTCTATTACTATAGATTAAAAAAAGCCGACTGCTCTTTTTAATTTAACATAATTATCACTATATAGAATTAATACTCCTCAAGCTTGCTAATTATAATTTACCATCTAATCTATAATATGGTATTATATAAATTACTATATATTTAAATAAAATGTTAATATTTACAATGGAAAGTGAGAAAAAAATTATGGATAATATTATAATTGAAAAATGTAATTTAAAAGATATAAAAAAACTTAAGAAAATAGGAGAAAGGACATTTTATGAAACTTTTTATGATGAAAATTTAAAAGAAAATATAGAAGATTATATTGAAAAAAATTTTTCTTATGAACAGTTAGAGAATGAAATAAAAAATAATGATTCAAGATTTTATGTGGTCCAAAATGATAATGAAATAATTGCTTATATGAAACTTAATTTCATTAGAAAGCAGACAAATAAAGTATATGATAAATCATTAGAAATTCAAAGAATTTATGTAGCACAGGAATATAAGGGTAAACATATTGGTAAAAAGTTAATAGAAAAGGCTGTAAAAATAGCTAAAAGTAATAATCAAAGTTATATTTGGTTAGGTGTATGGGAAAAAAACATAAATGCAATAAGCTTCTATGAAAAGCAAGGGTTCAAAAAGTACAGTTCACATATTTTTAAATTAGGACAAGACGAGCAGATAGATAATTTAATGAAACTCATATTGTAAAATTCAATTATATAGAATTTTACAAGAACATTTCCGAATTCAATTTATAATATTCTACTATAACGAATTAATATCATAAAAGCCTAGCAATTGAATACATTGTATACATATGTCAATAATCTAACTATAATGAAAAATCATTGAATCTCCTTTATAAAATATGAAAGGTACACTGGATGAATAGTGTACCTTTTAATGTTTTATAGAATTGATATGCTAAAATAATTTAAACATAATTTTATTAACTTTTTATACTTATTTTATTTTTTAGGTTTTTTAAAATCTCCATGATCAATAAAATTTTCATACCCTTTAAAGGACTCATTTAAAATACTAAGTACAACGTGAATTAACAATTTGCTCTTACTAATAAAAATTAGCATTAAATATCCAACTATATATAATAGAATTAGCCTAGCTATATAAATATTAAAATCAAGTCTTGCATAAATTATTGCTAGTAACATAATTATAGCTAATCCAGTTGAAATAGATATCTTTATGCATGATATTAAATATGCTGCTTTGTCATTTTTAGTAATTAATCTAATAATCCTTCGATCGCACATTGAAATAAGAACAGTTGCAACAGTGATAATTGCTCCTACAAAGACTGCTAGTACTGTTATTGTAATTGAAAGTAAATCCTGAAATTTTAACAAAGTAGTTTCAAAATTAATATATCTATTAATTTTATTTATAATTCCAAACCTATTAAATAAAATAACAAAAATTATTATTAGTATACTGTATAATATTAAATTCTTACACCACCATTTTAATTTCATAATATCTACTTCCTCTTAATAATTAGTTCTATACAATTTTTTTACATTTATCAAATGTTGTATCTAATGCCGCATCAAATACAAAATTTATAGCATTTAATATCTTATTGAATGTTTTTGGATCATCTTTTGTTATTGATATTTCAATTTGGTCATTAGCTTTGTTACTCATTAAATCTATCAATCTAATTGTATCATTATCTACCATCTTAACTTTGAGATTACTTGTTACTTCTTTATTTCTTTTAAAAAAATTAACAAGTTTCTTTAATTTTGGCTTACCAAGAAAATTAGTTGTTCTTCCGACACTTAATTCAAGTTTACCATTAACAGCTGACATATCATTAGTTAATTTTGCAAGAAATTGAATCGCTTCATCATCATCTAGTGTTGCAAGCTCTCTAATCTTAGTTACATCAGTATAACCAATAATTACACTTTTATACTCAATTTCAGTTTCATCAGATATTTCACAGTATTTATCTTGATATACTATTGGAGATAAACTAACACCTTTCCTAGTGAATTTAGTTAAAAATTAGGAAACTCCACCGAAAGAAATGCTGTTTCTATTATTTTGTAATGCTACTATATATGATTCTTCATCATATATCATGCAGCATTCTTGTCCAACAAATTCATCATCATCCAAAGCTTCAGCTGTATCTATATTGTCATTTAATCTTGTCTTAAAAGGTGCATCAATCCGATTTCTAAGAAAACATAACTTCCATCTTTTATTATCTTCATCATAGTTAATTTTTTTTAATTGTATATTCCCTTCTCCATCAAGAAGAATCCTTTCTTCTGCCACCATTTCACTTAATCCTTTAAGAGTTGTTGAAAGGTCATAGATTTTATTTTCTTGTGATTTTGACATCGGGTAATAATAATTAACTCTTATTTTTTGATTTGCCATTAATTTCTCTCCTCGTATAATAAGTTTATAGTCAGTTAAATAACTGTTATAGACTTATTTATTTTTTATATTTTGTATAGATTAAGAAAGCATCTCTATTTTTCTAATGGGGATTCTCCCAATTCAATATTGCTGATTCTTTAACTTTCAAATCTATACATTTTAACTTACTATTTATCAAAGGATTTCCTAATGCTAAAATAGTCCTTATGGAACTTTAGCAAAGGTTACTGCATTATCTCTCCTGCAAAACTTATTGTTATTGCCTAGAAAGCTTGCAGCCTGACCAAAGTATCATATTCTGCTTACACAAATGTTGCATATCCTTTCGTAGCCACCAGCAAGGTTTTTCGTCTGGATAAATGCTAATTACGCGAGGTTGCAGTCAGTACTTTGGATTAGGATAATTCCTTTCTAATTTCCTCATTATTTTTGAAAGGTGGTGATTTCATGAAGAAATTAGATTACTTATCAACTCTATTTGTTGGTATCGATATTGGTGCGAGACAAAATGTTGTCTCTGCTATTAATTTTGATCAAGAATTCTTGATTAAAATGGAGCCTGTTCCTAATACACAATTTGGTGCAGAACAATTAGAATCCATGCTTGTTAAAGTGTTAGAAAAGAACACTTTTAAAACTGTAATAATCGGCTTAGAATCTACTTCCTTTTACGGAGTACATATTGCCAATTTTTTATCTTCAAGTGAAAGACTTATGCCTTACAAGCCTTATGTTTACTGCTTAAACCCTAAGGAAGTTGCTAACTACAAAGATTCCTTCAATTCTCTTGATAAAAATGACAGCATTGACTCTTTTGTTATTGCTGATTTTGCAAGAGTTGGCAGAATTCATACTGAACCCTGGCGGGGTTCTCAATATCTTGCTCTGCAAAGACTTACAAGACACAGGCTTCATATTGTTGAATGCTTAACCAGAGAAAAGACTTACATGTTATCCAATGTATTTCTCAAGTTTAGTGAATTTGCTTTGTTACAGGGTGATGATCATCCTTTTTCTGATAAATATGGTGCTACTGCGTCATCTATATTGACAGATTTTCTTTCTTCTGAAGATATTGCAAATACTTCAATTGAAGATCTTGTTGACTTCGTCAATAAAAAAAGTCGCAAGCGGATTTCCAATCCACAGATGACTGCTGAAATTCTGCAGCAGGCTGCACGTAATTCATACCGCCTTGATAAATGTTTGTATGAGCCTTTAACAACCTCAATTGCCTGCTCTTTTAATTGTATTCAGGCTTTTGAGAAAGAACTTAAAGCTATTAACAAGGCTATTGAAAAAGCAGTTATGGGAATGAACCCCGTTGAATACCAAATTTTAATGTCAATACCTGGGTTCGGCCCTGTTTACTCTAGTGGCATTCTTTCAGAATTAGGTAGTGTTCATGCTTTCCCTAATAACAATGCCATTGCTAAATACGCTGGCATCGTATGGAAGGAAAATCAATCTGGTGGTTTTAAGGCTGAAAACACACCAATGAACAAAGCAGGCAACCGTTATTTGCGCTATTATCTGATAGAAGCTGCTGGAAGTATCGTAAGATATATTCCTGAATATCAAGAATTCTATCAGAAGAAATTTGCTGAAGTAACTACACATCAGCATAAACGAGCACTCGCACTAACATCTCGTAAATTGATTCGTTTGATTTTTGGATTGCTGGCTAAAAATCAACTCTACTCTTCAAATAGGGTAGATAAATAAATAGTTTTGCGAACATACGTTCTAAGTTTGACGTATGCTTGTTAAGGTTACCCATTTTTTTCAAAATCATTTCTTTTTCTTTTCATTTTGTTCTTGACATATTACCAAATTGCTTTATTTTATAAACATCATCCTTGCACTTTCAAAAACCATATTATATAATAAAGGTACGATATAATTTGAAAGTACATTAACTTGATGTAAGATGCTAGCTTACATCAAGTTTTTTCTTTAGTATAGAACTTTTTAAGAAAATACTCAATAAATTCAATTCGACAATAATATAGTTATTTTATTATATTGGTACTAATTGTAATATATCTTATAATTGTAGTAGATTAATTTAAAATTTCTTTTAAAATTGCAAAATAAAACCTAGAGCATAAACTCTAGGCTTTATAATGTATTAAGAATCATTCATTGATATAGACAATATTATTATGTCTAATTATTTCTGTACTATACTATTATTCTTCAAGGAATTAACTTCCAAAACAGCACCCTTAATTATATTAAAGATTTCATCATCTGAAAGACCTGTCTTGCCTTTTATCAATTCAAGTACTTTACTGTGCTTAATAGCACCTTCCCAATTAAATTCCTTGCCTAACTGTTCTACTGCCTTAACTGTATTTTTAACCACTGCTACATCTTTGTTATATTGCTCAGTACCAATAGTCTTTTCAAGAGCTTCTTTTTGCTTTTCTATAAGTTCCTTATGTGCATCTAGGAAATTCTTTAATTGCCTTCTTCCAATCTCTAATACTGTAACAACACCAGCACCAATTATAGGGATTATAATTTCATTTATAACTGTTTGACTTAACATTTTACATTCCTCCAATTTATTTAATTTTGATGTATATATCTTCTTTTACAGGAAATACTACAAATATAATCAGTAAATATTTTTACATACAAATAAAAAGAGAGATAAAATCTAAAAAGTTATCTCTCTTTTTATAATTATTTTTATAAAAAAAGGACTATAGTTTCCTATAATCCCTTTTAACCTAACATCTTAGCCCATGTTGCTGTCCCAACTACTCCGTCTGGAATTAATCCATGTGCTTGCCTGCCAATTCTGTACTTTAATTTTAGTTTCATTACCGAATACACCGTCTATAGTAACACCTACAATCCACTGTATAAATCTAGTTGCGTATTCGTAGTGTTGATACTGTACTCCATCCAAAGGTTTTGAGTAAATTTCTGTTACTGCAGCTATAGTTTTAGGCCCCCATATAGCATCTTGGACTAAACCCATTATTCCTTGGAAAGCTTTTATTGCATTATTAGTTAATTCTCCTCTTATGCTATCTATTGTTAAATTGACCTTTATAAGATAATTTAACTGCTGCTGAATTATTCTTACTGCTGGATCACCTTGCTGTACCGGTTGCTGTGGAGCTGATGAAGCTGTTAAAACTACATTATTACTATCTATTAAAACATCATTACTGAATAGATCCACATCTACATCACCCTGCATTCCAGCTACTCTTCCAGTCCAACTATGCTGTATTCCGGCATAACCTTTGGTATCTGCTGGAGTTGCTCCTGGTTCTGCAATCCATATTTTATTCTTAGGAAGTCCTGATTGATCAGCTACGTTGTGAGCTGCATACGACAATAAACCAGGATTAAGAGCCATAAATACAGTAACAAAACTCATATCTGGATTAGCTACTTCATAGCCCAATACTGGTTTTAAATCTTGTTGATACTTGCTAATAGTATTAATGAAGTGTTGGTACTCTTGTGCTGGTATGTTTCTACCAGCAAAGTGATAAAATCCCACCTTCAATCCTCTGCCCTTAGCTTCTCTGTACTGGCTATCCATTAAAGGATTAATGTAGTTTATGCCCTCTGTAGCCTTTACATAAACTGCTTCTACACCGTCTGTCTTAACTGCATTCCAATCTGTAATAATAGTTCCTGAATAAATATCTATTCCTTTCATATGCTATTCCTCCTCTTTTTTTAATTGTTCCATTGCATTTACTAACTTTTTAGGTACCGGAATACCCATTTTTGCAGCGTTTTCAAAAATACTTATAGCTTCATTGCCTATATAAAAATAGCATACAAGTGTCCTAAACACCCATGTTCCATTGTTTATAAGCCTATCAAGTACAACTGCCATAATAACTACAAATATTATAGTTAATTTTTTAAAGATAACTTTTCTTCCAATATCAGACGAAAGTTTTTTCTGGACATAACCACTAAATACTCCAGTGGCATAATCTATGGCCATAAAAAATGCTAGTGCCATAAGGCATTTATCCCACCCACCAAATGCATAAGTAAAAAAGCACCCTAGTCCTGCTATAATACTGTTGAATACTTCTTTTTGATTCATTCTGCACCTCCTTAAATTTTTATATTAAAAAAACACCCTATAATTAGGATGCGTGATTAGCTTTTATTTACTTTTTACAGTTTTAGTACTTAGGTCAATATAATAATCATCTTTATTTTTTATAATATATTTGTCATAATCAGCTACTATAAAATCCCATATTATTTTCATGTCTTCTTCATTTGAAGCAAAATAAGACATATCTTGCATTCCTGTGCAGAAAGCTGTAATTGCTCCTGTTTGCTTAGAATAAAATAAAGTTAATTTTGTATCCTCCACATTTTAACCCCCTATGCTATTACCATAAATGTAATACCAAAATCTATCTTTGGTGCATTTGAAGGATTAGATATCTGTATTGCTTGACAAGTTCCATCAATACTAAATCTTGCATTTGGATAATCATAACCACTAACACCTACTTCATAAGTCTTTAATGCAAAACCATCTGCCAAGTTTTGCAAACTAGCAGCTTGAGCTGTAGCTGTAAATGATTTTTTTTTAAATCTATCAGGTAATTGAATAGTTATTGAGGTTGCAGTATCTGGTATAATCGCAACACCTGTATAAGCTAAACAAGTATAATCATACTCTACGCCATCAATAACTCTTTTTACTCCATCTGCACTAAAAATACTATAGGTAGTATCACTGTGAAATATTTTTAAAGTACCCGCTTCTAAATCAAACTCTACAGCACCCCCTAGCAGTTTACCTGCAACAATTAAATCTGCAAAAAATCCCTTACCAGTTCCAAAAGTTTTAAAAATCCACTGTCCCTCTGCGTTAAGTTGATCAGATATCATAAATCCTTGAGTACCAAGTTCCATGGCTCCGAATGTAGGACTTTCTGATATTCTATCCTCAAATAATATTGCCTTTGCCTGCTGCTTTTCTGCTGAATCAGCCATAGCACCCATCTGTACTCGGATGGTTTACTTTATACTTTATGCATTGCTATAGCTGCAGGATCATGATTAATTGCTATTTCAACGCTATGTCCTATTGCTAACTCAATGCCTGTACTTGCTCCACCACCCCCAGCAAAGTTATCAACTATAATTTCATCTAAAATACTAATTTGCTTCACGCTTCTACCTCCTGGAGATTCGTCTAATTATCATAATAATTAAACATAAATATAAGAAGAAATACTAATACTATCATCTAAATTTACAACGTACCATATTCAGTTTACGTAAAACTATCACCACTTCCATTATTCCTAAATACTATATAGCAGGATATTAAATAATCTTTATAATATCTAAATTATAAGAAAAGGAAGAGAAACGCATGGCAAATCTAAATGTTGATAAAAATCTTATTTCTACAAATGATACTGCTAGAGTAGCGATACCAGCGATACCACCAATACAAGCTCAAACACAAGCACAAATAGAAGCAGAAATACAACGAATAACACAACAAATAGAGCAACAGATAACACAAATACTAACAAAAATAGAATTGCAATCACGATTATAATCACCAACACAAAGGTCAAAAGTCCATATTAGAATGTATTTGTGTACAAGATTTATAAGTAGATTTTCTTAATAATTTTTGGACAGCCTTTAATAAATTTACAAATTCATTAACTCTCTTAATTTGTATATTATTGTAAATAATGATACAATAACACAGTAGCTACTTTTATTAAATATCCACTTGGCCCTTTCACAGGGCTATTTTTTACTTTCTGAATTAAATTTCTTTGCCCTTTTGTTTAAGCAGCTTGACTAACTGCTATCTTAAAAGGTATATCACCATCATCTATGGGCGTTATATCCGCTTTTAAATATTCATCATTATTTTTCACAGGTTCAAGAACCTTGCTACTTTGATTTTTGGAATTATTATCCACTCCCTTAGGTTGTAATAAATCAAAGTCTTCAACCATTACATCAGTACTCCATCTATTAGTACCATCTTGAGCTGCATATTTATTTATTTGCACTCTTCCACTAAGGCCAAATAAATGTCCCTTAAAAACATAATTAGCTATTGTTTCCGCTCTTTTCCCAAACATTGTACAATTAAAGAAGTCTGCTTCCTGTGGCTTGTTTTTGTCAAATCTAGGTCTGTTAATTACCAAAGTGAACTTCACTACAGGAGTTCCGGACCCTTGTATAAATTTAAGATCAGGATCCTTTACTAAGTGGCCCACAAGTTGTATTTTATTCATCTATTTCACCTCACTGTTTGAACTTAATCTGATTACTATTTTCGCCTGGTTCAAAATGATCCTCTATAATATATAACTAGATTCTAAATCTGCTGTATGAAGGGCAACGCCAGCTTTATACATATTCCAAGCTGCACTTATAGTATTTAAATTTTCTTTAGCTTCATAGCCACCCATATGCCAACGTATAAGAATAACTTCTTCTTTAGTTAGTTTTATAAATTGCTGAAGCAATATAACGCTCTTTTCACCATGTCCTATAGGCATTAAATCATTAACCCCATACGCAGGTGTTTTAATCCATTTCGGTTTTTCACCTGTTTTTGCAATATTAACGTTCTTGTCATAAACAGTATAAAAATTCACTTTGCAAATATCGTGAAGCAATGAAGAAATTGTAACCGTGTCATAGCTTAGTCCAAAATCATATATTTCATTTTTTCTTTTAAATAATTCGTAGACATTAAGACTGTGTTCTGCAAGTCCTCCTGAAAAATTTCCATGGAATCTGGTTGAAGCGGGGGCGGTAAAAAAATCGCCCTCTACCAAATATTTAACAACCTTATCTATATTTTCTCTTTTGACATTACTCAAAAGATTTATTATTTGTTCTTTAATTACCTTTATATCTTTCATGCTTGCCTCCTTAATTCTAATTGCTCCCTTAGGTATTCATTTTCTTCTCTTAATTTATCTGTCTTTGTTTCTGATTCCAATAATCTATCCTGTAATGATGAATGAGTTTCTTTTTCTTCATGCAACACTTGGTCTATAGCTGTAAACAACTTATTAAAAGCATCCCATGAGCCAATTATCCATGTTGTTTCTGGACATTTAAGGATAAGAGTATCTTTGCTTTCAGGGTTGAATGAATAATCATCATCAGATTTTATAAAAATATTTGAACTTGTAATCATAAAATCACCTCTTAAAATGGATCTGCATCGTCAATATCCTCAGGTGGAGCATCTGGTCCAGGGTCATCATTTACAGGAGTTACCTCAACGTCTACAACCTCAGTGTATTCTTCAACTAATTTTAGAAGAGTGTTTGCACTGTCATAAGTTAAACCTCTAAGACTTATTTTGTGTTCATTCGCAAGTGCTTCAAGCTTAGACACATCTGATCCTTTGCCTTCACCGATTACTAAACCTTTTTGTCTTCCAAGTTCCATTAAATATTGTTTCTGTTCTATTTGAACTGGCTTTGGCTGCTCTGGTACCTCATTTTCTTTTTCTTTTCCTTTTCTACATCTACCGGCTCTGTATTTAAATCTTTATCATCAACATTCATTTCCTCAGCTACATATAACAATGGTTGGTATGTCCCATAGTGGAATCGCTGAAATAGAAGGCGGTAGAGTGAAAGGCACTGTTGATTTCATAGATAAGTTATCACAGGCAACTAATACAACTATATCTCATTGGACAGAAGGTGAAAATCCTGAAAATATAAAATGTTATAATCATGAAAGCTTGGACGTATTAATAGATTCAATGATAGATACGGGTATCATAAAAGAAGATGGCAAGCTTAATGAAATGGCTCAAAATCTTATACTAAAGGTATTGGAAAAAGAAATAATACAAAGAATTGAAAAAAATAAAAGGGATAAAAAATGAGAGTAGCTATATATTCAAGAAAATCAGTTGAGACAGATAAAGGCGATAGTATTAAAAATCAAATTAAAATGTGTAAAGAATATTTTAATTTAAGAAATGACAAAGTATCTTTTGAGGTATTTGAAGATGAAGGATTTACAGGAGCTAATATAAACAGACCTTCTTTTAAGCTAATGATGAAACAACTAAACGACTTCGATGTAGTTGCAGTGTATAGGATCGATAGAATATCAAGAAATGTTCTTGACTTTTTAAATACTTTTGAAGAGTTTAAAAAGTACAATGTTAAATTTATTAGTATAACAGAAAACTTCGATACTGAAAGTCCTATGGGCAAGATGATGCTATTAATGTTAAGTGGTTTTGCTCAAATGGAGCGTGAAAATATAGCTCAACGTGTAAAAGATAACATGAGAGAACTTGCTAAAAGTGGGAAATGGACTGGCGGCACTATACCTTTTGGATATATCACACAAAGAGTTGAAGAAAATAATAAGAAAGCTACATATTTAAAATTAGATGAATCGAGGTTACAATTAATAAAAGAAATTTTTGGAAAATACATAGAATCAGAAAGTATGCGCAATGTTCAAAAGTGGTTGTACTTTAATGGTATTAAATGGAGCTTAAGTACTATTAAAAATATATTAACATCGCCTGTATATGCTAAAGTGAATAAAAATGTTGTTGAATATTTAAAAAATTTTGGTGATGTATTCGGTACTTGTGACAACATACATGGTATTCTATCTTATAACAGACGTCCTTACAGTAATGGTAAACATCGTTGGAATGACAAGTCAATGTTTTTTATACTATTAGTAAACATGAAGGTATTATTGAAGCTGATACGTGGCTTAAAATACAATTAATACAAGATAAAACTAAAAAAAATCCTAGACCCAAAGAATCACAGGTTAGCTATTTAACAGGTACTTTGAAATGTGCCAAATGTGGATCACCTATAACTGTAAGTCATAATCATAAAAATAAAGATGGCAGCATCATATATGTTTATGTATGTACAGGAAGAAAAACCTATGGTGTTGATTATTGTGATACTAAACAGATAAAACAATCAATATTAGATGATAAATTTATAAAAAGTCTTAAAAATTATGCTAATATGGACTTTGATACATTTAATAAATGCAGCAAAGCGTTATTTAATAAGAGTTGAGGAACTAACCTCTCAAAATGAAGAATTAAAGCAAGAATTATTTTTATTGAAACAAAAAGAATTAGATAATTCTAACATACCAATAGAATTTATATACACTGCGCTCAATCAATTTGTTAGCAACTTTGAAAAACTTGATATTTCTGAAAAAAGAGAAGCAATAAATAAATTCATAGAAAAGGTTGAATACAACAGTGATTCAATGAATTTACATGTAACTTTTTTATAATATTTTATACGATGTTTATGTATGGGCTGGAACTGCATGTACAAAGCCGCCTATGCTAACTATAGCAATACGCCCTGAAAGATTATCTTATGAATATATAACTGAAACTATGGAGTTCGTTGTAAATCTTCCGTCTAAATCCTTAATAAAAAAAGTAGATTTCTGCGGCGTTAAATCTGGCAGAGAAATAGATAAGATTAAAGAAATGAATTTTAATTTATCCAATAGCAGCGAAATAAACTGCCCCATGATAAATGAATGCCCTATAACACTTGAATGCAAAGTTAAAAATATCCTTTATCTTGGAACCCACCATTTATTTTTAGCAGAAATTTTAAAAGTTAATGTAGATGAAGACTTAATAGATGAATATGGTAAAATACATTATGAAAAAGCAAATCTTATAAGCTATTGCCACGGTGAATACTATCCTTTACCTGAAAAATCCTTAGGTAAATTCGGATTTTCAGTAAAACGAAAAAAGAAAATTAAATAAGATGGCTTAGCAATAAATTTCCAATTACTAAGCCATCTTATTTACAAAAATATTTTATGATTTTTTAGATATCTTTTACTAGCTGCATATTTACAGTATGTCCTATTTGCTCTATTCTTCAGTTTTTTTAGTTCGCCTAGTTCTTTTTACTGGTTTCTTAGTAGATTCAATCTCACCATCACTACTATTTACGCTGATTTTCTCAGTGGAAGCAGACTTTGCAGTTGGTTTCCTTGTACGTGTCTTCCTTATTTTTGTTTTAGCTGAATCTTCTACTTTGCTTACAGCACTTTCAATTTCTGAAGCTGCTTTTATTGCCTCGGAGGCTTCCCCATCCGGTTTTGACTCATTGGCATTTTTACTTGCTGTTTTTGTTCTAGTTGTTATCTTAAGAGTTTCTTTAGTTTTAGCCGCATTTGATGCTGCCCTGGTTTTACTTTTAGCTTCAGAGGAAGTATCTTCTATTTTGCTTACAGTAGCAGCATTAGCTGCAGTAACTTTCCTCGACCTTCTTCTTGGCTTAGTTTCTTCAGAACTTTGGATTTTTTTCTTAGCTATTTCTGTTTTTCTAGAAGAAACAACTCTTTTGCTTTTCTTTGTATCGCTTAAATTAGTTTCTGTAAAAACTTTTTTATCCACATCCCACTCTGTATCTAAAGCTTCCGATTTAACTAAAGTGTACATTTTAGTTGTTAACTTAGCAACTTCTTCCCAGGTATATTTCTCTTTTACACTTTCTTTAGCCTTTTCTTTTATACGTTCACATAATTCATTATCCTGTAACAGTGCTAACACATTATCCTTAAGACTTTCTACCAATCCATTTATCATTTTCATTCCATTTACTCTATGCTTTACTAATTCACTTAATCCACCAGTATCTGAAACTACAATTGGACATCCTGCTGCCATAGCTTCCAGAGCTACTATCCCAAAGGGTTCATATAGTGATGGAAATACTGCTATATTGGCAACTCTATATAATTTACTCTTAATTTCATTATTCATATATCCTGAAAATAAAATTTTATTTTCAAGCCCTATTTGTTTAACCTTATATTTTAATTCTTCCGTCATAGGTCCTGTTCCTGCTATTACAAATTTTGCTTTACTATATTCCGCTATTATTCGTGGTGCAGCATCTATTAATAGTTGAATTCCCTTTTCAAAAACATGTCTTCCTATAAAAAATATTATTTTTTCATCATCTAAAGCATAATTTCTTCTAAACTCTAAAGGATTAAATTCAAAATCAAACCCTTTTGAATCCACGCCATTAGGAACTACCCAAATTTTATCATCTGCTACTTTAAAGTTGCTTATAATTTGTTCCTTCATGTAATTGCTGCAAGATATAATCTTCCAAGATTCATATGTTAAAAGCCATTCTGTTGAAGAAATATATCTTTGCATATCTGTTCTTATCCCATTGTTTCTTCCTTCTTCAGTAGCATGTATAGTAGAAACCATAGGAATATTAAAAGACCACTTTAGTGCCTTTGCACTATAGGCTGAAAGCCAATCATGGGCATGAATTATATCTATTTTACCTATTTTCCTTATAATTCTAATACATTCTTCAATCATTGAAAAATTAAGCTGCATAATCCATTTTGTGAAATCTTCAGTATCTATTTTATATGGTGTAACTCTATGAACTATAATACCATCATCATTTTCCTCCACTGGTGACGTACCTTCCTCGCAGGTAATTACATGTATTTCATGACCTAATAAAGTTAGGGCCCTAGAAAGATTATGTACATGATTAGATAATCCTCCTATATTTTTAGGTGGATATTCCCAAGAAAGCATTACTATTCTCATCAAACAACTCTCCTTTTCAATGATTAAATTATTCAAGCTATAATTTTACTTTTAAACTTATTTATATTTAGGCACATTCAAATAAATAACTAGTCAGTATTCTAGTCTATTTTGAATCCTACTGCATCAACAGAGCCCTCAGATAGCCTCACTATCTTAGTTACTTGTTTCCATCTATGATTCATAATATACGTCGCATCTTTGACTTACTATTTATTTTCATATATCTTAATTGTATTGCTTTTCATATACCTTATAATACAATAATAAATCTTTATGATTACATTTACAAGTAATATAATAATTATAAAAATAAATTCCTTAAATTGCATATATTTCATATTTAGATTTATGCATAAATGCTGTATTATCTATATCATATTTATCATATCTACATCAACATTAGTATCCTTTTCATAGTCAATATCACTATATTCAAATCCGAACAATTTAAAAAAATCTCTTTGGAATTCTTTAATATTAGTTAAATTTGTAATGTTTTCTGTAGTTATCCTGTCCCAGATATTACACACTTCTTCTTGGACATCTTTCCTCATTTCCATATCATCTAATCGTATTCTATTTTTCTCATCTAATTGAAGATTACCACTGTTTATTTTGGAAAATAATCTACACATTTGCTCAATACATCCCTCTTGAATATTTTTTTCTTTCATAACTTTGTCTAGTACAGAGACATATAATGGAACTACAGGAATAGCAGAACTTGATTGGGTAACTAAAGCTTTATTTACTGAAATAAACGCTTTTCCATTTATAGCTTTTAACTTTTGATCTAATTGTAGAGAAGTGGCTTCTAAATTTTCTTTAGCTTTACCAATAGTACCCTGCCTATATATGGGATATGTGATTTCAGGTCCAATATAAGAGTATGCAATGGTAGTTGCACCTTGTTCAAGCACTTTTTCATTCATCAATGCGTCAATCCAAAGCTTCCAATCTTGTCCACCCATTACGTTTACAGTTTGCTCTATTTCATCTTCGCTAGCTGGCTCAATTTCAACATTGGATACTTTAAAGGTATGAAAATTTACAGTTTTATTTTTATAGGCTTTTTCTATAGGCTTTAAAGCCGAATAGGATATTTTACCTGTAAGTGGATCTTTTCTTTTAGGTGAGGCTATGCTGTAGATGACAATATCCACTTTTCCAAAATCCTTTTTTATCAATTCTATAGTTTTGTCTTTAATTTCCTTAGAAAATGCATCTCCATTAATAGTTTTAGAATAATAACCTTTATTTAAGGCCTCCTGCTCAAAAGCTGCAGTATTATACCAGCCTGCAGTACCAGTTCTATTTCCAGATGCCTGCTTTTCAAATATTATTCCAATAGTACTAGCTTTATAACCAAAAGTAGAAACTATTCTAGAAGACAATCCATAGCCTGTAGACGCGCCAATTATAAGCACCTTTTTAAATCCACCTGATAATTTAAACTTTTCTACGTAGTCTATTTGTTCTAAGACATTTTTTCTACATCCTTCCGGGTGAGCTGTAACACATATAAAATCCCTGAATTTTGGTTTTACTATCATAAATTATCCTCCTAAACTTAATTTGCATATGACTTAAATAATTTTAAAATTAAATTATATATTTAGGCATATTCAAATAAATAACTAGTCAGTATTCTAGTCTATTTTGAATCCTACTACGTCAACAGAACCCTCAGATAGCTCACTATCCTCGGAACCCGTTTCCTTGTATGATTAAAAATATCCGTCGCATCTTTGACTTACTATTTATTTTCATATGCCTTATCTAATGATTAGTTACTGCAACATTTTCACCACTTTAAGGTAAACGGTAACAAATATAACATAAATTTTGTTTTATCTACTTTTCTTAAGCTTGGACACCATACACATGTTACTGAATAATTTATTTAAACTTAGTGAAAGAAATAAACTCACACCAAGTATGATTACTTGATATTATAATACTATAAACATTTCTCGTGGTAAATAAATTATTTATATTTTTTTCTATTTATCCAAATAATAAACAGAATAGTATCTATCATATTTGCTTAAATATATTATGTAACAATATAAAAATATATTTTATAATATTATCCTCTATACATATTATTTTCATGAGAATTAAGTTTTACATCATCGAATGCTGTGTGCAGTATTTTTTAAAAAATAAAATGTTGTACTAAAATTTTCAACATTTTAGTACAACATTCTTACTAATAAATACACACTTTTTATTTCATTACTAGCCGCTGTAATACTCTATCTCCATAAAAGGAAAACAGCTAAATAATTACTCTAATATTTTATTTATAATTTTAATCCTATTCTATTTATTTTTTAATAATTCTCCTATTGCAGCAATACTGCCAAGTGAAGATAAGGTTTCATTAGGAAGTATAAGTTTATTAGCAGGGTTTTTAGCCATTTCCTGTAAAGCTTCAACTTGTTTTAATGCTATTACAGTTTCATTAGTTCCTGAGTCCAATATTGCCTTGTTAACTTTTAATATAGCCTCTGCCTGTGCTATTGCAACTATTTCTATAGCCTTACCTTTACCATCAGCCTCTAACTCCTGACTTTCTTTAAGTCCTTCTGCTCGTCTTATATTAGCTTGTTTCTCTGCTTCTGCCTGAAGAATTTTTGCCTGTTTTTCTCCTTCTGCTATGGAGATGTAACTTTGTCTTTTACCTTCTGCTTCAAGAATTACTGCTCTTTTATCTCTTTCTGCTCTCATCTGTTTTTCCATAGCCTGCTGAATTTCTGTAGGTGGGATAATATTTTTAATTTCTACAGAAAGTATTTTAATTCCATAGGCATCTGTTATTTCATCTACTACTTCTAGTAGCTTAGAATTAATCCTATCTCTTCCAGATAAAACTTCATCTAATGTCATGTCTCCCACTATGTTTCTCATATTTGTAATAGTAGAATATATTATACCAGATTTAAAGTTCTCAATATTGTAGATAGCGTCTTTTGCCTCCATAACCTTAAAGAAAATAACATTATCAATAGAAATTTTAACATTGTCCTTAGTAATAACACTTTGAGGTTCAATATCCAATATTTGCTGTTTAGTTGAAACCCTTCCTCTGACAAAATCCACAAAAGGTATTACAAAATTCCAACCTGGTTGAAGAGTTCTATGGTATTGTCCTAGTCTTTCAACTACAAATAAGTATCCAGTAGTAACAACTTTAAGAGAACTTAATAAAATAATAACTATAAGAATAATAATAATTAATACAGGAATAATCATTCAATATCCTCTCCTTTTTCTTCTTTTTTTATGACAAGCTTATTTCCTTCTAGACCTATAATCTTAAATTTTTCACCCTCCGATAAATATACTCCTTCATTTTTAACAGTCCAGTATATACCATCAAGTTTTATTCTTCCTTTTTCTTTAATGTCTTTTTCAGCTGTAATAACTCTGCCAATAAAGTTTTCCTCCATGGTTGGAGTTTTTGGTATATCCTTATTTAAAAATTTCTTTGCGAAAGGATAACCTATAGAATAGGACACTCCAGTTAATACCACAAACACACCAATCTGTACAGGAAAAGAATATCCTAAGGATAATGCTATTATAGCTCCAATGCCGCCAATGGTAAACCATACAAAAAGAAAACCAGCAGTTAAAAAATCAATAATTAAACAAGTTATGGCTATAACAACCCAAAGCTGTAATGCATCTTTCAATTCAAATCCCCCCTTAATTAATTAATTTTATAAAGCAAATACTCTAATAATAAATTTATATAAAGGACATTTATTTAATTGTATAACATTTATGTAAAATATAATACAATAAATTCATATTCAATATAATTATGTATTTAAATATATTGTCTATACAAATTATAATATCGTATTTATATCATTAAATAAAGTTTTGTTTTCACTTATTAAGCAGTATTTTAAACCACTTGACTAACTTTTCTCCACTGTATATCATGCCCCCTCCTCCTATCGTTAATTTTCTTATGTTTACTATGGATATTAATTAATCTTATTATATTGAATATAAAATGCACAATATGTTAAGCTATATTAAAGAAAATGAGTCAAACTTTTTTCATTAAGAAATGGAGTGAGAATAATGGTAAATTCTTTTATAAAAGTATCTGCTGCCTGCCCAAAAACCAGAGTATCAGATATAGACTTTAATTTAGAAAATATAAAAAGCTGCATAGTTAAAGCTTTAAAAGACAATTCAAAGCTTGTTATATTTCCTGAACTATCTATAACTTCTTATACCTGTGGAGATTTATTTTATCAAGAAAAACTTATTCATAAATCCTACGATGCTCTTGAGGAACTTTGTCTTTTCTCAAAGGAAAAAGATGTATTAATAGTAGTAGGTTCAATTTTAATTCGCAACTATTGTACATATAATTGTGCTTTTACAATATTTAATGGCAAAATATTAGGTATTGTACCTAAAAGTTATATACCTAATTATACAGAATTCTATGAAAAGAGATGGTTTACTGAAGGTTTGGGGATTATAGATGAATCAGTAGACTTACCTTTTCAAATCAATATTCCCTTTGGCACAAATTTAATCTTTAGTTCAGGTAAACTAAAACTGGGGCTAGAAATTTGCGAAGATCTTTGGGTTACCATTCCTCCAAGTTCTTATTTAAGCCTTTGTGGTGCTAATATAATTGGAAATCTCTCTGCTTCAAATGAAGTTGTAAGTAAAGCCGATTACAGAAAAAGTCTAGTTTCAAATCAAAGCGCCAGATGTATGGGTGCCTATGTGTATGCTTCCAGCGGAGTCTATGAATCATCCACAGACCTACTCTTTAGCGGTGATCTTATTATTGGAGAAAATGGTTTAATAGTCAAAGCTAATGAACGATTTCAAAGAGAAAATCAAGTTATAACCTCAATTATAGATTTTGATAAACTAGATATGGAGAGAACAAAAAATGTAAGCTTCAGTGATAGTATAAAAATTTGCCCATTTAAAAGTAAAATTATTAACTTTAATTTTAAAAATACATATATAGGTGAATTTAACAGGTTTATTGATAAGCATCCTTTTGTACCTGCTGATGAGTCAGTCCGCCAGGTTAGATGCAAAGAGATATTCAATATTCAAACTGCTGCCCTTGCAAAGAGAATAGAACATACTAATCTAAAAAAAGCTGTAATTGGTATATCTGGTGGTTTAGATTCAACTCTAGCATTACTAGTAATTATAAAGACCTTCGATATGCTAAAATTACCAAGAAAGAATATTCTCACCATAACAATGCCAGGCTTTGGTACTACTGATAGAACTTATAATAATGCAATTAGTCTATGCAAAAATTCAGATACTGACCTTAAAGAAATAAACATAGTTGACGCATGTCTTCTACACTTTAAAGATATAGGCCATAATCCTGAAAACCATGATGTAACTTATGAAAATGTTCAAGCAAGAGAGAGAACTCAAATATTAATGGACATTGCCAACAAAGAAGCTGGACTGTTAATTGGTACTGGAGATTTATCAGAGCTTGCATTGGGCTGGTGTACCTATAATGGTGATCACATGTCCATGTATTCTGTAAATTGTTCTATACCTAAAACTTTAGTGAGATATCTAGTTAAATATGTGGCTGAAAAAGAAGTAGATAACGTTACATCAAAAATTCTACTAGACATACTAAATACACCTGTAAGCCCGGAACTTTTACCTAAAGATAAAGAAGGTAATATAGCACAAAAAACAGAAGATCTAGTTGGCCCTTACGAGCTTCATGACTTCTTTTTATATTATTTTATACGACAAGGGGCATCTCCGGAAAAAATATTATATCTTTCCAAAATTGCTTTTAAAGATACCTATAGCGAAGAAACTATAGAAAAATGGCTTAACAAATTTATCACACGATTTTTCACCCAGCAATTTAAACGTTCCGCTGTGCCTGATGGACCAAAGGTAGGAACTGTAAGTTTATCTCCAAGAGGTGACTGGCGAATGCCTTCTGATGCAAGCTTTAATTTATGGATAGATAACTTCAATAAATAATTATATCTTATTGTAGATATTTATTACCTATAAATATCTACAATAATTCCCTGAATTTCATCAATAGTAGCTGCCACATCTAAATTTTCTTTTTCTTCTCCTAAAATAGCTTTTGTTATTTCCTCCAATTTTTTATCTATTACTTCCACTGTTATATAATATTGTGTTTGCCAAAAGCTAGCTTCGTTCTTAACTTTATACATGCAATCCAATACACTTTGTAAATATTCTTTAATTAAATTTTTATATATCTTAACATCTGCATAGCATTTACTTATTACTAGTCTATTCCCTCTTTTTTTAATATCGTCCAGTAATTTTTTCATTTCCTCTTCATTTCTTCTATCTCTCTCAAAGTTAAAATTTTGAGAAAAATCTTTTTTAAAATCTATTTTCTTTCTTTCCTGTGATATGGCAGTACTATTTCTAATTCTTGATACCTCCATTTAATCATCCCCGTAAAAATATATTATTTTTTAATTATAACATGATTTTGTTTATCTTTATATAAAAAGCTTCTTTACAAGAAGATAGAATACAAATGAAACTTAGAATAATTTTCATAATTTGTATTTGACATGAATTAATATTTTATATATAATTTAAGTATAATTTTATACTGAACGTAAGGGAGTAGCTAACAGATTTTATCTGTGGCAAAGTCAACACCCGATGAATCATTTCATCTGGCTTTGTATTAAATAGTAAGACTTATGTGTAACTTATATTTTAGTTATGCATAAGTCTTTTTTATTTATAATTGTAATTTTTCAAATAATTAATTATACATAAACTTATAGGTTATACTAACTAACATAAATATCTTGATACTATTTAATACTAACTACTTATTGGTATATTATTAATCAATAATATATAGACAAATAGTTGCTCTAAAAACATCAAAGGAATACAAATTTCAGTGTTTATTTTTAATAATGGAAAGGAGATTCAAGTTATGTGGCTTAATAAAACTGCCGAAGAAGTTATCAAAGAGTTAAATTCAGATCCCAAGGAAGGTTTGTCTTCTGAAGAAGCGAAAAAAAGATTAGAGGAATATGGTGAAAATAAGCTTTCATCTAAGGCAAAAAAAACTATATTTCAAATTTTTCTTTCTCAATTAAAAGACCCTATGATATTTATACTAATAATAGCCGCTATAATATCAGGATTCATGGGAGAACTAAGTGATGCTATAATAATTTTAGTTGTAATATTTATAAATGGAATGGTTGGCACAGTTCAAGAATTTAAATCCGAGAAAGCTATGGAAGCCTTAAAACAATTATCTACCCCTAAAGCAGTGGTAAAAAGAGATGGAAATCTTAAGGAAATCCCCTCAGAGGAGGTTGTCCCTGGTGATGTAGTTGTCTTAGATGCTGGAAGATATACACCTGCTGATTTAAGACTAATTGAAAGTGCTAATTTAAAAGTAGAAGAATCTGCTCTTACTGGAGAGTCGGTACCTTCAAGTAAGGATGCTAATATGAGCTTTAATAATAGCGATATTCCTTTAGGCGATCAAAAGAATATGGCTTTTGCATCAACTTTAGCCACTTATGGAAGAGGTATAGGTGTGGTCACTGCTACTGGAATGAACACTCAAATTGGTAAAATAGCTAAGATGCTTGATGAATCTGAAAGTGAAATGACCCCACTGCAAAAAAAGCTTGCTGAACTAAGTAAAATTTTAGGTATTGCAGCAGTAGTAATCTGTGCTTTAATATTTGTAATTTCCGTCATCCAAAAACGAGATCTGTTTGAAATGTTTCTTACTGCCATAAGTCTTGCTGTAGCAGCAATTCCTGAGGGACTCCCTGCTATTGTATCAATTGTACTTGCCATGGGTGTTCAAAGAATGATAAAAGAAAATGCCATTATACGAAAACTTCCTGCTGTTGAAACTTTAGGGGCAGTAAATATAATATGTTCCGATAAAACAGGAACCCTTACTCAAAATAAAATGACAGTTACAAAATTTTATACGGCTGCACATGATTCAATAAAAAATATTGATGAATTAGATATAAATAATGCAAGTAATAGACTATTACTTGATAATCTTATGCTCTGCAACGATGCTACTTACACGGAAAGTTCTCAAACTGGTGACCCAACAGAAATAGCTCTTTTGGAAATTGGTGTAAAATTTAATATATTTAAAAATGAATTGGAAAACTCTTTTAAACGAAATGATGAGGTTCCCTTTGATTCAGATAGAAAGCTTATGTCTACAATAAACAAATGTGATAAAAACTACATTGTTTATACTAAAGGTGCTATAGATAATTTACTTAAAATATCAAATAAAATAAACATAGATGGACATATACAAGATCTTACTGAAGATTTAAAAGCAAAAATTATGAAGGCTTCTAACAACATGTCTGATGATGCATTAAGAGTACTTGGATCTGCTTACAAAGAATTAGATTCTCCAAATATATCTATACAAGATATAGAAAAAGACTTAATTTTCATAGGTCTAGTTGGAATGATTGATCCTCCTAGATTAGAAGTTAAAGACTCTATATACACCTGCAAGCAGTCTGGTATAAAAACTATAATGATAACTGGTGACCACAAAAATACGGCCTTTGCCATAGCTAAGGAACTTGGTATAGCTGAAAGTTCTAATGAAACTATTTCAGGTACAGAGCTTGATAAATTAAGTCAGGAGGAACTCAATAGAAAAGTTGATTCCCTAAGAGTTTTTGCAAGAGTTTCTCCAGAACACAAGGTTAATATTGTAAAGGCTTTTAAATCTAAAGGAAATATAGTATCTATGACTGGTGATGGAGTAAATGATGCTCCTTCTTTAAAAATAGCTGACATAGGTGTAGCCATGGGTATAACAGGTACTGATGTGGCCAAAGGTGCTTCTGACATGATCTTAACTGATGATAATTTTTCTACTATTGTTTCTGCCATAAAAGAAGGTAGAAATATATTTAACAATATAAAAAAATCTATAATATTTCTTCTCTCCTGTAATTTAGGTGAAATTATAACCTTGTTTGTAGCTATACTTTTAAACTGGGATACTCCCCTTAGACCAATCCATATATTATGGGTAAATTTAATTACGGATACATTACCAGCACTTTCCTTAGGTGTTGATCCTGGTGATGAAAATGTTATGGATAACCCTCCCAGGAACACAAAGGAAAGCTTATTTTCAAAAGGTTCCAGCATATTTCTAGTATTAAATGGAATATTGATAGGAGTTTTAACTTTGATAGCCTTCAGATATGGAGAAAAAATATATGGAGCAGGAGGAGAACATGCTCAAACTATGGCTTTCGTAGTTTTAAGCGTTTCACAACTTTTCCATTCCTTTAATATGAGACATCCAGAAAAATCCATATTTAAAACAGGTTTATTTAGTAATAAATATTTAGTTGGTTCTGTAATTATAGGTATACTGCTGCAATATATAGTTATAACAGTACCTTTTTTATCAAATTTATTTAATTTATTTAATTTAACTCTCTTTGATTGGACTTTTGTCATTGCTATTTCTATACTAACTTTAATAATAAATGAAATTGCAAAAATTTTCATAAGAGCAAGCAAAAATAAAACAGCCTAATATAAACCATGCTTCTGATCAGCTTTCTTTAAAAATTCTCTATAAAAGGGGCGGTCGCAATGCATATCTATGCATTGCGAGACAGCTTTTTAACTATTCTACTATTAAAAATTGCATTTTAATAACTAAATGAGGCCGTTCTCAAAAGAAATGAGTATTTATTTCTTTTGGGACAGCCCCTTTTAGTTGCTAATATTAAATGCCTTAAAATGCATATTCCACGCAATGACTTTTATATTTTGATATCTATATTTTACTTTAATCATTTGAATTTTTATGCATTCAGCAAAATATTGGTTAAAATGTGTGTATGACTTTTATTTGTACTCTCTGCTAATTGTCACATATTCCTGTGCATTTAATTTTATGTTTTCTTTTTCCTCATCTGTAAGATTTCTTATAACCTTAGCAGGTCTCCCCATACAAAGTACTCCACCAGGTATATTTTTATTCTTTGTAATTAAGCTACCTGCCCCTATTATTGTGAATTCTCCTATTTCGGCATCATCTAATATTGTAGAACCCATACCAATCAATGAATTATTCCCAATCTTACAACCATGCAGTATTGCTCCATGGCCTACTGTAACAAAATCACCAATTTCAAGAGGACTTTCCTCTTCACTTATATGTAGTATGGAATTATCTTGAATATTGGTTCCTTCTCCAATGGTTATTTTATTCATATCCCCTCTTATTACTACCCCAAACCAAATACTACAGTTTTTTTCAATAGATACGTTACCTATAACATCTGCACTTTTTGCAACAAAAACACTTTCATGTATTTTAGGCTCATAATTTTTAAAATTATATAGCATAAAATCACCATCCTTATGTTTAAAACTTAAACTTTTTATAGCATAAATTTAATGTACTAAAAAGGATATTTTAAATTATTATCCTTCACAAAGCAATACTGAAATCAATAATTTAAAATATCCCTAAACATTACATCTTATTCTTTACTATCCAAAAGAATTTGTATTCTTGGGGTACATCTTCTCCCCTTACAGCCACCAGAACCTGCCCCTGTTAATTTTTGTACTTCTTCTACAGTTTTAGCTCCATTCCTAATGGCTTTTTTTATAACAGCTCTAGGTATACTCTTGCAAATACAAGTCTTAGTGAGTTTATCCATGATCTCCTTACTTGCATTATTTTCCACAAACTGTCACCTCCCATATGACAGATAAACCTTAAGTCATTTTAGATATTACATTGAAATTTAATTTTAAACTTTTCGATTGTTACTAAATAATACCTAAAATAGTTTATCTATATACTATTATACCATAATTGAAATTAAATATTTAAACTTTTTCTTCTCTCTTCTATAATAGCTTCCAGTTCATCAGCCGCCTTAATAACATCCTCTTGAACTATTAGCCTTCCGCCAGTAATATTAACTAAATCCTCTTTAAGAACTTTTGTAACTGTAGCACTTCCATCTATAAATGGAGAAATTGCTACGTGAAGTGGAAGACCTAAAGTTAAACCAAAGGCTGCATCTGCTAAAGCCTGCTCTTCAAGCCATTGTGGTGCTGAAAGTACCAATGGAAGCTGTGGTATATCAATATTTAATGCTTTTGCAAGTTCTACAGCTACCATCTCAAGTCTACCTATGGCAAGACAAGGACCAAAATTAAGTACAGGTGGAATTCCGAGTGCCTTGCATACTTCCTTAAGACTATCTCCTGCAAGTTCTGCCGCCTTTGGTGACATAAGTCCCACATTTTCAAGTCCACCAGAAGAACAACCAGCAGATAAAACTACAATATTTCTCTTTATTAACTCTTTAGTAAGTTCTACAGTGAATACATCATGCCCTTTCGCAGTAAGATTTGAACATCCTACAACTCCTGCTACACCCTTTATTTTACCCTCTGCTATAAGTTTTATAAGTGGTTCAAAGGTTCCACCTAAAAATTCTTTTAAAGATCCTTCACTTACTCCTGTAATTACATCATCATGACCATGATCCTTTGGAATATCTATGTTTATTGATCCTCTTCTCTCTTTATAGCTATTCAATGCCTCTTCTATTAATGTGTCACTTATGTTTTCTGCATCATTTATACTAAATGGAATGTAATCTGCATTTTTCTTTTTAGCCACATCATCTATGCATATACTTTTAACTTTATATTTTTCGGCAACATCTTCAAGACCTGGTATAGTACAGTTAAATTCAGAAACTAAAAGATCAATTCCACCAGTAGCAATTACTGCTTCACTTGTATAGTTATTTCCTGCATGTCCTGAGAATACCTCTGAATAGTGTTCTCCTCTTAATTGTAAATCCTGTCCAACACAGGTACATCCAACTAATCTAAAGCCCTTTGCCCCTACTGCTTCAGCTTTCTTTTTCACATCTTCATCTATAAGCCTGTCTTGAAGATGAGCAATATCTGAATGCTGATGGCCTGTTACCATAATGTTTATATAATCTTCATCTATAACCCTGAAGCCAACTTTTGCTGCTCTTATCTTTGGAGCACCAAGAATTACATCATTTAATAAATTCGTAAGCATAAGTCCATAAATACCTGTGGATACTCCTAGTGTTAAAGCATTTAAAAGCATATCTACAGGATCACTGTTAAGATTTGTTGAAGTTTTGACTACTGCATCAAATACTTCTGACTTTGCTCCACCTGGTAATATTCCATTCTTTTCCCAATTTTCAATTCTTGGTCCATAGGCAAGTTTTTTAACAAGCTCCATCTTTTGAAATTTAGGTTTATATAAATCACTTAATACTGTTTCGGCAACCTTTATAGCCTTTTTATTTAAATCATCTTCTTCAATGCCAAAAGCTTCTGCTAATTGATTTAGAGTTTCAGGACTCTTTATTTTTAAATCGCCTTTGCCTTTAGCTATATTCAATAAATTCCAAGCGGTATTTTCAACTACATGGACATAGCAACCTGAACCAGCTGCAACAGCTCTTAAGAAATTTCTTACAACTATTGTATCAGCATCGGCTCCACAGACACCTCTAGGTGATTTAGGCGTTATTCTACATGGACCATTTGAACACAATTTGCAGCAAACGCCATCTGTACCAAACTTACACTTATTTTTTTGCTGTTCCACTCTGTTAAAGGATGTTTCCAAATCCTCCTTAGACTCTAAAAATTCACACAACTTACAATCTGCTGATTTACATATTGACATTCTAATTCCTCCTCAAAACCCAAAAATTATTTTTATATTTTATATTTATTTTATAATTATCAAAGTATACCTATTTAGTATACTTTTGTGTAAAACAAAACTTATGCTTGCAAATTACCATTTATTTCTTTTCAAATCTTCAAAATTTATTTTCTCTAATTCACTAATCATTTTTGATTGCACATCATATAGTGCTGCATGAATTGCACAATTGTCACCCTTACCTGCGGAACAGGTATCTTTATCATATAGACATCTATTTATAGTTATAGGCCCTTCAATAGCTTCTATAATATCTTTCAAATTTATGTCTATAGGTGCTTTTGCAAGTGCATATCCACCATTTACCCCTCTATAGGATTTGATTATTCCAGCTTTGGTAAGTTTCCTTAACAGCTTTAATAAAAATCTTAAGGGTACATTTCCAAGTTCACATATAGTTCTTGCATCTAAAATATCTTTTTCTAAATTCTTTGCCAGTATGAGTACTGCCCTTATTGCATAATCACTTTCTTGAGTGATATTCATTTTTCACACCTACTTTTAAAAGTATACCTGTTTAGTACACTTTTAATGATATATAATTTCATTTCATTTGTCAATGGTTTTATGTAAATTATTCCTTGTCTATTAATATTAATTATTAACAATTAATCATTATAATGCATTATAATAGAGATAATTAAATTTTTTGACTAAAATTGAATTACTCTGTATTTGAAATTTATTTAAAATAATAATATAATATACCACATGTGGTGTTATGTTTATGCATACAATACTATATATAGAATTCTGGCAATTAGAAATAAGTAATAATTAAGGGATAAACCGTATATTATATATAATCTATCATAATATATTTTCATGGTGGTATTGGTATCATGGATTTTATAACTGTTACATTATCGAGATATACTGGCATATTTGCTAATTATTCCTTTAATATGCCTTAAATGGAGGAAATACATGAACAGCATAAAAAGTATAATTAAGAGAGTTTACACTAAAGAACTGGATATACATAAAGATAAAAGTGTATATGATTTATTTCAATGGAAAAAAGTAGATGTTTTTATGAAGGACTATAAAACAGGCAAGATTTTAGTTGATATGAAAAATCTTGAATTTCCAATTAATTATTCTCAAAATTCCTGTGACATAATAGCATCTAAATATTTTAGAAAAGCAGGAATTCCAAAAGCTCCCCATTATGAAAATAGTCTTAAAATGATTGCCCACAGATTAGTAAATTTTTGGTGCAAAGCTTTAAAAGATGAAGGATTAATAGAAACGGAAGAAGAAGAAAACATTTTCTATGACGAAATGGTCTATGCCTTTTTAAATCAAATGTTTGCCCCAAATTCACCTCAATGGTTTAATACGGGCCTTGCCCTTTCCTATAATATTAAGGGTCAAAAACAGGAAAATTATTATTATGATGAAAAATCCAAAAAAATTGCTGCAGCAGAAGATAACTATACAAGAACTCAAGCCTCGGCTTGTTTTATAATTTCTATAGCTGATAAACTTCTAGGCTCCCATTCCATATCTGATCAATACGTTACAGAGACAAAATTATTTAAGGGCGGCTCTGGTACTGGAACAAATTTTTCTACCATAAGGGCAAAAGGTGAAAGATTATCTGGAGGTGGTGTTTCTTCTGGTCTTATGAGTTTTTTAAGGGGATTAGATAGAAATGCTGGCGCTATAAAATCCGGCGGAACTACAAGAAGAGCTGCAAAAATGCTATGCCTTAATATTGATCACCCTGAAATATTCGACTTTATTAGCTGGAAAGCAAAAGAAGAAGATAAAGTTAGAGCTCTTGGTAAAATGGGATATGATATGAGTTTTGAGGGTGAGGCTTATGAAACTGTATCAGGTCAAAATGGAAATAACTCCGTACTATTTTCAGATGAATTTATGAATAAAGTTAAAAATCTGAGTAAAAATCCTGATGAAACAATAGAATTAACAGGCAGAACTGATGATTCTGTAAATACAACTGTTAAGGTGCAAAATTTATGGAATATATTTAATGAATCTGCTTGGAAATGTGCTGATCCTGCTCCACTTTTCGGCGATAGGTTAAATGCCTGGCATACCTGTCCTGCTGGTGAAGACGGTGTATATAATGCGCCTTATAACAGAATTAACTCAACAAATCCTTGTGGAGAATATGCCTTTTTAGATGATACTTCCTGTAACCTTGCATCTATCAATATATTTAAATTTTATGATACTGATAAAAAATTCATTGATTTAGAGGGTTATGTTCACGTAATAGGTTTAGTCCAGCTTGTATTGGAAGCTTCTATTCATTGGGGGCAATTTCCTACAGAAGATGTAGCTAAAAAAACTTATATGTTTAGAACTACAGGCCTTGGTATTTCCAATTTAGCATCCTTACTTATGGTTAAAGGCTATCCCTATGATTCTGATAAAGCCAGAACTTTGGCAGCATCTTTAACTGGAATACTTACTGCTCACTCTTATTACGTTTCTTCATTGATGGCTGCTAAAATTGGATGCTTTCAGAAATATGAAATAAATAAGACCTATATGAAAAGAGTTATAAGGAATCATGCAAGATCAGCCGGCTTATTAGATACTGATTACGAAAATCTTAACTACAATCCAGTTAGGATAAATCATAAATTATTGCTTGATGAAAATCTGGAGGATATAAGTCATCTGCTAAAAGAAAGCTTTAAAAAAGCTATTGAATATGGAGAAGAATTTGGATATAGAAATGCTCAGGTTTCAGTAATTGCCCCAACTGGTACTATTTCCTTTGCCATGGATTGTGGTTCTACCTCCATAGAACCCTTCTTTAGCCACGTTATTTATAAAAAGCTATCTGGCGGGGGCTATATGACCATAATAAATCCTGTAATAAAAACTTCACTTAAAAATTTAGGCTATGTCGAAAATGAAATACAAGATATAATGGACTATATCTTAAGAACGGAAACTGTTAAAGACGGAGATCTTCAATATGAAAAACTAGCAGACGGCAAAATAGAAGGTGCTCCACATTTAAAAAGAGAGCATCTGGCTATATTTGACTGTGCTAATAAATGTGGTAGTGGTAAAAGATATATTTCACCTATGGGGCATGTGCTTATGGTAGCCTCAATTATTCCTTTAATTTCCGGCTCTATTTCTAAAACAGTTAATCTTCCTAATGATGCTACTGTTGAAGACTTTAAAAATGTGGTTCTTAAATCCTGGGAACTTGGTATCAAGGGAATAACTCTTTATAGAGATTCCTCTAAAGCAAGTCAACCATTAAATACAAGTTTAGATGAAAATAATAATTTAGATTTAGAAAACATGACTTACAATGCTCTTATGAATAAAGTTAAATCTTTACAGACTAAAAATACATCTTCAAAAGCTAATCGTGTTAAACCTGTTGGAATAAGATATGGAACCACTCATCCAGCTCAAATAGCTGATGTTAAAATTTATACTACAGTTAATAGAAACGAGAATGGAGAAATATGTGAAATCTATATAACAACAGATAGAGAAGGAACTATTATTACAGGACTTTTAAACTCTCTATCTAAATCAATTTCGGTTATGCTTCAATATCATGTTCCTCCAAAAGATATATCGAGAATGCTTAGGGGGCAAAAATATGAGCCTTATGGTTTTGTACAAAAGCACCCATATATAAAATATGTTACATCTATTTCTGACCTTATAAGTAAAGTAATTGATATAGAACTCAACGATTTTTCCAGCTGTCAAGTAGCCCCTGACCAGTATGAAGCAGCAGACAAAAATGAAGCTAATTTAGAAAGAGTTTACGACGCCACTTGCCCTAACTGTTCTTCTACAAGAATGGCAAGAAACGGCACATGTATGGTTTGTATGGATTGTGGAACCACCACAGGTTGCAGCTAACATTTCAATTAACCATTATGGATAAATGTAGAAATACAAATAAGTTGTGTTCTATAAATAGTAGGAAGTATATAAAGGCAATAATATTGGCTACCATTGATATAAGCAGAAAGTATTATGGATTTCAGGATGAATTGATTGCATTGAGGCACACTGATAAAGATATAAAACTTCAAAATGAAATAAGTCATAGCATATTATTTCAAAGATCAAGGAAATGCTTGTAAGAATAAATGCAAAGAACGAAAATCTAGATATAACTGCATTTCTTTTCTTTTGTCTTGTAGATAATTTCAGCTATAGTGTTGTACATCAAACTGATATTGATGCTTCAGTAGAACAGTATGTCGAGATGATACTTAGATATATCAAGTTGAATTGATTTTCAAAAAACATTGAGCTATTATTTTTTTAATGTCTCAAATGAAACGTGTTTGTAACTAGGGATAGCTAATTTCGAGCTTTTCCCAAAGAATATTATTATTTAATTTTACATTCACATACATTTTAAAGTGGATAGATTGATTAATTTCTATCCATTTTTTATCTTAGCGTGGGTTTTGTGGAAATGTTGGAGATACCCATATAATAAAAAATCGCTCTGAAAACACTATTTTCGAGTATCCTACAGCTTTACTTATGTTTCTCAGTTATATTATTCACCATAACTATTATAACGTAGACTTCCATTTAAATCTTTTATATGCAATATAGTAATTTTGCATCTCTCCCAAATTACTATATTGCATTAATTGATTTTCTCTGCTTTTGACAACAGCAGCTTTTTTAATATACCAACAGAATCATCCAAATCGTCAATTCTTTTCTGTTTCTTCTATCAATCAAAAACTTTAGCTCATGCTACTGTCAACACTTGCAGCGCTGCTTACAGAATCTTTTCTTTTAGAGTAAGTATATAATCCAAACATAAGCAGACTTGAAATGCATGAAAGTACAAAGGTTAATGGCCATACCATATCAATACTCATCATGCTTATATATTTGCCCATAAGTGAAGTTCCAAGAGTTGAACCTAATGCCCAGCTTAAACTGCCTACAGCACTAAATCTTGCTCTGAAATTTGCAGGGCTGTTATTTGCTACATAGGTTCCAAAGTTTGTTACAATCAGAATTTCTCCAATTGTCCATAACACTGTTGATACAACGAAGAGGGGAAAAGATTTTACTATTCCTATCATTCCAAAGCCAACAGCATAGAGTATTCCTGCTATTATTACATTAGATAATGCATGTAGTTTTTTAGTAATATTGCTGATTATCACAGTGAGGGTTATTACTGTCAGAGCGTTAACACTCATTAATAGACCAAACAACTGTGCGCCTCTGTCCATATATAGCTTGTTTAGCATCAATGGCATAGAAAAAATGTGTTGAGTATATACAGCACTGTAAATTATATATATAAGCAAAAAAGCAATAATTTCAGGTCTTTGTAAAAGAACCTGAAGAATATTCTCGGACTCTTTTTTTTCTGCTAAAGCCTCCACTTTATTAATATTTTTAAGATTGGTTTCCTTAATGTTTATTACCACAAGCGACACGGCTATAAATGATGTTATGGCATCTCCTAGAAACAATATTGGAAGATAATTTTTAAATAAAAATCCAGCTACAATTGGCCCCAAGGACACTCCCAGGTTAATTCCAAGATACTGAAGTGAAAAGCCAAGCTTCCTTTTGTCCGGGGGTAATATATCCGTTATTATTGCGCTTATAGGAGGTCTCACTGCCCCATTGAAAAAGGTTGAAGTTAAAGTAACTTTTTCATAGCTATATGCAAAATTCCAGCATCTAGAAATGGATTTCTATCCAAACTGAAATATCCACATTTTTCATAGAATCTTTTTGCCTGCATTTGAGCTTCAACATAAACATATGAATACCCCTTTTCCTTTGAATAGTTTTCTAAAAATATCAACATTTTTTCTCCTACACTTTTTCCTCTGTAATTTTTACTTACAGCTACTCTATTTAATTGAACAGTATCCTTTGATATGTATTTCAACCTGCTCGTTCCAATAGGTAAGTTATCTTCATAAGTAAGAATATGAATACTTTTGTTAGAATCTATTATGTCAAATTCATCCTTGTCTAGCTCTGATGGAACCCCTTGTTCTACTGAAAAAACATCATTTCTTATTTTGTAGCATTCTGCTAACATATCATAATTATCAACAATTTTAATCTCCATAAATCTCACTCCCTGTTTATATCTCACATATCATCAACTTTTAATATAATATTCATGTTATTTATAATTTGAATCTAATATAACAATGTCATCAATGCTCCTTCTTAAGCTCACTGGATCTCCATATTTTTTTACATAGCCTGTTCTCATAATCATCTGAATTGGCCTATCTATATTTAATTTTCTATTTATATCTTCTTTCCAGGGCTTCTCTTCAATAATCTGGCACATGGGATGCAATGCAACCTTAAGCTCTATACCCTTTAACCATAACCTCTCCATATTTCTTCCTCCATTAATCAGACCTTCTGGAGAATTATCAGTACTTGTTACAATAAAAAATCCTGAACAATTATTCACTTGACTTTTGACTTTATTAACAGTTAGCTTAATAAAACTATCTGAAGTTATTGATTTCTTTGTAGTAAAAGTATAGTAGAGCCACTTTTTTAATCCTGTGAGTCCAATCATTTCAGCTGTTATGCCATCCTTATTAGTATTTGCTTCTAGATTTGATAAACGCATATAACTCGCAAGCTCTTCCTGCTTTTTCTTGTCACTTGCTTGTTTTTTATTGGCTGCAATTAAATTTTGCTGAATGTACTGTCCATTTGCACTATTTACATCGAAGTAATATCCATTTTCTTCTTCAATTTCTGATATTAGCGAATCAACGTCTTTCTGATTAAGTTTTTTATTAAGATAAGCATCATTAATACTCAATCTATTTTCAATATTATAAGTTTTCTTATCTGAATTTTCACTGTTACTCAATTTTTCAAATCTGATTCTTACAGCATCTATATCATTGTAATTTTTTGAAAGTATATCAATCTTTGCAATAAGCTTGTATTTAGGCGCTGCTTGAGCAATATTTTCAATAAATCCACCTATAGCTATAAATGATTCTCTGTTAGTAGGGTCTAATGCTGGTAGTACATTATCTTTATCTATCATTACCATTATTTCATTATCTGAAATTACTTTAACCTTCCACATTTGTGCATTGTGGCTGCTTGGTGCCAGTGTTCCATAATAGATTATTTCTTTCATCTCCTGATGAATTGGAAGATTACTTAAAAGCTTATCTCTTTTTGGTGCATTTGCGTTTATTATAGACATGATTACTATTCCCCCTTATCATTACACCTTGTGTCTATTTCAAATACTAAAACTATTACATTTATAAATACTTTTTGGTTATATGCGATATTATTTATAATACTGTTGCAGCAAGGTTAAAAACATTTAAATACGAATTCATCAGTACCGTATTTTGTTTTTGAAAATAAATTATACAAAAGCGCTATTAAAAGTATCAAGCTTATACTAAACAAATAATTATTGCCAAGCCTATTCATAGCAATTGAAGATAATACTGGTCCAGCAGCACATCCAAAACTATAAAAAAAAGTAAAATTTGAGGCAGCAGATATAATTTCTTCATTATCTAAGCCCTGAACCCCCAGTGCCATGGAAATAGGATATATTGCACCTATACCTATTCCTGAAATAAATGAAAAAACCAATTTATACATTAATTCATCAAATACTATTATACCTATGAATGCTGATATTGAAATCAGTACACTTATTATCAAACCCTTTTCTCGTCCGATCCTATCCCCGATATAAGTGATTGGTATGGTTCCAACTATTCCTCCAATTACAAACATTCCTAAAGCATATCCCATTTGTGAAAGTGTAAATTTGTGTTGTAATAAAAATAAAGGATATATTGATGCAATAGTATTTTCTATAAATCCGTATGAAAATGCTCCTTGTAAAGATAATGATATTTTTTTAATTACATTATTATTTGAATTTGTTGATATTGTTAATTTTGTTTTTATTTTTAAATATAGAAGGAGTGCTGCTATAAGTAAAAATGAGGCACCTACTATAAAAGATAACCATATATCTTTTTCATATATTTTAGGTCCCCCAATTGTACCAAAAGCAAATCCAAAAGCAAAAAAAAGCGTATACACTCCACTTACAACTCCTCTGATAGAGTCATCAGTGAATCTATGAAGAGCTGTTTGAGTACCTACCAGATGAAAGCTTACGCCAAAACCCATTAATGCCATAAGAATAAACCATACTGCAGCGCTAGATACCATTGGAAATCCTAATGTACACAGGGCACTGACTAATAATCCTAATGAAATAAGCTTCTTTAAATCTCTATTTTTCAACTTTTTATTAATTAATATTGTTCCTAAAGCAATAGTAAAAAAATATACTGAAGAAATAACTCCGATTAAGACATCACTAACATGATTTCTTGACATGTGAGTAGAAGTAAGTGGAATTATAATACCAATGGCACTACTTATAAGAAATGCCATTAAATAGATTACCCACTTGTTCTTATTAAATAATTTAACTATTTCACTCAATTACATAACCTCCAGTAGATAAGACATCTGCATCAAATAAACCTTTTGATCTATTACTGTACCCATTCAAAAGCTTTCCATTTCAAAAACTTCGCTCATAAGTATTTTTTAATTATTGAAATTATCCTTATTTTCCTTTTTCTAAAGCATTTTCAATAGACTTTAAAATAACCTTACTACTGTTTGTTGCTCCAGAAACTGTATCTACCGCTAAAGATTGAGCTGCTAAAACCCTTTGTGGAATAACCTCTGCTCTTTGACCTCTTTCATTTTTATGACGTAATAATTTAATATCCGTTATTTTGTGATTATTAACTGCAACACTTACATCAGCTGCAATTATATATGCATCATAAGAACCTGAATAAGTACCGTCTGAAATTTTAGATAGATTAACATTGCCTATTGATATTGCTTTAATTGCGTTCTTATATTTTTGTAAATTGATAAGGTAATTTACTCCTAAAAATATTCCTGCAACAATACACAAGCTTACTAAAATTAATACAATTTTTTTATTAATATTCATGTTATGTTCCTCCTCTATTTTGTAACTATATTATTATATCTAACAGTGTTATATTTTCTAATATCATTATATTGCATGGTTTTTAATAAATCAATAGCTTAAATAAATAATTTAATATTTGGTAGCTTTTATTATTAAGCTGTAAATGAAAAAACTTGTACAATTTGTAGACTCAATTAATAACATAGACTGTTTTCTTTAGACAAGCACTAACGAAAGAAGAGAATTTTAACATGCTAATAATACTGTTGATATTAATTCCTCGCTAAATGATAACTAAAACAAATTAATCTTAAACCTTTAATATAAATACTATTATTATATATTGTTGGCAATTTTTATCCTTCCACTTTTTTTAAGCAAAGGGATCCGCTTAATATTTATTTTACTTATAGCATCACTTGCTTATCAAAGAATTGATCATATTTTCTATTAAACATTTTTTATCCTTCCATGGAAATTCATCATGTCCTATAAACAATGAAGTTAAACCATGTATTCCTGCCCGTAAGCATTGACCTATTACTTCAGCATCCTTATCTTGAAAATAGCCTTGTTCTTTACATTCTATTATCGTTGATAAAATTAATTCATAGGTTTTAAGACCTGAAGATTGTGGTTCATGGTAAACTAAATCTTTTTCATATCTTAATGCATTACTCATATAAGCAAGTTCATATAATATACAGTAAACTTTTTATTGGAGGAATATATATGTATAGTAACTACAACGAGTACTACTATAATAATATTTATTATGATAACTTTACAAGAGCTTCAGTACCAACATATGCTATTGCCTATATTAATGGTGGTACCAAATATCCTAACATAACTGGTACAGTATTTTTTAAAGATGTTCCTGCCGGCTGTGAGGTATATGTTAATATAAAGAATTTACCGCCTTACAAAGCAGCAGAAGGCAATAGCCCCCAAATAGGTCCCTTTGGTTTTCATATACATGAAAATAGCTGTGGAAATGCAGGCACAACAGAGAATCCCTTTCCACAAACAGGGCAGCATTGGAATCCCACAAATCAGCCACACGGAAACCATGCTGGAGACTTTCCTGTATTATTTTCCAACAATAATTCTATAACTAAAATGAGTTTTTTTACAAGTAAATTTAAAGTTAGAGATATTATTAATAGATCTGTAGTTATCCATGAAAGTCCAGATGATTACAGAACTCAACCTTCTGGTAATTCTGGCATAAAAATTGCCTGTGGAACTATAAAATAGATTAGTGTATAAAAGATATTATTATAAAAAATTTAAATTTATTAAGTATTTTAAAAAACACATTGATAATTGAAATTAAAAATAATAAAACACTATGAAAATCAACTAATAAAATTAATGTGAATCTCATAGTGTTTTTTAATTAGAAAATTTGATTATAAATCTTTCACCAAAAATACCTTTCAGGTAAGGCCTATTGGTTATTGATTGTTCTTACTTTTATCTTTTACCCTATTAGGTTTAGCTTTAGGCCTTATAACCACATCATCTTTTTTATTATATTTTGAATCTGTTCTTTTTTTTCCAAACCCCAAAAGATCGAAAAAAGTAAACAATGCTATAACAAACAATCCCATACAAATGTAGTATTGCCAGCTTGTTTCACCAAATTTATTCATCGCATATGCATTTAGTGCTCCTAACAATATAGTAATCACCAACACTACCCATTTTGCCCATTTTACTGCTCTTATCTTATCAAATACAAATACTTTGAGCATATTGTAGGCCGCCAGTAATATGACTATTAATATGATAACCGGAATCATTGTGTTCCAAGAAAAACCTTTCATTTCCATACCTCCCTGTAAACTTTTAATATGTAGACTTATTTATAGCTTTATGCATTTCTAAAATAAAATCTTTGATATAATTATACTATAATTCTACATACTTTCCACTGTATTTATTCCCAATAAATACAGACCATTTTTTATTACCTGGGAAGTTGCTTCTACAAGCTTTAATCTTGCATTTTTAATTTTATCATCTTCTACAGTTGCTATCTTGTGAAGATTGTAAAATTTATTAAATGCCTTTGCAATGTCTATAATATGTCTTGTTAAAATTGAAGGCTCCAATTTGTCTATGGCATCAAAAATAGACTTTTGAAAGCTTTCTAAATACTTTATAAGCTCAAATTCTTCGGAAGTATTTAGCTTACAATAGTCTATTTCACCCTCAGCAGTTCCCAGTTTTCTCAATATGCTTTTTGCTCTTGCATAAGTATACTGAATATAAGGGCCAGTTTCACCATCAAAACTGAGCATTTCTTTCCAGTCAAAAACTATATCTTTTTCTCTGCCATTTTTAAGATAGGTAAATATCATTGCTCCTACTCCAACCTTCTTAGCAACTTCATCTTTATCCTTAAGTTCAGGATTTTTTTCATTTATAATCTCTAAGGTTTTTGATATGGATTCATTTAACAAGTCTTCTAAGAAAATTACCTCACCTTTTCTAGTGGATAGCTTTTTATCGGCAAATTTTACAAGCCCAAAACTTACATGATTACAATTTTTTGCCCAATCATAACCCATAAGCTCTAATGTCTTAAACACTTGTTTAAAATGAAGCTTTTGTTCCCCTCCAACTACATAAATACTCTTATAAAAATTATAAGTATTTTTTCTATATTCTGCTGCGGCTAAATCACGAGTAGCATAAATTGTAGCCCCATCTGACTTTTTAATTATACACGGAGGCATATTAAATTCATCCAGCATTACAACCTTTGCCCCATTACTATCTACAAGTAATCCCTTTTTATCTATTTCCTCTACTACAGCATCCATTTTATCATTATAAAAACTTTCCCCTGCATAGGAATCAAATTTTACATTTAATAAATCATATACATTCTGGAATTCTTTAAGACTGAGTTCCCTGAATTTTTCCCAAAGCTCAGTTTCCTCTTTTTCTCCATCTTCTAATTTCTTAAAATACATCCTCGCCTCATCCTCAAGACTTGAATCCTTATCTGCTTCTTCATGGAACTTAACATATATTCTTAAGAGTTCTTTTATTGGCTCTTTTTCTAGTTGCTCTTTATTGCACCATCTTTTATAGGCACAGATTAATTTACCAAACTGAGTTCCCCAATCTCCAAGATGATTTATTCCTATACATTTATAACCCTCAAAGGATAAAATTCTATATAATGAATTTCCTATGGCCGTGCTAAAAAGATGACCTACATGAAAAGGCTTTGCAATATTGGGTGAAGAAAAATCTATAGTAATATTTTTATCCTTTCCAATTTGGGAAGCACCATAGGAATCTTTTTCAGCTAATATTTTTTCAATTGTATTTTTTGTGAAAACTCCCTTGTCAACAAAGAAATTTAAATATGGTCCTAGATTTTCTATCTTTTCAAAGCCTTCCCTATCTATATTTCTTGCAATATCTTCTGCAATCATATTTGGTGCTTTTCTCAAAGTTTTTGCCAGAGAAAAACATGGAAAAGCGTAGTCTCCCATCTCAGATTTGGGTGGTATTTCTATTAATCTTTCAATAGTTTCTAATTCTAGTTCTACACTTTTTTTAATTTTTTCTGCAATTATTTTCTTATAATCCATAAGTACTCTCCTTTTTATCAATGAACCTTACTTACTGAAAATTTGTAACCTCATTAAGTTTAGATGAATTATATCATCTTATAAATATTTATCAAAAAATAAAAACCGTCTATGCAAAAAATTGCAGAGACGGATAATCCGCGGTACCACTCTGATTGACATTGAACATCTACATAAATAACACTACCAAGTATGCCAGCTGTGATTTATTTGATGATTCCTCAGTCCACTCAATGCTATAACGCAGCATAAACGACTTTCATCAAGAAAAATATATTTCCCTTTGAAGCTTTTCCAAGGTTCTTTTCACATGGACATTTATACCCATAAGCACACTAAATTAATATATGCTTTAATAAAAAACCACTGAACTCCCACTATCTTCAGCTCGCTAAAAATTTTCTATTAGCTACTCTCCTCTTCAACAAATCCTACTTATATAATAGTTTATACTAAATTATAGTATTTAAACTATATTTATGTCAATATAAATTTACTTATTAAAATTTATATTTTAAATGATGTTACAGGGGTAAATTTTTGCTGATTTTCTTGTTTTTTTGCTTTTTTAACTTGCTTTATAGCTTTCTTTGAAAAATATTCCTGACTATTTATCATTTCATCTCCATCATTGCAAGTTACTCTAGAATAAGTTCCATCACTATTTAAAATTCTTGCCTTTACATTATCAGATAAATAGACATTCAGAAACTGTTTTATCCTGTGTTTATTTTCCTCATCCTCTATTGGAAATAGTATTTCCACTCTTCTATCCAAATTTCTATTCATCCAATCTGCACTAGATAAGTATATTTCCTCATTTGAATCATTATAAAAATAAAAAATTCTACTATGTTCTAAAAATCTTCCCACTATACTTATTACAGTTATATTTTCACTTACACCCTTAAGTCCTGGTCTAAGGCAGCATATTCCCCTGACAATAAGCTGAATTTTAACTCCAGCCTTTGACGCATCATATAAAGCTTCTATTATTTGTTTATCTACAAGTGAATTAATTTTAGCTATAATATTGGCTTTTTTGCCACACTTAGCATTATCCTCTTCTCTCTTTATAAGAGAAATAAATTTTTTTCTGAGTCCCGAAGGTGCTATATACAGCTTATTCATTTCATTTATCATAGAATATCCTGAAAGCATATTAAACAAAGAAGATGCATCCTCACCTACATATGGATTAGAGGTAAACAATCCAATATCAGTATAAAAATTAGCAGTTACATCATTATAATTACCTGTTCCCATATGTACATATCTTTTGATTCCATCATCTTCATTTCTAACTATTAAAAGAATTTTCCCATGAGTTTTCAGTCCCACCAAGCCATATATAACATGGCAACCCGCCTTTTCAAGGCGTCTTGCCCATATTATATTGTTTTCTTCATCAAATCTGGCTTTTAATTCCACTAATACCGTTACTTGTTTTCCATTTTCTGCCGCCTCCATTAGTGCTTTTACTATAGGAGAATTTCCGCTTACTCTATAAAGTGTCTGTTTTATAGCTAACACCTTAGGATCTCTAGCTGCCATCTTAACTAAATCCACAACACATTGAAAGGTCTGATAAGGATGATGTACTAAAATGTCATTTTTTGATATGGCATCAAATATATTTTCTTGTACAATAAATTCCGGTACAGGTACAGAATTAAAATTAGGATATTTTAAATTATCATAACCTTCAATAGAACCTAGTTTAGATAAAAATGTAATATCAATTGGACCTTTTATATCGTATATTTCCCCGAATGAAGCCTCTAGCTCCTCATTTAAAAGTTCAATAAGCCTGTCATCCATATCATGCTCTATCTCTATACGAATAGCTTCTCCCCATTTTCTATTCTTTACAGACTGCTGAATAGCTTCTAGCAAATCTTCTGCTCCTTCCTCATCAATACTGAGGTCTGCATTTCTTGTAATTCTATAGCACCCCATGGCTTTTATATTGTGGCCTATAAAAATATCATTTATGTGCATTTTTATAATGTCTTCAAGAAGAATAAAACATTTATCATCATTGTACTTAGGCAATTCCACTATTCTTCCAAGTACAGATGGAACCTGCACTGTGGCAAAAATATTCTCTTCCTCCTCCTTACCATCAATAAAAAGTGCTATATTTAAACTCTTATTGAGGATAAGTGGAAAAGGTCTGCTGTTATCCACCACCATCGGAGTAAGAACTGGATATATCTTTGAGTGAAAATAAACATTTATAAATTCTCTCTGATCATCACTTACATCCCCAGGTTTTAATATAACAATATGCTCATTTTTTAGTTCACTCTTAAGATTTTTATATATATCATATTGTTCATATACCATCTTATGAACCTTTTCAGTTATTTTTTTAACCTGCTCACTGGAACTAAGTCCCGCAAAATCCACTTTATTAAAATTTGCCTGTACCTGTTCTATTAGTGAAGCCACTCTTATCATAAAAAATTCATCTAAATTTGAGTTTACAATTGACAAAAATTTAAGTCTCTCCAGCAGGGGATTAGTTGTATCTGCCGCCTCTTCTAGAACTCTTTTATTAAATTCCAGCCAACTAAGTTCTCTGTTAATAAAGTTTTCATATTTATTATCCATAATACACCTTTCCTTTAGATATCTAAAATAAATAGCAAGTTTAAGATTCCTTATTCTAAAACTTTTAATTTTTGATCTTTATTATGGGCTTTACTCCCATTACTTCTTCAAAAAATTCCCCATTATTTTTAAAACTCCACATTTCAAGGGTACAATCCTTATAGGTATCCAAATCAAAATATACATTCCTGTCTTCTATGCTTATGTCTATATTATTATCAATTTTATTTTTCTTTGATATATTCAAAGCCTCTGCAAGTTTTAGAATGGCTGCCAGCTTGGATACAATTATTTTATCAGTAAAATTTAAAGATTTATAATTTTCATGAGAAAGTGAAGGCATCTCCTCACCATGATATCTTACCACATTTGCTACAACATTTAAATTTTTGTCAGACAATCCAAGTATTTCTTCATAGTAAATAATATTATAGCAATAAAAACCATCTTCATTTAAGTTTACATACTTTCCTACATCATGAAGTATGGCTGCTATTTCCAAAAATAGTCTTTCCCTATTACCTAATCTGTGAAATCTTTTGGTTTTATCAAATATTGCAAGAGATAAATCTTTTACTCTTTCTGAATGTTCTTTATCTATACCATATTTCTTCCCTATATACCAGACAGAGCTTATAATATCATGATCAAACATTCTTTTTTTGCTGGGATCAAGTTTTTTACTTAGCATATCTATTAACATTCCATGTCGTAGAGAAATTTTTGGTACATGTACGCCTTCAGCTAAAGTCATATTTAAAAATGTTTCCACAATTATTGTAGAAGGCAGTAGAAGCTTGGCTTCCTCTGTATTTATATCAAATTTTTCACATATCCTTTTTGTTGTCATATTTTTTATCTTATTCAAAAAATCTGAAAGAGACTCCCTTGAAATATATCTTTTTTCCCCGGCAGCATATATTTTCAAAAGAAATTTAAAGCTTCCACCTAGCCCCACAAAATTTTTAACTTTATAGCTTTCTAAATAATTTCTTAAGGTGTAAATTCTACTTTCTACAAATTCAGTCATGACTTCTGAAAAATTTAAAGTTTTACTTTCAAGTCCCCCCAAAATTTCTCTTAACCTAAGAGAACCTATCTTTATATATTCAGTAAATTTAAGACTTCCCTCATTGTATATGGAAACTTCAATACCGCCTGAACCTATATTAAGAATCATTGCACCTTCATTGTATATTTCATTTGAGTTTTCTATTTTGTCTCTTAAAGCTTTAAATACTAAAAATCTTTCCTGAGATGTGTTTATCACCTCAATTAGTATTCCCGTTCTCACTCTTATTTGTTCTAATACATACTCTCTATTTTCAGCTTCTCTTATACCGCTGGTAGAAACTGCCCAATAAAACTTAACACCATAGTCCTTCATGAGCTTTACAAAGCCATCCAATATTGAACAAGTCTCATAAATTGCTTCTACCCCTATTCTTCTCTTGGTAAAAGTATCTCTTCCTAAAGATGTATTTTTTTGCAAATCGTCTAATATATTAATACTACCATCACTATTAATTTCAGCTATTATCATTCTGAAAAAATTAGCCCCAAGATCTAAAGCTGCAACGGTTTCTCTATGAATATTTTCCATAGTTTTGCCCTCCCTAATTATACAAAACAACATAATTAATTTTATTGTTGAAATTTATAAATTACTCTATTATCATAAATTGATATCTTTCCAGTAAATAGGCAACTTACTATTAGTTTATCCTAGAAACTAATAAAAATTTATGTTGAATATAATTATTTTATGAAATAATATATATTATAACAGAGAAAGATTATATATATATTAAAATATATAAATTTATTCATACAAGGAGTGACTTTATGAACAAAAGGATAGGTATAATCGATATAGGATCCAATTCAGTACGCCTTTTGCTTGCAGATATAGGTGATAAAAATTCTATACGCATAATAAATGAGCTTAAAGAATACTTACGACTTGGAGATGGACTTGATGAAAATAGAATATTATCCGAAGAAAAAATCGAACTAACCTTAAAAACATTAACTACCTATAAAAATATATGTACTGCTTTTGAAGTTTCAGAAATAACAGCAGTAGCAACAGAAGCCATAAGAAGCGCTAAAAATCAAAGGGAATTTTTAGATAAAATAGAAACCAGTATAGGGTTAAAAATAACTGTTTTAACTGGCATAGAAGAAGCCTATTATGACTATTTCAGCACTATAAACAGTATGACTGTAGACAATGCTCTTATAATAGATATTGGCGGAGCAAGCACTGAGCTCATACTCGTAAAGCATAGAAAACTTATGAATAGCATTAGTATTCCATTTGGAGCAATAAATTTAATTAAAAAATTTGAAATTAATGATATACTGGAAGAAGATAAAGAGAGTATACTTAAAAATTTTTTAATAAAGCAATTTAATGATTTAGAGTGGCTAAAGGAAGCTAAAGGATATACTCTAATAGGCATTGGTGGAAGTATACGAACACTAGGTAAAATCCATAGAAAATCTATTAATTATCCTTTAAACCTAATGCATAATTATCACATGAAAAACACAGATATTATATCAATTTATAATTTAGTAAAGAGTAAAAACAACGCTCAAAGAAGAAAAATCAAAGGCTTATCCAGTGATAGAGCTGATATTTTTGTAGGTGCTGCCGCTGCCATTTCAACCTTAATAGAATTCTGTTCTATTGAAGATGTAATTATAAGTAGAAATGGCATAAGGGAGGGTTTACTTTATAGCCATATATGCAAAGACAATATTCCCATAAAAGATGTACTTGATTTTTCTATCAATACCTTATTAATGAATCATAATAGCAATTTCAGACATGCTGAGCACATATATCATTTAATGAATTCTTTATATAGTGATCTTAAACCATTAATAAAAAGTTCCTGCAGCCTACATAATATTGTAAAGACTTCTGCCATGCTGCACCACATTGGCTCAAATATAACTTACTATTTTCATTATAAACATTCTCTATATATGATACTCAATTCACAGATCAATGGACTTTCTCATAGAGAACTAGTGATGAGTGCCTGTATAACAGCAAGTCATAGAGATGATAGTTTTCCAATTAATTATTCTGAATATAAAACAATAATTACTAAGGAAGATTTGGAAACCATAAGACAATTAGGATTATTACTGAGACTTGCCGAAAATCTAGATAAAAGTATGATTTCAATAGTAAAAAATATTAAATGCATTATAGATGAAGATACTGTAATAATAAAAACCATTTCTAATGCCATGCCTACTCTTGAAATTAAAGAAGCTTTAACTTCTGCTGATGAATTTAAAGATATATTTGGCAAAAAATTATATATTGTTTAACCTCAGTCTCTGAAATTATTGATAAGACTTAATTTGCTTTATGTAAACATCACCCCCTTAACTAGGATTACTTGTCTAATCTTAGTTAAGGGGGTTTGTACTGTTTCTTGTTACTGAAGTATCTGAATTTATTCAATAATCTTATTATATAAACACAGGTTTTTAATTATTACTATAATTGCCTTGTGAACTACTCACCACCTATAGAGGATTGAAGAATTCTGAATATTAGGTTAAAATAAATAATTTATTTTTATTACATTAAATTACTTATCTATAATATAATTATATATATACATTTTTATATCTATAATATAGAGCCATTTCGGGAGGAAAATTATGGATCATTATATTTTAATTATTAGCGGCATAATAAAAATCACTCTATTAGATATGGTATTAAGTGGAGACAATATAGGCATAATAGCACTAGCTACAAAGGATTTACCCTTAAAGCTTGCAAAAAAAGCTTCTTTTATAGGAGTTATTTTTGCGATTGTTTTAAGAATAATATTTTCCTGTTTCATTACATACATTTTAATGATTGAAGGACTCCCAATTAAATTAGTTGGAGGTATTGTACTCATAATAATAACCTTTGACTTTATTAAACCAAAAAATAATAATACTAAATTAAAACAAAAAAGTGTACATGGTTTTTGGCGTGCTATTTACAGTATTGTCCTTGCAGATTTAACTATGAGTATTGATAATGTACTAGCCATAGCAGGCAGTGCAAACGGTAATATATTTTTGATTGTTTTCGGTCTTCTCATAAATATTCCAATAATATTTTTAGGAAGCGTATATGTAGCAAACATTATGAAAAAACATCCTTTTGTAATATACATAGGTGGTGCCATACTTGCCCACACTGCTTTTGATATGTTTTTACATGATAAATTAATGCTTCAAATAATCCCAGAATTTTTTGTATTATATATCCCATATGCTGCAGCAATTATTATTACAGCCTATGGATATTATGTTACCTCCTCAAATAGACATAAATTAAAAAAGATAGCTTAAATTTAATAGAAGAAGTCTCACTAAAAAACTTCTTCTACTTAGTTTTATTTGATTAAATTGTAATTTTAATATATTTCATGATAATATTCACAAGTAAATGTAATGCTTGAATAGTCTAATTCATTAAATATTAGTATAATTGTTGTGAAAATGATATACAAATTTTATCCATTTATACTAATTGATTATATTATTAACTATATCATATAAATTTTTCCCATTAACATCGGCATCAACATTAAATTTACCTATTTTTCCGGTTTTACAGCCAGCTCTTTTTCCAGCCTCTATATCTGTATCTCTGTCACCTATCATATAACTTTCTTTAAGATTAATGTTATACCTTTCTGCTAATTCCAATATCATTTTAGGTGACGGCTTTCTACACCCACTATCTAAATGATAGTCTGGGCAAAATTTTATCTCTCTAATATTGCAATAGGGTCTTAGCATTTCAATCATTTTCTCGTGAATATTATTAAGTTGTTCAACAGTGATATGTCCAATCTCAATTCCTCCCTGGTTTGTAACTACAAATATTTCAAATTCATTTTCCTGAGCCTTGCTTAAGGCTTCTTTCACTCCTTTATAGAGCTTAAAATCTTCAGGTTTATTTATAGGTTTTTCGTTCTCATTTATAACTCCATCTCTATCTAAAAATAAAGCTTTGTTCAATTGTATTCACCCTCTTTATATTTAAAAAGACTATTTGCTTTATACCGTATATAATAACTATAAGCTATAATATTATTCTCTAAAATAGTTACTATTATGATATTAGGTCATTAATAAATATTGTACAGGATATATTACTGAAGTATAAATTCCACTGTAATATTATAGCGTTTTAAGTAAAAAATACTATTATAGAAAATATTATCAGGATATGTTATAATTACAAATGTGACCTATAATCTTAAATATACGAATGAAATAGGAAAGGATACTTATTATGAAATTCAATAGAATAAATCATGTAGCTATAATCTGTTCTGACTACTATAAATCTAAAAAATTCTATGCGGAAATTCTTGGTTTTGCCATAATCCATGAGACCTATAGAAAAGAAAGAGAGTCTTATAAACTGGATTTAAGAGTTGGAGACTTTGATCAGATTGAATTGTTTTCTTTTCCAAATGCACCCAAAAGGCCAAGCTATCCTGAAGCCTGCGGTCTAAGACATATTTCTTTTGAGGTAGACAATATAGAAAATACAGTTCAATATTTAAAAGATAAGCTGATAGTAGTAGAACCCATAAGAATAGATGAATTTACCAATAAAAAATTTACTTTTTTAAGTGATCCTGATGACCTACCTATAGAAATTTATGAAAAATAAAGAAAGCATTTTATAAGAAAAGTGCAACTTAACACAACTACACATTATGTTCATTATTCCACTATAAACTTGACTGCATCTTCATAACATTTAACTTTCTTCACGGTAAAATACTTGTAGTACCTGCAATAATCTGCAAGGTTTATAACTGGATTAGCAGTTTGTCCACTTAGTACTGCTTTTACTGATTGGCTACTATTAGAACTAGCTGTTGGTACTACTCCAAAAGATGCACAAGTTCTTGCTGCTACTACATATTTATATTTCACAGCACAATATGTCATTACAATTCAATGTGCAAACTTACATATTGTTTATTTGAGCCACCTTTTATTATGTTATACTGATTGCAATAGCAAAATATCAAAAATCAAGTATATATTTGATAAATATATTGCCTAAAATTTATAATATTTATATTTTCATTCTCTATCCAATAAATAACATATGTCTACTACTATGATATATAGCAATGCCAATTTATAAGTCATGTAACAGTTGACTTATTTTTAATTTAATATAAATTTAATTATAATTTATATTAAATTAAAAATACGGATTTATAAAACAAAGATACAATAGAGCTTCTATCATTTTTTATTGTTGTTCATAAATATTTATACATAAAGTAATTTAATAGCATAAAGTATTATTCAAGTCTTTATTTTGATCCAACAATTTTATTAAGTTTTATATTAAATTATATTTTTAATATAAACAGAGTTCTTGGCATCAGGTGGAGTTTTTATTCCATCCGATGCTTAGAAATCGTTATCCAGGGACGTAGCCACTCTTTACTCCCACTTTGAAGAAAAGCAGAGAACCAAAATCTTAGATTTTGTGTGAATCGCTTTCACAGAGTGCGATGGGAGTATTAGAGTGGATAGTCATCGGATAAATCTATCTTCTTAAAAAATTTATAATAAAAATATAACTTTTCTTTTGAACTCTCAGTTATTTTATCTATAGTATTTAACTACTTCTAACATATTGAACTATTGTAATATCAAGTTCTTCACTAATATGCAAAATTTCCTCATTATTAAGATTATATAAATTATTATCAATGCATTTGTTAAGTTTTTCTCTTAAAAGCTCCATTCTTCTCGCGATTTTTAATTTACATTCCAAATTTTCCAAAAAAATCACTCCCTAAATGTATTTTTTATAATGTTTAAATGTTCATCTTTAGCAACATTGTAACAATACAAAATTGAGTTGGTCTATTGTATAAAATTTGTAATATTTATATTTTCCTCTAATGTAAAATAATAACATACATATAATACTATAATATATCATCATGATATTTATAAGTTATGAAATGGTTAATTCATTTTTAATTTTTAGTTAAATCTAATTAAAATTTTCATTATAATTGATATTATATAAAAAAATATGAATTTATCTGATGACTAGCCGCTGTAACTGTAGATTTGTATTTTAATACCTCTTAAAAAATAAAGTTTATTTCAAATTTATTATTATTTTTTAATTTCTCTTAAATCTATTCCCAAGTATATCGTCTGTAAAAGGCGTCTTTATTTATAAAGGTTTGTAAATATATTTAATAACTTTTATATACGCAAATATTATAATAGATTTTTAGTCTATACAGGCGTATCTTTTAGGACGTATTAAAAAATGATGTAAATCATACACACAGTTGACATCATCTTATTACAATACGATAATATCTTTTAAAAAGATAACTTTATTTATTATATGAGTAAAGAAGCTTCTTCAGAAGAAGAAAAGATAGATACTATTGCTGATAGAATATTAGAAGAAAATATGGAAGCATTTAAGGAATTAGCTAAATGAAGTATAATTCAAGTGAATATGTTTTAAAACTTCATAAAAAACTTATAACAGCTATAGGTGGATCAAGTGAATTAAGAGATATAGAATTGTTAAAATCATCAATAGAAAATTCAAAAGCAACTTTTAATGGAGAAGATCTTTATCCTACTCTTGAAGATAAATGTGCAAATATTTGTTATAGTATGATAAATAATCATTCTTTTGTAGAGAGAAATAAAAGAATAGGAATATATGTAATGCTTATATTATTAGAGTATAACGGAATAAAATTAAGATTTACTCAAAATGAGTTAATTAACTTAGGGTTAGGAATAGGAAAAGGAGATTTTAAACAAGAGTATATAGTATTATGGGTTAAAAATCACTATACTAAATAAACGTGTATAGTGATTTTTTATTTAATGCGTAATATCCTACATTTACGAATTAAAATAATGATCATATCTAAAAATTGAAAGTTAAAAAGTTAATACATAATTTTCTCAACTATTTCTCCATATATTTTACTGGATCTTTATATCCTGCTTCCTCAAAAGCTTTAATTCTTAACAAACAGCTGTCACAATTTCCACAGGCATTTTCATATCCATTATAGCAGGTCCAGGTCAAAGAATAATCTACTCCTAATTTCATTCCCAGCTTTATTTCTTCAGCTTTTGTCATATTCATAAAAGGTGCATGTATTTTTATAGGTTTATTATCTTCAACTGCACATACTGTTCCTTTATTGATTGCATTTTCCATGGCATCTATAAATTCTTTTCTGCAATCTACATACCCGGAATAATCCACCTGGCTTACTCCTATAAATATATCCTGTGCTCCTACAGCTTCAGCATAGGAAGCTGCATAGGATAAAAATATCATATTTCTTGCAGGTACATAAGTAACAGGAATATCTGCCCTATTCTCATCTCCATCTGGAACTTGTATATTGGAATCAGTAAGTGCTGAACCTCCCCATGCATTCATATTTGTATTTACAATAATATGTTCTTTTATATCTGCCTTTTCTGCAACCTTTTTTGCAGACTCTATTTCCTTCTTATGTCTCTGCCCATAATTAAAGGAAATAGCATAAACTTCAAAGCCCTGTGATTTTGCCAGATACAAAGCTGTGGTTGAATCTAAACCACCTGATAATAAAACAACTGCTTTTTTCATTTTATCCCTCTTTTACTTCATAAAATCTTAATTTATTATATCTAATAACTATTATTAGTTCAATGCTTGCATTTTTTAATTCCTAACTATCAATTAATACAAATTGAATATTTACATTAACTTTTCAAATAACTTCCATACCTCTGGATATTTCTTCTTAATATTAACTATTTTAAATTCCTTGCTATTTACAAAGGCCTGGGTAGTTCCTCCCTTTGCCAGAAGCTTTTTATCACTATTCCTGAACACATCATAATTAAAAACTACCTTTACCCCACTTATCTCAATAACTGAGGTCTTTATTAAAATCTCATCACCATATTTTGCCCCTTCTAAGTATTTACAATGAGTTTCAACCAAAGGCATCATTATTCCCATATCCTCAAGTTCTTTGTATGTAATATCTAATTTTTCTATGTACTCATCTCTTGCTACTTCAAACCATATATAATATCTAGAATTATGTACAATTCCCATTTTATCTGTTTCAGCATACCTGACTTTAAGTATTGTATCATTAATAAACATAAAATACACCTCCTAAAAATATCATCCTATAAATAAAATTTTTTAAGACTATTTAATAAAATATGTTTTAAAATCCTTTTATCTGTAAAAGCTATAATATGATTTTATAATTGTATATACATTAATAGAATTAATTAACACAAATAGTATACCATAAAATATTTTTATACAAAATTATATATTGTAGACTTTGTTAAAAAATGAACATATGAAAAATTTTAACATTAAATTATTGAATATGAGCATTATATGTTTTATTATAGACATATGTATTTATATGTTAAATTTTATAAATTGTATATAAAAACTTTACATATAATCGCATAAAAATCAACTTTTGGATTTGTAAACAATGCTTATAAAAATTTATATTATATATTAATGGCAATTTTCAATAAATAATTAATGACATAGTTCATCTATTACATGCTCGATTGATGTAAAATTATAAAGTTAAAAAAGTACATTGATAATATTTTAACTATATTTCGTTATACTTTCATCAAATAAACAAATTCTAAACTTTATACTTAAAATCTAGTGGATAAGGAGATTTTATTATGCAAAAAACAAAGATGATTTTTACTATTGGCCCAGCCAGTGACACAGAAGAAACTCTAGAAAAACTTATAAATATTGGTATGAATGTAGCAAGACTTAACTTTTCTCATGGCACTCATGAGAGTCATAAAGAAAAAATGGATATTATCAAAAGACTTAGAGAGAAACTTAATAAACCCGTTGCAATTATGCTTGATATTAAAGGCCCTAAAATAAGAACTCATAATTTTGAAAATGATAAAGTGTTAATAGAAAAAGATAATAAGTTCGTATTCATATGTGGGAAAGAACTTCTTGGAAATAAAGAGAGATGCTCTGTTTCCTATGACCAGCTATATAAAGATGTGAAAGCTGGGGGAATGTTACTTGTAGACGATGGTCTGCTGGAATTAAGAATAGATTCTGTTGAAGGTAATGAAATTCACTGCACAGCTCTTAATACAGGTTACATTGGAAGCCACAAAGGTATAAATGTGCCAAATGTATCCATAGGTCTCCCTGCTGTTACTGAAAAGGACAAATTTGATCTAATATTTGGTTGTGGGCAGGAAGTAGATATAGTAGCTGCCTCCTTCATAAGAAAAGCTGAAGATGTGTTAGATGTGAGAAGAATACTTAATGAAAATGGTGGAGAAAAAATTCAAATAATACCTAAAATAGAAACCCAAGAAGGTGTAGATAATATTGATGCAATAATTAAAGCTGCAGATGGAATTATGATTGCAAGGGGAGATATGGGAGTTGAAATTCCACTTCAAAGAGTACCTATTATTCAAAAAATGATAATACAAAAATGTAATAAAGCTGGCAAACCTGTAATAACTGCAACTCAAATGCTGGATTCAATGATAAGAAATCCAAGACCAACCAGAGCAGAGGCCTCAGATATAGCAAATGCCATATTTGATGGAACAGATGCCATAATGTTAAGTGGTGAAAGTGCAAGTGGTGATTATCCACTAGAGGCTGCTGGCACTATGTCTAACATAGCCAAGGAAGCTGAAGCAAATATAGATTACTCTGACGCCTTAAATAGGAGAAAGGAAAGTAGTATAAGCAATGTATCAAATGCTATAAGCCTAGCTGCCTGTAATACTGCCCAAGAACTTAAGGTTGCTGCAATCATAACCTCAACTCAAACTGGCCATACCGCTAGAATGGTATCTAAATATAGACCTGAATGTCCAATCGTTGCAGTTACACCAAGTGAAAAAGTGGCTAGAGCTCTTTCCTTAAATTTCGGAGTTAAAGCAATAGTATCCAACAAATTAATCTCTACAGATGAACTAATTGAAGATGCAGTAAAAAAATCTCTAGAGTCTAATTATATAAAAAAAGGTGATTTGGTTATAATTGCTGCCGGAATACCTGCTGGTACTACAGGTACAACAAATATGATGAAAATCCAGCAAATTTAAAATAACAAAAAGGGACTGTCTCAAAAGGAATAAATATTCATTAAATTTGAGAACGGCCTCATTTGTTTATTAAAAATCAGATTTTAATAATTATTTTTAATAGTAGAATAGTTAAGAAGCTGTCTCGCTATGCATGATAAGCATTGTGAGACAGCCCATTTTTCTTTAATTTACATTAATAAATATTACATTTTTATACGTTCTATTTATGTTTCTTCGTTTTTTCCTGTCTATTTTTTTCATAGTCACTTTCAGAATCTAAAATGTTTTTATCGTTCTTTTTATCAGAATTGCTTCTTTTAGACATATGTAGCACCCCTTTCTCAACTGTATAGTTTCCAATAGGAGTACATATTATACCAATTATTATCCAAAAACAAAAATATCATGAATTCTTTTTGTAATACTTATAAATAAACATTATCAATATTATAATCACTAAAACTATAGCTATTAAAATAACATACCTTCTTATATATGCATGAAATCTATGCCATCCACTACCTAAGGCTTTTCCAAGTGTTATAAATGTAAAACTCCATAAAAATCCACCTATATATGCATTAATAGCAAATTTTTTAAAGGATATTTTAGTAATACCTGCAAAATATCCCGTTATATGTCGTACACCTGGTATGAAATAAGAAAAAATTAAAAGCTTGCTGCCATATGTTTCAAACCAACTGGATACCTTTTTTAATTTTTCAGGCTTCATATGTACATATGATCCATATTTATTAAAAAAATTTGCTCCAAGAGTTTTTCCTATAATGTAGGAAATAGTTATACCAATAATTGCCCCCAGTGATGAAGTCAATATACTTATACTCCAGCTAAGTTTTCCTCTATAAACAAGATAGCCACAATAACTCATAAGAGTTTCCCCTGGAAGTGGCAATGCTATTAATTCAAGTAACAAGGATAAAAATAATGCAATATATCCATATTGATCTAATAATAATTTTACTGATTGCAAAATATTTCCTCCAGTAACATATTTAAAACTTTCACTTTTATAATCATTTCTCTGAAATTTTAACTTCACCATTTTAAAACCGAATAAAATTCTTTTCAAATATTCATATTATACCATATTTTAAATACTACTATAGCATTTATTTTTGTACTATTACATTCATACACGTTAATTTTCAATAAATATGCTTCATTCTTTTTAATTATCTAGTTTTTTCTATTAATATCAATGAATCTTACTCAGTGGGAATTTGTACTCCCACTGAGTTTAGATGAATTATCCAGGAACGTGTCGCTGTTATCTTCACCTTGTAAAAGTGGAGTGTTACAGCGACTAGTTATCGGATAAACAGAGTTCTTGGTATCAGGTGGAGTTTTTATTCCATCTGATGCTTACTAACAGAGTTCTTAGTATCGGTATTTATGATACTTAGAAATCGTTGTCCTTTAGGGTAAATCGTTATCCAGGGACGTAGCCACTCTTTACTCCCACTTTGAAGAAGATAGGAGTATTAGAGTGGGTAGTTATCGGATAAATATTTGACCTGAATAAAAATTTATAATATCTTATATATATGACTTAAAATATACTAAAATTAAAAATGAGGGGAGCTTGTTACAATGATAGAAATTCTAGATGTTAATAAAAGCTACAACAAAACTAACAAAGCCGTAGATAGTTTAAATCTAACTATCAATGATGGAGAAATTTTTGGATTTTTAGGCCATAACGGTGCTGGAAAAACTACAACTATAAAAATGCTTACAGGAATTCTAAAAAAAGATTCTGGATATATTGGTATAAATGGTATAGACATAACTGAAAAATCTCTTGAAGCAAAAAAACAATTTGGATATGTTCCTGATAATCCTGATATATTTTTGAGACTTAAGGGCATAGAATATCTAAATTTTATGGCAGACATGTATGATGTAAGCAATGAATTAAGAAAAGAAAGAGTCAAAAGTTTAAGTGAAAGATTTGAAATGACCACTGCCCTTGGAGATAAAATACAGAGTTATTCTCACGGTATGAGACAAAAAATAGTAATAATGGGTGTACTTGTACACAGTCCATCTACCTGGATTCTTGACGAACCAATGACCGGCCTTGATCCAAAATCATCCTTTACCCTAAAACAGATGATGAGAGAACATGCTGATAGTGGTAAAACCGTGTTTTTCTCAACCCATGTACTTGAAGTAGCTGAAAAGCTATGTGATAGAGTTGGAATAATAAATAAAGGGAAATTATTATTTTGTGGAACCTTGACTGAAATGAGAGAACATTTTAAAACTAATGAATCTCTTGAAGAAATGTTTTTGGAGATGACTGGCCATGAGTAAATTATTTATTTTAACTAAGACTCTATTAAAAAATAACGATAATCCTTTTGAGTCCGGCTTTAACAAGAAAAGAAAGTTTGGAATGATAATTCTTTTAATACTATGCTTTCTACCCTTAGCTTTTGGATTTGCAGCCTCAACAGTATCTTCTTATGATGCTCTGGCAAAGCTTAATCTTCAAGGTGCACTTTTAGGCTCTAACCTGGTAATTTCCTGTATTGTAATGATTGTATTTGGTTTTTTCTACATCATGAGTGTATTTTATTTTAGCAAGGATATAGATACATTACTGCCACTTCCTTTAAAACCCTATGAAATACTTGGAGCAAAACTAGCCATAATTATTTTATTTGAATATTTTGTAGAACTTGTAACCTTACTTCCAACCCTTATAGGTTTTTGCTATAAGGCTGGAGATGCAATTTTTATTATTTATGGAATAATTATATTTTTAACTTTGCCTATAATTCCAATTATAATTTGCAGTCTAATTATTATGCTTATAATGTCCTTTACAGATTTTGCTAAGGATAAGGATAGATTTAAATTCTTATCTGGTATGGTAGGTATAGTTCTTGCAATACTTATAAACGTGTTTATGAGAAAAGTCAGCGGTCCAAATGCCATCATTACTTCACTTAAAGATAACAGTGATATTATCAATAGGGTTACCACTGCTTTTCCATCTACCAAATTAGCTGCTTTAAGCCTTTTAAATTCAAAAAATATTTCTGGCTTATTAAATTTACTTATATTTTTGATAATTTCAGCACTAGCTCTTATTATATTTGTTATAGCAGCACAGAGTCTATATTTTAAAGGTGCTATTGGAATTTCAGAAAGCAATTCAAAAGGTAAAAAATTATCTGATAAGGAGTTCAGTAAATCTTCAACTCAAAGCTCTAAATTGAGATCCTATGTAATAAAGGAATGGAAATTATTATTTAGAACCCCTGCTTATTTGCAGAATTGTGTACTTGGAGGTGTAGTTTTCCCACCAATAATGCTTTTAATAATATTATTCAGCAATGGCGGTATGTCTAAAGATTTAAACCTACCTATGAACCATATATTTTTATCTGCAGCCGCCAACGTACTACTGGTTGCCACAAGCTTTAATATGATATGCTCCACAGCTATATCCAGAGAAGGTGAAGGTTTTTTCACAATTAAATATCTTCCTATCTCCTACAAAGAACAAATTCTAGCAAAGGTTCTTTTAGGAATAATAGTAAGCATTATATCTGATATACTAATGTTAATAGTTGCTACTATAGTATTTAAAATTAATTTTTTAATGATAATTATGTTGATTATTACATCTATAATAGGAATAATTTTCTATTCCTTCTTGGGAATATTTATTGACTTAAAATTCCCCAAACTGGACTGGGACAATGAAGCAAAAGCAGTAAAACAAAACTTCAATGGTCTTATTGTAGTACTTGCTTTGTTGGTAACTGCTGCACTTACAATAATAGTTCCAATTGTATTAAATCTGAATTTAATTATAACTTTTATAATACTTATTATTTTCTATTCTATATTGGCCTTTTTAACATATAATTTAGCTCTAACCAAAGGTGTGGAGTTTTTAGACTAAAAATAGCTAAGGAAATAATACTTATATTCTATATAAAATATATTTTTAAAACTTAGTGGAAATAAATTAATATCTCCACTAAGTTTTTATTAATTTTTATTTAACATTTTATGCCTTTTTATATCTGCTTCATATATGTGTATGCTGCTTAAATTTTTCTTGGCCTCTTCTCTAAGATTACACCAAGACTTTGGTACATTATTTCCCGTAGAAAAATCTATCATATTTTTATCTTTCAATTCACTTTTTACATCATTTAATGAGGGACAATTTTCAAATAATTTTGGAGCAAAAGCTATACATGCATCTAAAGTTGAATTGGGATCATCTCTATCTCTTGGAATCACAGATCTTATATTTCCAAGTCGTTTTATTTTTTCTTCATCATATTTTGCCTCATACCACCTTTTCTCACCTTCACCTTGCAGAATTTCTACATATATGTCTTCCAATCCATCTTTGCTTTCATGACCTATTAAAAGTATTTTAGAATATGCAGCCATAATTATTCTCCTCCTAAGATATATCACATTAATTATTATTTAATTAAAAAATACTAATAATAAATAATTGAAATTATATATTACAAAAATCATTAAAATAAACTTCTTTAATTTGATTATTATAATTAGTTTGTACAACATTTATCTTTTTATTTTTATATATTTAATTAAAATTATGAAAATTTTTCCTGTACTATACAGCATTACATAACATAAGTTATTCATTATATGAGCATATTATTAATGTGAAAGGAAGTGTTTTTATATGCCTACAGGTAAAACAAAGCAAAATATTGTTAATAAAAAAAATAATTTCTATCATATTCCTAATGTTTCTAATTTAAAGAAAAAAGAAAAAAATGTTAGTATAAAAGAACTAAATGCTGTATTGAAGGGTGAGTACATGGCTATTGATTCCTATGAAAAGTATATAAAAAATATAGATGATTCCAACACAAAAGCTGAATTTCAAAAAATACAAAAAGAACACAAAAGAAATTCCATTAAATTATCTGAAAGAATCCAAACTTTAGGAGGAGTTCCTGTATCCAGTGTAGGTGTAACAGGTAGAGTTGTAGAAACTATATCCAATGTGAAAAATATAGGCACAAAAAAACCTTTAGATTATCTAAAAAAGGCACAGCATGGAGAAGATATGGGTATAAAGATTGTTTCTAAAATTGTAAAAAGTGACTTGGACGAGGACAGTTCAAAATTAGTTGATTCCATGCTAACTGAAGATAAAAATCATATTAATACACTTGCTGGAATGATATCAACTTTTGAACAGCATTAATTTAATAAACTGTCCAAATATTTTGGACAGCCTCTCTTCTTATGATTTTTCTTTTAATGTTTTATGAAATCTTTAAATTCACAATTTGTAACTTCAGCAAGATCCTCAGTAGAAATTTCAATTTGTGTACCTATCTTTCCACCACTTACAATTATTTTATTAATATCTAAAGCACTAATATTAACAAAAGTTTTATAATCCTTTTTCATTCCTATAGGTGAACAGCCACCTCGTATGTATCCCGTTAATTTCATTATATCTTTAACTGCTATCATTTTAATACTTTTTTCTCCTGCACATACTGCCGCTTTCTTTAAGTCTATTTCCTCTTCAACAGGAGTAACGAATACATATATATTATTACTGCTTCCCTGAAGTACTAAAGTTTTATAAACAACTTTAGGATCTTCCCCAAGTTTATTGGTTACTGAAATTCCATCTATTTTACCATCTGAGCTATCATAAGTGATAATATTATATTCAATTTTTTTTCTATCTAAAATGCGCATGGCATTAGTTTTAATATGTGACATAAATTCCTCCATTATATCAATTTGACACTTTTAAATCTGCAAAACTAACACATATTCAGATAGCATTTACTACCATCAAAATATGCGTCACAGCTTTGACTTACTATACATTCTCAGATATCTAATTACCGGATATCTAAGAAACTTATTAATAAAAGCAACTTTTTTATACTTGTAACATATTCTAGTTAGTGGCTTAGATACGTAAAAAATAATTAAAAAATATTGACACATATACGTTAATCTTCTTTACAATATCTTAGGGGGTGTACATTATGAATCATAAACATAAAGAACATAATAATCCTACTCGTTCTCAACTTCCACCGGATTATTATCCAAAATATTACATGTATAGAAACGATACTGCAAACGTGAAAACCCTAACTGCCACTTCACAGCCACTTAATTCAGAAAATTATAAAATACACGAATATCTAAATATTCCAGTACTAAGCGGAGATTTTAATCCTAATGTTATAAATTACATTAATAATAATGTAAAAAATGACATTTTAGAATTCAAAAGTCAGATGGAAGCAGCTGCAGATGAAAATGCAAAAGCTATGCAGCAGGCAGGTAAACCAGTAATTCCATTCCAAATTTCAAACAACTATGTAGTAACTTATAACAAAAATAACCTTTTGAGTATTTCTTTAATCTACCAGCAATATATAAATGGAAGAAATAGTTATATAAGAACATCCTATAATTATAATCTTCAAAATGCCAGATCTATGCCTTTAGGAGATCTATTTAAACCTGGTTCAAATTATATATCTGTATTAAACAGTAAAATAAGGTCAATTTTACAGAGAAATCCTCAAGACTACTATCCTAGTACCGCCAGCAATTTTAAAGGCATAACCGAAGATCAACCTTACTATTTGGATAATAATAACCTTGTATTGTTTTTTGGCTTCAATGAAATTGCTCCAGTTGCTTCCGGAATACCTTTGATAAAAATTCCTTTCTCAGAATTAAGTGATATATTGAACCCCCAGCTTTTAAGAAGTATATAAGGCATATTCAAATAAATAACTCTGCTTTTTCTCTATATGATATAAATCACTACATTATCAATGAATCTTACTCAGTGGGAGTTTGTACCCACACTGAGTTTAGATGAATTATCCAGGAACGTGTCGCTGTTATCCACACCTTGTAGAAGGTAGAGTGTTACAGCGACTAGTTATCGGATAAGCCTATATTTACCATTCTGCCGGTTTGCAAATAATTTCTTTTACTTTAGTCCTCAATATATCTGCTCCATGAGACGGCCTTATTATTATTGCTGTATCAGCTCCACGTCCAGTACCTGATATAGCAATAATATCTTCACCATAGGGTATAACTCCGCCATCCAAAGCCATAGTACTTATTTCAACACCCACTTTGACACCCTGACCAAGCATCCTTAATGAATTTGCAATTATCTCCACTGGTAATATACCACCAAATTTACTTGAAAGGCTGCGTTCAGCCCCTGAAAGTATATGGCTGGATGTATATATTACAAAACCATATTCCTCTAACTCTTTTCTTTTTTCCTCTGAAAGTTCCTGAACACCATTTTCTGCAAAACCATTTGCATGAGTAACTACTATAACTTTAATACCACAATTTTTAAGATAAGTAGGCACTTCTCCCTTACTTGTAGCAACCACTATATATTTAATTTTTCTTTCTACAGCAGTCTTTATAGCAAGCTTTACAGTCTCCTCTGTGTTCAATCTGCCTGGATTTTCAAAATACATACTAAATCCCTCCTGTTTATACTATTTCTTACATTATACATCTATATTGGGAACCGTAAAGAAATAACCAATCATTTCATATACTTTAAATATGTTAAAGCGCAAAGCAATTAGAAAAAAGCAGGCCTTAAACCTGCTATACAAATCTACTCATTATTTTCTGATCTATAACAATATATTTCTATGGCCTCACTTAAAAATTCAGCTAAGCCTTCCTTTCGTTGGTTAATTTTTTCTCTGAAATTTTCGTCTTCTATATATAATTTTCCAAGAGCTCTAAACATATTTAAATTACAATTGTAGAAGCTGTCACTATAGTACTTTCTTAATTCCTCAATAGCTTGTTGAACTTTTTCATGTGCAGGTGATTTATCCATTAAAATAATTATATCTTCATATATATAATTTAATCTTTCTCTAAGGCCTTTCCAATCTTCTTTAGTATATTTAGATACTTTTTTATAGATCTCCTTATAAACACTATTCATGTATTTTTTCTTTTCAGCTTTACTCTGTTCTTTATTATAGATCTCCATATATGCCTTATCAAACAATACGAATATATCATCTTTTTTCATACCATACCACCAACCACCACTTATTTAAAAAATAATACATATGTTGCAATAAATTATATTCATAATATAATATTCTATTTTGGTAAGGCATCTAAATACCATTTATTAAATGACCAATTTTAATGGCAACTTATATATCACATTTTATAATATTTCTAACAACTCATCTAATGAATCTATATTATAATCACTGGAAACATTAATTTTTTTATTCCATCGTTTTATTAAAACAGAAGTAATACCCATTTTTTTAGCACTTATAACATCTTCATCAGAATTTCCCACTAATATTATATCCTTATTTGGAATATTACAATAGGACAATGCCTTATTTATTATAATGTCACATGGTTTATAGGATCTAACATCACTGGATATTATAAATTCATGAAAATAATGATGTATATTCAAAGCCTGTAATTCTTTAATTAATATATCTGAATCAGAATTACTAAATACAATTAATTTTATTTTTCTTTTTCTCAGTATATTTAAAACTCTAATAACATCTTCATAAAGATATGATTGATTAATATAAAGTTCTTCATAATAGTGATGTGCTAAATTACTTAAATCTTCTATATTTAATTTCAAAGCCGCTTTTTTAAGTGATATTTCCAACATATCCTTCACACTCAAAAATTCATCTTCCTGTACATTGTAATATAGTTCATCATAATTTTCACTTATTACTTTAGCAATTTTATCACCTTGAGAATTTTTATATTTACTGGCTATATATGAAAACAAATTTGGAGCGCCTACTAAAGTTCCACCTATATCAAAAAATACTATTTTATCTAGATTTTCCATACCTTCCACATTTCATCATCTCCATTATTGAAGTCTGTTCAGTATTATTACTATGTGTAATTTCAAATCTTATTATATATATTTAACCATACATGAGATATTATTATCAATACATAAAATATTTCATTATTTTTTGCTAAAGGCAGACATAATTATTTCATCATAATATTTACCTTCTTTAAATATTTCATTTTTTAAAATACCCTCTACTTCAAAGCCGCATTTTTCATAACATTTCTTAGCTCTTTCGTTAAATGAAAAAGTATTTAATCTTATTTTATTGATATTCATATCTTCAAAAATAAATTTCATAAGCACTTTCATAGCATCTGTGCCATAACCTTTACTCCAATAATCCTTATCTCCTATCATTATTCCCACAACGGCCACACGAGTTAGCCAATTCACTTTTTGAATGCCGCAGCCACCTATATATTTATTTGTCTTTATATCCTCTATAGCAAAATTATATTCACCACTTTCACTGCCCTTTTGAGCTTTAACCCAAGTTTCTTCTTCCCATAAACTCATTGGAAAAGGAATATTAGTAACTAAAAACTTTTTAAGTTCCCTATCATTGACAAACTTCATTGCCAGCTTAATATCTTCTTCTTTGTAAGCCCTCAAACAAACTTTTTCTCCACAGTACATATATATTATTCCTCTTTTCATTTTAAACTTTTCTGTTATTATTAATAGTATAAAAATAGCCTATCATATAATAGGGCTAATAAAAAGTATTTTAAAGATTTTCAGGAAGGTGCACCATTGTGGAAAAATATTTTGATACAGTATATAAAATTGTAGCTAAAATACCAAGAGGGAAAATTGCTACTTATGGATTAATAGCGGCATTACTTGGAAATCCAAGAAGTGCCCGTATAGTTGGATATGCTATGAGATCTGCTCCAAGAGATCTTAACCTTCCCTGCCACAGGGTTGTAAATAAAACTGGGGAATTAGCAGCTGATTATATCTTTGGTGATAAAAAAATACAAAGAGCTATGTTGGAAAATGAAGGCATAACCTTTAACAATAATGGACATATTATTGTAGAAAAGCATTTATGGGATGGTAAATAAAAATTTTTATGTTTAAATGCCAAAAAATTAGAGTCACATATTCATGACTCTAATTTTTAAGTTATAAATTAATTTATTCCCTTTCAACTATTAACGCAGTTCCCTGGCCTCCACCTATACATAGTGTAGCTAGTCCTCTCTTCGCATCTCTTTTTTCCATAGCATGCAATAATGTAACCAAAATCCTTGCTCCTGAAGCTCCTATAGGATGTCCCAGTGCTGTTGCTCCTCCATTTACATTTACTTTCTTCATGTCAACTTTTAAGTCTCTTGTTACTGCTATACTTTGAGCTGCAAAAGCTTCATTGGCTTCTATTAAATCCAAATCCTCTGCATTTAAATTTATTTTTTCTAAAGCAGCCTTTGTTGCATAAAAAGCCCCATAACCCATTATCTTTGGATCTACTCCAGCTGATGCATAAGAAGAAATTTTAGCTAATGGTTTTATCCCTAGTTCCTTTGCTTTATCAGCGCTCATTATAACTAAAGCTGCTGCTCCATCATTTAATCCAGATGCATTACCAGCAGTAACTGTTCCATCCTTTTTAAAACATGGTTTTAACTTTGATAATGCTTCTATATTGCTGCCAAATCTTGGCTGTTCATCTGTATCAAATACAAATTCACCTTTTCTTGTTTTTACTACTATAGGTACTATTTCCTCTTTGAACTCTCCATTTTTTATAGCCTTTTCAGCTTTATTCTGTGATTCAACTGAAAATTCATCCTGCTCTTCTCTTGTTATTGACCACTTTTCGGATATGTTTTCAGCAGTTATTCCCATGTGATAATCATTAAATGCATCCCATACTCCATCCTTAATCATTTCATCGACAAACTGCCCATTACCCATTTTATATCCAAATCTAGCATTATCAACTAAATAAGGTGCTCTTGACATATTCTCCATACCACCTGCTACAATTATATCAGCATCTCCAGCTTTGATTATTTGAGCTGCTAAACTAACAGTTCTTAGGCCTGATCCACATACTTTATTAAGAGTAAAAGCTGGAACTTCTATAGGTAATCCTGCCTTTATCACTGCCTGTCTTGCTGGATTCTGTCCTAAACCTGCCTGAAGAACATTTCCTAAAATAACTTCATCTATCTCCTCTGGCTTTATTCCTGATCTTTTCACTGCTTCTTTTACCACTGCTGCTCCCAAATCCACTGCTGGCACATCTTTAAGGCTTTTGCCAAAGGCTCCTATAGCTGTCCTAACTGCACTAACTATTACAACTTCTTTCATTTAAATCTCCTCCTAATTTTTGATGTTAGATATCTGAAAATAGATAATAAGATGTACTATATATTTAATAAATGTTAATAAACATTTTTAAATATTTCATCTTTCATATTTTTCAACCCTTTCATAGTTTTATTTTGTAGGATTATATTGCTACAAATCTAATTAAATTTAAATATACAGCTTAAAATAATTTATTCTATGACTATTTGCTTTAATACTTAATCTTCTAAAATCACAGATAAATCATCAAGCCTCTTGAACGAAATTCTTATGATTTACTAAGGCTAGAATTTAATTAAATCAACTTCAGTTATATGTTTTATATTTATAATAGACTGGTTGGTTTACAATTTATAAAAAATATATTATGAATTAACTAGTTAAAAATTTAACACAAAATTGCATAAAAAATATATTTATCCCATAACTAGCCATTGTAATACTTTCTTTTCCAGAGATACAATAACAGCGGCACGTTCCTGGATAATTCATCAAAACTTAGTTTAGGTACAAAGACACACTAAGTAAGATTCATTGATATATTATTATGTAATTGTATTTCTAATAAATCCTTCAACATAAAGTCAATTACATTTTTATCTTTAGTAATTCTATAGTAAACTGTATATCCTTCATATATGGAAAAAGCTTTTCTAGCAATACTATCCAATTTATCCTCTGATACTTCCGAAACTTTCAAAGAATTTTTAAAAACCTCAATTAATTCCTTAATTGAATATGCATACATATCAGATAAATCTTCTTCTATAAATGCTATTTCTAATCCTAATATGGCTATGGGACACCCAAAGAACTTACCCAGTGATGTAGAATTCTTTATATCTAATACTAATTTATTTATAAATACATCCCAAGTATTATTTGATAATGGCTTAAGCCAATTCTGTACTATAATTTTATAATAATATTTAGATACTTCTACTGCAAGATCTTTCTTACTTGAAAAATGAAAATAAAAGGATCCTTTTGATACTCCAGCTTCGGTCAATATATCATTTATACCTGTGTTTGAATATCCTTTTTGCAAAAATAATTTAGCAGCTATTTCTATTAAATATTTTTTTGAATTTTCACCTTTGATACCCTTATTCAAAAGTATTCCTCCCATAAAAATTAACGATTTATTATTAACTCTGCTTTAATAATAAACCGTTCGGTATGTTTTGTCAATATAATATATAAGAATATTTACAAATAAAATATCAACAAGTCTTATTCAATAGAAAACATGTTGATATTTTTTATAGTAACCATTAACATTTTTTATTTATTGAAATTTACCTTTATATTGACTAGTTCACCCTTTGTTCCAATTCTTATAGGTGGCCCCCAGGTTCCATAACCTGAAGAAACTATTAAATTAAAGTTGCCTTTGTTAAGATAGCCATAGGCATCTTCAAATACAAGTTTTGTAATGAAATTATTGGGGAAAAATTGACCATTATGGGTATGTCCTGACAGTTGTAAATCTATCTTTTCTTCTTGAGCTTCTTCTAATTCTATAGGTCTATGATTTAATACTATAATTGGAAGTGATTTATCTATATTTTTCAATATTTCTTTTAAGGATTTTGTCTGATGTTTTGTCACAGATATACTTGCTGGATCATCTCTTCCTATCACATAAAGGCTGTCATCAATTTTCTCTGCTGTATCCTGTAATATTTTCACATTACTACATTTAAAATATGAAAAAGTTTCTGCTAAATTTGCTTCGATATATTCATGATTTCCAGTGATTGCATATACTCCATATTTAGATTTTATATTTTTTGAAGCATGTGCAAGATATTGTTTTGATTTACTATTAGTATTTTCATCTACCATATCACCACAAAAGAAAACTATATCAGCCTTTAAACTATTTATTGAACTAATCATTTTATCAATACCTTTTTGTTTTACACCTATGCCAACATGTACATCCGAAACCATAACAATATTAAGTGAGTCAATTTTACCAGCGTTTTTGTTTATATTAACATTATAATTAGTAACCGTAGGATGTATTGTCTTCCATACCCCAAAGGAAATAAGAATAAAAACTACTAGGAAAACTAAAACTCCATTATCATATATTTTACTTAAATAATTTATAGCTTCTCCTTTTAAACCTATTTTCCCAGAAATAAATTTTATAAGATCAGTAATTGGAAATAATATCATCAAATAAAAAAAGGCAGCAAGATAGATTGCTCCAACTAATTTAGATATTGAAGTCAATAAATTATTTGCTGACAAAAAACTTCTGAATATAATACCTAAAATATAAGAAAGTGACAAAATCCAAAATAGTATCCAATATACTATTATTTTAGATTTATCATTTTTATATGGAAATATATTCATGCCTTTTCCAGCAATATAATAACAAGCCATTATATATAGTGAAAGAAAAATTAGTATCAATGAAACTGTTACTATTGATTTTAATACTTTCATTTAAACACCTCTTAAAAATTCACTTATATTTATATCTATTATTGAAATAGCTTATATAGCATACATTATATCAACAAGTTTGTTAATTTTTTAAACATTTACTTTGTATTACTTTATAAATTAATCCTCAATGTACTAATAAGTAAAATTTTCAATAGAAAAAGTTACCCCAGACATTAAATCTTTATATCTGTGGTAACTTTCATATATACTAAATATTAATGCACTCATAATCCATAGCCTTAAGCTCCCTTAAAGGTGAAATCATACTTATTACGGACACAAATATTGGAACTAGGAGAGCAGTAATCATGCTACCTGTTCTTAAACTATAAATATATTGACCATTAGGTTCCCATACAGTTATATTCAGAATTTCCACTACTAAAATGGTAAATGCAATACCTAGTATATAGCCCAATATATTCACTGCTAAATTTTCCATTAATAATTTTCTATAGAGAGCTATTTTTCTGTAACCAATAGCCGTTAAAATTGAAAATTCATTTTTCCTATTTAAAAATACTACATAGTTTAAATTTCCAATGGAAATACAAAGTACTATTATAATTATAGTATCCAATATTATTCCCAGTGCATTCATGCTTTCTATTATTTGATTCACCTCTGTTACAGCTGATTTATAATCCACTATATTTACATTTTTATCTCCCATGTCCATAATTTCATCGTTAATTCTTCTATCATTCATGGAAAACATCAAGCTGTATTTTAATGCATCTTCTCTTTTTATACTTCCTGAATTAGATGTAAAAGCAATATTTACAGGACCATCTATTATTCCACTTACCCTATACTTTTTATTAAAATTTGCCCTTAGATCGGGATTTGTTCCAATATAATCTCCTATTTTAATTTTGTTTTGCTTTGCATATTTTAGAGATATGATTATTTCATTTTTATTATCCGCTGGATTTGTTCCCTGCTGAAGCTTCATATTAAAGATATTAAGAAGTTTAGGTATATCCTCTGAAAAAACGTTGTATCCTTCAACAGACATACTTCCAAAAGGACTGTGATATTCAAAATATCCTACATCTCCTATAATTGGAATGATATCTTTCACGTCCTTACTAGTACTAATTTTATTTAATATTTTATCTGATATGCTATTTTTATTTGTGCTGTTTACGATAGTTACTTTGTCAACTACATTGATACTTCCAAGCTGTATAGCGTATATGGTGCTATATAATAGTATAGAAAAGAAGTACACAAGGAACACACTGAGTACTATACATACAAATCCAGGTAACACTTTTCTTTTATTATTTTTTAGATAGGTTATTATGGAAAGAGGTTTCATAGTATCCCTCCTTTTTTGTTATCAATAGATTCTATAGCTCCATCCATCATATTGATAATATAATCTGCATCTTTAAGTATAGATGAGTCATGGGTTACCACTATAATAAGTTTGTCTTTTTTATAGTTTTCAAGAAAATTCATAACCTCTATTGCACTTTTATGATCCAGAGCTGCTGTTGGTTCATCTGCAAAAATAACTTTAGGATCAGTTATAAGTGCCCTTGCAATAGCAACTCTTTGTCTCTGTCCCCCTGAAAGCTGATATGGCTTTTTATTGATAAGATGCTCCAGTCCAAGCTCTTTTAATATAGATATTGCTTTATTTTTTGCTTCACTGCTATCATTATTTATAGGAACCAGTACATTCTCAAGTACTGTCATATAATCAATTAAGAAATGTCTTTGAAATATAAAACCAAACTCTTTTTTTCTTATATCTGCACTTTTGGCTGTTGAAATTTTACTATAGTCCTTTTCCTCATAATAGACCTCCCCTGAAGTAGGTATTTTAAAACCAGCCAATGCATAGAGAAGAGAACTTTTTCCTCCACCAGAAGGCCCCATAATTCCAATAAGTCTATTGCCATCAATAGAAAGATTTATATCCTTCAGTGCATAGGTCTGCATTTCTTTTCCTATATCATAAACTAAATTTACATTTTCCATCTTAAATATCATAGCTGTTACCCCCTAATTATTTTCAATCATTTTGATTGGATCAAGTTTATTTATCATTATATTTATAGGTATTATTGTAAATAGTATGGTAAACAGAGGAACATATAAGGATACAATGAAAGCTTTTGAATAAAGTACTACTCCCACAGCACCTGCGGCTTCGAAAATATTCATCTTATTCATATAACTTAATGCAATACCCAAGAGTATACCAATTATATAGGATATGCTATTTACTATAACCACCTCAAGTATTGCCCTTTTTAATATATAACTCTTGTCATATCCAATGGCATTTAGTATTCCCAATTCTTCTTTTCTATTAAAAAACTGCACATATTTTGAGCTTCCCACAGTTATTACCATTAAGACTATGGCAAGTATACTTACAATATCAAGTATTCTCAATGCTCCCATTTGATCTGTAAATTGCTTAGAAACACTATTAATAGTCTCACTTTGTACCTCATCTCTAGGCAAAGATTCTATAATTTTATTGACTTCACTTGCTTTACCCATCTTAGGAAAAATCATTATTCCATTTCTCATTATATCTTCTCCACTATCCTTTGTTGGAAAGGTTTCATTATTAGCTGAAACAATAGACATCATTGTTTCTCCTTTTAAGATGCCAACCACCTTATATTTGCCATTGAGTTCCTCAAATTTGTTTACTTCATTTCCCACGCTGTCTCCAATTTTAATTTTCTTATTTTGTGCCACAGGATAATTAACTGCAATTTCATGTTTATTTTCTGATGGTAATCTTCCACTGGTAACAGTAGTATTCTGCTTTGATAAAAAATAATTTATATCTTTGTTTCTTAAGGCAAATACATCAGCCTGGTTAAGACTTCCTGGTGTACTGTATCTCAATCCATATTTCATAAATGGAATTAGTTTATCCACATTAATGTCATCATTAAGTTTATTTATAATATCTTCAGGTATAGGATTGCCCTTATTATATCCTTTCACTGTAGAATAGTATTTATATTGAATCACACCAAGTTTATAGGAAGAATCATACATGGATTTTACAAAAGTATTTAACACATACAAAAAACTTACTGCAATGAATACGGAAAGAATTGAACTTATAAATTTTTTCTTATTATTTCTATAATAATTGCATATGGACAGTGGCTTCATATTTTATCTCTCCTTTTCTTTTAACTGCTTATTTAGGTAATCTTCTATTCATGTCATCTTTGCCTTGCTATTTATTTTAAGATTCCTAAATTAGCTTATATTACAATAATAACTAAATTTCCAATCATAAAAAAGTTACCACAGTAATAAAAAATATGACTGTGGTAACTTTTAAAAATAATCAATGAATCTTCAAAGTAAGCTATACCTGTTCTGAGTATTCCTTAAAATATATATTGCAATAATTAGCTTACATCTTCAATATTCTTTTTATTTCAAGAGCTGCTGACATTCTATCTGAAGTGCCAATTTTACTATAAATATTACTTATATAATTCTTTACAGTACCTTCTGATATAAAGAGTGAAGATGCTATCTGCTTATTATTAAAGCTCATTGCAAGCATTCTTGCTATTTCCACCTCTCTTTGTGAAAAGTCATTGTTAATATTTTCTTTAGTTTTTATTACAGAGTTAACAGTATTATTTGAAAGCTTTTCAGCTAATTTTCTTGCTACACTTGCCGGCAGCATAATTGAACCCTTATATGCTTCATTAATAGCTTTAATGAGCTCGTCCCCTTCTATATCTTTAAGTATGTACCCAGCCGCTCCATAATTTAATGCTTCAACAATATAATCTATATCATTAAAAGTAGTCAAAACCAATACAATAATTTCAGGATATAAGCTTTTTAAAATTTTAGTACATTTCACTCCATCCATTTTAGGCATTCTTATATCCATTAACACTAAGTCAGGTAATTTTTCTCTGCAAAGCTTTATAACTTCCTCCCCATTTTCTGCTGTTCCCACTACATTTAAATTTTCTTCCAGCTAAAGAATAGTTTTTAATCCATCTCTCATGAGGGTTTGGTCATCTGCTATTATTATATTTATATTACTCATTGTTCACCTCTTAAATAGTATTTGTAAGTTTAATTTTTAACATTACATGGCAAAGAAATATACAATCCAAAGCCTTCCCCTATTTTAGAAGACATATCTATATTTCCCCCAAGTTCAAGCACTCTTTCTCTCATAGCCCTAAGACCAAAGCCAGGAGTAAATAAATCCACACCCAATCCATTATCCTCCAGTGAAAAAAATATTTTTTCATCTTTGGAATACAATTTAAACAAAAAAGCACTACTTTTACCATGCTTTATCCCATTAGTAAGTCCCTCTAGAAGTATTGATATAATAACTTTTTTATGAGCCTTCTCAAATACTATTTTATCATCTATTTGAGCTTTAATTATAACCTCTGAATGCTTTTCTGCATCAGCTATAATAGATCTCAGTTGGGAGTAAAAATCAAGTATATCTTCCCCATTTTCAAGTATACGTACAGAGCTTCTTATATCATTAAGTCCCTTTCTAACTTGCTGCTGGGCTAAACTTAGCTTATCCATTGCCAGATTTAAATCTTTTTTTACAAGTCTTTTTGAGGCTTCCATTTCAACTAAAACCGTAGTTAAAGTATGTCCAACAGTATCATGTATTTCTCTGGCAATTCTATTTCTTTCTTTTAGTGCAGTTATAGTTTCCACTCTTTCATAGGCAATTTTAAGCTCATTGTACATAGAATCCTTTTCAAGTTTTTTAATTGTAATATCCTTTAATGATTCTTCTATAAATTTTGTCTGCCTTAAGCGATAGTTTATTAAGAAAAATATTATGTACACCACAATAAAAATTGGAAGCATCAGTAATACAGCTACAACAGCCCTTCCAGTATCTTGATTCATTTTACTTAAAATTGAAATACAACATATTGCATACATAGTAAAAAACGCAATAATACCAAATAAAAATCTTTGATTTATAACTATATCTTCTAATATAAAAATATATAAAACTGTAGATATTAATGTTATATCAAATTTATTGATTAAAAATATTAAAAGAACCTGTAAAAAATATATAGATATAATGAAAATATCATAGTTTTTAATTTTGATCCATTTATTGTAAAATTTATATAAAAAGAAGGTGTTAATTGAATAAAGAGATAAAAATAGAAAATATAAAAACATTAGCCCAATCCACTCTTTGTTGTATACACAATTTATCAACATAATTAGCGTAAATGCACAATAATTTATAATTATTATAAATTCCTTAGTTCTGATTTTCATTATAAACCCTCCAAAACTACTACAAATAAATCTATAAATATTATACCAAAATAAAATGGCGATGTTTTAAAATACTACTCATTTTAAAACATCGCCTAAATAATTATTAACTTTACATAAACAGAGTTCTTAGCATCAGGTGGAGTTTTTGTTTATGACCTCTGATGCTAAGAAATCGTTATCCAGGGACGTAGCCACTCTTTACTCCCACTTTGAAGAAGCTGGGAGTATAGAGTGAGTAGCCATCGGACAAATACAAAAATTAGCAGCCAGGACAAACTGTGCAGGGACTTTCAGGAACCTTAACAGCCTTTAATTCAAGACCTTGTCCTTTATTTTCATTATTAGATAGGATTGTAAATCCTTCAAATTCCTCTAATGCTTCTTTATCAATGATGAAAGTAATATCCTTAACTTGTTCTGAAACATCATTATCACCTTTTACTCCATAGTCAAGATTAAAAGTTACTTCTTTACAGTTTCTTCCTAAATAAGTTATTCTTAAATTAAAATCTTGCATATTAGTATTTACTAAAAAACTCTTGAATTCTTCATAAGCTTCATCGCTAACTTGCATAAAACTCATATCATGCACCTCCAAATAAATAGAATTTAAACCAGCAAATGTAACATATTCAAAATATTATAATCAAACAATATTTTGTTTATCTATCTGGTAATTATAATAGCATATCTTTGACTATTTATCAATTGTATTTTGATATTTTTCTAATTTTATATTAAGCAGCATTTTACTTTTTAGCTGTAACTTAAAAAAATTAATATGTATATGTTAACAGATTAACGCTTTATTTCATATAATAAGTTATATATTAGAATTTTTTATTAGGGGGTATTCCTTTGGAAAATTTAAATTCTGAAAAATCTTCGACAACCTACAGTAACGAAACTTATTCAGATTATAGCATAGAAAAAAGCTACAGAGAATCTCAAACTAATTCGTACATCAGATTTTTTAACGCTTCACCCAATTCCCCAGCTTTAGATATTTATGTAAACAACACTTTACTTGTGCAAAATTTACCCTACAAAGAATTTTCACTTTATTTTCCTGCTTCCACAGGAAACTATAACATTAAAATTTTTCCTACTGGACAGAATATAAATCCTTATGTGGATGCTGACCTTTATGTAGCACCAAATACTATTTCTAATTTAGCCATTATTGGAAATGCTCCAAACTTAAGTTTGTACACTATTCCAGAGCCTGTAACTGCACAAAATTTTGGAAGACCTTGTGTTAGATTCGTCCATCTTTCACCAGATGCCCCTGCCGTTGATTTAAATTTATCCATTGGTACAAAAGTTTTTAGCAATATTACTTATAAAAAAATTACTGATTATGCTTGCCTTCCCTCTGGAACATATACTTTCACAATAAATGCCACTGGATCAAATGATACAATATTAACTATTCCAAATGTTCAGCTTTTACCAAATACTTATTATACTATTTATGTCTTAGGCTCCGCAGAAGCCTCTGTCCCTTTAAGTGCTGTGGTTACAGCAGAGCAACGACAATAAAGAGGAGATTTTTAATCATCCTCTTTTTTAAAATTTACAATGAACTATACCATTCTCCAAACTTTTTCAGACAGCTGTCCTCTTTTGTCTTATCATATATTATGAAATCCTCTTCATCAAACTCCGCTAAAGTTTTATCAAAATCTTCCGGTTTAAATATATACCATAGTTCAGACCATTTATCTTCATTGTCTTGTCCTCTTATACTTTCTGAAAGTGTTCCCTGAGATTTACTCTCAAAAAATTTTATATCCACTCCATCATAATACGCTAAACAGGATCTAAATTCGCAGTATCTGTTATCAATACCCTCCATTAGTTTCAATACACCTTTTATTCCTATAGTATCTAGCATTGGATTAACATATGCCCTAGGAAAGCCATTTAGTTCCTCAATAAAGAATCCTGCATCTAAGGCTATACATGGTTTATTCACTATTTTATATCCTTGTATAACTTTTTGCTTGGCTATTTCTTTTATGTCGTCACTTCTCGGCTCTATAAGTTCAGCATCATAAGATAAAACTTTTATGTTTTTTAGCTCTTTTTCTGCTGAAGCAATTTTACCTTTATTTGTTGTTACAAAGATAATTTCCTTCATTTCATCCACCACCCTTTTTAAATAAAATATTAGTGTATAAGTATATTTTATATTAATTTTATAAATAATTCAAAAACTAAGAATAAAATTATAGAAAATGTAGAAAAAAGATAATCAATACAGGCAGATTTATTGTGCCTATATTGATTATCTCATATAAACAAAGTTCTTAGTATCGGTATTTATGATACTTACTAACAGATTTCTAAGTATCAGTATTTTTGATACTTAGAAATCGTTGTCCAGGGACGCAGCCGCTCTTCACTCCAACTTTACGAAAGGCAGTGGGAGTGTTAGAGAGAGTAGTCATCGGATAAATTTAAATTAATATATAATAGCATTTAATGTTAGTGCTCCTGCAAGGCCTACAAAGGACAAAATTGTATCCATTAAGGTAAAGGATGCAAAGGTTTCTGGTACACTTAAATTAAAAAATTCTTTAAACATCCAAAAACCAGTATCGTTTACATGAGGGAAAATTAAACTTCCTGCCCCTGTAGCCAATACCATCAATTCCGGACTTACATGGCTTACTTGAATTATAGGCATCATAATTCCAGCTGCTGTAATAGCTGCTACAGTAGCAGATCCTTGGGCAATTCTTATGAGTGATGCAATTAACCAAGCTAAAAATATTGGAGAAATGTTGGTTCCTTGTATAAGCGTAACTATATATTTTCCTACACCACTATCTATAAGTATTTGCTTAAAAGCGCCTCCACCAGCTATTATAAATATAATCATTGCTATAGCACTTACAGCCGATCCTGCTGTTTTTTCAATTTCCTTCATATTTTTTCCTCTGTTTATGCCAAAAATAAAAAATCCTATAAGCAATGCTATCAATAGAGCTATAACTGGATCCCCTATAAATTCAAAGAAAGTCTGCATACCAGATTTTTTAGTCAGAATCATCTTACCAATTGTAGCTAAAGTCATAAGTATTACTGGAATTAATGCTGCAATCACACTTACAACAAAACTTGGCATTTCTTCTTCTTTAAATACTTTTTTATTAAATAAATCTTTAGGAATTTCATGATCAAATTTTTTTAAGAACCTAGCAAGAAAAGGACCACCTAATAGAGCCGCAGGAATTGCTACTATTATTCCGTATAGCAAAGTCAAGCCTATATCTGCTTTATATATAACAGCAATAGTTGTGGCTCCTGGATGTGGTGGTAAAAATCCATGGGTAGCAGATAGTGCCGCTGCTGCAGATATCCCTATAGTAAGTGGTGGTACCTTGGCATATATTGCAATTGTGAAAATAATAGGTAATAGCAAAACAATTCCCACTTCATAAAATAATGCAATTCCAACAATAAAACTTGTTAATACAATGGCAATTTGAACATGTTTCTCACCAAATTTATCAATTAAGGTAGTAGCTATTCTCTGTGCCGCTCCACATTCTGCCATGAGTTTTCCAAATATAGCTCCAAATCCAAGAATTAATCCTAGATAACCTAGCGTACTTCCCACACCATTTTCAATAGATTTAGTTATACTTAATATTGACATGCCTTCCATATACCCTACTATCAGTGCAGTTATAATTAATGAAACAAAAGCATTTAATTTAAAAAACATTATTAACACCAATAATATTGCAATTCCTATGCAAACTATAATTAACGGCATATAGAGTCCTCCCTTAAAATTATATTAAATATGATAATTTTATAGAAAATCTGTTGTTGTAAAATTAAAGTCAAAATACTTTTATACATAAACAGAATTCTTGACATCAGGTGGAATTTTTGCTTATGACCTCTGATACCTAGAACTCGTTGCACTTTAGGTCAAATCTTCATCCAGAGACGCAGTCACTCTAATACTCACACCTTGAAGCAGATGGAAGTATTAGAGTTGGTAGTCATCGGATAAACAACCTTAATTGAAAACATCAAATTGAAATAATCTATTTTAAAACAGCATTAATTTTTAGATATTTTTCAGGATGATCTGAAAGTTCCTCTACTGCTTTTGGTATTTCATCTATAGACACTACTTTACTAATTATAGGTTCAACATCTACAGTTCCATCAGAAATTAACTTTAATGCCTCTTCAAATTCCCCAACACTTGTTCTAGCCCCTCTGATATCGAGCTCCTTTTTAGTTATTAAATCTGTTGGAATACTTGTTTCTTTTTTAGGCCATCCTGTAAGAGCTATCCTTCCAGCATAGGATACATAATCAATTGAATTTCTTATGGCTGAATTAGCACCTGAAGCTTCAATTACCACTTCTGCCATTCTCCCATTTGTAATCTTTCTTATCTTTTCTTCTGCATTTTCTTTTACAGTATTAATAATATTTTTTATTCCCAATTTAACTGCAAATTCTAATCTTTCATCCACAATATCTATAACTATTGGAACCGCCCCATAAGCTATAGCCGATAATGCCATTAGTATACCTATTGCACCTGCTCCATTTATAACAACATGTTCTCCTTCTTTTACTTTAGTTCTATGAATTGCATGTAATGCTATAGTCAATGGTTCTGCCATAGGGATTTGCTCCCAAGGAATATTATCAGGAGCTTTAACCAATAATTCTGATGGATGTGTAAATAATTCTGTCATTCCTCCATCTATGTGAACACCTAATACTTTTAAATCTTCACAACAATTTGTCCTTCCTAAACTACAGGGATAACATTTACCACAGTAAATATAAGGATCTATAATAACCCTGTCTCCTTTTTTTATTCCTTTACTGTTATCTCCTATCTCTAGTACTTCTCCTGCTATTTCATGTCCTATTATCCTTGGGTAAGATACCAGTGGGTTAACTCCCCTATAAGCTCCGATGTCCGAGCCACATATTCCCAAGGCTTTAACTTTTATTAGCGCTTCATTTTCCTTTCTTACTGGCTCTCCAATCTCATTAATTCTTATATTCTTTGGCGATTCCAAATAAACCGTTTTCATATAATATTCAACTCCTTTTTTATTTTCCTTTTCAAGAGTTTCCCCTATTCTATTTAAGTATACTGCTCCTAATGCTCTATTATAAAGTCCATATCTCAGTTTTCCAGCTTATCATTGTCATACCAACTAAATGTCTATTAATACTTTATTCTCCTTTCTTTTTTCAATTTATTATTAAATTCTATCCTTAATGTAAACATTTTCTTATGTATACTTGTATACTAGCATATGTGTAATAAAACATCAAGAAGTATTAATAATTTCCACCCTGATGTTTATATCAATTCGCTATAGTTTAGGTATATGAAAATAAAACTTTCCTTATTACTATATTGTAATTAACTATTTAAAATAACTCTTGTATTCAAAATCTTTATTAAAAATCTCGTCCCATCCTTTTTTAGGTTCTTTAAGATGTTTAGTCACTAAAGCTTCAACAGATTTTATATCTTTATTTTTTATGGTTTCAATAAACTTTTCATGCTGTTTAATAGTACTTTCATTAGAATATTTAGTTTCTGCTATTAATCTTAATCTATCATAATGAGTACTTATTCTCAATATTCCTTTCCAAACTTCTGATCTTTTAACACCTGAAAATATTATATTATGAAATTGTACATCTAATTTATGAAAATCTATTTCACATTCTGTTTTCCCAGAAATATATTTTTGCGATATCAAACATTTTTCAAGTTCTGACAATTTATCCTTCGGGAAATCTTTGCAGGCCAGTTTCATTACTTCTATTTCTAAATAATACCTCATGAAAAATGCCTCTTCAATAAGATTTTTATCTATTAATGAAACATAAGTTCCGATTTGAGGCTTTACTTCGATGAGATGCTCTTCCTTTAGCTTCATCAAAACTTCTCTAATAGGCGTTCTTGAAATATTCAATTGTTGTGCTAATATAGTTTCACTAATGTTTTCACCTGGTTTAAGTTCTAAGGACATAATATTATTTTTTAAAATTCTATATGCATATTCCCTTCCACTTTCTCCATCTAATCTATCTAATAGATTCATAGTTGCGCTCCCTTAAAAACTATTTTTATTTTAAAATTTGATGTTATAAGTTTAACATATACACACCCTACTATCAAAACTATAATGTTAAAACACCTTTAAAATTTATATCTTTATATGTAGAAACTGTACTTTTTATTTACGTATTATCATAAAATATAACATAATTAATCTTATGGAGAAATTATGAATAATAAAATAAATTCCAGCTATTCTCGAGTTAATGCTGTAAATTATGCTATAAAGTATGCAGAGAATCCAAATCCTTCATACAAATATTTTCCTGTACAATATGATAATGGTGGTGATTGTACAAATTTCACTTCCCAGTGTCTATTTGCAGGAGGAGCACCTATGGTTTTTTCAAGTAGAAATATATGGTGGTATAATAGTAAAGGTTGGTCTGTTTCCTGGGCTACAGCACATTCTCTCTATTGGTACTTAAAAGTAAGCGGAAATGATAACTTGTACGGTGTTAAAGGAAGAGAAGTTTCCTCTATTTCCTCATTGGAAACAGGAGATTTAATATTTTATAGAAATGGCAATGATAAACTAACTCATTCTGCAATTATAACCTCTTTTAAGGATGATATGCCTTTAATATCACAGCATAGTCCTGAGATTTTAAATATACCTTATATAAAACTTTGGGCAAGTAAAATGCATTTTATAAAAATATCACTATAATTTAAATAATTTTGAAGATAAAATAATATATATATAATCTTATCCTCAGTATACTATAAACACATAATATACAAGTTTCTAATCATTATTTTCATCGTTTACCTGTCAAATAATATACTGCTAATTGAGTCCTATGACTTAAATTTCCCTTTTCAAGTATGGTACTTATATGATTTTTTACTGTACCTTCTCCTATAAATAATTTTGCAGCTATCTCTTTATTTGATAATCCCTCTGCTACAGCTTCAATAATTTCAAGCTCTCTTTCAGTAAAAATACTGTTATCAAAACCTACATTCATATAATTAGATCTTTTAGCTATCTTTTCAAATACTTTTTCGTCTAAAACATTCACGCCATTATAAAGAGATTTTATCATCTGTTTAAGCTTTTCTGGTGTATGATTTTTTATTAAATATCCCTTTGCACCATTTTGTATGGCCTTTTCTACCAAATCATAATCATCAAAAGTAGTTAATACCAATACTTTTCCTAGAGACTTTTTTACTATTTCCCTTGTAGCCTCTATTCCATCTACTTCTGGCATTTGAATATCCATCAATATAATATCCACCTTATTTTTCAAAGAAAGAGCTATAGCTTCTCTGCCATTTTTAGCACATCCAACTACCTGAAAATCCTCATCCATGTCTAATATTATTCTTAGACCATCCCTTACAAAATCGCTGTCATCTGCAATCACAATTTTTATCTTATCCACTATATTCCCTCTCCTTAATCTCAAAACCAAGGTTTGATGTTATGAAAATATTACCATTAGCTGCTTTCGTTCTCTCTTTCATACCAGTCAGCCCCATTCCTTCTTTAATATTACTACATCCTCTCCCATCATCCTCTATAGAACAGCGAACCAATTTATTGAGAATAACTATATTTATCTTTATATTTTTACACCCTGAATATTTCAAAGCATTTGAAAAAGCCTCTATGGAATTATTCAATATAATTTCCCAGATATGCTCTGGAACTTCATTAATTTCTCCACTACAAACAATCTTCGCATTTATATTATAGTTTTCCTTAAAATTTTCACATAATTTTCTAAGCTGAATCAATGACAGCTGACCTTTATTTGGCTTTTCTTTTCTTAAAATTGCTCTAATTTCGTCTAAACTTTTTCTTAAGTTATCTATTACTGCTTGAATAATTTTCTTGCTGTCCAATGGATTATCCTTAATTAAAAGTTTACATGCCTCAAGTTGATAAACAGATCCATTTATGCTATGTCCTATTTTATCGTGCAGTGCCTGAGATAATCTACTTCTCTCTTCAAGAGATTTATTTTCAAGTGCTAATGTAAATTTTTCAATATCATTTTTATGTCTCATTCTTTGCTTTTCTATAGATGTTTTTAAATCTTCTTCAGTATTGGTAAAATCAGTTAATATTGCTTTATATGCATTTATTATGTAGTAGTGCTGAAAGTACATAATATTGCAGCATAAGCAAGCTATAAAATATATTATTCTATTATTATCCTTCTGTAAAACAATTAAAAAGGTAAGTAAATATAGATATGATGGCAATCCAAAATAGGTTATTAAGTCCAATGCTACAATAGGAATAAGTACTGAATAAAAGCTTTGAAAATTAAAGATTAATATTATACAAATAGATAAGCATAAAATCAATAGAATTATACTCTTTTTATCAAGCAGTTCATAAAACAATGTAGCTGAAGTAAATATAAACAATAAGCTTATCTCTAAAATACTTCTTTCATATATAATTGTTACATTTGTAGCTATAAAATATATGATTAATGAAAATATGTATATTAACTTTGCAATTGGGAAATAATTTTCCATTATCTTTTCATTCATGTAATACCCCCTATAAATAAGCATTATATTTTATATTAATTATATCACAAAATATGGTTCAATGACTCTTATTTAGTTTGTAAAGACTAACGCACCAGCCATCCGTAATCCTGCCTGCAATCCACGATGTAATCAACGTACACCGTCTGATCCTTGATTTGATACAAAATCAGATACCATTTCTCAACAAACATCTTATGATATTTATTGAGTGGTATAAATTTGGCATCCAGAAACGGGAAACGCTCCGGCATTTGATATAGAGAGCGAATGGCCTCCATCAACTCATTCTTTACTTTACGGGCAGCGGAGGGACTTTTTTGCGCCAAAAATCGGACATGGCCCGCCAGCATTTGACGGGCACGGTTAGAAACAATTACCTTATATTGAGGTTTCTTTTCCATGTTCCACCTCATCAATGATGCTATCCAGATAGCTGTCCAGTTCCTCTGGCGTGGTTCCCTCTCGGCCGGCTAGACGGTCTTCCTCAACAGCTAACAGTTCTTCCCAAAGTTTCAGCATTTTTTCACGCCGATCAAACGCCTCTATATCCATAACCACAAGATCGCCCTCACCATTTTTCGTAAGATATACAGGCTCTCCAGAGGATTTGCACAAAGCAGCAATTTCATTATAGTTCTGCCGAATACTTGCAGACGGTTTAATTTGCATAGTATCAACTCCTCATAGTAATATTCTAACCATATTATACTCTTTTCATGCTATTTGGTCAATGAATACTTTATGTTGGAGTAATTCACGCTTTATAATTATTATTCACCTTTAACCCCAAAAATCCTATAGATAAAAACAATGCCATATATGCAATAACAACCATTCCAAATACTATACCCCATTGATTCGATCCTAGAAGTATCTGTTCTGCTGTTTTAACTACCCATCTCTGTGACATAAGTAATGAAACATTTTGCATCCATTTTGGAGTTATATCCAGTGGAAAATATAATCCTGACATTAGTGCAGTAATTGTAGTTATAAAAAAAGTTAAATAATTTGAATTACTTAGACTTTCAAAAATAGCTCCTAAAGCTATACTCAAGGTATTAAATATCAAACCTAATCCCAATATTAATATTGAAATTTCAAATAGATTCATACCTACATCAACTCTTACAAATAATTTTATACTAATAGCAATCATAGCAATTTGTACTATAAGAGCAGCTATAGCTACATAAACCTTTACCATGCCGTAATTAAATATACTACTCTTAGTAAGCATTATTCTCTTTAATACTCTATTGTTTTTTTCCTCAATAAATATAGATGCTATAAAATTACCACTGAACATTAAGGTAATTGACATAATAGCTACAAGATATCCAAAATTATAGATTTGTGATTTTTCTACAGTATTTAAAGCTTTTTCTCCTTGAGTAACAGAATTTAATTTTTCTTCTGTTTTATTCTGAGCTGCTTCTTTCATTAGCTGTTGAAAAACAGTTTTATCACCCTTTGCCATCGTTGAATACATATTGAATCTTGACAATATCATATTAATATTATTCTCTAAAAGCTTCACTCTTTCGTCAGTTCCTGTAGTGAATACATTTAATAAATTTTCATTATTACCTTTTATTACAGCATCAGAAAAGCCTGAAGGAATATATATAAATCCATTTGTAGGCGTTCTATTGGCTATATTTACTGCTTTTTCTTTGGCAGAATTTAAATCTTTAGTTGAACCTTCATACACAGTTATTTTATAGGAACTATTACTGTTTAATAAATTTATTATTTCCTTTGACAACTCACTTTTAGAATTATCAAATACCGTTACACTTGTTTTAAATACTGCAGTTTCTGAATTATCACTATTAACAGGTATTTTCAATATTAGAGCTGAAACTAATGGTATTAATAAAAACAGGAATATAGATGCTTTATTTCTAAACAGCAGCTTTAGATTTGATTTCAGCATTACGAAAAATCCGCTCATAGGACTTCCCTCCCTTTTGCAGTAGTTACTACTCCTATAATTATTGCTATAATTGATATAGTTAAAAGTAATATAATACATATATTTGTATAGTCACTATATCCTTTTATTGAAATCTCTACCAAGGTTCTATTTATATAATATAGTGGTGACAGCTTAGCAAGATTATCACTGACAAAGTTATACATATAGGTTTGAAAGGATCCTCCTACGAATCCAAAAAAGAAGGCAAACAAAACTATTATAACATTTGATAAAGCTTGACTTTTTATTATTAATGAAATTAATATTCCTAGGACTGAAGAAGTTATTATCTCTAAAAATAATATTCCTGCTGACAATAGAGGTGAATTACCCCAATTTACATCCATTAAAATTATTGAAGCTATTGTTGCTATACATATTTGGATGGATACTACAAGCACTGAAGGAATAAGCTTTCCAAAGAATAGCGTTAATGGACTGGCATTGGTAAGTCCAATTCTATCTGTAACTCCATATTTTCTCTCATTATTTACTATTAAGGATACCGATAACATTCCAAACCAAATAACATAAACAATTTCAGTTATACCATAGTATACTATTGAACTTGGCATTGGATCAACCTTCAGAGTATCTAGCTTAACAAAATTTTTATTCTCTGAGGTACTTCCACTCTCTGTTTTGATTGGAATTTTATTCTCAACTAAATAATTCACTAAAGCTTTATTTCCATCATATAAATACATTGCACTATTCATACTGTTTTCAAATATTTCTGCATTTATATTAAAGGCATCTTTTTTATAAATTGTATATTCATTATCATTTATATCCACATAGGCAGCTAGGCTTCCGTTTTTAATTTCTTCTACAGCTTTTTCCTTTGTCATCTTAGTTAAGGTAATTTTATTTTCTTCAAAAGCTTTTATAAAATTTGAAAAACTTTTATCTATATGGCTGCCAGCCTCAATGTTGTAACCTACAGTAAAAGACTTCAAAGTATAATCTTTATTGAGCATCTGTGAAAAGGCACTGGACAATATGGCAATTAACAAAATAGGCAGAAAAATTAAAAAGAGCATTGACATCTTATCTCTGAGCATGAGCTTAAAATTATTTTTAACTAATATTAATAACATTTTAAGAAACCTCCTCACCGAAGTCTCTAAGTTTTTTCCCAGTAAGTGTTAAAAATACCTCTTCTAAAGACATATTCTTATCATCCTTTGATACCAATGCTACAAGTTCCTCCTTTGTTCCTGACGCAATTATTTTTCCATTATCCATAATTGCTATCCTGCTGCATATAGCCTCAACCTCTTCCATGTAATGACTAGTGTATATAACTGTTGCCCCTTGAGAATTTACATACTTTATTTTTTCTAAAATATAATTTCTGGATTGGGGGTCTATGCCAACGGTAGGTTCATCAAATATGAGAAGCTCTGGCTTATGACTTAAGGCGCAGGCAATATTTAGCCTTCTTTTCATTCCCCCCGAGAAATTTTTAGCAAATCCATTTCTATGCTCAGAAAGTCCCACAAAATCTAATGATTCTTCCACTGCATTTTTTAATTGCTTTCCCTTTAAACCATAAAGTCCAGCAAATAGCTCTACATTTTCCCAAGCTTTAAGATTTCCATGTATAGCAAGCTCCTGTGGAATATACCCTAGCTTCTCCTTTATTTTATTCATTTCTTTTTTATTATCATAATTGAATACGGTAATTTTACCTGTGGTTGGTTTTACCAGAGAACAAATCATATTCATAGTGGTACTTTTTCCAGCTCCATTGGGGCCCAAAAGCCCAAATACTTCACCTTTATTTATCTCCAGTGATATATGGTCAACTACTGTTTTACTATCATATTTTTTACTTACCTTTTCTAAATTTAATATTGGCAATGCCATATTAACCACCTCCATGGTTAAATGTTATCATTTTCTTTTTTTATTTTTAAGTGCAAAAAGATATAAATAGGTATTACTTTAGTAATACCTATTTAGTCATCTTCAAAAAATAATTAAGTCAGTATGCTAGTATATTTGACTTGTTATCTATTTTCATATGCCTTATAAACAGAGTTCTTTGTTTCAGGTGGAGTTTTTTTCTCCAGCTGAAACTTAGAAATCGTTATCCAGGGACGTAGCAGCCGTTATCTCCCACTTTGATAGAAAAGCAGAGAACCAAAATCTTTGATTTTGTGTGAATCGCTTTCACAGAGTGCGATGGGAGTATTACGGATGGTAGTCATCGGATAAAAATAATTTCTATATTTAATTGTACTTATATATTATTGTTCATCTTTTAATTTCAATACTTCTTCCTTAGACAATCCTGTCTTTGATACTATTGTATCTATATCTAGTACATCCAACAAACTTTTAGCTACATTTTTTATACCTTCTTCTATACCTTCTTCCCTAGCGGTATACAGTTGCTCCTGTTTATCTATAGAGTCTTTCAGGTCATTCTCATATAATTCTCTTTCATCTTCATCTAGACACATTATATCTAATACTTCTACTGCCCTTTTGATATTTTTATCTTCTTCTAATTCTTTTGGTATTCTATTTCTGCTGTATTTATAAGCATTATTTAAAAAGGTAATCCATCTATCTAAGGTAGTTTTTATATCCCTTATGTCTTTATCAAATTTCTTAAGCTCTATAAAATGTAACTCTAATATATCTGAAAACTCTTTTCCTGTTTTTGAATTATAAAGCTTATATTTATTATGATAATCTTCTCCTTCAATATAGTTAAAATCTAATACATTTATCCCTATAGTCTTATTTAATGCTCCATATCTTCCCTTTTCCTGAAGTTGATCTGAGTATACTTTAGCCCAGTAGTACAAAGATCTTTTATCATAAAAGATCTGCGGTGCTACTTGAATTTCTATATCATACCACTTACCCTTTTCATCTACTGCTTTAATATCCAGTATTGACATCTTTCCATGAATATAATTAGATATGTTATAAGGATTTTTTATAGTTATATCCTTTATTTGTTCTTGCTCTGATAATACTGAATTTATAAAAGATATTAATAGTTCTTTATTCTCTTCACTCCCAAAGAGCTTCTTAAATGCAAAATCTACTTTTGGATTTATTTTACACATTATAATCACTCTCCCTGTAAATATCATATTCTCATTATAACTTAATATCCTTTATTATAGTCTACATTTAAAAATATTTCTTAAATAAATTCATTGTATTTTATTTATAGGTATTATCATTTATTTTAACTATTTCTATAGAAATAAAGAACTTGGAATTTTATTTCCAAGTTCTTTATTCTTAATTTATCCGATAACTAGTCGCTGTATCACTCCCCCGTCTACAAGGTGGAGATAACAGCGACACGTTACTGGATAATTCATCTAAACTCCCAATGAGTAAGATTCATTGATAATTGTATTTAAATTAAGTTTACCTAGCTTCTTATGAGAAGGCCTTCGTTAACTTTATTCTTAATGCCCTCTCAATAGCCCCCACTAATATAACTGTTATAACTCCATCGACAAAATGATGTGCAACTGTTCCTATACCAACTATATATAATGCATTAGCCGCTGTAAAACCAAATGGAATTACTATTAGGGCTTCAAGAATTGCGTGAATTGGTGCTGTAAATACTATAACCTTTTTAAATGACATACCTCTCCTTATTAAAAGTGCTCCAGCTAGTCCAACAAAAGTATGCGTAAAAGCTCTTGCAGCTATTACTGCTGGTGATGTAATTAAGAAGCCTAGAGCAGAACCAATCCCAACAACCACAGCGACTTCAGGAGCTATGAGCATTGCCAAGAACATTGGTACATGAGAAGCAAGAGTAGCTGAAAAAGGTGGTATTTGAATTTTTAAAAATGGCCCAAATACTATGGGAATTATGATTGCTAATGCGGTTAATAAACTCGTAACCGTCAATTTTTTAACATTATTTTTCATTATTTTACACCTCGAATATACTATTGTATATACAGAAGTATACATGAAAAGTTCACAATTGTAAATAGCGGTTAATATATCACTTAAAAATAAAATATATTATCTACATTATTCTCATCAAAAATTACATATTTTGTTTGCCTATCAATTTTACTTTCTACTTTATATTTTAATATATCTATATCAAATTTTTCTATGTGAAAATTTTGTTCTTTAGAAAATATGTTATCTTTCTTTAATTTATTTCTAATCTCTTTTTCCACAGCTTTATCAATATCTCTATTTAAAAATGTCGGAAGCCATTTTTTCTTATTGAATTTTAAATAATCAAATTTTATTATTTCACTTATATCACTATTATCTCCAACTAGTTCTTCTTCATTATATTCTAGAAACACTTTATAATAATCTGAAGATGATATATTTCTATCAAAATATCCTTTTTCCTTAAAAAAGTTTCCAAGAGAAAAATAAAAGTCAAAGGGTTTTTCAAATTTCGATACAAAATATTTAAGTATATTTCCAAACTTTTCGGAATTGTAATATTTATCCACCATGGCTTCTACTCTTTTAAGTTTCAGTATTTCTTCATAGCTTAAACAGTCTGTCTTAAGTATTTCATAAGGTGCATAGGGTGAATACACCATCCCCCATTCTTCAGCTTCATATCTCATAGCAGATCCCTTTAACAGTTTTAAAAATCCCAGTTGAATTTCTTCTGGCCTTATTGAATAGAGGTCATTAAAAGACTTCCTAAACCTTTCATAATTTTCTCCTGGAAGCCCTGCAATTAAGTCTAAATGCTGTTTTATATTTCTATTCTTCTGAAGCTTTAAAACCTTTTCCTTTATATCTTTAAATTTAATATTTCTATTTATATTTTTAAGTATATCATCATTTGTGGTCTGCACTCCTATTTCCAGCTGTATCCTCCCTTTAGGTGCAGTTTTTAAAAGTTCTATTTCTTCATCCTTTAATATGTCTGCTGATATTTCAAAGTGAAAGGTTGCATCTGCATGGGCGTTAATTAGAAAATTCCATATTTCCATTGAAAATTTATGATTACAATTAAAGGTTCTATCCACAAATTTTATAAGTTTTACTCCTTTATCTATAAAAAACTGTAGTTCTCTCTTCACTCTATCTACATTTAGAAATCTCACTCCATTACTGATAGAGGATAAACAGTATTTGCAATTAAATGGACATCCTCTGGAACTTTCATAATAAACTATTTTATTTTTCAAATTGTCATCTTCTCTATAGGGAAATACCACTTCATCGAAATTCATAAGTGATCTTTCTCCGCCATATATAATTTTATTATCTACTTTTTGATATAAACCTTTGATATTTGAGGCTTCTTGATAATCCTTTTTATTTATTCTCCACTGTATAAATTCCCTATATACAGCCTCTCCTTCCCCTTCAATAAGATAGTCCCCTGAATTATGAAGGAGAAATTTCTCAGCATCATAAGAGACTTCTGGTCCACCATATAATATCTCTATTTTACTATTTAAGGTTTTTATTAAATTTGCAAGCTTTTTTACATATTCTATATTCCATATATAGCAAGAAAAGGCCACAATATCTGGATTTTCAGTTATTATATTTTCAAACACCTTTTCTATTCTATCATTAATAGAAAACTCTTTTACTTTACATTTATAATCCATATCTACAGTGTATTCTTTTAAATACCTTACTGCTAAATTGCTATGTATATATTTAGAATTAATTGCTGCTAATAATATCTCCAATTAAAAAACTCCCTTTCTTTTGCGCCTTTATATAGTATATATTATCAGAGCATTTTAAATCAATTATATTAAAATAAGATTGCAAAAGCCTACCAGTATTTTTGCAGGAAGCATCTATTAATGGATTTCTGGCATTTATTGGCACCACTTTATATTTTCTATTTGGAACAAATACCTTAAGCTTCATAGAAATACTTTTAAATCTGGGTTTATCTACATCCCATAAATATAATATTCCATCCTTTCTTATATACTCAGAAATTTCTTTAAAAAAATTTAACTTGGATCTTTTAGTTTTAAATTCTAGCAACGAAAAAAATACTACACAACTGTCATAATAATTTTTTTCTATTCTATTTTTGTCTACATTTCCATTTATATAATCAATAGTTATATTGTCATCTATATTTTTACAAAGATCATAGACAATACCATTATTTTCAAAACCTATATCCAATACATTACCTATAAATACTTCTTTTTCCAAATTAATAAATATCTCTTTACCCATAAAACTCACACCCTTTAAATACGTATTTAAATAATAAATTCTACAAAAAATAAATAATTCCTCCAATTAATGGAAGAACTATTTATTTAAATTTTATTTACATTCAGATACGATAGCTAAGCACTACATAATAAGTTAGTTATTTTCTCTTTAAAATTATTTGTTGAATTCATCCAGTGAAATTATATTGTTTACGCAGAGTTCATTGTAAAAATCTATCATAAACCCAGCAGTAGTCCTCTCAGCTTCCACAATAATAACGTTAGTAATACTTCTATATCTTTTTTCTACGTCAAGTATATTTTGAAATTTCGTATAGGTATTATTTGACATTAAAGCATTAGCTTTAATATATTTATCTATAGATCCATACCTTTTACTTTCTGTTCCCTCTTCAAAACTATAGCCACTTACCACCTTTTTTAAAATCCACATTTCAAAAGCTCTGTGGCTTTTTAAAAGGTTATTATTTACATGTTGTGGTACGGTTGTATCCTGAATCAAATGGCAGGCTGCTCCAAAATAAAATAATGCCCTTGATCTATCACCAGCTTTAGCATAATTTATTGACATTCTATAATATTTCTTACATTCCGTTAAAGCGTTTGAAAATCCATACAAACCTTTCTCCTGTGAAAAATGATAAAAATGATTTGTACTCTTGAAATCCTGATCAGCCCAAGTTACTCCTTCATTTAATTCTTTTAAATATTTCATAAAGAACCTGTAAATTTCATCATTTCCTTCATGCTTAATAATTTCAATTGCCTTTATATTTATATATTTATGAACGGTACAATAAGTCTTTATTAATAATTTTTTTATAGGATTTACAGTGGCCATAACACCTCTAACCGCTTTACCATAATTTTTTTCAATTGCTCTTTGCATATTCAATCCCCTATTTTCTATTTTTAGTCATCGGATAAATTATTACTTCTTTTTAGATGACTTATTTACTTTTCCCATTAATAATACTCCAATTATTCCTATTAATACAACTGCTATTAATACATATATGATATAACTGTGTAAAATTTTCCTCTCTATAGCTCCTTTATTAGCTACAGATATCAAATATCCTTCTTTTGAATCCAACACAATAAGTCCACTATTTGTAAACTTCATGCTACTTACATGAGAGTTTTTTGAAAAATCCATAAGCTTTGTACATATATTTTTCTTATTTATAAAGTATATTGAATTATCTTTACTGTCATAAAAATATATATCATCCTTTTCATTAAGTAATCCCTTGGAATCCACTGCAAGAGCACCTAATGAAGAAAGCGATTTATGCTGATATAAAGGTGCAGGAGGATTAGTAGTTGGATGCTTATCTAAAATAAAATCAACTCTTGTATTGTTTAAACCCTTAAATTTAGGAGAATCTACAGGATCTCCACCACTATAGTCTGGCCATCCATACCATTTTCCCTTTTCTATTGAATATATATAATCAGAATCTCCCTTTATAGGTCTAAATCCTCTATCTTCCATTCCACCTACATCTGCAATTAGTTTTCCCTCACTATTAAAATCCATTCCACTTATATTTCTTATTCCATAAGCATAAGTTTCGGAAGCTTTTGTTTTAAAATTATATATGATAACAGAGGCATTTCCCGGAAAATGTTCAGGAACAATTTGTCCTTTAAAACTATTGGTGTTACTTGGCTCAAAAGCTCCAGTTTTATTATTCCCAAAATTTTGTCCTTTAAGCGTTATGGATTTAGGTGTTATATCATGATAAAAGGGATTATCCTTAACCCATGTATTGTCACTACCAACTACACCGGAATTGGTTGCAGCACCTATGGATGCATATAAATAGCCATTATATATTTTTATTTCTATATCCTTATAATCACCAAAATTAGGCAAATCATTAATTAATTCTTCTTGTTTTCTATTTTGTAAATCATAACAGTATATATCATTTTTAGAGGTATAATAAATTTTCCCGCCATAATATTCTATATTATCTATATTTAAATTGTTATCTTTAAATATATTATAACTTTTACCACTACTATTTACAAATTGAATTCTATTACTAAATGCTATGTAAAAATTTCCATTATTGTCTTCAGCAACATCTTTAGCTGAAATTAATCCTTTAAATTTTAAGACAGCTTCTTTCCCCTCTTCACTTATATTAATTTTATAGCTTTTATAGAATTTATTAGCTAGTACACTTACAGAAAAGATCATAACAATAACTATAACTATGGCGCCTAATATTTTCTTCATATTCTCCTCCTAAATAAAAAAGTCCTGGTATCTAATTTATATTAATTAAATACCAGGATATGCATGAAATTCTATTTAGATGTTAATATAATATGTTCTTTTTCAACCTGACAAAGTGCTTCAAATATGTTAGTTACAGTTTTATCTTTAATTTCCCCTTTATATTTATCATAATAAGTTACAGCATGCTTTTCTCTAATTGCTGCTGCCCCTAAAAGAGCCTTATCCGTATTATATTTATCATAATTCATTTCAGTTAATTTAGGGAACTCACTAAATCCACCTATTCTAAAATGAATTTTTGCATGAAGCATTTCAATTTTACTTAATGCAGTAAAAATTTCCTTTACTTCACTACTTTCAGCCATTTCAGAAGCTTTTTTATAAAAATCTCCATTAAAAATTTCAAGCTTAACAGCATGGTCTATAATTCTCAGTGCATTTTTATCTAGTAATTTACTATCAACATTATAAGTTTCTCCATTATTACTTAAATAAATTTCACTTACCCCACAAAATGGACAGTATATTATTCTATCTTCCTTATTTTTTTCTAAAAATGCGGAACTATTAATGTAAAAATTTTTTTCATTAATATCCATTCCACAAACCATACATTTTATTCTATTCACCTTTGCACCCCCGCATTTAATTTTTTCTAAAAAATTATTTTTATATGCACCTTATATTTTAAAACAAATTTCTCAATAAAACAAAGCCGCTTGAAAAATAGCAGCTTTGTTTTAGTTTAACATTTTAAATTTTTTAAAACTAAGTACAATTCAAATAAAGTATTACTTAATCTCTAGTAGCCATATTTATTTATTAAACTCTCCATGTCACCAAATATTAAAGTATTATTTATATTTTTTTTATGTACTTTAACTCTATCTCTGCTTACTACAAACACTATATTGGGATATTTCTTATCCTTTATTTTTTTAATTTCATTTCCGTATATGTACTCTTCATCTTCTGAAAAATTATACATAAAAATATTTTCAGAAAATATATCTGCTGCTAAAACCTTTAATTTAATTTTATCTTTTATTAATTTGGCGTTACTTTTTTCAAATTTAAACTTTTTTAATTCTTTTAGTCTTCCATCTCTATGGGAACCCTTAAATAAAAAATATTTATCTTCTATGTCTTTTCCATCTTCCGATGTAATAAATAAATTATACTTATAATCATCCTTATTTAAATCCGAATTAATTTTTGCATAATTCTTTAATTTTTCGCATTGTTTTACAGCTAATCCCAATTTAAATTTCAAAATCCCTTTTAAAAAAATAGATTTGCTGGTTTCTCTTTTAACTGTATTTAACATTTACCACTCATCCTCTCAATAAAATAATCGTTAATAATTAAAATTTATTTAGAAAAAATTATATTTACTAAGTTTTAGATAATTATCTACAAATACAATCACTTTGCCATTTTAAAATCTGAGATATTATGACTATTAATTTATGTATAACTTTCTCCAAGTAATAATTTATCAAAATATGCAACTAAATTCAATAGATTCTTAATTTAAATTTAATTTAAATTTAAATTAAATTAAATATTTTTATAACATATTTCACAATATAGTATTATTTTTCACTGTAATATCCAGCTTATCCTACTATCCTTTATCGGTATTTGCTTATATTTTATTAAAGCTGTAAGTGAATATTAAAACTTTACTAAACATAGTATTATATATCAATAATTTTGTGAGGTACATATATGCAATTTGATAATTTTTACAAAGACACCATTATACTTACAATTTCCAATCTTGCAACAGGTATTTTAAGATTTGTATTTTCTATAATACTCTCTAATAAATTAGGCGCAGAGGGACTAGGTTTATATTCCATAATAATGCCTATATATGATCTTTTCTGCTGTGTGGTTTGCGGTGGAATGATTATTGCAGTATCAAGGAAGGCAGCTATATTTTCAGGAAATAAAGATTATATAAATGTAAACAAGCTTATACGTATAGCTATTATTTTTGACCTGCTTTGGTCTGTATTTATTTCAGTATTGGTATTTTTCAATTCCAGCTTTGTGGCTTCCTTTTTAATAAAAGACAGCAGAACCCTATACTCTATAGAAATAATATGTCCTGCTTTAATTTTTGTAGCTTTATCTTCCATATTAAAGGGATATTTTTATGGAATATCTAAGGCCAAAATACCAGCATACATAGATATATTTGAAAAGGCTATAAGAATTTGTGTAGTCATAGGAATTGTAAATATATTAATGTTAAAAACTATGGTACAAACCATAAGTGCAGTGTATGCAGCTCTAACCTTTGGAGAATTAATAAGTTTTCTAATGCTCTATGTTGCCTACCTAATATATCGTGGAAAACTTAAAACTGTAAATACTCGTAGAGAGAACAAGGGACAACTTTTATTTGATATATTAATTGTAGCTATTCCCCTTTGTATAAATGGATTTCTTGGCTCCATATTAAATACAGCATCAACTTTAGTACTTCCAAGGAGACTAGTTGCAGCTGGCATCAACTATGATACAGCACTTTCTCTTATAGGAAAATTTACAGGGATGGCACTTAACATAACCTTTTTTCCCATGGTAGTTATTATGGCAATGTCTACTGTACTGGTCCCCGATATATCTAGAAATCTTAGTAAAAAAAATTACTATGCTTTAGAAGAAAGAATAAGAGAAGTTTTAAAAATATCTTTTTATTTGGGAATAGCAACAATGATTATATGTCTTTGTATACCTAACAATTTGGGCAAGCTATTTTTCAACAGAAATGACTTAGGTGTATTTATTGTAACCAGTGCTTTATGCCTACCCATCACCTATGCTGCCGCCTCTACTTATTCTATACTCAGTGGTCTTGGTAAACAGACAATCATATTAATTAATTCTATGCTTGTTTCAGTAGAAGAACTGGTACTTCTATATATTTTGACGGCTATACCAAGTATAAATATTTATAGTTTTGCTATAACTTTATTTATTACTGGACTTACTTCCTTCATACTAAATATTTATGAAATAAAAAAAGTATGCCCTATAGGTTTTTCTTCTACAAATGCTCTAATAGACATTATGATGAGTATACTGGTATTTCTAGTGCTTGGAATTATGGATCATGTTATGTCCGACTCTATTTTTATATCAAAAAATGTATTAATTATTATCACTGGTTTTTTACTGTATTTCTTATTGACTATGGTAGTAAAAGAAAAAATAATAGCTTAGTTTTTCATAGAAAATTATTTTTTACATTAGAAGAGCACCGTGAAAATATATTAAAATACAAATAATTTTCACAGTGTTTTATACTATAATTTCCTTAAAGCTTTCTATATATAATTCCTGTATATAAAATCTTGCTCTAAATATCACTTCTAACCACTGAAACAACTATCTTATATTGGAGATTATCCTTTTAGGTATAAATCTTTTTATTCTGCCGGGGATAATATCCAGTTCATCCTTTGTAATGCCTTTACACAATATCATAGCATATAAATATGCTAGCACTCCCATAGCAACCGCTGCAAGTAAAGACACTGCATTATTTAGATATCCCTTTACAATAAAGTGTAATATGTAACTTAAAATATTATATATTACATAGGTTACAGCAGCCATAAATATGGAAGAAACTATAGGTTTGAATATATAAGACTTAAAATTTATTTTTAATTTTAAAATTTTCTGTATGTATATAATATTTAAAATTATAGGAACTCCAAAACCTATAGCACTACCTATAATAGCTCCATAAATTCCTATTTTAGGGATAGCTACCAAAATATAATTTACAACATATTTTGCAATTAATCCTAAAATTGAATAAAAGGTTACAATATAAATTCTTCCCATACCCTGTAAAATGCTGGTTTGAATTAGAGCCAGTGCCATAAATATTACTACTATGGAACCAAATATCATAATTCTGTATCCGTCTCCTATTTGTAATAATTCATATATAGGTCTGCTTAACACCGAGAGTCCTACTGCTGCTGGTACAGCTATGAGAAAATTTATTCTAAATGCAAAATTTATTTTATCATTCACAAGTTTTTTATTCTTGAGTGCTACAGCTTTTGATACTGCTGGCAACACTGCCATAGCTAGAGCAGATATTATTGTAATTGGCATATTAATAAGTGTAAGATATTTTCCATACATTCCATAAATGCTTTGAGCGTAATCTGTTAGAGCTCCTCCAGCTATAAGTCTTGATGTTATATTATAGCTATCTATTAGTGTACCAGCATTTGTTATTGCAATACACACAGTAATGGGAATACTGTATTTTATAATTCTTCTCAGCACCTGCTTATTTGTATGTCTTTTATTATTGTGTAAAATTCCAGATTTAAAATGTTTATTCTTTTCATAGGTTATTATGAGATAGAGAGCAGAGGCTAATGCTCCTAATGTAGTACCAACAGTTGCTCCTACAACCCCAGCTTCAATCCCACGTCCTATTAATATTGCTGCAAACAGCAGCGAGAAAACTGTATTGAATACCTGCTCCAGTACCTGTGATATTGCTGTAGGCTTCATATTGCTTCTTCCCTGAAAATATCCTCTGTAGGCAGAAGCTACAGAAGTAAACAATATAGCAGGGCAAAGTGCAATTACAGAATATTTTGCCTCTGGATAATGTATACTTGCAGTAAGAGACCCTGCTGATAAAAACATTACAATGGACATAATTATTCCTATAGCAAACAAAAGAAATCTGGATATTTTAAAGGTCTTTATTGCACTCCTGTAATTCTCAACCGCCACAAATTCAGATACAAGCTTTGATATGGCGCTTGGAATTCCCGTATTTGTTATCACATATATAAAAGCATAAATTAAATATGTAACTTGATAGATAGCATAGGGCCTGTTTCCTCCAATTATCTTTAAGAGAAAAGGCATATAAATTATGGACAAAAGTTTCGCTGCCATAGTAGCAGCTGATAAAATGGCAAATCCTTTACCAGTTGATTGTTCTTTCATAAGCTTAACCTCTTTAACACACTAAAACTTGAATACATCTGTTTTAACTTTCTTTAATATAGGTGGTAATGACTCTGCTATGGTCTTGTTTTCCATATATGCTAGCTTTTCAGGACAATTCTTAAATATAAGCTTATAGGCATATAAAAATTGATAGTCTAAGCCATATCTATTATTAAAAAAACTATTAAGTTTTTTATCTCCATATTTATTATCTCCAACTATTGGATGATTTAAATGATTTAAATGAGCTCTAAGCTGATGACTTCTTCCTGTAATAAGATCTATTTCTATTAATGAAAAGCTGCCACAGGTCTGAACAGTTTTTACTTCCATAGCTATTTTCTTTGTATTAGACATTTCACTGTCAAATACTTTAGAAATATTTGCATCTTCATTTTTGTATATATATCCTTCATAAATTCCATCCTTAAGCTTTCCCTTAACTAAAGCTGTATAGTACTTTTTTATTTTTCTTTCTCGTATCATTTCATTTAGAAGCTTTAGTGCCTCAAAGTTCTTGCCAAATACAACTATACCAGAAGTATTTCTATCCAATCTGTTACAAGGAGCCGGTGTAAATGTAACCTCTTTTTCTGGTTCATAATCACCTTTATCATATAAATAGGACAATACATAGTCTGTAAGGGTAGGCTCTCCACTTTCACTATTTGAATGCACTAAAACTCCTGGCCATTTTTCTAGAAGGAGCATATTTTCGTCTTCATAGGTAACTTTAAAATCGTTATCTATTCTTACAAATTCTTTTTTTTCGGGCTTAGATGAAATATAATAAGTTTCTACTATATCTCCTTCTAAAAGAGAATATTTTTCCTTTGTCTTTCTACCATTTACTTTTATATCACCTTTTCTAAAAGCCTTAAATATGGCACTTAGGGGTACATCTTTAAGCCATTTTCTAACAAATTTATCTACTCTTTGTCCTGCCTCATTTGGTCCTATTTCAATTTTCATCTTTTCCTCCATGGTTTAAAAATTATAATTAGGCATATACATTAATTAATGATATACCTAATTATAGTTGACAAGATATTATTATACTACTAAGCTATATTAAAATAAATGATATATAATTTATTTTAATACTTTACACCTAAAAATAAGCAGTAAAACTCATATTATATTTTCTAATTATTTTTTTGAAGATAGTTAACTGCTGCTGTACATTGAATTGCTACTCCAATGGGAATACAAGCTTCATCCACATCAAATAGACTTCCGTGAGCAGGATTTACTATTCCCCTTGCTTCATTTCTACAGCCAAGATAATAAAAAGCGGAAGGTCTTTCCAAAGAGAAATATGCAAAACTTTCAACACCCATACTTGGATTTTGAAGAATATTTATCTTATCTTTTCCAATAACCTCTTCTGCACTTTCCTTCACAACATTAAGCATTTCATCATCATTATATAAACATGGATAACTCTCTTCTATTTCTATTTCACAGCTGCCTCTCATAGAAGTTACTATTCCTTCAGCTATTTCTCTAAGTCTCTTTTTAACATAAGATCTATGTTCTGTTTTCATAGTCCTTATAATTCCACCTATTTTAACCTCTTCTGGAATTATATTTTGTGCAGTACCTCCATGAATATAGCCTATAGTTATAACGCCTGGATCCACTGGTGGAAGTTCTCTGCTTATTATTGTCTGAAGAGCATTTACTACATTACAGGAAATAACTATAGGATCCACAGTTGTGTCCGGATGGGCACCATGACCGCCTTTTCCCTTTATTTTTATAGTAAAGGGATTTGAAGCAGCATTAACTACGTCTTTTTTTACACCTATTTTTCCTACTTCAATAGCTTCATCTACGTGAAGTCCAATAACTGCGTCTACCTTTGGGTTCTCTAAAACACCCTCCGCAATCATTAACCTTGCTCCTCCAGTAGTTTCCTCTGCTGGTTCAAAGAAAAGCTTTATATTTCCACTTAATTCACCTTTTATAGCATTTAATAGCTTTGCAGCACCCATAAGTATAGTTGTATGTGCGTCATGACCACAGGCATGCATTTTTCCATTTACCTTTGAAGCATATTCACACTTCTTTTCATCTTGCAAAGGCAGTGCATCCATATCCCCTCTTAAAGCTATAGTCTTGCCAGATTTAGCCCCTTTTATAATAGCACATATACCAGTCTTAGCTACAATTCTATATTCAATTCCCTCACCTTCAAGAAAGGCTTTAATTTTCTCATTTGTTCTAAAAAGTTCATAATCTAATTCGGGATGAGAATGAAAATCTCTTCTCCACGCTATAAGCTGATCTTTTATTTTATTTGCTTCATTTAAAAAATTCATAATTTACCTCTTTTCCTGTAAAAATTTATTTCCACTTTATCTCTATTCTATCTTCAGATTTTAATTCATCATAGAAACCCGCTTTATTACCATTTAACAGTAGCACAAGTTCTCCCTTTGCTTTACTGAGATCAAATTCAATATAGTTAAATATATCTACAAACATATATGAACTTTTCCCTTTCAAGGTTATCTTCTTATCATTTGCAAAAACCTCTATTGATTTATAAGAATTCTTATGTATTTCTATGGGAGCTTTGTCATAATACTTTTTATCTTCTTCTACTTTAGTTTCAATATAATTTTCTTCCTCATCTACTACATAACCTGCCGCAGCTTCTGCTTGTGCAGTGTTAACTACTTCTCCATAATCATGTTGATTATTTTTTTCTTCATTTATTATAGTGGTAGATATATTGTCTCCTTCTTTGATAATATAATCATCCTTAAGTTTTGTAGACTGAATATAAAATTCCAAATTTAAATTATTATCAATAAATTTTCTATAGTCTCCAATAGTTTTTGGAAATGCAGTTTTAATATTATCTCCTTCAGCTATTATATGATCTATATTAACTTTTTGATCATTGGCAAAAAACAATGGTTCAAGATTTTTAATCTTACCGTCCAAATAAAATCCTACAGAATCTAATTTTTTTATATAATCCTTTATATATGCCTTTGCATTATGTCCATTTTGTGCAAAAACTATTTCTATTTTATCATTTTCCCTTATTTCTGACTCTAAACTTGCAAATATTCCATTTAATTTAATTATAGAACCTCTCGACATACCTCCAAAGGCTACACGTTTTGATCCATTCAAATTAAATCTTATATTCCTTCCATTCTTACCAATTAAAATTTTAGGATTTATACCTGCTTGCATAATAACGTCCATAATAGTGTTCTTTTTAGAATTAAAGAGACTTACTGCACTGTTATTTAAAAATACATCAATAAAATCTCCCCCAAATTTTCTCATAGCTACTAATGCTATACCTAAAACCGTAACTCCTACACTACCTAATTTATTATCGTCGCATACACAATCCACAACACTTTCTCTGCCTTTAATTGCAATTCTTTGAGATGGTATATTGAGATTTTTAACAATTAATTCCTTAAGCAGTGGAGTATGTGCTCCCCCTCCAACTAAGAATACTGCATTAGGTGCTTTACCACCATTAAGCTCAAGAAGCTTCTTAGCTATTTCCTCCGATAATTTCTCAACTACAGGCGTTATTATCTTAATCACTTCATCAAAGGTAATACTATTTTCTAAACTCAATACATCCACATAACTTACTTCTTTTTTTTCAATAACCTCTTTTTTTATCTTCTCAGCAGTATTAAAATCTACAAGACAAGCTTGTGCCAATGCTTCAGTAATCTCATCTCCTGCCATAGGCGCCATTCCATAAGCACTAATAGTCTCATTACTGCTTATAGCAATATCAGAAGTACCTGCACCAATATCTATAAGAGCTAAATTTAAAAGTCTTAAATTTTTAGGTACTGCCGCTTCCATTGCGGCTATAGGTTCTAATGTAAGGTTTAGTACAGATAAACCTATTTTTTTCGTAACGGCATAAAGACTTTCAACTACTGAACTAGGTAAAAAAGTAGCGATTACTTCTGCTGAAATATTTTGACCTTTATGAGATAAAAGATTAGATATAGCGTATCCATTAAGATAGTAATTTTTAACACTGTATCCCACACAATACAGCTTTCCCTGAGTATTCTTATTGACCTCTTCCTCAGCTTGCTTTACTGCAGTAAGTTCAAGGCTCCTTACCAGCTCTTTATCTATTTCCTTATCTTCATCAATTCCTAATTCTGATTTAACTAGGATAGTTTTTAAAAACCTTCCTGCAGCAGCTATAGCCACTTTTTTAAGTTCAAAACCCAATTCCTCTTCCAGTTCACTTTTAACTTTATTTACAGCCTTAGTAACTAGACTTATATCATGTATCTGTCCATCTACCATAGCTCTCTCTTCATGTTCTGTAAACTTTTCAGCTATAATATTAAATTTTTTATCTTTAATAATCCCTACTGTACCAATAACAGTGCGGGTACCAATATCTAAAGAAAATAAAATGTCTTCTGATTTAATATTTGGATATGCCATTATTTATACCCCTTAATAATATAATTTAAAGGCTCATATTCTTTAAGAACGCCTTTATTTGCATATAGGTTGCAAACCCTTTAAACAAACTACTTTTAATGCGTGTATTACACATATTCCGCGATAATTTTTAAGGTTGAGAAATTTATTAGTACGTTTTTAGTACTCATAAAGGAGTGCTTTTAAATAAAAAAATATCAATAATGCTTTTAATTTTTATTTTAGTATTAACTATTTACAACACTCGTACTGTATTTAGTATACAGGCTGAACAACTTAAAATCAATAATTTGGTCACAAGGGATAGTGTTAAGATTACTGAAAGTAAATCTCTGGAAAGGGCTTTAACTCTGTAGACTCAAGAACAATACTAAAAGCGTATGCACCTATGACATATAATTATATAAAAAGCATAACAAAGGAGTAACTATATAAGCTACTCCTTTTTCTTCTTTAAATAACTTCTTATATCTTTTTCAGAATTTCCAACTGATTTAATAGCCGTAAATAACTCATCTTCCGTACATTGCAATAATTTACACCACAAATTATTCAAAATGTTTATTCTTATGTAAAAAAATAAAGCCTAGAGAAATTAATCCCTAGGCTTAAATTTATTTCTGTATTGTAAAAGCTATCGAATAACTACTTGTAGAAATTAAACATTCTTCTTTCTCAATTTTTTAGAAAAATCCATCATATCCCCAATAAGGATATCAAAATCCAAACCCAAACCCAAATCCAAATCCACCGAATGCAGCTCCTAACAATAAACCTGCTGCAAGTAGTCCTAGCCATGAACTATGCACACGTCCAAGTCTATTGCCATTCATATTATATACATTCCATCCATTAAAATATCCAACTGGCATTTCCACAGAATTATAAATTACTCCATTTGATACATAGGCTATTGGATTATAATTTGAATCATAAAGTACAGGATCATTAACATATCCAATGATTCTGTTACTTCCATCATAAACAATATTACCACTTAAATGACCCACAACATTTTCATTTTGGTCATATATCTTTTCCATACATTACTCATCCTTTCTCATATAGTATTTAACAAATCATAATAATCTTTTGCAGTATATTATATGAAATTTAATGCTCAATGCCACAGCCATAGGACTTGCTTTGTATGAATCTTAAGTAATTAAAAAATAAAGCCTAAAGTAGTTTAGCTACCCTTGACTTTATTCTTCATTAAGAATTCTACTATAGACAATATTATTATTTCCCATTATTTTTGTAATATACTATTATTTTTGTGTTGCATCTTTTTTATCTAAATAATAAAATGTGGAAATGATGTTTAATACAATGTTTAATTACTATATTGATTAATACGGACTCGTAATAAAAAGTGTATTAAGTTATTGTGGGGTGTAAATGATGAGAGCTGTGGTAATATATAAGTCTAAAGCGGGTTTTGCAAAAAAATATTCAGAATGGATTGCTAAAGATTTGTCAGCAGATATTTTTGATGTATCAAAAGATTAATATTAATATGCTGACTGTATATGATACCATAATTTATGGTGCTGGTTTGTATGCAGTAGGTATTAATGGAATAAAATTAATAACACAAACCATTGATAAACTTAAAGATAAAAATATAGTTGTTTTTGCAACGAGAGCATCACCATCAAGAGAAGATGTAATAAATGATGTTAGAAATAAAAATTTTACTACAGAGCAACAAAAATATATTAAGTTCTTTTATTTAAGGGGTGGATTTAATTATAGTAAATTAAACCTCTTTGATAAAATTCTTATGACATTACTGAAATGGAAACTGAAAAGTAAACAGGAAAAGGAATTAACAAATGATGAAATAGGTATGCTTGCTGTATATGATAGGCCAGTAGATTTTACAAGAAAGAAGAATATAGATGAAATAATAAATTATGTTAATTCATAATTTATTATTTACACGAACTAAATTTAATTAATTTCAAATATCTGTCAATAATCTAACTATAATGAAAAATCATTGAATCTCCTTTATAAAATAATGAAAGGTACACTGGACAATCGGTGTACCTTTTCACTGCTTGTACATATAATATATAGTGTAAGATGTAGCTATGCTATACTTCTCCTTTAAACTCTATAAAAGATTGCTAGTAGAATAATGTTTGCTAATTTTCACAAATATCACTCCATGATGTGCCCTCGTGGTGCATCTTTTTTAATATTGAATTAATCCAATGAATATGCTGACATTTTATTGAAATCAACTTGTTTGAGGGTAGTCGTTATGGCTACCTGTTTTTTATGTAAAAAAAATATTACTATTGAAATATTATAAAAGTATTATTATAAATATAAGGAAGTACCCCATTTATAGTTGTACAAATAGAAAACAGATGCATAGTAAAAATTACTTACATCTGTTTTCTATATTAGATATTTAAAATTTTAAGCAAGAATAACTTTTTTTCTTTTTAACTTAAAAATTTCTTCAACTGCTTTTTTATAACCACCAGCTTCTTTAAAAGAGTCACTTATTTTTTTTATATTTTTAAGATAATTTGGATCAGTTAAAACCTTCTTAACAGAATTTTTTAAAATTTCTGGAGTAAGATTATCCTTATCAAGAGAAATAGTTGCTCCTAATTCTTCAGCTCTTTTTGCCATATTATTGTCAATTTCCATTTTCCATGTATACGTTTAATATCAATGAATAAATTAATAAATATGTATTAACAATTTTATGGAATTTATTTTTATACTACTGATGAATATATTCCATAGGATTATCAATAATATTTTTTCATAACTATCTATTTAAACAGGATGTGCCTATTGTGGTTCATCTTTTTTTATTCTATAAATAAAATCTAGAAACACTGTTTAATTCAAGTTATAATTAGTACATGCATTAATACGGACTTGTAAAATTAAACGAAGTAAATATTATTTATAACAGGAGGAATAACCATGGACATTAAAAAAATGAAAGAGTATCGAAAAGAGTACAATCTGAAACTCATTCAGGCTGACGACTTCTTTAAGGAATTTGGAGAATTGGATGATAAAACATATTCTGCTGGTGCGATTGATAAAAAGCACAAAGAACTTATGGGATTAGCCATTTCAGTAGTTAGCCGTTGCAACGAGTGTATTTGTTATCACATAGAGGGTTGCCTAAATGTTGGAGCAAGTGTAGATGAGATTATGGAAGCAATAAAGATTGGCGTTATTGGTGGCGGTTCTATCACTTATCCTAATGCGAGATTTGCTATGAAAGTATTAGAAGAATTTACATTGGGAGAATAAAATATTTCATTCAGATTATTCTAATACGTTGAACTAAATATAAAAATAAAGCCCAGGCTTATAGTCATCTTTTGGCGGCTTATATGAGCCACTTGTTTTTGCGAATTCTGTTTTTACAGTTTCACCGTATTTGTTAAATAAATTAGTCAAAGTTTCAAGATTTTTGCTAGTAGCATCTTCATCATTCCCAACTACAAAGTCAGCTAGCTCGGAAGGCAATTTCTTTTCTGTCAATGTTTTCAATGCTTTATTAGTCAGATCTTTTCTCAAACTATCAGCTTCAATTTTTGCAATTTTAGCCTGTAAATCTGCTAAAGTCTTATCTTTAGGATCTGCCTCGGGATATTTCTTCTTGTATTCTTCATCTATAAGACCAGGAAGTTTATCCTTTTTAAAATTGTCAATAGCTGTCTGTACTCCATTTGTAACTTTGCTATCTGCATAACTCTGTAAATACTTCTTGCCATCTTCATTTTCTGCTAAAAACTTTGTAACTCCATTAAGTGTTATTGCCTGTGGTTCTGTAGGTGTTAAACCCTTAATGTAGTTAGTTAATTCGTCGCCGCCTTTTGTTATTGCTTCTGTCAATGCTTTTATTTCATCACCTGTCATTATTAATTCACTCTCCTTATGTCCTTATAGTTCAATTAAGTCCTATAAGTACAATTATTTTAGTAGTTTAGTGTCATTGCGGACAAAATAAAAAAAGCCTTATTTCTAAGACTTTTTTAAACTTTTTTTCATAAATAAAACTTTAAATAACTTCAGCATTCTCATCATCTTTTGTTTTTTCTTCTTGTATAGTGTCAATTTCCAAAGTGCTTTCTTTATTAACATCTTTATTTTTAACTAAGTGTTTTGAAAGTTTTGTATTAACTATACCAACACCCGCTAATATAAATGCCATACCTCCGTAGATACCAACTGAATTAAATATTGATGGTAACAGTTGTGATGGTATCAATTGTTGTTCAACGGTAGTAACACTATAGCCCTGGGCTATATATTGGCTCACTGCACTTCTATATAGAATAACATTATCAATCAATAATGCAATTCCAATAAGTGCTACAAAAATAGCAGCGGAATATAAAACAATGGAACTAACTACTTTTTTTGACTTTTTAGCTTTAGTTTTCTGCTCAGATTCCATAATAATTCTCTCCATTCTATACCTAAAAGGTTTTAATTTAATTAATCACGGATTATGTCATTATACCACCCGAACTATTGACATTAGAAAAAAATCATGAAAGTTTATATTTTATTTTCAATATGCTCATATTTGTATTAGTACGAATAACAAAAATCTCATTTCCTTTACCATCCCCATTAATTATTTGCGATATTTACCCAAACACATTTATATAATACATGCGCAGGTATTTCTGGCGCTTCACTATCATCAATAGCATATATTTTACCGTCCTGTTCCATGCAAAAGAAGCAAGTATGCTCAAATTTTGCACTCCATATGTGTTTTTTTATGCCTGCTTTTTTTGCAATATCAATACTAGCAGCTGCCTGTACTCTAATTAGCTCATTAGTTAAAAGCCTATAGCTCTCGTAAGCAGTTACATTAAATACTTTTTCAATCTGTTTTCCAGCTCCATCTATTGTTGTATTACTATTAGTTATATCAAGTATTAATTTTTTTAGCATATTCACAGTTTTGGTTTTGTTATCCCAAATTCTGTCTGAAAATAATTTCCCATCTATTTTTGTGTTCACAGCTTTTAGAATATCTTTTTCAGACGGAAAATTTAAGCTTGCATTTAATATATCAGAGTTCTTATTATAGGTATTTTCATAAACATTAGATAATATATTGCTTACCTTATCAGTCTCTGTCTTTTCTAGTGTCTTAAAGTCATTTTCTAGCTCAAAAAATATTTTGTTTGATATATTTGTCCTTTGAATTTTAGTGAACTGTAAAACGCCCTTAGACGCATATTCCATAAATATCAACGCTATTGTTTTTTTATTTTGTCCATCATGTCATTTTGTTGCTTGAATATTGGTTTCATGGCATTATTGGCATTATCCATATTATCCACACTAAGTTGCTCGATTTGATTTCGCACTGATGATATTGTATAAATCTTGCTATTCCGTGGAAGTTTGTTTACCAAATCAAATTTAGTTAGGTTGGTTTTCAGTGCTGCCACCATTATCACCATCAGTATTGTTGGTATTATCAATATTACTATTTCCACTATCCAAGGGAATACTGCCACCGCCTAATAGGATAGACCCAAAAACAGCATCCTTACTTTCCTGTTTTATTTTTGCCATTTCTCCCTGTGGATTTTCTACGAAGCTTAGCTGGGATAACGCAGTTTGAATACATAATTTATCCCCGAGCTGTGCTGTCATCATATCATCCATAGGAACATTAGGTGTAAATTTAGCTTTTACATCTTTATAATCATAATTTGTGCTTTTAACGCTATTTTGTAAATTCAGCAGTTACGTCCGGTGCGTCATCATGTATAGAATATTTTTGTCCTCTAAAATCTAATATCTGATCCGTAAATTCTGAATCTTCCTCAGCAAAAATAATTTGGCCTTTATTCATATAAGGAATAATAGTACTAATTTTATCATCCTTATTTTTCCTCTGGGCTTCATTGATAATATTAATTCCCCTAAATCTAAGTACATCATCTTTATTAATTTTAAGTTCAAGTTGGTTCGCATCCGCGCCATTGAAAGTATTTTTTTCAATGTAAACCTGAGAAATATCTGGATACTCTCTTAAAAGCTTAATGGCGTGGTCAATATACTTGTCAAAATCGGTTCTTGCATTTATTTTGGCAAGTTCAGCTTTACGAGCATACTTTAAATTATTATCAGCCTGAGATCCAACCAAAAAAGCTTAATAATCTGATTTACCCTTTGCTGTACTGGCTGGATCTATACAAAGCATAGTTTTTATAAAATTATGGGTTTCAATTTCTTTTCTTGGTTCTGTAGCAACTGTTTTAAACCACTTTTCACCTATTGAATTTACATCACCTTGAACTTCCTGCTTAAATGAAGAAGGATTCTCATAATATAAAAGTGCTTGGTCTAGGCAGTCCCAAAATTCAGACCATAAAAGAGGGTACTGCATTTCACTTTGATGTTCCCAGTAAAACTCTGTTGCATCTTCTAACCTATCTATGTTTTTAAAATCAAAGTTAATATATTTTAAATATAATAGCCCCTACTGTAAGTCTCCTCTGTCTTAAACACAACAAAACACCAACATTTCTGCTGGTGCTCTTTCAGTATTTGCATACAAGGGATACCGTATACTTTTATGATATTATTTAAATTTTACTTTTATTCTATTCTTGTAACGTATTTTATAATTTTACATACTCTATTTATGTAGTAAATTTTATGGAGGTAGTTATGTACTATACTTACAATAGAGGAGATTCAGACATTGACAATAATAATCAGGAGATTGACGAAGATCGTGCTAATCCATCTATGAATCCTAATTTCCCTATGAACCCTAATTTCCCTATGAATCCTGGACCTTCTATGAACCCTAAACCTTCTATGAATCTTGGGCCATCTATGAGCCCTAAACCTTCTATGAATCCTAAATCATCTCATCATGCCAATAAAAAATATACTAAGATGCCTTCTATGGCACCACATGCAGTCTGTTGCCCTATGATGATGCATCCAATGATGTATAATTATGATGATGGTTACGACGACGGCTACGATGCCGGCTATGACGATGCTTATGCTGATGATCCAGATGATTACTATGATGACGCAGACCCTTATTATTTTGATGACCAAGTAGATGACCCAGATTCTGATCCCCGTCGCAGACGTAGAAGAAGAATACGTAGAAGAAGACGTAGAAGACGTAGACCTATGCCTTATAGATCTTTTGAGATGTATTAAATACAAATTTAATGGAGCACTCCGTTCAAGAGTGCTCCATTTATAATCTAATTTTTAAGAGTAGGTAAGCAGTGCAGACACTTATCAAGGCGTTGGAATCGAACCATCAGCTACTCCTGCCCTTATGATTTCTCATTACTCTTATTTAGTATGAGGTAGTAGGATTCGGACCTACCCTATATTTCTACAGTCCAAGATTTTACCCCATATTTTTAACCACTGCTTTGTTAGAGTACAAAACAGAAAACTATAGGTTGATAACCTTTAATTTTAGTAACAAATTCTATAAGTGCTTATACAACAACACGTCTGTTAATTATATAAGTCTTACCTTTATAGCCTACACGTTAACCTTGTTTTGGTAATATGAATGTGAATGATATTACAGCTAACCACATAAGAAGATGGCAAAATGAATTAATTAAAAAGGAATACGCACAAACATATTTAAAAGTAATTAACAATCAAATAAGAGCTATATTTAATTTTGCTATTAGGTATTATAACCTCAACAGCATTCCAGCTTTAAAAGCAGGGATAATGGGTAAAACTAAAGCTGATGATATGCAGTTCTGGACTATAAAAGAGTTTAAAAAATTTATGGGGCTTGATGATAAACCCATATCTGGACTGGCTTTTAAAATACTCTTTTGGACTGGCATGAGGTGCGGTGAACTTTTAGCTCTTACATGGAAAGATATTAATTTAAAAAATAAAACAATAGATATAAATAAAACATATGCTAGAATAAAAAAACAAGATATAATAAATGAACCTAAAACTCAAAAAAGTAAAAGAGTAATTTCTATTTCAGATTCATTATGCAAAGATATTGAAAAGTATAAGAGTAAACTATACTCCTATAATGTTACAGATAGAATATTTCATTTCACTAGATTTTTTCTATCTTATGAAATGAAAAGAATCTGTAAAAAAAGTGGAGTAAAACCAATTAGGACCCATGATTTAAGACACTCTCATGCATCTTTACTCATAGAACTTGGTTTCACTCCATTACTCATAGCAGAACGATTATGACATGAGAATGTACAAACAACTCTTAATACTTATTCACACTTATACCCTAATAAAGGTACTGTTATTTCTAATAAACTTGATGATTTGTATTAGTACGTTTTTAGTACGTTTATTGCTATTGGTATTCTTAAATGTCTTGATTTATAATACATTACAAGGATTTGCAATGTATTCTTTAAGAATATAAGCCTAATAAAATTATATAATACTATTACAAAATATTCAATAAAACTACTCTTTTAGCTTGATTTTTCCTTCCTCCTCAACTACATATGGAAGTTTGCTAATTAAATCATATACATATTTGGCTTTTGCTCCTTGATCCTTAATTACATGTTCCTTGGATAATTCGTTATAATAAAGCAATTCACACCAAATATCCAGAAAATCCTGTTTAGTTACAAAATCAGTATTTTCATTTTCAAAAACTATAAAACCACTTTTAAAACTTTTAATTATATTCAAATCTTTAACTTTACCTTGATCTATTAATTTAAATACATCCTCCCACATTCTTGTAAACGCAATCATGCAAATCAACTCTCCCCTACTTAGTCATCTTCAAAAAATAATTAAGTCAGTATGCTAGTCTATTGTAAGTCCTACTGCGTCAACAGAACCCTCTGATAGCCAAACTATCAGAAGAACCTGTTCCTTTGTTGAATTGTAAATATACGTCGCATCTTTGACTTGTTATTTATTTTCAGATGCCTTAATCTATTATTGTAAAGCATATCATATAGAAAATTTATGTCAATGTTTTTAATTTTATAACCCATTTATAGTTATTTTTCATTAGCTATATAATCAGTAAAATAAATTAATATGTAAACATTGACAAGCTTATAAAAAATTACATACTATTATTATATCACTTTTTATATAATTATTGACAATGTTTAATTAATTTAAAATATATGGAAGATACTATCAAGACAATTATAATGCTCTCTATTAACTTGTCCTAAATAATTCTATTAAATTTCTTTAATTTATACATAATTAATCATGTTTGAAATTTAGGTATAGTCTTAAATATAAAGCCTTTATCCTTTAAATATTTTATAAACTGTAGCAAAGTATCCGCTGTAGATTTTTTAGTTGCAGCGTCATGCATTAATATTACTACATGATGCTGTTCACCAATAGTACTTGTAAATCTACTCATTAGGTATTGTGGAGTCTCCATTCTAGAATGTTCTGCATCTCCATCCAATGCATTCCAATCAACATAATGATATCCTGCTGCTGCTATAGCCTCTCTAAAACCAGGTTTGTTTTTTACTATACCAGAGCCTTCTGGAAATCTAATTAGCCATTTATCATAGCCATCTTCCCCCACAGCTTTAGTCATAGCCGCTGAACATTCCTCCAAATCTTTTAAATATGCCTCAGGATTTTTATATATTATTGCTGGTTCATGAGTATAACTATGCATACCAATAGTATGCCCTTCATTTTTTTCTCTCATTAGAAGTTCAGGATTTCTTTCTGCATTTTTTCCAATTATAAAAAAAGTAGCCTTAACATCTTCTCTTTTTAAGATATCCAAAATTTCAGGAGTAATATTGGGTGATGGGCCATCGTCAAAAGTTAGATAAGCAACCTTTTGTCCATCATTCACGTTTATTAAGCCTCTCAGTTCATCTTTACCTGGAGTTTTTGGCACTGTAGGTACAGTTTCTTTTTTTACCACCTCAGTATGGCTAATTTCTGCAACTTTAAATGGTTTATTGGAAGCTACAGGTTTTTTATTTTTCATTCCAATAAAATATGAAACACTAAACAATATAACTATTGCTATGAATAAAATTACCGAACCCTTAATAATACTCTTTTTGCTTTCTTCCATAAGAAAATCTCCCCTATTATTTTTTACTAACTCCTAATGAATATTATGTATTATGACATTAATTTATCCTGTACATACTTTGCTAATTAGTTATAAAATATAACTTAATTGTACATACAGTTACATAATAATGCTTGTATATATTTTTTTCAATGTATTTTAAAAAATTATTTTCTGTTATATATTTTTTACATTCATGCCCTACAATAAATTTTATAAGTTGTTACTTTAAACCTATGCCCTCTGTTAGTACAATACTTCTTCACTGTGTAATTATATGATAAAAATAAGAAAATATTATTTAAACATCAGTGAATTGTTTAATGAATTAATTATCTAGTAATTAGTAATGTAATAAACCATAAAAACTCCCTTATCTCTAGAAATGAAATAAGGGAGTAAATATTAACTTAAATTAAAAAGATTAATTATTCATTATATATTTATTGTTTTTAACAAATCCTGTATAAAAGGGAATGCCCCTATTTTATATAAAACTAAAGCTATAACACCTACTACAAGTGCAATTCTTAATATCTTTCCTACTACTTTTAAAATAATAACTATTGCTACTACTCCAACTAGTAGGTATAAAGTATTTACACCCATAAGCATATTTACAATTGCATTTATCACTTAAATATCAACTCCTAAAATTTTATTAATCTCTAAAAACAATACTGAACTATAACGATAATCACTTGTTGTTTCTTAGCATTAATTTATTTTATATGATATCATAACAATTAAATAATTACACCAATACAATATATAAATGCCGTAAATTTCTTAAAATTTACGGCATTTATTAAGCTTTACTAAACTGATTATTTCCTAACAATTTAATAATAGGATCACTTTAAGACACCCTCATTGACCCTATATTCAATTTAAATCTGAAAATAAAAAATATTATACTACTTTGTCTTCTGAAATAAGTTTAGCATTAAGATAATCTTCTATAACATCCTTAATTTCACTTCTGCTTAAATCATTTTCCTTTACAATTTGGCTTACTAATTTTCCTTCTTTAAATTTTTTAAGTATATCGTTTTTTACTTCATCAGTTAAAGTCTTTCCCTGGGTTCCCATAATATCTCACCTTCCTAAAATTTAATTTTTTAGAATACATTATTAATTGACGATAATTATATCATAATTTATCAAATCCAGTAACCTTTTTTTATTAAATATATCATTTTAGCTCTAATAAAATATATAAATCATAAAATTTACTATTATCTATGAAACATGTTATAATCTCTATATTACAATTTTAATTATTAATTAAAATTACTGAAAGTGGACTTAAAGAACTAGTTTCTGCAAATAAGGGATTTACTTATTGGAACGAAATAAAGAGTATACTAAGGAGGAAAGAATGTGTTTAGAATAATACATGGAATAATATTTATATTCTTTTTAATATTATTGCTGAGAATTACAATAGTAGCAATAAAATTTTTACTTTTTATTGGAATTGTAGTATTGATATATAATTTTATTAGAAAAAAGTAGTGGTATCTAAAAATCACATAAACATAACATAATTATTTTATATTTCTTCCACATTTTATTGATATCATTTAACTATACCCCTTGTGAAAAATATATTTTCACATAAACTTTGAATTTCTATTCATTGTAAGAAATAAACCTTATGCTTTGGAGTGACATAAGGTTTATTTTTGTTTTATATAATTTGCATTTTTTCTTAATTTAATAATAAATTTCATTCCATACCCTATACTAAAATTTATATAATTTAGTGAATGGAATAAAGTTTATATAATATCATGATAATTAAAAGATAATATCACTTTGTCTTCTTTTATCTAACCTTATCAATAAGCCTATTATTCCCCAGGATCACAGTATCAAATTTTCTATTTACTCCATCAGAAAATTCAATTTCTATAATTTTGCTGTCTAAAAATATTATTTTACCCTCTCCAAAGGACATATGCTTTACCTTATCGCCTACCTTAAAGCCTCCGTTACAGTCTTCATTAAAATCAAGCTCACATTCCTTTATAAATCTACTAGGCTCTTTATTTTTTCCCCTAATATCCCTGCTAAAGCATATCCAGAGATTATCAATAGCTCTGGTTATACCAACATAAAAAAGTCTCCTCTCTTCCTCTATATTATCCGGCAAGCTATTTTTATGGGGTATATTTTCTTCACAGCAGTTTATAATGAACACGTTTTTGAATTCCATGCCTTTTACTCCGTGCATAGTACTAAGTATGATACCATCCTTTTTAGTCTCTTTTCTATTATTTTTTAACTTCTCTCCTACTTCCTCTACATGAACCAAAAATGTAATTATAGAGTTATATTCCTCTGCCGCCTTTTTAAATTCCTCTATTATATCCTCCAATTCCTGAATTTCAAGCTTATATTTTTTAGCATATTCCACAATATAATCCCTATAACCCAGTTCAATTACTACATACTGTATAGCTAGCCCTAAAGACATTTTATTGAGTTTTTGAATATCTCTCTTTAATTTATCAATGTTTTTCATCTGATAAACTGGTAAATCCTCTATATTTTTAAGTACTTCAAATAAATCTTCTTTATATTCATGTTTTCTAATTATATCTAAATTTGACTTTCCAATATATCTAAAGGGTTTATTTATTATCCTCAAAAAAGCTTCTTTATCACTGCTATTAATACTGAGCTTTAAATAAGAAAGTATATCCTTGCATATAAAGTGCTCAAAAAAATTGTACTCTTTATCTAAAAGTCTAAAAGGTATACTCTTTCTTATAAAATTATCTATTAAGCCTCGACTTTCCACATTAGTTCTGTATAGAATGGCAAAATCCCTAAATTGTAAATTGTTTATAATTTTATGCTTTATAATATTTTCAGACACATCCTCTGCCTGAGAATTTTCGTTAATGTTATTTAATATACTGATATTTCCCTTTTCATTTTTATTGGCCTTTATGTGCTTTTCATTTCTCATAATATTATTTTTTATGAGATTTTTTGATATATTAACTACATTGCATACGCTTCTGTAATTTATATTCAAATATATCTTTTTTCCCTGATTAAATATCTTATGAAAATCTACCATGCAATCTGGTCTTGAACCTCTAAACCCATATATACACTGATCCTCATCTCCCACTGCATATAAATTATTATTTTCATTTAGAAGCTTAAGCATTTCTATTTGGAGAGAATCGCAATCCTGAAATTCATCCACCAGCATATATTTAAATAAATTCCTGTAGCCCTTCAAAAGCCTTTCATCCTTTTTAAATAATTCCAAGCACTTCAGCTGTAAATCATCAAAATCCATAACGTTTTTTTCAAATTTATAGGTTTCATAAGCGTCATAGCACTGTTTAAAAATAGATTTTTCAATGGATGGTATAAATTCTTCAAAAGAATATTTGGAATTTTTATATTTAGAGATATCATTTATTATTTCCCTTAACTTATCCTCACTTACTTCATCCATATAGGGTTCAAGAACCTTTTTTACTACTCTATAACCTTCATAGGCTTGTATAATATTTATCGAATTGCAGTGTCTTCTCAAAATTTTATAAAAAAGTCCGTGAAATGTACCAAAGAATGGTTCTCCAATATTATTAAATAGAGCGTTATATCTTTGTTTCATATTTAATGCAGCGGCTTTTGTAAAAGTTATAATAATAATATTTTCAGGTTTCACAGCTTTATTTTTTATGAGGTAGGCCGTTCTGTTTATTATAACTGTGGTTTTTCCAGAACCTGGTGCTGCTACAATTAATACATTATTATATTCTGTAGTAACTGCTTCTAATTGATTTTTATCTAAACTGTACTTCATCTTTAATATTACCCCCAAAGAAACATATAATATAACTACTAATATATAAACAGAGTTCCTGCCATAAGATAGAGTTCTTATGGCACCTTGTACTTAGAAACCATTATCTATGTCCCTATCCCCCTTACTCCCACTTTGAAGAAAAGTAGAGAACAAAAATCTTTGATTTTCTGTGAATCGCTTTCACAGAGTGCAAGCAGAGAACCAAAATCTTCGATTTTGTGCGAATCACTTTCACAGAATGCGATGAGAGTATCAGCGTGGTAGTCATGAGATAAACAGCAAAGCTATTGTATAAAAAATGAATAGGTATTACAATAAATATAATTCTATTATAAACTAAATATAATTGTATTTAAGCATATGAAAATGAATAGTGAGTCCAAGATGCGACGCATGTTTTGAATGATACAAGGAAACAGTTTCAGATGATAGTGAGCTATCTGATGGTTCTGTTGACGCAGTAGGATTCAAAATAGACTAGCATACTGACTATTTATTTGAATGTGCCTCAGTTTATATATAGAAAATATAAATACAATGTTAAAAAATTATTTATTTGAATATACCTTATTATACATTATATACAAATTTATATTTATTTAAAAAGATAGGAGAAATTTTTTATGGAGCTTACTAAAAATTTTGATGTGAGAAATGAAAGAAATCTCACTATGCTTGTTGACTTCTATGAACTTACCATGGGTAATGGCTACCTTAAAAACGGTGTAGGAGATAAAGTTGCTTATTTCGATATGTTTTTCAGAAGAATACCAGATGGTGGGGGATACTGTATTATGGCTGGTGTAACTCAGCTAATTGAATACCTATCCAATCTTAAATTTAGCAAAGATGATGTAGACTATTTAAAATCCAAAGGTGGATTTTCTGAAGATTTCTTAGATTATCTTAGAAATTTTAAATTTAGCTGTGATGTTTGGGCCATACCTGAGGGTAATCCAGTTTTTCCAAATGAGCCCTTAGTTACAGTTAAAGGTCCAGCAATACAGGCTCAATTTGTAGAAACTATGATACTCTTAACTATTAATCATCAAACCCTTATAGCTACCAAGGCCAATAGAATATGCAGAGCTGCTGCTGGAAGACCTGTAATGGAATTTGGTTCCAGACGTGCTCAAGGGTATGATGGTGCTATTTACGGATCCCGTGCTGCTGTTATTGGGGGATGTAGTGCTACTGCTTGTACAATATCTGAGGAAATGTTTGGAATACCGGCTATAGGAACTATGGCACATTCTTGGGTTCAACTTTTTGATAGTGAATATGAATCCTTCAAAGCCTGGTCAAAGGCATATCCAGAAGATTGCCTGTTACTAGTAGATACTTACAATGTATTAAAATCAGGACTTCCAAATGCCATAAAGGTTTTTGATGAAATTTTAAAACCACTAGGTATAAGACCTAAGGGAATAAGAATAGATAGTGGAGATATAACCTATCTTTCTAAAAAATGCAGAGAAATACTTGATGCAGCTGGTTACAGTGATGCTAAGATAACTATTTCAAATTCTTTAGATGAACACATAATAACAGATGTTTTGGCTCAGGGCGCCTGCATAGACAGCTTTGGAGTTGGAGAACGACTAATAACTGCAAAATCTGAACCAGTATTTGGAGGAGTATATAAATTATCTGCTGTAGAGGAGAAAAATTCTATTATACCTAAAATAAAAATAAGTGAAAATGAAGAAAAAATTACCAATCCAGGTTTTAAAAAAATATTTAGAATATTTGATAAATCTACAGATAAAGCACTAGCTGATTTGATTACATTACACGATGAAACAATTGATGAAAATAAAAGACTAGAAATATTTAATCCAACTTATACATGGAAAAAGAAAAAATTAAAGAACTATTATGTTAAAGAATTAATGGTTCAAATCTTTAAAAATGGAGAAGCTATTTATGAAAGTCCTAGTGTAAGTGAAATAAAAGAATTTGCCAAAACAGAAACCGATAAGCTTTGGCCAGAAGTTTTAAGACTTGAAAATCCTCACACTTACTATGTGGATCTATCTAATAAGCTATGGGATATAAAACAGAGCCTATTACATTCTTATTCAAATATATACGAAGAACAAGGAGAATGAAATGAATATTAGCCCTAAAATAGAAATATCGCAGGAGGCATATAAAAATTTATTTAATCTTTTATCAGAGCATAAAGAATACAACTGTGCAAGATTTTCCTATGTTAGTTCCTGCTGTAAAAGTGCCCGAGTTGATATAATTTTAGATGAGCTCACTGAGCATGATTTTATCCAAAAATATAATGATATTTCTATTGCTTATTCTAAAGAAATAGTAGATAAAATAAAAGGTATAAATTTAATATATAAGAATTCTACCTTTATGTTAAAATGTGAACCTTTTGATAATAGTTTAAGCAGCTGCTCTAAAGGTGGCTGCACCACCTGTTCTGGCTGTTCTGAAAAATCCAATAGTCAGTGTGCTCACAGAGATAAATAATCTATAAAATACACTATTTTTAAAATTTAAGTCTTGAATTAAATAAATTTTTGAAATAATTAATCCAAGACTTAAATTAGTTTTTTACAAAATAATAGCTACCACATATATACATCATATGAAGCTTTGAGACTAATTTTAAAGCCTGTGTATAAATAAATTTTACATGTTTTAAGTAAAGCTTTATATTAAAATCTATCTTTCCCCTTTTATCACTCCAGGAGTTGTGTTCTTTTTAATTTCATCTTCATGAACCTCCTGTGGCTTTGACATCTTCATAGCCTGTTTTCTTGTTTTCTTTTTACCAACTTCATGAGACATAAAATCACTTCCTCTCTATTAATATTTTTTACCAATGAAAATGATTTTATTCCTATAAACATTTTTCACATTCTGTATCTTAAAATATACTCACCAAAATTCCAGCCATCTAAAAAGGCCTTAGTACTATTATAGCCTGAGTGATATAATTCCATAGTCTTTTTCTTTGATAAATCAAAATCTGTAGCTTTTACTCCCTTAGTAGGAATGTTAATAGTCCTCACTGCATCCTTATCTGCCACATAAACTTCCTCATCTCTATCAAAAGCAGTGTTGATTACATCAATGGAATAGGATATTAAATTGCTTTTTCTTTCCACTGCATTTTTTTTAAAATCATTTTTTGGGGAATCATTTGTCAGCTTAAATCCAAAAGTTGGCCATTTTGGAGCAGTATCGCTATCAAATACCCAAATTGGAAAATTACTTATAAGTCCACCATCTACAATATAATCTATTTTATCATCGTATTCCAGTTTTACAGGTTTAAAGAAAAATGGAATACTGCAGCTCATTCTAACTGCTTTTGCAATACTAAATTCTCCTGGATTAATACCATATTTTTTTAAATCATCTGGCAAAATTAAAATACTTCTTCTGGTTACATCTGCTGCAATAATTTTCAGCATAATGCCTTCTTTTTCAATATCCTTAAATTTAGTCTTTCCCTTTTCCCATAATCTTTCAAACATCCAGTTTTCTATTACTCTGCTGCTATATACACCTAAATCATTAACCAACTGAAATACATTTCCTACTACAGGAATATCATTTAAAATATTTTTCTTCAAAAGTTTTGCGTAGTTCATATCCATCATAATTTCTTTTAGTTCCTTTCCTGTATAGCCTGCAGCTAAAAGAGTCGCCACAATAGAACCAGCAGATGTTCCCGCTAAGTTATTCCATTTATATCCATTTTCTTCAAGGCAGTTTACTGCACCTACAAAAGCTATACCTTTCACGCCTCCTCCTTGGAATACTGCATCGAACTTCATAATACAATCTCCTTATATAATTAATTTATCAGTGAATTTAAATACTATTTTCAATAATGTAAAAATTACTATTTTAAAGCATATTCAAATAACATTCTGTCAGTATATTAGACTATTTTTATTTACTATTTATTTAGTTCAACTTAATTATTTCTGAAATTTAGCATTTATTTTGTTTTCTATTAATGACACAATTTCATACATTATATAAGCCAAAAATGCAAGAACTACTATACTCATCATCACCATGTCAAGCTGAGATATTTGTCCCCCGTAAACTATTAAAAAACCTAATCCTTCTTTAGCTACAAGAAATTCTCCCATTATTACTCCTACCCAGGAAAGACCAACACTAATCTTCAATGCTGAAATTATAGTAGGTACAGAGGCCGGAATTATCAAATTGGAGAGTATCTGCCATTTACTTGCCCCAAAGGTTTTTAAAAGCTTTATTTTATCCTCATCTACCTGCCTGAAGCCATCTAAAATACTTATTATGGTAACTACAATAGATATTAAAAGTGCGATTACAATTATAGCCTTTATTCCATTTCCCACCCAGAATATTATAATTGGAGCTAAGGCCACTTTAGGCAGCGCATTTAATACTACCAAATATGGGTCTAAAACTTTGGAAACAAAGTTAGACCACCAAAGTAAAACTGCAACTGCCGTTCCAAGTACTGTTCCTATGGTAAAACCTAATACTGTTTCCATACAGGTTATTCCAATATCCTTAAAAAGTGTACCCTCCTTATATATAGTTATAAGACTCTTAAAAGCTCTTGAAGGTGTACTTATGAGGAAAGGGTCTATCCATTTAAAATCTCCAGCTGCTTCCCACAATGCAAATATTCCAATGAGTATTAATAGTCTTGTTATAAAAACCATAACATTCTTTTTTTTCGTTGACTTTATATATTCTATATGTTCACTGCTGCTTACTTTTATCATTTAAACTCAAGCTCCTTCCAAATGACATCAAAATATTCTCTAAATTTTGGATGCTCTCTTCTATTTAAGGGTGTAATTGAATCATCTAAAAAATCTATACTGATATCTTTTTTTATTTTTGCAGGTCTTTTCGAAAAAACTATTACTCTGCCTGACATAGAAATTGCCTCGGAAATATCGTGAGTAACCATTATAGCTGTTTTATTTTCCTGCTTTATTATTTTAAAAATTTCATCGCTAGCTTTTAACCTGCTTTGATAATCTAATGCAGAAAAAGGTTCGTCTAAAAGAAGTACCTCTGGATTAAGGGCTAAAGTTCTGATTAATGCTACTCTTTGGCGCATACCCCCTGAAAGTTCACTTGGATGATAATCTTTAAATTCTTCCAGCTTATAATTTTTAAGCAATTCTTTAAGGTTTCTTTTGGAATCATCCGTTAATTTATGCTGTATTTTTAAACCAATACACACATTATCCCATACTGTCAGCCATTCAAAGAGATGATCTCTTTGAAACATATAGCCCATTTTCATAGTTAATCCCTGAAGCTTTTTACCATCCATAAATATATCTCCTTTAGATGGTTTTACAAGTCCACATATTATATTAAGTAAAGTAGATTTTCCACAGCCAGAAGGTCCTACAATACTTAGAAATTCACCTTCTTTTAAACTGAAACTTATATCACTTATTGCCTCCGTTTCACTTTTCATGGAGTGATAATTCATAAATATATGTTTTACATCAATTTTGTTCATTTTTCATCCCCCATATTACACTGATATACTATTATATGAAAATTGTGTATATATTGTGTAATTTAAAAATTATTACAGGTATAATTCCAGATATTTTTACTGACTGCAATATATTTTTTATAATTTCACAAACGCAAAATAAGTCGTTTATTGTCTTATGTAAAAACAATATTGAAAGCTTAACAATAAAAATTCATATTCATTACAATTTTTTTAATGTATTTATAATGTGCTTATAATTTTTTCATTAAATAACGTTTACATTGATAAAAAATATAAATTCACACTAGTCAAAATGTTTTTAATATAGTAAAATAAAATAAAATATAAAACCTAAAGGAGTGCATTGAAAAATGGACAAAACAACAAAATTAGAAATTAATGAGCATTATGGAGATAGCGTAGAGGCTCTAGAAGATAATGGATATGAAGAAGTTGAAGATGGTGTATTTTCTAAAAAAGGTAAAAATTACAAAGTTGTTAATGTAGAGAGCTTTAATACTTGGATCTACAATATTACACTAGAAGAAGTTTAAACTGTACTTAAAAATGAAGGCATATAATGACCTTCATTTTTATATATTATGCCTTCTCTTATGATAAACTTACTCTTAAAAATACAATAAACACCATGAAAATTTATTAAATCTCAACAAATTTTCATGATGCTTATTGACTATCTACGAATTCCAACAAGAAACTGTATTTCTATCCTTTGTGTAAGCTGTGCAAAAACTACAGGATAAAATCAATTATACTCGTTGATAAATTCTACTATCTTGTGATTAACATATTCAAGTGTGTTCTTTGATGATAAATTCCCACCGTCTATACATTCAGTTTTCACAAGATTTTGAAAAATAGTTTTTGCTCTTGGAATAACACTGTCTGCTGGAAAGAATATATCGTCCTTTGCTGCAATAACAAAGGTGGGTGCAATGAAACCTTTTAGTTCTTCTTTTGATACTTCTCTCGGTCCTTTCATTTCCATTTTATAGGTACGAAGCATTGCATCAGAAAACTCTAGAAAATCTTCATTGGTTTCTGTCATCATTGGTGCAAAAGCTTTAAGTAATCTATTTCTACTAGGAAAAATTGTATATAGTATCCATGGAATCATCAACTTAGTTATCATTGGTAAAATAGCTCCGTGTGATATTCCTGATGGTACATGTAAAACAGCTTGTGAAATTCTTGCTGGAGCTATAGCAGCTACTTGTAATAATATGCCTGAACTAAATGAACTGGTCACAAAAGGAACACTTTTAAGATTAAGTTGGTCTAAAACATCAATTACCCATTCTCCATAACTATTATCTTTAGGAGAAAGACGAACTTGAGCGCTTCTTCCTGGGAATCCAATAACATCAGGTGCATATATTCGAAAATGTTTTGTAAGTGTTAAAAACAATCTTAAATTTAATGGGTTTATACCATTTCCACCATGAATAGTAACTAATGGCGGTGCATCTTTATCGCCTACTACCAAAATGTGTGTATATCCAAAACGTGTATTAATCATTATTTCTTCGTATTCAATGTCAAGTCGTGAAAGAAGTGTATCATACAGTTCCAACATTTCTTTTTCACACTTTGAATTTTTGTATATAGATTTCTTAGGCATTATTATCCACCTCTAAATATTCACAAAATATAAATTCAATTCATACTTTCTCACAATTTCGAATTAACTTCATGAATTTATTATATAATAAAATTACTATTATTAACTACATATCCCAAAAATTAAATCCTAATCCATATAATTTATCTTTATTTGCAATTATATTTATAAATCTCTTCAGTTACAGATTTTAATTTATCTTCTTGCCCAATTTTATCTGCTTCGCACAAATTTAATAGTTTAAAATTTTTTCTAAATTTATATAAATATTTGCAAATCACCTATTTGACCGACATTAATCTTTACTCAAATGTCCTTAAATTCTAATTCCAATGGTAAGCCTCTGAATTAGAAATCCCCTCAAAAGAAGAGTCATTGCCAAAAGTCTGGACAATGCATCCTCTAATAGGCGCTAAAATGTCTTTATAATATTGGGCTCTATCATTAAATTGGATATATGTATTTTCAGTTATTTAAAAATCTTAAGGAGAGAAGTAAGTATTCAGGCAAGTCCCTCACATTAATTATTAAGAATTATAAAGAGGATAAGCAAAGGTCCATTATAATATATTCTGGTCAATATTTTGGTATATCTTCTTTTGTTGAATTTATTCAATTATATGCTAGCTGCTCTGCAGAAATAAGGAAGCTGCTTGATCCACCTTAACTTTAGTATAGCAATATTGAAGGGCTTTGCCCAAATTACGAATTGAAGTTTATAGATGAATATATAACAAAGCATCATGAAAATTTATTAAAATATAACAAACTTTCATGGCACTTATTTAAAATTTATTTAATTTGATCCACAGACTTCTTAGCAAAGTCAGTATTTACAAGCTTATTAAAAGCCGGTCTCTGTTTAATCAAACTGCTTTGATATCCTTGAATTATATCCATAAGTCTGTTTATATCTGCTTCTTGTATTACAGGATTTGGTGCATAGGCATTTACAGCTCTGTAGTTCTTAACATTTTGTTCTATAAGTTTTACATCAGTTCCAGGGAAAAATGATTTAATGTTTTCAGCTACTGTTGCATCACTATTGCTGTTCACCCATTTCTGACCTCTATAAATAGCATTTGTGAATTTCTGAATTACATCTGGATTTTTATCTATATAGGATTTTGTTGTAAAATAGCAGGTATAGGGTATAGGGCCTGCAGATGCTCCCACAGAAGCTTCAATATATCCCGAATTACTCTGTTTTAAAATACTTGCTGTAGGTTCAAAAAGTGCAACGTAATCACCAGTTCCTGCTTTAAAAGCACCTGCAGTAGCAGTATAGTCTATATTGGTTATTATATTCACATCTTTTTTAGGATCTATACCATGATTTTTAAGAACATATTCCAGAGTCATTTCCGGTACTCCCCCTGGCCTTCCGCCAATAATGGTTTTACCCTTAACAGAACTCCAGTCAAAATTTTTCTCGTCTTTTCTGCCAACTAAGAAAGATCCATCCCTTTGTGTAAGCTGTGCAAAAACTACAGGATAATCTTCTTTATTTTGATTTTGAATGTAAATTGACTGTTCCGGTCCACAAAAACCTATGTCTGCACTTCTGCTTATTACCTGCTGCATGGTTTTATCTGCTCCTTGACCCGTACTGATTTCAATATCAAGCCCCTCTTCTTTAAAGTACCCTTGATTTATAGCAGCATACATGGGAGCATAGAATACTGAACGGGCTACTTCATTTAATCGTACTTTTTTAAGGGAAGTTTTATTGCTGCTGCCGCAACCTGTAAAAATTCCTGCAATTAAAATCATAGATAAAAGCAAAGTACAAGAATAAAATATCTTTCTTCTCATAGCTACCTCCTTGGCATAGTAAAGAAATATTCAGTCATTATATTTGTTTAATACCTTTGACCTATTAATTTTCTTTAATGCCTAATTTTAAATTCACTATTATATACTATGAATTTAAGGTAGCTTTTGACATAGAAATTTTATTAAAATTTAAATATATTAATTTTTAAATCTGGATCCTTATCTCTTCCAACTTCAGTTTCTATTTCCTCTATGAGTATTTCCGAAGTTATACTCACATAGGCACTTTTTACATGTCCTGCACGAGCATTGCACTGTATATCTGCAATAGTTGCATGTAAATGTATATAAATATCATCATCATCTAAAGTTGTTATGTTTCCCATGAGACTGGTAATTTCAAAATCACCTGAAAAATCTCTTAAATTGTAGGCTTTCTTTTTAACATCAAAGACACCTAGTTGTATCTTATCAGTAGCTCCAATTCCGCTTATAAAGGCACATTTTATATTATTATCTTTAGAGAATTTTTTTAGTGTAGAAATAATTTCTTCTCCTTTATCAATTCTCATTATCCATTTATTATCAACTTTTTTGAACTTCAAACTTTATCCCCCCAAGAAAAAATATTTTGAAACCTTTAACTTTTCATTCACCTTAATCCTAAACAAAACTTTAAAAGCTGCCATCCCATTTTTCAGTTCTGGATTTTATAATGCCTTTCATCATATTAGCAAGCTTTGTGGTAACAAAGCCTCTATTAAATACTTCATCTACTTTTCTGCATTTTACTTCTATTATACTATCCTTAAGTTGCTCTTTGGTGATGCCATTTTTTTTGGCTAAATCAAAAGCATTTTCTCCTAAAGCCTTTGATTTTTCAACCTCTTCTTTACTAAAGCCTAAATCTTTCTCTAAAACAGTCTCTATAGATAGTATAGGATGCATAAATACTGCCGCGGATACAGGCTTACTCTTTGTTGAAAGATAATTGCTGCTATAATTTACTTCCCCATGAACAGGAATCATTATATTTAACATAAAAAACAAAGATAAAATTGTAACTAAACTTTTTTTCACTATTGTTACCTCCATTGGAATATTTAATACTATTAAATATTATTAGGAAAACAACAAAAATTTATACTTTTTATATTTTTACAGTTCCACCTATATCAATAATTTTTATTGTACCATCGTTTATATTGTTTAAGGTATTTTCAGTTTCCCTATCCTCATCCTGAGCTAAAATATAAGTTTTATAATGAATTGGTATCATTATTCCTGAATTCATCATTTTGAACATTTCATAGCTTTGTACAGGAGTGCAGTGCATTTTTGTAAATTCATCAGGTTTATAGCATCCCACTGGCATTATTGCTGCATCTACGGTAATTCCCTTGTATATATCTGTAAAGGCTGTGTCACCTGCAAACAGCACCTTCTTATCTCTATGCTGTACTATATAAGAATTGCTGTTTCCAAAGCCAAAGCCAGGATATCTTCTGCCTATGTGATTTGCCTCTATAGCCCTAATTGTAATGGCTTTATCCTTGTATACCTCACCTGCACTTAAAGTATGCACATTTTTAAAACCTAATAGCCTAAGCATACTTTTTATTCCCCTCGGCACAATAATTACAGCTTTTTTGTTCAGCTTATTTAGTGCTCTATAATTTAAATGATCCATATGTCCATGACTTATAAGTATATAATCTAGATTAATATTAGTTAAATCTATAGATGGATCTACAATCCTTTTTAAGTGTCCAAGGTTTCCCAGCACAGGATCTGTTAGAAAAACTTTTCCATACATATTTATCACTGTAGTAGCATGTCCTACCCAATGAATAGAATTTTCTAGAATGGGAGCAGCTTTAGGAATTCTTCTTGGAACTCTATACACTTTTAAATTACGTTTATTAAGTTCATACATATAACTAAACATTTTAATAATACGGGGTTTTTTCATATTCATCCTCCAAATATCTCCAAATAAAAAAGTAAAGGCATTATAAAATACCTCTACTTTATTCTAATATTATCTCTAACAAATTTCAAACTCTGGAAACCAAATTTTTATTTCCTTTTCCGCATTCTCCATATTATCAGATGCATGAACCAAATTTTTTGTAGTGTCACTGGCATAAATGCCTCTAATGCTTCCCATAGGTGCAATTTTAGGATCTTTATTACCATTAATATTTCTCACAATAGTTATTGCATCTCTACCCTCTATCACCATAGCACAGAGTTTACCCTCTGTTATATATTCAATTAATTCATTAAAATATTGTCTTCCCTTGTGCTGGCTATAATGTTCCTCTGCAAGTTCTCTATTAACCCTAAGCATTTTCAAAGCAATTATATTAAGATTTTTTTTCTCGTAAAAACTTATAATTTTCCCAATAAGTTTTCTTCTAACTCCATCAGGTTTAATTAATACCAGTGTCCTTTCCATAGCACACAGCCCCTTACCTTAGGACATTCAAATAAATAACTAGTCAGTATGCTAGTTTATTTTCATATGCCTTATTAATTTTTTATAAATATCCTACTTTTTTATATTCTTCATCAAAATCGAAGATATCCTCCTCCGAATTTACGTAATAATTATAATCTAGCCTTCTCACTTTATTATTAATTTTTCCTGTAATCGATTTAAAAGGACACTCCCCTTTTGCATCCTGAAAATTATAAAATGCACAATCTTCAAAGCACTCTACCTCTTGATTATGAGCACTTAAAAATGGACATTTGACCATAATAACAACCCCTCCCATAAATAATGATAATGTTTACATTGGCTTTTTTTCTATTATAGCCTATAATAATAGAAAAATAAATACTTTTTACTGAAATGATAAAAATTAACAAAAATTTAATATACTTTTTTACTTTTATTATCTTTAATTACATCCATAAATTATACAAAAATATTTAAACATTTAAATTAACCCTTTTAAATTATAGGATTTTACAATATAATTTTTACATAGTGAATTTTTTTTTACATTATTATTGGCTTTTGAGGAGGAAAATATTTTGAAAAAGAAATTATTAGATTATATAATAATTTTCATAATTTGCTATTTAATAGCACCAGGTATACTTTATTTTTTTCTACGTTCATCTTTTTTCAACAAATATAATCTTTATTTTAATATAATTGTATATATAAAGTTATATTATCGATTAGCTTTTATTGGTTTATTTATACTTTTATTAATTAAACTTTCAAAATATTTATTAAAAAAATTGCTTGAAGGAAGACCTATAGTAAAAGCAAATCTTATATCCATTGAGAAAACATGTACAACACCTTCAAATTTAAAACTATTAAAAGATGATTTACAATGTACTGAAAATTACATTGTAAAGTTTAAGCACAATGATGAAATAATTGACATCACTATTTCAAAGCAGGCTATAAAAAGTGATTTGAACTCTGGTGAAAAACCTTATGTAGAATATCAATATATTGACTTAATAAATTTATTTAATAAATTTCTCAATATAAAAGTTCATACAAAAAAATAAAAAAACCCATTAATACTAAGGTAATTTTTAATATCTAAATATATTAACTTATTTTTAGATATATTGTAAAGAATTTGCCTTAGTGTTTTATTTTTTTCAATTTTTAGGGAATACTATATTTACAAATAAAAAAGACTTAAAGGGAGTGTTATTATGTTTGTTACAAGTATTTCCTTTTCATATTTTTTTCTAGGTATAGCCTTAATTTCATTATTATTCTGCATTTATTATAAGACTCTTGTGGTAAAAACATCTCCAGATAATAAATCAAGAGATAAGATAATTGGTGAAATGAAGGATCCTATATCCTGGAGAAAGAAAAATAATATAATTGGCAATATATCAATATTCTGGTGTTTAGCTTCTTTAGCTTTATTTATATATTTCAAATTTTTCTTCACAGCAGGGTTGATATCAATATATTATGTATTTATATATATAGCCGTAATGGCAATATCTATGATTCTTACAAATATAGGTAATAAAAAAACCGCTTGACAATATTGAAAAGAGCAGTCTTCTTAGTAAAGGACTACTCTTTTCAATATTTGGCTCATAAACAGAGTTCCTGGCATAAGGTGGAGTTTTTATGACCTCTGATTCTTACTAACGGAGTTCCTAGTATCAGATCTATGATACTTAGAACTCCATTGTTCTTTAGGTTAAATCATTATCCAAACGTAGCCACTCTTACTAAGAAGCTGTGAGCCATGAAATAAGTCTCCACTTATGTTTATTAAAAATAAATGAACGAATGCTTTTTTTGTTGTTATAGAATTTATAAAATGATATACTTATTATGGTTTTTAGCTTTATTTAAGATACTTTATTTTAAATAATTTCTTAAATCTCAATAAGTTTTAGGCATTCTTAATTTACTATTTTTGCAGATGCCTTATTCAAAAATGGAGCGATGAAATTTGAAACGTAAAATTATTTCCTTAATATTAACCTTTGCAATATCACTTTCTATAGGTTCTACAGCCTTTGCTGCTGAAAACAATCAGCCACCACAACTGTATCCTAAAACCACTGCTGTTGCCATAGATGCTGAAACCGGCGAAGTGATATATGAAAAAAATTTAGATAATAAGATATATCCTGCAAGCACTACAAAGCTTTTAACTGCACTACTTCTTACTGAAACAAAAAAGCCTACTGATCTACTTACATATACTGCCAGTGCTAAAGCTCAGCCCTCTGCCTCTATAAATTTAGATAAAAAGCCTTTAAATATAGGTCAACAAATGACTGTGGAAAACGCCATGAAGGGCCTTTTAATATATTCAGCAAATGATATAGCCTATATGATTGCAGATAATATACTTGGAAAACTAGATGATAACGTCAGTGATACAAATAGAGATTTTTCAGTATTAATGAATAAAAAGATAGCAGAACTAGGTCTTAAAAGTACTCATTTTATAACTCCTAATGGGCTTCATGATCCAAATCACTATACCACCGCTTATGACATGAGTGTAATTGCCAAAAATGCTTTTTCCAATAAATATATATTAGATACTGTAAAACAAAAGGAAGCCACTATTACTACTGCAGATGGAATTAACATACCTATAGAAAATAGAAATAAGCTTATTTTAGAAAAAGAGACTTCCCTTTATGATAAAACTTGCATAGGTGGTAAAACTGGTTACACTAACGAAGCTGGGAAGTGTTTAATTGCAGTATTTGATAGAGGTGGTAGAAAGATTATAGGTGTCATTATGAATTCCGGGTATGATAGTCAAGATACATTAGTATTTAAAGATATGGAGAATCTTGTTAATTATAGCTACACCATAAACTATACTAATTTGTATACCAGTAATTCCACCTATAAGACTGAGACAGTTTCCTATAAACCTTTAAAATTTTTTGGCCCAACAAAAACTATACAGGTTCCTCTACTCTTAAAGGAAAATGTCAAATATTATAAAAATGATATAAACGATAAAGAAAAAAAATTAACCGATAATATTTCTTCACTGGATCCTTGGAAACTTAAAACTGATACTTCTGTTGGAACTCTTACTTTAACTGAAAGAGGTATAACAAAAAAATATAACCTTTATGCTGGAGTCTCTACTGGCGATTTAATAAAGGATAATAAACTTCTTTACGGCGGCGTACTGGCTGGAATAATTGCTGTAGTAGCTGTAATTATAATTTTAATCTTTAATATTATCAATTTATTTTCAAAAAGAGGAAGAAGAAAATCCTATTATAGATAATTATTCTTAAAAATACAAATTTAACAAAAAACATTATCATTATATAATTGTACTATTAAAATGATAATGTTTTTTTATTAAAATTTTCACAATTTTCTTATATATTTTACGATTTATTATGAGCTATAAGCTTGACTTTTATTTTACAAAATGGTAACGTTTACTTATAGATTTCAAACAAGCTATATTAAAAATAGATAGTTAGATTTAGTTTCATTTTAAGAACTTTGTGTATTTTGTATAAGGCATATGAAAATAAATAGTAAGCCAAAGATGCTACGTATATAAAGTAAAAATGAGCTCTGCTACTTATTTTTAAATATATCAATTATTTAATTTTAGGGGGAGATTTTTATGTTAATAATTAAAGCTGTTATCAGACCAGAAAAAGTAAATGAGGTATTAGCAGAACTAAATGAAGCAGGCTTTCCTGCAGTAACAAAATATGATGTAGTAGGAAGAGGTAAACAGCAGGGAATTACCGCTGGTGCTATTCATTACGATGAAATTCCTAAAGAAATGCTTATGATTGGTGTAAATGATGAAGATAAAGATGATGTCCTTAGAATTATACTGAGTAATGCAAGAACCGGTGAAAAGGGAAATTTCGGAGATGGTAAAATATTCATCTCTTCACTGGACGAGGTATATACTATAAGCTCTGGCTTAAAAGGTCTATAGTCTTTATATTTTTATAGCGTTATAAAATTTGTTACAGGGGGGATTTTAATTATGAAAGAAATTACTGCTATTGTTAGAATGAACATGGTTGGTTTAACCGCAGAGGCTCTAAAAGAAATTGGTTTTGCATCTTTTACCTGTAGAAAAGTTCTTGGCAGAGGTAAAAAGAAAGTAGACTTTACCCCTACCCATTGGGATTCTAGCAAAAACCATTATACGCAACAGGAAATTTCAGATCAACATAGGCTTATCTCCAATAGGATGTTTACTATAGTAGTAAATGATGAAGACGTGGATGAAGTGGTGGAAACTATTATCAAAACCAATCAGACACAAAATCCTGGAGATGGTAAAATATTTGTAAGAGACATATCGGAAGTAATAAGGGTACGAACAGAAGAAAAAAATACTTTAGCTCTATAATTTAGTTCTAAGTATATAAAGTAAATTTTTCCTTAAATATAACATAACCAAACTTTTAAAAATAAAGCTTACAATCTTCAATTTGTATAAACATTCTTCCTCAATTAAGGGACTGTCTCACAATGCATATATATGCATGTAAGGCAATCCCTTAATTATTTTACTATTAAAAATAATTTTTAAAGTTCAATTTTTAATAATTAATTAAGACTTTTCTCAAATTTAATGACTATTTATTCCCCTCGAGACAGCCCCTTAGCTTTTATCATAAATTATATAAGTAATTTTCATAGATATTTTTGTTCTCATATTCGTGGATAAAGTTTACTTATTCAACAACCTTTATATTTCACAGAATATAAAATTCATAATTTATTCTAAACTGATTGAGTGATCCTTTTTATTGAGTCTAACAAAATTATATGCAGATACTATAAAAATAACAGTACCAGCTATAATATATAAAAATGCAAATTTACCACTAAGCTCAACTAGATATGGGAATATAAAGGTTCCACAAATATTAAAAGTTATATGTGCTACTATAGATCCTACTACACCTCCAGTTTTTACACATAGAAAGCCTAACAATATTCCTAAAACCGATGCATAAAGGCTTTGTAACATATTCATATGATAGAGTCCAAATAAAACTCCTTGAATAATCACAGCAGCTGTTATATTAATATTCATTTTTATTTCACTTAACACAATACCCCTGAATAGTATTTCTTCGAAAATAGGAGCAAACATTAAAACTGCTAGTATACCCAGTATGGAAGTCATGGACATACTTATCATTTTGGAGGTCTCATTATAGGATGGGAAAAATTTTATAACATATTCCACAATTCCTGATAAAATCATAGAAAAGGCTATACCAATAACTATTATTAATATAACATTTTTTATACCTATATTTCTAAAATTACACCTATCAAATATATTACTTTTCTTTTTTCTCAACATTAAAAAGTATATTATAAGTGATATAATCATAGATAAAATTAATATAATTCCTGAATTCTCATACACATAATTTCCCATTTCATTGCTGTTTAATCCCTTCAGCATTGCATTAACTCCCAGTATAGCAAAAAACAATATTTGAAATGCATAATAAATTAAAAGATATAATAATATTCTTGCTGCAGTCTTAATATGTTTCATTAAATTCACCTAACCTTTCATTTTAGGCATCTTCAAAAAATAACTAAGTCAGTATGCTAGACTATGTTGAATCCTACTACGCCAACAGAACCCTCTGATAGCCCAACTATCATCAGAACCTGTTTCCTTGTTAGATTCAACATATTCGTCGCATCTTTGACTTCTTATTTATTTTCGGATGCCTTAGTGTACTTAAAATAGAATCTTTTATGTTATAGATATCCAATTTCATAATTAAACATTGTTTTAAGCTACAAGGCTTTTTAATTTTATATATTAAAACATAAATTTATATATTAAGTTGTTTATCTATAATTTAAATTAAATATTAACAGAGTATATTATAATAAATAATCTGATAATTCTCCTCCTTTTATCTCACTAAAATTTCCTTTTTCAATTTTAAAGAATTGAGAATTTTCATCCTCTTCATCAATAAGCTTAACTAATTCGGAATGGCAGGTTAAAACAAATATTTGATTTTCCTTGGACAATTCCTTTAATACTTTTATTACATTTTTAAGATGCCTGTAATCAAAATTAACTAGAGAGTCATCAATTACAACAGGAAGCTTATCTTTAATATCCTTTATCCTGCTGAGTCTTACAGATAAAAATAATTGTTCCTTTGTTCCTCTACTTAAAATATCCGAACTCTCATTTAAGCTTCCATCCTGATTATAGGTTTTAAAATCATATTTTGTAAGCTCCTCTGCAGGTAGTACTGAAACAAATTCTCCTTCTGTTATTCTGGATAATATATCTCCTGCACTGCCTAAAATAGTACCCTTTGCATTATCGATGAAAGACTTCTGAATTTTATCAAGCATAAATACCGCAGCATTATATACGGCATATTCCTCTGCTTTGCTCTTTAGCTCTCTCCGCCCACTTTCTATTTTCTTTTGAGCTATAAATATATCTTCACTGTTATATAACTTCTTTATCTTATCTTTTATATTTAATTTTTCATCTCTTAAAGCCTCTAACTCTTTTATATTACCTTTAAGCTTATAATTCAATTCATCAATTTGTCTATCTATTTCCTCTATATTCGCATAATTTTTTATAAGCTCTCTAAAAGTATTAAATATATCTGTATCACTAATATTGTCATTAGTATCGTCCAGCAGTTTTTTTACTCTATCCAGCTTTAGTGAATGAAGCAATTGATGCTTTAAATTTACGTATCTTTCTCTATCTTCTCTATATTTATTATAGCTATTAAAATAGTCTATATTTTTGTCAATTTCTTTTAGTAAATCTATATCCCTATACTGAGCCCCGCCTAATTTAAACTTTTTTATTATCCTATCCTCTATTTCACATTTTACATTATTTATTGCTTTAAAATCTTCATAAAATTTCATACTTGTACTCAGTTTTTTTACGGCTTCAAATATGTATTCACTATTACTAAGGATATCTTCTTCTATATTTTCTTTAGGTAAATCCACTATATCCTGAAAAACTACAATAGCTTCCAGCATCTTATTTAATTTAAAATATATATCCTTTTCCATAGTTTCTATATTACCCAAATTGTATTCTAAATCCATAACTCTTTTTTTTATATCTCTTACAAGCCGAAAATAATCCTTTATGCTGTCCAGGGGCACCTGTCTATCTATAGAAAGCTTTACTTTATATTCTTCTATAATATAATCTAACTGACTTTTACTCCTATGAAGGCTTTCTAAAGCTTCACTTTTTCTATAAATTTCATTGTCAATAGCTTTTAACTTTATTTCTGCATCTCTCATACTTACTTTTTCTGCTGCTGAATATCTATTGTTTAAAAAACTATAATACAAGGCCCCGGCTATTCCAGCCAAACTTGTAATAACTCCAAGACTTTTGCTGAATCTATAAATAACTATGCCCAAAATAATAAAGGCTAGAGAAACTAAGGAATACATGGCAAATGAGCTATTTATCTTTATAGTTTGTACCTTTACCTTTGAAGGTGAAATGATATTTTTTTCCTGCTGAAGTTCTTTTATCTTTAAATTTACAGCTTCAATATCCGCTTTAACTTTTTTTAATTTATCTATATTTTCACATAATTCAACAAAAGATATTTCCTCTGTGTTCATCTTTAATATATATGCAAAATTATCCTTCCAATGCTGATTTATATCCACAATATCCTTATTTATTTCCCCTCTAGTATTTTTACACTCCAGGCAGGCTAAGTTATAATTTTTTATTTTTTCCTCTAACCCTGAAATAGTTAACTGCATATTTCTTATATTGCTTCCGTATAAATCAAAGTCCTTTTCTTGTTTATGGCAATCATCTACATTTTGAAAAAACTTTATCTTAGACTTATTGTAATCCTCATCTATTTGAAGGTATTCAGCTTTAATATTATTCAGTGCTTCCAAAGACAAATCCTTATCTTTAAAAGAGTTATATATGAGTCTATTTTCTCTTATTTCAAGCTGAGCAGCAATGCTATCCATTTGACTATAGATTTCATAATTATTTTTCAAAATCTCCAGTATAAATATATTGTCTTCTATATCTATCTTAACATTTTCTTCTTTCTTTATCTTTTCTACTATAGTCTTAATTCTATCCCGACAAGCTTTGAATTCATCTACCTGAAGCATAGCTTTTTCTTTAATATCCAGGCCTTCACTGATGGTTAGATAATTGGTTTTAAATAATTTTGTTTTAGGATTACCATTTTTACCGCCTATTTTCTCAGCTTCTTTTTTTATTTCAACTATTAACTTTGGTATTTTAATAATATCCTTTAATCCTGCACCTAAGAGAAGTGCCTGCATTTTTTCATTTCTTTTATCTGTATTTTGAAGTTCATCTAGACTTATAGTAAATATTTCTTTATAAGTAAAACTATCAATTTTACCATATAAATTTTTATACAATCTTTCCTTATGAACAGTTGTAACTAATGGATCAGCGAAACCTTTAACTCTTGCATTATATTCCTCATTATTATGGGTTAGCTGTGCTTCCATTTCATATTCCACTCTACAATCTGGAAGATTGAGAGATTTAGAAAAGCCATAGGGAAAATATCTTAAGAGCTTTAATAATGTGGATTTGCCTGCTCTATTTTTACCACCTAAAACTACAATTCCAGGAGAAATATTTTCTAAATTAGCATTACTATATATTCCAAAATCTTTTATGTATAATTTTTCTATATGCATTTAGCTTTCCTCCATAAGTCTATAAATTATTAGTTCTCTGGCTTTTCTCAATATCTCCTTAAAACTCTCCTCATCCAGCTGCATCTTTAAATCATTTGTATTTTCAAGGTCATAATTTTTTTCCCAAACTTGTCCAAAAGTAGCTGAAATCTCTTCCTTCAAAGAACCATCCTTAGAAATTTCATCACATAACTCTTCAATTTCTTTAATAATATTATTACTATTTCTAAACTCTTCAATATTAGGCATTTCTTTTTCTATTCTTACATCTATAGAATCAGTATATATAACTGGGGAATAATTCATCAGTTTTGAATTTAAACTCTCCTTTATTATCTCTTCTAAATTATCCTCTCCCTCTTCAAATATAGTTTTTATATGTCCTCTTCCCTCTATGATCCATCTGACAGCATAACCCTTTAGGCAATTGTTTAAATCTGACTCAGAGCTTAATTCGCAGGGGATATCTTCAATTTTATACAGTATATTCTGTGCTTTATGTTCAATTAGCTCTATGAGCTCTGTGAGATTTTTAGGTTCAGCATTACTATTTTCATTTATATTTATATAAACTTTTTCCCAAGCTATTGAAGCTGTAGGCAAAAACTTTATAAAAGTTTTGTTAGCCTCATCTACCTCCACTAATAAGCAGCCTCCAACGCCTTCTTCACCAATATCTCTTCCCTGGGGAATACCCGAATAGGCAATTATGGGTTTTGATCTATTTAGTATCTTACATTTATGTATATGCCCCAAGGCCCAGTAAGAAATCTTTTCCTTAGCTTTCAAATTTTCTAAGGTACAGGGAACATAATTAAAATTATTGGGATTTAATTCTGTATGCAGCATTGCTATATTAAATACACTATCCTCTGGGGGATTGTAAGAATTGTACAATTTTCTGCTATCTGCTTTTCCTCTATAGGAATTACCATAAACTCTAGCAATTATATTTAAGCTTTTATCCTTAATTTGAAACTCACTGCACTGTTCACTATCACAAACAAATACATTATCAGGTAATTTAAAAATCTCCCTTTTCCCTACAAAAGGATCATGATTACCTGCAATAATATATACATTAATATTTGCCTTTAGAAGTCTATTACACTGTAAATTAAAAAAGCTATTGGCCTTAATAGATTTAGCATCTCTATCATATAAGTCTCCACTTATAAGCAAAAAATCTATTTTAAATTCTAAAGCATAATCTACTATTCTTTCAAAAGCTTCATATACAGCATTTTTAAATATATTCTCATTATCTTTTAACTTTTCATCATAGATATTAAGCATACTTCCTAAATGAATATCTGCAGTGTGAATAAATTTAATAGAGAAAGTCAAATTCATCATACCTTTCTGTATATGTATTATTAATAAAGAGGTGAGTTACATTACTATCCTCACCTCTTTACTTTAGCAATTCCGTTTCGTTACTTAGGCATATTAAAATTAATATCCTTACCTCTCATTCTATAGGCCTCTTCTATCATTTCAACTTTAAAGTCCTCTTCATCCATTTCTAAATCCACATGGTTCATTATACTGGCAATGGAAAATTGTGCTACTTTTTTAATAAGCTTTACTCTATACATTTCCATCAGTTCTTCTTCAATATCACTTTGAGATTTCACCAAATCTTTATCCACTATATGTTTAACAGTAATATTCTTTTTTTTCAAATCATATCCTATTAAAATAGCTCTGTGACAATTTAAAGGCTCTTTTTCAGCACACATAATTGCTATATTATATCCTTTGTCTATACCATCAATTAATCTTGCAATTCCCATTTTATAGCTATTATTTTTTCTTATAGCTTCATAGCATATTATGCCCTGTTCATCAATACACTCTTCATTTTTTGCTCCTAATTCTTTTCCCATGTATATATAATATATTCCCTGCTTATTCAATACCTTTTTAATATTATCACTATTATAAACTATTGTTTTTTCACCTTTACTATAGGGCACAGATCTTACGTCTACTACACAATTAATTTCATAATCCAGCAATAGCCTCATGAAGTCGTCTATTTTTCTATTAGAATAACCTATACTATAACATAAATTTTTCATAAGATATAAAAGCCTAATTTTACCTTTCTTAAAGAATACTAATTTTATATGAAAGCTTTTAACAAGCACAACACCATTAAAGATTTAGCTTTGCCCCAAGGCAGTCTTTTATTTCTTCACCGCTTCAGTAGTTGAAAAGCTTTCGCTATTTAAATAGTCTAAAATACTCCTCATAAACTGCGGGAGATTCCCGGGTATCTTGGCACTGACAATATTCCTATCTACAAAATTTCCTTCACATGTGTAATCTCCACCTGCATTTATTACGTCATCTATTATAGAATCCACACAAGTCAATTTATATCCCTGTATGACATTGGCAGATACAAGTACTGATGCACCATGACATATGCATCCAATAACCTTATTACTTTTCGCCATGTCCTTTATAAGACCTTTCACATAAATATTCGCCCTTAATCTATCTGGTGCCCATCCTCCAGGCACTATAATTCCATCATACTCTTTTGGATTTATAGTATTAGCATTTTCATCTATATCAATAGTGTAGCCATGCTTCCCTGTATAGCTATCCTTATTTCCTGTTCCTACAACTGTAACTCTTATTCCTTCTTCTCTTAATCTTAATAACGGATATAAAAGTTCAATATCCTCAAATTCATCTTCTGCAAGTACTATAATGCTCTTATCACTCATTTCCATTTTAACACTCCTCTTAGTATATTATAAACCTTTCATCAAATTGCAGACATTTAAAAATTTTTATCTACCTAGCAATTACATTTTTCGGCTTATTTTATCTAAAGATAGCAGTTTCACGGCTCTAAATTAGAAATTTTAAAATTTTTTTTAAAAAACCTTATCTTTAGATACAAAAAATTTTTCCTATATTACTAGTTTATCCGTAATCAGCACTAAGTATCAACAACTTTTTTAATTTTTTTTATTTTTATTGTATAAAATATCTTTATCGGGGTATCATAAATATCGTAAAGAGGATTTAAAATTATTGTGCAAAGAGTATATTATGATTTCCAATATAGAGGTTGTAATGTATTCGACTTAAGGCATCCGAAAATAAATAATCAGTCAAAGATGCGACGAATATTTTCAATCCAGCAAGGAAACAGGTTCTGATGATAGTAAGCTATCAGAGGGTTCTGTTGACGTAGTGGGATTCAAAATAGTCTAGCATACTGACTAAATTATTTTTCGAAGATGCCCAAGGTATATAAGTGGTATGAAAGTGCTATTTATGTGCCGGCGGAAGATTATTATAGGTGGTGTAAAGCTATTTATGTGCCGCAAGGTATATATGTGGTTTGTAATTATGTATAATAGTCGAGCTGAGACTGTATAAGTTGCCGAATTACTTTTTATGACCTTTAAATGGTAAAAAAAGTGTAAGGTTATATAAGGTCAAAAGATCTTATATAGTTTTGAAGGTATTTTATATAATCGAGCCAAGATTTATATGTGTTTTAAAATGCTCTTTAATAGTCGAAAGATTATTATTGGGTGTGTAGAGATGTATATAGGTTGTAACGAAAATAATTTTAAGTTCAATTACACATAAGAGGAGAAGAGTGATTTTTTTAATACAAATATGTATTGGAAATTACTCTTTTCTTTTTATTATTTTGGGAATAGTAGATAAATAACTATTTAGTATGTTAGTTTATTTTGTATTCTACTGTGTCAATAGAACCTTCAGATGGCTCGCTATCATCAGAACCTGTCTCCTTGTATGATTCAAAATATACGTCGCATCTTTGACTTACTATTTATTTTCAGACGCCTAATACTATTAACCTTGTAAAAGCAAATTATCTTCAAGGAATTTGATTATCATAAAAAAAATTCTCGCATATAATATTAAGGTGTAAAAATATGTGAAAGGTGAATTTATATGGCTTTTAATCCTTATGAAAATTATTTTAGGCATACAGTCCCTGTTTCCTATGTAAGAGCACTGCATGCTAGCCCTAATTCCCCAGCTGTGGACATCTATCTAAATGATACTAAACTAGTTGAAAATCTTTCTTATGAAGAGTTTACAGAATATTTATCCGTTAAACCTGGTAACTATACTGTTAAGGTGTATCCAGCAGGTAACACTCATAATTTACTACTTAGTAAAAATGTTACTATTCCACCAAGCTCTATTTCTACTACAGCTATAGTAGGCATACTTCCAAATATAAGCCTATTGCCTTCTGCGGAACCAAAAGGTCCTGTAATTCCAGGTAAGCTTTTTCTTAGATTTGGTAACCTGTCACCTAATTCACCGAATTTGAATTTAACCCTTGCAAATGGAACAGTTCTTTTCAGAAATGTAGCCTTCAAAGGTGTAACAGATTATGCATCTCTTATTCCTGGAATTTATCATTTCCAATTAAGAGATGCTAACACAAATAAGGTTCTATTAGATGCGCCTAATATAAGACTTAGAGAAAATAGATTTTACAGCATATATGCAGTAGGCCTTTTAGGCGGCAATCCACCACTGAGAATACTAGTACCACTGGACGGAAATTCATACTTAAAGTTTTAAAGGTATTGACACTATTTTTCTATTATATTATTATAAGTATATCTAGTAATGCCTTTCGTTCTTTGAGGATGAGAGGCTTTAATTTTATCCGATGACTACCTACTCTAATACTCACCTTTTCTTCAAAGTGAGAATAAAGAGTGGCTACGTCCCTAGATAACGACTTCTAAGCATTATATGGAATAAAAACTCCACCTGATGCTAAGAATTCTGTTTATGTTAGGAATAAATTTAAATTTCATAGGAGTGAGTAAAATGGCTGCAAAAGAAGTTAGAACCAGATTTGCACCAAGCCCAACAGGGTATATGCATATTGGTAATCTTAGAACCGCACTATATACTTATTTGATTGCAAAGCATGAAGGTGGTAAATTTATACTTAGAATTGAGGATACAGATCAAGAACGTTTTGTTGAAGGTGCTGTAGATATTATATATAAAACTTTGGCATTTACCGGTCTTGTACATGATGAAGGCCCTGATATAGGCGGTCCTGTAGGTCCTTATGTACAAAGTGAAAGAAGAGGCTTATATTTAGATTATGCTAAAAAACTAGTTGAAAAAGGTGAGGCTTATTACTGTTTCTGCTCAAAAGAAAGATTAGATATATTAAAGGTGAACTCAGAAGCTTTAAAAAGACCTTTTAAATATGATAAGCACTGTATGCATCTTTCAAAAGAAGAAGTACAGGAAAAATTATCTCAAGGCATTCCCTATGTTATAAGACAAAATAATCCTACTACAGGAACTACTACCTTTGATGACGTTATATACGGAAAAATTTCTGTGGATAATTCTGAACTGGATGATATGATTCTTATTAAATCTGACGGATATCCTACATATAATTTTGCAAATGTTGTAGATGATCATCTTATGGGAATAACTCATGTAGTAAGAGGAAATGAATATCTTTCTTCTGCTCCTAAATATAACAGACTCTATGAGGCCTTTGGATGGGATGTTCCTGTTTACGTTCACTGCCCTCCTATAATGAAGGATATTCATAGTAAACTTAGTAAAAGAAATGGAGACGCTTCTTTTGAAGATTTAGTTAATAAAGGTTATTTAAAGGATGCTATTGTAAACTATATAACACTTCTCGGTTGGAATCCTGAAGGTGAAAATGAAATATTCAATCTTGAAGAATTAGTAAAGATTTTTGATTATAAGACCATCAATAAATCACCAGCAATATTTGATCCTGTAAAACTTAGATGGATGAATGGTGAATATATAAGACGAATGTCACCAGAAGAATTCCACACTCTTGCACTACCTTATTATAAAGATACTATAACTAAAGCTACTTTAGACCTTATAAAAATAAGTGAGCTTTTACATACAAGAGTAGAAGTTATGAATGAAATACCAGAGATGGTAGATTTCTTTAATGAACTTCCTGACTATGATATAGAAATTTATACTCATAAAAAAATGAAGACTAATACAGAAAATTCATTGGTAAGTCTTACTAAATCTCTTCCTATACTTGAAGCCTTAGGACAATGGGATGTTAATAGCATCCATGATTCCATGATGCAGCTTGCTAAGGATATGGAAGTTAAAAATGGAATAGTTTTATGGCCACTAAGAACTGCTCTTTCTGGTAAGAAATTCACTCCTGGCGGAGCCTTTGAAATAGCTGATATAATAGGAAAAGCTGAGTCCATAGAGAGAATCAAAGTAGGTATAGAGAAATTAAAGGCTGCTTTAGCTTAAAGATTTAATAAAAAACAGTTTAGTGCTAATATGAATTAGTCCTAAACTGTTTTTCATTGTACAAAGCTTTATAAGCGGTACATTAATTAATGTACTTTATTCACATACCTTCCCTGGATTTAAAATATTTTCTGGATCAAAAGCTGTCTTTATTCCTCTCATTACAGACATATATTCCTCACCATATTGCTTGAATATATATTTTCTCTTAGCATATCCAATTCCATGCTCTCCAGATACCAAGCCTTTAAGTTCAATTGCCTTGTTATACATAGCATCAAAAACTTTAAGAAGTTTATTTTTCCATAAATCCTTTGATAAATCATCTCTAAGTATATAAACATGTAGATTTCCATCTCCAGCATGGCCAAAGCTTCTTATTCTTACATTAAATTCATTTTGAAGTTCATCTGTATAGTTAATAAATTCTGCAACTTTATTTCTTGGAACTACTACATCACATTCATCCATTTCTGTAGTAGATGCCTTAACTGCCTCTAGAAAAGCTCCTCTAGCTGACCATACAGCTTCTTTTCTTTCATCTGTATCAACTATAAATACATCAAAGGCTCCCTCTTCAATACATATCTTTGCCACTTTATCATAAGCTTCTTCTATTTCTTCCTTACTATTTCCATCAAAGGTTAAAAGCAAATATGCATCTGAAGAATTGTCAGGAAATTTTTTGCCAAGGAATTTTTCTGCTGATAATATTACTTCTCTTTGCATAAATTCTATGGCTGTAGGTATTGCCTTAGACTTTATTATTTTAGGTACTGTTCCTATGGCCTTATTTAAGTCTGGGAAAGGTACAAGTAAGCTTATGGCTTTTTTAGGTAATGGTAATAGTCTAAGTACTGCCTTTGTTATTATACCTAAAGTTCCCTCTGAGCCTACCAATAAATCCTTTAAACTATATCCTGAACTATTTTTAACTACTTTACCACCAAGTTCAAGCACTTTGCCACTGGGTAGGACTACTTCTAGACCTCTTACATAATCCCTTGTGACGCCGTATTTAACAGCTCTCATCCCCCCTGCATTTGTGCTTATGTTTCCACCAATTGTAGCAGATTTTTCTCCTGGATCTGGTGGATAAAATAAATCATTCTCCTCTACAAATTTACTTATCTCCATCAAGAGAACTCCTGGTTCCACAGTAAGGGTAAGATTCTCCTCATCTAATTCAAGTATTTTATTCATACCTGTAAGGTTTATCATTATTCCACCCTCTAAAGGTACTGAGGATCCTACAAGCCCTGTACCAGACCCCCTAGCTACCACTGGGATATCATTTTTATAGGCATACTCCATTATTTTTGAAACCTCTTCTGTAGTAAGTACATTCAAAAGTAGGTCTGGCATATTACTTACTCCACCTAATTCATCATGACTAAAGTCTTCACTTATCTCTTCCTTTGTAAAGGTTCTATTTTCACCTACAATAGATTTTAAATATTCTACATCTTTTGAATCAATAACTTTATAAGACATATTATAGCGCCTCCTTATAGCTCTTTACGTCCTTAATCAGTTCTGGAAGAATTTCATACAAATCTCCTACTATACCATAATTGGCAACATTAAATATTGGTGCATTAGGATCTTCATTAACTGCAAAAACATATTCCGATCCATCCATACCAGCAGTAAATTGTACTGCACCAGATATTCCAAATGTTATAATAAGCTTTGGTTTAACAGTTCTTCCACTTAAACCTATTTGCCTTCTTGCATCTCCCCAACCTGCTTCTATTAATGGTCTTGTAAAGGCTACCCTAGCTTCAAGCAGTTCTGCCAATTCATTTATCTTTTCAATATCTTTCTCTGATTTTATGCCTCTTCCTATTGCAATTATAGTATCAGCATCAGATATATTATCCTCAACCTCTTTCTTTTTTACCTCTAATACTCTAATTCCTGAGTTGAATTTTTCTCTATCTATATTACAGGCGGTTATTTTACCAGTCTTCTCTTCGCTTCTTTCTGGAGCATTCATGACCTTATATCTTACTGTGGCCATCTGAGGTCTATGATTAGGATTAATTATTTGAGCCATTATATTTCCACCAAAGGCAGGTCTTATCTGTACTAAATCAGTATTTTCTTTCATCTCAAGAATTGTACAGTCTGCTGTAAGTCCAGTTTTAAACCTTGCTGCTATTCTTGGTGCCAAAGATCTTCCAACAGTTGTAGCTCCAACCAGTATAGTTGAAGGTTTTACTTTATTTATAAAATCCTCTGCTGCTGCTGTATAAGGTTCTATTCTAAAATCTTCAAGTTCTTCATAATCGTAAACAAATACCTCATCTACTCCATAATGCAGCAGTTCTTCTGCCTTATTTAAAATGTTATGTCCTATAAATACAGCATATACGGGATGATTTATCTTCTCAGCTAGCTCCTTAGCTTTTCCAATTAATTCAAAGGTTACAGGATGTATGTTTCCCTCTACGTGATCCACATAAACTGCTACGCCTCTCCATAGGCTTTTGTCTATGCTTTCAACCTTATCTTCTATAAATTCTACAACTCCCTTAGGGCCCTTTCTAATGCAAAGCTTACACATTTTACAGCCTGCATTCATTTCAATTTTTCCGTTCTTTTCTTCTATTGCTCCAAAGGGACATATTTTAATTAAATCCCTTACAATTTCCGGTGTTAATTTTTCTTCATGTACAAATAACTTTCCCATAATAATCTCCTTCCATGAGTTCCATGCAAATTATAATTATGCATAGAAAATTGAAACACACTAATTAATATAAAAACTATATTTTAACTCTATCTAAAGAATTAAATTGAAACGTTTTCTATTTAGGCATATTCAAATAAATAACTAGTCAGTATACTAGCCTATTTTGAATCCTACGACCTCAGCAAAACCCTCAGATAGCCCACTATCCTCGGAACCTGCTTCCTTGTATGATTCAAAATATTCGTCGCATCTTTGACTTACTATTTATTTTCACATGCCTTATACGAATTTTAATTCTTTAAGTTTATCAGCAATTTGTTTACCAACTTCTTCTCCAGTGCCCTGAAATTTTTCTCTCTTAATATCATGTACTGGTGGAAAAATTCTTTCTACCTGAGTTGGTGAGCCATTTAATCCATATCTATTTTCATTTTGATCCTCAAAATTTTTGAGGCTTATTATTTTTATCTCTCTATCTTTAGTTTCAAGTTTTTTCTTATATGAAGGAAGTCTAGGTTGATTGATATCCTTTTCAACCGTAAGTAAACAAGGATACTGTACTTCTACCTTTTCAATAGTGTTCGGCATGTCCATAGTAACTACTATTGAATGCTCCTTAATTTCTATTATATCGATTACATTTGCTATGTGAGGTATACCTAAATATTCAGCCATTTCAGGTCCAACCTGTGCTGTATCTCCATCAGTAGTCTGTTTTCCACATAATATAAGGTCATAAGGTGCCATCTTTCTTACACCTTGAGATATAGTGTAAGCAGTAGCTAAAACATCTGCTCCTGCAAATTTTCTATCTGAAATTAGTGCTCCTTCATCTGCTCCCATCATATAGGCTTCTCTTATTACATCCATAGCTTGAGGTGGTCCCATGCTTATTACTTTAACCTCTCCACCTTTTTTTTCTTTAATATTAAGAGCGGACTCTAAAGCATATAAATCATAAGGATTCATCTTCGTATCTATTCCATCTCTTTTTAGCACTCCAGTTACTGGGTCAACCTCTACCTTTGATGTACCTGGAACTTGTTTAATGCAAACTAAAATGTCCATTAATATTACCTCCAACACATATTTTATTGGTAAGATGGTATTACCATTATCAATAATTTTTCGGAAGAACAACTTTGTTCTTCCATATTTATATAATAGCACATACTTTTTCACAATTCCATAATAGTTATTTATTTAACAAAGTTTTTTATATTAGAAAAATTTTTCATTTTTATCTACATATTGTAATAAATTATCTTCATTAGTAAAATATATATTTTATTATAAATCTCTAATTTCATAATCAAACATTTTTTTAACTACAATGCCTTTTAATTTTATATCTTAAGGCACAAATTTATATATCAAGTTGATTATCTATAATTATTGCTTAAATATACAATTTAATTGCAAGCTACATACATAGAATTAAGAATAAATATTATCCATCAATATTAAATGTTCTTTTATACAGTCAAGATGCTTTCTCATAGCTTTAACTGCTGCCTCTGAATCTCTATCAATTAATGCCTGTAATATATCTTCATGCTGCTCTACTAAAAGCTCTCTGGCCTTAGACTCATTCACTATAACCATTCTTGCGTTGACTATAAAAGCATCCATTAAAGAAGAAACAGATCTCAATATATTATTTATCAAAAAATTTCCAGAACATTCAGCTATTTTATAGTGAAAATTTTTATCAGAAATACTCCTCTCCAATTCATCCTTTGAGTTCTTAAGTTTATCTATAAATCCCTGCAGTACCTCTATATCTTTATCCTTTATATTTTTTGCTGCAAGAGAAGCCGTTTCCGTTTCAATCATAACTCTTACCTGATGTATCTCCAGAGTACTGCTTTTTTGCAGCATAAACATTACTGATAGAGGTTCAAAGAGACTGTTTTCAAAATTATCCCTTATAAAATTACCCTCACCCTGTCTGCTTTCAACTAAACCTATAATTTCCAATGCCCTAAGTGCTTCTCTTATAGAGGTTCTACTTACCCCTAATTTATCTACAAGCTCTCTCTCGGAGGGAAGCTTATCACCTTTTCTAAGTATTCCTTTGGCTATCATATCCTTTATCTGTATAATAACCTGTTCATAAACCTTTGTATTCTTTATAGGACTAAACATATCATCCTGACTTAATATAATATTAAATAGACTTATCTAATCAACATTATTACATTATGGACTGAATAATGCAGCAGTAAACATAATGTATCTGCTTACCAAGCTTAATCAGGATTTTTCACCTTCCTTTCAATTTTTTATATTCTATATAGTATTCTAAGATTTTTATGTATTACTAATTGCTATAATAGTATCTCCATTTAAAGCTGCACACAATAAAACTTTTAATTACAATAATACATAAATTATACTTACACCAAATCCTCTTATAAACAGAATTCTTGGCATCAGGTGGAGTTTTTATTCCAACTCATACTTAGAAGTCGTTATCCAGGGACGTAGTCACTCTCTACTCCCACTTTGAAGAAGATGGGAGTAGAGAGTGGATAATCATCGGATAAATCTTAAAATTACATTCATATCTGACTTTTTAACTACCCCTATCCTAGATATTCTACCACTAACTTACACATTAAAACATAGATATATAATAATTTATAATATATTGTCCAAAAAACAAAGTTAACAGGCTAGATATGGCTATAAAAGGACCAAAGGGAATGTAATCTTTCCTGTTCTTTATTTTCAACAAAATTAAGGCTATTCCAACTGCTCCTCCAATAATAAAGGACAAAAAAAGCATTACTATGGAAAGTTTAAGTCCCAAAAACAATCCACACATAAGACATATCTCTGCGTCTCCCCAGCCCATGCCCTTTGTTAACAGAATAATTAGGGCTATAAAACCACCAGCTGCTATACCACCTAACACAAACTCCATAACATTTAAATTAAAAAAATACCCTACTATAATAAAGCCTACTCCAAATACAATACCTGTTATGGTAGTACTAAAATATACATCTGTAGTATCAAAATCGATCATTCCAATTACAATAAGTAGTGAAACTAGGATAATAAATTTAATAGTAAAAAAAGTTAATCCATACCTTTCATATACAAAATAAAATAGAGCAGCAGTTACTATTTCTACAGAGGGATATCTTAAAGATATCTTTTCGCCGCAATATCTGCATTTCCCCTTAAGAAAAATATAGCTTATTACAGGTATAAGATCATAGCCCTTAATTTTATTATTGCAGCTTGTACAATGGGATGGTGGAAAAGCTATGGATTCTCCTCTTGGTATCCTATAAATACATACGTTAAAAAAACTTCCAAGGAGTAATCCTAAAATAATAATGTATATTCCTATTAAAATATTCATAATTTTGATCTTCCTTATCTTCAAGTATCTTTAATAAAAAATCTCCTACCATATTATAGTAAGAGATTTTTATGCATTGTTCAAGTATTTATTTTATAATCGTTTTACTTAATGAAAATTGCTGATTATATAATTATTCAATAACCTAATTACTCTAAGGTTCACTAGTTTCAAGGCCATTAATTGTAATGAGTGATGCTTTTCCATCTAATTTATCTATAGAAAATTCTCCTGATGCTACTTTATTTAAGCTTTCCATAGACATAGCTTCATTAGTTTTATTGAGGCAATCTGGAATCTTATTACTATCCAACACCTCTTCAGCAACTAATTTATCAATTCCATCAGCGTAAGTAATTTTCCCTGAATAATTTGTTGAATTATCTCCTATTTGAGCATCACTGGGACCTTTGTCTGAATTATAAGCCTCTATAGCACTCATTATAGTTTTTGCACTGGTTTGAATATTAGATTTCTCCGCTTTTTTTCTGTAGCCTAAAACATTAGGTACAAGTATTTTAACATTTGAATCGATTTGAATAAATTTGAGCAAATGTATTTAAAATAGCCATTTATAAGGGTTTTATAATTTTTACAACTAACAATTATTTGAATAGTTTAGAAGAATAATTTTGACGAATTTTTGACGTCAAAATTATTCTTCTATATATAATTGATATTAAATGCCTTTAATATTTCTTCACATTTATTTTTAACCTTTACTGATTGTTTTGTTAAATACTCGTTTGCATTCATTAATTTTTTATTATGTAATCTAAGCTTTTCATTTTCTATTTTTAATTTTTCTATTTCTTTCACTAAGATTCCCCCAATATTATCAAATATTTTTTCTTATAAGTTTTTTATTATTAAAATTTATTTTTCTTATGCAACCCTTATTATATCTATATTTGCGAACACTTCCCGAACATCTGTTCTCGTATGTGTAATATTATTGTACAACTTTTATTTATGTTCTGCAAATTTTTTAAAATTCTATATTCGACACCCTCATTTTGGAAAATACTCTAAAGGCTGTTATTTTAATCTAAGATTTAGTTGAAAGCATATTAACAATGCATTCATTTCTTATACATATTTCGCATGTTTGAATAATAACTTTAATTGGATAATATTAAATATGAAATTTGGGAACAGTTTTATAAAATGTGTAATTTATGACAGTATATAAAATTACGTATATAGTAATTTTCTTACTGAATTGATACTAATTATAACCAATAACGTTACAATCTAATCTAGTGATAGGAGGTAACGTTATGATCAGAATATACTTATCTAAGTTATTAGGAGAACGTAGATGGACACAAGCAGACCTTGCTCGTAAAACTGGAATAAGACCAGCAACTATAAATGAAATATACCACGAATTATCTGAAAGAGTGAATTTAGAGCATTTGGATAAGATATGTGAGGTATTAGACTGTAGACTAGATGAATTAATCAAATATATACCAAATAAAAAGAATCATTCTAAAAAATGGTGGAAGGAGTAACTATATAAGCTACTCCTTTATGCTATTTGTATTATTCTTTTTCATTAATTAATGATGGAGCCTCTATATTTTTTATAGAAAAACTATAGCCAAAATTATCTGCATTTTTAATTTTAATTTTAATTTTTTGTTCATATTCATTTTCAAATATATCATAAAAATTAAAAATAAAGTTTATATCATCTTCAGCACTAACATTGGATAATACATCAAGGTGCACAATGCATTTTTCTCTGACTGAAAGCGATACTCCGTAATTATCATTTTTTGTTATTTTTTTATTTTCTGCCCTACAAATTATATTTAATGCAATCCCTATGCCATCATTTTTTAAAATAAAAGTAATATTTTTAGTTTTTAAACTATTATTATTAATATTTGCATTTTTTACATAATTTTCATTATCAACTGTGATATTAATATTTTGATATTCAGTAATATTTTCAACTGTCTTATTTATAATCCTTAAATATGGCTTGACTTTTAAAATCCTAGAATTTTTTGTAAATTTTCTTTCTTCTAACTTTTTATTATCATCTTTTTCCTTTTCTTCACTGTCTTTATTTTTGTAATAGTCAAGTGTCAAAAATACACCAGCAACCGAAAAAACACCCCCTAAAATAGCTCCAAAATAACTACCAAAAAAACCAACCCATGCGTCCCTCCCAATGCCTCCCGAATAAGGGAATGGTATTATCACCAATATATATACTATTACAGGCAAAACACAGATAAATAAAATAATATACATCCAATGTTGTTTTAAATAATCTAAAATTTTATCTAAATCCATAATAATCCTTCCTTCATATTTTTATACAATAATTCTACAAAAAATAAAAAAATCCTCCCTTTTACTGGAGAATAACCAAAATTATTTACGGTTCAATAAAACTCTAATATATGTCAATAATCTCAACTACACTTTAAGCTGCATCTTCTTTATTTTTTTAAGATGTGCCTTTATGATCCATCTTTTATATAAGAAAATAAGGAAACAGTAAATACTGATTCCTTAAGTTTCCTAATTGATATAAGGATAAAAATCTTTATATCAACAAATACTAAAAACGCAATTAATCCTCTAACACCGAGAAAGGAGGACTACATGATGAATTTTAACTTTTTTATTTTAGTAATAAAAGTTGGGATATTACTAATTGAATATTTTCTTAAATTAAAGTAGTTGATTGAGCAGTTCCAGCTGCTCTTTCTCTACTCATATTATGTTCAATAAGAATAAATTAAATACACATAAAAATAAATTAAATATAAAAATTTGATTTTAATTTATTTTTATATGCCTGTATTAATTCCAATTACGTCGATAAATGAAAATAGAACATATTTTTATGTAAAAAAATAAAGCCTAGGGATTAATTCCCTAGGCTTAAAATTATTGAGCTTGTTGAACAGTAGCAGAGTTCTGAATATCAACAAGTCTTTGTTTGAGAGCTGCATTCTCCTGAATTAATTGAGCACTTTGAGCTTGTGCCTGCTGTAATGCTGCTGATTTTTGAACATCTGCAGGCTTGATAATACCACTCTCTAATAGTTTTGAATTCACATCTCCAGTAATTGATTCCCTAAAATGCTGAATATCTTCTTGGCTAATACCAGGAATCTTTTCAGCTATATATTTATCAAAAGTTTTTAATTTATCTTCTGATACACCAATTTTGCCTTTAAACTCCTGTTCTACTCTATTATATATATCTACTGCTAATTGCCTTTTCGCATTGTATTTATCAGTACCCATTTGCTGAATTAATTTATCTTTTTCAGCTTTAATATACTGAATTCCAATGTCCATTAAACCATCAAGAACAATTTTTAATATTGCTAGTATTCCAGCAACCGCAACTCCTTGTATTGCTATTTTTGAACCTTCAATTATAGCCTGTGTGTTATTCATTTTACATTACCATCCTTTTAATTTATTTTTATATTAAAAAAGACAACCTATAATCAAGGCTGCCTTAGTGAATCTTGAACCAGTTATTTTCTATATCTGAATACAAAGTATTTGCGGTTTGTGTTCCAACTTCTCTATCTGCAGCTATATGCATAATCTCTTGATACCTTTGTACTGCATCACCAGTAAGTGTTCCAAAATCACCATCAATTTTAAGATTTATACCCAACAATACATTTAGTATAGCTTGTAGTAATCTTACTCTATTACTATTTTCACCTTGTTTAATTGCCCCCATAGTATCTACCTCCAAATTTATTTTTGCAGCTGTTAAAATAACGTTATTGCTTGCTGATCCTAACAATATTCCATCTTTAAAGATATTCTTATCACATTCACTTAAAATTCCAGCTGATCTTCCGTGTTCTGTATACTGCCACCCTACTTCATTTTGTACTTGTGGATCATTAGAGCTGTAGTTAGCTATCCATACAGGAATATCTTGAAGCTGTGAATAATCTATATTATCTCTTAAAAAGCTTACATAGGTATAAAGTACACATTCTATACCTTTAGATTTCATAAGGTCATAGAACTGTCTTATATTATTTGTTATCTGCTGCTTTGATTGACCTAAGGTAACCTCACAGTCAATTGCTAGTTTACAATGGAATGGCAAGCTGCCAATTACACTTAGTATATTGTTAACTTCATCTTCCATAGAATTATTTCTAAGAAAATGATAGAAACCTATTTTTAGTCCTGCTGCTATTGCCTGCTCATAATAGGTTCTAAAATTGCTGGCTTTCCATGTTTTGCCTTCTGTACTTTTTATATAGGCAATTTCATTGCCATCACTTCTAAGCGCTTTAAAATCAACGATACTCTGATAATCTGAAAGATCTATTCCATTCATGCTATTTCCCTCCCTTATTTTTTAATTGTTCCAAAACATTAATAAGTTTCTGTGGTAATGGCACTCCTGTTTTGCCTATATTCTCTAAAATAGAAATACCCTCGTTCGCTATATAAAAATAACAAACGAAGGTACGGAACACCCATACATCATTATTTATTAATCTGTCTAATAAAACTGCTATTGTAACTATTATAAGAATTGACAGTTTCTTAGCAATCCCTTTATAGCTTATCTTACTATTTACCTTGTGTTGCCATATAGCTCCTGCCAGCCCAGTTATATAATCTAGTCCCATGAACCAAAATAACACTGTCAGCGGAGTATCCCACCCACCAAGAATATACGTAAATACACCTCCTATCCCTGCTACTATGCCATTAAATAATGGATTGTCACCTAATAATTGTCTTTTCACATTGCACCTCCTTGAATTTTTGAGTATTAAAAAAACACCTACCTAAGTAGATGCTATTGGATAACTTGTATTTATTGCACTTGCTAATACCTCCAAGGTTTTACTTGCAGTATTGACCTTAAAATCTTTAGGACTATTCATAACGTTCATATCCTTATCCAACACCACAGAATCTAAAATTAAGGCTAGATCCGTAGAGTGACTGCCAAAGAAAACATTTAATTCTTGGATTCCAGTACATAAAGAATATATATCTCCATTACTTTTGTAATAGAATACTGTCATTTTAGTATTCATTTCGTCTAATGTTGCCATTTCAATTTACCTCCTAAATTAAGCAATAGCTATATAATCAATATCAATGTTACCGTCTTGATAAAAAGTCCACGTAATACCATCCGCGTTTACACTTCCTGTAAGAATTGTTACATATACATCAAAAGTTCCATTTGCATAGTTTTCTGATGTTGAAATATATTGTTTCATTAAAATATATCCTGAGGCCGTATCACTTTTAATGGATATATTAATACTAAATTCTTTATTTCTATATTCATCCGGTAGAGTTATTATGGTATGTGTACTATTGGGTATGGTGGCAGAACCCTTATAAGTTAAATAATGATATTTTTTCTTTGTGGCACCGTTTATGTGTTCTAACCCATCAGCTGAAATTTTGGTTGAGGTACCGTCTGAATGTGTATATAATGAATAATCCTTAGTATGCTGCGCTGTATCTCCAGCTTTACCGAGAGTAAATGTTTGACCATCAAAACTATAATCTCTTCCAACTAACTTTAAGTCAGTACCATCAAAGTAAAGATTATAGTCTGTAGTGGAATTTCCAATAAGAAGAGTTCCCTGGTCTAAATTAAAAGTAACCTTTCCACCAACTAAAAGCCCAGCAACTATTAAGTCTGCAACAAATCCTTTTCCAGTTCCAAAGGTTCTCCAGTTCCAAGCATTACCTATCTTATCTGCAGCTATGGCAAAAATACCTGGACCCAAATACATAGCTCCATAATCAGGACTATCCGCATTTGTATTTTCTAATAAATATCCCTTATCTTCCATTACAGTTGCATTCTGATAAGCTCCGCTGGCAAGTAACTTGTTTTTAAGCGTATCTATTATTCCCTGCAGGAAGAAAGTATTAAGTTTTCCCTGTGCTGTTAGAACTGCATCAAGAGCATTAGCCGCACGTTGCATATTGATTTGTCTATCTGTTAAGGTTTCAAATTTATTATCTATAGTAAGCGTGGAATTCCAAGGTTGTAACAAATCCTCATCCGTTTCAATAACTGTAAACCAATCATTAACATTCATGACTTCATTAATAACTTTGTAGTCATTACCTATAACAAAATCATCTATATTAAGGTTTAATACACTTAGATTTAAGGCTGTAATCTGTAATTTGATTTTAGCTTTCTTAGCGTTGTCTAAATATTCTTGGCCTGCAGCTTTAAGTGCGTTTACATCTGCAATATCCTTTAGGTCGGCTATCTGCTCGACTATTCCAACTTGTGCTACTGTGGCAGCATCTTCTAAATAGTCCTTACCATTATTCACTGTTTCTATAGTAAGGTTATCTTTGCCTACTGGAATAACTCTACTTGCTATATTGGTTACATCATTTTCAAGTGTCATATCCTTCATGTTATAACCTAAATGAATAGTCGTAGAGCTTTGCTGACCCACTAGTCCCGTATAGTCTAAATATCTAATCCCATTTTCTTTGCGAACACTTAAGACCCCATAAAACTTATTTACAAACTGGTCAATTATAAAATTAAGTGTATTCTCAAAATTTGTTGCAATAGCCAAAACACCAGTAACATCTACAGTACCTAAAGTAAACTGTTTATCACTGGTGGTATGGCTGTTATGATAGTCTATAAGTAATTGTAGCCCTTGAATAATAGAAAGCCCGCTTAAATCCCACGACCTGGTTCTAGTATCATTTAAATAAGCAAGTTCTCCTTCACAAGTAACCTCTTTATAAAATTTGCCTGTGTTATCCATTTTGTTCGGAGAGCTTAAAACTCTGCCTTCAAATCTAATCTCGTTATTTCTGATACCTATAACTTTGATTAATGTAACTAAGTCATAGATCTTATCAAAACCTGGATTAAACTTAGGAACAGTAAAGGTTAATTTTTCAGCTACGGACTTTCTTCTATTCAAATCTAGTTTTGTAAACTTGGGAGTATTTTTATCTGGTGCAGGAAAATGCACAATAGTTTCTTCTGTACCATTAATTAAGATTACTTTATAAATAGGTATCACCTCCTTTTTGGGTATTAAAAAAGAGCCTTGAATTTCTTCAAAACTCTTTTATCAATTAATGTATTGTATTAATTAATTCCTCTTGTTTTTTTATATACTCTATAGCGTCTTTAAATGTTTTATTTTCATTTTTTGCCGCTAATAATCCTAAAGCCGTAACCTCTCCTTTGGTAGCCTTAGGATAGTCACTTTCAAAACTATATTTCTTATTAAGTTTATGCATATTAACTTCTATTAAGCTTTTATTGTATTTTTCTTTAATAATTGTTAAGTTTTTATTAATGTAGTTAAATAGATATTCCCCATACTCATTTACTTGTTCATCAGTAGGTATATACCCATTATGAATAACTTCATTTCTGAATTTTGTTATATTTTGTTTTTCTTTATTTTTTTTATATGTTTTCATTATAGTGTTATTTATATCTTCAGGGCGCTTTTTAAATTCTTGTAAATATAAGAAATAAAAAGCACCTAATTGCCTTTCAGATTGAGAAGATACATATTTCCATGTCTTTTCATATTCTTCAAAGCTTACACCATTATTTACAGAGAACACTGAAATACACCATTCATGAAATCTTTCTAATGATGAAGCCAAACACGAAACTGCTTCTTGCTTGTATCCATCTAATAAAGCTGATATACTCATATCAAATAATATTTCAAATTTTTCATTTTGAGATATTAAATGTGTTTTATGTCCTTTGTTACATGTTAATTCATATATTCCTTCATCATTAACATTTACATCATTAAAGTTAATATTTAATACTTTATTTTCTTTTAAACACACCATGCATGGTAATAAAAATTTCATTGACATCATCTCCTTTTCTTTTTAACTTTCTACAAAATAATTGAAATTCCTTTATTTTTTAGGAAAATATTCAAAATAAAAAAGGACTTAGAAATTAGCCTAAATCCTTTTGAGTTCAATATTTAATTAGTTCGATCTAGTATCCTATTATTAATTAGAACTTATTTGACTTTCAAAGAAAGGTAGAACATAATCATGTCCAATGCCATTTAAATGAGAAACATCATCCTGATTTATGCAATATTGTGTTCTAAAAGCTAATGATCTCATATACACACCACTGTCTCTACTTGCATCTATACATTTTATTGACCATCTACCGCATGTTTCTAACATAGCATCACTATAAGCCATCATATCATCATTTACATTCCAGCAAGTAACAAATATTATCTTTTTACCTATATATTTGTCAATTAAACCTTGGCATAACACATTTAAAGCACCCTTGAATGTATCTATAGTAGTATCGGCATTCGTTCCTATTGGCACACCCGCTAAGTAATCATTTCTTCCTCCATCTACCAATATATAATCGGCATCATCATTCATAGTTCCAAATCTATCAGCTATGCCTCCTACTCCTGTCATTTTATTACCATTTATACCATAATTATTTAAAGTCATATTGTACTTAGCTGCTAATTTATAAACCCATGTCACGGTTTGACCCAAGGTATGTCCTGCAAAATAACTATCTCCTAAAGCATTAATCTTTTTCCCCTGTAAAGGTGATATTATTCTTTCTTTAACTTCTGCAACCTCCTGGTCTATGGCAAGGTTTAATGGGTCACCGTTATTTTTTGCCAGTACATATTGTTCGTTCTCTGTAATAGTTAACGAAGTTATGTCCGTTGAACCATATGTCGGGTCATTTGTAAGAGTTATTGTGTCATCTTCGACCCCATTGCGTAGAATTTTTAAATCTTTGAATGTATATTCTGATTCTAAAGCAATGTTAGTACCTTCAAGAAAAATGTAAACGTAGACTGTTTGTATGTTAGTTCTAGTCGCTGTTACAGATAGAGTTACTTCTTGCCCAGGTACTAAAGGTATATATTCGCCTACTGCAAAATCAGAAGATGTTGGAGAACCAAAATATATCTTTACATGACCCCGATATAAATTATCACTTTGTGATGTAACCTTAACTTTAAACTCAATAGTTGTATATGTTCCTGATATATTACTACATGCAAATTTCAGTGGATAAGAATTTTCAAAACTTCTCCCGTTACTAAAACTAGCTTTATATCCTCCAACATTTTTAGCCTTTATTGACTGTGATAAACTATCATTTATATTATCTATATTACCATTTATGGTATTAATACCATTTTGTAATTCTGAATTTGCTGATTCTATGTCAGAAATCAATGCTATTTTTGCATCTGAATAGTTAAACGTGCAAGTTGCATCTACTTGGCTAAATGCTTCGTCAAGCACAGCTGTATAATCTACTTTATTTCCATTTATATAAAGTTCTAATTCTGCGGTTTCATACATTGCTGGTAAAGCAATATTACTTCCATATCCATAAATATAAGCAACTATTGTAGTAAATCCAGTATCATTATTACTTCTCGTTACCTCTAATTGTGTTTCAGTGTTTGGTGTTATAGTTGTATAACTAGGAGTTGTTAAATATTGGCTTACAGGATTTGTACCAACCTGTACTTTCATCCTAGCTTGTGTAATGTTACTAGAACCTGTTTTAAATTTAATTTTTGCAGTAATAGTATTTAAAGTTATCCCAGCTGGTATAGTAAAAGTAAATCGCATCTGATAAGCATTTTCAAAACTTCTAGCATTAGAAAAACTAGCCTTAAGCCAAGAATGAGTATTACTGTTAAATAAGGCAGTTGATAATAGGTCTAAACTAATTGAACCTTTCGCTATACCATCACTTAGATATTGTATTCCTGTATTAAACCAAGTAGTTCCATTCCAGTCATAAATGTAACCAATATCATTTTCATCTTTAACTAAATATATATTTTCATCATATGTTGGATGTGCTGTCTGCAATTCCTCCAAAGTGTTATAAGTAGCTTTTGGAGTACCAGTTTTCATAGCGTTCAATTTATCTAATAAGCTTGGAAAGTTACCTCTAGCCACCACTATTTCTGCATTGCCAGATCCTGCATTTATTATCAAGGCGTCAAAAGCATCTCCCATTTTTGCAATAGCTTCTCGTACTTCCGTTGCGTTCATAACTCTTATTGCGTCACCGAATGCTCCCATTATGCCACCTCTTTTCTATATGTTTGATTCGCTTTTTCTGCCAAGGTCGAACTATAATAACTCATTACAGCACCACCTTTCTAAAATTAAAATCAATAATTCCATTACCAGTAACACTTATTGTATTTGAGCCACTTAACAGTCTAAACAAAGGATCTTTTGAATTGCTAGTAGTAAAATTAGCAGTATAAGAATTTAAAGTACATGACATATTACTTGAAACTATCACATCTGGGACTACAGGCTTACCAGGATTATAAATAGTAACAGTTTGACTTCCAGTAATCGTGAAAGACGTTTCTTCTATATAATCAGGCAAATCAAAGTCAATATCGTCCCAAAGCAACTCTCCGTAAAAGGTATTACCTTCTGCAAAAGGCTCACATATAAAAGTCACAGTAGATTCACCATATAGAAAAGTTTCCTTCCATGTAGGCTCTCTTTCAACTTCTGCCATAAAAAAAATGCCTGGCTTATCATCAAATTGTAATTGACTTTGCCCGACATCATATATCCATCTTAGGAACTTATTATATTTATTCTGTAAGTCCTGTTTTGACTTACCCTTAATTCCAAATTTACATTGTATTTGCCTATTGTCATAAACTATCTCTCCACCACTGCCAACTGTAGAAAAATCATAATAACCACTCATAAAAGGTACGGTATCTTTGATTTTCTTCTTTGTCGGAGCTGTTAATTGTCTATCTACCAGCCTTATATCTTCATCTATATCTGTTTCTTCTTTGCCGTTAAAAGTTATCACAGCCCATACCTCCTAGCTTCATATTTTGTATTTCTACCTTGGCTGTAGTCATAATATTGGTGAATCATGTTTCCATCTAAGAATACTTGAATTAAGTTTGGTTGTGGTCCCATATTACTAAAAATATCTTTTGTATCTTTAGCATTTGTAATAGATTCTCCACCATTAAGATTAAGTAATTCAGGACCATTTTCACCTACTAAAGATAGCCCTGGAGAAGCAGAAGGTGTTCCACTAGCATACATTCCACTTAACACTGGACTTAATATAGGAGAAAACACACTTGATGAAAAACTACTTATACCACTCCAAAGATTAGAAAAGAATCCTCCACCTGAGCTTTGAGTTTGTGCCGCTTGTTGTTGCTGTGCGGCAGTTTGTTCTATCTCTTGTCTTTTCTTTTGCTCAGTTTCAATCACAGCTTCAAGCTCTGCATCAAGTTCAGCTTTGACAGCTTGATACTTAGCATTTTCAGCGGCCTGTTTATCAGCTAGTTCCTGATCTAATACTTTCTTTTGCTTTGCTGACCAACCATCTAAATCACTTGATTCTTTATCAAGAGCATCTTTTGAAGCTTGATATTTTGCATTTTCAGCAGCTTCAGCAGCCTTTCTTTCTTCCTGAATCTTATCTATCTTGGCTTGGGTATCCTTATCTATCATAGCTTTTTGTGCTGTTAAACTAGCTTGCATTGCATCCTTTTTGTCCTGTTCAGCTTTTTTGATCTGATCAATTTGTTTTTGAAGGGCTGTTTTTTGTGCAGTATCTATATCCTGCTGCTTACGGTCATTAATTTGCTTTTCAATATCTGCTATTTGAGCCTGGAGTATTGCTTTTTGGGTAACAGTTTTTGCATCCTGTAATTGTGCTTCCAATGTACTAAGCTTTTGGTTATCCTTTGCGTTTTGGTCAGCTTCTTTCTGTGCTTTAGCTTTATCATCAATAGCTTGAATTTGAGCATTAATAGAATCAATCTGAGCATTGGTTTGGTCATCTAATGTTTTAGTGGCAGCATTATAGGCATCTTCTAAGGCTTGTTTTTGTTTATCTGCATCAGCCTTTACAGTATCAGTAAGTGAATGAGAAGTTTCTGCAGCAACACCATAATAATCTCTAATGCTTTGTATTGCAGAATTGTGTTCATCATCTAAAATCTGCTTTCTTTTTTGTACTGCATCTTTTAGAGCTTTTTCCTGAGCCTGTAGACCTTCAACCTGAGCATTGTATTCTTCCTGAATACTATTTAAGGTTTTGGAATGTTCATCACTAAGAGCATTTTCTTTACTATTAATAGCATCTTTTTGAGCCTTAGTCTGATTATCTAAAGCACTAATTTGAGCATCTTTTTGTTTGTTGATATTCTGTATTGCTTTTTGAGTAGCGTCATCTTGAGCGGATGAAGTTTGACCTAATAGCAAATTATATCCAACCAGTGCACCAACTAATAGTCCTACAGCAGTTACTATTAGCATTATAGGATTAGCATCCATGGCTGCATTTAAAAGCCACTGTGCCAAGGTTGCACTTGTTGTAGCTGTTTTCATTTTTGTAAGTGCTAATTCAGCAATACCCCATCTTATAGCCATTATAGCTGTTATGGCGTTATTGGCTTCTTGAACTATTGTAACAGCCACAACAGCTGCTTTATAAGCTACAAAAGCACCAGTTATTCCACTGACAACAACTAATACTTGTTTACCATTATTCGTGATAAAACCAAATAAACTACTAATTAAACTACTAATATTTGTAATAGTACTAGCAACACTAGGAGGAACTAATTCATTTAATACGCCTTGCATTCCTCCTGTTTGCATAGCATCCCTAACACTTCCCATTTTAGCAATTAAAGCTGGTAAAATATTATTGGTTAAATCATCAAAAGCGGGCTTCATAACTGCACCTAAAGTCATTTGAGTATTATCCTTTAAGGTAGACATAAGACCAGCAAAACTCTTAGATTGCTTATCCATCATATTAGGGAAACGTGTTTCCATACCATCTATAAGCTGTTGAATCGCTCTATCTGCTGGAATAAGGCCCTGTTCACTAAGCTTCATTACTTCGGCTGTGCTTTTACCCATGGCCTGAGCTAAAATACTCCAAGCTGGGACGCCTGCATCTGTTAACTGCATCATATCCTGGGCTGTGACTTTACCTTTAGCAGACATTTGACCGAGTGCCAAAGTAATTCTATTGATACCATCAGCTCCCAAGCTTAATCCACTTGCGGCATCACCTATCTTTTTTAAGTCATCCGGAATATGCGCGGTGCTAAAACCAAAAGCCTCCATCTGTCTTGCGGCATTTGCCAGTTGAGGAAATTCAAAAGGAGTATTAGCTGCCATAGTCGATAATTCACCTATTAAAGTCTTAGAAGCTTGAGCGCTTCCAGTCATGGCTTCAAAAGCAATTTGACTTTGCTGAATCTGAGAATTAAATCCTAGAGACATATCCCAAGCGCCTTTAATACCTTCTTTCATAGCATCAAACATTCCCATGCCTACTGAAAATTGAAAGGTATTTTTTAAAAATCCTACAAATCCCTGGCTATCACTTTTGGCACTATTCATACCATTATTAAAATTACTCTTATCTAAACCAAGGCGAACTAATAATTGACCTACTTCCAAGTTTATAACCTCCTTTCTTAAAAAATAGCAATAAAAAAGAATCACCTTAGTGATCCTTTATATTCTTTCTAATAATTCCGTTTTCTTATTTTGAAATTCCTCTTCTGTTAATATTCCTTTTGCTTTTAAATCTGCAAGTTTTTCTATTTGTCCTGTAATATCTATGATTTCTTTATGTTCTATGTTGTCTTTATCTTTTTTAATATATTTTAATAACATATTATAAGTAAAATCAATTCTTGCTGCAGCTCTTCTGTAAACAGCTCTACCTTCTTCACAGCCATTACCTACAAAATCAAGAGAATAAACTTCTTTATCTGTATAAATTTTTATTCCCATATCTTTTATTATTTTCTTAGTTTTCATATTGGAGCCAATAATTGCCCCTGGAACTCCAAATGTAACTGCACCAACTACAGCTTTATCAGTATTAGATTTTTCTTTTCCATCTTTAAAAAATCTAATATCATTTATGTTTGAAAGCTTAATATGCTTACTTTTATCTCCTGAAGAAAGTTTAGGAACTAAAATTACGCCATCATCCTCTACAATATAATAGAATATACTTTCAGTATATACTTTTCCAGGATACACTCTTGTAAAATTATTTTTTATTTTAGATTGAAAATTATCTAAAAGAACATATCCCAAAATTGTAATACCTAAAATAATGAACAAAATATAAAACATTCTTAACTCCCTCCCAAAATATATATTTAGTAAATTTTATCATATATCTTGGGGAAATTGGAGTTTATTTTCTAATTTTAACACCTGTAGATGTCTTTGCCACAGATAAACCATTCTTTTTGGCCCACTCAACCCATTCTTTTTCTGATTCACTAGGTTCCTGTTTATCTTCTATAGGCGTTTCCTCTTTAATAGTTTCTTTTTCTCCATAGGTTGGATATTCACCTATGAAATCCTCAATACTTGGTAAATCATCTAAGTTAATATTATTCAAAGCAGAAATAGTCCACCTCATTACTTTAACAAGCTTAGTCATTTCTATATAATATTTTTCCTTATTCTTAAAAGCCAAGAAATCAGAATTTAATAATCCGTAGAATTCATTAACAGTTAAATCTTCAATATCTCTTTTCTTATAACTTAGTTCTTTTGCGAAGAAGACAAGTATCTCTGTGCTAAACTCAACAAAGGAATAGCTACCTTCTTCGCTCCTGTAAAATTGGCATCTAAAAATGCATTTACCAGCTCTTCTAATTCAGAGGGATAAGCCTCTTCCAAGTCAGTACCTTTCAATTCTGGAAATACTACAGATATTTGATTATAGAATAGATCTTTAGCTTTATCATATAAAGCAGAAGGACCCAGCTTCATTAAGTCTTGATTTATACCCAATGTTATTGCTAACTCCTTAAGTTCTTTTATTTTTCGTTCTCTTACGGTAACCTCAATTCCTGCAACTGTTACATTTTTAGTTCTCATTTAAAAATTCCTCCCTATGATGGCATAGTCAATGGACCGTTACCAGTAAATTTAAAGCTAAACTTAACTAAATCTTTTGTTTGAGTATCAATGTCAACTTCTGAAATATAAGCTTTTCCTGAATACTTTTCTGCATCTACAGAATCATCAACGATTAGACTTAAAGTAATAAGTGATCCATCAGTGATTGCATCTTGAATAGCTTTTTGTCCAATCTTATCATCTGTAACATTGAATGATCCATCTGCCTGACCAGACCAGTCCTTTATCCCTGGGACTGAACTATCCCAGCCACCATCTCCAAAATAAGTTGCATTGATTAAGGCCTGTTTTATTGCAATCTTCCAGGCATTTAATTTAGATACCATAGCTCCATTTGTAACATCTACCCAGTTTAATTGTTCTGTTGTATCAAATGTAGCTCCGGAAGTATGTGCTGTTGTGCAATAATATGTTTTGCCTGTATTAGTAGCTAAATCACCTATGGCATATGGATGCGTTGGTTGAAAAGCAGTTGCACCACTTAAATCTATATCTATTTTCACATTACCTTTAATACCTGTTTTAGTAGTCATATTTTACCCCCTATAATTCTTTTATTATTTTAAAATTACATGAAAATTCCCATCTATTGTTAGCATCACGTCCCAAGCTTGTTGGACTTTGTATTGCTTGAATAAACGGGAATATATCACTGTTTCCATGTAAATATTTATATATACTTTGAATCCTTGCATTTGTTTCAACTTGAGAAGTACCGCGGCACATTACCTGAAAAGTTGGCTTTTCTTCGGATGACTTATCAAAATTTAATCCCGGTTCAAATCCTCCAGTTTGATATAATGTTGTACATATATCTGGCGAACTTGGCATTGAATTATAAAATAAATCTACCGCCAGAGTTGCTATATTTTTACTTTGCAGAGCTGCTCCTATTTCTTCTAACATAAACTCACCTATCCTAAATGATCTCTATTTGCTTGTGCAATATGGTCAATATAATTTTGAGAATTAGCCTTAAAAGGATCTTCAAGATATTTGGCCTTTCCCCCCTTAGGATGCTGATATTCTAAATGCTCATGTTGCTTTACTGCATATGGTTCGCTAAATCCAACAGTTCCCTGCATAATTTCTTCGTCTTGTGCATTACCGCCAGGGTTGATACCACCCTCTTTATTTCCAGTAGCTACAGTAGTACCATTTATAGTAGCACTTCCAGAACCTCTTAAATCTCCTAAATCCACAGGAGCTTCTTTTACTGATTTACCAAGTAAGTCAAGTGTGATATCGGTAAAAGCTTTATTATTTATAACACCCATTTCTTTAAGAGCTTTATCAAAGTTCTTTTCAAGTTCCGCTAAGCCTTCAATCTGTGTCCATTCAGTATCACTCATATTAGCACCTCATATCCTTCAATACCATCTAAGCCATTCATACTATTTATAGTAATGATAGTTCTATCGTCAAGCATATCATCATAACCAGGTTCATTCTTCATACGTATAGTAGATGTAGAACTAACCTGTTCACCTAACTTATTTCTAGTAAGTCTGATTTTATCTATTTTAAGACAAGGTGTATCTATATTTTCATATGTCTTTTCATCATAAGCATTTGTGCCGGTTGATTTTTTCCACACAACATTGGAATTAAAATAATCTTCTATCATGCTAGGCTCACACTCCCAAAATAAGGCTGCATAAATTCTCTTGCTTCCTGAGAATACAAAAGCATATTTTTGCCATTACCATAATTTTCACTCATACCACCATTAAAACTGAATGATTTTACACCTTGTCTTTGAAGTTCAATACGTTTTGGAACACCTTTTAAAAGTGCAAGAGCTTCTTCACAAACAGCATTTTTCACATTATCAGTTACAGCAGGCTCAACATACCAGTAGCCATAAAAATGAGCGTCTATAGTTAAACTCATATACTGCCAATATCTATAATCAGTTTCAAGTGCTCTTGGGAACTCCATAGATTGATAATAATTAGCTTTAACGCCTTTAATGGGTAATCTATCTAGCTTTTTACTTGCCATTATAAGTGCTTTAGCCTTATTATCATCAGTGGCATTTTCCCAAGCATCAGAATAAAGCCTATCATCAAAATAGGTTTGTGCTGTAGGTACGTCAATATAACTATTAGTACCTACAACAAGATTTACAGCCATATTACTTCACCTCTTTTACTGGTGCTCCTGTTTCTAATAGATATTTGCCTATGAGATTATCAAGCTTTGTGCCCTTCTTATATTCAAGAAAATGTCCTTTATAGGTTACCTTACAATCTTCTTTGATGATATAAGAAGAAGGTTTTTCAACTGGTTTGTTTTCAGTTTCTTCAATAACAGAATCATCAGAAGATTTCTCCTCCGCTTTTTCATCAATCTTAGACATGTTCTATCACCGCCGCTCTCTTGTACTGTGCTGCAGCTCCAGTCAATGCATCTGTAGGTACTGCATAGTCACCAACCCAGCTCCAAGCACTAGAAATTACTTGTTGTAATCTATCAATTGGTGGTCTGTGTATGAAGGCAACACCATCAACCATAGAAACAATACCTGAGTCTCTAGCTTCTGCAAAATTTGCTTCACCAAGTAATTCTCCAAATCCTTGAAGTGGTCCTTCAATAAGAGCGTCAGCACCGACAACCATAGGTCTTCTTACAGTTAATGCACCATTAGCTACAGTTGGAGCCTCAGTATTTCTTACCCAGTCAATCCCTGCGAATCTACCAATAGATAAGCTACCCCACACAGGAGAATCTTGTCTACCTTGTAGTGCCTGCTTAAAGTCTGCATCTGCAAATAGTTGTCTTTCAGTAACAGCATCAATATGGGCTGCATAGTAACCTCCAAAACTAGGTACATTATTTTGTCTTAAAGCAGCTACAGCATCAAGGAATATTGCAAGTGTAGCACTATCACCAGCAATAAGTTTCTTTGTATCAGCTCTTGCATTAGGTCTAAATATCTGTGGTGCATTAACAGCAACCACAGGGTCACTATCCACCCACGTTGCAGCAGTTCCAAGGGTTAATGTTTTAGTTCCAACATTAACAGCTACAACAGTATTTGCATTACCACTTACCACTACAGGTATAGGGTTTCCGGCCCCTACTGCAGTTTGTACTCCATTAACAAGTTGTGTAGTAAATCCAGTAACATCATTTACTACCAATGCAGTAATCGCAGAGCCAGCACCAACGGCATAGGTATTTCCACTTGAATATGCACCATAGAGTTTATTTCTGCATATTCTATTAACTGTTTGACCGGCATTAATACCAAGTTTCATATTGTCCTCTAAGAATTTAGAAGATAATCCAATTTTACTTGTTAACATATTAGTGTCCATGGCATTACCATATTGATTAAGTGTCATTGCATATTGTTCGATAGAGTAGCTCTGTGGCGTTGGATCAGAACCAGGTGTTAAAGGTGTTTCCGCTGTAGAAAGTAATCCAGTCCTTGTAAATAGAACTGTTTCACCTAAGTTTCCCTGGAATGGTCTTTGTGTTGCTAAGTTTCTGTATAAAAAGTTTGGTAGCAAGGCCTCCTGGAATGTTCTATCCAAAATACCATTTTGTATCATTGCTGCTATTGCAGCAGGAAAAGCATTTACTGACATATTATTTCCTCCTTAATTTTCTTAATATAGTTAAAAAAAACGGTGTATACCATATTTACCCATTTCCTTTTGATAATCTTCTTTGCTTGCATTTCTAAAATCTGTTTTTACTGGATCACCACCCCCAGCAGGGTTAGCCCCTGGTGATGGATTAACAGTAGACTGAAATAAATCCTTATAACCTTCTTGCAATCCCTTTATTTGCTCATCTAAACCAATAACAGAACCATTATCACCTAACTGCAATTTTGATTTATCAATCTTTCCAGTAAGTAAATCTGCATATTTAGCATTGTTATTTACAAGTCCAAGTTTAATAGCACTATCAAGTGTAATATCCTTGATTTTGCCATTTAAAGCCTCATTATCTGTTTTCATAGTTTCAATCTGTGCAAGTAAATCTTCATTACCCTTTGCTGCTTTCTCAAAATCCTTTAGTTGACCATTAAGTGTACCCACTTGAGTTTTGTAAGTTTCATTTTGAGTGTTTATTTCATCAAATTTATTCTTAGGAATATAGCTTCCATCAGAAACAACATCAATTTTGTTTTCTCCTAATTTTTCAGTAACCTGGTTATATAATTCTTCACCAAGTATTTTCTTTAAATCTGCCATTTTGATATTCTCCTTTCATATAAAAAAGTGTAAAAATAAAAAACCTTATTTCCAAAGCTCTACTTCTTCCCAATCTTCTGTTAACATATCGGCTTGGCTTGGTTGCCAAGGTACTACGTAATCATCTGCTGTTTTTATTGCTATAAACCCTAATTTTAACCAACCCAGTAGTAAATTACGGTGCTTTGGATTCCATTCTGCAGCTGTTACATAGGATAAAAACATATTTTTACCATTCCATCCCCTACGCTTAACGGCTTTACCATGCTTTAATAATTCCAGTGCATAGCCGAAACTATTTTTAACACTCACATCTTCACTGAATTCAATTGGTATATCCTTACCGTCAATTTCAAGACTTTTAGGAGCTATCTCTAAAGTAAGTTTTGGAGCTTCCATAGCACTTTGAGATAGCTTCAAAGACGTAACTCTTGTTATTGGCTTATCATCTATAAAGACCCTAGTTTTTACTCCATCAGATATTATTTTTACTTTTGACATTATAATCCAGCCTTCCTTTGCTCAGCTTCCATAGATTTATTTATAGTTTTCACTATTTCTTTACTATCTAGCTGAATAGATATTTTAGGCGTGTTCATCTGCTTTACTTGTCTTTCCAGTTCCTTATTTGTTTCTCTCATTTCTTCATTGAATTTATCAGCTTTATGATTTACATGCATATCATAAATACATGACGCAATCATAAACAAACCAGCTAAATCAATAATAATTGTTTTAATCAATCTCCCTCACCACCTTGTCTTAAACTTCTATAACTACTCAATAAATTTTGGTACTTATTATTGTTTAGATTTTTATTTCTTCTAAAACTAGCAAAATTCTTAGGTGTATCCTGTGGCATTGCTAATTTGTATCTTTGCCACTGATCCCTATCATTTCTCAGCTTAATTTTTTCCTTTTGCTGGTTATTATAAGTTTCCAAAACCTTTTTATCTTTTTCGGATAGTTCAAAAGGTCTATTACTAAACTCAATATCTTTGTCAAAGTTATCTGCCAAACTTTCAATATAAGGGAAAAGTCTATGAGCACAATTTGGATGAATATTTGCAAATTCACCGTTAAAGGCAACACTTAAAGATGGAAATCTAGTATCTTTACCACTAATGGAATAAACACGCCCTTGATATAAAGCACATATAGCGCACGTAGGCGAATGTTCTGTCATTTGTACTAAATCATAGCCAAGCTCTGTAAGTTGGTTTGTAGTCGCTGTATTCGTTGTTTCTGTGGTAGTAGAACGTGCCACAGTAGAAGCATAAGCATCTAAGCTTATCATTCTTCCTCTTTTATCCTTAATACCATTAAATCCTTGGTCAATAAGCATATTAACCAAATTCTTTTTACATTCTTGGACAGTTTGACCAGTGGCAATTTTTTGTGATACTGCATCAAGTCCAGCTTTTCTTATTGCATCAGATATTTGTCTACCAACAAAGTTATTTGCATCCTGAAGATCTTGGAAAAAATTCTTAGCAATAACAGCTATAGCTCCAGTATGAAGTTTTGAAAATCCGGTAGCTTGAATTTGTTCACCTTTGTCTTTTAAGTCTTGCAAAACCTCATCAATAGTATCTTTATAATAAGATTCAACTATCTCATTAGTCAGATTATAGGCTTGACTAGTTAACTCAGATAATATTTGATTTACCTGGAACAATAAGCTTTTCTGATAAGTTACTAAGTTCCCTATAGCCTCTTTTTCAGCTATAGTTTTTACAAGGTCCTGCTTCGCCTTTTGATATATTTCAATAAGTTTTTGGACTAATTTATCACTCATTAGTCAGCACCGCCCATATTCATATGATTTTTATTATTGTTGTTCGGATCAGTGTTCACAGCGGTACTGGAAAATGGGAAGTTTTGACCGCTCATAGGATTAGTCCTAGCCTCGTCTTCATTAATTCTATCAATTTCAAGCTGAGTATCAATATCATTGGTGTTATCAAGCTGTTGCACCGCTCTAAATTGTGAAATTGTTGGTTTAGAACCAGTTCTAATTTGCATTACCTGAGCCATTTCTTGTGGATCTTCTGGAAGACCATCCTTCCAAATAATGCTTATAGGCTTATCTGACAAATCAACTATACCTTCACCACCAAGCTGAGAACATAATTTTAGAGCCTTCTTAAGCGCTGTATCCATTCTCATTCTAATTCGATTGACCTTTGCCAGTGGTGACATCATTAAACGTCTTAGTGCTATTCCAGAAAGATTACCAGTACCCATACTTTGGCCACTCATATCTCCAAAAATGGTATTGCCCATTTCTGAAATTGTATATAACAGGTTAATAAGTTTATTGATAATTGTAAAATTTGCATTAAGCTGAGCATCCCAGGTAACATACTCCACGGGTGGATCATCAGTAGAGTCCCTAGGAAAATAATTCCCCATTTTTAGTGCGTATTGTCCTGTTCTTGGGTCTTTTTCTATTGCAGTACTTGGGCCTTGAACGGAAGGAGCTGCATGTTTATCCAAAATTCTTGCGACCTGACTTACTCTAACCTCCAATTCAGAAATCAAACTACTTATATCGTCATAATCATTAAGCCCAGTAATTCTATCACTGGTAATTATATTGGATACCTGAACAATTGCAAAATTATTTAAACCAGTTTGCTTTACGTCACTAGATATTAGTTCTTTTATTCTAGTAGGAGTACCGTTTTCTAATTTATATAATTTTTCTTCATAGCTGCCTTTGCTATGGATTTGAACCTTTAGAAAGCTTTCTTTTTCGCTTGTGGAGGTAAAAAACTGTTGCCAAAAACCTGTTTTTTGTGGAGCCTTAACCTCAAAAGTCCATGCTAAAACATGATATTGAATCTTTTTCACATTATCAGCAGACACTATAGGGAACCATATTGAAGGCTGAGTAACATCTATTCTTCCAGCTCCAGTGTCAGTATCTTTATAAATAAAAAACAGCCCATCTCCATAACGACTAATATCAATCGTATTTTCATAGGCTGTGTTTATTAAATCTGAGCTTTCAACTATAGAATCTACAGTCTTTTGTTCAACACTTGACCTTTCATCAATTTTAATTTGTGGTGCTTCACCTAAAAGAAGATCCGCTGTCTTAAGACTAATGATCTTTTGGAAATTTGCCAGTACCGCATAACTAATTATATCTTGAAAATTACCGATAACGCGCTCAATCCTATGGAACTGGTCAGCGTAAACAGCTGTATGGTCACCTTCAAACAATCTTTTATTAGTTTGGTACTGCTGCAATCTATCAGTTTCATTTTGTGGCGGCCACGGTTGGTCTATATCTAAAAAACTTAAGTCTGTTAACAAAATTTCACCTCCCTTTAATATAATCCGTTAACAACTACAGGCTCCATTGAGGAACTTCTCTTTACATTTTCAATTCTATTTGCAAATTCAGCGGTAACATCAGGAGCATCGTCATGTACACTAAATTTTTGGCCTCTGAATTCTAAAATCTGCTCTGTAAAATCTTCATCTTCTTCGGCAAAAATAATTTGCCCTTTATTCATAAATGGAATTATAGTTGAAATTTTATCGTCCTTATTTTTTCTTTGAGATTCATTTATGATTTTAATATTTCTGGACTTTAATATAAAATTCTTATTAATTTTTAATTCAAGCTGGTTTGCATCCGCGCCATTGAAAGTATTTTTTTCAATATATACTGTTCTTATTTCATGATATTCTAGCAACAATTTAATCATATGACCTATATATTTATCAAAATCAGTCCTTGCATTTATCTTAGCAAGTTCTGCTTTACGAGCATATTTTAAATTATTATCACCAAGGCTTCCAACTAAATAAGCAGAATAATCAGAAGTACCTTTAGATGTACTTGCAGGATCTACACAAAGCATTGTTTTAATAAATTTATGAGTTTCAATCTCTTTTCTTAGTTCTGTAGCAACTGTTTTAAACCATTTTTCACCTATGCTATCAACATCACTCTGCACTTCTTGCTTAAAAGATGTTGGATTTTCATAATATGACAACGCATAGTCCAAACAATCCCAAAACTCTTTCCAAAGTAATGGATATTGCATTTCAGATTCATGCTGCCAATAAAATTCTTTAGCATCTTCCAAATGATTTTTATTTTTAAAATTAAAAAGAATATTTTTAAACTCAGCCCACAATCCAGTACTAAAATAATGATCTAATCCATTGATTTTTTCGTCTTCTTCATTTACGAAATCATCAATTAGAACACCTTTCTCGATTTTAAATTTCCATGTAGGCTGTTTAAGTAATCTACTATAAAAACATTCCTTATGCTGTAGAGTTCCAAGAGCTATAAGTGTGGTACCTTTTTTAACAGTTTTGCCATTGCGGACAACCGCCTTTTGAACTGCATATTTAACATCATCACTGAATTTTTTCCATTTCTTTTCTCTAGCACTTTCGGTTCTTACATCATCTTCACTTTGATAGTCATCAAGGATAATTAAGTCAGGTCTATTATTACCATATTTACGACCACGCATTGGAGATCCGGAGGAAATAGCCTCAATAAAAGTCTTATTAGTAAATTCTAATTGAGTTGCATTACAAATATATCTTTTATTCTTATCATCAAGTAACTTACCAAAAGCTTTCTCAATATATTTATTTTCAAGAAAAGTATCTTTAATATCCTTAATAAATTTCTCAGCTGTGGTTCCTATATCTGAACAAATCAGAGTATATATTTTAAATTTATATGCATGAGCCCATATAGTGGCTGCAAAAGTACCAAAAGCACTTTTCCCAGTACCTCTAGGAAGTATTCTGCCAATCTGATTATTACCATCACCGACAATAGACTCTTGAATGTCTTGCCAAATCTCTTCATGAACCTTAGCTATAGGAGCCGCAGCATTATCTTCTTTAGGAAGGAAAATATCTTGGAGAAAATACATACAGAAAAATTCTAAACTCATTTTTCCAAGTTGATAAGCTAATCCATGATACCCAAATAAATTGCTGGAATGCTTAATAATCATATCAATAGTAGCTTCCTCGGAAAATCCTACATCTTGAAGATACTTATATATTAAATATCTGTTTTGTTCATCTTCATTCTTAAACATTAAGCATCACTCCAATAAACATTCATGCTGACCACCTCATTATTTTTATTTGAAGAATATCATTTTAAAAGTTGGATAAAATACATTTTAGATTTATAAAGCGAGGTATGTTATATGAAACACAATTTAGAATATATTAATTTAGTCTTAGACATTATTGTAAATTTTTCAATCTTATATCCTATAATTAAAAAAGCTGTAAAAGAGCTTATTAAAAAAAAATCATATATAACAATAAATTAAAATTTAAGCTTAATAAATCAATAATTATGCATGCATTTTAAAAATAATTATTATTTTCTATATTTCTCGTATATTTCTTTAAATATATGTTTCTCTAAGAATTCACTTAACCACATCTTTTATACCTCCTCACAGCTTCATAGGGTGATTTAAATTAATTATTGGTAATATTGCATTTCTCAATTTTAAACTGACTACAAAACGTTTTGATAACCTCGACTTTTTTAAATTTTGCAGAAAATGTGGAGTCCGTTGTGGGATTTTCTTCCATTTGGAAATATGAGGCCCCCCCCTTTAATACATTAAAGTGTTATAGTATGCAACTGCTTCACCACTGTGCAGTGTTTCGTGAACTGCGTCAAACTGAAATTTGTTGCAGTTGAATACATGTAGTATATGTTATCAACATTATACACAATATGTTGTGGATTACTTCACTTTTCTTATTTGTTTGAACCTTTTTAACTCTAATTCTAGCTCATTCTCATTTACATTTTCGTTTACATCATCACTATTGGTATCAATAACAGCAGTTGGATTACCATATATTCTATTTATAAGATATTGGTTAGCAGCAAGGCACACGCGTTTATCGCTCTTATCGTCAGCAAGTTCCTTAATATTGTCTATATAAGTATATAAATCTCTCATGATGTAGTTGTTTCCTTGGTGTGCTAACTCTTGCTTGCGTCTGTCCAGTTCATTGTTAATATCATCTAATTTCATCCACTCATAAATAGTACTTCTAGCTTTATTAAGCTTCTTTGCAATATCAGTTATTTTCTCACCCTGTATAAGTAATGTGACTAGCTCTTCTTGATCTTTAGTTAGCAATTAACTCACCTCCTACAATCATACATAACAAAAGACACCTACATTTCTGCAAGTGCCTTTCATTTAATTCTTTCAATGATACTATTATAGCTCCTTTATCACCTATAAAATTGAGGACTTACTTAGATAAAGCTTTGATAATACTTTAAATAAGCTTGGATAAAAGAGTTATAACTTCTTTTCTTTTAGTACAGCAATAATCTTTATTCATATGAAGATCTCTTTCTATACTTACCCATGATCTAGTTGGAAAACTAAAATATCTTAATTCTACTAATTGTCTTTGCATAGGTGATAAAACAGTCAAAGCATTATCTATTTTCTTCTTAAGATTTATATAATAAGTAATTTTTCTTTCCAATTCCCCAATAGCAGGCATAGCGTTTTCAATTCTATTAACAACCTCATTTTCAACACTGGAATTGAATTTATTAGTTTTACCTGTTCTTTCTTCATAACTTATAGCAGTACAACCATCATAACTATTACTTATATCTTCAACTTTTATTTTTAGATTTTCAATTTTAACATTTAAATATTTATAATTATATAAATCACTTTCTATCTTTTTAAATACTCTATCATCCACCCCATCACCACCTAACTAACTTTTCTAGTCTCTCCTTTTCCTCAGAAAGCTTTTTTATCTTATTATTGCTTTTCCTTTTACCTTTGTAATACTCCTGCTGCAAATCATACTTTATTTGTTCAATTCTATTTTTATACATATCATTAGCACTTATTTTTGCCATAAAAACACCTCTTTTTTAACTAAAAATAATGAGTTATTAAATACCACTTTAGTATTAATTAACATTTTAGTTTTATAAATGTATGCAATTTGTAATAACTTTACAAATTACCTTCTTCAATCTCTTTAATTTTTGCTTCAAAATCAGCTCTTTTTACTCTTAATTTAGCTAATTCAGTCCACTTTTTATCTAAAATTGCTCTATTTTCTTGCTTTTTGATATTTTCTATATTATGCTTGTAAACCTTGATACTATCTAGGCTCATAGCTATTTACTCCTTTCATGGTTACCTAAAAGTTACCCTAAAGTTACCCTCTTAGGTAACCGCTACAACTCTTTATTCACAATACTTTAGAGATAAGGTTACTTGGTTACCCTATTTTCAAAAATAATGTGCGTGTATATATAGAGAGTGTATATGTCTCATATATATATATTATATTTATATTTTAAGTAACTATTATATTATTATATATCTAAACTCCCGAAAGCACTGGGTTTGTGGCGGTTACCCAAAAGTTACTATTAATTATTCAGAATATTTCATCAAATACTCTAATCCGTTTATTTATCAGCCTTCCCAAGGTTACCGAAAAGTTACCCAAAGGTTACCCACTTTTATTTGAACGGAATTACATTATCATCCATGCTTGTTACATCTATATAATCTGGAGGAACTATAGAATTGACATTTAATTTTTTTAACAATTCTTTACTATAAGTATCAAATTTGACTGGCTTATTATCAATTTTAATAACTTTGTTGGATGTTCCCTCTAAATATCCGGATTTTGCCGCCTGTTTCCTGAAATCTCTTACGCCCAAGGATGTAATATCGTTGTTGCCAACTCTGTTTATATATTCATTAATTTGATTAAGCATTTCTGTCGTTTTTATAAACACTCCGTCACCTCTGCATCTAACAACTTTTTCATACTCATAGGCTCTGCCATCTTCTATTAAATCGTTATACAAAGTAAGCATACCTTCTACTACGGAATGAGCTTCTTCTCCACCCTGAAGAATTTCAGATTTAATATTTGTGATTATATGATTATAATAATTATTTATTGGAGCTATATTATTTTGTTTAAGTAAAATATTAAATATTTCAATTCCGCAGCATATATTGACTGCAGTACACAAAGGTCTATCTTTTAATCCTTTTATATTTGATTCAGCTGCATTTCTCATTTCCCTGTATTGATCCAAGGATAAACTCAAAACAATATCAATTAAACTTCTACCAAATTTACTAAGAATCTCTTCATTTTCAGTTATCCATTTCATAGCTTCAGTGTGTTTTTCTTCTCTTTCCCTTTTTCCAAGATACACTATACAACTTCTTTCTATAAGGGCCTTTTCTTGGTTTGGATAACTTTCTTCACCAACTATAATTACTGGCCTTATAAGCTGATAATAGTCGACTCTTAGAGACTTATTCCCCCTAGAAATAGTATCTCTATCATATAGGTTTCTTAATATATCCGATATTTTTGATATTGTATATCTATCCATTTTTGAAGGCTTAAACTCTTCATATATTTTTGTATAATTCCCTGTGCTCAATCCCTTTATAATACTGAATGGTTTACCAGAACCTATAGCTTCTTTTGCTTTTCTTGGATAATTGAGAATTGGGATTATAACATTTTCAGTTATAGTAGATTTACCGCTCCCGCTCTCGCCTACAATTAATAAATGATGCAACTTTTCCTTCATTTTTTGATTTTGGTATACTGCTAAGTTATTTATAACTGTGCCTATAATACTTATTGTTTTTTCAGGTGTAGCAAATTTAAAAATGTGTTTCCTAATTTCCTTTAATTCCTCTTTTTCTATAGGAGCTATTCCAATAACATCTATATTGTCTTTTGCATCAGCCTTTATATTTTTCAGTACATTTCCATTATCAATAGTGCCATCATTTGTTATGAAAATTAGCTTTTCATCTTTTTGAATAAAACCTGCTCCCTCATGAATCTCTTCTACTTCCAAAGCAAAATAATTATTTACCCACTCTTTAAAATCTCCTAGTTCTTCAACTTTGCCTTTAAAATTCAGATCTATAGTCCCTAGAAAATTTTTAAAGCTCCTTAAATCATCAAATACAGTAGAAGGCCCTTCCCTAGTTATGGTTTCTCCTGTAGAAGATTTAAAAACTAGCTTAATTCCTTCTTTGTTATCATCAACAAAATTTATTCTGGTAGCCTCAAGTAATCTAAAATTGGCAATATATTTTTTATATTTTTCAGCTTCTTCACCCTTACCCTTATAAGCTGTTTTATATATTCCATCTTTATTTTGCTGCAATTCGTATTCTGATTTTAAATCTAATGATCTACCAAAAGCCTTCAGTAAATCAAACTTATCATGTCCAGCATCTAACCAGTCCGTAACATCTTTGTTGTCACCTAAATTCTTTATACCCGGAAGATTAATAAATTTAAATGCCTTGGCACACGCAAATAGTTCATTGTATATATGCCACTTGTATTTTTCTCCAGCTTCACCAGTATCGCTGCAAACATAAATTTTAGCACCTTCTAAAATAGAAAGGTCTTTACAGCCTTTAATACTTGTAGCAACATACTTATCCTTTTTAAGCACACTGCTAAGTTTGTTGGCATCTTTTTCACCCTCACATATAATTACTATCTTTTTATCTTCAATGCCCTCCAAAACGCTGTGATAGTTATATATGAGTTCATCTGTTCCACGTTTATTGATTACCTTATCATCTTCTACATGATAGTAAGATAAATCTTTCTTTTCGTCAGGTTTTAATAATTTTGCTTTATAATATACAACTTCATTTTTCTCATTTACAAATTCAAATAAACCAAGAAGCTTTTGACCTTTTCTAAAGTCACACTTTTCTATTTGCCATTCAATATAAGACTTAACTTTTTCAGTCTGTATCTCGTAGATACTTTTCTCTACTGTCAGCCCCAGGTACTCCCTGGCTTCAACATAGTTTAAGTTTCTAAGCTTCATGATGAAATCTATAGCGTCCCCAACTTCATCACAGCCAAAGCACTTAAATTTCTCTTTATTGGCATCCGGGAAAAACTTAACTGAAAGTGAGGGTGTTTTCTCATTATGGAAGGGACACCTTACGTATCCCTGCCGATTAAAATGTTCTCCTGTTTCTCTTTCTATAAGTTCTTTTAAATCTATATCCTGTATTTCCAAATTTCTTCCACCCCCCCTATAAACATAATTTTTTATATTATCCAAGCCAATTTTTACATGTTGTGAGGCACTTAAAATCTTCTGTCCAAGCGTCTCCGCATTGATTATCTATACCCACATAAATTCTTTTTCCTGTTTTAAAGTCTTTTTCTATCGTATAAAATTTTCCTAATGGTTCTCTTGTTTCGATTATTTTACTTGCTTCTTCACTAGTTACTTTCTTTATATCACTCATAGCTTTCCGCCTCTGGGCTTATATCCATATCCAATTCCTTTAAGAAATTCCTGACACTATAGTAAAGTTTCCTGTAAATCTCAAAACCTGAGTTGATTCTTTCAGTGAATATGGTGTCATATAAATATAGGTCCTGTATACTTGATAGCCTTCCTAAAAGAGCTTTTGGAGTATATAGACTCCTGTAATTGCCTGTCTTTATATTCTCCATACCGTTCTTATCTTCAATGATTAAATAAATCTTAATGCCTTTGGTCTTTGCTCTTTGAAGTTCTCTGATAAGTCTTACATCATCATGCGTGTCAGTTTCTTCGGCAAGATTTCCGGCAAGTTCATCTATGGAATTTTTGCGTTCTACTGCCACTGGAAAATATAAATCTCTGTAGATTCCCATATCCGGGCGCTTAGTGATTATTGCAGTGTAGTCTCCTTCATCAATCTTTTTCTTTTTATATGGGACCTTCTTTTTATCAAAGTAATCTAGGATATGACCATTAATTTGCTCTCTGGTATCATATAAAATCATGAAGTTTTCCTTAAGAAGCTTCTTGATTTCTGTTTCTGAAAATTTGTAATGCATTCATTCACCTTCTTTTATTAATTGATTGTCATTTGATAATATTTGATTACAGCAATATTTAAATTCCTGCTTAGTTTTCGTACTTTCAACACCGCACTCAGGACATATTTTAAAAATTCTATTTGTTATTAAACCGCAAACATTGCACTTGTAAAAAATCAACTTTATATCACCTTATTTCGGTTTAATTTTGAATGGCGAAACAAAAACACCGTAGAATTCTTGAATAATACGGTGTTTTATGAAATATTTAATTTTCACTATTAATAAATATTATATATAAATAAAATTTTACTTTTGTAAATCAATTAAGATTCCTTAATACAATTTTTAATAATACTTTCAACATGAATTTTTGTAGTATTAAGGAATGGTATACCAAATTCATCTTTTGTAAGAATTAATGGCAACTCTGTACAACCAAGAATTAATCCCTCTATTGAATCTTCATCAATCATCCTTTTAACAATATTAAGTAATCCATTACGTGTTTCATCAAGAAACTTTCCAAATTCAATTTCAGTCATTAGTTTATGATGAATATAATCCTGTTCTTCTTCTTTTGGAACGATAATTTTTATATTACTTTTGTCAAATACTTTCTTAAAAAAATTGCTCTCCATTGTAAATTTAGTCCCAATTAGGCCAATCTTTTTATTCCTAACGCCTCAGCATTTTTACATGTTTCCTCAACAATACTTATTAATGGAATAGGAGATAACTCCTTAATTCTTTCAAATACTATATGTGGTGTATTTGATGAAATGAATCCAAAATCTGCACCTGCTTTATAGAGTATCTCGACACCTTTAATTAAGCAATTTACAAGGTTGTCCCATTGTTTATTCTCAACAAAACTTAAAAGAATATTCATATCCATGCTATTAATCAATATTTCAGGGTAGCTACCATCCTTTACTTCATTACGATATTTTTCAATAATTAGGCGATAATAATCTAAAGTTGATTCGGGTCCAAGACCACCAATCATTCCTATTTTCTTCATCCATTAACTCTCCTTATATTTAATTTCGGCTATACCACTACCTATAAATTAAGTATTTATTATCTATAATAACTGCTAGATAATATCTTATACTTTTAGCTTAATTCATATAGAAATTATACCATAATATTCTATATCGTCCATTATTACCGATAAAATATATTAGAAGTTTATTCTATAAACACCGCATTATTCAATTATCAAAGTACAATTTTATCTACCCATCTAGTTCGACCTATTATCATAGTACGTACTAATACTTAAACTGTTTATAATATTAACAATAGGAAATACTATATTTACTCAACATAAAATATTAATTTACGGAGCGAATATAATGTTAAATATTTTGCGAAATCAATCTGCCTATAGAGCCATTATTACTATCTTATATTCAATAATTTTATTTGCTGTTTCTCTTATTCTTATTTTAATAATTAAGTCTAAATCTAAGAAAAAATAATCATATTATCATCCTTTGTTCATTTATCAATTTGTATATTGTTTCCAATAATGATACAATAATACAGTAGCTACTTTTGTTAAATATTCCACTTGGCCCTTTATTAGGGCTATTTTTTTACTTTCATACTAAAACGGTATGTCTCCATCATCTATCGGAGTAATATCTCCGTACTCAGTATCAATATTCTTTACTGGTTCAAGGACTTTGCCGCCTTGATTATTTATCTCTCCATCAACTGGCTTCTTATCCCATTCAAGGAACTGGACTTCATCAGCTACAACCTCAGTAATATAAACTCTATGACCGTCTTTAGCTTCATAATTTCTTGTCTGTATTCTCCCCGAAATTCCGGCAAGCTTTCCTTTTGTCAGGTAGTTTGCAGCTGACTCACCTATCTTATTCCATACCACTATAGGTACAAAATCAGCTTCTCTTTTTCCTGTATTTTTGTCGGTGAAATTCCTATCTACAGCTAAGGTAAAAGTACATACTGCATTACCACTTCCCGGGGTAAATTTCAAGTCTGGATCCTTTGTGAGCCTACCTATTAAAACAACTCTATTCATTTATTTCACCTCATTGTTTAAATTTAACTTGGTTACTATCTTCACCTGGTTCAAAGTGATCTTCTAATATATAACTAGACTCTAAATCTGCTGTATGAAGAGCAACACCAGCTTTATACATATTCCATGCATTACTTATAGTATTTAAATTCTCCTTGGCTTCATAGCCACCCATATGCCAACGGATAAGGATAACTTCTTCTTTAGTTAGTTTTATAAATTGTTGAAGCAATATAACACTCTTATCGCCATGTCCTATAGGCATTAAATCATTAACCCCATATGCTGGTGTTTTAATCCATTTTGGTTTTTCTCCTGCTTTTGCGATATTAACATTCTTATCGTAAACTGTGTAAAAATTTACTTTGCAAATATCATGGAGCAGTGAAGAAATTGTAACCGTGTCATAGCTTAGTCCAAAATCATATATTTCATTTTTTCTTTTGAATAATTCGTAGACATTAAGACTATGTTCTGCAAGTCCTCCTGAAAAATTTCCATGGAATCTGGTTGAAGCGGGGGCGGTAAAAAAATCGCCCTCTACCAAATATTTAGCAACCTTATCTATATTTTCTCTTTTGACATTACTCAAAAGATTTATTATTTGTTCTTTAACTACCTTTATGTCTTTCATGCTTGCCTCCTTATAGATAGCTTTGTTCGTAAATAATCATTTTCTTCCTGAAGCTTATCTGCTTTTGTTTCTACTTCTGATAATCTATCCTGTAATGATATATAGGTTTCTTTTTCTTCGTGCAGCATTTCATCTATTGTGTGAAAAAGTTTATTAAATGCATCCCATGTGCCAGTTATCCATGTTCCATCTGAAAACTTAAATATAATGGTGTCACTATTGCGGTCTAATGGCTTGAATGAATACTTGTCATTTTCTTCTAAAAATATATTTGCATTTGAAATCATGAGATTACCTCTTAAAATGGATCTGCGTCATCAATGTCTTCGGGTGGTGCGTCAGTACCAGGATCATCATTTACAGGAGTTACTTCTACATCTACAACCTCAGTGTATTCTTCAACTAACTTTAGAAGAGTGTTTGCACTATCGTAGGTTAGACCTCTAAGACTTATTTTGTGTTCATTTGCCAGTGCTTCAAGCTTAGACACATCTGCTTCCTTGCCTTCGCCTGTTACTAATCCTTTTTGAGCTCCTAGCTGCATTAAATATTGTTTCTGTTCTTTCTGAACTGGTTTTGGCTGCTCTGGGGCCTCATTTTCTTTTTCAATTTCCTTTTCTACGTCTACTGGATCTGTACTTAAATCTTTATCATCAACATTCATTTCCTCAGCTACATATAAGCCTTCAAATTCTTCCGGATAAGCTTCTCTAAGAGCCTGTACTAATGCAACCTTTCTTATCATCGTTGCCGGTCTTTGGGTCCAGTTAGAATTTATCGTGCCATCTGCTTTTTTTCCTATATATTCATCTAATGTAACTGTAATTTCAGTAGGAAATTTTTTATTTTTTCTATAAGCTTTGGCCCATCCACCAACTAGTGTTTCTTGGCCTTTAAGATAGAATGTTCCGCTTCTCTGCTCAACCTCTTTTTTTAGATTAACAACTATTATTCCTGCCTCATGGCCTTCACTATCTTGATTTCTTAATTCTCTCTTGGTAAAAGTATCTTTGCCAACTATCATGGCTGCTGGCTTATTGCCGAATTTTACTAGATATGCTTCTCTTAAGAATGGATTTAATTTTTGACCTTTGCATAATTGAAGGAAAACTCCTACTTCTTCATCTGTAACTCGTGTTGGATCACCACTTACTAAATACTTTTTTACTATAGTAGAAGTTAACTTTATTTGAGTTCCATTAACTTCATACTCAACTCTGCCCATTGCTAAAACATCAGTATTATCATTTCTCATTATTTAAGCACCTCAACTTTCAATTCTTGGCCTTCAACTACTTTAGCCATAATCATTTGTGTATCTAATTCCTGTATAACTGTAATGCTCTCTGCATTATCAATGAACACTGGAAAATGTAAATCCATCATATTTGAAACAAAGTTACTCATTTCAAGGCCAGCCTTTATTTTTTCTGCATTAGATAACTTATTGAATTCTCTACCTTCATATAGGATTTTAAAATCATCTTTAAGCTCTCCATCTTTGGTTAATTTTTCAAATTGCAACTCTACTTTATCTAGGTACTTACCTATAATCTCAGTTTGCTTTTTAAGTTTTATAGAGTTGTACTGCTTACCGGCATCTATAGCAACTTTTAATTCTGCTATTTTTAGCTTGGAGTTTTCAATTTCTCTCTTGGATTTTTCTATATCATGCTTGATTTTTTCATTCTGCTTTTCAAGAGCTTCTATATTTGAGTTATGAGCAAAAATTCTTCTCTCTTCCTCATCAAGCTCTAATACTTTTGCTTTTATTGATGTGATTTTCTCTTTTCTGGATTCTTCCTCTTTTGATTTTTCTGCTGCAAGGTTACTTATTTCTTTTTGAATAGTCTCTATTTGATATTTAAGACCTATTTCCCATTCCTGGACTACTTTCATATTCTCTGCTTTTGTAATTTCATTTTCTTTTTCAAGTTCATCTATCTCTTTTTTCTTGGCTATGCCCTCAGCCTTTACCTCGTTTAATTCTTTTTCTAAACTAACCTTTAGAGTTGCATTAAGATCTATTTCATTACCACAGTTATCACAAGTAACCACGTTTTTACCAATATTAGATGTTTTGGCTTCAATATCTCTAAATCTTTTAAGTAAACTGTCTTTCTCTGCTCTCAGCCACTTAGTACCCTCTATAGGCTTTATATCAAGGTAACCTTTTAAAAGTTCTAATTCTAAATCTCTTTTTTTTCTTTCCAGTCTATCAAAATTAGGATCTTTAGATACTGATTCTAAACTTTTAAGCTGCTCTCTAAGATTCTTTAATTCTGTATCAGCAAAACTTTTTCTTTCAGGAATATCTATAGGTTTAGCCCCTTCGATGACCCCCTCTAGGAAGATGATATTTTCCTCCTGGTCTTTTAATTCTGCTCTCTTATCTGTAAGAAAAGTTTCAGGAGTTCTAAACTTATTCTTTTCTAATTTCTCCTTTAAGAAGTCTCCAAGCTCTGCAAATATGTCTTCCTTGCTTATTGGCTTTAAGATACTGGATAAAAGATTCTTTGCATCTTTTGGAGCTAAATTAGGAAAGTAATAAGGATTTAATATACTGAGGAAAACATCTTTGCTCTTATACAAGTCCCTTGAGATATCATTGTTGGCCACTTTAACGTCATTCAAGTAAATCTCATTACTGGAACCTTTCTTTCTTCTGATTAAAGTTTGTGGTGTTCCATCTATCTCAAGATCAAGTACCACCTCAGTCAACTTAGGCTTTTTATCATTAACAAGCCTTGCTGTAGCCTTTTCATTTCCGTTAATATCACAACCAGTTATAGCCCACGCTATAGCTTCACCTATGCTAGACTTTCCTAGACCGTTATCGCCACTTACCAGTGTTCTTTTACCTAAGACAAATTCGCATTCGTCTACGTAGCCCTTAAAGCCTTTTATGGCTATCTTATTTATATTTACCTGCATTTATATTTCCTCCTATTTGACTTTTACCCTCATTCCATAGTAGAATAGGGATACACTATTTTATTTATTGGCTCTTTTTCTAAGAGCTCTTTTTTTATATACTCTTTGAAATTCCATAATAAATAATTGCCACCTTTAACAGATAATCCTTTGAAGTCCTAACCCCTAACCTAAGATGATTTTCTCTAATGTCGTTTTGAGTTTCTGTCATGACCTCTTTAAATTTTGTATCCGACATCTTAAGACCGTTTTGCTCTAACAATTTTCTTATCAACTTTATTCTTCCTCCTTGTTATAACTGCATGGCATACGCCACTGGCAGTAGTCCCATAATAACTACCTATTTCGCTCCAACTAAGGCCTTCTTCTCTGAATTTAAGAACATCTTTTACATCCTTCTCAATCCAATCAAAGTTTGGAGATCTTTTACGTTCAAGCCATGCAAGATTATCTATATATTTAAAAGCTATTTCAGGCGGACAATTTCGCCTTATAGCAACATGGAGAGCCATTAGATTTTCAAATACCATTACTTAACACCTGCCTCCTTAATTATTTTTCTTGCATTTTCAAATCTAACTCTAGCTATCAGAAATATGTCTTTATAAGACTTGCCTTCTTTCTTAAGATTAATTACCTGCTTCTTCTTCTTGGCTGTTATTTTCATTACTTACATGCCTCCAAATCTAAAATCCTCTCTGACATTTCCTCAAGCTGTGCTTCAAGCTCCTTATTCTTTTTCTCATATTCCAGTAGCTCCATGGCTGTTTTATAATTAAGTCCCCCAATAAGTTCATGCAACTCTTTAATCTTATCTGTAATCGTCTTTAAACCTTTTATTCCAGTACCATTAATCTCTTTTGTAACTAAACTCTTAAGAGCAAATTCTATGTTGGGATAATAGCCTTCTGTTTTCCAATAAGGTTTCTTTGGTTCTTTTCCTGGTTCTGCTTTTGGAATTTTACGCTCCATGATGCAAACATTTCTTTCATCAATGGCTTCAATTTTGTAGTTTTCATTAATCTTCAATGGTTTCGCCTCCTATGCTCTAAATTCATGATCCTTGCCATACTGTTTGATTTTTAGTAACGTTGAAAATCTAAGGCTCTTATAGCCATATTCATTAGTTACTCTTTTAAATTTTTTGCGGATTGCTTTTCTTGTGGTAACAAATGGTATTGGCATAAAAGTTTTCTCTAAATGGTCTTTAGTTATTTGATTGATTACTTTTTGATATTTATTCAAGTCCTCCTTACCTCACTTTTTTTCGCATCATGACATATTTTATAGCCACAGCTCCTAATCATGTCATGGTTCTTTTTATCCACTCTTACTTTTTAGCCATTGCGGCACTATAGATATGATTAGTTATTGAAATGCTGATATTTGGTTTTGAAATGATTAAACTACTTTCTTTTCTTGGAAAGATATTATCTTACTGCTTTCCGCTAAAACAGTTTGTAAAATCCCTTTAAAGCAATCTCTTTCTTTTTTTACTTCTTCTAATTCCTTTTCAAGTTTTCTTTCCCTTAAAGTAGCTCTTTCCGGAATACAACCTTCAATCTTTTCAATGTATTGTAAATTGTATCTGATGCAAGGGATTCCTTTTACGGGAACAATGATTCTATTCTCTCTGTACTGGTCTATTGTTCTTTCTGAAACTTGCCACCTTTCTGCTAAATCCTTTTTAGTTAATAACTTATCCACAACTCTTGACCCCCTCATAAAATATTTCAGGCACTGTTTTCCCTAAAGCGCTTGATATTTTTTCCATTACCAATTTTGTTGGATTAGTCTCATTCATATTGTCATTTTCTATATCACTTATATACCCCACGGCCACACCAGATGCTAATGATAATTCCTTTACTGTCATCCCTATAGACTGTCTAAATTCTTTTATTCTGTTCATCTTCTCACCCCCTGTTTGCTATATTTAAATTATATGTTTTTCTCTGGTAGAGAACAAAGTTTATATTATTTCACTACAGGCGAAGAAAGCAAACTGTTGTTCGTTTTCAGCGAAATACTTTATTTTTCTTAATATTTCGTTGACATTGAAATATTTTAAGTATAAAATATTCGTTATGGGAGAATAATTACAAATGAGGTGATATTAATGAATGGATATAATATAAAAAAAATTAGAGAAGAAAAGCATATTACTATTAATAAACTAGCTGAATTAGCTGGCATGTCTGTAGGATATCTGAGTGACATAGAAAATAATAAGAAAAAGAATCCAACGATAGATAAAATTGAAAAAATTGCAGATGCGCTTGGAATTACAATAAAAGAATTGTTAACTACTGAGGAACAGTTGAACTATACTATTGATACTATAAAGAACATACATAATATTGTTAAAGAAGGTTTAGAAAATAGTTCATATGTAGTGGATAATAAAAACAATTTAATACTAGAACCTTTTTATGATGTAGAATTTACCGAAACTGAAAGGTCCGAAATAGTTCAATATATGAAGTACTTATTGTCGAAAAGAAAACGATAGGAGGTAATTTTTATGCAATACAATATAACCTATAGAAAGAAAGACAATGGATGGCAATACATTATCAGTTACAAAGATAATTTGGGAAAATGGAAACAGAAATCGAAACAAGGCTTCCCTTTGAACAAAGAGGGAAAACAGGCTGCAAAAGATGCCGCTCTAGTAACAGTAGACGAACTAAAATTAAAGAGTTGTATTGTTGAACATAATGAATGTGACAAAATGAGTTTTAAAGAATTTGGGGAAAAGTTCATTAAGCATGAAACTTTATATAAAACAGCTAATACAATAAGTTCTCACTACAGTTCTTTGAAAAAATTCTCTTCTCTCTATGATCTTTCTTTACCAGAAATTACGAATCTAGATGTTCAAAACTGCATTGACTTGCTTGTAAACAAAAAATTAAAAGCTTCCACTATAAAATGGCATTTATCCAATATAAAACTTATATTCGCCTATGCAAAAGAAAAATATAAGCTTATACAGGAAAATCCAGCATCCAATATTGATATACCTGTAGACGAAAATACAAGTGAGAAAACTGCATTGACTATAACTCAATTAGAAGATTTGTTAAAAAAAATACAATATAAACCTTTTTTCTTAATGTCTCTTTTGGCTGCAAAATGTGGCTTAAGGATAGGAGAAATTGTTGGTCTGAGATGGTCAGATATTGACGAACCAAGGTCTATTCTACAAGTATCGCTTCAATGGAAGAAAATTGATAGCAATAAATATGGATTAGGAAAATTAAAAACTAATAATTCTAAAAGGGAAGTCCCTATTCCTGTAGTGGTTATGGATGAACTTATGAAATTTAAAAAAGAAAATCCTATTAATTTTGATAATAGAATTTTTAAAAATAAATCACTTGTAGGGATATCGTCTGACTTGAGTAGAAATTATAAAAAAGCTGGGTATAGTATAACAGTGCACGAATTAAGACATACTTATGCTACCATGTTGATAAGTCATGGTGTTGACTTTAAAACCGCCGCAAAGCTGCTAGGACATGATATTAAACAAACCATGAATACTTATTCTCACGTAACATCTGACATGATAGAAAATGCGTCAAAAAAAATCAATACAATATTTTAATTTTTGACGATTTTTTGACGGATTATTTGTAAGTTCCTATTTATAAAGGCTTATTAACTAAAACTAAAACATTAGGTACGAGTATTGCTCCTAAGATTGCAAGAATTGCAATGACAGCTATGACTTCTATAAGGGTAAAACCTTTCTTTTTTGTTTTAACTTTAATATTTTTTGTTGTTAAATCCTTCAATTTTAAATTTTCCATCCTCATCTCTTCTCCTTCATATATTTTGTATTTTATACCTTGATTATGGACAGAAATTAAATATATATACCTATTTGGTTAAATAAATTTTTAATTTTTTTAAGTTATCTGTAACAAAAAAAGATAGCTATTTCTAACTATCTCACTATATATTAAATTAAAATTCTCATATTTTCCATAACAATTTTATATTGGCTTTTATTGTGTTATATATTATAATACTAATTTATTGCTCTGATTTGCTCTATAACTGTTTCGTGATCTTCTACTTTTTCAGTTAATTTTGTAAGCTTACCCTGCATATCTGCAAGCACATATGTAGCCTTTTCCTGTTCAGCCCTTGTTACTTTCACATTTTCCTCTAAAGACCTGAAAAGCAAATACATCTCATCCTGCCTTTTCCCCATGCTTTCTTGCCTTGTTTCCATGACATCAAATCTTGTTTCCATACTTTCTTGCCTTGTTTCCATGCTTTCAAATCTTGTTTCCAAGCCATCAAGCTTTTTTAATATCAATTCAAACATCTGTCTTGTTTCTTTATCCAAAATTATCACCGCCTACTAAAATATTTTTATTATAGCATATATAATTTTGCATTACTATTTCAAAATTATGGTAAAATTTTCATTCCTCATGTACTATATATTTCTTCCAATTAGTCAATATATAGAAGAGACTTACTACATCCTGTTCATTATAAAGGAGTATTTTATCTTTTTTCTCCTCAGGCATTCTGGAAAAATAATCTTTATCCTTTATAATTTTACTTATGGTCTTTGCTAGATTAGAACCACTTATCACTGCACTTTCTCTCTCTATTTCAAAGATTTTTTCTAAATTTTTAAGTCCAATTCCCTCTTTTTTCTCTTTTTCATACTGCTTTTGTAAATCTATATGAATAAACTCTGAATCTATATCAAAATATATATTTCTTTCTTTGAATAAATATCTTAATACTGTAAAATCATTATTTCCAGAGAAAGTGACTATATACTTCTTTTCATAACTGTTTTTATATTTTATAAAATATTCTTCTATCTTAGAGATAATTTCTTCAGAATCTTTTTTATCCTCTATCATATATTGTGTTACAAATAATTCTCTTTTATCATCATCATAATAGGAGCAGCCAAAAACTCCTATACATATAGGCTTTTTATATACATAGTGCTCCAAATCAAAAAACAGAGAATTTTTATATAGTTCATTCTTATCTTCAATGCTTAGTACTAAACTCTTATCAATTTGTTCAACCTTTATGGTATTATTTCTTATAATCACGATATATCACTCTTTCTAAAACGAAAACTTACGCTGTTCATTATTATTTCTATTATTATTATATCCTAATGTAGAACTAATACAAATAGCGTAATGAAAAAGATTTATAAATAGTAATTGTAAATCTTTTCATAATCACAAATATACGATATCACATTTTTACATATACTTACGCAATTTAATTAATTTACATTACTAAAAAGCTATTAGGAATAACTATGAAAACTCAAGTTTCCTAGAATATTATTGAGCTATTTACAGTTGAACATTATATTACTAAGCTTTAAAGTAATTAATAAGTATTACTATTTCAGTTCAATTCAATATAACAATAAAAACATATCTTTTCTAACTTTTTAATTTATTATTTATATTTGTATTCTTACAAAATCTTTACAGCGCTATGCAAGTAAATATGTCATATCTTCTCGTTAACTCCTTGTTACTTTCACATTTTCTTCCATAGATCTACTTATTAAGTACATCTCATCTTGTCTTTCTTTCACATCTATATTGCTTGGTACTAAGCCTTAACGCCAAGTTACATCAGCAGTAATATTTTCTCCAATAATTTTTTTAATTGTTGCATCATCATTACTATTAAAATTATTTCCATATACATAACTAACAGTATTTGCTCCTTGAACATTTAAATTATTTCCTATAAAGCAAATATTAATATCACTTTGACCATTGTTTCCATTGCTTCCAGATTGTATATTGCAATTATTTAGATTAATAGTACCAGTACAATACACAATCAAGTTATTTAAATAAGTATTTGCATGAATGGTGTCTATATTATCAAGGGTTATATCTCCATTAATTATTATTACACGAACTTTATCTTTATTTGTTACTAATCCTTGAATAAATGCATTATTGGGGCTTGTCAGATTTGAATTGTTTATTGAATTAGCAACACTTGTACTTGATACATAATACTGCACATTAGTATTAGGATAGGTTATCCACTCATCATTGTTACTACTAGATTTGATTCCTGGTAAAGTACAATCAGAAACAGGAAAAACAAAAAAACTATTTGATATTGCTTTAATACCACTATTGCCACCATTATTTTTACTAAAGGAATAATCAGTATTATTAAAATTATTTTGATATTGCCCAATATTTAAAAACAAAAATTTTTCATCATAAGTCTTTTTATCATTACCTGGTTTAACAAGAAAATTCAAATTATTATCAGAATTTGAATTAGTGGTTACATTGAAAATCATAAATTTTCGTTTTGTGGAGAATAGAGGAGATAATATATTATGGCTGTCACTTCCACTATTTAAATCGTTAACTTGAATTATATGATATAATGTTTTTGTAATGTTTCCATTTGTAGCAGTTGAAACTATTCTGTATGAAGAAGTATCAATATAAAGTGTGCTAACCCATATACTTCCATCTTGAGATTTTAAGCTTTTGTTATCAGTTATTGTTTTTAGTTTACTGTTCAAATTTGTAATATAACTATCAATATTGCTTGCATTCGTATAATTTGCAAAATAATTAGCCCATGCCACTTCTATTCCCGATTCTGCAATATAATTCACCCTGTTTACTGTATCAGTTGAAATCTGTACTTTGTGAGTGCTGGTATTCACTATTACAAGAGATGTCACAAATACTAATATTAAGGCAACTACAGCCAGCATTAATATAAGTACCGACCCTTTTTTTCTATTTGAATTCATAGTTACTGCACCTCCATTTCAATACTTCTTAAGGAAACTTCAGTATAAAAATGTTTTCCTGTTATATTTACATCTATTTCATAAATATTATTTTGGGTTATAGTTATATCATCCACATTACCGGAAATCATTGTATAATTTGTACTATTTACATATTTGAAGAGTCTTCTGTTATTTATAACATAGGTATATTCACCATTATTTACACTTACAATCTGTGTGCATTGGCCTAATCCGTCAAATGTATTTTGTTGTTTCATTATATTTATATTTTCTTTAGAATATGAAGCCAATTGTATGCTGTCACTTATACTACTCAAACACAATCTTGCCGAATTCTGCACATCATTTCTTACCATCTCGTTACTGTATATCCTTGTCTGTGTAGTAAAAATCTCAAATATAATTCCATATGCAATAGTAAGTATGGCCATTACAGCAATTAGTTCTATAAGTGAACAGCCCTTTCTTTTAATCTGATTTTTCATATCAATCACTACTTTCATAAATATCTCTAACAGATTGACTTTGTGCTCCCTTGTCTAGTCTCCATACACGCACATAAATATGATAAAAATCTACATTAAGATTGGTAGTTTTACTAATATCTATTAAAACACCAAACTTCATTCCCTGCATAGAAGGATAGGCAGTGTTATTTACACTTCCAGAAATGTTTGTCATACTATTTCCCGTATTAAATAAATTCTGTATGTCGTCTACTGTATTAAAATATTTAAAAGCTGACACCTCAGTATTTGCATTTATATTTATAGCACTATACCTCAGAGCTATATAATTTTCCGTAATAGCCTTAGCGTACTGTGATGTATCCTGCTTAATATCGTTCATCTGACTTATATTTAAGGATGTAGAAAAAGCCATTGAAATAGCTAAAATCGTAATAGAAAATATAGCTATAGACGCAACCACTTCAACTAAAGTAAAACCTTTTTTCATACTCTACTACACCACCTAACATAAAATATTTATGAATAGCAATAGAATTCTTATTTAAAAGGATTATCCTTTCCATAATTCCCTTTATTAAAATCATACTCCACCTTATCTTTTTCCGAAGTAACAATATAAAAATAATCTAACATAATAGTTGCAGTAATACTATTTGAGCCTGAATTTGAACTTCCGCTAGTACCTTGCGAACTTAAATTGATACTATTTATTACTGAGAGTCTCTCATCCTTTTCTATGGAAGAAATAAAATTTACTATCCCATCATAATCTCCAGTTACACTTAGATTGACAGGTATACTTAAAAGACTTCCTGGCTTTGCAGTAACCGTATTACTTGAACTATTTGTATTATTCTGTGGTGAATTATTAGTATTATTACTTGACGTATTTGAAGAAGTTTGACTATAAGCAGTGGGCTGAGATAAATTAATATTACTTATACTTACTTTATTACTATCAGCTATAGCTTTTAACTTATATGCAATTTCAGGATTTCTTTCAAAATTAGGTAAGGCCATAGAATTCTGATTATTCTTTTCCCTTAAAGCATGTAACTCATTACTAAGTTTTTTATTGTCAGTTTTCATTACATTTATATTTTTCAATTGTGTATTATAGGCATCCACTTTAGATTTTTCAACTTTTATCTTATTCATTACAGGTGATAGAAAAAAACTATAATATACATATATAACAGCTAAGATTCCAATTGCTATTATTAAATATTTTTCTCGATTACTTAAATTACTCACTTACTCCACCACCTATCAATTAATAACTATAGTAAAATTATAACTTGAACCGCCAACCTGATTACTAGAAGAAGTTATACTATTTATTCTAGAATTTTTATAGTTATCTGTAAGCTGTAAATTTGCAGCAAATTCACTTATGGAATTATAATTATTAGTAGTTCCATTTATAGTAATCACTTTACTATTATAAGTTAATGTAACAATAGTTAAATCACTAGGTATAAGCTTTTGTATACCTCTAAGCTTATCACTGAATAAAATTTTCCCTTTGGATATACTATTTATTTTCTCCGTATATGTCCTATAGCTATTTATTTCATCAGTTAAATTTCCCTTTTCAGCACTAACACTACTATTAGCATCTATTTTTAATTTCAGCTGATTTCCTTCTGATTTATAATAATTGAGAATGAAATTTGGTATATAAAGCATAACAAATATAATAAAAACAGCAATAATTCCATATAAACCTGCTTTATAGACAGATATTTCTTTATCTCTCTTCTCTTTAATTTCATAGGGAATTAAATTCAACTCTTTCATATTTTACTCCTTTCTAAGCAAAAGCCCAAAAGTACTTACAAAGGATTTAAAATCAACTTCCTTTGAGAATTTAGCATTAAGCTTTATTATTTCAGGAGAATCTGCAATAGTAGTTTTAATAGAAAAATAATTACTGGTGAACCTGTCTATACCCTTAATTTTACATCCACTGCCAATTATAAAAATTTCATCAATACTTTTCTTGGTGTTATTACTAGTATAAAATTGAATTACTTTTGCAAAGGTAGAGTATACATTTTCAAATAGAGTTTCTATTCTCTTTTCAGTTTCATCATCATTATTTAAACTATTTATGTCGTATTTATCATCAATATAAGTAAAAGCTTCTTCTATGTCAATGCCATTTTTTCTTGATATTTCTCTGACAATATTATTCAATCCAAATGGTACTACTCTCTCTATAAAAAATTTACCTTTTTCAAGTATAATTATACTTGTATTTTCATAGCCAATATCAATAACCGCAATACTTTCCATTTCTTTAGAAGTTATACCAAAGTTCTGGAATGCTCGTACAATACAGTTTGATAATACATCTACTGAAATCAATTTCATATTTAATGTTTTAGAAAGCTCCACCAATTGATCAACTTTATCTCTAGGTGCAGCTGCCACTAAAAGCTTGTATACTTTTTTATCCTCTGACATTACAGTATCTACTTTTTCAAAATCTATATAGTGATTTGAACCCTCTTCTCTAAGGTATTGATTCATTTCCCAATCCACAGACTTTTTTATCTCTTTATCTTTCATTATTGGAGTCTCAATTTGTCTTATGACAATATCCTGACCATTAATGGCAAAGGAAATTCTCTTTACATTTATATTATTTTTATTTATAAATTTTCTTAAAGCTAGAGCCACAACATCTAAATTTACCATTTTACCGTTTACTATGCTTTCCGCTGGAGTTTTTATGCTTTCACATAATTTAATATTTGATTTGTTGCCTACTATTATTTTTATAATACTATCACCAATATTTACAGCCATTATATCTTTTGAAAACATAATATCACCTTTTTATTACATATATTATAATTAAATATTTATTTTATAAAAGTAAATCTCTATAGACTTTATATAATTTTTAAAGTTCACTCGGAGAAATGAAATTCTCCGAGTAATATCTTTAAAATAAGTATACCAAGCTAATGAGTTGTTGTAATGTACGTCTTTAAATTAGAATAATTAGGGCCTATTGCACTTAATTCAGTGGAATCAGTTGGAAAATTACTTAAATAAGTCTTTCCGCTAACAGTAGTAGTTAATATACTTTTTAAATCATTAGTCGCAGTAGAATCAGAGTCAGTTAAAGGAGTATCATCAGGTATAGTATTTCCAGTTTCCGTTTGATAAAGTTCAGCGGCTTGAGCAATTGTTTTCGCATCTGCCAAACGTTTTGCATTATTTGCACTAGTTGTATAATTAGCAACTCTAGGCACAATAATAGCAGCCAATATTGCAAGTATTGCAATAACCGCAATAAGTTCTACCAATGTGAAGCCTTTCTTTTTCTTTTTTATTAATGATTCCTTTGTTGTGTTTACGCCTATGTTGTTTGAATTTAATACTAATTCATTTTTCATTAAAAACACCTCCATGATAATTTTTATGTAAAATCACCCTATCCCATGGCATTGTAAATATCGAATATAGGTAATATTACGGATATTATTATAAAACCAACTACTGCTGCAAGTACTATAATTATCAGTGGTTCCACCATTACAGCAATTTGTGCTGTGGCTGAATCCACTTCTCCATCATAAAATTCTGCGGTTTTATCAAGGACATAATCCAGTGTACCTGAATCCTCTCCTATTTTAATCATTTGTGATAGCATCAGTGGAAAGACATTGCTTGTTTTCAGACTTTCTCCAAGGCTTTCACCTTTTTTTATATCTTCTTCTAAAAGATCCAGCACATTCTTTATTACCACATTTCCGACAACCTCTTTACTTATATCAATGCTCTCCAGTACAGATAAGCCGCTGGTAACTAGTATTCCAAAGGTTCTTGCAAATCTTGCAGTAACTATTTTTTGATATATACTTCCAAACATAGGTACCTTCATCTTAAAGGTATCCAGTGCAATAGTACCTTTTTTTGTCTTTAATAAACTATTTGCTATGATTATAATTGCAATTACAATCAAAATAATCAATATATAATAATGTTGTATTATGCTGCTGCTTCCCATAACTATTCTCGTCGGTAAAGGCAATTCTTTTGCCCCTAAACTATCAAGCATTACAACAAATTTTGGTAGTACAAAAGTTACTAACATTACTACAACTAAAAATGCGAATACACTTACTATAATAGGATAGGTTACTGCACTTTTTATTTTTTGTCTTAGCCTGTACTCTTTGTCATAGTAACCTGCCATTCTGTTCATTATGCTGTCAAGGGTTCCACTAGCCTCTCCTACAGATATCATGCTTATAAACATTTTAGGAAAATCCTTATATTTTCCCATGGATTCGGAAAGACTGTTGCCCTTTTGGACTTCTTCAAAAACTTCAGACAATATTCTCTTTAATTTCTTATTTTCAGATTGTTCTTTAAGTATTTCTATAGCTCTCAAAATAGTAATACCCGCTTCCAAAACTACTGCAAATTGTCTGGCGAATATGGCTATGTCTTTCATTGGAACCTTTTGATATTCAGATAAATTTACATTGAAACCTTCTTTGTATTCTGCAATTTTTATAGGATAATAATCTTTACGTCTTAATATTTCAATTATTGCTTCTTCACCTACTGCATCAATTTTTCCCTTTATTATGTTTCCCTTAGTTGTTTTTGCTTCATACTGAAATGTAGGCATTAACTATCCACCCCCTTCTTGTGAATAGATTTATTAAAGCTTTTATTCTTTTAAGTAAGCAATTTTAGCCATTTCTTCTGTAGTAGTAATACCCTTTAGCACTAGATCTACACAGGCATCTCTCAAGGTTTTCATACCATTTTCAATACATAAATCCCTAAGTTCATCTGTATTTTTGTTCTTCATAATATATTCGCTGTGTGCTCTGGATATTTCCATTATTTCATATACTCCAATTCTGCCAAGGTATCCCAGACCGCTGCAATAATCACAGCCTTTTCCTCTCTTTAACTTTAAAGATTGATTTACATCAGCCTTTAAAAGCTTTTTTTCATATTCTTCAGCTTCATATTCTTCCATGCAGTGTGGACAAATCTTTCTCACAAGCCTTTGAGATACTATTCCAGCTACTGCTGAAGCCACTAAATAAGGCTCTATACCCATATCTAAAAGTCTTACAACGGAGGATGGAGCATCATTAGTGTGTATAGTACTTAAAACAAGATGTCCTGTTATAGCTGCCCTTATGGCAATTTCTGCGGTTTCATTATCTCTTATCTCCCCAATCATTACAATGTCTGGGTCTTGTCTAAGAATAGATCTTAAACCTGATGCAAAGGTGAGTCCCGCCTTTGCATTTACATTAACTTGATTTACTCCCTCCATCATATATTCCACCGGATCTTCTACCGTAATAATGTTTTTATTTTCAGTATTTAAATCATTTAATATGGAATATAGTGTAGTAGATTTACCACTTCCTGTAGGTCCACTTACAAGAATTATTCCATAGGGTGCCTTTACCATAGTATTAATTTGTTCAAGCTCTACACTATTAAATCCTAATTTTTCTTTACCAATTATAAAATTTTCTCTGTTTAGAATTCTTATAACTGCCTTTTCACCAAATATTGTAGGAATCATTGAGACTCTGAGATCTATTTTATTCCCATCAAATTCTGTAAATATTCTCCCGTCCTGAGGTACTCTTCTCTCAGCTATATTTAAGTTTGCCAGTATTTTTATTCTAGCAATTAGTGCTCCCAAAGTTTCTTTTGGTGATTTCAGTACTTCTTTTAGCTCTCCATCAATTCTATATCTTATTCTCACATAATTTTCGAAGGGTTCTATATGTATATCACTAGCTCCAGCCTTTGTAGCATTCTTAATTATGGAATCAATAAGTCTTACTACTGGTGCATTTTTGACTTCTTCTTCTATTTCTTGGCTTTCCGCCGTAGAGGCCAACCTATGCTCTTTTGTCAAATCCTCTGCAGCCTTTTGAATATATTGACTAGAATAATATTTATCTATAGCCTTTACTATTTCATCCTTTGTGGCAAGCAATGGTTCCACTTCATAGCCCGAAGCTATTTTAACATCATCTAAAGCAAACATATTTAATGGATCAACCATTGCTACATGGATTGTATTATCTTTTATCTTAATTGGAATTAGCACATACTTATTTGCTAAGCTTTCAGGTACAGCTTGTATAGCTTCCTTGTCCACATTAGTCATTTCCATATATACTCTAGGAATACCATTTTGTATTTCCAGAATATCTATAACATCATCTTGGCTTAAAAACTTTTCTTCAATTAAAAGTTCTCCTATTCTCTTTCCTGTTGCCTTTTGTTTCTTTAATACCGTTTGAAGCTGCTCTTCTGTAATCTTTCCTGAATCAACTAATAAATCGCCAATTCTCTTCTTATTAAATGCTGCCACATTTATGCACCTTCATTTCCAAGATCACACTTTAGTTATATTTTATAACTAAATCTTTAATTATAATTTTTTTTGTTCATTAATATAACAAATTCATGTCCTTAAACAATTCTTCTAAACTTATAAGAAGGAACACTTAGCTAAGTTTAGAATTTTATGCTATTAAAGCCAATTCGACAATATTCTGCACATTTATTGGTAATCCAACATTTTTATGACTTCATTATAGCATAATAAATTCATTAATTCTACTTAAATTTTACATATTTACAGTTATTAATTATATTTTTTATTTTAAAATTCAAATTTTATATGTTAAAAATTAATCTTATGATAATATTTTACAAATACATAAGCTATTTTTTAATTTTTTAATTTTTTAATTATAAACTATACATATTTTTTCCAATTAGTTAATATATAAAAAAGGCTCACCATATCCTGTTGATTATACAAAAGTATTTTATCTTTTTTCTCCTCAGGTATTCTGCTGAAATAATCTTTATCCTTTATAATTTTACTAATGGTCTTAGCTAAATTAGAACCACTTATAACCGCACTTTCTCTTTCTATTTCAAATATTTTCTCTAAATTTTTAAGTCCTATACATATAGGCTTTTTATATACATAGTGCTCTAAATCAAAAAACAGGGCATTTTTGTACAACGTATCATTATATTCAATGCTTAATGCTAAACTATTATGAATTTTTTCAACTTTTATGATGTTATTTTTTATAATAACCATACACTATTTTCTAAAACAAAAACTTATACTATTTATTATCCTTATTATTATATCTCACTATAGAGCCAATACAAATACATAACAAAAAAACATCAATAAATATTCCCTATAAAATAATCCACTTTAAAAATACAATAATTGCTGTCCTCATAAACCACAGATAAATTTTTATAACCATTTAAAATTCCATAGATTGAATAGGATTTATTTACCAGTATATATTTTATATTGTACTTATTAATAAGATCCTGTGGATCATATAAATCTATAAAAGCGTGCATAAAGTCATAGAAGGCATTTGTATCCTTATTAAAGCTAGGGAGAAATAAATCTGCCCTACTATCTACAAAGGTTGGTATCCCTCTAAAAATTAAGTATTGGCTGTCATTATAGTGACTTAAAAGATGACTGTATTTTATTTCAGGATGTTTGTTTATATAGTCAACTGCTTGTACAGGACAATCTGAAGCACTTATTCTAAATATTTTCATTCCATTTTTGAAAAAGTCATAACAGTATGATCCATTAGGGATAATTATTGCTAACTCTATTGCTATAATTATTATACTTTTTATTAGTGTGCCCTTAAAAAATCCAATCTTTGATTTGATATATTCTATAATTTCATTGTGAACTATGTACCTTTCAATAAACTCATTTAATGCAGGCTTTATGTAGGGAGATATTATTGGCAATGCTAAAATAGGTAAAAATATTATTTGCCTTACAGCGGAAATAGACAATATTATGAAGCTTCCAGAAAATAAAATGTCTTTAAGCTTTACTTTACCGAGGATGTAGATAAATACAATAAAAATTATTATTGCCAGTGAAAACTTCAAATCATATATTTGAGTAACTTTCCATTCGTTTATGTACTGCTTTTGCAGATGCATTTCACTCATGGATCTAATAGTATATAAATATATGCCATATGTATAGGGGTTCACAAATACTCCTACAAGTACGGCTGCAAAATACTTATAATTCTTAAATAGAGTATAGTAGGCAAATACAATTATATATATAGGATAAACACCACCATGAAAGTTTATGCCTAAAATAACTACAAATATGGCAGCTATATATCTATTCTTTTCCAGCAAAATACAGGTAACAGGTATGAGTAATAATGATACAATTATAGGTCTAAAGGCGAGGGATACCTCACTTCCAAACATAATTATGTAAGAACCCATGCAAATGAGAGCTATCCATTTACTTTTACTTCTTATTTCTAAAAGCTTGTAGAGCATAAAGGAAATCAATGTATTCATTATTCCCATAAATATAGCTGCTGATAAGAAACCATGAATAGAGTAAATTAAATATGAAAGAACCCCAAATAACCATTCATGGCTAGTCCATTGAAGGTTCTTAGACATGCCATACCAAGAAAATATATCATGATAGGGTATAGTTCTATTTTTTATAATGTATTCTCCTACTTTAATGTGCCAAAAGCCATCATTCATAATCTTAAAGCTAATGCCATATATGAAGGCTATAAAGAGACACAGCAAAAAAAAGAAATTAAATATACATTCTTCATATTTGTGTATAAATTCATTTACCATTGTAAACCACGTTTTTTTCTCTATGCTTTCCATAAATAATTTCCTTTCGCCTTAAATTTTTTATATTATTGACATATATCCTAAAATGGTATTTTAAATTAATTTTTATAGTATAAAAAGGGGTCTTGGCATCAGGTGGAGTTTTTATTCCACCTGATGGTTACTAACAGAGTTCTTAGTATCGATTTGTGATGCTTAGAACTCGTTGTCCTTTAGGGCAAATCGTTATCCAGCGACGTATCCACTCTTCACTCCCACTAAAAAAGGATGGGAGTATTAGAGTGGATAGTCATAGGATAAACAGAAAATTTTTAATTACATACTATATATTTTTTAAATTACAATAAAAATTACATAGTTTATTATTTAAGATTGTCTTGAAATAATAAATATGATATAAATATTAATAAATTTATTATATTTTATAAATAACAATTAACATATAGATATTGTATAAATTTTTTTTAAACTTCAATCAATGAGTAATATATTAAATTAATTATAAGCTTTGATTTATTACGGCATATACAGCACTTAATTATCATAGCATATTTTTACATATATTTACAATACAATCTTCACATTATCCAATTCTTAATATATAATTTATTTTATATAATTTACATTACTAAAAAGCTATTAACAGCTATGGAAACTCAAAATCTACACAAATATTATTAAGCTATTTGTAATTGAAAATTATATAGATTGGACAAGTACTCCTTATTGGTTCAAATTACTAATTACAGTTTCTACTATTAAAATAATCTGTATATAGTTATTTTAATACTTTTATTTTGATATACTAATTATATATTGTGCTACTCAATTGCTTCTATTTGCAATAAAAAATATTATTTTATACTCCTTTAAAATAGGTTATTATGTTAAAATAGTACTATATAAACTGTATTTGTAATTACATTCATTAAGAAAGGCAGGAATGTTAGTTTATGACAAACAAATCTATACCAAATACAAAAATTAAAAGTAATCTAAAATACTTAAACTTACTTGCTCAGCAATATAGCAGCATTAATGAAGCTTCTACTGAAATAATTAATCTTCAGGCAATTTTAAATTTACCAAAAGGTACTGAACATTTTCTTACGGATATACACGGAGAATATGAACCTTTTCTCCATGTGTTGAAAAACGCCTCTGGTGTAATTAAGAGAAAAATTGAAGATGTCTTTGGCAATGCTCTTGGTGAAAGTGATAAGAAAAGTCTTGCCACTCTTATATATTATCCTGAACAAAAATTAGATATAGTTTTAAGAGAGGAAAAAAATATTAATGATTGGTATAAAATATCACTGTACAGATTAATTGAAATATGCAGATATGTTTGCTCTAAATACACCCGTTCAAAGGTTAGAAAGGCCCTTCCAAAGGATTTTTCCTATATTATTGAGGAGCTTTTACACGAGGAACCTGATAGAGCAGATAAACACGAATACTATGGTGAAATCATAAATACCATAATTGATATCGACAGAGCAAGGGAATTTATAATTGCCTTATCAAAATTAATACAGAGATTAGTTATAGACAGACTTCATATAATTGGGGATATCTTTGACAGAGGCCCAGGTGCAGATATAATTATGGACACTTTAGCTAATTATCATTCTGTGGACATCCAGTGGGGAAATCACGATATATTGTGGATGGGTGCAGCTTCTGGTTCTGATGTATGTATTGCCAACGTGGTAAGAATCTGTACACGATATGCAAATTTGGACACTATAGAAAATGGTTATGGAATAAACCTGCTTCCTCTGGCTACCTTTGCAATGGAGTTCTATAAAAATGACCCTTGCGAAAATTTCTTACCAAAATTCGATGGTGAAAGTACCTATACTCTAAAGGAAATTCAACTTACAGCGCAAATGCACAAGGCTATATCCATAATTCAATTTAAGCTGGAAAAAGAAATTATTTCAAGACACCCTGAATTCAACATGTCTAATAGGCTATTATTGGACAAAATTGATTATAAAGAGGGATGTATTCATCTTGGGGAAAAGGTATACAAAATCACTGATACAAATTTCCCAACTATTAATCCTGAAAATCCATATAAGCTTACACCAGAGGAAAAAGAGCTTCTAGAAAAATTAAAATTTTCTTTTATTAGCAGTGAGAAACTTAATAAACATGTTCGTTTTTTATTCTCAAATGGAAGCCTATATTTAAAAATTAACTCTAACCTTCTGTACCATGGTTGCATTCCATTAGATGAAAATGGAGATTTTAAAAAAGTGGATTTAGAGGGGAAAGAGTATAGTGGTAAAGCACTTTTAGACAAGCTAGAAATTCTTACTAGAGAAAGTTTTTTCCACGGAAATAAACTAAGGCAAAGTCAACATAATACAGATATAATGTGGTATTTGTGGGCAGGACCCTTTTCTCCACTTTTCGGCAAGGAAAAAATGGCAACCTTTGAAAGATATTTTATCAAAGAAGAAGAAACTCACTATGAAAAAAAGGATCCTTATTATGATTTTAGAGACAATGAAGATATATGTAATAAAATATTGATAGAATTTGGACTAGATCCTGAAGAATCCCATATAGTTAATGGCCACGTACCAGTAGAAAAAAAGAATGGAGAAAGCCCAATAAAAGCTAATGGTAAACTCATGGTAATAGACGGAGGTTTTTCAAAGGCTTATCAATCCAAAACCGGTATGGCTGGATACACCTTAATTTACAATTCCTTTGGTCTGCAGCTAATATGCCATCAGCCCTTTGAATCTACAGAAAAAGCAATAAAAGAAGAAACAGATATACTCTCCTCCATAGTAGTTTTAGAGCATTCCTCTGCTAGGAAGAGAGTAGCGGATACGGACATAGGGATAGTCCTTCAGCACCAAATAGAAGATTTAAAAATGCTTCTTCTTGCTTATAGGAAGGGTTTAATTAAGGAAAAAAGTAAACAACTGTAACACTCCAGATAACATAGTTACTTTCTAAATGAAGAATTTTAAATTTCAGATGTAAAAAACTACATCTGAAATTTAAAATTCTATTAATGCTTACATTATTTAATTCCTTTCCCCTCTTTATATTTTACTTATTAATAACTGTTATTAATAATATCTAAAAGTTCTTCTGATTCTGAATTACCTTTAAGTAAATTATCAATAACCTTAGAAGCCGCTCTTTTAGAAATTCTTTCTAAAGGAGTATCAATATTTACATTATTTTTATTTAGTAAAAACTTAAGATATCTCAGCTGCTTTTCTGTTATGCTATTATCTCTTACCACTTCTTCAGAGTTATCAATATCAAAAATTACCTTGAATATTTTAGGTAAATTAAGCACATCTTCATAATTATGAAGCATTATTACATCTTTTAATTTTTCATCATTAGTTTTTAAATATTTATTGTATAACTCTACACTTATTCCTCCATCTATTTTATCCAATCTATTTATGCCTATATATTTTTCTACACTTTTTAAATTACATCTCTCCATACCTAGCTGCTTATAATAAGGCCTTATAAGTCTATAGAGATCCACATGCTCTGATGGTGGTATAAAATCATTTATATCATTTCTTAGCATTCTATTTGCTATAAATGGCTCATCAAAAGCTTTACCGTTATAGGAGCACCACCCCCTGTATTTTTTTAAATCCTCCTTAAACGCAAAAAGTATATTCTTTTCCTCTTCAATATTTTCAGCATAATACTGTTTTATGTAAAAAGATTTTTTATTTAAAAAATAACCAAGTGATATTAGCATTATTACATCTTCATCCTTATCAAATCCTGTAGTCTCAATATCAAAATAGGCTATTTTGTCCATTTTATATTTATTTAACATATTTACGTCAATATCTATTTTAGAATTTCTTTCATTTAAAAACATTGTAATCCTCCAAAACAATTTATATAATTTCTAAAATAATTATACAACATTTCATTATTAATTAAAACTATCTTAAATTTCTTAAAAGTACATGTATAAATTTTCCACAAAAAGTGTAATAATAATAATATATTGATTGTTTTTTATTATTTTAATAATTTTTAGGTGCAATATTTGAAAAATACGAAACTTATTAAAAATTATTCAATTTTGTTTTGATAAATTATCAATATATTTGGTATAATATTATTGATTGTTAAATGTAGGAGTTGATTTAGATGAATTTTAATATTAGTGGTTTAGATGAACTTGATATTCAAATATTAGATATCTTAGTTAAAGATTCAAGAACACCGTATCTTGAAATAGCAAGACAATGTCATGTAAGTGGAGGAACCATTCATGTAAGAATGAAAAAAATGGAGGACCTAGGAATTATCAAAGGTACAAAGCTCATTATTGATAATTCAAAATTGGGCTATGACGTATGCTGTTTTATAGGAATATATCTGGATAAGGCTACTTCATATCTTAGTGCCTTAGAACAGTTAAAGGGTATTAAAGAAATAGTAGAACTTCACTATACTACTGGAGAGTATTCCATTTTCTCTAAAGTAATATGTAAAAGTATAGGTGACTTGCAAGATCTACTTATGACAAAAATACAGGTAATAGACGGTGTCCAAAGAACCAGTACCTTTATATCTCTATCGCAGCCAATAGATAGAAATATACAATTTTAATGATACATAGAATAAAACTTTAAGTAAATTTACTTTATTAAAGTTATAATTTAATAAAAACTAGGCATAATAAAGTTGTAAATTTCAATAAAGGAGATGTGGCTTTATTATGAAAAGCTTAGATATCATTTCACTTGTATTAGTTATAATAGGTGCTATAAACTGGGGTCTAATAGGATTCTTCAGATTTGATTTAGTTGCCGCTTTATTCGGTAATATGTCTACTTTCACAAGAGTTATCTACGCCTTAGTAGGTATAGCAGGCTTATACTCAATATCCTTCTTAGGAAGAGATAGGGATAGAAGAGTAGACAGATAATATTATAAAAAATAAAGCCCCCATTTAGGGCTTTATTTTCGTATCTTTTTTTAATTTTTAATGCAAAATCTTTTTAAATATATCGTTAGAAATAAATAACAATCAAAATTTTACTTATATTCTATTTCACTTCTTTAGGATGCCTAAATTAAAATAGAGATTTTATTGTTTCAAGAAGCTTTATTGCTGCCTTTTTAGGACCTTCCTTTTCCTTACCCTTAATACCAAGACAAGTTCTTATCTGACCAACTTTTATTCCAGCTTTAAAAAATTGATCAAAATAGCTTATTAAAAGTTTTTCTGTTTCTTCCTGTTTTTGTACAGGCCCAAAAGGATTTGCAAAATAAGTTTTAACTAGTCCTTTTTCTGAAGTTGTACCCTTTGCCATTCTTGCTCCATTTCTAAATGTAGGTAATGCTTCTTCTGGACTATTAAAGAATTCTAATTTATCCCCATCATCGTCATAATTATTTGCATATAAGAATAAATCTATTGGATAACCCTTAGTTATATCATTATAAGTGGCTACGGGCATAACCAGTCTGGCATTTATTTTATCAGGATTCATGAATATACTCCTATCTATTTCCCTAAAGGCATAGCCAGGATCAAGATCATCCAATCTTACAAAGGCTCCTATTTCAGTACCATATCCCTTTGGTTTATTATCCCCATCCAGCTTTACTACTCCCATATCATCAAATATTATAGTCATATCACTTATATAGTCTTCGCTGAGTTCTCTAAATGCTTCAAGGCTTTCTGATTTACCTGCGCCACTATCTCCCATAATTATGACATTAGCTATTTTATCATCTTTAGTAACAATATTCACCATAGCTCCATGAATTGGCAAATATCCTCTTTTAATCATTATTAAATTATGAAGTGTCAATGTCATTTTCTTCATGTATCCAAAATAATCTATAGCATCATCATAGCTTACATATCCAAGCATGATATCATTTTCCTTATCGTCATAGAAAACTGTTCTAACCTCTTCATAATCATCTTTTCCACCAAATACGTAAACTATATCTGGCTTAATATTTTCGTATTCCTCACGTCTTGCCATCTCAAATAGATTGCACATAGAAATACCATGGCTCATAAAATCCCTTTGAAAATATACATATGCCAAAAGTTCTCCTACCTTTGCAGGATAACAGAACCAGTGATCTGAATTAATTTCACAACCTTCAATAGGATTTTCAAAACACTCATTGAATATACCGGATCTGGTGTTCTTTTTAGGATAAATTATGAATGGAGGATCTACTAAAACTGAATCTATAAAAGGTATATCTTTTAAGCACTCATAGCCTTCTGGAATTCCCCATTTTATGTGATTCATTATTAAACCCACATTACCTCCAGCAGGTAATTGTCTATAAACATTAGGCTTAGTTCCTATTATGTTTTCTTCAATCTTTCTATAAGTTACTAATATAAGCTTTGAAAATTGAGTATTTGCATCAATGAAATTTACACTTTCAAATCCATAGTTCACTCTAGTATTTTGAACAATAGTATACCTTTCCAGTTTTCTCCAAAAGCCATACAAACCTTCTACGAAATTTACAATTATATTTTTATCTTTTAAAAATACTTCATACTTGTTGTTTAATTTTAAAATTTCTTCCCTATCCATAACAATTAATAACTTAAACACATTTATTATGTCATCTGTTAGTTTTTCCTCGTCTATTTCATCTATACTTTTCTTTATGTATTTATAAAGATTGGAACCTCTTTTCTCAAGACTGTTTAGATATGCTATCATAACCCTTCTAAATCCATTACTTGTTAATAATTGCTCATGAGTAACACAATATTTTGAAGTAAAATTAATCATTGCTTTATCATTACTTAGTGAAAAATCCTTACGCATAAAATAACCCCCTCTTAAATCCCATGCAAGTATATACAGCTATTTCATTCATTTTTATAGCCAACATGTGTAATTATATCATATAAATGAAAGTTATGCATTATCAAAATTGCATTTTTAGACTTTTATTATTTATTTAAGCTATATTTTAATATTTGTTAAATTTACATAGGGATTATTTATTATATGATATCTAATTACATTTATTTCCTACCATTTACTATAAAAAGTGAGATTATAAAAATTAGGTTTTATACTTGGTCATACAAAAATATGCATAAAAATAAGGTTTAACCTAATATTTTCATATAGGCTAAACCTCTTTACACATATTTCAGTAAATATTCCTTCTAATACTCCTGCTGCACTTGGAGTAAAGATTTGTTGCATACATAGATAACAATTTCTAAGTATCGTAAATACAATACTTAGAAATCTGTTTATTAAAATTTCATTATCTCATATGTTTTTTTATACCCTTATGAAGAGTATTTTCATAATCTATGAATTCGTATATATCTTTATCAAATAAACCACTGAATTCTTTCAACTGTTCAATGCTTAAATCCTCTATAGGTAAACTCTTTTCTTCACAGTATAATACAATTTCACCAATGACTCTATGGGCGTCTCTAAAAGCCATGCCCTTGTTAACTAAATAGTCTGCTGCTTCTGTTGCATTTAAGAAACCATGTTTTACAGCTTTAAGCAGCGAATCCTTTTTCACCTTAAGAGTAGCCAGCATTCCATTCATAATTTTAATACAGCTTAATACAGTATTCAATGCATCAAAGAATCCCTCTTTGTCTTCCTGCATATCCTTATTATATGCTAGAGGAAGACCCTTCATAGTTGTTAATATAGATACTAGATCTCCATAAACTCTACCAGCTTTACCTCTTATAAGCTCTGCTGCATCCGGATTTTTCTTTTGAGGCATAATACTGCTTCCTGTAGAAAATTCATCACTTAATTGAATAAAGTCAAATTCCTTTGTGCTCCAAATGATTATCTCTTCACTGAGCCTACTTAAATGCATCATAGCTAGAGAAAAGTCAGAAGTCAATTCTATAATATAATCTCTATCACTAACTCCATCTAAGAAATTATTTACTGGCCCCTTAAAGCCAAGTTCTTTAGCAGTAAAGGCTCTATCAGTATTATAGGTAGTTCCTGCTAGTGCACAGCAGCCTAGAGGACTTTCATCCATTATTTCTATGGAATTTTCAATTCTCTTTTTATCTCTTGAAAACATATTAAAATAAGCCATCATATGATGCTTAAAAGTGACTACCTGAGCTCTTTGCATATGAGTATACCCGGGCATTATATAATCATTTTTTTCTGCTAATGTTTTTATTGTACCTAGAAGCCGACTCAAATTTTCTACTACTTCCTGAGCCCTTTTCTTTGAATATAAACGCATATCCAAAGCAACCTGATCATTTCTACTTCTAGCAGTGTGCATCTTCTTGCCTGCATCACCTATTCTCTCAATTAAATTCACTTCCATGAAGCTGTGTATATCTTCATAGTCTCCTTCAATTTTAAGTTTACCTTCTTCTATATCTTTAAGAATAGAATCCAAGCCTTCAATGATTTTATTACCATCTTCTTCAGAAATAATCTCACATTTAACAAGCATTTTTACATGTGCAATGCTACCGATTATATCTTCATAATATAAAGTTTTGTCAAAACTGAGGGAACTATTAAAGTCCTCCATCAGCTTACTTTCAGCATTTTTGAATCTTCCGCCCCAAAGTTTCATAACTATTTACCTTCCTTTGAAACCTTCATAGCCTTTATCTTGCAAGGTAGACTGAATAATTTTATGAAACCTTCTGCATCCTTATGATCATATAGCTCACTGGCACCAAATGAAGATATTCCTTCATCATAAAGGGCATAAGGTGTATCTGTTCCGGCGACCATAATATTTCCCTTGTAAAGCTTAAGCTTTACTATTCCCGTTACATGTTCTTGAGTCTTATCTATAAATGCATCAAGAGCTTCTTTTAAATCTGTAAACCATAATCCATCATAAACAAGTTCTGCATATTTTTGAGCTATCAATTGTTTATAGTGATAAGTATTTTTCTGTAATGTCAAATATTCTAATTCATTATGAGCAGAATAAAGTATAGTTCCACCTGGAGTTTCATATACTCCTCTTGATTTCATTCCCACAAGTCTATTTTCTATTAAGTCTATAACACCAATGCCATTTTCTCCACCTAATTTATTTAAGAGCTCTAGTAATTCTACAGGTGCTAATTCCTTACCATCAATTTTTTTAGGAACTCCCTGCTCAAAATATATACTTACATAAGTAGATTCATCTTTAGCTTTTTCAGGTGGTGTTGTCATTACGTACATATCTCTTTTATGTTCATTTCTTGGGTCTTCAAGATCTCCACCTTCATGACTTGCATGCCAGATATTTCTATCCATTGAGTAGATTTTTTCCTTTGTAACAGGAACTTCCACTCCCATTTTTGCAGCATAGTCTATTGCATCTTCTCTTGATTTTATATCCCATATTCTCCAAGGAGCTATAATTTTAATTGAAGGATCTAATGCTGCGATACTTGTTTCAAATCTTACCTGGTCATTTCCCTTTCCTGTGCAACCGTGACATATGTATTTAGCACCTTCTTCATGTGCTATTTGCACAAGTTTTTTTGCTATTAATGGTCTTGCAAAAGATGTTCCTAAAAGATATTTCCCCTCATATACTGCACCAGATTTTATGGCTTTAAATAAATAGTCTGTTACAAATTCTTCTTTTACATCTTCTACGTATATTTTAAAAGCACCAGAATTCACTGCTTTTTCTTTTACTGCATTCATATCTTCATCTTGACCTACATCTACACATACTGCAATTACATCTAAATCATAATTCTCCTTAAGCCATGGAATTATTATAGATGTATCTAATCCTCCTGAATAGGCTAAAACAACTTTATCTTTCATAATGAAACCATCCTTTCACGTTATAAATATACAATTTCAACTTAATTATTAATGCTGTAACTTATTATATTCTATTAATTATACAGTTTCCAGCATAATTTACCCAAATATCTAATATAGACTCATATGAATGTAGAAATTATCTATAGGCATAATTATCAAGTTATTTAGTTATTGTTTCTATGTTTCATACATGTTATTATATATCTTTTTTTATAAATATGCAATATTGTTTTATAAATATACAGTATTTTTTATAAATATACTATATTTATAAAATAATTTTACTATTCTAGGTTAACATATCTCCCATTATACATGTTTAAATCTTATCCATTATATAAGTTACAACTAAAATTGATCACTTAATAAATAACATTTAGATAACGCATCTACTTAAATGAAATAAATATTTTATTAGGAATATAATTATTGCAACATATATATTAAAATATTTTAATGATGTTATTCCCATTATTAACAGCTATATACACATAAAAAGAACGTACATAGATTTGATTAACAGAAATCTATGTACGTTCCCTAAAAGAGTAGTCAAGCTACCCTTTTATTTTTATAAATTCTTTATTATTTCTTCTGCAAACTCACTAGTATTAGCAGCTCCACCTAAATCCTGTGTTAATTTAGTTCCATCTTCAAGTACCTTTGTAACTGCAGCATCTATTTTATCAGCTGCCTCTAATTCTCCTAGATACCTTAACATCATAACTCCAGATAATATTGTAGCTAATGGATTAGCTAGACCTTTTCCTGCTATGTCTGGTGCTGAACCATGAACCGCTTCAAATACAGCTATGTTTTCACCAACATTTGCTCCTGGTACTACTCCAAGACCTCCCACAAGACCTGCTCCCATGTCTGAAAGTATGTCACCATAGAGATTCGGTAAAACTAATACATCATATCTTTCAGGATTTTGCACTAGTTTCATGCTCATAGCATCTACAATTACATCTTCAAACTCTATATCACTATCTTTATATTCTTCTGCTACTTTTCTAGCACACTCTAAGAATAATCCATCTGAAAACTTCATTATATTTGCCTTATGAACAGCAGTAACTTTTCTTCTACCTTCATTTTTAGCTAATTCAAAAGCAAATTTAGCTATTCTTTCACTGGCTGGTCTTGTAATTAACTTTATACTTTCTGCTGCATAATCACCTATTTTATGCTCAATACCTGCATATAAATCTTCTGTATTTTCTCTAATAATTACAAAATTAACATCTGTATATCTTGATTTTACACCTGGATAAGTTTTAACTGGCCTTACATTGGCATATAAATTAAACTTTTGTCTTAATGCCACATTAACACTTCTAAAGCCTTTACCCACTGGTGTAGTTATTGGCCCCTTAAGAGCAATTTTATTTTTTTCTATACTCTCTAAAACGTAATTTGGAAGTGGAGTATTGTATTCTTCCATTACCTTTTCTCCAGCTTCAACTACTTCCCAGTTTACATTTACGCCGGAAGCTTCTATAACAAGTCTTGCCGCTTCAGTAACTTCTGGTCCTATTCCATCACCAGGTATAAGGGTTATTTTATATTCCTTACTCATATCTTATCCTCATTTCTATAATCTATTCTTTATTATGTTATTAAGTCTTCCGCCGCTAATTAGTATTTCCTTTTGAAGTTCAGAAATATTTAATAACATCTTATATTCTTCATTTTTAGTTATATTTTTTACTTTTACTACTCCACTCTTAACCTGATCAATAGCATTTTCTATTAATAGTTCATCATTTTCAGCTATATTATTATAGTCAGCCTCATTTTCAAAAACAAGTGGCAATATTCCATTGTTAATTAAATTTGCCATATGAATTCTAGCAAATGACTTAGCAAGTACTGCTTTTACTCCTAAATATAGTGGTGCAAGAGCAGCATGTTCTCTACTAGATCCTTGTCCGTAGTTGCTTCCAGCCACTATGATACCACCATTGTTCTCCTTAGCTCTTTTAGGAAACTCTGCATCACAAGGTGTTAAACAGTAATCTGCTAAATGAGGTATATTGGATCTATAAGGTAAAAGTTTTGCGTTTGAAGGCATTATGTGGTCTGTAGTAATATTATCTACTACTTTAATCAGCACCTTACCCTCTACTTTTTCACACAGTGGTTTCGCCTTTGGGAAAGGCTTTATATTTGGACCTCTTACTATTTCAACATCTTCTCCATTTTCTGCTGGAGGAACAATTAAATTATCATTTATTGAAAATGACTTAGGCATTTCTATATCTAGATCTGCTTCGTAAACTCTTGGATCTTCTATGTATCCTTTTATAGCTGCTACTGCTGCTGTTTCAGGACTCACAATATAAATCTGTGCTGATTTCGTTCCAGATCTTCCTTCAAAATTTCTATTGAAAGTTCTAAGTGAAATTGCATTAGTAGCAGGTGACTGACCCATTCCTATACAAGGTCCACAAGCAGATTCAAGAATTCTAGCTCCAGCTGCTATCATCTTTGCAAGTGCTCCATTTTCTGCAAGCATATTTAAAACTTGTTTTGATCCCGGTGAAATTACAAGAGATACATTTTCAGCTACTGTATTTCCCTCTAAAATATTTGCAACTCTCATCATATCTAGATAAGAAGAATTTGTACAACTTCCTATGGCAACCTGATTTACTTTTGTTCCTTTAAGTTCTTTAACTGATTTTACATTATCAGGACTATGTGGACAAGCTGCTAATGGCACTAGTTCATCTAGATTTATATCCATTTCTTCATCATAAACTGCATCTTCATCTGGTTTTAATTCAATGAAATCTTTTTCTCTTCCCTGAGCCTTTAAATATTCAAGAGTTCTTTCATCACTTGGAAAAATCGAAGTAGTTGCACCAAGTTCTGCTCCCATATTAGCTATAGTTGCTCTTTCTGGAACAGATATTCCCTTTAAGCCTTCTCCAACATATTCAAATACTTTTCCTACTCCACCTTTAACAGTAAATTTTTTAAGTACTGCTAAAATAATATCTTTTCCAGATACCATTGGATTAAATGTACCTGTTAAATTTATCTTTACAACCTTAGGCATGTTAATATAATATTCACCGCCACCCATAGCAACAGCAACATCAAGTCCACCTGCACCAATAGCAAGCATACCCATAGCTCCTGCAGTTGGTGTATGACTATCTGATCCTATAAGTGTATCGCCAGGAACATCAAATCTTTCTAAATTTACTTGATGGCAAATACCATTTCCAGGTCTTGAAAAGTAAATTCCATGTTTTTTAGCAACAGTTTGTATATACAAATGATCATCTGCATTTTCCGGACCAGTCTGAAGTATATTATGATCAATGTATGCTACAGATTGTTTTGTTTTAACTTTATCTATGCCTAATGCTTCAAATTGCAAATATGCCATAGTTCCTGTAGAATCCTGAGTTAGTGTTCTATCAATTTTTATTGCTATTTCTGAACCCTTTACCATTTCGCCAGAAACTAAGTGATTTTTTATAATTTTTTCTGTAATTGTTAGACCCATTTTTTTACCTCCAAATTGATTTCATCATAATATTTTAATTCCACATAGCTTAATTAATTATAAATAAATCTTACTGAGTGTAAATTTATTTCTCCACTCAGTTTAGATGAATTATTTATGGACGTGCTTCCATTATTTTCTTTTTAAGAATGCTCGAACGGATTTCTATCAGGAAATCTACTTATTATAGCCCACACAACTTCCTTCTACATACATAAGCTCTGTAAAAGTTCTCTTTACTACCAATTCAAGTTCCTTATTGCTTATAGCAGAAGTTCTTCCATTCTCGTATTGAGACTCAACCCAGTCTCTTAATTCTGCCACTCTTTCATCTCTTTTACTAATTTTATCATCACCGCTTAGTTTAAAATAAGTATTTATCCAGGCAGTAATTCCAGCAAGGCCAGAATATTCATTAACTGCTACTACTATGGGCCTATCTAAAATTTTATTAGTATCAAAAATGTTATATATTTCTTCATCTTTTAACATTCCATCTGCATGAATACCTGCTCTTGTAACATTAAAATCACTTCCCACAAAAGGTGTTCTTATTGGAATATCGTATCCCATAGTTTTTGAAAAATAATCTGCTACTTCAGTAATTACATGCAAATTCATATTTTTTGTATTTCCCTTAATTTGACCATACTCCATAACCATAGCTTCTAATGGGCAATTTCCTGTTCTCTCACCAATTCCCAAAAGGGTTGTGTTTACACTGGAGCATCCATATAGCCACGCAGTTGTTGATCCCGATACCACATTGTAAAAATCATTATGACCATGCCATTCTAGAGATGACTGTGGTACATTACAGTAAATTCTAAGACCATTAATTATTTTCTGAATACTTCTTGGAAGGGCTGTACTTGCATAAGAGACTCCCATACCCAAAGTATCACAGGCCCTTATTTTTATCTGTATTTTTGATTCTTTAGATAATTCCATAAGTTTATTTACAAAAGGAACTACGAATCCAAAGAAATCAGCTCTTGTTATATCTTCCAAATGTATTCTTGGAACTATTCCATATTCTAAAGACTTTTCTACTACATCAATGTACTTATTAAAAGCTTCATTTCTGTTTAATTTTAATTTTTTAAAAATGTGATAGTCAGAACAGGACATAAGCATACCTGTTTCCTTTACCCCTAATTCCTTTACCCTAGCAAGTTCATCTTTATTAGCTCTTATCCATGTAGTAATTTGCGGAAATTCATATCCTAAAGACATACATTTTTCAAGGGCCTTAATATCTCTATTAGTATAAGTAAAAAACTCCGTCTGTCTTATAATACCAGAATTATTATCAAGTTCATGTAAATAATTAAAAAGTCTTACTATTTGTTCTACTTTAAATGGAGTCATAGACTGTTGACCATCTCTAAAAGTGGTATCCGTAATCCAAATATCCTCTGGTAAATCTATTGGCACTAATTCTCCATCAAACTTCACCTTTGGTATTTCTGAATAGGGAAATAAATCTCTATATAGATTGGGTTCTTTAACATCCTTTATATTAAAACCAGCACCGTTATCATTTTTATCAAAATTAGGTTCAAAACCTTTCATACTATCACTCCTTATTAATTGTAAAATTGCAAGTAAGGGCATTCCTCAATTCACTTAAGTAATAACAGTAATTTGTTTCTACAAATTATAATTTACTAATTATTTTACTACTTTTATCGAATTTTGTGAAGCTTTATGAATAAATATTATAAATGCATAATGATTTTTTCATATTTACTCAAATATTTTACCACAGTTTTTCATAATTGTAACCCTAAATATTTCAGCATTTGCATAACTGCATCATAAATATTTCATATATATTATATATATTGTATTTAATTCATAAAATATTGTTCCTAATTGAATCAATTATTTTTTAACTTTCTAATATTATATAATGGATATTTATACATGAAACTTTGCCTTCAAAATCAGCATTAACAATTACTCAAATGCAATATATAATTCATTTATTGCAACTATGAATTTTTTGTCATTTTTTAAATTTCAAAAAACCTCTTTATATTTATTAATTTCGTAAATATAAAGAGGTTTTTTCTAAAATTTCATATTGTTAAATATTATAATGAACTATTTATTGCAAAATTATATATTTCATTATTATCTTTTTCTTAAAGTATTTAATTCATTCTGGATTTTTTCTCTTACTATTTCTGCCAACTTAGCTTTTTCTTCCTTTGTCAATTTAACTATATCTATAGGCTCCAATATTGACATAGTTACCTCTGCCTGCCTAAGCTTTCCATTACCCTCTTCAAAAACTTTAAAAGTATTGTCAAGGACAATTGGTACTATTGGTACAGATGATTTAGTAGCCATCTTCATACTGCCCTTCTTAAACTCTCCAAGTACATGACTTTTACTTCTTGTACCTTCTGGAAAGATAACCATACTATAACCCTTTTCCAAATTTTCAATACCTTCATTAATTGCCTTTAAGGATTCTCTTATATTTTCCCTGTCTATAAATACGCAATGCATAGATTTCATCCATGCGCCTACTATATGAAGCTTAAGTATTTCTTTTTTTGCGAGAAAGCCCATATGTTTATTAAGTCTTGACATAAGTACTAAAAAATCTGCATTTCCCTGATGATTTGACACAATTAGACAATTACCCTTGGGCAAATTTTCTATTCCCTTTAACTCTACCTTTATCCCTATAACCTTCAATACATAAGCTGCCCAACCATTTACTATCCAGAATACTGCATTATCATACTTTTCAGGAGATTCTATCTTTTTTATAACAAATAAATATATTCTTAAAAATAAGGTTAGAAACAGTAATATTGCAATATAAATATATTTCAAAAAAAACATGATAAAGTTTACCTCTTTCTTTTAGGCATCATAAATAAATACTAGTCACCCTACTAAGAATATTGACTTACTACTTATTTTCAGATGTATTATTGTACTACGCAGTTTAATTATACTAACTGGTCACATATTTTTCAAGTAAACTATTGCTTAATTAATTAATACATATTTAACATAGAAATTTACTGAATTAATTTTATGCTTCAATTGATTATTATTTGTAATATTGTTAATAATTATAATACATTTTAAGCAATACAACTATATACCACAGGAGGAGCACCTATGAAGCTAAGGTTAAAAAGATTTTACATATACATGTTTCCTTTACTTATATTTATGTCCATCTTCATGTCTTCTTTATTCAAAACTTATAATTTTTCTATAATCAATGTGATAAGCCGTCTGTCTACAAATTCCTCTATAGTAAAAATCAATTATCCTTCCGATACATTAATAGTACATTATATAGATGTAGGACAAGGTGACAGCGAATTAGTTCAGATTAATAATAAAAACCTCCTTATTGATGCTGGTCCTAAGGATGCTGAGGATAAGGTTGTATCCTATATAAAAACTCAAGGTATCACTACACTGGATTACCTAATAGAAACCCATCCCCATGAAGATCATATTGGAGGAATGGAAGCTGTTGTTAAAAGTTTTAAAATTAATGAATTCATTGGTCCCAAAATATATAATCCTCCTACCACTTCTATTTTTAGAAATCTTATAAGTACGTTGAAAAATAGAAATATGAAAATAACTGTATTAGATCCAGGTGATCATATAAACCTATGGGAAAATGTAGAATGTCAAATATTATCTCCTAAAAAAGCCTCTTATGATAATCTAAATAATTATTCTGTTGTATTAAAAATAACATATAAAAATTCCAAATTTCTTTTTGCTGGAGATGCAGAACAGGAAGATGAAAAGAAGATAATAAATGATGGTTTTGATATATCCTCTGATGTATTAAAGGTAGGACACCATGGCAGCAGTAGTTCCTCTAGTGAAGATTTTTTAAAGGAAGTTTCTCCTAAAGTTGCTGTTATAAGCTGTGGTAAAAATAATGATTACGGCCATCCACATAAATTCACTTTAGATAAACTTAATAATATCAATTGTAAAATATATAGAACAGATTTAAATGGTGATATAGTAATTACAAGTGATGGAAATAATATAAAAAAAATTGATACTCATTGATGCAGAGATTAAGATGAATCTTATAGTAGCCATTATTTATCATAGTAAGAAAGGGCGAACTAATGAATGGTAATATTTTCACCCGAGAGTGTAAAATAATCTGTGTAAACTCCATAAAGATGATATAATTATTCTTATTAAATGGAGGGTGCACAGATTATGTCTTTTTCAAGAAAGGAACTTATTAAACAACTTATTAAGGAAACAAAGCCTACAAGTGCAAAAGATGTTCAAGAAACATTGAAAGATCTATTCGCCGATACGCTTAAAGAAATGTTAGAAGCGGAGCTTGATGACCATCTGGGATATTCTAAATATGACTACAAAAATAAAAATACATCTAATAGTAGAAATGGACGAAGCTCTAAAAAGGTAATTTCAGATCTTGGAGAATTTCAACTTGATGTACCAAGAGATAGAAACAGTAGTTTTGAACCGGAGGTTGTTAAGAAAAATCAAACAGATATATCTGGAATTGAAGATCAAGTTATTGGTATGTATGCAAAAGGAATGACTACCAGAGATATTGCTACTCACTTAGAAAACATATATGGTTTTGAGGCTTCGCCTACACTAATATCTGGTATAACAGATAAAATTACTCCTATAGCTAAAGAATGGCAAAATAGACCATTAGAAGCCGTTTATCCTATAATCTTTATGGATGCCATACATTATAAAGTTAAACAGGATAATAGAGTCATAAACAAGGCTGCTTACGCAGTTATTGGAGTAAACTTAGATGGTATTAAAGAAGTTTTGGGAATTTGGATTGGAGCTAATGAAACATCAAAATACTGGCTCTTAGTATTAAATGAACTTAAAAATAGAGGGGTTAATGATATACTTATAGCTTGTGTTGATGGTCTTAATGGATTTAAAGAAGCTATTAAAGCGATTTATCCTCGTACTGAGATTCAGAGATGCATAATACATCAAATTAGAAACTCTTCTAAATATGTATCTTATAAAGATTTAAAAGCATTCAATGCAGATTTAAAACTAGTATATACATCTGCAACAGAAGATGCAGCCTTAGCGGAGCTAGCTAAATTTGAAGAAAAATGGGGAGATAAATATCTTATTGCTATCCGCTCATGGAAAGCTAATTGGGAAGAACTTTCTACATTCTTCAAATACCCGCCAGAGATACGAAAAATAATATATACTACCAATGCAATGGAAAGCTATAATAGACAATTAAGAAAAGTAACCAAGAGTAAAAGCGTATTTCCTTCAGATGATGCTTTACTTAAAATGCTTTATCTAGCAACAATGGATATAAGCAAAAAGTGGACCCAATCTATACGTGGATGGGCTCAAATACTAGCTCAATTATCTATATATTTTAGTGATAGGCTTGAAACTGTAATTTTTTAAATTTACCTATAATCTTCTAGTCATAGCTATAATGCTTTACTGTAAAAATATATAATAAATATAAAAAACTAGGTTTTTATATTTCTAATACCAAACCTAGTTTCTCATAAAAACATCTAATTTAAAATTTCTTATGGCAGTTTACACAAAATTATTGACAGACTCTTTCACCCCAAGGATGTAATTTTTTCCAATTTTAGTTCGCCATCTTCTTATCAACTTTCAATTATCAATTAAGTTTATTTTTATCTCTTAATAGAAGATATAATCCTATTATTATAAAAACTACTGGTACAATATAAGATCTTAATACATAAAGCACCTGGAACTGAACAAATATCTTGTTAGCTACAGCTAGAATTCCTATTATTATCAGTCCCCAAGCTATAATCTTGAAAAAATTATTGTTTATAACATTACCTGAACTAAAGCCAAAGCTATCTTTTGTAAACCAACTCTCATCCTCTAAAACTTCTCCCCTATCAACTTTGTGAGCTATATGGTAGGTGTTAAAAAAGGTATATAACCAAAATGGTACACAAAATACAGGAGTAATAAAATTCATACCCACATATCTTAATATTGTTGGTATTAAAAAAAACAATATCATAGCTTCTAATCCCTTTTTAAGCAATCCAAAATACATATATCCTGCTCCAGGAATAAGTGACACCAAAAACGTAACAAATCCACTTCTTCTTTCCATTAAAACCACTCTCCTATTATATTTCTTACTGAGTCAAATTTATAATTATATTCATATTGAAAAATCAAAGCTTGTGTTCTCACTTTACTTTCTAAATTTATAATTTTAGCCTCAACGTTAGTTGTGGCTATTGCAGTCATAATAATTCCACTAAAAATAAAACTTAATGCAGCTGCACGATTTCTATATAGAAAATTATATTTTGGGGATTTATTTACTTTATCTTGACTTTTTAATTTACTCATTAAATTATCATTATAATCCTGTGAAACATTAAATTCCCCTGCAGATTTTTTTATAAGATTGTCTAAATAATCTGGCTTTTGCTGCATACTATATTCCCTCCCTTTAAAAGCTTATCTCTTAGTTTTTGCTTTCCTCTATATATCCTTCCTTCTACTGCCTTTTGACTTATATTCAACACCTTTCCTATCTCCTTTTGATTAAGTCCCACATAATAAAACAAAACTACAGGAATTTTTATCTCTTTAGGTAATTCATCTATACATTGTCTTATAAAAATTTTTTCATCTAATTCATCTTCTTTACCTTTATCCTTAAATATTTCTTTTAACATTGATTTCATACTTCTCTTCTTCTTAAAATCTAAACATTTTGTCACTGCTATCTTATATATGTAAGTAGAAATAGAACAATCTCCTCTAAATCTATTTACACTTTTATAAAAACTAATAAATACCTCCTGTGATAAATCTTCAGCTTCATGGCTATCCTCCGTGTAAGAATAACACAGAGCTATAACTCTCTTCTTATACGTATCCACTAGCCTTATAAAACAATTCTCATCTCCTGCTCTTATGCCATTAATTATTCCATCCTCATCTTCACTCAAAATTTATCACTCCTGACTATTAACTTTTACAGAACCTATGTCTACACTAGCTTTAATTTTATTACTTCCATTACCTGTAGTTTTTGTCAAAGTGCCACGATTTATTTTTTCTCCATTGAAATTACATTCTCCTATATTACAGGTTAAATTTGCATCAACATTATTATCCTTAGTATTAACTCTCACAGCCCCATTATTTCCCTCTATATTAATATTTTTAAATGTACTATTATCAATATCTACACTGGCATTTTTCATATTAACATCTACATTTTCCATATTACCTGCAATATTTAATTTGCCATTATCAACCTTTAAGCTTGTATCCTTTACATCATTTACACTTACCTCTCCATTTAATGCTTGAATTCCTAGATGTGCAACATTACTCACAACAAACTTTCCATTTTTAGAATCTATATTTAATACTGTATCTGTAAGATTATCCCTAGAGTTTATATTCAAATTGTCTATTACAAGATTAGCATCTGCTCCATCTGGAATAAATAATGTTCCCTCTACACCTTTTATATAATCCTCATTTATATCCACTTTTGTTAAATCATTTTCATTCTGCTCATTTATATCATACTTTTTTATGCCACTATCTTCTTTTACCTTCACATTCAAATCTAATTTCACATTATTGTCTCCAGATCTTTTTATATCTAAATTACCATTTGCAGTTTGGAATTGAAATTTATTGTTTTTTATTGCAATAATCTTAGTAGTATGAATTGATTTTGTATTTATATCCCAATTAGAATCAATTAAATTATTTTTAATATTGACAATGGAATTAAATGGATTATTGTATCTTTGATAAAATAAGTTAGTTATAAAAAATACTAATATCATAAATATTAATCCTACATTGAAGCCCATTTTTCTTATGTTTTCTGATTTTCTCAAATTAAACAATACCTCTATTCCCAATAACACAAATATAACTGGCCACCATAGAAATATATCTTTTGCAAGTGAAGGATTCATATTTCTCAATGCCATCCAAATTCCATAATATATTAAACTTAATGCTAAGGTTAGTGTTCCTATCTTTCTCATCTAAATTACCCCCAATATAATTTAATTTTTATTCATATATATTGACGATAGATATTACTAAAATCCCACAGATTTTTATAAAAATAATTTAATATTGATAAATAGGCTGGGAATTTAACATATAAAGTATACTTTAAAATCACTGGACCTCCAAATTATTCAGTTTACATCTAAAATAAAAAAACACTATAAAAATCAATTAAATTGTATGATTTTTATAGTGTAGTTTAATTACAAATATGTACACAAAATTCCTTTTGAAATAACATTAATAAAATACATTCAAAAAATAAAAATGGCTCCGCGAAAAGGATTCGAACCTTCAACCTATCGGTTAACAGCCGAGTGCTCCACCGTTGAGCTATCGCGGATCATTAAAAACCCAGCATCGACCTACTCTTCCACAGGGCTACCCCTGCAGTACCATCAGCACATAAGAGCTTAACCTTCGTGTTCGGAATGGGAACGGGTGTTACCTCTAAGTCATAGACACTGGATATATTAAATTGAGAGTTAAAATTAAGAATTAAAATGTACTCTCAAAATTGCATAGTAAAGGGTAAAAGTAAAATATAATATTGTATACTAATATACACTTTAGTAATTTATTTAAATATTGGTCAAGCCCTCGACCTATTAGTATCAGTCAGCTGAATACATTGCTGCACTTACACCTCTGACCTATCAACCTGATGTTCTTTCAGGGGTCTTACTAGCTTACGCTATGGGAAATCTAATCTTGAGGTGGGCTTCACGCTTAGATGCTTTCAGCGTTTATCCCATCCCGACATAGCTACCCAGCTGTGCCACTGGCGTGACAACTGGTGCACCAGAGGTCAGTCCATCCCGGTCCTCTCGTACTAAGGACAGCTCCTCTCAAATTTCCTACGCCCGCGACGGATAGGGACCGAACTGTCTCACGACGTTCTGAACCCAGCTCGCGTGCCGCTTTAATGGGCGAACAGCCCAACCCTTGGGACCTACTTCAGCCCCAGGATGCGACGAGCCGACATCGAGGTGCCAAACCTCCCCGTCGATGTGGACTCTTGGGGGAGATCAGCCTGTTATCCCCGAGGTAGCTTTTATCCGTTGAGCGATGGCCCTCCCACGAGGAACCACCGGATCACTAAGCCCGACTTTCGTCCCTGCTCCACTTGTTTGTGTCGCAGTGAGGCTCCCTTATGCCTTTGCACTCTACGCGCGATTTCCAACCGCGCTGAGGGAACCTTTGGGCGCCTCCGTTACTTTTTGGAGGCGACCGCCCCAGTCAAACTGCCCATCTAGCAATGTCCCGTGACCAGCTTCATGGCCTCCGGTTAGAATTCCAGTACTGTCAGGGTGGTATCCCAAGGACGACTCCACAGCAGCTGACGCCGCTGTATCCCAGTCTCCCACCTATCCTGTACAGACAATACCGAAACTCAATGCTAAAACTACAGTAAAGCTCTACGGGGTCTTTCCGTCCAATCGCGGGTAGCAAGCATCTTCACTTGCACTACAATTTCGCCGGATTCGTTGTTGAGACAGTGCCCAAATCATTACGCCATTCGTGCGGGTCGGAACTTACCCGACAAGGAATTTCGCTACCTTAGGACCGTTATAGTTACGGCCGCCGTTTACTGGGGCTTAAGTTCACCGCTTCGATTACTCTAACGGATCCCCTTAACCTTCCAGCACCGGGCAGGCGTCAGCCCCTATACATCAGCTTACGCTTTAGCAGAGACCTGTGTTTTTGCTAAACAGTTGCTTGGGCCTATCCTCTGCGGCCTACGTTAAGTAGGCACCCCTTCTCCCGAAGTTACGGGGTCAATTTGCCGAGTTCCTTAACAACGATTCTTCCGATGGTCTTAGGATTCTCTCCTCACCTACCTGTGTCGGTTTGCGGTACGGGCACCTTAATTCCTTGATAGAGGCTTTTCTTGGCAGTGTGAAATCAGATACTTCGCTAAAAATTAGCTCCCCATAACACCTCAACTAAGCAGGCGGATTTGCCAACCTGCACGTCTTAGTGCTTAGACGCACATCCAATAGTGCGCACATCTTATCCTTCTGCGTCACCCCATCTCTCAAAACGGAAAAAGGTGGTATCGGAATATCAACCGATTATCCATCACCTACGCCTTTCGGCCTCGGCTTAGGACCCGACTAACCCTGAGCGGACGAGCCTTCCTCAGGAAACCTTAGGTTTTCGACCACTAAGATTCTCACTTAGTTCTCGCTACTTATGCCAGCATACTCACTCCTGTATAGTCCACCGCTCCTTACGGTACGACTTCAATCCATACAGGAAGCTCCTCTACCGCTCTTACGAGCCCATAGCTTCGGTGGTAAGTTTTAGCCCCGGACATTTTCGGCGCAGGATCTCTTGACTAGTGAGCTATTACGCACTCTTTAAATGAGTGGCTGCTTCTGAGCCAACATCCTAGTTGTCTTAGAAATCCCACATCCTTTACCACTTAACTTACACTTAGGGACCTTAGCTGATGATCTGGGCTGTTTCCCTTTTGACTACGGATCTTATCATTCGCAGTCTGACTGCCGAAATAAAAGTATATGGCATTCGGAGTTTGATAGAGTTCAGTAACTGTTGTCAGCCCCTACCTCATTCAGTGCTCTACCTCCATAACTCAATTAATCGACGCTAGCCCTAAAGCTATTTCGAGGAGAACCAGCTATCTCCGAGTTCGATTGGAATTTCTCCGCTATCCACAGCTCATCCCATGGTTTTTCAACACCAATGTGGTTCGGTCCTCCACGGAATTTTACTTCCGCTTCAACCTGGCCATGGATAGGTCACCCGGTTTCGGGTCTACAGCATGCAACTAGTCGCCCTATTAAGACTCGGTTTCCCTTCGGCTGCGCACCAGAAGTGCTTAACCTTGCTGCATACCGTAACTCGCTGGCTCGTTCTACAAAAAGCACGTCGTCACACATAAAAAGTGCTTCGACCGGTTGTAGGCACACGGTTTCAGGTTCTATTTCACTCCCCTTCCGGGGTTCTTTTCACCTTTCCCTCACGGTACTGCTTCACTATCGGTCACTAGAAAGTATTTAGCCTTGGGAGGTGGTCCTCCCAGCTTCCCACAAGGTTTCACGTGTCTCGTGGTACTCTGGAATAGATCCGGCCATTTTCTCTTTTAATCTACAGGACTGTTACCTTCTACGGTAGAGCTTTCCAGAACTCTTCGATTAAGATATTAGGCTTTAATGATCTATCCACAACCCCAGGAACAAAGTTCCTGGTTTGGGCTCATTCCATTTCGCTCGCCGCTACTAAGGAAATCGATATTTCTTTCTCTTCCTCCGGGTACTTAGATGTTTCAGTTCCCCGGGTATGTCTCTATATACCTATGTATTCAGTATAAAGTACATGTCGTTAAGACATGTGGGTTGCCCCATTCGGAAATCTCCGGATCACAGGCTATTTGCGCCTACCCGAAGCTTATCGCAGCTTGTCGCGTCCTTCTTCGACTTCTAGTGCCAAGGCATTCACCATGCGCCCTTTGTAGCTTGACCTGTTATACTCTTAAGCGTTAGCTTTTCGAGTTTAGTCTTTTATTTTGTTTTAATCTTCATTTTATTAAAGATAAAGATTAATTATACAAAGGATATTTGTTTTATTATTTTACTTTACTTTTTGTTTCACTATGCAATTTTCAAAGTACATTTAAGAGATATTGATCTCTCAAAATTAAACAGAGATAAGAGCTAAACAACCATATCACAGTAGTTATCCTACCATGCTTACTCCTTAGAAAGGAGGTGATCCAGCCGCAGGTTCTCCTACGGCTACCTTGTTACGACTTCACCCCAATCACTAATCCCACCTTCGGCCGCTGGCCCCATAAAGGTTACCTCACGGACTTCGGGTGTTACCAGCTCTCATGGTGTGACGGGCGGTGTGTACAAGGCCCGGGAACGTATTCACCGCGACATTCTGATTCGCGATTACTAGCAACTCCAACTTCATGTAGGCGAATTTCAGCCTGCAATCCGAACTGGGATGAGTTTTCAAGTTTGGCTCCACCTCGCGGTATTGCATCTCGTTGTTCTCACCATTGTAGCACGTGTGTAGCCCTAGACATAAGGGGCATGATGATTTGACGTCATCCCCGCCTTCCTCCCGGTTAACCCGGGCAGTCTCACTAGAGTGCTCAACTTAATGGTAGCAACTAATGATAAGGGTTGCGCTCGTTGCGGGACTTAACCCAACATCTCACGACACGAGCTGACGACAACCATGCACCACCTGTCTTCCTGCCCCGAAGGGCTTCACGTATCTCTACGCTATTCAGGAGATGTCAAGTCTAGGTAAGGTTCTTCGCGTTGCTTCGAATTAAACCACATGCTCCGCTGCTTGTGCGGGCCCCCGTCAATTCCTTTGAGTTTTAATCTTGCGACCGTACTTCCCAGGCGGAGTACTTATTGTGTTAACTGCGGCACAGAAGGAGTCGATACCTCCTACACCTAGTACTCATCGTTTACGGCGTGGACTACCAGGGTATCTAATCCTGTTTGCTCCCCACGCTTTCATGCCTCAGCGTCAGTTACAGTCCAGAAAGCCGCCTTCGCCACTGATGTTCTTCCTAATCTCTACGCATTTCACCGCTACACTAGGAATTCCGCTTTCCTCTCCTGCACTCTAGATACCCAGTTTGAAATGCAGTCCCCAGGTTAAGCCCGGGGCTTTCACATCTCACTTAAGTATCCGCCTACACATCCTTTACGCCCAGTAAATCCGGACAACGCTTGCCACCTACGTATTACCGCGGCTGCTGGCACGTAGTTAGCCGTGGCTTCCTCCTTTGGTACCGTCATTATCGTCCCAAAAGACAGAGCTTTACAATCCGAAGACCGTCATCACTCACGCGGCGTTGCTGCATCAGGCTTTCGCCCATTGTGCAATATTCCCCACTGCTGCCTCCCGTAGGAGTCTGGACCGTGTCTCAGTTCCAATGTGGCCGATCACCCTCTCAGGTCGGCTACGCATCGTCGCCTTGGTGAGCCGTTACCTCTCCAACTAGCTAATGCGCCGCGGGTCCATCTCAAAGTGGATTACTCCTTTAATTACTGCTTCATGCGAAGCTGTAATATTATGCGGTATTAATCTCCCTTTCGGGAGGCTATTCCCCTCTTTGAGGCAGGTTACCCACGTGTTACTCACCCGTCCGCCGCTAGAAACCCGAAGGTTTCTCGCTCGACTTGCATGTGTTAAGCACGCCGCCAGCGTTCGTCCTGAGCCAGGATCAAACTCTCAATTTATAAGTTTGATATTAGCTCATCGCTTTGCGGCATCTTCAAAGAAATAAATAACCAGTATGCTAGTCTATTTTAAATCCTACTACGTCAACAGAACCTTCAGATAGCACTGACTATCATCAGAACCTGTTTCCTTGTATGATTCAAAATATACGTCGCATCTTTGCTTATTATTTATTTTCAGATGCCTTCTCCATTTTACTGAAGAATTTGTTACTCTTGATTTCAATTTCTTAAAATCTAAAGAATTGCTGGTTTGTTTTATTCTTATACTCTGTTTAATTTTCAAAGATCAATTTCCATCATCAATCGACGACTTTTATAGTTTATCATCATCAGTACAATTTGTCAATAATTTTTTTTATAAATTTTACTGATATTTTGTCATGTTTTGAACAACAATAATTGCGATAGCATTATACCTTAATATTATTAATAAACTTTTGTTTTAGATATTAAAACTTTAATTTATTAATAATTGTTGTTTCAAGCGACGAAGATTATTCTATCAGAATGAAAAATTTTTTTATTCATATCTTTCCTAGCATAACAAAAATAACTACATATTCCTTTAATTTTGCTTCTATTTCTCCATTTATCGCATAAGGACACGCGTGGATAATTTTACTGTATATATTAATTGGCATACTCCTACCACCTATGCTGCGCTTTGAGGTGGATGCTTCTTGATATGTACCAACTAACGCCAGTATTTTACCAAGCTACCCCCATTTGCCCAAAGAGTTTTTTGTTTAAATATACTTTATAAATTATACTTTTTACACAGAAATTCACTAGCTTCTGTATCATATCCGCTTTGCATATATTTTTCTAATGTTTCATGCATTTCCGCATAAAGGCCCTTTTCTTCACTTATCATATGATTTTCATATAAGTGTTTAACTGGATCATGCCTAAAAATAGCATCCCATTCATTTTCATTTAAAAAATTTCTATACCTGTCATATTCATCTTTCTCCACTCTTTGAATATATTCACCATCATAAAAAACTATAATTTCTCCATTTGCTATAATAATTTTTTCAACTCTACAGGATATAGGTGTACTCAATGTATCAGATACTATTATAACTAACATCTCCTTGGAATCTTTTACAGGCTTTATACACTGAACTCTTCCCATTCCAATATCATTTTTAATCCATTTCCCATTATTTATAATTTCTTCAATTTTATTTTCTAATTTCATACCAATCGCTCCTCAACTCAAATGTATAGATTTAATATTCCATTTATAGAAAAAATATATGCAAAAAATAATAAAAATCTGTGAAAATTAATCACAGATTTTACTTATAAATTACATATTATATTGATACTACTTTAGTAAAGACTAATATTAAAAATATAATTGAAAATATAATTCTGTAAATAGCAAATATTCTCATAGATCTTTTTTTCAAGAAATTCATAAATTTATCTACCACTAACAGAGCAACTATAAAAGATACTATAAATCCAATAGCTATTTCAATAACTTCCATTCCTGTTAGTACAGATAGATTTCCTAAAAGAGTATATCCCGTTGCAATAATCATTGTAGGAATTGCTAAAAAAAATGAAAATTCAGCAGCTGCAACTGTTGATAAGCCTACTATCCATCCACCCATTATTGTAGAAGCTGATCTTGAGAATCCTGGCCAAATTACAGAAAGACACTGAAAACATCCAATTATAAATGCCTGCTTTACAGTTACATCTGATATATCATTAGTTTTATTATTATTTCTAAACTTATTTTCTACTAATATCATCAATATACCACCAACTAATAATGCCAATGCTACTGGAAATACCTTCATTAAATGCTTATCTACAAAATGGTGAAAAAGGACTCCCACCACTCCAGATGGAATAAATGCTATAATTAGATTTCTCCAAAGCTTAGATCCAAAACTTTTGAAGCTTGGATCTACAACTGTTTTAAGCGATTTTAGAAGTTTGTCCCAAAACAGCACTACTACTGCAAGTATTGCACCTAATTGTATTACTATATCAAATAAATTGCTAAACTCTCCCTTAAAATTAAGAAGGTCATTGAACATTATTAAGTGTCCGGTAGATGAAATAGGTAAAAATTCTGTTACACCTTCTACAATTCCAAGTATAATTACCTTTATAATCAATAAAAAATTCATCGACATTTATATAATCACTCCATTTCAATTTTATTCATATTTAAAATGATACCCAATTGTTACTTTTTCTCGAATGCATTATTACATTTCTACCACACCAATTATTTCCTGTTCAACTTTCTTTACATCTGGAACATAAGATTTTAAAACCTTTAGCTTTCCTCTAATTTCATATTTCCCTAAATATGCAGGAATCAATATACTATCCCCATATTTTATTTTTTCTTCTCCACCATTAAAAAATATAACACCTTCGCCTTCAACACAAGTGAATATATAAAATCTTTCTCTATCACTTTCTTCTTGAAGTCCACTTTTTATTTCATAAAGTTCTAAAGAAAATTTATCACAAAGTGAATAAAAAGTCTTATTATAATCTTCATTTTCCACCTTTAGGCCTCTGCTTTGTTCACCCTTAAGACTAAAATCAATTACATCTAATGCCTTATCAATATGTAATTCCCTTCCCCTGTTGTAATCATATACCCTATAGGTAGTATCACTATTCTGCTGAATTTCAGCTATTATTATACCCTGTCCTATAGCATGGACTAATCCACTTTTTACAAAATAAACTTCACCTTTTTTAACAGATATTTTATTTAGATATTCATCAAAATTTCCAGTGTCTATGGCTTTCTGAAACTGTTTCTTTGTACACTCTTTAGTTCCAACTACTAAATTAGCACCTTCAAAAGCTTCAATAACATACCAAATTTCTGTTTTTCCAAGCTCACCCTCAACTCTTTTCCCATATTCATCATTAGGATGAACTTGTACAGATAATTTATCTTTGGCATTAATCAATTTAATTAAAAGTGGAAACTTTTCTTGATTTATTTTATCTCCTAATATATTTTTTCCTTCTAATTTAATTAGTTTATCTAGGCTTAAATTTTTATACTTTCCATTAGCTACTATACTCATTCCATGTTCATGGCAAGCTACATCCCAGCTTTCACCAATTTTCCCATCCGACAAATTATCTCTTAGTCTTTCTAAATCTCTCCCACCCCAAATCTTTTCGTAATATAAATTTTCAAATTTTAAAGGATACATGTAAAACCTCCTCTTAGTCCATATTTTTCTATTTAAAACCATATGTACAACTTATATATTAACTCCAACCACTTAATTTTTCAATCTATAAAAAATAGAATCACTTTTCTTTACAAAAATTTCATATGTCCTAGTAAATAACTAATAAATTAATACTTATTATTAAACTACAAAAGCTGTAAATTAATTTCCATTATACCATTTATAGTGGTTTCAATGTGAAATCTTTAGTATATATATTTTATTAAATATACTTTTTGTGAGATAATTACACTTAAAATATTAATGGTACATTTATATATGCTGTTTATACTATTTGTAAACATAAATTAATTGTGATACTATAAGCAATGGAATTTAATCATTAAAAATATATTAAAAACTACTTTATGTACTGTTTATTAATTAAAATTTCTGCAATAATTATAGCTATACTCTGTGTTTTTATTTTATGGGGGTGTTTAAAATTAAAATCAATTCATTTTTTAGTATTTTAATTTCAAAAGTAATTATTATATTGTCTAAAAAATTATTCAAGGGTGGTACAAATTTTCCTGGAAGAGTAGCCTTGAAACTGGACAGAAATATTCTGAATGTAGTAACAAAAAATTATAAAGTTGTACTTGTAACTGGAACAAATGGTAAAACAACCACCACCAATATGATTTATAATATGCTCAAGGAAAGCGGTAAAAAAGTAATTACTAATAACACAGGAGCTAATTTAAAATCAGGCATAACCTCCTGCTTTATAGATCATTTTCGTTTTACTAAAGCTAAGGGTAATTGTTATGCTGTTATAGAAGTGGATGAAGCAAACGTTAAACTTATAACTGAATATTTGATTCCCGAAATTATTATAATAACAAATTTATTTAGAGATCAGCTTGATAGATATGGCGAAGTTTACACAACCTTGAACAAGATAATGGATGGTGTGATAAAAGTGCCTGAAGCTACTTTAGTGCTTAATGGTGACGAGTCCTTACTTGGTGATTTGGATGTTCCAAATAAAACATTCTATTATGGATTTAACTGTTCTACAAACGAAAATAAGAATGTGGATATAAATGCAGATGCTAAGTTCTGTAAAAAGTGCAAAAATGCCTATTCTTATGATTTTATTACCTATAATCATTTAGGAAAATTTTATTGCAGCAAGTGCGGCTACAAAAGACCAGAACTTACTTACCATGTTGATGAGATAAAAGAGCTCTCAACCTCAGGCTCTCTTGTGTGTATAAATAACTCAGAATACTACATAAATCAACCTGGTGTTTATAATATTTATAATGGACTATGTGCACTTTCTACTGCAAAACTCCTAGGCATTGAAAACTCTGTTATAGCTAATTCTCTTAAGAATATTAAAAGCAGCTTTGGCAGACAGGAAGCCATTAATATTAATGGCAAGGAATTAAAAATAATACTAGTTAAAAATCCAGCTGGATATGATCAGGCATTAAATACTGTTTCTTTGGACAACAGAGATATAAATATTTGTATTCTTTTAAATGACAATTACGCAGATGGCCGAGATGTTTCCTGGATTTGGGATGTAAACTTTGAAATTCTAAGTAAACTAAATATTAAAAAAACCATAGTTGGCGGAATAAGATTGTATGATATAGCAGTACGTTTAAAAATTGCAGGCATTGATCATAACAAATTTGTAATCGGAGAAAATTACGAAGAAATATTAAAAAACATAGAACATTGTGATGGTAATATTGTATATGTACTGGCTACTTATACTGCTATGATTGATTTTAGAAAATTTCTTCATACTAAAGGTGTAATTAAAAAACTATGGTAGTAAAAATCTTATAACAGCTAATAATCAATAAAATAAATATTAATTGGTGGTGAATTCTATGGAATTGAATATATGTCATTTATATCCTGATTTATTAAATGTTTATGGTGATATTGGAAATATACTAATTTTAAAATATAGAGCTGAACAGAGAGATATAAAAATAAATATATTTAATGTATCCCTAAATGATAATTTTGATCCTGATGAGTACGATATAGTCTTTTTTGGAGGCGGCCAGGATTATGAACAGTCTATAGTATCTAATGACTTAATTAAAACTAAAAAAGAAGGAATTTCTCAGTACATAAACAGCGGCAAAGTGTTTCTATCTATCTGTGGAGGCTATCAGCTTCTAGGAAAATATTATACTACGCCAGATGGTGAAAAATTAGAAGGCCTTGGCATATTAGATATATACACAGATGGAGGAGATACTAGATTCATAGGCAATACAGTAATAAAAAATGAGGAAACCAATGAAATATATGTAGGCTTTGAAAATCATTCTGGTAGAACTTATATAAATAACTTAAAACCTTTAGGAAAAGTTATTAAGGGCTATGGCAACAATGGTTCCGATGGATTTGAAGGCTGTATATATAAAAATACCTATGGTACTTATTTTCATGGTTCACTTTTATCCAAGAATCCCGAACTTGCAGATAGATTAATAAAAACCGCTTTAGAACTAAAATACGGTGAAATAAATCTAGAACCTATTGACAATGATTTAGAGTTAAAGGCAAAGGAATTTATCATAGGAAGAGAAACAGGTAATGTAAAAAATTCTTAGTAAGTATACTTCTATGAAAATGACAAACTAAAATTGGAAAAAATTACACCCCAGGGGTAAATTGCAAACTGCATACACCCCTGGGGTAAATTGCATAATTCGTCTTTTCTCACAATTCCAAATTGAACGAATCAACTAAATCAATTCATTTTTTCAATAACTATATTATCGTCTTTCCCATCTACCTTTACTGCTGTACCTTCATATATTTCTCCACCAATAATTTTTCTTGCTATTTCTGTTTCTAAAGTGTTTTCAATGTATCTCTTTAACGGTCTAGCTCCATAAATTGGGTCATAACCTTCTCTTGCCATAAGCTTTTCAGCTTCTTCTGTAATAACAAGCTTAATATTCTTCTCATTAAGTCTTTTTCTTATATCTTCAATGAATATATCTATAATCTTAGTTATCTCATTAGTTGACAGAGGTTTAAACATTATTATATCATCCAGCCTGTTAAGAAATTCCGGTTTAAATCTGGCCTTCATTTCATCCATTACATATTTTTTTATATTTTCATCAATACCAATTTCTCCTTTATTGTCCAGAAGATAGTTACTACCTATATTGGATGTCATAATTATAATACAATTTTTAAAATCTACCGTTTTGCCTTTATTATCTGTAAGCCTACCATCGTCTAAAATTTGAAGAAATATATTGAATACATCATCGTGGGCCTTTTCTATTTCATCAAATAAAATTACGCTATAAGGTTTTCTTCTTACTGCTTCTGTAAGTTGGCCACCCTCTTCGTATCCTACATATCCTGGAGGTGCTCCAATAAGTCTTGATACAGAATATTTTTCCATATACTCTGACATATCTATTCTTATAATATTTTCCTCTGTATCAAACAAAGTTCTTGCAAGGGTTTTAGCAAGTTCAGTTTTACCTACTCCTGTTGGTCCAAGGAATATGAAAGAACCAATAGGTCTCTTTATATCCTTAAGTCCAGCTCTCGCTCTTATTACTGCATTAGATACAGCTTTTATTGCTTCATCCTGACCTATTACTCTCATTCTCAATTCATCTTCAAGTCTAAGAAGTTTTTTTCTTTCCCCTTCTACAAGTCTTGATACAGGTATTCCAGTCCATTTAGATACAATTTGTGATATTTCCTCTTCTGTAACCTCTTCCTTCAAAAGTGCATTTTCAGTTTTCCCTTTGATTAATTTCTCTTTTTCATCTATTTCTTTTTCAAGATTAGGTACTGTTCCATATTTTAATTCAGCGGCCTTATTCAAATCGTATTCTCGTTCTGCTTTTTCTATCTGACCCCTCACTTCATCAAGTTTAGTTTTTAGTTCTTTAACTTCTATTATCTGTGATTTTTCATTTTCATATTTTGAAGTCATCTCTTTATCTTTTTCTTTAAGATTACTTAGTTCTTCCTCTAATGTTTTAAGTCTTTCTCTAGTTGCCTCATCTTTTTCCTTGGACAATGCTTCTTTTTCAATTTCCATTTGAAATATTTTCCTCTTGAGCATATCCATTTCTGTAGGCATACTATCAATTTCAGTTCTTATCATAGCACCAGCTTCATCTACAAGATCAATTGCCTTATCTGGTAAAAATCTATCTGTGATATACCTATCTGAGAGCTTTGCGGCTGCTATAATAGCGGAATCATGTATTCTAACACCATGATGTATTTCAAATCTTTCCTTTAAACCTCTAAGAATAGAAATGGAATCTTCAACAGTAGGTTCTGATACAATGACAGGCTGAAATCTCCTCTCCAGAGCTTTGTCCTTTTCTATATATTTTCTATACTCATCAAAGGTAGTTGCACCAATACAATGAAGCTCTCCCCTTGCAAGAAGCGGCTTTATTAAATTTCCTGCATCCATTGCTCCTTCTGTTTTCCCTGCTCCTACTATAGTGTGTATTTCATCTATGAATAGTATTATTTTCCCTTCACTATTTTGAACTTCCTTTAAAACAGCTTTAAGTCTTTCTTCAAATTCACCTCTATATTTTGCACCTGCAATAAGAGATCCCATATCTAAAGAAAAAATAATTTTATTTTTTAATCCCTCTGGAATATCTCCTCTTATAATTCTTTCTGCTAACCCTTCAACTATAGCTGTTTTTCCAACGCCAGGTTCTCCAATTAAAACCGGATTATTTTTTGTTCTCCTGGAAAGTATTCTTACAACCCTTCTTATTTCCTCATCTCTACCTATAACAGGGTCCAATTTATGCTTTTTAGCTTCTTCCACTAAATTTCTTCCATATTTAGAAAGGGCGTCATAGGTACCTTCTGGGTCTTCAGTTTCTACTCTCTGATTTCCCCTAATTTCAGCTAAAGTTTTTAGAAATTCTTTTTTGACTATATTATGCCTATTGAGTATAGCCACCACAGTATCATTTTTATCTGATTCCATTAAGGCAATCATAACATGCTCTGAGCTTACATATGAATCCTTAAAATCCTTAGATATTTTTTCAGCCTTTATAAATATTTCTTCAAATCTTCTGGTTGCATAAACGGAAGAGCTTTGGGCTCCCTCGCCTAATACCTTAGGCATTTTATCTAACTCACCTTCAATATCCCTTATAAGGCTCTGAATATCCACTCCCATTTTACTAAAAATATTTGGAATAAGGCCATCTTCTTGAGAAACTAAAGCCATAAAAAGGTGAATAGAATCTATAGTTTGATGATTAAATCTTACAGCTACAAGTTGAGAATCATTTATGGCTTGCTTAACTTTTGTGGTTAACCTTTCTACATTCATAGTTTTCATCTCCTTAGTAAAAATTTAAAATGAATAGTACATCTAAAGATGCATAATTTTATTACTCTTTATATAATATATTATACTACTTTTCATAGGAATTAAGCATACATATAACAATAAAAGGCTATCTTTTTTTAATCAAGATAACCTTTTATTGTTATATGTAAATAATCGAATTATATATTAAAATGTATAAATATTTTTAAGCTTAAAATAAAATTTAAACTCTTTTATTTGAGTTTAAAGCAAGACTAAAATATTTTATTGATTCAGAAGTATTATTCATTTCAAAATATAAAATACCCATCTCCATATATCTATTCTTGATTTGATTTTTATTACCTATTCTCATGAGAATATCTAAAGACAAATTCATATACATCTCGCTCATTTCAATATTTTTTTCCTTATACATTATCAATGCTTTAAAATAGTAAGACTTTTCAATAAACATATCTTCATGCAAATCTATCGAATAATTCAATACTTTATCACATATGTCCTGTGCCTGTGAAATTTTATCTATTTCAATTAAAGTTTCAATTACATTAATCATAAAATGAACAAAATTTTTCTTATTATCTGTAGGATATAAGGCTATAGACTCATTTACATATTTATAAGCCTTATCACTAATATCTGTTTCTAACATTGCACATCCATAGCTATAAATAAATTCTGCTTTAAGAGATTTATGATTTTTACATAATTCATAGGATTTTTTTTCAAAATCTTCAAATTTTCCATTATTCATTTTAATAGAAAGTATACCCAATAAATTAAAAATTTTAGCCTTGTGTTCACCATCATGAATAAAATCTATTATATCAACAAGCCTTGTGAGAATTTCATAAGCTTTTTCACAATCCTTCATCATAAAATGACAATTTGCTTCTTCATAAATTACATTACTGAGAAAATCATAATCCTTACATTCTTTTTCTGTTAAAGTTTTTCTTACGTTATTATAGTAATTTGCAGCTTGAAAATATTCATTTTCCGCATAAAAATATCTTCCAATATCCATATAATATAATAATTTATTTTTTTCATTGCCAGATCTTCTACATAAATTATAATGCCTGGCTGTATTAATTTGACAGGACTTGGTATCTTTTATGTCTAAATAGTAGTTAAAAAGCATATGCATGAATTCAAAGGCTATATCATAATATTTATATTCCTCTGCATATTCTAAATTATACCTTAAAACATCTCCCTGATCAGTTTTATTATGTCCATTTTTAATTTTCTCTAAATTGAATTCTAACTGTTCTCTTACATCTTTCTTTAAATATTCAATATTAATTCCCAATTTAGAGGCTACTAATTCCAATATCCAATTATCTGGTTTTATTTTCCCATTTTCTATACAACTCATTTTGGAAACCGATATTTTTTTCCCACATATGTCCTTTAAGGTATATCCCTTATATATTCTAGACCTTTTAATTTTCTCTCCAATAGATAGTATCTCCATGTTATACACGCACCTATCTCTGATTATAAGTATTTTATTATTCCAAGTTCCTTAAATGTTTCCACTCCATGATTCAAATATTGGGCAGCCTTTTTATCATCACCATTGTCTATGTAAAATTTTCCTGTAATAATAGAAATCTCTCCTATTTGTTCTGTTAAGGACATATTTTCTGCATACTGCAAAGCCATTAATAAAGTTTCTTCTGCATGTTTTATATTTTTATCTAGAATATCCACCCTATACTTTAATAAATAATACTTTATAATATTACTATCGCTTTCGTCAGAAACATTACTCAAAATTTCCTCAAGAGTTTTTCTAGAGTTTTCTACATCCTTCAATTTTATATAATTTTCGCATATATTAGATAATGTTTCAATAATAGCATTTTTGTTATCAATTCTTATTTCCTTAGCCCTATTAAGATGGGCAAAAGATTCTTCAATGTTTTCAAACTCATAAAATAATCTTCCTAAATCATTTTCAATATCACCTATATACTCGTTTTCCGAATTTTCTCTAAATACTTCAAGAGATTTTTTAGAATATTTTATGGCATTATTTAGATCTTCCTTCTTAATGTACTCCTTTGAAAGTAACAGAAGTGTTTTTGCATATTCTTTAATATTATTAATTTCTTCAAACTTTTCCTTGGCAAGATAACTATAATTTATAGATTTGTCTATATTATCTAATCTAAAATATATTAATGCTGTAAAATAATATATTTGGCCTAATAAAAAGTCATCTCCTATATTATTCTCCTGAAAAACCTTCTCTGCCTGTTGAAAATAACTACAGGAAGAATGATATGCATTCAAATTTAATGTTATTGTTCCTAATTTCAAATATGTTTTAACAACCTCTTCTTGATAATTAAGTTTTATAAATATTGCATTTGCAGCCAAAAAATATTGCTGTGCCAAGCCCATTTCTTTTTCCGTCATACTTATTACTGCACGAAGATATAAATTTCTTGCCTTTCTATAATCTAGCTTATATTTTTCTGCATAATACATAGCACTTTCAAGAAATTGTTCTCCTAATTTAAACTCATTATTTAAAATATGTGCTTCTGCAATATTTTCATAGTAAACACAAACCTTCTCTGCTTGAGTTTCTTCAGATTCCATTAAATATTCTACAGATGTATTTAAAGCTAGTGCTAAATATTCCAAGAGATCCATACTGGGATTTGACTTTCCAGATTCTACAAGACTTATTTGGCCTGGAGTAATTCTATCTCTTGCTAAATCTTTTAAGGTCATATTAAGGTCTTTTCTTCTTCTTTTAATCTTCTCACCTAAAGACAGTATCTCCATATTTTATCTTCCTTTGCCTGTGCATATATTTTCAATTTAAGGCATATGAAAATAAATAGTAAGTCAGAGAGGCGACATATATTTTCAATCCTACAAGGAAACAGGTGACCATGATAGTGAGCTATCTGAGGGTTCTGTTGACATAGTAGGGTTCAAAATAGACTAGCAACTGACTAGTTATTTATTTGAATGTGCCTTAATATTTATTGCATTTAAGTAGCTGCTAACTAAATGTTATTTATTAAATGAACAATTTTAATTGCAACTTATATAATAAAATTAATTATATTTTATTATATCATAATTCGTTTAATATTTACAAAATAAATCATAATAACAATTTAAATATTTTAATAGAGTTAATGATTTAGGCATATGAAAATAAAAGGGCTATCCCAAATGCATATTAATACAATTTGAGATAGTCTCTTTAATTAATCTATCCAATGCCTTACATTGTCAAAAATATCTTCAGCAGCATTACTAATAAATCGTCTTGATGTTCTAATCTTCTTTCTAGTATTTCTATTTAGGCCTGGCGCAATAAGCATTCCTGCTGCCGCTCCAATTAATGCTCCTGTTGTTATTCCCTTTATAAATTTTCCACGCATAATATATACACCCCTTTATGAAAGTAAGATTAATACTTTGAATTTATATTATGCAATTTTTAAAATATTACTCAAATAAAATAAAATTTTTCAATAATATTATTTTTTATATTGTTCCACTTAATCCTATACTTATTGAATTATAATAAAACTATTTTTAAGAATCATGTTTATCTAATAAATAAGTAATAAATTTTACTTTTTGTAAATCGGATAAATTAGCTATAAATTTTTTAGTCTCTTCTTTGTCACTTTTATAGTTATTTATAATATTACTAAATTTAAATGTTTCCCTTTCAGCATTATTACCTTTCACAACCTCTATATTATTTTTTCCCTTAGGGGCAATTGCCAATATCTCTTCCTTAATATTATCATCTTTTACCTTTAAATTGTTATGGAGAAGCCACTTTTCTACAACTTTATCAGATTTAATATTTACTTTTTCTTTACATTTTTCATCTACAAGTTCATTGTAGAAATCTCCAGTATGGCTATCCACTTTTACAAATATTACATCAATGCCTTCATCTATTAATTCATTTATTTTATTATGATACCTTATAGAAGATTCCTCTCTTGTCTCCCAAAATCCTGTGGCATGATAAGAGATCCCAGCGTAATCATGAAATATAACTACTTTATTATCTCCTATTCTTAATGCGTACTCAACAGCTTTTAAAGCAGCTTCCAATTCTCCCGCTATCTGTCTTATACTTTTTTGAGAATTGTCCTTTGATACTCCACTTTCAATGTACTCTACTATATTATCTCTCACTGCAACTAGGCCATAGGCATATCTTTCAGTTTCCTTATTGTAGCTTCCATCTACATAAATGTGCAAGCAATCTGTCGGGTAGACGTCAACTCCCTTTTTTAACAGTTTACTTTTTTCGTTCAAATAGTTCTTTGCACTATTTATATCTTCAAAGCTCTTATATACAGCACCCTTAACACCTTTAACATATTTAAGACATTCTGCCCAGGTATTTACTATTCTATTTTCGATTCTCCTATTCTCCTGAAAATCATATCCTTCTTTAATAGCATAAACTTTTTTTCCCATTAATTTTATATCTCCTTAACCCTTTTCACCTTAACAATTCCCTTGGTATATGACAATATCCATTGGGATTTTTTTGTAAATACCTCTGGTGATATTCTTCTGCATCATAGAAATTTTTTAAAGCTAAAATTTCAGTAACTATATTACTATCATATTTCTCTTGTTCTCTTTCAACTGACTTTAATATAGCTTTATAATCTTCTTCATCTATATAATAAATTCCTGTGCGATATTGGTTACCAATATCATTTCCCTGCCTATCCTTTACAGTAGGATCTACAATTATCCAATATGCTTCTAATAATTTTTCTAAAGTAATATTTTCCTCATTATATTCTATATAGCATGCCTCTGCATATCCTGTGCTATGTGTACAAACCCCCTCATAGTTTGGATTTTCTGTATTTCCATTAGCATATCCTACCTTTGTTTTCATAACACCTGATATATTATTAAAATAAGCTTCTACTCCCCAAAAACATCCTCCTGCCAATACAATTTTTTTCATTATTATGATCATCTCCTAAGAAATTTTACAATTATACTTCCATATTTACCTGACCTAAATGCAGTTTTTTATTATATATTATACCAGCCATGAATGAAATTTCATCATATATAGTATTATAAATATTTTATTGTAAATTATACCAGCTATCAATACCTTATCAACGAAATTCTAAAATTTAAATATAATTTTTTTCTTAATTTAAACTTTAAAATACTTATCTGTAATCATATTACCTTTACCAATACCTTTAATCTAAGGTATTACATCAGCTAATCATAAACAGAGTTCTAAGTATCAGTATTTTTGGTACTTAGAACTCGTTGTCCTTTAGGGTAAATCGTTATCCAGGGACGTAGCCACTCTTTACTCCCACTTGAAGAAAAGCAGAGAACAAAAATCTTTGATTTTCTGTGAATCGCTTTCATAGAGTGATGGGAGTATTAGAGTGGGTAGTCATCGGATAAATCTAAAAATAAACTAAGAAGCTGTCTCATAATGCATATTTATACATAACAAGGCAGCTTTTTAAATATTCTACTATTAAGAATAATCGTTAAAATCTGATTTTTAATAAACAAATGAGATTGTTGTGAAGTTTAATGAATTATAATAAATATTTTTATTTATACACAAATGCACAGATATAATATTACTCCCTAACAGCTAGATTTTCATTTGGATATTCTTCAGTACTTTCACTGTCTTTATCTGAAACTCTAGTTAAAATTAATCCTCCTATAATAAATAAAATCAAAATACTAAAGATTCCCTTACTAGTCTTTCCTGTAATTTGAGTGGCTAATGCAACCATAAAAGGTCCTAAAATTGCTGCGAACCTTCCAAATATATTATAAAATCCAAAAAATTCATTATTTTTTTCTTTAGGTGCTAGTTTTCCAAAATAGGATCTGCTTAATGCCTGTATTCCACCCTGGGAAGTTGCTACTAGCATGGCTAAAATCCAAAAACCTACCGAATTATGAACAAAATTTGCATAAATACAAATAATTGAATATATTATTATTCCAAAATACAACATTTTCTTTCCTCCAAATTTTTCAGAAAGTTTGCCAAATATAATGGCACATGGAAATGCCACTATCATTGTAAATAATAATACGATGAGCATAGTTGTTGAACTTATACCCAGATCAGCCCCAAAGGAAGTAGCCATAGTTATTATAGTATTTACTCCATCGATAAAAAAGAAATAGGCAACTAAAAATATCAATAAATTTTTATGCTGTTTTATATTTTTAATGGTAAAGAATAATCTTTTAAAACTGTTAACTACGATTTTAGGCTCTCTTTCAATACCATAAACCTGTTTTACATTTTTGATCATAGGCAAGGAAAATATGGTACACCATACCGCTGTTATTATAAAAGTTATTTTACATGCCTCTGATACAGATATTGGTATTATATGCATTCCAGCCAATATGACTATACTCATGCATATAGCAAAGGCCACTATATTTCCTAAGTATCCGGCTGCAAAGCCAATGGAAGATAACATATCCATTTTCTTCTTTGAAGTTACATCAACTAAAAAGGCATCATAAAATATATTACTGCCAGAATTTCCTATGGTACTTAATATAAAAATTACTAATAGCAAAATCCATGCAGAATCTGGCACCCCTGCCATAAGAGCAGTAAAAACTATTCCGGCAATACAGAACACCTTAAAAAAGCTCATCTTGTATCCCTTATAATCAGCTATAGTTCCAAGTATAGGTGCAGCAATTGCTATTAATAATCTACCTATGGAATTTGAATAACCCCAATAGGCCGTGGCCATGGCCGTTGATCCTCCTGTATTTTCAAATATCATTCTAAAATATATTGGAAGTATAGTAGTTATAATTATCATGCTATAAGTTGATATAGTGCAATCGTATAATATCCAGCTTTTTTCCACATTGTTATATTTTTTCATAAAATTTCTCCTTACTAATGAGGCTGTCTCGCAATGTATATCTATGTATTGCGAAACAGCTTTTGATTATTCTACTATTAAAAATAATTATTAAAATCTGATTTCTGAATAAAATAATGAAGATATTCTCAAATTTAATGAATATTTATTCCTTTTGAGACAGCCCCTTCTTCAATTAAATCATCTACAACTTTTCCATCAACATTTTGAATTTCTAATCCTAACAGTTTAGCAATAGTTGGTGCTTCATCTACAAGATTCATTTTTTCAATAATGTTTCCCTTTTTTATCCCCCTACCAGCTGCTATAAATACAGTAGTATAGTCATTCTTGAAGGGTGAATATCCATGAGTAGAAAGAGTATACCCCTCACCATTTTCTATACTATCACTATTTACTTCTTTTATTATTTCTCCAGCTATCCCATCTTGAAAATAGTATCCCTCCTTTGCTTCAAGCATAAGATAACATTCAGGATCTGCTCCAAAATCTATAGCTTCTTCTCTTGAATAAATTGCCTCTATACAGTCATATTTGTCATTGAATTTTTGTAGGATTTCCTTCAGCATCCCCTCATCCACACCTTTTGTATATATATAGGCTGAACCGTCACAATTTTTAACTATGGCTTTATAGTCTAATATTTTTCCTTTACCATCCACCTGAATATATCCTTTTTCCCTTAAAAGTACATTGAGATCAATTATCTTATTCTCATCTATACTACTGTGATCTCCTAAAAGTATAATTGTACTTTCTTCATATATTCCCTTATCTTTAAGAGTCTGCACTATCTCTCCAATCCTCTTATCATGCCTTTTCAAAGCAAGCTTTGCTTCCTCAGAATAAAATCCATATTTATGTCTTGTACTATCTAAATCCGTATAATGGGCTAAAGTTAAATCTAAATTTTTATTTTTTATGGTATATAGTAATGATTGATGGGTAAAATTATCAAGATTGGGTTGTTTTATTCCATCTCTTAGATGTCCAAATTCTTTGTTCAACTGGTACTGAAATATAGGGTTTCCATTAAATAATGAAACTATTATCTGGTTTTCCCAAGGTCTATTAGCAAAAATTTCTGGCATATTATATTGTATTTTAGCTTTTGCCGTTACTGGCCACAACAAGGCACCTACTACCATTCCATTTTTCACAGCTAAATCATAAATTGTATCTCCCTTTATATTTTTACTATGCCAATACCAATCAGGAGATTTTCTATTTAACTGTAGTAATGTATTATTTACTATGCCATGATTTTTAGGGTACCTACCTGTAACAATGCTTGCATGAGCTGGATATGTCAGTGTAGGGTATACACTATAGACATTTTTACAATAGGCTGATGAGTCTATAAAACTTTTAAAATTTGATAAAGTACTTATATATTCAAAGTCTAAGGTAGATAATCCATCTAGAGATATTACATATAGGTATTTACATATTCTTTCCATTAACATTACATCTCCAATAATTTTTTCAATATGTTCAGAATACCATTTTTTCTTTATGTAAATATTAAACATATGTAAAGATATCACAATATAAAAAATAAATAATGCGATGCATGAATCAATATGTACTTAAATAAAATTTATCAGTACTTAGGCACATTCAAATAAATAACTAGTCAGTATGCTAGTCTATTTTGAATCCTACTACGTCAACAGAACCCTCAGATAGCTCACTATCATCGGAACCTGTTTCCTTGTATGATTCAAAATATCCGTCGCATCTTTGACTTACTATTTATTTTCATATGCCTTATTAAATCAAACATCGCATTAAAATATTTATATTATCAAAGCATTATGTATGTAAACTTCACCAATTATCCATTTTATCTTTTCCTGACTGAAAGGCTCAGACCTCCACCTCTAAGCGAAGGTGGGATTTTCCAATCAGGTGGGGTAGACTCCCCACCTGATTTACCGATGTTTCAGCTTGCTGAAACGAGTTCACTTTACTGCGACATGTTTATCGGCATAAATGAAGTGTACAATTTAATATAAATAGTATCCAACCATTTATATTAATGTACTATCCATCTCCCACCTATAGAGGATAGGAGAATTCCCCACATTAGATTAAAATTGAATTATACATCTAAAAATTATCTTTTCTTATTCTATTATAATAATCTATTACATGTCTATCATATTCCTCACCCATAATAGGAGATTTTAATAAGAAATCCGCTGTAGATCTACTCATAGCTATAGGAATATCATATAGAACAGAAATTCTAAGAAGAGCTTTTACATCTGGATCATGGGGTTGTGATGTTAATGGATCCCAGAAAAAGAACATAAAATCTATTTCTTCATTAACTATGCTTGCACCAATTTGCTGATCCCCTCCCATAGGTCCGCTTTTAAAACCCTTTACTTCTAAACCAGTTCTTTCAGAAATAAGCTTTGCAGTAGTACCAGTTCCGCACAGAAAATGTTTACATAAAATATCTTTATTCTGATCTGCCCAACTTATTAAATCTTCTTTTCTATTATCATGAGCAACTAATGCAATTTTTTTTTGTTTACCTAATTTATCAATACTCATATTAATCCCCCTTAAATATGCATTTAAAATAATTTTATTTCATTAAAATTATATCATATATTAAGTCATCTTCAAAGAAGCAACTAATCAATACTTTAATTCGTCCTTTCTCACTATGATGAATCAATTAATCATTTCTCACAACTACAGCCACCCCATTGGGAATAACTACCACTTCTGCATCCTTACCCTTTATATCATAGGCCCTCTTTAAAGCATCCTCAAAATTATAGGCATGCTCCATATGCATATCTTTTATCATATTAGCATCACACATATCTGTAACCATAATTACAGTGTAGTTACTTAAAATTCTTGCTAAAATTTGAATTTCCCATTGATCTGGTATAGTTTTATTTCTAGGGACCTTTAATATTCTTTCAAGAAGTTCCTTGGGACCTTTTGAATTGACAATAGTATGGTAAAAGGATTCACCACCGTGACCATCATTACAGGCTGCTATCATAATAATAACTCCACCTTTTCTACAGGTAGCTTCAGCCGCTGTCATCCCCTTAACTGCCTGATATATGTTTTGATCCAAAGGATATCCTCCATTACTGGAAACTACAATGTCGGCATCTATTTTTTTTACACTGGAAAGCTTCATAAGAAATTTGCAACCTGCTTCATGAGCCAGCTTGCTATCACCAGCAAAAGCATTTATGATATTTTTGTCAGCATCTATAACCACATTTAAAATAAATGCCAATTTTGCCTTTTCAGCAGCATACAGCATATCTTTATGAATAGGGTTATTGTCTATTACTCCAGTTCTAGCATACTCATTATTAATAAATTCTGAGCAATGATTTGCCATTATAGTATTTGCCGATGCTATACCTGGTAAAATACTTTTTCTTCCTCCTGAAAATCCTGCAAAAAAATGAGGTTCAATAAAGCCTTCTGCTATTAATAATTCTGTTTCCACTGCTAATTTATTCAATAAAAGCTGTCCGCCTGAGGGCAATACACCAACATTTACTAAACTACTTTCATCAGTAGAAATATGATTTATAATTTTTTCTTTCTCTACTATATTTTTCCCAAATTTATTTATCATTTCTTCCCTATTTGTCGGCCTATGAAACCCGGTAGCAATAAGTATAGTTATATCAATATTGGGATTTATCTTTCTTATCCTATTAAGTAAAATAGGCATAGTAATACTGCTGGGAACCGGCCTTGTGTGATCACTAGTTATAATAACCATGTTATTTTTATCTTTTACCAGTTCCTCTAAGCTTTTGCTTCCTATACAGTTATCAAGTGCTCTATTTACTATATGCTCCTGTGAGCCATTAACTTTGTAATCCTCCGCTTTAGATACCAATATCCCCTTTAAATTTTTATCTTCTATATTTATTTTCAGTGTTTTTGTTGAATAAGGAATGTCAATCATAATGCTTACCTCCATATAATTAATTTAGGTATATTCAATAAATAACTAGTCAGTATGCTAGTCTATTTTGAATCCTACCACGCCAACAAAACCCTTAGATAGCCCACTATCTTCGGAACATGTTTCCTTGTTGGATTCAAAATATACGTCGCATCTTTGACTTACTATTTAGTTTCATACGCCTTAAATATGAATAAATCTAAGCTCAGTTACAAATTGATACTACCACTAAATCCAGATTAAATTGTCCAGTTACATATCACTGCAATAAAATCTATATTATCTAGATTGCAATTTATACATAATAATACATTAATGCTAACGATTTCATATACAACTTTATTATACCACAAAATAATAAAGTTAGACCAATAAACTAAAAGATTACTGATCCAACTTTATTATTTTTTTTATCTGCTGTTCTTTTTCAATTAAATCTTCAAATTTTCCATGCCACAATTTTTCACCTGTAAGTTCATAAATGACCTTGGCAAATTTTGAAAAATCACAATTGCCTGCCCGCTCTCCCATACCTGTAATAGTACAATCGGCATATTTTGCCCCAGCTTCAATTGCTGCCAAAGAATTGGCAATTGCCATTCCAAAATCATTATGAATGTGTATTTCTATATCTATTGGCACTGCATTTCTTATTCTTTTTATCTGGTTAAAAAGTTCTTTAGGTTCCATAATCCCTACAGTATCCGCATATCTTACTCTTTCAACACCTAAATCATAAACCATTTTACATAATTTAATAAAAAAATCAAGATCTGCTCTAGAAGAATCTTCTAAACCTACAGTTACATCATAACCTTTATCTTTTGCATAGGCAACAGACTTTTTTAAATTTTCTATAATCCAGGTTCTGTCTTTCTCTAATTTTGATTTTATCTGTAGATCTGATACAGGTGAAGATATATGAATTATATCGACTCCACACTCTATGGAAGTATCAATATCTTCAGTACTCATTCTATTCCAGGCTGCTATTTTACTCTTAAGTCCCAAAGCTGCAATTTTTGTTACACTTAATTTTTCATCGCCGCCCATAGCAGGTATTCCCGCCTCTATTTGATATACTCCCATTTCACTGATAAGCTTAGCTATCTCTACTTTATCATCTACACTTAAAGCTATACCAGCTTTTTGTTCTCCATCTCTTAATGTAGTATCTACTATATTAATACCCATATAACCATCACCTTCAATAATTTCTATTAATTAGATATCTTAACCTAATGGTTACTATCCCTTTTACTTAAACATATTTCATACATTTTAACTATCTCTTCATCTAAAACATTTCTTTTCATTTCTATACTTTTTTCCCTTACATTTTCTAAAAATAAGTCCATATCAATATTACTATAATCTAATTTAAGTTCTTTAAATTTTACTATTAAAGCTCTTTTTCCCGAGTGTTTTCCAATATACAATTTTCTATGTGCTCCTATAAGTTCTGGATTAAAGGGCTCATAATTTTTAGGATTTTTAGCTATACCATCGGCATGTATTCCGGATTCGTATTTAAAAATATCTTCTCCCAATATAGGCTTCATTGAATAAATCTTTTTTCCAGTGATTTTCTCATATATATTAGTAAGTTCACTTATTAATTTTAAATCACCACATACTTCACCATTCTTAATTACTTTAAGTGCTAAAATCACTTCCTCCATTGAGGCATAATTCTTACTGTTAAATTCAGTAGTAATAAAATCACTACCTTCTATACAGGCATCTATAATTATGGACGTAGCCATATAATATTTATTACTAGCACAGAAATCCACTAATACAGAAAAATTTGCTTTTATATCTTTTATCAATTTATCTCTGCCTTCAAAATCCATTCTATTTACATCATTTATTCTCAAACAGCATATTTTATATATATAAAATATCTTGTTATTTTCATCCATATATAATTTATCTAAATCCTTAATATCTATTTGCAATATTATCCAGTTTTCTTTCAGCTTGTCTTTAAATTCCTCTGAGCACCCTAAAGCAGTTCTATAATCTAAAACTACATATTTAAAATTATACCTATTCAAACATTCTATATCTTTTACAGCTTTAATCCTATAAATATACTCTAAATGAATTGGTAACTTATCTATTTTATCTATGGTAGCTTTATCAATTTCAAATAAATCTACACCGACCTTGGCCAATAGTTCTAAGAAACATGCCGCATCTTCATTACTAAGATTGGTAAATTTTTTCACCAACTCTGGTATAGTTCTATCTATAATATTCTTCTTAACTTCATTAACTATAATAGCCATATAAACACCTTCTTACTAATCATCATCCTTAACGCTAAGTCTAACTACTAATAACAACACAAAAGTCATTATATACAAAATCGTGGCAAAAGCTGTGGCCATTTTAATATCATCCTGCATATAAGTATAAATTTGAAGTGGTATAGTTCTTGTTTTATCTATGATATTTCCTGCAAACATTAAAGTGGCACCAAATTCTCCTAGTGACCTTATCCAGGCTAAAATAAGTCCAGATATAACTGATTTTTTAAGCATTGGCAGCATAATTTTAATAATTGTTTCAATTTTCCCTGCCCCCAATACATAACTTACTTCAAAAAGTTCAATTGGCACTGATTTGATAGAATCCCTAAGAACTCTTACATAAAGGGCAGAAGACACGAAAAATTGTGCAATTACTACCGCTGTAGAAGTAAATATAATATTTATTCCATGACTGGTTAAGAAACTACCTATAATACCGTTTTTACCAAAAGTTAGCAGCAAAGCAATACCAGCTACTGCTGGTGGCAATACTATAGGAATTTCTACAAATATATCTAATATCTTGGATATATTTTTATTTTTCACAAAATGTATCCAAAAAGCTGTTGGAGTTCCTATAATAAAAGTAAATATGAGTGCTATTAGAGAAGTAGTAAAGCTTAAAATCACAGTCTTTATATTATCTGAGTTATAAAGTGTCTGAATAATATAGGATCCTCCTGAATACTTCATCATTGAAAGTATTGGAAATATAAGCATCAATAAATATATAACAGCTAAAATAAAAAAAACAGGAGCTAATACTTTCTCAAAAAAATAAAATTTAGTCTTTTCATCACCATGAGAAGATATATTATTGGAATTTTGTAGTACTTTTTCATTATTCTCCATATATAATATTACCTCCTAATATGTACATTTGCAAAATAATTAAAGTTATATTCTTTAATGTTATTTTATATTAATTAATATCATTTTATTAATTAATATAATCTTATTAATCAGTAGAATTATGATACAACAGTATATTAAATAATAAATTTACTCTTAACGTCATTATTATATCACATTTTATATATTGCTACACTATATAAAATAGTCATAATAAAATATATTATATGTAATTAAAAAAATAACAAATCAATATATTATACTTTGACCTGTTATTTCCTTAAATACATTTTAGATATATTAAATTACTTTACTGAAAAACCATATTGCTTTAAAATATCTTTTCCTTTACCAGTAGTAACATAATCAATGAACTCTTGAGCTGCTGTCTTATTCTTTGAATCACTTACTACTGCTATAGGATAATCTACCTGTAATTTTGAAAATTCCTTGTCAGTTATAACTTGTAATTCTTTTTGATTATTTGCATCTGTCTTGTAGACAACACCAGCATCTGCATCTCCAAGTTTTACTTTACTTACAACATCTTTTACATTCAATTCCTGGCTCTTTATATTTTTTATTATCTTGTCATAAGTAGCCTGGTCTATTGCATTGTCAGCTTTAGCAGCATCTAAAGCTTTATAGAAATAGTTTCCAGCTGGTAGAGATTTATCTCCTACTACTAGTTTCACTCCATCCTTACCCAGGTCTGCTAAAGAATTTATTGATGCATTACTGGACTTATTTTTTGCTATAACTAGCTGATTCTTAGCAAAAATAACATCTTTATCAACTTTTTTAGCATCTGTTAAAGTCTTCATGTTTTTTGTATCAGCTGATGCAAATACATCTGCATTAACTCCCTGATTAATAGAAGCAACTAATTGCTGACTACCTGCAAAATTAAATGTAACCTTAATATTTTTATCCTTTTCAATTTGCTTACCTATTTCAGTATAACTTTCAGTTAAGCTGGCTGCTGCAAATACAGTAATCTGTTTAGGAGGTTCCTTACTTCCAGAAGCTGTATTATTAGCTGCATTATTTTCAGAAGTACTGTTTCCACAAGCTGCAGTAAATACAGTTACTATCAAAATACTAAGAACTAGTAGTGTTAATTTCCACCCTTTAAATAGTGACTCTTTCATCCTTTTCTTCCTTCCCACTTAGTGCTGACATTTCTTCTACAGCACGTTTTATTCCCTTGTCAATTGAATCATACATTTGTATAAGCTTGATACCTTTTGACTCTAGAGTCTTTACTGGTTCAATTCCCGCTCTCAGCGCAAGAACAGCATCACAGTCATGAATAGTGTTTACTATTTTTAAAATTTTATTCTCAGCTTCCTCGCACTCCTCAGAGCCTGAACAATATTTATCCACATGCCTGCTCTCTAGAAATTTAATATCTCCTCCTTCATAAGAATAAATTTGGAATTCTTTAGCTTGACCAAAATGCTGATCTATGTCAACACCTGATTTAGATGCTATGGCAAATTTATATTTTGACATTTTAACTGGAGTTTCCTCTGAAACTTCAACTTTAGATTGATATGCATCAACTACTGAACTGCTGCAGCCTGATTTACAATCTCCTGCTGGGACTATATCTGAAAAGTCAGCAGAACAATCATTTCCTAGTGTACCTATTGCATCTGCTCTACACTGTTTGCAGTGATACATTTGCTTCATATCTATTTCACATTCTTTTCTTAAGTCATTTAATTCTTTAGTAGAAGTTTCAGGCATGTTACCAAAAGCACTTTCTTTTACAGGTATAAGCTTCATAATATTAGTCATAAATGCTCCGCATTCCTTAACTTTTTTAACGACTTCTGGAATATGAGTATCGTTTATACCCTTAATCATTACAATATTAACCTTGCAGACAACACCTTTAGAACATAGATATTTAAGTCCTGAAAGCTGATTATTCATAAGTATTTCAGCAGCTTCTTCTCCTGTATATCTCTTTCCAAGATAGTTAACATCTCTATATATCTGAGCTCCTATTTTCTTATCTACAGAATTCATTGTTACTGTAACATGAGATACTCCTAATTCTATTAATTGATTAGCGAAAAATGGCAGCATTAAACCATTTGTGGAAATACAGAAGGTAATATTAGGATCTTCTTTCTTTATTAATTCTATAGATTCTTTAACAGCATCAAAATTAGCTAGTGCATCTCCCGGTCCTGCTATACCTAAAACAGTTAAATTTTTAAACTTAGCTTTAACTGCTTTAAATTTTTCTAAAGCCTGTTCAGGAGTAAGTACTTGACTTGTAACCCCCGGTCTGCTTTCATTAGCACAGTCATATTTTCTACTACAATAATTACAGCTTATATTACATTTTGGTGCTACAGGTATATGCATTCTTGCAAATTTATGAGCATTATCGCCGTAACATGGATGTGTACATGATTTCTCCTCATTTGTAAGAACTTTTTCTTCTTTCACTAATTCTTCTACTTGTTCTTCTACTATTGATTTTGGTTTATTTACTGGCTCCATATTATCTTCCCCTTCTTTTTTTGGAATGAAAAATTTGTCATAAGAATCTTTCCTAAATGTATTTTCTTTATCTTCAAGAATTGTGTTTGCAATGCAATCTATAAAAAATGCAGATCCGTTATATCCTGTGAATATTTGTCTTTGAGCCCCAACTCTATCATGAACCGGGAAGCCTATTCTCACTATTTTTACACCAAGTCTCTCTGCCATTCTTCTTCCATCTGAATTTCCAATCATAACATTTATATTAAAATCCTTAGCATAAGATTCTATTGTTTCGAAGTCAGTATCATCTAAAATTACAGCTTTTTCCAGCTGCCTTTCAAATTCTTTTTCCAGTTGTTGTTTAAGTTCTTTATTTTTTGATCCTGTAGCAATAAGTTTAACTAATACCCCATTTTCTGCACAGGTTTTAGCTATAGATAGTACAAGCTCTGGTTCTCCATAAATGATAGCTCTAGCTTCGCCATTATACTTATGGCTATCTATCATTGCATCCAGATATCTTCCTCTTTGTAATTTTAATTTATCTGGCATCTCAATACCAGTTATTTTCGAAATTATAGTCATAAATTCATCAGTATTCCTAAGTCCAATAGGAATATTACATTTATAAAGGGGTACTCCAAATTCTTCTTTTAAATACAGTCCAGGTGAATAATCATCTGGTACTGCCATACCCATTTCTATAGTAGCAGCTGCACTGCCCATTTCTTCAATATCTTCTATCTTTGTTCCACCCTTAGGCAGTCTTGTATATTGCTCATTATGAGATGAATCCAAAGTATTGGATACATCTGGAAGCATAGTGTACTCTACTCCAAAAGTTTCAAGTATCTCTTGTATGTTTCTGACATCTCCAGGATTTATATTTGCACAAATTATATTTATCTTTTTACTCTTCACATCAGTTTCAGGTTTTTTACAAACTTGTTCCACAATACTTCTCAAAGCTCTAAAATATCCCTCTGCCTGTGTTCCACCATATCCAGGAGTTGAAGTAGTTATTATTCTGATATTTTCATATTCTTTATTATCTTTTTCTTCTTCTCTGAATTCATATATAATCCTCTTTATATCTTCACCTATAGTTTCAGCAAGACAAGTTGTCATTACCCCTATAGTTTTAGGATTATACATCTTAATCATATTCTTTAAACCTGATTTTAAATTCTTAGTTCCACCATATACTGTACCATTTTCTGTTAGCGAAGATGAAGCTATATCAATAGGCTCGTTGTAATGAGTTGCCATATGCCTTCTAATATATGTGCTGCAGCCTTGAGAGCCATGTAAAATCACCATATTTCCCTCTATGCCCTTAAAGGCCATAACACCACCCATTGGCATGCACATCTTACATGGATTAACATTTAAATTCACAAAATTTCGACTATTCAATATAATCACCTCCACTTATATTTTAAACATAATTCCAAACAGGACTGTTTATCGTTGAATCAATTTCCTTAGCAAAATTTAATGATCCTACATAACCGCTTAAAGCATGCTTTCTCTCATGATTATGATCACAGAAAGCTATACCTAATTTATAAGCCAGTGGTCTTTCCTTAACACCGCCAACCAATATATCTGCACCCTGTTCTAATATGAATTTTTCTAATTCATAAGGATTTGCATCATCTAATATTACAGTACCCTCATTTGTAATGCTTTTTATGATTTCATAATCATCTTTTTTACCTGTTTGTGTTCCAACCATTACGGTTTCCATACCTAGATTTCTAAATTGCTTTATTAGGGATATTGCTTTAAACGCACCACCAACAAATATTGCCGCTCTTTTTCCCTTTAATCTATCTCTATAATAATCCAGTTCCTTTTCAATTTTACTTTCTTCCTCTAAAACGAACTGTTTTGCTTTCTTAATTTTATCTTCAGTACCTAAAATATCTGCTATTTTAAGTAATGAATTCTTTGTATCTTCAACACCATAGAAACTAACCTTGATATAAGGTATTCCAAACTTTTCTTCCATCATCTTTGCCAAATACATCATAGATCCAGCACATTGAACTATATTAAGTTTAGCTTTTGGGGCATTCATTATTTCATCATAGCTGCTATCCCCAGTTAACTTAGCTACAACATCTATACCAAATTTTTTCAAATAATTAGTTACAATCCATATTTCTCCAGCTAAATTGAAATCGCCTAAGAAATTTATTCCATCAATCTTTTCATCTGTAGTTTTATCTCCCATAAGCTTCATAAGAGCATCGCAAGCTGCTTTATATCCAGTAGATTTACTTCCTGCAAACCCAGGAGATTTAACTGGTATTACTCTTATACCGTATTTTATTTCTGCTGCTTTACACACTGCATCTGTATCATCACCTATAACTCCTACAATACAAGTGGAGTAAACAAAAATTACTTTTGGGTGATGTGCTTCTACTATTTCATCAATAGCTGCTGTTAATTTCTTCTCTCCTCCAAATATAACATCCTTTTCTCTTAAATCTGTAGAAAAACTGTTTCTGTATACTTCTTCTCCGCTGCTTAGACTTCCTCTTATATCCCAAGTGTAGCTGGCACAACCAATAGGTCCATGTACCAAATGGTAGGCATCAGTTATTGGATTTAGAACAACTCTGGCTCCACAGTACACACAAGCTCTTTGACTTACAGAACCTGATACACTAGCTGAATCACATTTGAATTCTCCCTCACCACATCCGCCTTCACTTTTCTTATTGTAATAAACGGATTCTTCTCTTTGTTCTATAACCTCTAATTTTTTTTTTTGAACTACAGGTTTGTATTCAATGCCATCAACAATTTCTTCATTCTTGTCTACTAATTCCAAGCATTCATCAATTGTAGAATCATCATAACAAAAATCCTTCTTTTTATTTTCCATAATAACTGCACCTCCAAAATTTTAATCATTATAACATTACCCTATAAAATTACCTATATTAAAATTTGATTCAGGACGATACCGCAATCGTCCTGAATCTATGGGGCATTTATCAATATATAGCCACTGCCAATTTTTTATAAAAGTAATTGGGCAATTATATTTTTATCAAAATACAATTTTTATACTTAATGAGACTAGCAGTAGGCTTGTAAATAGCTAAAATTTATCTTACTACTTCAAAGTCTTCTTCTGCACATTCTCTTTCAATTTTGTCAAGAATAACGTTAGTTATTTCTTCTACTAAACGTATTGCGCCTTTGTAACCAACTTTTGGATTGTAATAATGTCCATATCTATCCATTACTGGGAAACCAAATCTAACAAATGGAATATTTTCTTCTCTTGCAATGAATTTTCCATAAGTGTTTGATATTAATAGATCAACACCTTCATTTTTTATCCATTGGTGTATGTCAAAGAAGTCACCTTCAGCTTTAACTTTGCTGCCTTCTATACCAGCTTCTGCAAGCATAGCATTGATTTCTTTTCCAAATTTAGCACCAGGAGTACCAGTAACTACATACTTTGGTATAGCTCCTAATTCTATTATAAATTTGCTAAGTGCAATAATTTCATCAGGATCACCAATTAATGCAACTTTTTTACCTTGAAGATACTGCTGACTATCGATCATTAAGTCAATTAATTGACCTCTTTCTTCTTCTATTGATGCTGGTATTTCTTTGCCTGTTGCTTCAGATAAAGCCATTAATAAATCATCTGTAGCACTAACACCAATAGGAGTTTTTAATGTTTTAAATGGAACTTTGCATTTCTTTTCTAATTCTTTTGCACCTAATTCTGAGGCATAACTTCCAAGTGCAAAAGTAAGATCTGCATTTCCTGAATCAGCTATATCTTCACGCTTTGCTCCACCTTCTGGATACATTTTGAATTCACCTGTAGTTGGACCATCTAATACTCCACTAGTATCTGGGAACATTGTATAAGGAACACCTACAGCTTCAAACAATCTCTTTATTTCTCTCATGTCAGCTGGACCAACAAATCCAGGAATTATATTTATTTTACCATTCTTTTTATCAGTATTTTCAGCTAAATATTTAACTATACCCTGTACCATGTTAGCAAATCCAGTAATATGTGATCCAACATAGCTTGGTGTATTAGTATGGATAACTAATTTACCTTCAGGTATGCTGCCAGCATCTTCCATTTGGCTGATATAAGTAGGCAAATCGTCTCCTAATGTTTCAGATAAGCAAGTTGTATGAACAGCTATTATATCTGGATTATACATTGCAAATATATTCTTAACAGCTGTCTTTATATTAGAACCACCACCGAATACGCTGGCACCTTCTGTAAATGAACTTGTAGAAGCCATTGCTGGTTCTTTAAAATGTCTTGAAAGTACTGTTCTATGGTAAGAACAACAACCCTGTGAACCATGACTGTGAGGAAGACAATTGTGTATACCTAAAGCCGCATACATTGCTCCTACTGGTTGACAAGTTTTAGCTGGATTAATTCTTAATGCTTTTCTATCTACTATTTCCTTTGATGTTGCATCTAACATTATTCTTCCCCTCCTACAACAACTTTACTTTCTGCTGAAGCACTTTTTTTCCAAGGTGGTGTTATAAGCTTCCATGCTGGTGTATAGACACCATTAACAAGCTCTTTTCCGAAATTAACTATACCTCTAAATCCTGCATATGGACCATTATAGTCATATGAATGAAGCTGTTTTGATAATATTCCACCTTTTTGGATAACATATTTTTCTTTTACTCCAGCAAAGAACATATCAGGATGTAATTTTTCTATTACTACATCAATATCATGATGATTCATATCATCGATTAATGTAGTTCCATCTCCCATATCTTTAACTATACCGCCATAATAAGATAGTGGGACACCGTCTTCTCTAAGTTTTTTTGCCTTTTCTTCTGAAATTACAATACGATATCTTTCTGCATCTGGAGTAACAGTTATTTCAGGAATGTTTTTACTATCTGCATCAATTTTTATTGTAGGACGAATCTCGTCACCTTCATAATCATCACGATGAGCAAATTCAAATCCAGCTACTAAAGTATCTACACCAAAGCTTTGAAGCATGTTCATGTATGTGTGGGATCTTGATCCTCCAACATATAGACAAGCTGTTCTTCCACTAAGTTTTTCTTTGAAATAAGCCAAATCATCTTGAATTTCAGCAAGTTCTTCTGCTATAACTTCTTCAGTTCTCTTAGTAAGTTCTGGATCATCAAAACATTTAGCCATATCTCTAAGTGTTTCAACTATTCCATCTACACCAATGAAATTGCATTTGATCCATGGAATACCATATTTAGTTTCCATCATTTCAGCAATATAGTTTATGGATCTATGACACTGTACTAGATTTAAATCAGCCTTATCAGCATTTTGAACTTTTTCATAACTAGCATCACCAGTTAAAGTTGCATTTACATGGTAGCCTATTTTTTCAAGGACTCTATCCATTTCCCAAGCATCTCCACCGATATTGTATTCTCCTAATATGTTTATAGAATACTTTTCTTGTTTCTTGTTTCCTTTTCCAATGATATCAGCCATAACAGTATTGTTTGCTATATGGTGACCTGCTGATTGGGATACCCCTTTGTAACCTTCGCAGCTGAAAGCATGAACTGGAATTCCAAGTTCTTTACTTGTTGTTGAAGCAACTGCAAGTATATCATCACCTATAAGACCAACTGGACATGTTGCATAAATACCTATAGCTGCTGGATGGAACATTTCATAAGCCTCATGTACAGCTTCTGTTAATTTGTTAGTTCCTCCGAAAACTATGTCACTTTCCTGCATGTCAGTTGAGAATACATATTCGTTAAAGTTTAAGCCATCTCCATTTTCTGGTCTTGCCTTAAATCTTCTTCCACCCCAAGTATAGAAAGAACATCCTATAGGTCCGTGAGTTATATGAACCATATCTTTTATTGGTCCCATAACAACACCCTTACAACCTGCATAAGCACATCCTCTAGCTGTAATTATTCCTGGTATTGTTCTTGTGTTAGCAACTATTTCAGGATTTGGTGTTTCTTCAGTTTTTATAACTATATGACCGTTTCTGCTCTTTTTAGTTTTAGGTATATATTTTTCTAAAATCTCGTCTTTTAATTTTTCGCTCACGAAATTCACCCCTCATTATAATTAAATAAATTTATATACAATCTTATAGATCCATAAGACCATATTGCATTAATATTTCTTCAAGTCTTTCTTGAGTCATTGGCTTTGGTATAACAAATAATTTGTTTCCATCAACTTTTCTTGCTAATTCTCTGTATTCTTCAGCCTGCTCACAAGTAGGATCAAATTCTATAACAGTTTGTTTATTTATTTCAGCTTTTGTTACCATTGGGCTTCTTGGTACGAAATGTATTAATTGACTTCCAAGTTCTTTAGCGAATGCATCAAGTAGTTCATATTCATTAGCAACTTTTCTGCTGTTACAGATGATACCACCTAATCTAACTCCACCGCTCTTAGCATATTTCTGGATACCTTTTGAAATGTTGTTAGCAGCATATAGAGCCATCATTTCTCCACTTGCTACTATATATATTTCTTGAGCTTTTCCTTCTCTGATTGGCATTGCGAATCCACCACAAACAACGTCTCCAAGTACATCGTAGAATACATAATCCAAATCATCTGTGTAAGCTCCAAGTTGTTCAAGCATGTTTATTGAAGTTATTATTCCTCTTCCTGCACATCCAACTCCTGGTTCTGGACCGCCTGATTCAACGCATCTGATTCCACCATATCCATCTTTTAATATAGAATCTAATTCTACGTCTTCTCCTTCTTCTCTTAATGTATCAAGAACTGATTTCTGAGCTAGTCCTCCTAAAAGTAATCTTGTTGAATCTGCTTTAGGATCACAACCTACTACCATTATCTTCTTACCCATTGCATGAAGACCTGATGTTAAGTTTTGTGTTGTAGTTGATTTACCTATTCCACCTTTACCATAAATAGCTACCTGTCTCATTTAAACATTCCTCCTAAAAATTAAAAATTAATTAAGTTTTATGCTATATTTTTCTGCTAAACTTATGTTGTTTTTTAGCTTAATGAAAATATATCACAACATAATAATTAATACAATAGAAAATTTGATAATTTAGCAAAGTTTTTTTATATTTTTTATTAAAAGTTTAATGAAAACGATATTTTGATTGATTTTTATCAAACATACAGTAAATATAGCTATTAGCAATATTATCATTTTATTAATTTATAAATACAAATTAATAAAATTCATACTATATTTAATGATAAATCCATATTTTCATTTATTCACAAAGGTATTGCTAATTTATTGTAAAGCATAGGCTTTTTCTAATATTACTAATATAATATGAGTGCTTCTACATTATTTTTATTGTTTTTTAAAGCTGAAAGACTTACCTCCTACATACTGAAAAATTATTATATTATGAAATTAATAAAAATATCAGCTTTTAGTAAAACCTAAAATTTATTTATCCAATAATTTTCCATAAAATAAAAGGACAACTTTAAGTCATCCTTTTATTTTATGGAAAAGTTTTATATTAATGATTTATTGAAGTGTTTATATGGGTAACTATTTATATAGACTCCTATACTAGTCAATAAGACCATGTTCCATTAATATTTGTTCTAATTTTTCCTGAGTCATTGGCTTTGGTATGACAAACATATCATTTTCATCTACTTTTCTTGCAAGTTCCCTATATTCATCAGCTTGAGCACAAGTTGGATCATACTCTATAACAGTCTTCTTATTTATTTCAGCTTTTGTTACTGATGGACTTCTTGGTACGAAATGTATTAATTGACTTCCCAGTTCTTTAGCAAATGCATCAAGTAGTTCATATTCATTTGCAACCTTTCTGCTGTTACAAATAATACCGCCAAGTCTAACCCCACCACTCTTAGCATATTTCTGGATACCTTTTGAAATGTTGTTAGCTGCATATAGAGCCATCATTTCTCCACTTGCTACTATATATATTTCTTGAGCTTTTCCCTCTCTGATTGGCATTGCGAATCCACCACAGACAACGTCTCCAAGTACATCATAAAATACAAAATCCAAATCATCAGTATAAGCTCCAAGTTGTTCTAACATGTTTATTGAAGTTATTATTCCTCTTCCTGCACATCCAACTCCTGGTTCTGGACCACCTGATTCAACACATTTGATTCCAGCGTATCCCTCTTTCAATATTGAATCCAGTTCAACATCTTCCCCTTCTTCTCTTAATGTATCGAGAACTGTCTTTTGTGCAAGACCACCTAAAAGCAATCTTGTTGAATCTGCCTTTGGATCACAACCCACCACCATTATTTTTTTACCTCTTTCAACTAAACCTGCTGTAAGATTTTGTGTAGTAGTTGATTTTCCAATTCCACCTTTTCCGTAGATAGCTAGCTGTCTCATTTAATATTCCTCCTTTAAATTACACAAACCCGGTTGTCGCTAAACGCAATAACTATTCTTCATATAATTATTTAATTATTTTATACTTCCTTTTCATTATATGTAATTTTTTAACAAAAGTCAATAAATTTAGCATATTTTCTATCAAATTATTAATTTTCTCAAATATAACATATCAATGTATTAATAATTATCTCTTGATATAAAAAAACACTTTTGACTTCAATGTAGAAAAAGTATGTACAAAACTTTTATTTTGTAACGCCCTTTTAATCCTTCAATTATATATTAATTAGTCGATGGCTGTGAATTGAGCATTTTATTTACATCATCACCAGTTAAATTATAAATGTATAATTTTCATATTTAATAAATTATTCTATGGCAATAGTTTATTTTAAGTTAAGTTATTAATTTCTTTAACTTTTTTATTACATGTAATATTATTCTATATAAAATAACATATAATATATGTTATAATGATTTATAATTATCTTATATAATAGTAGTTAATTTAATAAAACTATATTTCGAAAGATTATTCTTAAATGGATAAAACAATCATGGAAGGAACTGTGGTATATGGATATAGATATAGATACAGCGCTCACACCTCAAGAGGTTGCGGATATATTAAAAATTTCAAAAAGTACTGTATATGATTTAATTAAAAAAAATGCAATAAACTCATATAGAGTAGGAAAAAAAGTTCGTGTTGATTTAAAAGATGTAGAAGCCTATAAAAACAAAACAAAAAACATAAAAACTCCCACTGCAGATTTTTCAAATTCTTCTATATTAATATCTCCAGCATTGTCTGATGCAATGTCACAAAATGATGAACCTATGGATGAATACAGTTTTGTTATATCTGGTCAAGATCCTATTCTAGATATTTTATGTAGATATCTAGAATTTTACCCTACTGGAAAACGTGTTTTAAGATCCTATGAAGGCAGTTATAATGGCATATATGAATTGTATTGCGGAAAAGTTCAGGTAGCAACAGCACATATGTGGGATGGAAAAACCGGTGAATATAATGTCCCTTATGTTGAAAGAATGCTGCCCGGAGTATCAGCTGTTATAATACGATTGGTTGGAAGGATGCAAGGTTTTTATGTTGCAAATGGGAACCCTAAGGGTATAAAAGATTGGAACGATTTTTCAAGATCAGATATTGTTATTGTAAATCGTGAAAAGGGTAGTGGTGCTAGAATCTTATTGGATGAGCATCTGCGACAAATGAATATTTCAGGTAAAAATATAAATGGCTATAATCACGAATGTATTTCCCATTTAGCAATTGCCAGCACAATTGCTCGTGGTGGTGCGGATTTAGGTGTTGGTAATGAAAAGGCTTCTTCTCAGGTTGATGGAATTGATTTTATTCCCATACAGAAAGAAAAATATGATCTAATTATAAAAAAAGATGATATAAATCACCCTACAGTAAAAGCCATTCTTGATATTCTTAAATCAAAAGAATTTAAGATGGAAATATTGGGTATAGGTGGATATGACACTAGTGAAATGGGACATATCATAGCAGAAACTTAACAAAGCTTGTTTTAAGGCTCAATTCCTGTAAATCTTTATAAACTTATAAAAGGTAGTATCAGAATACATCCTTTAATTATTTTGATAGTACCTTTTATTCTAATGTATTCTTGCCATCAACAGTAATTGTAGATGCTGCTATAATTATATGAAATACTTTTTTATTTTGATAAAAGTCTCTCTATTATTTTTCCACTTTTCAGATGAACCTCTATAATCTCATCTACATCATCTATACTAACTCCACTATACCAGATTTCCTCCGGATATATAACCATATTAGGTCCTTTATTAGTTATTCCATTTCTGAAACATCCACAACTTGATACTAGTATTTCATTGGACATATTATATTCAGCAATTAATTTATCGAATTTTGAAATTATATCCTCTGATCCTTTTTGATAACATACTCCATCCTGAATTTTATTACATTTAGTACCATTGCAAATAAGAACATGATATTTAGGTCTTGCATGCATAATCAAGTACTCCTTCTATATATATTTTATGACCAGGCTTTTTTGCCCTTTATCAGCAAGTACAAAAATAACGGAGCACCTATAATAGAAGTTAATATACCAAGTGGTACCTCCATAGCGAACATATTACGTGCAAAATCATCAACCAATAATAAAAAACTACTTCCTATAATTATTGATACAGGCAAAAGCACCTTATAATTAGGTCCCACTATGAGACGTGCAATATGAGGAATTATGAGACCAATCCATGAAATCATTCCTGCAATAGCCACGGATGCCGCTGTAAGCATAGTAGCACACACAATAATAATTATCCTAATTTTACGAGTGTCAACCCCTAAAGCCTTAGCCTCTTCATCGCCAAAAGACAATATATTTATTTTCCACCTTAAAATAATAAGTGGAATAATACCAATTATAAAGGGTACAAGAAACATAAGAAGATCACTATTATCAATAGTTGAAAGACCTCCCATAAGCCAAAAACTAATTGCAGGAAGCTTATTATCCGGATCTGCTGCATATTTAGTAATGGATATAATAGCTGTAAATATATTTGAAACTACTATTCCAGTTAATACTAAAAGAACAATTGAAGTTTTATTTTTCCCAATGATAGAACTTATACTATATGTAAGAATTACAGCTGCAAGTCCCATAATAAATGCCATAAATTGTATGGCAACACTATTAAATGATAACATTATTCCTATAACTGCACCTACTCCAGCACCAGAGGAAGCTCCCAAAATATCCGGTGAAACCATAGGATTTTTAAATAAACCTTGATAAGCTGCTCCAGATGCTGACAGTGCAGTTCCTATTAATACAGCTGCAAAAATTCTAGGAATACGCACCTGGAATAATACCATCTCTTCACTTCTAGTCCATGTAACTGGCAGGCTAAAAAGTTTTCCTATTACAATATTAAATAATTGAGATAAGGGAATTCCATATCTACCAATAGTAAAGGATACTAAAAAAATAGCTACAGATATGATAGTCAATACCATCAATACAAGATTTTTATTTTCTCTTTTTTTAACCTTTAAAGCCGGAATAGATATTGCTTCCTTATGTTTTACTTGAATATTATTCATAACTTTCATAAAATCACCTTTCTAACCTGCACAATATTTAATGTACATAAATTAATTTAATATGACAAATTTAATTGTAAAAGTATTATATATGATATTTTAAATTGAAAGCTTAGGTTTAGATTTAGATACGCGTAAAATTGACAATTAAATAAATATATGATAATTTGTATTAGGTTTAAATTATTTGATTATTATTTTATTTGATATGTTGCTCAAGTTTATAATTTGAGCAATATTTTTTTGTTATAACAAAACTACCACTGTGCCATGTAAGCTTGCCTAGCGGTAGTTTTAATTTACACATCTCTTTGTCTACTAATTTCCTTGGAGCGAAATGCTTTCTCCCAATCATTTGCAACCACTTCCAAAATATTCAACATTCCCATATATCCAAAGTAAGCTTTATCTAAATAGACATCCATATTTGTTGGTGCTAATACATCAAAAGCAATTTTAATTCCAACTTCCTCTGCCATATACTTTTCCCAGGAAGATCCAAATACAGCATCTACATCTATATTTTTTAAGCTCTCTTTTATCTGATATCCATCTACTGCAAATGCCACTTTAGATTTTAATCCCAGAGAATCCAGCTCTTTACTTAATAAATCTCGTATTTGAGGAGCATCAGATTTAATAAGTATTGTCTCTGGAATCATTTCCAATTCCTCAAATAGCATTCTTAACAATCCAATACCCATGGTAGCATCAGCAGATAAAGCTATTCTACAGTTATGATAACGTGGAATCATCATTAAAGCTCTTTTTCTGAGAATATCTATAACATATTCTTCACCAGGATTTATTATTTTTTCCACTTCTTCGCTTACATTAAAATATTCACCTAATCTTCGAAGCCATGTAGCCGTATTTTTTAAGCCAATAGGTAAAGGTATATCATCAAGAATTAATGGAACACCATGAATTTTTTCCATACTTTGCGCAAATTCATATCCAACATCATGGCTCAAAATAATATTAGCAGATGCCAATCCCGCATTTTCTATTTCATCAATAGATATATCTCTAGCTAATACAGTCTGAACTTTGATACCTAAAGTTTTCAAAACGCCCGTTACCCATTTTAAATCAGCCCACCAGGTAGGATTTAAATTAGCCTGAGGTGCAATAATATTTACACTCTTTTCATTCCTTACATCTGCTTTTTTTATAAATGGTATAAGTGAATTCAAACCTATATTCATGCCGTCATAACTATTTCCACGAAAACCACCTGCCATAATTGGAATTAGTTTTGCTTTAACCTCATCTTCCATTTCTCTGCATATGCCTTCTAAATCTTCCCCAATTATATCAGCAGCGCAAGTCCCCAGCACAAATATTACTTTACTATTAAAAGTATTATCCGCATCTTTTATTAAGTTTTTTAATTTTTTCGAAGCTCCCATTATTACATCTGATTCAAAAAGACGTGTACATCCTATCTTTCGCTTTGTAAAATCAATTTCATGAGCATCATAGGCTGCTCCTACTGTAGCTGCACAGCCTTGAGGTGAATGAATTACAATACTTGCATTTTCTATACCAGCTATTATGCTGGCAACTCCCTCCAAAGCACAACTTACAACTGGATCTTTACTGTGATTGCATTGCTCAAAGCTTAATTCATCATACATTGGCCTCTCCTCCTTCTATGGGCATATACAGTACAATCAGGTAAATCCCGACTTAATTTAGGTGTTAGAGCCTGAGCAGATGCCAAGCCTGAATCTTCTGGAAATACTATTTTCTTAAATAGAGAACTTCTAGGTCTAGAAGAATAACTTAATGCAGTATTAATACATTTTGCTACTTTCAATGCCCCTCTATAACCAAATCTAGGACGATTTAATATGGCATTTAAGTCTACCAAAGGAATATTAGGGAAACTTAAGGAGGAGCCAAAATACACTACAGATTTTGAATCTATGCCCCCAAGAAAGGCCAATAGTTCATCTTCTGTCTGCTTCATTGATTCATATTTACCAAAAGCAAGAGTACCTTTTGTTATCAATATTTCAGGATCCAGGCCGGTTTCCAATAGATAATCTATACTTGTCTGTCTTGCTTCTGTACTCCAAGGATGGAAATTAAATATAATTGGTCTCATTCCAAAATCACTTTTCAACATATGTGCAATAGACAAACACTTCACAGCGTCGTGTCCTTCTATAATGGCAATTTTACCCTCTAGAAATTTCTTACTTTCTTCAAATTCATCTTTTATTGCGGCATATTCTCTTTTCATCAAGGCTTCTGCCTCTTCTTCCATATTTAGATATTTAGCTGCTCCCATAATCCATCTTTCTGTAGCAGCAATACCATAAGGAAGTATTGTGGAATTAATAGGTGTTCCAAATTCTTCTTCCATAGATTTACCAATAGCATATCCTATATCAAGGCATAGTGCACAATTAACAGCTGCACTAGGAGCTTTTTTAAGTTCATCTAGAGTACAGTCTCCAGCAATTACAGAATTAACCTTTGCACCCATACCTTTTATAAGTCTTATTAACTCTTTTACATCTGTATCTACTTCTGTTCTTTCAGCACCCATTTTTCCGCCCACAATATTAACAGTATTTTCCATTTCGGTTCTACTTTCAATAGTAGGTTTATCCATAAGCTTCACTATCTGTTTAAATACAAGGTCAAAACCACTTCTATATTCTCCTGAAAAGCCTTCACAGTGTATAGACATCAATTTAGCATTTAATTCCGGTTCCATCTTCTCCATAATTTCATCTACATTATCACCTATAATTCCTGTAGCACAGCTTGTTGCTGCAAAAATAACATCAGGTTTATATTTCTCATCAACTTCCTTAAGGGCTCCTACCAATTCTTTTTCCCCACCATATATAACATTCTTTTCACCTATATTTGTGCTTACAACTGGTTCATAGGCAGCTCCACTGTTACGACAGTTTGTAAGTTTATATGCCTGCTTTACTCCATAAGCACAGCCACTGGGGCCATGGGTAAGTATAACTGCATTTTTAATTCCACTCAAAACCTTAGTAGCAGTCCAAAATTTACATGGACGTGTATGGCTTCCCTGCAAATTTGTTTTTATCTTTCCCTCTTTAGCCAATTTATATAATTCACTTAGAGTTCCATGAAATTCTATACTTTCCTTTGTAATAGCCATAATACATACCCCCTATTTTATAATTTATAAGTTATATTTTATAAGTTATATTTATTTATAACTTCTGTTTTCAATTTTATAAATCTTATATGTATAGCCAAGTTTTAAATTAAAACTTGGCTATACAATAAGCTTAGATTTGTTAATTTTTAATTTTCAAATGATATTTTGTTAATTACCAAACATTCAATATCCATTCTTTTTGATGTTTGTTTTCCATATCTGTAAATAAAGTATTTGCAATAGTTTCTGCAAGGAATTCTGCACCTTTGTAACCTACAAGAGGATGCTTCCAAAGTCCAGCTCTGTCAAAAGTAGGGAATCCTACTCTAACCATAGGAATATTGTTATCAATAGCAATATATCTTCCCTTTGAATGTCCCATGATTAAATCTAATTTAAGACCTTCATTCTTTATTCTCTTTTCAAGCTCCCACAAATCAGAATTGCAAATAACTTCTATATCACAATTAGCTCTCTTTTCTAAATCAGTAAGTCTAGGATCCTTAGCATACTTCTTATTATCGTCACCTAAAAGAAGAAGAACAGGTTCTAATTCGCATTCTATACAAAAATCAGCAAGTGCCATTACTAAATCAGGATCTCCGTAAATAGCAACTCTCTTATTTGCAAAGAACATATGCGCAAGGTCAGCCATTGCATCTATAGCTCTTCCACGTTCAATAACTAAAGATTCAGGTATTTCCTTACCAGTAAGTTTGCTTATATTTTGAATGAATTTATCAGTATTTGCTATTCCAATAGGCATTGAATCCAATACTGCAGGAACCTCAAATTCTTCCTCTAAGAATGTAGCAGCACTTCCACCTTCATATTTGCAAACAGCTATAGATCCAACAGAGTTAGCACTGTCAGCTATGTCTTCTATAGTTGTATTACCATAAGCAAAAGCAGATTTATCAGGCATAATTGGAGCATCAAAAGTTTCTACATCCATTAATATGTTGCCTTCTACATTCATTTGAGATAATATACTCTTAATTTCTGTTACATCTCCAGGATTTATCCAGCCTGTAAACACATTTAACTTACCATTAGGTTGAGTTTTCTTAGCGAGTTCAGTTACAAATGCAAGTACGCCTACATCATAGCCACTAACCTGGCTTCCAGTATAACTAGGAGTATGCATTGGGACTAATTTAACTTCACAATCTGGATGACTCTTCTTCCAAGCCATTTTTATTTTTCTTATAGTACCTTCAACGTCATCACCTATAGTTTCTGTTGAACAAGTAGTAATTATAGGTAAAACTTTTAAATCAGGATATCTATTAATAAGTGTTTCTACACCATCTTCAATTCTTTGAACTCCACCAAAAACAGCTGCGTCTTCATGTAATGAAGAAGATGCAATATCAAAATTTTCTTTATAGTGTTGAGCAAACATAAGTCTTACGAAAGTACAGCATCCTTGTCCACCATGAACTAAAGCTATACAATCCTTAACTCCTATACTTGCATATTGAGCCCCACAAGGCTGACAGTTAAAAATAGGATTTATTACACCTGTACGATCTCTTTTTATTATTGAAACAGACATTTTATCACCTCTCGAATATATTAGGAAAATTAGCCTTTTAGAATATATAAGTTGCATGATTAGCATATTTAAACTAGGTATTGCAACTTATATAAATAAGTATAAATTTTAATTTTAATAGAATGGGGTTCTCAATTCCTCATTTCTACATTTTGTTATAGCAACATCAACAAGCTTTTCTTTAACGCCACTTAATAACTCACTTTTTTCTTTTTCATCCATTTCCTTTACGAAAGAAAATCTCTCTTGTAATTGATCTGAAAGAATTTTTGCATCTGCATAGAAACATTTTTCTTTAGGTTCTAATTCTTTAGTAGAAATCTTTTCTCCAGCCAATAATTTAGGTAGCAAATCAAAAACTCCATTTATATTTTCTGTTCTATCCCATTCTCTTGAATGAAATTGCCACAGACATCTCTCTTGAATAAATTCAAGTATTTCATCAATTTTCTTTTCCATATAACTATACCTCCTGCCTGATATCTTTTTTAGATAATCCCCAAAGAGGAGAATTTATAGCATTGTACATATCTCTAGCCATATTTACAGAACCTTCAAATCCCATATAAGGTCCATTATGGTATCCATGCCCATTTACATAAGGTATCTGTAATTTTTTAACCATTTCACCAACTCTAGGTCCTGTAAGAACAACGTCAGGTTTAACCATTTCTAAAACTTCAAAGAATTCTAATTCATTTCCATCATCAATGTAGATAGTACCTTTTCTTCCACGGGAGATAACTTTTTCAAAATCTTCCTGATGACCAAATTTAGAAGACATAGCTACTACTTCCATACCCAAATCGTCTTCTAATGCTTTAGTCCAGTGCCACAATCTAGGACCACCAGTCCAGATACAAAGCTTCTTGCCAGCTAATCTTTCTTTGTACCACTTTCTCTTTTCTCCCCATTTTGCATCTTCTTCAGCAATTATTTGTTCAGCTTTTTCTTCTAGACCAAAATATGCACCTAATTTTCTTAAGCCTTCTTTAGCGTAATCATAACCCCAAGTATCGACATCAAGTCTTGGAATTCCATATTTTTTCTTAAGTTCATTAGCTATATAACCTGCAGATCTAGCACAGTTTGTAAGATTTAATTTAGCTCTATGCATACCCCTTAAAGCATCATAAGTTCCGTTTCCTGTAAAGTGGGCTATTACCTGTATTCCCATTCTTTCCAAGTAATCATTCATTACAAAAGTGTCACCTTGGATATTATAGTCACCAATGATATTAACAGTGTACTCGCTCTTTATTTCAGGTTCAAAAGTTCCTACTTTTTCCTTCATCCAATCTATATTGAATACATGATGTCCCATAGACTGACTTACTCCAGCAAATCCTGGACACTGTATAGCAAACAAATCCACATCTCCACGTTCCTCTTCAACTTCTCTAATAACTGACTTTATATCATCACCAATCAAAGCAGTAGCACAAGTTACATAGACCATCATCCTTTTAACTTCAGGAAATGCATCAAAAGCTTCATTTATAGATTGTTTTAATTTCTTCATACCTCCAAATACGACATTTCCTTCTTTCATATCTGTTGACCATCCGTATTTTAACTGGAAGTTATTGTTATCACTTGGATATCTCTTTGTGTGCCAAGTATTATAAGTACAACCTATAGGTCCGTGAACCAATTGAATAGTATCTTTAAGAACACCACCGATAACTAGTTTAGCTCCACAGTAACTACATCCTCTCTCTGATAAAGTTCCAGGAATAGTGTTAGTGTTGGATGCAGGTAAATATTGAGTTAAGTCCTCTCCCTCTTCTTTTATATAAACATGTCTTTCTCTTTCAGGTATTGTTTCATCACATTTAAATAACTTTAATGGCATTTCTATACCTCCATTTTCATTGATTAATATTTATGAATCAAGAATCAATCTAATATTTTTATTTATATATGGTTTCTAATATAATGTGGTTTAAATTAAATGAATATTATTTTATATAATACGTTTCTCAAATTTCTATGAGAAATAAATTCATTATTATAATGATACAATAATCTTATAGATCCATAAGACCATATTGCATTAATATTTCTTCAAGTCTTTCCTGAGTCATTGGATTTGGTATTACAAATAATTTGTTTTCATCTATTTTTCTTGCCAATTCTCTGTATTCATTAGCTTGATCACAAGTAGGATCAAATTCTATAACAGTTTGTTTATTTATCTCAGCTTTTGTTACCATTGGGCTTCTTGGTACGAAATGTATTAACTGACTTCCAAGTTCTTTAGCGAATGCATCAAGTAGTTCATATTCGTTTGCAACATTTCTACTGTTACAGATGATACCACCTAATCTAACTCCACCGCTCTTAGCATATTTTTGGATACCTTTTGAAATGTTGTTAGCAGCATATAGAGCCATCATTTCTCCACTTGCTACTATATATATTTCCTGAGCTTTTCCTTCTCTGATTGGCATTGCGAATCCACCACAAACAACGTCTCCAAGTACATCGTAGAATACATAGTCTAAATCATCTGTATAAGCTCCAAGCTGCTCAAGCATGTTTATTGAAGTTATTATTCCTCTTCCTGCACATCCAACTCCTGGTTCTGGACCGCCTGATTCAACGCATCTGATTCCACCATATCCATCTTTTAATATGGAATCTAATTCTACGTCTTCTCCTTCTTCTCTTAATGTATCAAGAACTGATTTTTGTGCTAGTCCTCCTAAAAGTAATCTTGTTGAATCCGCTTTAGGATCACAACCAACTACCATTATCTTCTTACCCATTGCATGAAGACCTGATGTTAAGTTTTGTGTTGTAGTTGATTTACCAATTCCACCTTTTCCATAAATAGCTACTTGTCTCATTTAATCATTCCTCCTAAATCTTTTGTACAATTCAATATCATTTGGAATACACCCTTCCAAAACAATATATTTTGTACTGTTTTGTCTAATTATATTTTAGTTTTTATCAATTGTCAATATTTTTATAGTTTTTTTTATTAATTTATACAAATTTTCTTTATATAAATAATAAAATATTAAAATGATAACAATTACATCCCGGATCATCATTAGAAAAATTTATTTACATAAAATGATAAATTAAATTTAATATAAAATTTTTTATGCAAAACTATATTATTTAATATAATTTGTAACCAAGAATATAATTTATTTTTTTATTTTTCCAGTTGACTATGTTTTGCTTCCAATGTATAATGATTTTAAGATAAATCGTATCAATTCATACATTTATCATAAAATTTAAAAATTTAATCGCTATTATGCAACCTTTGCATTAAATAGATAACCAGTTTAAGAACATTATTTCCTAAAGGAGAGATGATTTAGTTTTTTACTATTTTATCCTCCATTTTTTTATTTAAAATTAATTTTCCCCTAATATACATAAAAAGATAAAAGTTCTATGATATATTGATTTCATAGAACTTTTATCTTTTTATGGATCTGCATCCCTAAATTGTTTATTGGATATATTTTTCAAAGACTTTATTACATTAATTCGAAATACTATCAAATTCTAAAGTATTTTTTAGCATTCTAACGTTGACTATCGTTATGTTATGTTATATAATAACATTGAATTCCGTTATAATGATTTTTATTACTTATTATAACTTTATATTTATTGTAACTTTTTAAAACAATTATATAAATTTGCTATTATGCATTTTGCATTAAATAGATAATTAATCTCAAATCATTCCTAAATCTAATAGTAAAAAGTAAATACACAATTAAACCCTTTACTTTTTACTTATTTTTTTATTTATTAAGATTTAATATTATTTTTATCTAATACTCCAATAAATAAATTTTTTTTGCCATACACTCCATAATTTCTTAACATTAACCTTTTAAATACACATTAATAATCTTTATTAGGTATACTTTCCATTAAGTAACCACAATCCTAATATTTAAAATACTTCAATAGTTTTATAAAATATCTACTGCGCTTCCTTTCTTTTATTATTCTTAAATTATCTTATTTAATAGTTTTTATAGGTTTTATAGGTTTTATCAATAACATTTGTATTTTCAATGATTTTATATTACAATTATCTTAATATTTATGAATTTTTTGTTTTTAATATTTTATTATTATTAATTCAAAAGTGGTTATACTCTAAATATGTACAGCATTATACATATTACTTAAGTTATTTGAAATATTGGTCAAATATTTTATACTACTTTTTTTACATCTATTAATGTTTTGCGAAAGGAGAACTAAAAATGTTGCAAGATACAGCTTTAACCCCACAAGAAGTAGCAGATATACTAAAGATAGCTAAAAATACAGTATATGAATTGATAAAACGCGGGGAATTAAATGCATATAAAGTTGGAAAGAAACTTAGAGTAGATTTTAAAGATGTTGAAGCATATAAAAATAAATCAAAGACTGTACAGTTTAACCAGGTTAATCAACTTAATAATACTGTAGATGACAATCAAATATCTCTCGAAACACTTTCACCGCCATTATACGAATCAACTTCATCAAGAGATTTCGTCATTTGCGGTCAAGACGTAATCTTAGATATATTATCCCGTTATTTAGAATTCAATCTCCGCGGATCTCGTATTTTAAGATCTTATACCGGTTGCTATAATGGTCTATTTGCACTTTATCTTGGAAAAATTCACATTTCAACTGTTCATCTTTGGGATGGTGATTCTGGAGAATACAATATACCTTTTGTCAGAAGAATGCTTCCTGGAGTACCAACTATAATACTTCACTTAGCCTGTAGAATACAGGGTTTTTATGTAGCAAAGGGAAATCCTAAAAATATAAAAGGTTGGGAAGATTTAAAGAGACAAGATATTTCTATTATCAATAGAGAAAAAGGATCTGGAACCAGAATCCTCTTAGACGAACATATTCGTTTGCTTGGAATCGACAATAATTCAATACCAGGTTATTCAAGAGAATGTTTTTCCCACTTAGCTGTAGCAAGCACTGTATCCAGAGGAGGAGCAGATCTAGCTTTGGGCAATGAAAAAACTGGACTTCAGGTTAAAAATATTGATTTTATCCCACTACAGCCAGAAAGATATGAATTAGTTATAAAAAAAGAAGATTTGAATAAACCTTTTGCCAAAGCTGTTATGGAAATTGTAAATTCTGAAAACTTTAAAACAGAACTGGAAGGTCTGGGTGGATATGATATTTCTGAAACTGGCAAAATAGTAGCTGAATTATAAACAATATGGAATATTATTAACAATATTAATAATAATATTGTTAATAATATTATGTCTATGTTATAATATCATTAATACTAAATGTGAATGTAGTATTTCATTTAGTATTAATAAATTTTATTAATTATAGTAAGGAGTAATTATTATGGTAAATCCAAAGCATCACATATTCGTTTGTACTAGCTGTAGATTAAATGGAAAACAACAAGGTTTCTGTTATTCAAAAAATTCTGTTGACATCGTAGGAGAATTTATGGAAGAATTAGACGGCAGAGATTTATCAGGTGACATAATGGTAAACAATACAGGTTGTTTCGGAATATGCAGCCAGGGACCAATCGTTGTTGTGTATCCAGAAGGTGTTTGGTATGGTAATGTAACTGCTGATGATGTTGAAGAAATTGTGGACTCACTTGAAAATGGTGAAGTTGTGAAGAGACTTCAAATCTAATATTTTAGCATGTACATAAGTAAAAAATAAATAATGTAAAAAACACTATGAACTCAATTAAAATTATATGAATTTCATAGTGTTTTTTATATTATCTTTAATATAATTTTTCTGGACTCCTTCACAAATTTCAGTTCTTCAAAACATATATTTTCTATTTATTGATCACAGACTTTTCATCACAGGCTTGATTTTGATTGTATATCCTTACTTCAAATTCACCTTTAACCAACTCTTTAACTTCAAGTTTCATATTCAAAGTTAATAATTCACCTTCAAGCCACTGAGGAGTATGACTGCAAAAAATTTTTATTTCCTTAAAAGGCTTATTCCTTAAAAATGGCAACAGTACTTTTTTTGAACTAATACCAGGATTACTATTTTGTACTCTTTCAAGATTTATAAAATAGGCTCCTTCCTGGTCTAAAGCTACAGGCTCTATTGATACATCTTCAACCTTTTTCTTCTTAGCTGCTTTTTCTTTATTTTCTATCATCATTTCACGCAACTCATCCAAAAGTTCTTCTGGATTACCACTTGCTTCTGCAATAGTAAATCCCGACTTTTTCAAAACACTATAAGGGATTCCATCCACTCTTCTTCCTAAAAATACACTACAATTACCTAAACTCTCTATAAGCAATACCATTCTCTCACGAACAGCTCCCATTCCCTTAGATGTATTTACATTAAAAATAATTTTATTTTTAACAATCCAATTTTCTCCTTCTTTCTCATATATTACCACCATTCCCGGCTCATATATACTACCAGTCTCTCCATCTTTTCCTGTTAAAACTGCTATTTGATCAAACATAACTATCATCTCCTAATAGAATTATTTATTCATTCATTTATTTATGTATGAATATATATTGTTTTATATTAAATTACAATATTACTTTTATTAAATTATAATATTACTTTTTCCAAATTGCAATATATTCTTTGATTATTTATCAAAATATTATTTGTTTTATTAATATATTTTAAATAAAATCCAAAAATTTATTGACTTTTAATAAAAACACAATATAATATAATATATAACCATACAAAACGTTACAAAATGGATAAATTAAATAAATTATGTTACATAACGATATGATTTGTACAAAAATACAATAGAAAGGATTATATTTTATGCATAATAGTATTTATTTTTCAGCACACAGTACATAATCTATCAATAAAACAAATTCATACTTTTTCAAGTCACAAAATATGTAAATATAAATCTTAAAAAAAATTATTACCTGAAAGGATGATTTAAATGCTAAAGAAAATTATTTGTAGTATAAGTGTACTTATACTAATCATTTCACTTGCAGCCTGTAAAAGTACTACTGCAACAAATGCCACAATAAACGCTTCAAAAACAGATACTCAAAAACCTAAGACCATAACCGATTCAGCTGGAAAACAAGTTGAAATACCCGCTAAAATAGACAATATTGCTGAGTTATGGGGAGCACATCTTGAAGTTTTACAGACACTTGGAGCTGGAAATAAAATTGTTACTACTACATTCACTCCTCAATCAAGGCCATGGTTGTTTAAAGTAATTCCAACTTTAGATAAAGCCGTTTACAGTGTTATAGCTAATTTAAATATAGAAGAATTAGTAAGTAAAAAGCCTGATATAGTATTTATTCCAACAGCAGACAAAAATGTAGACAAGCTTTCTAAAATGGGTTTACCTGTAGTTCAACTTTCTTTTACTGATTTTGAATCAATGAAAAAATGCTTTACTTTGACTGGAGAAATACTTGGCGGAGATGCTATTGAAAAAGCTAAAACTTACAATACATATCTTGATAGTAAATTAAACATGATCAAAAATATCACATCAAAAATACCAGAGAATCAAAGGCCTAAAGTTTTACATCTTTCCAATGCTGAGCCCTTTGCAGCAGATGGTAGTAATACAATAATTAATGACTGGATTAACGTTGCCGGAGGAATAAATGCGGCAAAAGACGTAAAAGGTAATAGACAAACAGTTTCCCCAGAACAAATACTTCAGTGGAATCCAGATATCATCATTGTAAGCGAAAATATTAAATCCATAGATAAAATTATACAGGACCCTAAATTAAAAGATGTTTCAGCAGTTAAAAATGGTAAAGTCTTTTTAAATCCAGATGGTGCATTCTTATGGAATCGCTATGGCACAGAAGAAGCACTTCAAGTACAATGGGCTGCAAAGACTATACAACCAGATAAATTTAAGAACTTAGATATGCTCAGCGAAACAAAAAATTTCTATAAAAAATTTCTTAATTACAATCTAACTGACGATAATGCACAGAGAATTTTAAAGGCAATGCCTCCTAAATAAAATGATCAATAAAAAAAACAGTAGATTTTAACCTTAATCTACGGTTTTTTTATTTTGCAGTTAATACTTTAAAATTATTTTCTATTCATTGCAAACCTTATGACTTATAGTTACTTCATAAATATCTCCATTTATTTTATTGGAACTCATCTTCATATTTAAATTTCCCAATTCATTTTCAAACCAAGGTGGTATATGACTACATGAAACCTTAAGTTCATAAAATGTTTTGTTATTCAAAAATGGAAGCAATACTTTTTTTGAACTGATACCAGGGTTCTCCTCTTGAATCTTTTTTAAATCTATAAAATAGTTCCCTGGTTCACCTAACTCTACTGGTTCTGTATTTTGTATATTTTTAGCTTCCTCTTCTAACTTCTTTCTTTTCTTTTCCTCAAAAATTTCTAAAAACTCATCTAAAAATTCACTAGGCTTTCCTTCTGCTTCTGCTATGGTAAAACCTGCTTTTTTCAATACAGTATAAGGAACTCCTTCTACCCTTTTTGCAATAAAAATTTTACAATCTTCTAAACTCTCTATAAGTTTCTCTACCTTTTTATGAACAGCTTGCATTCCTTCTGCTGTATTCATATTAAAAATAATTTCACTTACTACATTCCATTCCTTTTCTTTCTTTTCATAAACCATTACAATACCGGATTCATATATAGTAGTAGTTTCGTTATTCTTGCCTATTAATACACCTATTTTAGTATTCATAGCATTCATCTCCTATCTTGTAATTAATAATATATATTATCCCCTATAAATTTTGGATAGTCAAAAGTTTAATAAAAAAAGTTAACATTTGTAATATTTTATTTGAACTTTTTTTACATTACTATATTGATTTTATTATATAATATGAACATCAAAGGATGAAAAAGTTATTTTAACAGACTTACCTTCTTTTATATTATTATCAATTATATACTCCCTAGAAACCCTCACATTTATATTTTGCCCTTCACATTGAACAATAACATAATAGCTGCCTATATCTGGTAGTATCTTTTTAATACTTCCCTCCAATACAATCTTAGAAACTTCATTTGTTGAAAAATCACTATCATAAATCTTTATACATTCACCAGGTATACATAAATTTCTTACATTTTTCTTCATATTATATGGATATGAAAATTTTATTCCATTATCTAGGCTAATAGAATTATTTTCATAATCTATATTGCATGAAAGAATATTGTCAATACCCACTAATTTTGCTATCTTCTCATTTGCAGGCCTTCTCATAAGAACTTCTGGTATCTCATCCTGAACAAATTTACCATCAAACATAACTACTGCCCTTTCCGCAAAGTGCAGTACATCTGAGAAATTATGACTTACCAAAATAACAGCTATTCCTTTTTCTTCTGCTACTTTTTTTATATGTCTAATCATTTCACTTTTCATTCCTGCATCCAACGAAGCAGAAGGTTCATCCAAAAGTAAGAGATCAGGCTCTGTTACCATTGCACGTGCAATACATACGCGCTGTGCTTCTCCACCTGAAAGACAATACGATTGTCTTTCAGCAAGATGTTCACATTCAAACTCTCTTAAAACCCTATGGACTCTTTCATTTATTTCAATATTAGAAAGTCTTCTAAACTGTAGAGCTTTTGCTACATTATTGAATACAGTATCCTTCAGCAATAGCATTTCCTGAAAAACGTAGGAACACCGTCTACGAAGCTTAATTTTATTGCTATTTTTAACACTTTCTCCAAACAATTTTAATTCTCCATTACAAGGAATCAATAAATTAATCACCTGAAAAAGAGTGCTTTTCCCAGACCCATTCGGTCCAACTACTGCAATAATTTCTCCCGCTTTCATTGAAAAGTTATCAATATTAAGCACATTTTTTCTGGCTTTTCTATTTACTATAACATTTTTCATGCTTAATATACTTTCTTCCATTAATAATTACTCCTTTCGTTATGCTGAAGAAAAGTTAATAACGCTACTATTATATAGGTAATAAGTAGTAAAATAAGTGCAACCGCTATGGCAATATCATAATCTCCCTTATCAACTTCTAATACAATAGCTGTTGTTAATATTCTGGTTTTGCCTTTTATATTACCTCCAACCATCATAGATGCCCCAACCTCTGAAATTACGCGACCAAATCCAGCTATAACCGCTGCCATTAGACCTAATTTAGCTTCCTTAATAAGAATTATGCTTACCTGAAAAGGTTCTGCTCCAAGAGATATCAACTGCAAACGTAATTTAGGATTAATATTTAAAATTGCAGCAAAACTCAATCCTATTATTATTGGAATAGCAACCAAGCTTTGTGCAATAATCATCGCCGGTACTGTATACATAATTTGCATATCTCCTAAAGGGCCATAACGCCATAAAATTAAACTTACTATCAATCCAACCACTACAGGAGGCAATCCCATTCCAAAGTTAACCAAGCTACTTAATACATTCTTACCTTTGAACTCCTTTAATGCCATCCAAGTGCCAAACGGAACTCCAATAATCACACTTATGAGTGTGGCTGTTCCTGAAACCTTCAGTGTAACCATAACAATATTTAAAATATCTCTGTCACCACTTATTAAAAGTTCAAAGGCATGAACAATTCCTCTAATAATCATATCCATAGCTTTTTCTAAATCCCATAATCTTTATCAGATTTACCACCATCTGAGTAAAAAAGTACTTCTCCAAATTTATCTTTTCCATAATTAGCAATTAATTCTTGACCTTTTTTTGACAACAAGAAATTACTAAAAGCTTTAGCACCCTCACTGTTTGCTTTAGAAAATTTTGCGGGATTAATCTCTGATACTGAGTACAAATTCAACAGCTTTTTATCCCCTTCAACCAATACTGGTAGTGATAATATTTTTCTATCATTTAAATAGGTTGCTCTGTCAGCTAAGGTATATGCCCGCTTTTCATTAGATATTTTTAAGGTTTGCCCCATACCAGCACCCGCTTCAATATACCATGCTCCTTGTGGCTTAACATTAGCATCACTCCACAATTTTTTTTCCAACTTATTAGTACCAGAGTCATCTGATCTTGATACAAATTCAGATTGAGTTTTTGCAATAGCTGTAAAGGCCGCTACAGCATCTTTCATTCCCTTTATCTTTGCCTTGTCACTTTCTGATCCTACAATAACAAAATCATTATGCATTACTAATTTACGATTTACAATAATTCCCTCCTCTATTACTTGTTTTTCTGCAGCAGGTGAATTTACTAACAATGCATCAACTTGACCTTTTTCAGCTAAGGCTAATGCTTGACCTGTTCCAACAGAAACAGTTTTGGTCTTATAACCACTTTCCTTTTCAAAAGCTGGGATTATAACATCTAATAATCCACTGTCCTCTATACTAGTTGTCATACCTAATATTACTTCCTTTTTCTGTATTGTCTTTGAATCACTGGTGCCTTTATTAGCAGAAGTATTACTACACCCTACGAGAAACACCCCTAAATAAACTACTAAAATAATACTAAAAAATTTACGCATATCAATTTTCCTCCTAAAAATATTGTTTAAATACTTAAACAGTTTACACTAATCTAAAAAAGCATTTTTAATAAAATCAAAATGAAATTATTCACTATTTCAAGCAATTATATTTGTTTTTTTGCAATATTGTTAATACTTATTTCTAAAAAGATACCAATGAAGCCCTGTGTTTCAACGGATTAAAAAAATCACTACATATACTGTCTTTCTCTTCTATAGTCCATAGTCATAAATGAATTTATTAAATCTTCTACTAAATTGATTACACCTTCAAAACCTGCATATCCTCTATTTCCAATACTTATAGAATCAAATACAGGATATACGTATCTTATGAATGATATTTCAAATTCTTCTGCAATTTCTCTTTCAAAAGATGATCCAAATAATATTGATGCATCAGAATTTTTTACAAGCTCTCTAAACTCATTCATATCCTTATTTCCACGTTCACAATATACCTGTACGTCCATTCCAAGTTCATCTTCAAGAAAACTTCTCAGCGCAGCAGCTCTTAAAGCATCTCCAAACACAGCACAGGGTATAGAATATAAATGCCTTACATAATCATAAACATTTTTAAGGACTGACATGGTAAATTGCTCCTTTTCCTTTAAGGTATCTTCATATTCTAAATTAAAAAAAGAAAATATTTTCTTCACAAAATTTTTACTGGTCTCAATCCCATAAGGATATTCAACAATTATATATGGTATATTAAACTCTTTTTCCATTAAATCTCCTATGGCTTCAAATCCTTTAAAAACCACATTTAATTCAGCGCAGATAACCTTCTTTATATTTTCAATAGTATCAAAAGGTATTATTGAATTTATGTTTATTTTATCTCCAAGCATTTTTCTTATATTGTTAATATCAGCTTTTATCATATAATCATCAGATAGCAGTCCTATAAGATTTATTGATTTTTCTTTCTTTCGTCCATACTTCATTAAATCCAGCATTGACTTTATTCCTTCAATTTGACCTTCTTCCATATTGAGAACAAATCCAGGAGCTTTTATATATACAATTTCTCTGTTTTCTGAATATTTTTTTATTTCTGCTTCAAAATCTTCACCTAATACTCCTGACACGCATCCGGAAATAACAAATAATACTTTAGGATTATGCATATCTATAACGTTATCAATAGCCTTTTTAAATATTTTTAATCCTCCAAATACAACATCCTCATTGTATATTACAGTAGAAGCTTGTCTTATATCATTCAGCCTAGATGGCATATGAAATATGGAGGTACCCCAATTGCATCCAATGGTTGTATGTAAAAGCACATAAGAATCCTTAACGCTTATGGCACCTCTATATACACCAAATAAATTACATGCTGTAGAAGGTTGCATTTTAATCATCTCCTCAAATTCCACATTTTATGCCACATCTTTTCAGAAGTTACAGATCCTTTTTCCCCAATAGTAGGGTACAGTAAACTATCATAATTGAATTTTGAAAGTATTAAACTCTCCTGACTTTTACCCCTTTTAACTTTACTGGCAAAATTGCACACATTATTCTTAAAATTATTAAAATCTATTGGAATAAACATTTTCCCTAAATCCACGGTCTTTAACCCCTTAAAAGAAGTTAGAAACTCAATACCATTAATTACAATATCCACATCTTGAAAAATTCTTTTTAAATCCTCTTTTTTAGAATTAATATAAATAATTGTATTGTTTCCAGTATCATTAGCTGCCTTTTTAATATTTATTATTGTATTTTCCACTATATCTTTGTCCGCATCTTCATACTCCAGTTTACTATCATCAATATTTATACATATATACTTAAGCTTTACTCCATAATCGTTAGTTAAAGCCTCTATAATATATGGCAATGATAAAAAGGAGTCACTATACAAAGCAAAAATATATTTTCCTATGAAGTTTTTAGCTTCACTTATTTCTGTAAACACCTGCTGCTCCATGTCTTTTAAGATTTTACTGGCCTCTAAACCCATATCAAAACAATCAGCTATGCTCATATAAAATTTTTCAATCCCCTTTAACCCATGATAGGGCTGAAAGGTATTTACATGAAAATACTCTGTACCAAAAGCCATCTTCATCTTTTTAGCCCAGGAGATCCTTCTTACAATATTTAGTTTTGCCCTGGGTGCTGTGATGATATCTTCAGTATTACAGCTTGGCATTACTGTATTTACTTTTATTCCTATGTTTTTTAAAATTAAAATTATTTCTTTTAAATTGTCATTTCCACCCCAGGCAAAGCTTTCAATATTAACGGTTTTATCCTGTACCTGCTGCTTTTCCATAAGCTGATCTACAAAGGCTGACATAGCTTCATCTACACCACATCCTTTGTTTATTCCACCCTGCTTTTCAGGTTCCTTCCAATGTAATATCCTCTCCTTATTGTTTTTCTTGGAAGATGACTTATCAATATGTGAGAATACTTCCGATTTAATAAATACGATTTTACAATCCGTTTTTTTTCTGAATTCATCTATAATAAACTTATCCATTTCCACATCTAATATATCCGTACATACACTGGGTATAATGGCTATCATTTTAGGATTATAATTATCTATAGTTTCTGAGATTGCCTGTTTAAGCTTCTTTTCTGTTCCAAAAATAATATCTTCTTCCTCTAAATTACTGCATTGAGTTTTATAAGAAGGTAAATATCTCCTCCTTGCCACATACTTATAATGAAATCCACATCCTTTGGGACTATGAATTATAGGAACTGCATCGGCTATTTCACTTATGACATTCATGGCTCCTGATATTTTACCACTTACTCCCATGTTGTGCATTATCCTTGAAGGGTATATCCCAGAATAACAGTGTTCTTTATAATATTCTCTCATAAATTTTGACCTCCATTAATAATAGATGTATCTTAAAAAATCTTTGAAATTATCATATTAACTAATCATGCCATCTTCAGCACAAGCAGGGATAAAGATATTATGACACAAGATTTTCTAGCTAACTATTTTCTACCACCCTGTGCATAATTCGAAGTATTTATGAAGTTAATTGACAGAATTCCATTATCATCTATGGATATTTCTGATTCTACATTATATACTTTACGGATAATCTCTGTAGTTAATACCTTATCAGGCTTATCATTTGCCAAAACTTCACCTTCATTTATTAAAACAACACGCTTAGCATATTTTGCCGCCATATTAAGATCATGCATCACAATTATAGTTATTATTTTTCTTTCATTGGATAATCTACTTATTAAATTAAGTATCTCAAATTGATAATGAATATCTAAATTATTCAAGGGTTCATCTAAGATAAGAATCTTTGGTTCCTTAATTATAGCTTGAGCTAAAAATACAATTTGCCTCTGTCCTCCACTAAGTTCATTAAGCTTCTTCTCTGCTAGGCCTTGTATTCCCAAATCACACAATATATCTCTAACTTTATCCAATTGTTCATCACTTACTTTAATAGACAAAGTATTAATCATACCTAAAAGAACTGCTTCTAATACTGTAATAGAAATATCACCCGAAGAAGTTTGAGGTAAGTAACTTATAATCTCTGAACAGAATTCTTTATGTGAACGTTGAATTTTTTTTCCATCAAAGAACAATTCACCTTTAGGTTTCTCAATACCTGATATACATTTTATAATCGTTGACTTGCCAGCTCCATTTGGGCCTATTAAGGCTGTGATCATTGGCTGAAACTTTAAATTTACATCTTTAAGTATATTTTTATTCTTATAGCCAAAGGACAAATTTTTCACTTCAAGTTCCATTAATAGTTCTTCCTCCTTAGTACAATTGATAATAAAAATGGCATTCCTATAATAGCTGTAATCAATCCAACATCTATAATTGCACCTGGTACCAATACTTTACTAAGTACAGAAGAAATAGAAAGTATACAAGCTCCTATTAAAGCAGAACACGGTATAAAATATCTGTGATCTTCTCCTACAAACGATCTTGCAATATGGGGGCCTGCTAAACCAATGAAGCCTATAGTTCCAACAAAACAAACAGAGGTTGCTGCTATAAGAGACACAATAACTAACACTTTAAGCCTTATTCTTTCTACATTTACACCTAAAGATTTTGCTTTACTATCTCCCAATTTTAAAGAAGTTATTTTCCAAGAATCTACTAATAATAATGGCACAGTGACTATAAATACTATAAATACTATAATAACAGTAGACCACTTTGATGCTGATAGACTTCCATAAGACCACATAATTATTTTTTGGCGGCTTTCTTCAGTTGCAATATAATTTAAAATTGATGCAAGAGAACTGAATAAAAATGAAAATGAAATTCCAGCAAGAATAATCGTTTCAGAAGTTCCTTTTTTTACCCTTGCTATAAAATAAATGAGTAAAGATAATGCTAGTGAGAATACAAATGCATTAATTGGAATAATTAAATCCTCACGTACAGGAATTATCCCCTTTCCAATAACGATCGCTAAATAAGCACCAAAAGAAGCTGCAGACGATATACCCAAAGTATATGGAGTTGCCATAGGATTATCTAAAATAGTCTGCATTTCAGCACCTGCAACTGAAAGAGATGCTCCTACAATTACTGCCATTACAGCAACAGGCATTCTCATTATCCATACTATTACATAAGTTTGATAATCACTGGAGGATGAAAAAAATATAGTGTATAATACCTCTTTAATAGAAAGTAAGGAAGCCCCTGTCATTATATCAATAGTAAAAAATGATAATAATATCATTAATGAACATATTATAAAATATATTCTTTTTCTAATTATTTTGTTGTAGAGTTCACGAGTATTAAAAGTTTTTTTTGCTTGTGTAGTTTCATTCGTCATAATAAAACCTCCTGTTATTTAATAACACATTATTTAATTATCCTGTGTAGAAAAAAACTCATCTAAAGATTTTACTACTGCACCATTTTTACACCAGCTTTCAAAGGTAGCTATCTTATTTTCTTCTGTGCCCGATTTCCCAAAATTCGTTTCATATCCAACTGCTTTATTTAATTAATGTGGAATTTGACTATATATTTAAAAAGTCAAATTCCACATTAATTATTATTTTAAACTTAACATCCAAACACCACTGTATCTTATTGGCATAAATTTGCTATAAAACTCTTCTAAATCCTTTTCTGGATTTAAATCTTTAAACTCATCAGGATAAAAATCTTTAGCTAAAGCTTCTATGGCTGCAAAGTTAGTAATCTGTGCAGTATTATGCCATACGCTGTAAACTTTTTTATTTTTTACAGCAGATAGTGTATTCCAACCCGGACGGTTTAAATATCCTTTTAATAATGCCTGAGAACCAGCCTCACTTGCATTAAATCCTATTTTCATACTACCAGGCATAACCCAATCCTGACCAGTTATAACAATTATATCAGGATTTGCTTTTAATAGTCCCTCCGCACTCATTGGTCCTTGCTGTACTGCTATCACACCATCAGCTACATTATTAACTTTTAATTTATTTAACACTGCTCCCCAAGATATATACTGTTTAGGATTTCCTGTTCCACCATAAGTTGAACCAAGCTGATTGCCATTTGGTCCGGAACCTCCATTTTCAATATATACAGATGGAGCCGGAAGATTTGATTTTTCTATTTTTGATAAAACATTATTTATGCGATCATTAGCATACTTTACTATTTCATCAGCTCTTTGCTTTTTACCTAACACTTGACCCAGTAGTTCCAAACTCTTTTGTGGACCATCAAATGGAGCGCTTTGTAAATCTGTAAACATTATTGGAAGTCCAGCTGCTTTAAACTTTGAAATATATGGAGAATCCTTAAATGATTTATCAATAATTACTACGTCAGGTTTTAATTTTAATATCTGTTCAGGATCAATACTTTGGTCATAAACACTACCTGTTACTGCAGTTTTTTCAAGCTGCGGATATTTATCTAAGAATTTATTATAAGCACCAGTATCATCTGTTTTCAAATCAGGTCCCCAGCCAACAAGTTTCTTTGGAAGGTCATCACCAAGAAGAGATGCCAGCAAATAAACATCTTTACTTCTTAATAAAACGATTCTATCAACATTTTTTTTCAGTTTTACTGAATTCCCAGCCATATCTGTATACGTAACCATTTCATTGTCCGATGAAGTAGGCGCTTTATTAGGGGTGCAACCAGCAAATAGTGCAGTAATTAGTAATACCAAAATTAAAATAACTAAATTTGATTTGTTAAATAATTTCTCTTGCATGTTTTTCATAAAATAATCCTCCTGCTTTCTAAAATTTAAACACATGATTATACTATTTGCTACAAAATACCATGTTATGATTCATTTTATCAATTTATTTATATAATCTTTCATAGCTTTTCATATATTCTGATATACTCTTGTAGTTTTTCATATTATATCATGTTATTTTGTAAAATACTATAGTATTAATAAAAAATAATTACTATATTTATTAATTTATCAATATTATTTTTACTTGATTAACAATTTTATTTTTATATAATTCTAAATTATGTAACTATTCACCATACAAAAACTTCAATACCTATAATATCCATTTTCATAAATATTTTTCTGTATGCATTTAAAATAAAAAAATAGTCTAAGATAACCTTGTCGCTCCAAATAAAAGCAGTTATCTTAGACTATTGGACTATGATTAAAAATCACAATGAAACTGATGTGTTCTATTTCATTAAGATTTTATATCTTCAAGTAACATTTTTTCCTACTATTCAATTGTTTTTAAGTACTGATTTCACTTCTTTTACAAAATCCATAACATTTTTGATTGTCTCATCTTTACCTTTTGCTTCAGCTACCTTTTTTACAATGGCACTTCCAATTATAATTCCATCACAGTAAGCTTTTAATTCCTTTGCCATTTTTGCACTGGAAATACCAAAACCTAAAGCCTTAGGTATCTCTGCATATTGAGCCACAGTACTCATATATTCATTTAAATCAGTCTTTATTTCATTTCTAGCCCCTGTAACACCATTAGTTGATACGCAGTATATAAAGCCGCTGGCATTTTTAACTATATTTTTTATTCTCTCTTTAGATGTAGGTGCTATTAATGGTATAAGAGCAACATTGTATTTATCCCCTAAAGTTAGTATATCTTTTCTCTCCTCTATAGGAAGATCAGGTATTATAACACCATCTATACCAACTTCATTACAATCCTTTATAAATCTCTCAATACCATAATTGAATACTGAATTATAATATACCAGATAAACTAGAGGCACTTCAGTACTTAAACGTATTTTTTTTACCGTATCCATTATTTTAGCTATAGTTGTTCCATTTTTAAGTGATCTTTGAGAAGAAGCCTGAATTGTAGGTCCATCTGCAAGAGGATCAGAATAGGGAACTCCAAGTTCAATAATATCTGCTCCTGCCTTTTCCATAGCATTTACTAGTTCAATAGTAGTTTCAAGATCAGGATCTCCCGCTGTTACAAAGGGAATCATTGCCTTTTCATTTTTATCTTTTAATTCATTGAATTTAGCTTCAATTCTATTCATTATAGTTCTACCCCCATTACCTTAGCTATAGTGTTTATATCCTTATCTCCTCTACCAGATACATTTACAATGATTATTTTATCTTTATCAAGTGTAGGTGCAAACTTCATAGCATAGGCCAAAGCATGAGAGCTTTCCAGTGCAGGAATTATACCTTCTACCCTTGATACTTCCACAAAGGCATCTACTGCTTCCTTGTCATTGGCAGATACATACTCTGCTCTTCCTATGTCATTGAAATATGCATGCTCTGGTCCTACACCAGGATAATCTAGCCCAGCTGATATGGAGTAAGCTGGAATTATTTGACCATCACCATCTTGAAGTACATAAGTCATCATTCCGTGAATAACCCCCACAGAGCCCTTAGTTATGCTGGCTGCATGCTCATCTGTGTCAATTCCCTTTCCAGCTGCTTCTACTCCTATAAGTTTAACTTCTTTGTCTTCTGCAAAAGGATAGAATATGCCCATAGCATTACTTCCGCCGCCTATACATGCAATAATATAGTCTGGTAATCTTCCTTCTTTCTCCAATATTTGTTCTTTAGCTTCATCCCCAATAACCCTTTGAAAATCTCTAACCATAGTTGGATAAGGATGAGGCCCCATAACTGTTCCTACAACATAAAAGGTATCATCTACACTTGTAACCCAATTTCTCATAGTCTCATTTACAGCATCCTTAAGAGTTCCAGTGCCTGAAGTAACTGCAGTAACCTTTGCCCCTAGTATTTTCATCTTAAACACGTTAAGTGCTTGTCTTCTTATATCCTCCTCTCCCATAAATATTTCACACTCTAATCCAAACATAGCTGCTATAGTTGCTGTTGCGACACCATGCTGTCCTGCTCCTGTTTCTGCAATAACCCTCTTTTTACCCATTCTCTTTGCAAGTAGAACCTGACCTAAAGCATTATTAATCTTATGTGCTCCTGTATGATTAAGATCTTCTCTTTTAAGATAAATTTTGGCTCCTCCAAATTTTTTAGTTAAATTTTCAGCATAGTAAAGAGGTGACTCTCTTCCCACATAGTCCTTTAAATAGTACCTAAATTCTTTTATAAAATTTTCATCCTTCTTTGCTTTATCATATTCCACTTCTAACTCTGCAACTGCATTCATTATAGTTTCTGGCACATACTGCCCTCCAAATTTTCCAAATCTTCCAATCATTTAATATTCCTCACTTTCTCTATAAATGTTTTTATTTTATTAAAATCCTTTACCCCATCTGTTTCTACTCCACTGGATACATCAACAGCAAAGGGTTTAACTTTATTTATGGCTTCAATTACATTATCTGTATTTAATCCACCTGCTAATATTAAGTTTTTCTCAATATTAAGTTTAGAAATAACATTCCAGTCAAAACTAATACCCGTTCCACCTTCTGTACCCTTAACGCTGCTATCCAGAACTACAGCTTCAATATTATATTTGTTAATTCCATCCAAATTACTTTGATATTCATCTATTTTGTATTTATAAAAGGCACCTTTAGAATTACTATGATATTCACTATTGTTTATTAGATCAACTTTTCCATAATTGCTAACTGCCTTATCTTTGCTTATCTCTGCTTCTATAGATACGGATTTCCACAAAGTAAATCTATCTAATTCTAAAAAGTATTCCTTATCCTCACAACCATGAAATTGCAGCACATCTAATTTTAAGTTTTCAGCTATTTCCTTTACCTTTTTTATATCTTCATTTACAAAGACTCCTACAGTTTTTATGCCAGTATTTAATTTAGATATAAGCTCTTCAGCCTTTTCCATATGAACCTGTCTTTTACTTTTAGCAAATACGAAACCTACATAATCAGGCAGAAGTTCATTTACATATTCTATATCCTGTAATCTTTTCAATCCACATATTTTTATCTTAGTCATAAAAGCCCCCATTTCTATATCAGTGCTTCGCAATCTGGAAAAATTTACACCCCTGTGGTGAATTATTTTCCCTTAGCTTTTAGTATAAAATCTTCAACAGCCTGAATATCCTCTATATTTCTCATGAAGGTTTCACCAATAAGTACTGCATTTACTCCAATGGACTTTAAATACAATATATCTTCTGGAGTTTTGATTCCACTCTCAGAAACAGTAATAGTTTCCTTAGGAATATATTTCATAAACTTTTCAGTAGTATTTAAATTTACTGTAAAATCCCTTAAATCTCTATTGTTAACTCCTATGATTTCTCCTTCTGCCTCTAAGGCTATCTCCAGTTCTTCTCTGCTGTGAACTTCTATAAGACAATTAAGTCCAAGCTCCTTAGCTAGTTTATAAAAGTTTTTTAATTTTTTTCCAAGCACTGCAACTATAAGAAGAATAGTATCTGCACCTATATTTTTCGCCTGAAATATCTGATATTCATCTACTATAAAATCCTTACGAAGTACTGGCTTTGAGGTAACACCTTTAACCTGTCCTATATATTCATCGCTGCCCATGAAAAATTTCTTTTCTGTAAGTACTGATATGGCATCTATACTTATTTTTTCATAGACCTTTGCTATAGCTACAGGATCAAAATCTGGCTTTATTATTCCCTTAGAAGGAGATGCTTTCTTTATTTCTGATATTATATTAATTCCAGGTTTATTCAAAGCAGCTTTAAAATCTCTAGTAATTACGTTTTGAACTTTATTTTCAAATTCCTTAAGAGGCAATTCTCTTTTCTCTTCTTCTATTTGTTTTATTTTGTAGGCAACAATATCATCTAAAATCATATTTTTACACCTCTTTACTGTATTCTACAAGTTCATTTAATTTTTTATATGCTTTACCTGAATCGATAATATCTTCAGTGAGTTTTATACCTTGTTCCAAGTTTTCTGCAACTTTTCCTACATACAGTGCTGCTGCGGTATTTAAAACTACTATATCTCTTTTAGCTCCACTTTTTCCTTTCAATATATCTATTATTATACCAGCATTCTCTTTAGCTGAAGAGCCCTTAATATCTTCCACCTTTGCTAATGGTATACCAAGCTTTTCAGGTTCAATAATATAATCAACAACCTTACCCTCTCTAATCTCGCTTACATAAGTAGTTGTAGTAGTTGTAATTTCATCTAATCCATCTTCACCATGAACTACCATAGCCTTTTCACTACCTAATTTCAAAAGCACCTCTGCAAGAGTATGAGTTAATTCCTTGCTATAAACGCCCAGTACCTGACCCTTTACAAAGGCTGGATTTGTAAGTGGTCCCAGTATATTGAATACAGTTCTTATTCCAAGTTCTTTTCTTACAGGTCCCACATTTTTCATAGCTGAATGATATTTCTGAGCAAACAAAAATGCCATTCCCTTTTCATCAATTAATTTTTTTGCCTTTTCAGGTTCTACATCTATGTTAATGCCAAGTTCCTGAAGTACGTCAGCACTGCCGCTGCTGCTGGAAACCGCTCTATTGCCATGCTTAGCCACCTTAACTCCTGCTGCAGCTGCAATTATTGCCACTGCTGTAGAGATATTAAAGGTTTTGCTTCCATCTCCACCAGTTCCACAGGTATCTATAACATATTCAGACTCCAATTTAACAACAGAAGCATTATCTCTCATAGCTCTTGCAGCTCCAGTTATTTCTTCAACGGTTTCCCCTTTCATTCTAAGTCCTACTAAAAATGCTCCTATTTGTGATGGAAGCGCTTCCCCCTTCATGATTTCATTTACAGAAGAATAAGCTTCCTCCTCATTTAAGTTATCTTTATTACTTATTTTCTTTATTGCTTCCTTTAACATTACATATCCCCTCCACAAAATTTTTAATCATAGTTTTTCCCTGTTCCGTAATTATTGATTCTGGATGAAATTGCAATCCATAAATATCATATTTATTATGTTTAAGCGCCATAACAACTCCATCATCCATGCTTTCTGCCGTAATAGTAAGCTCTTTTGGAAAAGTGTCCTTATCCACCACCAAAGAATGATAACGCATAACCTTAAGAGGATTATTTATTCCCTTAAACATTCCTTCACCATTGTGTTTTATATCAGAAGTTTTACCATGCTTTATGTTTTCTGCTCTCACTATATTTCCTCCATAGGCATATCCTATAGCTTGATGTCCGAGACAAATCCCTAAAATTGGTATTTTACCAGCATACTTTTTTATTACATCCACACAAATTCCAGCTTTTTCCGGAGTACCTGGTCCAGGCGAAAGTATTATTCCATCTAAATCCATATTCTCTATATCCTCAACTTTAATTTTATCATTTCTTACAACCTTAACTTCACACCCCATGGGTGTAAATTTTTCCAAAGGTGCAATTTTTCCCATATTTTCCCGAGATGTAAGTATCTCTCCTACATATTGATATAAATTATAAGTAAAAGAATCATAATTATCTATTATAAGTATCATCTTAAATCACCTCTTTCATAGCCATGGCTTTGTTAAGAGTTTCTCTATATTCTGTTTTAGGATCGGAATCATATACTATACCTGCACCAGATTGAACGTAGGCATAATCGTCTTTAAAAACTATAGTCCTTATAGCTATACAGGTATCCATATTCCCATTATGAGAAAAATATCCTACAGCCCCTGCGTAGATTCCCCTTCTCACATTTTCAAGTTCATCTATTATTTCCATGGCTCTTACCTTTGGAGCCCCTGATACTGTTCCCACAGGCAGGCAGGAACTTAAAGCATCAAAACAGTTCAATTCTCTTTTCAATTCACCAGATACCATGGAAACTATGTGCATAACATGGGAGTAAAAATCTATTTCCATAAATCTATCCACATTTACTGTACCAAATTCACTTATCCTTCCAATATCATTTCTACCGAGATCCACAAGCATTAAATGTTCTGCTTTTTCCTTCTCATCTTCTAAAAGTTCCTTTCTAAGTCTCTCATCTTCTTCTGCTGACTTACCTCTTGGTCTTGTTCCTGCTATAGGATTTGTTATAACTCTATTATCTTTTACAGAAACAAGACTTTCTGGGGAAGATCCTGCTATCTGAAAATCTTCAAAATCTATATAAAAAAGATACGGCGATGGATTTTTAGACCTCAATCTTCTATATACATCAAATGGTTCAGATGAATTTTTAAATTTTAGTCTTTGTGATGGAACAACTTGAAATATGTCCCCTGCTCTTATATATCCCTTTGCCTTTTCTACAATTTCGCAATATTCTTCCTCTGTAACATTGGATTCAAATTCTTTATTTAAGTTCACTTCTTGAAGAGGATGTAATACATTACCACTGATTATGCTTTGCTTTACATTATCAAGAGTTTCTGCTATTTTATTGTAGTCAGAATTGTCCTCTGGAAATACATTGTAAACAACACTTATATCATGTTTAAAATGATCGTAACATATAAAGATTTTATAGAACATGAGGTTTGCTTCAGGAACTTTTAATTCATCTATATTATTATCTGGAAGTTTTTCATATTGTCTTACAACATCATAACCCACGTACCCTATGGCCCCTCCTGTAAAGGGAATATTGAAAACTTCGGAATTATAATCTATATTTACATACTGTTTTACATAATCCAACACTTTCCCGTGAACAACTTCAATACTACCAGCTTTAGATATTGTAATTTCATCTTTATAACTTTTAATTGTCATGTAAGGGTCAACACCCATAAAAGAGTATCTCCCTATTTCTTTCTCAGAATAAACACTTTCAAGAAGGAATTTTTTTCTTCCCTTTAGATTATAATATAAGGCTATTGGAGTTAACTCATCGCCATTAAATTTAAGAGTAATAGGAAAGGTTTTATCTAGTTTTCTCTGTTCATAAAATTCCTTTTCATTTAAATTGAACATAACTTTCACTTCTCCTTTAATAAATAATTAAACAATAAAAAAGGTCACTTCATCTCTAATATGGGACGAAGTGACCGTGGTGCCACCCATTTTAATTTTATATTATAAGTGTAAGCATTTGAGTTATACATTACTAATTACCCATGACATGCTGTTGTTACATCCCACTTATGAATATGGGGCTGCAGCAGCCATTAGTCATCCGATAGATACAATAATGTAAAATAAAAAACACTTCATCCTTTTAAGGACGAAGTGTTAACCTTCGCTATGCCACCTAATTACAAAACTTTTCTTTAACAGATACAGAAATAAAATTTCGATACCCTGTCTCTTTAACGGTAGACCACCGGCTATTGCTACTAAAATTTCACATTGCATCTCACAGACCCATTCAATATAAGCTACAATATTTGGCTTTCACCTTTCCAAACTCGCTTTAATTAAACTCTCATATTTACTACTTCTGATCATAGATTTATTAAAAGTAACTTTTACTGTAATTATACAGGATTTTTTAGAGTTGTCAATATATTTTTTAATTACCTAGCATTTTCAGCAACAAACCAGCATTTTCTTTAGCTTTATCCAAATGCTGTTCTGATAATTGCTTTTTAGTTGTAATAGTATCGTCAATACTCTTGTCTAAATCCTTTAATGTCAATTTTAATCTTTCACGTAATCTAGGTATATTTTGAATTATTCTTTTCACTATATATACATACTCGTCATCATAGAGTCTATAACACTTAAACTCTCCTGAAGTTAATCTTCCATCTGAAAGAATATATATGAATCTATCATCCATCTCTCCAGATAACGCTATCTCTATCTTGTGTTTATACAATCTAAATCTTGATCCATTATCATCTATAAGTACAGGAAATATAGTTGAAAACAAAAAAGCTAACTCTTCTGTAGAATTATCTAAAAGTCCTATACTTGAAAAATCCCTTGCATTTAAACGTATCTCTATATCTTTTGAAAAAATTTCTTCTTTTATAGCATTAGATACCTTCTCACGTAATTCCTCTTCTTTTCCCTTAGAAATATATTTTGTTATTGAATTCACTAAATTGCCAATATGGCTTTTAGTCTCTTTTTTACTACCAACCACAATAATCGCCTCTTTTATTAATCCTATAATAAAAGTATATCTAATATTTCCCACAATTGCAAATATAGTTTAGTTGCAATTGTCTCTACAAAGTCCTTAATTTTTAAATAATAAAAAATTATAGTATAATTTCACTATTTCATATGTATTATGTGATAATATTTCTAATATTGTAATATTATATTTTATTTATTATAATACTTGTCAATAACACATAAACTAAATTTTAATTCATCACTTGCAAAAAATAGTTTTATTTATTATGATTATTATATAATAATAAATATTTATATTATAAATTATATTAAATTTTATAATTTATATAATAATAAATACCTTAAAATAATAAAATAAAATTAAAGCTGTAAGATCAACATTTACAATTATGAGAGGTGGTATGTTTATGTTTGAAAATATATCGGAAGGTAAAAATTACAAAAGCCTATTTAATGGTGAATGGGTTAAAAGTAAAAGTGGAAAAACCATACAATTAAAATCGCCTGTAGATGAAACTGTAATTGGTGAAATTCAATCTCTTTCCCAAGAAGAAGTAAATGACATCCTTGAAAATTCAAAAGCCGCTCAAATTAAATGGGGAGAAACTCCGATAAATGAACGTGCAGAAGTACTTTTTAAAGCTGCAGAACTTTTAGAAGAAAATGTAGAAGAGATTGCTAAAATAATGCAAGCTGAAATTGCCAAAGACTCTAAATCAGCTGTATCAGAAGTTAAGAGAACTGTTGATTTTATAAAATTTACTGCCAGTGAAGGAAAACATATTGAAGGAGAAACCATAGGAGGAGATAATTTTCCTGGTTTTAATAAAAGCAAATTATCCTTTGTTACAAGAGTTCCCTTAGGTGTTGTTTTATCAATTTCTCCTTTTAATTACCCTGTTAATCTTTCTGCTTCAAAAATTGCCCCTGCCCTTATAGCTGGCAACAGTGTGGTATTAAAACCACCTACACAAGGTGCTATCAGTGCATTATATTTAGCAGAAGTATTTAATAAGGCAGGTCTTCCTAAAGGCGTTCTCAATACAGTTACTGGTAGAGGCTCTGAAATTGGCGACTATTTAGTTACACACAAGAATGTAAATTTTATTAATTTTACAGGTAGCACGGAGGTAGGCAAACATATTGCAAAAGAAGCTAACATGATACCTATGTTGATGGAACTTGGCGGAAAAGATGCTGCTATAGTTCTTGAGGATGCAGACTTAGAATTAGCTGCTAAAAACATTGTTTCAGGAGCTTACAGTTATTCTGGTCAAAGATGTACAGCTGTTAAAAGAGTTTTAGTAATAGATAAAGTTGCTGATAAATTAATAAAATTAATAGAAGAACGAGTTAATCAGCTAAAGGTTGGAAATCCTGAAGATGGAGTTGATATAACACCTTTAATTGATTCTAAAGCAGCAGATTTTGTGCAGAGTTTAATTGATGATGCCCTTGCTAAAGGTGCTAAACTTATCTTGGGAAATAAAAGAGAGGGAAATTTAATTTACCCTACCCTCTTTGACAATGTAACCACAGACATGAGACTTGCTTGGGAAGAACCCTTTGGACCAGTGTTACCTATAATACGCATTAAGGATATAGAAGAAGCCATTTCTATTGCAAATAGGTCTGAATATGGCCTTCAGTCTTCTGTATTTACAAGAAATATTGATGATGCCTTTTATATAGCTAAAAAGCTTGAAGTAGGTACTGTACAGATTAACAACAAAACTGAGAGAGGTCCTGATCACTTTCCTTTCTTAGGTGTTAAATCTTCTGGTATGGGTACTCAAGGTATACGTTATAGCATTGAAGCAATGAGTAGACCTAAAGCTATAGTTTTAAATTTACCTAGATAATTTATTAGCCTTTTACACAGATGCAAATTATATAAAACAAGAGTGTTGTAAGTCTTACTAGATTACAGCACTCTTCTAATTTTATTATTTTATTTACAATGTTTTAAATAAAAACTTTAGTTAAATCTAAAATTCTGTTTATATTTTTAAACAATCATGAAATTCACCATTTTTATAAACAAAGCCTTCTTTGATTCCCTTTAAAATACTTTTAACTTTTACATAGGCAACTCCATTGCAAAATTCTCCTACTTCATCAAATTTAGGCTTTATAACTATTTCACCAAGTTTATTTATATATCCCCACTTGTTTCCTATAATAGATTTCACTTTTACTGCTGCAAAACCATCATGAAAATCTCTCGCAAGTTCATATGTAGGACCTATAATCACTTGCCCGTCTTCATTTACATATCCCCATTTATCATTAATATTTATTCTGGCAAGATTATCATTAAAAGTCCCTATATAATCAAAATACGGCTTGATAATAGTTACCCTATTCTCTTTATCCAGGTACCCATATTTTCCTTTACTATCTATAAATCTCATTAATCTTTCATTTATAAGTCCCAATCTTTTTCCCTGAGAATCTACATAAGTATAACTGCCATTAACTTTCATTAATGCAATTCCATCAATAAACTCAAATTTTTCATTAATAGCATAGTCCTCTTCATCATTATTGGCATCATAAGCAATAACATCTACTATAGGTGAACATTCTTCAAATACAGTATTACTTATGGATTTTTGTATAGTCTTAAATTTAACTTCTATGTCCCCATTAAAATTTATCAGTTTTATCCTATCTACATTTATAATATTATTATCGTATCTTAATACTACATAAACTAGATATTTATCCCCAGATTCATAGAGCTCCCTTGAAAGTCTGACATTGGATTCAATATAGGTTTCTCTTATATTTGAAACATATTCAATTATCCAGTCCTTCCATTCTATAGATATGGGGAAAATTTCCGCACTTTTATTATATTTATCCACATTTAAACTTGCCTTACCTGCTGACAACAAACTTAAGTTTTTTATTTGATTTGTGTATTCTTCTGCTGTATCAAAAAATATATTATCGAAGAATGCAGCATGTACACTAATTTTATTTTCTTTCCATAGTATATAGATTCCTTGAATATCTATATATATTTGTCCATTTATATAATTTAGTCCGCCATATAGAGTACATGAATTATTATTTTTATAGAACTCCGCTGCTTCACCCTTATTTATAACCATATAGAATAAGTTTATATTGGGAAGTTTTACTTCTTTAAAAGTGTTAAAATCTATTTTTATTTCAAAAACACCTGTATTTATATCATAATTTTCTCTTTCTACTGTAACTTTACCTAGGGGCATGTCCTTAATATTTACTATTTTATCCTTAAACTCGTTATAGGTTTCAAAAGGCTCCTTTAAAAAGCTTATAGTCTGAACTTTTAGTTCCATATCTTCTATGCATATTTCCATACTCTCTGTATCCACATAAACTTTTTCACCTTTTACCTTTAATTTAGCTCTTATTGTATATCGATCATTAAAGCTTTCAGCAATATCAATTCCTTCATCTTGAAAAACGAAATATAAATAGCTGCAATTAATTCTGACTATAGAATTCCATTTATAAAACTCTACATTAATGTAGCAAATACCTGACTGGGTGTCATAAGTACTAGCTAATACCTCTGCTTTACCTATACTAATTGATTTAAGATCTTCGATACGTTCTTTAAACTGTTCGTACGTTTCGAAGGAGTCCCTTATTAAACTGTCATCTGTTACCCTAATAATAGAACTATTGTCACTATACAAACTATCACTTCCTTAATACAAAATAGAGTATACCCAAAATAAATCTTGCTTAAATTTACCCATTTAAAATATTATATTCCATTTTTTGTATATTTATCAATAGTATGTATAAATTTAACAAAATTTTTTTATATCATTATTTTACTTTTCACATTTTCTTAGGTAATATCATACACTATTTATAAAAAACAATACCTATATATTGCAATAGATTATCTTCACTAGTAAAATAGCTATTTTGCTTAAATATTATCTATTGTCAATGAACTGTGTAATTTAAATTGCTATTTATATCCCATCTTTTTTAAATAAATCTTTTACCTATGGATGTTTGTCCCATGACTACCCACTCTAATACTCCCATCTTATTCAAGTGGGAGTATTAGAGTTGCTACGTCCCTGGATAACGACTTCTAATATTTTTTAATACCTTTCTAAAATATACTCATAATATCAATGAATCTTACTCAGTGGGAGTTTGTATTCCCACTGAGTTTAGATGAATTATCCAGGGACGTGTCGCTGTTATCTCCAGCTTTAGAAAAGCAGACAAAACAAAATTTATTTTGTATTTGGTCGCTTTCACAGAGTACGGTGGAATATTACAGAGGCTAGTCATCGGATAAATTTATTGATAATTAAATTAGAACATAATTATAAAATTGCTATTTATTCTTAAAATAAATTTATCTTACTTAAAATTTAGTTATTAACATTGTAATATAAGTTTAGCTATGATAATATAACAATGGAATCCTTAATAGAGAAACACTTGTTTTTTATAGAAAGACATTTAAAATAAAAACTGTATTTAAAATAATTATTTAAGCCTTGACAGAAATTAATATTCTAATAATTATTTTAGCAGTAGGAGGTATTTATTAAAACTTATGAAAAATAAATATTTATTAGTAGATACAAAGGTACTTCCTGATATATTTGAAAAAGTAATACAAGTTAAGGATCTCATAAATGTAAAAAAAGTCCATGACATAAGTGAAGCAGTAAAAATTGTTGGAATTAGCAGAAGTACTTATTACAAATATAAGGATTATGTATTTTCTGTTTCTGAATCCATGAAAAGTAACAAAGTTGCCATTTATCTACTTATTGGTCATAAAACTGGCACTCTTTCAAGAATACTTGATAAAATGGCTGAAAATCATGCTAATATTCTTACAATAAATCAAGATATACCTATTAATAATACTGCTAATGTAAGCATTACTTTCGATACATATAATCTAAAAATAAAACTTGAACAATTATTAGAGGACATAAAAAATACTGAAAATGTTATTAAGGCTGATTTGATTGCAATGGAATAGGAGATGAAAATATGCTTAAAATTAAAGTTCCTGCTAGCACAGCTAATATGGGACCTGGTTTTGATTCATTTGGTATGGCATTAAACCTGTATAATGAATTTGAAATTGAAGAAACTGATAAGGATATAATATTTTTAGAAGCTGGAGAACCTTCTTCAATCCCTTTAAGTGAAAACCTCATATATAATAGTATGGTGAAAGCTTTTGATAAGTATAATTATAAATTTAAAGGACTTTATATAAACGTAATAAAAGCTGATGTGCCGCTTTCAAGAGGTCTTGGCAGCAGTGCAACCTGTATTGCCGCTGGTCTTAAAGCTGCTAATCATATTATGAATAATATTATGTCAAAACAGGAAATTCTAAATCTAGCTACGGAAATAGAAGGTCATCCAGATAATGTAGTTGCTGCACTGGAAGGTGGGCTTGATGTTTCATTAGTAGAAAATAATCAGGTGGTATATTCTAAAATAGATCCGCCAGAAGATCTTATATTTGCGGCATTAATACCAGATTTTAAAATGAGTACTTCAAATGGTAGAAAAGTTTTACCCAGCGAATACACTAAGGAGGATTGTGTCTTTAATATTTCTAGAGCAGCTTTGTTAATTTCTGTATTTTATAATAAAGATTTCAAAAAGTTACGAACATGCTTTCAGGATAAAATACACCAGCCTTACAGAGGTGAATCCATAAATGGTTTAAAAGATATCTTTGAAACAGCAAAAGAACTTGGCTCCTTAGGGGAATTTATCAGTGGATCAGGCTCTACTTTAATGGTGGTACTAGATAAGAACAACACTAATTTTTTAAATAAAATGCAATCATATTTAGAAACTACAGAAGCTACCTGGAAGATAAAACTACTTCAGCCTGATTGTAATGGTACTGAAGTAACAGTATGCTAATAATAAATAAATTAAAGGGGAAAAGAATACTATGAATAAAGTTAAAATAGCCTTGTTAGGTTTAGGTAACGTAGGTAAAGGTGTCTGGGAAATATTCAAAAATAATACTGAAGAAATAATTCGCCGTTCTGGCTGTGAAATTGAAATAACTAAAATTCTTGTAAACGACATAAATAAAGATAGAGGAATAGAAGTTCCTAATGAAATATTAACTGATAATATTGAAGAGATATTAAATGACAATAGCATACAAATAATAGTTGAATTAATGGGTGGCGTTGATCCAGCTGCTGATTATATATTAAGAGCTATTAAAAGTAAAAAGCATGTGGTAACTGCAAACAAGCAGCTTATTGCAATCCAAGGCAAAGAGTTACTAGATCTTGCCAGAAAGGAAGGTGTGCTCTTCTATTATGAAGGTAGTGTTGCTGGCGGTATTCCTATATTAAAGGGTATCGAAGAAAGTCTTACTGCAAATAAAATTGAAGAGATTGTAGGGATAATAAATGGAACTACTAATTATATTCTTACTAAAATGTCTCTTGAAGGCATGGACTTTGAAACAGCTCTTAAAGAAGCTCAGGAAAAAGGATATGCAGAAGCTGATCCTACATCAGATATTGAATCCTATGATGCTGTATATAAGCTTGCAATATTAACTTCACTTTCCTTTGGAATAAATGTAAATGTAAATGATATATACAGAGAAGGTATTTCAAAGATTTCTTCTCATGATATTCAGAATGCAAAGGAATTTGGCTACACAATAAAGCTCTTAGCTATTGCAAAAGAAAGGGGTAATTCTCTTGAGCTTAGAGTACATCCTACTATGATTCCATTAAATCATCCTCTTTCAAACGTAAATGATTCATTTAATGCTATTCTCATAAAGGGAAATGCTGTAGGCGATTTAATGTTCTATGGAAGAGGCGCCGGTTCTCTTCCAACAGGTAGTGCTGTAGCTAGTGATATAATATCTATTTTAAGAAATGATATGACACTGCGTTCAATTTCATTAGTTGAAAATGCTGATTTACAAAAAACTATACTTCCTAGAGAAGAATTTACTTCTAGATACTATTTAAGACTTACAGTAAAAGATGTAAGTGGTGTTTTAGGTCAAATTTCTACTATATTAGGTAAAAATGATGTAAGTATATCTTCCTTCATTCAAAAGGGTGAAAAGGATGCTAATAATATTGTACGTATAGTGTTTATCACTCATGATACTTTAGAAGGAAATATTATGAAATCAATTGAAGATCTAAAAAAATTAGAAGTAGTAGACGAAATTAAAAATCTAATAAGAGTTGAAAAATTTATTTAGGTATCTAAAAATAAATAGTAAGCAAAAGATGTGCAGTATACTGGCTGGTTATTTATTTACGATGCCTTAAGACATGCAAAAAGAAATATTGAGGAGGAAACATCTTGGATAATTTAATATACAAAAGTACAAGAGGACATGGTGATCCCGTTAGTGCTTCTAAGGCTATACTAAGAGGAATTGCAGAGGATGGAGGTCTCTTTGTACCTAGCTTCATCCCTAAAATAGATTTTAATGTAAAGGAATTTTCAAAACTTAATTACAAAGAATTAGCTTATACCGTAATGAGTAAATTTTTTACTGATTTCACTGAAGAAGAGCTTAAAAGCTGCATAGACAAAGCTTATGATGATAAATTTGATACTAAGGAAATTGCTCCAGTAAAAAAAATTGGTGATGATTTCTTTCTTGAACTCCACCACGGTCCTACTCTAGCTTTTAAGGACGTAGCATTATCTATTCTCCCACATTTATTAAAAACTTCTGTAAAGAAGCAAGGTATTGACAAAGAAGTTTTAATTCTTACTGCAACTTCTGGAGATACAGGTAAAGCAGCTCTTGAAGGTTTTAATAATGTAGAAGGCACAAAGATAATAGTTTTTTATCCTGAAGTTGGTGTTAGTATAGTTCAAGAGCTTCAAATGACTACTCATGATGGTGATAATACTTTTGTAGTTGCTATAAAAGGTAATTTTGATGATGCTCAGAAAGCTGTTAAAGAAATTTTCACTGACAATAAAATGAGAGAGCAACTTGACGGAAAAGGTTTTATGTTCTCTTCTGCAAATTCAATTAATATCGGAAGACTTATTCCTCAAGTGGTATACTATTTTTCAGCCTATTTAGACTTATATAAAAAAGGTGAAATAAGTGAAGGTGATAAAATAAATGTAGTAGTGCCTACTGGTAATTTTGGAGACATCCTTGCAGGATATTTTGCTAAATCCATGGGACTTCCTCTTGATAAATTAATATGCGCTTCAAATAAAAACAAAGTATTATGTGATTTCATAAATACAGGGAAATACGATAGAAATAGAGAATTCTATGTTACTAACTCTCCTTCAATGGATATATTAGTTTCAAGCAATCTAGAAAGACTCCTTTATTTTATTAGTGGTGAAAATCCAGAAAAGATACAATCTCTAATGGATGCTTTATCAACTAAAGGTGAATACTCTATAGATGAAGACATGAAAAACAAACTTAAGGACTTCTATGCTGGATATGCCTCTGAAACTGAAACTTGTGAGGCTATTACAGAGCTTTACAAAACTCACAAAGAAGCCATAGATACTCATACTGCAGTAGCTTACTCAGTATATAAAAAGTATAAAGAGAATACTAAGGATGATACTAAAACAGTAATATTATCTACTGCAAGTCCTTTTAAATTCCCTAAGGCTGTAATGAGTTCTATAGATAAGAAATATGATGATGTAAATGAATTTGAATTAATAAAAGAATTAAGTAAAATAGCACATTATGCTATACCACAGGGTATTAGAGATATCGATACTAAACCGAAGGTACACAATACTGTTTGTGATAAAAAAGATATTAAAAATGTAGTTTTAGATTTTCTGAAGATTAAATAATATTTATCTATATAAAAATACGTTAGCTTGATAAACAGCTAACGTATTTTTATTTTTCTAAGGCTATTATAAATTATAATCAACTAACTATAAAATAAATTTTCTAAATCCTTTTATATCATCTTTTCAATAATCTGAAGCTTAATAAAATATATGCTTTTTATATAGAGATAAGACTATTCAATATCATACCTATTATTATAAATGCTATTCCTATAAGTCCTATAGCAGTTGGCACTTTATCATGAAACAATAGTAATCCTCCAATTAGCGTAAATATAACCTCACCAGACTGAGTTGCCTCAACTATAGCTAATTTACTCATATTATTCTTTACTATGTCTGTTGCCTTAAAGAATAATATTGTAGCAACAACTCCTGAACACAGTGCAACAATTAGAGATTATATTATTTGTCCACTACTTGCTAAACCAACTGATGATATTGCAAATACCGATAGATAATACTATCCAAAAGGGCATACTTGCTAAAGTCATACCAAATACTCTTTGAAATGTATTAAATTTGTCACCGCAAACCTCCATCATCTTACGATTTCCAAGAGGATATGCAAAAGCTGCTATAATTACAGGTATTATTCCTATGAGAGTTTTAAAAATTGATTCATCTTTTGCATTTTGAATCTGCATTAAAAATATGCCAAATAAAATTAGTAGAGACATTAATAAAGACTTTTTAGGGATTTTATTTCTAATCCTTAATACTTCCTTTTTAATATGAATAGTTCTAAAGAATAAGGGAGACAAGATAGCTCCTGCTGCTATTGTTATTTGCCATGTCCCTGCCATAAGCCATGAAGAACCATAAATAGATGCAAAGGTTAGTGGAGCATAAAACAGCCCAAATCCTATAGTACTCCAAAGTACCCACTTTACAGGTCTCTTTATTATATCCTTCATTACATTGTAGAATTGATTTTTAGCTACTACAATAATAAGTAGCATTGGCAACATAAATATATATCTTAATGCAGCACTCCAGATCCAACTCCCACCTGAAACATTCATTTGTCTATTTAGTACAAAAGTAACTGCAAAAAATAATGATGCTAATATTCCAAGAAAAATTACTTTCAAAGTTATTCCTCCTAGCTATCTTATTAGTTCTTAATAAAATACTAAAGGAATTCTGCTATTTTTAATAGTACCACAAAAGAAATAATATGCTTAAAATGTGGTTCTATAAAAGCCAATTTTCAGAATTTTCTTTATATCATTTTTTATAATACCTATATTGTGATATACTATTAATATAATAAATGTTAGATTGGGGGAGTTCTACATGAAAAAATATAAAACTACTTTTGGCCTTTTCATTTTCCTCATATTTATAGTTTCAGCTGTTTTATTTAATAGTTGTAACAAAATAACTTATAATGCTAATAACACAAATTTCAATAGCACTATCAATAATAATACTCAGAATAACACTAGTAATGATACTACACAAAAGACAAACAATACTATAAAAAATTACTATCCTTTTAAGGAAAACATGAGATTAAACTATAAAGGCAGCGGAAATGAGTATGCTTCTAAAGATGTTTATGTAGATTTTATAAAAGGAAACAAGCTGCAATTAAGAAGTATAAATGCTGGTACTACCATTGGGCAAGTTCTTAAATATGGAGACGGACAGCTTACCTTAATAGTTTCAAAAGGTGAATTTTATTATAGAGATGATTTAACCTCTTTACAAAGCAATGTTAATGAAGTAATTTTAAAAGAACCCTTACAAAAAGGCACTAGTTGGACTCTCGCAGATGGAAGAAAAAGATCTATAACTGGTACTGATATAGCTGTAGATACCCCTTCTGGAAAATATAAAGCTTTGGAAGTTACTACCACTGACAATAATTCTACTATTAAAGACTATTATGTAGTTAATATTGGCCTCGTAAAAACTGTATTCACTTCTGCAGGTTCTGATATCGTTACTTCTTTAAAAAATAGTATACCAAATTCACCTGTAGTTCAAACTATAAAATTTTATTATCCCAAAATTACAGATACCGATGTAGCAATTATGTATAAAAAGAATACAGTAAATTTAAAAACTAATGAGGATATAAAAAATATTTTCCAAGCCAACTTCAGAAAAACACTTATAGATGGTACATTACCTTTAATAAGTAATAATACAAAGATAAATAAATTATATTTAAATTATAATGAGAATGTGGTCTATGCAGATTTTTCAAAAGAATTTGTTACTGAGATGAATGCTGGAACTTCAAAAGAAAATGGAGTACTTACAAGTGTTGTTAATACTCTTGGGGACTACTTTAATGTAAAAGAAGTAAGACTTACTGTGGATGGAAAAGAATATTCCTCAGGACACATTCTAATGCAAAAGGGTGAAAATTTTAAAGTAAACTATAATAACGCTACTGAAGTTAAATAACTAGTATAAAAAACGTTAATGTTCATCTTTCATCTAAAAATGGAGTTAGTAATAAAAATTTAATTTATTACTAACTCTATTTTTGCATTTTCTCCCAAGTGACCTATCTCCTCTGCTGCCACGGCAAATACCTTTCCGCCTTCTCCCACTTTATCAGCTTTTATGGTTTCATTTAAAGTTACTAGATTAGTTTGATATGAATTAAAAATATATCTTCGATAGTGCTTTGATTTTTTTCAATGACTTTTAATCTTTCAATATCAATCCTAAACTTTTTTTCACTCTAATTTTAAAAATTATGAATAAATGTGCCTTATATTCACAAAATATTACTGGAAAGAAGAATTCTGATAAGAGAGGGAAATGTATATGGCCAATGAAGAATTTGATTATAAAAATATACAGGTCTCAGTAAAGCTAAATAAAAATGTAGAAAATATAAAAAAGATATTAGATAAATTTCCAGATTTAATTATGCGGGAAATAAAAATAGCAAATAACCCAAAGCATGGAGCAGTTTTTTTTTATATAAATAAAATGGTTAATATAAATATTATGGAAGAAGTAGTCATAAAAAAATTAATAAGTAGAAATGAATATTCCCCTTATGATATATCAAATCCAGAGTATTTTAAATATATACTGGGTATAAATGATAAAGATATACTTTCTTCTATGGATAAAATTATAAATAAAATTCTAGATGGAAAAGTAGTTTTATTTATTGATGAAATAGACAAAGCAATAGTAATTGATTTAAAAAATATTCCCAGTAGAAATATTGAAGAACCAGTCGTTGAAACTGTAATAAGGGGACCAAGGGAGGGTTTTACAGAAAATATATCTACAGATATAGTCTTAATTAGAGAAAAAATTAAAAGTCCAAATCTAAAAATAGAACAATTTATACTGGGTAGAGAAACAAAGACAGATGTTGCAATAATGTATCTTTCTAATATAGTAAATATTAAAATAGTTAATGAATTGAAAGAAAGAATAAATCAGATTGATGTGGATGCGCTGTTTGTAACAAACACCATAAAAGAATATATAGAAGATGATCCAATAACAAAATTTCCAACTATCTTTTCCACAGAAAGACCTGATGTTATAGTCGCTAAGTTGTTAGGTGGTCGGATTGCAATTTTTGCTAATGGAACTCCTGTAGTTTTAACTGTTCCAGCAATATTTACAGAATTCCTTATATCTACTGAAGATTTTTATGTAAGTTATATATATGCTACATTTAATCGCTATATTAGATATTTAGGTTTTGCTTTTTCCATACTATTACCTGGTTTATTTGTAGCAATAATAACCTTTCATCAGGAGGTTATTCCAACGTCACTTTTGATAAGTCTTATAAAAGCTCGATCTGCTGTACCCTATTCTTCTTTATTTGAAAGTTTTTTAATGCTTACAGTATATGAACTAGTAAGAGAAGCAGGGGTAAGAATGCCAAGAGCTGTTGGTCAAGCAATAAGTACAGTAGGTGCACTTATACTAGGTCAGGCAGCAGTGCAAGCGGGATTAGCCAGTACAGCCATGGTAATAGTAATAGCTACTACATCTATAGCTGCATTTACAATACCCTCCACAAACATGTATACAGCAACTATATTGCCAAGATTTATCTTTTTATTTCTTGGAGGTTCCTTAGGATTACTTGGGCTAATTACCGGTGTAATAATTTTTTTATTAAAACTTATATCTATTCGTTCATTTGGGGTACCATACATGGAACCTTTAGCTCCATTTGTTAAAAGTGAATTTGGCGATTTAATTATGAGACGTCCTATTTGGAGTAAAACTAAACGATCTAGTATAATAACAGGTAAAAAATCCAAAAAAAGAAAATCATTTAATCCTATTGAGAAAAAATTTAAAGAAAAAAATAGGGAATGAACTATGAAAAGAATAACATCAATCCTAATAATAATTGTTTTTACCATTTCTTTAGTGGGCTGCAGTGAAGCAAAAAAGGAGCTAAATGAATTAGCTGTAGTTCTTGCTATTGGTTTTGATTTAACAGAAGATAACAAATATTTAACAACTGTTCAAATTTTAAATTCACAAAGTGATTCATCAGGTTCTATGAATGGCCAAAATAAAGGTGGCCAACAAATTTCATCAGATGTATTAGTTTATAATATGGTGGGCAATACACCACATGATGCAATCAGCAAATTATCTATTAAACTTGGGAAAAATTTATTTTTCAGCCATAGTAAATATACTGTTATTGGAAATGATCTTGCAAAGTCCGGATTAAATTTATTAGTTGATTCTTTACTAAGACACACCGATGCTAGAGAAGATAACATTTTGCTCGTTACAATGGGTAAAGCTTCAGATATAATAAGTACTGTTACTAGTGAGAATAAAATTCCAGCAAATGTTGTTGAAAGTTTAATAAAACTTCAGCGTAATTATGGATATATGCCAGTAATATCTAGATTAAATTTTGCTAATGCATTATATAATAAAACATCAGCACCAATATTAGGAGTTATAAATTTACAAAAAGACACTATCAGTAATATCTTTAATTTGTCAGGTACTGCTGTATTTAATAAAGATAAATTGACAGGTTTTATGGATAAGTACCAAACTAGAGGAATGCAGTGGATACGAGGTGAGGTTAAAACAGGTACTATACTAGTACGTTTACCAGACAATAAAATTATTAATTTTGAAATACTAACTGCTAAAAGTAAAATTAAACCCATAATAAAAGATAGTGCTCTTATAATGGAAGTAAATATTAATGAGGAAGGGAATATTCGTGAAATGACAGAAAACTTAGATCCCATGAAAGACTACACGGTTATGGATAAGCTTAGCAATTTACAAAGCGAAGCTATAGCAAAAGAAGCTAAACTTGCAGTATATGCTGCACAGAAACAATTTAAATCAGATATATTTGATTTTAGTGGAGTAATAAAGAGAGATAATCCTAATTATTGGAATAAAATAGAAAAAAATTGGGATAGTATTTTCCCTAACATCAAAGTTAAAATAAATGTGAATTCCAGCGTTAAAAGACCGGGACTTATTTCTAAACCTATAAAATAGTTTTTCTATGAAGTTTAATTTTAAATTATTATTAAGAATAGTACAATGAAAAGGAATGAGTTACTATGAAAGCAAAAATATCAGTATATCAATTGTTTGCAGGAATTGTTATGGCACCTTTAGGCACTGCGATACTTTTTTTAATAACGCCAGAAGCTAAACAGGATGCATGGATAGCAATGCTTATTTACATAATACCAGGAATAATGTTGCAAATTATATATACAAGTTTATGGAAAAAATATCCTAAAGATACTATAGTAACCTATATGCCAAAAATTTTTGGGAAAATACTGGGATACATTATAAGTATTGTTTATATACTTTTCTTTGCCTATGAAGCTGCGCGAGTTGCAAGAGATTTTACTGATCTAATACTAATTTCATCAATGCCCAAAGTATCTTCTACTATAATTCTATTATCTATTATGTTAGTCAGCGGATACGCTGCATATCTGGGTTTAGAAAATATGTTTCGTTCTGCAAATTTGTTTTTATATATATGGATAATCTTTTTTATTTTGGAGTGGCTTTTTCTTTACAGAACAGAAGGTACTCTGAAGTTTTACAATATTAAACCAATACTTCATAATGGCATTGTACCTGTTATAAAAGAAAGCTGGAAACTTATAACCTTTCCCTATGGTGAAACTTTAATAATGGCTATGTTTTTTCCATATGTTAAAGAGACCTCAAAAGTAAGAAAAATTTCATTATTATCAATTATATTCATGGGTATATTTTTAACATTAAATACTGTAATGTTTATATCTGTACTGGGAGTAAATTTTGCATCCAACAGCCTTTTCCCATTTTTAAGGACTGTTAGATTAATGCATATAGGTGAAACCTTTGATAGAGTTGATATATTTGTAATATTAATTATGATGATTGGAGGCTTTATTAAAGTAAGTTTTTTTATGTATGGTTCAATGCTAGGTTTTTCTAAGATGGTAAAAATAAAGGATACAAGATACTTAGCTTTACCCTTTAGTGTAGTTGTTTTTTTTACTGCTATGCTAATTGCAAAAAATTACCCTCAGCACATATATATAGGGCAAACATTAACAATAACATATATCCATCTTCCGCTTACAGTGATTATCCCAATAATAGCATTGATAATATATTATATTAAAAGGCTTATATTTAAAATAGATGCTGAAACTTAATTTAAATATTAGCGTTTCAACATCTATTTCTATTACTTAACATAATCAATACCATTAATATAAATAATAGTATCACCAAAAGTTATACTTTTAGAACACTATCTCCTATTGATACTCCTCATGTGGGCATATAGGTTTACTTAGTAAAAGCAACTTAATCGCTCTTTATATAATTTTCTATTATTAATTAATATCTAATACTTTCTTTAATTGATCTATATTGATATCTGTTACAATTCCCTCATTACTCCAATGATTCTTGCAGCCACAATAATCTAAAATTACACATTGTGGAACTAAATTCAAATCCCTTGCTTTCCAGCCACCACTCATTAGATTAAGAACACAATCAACTCCGACAATACCAATTTCTCCATATTTAACCTTTTCCTCTCTAAAAGCAGAAGAACCATGTGGTATTATTAAGACCTCAAATCTATGTTTTTCACCCATTTCAGTGAGCTTACTAACTCTGCATTCAGCAGTACAACTTCCACAAACATAACCTTCTTCCGTATGTTTAGCTTTGCAATTTTTTTCATTATTATATCTCATACATATGGGAAGAAGCAGCTTTTTTATTCTAGTTTTCAAAAAGTCGTTTCTAAAAGCTCTATTCATTATTTCTGCTCCTACCATATTTAAATGATACTCCACCCTTTGTCTCCCACATAGAATAATATCCTCCTTAAATTTATGTTTAGGATATTTATTCTTAAGAAAATAGTTTACATTGCGTGTATACTTTCCTATTGCAACTTCACTTCTTGCACTAAACCACAATACATAGGCAGCGGTGGCAAGAAAAATCTCATCTAACTTTTTTAATTCTAAAGTAGAAAAATACTTTTCCCAACTAACGAACCTTTTCACTTCTTCGTCAAACTCTCCTGAGGCTGATAACCAAGATATAAATCTTTTAAAATTTTTTAAAGATAAATTTATAGTGGATTTATAGTTGCTATTTGGTGATAAAAAAATCGTTGAAAGTATACCTCTTATAAAATCTACTCCAGCTTTAATATTTCCTCCTTGCTTTCTCAGCTCTACTAATTTTTTAATTATCCTTTTAGGTAATTCAGATAATTCAAAGGCATCATCACTGTATAGCTGCCAAAGAATAGCTAAGGTCAAAAGCTCCAAGAGATATTCTTCATTACTTCTTAGACTTTCTATATTATTTTCTTTAATGTAATTTTTAAAATCCAGTATAATTGAATTCATAATTGGTTTCCCATTTAATATAACTTCATTTGTAAAAGCTTCTGAATCTACATAATATTCATTGGAATCTATGTGTTGTCCAAGCAATGAATAAGTAACAATATCAATGTTCCCCATAATCTAATAACCTAATTCTTTTCCTACAATTATTACTTTTATTCTTCCTTTTTTACCCTGTCTTCTTATAAGAGTGTATTCATTACAAATTCTGTCTTCACTCTTACAATCCATGCAGTGTCCAACCCTTGTACAAGGAGTTTTTTTGTCTAGTCTCTTTGCATTGGCAGGTGCTGCATATTCTCTATTCCTTTGAATTGCTTCATCCACATTTTTAACAATTTTATTCTTACCCACAATTACTATAACCTTATCCGGGCCATACAGCATTGCCGCAACTCTATTTCCATTGCCATCTACATTATAAAGTTCACCATTTTCCGTTATAGCGTTACTGCTTACAAAATAAGTATCAGTTAAAAAACTCTTTTTAAAGATATCAGTAATTTCTTCACGAGTTAAGCCTGGCTTATATCTATCTAAAAATTTAAAATCACCATTACGTAAATAATCAATAATTCCAGTTTGAAACAGTGTCATGGAGCCACCCACAGAGACAGATTCACCTTTATTTACAAGTGTCTTAACTATATCTAGTACTTCCCTTTCGTCCCTGGCATAGTAACCTTCCATATTGTTTTTTCCTAGGCTTTCAATAATCCCATTAATCTTTTGCTCCATTAACCATGTACTAATTTCATCCATAATCTTTCATAAGTGCTAATCCCATTTGGCAGCACTTTCCCCCTTCTTCTATATTTTGTTCACCATACTAGATTTTTACTCCAATTTAATCATATATCCTTTTTATATTTTATCATATTTTATATAAGCATAAGCTTCAATAAAAAATATTTTACCTAACAACAATATATTTTAACCTATTCTATTATTGTCTATTAAGGGGTAAGCTCTAAGAATTCATCTCTATACATTTTTTATTGATCGATTAATTATTATAAAAAATTTACTAAACTGCTTACATGGCTGAATTTTATTAAAATAAATATTACTAGCGATAATTTCTTTGTAATATATAAACTTAGCGAGACTTTAAAGCCTCGCTAAATAAATCAAATTATTAATATTAATATGCCCTTCCCCAATACACCATGTGTTTAGCCTTTTTACCGCAGCATACACAAGTACCTGAAAGTTCCTCTTGCTCAAAAGGTATACACCTTGAAGTTGCTCCTGTAACTTCCTTTATCTTATCTTCACATTCTTTGTCACCGCACCACATAGCTTTAACAAATCCAGTTTTATTTTCAACTTTATCATTGAACTCTTCCATTGTAGTTGCTGTACTAGTCTTTTCCTCTCTTGCCTTTGTAGCAGCTGTCAGCATAGAATTGTGTATATCCTCTAAAAGTTCTGGTATCTTTGTTTCCAATTCATCCATTGATACAAAGATTTTTTCTCTAGTATCTCTTCTAACAAGTACTACTTGATTTTTCTCTATATCCTTAGGCCCAATTTCTAATCTTACTGGAATACCCTTCATTTCATATTCGCTAAACTTCCATCCTGGTGTCTTATCACTAATATCCATCTTAACTCTAGCTACTTTAGATATTCTATCTTTTAATTCAGTTGCCTTTTCAATAACTCCAGCCTTATGCTGAGCTACTGGTATTATTACTACCTGAGTTGGTGCTATTCTTGGAGGCATCTTTAAACCTTCATCATCACCGTGCACCATAATAATTCCTCCAATTATACGTGTACTCATACCCCAGGAAGTTTGATTTACATATTCTAGTTTTTCATTTTTATCTGCAAATTGTATTCCAAAGGCCTTTGCAAAGTTTTGACCAAAGAAATGTGATGTTCCTGACTGAAGTGCTTTACCATCATGCATTAAGGATTCAATAGTATAAGTAGCTTCTGCCCCTGCAAATTTTTCCTTTTCAGTTTTTCTACCCTTAACTACTGGTATAGCAAGCATATTTTCACAAAATTCTGCATAAATATTAAGCATTTGTATAGTCTCTGCTTCCGCTTCTTCCTTTGTAGCATGTATTGTATGTCCTTCCTGCCATAGGAATTCAGATGTTCTTAAAAAAGGCCTTGTAGTTTTTTCCCATCTTACAACAGAACACCATTGATTATATAATTTTGGTAGATCCTTGTAGGACTGAACTATCTTAGCATAGTGCTCACAAAATAATGTTTCTGAAGTTGGACGAACACATAGTTTCTCTGTAAGCTCGTCATTTCCACCCTTTGTAACCCAAGCTACTTCTGGTGCAAAACCCTCTACATGGTCTTTTTCCTTTTGGAGTAAACTTTCAGGAATAAGCATAGGCATATAAACATTTTCATGACCTTTTTCTTTGAACTTGCCATCTAAATATTTCTGTATATTTTCCCAGATAGCATAAGCATATGGTCTAAGAATAACACACCCTCTAACACTGGAATAATCTGCAAGCTCTGCCTTCTTAACAATATCTGTATACCACTGTGCAAAATCCACATCCATGGAAGTGATTTGTTCAACTCTCTTATTATTATTTTTTGACATAAAATTTTTCCTCCTTAATTAAATCTATTTCATAATATTTTAGTATTTATTCACTTACTAAGCTAAATATAAATCCTTTTCACTTTTAATAAAAAAAGTGCTAGTGTAAATAAATATTGTTTTTATATAGCTTTATTAAAAACCTTTAACTTAAAAGCTTTAATTCTTAATAAATAAAAAAAGCCCCAAATCCCTAAAAGGGACCGAGACTATATCGGCGGTACCACCCTAATTAATAAATTAATTAAAACTACTCACTCTTATTTTTAACGGTAATTACCCGCTGCAACCTACTAGTGCAGAACTCAAAGGCAGGTTCAAAATGGCTCCTTAAGGAATTTTTCAGCTCACATTCCCTCTCTTTTAAAGAACTTATATTTCTACTATTCCTCTTCTTTGTCTTTAATTTTATTATCAAACTAACTCAAATGATAGAATATAAAATTTATTTTGTCAATAGCAGATAATAATTATTAACTTTATTTATACTAAATGATTTTTATTCCCATTTGCCATTGACAACAATTTAAAATAATGATAATATGTATTTATAATTGATAATGATTTTCATTTAGAGGAGTTGTTGATATGAGTTTATTTGATTTAAAACCTGGTGAAAAGGGAATTATAAAAGGAATAACTGGAGATGAAAGACTAGCAAAAAGATTATTTGCTTTAGGTTTTATTGAAGGCACTGAAGTGAAAATGAAAACCTCTGCTCCTTTTGGGGATCCTCTTGTGATACGTGTTAGAGGTTTTAATATAGCAATTAGAAAAAACGATGCAAAAAATATTTCTTTAGGGGAGGCTTAAAATGTTAACTGCCGCACTTATTGGTAACCCTAACGTAGGCAAAACTACCTTATTTAATTTTCTTACTGGTTCAAACCAATATGTGGGTAATTGGGCTGGCGTAACCGTTGAAAAAAAAGAAGGATTTTTAAATGAATCCATTAAGATAGTTGATCTACCAGGTATATATGCTATGGATACCTACTCTAATGAAGAAAAAGTTTCAAAGAACTTTTTATTAAATGGTAATGTGGACGTAATTGTAAATATAGTAGATGCTTCTAATCTAGATAGAAATTTATATCTTACAATGCAATTAAAGGAATTTAAAAAACCTATAATATTAGTTTTAAATATGATTGATGTAGCTATAAAAAAAGGCTTTTCTATAGACTATGAAAAATTATCAAAAGAACTTAATGTAACAGTAGTACCTGTCGTTGCTTCAAAGCATAAAGATATAGATAGAGTTATAGATTTATTAAAAAAGAGTGATTTTTCAAACATTGATGAAAATAATTATAATTTTAACTCTGAAAAAGAAACCTACAATTATATTGAAACTGTGCTAAGTAAATGTACAAAACAATCATCACAAGCAAATAAATCTGCTACTGAAAAAATAGACAGTATATTTTTAAATAAGGTTTTGGCTTACCCAATTTTTATAGGAATTATATGTTTAATTTTTAAGATTACATTTTCTTGGGTTGGACAACCACTTCAGGATTTACTTGATAGTTTGGTAAATAACTCTTTAATTCCACTGCTTCATTCTGCATTAGCTTCTTCTAGCCCCTGGTTCAGTTCATTGATAGTTGATGGAATAGTAGGAGGGGTTGGATCCGTTATAGTATTCCTTCCAATAATACTTACCTTATTCTTTTGTGTATCCATTTTAGAAGACAGCGGATACATGGCTAGAACTGCTTTTTTAATGGATAATATAATGAGAAAGATGGGACTATCAGGTAAAGCTTTTATACCTGTAATTATCGGTTTTGGATGCAGTGTTCCAGCTATAATGTCTGCAAGAACTCTTGAAAGTGAAAAAGATAGAAAGCTCACTGCATTGTTGATTCCCCTTATGTCTTGTAATGCAAGATTACCTATTTATGCACTGCTTACAGCTGCTTTTTTCCCAAAGCATCAAGGACTTGTAATTGGTTCACTGTATTTGCTTGGAATTATTATTGCATTTTTAATAGGTATATTATTCAAAAGTACTTTATTTAAGAAGGATGAAGAACCTTTAATAATAGAACTTCCTGAATACAAAATACCCGAATTGAAAAGTCTTCTGCTTCATACCTGGGAAAAAGGTAAGGGTTTTGTAAAAAAAGCCGGCACAATAATATTTTCAATTTCTGTAATAGTGTGGTTTTTATCAAATTTTGGTTTTTCCGGTAAAGTAGATATACAATACAGTTTTCTTTCTAACTTAGGTCATATAATAGCCCCTTTGTTTAAACCCTTAGGTTTTGGAACATGGCAAAATTCCGTTGCATTAATTAGTGGATTAGCTGCAAAAGAAGTAGTAGTAAGTACTATGGGAGTATTATATGGAGCAAATTTATCAGACTTACTTCCTAAACTATTTACTCCAGTTACTGCCTATGCATTCTTAGTTTTTGTATTATTATATCCACCTTGTATTTCAGCTTTAGGAACTATGAAAAAGGAATATGGAAATAAAATGACTATCTTTTCAATAGTCTATCAAATTTCTCTAGCTTGGATCGTGTCTTTCATAATATACAGAATAGGTAGTTTGTTTATGTAATATACTATAATATAGTTGTAACTTTTATCTCTTTTGAATTTAATTAGCTAAACAGACTATCAATTTAAAAAATTTAATTATGTGGAAATTAATAAATTCATTAGAGTTTATTGATGCTTCCAATTAGAAGGTGATCTTGTGCAAAATATAATAGAAATAATTATAGCCATTATTATAGCATCAGCAGCTTTATTTTTGTTTATTAGAAGTATTAAGAAAAAATCCTCTGGCAGCTGTGATTGTGGTTGTGGTCACTGCACAGAAAGTAATTTTTGTTCTAATAAAAGTAAAAAACTAAAAAAATGAATCTTAATAAAAAATGAACTGCAGTTATAGAAGTAATTGCAGTTCATTTTTGTCCAGTAACTAACTACTGTGACACCTCAATCATATAAACAAAAGTGAGAAAATATAAAATAAATTTTGTTTTACCTATACCTTTACTGATATTTCATCAACTAGCATTTCAATCATTTTAATTGGTTCAATTTTTTTCTTTAATAGTTTTACAACATTCTCTTTTGTTCTGTCATAATTTTCAAAGATTTTAAGAGCCTTTTCTCTATCATGATAAACCTTCCAATATCCGCATAATACACATTGTTTCCCATTACAATTTATAAAGGCTTCTACATCCTTAGCAGGTATTCCTAAAAAAATCCCTACTTCATGAGGGCAAGCTATCCCCTCATACCTATATTTCAATAGTTGTAAACACATATCTAAAGACATTATATTGGAATACCCAAATTTCATCAAAAGCTCCATATTATCCTCACGAAATAAAGTTTCTGCCAACAATTTTTCATTGTAAAATAACAATATGATAAGCTTCTCTTTTCTTGTAATTTCAAATACCTTTAAATTTATGTTATTTATATATTCATCCCCATATTTATACCATAAATCATACATACCTTTATAATTGTTCGATATGGTAATTATAGAAGATGGCTTATACCCAGCTATTGTAGGCGATATTGCATATGTTATTAAATTCATCATGTAATCTTTTTCCTTAGTGTAATCAATGAAGTCAATAAAGTTTTCATTTTCCCTGACCATCTTCTAATAAACCTCTCTTTTCATTTATTGTCTATATTATTATTTATTGTTTTTGATAAAATTATACTTTATTAAATAGATTGAAAATTTTATTTTTAATACTTTGTATTTCTATAATTCTATTTTATTCATTATATTGAATATATTTTCAAAATATTACAACAATAAAAAAGCATCTAATTCTAATTTGAATAAGATGCTTTTGATACTCCTTTATTTTGAGCCAATAATCAGTTGGGTATAAAACAAGTGAAAATATTTACTTGTTATTTTCTATTATGTTCACGATATCATTGTTCCTATACCTTCATGAGAAAATATCTCTAACAGAAGTGAATGAGGTACTCTTCCATCTATTATATGCGTTCTTTTAACTCCACCATTAACTGCTTCAACACAACAATCAATTTTAGGAATCATCCCTCCACAAATAATTTTATCGTTAATTAATTGGGGTATCTTTTCAACTTTAAGTTCTGAAATAAGTGTACTTTCATCATTTGGATCCATTAATACTCCAGGTACATCTGTAATTAAAATAAATTTTTCTGCCTTCAACTTAGTACTTATCTTTGCAGCAGCTAAATCTGCATTCACATTATAGGGCTTTCCATCTTCCTGACCCAAAGCCACTGTAGAAATAACCGGTATGTAACCTCCATTTAAACAATGTTGTATAATAGAATCATTTACATCAACTATTTCTCCCACGTAGCCAATATCAATTCCATTTTGCAATTCTATTTTTCTTGCTTTTAAAAGATTAGCATCAATTCCACATAATCCCACTGCCTTACCACCATTTTTATCAATTAATGATACTATATCCTTGTTAACCTTTCCTGCAAGTACCGTTTGTACTATCTCCATAGTTTCTTCATCTGTAACTCTAAGTCCGTTTACAAATTCACTTTTCTTACCTATTTTTGATAAATACTCATTTATTTCAGGTCCTCCGCCATGTACAACTACAACTTTAATTCCCACACAATTTAAAAGAACTATATCTCTAATAACTGTATTTTTTAAATCTTCGTTTATCATTGCATTTCCACCATATTTTATTACCACAGTCTTTCCACTATACTTTTGAATATAAGGTAATGCCTGACTTAAAATATTAGCATTATGAATGTTAATATCGTTAATTCCACTAAACATGTAAAACCCCCCTGTATTTCCTATTCTATGTCAAATAATACTATCAATAAGCCTTACTTAGTGAGAGCTTATACACTCACTAAGCTTAGATTAATTATCCCATGGATGTACCGCTGTTATGAACCCCCTTAAAAGAGGCCATGTTACAGTTGTTACCTATTATAAATTATTATGTCCTTTATTATATAGATTTACTTCACTAATAATAATTTGAATTTTTAATTGTAACAACTATATATTATAAACTTAATAAGCATTTATGAAAATGGTAATTTGAAAATATATAATTTTGTTATTAAAATCATACTATGAAAATTATAAATTAATTATTTATAGTAATTTATTGCATTTTTAATAGCATAAAATTAAATACATAATTATACTAAAGTACTAATAAAAATGCATTTTGTTTTAATTATATCAAATTAATACTATAAATAGAATATATACATTTATATATTGACTCAGCTAAAAACTAGAATAATATAACTATATTTGATGCATTGACAATAAAATTGATGTACTATAATAAGTAATTACTATGTGAAATGAGGGAGTATCTTTGATTAATGATAATAATGTATGTGTACAAAATGTTTGTTTCATATTCTGTTTCTTTGAAAAGAGAGAATGGCAACCTAGCGAAGAACCGCCGTTAAATACAATACTTAATACAAACAAAATAACAGCTGAATCAATTGAAAATTTGGGTGATTTTTTAAGCACTAGATTAAAAAGAATTGCTACTATGGTAGAAATTTTACAGAATACTCATGATAATTGGAAACTTGTAGGTAAAAAAGACAGAATTATTATTGATAAAAAGCAGAAGGTAAACGCCCATGTTCTTATTTCTTTAATAGGTGCTATAACATTTTTATTGATTACAGTTGCTGTGTTTGGTAAAACACTGGCAAGAAGAATTGTAAGCAAAATGGATGCAATAAAGAAACCTAGAACAAATTTAGGAAATCTGTGCCAGATCTCTGCCGCATCTGGTTTTGTACCTTCTTCTCTTTTTTCCCATTTTGTAATTGAAATTATGGATAAAACAAAGCACCAAATTCCAATAAACATATCACGACCTATTACTTTCATTAAAGTAAAAGTAGTAAGTGCTTTATCACCAATAGCACTTGCAGCTGTAACTCCTGCTGCATCTGCAAATTCAAAAGTACCAATCCATGCCCCAGCTGGTCCAGCTGGAATACCTGCTATTTTTATAAATATTGATAGGGCAAAAATCATGAATACAGCCCAAATTACTACAATTGAAATAGATACAGAAACCTCTTCTTTTTTTGATTTTATGGCTCCACCAACGGCAATAGCCGCAGAAACTCCACAAATAGATCCACCAGCTCCCAATGTAGCAGCAAATCGTTTATCTGATCCAAGACCTTTTGTAGCCACAAAATAAATTATCAAAAATGTAGAAATGGCAATTACTGTTGCTTGCAAAAAAGCAGTGGGACCAGCCTGTATTATTAGAGTAATTGGTAATGTAGCACCTAATAAAACAATTCCTACTTTCACATAAAGTTCAGTTCTAAGTGCAGTTTCAAGCCACTTTGGAATTGAAAATACATTACTGATTATAAGTCCTACAGCTAAAGCCACAAGTGGTGCTTCCAAATTATAATTTTGTGCCCACTGCCACGCACTGAAGGAATTAATTATAACTCCTAATATAAATATAACTATAAATCCTGGTAAGAAATCAATAAATTTGTAATTCAAAAATAAAATCGCAATGGTAAATAGAACTAGAAAAATTAAGAATAATAGAAGAATAGAAACACTATTGTTTCCCAATGCAGAAAATAGAGTCCCAAAATTAGTCCATTTAGGAATCTTGGCAGTAAATATTTTAATTGAACTTCCAAATAACCAAAGAATAATTGCAAGTACTACAAAAGCTAAGCCAATCCATACTGCCCACCAATCTTCCTTTTTAACTAGATCAGACCATCCACTTCCTTTAGAAGAAAATCTTTCTGACATAAAATAACCCCCTATAAATATTTAATACCAAGTAAACATATTTGTTATTTATGGTAAAGTATAAAACACTTAGAAGTTTCTGTCAAGAATTAATTAGCAATAATTTAAAAAAATATTAACACTTTTGTAAAAAATAATTTTTACTATTCAAAATAAAAAATACTAATAAAATTCATATACTTAAATGATTTTATTAGTATTAATATTGGGTAAAAAATCTTATTTCTGTTTTGAAACAAAATATATTCAGAAGATAACCTTTGTTATTCAAAAGCTCCATTTTCTTTAGTAAATACAGATGCCAGTATACTTATTGCCAGAATTCCCACAATAGCAAGTATTGATATTAATATGGATATTTCAATATGGAAAAACAATATGGATAATTTTATGCCAGTAAAAGTAAGTATTACTGCAACACCATATTTAACATATTTAAAGGATTCCTGCAGTTTCTCAAGTAAAAAGTACAAATTTCTAAGTCCTAATATGGCAAAAATATTTGAACTATATACTATAAATGTATCTGTAGATATTGAAAAAATAGCAGGTATTGAATCGATAGCAAATAATATATCTGATCCTTCTATGAAAAATAATATTGCAAATAATGGGGTAGCGTAGAGTATACCTTTCTCTTTTACAAAGAATTTTTCTCCTTCAATATTATTTTTAACAGGTATAATTTTATTTAGTACTCTTATCAACTTACTTTCCTTAAAATCAATTTGATTGTCTTCTTCTTTTTTCAATATCATCTTTATACCACTTATAATAAGTACAATACCAAATACATATAATATCCAGTGAAACTTATCTACTATAGCTACACCTAATATAATAAATATTAATCTTAATATAATTGCACCAAATATTCCATAGTTTAATATACGTCTTTGATATTCAACTTTAACTCCAAAGCTAGAAAAAATTATTAAAAATAAGAATAAATTATCCATACTAAGACTTTGTTCAATTACATATCCACCTAAGAATTCAAGTGCCTTTACTTGTCCCATAAATAAATAAATTCCAATATTAAAAATCATTGCAGCTGCAACCCAAAATAAAAATCTTGATAATATTTTTTTCGTTGACAATATAACTCCTCCTAAAATTTTAATATAACTATTCTCTTTTAATTAACCTTTAATTTGATAATTAATCCAGAAAATCACAACTTATTCTATAAAATTGGGGACTACATTTATAACTGGTACTTCATAAGGATGTACTCTCTTTATTACTGCTACAACTTCTTTTAAAATTTCATTCTTACAAGAAAATTCAACTTTACACTCTTCTGCCTTTGATAACTTTCCTTCTTCACCATTGAATGGATTAGCCCCTTTTAAAGGTCGCCAATAACCTGTAACTTTAGATACAGCCATACAATTATCATAATTACCACCTATAGTCAGTGCTCCTATGTTATTTAAGCTTTCTCTTAATCTCTCCACATATTCTTCTGGTATAAATATTTCTACCTTAAAAAATTTAAAATCCATATTACTCTCCTATTCCCAAGCTTTCCATACTTCTGGTACATAACCTACTGTAGCTTGTTTTCCATTACGTACTATTGGAGTCTTATATAATTTAGGATTATTCAGAAGAATTTCCTCTTTTACATTATTATTTCTTATCTGCTCTACATTTAGGCTTTTGTATTCTTTAGCCTTTATATTAATCAATTCATTAATATCCACAGAAGCCCGTACACTTTGCAATTCCCTTTTACTTAAAGCTTTTTCATTTAAATCTATAAACTGATACTTTATTTTTCTTTCTTTAAAATATCTCTCAGCTTTTTTAGTATCAAAGCATTTTTTTACACCAAAGATTTGAATATTCATTAATAATCCCCCAAATGAAAATTAGTTATATGACAAATAGTATATCAAAAATAAATAAAAAAGATAATCTAGTATTTGAAAAACTCTATATGCACTATTAGTTAAAATCTATTTTAAACAGAAATCTACAAAAGTCTGTGCAGCAATAGACAAAGGTAATTTCTTATGAGAAACAATACCTATAGTTCTCTCAGGTATTGCTGGTTTAATAGGAATTTCTATTAATTCTCCAGTTTCAAGTTCTTTCTCAATAAAATTTTTTATTACCACAGTAATTCCCAAACCTATTTTTGCAAATTCAATTAAAAAATCCATACTACTTATTTCTATCTCAGGTTTTATAATTATATTATTATCACAAAAATATTTATCAATATATTTACGAGTTATATTACCAGGTTCAAGCAACATAAGATTATACTTTTGAAAAGCCTCATTTAAACTAATAATTTCTCCTTCTTTAATATATCCTTTTCCAGCCACAAAAATATCCTGTATAGTATCCAGCTCTATAAAATTATAGTCACTACAATCAAAAGGATAACTTATAATTCCAAAATCAATTTCTCCTTCATCTACAAGTTTTAAAGTATCAAAAGTTGTCTTATTAATAATTTTAATTTGTATATCCGGATACCTACTTATAAACTGTTTAAGTTTAGGTATAAGAAAATATTGACAAAGAGTAGTACTCACTCCTAATTTAATGATTCCTTGCTCTCTTTTTTTTAATTTAGATAATATTTTTTCTCCTGTATGTATTTCCTGCATAGCCTTATCTATATATTCAAAAAATATATTTCCCTCTTCTGTGAGTTTTACACCTCTGGAATTTCTTGAAAATAATGTAATTCCAGCAGCACTTTCCAGTTTTTTTATAGATTTGCTCACAGCCGGCTGGCTTATATACAATATATCAGCAGCTTGAGAAATATTTTTACAGCAGGCTACGGTATAAAAAATTCTATAAAGTTCTAAATCCATATTCATAAAATAACTCCTAGTTATGATAATCTTAGTTAGTATATGATTTAATTATATAACAATAAAATTTATAATAGCAATAAAAAATTATAATTTTTTATTAGAATATTAAAAAGTACTATCAAGTTATTTAGGCTCATAACTTTGATAGTACTTTAGGGTTATAAAATCTAATAAATATAAAATTAAAGTTAGTTTTTAGGAAGATTTGAAATTACATTAATATAAATTGTATTTATTTTTCCTTAGGCCTCATTCAAAAATCTTGCTATAGGGCTTAAAGGTGTAATAAAATTAGAAATCTTACTATATGGAATTTCTATCTTAAATAATCCGTAATAATAGGGGGTATATTCATAAACCTGGTAGTAAAGCACTAAACTGTTTGGTGTAAGATAATATTGCTGATCTGGAGTAATTCCGTTATACTGGTTAATGAGTTCAATGTTATTTTCTTTAATATATTGTTCTGCCAATTCATTTAAAAAACCCACATAGTATAATTTAGGATTAAACAAATCACTAAAGCTGTAAATCTCACCTGTTTCTACATTTACGGTTATAGAAGAATATGCTGTAAATCCATGAGCGGCTCTATTTACATAAGTATAGAGACTAAATAATGCACTCAGTATTCCCTTTTCATTTAGTGTTACTACATAAGTTCCCAGTATCTCATTAAAATCTGTAACCTCAGGAAGCAATACTTGACTCCTAAAGAGTCCATTTACTTCTTCCAAAATGCCATTATTAATCTTAGCTATATTTTCTTTGTTATTAGCATTTGGGATAACAGGGTAATCTATGCTAAACTTATCAGGCATAAGATTTTGCTGTTGTAATTGAACCCCATCCTGTGGATCATTATTTTCGTACTCATTACGACTATAATCTTCAGAATAAATGTACTCTGAGTCAAGTAAATAATTGTCCTCAGATGGATAGCTAAAATATATCATTTCTAGTTCCTTCCATATCATACTTTCATAATATATTATTCTGAGAACCACCAATATGTCACCCATACTTTTCTAATTTAAATGTAATACAGGATATTTTCATATGCTGATTCTTTACTTGAGCTTGCAAGTCTGACAAGATTTAAATGTAATGCAGGATGTTTTCATATTTCTAATGATGCCTATGTTCTCTTCTTCTCTCTGATCCCAATGACCTGGAAGAGGACTTAAGATAAATATATGCCAAATGTTTAAAGTCCGGTCTTGTAGCAGAATTCAGCAAATAAGCTGACTGTCTTGATCCCATAAACCTTTCCTCATTTAAAGCTTTAATTATTTCATCTGCAGTCTTTATGCCTATTCCATGTCCATAATACTTACCATTTCCAAGGACAATTACATTCTCCCCCTGCCACTCTGGAGTCAAAGGATTCACCTGTGGATTCTTAAAATATCTACAATCTCCTGGCAAAAAATCTGCTATATCATCACTAATATCCAGGCCAAGATTTCTATCCATATAATGCCAGTTCATTAAATATATATTTGGAAATGTAGCATCAAGAAGTCTTCCCCCAAATGAATCAAGAACAGCTTTATAATACACAATAACCATGGCTGTAGCACATTCTGTGGCGTACTTATGGCTATTCTTATAAATATCATTTATAGCACTAGAGGCATTCACTCCATTTTTCAATAAAAAGCCACCTTGAGGTGTCCTTTCCCAGTAATCTGGATTACATTTTGATTTACGGAAAACGGCAAAATCAAAATTACTTTTACCTAGATCTATAGCTGCATTTACAATATTTCTTCTTAAGGTAAGTTCAAATTTTAATTCATCTACTGAACCATAATTATAAACCTCATTACTTGAAGAAAGCTTTTCTAGAACATATCTTTCAATACTGTTATTTTTATATTGATCTATTATTGTATTTATGTTGAAATTATCACCTGAAATCTTAATCATTGTACTCCTCCTATCTTAGCAATCTTTATCTGATCCTCTAAAGAATAGTGGAGCCATACATCCCATAAATATATATTTTTATGATGTATTCTCAATGAAAAATTTGAGAGCAATATCTTTGTATCATGATCTAATTTTCTAAACTCATTTAATAGTTGATTTTCCTCTCTAGATGGAATGCTTAAGGCTTTTCCCGTTTCACAGCATATATTTTTACACAAATATTTCCCCTCTAAAACTACCTTATAAGGTCTAGGATTTGTTGTCTGCTGAAAACTTTCTCCTGTATATTCCAAAAATGTACTGTTTTCTTTCATCCAATTTAGAAAAGTCGTATATTTTCTTTCCTTGCTAATATTCCTGCCTATTTCTGGTATGAAATTCAACAGTCTGGTTGCTATTTTAACATCCTCTTCCACAGAAGACAATAATCTTTCGCCAAGAATCATTAAGGTCTGAGGATCTCCTACTTGAAAAAAGGCCCATACTAAATCATGTACCAACAATCCTTTTTTATATCTTTCAAAAATCATACTTGCTATAATATTCAGTATAGTTTTGTCTTTATACATTTTTGTCAAAAGTACGGCATCAATATCCAATACTCTGTCATAGTCATCATTCATACCATCACTTCTAAAACCAGTTTCCAATATCCATTTTAAAACGAAGTGGATCATTTGTACGTAGTCAAAGGATAACTGTTTTGATGCCAGATTATCTTTTTTATCTGTTAATATTTCCTTTACTATCAATATAGCTATTTTATTTTTCTCAGTAAGACTATTTACCAAATTGTTTTTCTCAATATCATCTCTAAGCACAAATAAGGTAGGAAACTGTAAATTTTCGTCATTAATAAAATTTGTAGCTTCCCTCATATCCTTTTTAGTCAGTTGATCAAAAAAATCTTTCAGATCATCTATTCCCCTGTCACTTCTAACTTTATCCAGAAAACTTATGGAATCTGCATTTGAATCTTGCATGGATATCTGATATCTCCTTTAATATTCCTATCCATACATATTTATTTTTATAAATGTAATTTATACTCTTTTTATTTTATTTTTTTATTTCAGCCTAATTCCATAAACAGAGTTCTTTGTTTCAGGTGGAGTTTTTTTCTCCAGCTGAAACTTAGAAATCGTTATCCAGGGACGTAGCAGCCGTTATCTCCCACTTTGATAGAAAAGCAGAGAACCAAAATCTTTGATTTTGTGTGAATCGCTTTCACAGAGTGCGATGGGAGTATTACGGATGGTAGTCATCGGATAAAATATTTTATTGCGCAACTTCCCATGGATTTTCTTTACCTTCCATAAATAAAACACAGCTTAAAATGGAATGCTCCACCATATCACTTACGGCTTGATCAGTATAAAAAGCTGTGTGTGGTGTTACAATTACATTAGGATAAGATTTTAAAATGGCCAATTCTCTGTTTTTTAGCACTTCACCTTTTAAGTCATTATAATAGATACTTGATTCCTGTTCAATAACGTCTAAAGCTGCACCACCGATTTTTTTCTGTTCAATAGCTTCAATTAAATCACCAGTGTTAATAAGAGATCCACGAGCTGTATTAATGATAAATACACTATTTTTCATATTTGATATAGATTTATTATTAATCAAATGATAATTATCTTCTGTTGCAGGTACATGCATAGTAATAATATCACTATTTTCAAAAAGCTTTTGTAAAGTTACATAGTTAGTATGTTGCTTTATTTTTTCATTTTCATACAGATCATAAGCTAATACTTTACAATCAAACCCACTTAAATGTCTAATTACCGTCTGTCCAATTCTTCCTGTACCAATAACTCCTACCGTTAAGTTTTGCAATTCTTTCCCTTGAACACCTTTTAAAGAATAATCTTGTACATTACTGCCTTCCATTATAAGTTTTATTTTTCTTATTGCCATGAGAATCATCATAACGGTATAATTTGCCACGCTATTTGGTGAATAGGTTACATTTCCTATATGAACTCCTAATTCCTTTGCCTTTTTAAGATTTATATGATCATACCCTATGGTTCTGGTGGATATAAATTTCACACCAATTTTATAAAATTTTTCTACCAATTCAGCTGGGATTATAGTTGTTATAATACTAATGCAGTCAAATCCCTTGGCCAACTCTGCATTTTCCATAGTTGGTGCTTCTTCACATAGCACAACCTCAACATTATACTTTTTACTGAATTCTTTAAAATATTCAGTTTCATCCGGTCTATGACTATATGCTAAAATTTTCATTATCATTAACTCCTTTATTGCAATATTTTAAACTATTTATAAGTTCTAATATTTTTTTATATTTATAATTATACTCTATATACTATAATAAATTGTCTTTGTTTGTAAAATAATTATTTTTACATACGTAAAGAAAGCCAGCAATGCTGACTTTCTACTATTTTGAGCGCTAATACGAGTTGATTTATGCTTACACCTCAAATTTTTTTAGTTTTTCTTGCTGCGGAGCCTTCCTTCCATCAAAAAAGTCACAAGCTCTATAATAATTTATATCTTTTTTCCACAATTCTCTATACTTTTTATCCTTTTCATTTTTAATTATAAATTTCAAAGGATTGTTAATAGAATTTATTAAGTATCCTATTAATTCAGATGGATCTCTAAAACATTCCCAATCACATTTTTTACAAAATGGTTTTTCCTTTATTGATTTCACATCAAGATTATAGAATTTACCCATATTATCCGTACCTCTATACCCACAAGGATAGGTATTACCATCTTTTGCACTAACAAAAAAGAAATCTATTCCACCTCTACATGGTAAACAATGTTCACCATGTCCTTCATATTGTTTTATAAGTGAATACAGTGATACCAGCGGAGTAAATAATCTGATTTTGGACCTAAATTCTGGAATGGTATCAAGTAATGCCTTGAATACCTGTATTTTTTCTTCCTTTGAAAAAGCTATAATATTATCTGTAGAGGTAGCCCCATAAGTGGCCTGTAAGTCTGTTTTTGAATCATTATCCACACTCATGGGATAACATGCATTTACCATTGTAAATCCAAGATTTATTACAAAACCATAGAACTCTTTAAAAGCATTTCTAAAATCAGTATAAAATTCGTTCTTATCACTCATTTTGCTTGGAATCTTACCAATTCCTCCAGTGTTACGATTTATACCAAGATTTGCAGCAGGATATATACCAAACTCATGAAAAATTGGCAGTGCCTTTTCTATACCTTTAATTACTCCCGTAAGCCCTCGCATTCTTTCATGGGTTTCAGGTTCTGCAGAATCTATGCTTATCCAAAAATTTCGAAGCTTGGTCCTAGAGAGACTTTCTGCCAATCTTTTAATTTTATCCTCAAAACCTAAACTGTCGGAATCCCTAAATATAAATCCATTAGTTCCAGTTCTTATGTATTCTATATTACAATCACCTGCATACCTTATTAAATTTAATATTTCTTCATCATATAAAAAAGGCTCTCCTCCAGTAAAGGACAAAGCTTGAACTCCCTGTTTTGAAGCAGCATCAATTATTTTTTTTACCTCTTCCTCTGAAAATTTTGAACGTTTGAACTGCTCTGTGACTCTCATTCCACATTGTGGACATTTTCCATTACAGCTATCTGTGTATTGAATTATCACCTGTCCAGGAATTCTTCCTCTAATTAATGAAAATGCGTTATCTATACTAGCTATACTCGCCATTCACTTTACCTGCTTTCTGTATCTATTAAATAATAGACATACTATATTCCAAATACGAAAAAAATCTAATATATAAAACCCGTATAATATTAGTTATTTCCAATTTATTTTTTATCCGATAACTAGTCGCTGTAACACTCCACATTCTACAAGGTGGAGATAACAGCGACACGTTCCTGGATAATTCATCTAAATTTAGTGTGAGTACAAATTCCCACTAAATAAGATTCATTGATAAAATCTCTCTAATATAATACTATGCTATAAGAGTGATTTTTTAACGCAGATTTATGTTAAGTTTTAGATAAAACAATGTAAAGTAACTATAAACAGAGTTCTTAGTATCGGTATTTTCGATACTTAGAAATCGTTGTCCTTTAGGGTAAATCGTTATCCAGGGACGTAGCAGCCGTTATCTCCCACTTTGATAGAAGATGGGAGTATACGGATGGTAGTCATCGGATAAAAATATTAACTAGAAAGCATCCTGGTATTTTTTCTTGTTCTAACACAGAAGTTATTTATCAATTAAATTTAAAAATTCTCAATCTATATCCATTCATTGAAGTTTTTCCAAGCTGATTCATAAGTTTATAATTTGCATAAGCTCCTACCATAGCCCCTATCCCAGGAACCATCTGAAGCAGCTTGGCAATATCCATATAGTCTCTGTATTCCTGCTGAAATTCTCTCCAGTCAAAAGCTTCCTTATCTATGGGCAATGTCTCTGAATAATTACTCCAATCCTTAACAATCTTAAAGGTCTCATTCCTCTTTTTCTGACTGGAAAAAGCAAGTTGAAACACATAAAGCATATATAATCTCTCTCTATAATCTTTTACATCAAAGCCATATAAACTTGCACACTGAAACAAAAACTTCATCTTAAGGCTTAAAAGTATAGGAAAATCTGCCAAACTTAGCAGAAAACCTGCACCTCCAGTACCTGCTCCACTAACAGCTGCTGACTTTTTATAAAAATCAATTTTCTCTCTCACCATATTTTCTCTATCTTCAAGAGATCCATCTTTCAATGGTAAAGAAGTAGTATATTCAGATCCAAAAAGTACTGCCTTTATCATATTCTTTATTGCTTCCGTTATTACAGTATGGACTTTATCAGGAATAATATTATTTATCTTATTTTGAGTACCCTTAGTAAATTTTTCTATAATACCAGACTTTTTCATCATCTCTTTCTGCCAATTCATTAATTCTTTAGCAGCATTATCTTCATATCTATTCATAAATAACACCTCAATGTTAAATTTTTTTAGTAAATTAATCTATACACCAAAAGTAACTAATTTCATATTAAATTTCACCTTTTTATACTTATGGCGGATACTTTGATGAAAGTTTATCATATATCTCATTATGATTGAATGGTTTCTACTAATGTTCTAAATCCACATTAAATTTAAATTAGTAACACTTCAAAAATTCCATTACTTTGATCCACGCCAGCTTTGTATTTTGAAAATCCTTAAAGTGCTGTTCCACATGACTGTTATAGTATTCAAGCTCTGTCAAAATACGTTGAAAATCTTTATTTTTGAAATAATCACAAATTTTAGGCACTACAATTGTTAAGTTCTCTCTGATTTTAGTAATCTCTGAATTATAATTTTCTTGGTTGGTTATGTAAGTTAACAGTGGTTTATATCGAATCCATCCAATGGATGCCTTCAGAAATCTTTTTACAACATAACTGTCGTCCACTGATATTTCCTTGAGCTTGATTGGGAGTACTCCCTTAAGCAAATGCTGATAATAGGAAAAACCATCATGAAAGGCATAACATGGAATTTTTGTTACGTCACAATCCCCAATACAGGTACTTAAAAAAGTATCCTCGCCTCTTGCGCCTGGAGGATTGTAAAACGGAAATAATTTATTATAATTTTTTAAATTAAGTCCTAGGTTAGACCCTGAGATAAATTTCATACCATTTATCTCCTGTACCACTTTCCCCTTTTTCCCATATATAATTGAAAGATCGCCATAAGTGACTCCTCCACTATTCATCTTATCCTTAATAGAATCCCAATTGATAATATCATTACTTATGGCTTCAATAAATAGTTTAAAATCATCTTCAGAAAGCTTATTGTTCCATTTAATCTGTGGAATTGGTGAAACATAACCACAATGATAACCATGTGTAATATCGCAACTATTAAGATATTCGATATGCTCCGCCACTATCGATTGACCCATCCAAAATGTACTATTAGCTATTTTCACAGTGGCTATCGGATATTCATCGTCATCAAGAAAAATCAAATAATCCATATTGTACTTTATTGCAAGATACAGAATGGCATTTCTCTTCATTCCATAGCCTTGACCAAAAATAAGTTTTGCTTCTTTATTAGTCAACACCTTATTTTTCACTAGGATTTGTGCTTCTATTTCTATTGACGCATCGCTCATATAATGAGCAGAAACTACCGTGTCCAAAATTCCTTCATCAGTGATTGTATAATCTCCAACTTTTGTGTTTGAATACTTTAGGTCATATGCAACAAATAAATGAAGCGCAATTTTTTCATTTTCTAATAAATTTGATTCATTCCAACTATCAATATATGTTTTTACAACATTTTTGAAGCTTTTTCGCCCACTTACAAATCCTATTCCTACATTTATCTTATTTTTCATCATTTAGTACCTCACTTTTTATAATAGATTATGCTACTAAGCCAACTTTTTACTTGCATACCGTTTATAAGTAAATATAGAATAGTTCTTCCCTATTTATGCAATAATTTTTCATTTTTTATATCAATTTCATTAAACTTCCAATAAGGTTTATATTCTATTATAACATCAAAAATATGGTTTTTGTTAAATATATATACTGCTCAGTTAATATAATCAAAAATTAATACTATCAAATTCTATTAAAATACAATAAATTTAATAGTGTCTTTTTAATGAAATATCATAAATTGAAAAAGGAGCTGTCTCATAGGATCTTAAAATATTTTATTAATTGAAAAAATCAGAGGAACTAATTCCCATTCCTCTGATTTTTATATTATTTAAAAACACGCAAAAGAATCATCCATAATTTCTTGCTCTACTATAATACCTTAACCCAAATATTCATATCTTCAAATCGCCCGCAAATATGACAGTGATTTACCAACCTTCCACTATACTCATAATCATGTTTAGAAAAAACAATATTCATACCTGTCGAAATTGATCTTGCCATACTATAAAGTACTTTATACTGTTTATTCTGCAGTTCTTTCTCAAGCTCAAAAATTAATCGTCCCACCAGACCCTTACCTCTATGCGCTCTATTAGTTGCACAGTCAGTCATTTCAACATTTAGGTTAGTTGGATCCATATCAGCAGAGGCTGCACTAACAATTTTATTTTCATAAACTGCTATTTTAAAAAACACATCATGATCCATTACAAATTTAATATAGTCTGGATTATTCATGGGTGATGGGTAAGTTTCAAAAACACTATCATAGAGTTCTGCTAATTGCTTTGCATCTTCTTTACATGCATTTCTGATGAAATATTTGTTATATGTATCATATTTGTAATTTTCATCTGCATACTCTCTTGATTTGATCAAAACCTCTTCCTCTTCTGGAATAACCATACTCATCTTTCGCTCAGCTGCAATGAACTTAGATAAAAAATAACCAGGTTTCCCATTTAAAAAATTATAAACCTTAGCTTCCATGATAAATCCTTCAGCTTTAAACTCTTCAATTTTCTCTTTAGGCGAAACATAGAAAATTTTTCCTACTTTATTCTTGCTTGATTGAGTCATCAATCTATCAACTAAATTTTTAACCGTTCCCTTAAAACTTACAATTTTAATTTTTTTATTAAACTCATCAAATTTAATCTTTGCAGTTCCTCCAGGGAACTGAATGTTTTCAACCTTAGGTATTTCTAAAAGCATTTGATCACCCCTATTTACTTTAATATATATTAAATATTTGCATTTTTTACTATATTTATTCTTTTTATTAATAGGATTCTATCATGATCCTAAATAATTGCGGTTACTTCTATCAGTTCTAGATTTGTGGATAGCATTATGGTTTTGTGAAATGCAAAAATAAAAATCCCCAGCAGTAAATAACTTTACTACTGGAGATTTTTTACGATTTACCAGGGATTCCATTTTTAAAAATAAATATTCTTAAGCTGAAGTAAAGCTTTCTTTAATGCTTTTTGATCTTCAGCACTAATTTTATTACCTTGTAAGAAAAGATATTGTAAATGAGACATTTTTTTCAATGGATTTATATCACTTATTTGATTGTTTTTTAATTCAAGAAGTTGTAAATCAGTTAATTCTGTTAAGGCACTCAAATTACTTATTTTATTGGAACTTAAAGTGATATTCTGCAATCTAGTCAACCCTTTTAATGGACTAATATCATTTATTTTATTAGATTGCAGTTGAAGATCAAATTGCAGATTATTTAAATTGCTTAGTGAGCTTATATTACTTATCTGATTATCTGCCAGAACAAGACTATTTAATTTACTTAATCCACTTATACTACTTATATCACTTATCTTATTAGATTGAAGACTAAGATTCTGCAAATCAGTAAGTTCTTTTAATGCACTTACATTACTTATTTCATTAGATTCTGCGTATAAATAATGTAAATTAGTTAATTTTTTTAGGGGACTTATATCACTGATTTTATTGGATTGTAAGTCAACACTGTATAAATTAGTTAGCCCACTTAGTGCCTCTATATCACTAACCTTATTAAAATTTAAAGCAAGAGTCTGAAGATTAGTTAATGATTTTAGTGCATTTATATCAGTTATTTGGTTGCTTTTTAAACCAAGAATCTGCAATTTAGTTAGTGATTTCAATGGACTTATATCACTTATATTATTGTGCTCTAGATAGAGTGTTTGTAAGTTAGTCAATCCTTTTAGTGAACTAATATTGTTTATTTGATTATTTCCCAAATTAAGTGTTTGCAGATTAACTAGATTTTCTATTCCACTTATATCACTTATATCCTGTCCACTTGCTGCTAATATCGTAATATTTTTAACATCACTTTTATATAGGACACCTGTTGATTTATGAATACTATACCTTATATTCTTTTCTAAATTTTTATCTTTAAAAGTAATTATGCTGTCGTTAGCCTCACGATTGGATACAGTTACATTAGAAGTAGCTGTCTTTCCTCCATCTACAGTAGTTGCCGTAATCTTTGCAGTTCCAACGCCCATTCCAGTAATCACCCCATCTTCTACCTTTACTATATTTGTATCCGATGATGCCCAGGTAACCGCTTTATCTGTTGCATTATTAGGCGATATAGCATCATTTAAAGTGTACGTATTTCCTATAGCCAGATTATATGTAGTTTTATCAAAATTTACTGCTGAAACCTTAGCATCTTTTTCATTTGCCGTTGACGTTGAATTCTTACTGCCAAAAGCCGTTTTATAAATAGGATAAATACTAATAATAATTAAAACAATAACAATCAAGCCTATTTTCTTTTTTATATTATTCAATTTGACTTCCCCCTTAAATATATATAATAAATTTTATTATTGTCATTTCCTATGAAATTAGAATCTATTGTTAAAGATTAATACATATAAAAAAACGCCGTATATTGGATTTGTTATAACCAATTCTACTGGCAAATTTACAATACAATAAACTACAATATTATATTGATAAAGTGTTATCTTAATTATATACACATTATAATATATTAAATTCTACCTAATACAAAATCAAAGTAAACATATATGTTAAATATAATTATATTGTTTATACTTTTTACTGTCAATATATATTGTGAGTTTACAAATATTTTTAAGAGAATAATATTTAAATTTTTAGCAATAAAATAGCAATATATATAAACTTATAAAAATCATAATTCATAAGCTTAGATATATTGCTTCTAAAAATAATTATTTTTATGAAACTTTTTAAAATTAAAACTGTCTGTTTTTCAATCTATTTGAAAGGAATTCCAAAACAATAGCGAAAGCTATAATTAAATAGGATATAACTCCAACTTCTCGTATGTTATAGTAAAAAGCTCCGGACATAAATAATTCATATCCTATACCACCAGCTCCAGCTGCTGCACCCATAGCTACAGCATTTGTAAAATTGATTTCAAATCGCATAAATGTCCATGCAATAAGGTATGTAACTGTTGAGGGGAAAATTGCTTGGAAAACAATCTGCCACCAATTTGCACCACTTGCCTTTAGCGCTTCTATAACTCCTTCATCTATTTCCTCATAGGATTCAGAATAGGCCTTTATCAAATAGGCAATAGAATGAAAGGTTAATCCTATAACTGCAGCTACGCTTCCAAGACCTGCAGCTACTGCAAATATTAATACCCATAAGACTGAAGGAATAGCCCTTATGAAGGCAACAAAAGTTCTTATAAAGTTTGATACATAGGCATTTGACAAATTCCTTGCAGCAAACAGTCCCAAAAAAAGTGCGAAAACACCACCAAATAATGTAGTTAAAAATGCAAGTGCCAGAGTTATAACTACATCCTGAAAACCTTGAAGTAATGTAAAATGAGTAAGTTTAGGTTGCAAAAACATAACTTTTATATTCTGCAAAGTTTGCACTACAGCACTTCCAAAGTTTAAATCTTTGTAATCAAAAGTTAAAAATCCATATATTGTAAGTATTGCTAAAGTAATCAAAGTTACCTTTATTACCTTCTGCGAAAGTCCTGCAGACTTAATTTTAATTTTCCCAGCTTTTGTTCTATTAATATGTTTTTCTAAGTCAGTGTTAGTATTGATTTTTGATGAATTTGACATTTCCATTATAAAATCACCCTTCTAACATAATTTGATATAAGTTCAATTATTATTACTGATAGTATTATAAATACCACTGCAAGACTTGCAGAATTATAATCCATACTCTTATAGTACATGCTGAAAGTATATCCAATTCCCGTACCAGTAAGTAATCCTATGAGAGTTGAACTTCTTATATTGGTTTCAATCATAAATAATATCCAGCTTATTATTTGAGGTATGCTAGAGGGGATAATTCCCTGTGCTACTATTTGGAAATAAGTTGCCCCTGTTGACTCCAAAGCATCTACAGAATCACTGCTGACTTCATCTATTGTTTCAATAAATGCTCTTGTCAAAATTCCAAAGGTTGCAAAAAATAATGCAAAATATCCCGTTAATGCATTTTGTCCAAAGGAAAGCAACAGCACCATTGCCCAAACAGTATCTGGGATATTTCTAAAAGCAGAAGCTATTATTCTCGTAATAGTACCTATAAAATTATTTATTTTTGTAGTCTTAGATCCAAGCAAACTAAACAACAATGCAAGTATACTAGCAGTAGTTGTAGCTGCTATAGATAGAAAGACTGTTTCTTTCATTTTTGCTATTATAGTTGGTAATTTAGATAATGATTTTTCATTGAGATAAAAATTAGAAGCCGCCCAAATGATTGCATTTGGAATAGATGTAAAACCCAATATTGGATCATAACGTGTTATAGTCATAGCAATAAAAGTCACAATAACTATAACTATCAAAGCTGCTGTAAACTGCCCTCTACGTTTTCTAAATATATCAATGTCCATTCTTAGCCTCCTACCTTATGCATCTTCAAAAAATAATTTAGTCAATTTTATTTTTCAGATCCCTTAATCAGTGATTAATTCGCCCACTTCAGAACCATATATCTCATGTATCTTGTCCTTTGTAAGCTCCTCTGGTTTACCATCAAATATTACTCTGCCATCATTTACTCGTATAATTTTGTCAGAATATTTCACAGCCACATCAACCTGATGTAGATTAAATATACAAGTTATGCCCATCTCTTTATTTATTCCTTTTAAATGATCCATAATTATTCTAGCGGAATTAGGATCTAGTGAAGAAATAGGCTCATCGCAAAGAAGTGCTTTAGGATTTTGAATTAATGCTCTTGCAACTCCTACTCTCTGTTTTTGGCCACCGCTTAGCTCATCACATCTTTTATAAGCCTGTTCATTGAGTCCTAATTTACTTATTATTTGAAATGCCTGTTTCTTCTCTTCTTCATTATATATTCCAAGTACTCCGGCTATGGTGGATTTATATCCTAATCTCCCATGCAGAATATTTTCAATTACACTTAATCTATTTACCAAATTATAATGCTGAAATATCATTCCTATTTTTGTTCTATGCCTTCTTAACTCTTTTCTATTTAAATTTTCTACACTAACACCATCAAATTTAATTTTGCCCTCTGTTGCATCAATCATTCTATTGATACATCGAAGGAGAGTAGATTTCCCAGCTCCTGACGGACCTATAATGGAAACAAACTCTCCTTCTTTTACAGAGAAGCTAACATCTGTTAGTGCCTTGGTTCCACCCTTATATTCCTTGGACAAACCATTTACTTCCAGAATATTCATAGCTAACTTCCCCTCTTTAATTTTTTATTGATCAATAAATCCTTACTTACAACAATAAAAACTATTTTGAAAGTTCTCTTATTGGATTGTACCAAGAATCATCAACCTTTGTAAAATGTTCATTTTTAGTCTTTTCAATTAGTCCTTTTGAACCTTTTTTATAGTATATTTTAGAATCATTTGCTGTAGTATCTGAAGTTAAAGCAGTTTGTATCTTATCAATATCATCCTTATTAAGTGCTCCTGTATTTACAGCAAATGGTCCATTTAATACTGGTGTAACACTAATAAGTACATATTCCTTACCTCTTAAATTAGTAAATGGATCAGACGCATCAGCCTTTACCTTGTAAACGGCACCTACTGTATTAGCTTTTCCAGTTTCAACATCAACATATGGTGCTAATGCTGTATCACAGAAAGCAGCTACATCTGCTTTTTTATTTAAAAGATTTGCTGCTGATACCTGGTGTGATTGGCCAAATAGTACTTCTTTAAAGAACTTATCGCTTCCACCTTCTGACAAATCATCAACCTTTATATTCTTCCATTTATCAGTCTTTGAAAAATAACTTACTATATTTGTAGTAGGTACTTTAAAACCTGAAGTTGAACTATTGGATACATAAGACATTTTCTTTCCCTGAATATTATCTAAAGTATACTTACCATCCTTTTGGTATTGGCTTTCATCGCCCTTATTAACTGACAACCAGCTATAATATATAGCATCATCTAAAGTACCTGAAGCACCCGTATTTACAACTAATGGTAATATTTTAGCATTTTTAGTGTGGGCTTCTACATAACCTTGTCCACCCATGAAGGCTATTTGTCCTTTGCCACTAGCTATAGCTTCTATGGCAATTGAATAATCAGTTGTAGTTTGTTGTTCAACCTTTTTACCAGTAGCATCTGCAATAATCTTACATACTTCATCACGAGCATCCTTATAGTCAGCAGCGGATTCATTTGGATACCATACTACATTGATAGTGTCATATGGCTTTACATTATCCCCAGATTGATTTGAAGCGCCTGACCCTGAACATCCTGCTAATACTGCAACTGCAATAATAAGATTTGTAATAACTAATAGAAGTTTTTTCATTAATTTACCCCTTTCAAATTTGAAAAAATTTTTATTATTAGGTTAAGACAGGTTATTAGTTCGTTTCTTTCAATGATATACATTTATTGTCAAGATAGATGATACAGTACTTATGTTAATTAACTATTATACGAATGTAATGTTTATTTTAAATTTTCTTATTAATCTATATATTCCAGCATTTGTTTTAATATTGTTAGCTTAAGGCATATTCAAACAAATAACTAGTCAGTATGCTAGTCTATTTTGAATCCTACCGCGTCAACAGAACCCTCAGATAGCCCACTATCCTCAGAACCTGTTTCCTTGTGCGATTCAAAATATCCGTCGCATCTTTGACTTGTTATTTATTTTCAGATGCCTAAACCAATTATTTCAGAATCAAATACATACAAAAATTCCTTAGGACTTAATATTTGTCCAATATTTATATCTGTACCATAGTCTCCATGAAAATCACTGCCTCCAGTAGCTATTAAATTATATTTTCTGCAATATTCAACAACCTTTTTGTGATCTTCTTCGCAGTGATCTTCATGATACAGTTCAATGCCGTCTAATCCTGCTTCAACAAGCTTTTCAATAAAACTATAGGAATCCAATTGCCCAGGGTGCGCTAATATTGCAATGCCCCCATCTTTTTTAATAGCTCTTACTGCTTCATAGGCATCAGCATATTCTATATCTCTTGCACATATTCCATCTCCCTTAAACAGCCTTCTGTATAAATCTGAATATATTTTATCAGTATAATTTTTATCTATTAGTTCAGCCATAATATGTTGTTTATAAATAACTTCACTACTCTCAGCTCTAGCATATATATTACCTATATCCATTACATAACCATTTTTTATAAGCTGCCTAATTTGCCATAATGAATTTTTATGCCTATTCTGTAAAACTACATCGCAAATTTTTCTGATATTTATTCCTTTAAGATCAAAATTAAATCCTAAAATGTGAATTTTCTTCTTACTTTGAGGATCACAGGCAGATATTTCGATACCCGGAATTATCCTTATCCCTGCACTTTTACCTTTCTCAACTGCTTCTCCCAATCCTTTAACTGTATCATGATTTGTAATTCCAAGATGGGTAACACCATTTTTTATAGCTATATCTATAACTTCTTCTAATCCAAAGGATCCATCAGAAATATTTGTGTGAACATGAAGATCCGCTTTCATATGAATTCCCCCGCCTGCATATTATATTTCTTATCACAAAGTCCTTCCATGAAGTCAATATCATGAAATATTCCTATCATTGTAGTCCCTTCAATTTTTAACTGTTTTATAAGTTCCTTTACCTTTTCCTTAGAATAATTGTCTAAACTGGCAGTTGGTTCATCTAAAAGTAATAACCTTGGATGCTTAACCATTGCCATTGCTATATTTAGACGTAATTTTTCTCCCCCTGAAAAATTATTTGGATAGCTGTCCCACAGTTCTCTGTCAAATTCAAAATGTCCAAGCATTTTTTCTGCCTCCTGTGAAGCATACTCTTTACTATAACCCATTTCTAAAACTGAATGTTCAACAATTTCCTTAGCTGTAGTTCTTGGCATGCTATTAAGAAATTGGGACACATAACCAATTTCATATTTTCTCAAATATAGCATTTGTCTTTCTGATATGTCTAAAATATTAATCAATCCAAACTTTTTAGATTCATACCATATACTGCCTTCATCAGTTGTGTAAGTTCTATAAATACACTTAAGTATAGTGGATTTTCCACTGCCGCTTTTACCTGTAATTCCTATGAATTCGCCTTTATTTAAAGATATATTAATGTTTTGTGATGCTTTTATATGTTTTCCTAAATTGTGAATAGTAAAAGTTTTATATAAATTTTCTATTTTTAATAACTGCTCCACCCTATCACCTACTTTCATAATGCTTTTCCACAAAGTCATCTATATTCAATAAAAAATCATTGAAATTTTCCTTTATCTTTTTATGAGACCAATTCCACCATTTAATGCTTTCCAATTTATAAATGATATCATCATTAAACCTCTTTCTAATTATTTTTGCTGGTACACCTGCAACTATGGTATAGGGCTCCACATCTTTTGTCACTATAGCTCCACTTCCAACTATAGCTCCATTTCCTATGGTTACACCAGGCATAATAATTGCACTGTGACCTATCCAAGCATCATTTTCAATATATGTTTTACTACTTTTTCTCTTTTCAAAAAATTCTTCATCATCTTTATCATCAAAACCATACATCTTCCTTCTATAGGTAAAATGATGTAAGCTAGGCCTTTCCATAGGATGATTTGTAGGTCCTATTCTCACCATGGCAGCAATATTAGTAAATCTGCCTATTTCAACGTTTTGCAGAAAACAAAATTGTCCTGTATAGGAGTAATCGCCAAGAACAACATTTTCATAGAAATTAAAAACCCCAACCTCTGTAAATTCACCCAGTTTTGAATTTACAATTTTACAGTTCTCACCTATTAAAGGTTCTATTGTCAGTACTTTTTCCTCAGTATTCATATGCAGTAATTAGTCCTTGAGGTTAATTTTCCATCAACAAAAACTGATGTAATCACTGGGAACTCATTATCTAATTTTTCTATTATAATTATATCTGCCTTTTTACCTTCCTCTATGGATCCTATAGTTTTATCCATATTTACTGCCCTGGCTGGATTTATTGTAACCAGATTAAACATTTTATTTATATCAAGACCATGCTTTTCATTGAGTAAAAATACTGCATGAAGCATAGCTGCTGGATAATAATCACTGCAGAGTATGTCAATATAATTATTTTTTATACCCTCTACTGCACATAAATTACCTGAATGAGACCCACCTAATAGTACATTTGGCGCTCCTGCAATTGTATACATACCCATTTCCTTAGCGAATTTTGCCACATCTAAAGTTATAGGAAATTCACTTATATTTGCACCATAATTTTTAACAACTTCTAGTTTTTCCACACTATCGTCATCATGAGAAGCTATGGAAATATTATTTTTCATTGCTAAAGCTGCAATTTCCTTTATAGTTTCATCTGTTATTTTTTCCTTAGTCTCCCTACTATTAATGATTGTTTCTATTTCCTCATCAGATATATGTCTATACCCTCTCAGTGTTTTTCTATATACTTCCAAGCTTCTGTATTGACCCTGACCTGGAGTATGATCCATAAAAGAAATCAAATTAACTTTACCATCCTTAATATATCTTTTTATATTGTCAATTTGATTAACATTATCTATTTCAATTCTTGCATGAAAATTATGCCTTATAAGAGGTTTATTTTTATGCAATACATTAATAGCATTAATCATTTCTCTCACATTTTCAGGATTTCTTATGGGCACATTTTTAAGTTGATTTTCATCCATAGTAATAGAATGAAACATAGTTGTTATTCCCTGATTAATTAAAATTTTTTCTTCCTCTCTTAAGCTTATTGAAAAATCCATTATTGATGTTGGTCTTGGTGCAGTCATAGTCTCAATATAATCTGAATGTATATCAATAAATCCTGGTGCCACATACCCGTTCTTAGCATCAATTACTTCTTTAAAATAATTACTCCTAATCTGTCCCTGCTTTCTTATTTCTTTAATTGAATCATCTTCAATTAATAGATCATAACCTTCTAATATTTCATTTTCAGTTACTATTCTCCCATTTGTAATTAAATACACTGGCCATACCTCCTAATATCAATAATTATTTTGTATTTGTTTCACTTCCATTTAGTTCAATAAAATAATTACTATAGAAGTGAATATACCAATTGCTGTGTGTATGCAGACTGTGGATCTTCAAGTATCTGATCTGTTAGACCTCTCTCAATGATTTTTCCATTGAGCATAACAATTGTTCTATCTGCCAGCATTCTTATAACACCTAAATCATGGGATACTACAATCATACTTATTCCAAGTTCTCTTTGAATTTCTTTAATTAAATCAAGTACATTTGCCTGTACAGATAAATCTAAGCCTGTAGTAACTTCATCCAGCAATAAAATTGGCGGATTATTTGATAGGGCTTTAGCAATTTGTACCCTTTGCTGCATCCCCCCAGAAAAGTTTTTAGGAGCTTCCTTCATTCTAAAAAGTGGAATATTAACCTTTTCCAAAAGTTTTTTACCTCTTTCCTCCATGTCTCCTACATTTCTGTGACCAGCTGAAATTAATTTTTCAGCAATATTACCTATAGATGAGAAATTCATTCTCAGTCCTTGTATTGGACTCTGATAAACTTTTCCCAACACATTATTCTTTATAAATCTTTTTTGCTGGGAGGATTCCAAAAATATATTAGCTTTCCCTTCTTTATAATTACCTATATATGCCTCTCCAGAAGTAACTTCTTTATCAAAGTATAAGCACTCCATCATAGTAGACTTGCCACTGCCACTTTCTCCCACAACTCCAAGTATCTCTCCCTGGTATAAATCAAAGGAAATATCCTGGCATGCATATACAGTACCGCACTCCGGGCAAAAATTCTTTTCCAGCGTATCCCTTAATCCACTGCATTTTTCACAGCCGCTGCCAAATTGTTTGTTTAAATTTTTAATCCTTAGTATTGGATCTTCCATAAACATCATTTCAAATCACCACCATAATCATTAATATCCATTAATTTTCTCATTACAAATATCCATTTGTAATATTGAAACACTCCATCATTGTGCTATACTAGTTTGTACTCTGGCGCCTCTTACGAACTATCCATAGTTTGATTGGCTATAGTAAAATAACCTACTTTGATATATTCTCTCTGCTATTCATTCTCTCGATACAATAGCTTGTATCGTTACACTGATAATATTTTTCACTAGTTTTTTCATCTATGAATTCATCAAGGTATACATTAGAAGCGCCACATATTTTACAACTCTTACCTTCAAAATTTTCTGGTTTAAAGGCATAATCCTCAAAATGTAAGGATGTTATTTCTGTATAAGGTGGAATAGCATATATTTTTTTCTCTCTACCTGCCCCTAAAAGAATTAAAGCCTCAGAATAATTCATTTTTTTATTATCAAAACGTGGAATAGGGCTTGGTGACATCACATATCTCCCATTGGCAAATACAGGATGATCAGCGCCTGTTGACATATCTCCATATTTCATAATTTGTTCAAAAAGCATTAGCCAGACACCACTATACTCATTTTCAGCATGAAGTCTTTTTGTTTTATATTCACTTGGTTCAACGGCCCTAAGTGGTTCTGGAATTGGAACCTGCAAAACTAGTATTTGACTACTTTCAAGCTTTACTTCTGGAATTCTATGTCTTGATTGAATTATAGTAGCTTCTTCTGTTTTTTCTGTAATTTTTACACCAGTAGTATTTTGTATAAGTTTTTTTATGTTTACTGCATTTACAGATTCATCCGCTCCCTGATCTATAACCTTTAATATATCTTTTTTTCCAATTAAGGATAGTGTTAATTGAAGTCCTCCTGTACCCCAGCCTCTTGCAATGGGCATTTCTCTTGATGCAAAAGGTACCTGATATCCAGGAATTGCAACAGCCTTTAAAGAAGCTCTCCTGATTTCCTTCTTAGAGCTTTCATCAAAGAAAGCAAAATTATAATTTATCTTCATTCAATTACACCTTTTCCTTTCCTGGTCTTACGAACACTATCTAATTTTGATTGAAAGGTTACATAGTGAGGTAATTTTAAATGAGACATAAAACCTGAAGATTCAACACTATCTATATGCATCAGCACAAATTCTTCATTATGAGTAGGGTATTTTTCATCTTTAGTTTCCAGACATTGATCAAGTATAGCCATAGCCATGGCCTTTGTTTCATTTTGTCCATAACAGATACCGTAGCCTATTCCAAACTCAAGACTTTGTTCACCCTTTTTTCCCTCTACAGTTTTAGGTATAAACATCTCCACCTCTGTAACTTCAATATCTCCAATATAGAAATCTTCTTCTTCCTTACAGGAATTTCCAAGGAGATCACTAATATACAGAGGTAGAGTACCTACTCTCAATTCTCCTACAGTAGGATGAAGGGATCCATAACCTCTTAAGGCTGCATAGCCTAATGATACAACAGCCCCCGTCTGACCCCTTGTTAAAATCTGTAATCTTTCACTTCTCTCCGTTGGAAATTCTATACTCTTTTTAGTTATGTCAATTGGGTTTTTATCATCCTTTTCATAAGTTCTAATAAGTCCCTCTTCTCTCAAAAAATCCATCACCTTAGGCATTTTTCTAAGTACATCTTCACTTTCTTGTTGTGCTGCATCACCCTGAAAGTTCTTTAACCAGCTCAAGGCCTCCTCTTTAGATTCATCTGCAAGTTCAAAATCCATAAGTCTGTGAGTATAATCATAGGCTGCTCCCAGAATTTGCCCTCCCGGTACATCTTTAAAGCTAGCTGAAATTCTTCTTTCCACTGACATATGGATGGATTCAACTGTTCTTGTATAATGTTTTCTCGGCAAAGTAGATCTATAAGCTCTTAATAAAAATACTGCTTCCTCAGAATTACCCTCCGACTGTTTAATTGCAAGTGCTGCCAATTCTTCAGAATACAAACTGCTCTCTGACATTATTTGATCAATAAGACCTCTCATGCCTGACTGTATTTCATTAACCTTTAAAATCTCGCCGCCTTTTAATCTTTTATATTTTAACCTCTTAATAGATTCCTCTATAGCCTTAGTTCCACCCTTTACCGCAACATAACCCACATTAATTCACCTTCCTTAAAACCTTTGTGGCCCTTGGTAAACATGTTAAATTTGAATTCACATCTGTAAAAACTATATCTATTCCCATGGGAAATTCTATATTCTTTTTACGTAATTTTTCTAACCAGATATTATCCAGTTCTACATCTATATAATTTTCATTCTTTACGCCAGGTCCCTTTAATGAAAACTTTTTTTCATTGTTTATCTTATTGGTCTCAATAACCACAGTGGCTGATTTATGAGGATTTATTAGATCTCCCTCTTTAGCATAGGTTAATGCTTCCTCCAGCATAATTTTTTCTGAATCCTTTAACACAAATATAAAATCAGCTTTTTCCACACTTTCAGCCTTCGCGTATGTTAATTGCTGCACAAGCTTTGCAATTTCCGCTTCATATTTGGAAACAATCTTAAAACTCACCTCTGAATCCAATAAAATAAACATCAAAACTAATGTAGAATTTAAAATTTTTATATCAATATGGATTTTGCTGCTTTCCTCTTCTATGCTCTCAATAACTCCAGGTCTTGACATACAATTTAATAATTTTCTATAAGCTGCCTGTACATCATGAACCATATCAATTTTCATGTCTATTCCTCCCTTGTATAAGTTTGGCATCTTTCACTTGCTATTTGTCATATTCAAATACCTTATCTCAAATTACACTTTCATACTTTCAAAATTGACTTTGGTTTTTAAAATTTTGCTATCATTTAAAGCCTCTTCAGTTTTTATCCTTTTTTCTTCTTCAACTAAGATTTTTTCCCAGCTACCTGTTTCTTTTAATTCTAAATTGTAAGCAGCATCAATAACTGCAAGCCAATAGGCAAATTCAGGTTTGTTTCCCCTTACAATTCCTATTCCAAAAGCTTCATTAATTTGTACCTTTGCTTCAGTAACCAACACTTCTCCAAGATAAAATAATGAATTCTTAGAGCTTTCTCGCATTTTTATCATTACAAGAGCACTATCTGGCTCCTCTATGGTTTTTATTTCATAATTTTTCTCTATTTCTTTAAACATATTTTTTGCTATTTCACTAGATCCCTTAATTAAAATTTCAGTTCGCCTTCTTCTTCTCATTTCTAAAACCCTCCTTAGACAATTTTTATTATATCTTGTTACCAAGTTCTAAATTGTAAATCCCTTGTTAAGGCATGTTAAATAATAATATTGTCATTTAACATTGTTAATGATACGTATATATTTTCATAATAAGCTACCAAAATATAATTTTAAATTAAAGAAGGTGCTGTTTCGCAATACACATATATTCATTGCGAAACAGCACCTTTTTCTATCTTGTTATTTATTTTCAGATACCTAAATTATATATTTAAAGTAATCACATCTGTATATTATTTTTGTATATTCCAATATTTTTGCTGTTTCAGCATCAGCAGAATTAGTTTCTAACACTAATAAAGGAACTAAACTAGAGCATTCTAATATATTACGTTCTTCTTCCCCTGGAAAGGAAACACTTAAAATACTTTTCTTAGACATAAATTCCCTGTATCCATTACTTCTATAGTATTCAAACATGGAAGATATACTATCACCTGATTTTTCTATATCAGGTAAAGTAGCCGATGATACATAGGAAATATGTAATGCCATTGGTATATCACTTATAATTCTCAATCTTCCTATTTTATATACTTTATCACTGTGAGTTACACCCAATTCTTTAAAAATCTTTTCATTATATTCAATTCTTTTAAAAAATATATTCTTTGAAAAGAAATCATAGCCTTTTTTAATCATTTTTTCACTAAAGCTTTCATCACCAGATAAAACCAAATCAATAGGTTTATGTCTATCTCTTAAGAAGCTACCTTTCCCCTGCTTTGAATAAATATAGCCCATTTCTTCCAATCTTTCATAAGCTTTTCTTACTACTATCCTTGGAACCCCATAGGTATCTGCCAAAGCATTTTCTGAAGGTAATTTATTATCACTACTATATTCACCATTATTAATATTGGATATTAACTCATCAATAATTTTGATTTCAATATTGTCCTTCATAGACCTCTGCTCCTTTATTGATAATGTAGTATGTAATTATGGTATATTAATTTCTTTAATTTAGTGTTTTATTTAGGTAAAATTAAATTAACAATTTAGCAAAACAAATTATGATAACTATTTGTTAACATCACCACGTTTTTTTCCAATGTAGTTAGCTTGCTTAGATAAAAGAGAATTTATTAGATTGTGAATAATATAATTCTTCTGTTTATCAAAGTTGGTAACATATGATACATATTTTTATTAATAAAAGACTTATACTATGGTTAAAGAATATTAAAGAGGTGAAATACAATAAATAATTTAATAAAAAATATAGAATTTTCAAATATACTCAATTTAAAGGATTTAGTGTCATATCAGGAGGGCCAGGTTATAAGCAGAACTCTTGCACAGACACCTGCTGTAAATATCACTTTATTTTCATTGGACAAAAATGAAGGAATTAGTTCACATGTGACTCCAGGAGATGCCATGGTTCAAATATTGGACGGTACAGCTGAAATTACAATAGGAGATAATACTTTTACTGTCAAAGAAGGCGAAACTATAATAATGCCTTCCAACATTCCACATGCACTCCAAGCTTGTGAAAAATTTAAAATGCTTTTAACAGTGATAAAGAATTAATTATTTTATAAATGCGCTGTATCAAATTAAATATTAATTTGATACAGCCACTTTACAAAAATTTATTTTTCCTTAACATATCTACGTTTAGTATTTTCATTATTGCTCACACTTCCATACTTTTTTGTCCATTTCCTTTATAAAATTTTCATGGTTCCATGCTCCCCAATCATCACCATATTCTTTATGTTTTGATGTTCCCAGCTTTTTGGCCTCATAAAAAGTCATATACTGCTTTTCTTTTATAATGGAAGTATCATATATTAAATTAGCTATTGGTACAGGCTTTTCATCTTCTTGTATTATTATTAGTTCATTAGTACATAACTTTGCTATTTCATAGAAAGCGATAATTTTTATACTTTCTATATAACAATAAAATGATAAAAAGGTGATGAAATTATGGAAAAAGTATATGATTCCAGAGATAGACTTTATGGTTATGTTGATGGAAATGTAATTTATGATGAATGTTATCATATCATGGGCTATACTGACGGTTCTGTGCTTTACGATGAATATTATAACCCTATGGCATATGTATCTGATAGATTTGTTTATACAATGGATGGCACTCCTGTTGGATATTATAATGGCTACAATTTATACGATATGAATGGTAATTATATAGGATATGGAAATCAAGGATTGCTTGGTACTATTCTTCTTTTATTAATCTTTAGACGTTTATTTAGACGCAGACGTATATTCTAAAGAAACAGTAAAACCTAAAGCTAGTTTTTGTACTAGCCCTAGGCTTTATCATGTATTAAGAATTCTATTATAGACAACATTATTGTGTCCTATTATTTCTGTACTATACTAGCTCCACTAAAATTCTTTAAACTGTTAACATTTCTTTCATCTTCCTTACCTCCAATATTTTTATAAATAAAAAAAGGACTATAGTTTCCTATAATCCTTTTTAGCCTAACATCTTAGCCCCTGTTACGGGTTCAACTACTCCATCAGGCGTTAATCCATGAGATGCTTGCCAATTCTACACTTTTATCTTTGTTTCATTTCCAAAGATCCCATCTATTGAAGCACCTACTATCCATTGTATGAATCTTGTAGCGTATTTGTGATGGATTTCTTTTACACCGTCTAAAGGTTTTGAATAAATCTCTGTTAATGCTGCTATTGTCTTAGGTCCCCATACTGCATCTTGTACTAATCCCATTTGATACATTGAGTCCTCCAACAATATTTTTCTAACAACATATACTGTGCAGACGATTTATATTTGTTTAATCGAACTACTGCTTAAATATTTACAAATTTACTTTATTTTAATAATGTTAGTATAGTCTATTTCAACTTGGTAATAATATTCACTGAATAAGTAAATATTATTACTTTATTTAAAAATAAAAGAGAGATAAAATCTAAAAACTTATTTCTCTTTTATAATTAAAATTTAAGTTTTAATGTACCTAAAATTCTTAATAGTTGATACACAATATATTTCTTTGTAAAAATATACTTGTATACATTGCTTTACCTGGCTTTGTCATACATATCCTATCTATTGTATATTAATCTACACTAAAAAAGCGCCCTTTTATAGCACATTAGCTACTACAATGGACACATATTCTCATGTTACTAAAAAGATGAAAAAATACGGTAAATATATTAGAAAATATTATTGCCACCCAAAAATAACTTACGATGGCGTATTGGTGGCAAATAACATTTTTCTTATTATTATATTATTTTAAACTAGTTTATTTCCTATATAATTTCACCACACACTCCACATGTCAATAGACAAGCTATTGATAGAAATACTCATATTTAATTTATCAAGACCCCTAGGATTACTGTTGCCCTAGCTAGCTATAATATTATATTAAAATAATATTAAATCTATTTTTATTATTTGACCGAATAAATATTTATGATTTTCATAACTTACTCTAAAGTGCGTACTACCTTAAATAGTTGTGTCGTAGTAAACTTATAGTAATAAGATCATGAATAAAAAGCAGAGATGAAAATGAAATATACTGGACCAGTTTATCGTCCACCATTTGAAGCAAACTCATTATTACTACAAGTTACTGTAGGATGTAGCCATAATAAATGTAACTTCTGTACCATGTATAACAATGTTCCTTTTCAAATAGAAACTATGGAACAAATTGTAAAAGATTTATTAGAAGCTAGAAAAGTTTATCCTAAAGTAAATCGTATATTCTTAGTAAATGCTGATCCATTTGCTTTAAGTGCAGATAAACTTAAATTAATTGCAAAAAAATAAATGAAATTTTACCTGAAGTTGAGACTATAGCTATGTATGCCTCAGTTAAAAACATAATAAATAAAACAGATAATGAGCTTAAAGAATTAAGAGCTTTAAAGATTAATGACCTTAATATTGGCTTAGAATCTGGTATGCCTGAGGTAGTTGAACACTTTAATAAGGGTTTTACTGTTAATGAGGCGAAAGCACAGTTAAAGCGTTTAACAAATGCCGGTATAGACTTTAGTGTAAATATTATAATCGGAGGAGCTGGTAGTGAAAAAACACATGAAAATGCAATTGCAAATAGTAAATTACTAAATGAAATTAATCCAAAGCTCATCTTTATTGCTACTTTACATGTTGATCCTGGCAGCCCACTTGATGAAGAATTAAATAAAGGGCTTTTTAAAGAAAATACCTTACGTCAAAATATTGAAGAGGAAATTGAGATGCTAAGTGGACTTAACTTAGATAATACGTATTTCTTCGGTCTTCATACATCTAATGTAATATCAGTTCATGGTATGTTACCAGAAAAGAAAGATGAAATGATTGCAACACTAAAAGATGGTTTAAACTCTATAAGAGTAGAATATTTGGACGCTCACCTAAAAAAAGGTGCAGAAGGTACTATTTCAATACTTAGATAAGATTAAAAGGTAGGGTAGATTAAATTATCTACCCTACCTGCTTATTATAAAGTGAATGCATTCGTGAAGTTCTGAGAGAGTGTAAAATAATCTGTGTAAACTCCATAAAGATGATATAATTATTCTTATTAAATGGAGGGTGCACAGATTATGTCTTTTTCAAGAAAGGAACTTATTAAACAACTTATTAAGGAAACAAAGCCTACAAGTGCAAAAGATGTTCAAGAAACATTGAAAGATCTATTCGCCGATACGCTTAAAGAAATGTTAGAAGCGGAGCTTGATGACCATCTGGGATATTCTAAATATGACTACAAAAATAAAAATACATCTAATAGTAGAAATGGACGAAGCTCTAAAAAGGTAATTTCAGATCTTGGAGAATTTCAACTTGATGTACCAAGAGATAGAAACAGTAGTTTTGAACCGGAGGTTGTTAAGAAAAATCAAACAGATATATCTGGAATTGAAGATCAAGTTATTGGTATGTATGCAAAAGGAATGACTACCAGAGATATTGCTACTCACTTAGAAAACATATATGGTTTTGAGGCTTCGCCTACACTAATATCTGGTATAACAGATAAAATTACTCCTATAGCTAAAGAATGGCAAAATAGACCATTAGAAGCCGTTTATCCTATAATCTTTATGGATGCCATACATTATAAAGTTAAACAGGATAATAGAGTCATAAACAAGGCTGCTTACGCAGTTATTGGAGTAAACTTAGATGGTATTAAAGAAGTTTTGGGAATTTGGATTGGAGCTAATGAAACATCAAAATACTGGCTCTTAGTATTAAATGAACTTAAAAATAGAGGGGTTAATGATATACTTATAGCTTGTGTTGATGGTCTTAATGGATTTAAAGAAGCTATTAAAGCGATTTATCCTCGTACTGAGATTCAGAGATGCATAATACATCAAATTAGAAACTCTTCTAAATATGTATCTTATAAAGATTTAAAAGCATTCAATGCAGATTTAAAACTAGTATATACATCTGCAACAGAAGATGCAGCCTTAGCGGAGCTAGCTAAATTTGAAGAAAAATGGGGAGATAAATATCTTATTGCTATCCGCTCATGGAAAGCTAATTGGGAAGAACTTTCTACATTCTTCAAATACCCGCCAGAGATACGAAAAATAATATATACTACCAATGCAATGGAAAGCTATAATAGACAATTAAGAAAAGTAACCAAGAGTAAAAGCGTATTTCCTTCAGATGATGCTTTACTTAAAATGCTTTATCTAGCAACAATGGATATAAGCAAAAAGTGGACCCAATCTATACGTGGATGGGCTCAAATACTAGCTCAATTATCTATATATTTTAGTGATAGGCTTGAAACTGTAATTTTTTAAATTTACCTATAATCTTCTAGTCATAGCTATAATGCTTTACTGTAAAAATATATAATAAATATAAAAAACTAGGTTTTTATATTTCTAATACCAAACCTAGTTTCTCATAAAAACATCTAATTTAAAATTTCTTATGGCAGTTTACACAAAATTATTGACAGACTCAGTTCTGAACCACTTGCATTTGCTTTATCGCATCTAAACTGGAGAGTTTCCTACATTATTAAAAACTTGTCCGTAAGGAGTACAATCTAAAGCGCTATGTCCAAGTCCTCTAAGCTTTGGTATTATTAATCCTACCACATCTTTTGTTAAAACATCCTCCTGTCTTATTCCTGCAGCTCTTGTGTCTGGAGTACAGTTATGTCCTGGATCAAAAGATAATATCATTGTTCATTCCTCCTATTTTCCTAATAATTTTATGGCACCTACGATAGCACCAAGTATTTTAATAGAAAGATCTGCCAGCTTTATGAGTTCAATGATAATAGACTGACAAGCCTCTATATTTGCATCATTTTGTAGTTCAGGTAGAGCTTTTATTTCTTTTACTGATTGTTTTATATCTGTAATATCCTCTTTTATCATTTTTACATAGACTCTAGTTTCTGCCATTCCTGTTTCTAGGTCTCTTATTCGCTGCTCCTGAATGCATTTATGTTCATCCATTAAATCACTTCCTTAAATTTATATTGCTCAAAATATATAATTAGTGATATTATTAATATAGCAAAACTCGTCTTGGATATATTTACCAAGGTAAGTTAATAAATATATCCTCTAACATAATCCCCCTTTTTTCTTAACGTTTATTTCGATATTTTTAGTATAAACAATATAATTTCCTTCTGCAAAGTTTTAAATAACGCATATATCGTTTTTAATTTTATGTATTGCCATAATCTATCGTATTTCCTCTATTTTCCTCATATATATTGACATATTATCGTATTTAACGTTATAATATACTTATGACGTACTATATTTATAGATAAATTACGTTAAAATATTTTTGGAGTGATAAAAATGGTACTTTCTAAAGAGGAACTTGGAAAATTAGTAAAAGAATCACGTAAAATTAAATCTGATAAGATAATGAAAAGATATACTCAAGTAATGCTTGCTGATGATATAGATAAATCTCAAGGTTATATTGGTGATATAGAATCTGGAAGGACATATCCAACATTTAGAGTACTAAGCAAAATTGCTGAAGCATGCGAGGTACCTTTTAGTTTCTTTGGTAGTACAGAAGCCGATGCTCTAAAAAGAATTATAATGAGTGCTTATCCTGATATGTCTAATGAAAAAGTGCAAAAATTTTTAAACTATGTCCTTTCTGAGCTTAGTGACAATGAAAATTCTCCTTTTATAGATATTGACCAGGATCTTACTTTGGATATATTGAAAACCATGTATACTGAATTTAAGGATAAAGAAAAATTTAATGAGTATCTATTACATAAAAAAGACTATCCTCAGACCCATGTAGCCGAAGATACTAATGATTATATACCAGTTAGCCGTTCCGAGATTTTAGATGCTAAATCTGCTATGAATTTAATACTGTCCCAACCTGGTCTGATGCTAAATGGTGAACTATTATCAGACCAAAGTAAAATAGCTCTGGCAAACGCTATTAAACTAGGGCTACAATATGCAGAACAAATGCAGAAAAAGGAGAAGAATAATAAATAGTTCCTTTGAACTCTATGGCTTGGAGGTTAGGTATTAATGATAAAAGATATTGTCCAAGGTGTTATTGATTTATATATGACTAGAGATCCCTTTGAATTATGTAATTGCTTAGATATTGAAAGCATGCTTAATGATTTGGGAGATGAAATAAAGGGCTTCTTTCAAAGAACTCCTGACGGTTATGAAATAATTCATATAAACACAAGATTATCTGAAGAAGAAAGAAGATATATTTGTGCTCATGAGTTAGGCCATGCTATTCTCCATACAAATATGTCTATAGGCTTTTTTATTGAAAACAAACTTCAAATTAGAAATAAATACGAAATTGAAGCAGATAGATTTGCAGCTGAGCTATTAATAGAGGACAACCTTGATTCTAAAGAGTTTTCCCAGTTAAATGTTGAACAAATTAGCAGGTGTTTATGTGTACCTGAAAAACTTATTATATATAAATTTAATTTGGATATATAAATAAAAATGGAACCGTCGCATTAGCATAAAAAAATATGCTAACGCGGCAGTATTTGTTATCCCCCTAAAGCAAAATTCCCTCAAACCAGTAGTCTGAGGGAACATAAAACACACTTTATTAAATTACTATAATCCTTAAAAGCCTTTGATATCAGGCTATTTCTTTACTATCATCATAACTGTCTCCACATGTGTTGTGATAGAAAGATGATACTAATACGCGTTAAAATAGGTTTTGCGTAAAAATGAAAGAATATATTTTTCTATTCCTTGGCACAGATATTCCATATGCATATACTTTAAAACTCAATTTATAACAGAAAGTTGCTGAAAGTGTGCTACAAAAAAGAATAGATGAATTAGGCGGTTTAGAATTTTATCATTCTCATATGGAATATATCGGTAAATAATGGCAATTATATATCTCTAAAAAACAAAAAATAATCTCATTATGATATACTTCTCAGTACACCATAATGAGATTTTCTTATCTACAGTTATGCTTATAATATTCTTTCATTTCTAACAAGCTCTAAACTATTTATTATATTCCCCATTACTAACTAGACATGATGGTGTTGATGTAGTCATTTTCTTTAATCATACTGTACCAATAAAATTGTCACTTTCATACTTTTCCCTAATAAGGAAAATACTATTTCTGTCCATATTTTTTTCTACATAGACATTTTCTTAATCTGGTTATTCAGTTTATTTAATAATACCTATTTTTTTCAACCACGGTTCAATGTCATTAAGATTGTTTGCTGTTAATCCTTCCAATATATTTGCCTTAGCACCAAAAGTGTTGATTGCTCCCATGCTTTCTTTGATATCACTCGAAGAACTGGTGCAGAAAGGAACAATTGTCTTTCCTGATAAATTGTAAGATTCAAGGAATGTATCTATTGCCATTGGTGCCGTATGCCACCAGATTGGATAACCAACAAAAATCACATCATAATCATCCATATTTTCTACCTTCGTCGCTAACTTTGGTCTGGCGTTCTCGTCCTTTTCCTTTTTAGTAGCATCTGCTAATTTTTGATAATCTTCGGGGTATGGTGTCGCAGTTTTAATTTCAAAAATATCACCTTTAGTAAGTTCCTGAATTCTTTCTGCTGCTTTTTTCGTAGTTCCTGTTTGAGAAAAATATGCAATCAGAATCTTTTTTGATCCTTCATTAGTCTTTGCTGAAGCAGAACCATTTGAATTTGACTTATCTCCAGTACTTGAATTACTAGTACCAGACTCAGTTACATTTGTAGAAGTATTTTTGTTCTGCCCAGTAGCAGAGGATTTATTACTATTGTTTGTGCACGCTACGGTGGAAAGTACCAGCATGAAAGATAGTAAAATCAATATAATTTTTTTCATAACTAATTTTCTCCTTATTACTTATTATTTATAAGATTTTTTATAAATAGAAATGCAATCTTTACGAGTCAACTGTACACGATCACAAGCAAACAAGCCTCCCATCGGTCCCATGGCATTGTCTGCCATCTTAGAGAATTCATCTGGAGTAATTCCATAATCACTCATCTTTAAATCTGCCACACCACAATCTTCCAATAGTTTATTTAGAACTTTAATAAAATCCATTGGCTCACTAGCTTCTTCCATACCCATTGCCTTCGCCATACCTATAAAACGTTCGTCACAAACATGCTTTTCAATGATATTTGTAAAATATGCACGGCATAGCATAATCAGTCCTGCTCCATGTGGAAGATCTTGATGATAAGCTGATAATGCATGTTCAAGTGAATGCTGGCTGGATGTTGTTCCAACACACATAACAGTTCCGGATAAAATATTTCCAAATGCTACATGTTCTCTAGCTTCTATATCATTACCATCTTTGACAGCACGAGCAAGAAAACGTCCTACATTTTCTATAGCAGTGATTGCATACATGTCGCTCATCAGATTTGCAAATTTTGATACATATCCTTCTAGGCTATGACTTAATGCATCAAATCCCTGATATGCAGTAAAGTTCTTTGGCACACTTGTCATCAATTCAGGATCTTCGATACACAACACTGGAAAAATTAGTGGTGTCTTTAATCCCAATTTTTCATTTGTTTCAGGTTTCGTTACCACACATCCAGCATCTGCTTCAGAACCTGTTCCTGCAGTTGTACTTATAGCTACTATAGGCAATGGCTTATTAGTAATAGGCTGACCTTTACCTGTTCCACTACCGATATAATCCCACAAATCGCCATCATTTGTCGCCATAACTGCCATCGCTTTAGCAGAATCAATGCAACTTCCACCGCCTAGAGCCACTATAAGATCACAACCATTTTCTTTTGCAAAAGCAGCACCTTCCATTACTGTAGCCTTCAATGGATTAGGCTGAACCTTATCAAATACGACAGATTCAACACCCGCACTCTTCAATTCCTCTTCTGTACGGCTCAGATAACCATTTGCTCTTGTGGACTTTCCATTAGTAATGACAATCATTGCTCTTTTTCCTGGTAAAACCTGTTCATGAAGCTGATTTAGCATTCCTGCTCCGAATAAAATTTTTGTAGGTACATACATATTAAAACTCATAACGTTCCTCCTTAATTCATCATGAAAATTTACACATACTCTCACATGTGATATAATCATCTTAAACTTGATAGTACACTCTAAGTCAAGAGCTTTTTATAAATTATTTCAGGAGGAAACTTATGTATTATACAATCAGTGAAATATCAAAAAAGGTTAATATTTCCCCATATACTCTCCGCTTTTATGCCAAAGAAGGACTGTTTCCGTTTGTTGACCGTAGCGAAAACGGCATCCGAATGTTTAAAGATGAAGATTTTGAGTGGCTGTTCATGATAGACTGTTTGAAAAAAACCGGCATGTCACTTAAAGATATAAAGACTTTTGTTGAATGGGCAATGCAAGGCGATGAAACAATTGATCAGCGATTAAATATGTTTCAAGAGCAGCGAAAGGCAGTAGAGGCTCAAATAGCCCAATTACAGGACACCCTTGATGTACTAAAATACAAATGCTGGTATTATGAAACAGCAAAGGCTGCCGGTACAACTGCTGTGCCAAGGGCAATGCAGGAAGACCATATCCCTGACAATGTCCGATATGTCAGAAAAAAATCTCAAAAAATACACAAGCTGGGATAAAATAAAAACAACCTTATCATCAGATACTATGTCTTCTGATGGTGAGGCTGTTTATTAGTATCTCATTAAACTTTATACACTATTTCAATTTTTTCTCATAACTTTATATATTTATCTTATAAAATTGGTAAATACACCAGTTTCTCGCTCTGGCATTTTCACACCATTCTTAAGACCAACTTCCTTACATTTTAAGAAAAACGCCATGTTTCTTCCCAGAGTTCTCATAGTCTGAAGTCCTTCCAAATCCTGTTTTACTTGCTCTGGAGTTGCGCCATGAACCATATTCCAATACTGTGAAGAAACAATCGGCATCTGCATTAATCCGAAATACTTATTCAATTGATCATAAGTTGCAGTTGTTCCGGCTCTTCTTGCTGATATGACACATGCTGCAGGTTTTAAATAGAATGACTGTCTGCCACCGTTATGATCTGCATAAAATGCTCGATCTAAAAATGATGTTATGGCACCACCTGCTGATGCCCAGTGTACTGGTGATCCAAAAATAAATCCGTCATAGTCTGCTGCTATATCAAGAAATTCATTTACCCTATCATCAAATACGCATTTTTTCTTAGTAACACATACCTTGCAGGCTATACATCCATTCAATGCCTTATTACCAATCCAAAATATCTCTGTATCAATGCCTTCCTTCTGTAATGTTTCTGAAACTTCTGTTAATGCAGTATAAGTGCATCCTTTCTCATGTGGGCTTCCATTTACTAATAATACCTTCATTTTTATCAATTCCTTTCTTATGTTAAATAGTTTATTACGAATTAGTAATCTTTACTTATTCCTTCAATTCTGCTTCCGACATTCCCATGCATCCGAGTCCTATTGCAGATACTTCTAAACCACTGTTACCTAATTTACGTCTTTTCATTAAATTAACTCCCTTTCTTAAATATTTGTTTATAAAATATGCCTAGACTTAAAGTTGAAAATCATTTAACTATTTATCCGATGACTACCATCCGTAATACTCCCATCTTCTATCAAAGTGGGAGTTAACGGATGCCACGTCCCTGGATAACGATTTCTAAGTTTCAGCTGGAGAAAAAAACTCAACCTGAAACAAAGAACTCTGTTTATGTCTGAATCAACCATACCACCTAGAGTTAACTCTCTGTCAATTACTTTTTAATATTTATTTTTGGGCCTTTTTAGTATAGTCTGACCCCATCCGTTGCTGATTTTAAATCAGTATACTATTTTGTTATACCAAATTGTTATATTCATCATCCGTTACAGGTTACAAATTTTTTTATCCAGACGTTCCAATGTCTGCTGCATTTCTTTAATTTTTTCAGCAAGCTGACTACGTTGTTCTATCAAAAGTTCTTTTCTAGCCTTGATTGTAGAATTTCCTTGTTGAAACATAGTTACGTACCCTACTAATACTTCAATAGAAAGTCCTGCATTACGCATACATTTTATAAAATGAACCCAATTACAGTCTTCCTCCGTGTAATCTCTAATCCCACTGGCATTTCGATTCACTGGTGGAATCAAACCAATTCGCTCATAATACCTCAGCGTATCTGCTGTTATATCATATTTTTGACTTACTTCTGCAATCAACATAGAAAAGTACCTCCCTACCGAATAAAATTTGTGAATGTAGTTTTTTCTCTTTCTTAAGGTCATTCAGAATTACGTAACCATACTTGCACATCTTTTCCCAATTTGTTGACACTGATTACAACCAAAACAGTCAGAAGCTTTCCAAAGTCTTGAGTTGAAATTCAAATGGGCAGGCACCACTCCAAACTGCTTATGGCTATTATACAGAGAAAAGTATTTTTGTATTAGTATCTTCTTTAGGCAGCCATATTGTGGAACTTCATTGCTACGTGCTTGAGGAAGGAGCTGGCAATTCCGGAGGAAACGGCCGCGACGATGGTAGCGAACGCGATGGAGGCTGCAGCGATCCAAGTGATCGCCATTATCGACAAGGCTCCTACGGTGATTCCTCCGATGCCGGCGCCTGCAGCAAAGCCGAGCTGTACAAAGGAACTGTTCAGACTAAGCATGATACCAGAGGATTCCGGAGCAAGCGAGACTAAGTTAAAGTTCTGGGTCGGCCCGAACGTCCATACAGCTATCATCCATAGAATGAGCAACGTGATGGTGACAATTACCGATCTATGGACTAAAGACAACAGCACCAAGGCGAGGACTTGGATAGCCATGCCTCCGACGAGCGTGCGGACAGTGCCAATCCGATCCGCCAAGAAACCGCCAAGCTTGGAGCCGATCAAGCTCGCAATGCCCAAGGCTAGGAGAATGACGCTCATTTCCTGTCCAATTCCTGGCATGAGGTCGGCCAGGAAAGGAGTGATATACGTATTGATTACCGAATAACCGATAAACATGAAGAATGTCACGCCGAGTGTGATAGCGATCTTCGGCTTCTTCAAGAATGCGAGTCGCTTATTGAGAGAGACTGGTGCTTCACCTTCCATGTCAGGAATCGTCCGTACGATAATGAAGATTGCCAGAAGGCTTAAGATGCCTACGCCCCAAAAGATAGACTTCCAACCATACGCCGTAGCGACAATACGGCCAATAGGAACACCAAAGACGAGTGAGGCGCTATAGCCCATTGTGATGTTGGACATTGCTCCGACCTCACGTCCGGCAGGAGCCAACTTAGCAGCTATGCCATAGGCGGTGACGACGAATAAGCCCGTTGCGACTCCGAGTACGACGCGAGAGACCATCAAGAAGCCAAAGCCTGGAAGGGCGAGTGTCGAAACGATGCCGAGTAATAGGATGGCGAGAGACAATAGCAGTTGCTTGGGCTTTTTCATCCTCGCTATCGCTACTATCACAATAGGCGTGCCGATTGCATTGGCAAGCGAGAATGCGGTAATAAGCTGTCCTGCCATCGCTATAGACACACCGACGGAAGCAGCGACTTTATCCAGAGTGCCCTCGATGACTAATTGTGTCGTGCCAATCAAGAAGCTGATAAGGGCCAGCATGTAAATTTTCCAAGTATTATTCATTGTATTATTCGCTGTGTTGCTCATTCTTTTCTACGTTCTCCTTTATTTATAATATAATGCACTTTCATTCTGTTTTTAACGAACCAGACCGCACAGCCTCTCGATGGCAGCAGGATCGTGATGGGAGAAGAAGCAGCTCTTTCCGGTATCCAGAGAAGCAATTGACTGCATATCCTCATCAGTTAAAGTAAAGTCAAACACATCAAAGTTCTGCTCCATACGTTCTTTACGCACAGACTTAGGGATGCACACTACACCTCGCTGAATAAGCCAACGCAGCACCACCTGCGCAATAGATTTACCATATTTCTCTCCAATGGTTTTTAAGGTTTCATTCTGGAACAAACCGTTGCGTCCCTCTGCAAAAGGTCCCCAAGATTGGATCTGTACGCCTTTTTTCTCCATAATCTCTTGGTCAAAAGTACGTTGACAGAAAGGATTAACCTCCACTTGGTTGATGGCGGGGGCAATTTCATTGTTCAACACCAAATCCACCAATCGGTCAGGCATGAAATTAGCCACACCAATTGCACGAATCTTTCCTGCCTTATACAACTCCTCCATGGCCCGCCAGGAGCCGTATACATCCCCTACAGGCTGGTGAATCAGATACAAGTCCAGGTAATCAAGGCCCAGCTTTTTCAGAGAAGTCTCAAAGGCCTTCATAGTCTTTTCATAGCCCGCATCAGCCAACCACAGCTTGGTTGTAATAAACAATTCTTCACGGGGAACACCGCACTTTTTGATTGCACGGCCAACAGCTTCTTCGTTGTGATAGGACATAGCAGTATCAATCAGACGATAGCCGGTATGAATAGCATCCAGCACAGCCTGTTCACACTGCGCTTCATCTGTGATTTGGAAAACTCCAAAACCAAGGATCGGCATTTCTACTCCGTTGTTCAAAGTTACTTTTTTCATATTGAATTCCTCCAGTTTATTTTTGTATTTTTATAGTGTAGCCTTCTTTGTATATTGTCATACATTTTTGCCTGTTTCATAGGCTTCCCGCATTGCTTTGTTTCCCTGAATGTCGCCAAGCTGCCATGCACCTGCTCCATAAATAACGCCTTTTACATGAGCCCTTGGCAGACAATCCGTAAATCCACGCAAACTGTCAATGGTACGCTCCATTGCGCTCTTACCTGCAGCTGCAGTGGCAATGAAATAGAAATCTTTATCCTTAATTTCCGTATATCGAGGCAGTGTACGATCGATTAGAGTTTTCATCTGACCGTCCATAGAATAAAAATATACAGGTGTAGCTAGAACAATGACATCAGCATTGATCATCTGCTGAAGGATATCTGACATATCATCCTTCTGTACGCAAATACCGTTCTTTTTGCAGGCATAGCAGGCATTGCAGCTTCCAATTTTACAATCTCTTACATAGATCTTCGTGGCTGAATGACCTGACTCCTCTACACCCTTTATAAACTGATCACATAACGTGTCTGAATTGCCGTCCTTTCGTGGACTACCTGATAAAACTAATACTTTTTTCATTGCTTTCTCCTTCCTCCCACATAAACAAAATAATTATACAACATCAGCTATTAATAACATTCTTCTAAGATTTTCAATATTTCCTGATGGGTCGTCTTCTTATAACTTCCAGCAGAGATGTTGCAGGAGTTCGCAACCTGCTTTAGTATATCCTTATCAGTAATACCAAGCTCCTGCAGTGTCGTTGGCAAGCCAATTTCTTTGATAAAATCAGATATTGCCTCAATACCCGATCTTGCTAGCTCATCCTCCGTCTTGCCTTCTGCCTGGATGTTCCAGACGTTTCGAGCAAAGCGGACAAATTTATAAAGACCGTAGGAGTAGATATGTTGATAATAGACCAGGCTTATGACTGCTAAACCACAGCCGTGGTTACAATTTGAATAAGCGCCCAACTGATGCTCGATCTGATGAGCTTCAAAGTCCATCTTCTTGCCTAGCTTGATGATACCATTCTCGGCCATGGTGGACGCCCACATCAGATTGCTTCGAGCGGTATAATCTTTAGGATTTTTGATTGCCTCACGAAGGTTTCGTATAACGCTTCTCATCAACGCCTCCGCAATATCATCGGAAACATTGTCCTCATCTGGTTCGCTGAAATAAGTCTCCATAATATGACTTAATATATCGAACCCACCGGACACCATCTGATCCACCGATACACTATAGGTGTATTCCGGGTCAAGCATGGCAAATTTAGGGTTGCATTTAGGGTAATCCCTACCTGTTTTCACCTTATACTTTTCATTGGTAATAACTGCACCGCCGTTCATCTCACTACCTGTACCGGCAACTGTTACAATTACACCAAGAGGCAGCGTTTCAAAATCTATAACACTCATCTTTGCCCAATACTTATCCCACACATCATCTTTAGAAACAGCCGCCATGGAGACAGCTTTACAACAATCCATAACGGAACCTCCGCCCACGCCAAGGATGAAATCAACGCCATTTTCTTTTATCAGTGCCGCACCCTCCAATACCTTTTCGTAAGTCGGATTAGACATAATACCAAAAAACTCAATGACGTTCTTTCCAGCCGCATTTAACACCTCCATGACCTCATCATAAATTCCGTTTTTCTTAATAGACCCGCTGCCATAGGCCAGCATAACATTATCGCCATAACCTGACAGCGCATTTGCAAGATATTCTTTTACACAACCTCGTCCAAAATAGGTCTTTGTGGCATTCTCAAAGATAAAATTATTCATATTTTATTTAACACACTCCTTTCTTGTCTAGCCGCTAGTTCTCTCTTTACAGTTTTATTATAAGTAAATCGGATCATAAGCAGAAGTTTCAATAAGTTTCTCAGTGCAAACCCAAAGGTTGTAACTCAATTTTAAAAAATCCACGAAGCAAATTACTCCGTGGACTTTTTACTTGATTTATTTTTTTGTACTTCTAATCCAAAAACCTGAGAAACTGCATGGATAAAGGAAAGAACATGTTTAGATGGAGTTGGCGAATACAGCAAGCCAAATGGAATATCATAGTTCCATTCCACAGGAAGGATTTTCAATAATGGGTGTACATTCTCCCAGATGTCGAATGCCATCAAGATATCATTGCTGTTTTCACACTGATTGAACACACCTACGTCATAGAATGAGAAATCCTTTATTGTAATTTGAGGATAGTTCTGCCAGATATCATCTCGTATAATATCGACATAACTGTTCCACCCCCTTCGAATCAACATCAGGTTTTCACCAAACAAGTCCTGAATTGTCAGCTTGCTTTTTGCTGCTAGTCTGTGATGAATGGATACCGCACAGCAAATGGGCTTCCTGGAAAGTTCCAGCGTTGCGCATTTGCGCTGGCGTAGAAATTCCCCATCGAAAACGCCAGTCACCAAATCGATGTTCTGCCCCAGATGCATCAGGATTTCTCTAGCGTTTTCCGGGGTGTTTTCAAAGGAGACCAGTTGAACCTTCAGATCAGGACAAAACTCATGAATCTTCGGCCATAGTTCCATTAAAAAACGGCTCGGTGTCATCAATGATGTGCCAATCCGAATGGTATTTACATTGTTCTCCATAGCATTTCTTGCTCTAGCAAGAGATTCTTTTGAATACTGAATGATATACTTTGCGTCTGTGTAAAGAGATTTTCCTGCCTCTGTTAATGTAAGTCCCCGATGAGTTCGAACAAACAATTGCAGCTCCATACTGGATTCCAGAAGGTTGATTTGTTTGGTAACCGCAGTAGGTGTAATATATAAAATTTGGGCGGCTTTAGAAAAACTCCCGGCATCTGCTACTTGTATAAAAGTTTCTAACTGTGTATTATACATAAAAACCCACCTTTCCATAATAAACTTTACCAAGTATTGTACTCCGTATTCTATCAAGAGGTGCTTTTTTATCCACTCTTAATTTATTGATTATAGGAATGCTTTCCTATCTGCAGCATTTTTCATAAATACTAATACAATCTTCATGTTCATCTTATCTGAATTAAGATTAACACAATGTTTTTATCATGAATAATGCCTATAATTTATTATTTATCATATTTAAAAAACATATTTGTAATTTGAATAAAAAACAGACGTGTATACTCTTACTTTTCTAATCTTTTTTTATATTCTGCAACTCTATCTTAATATCCATCAATTTTACTATCCAAGCGCTCTAATATTTGTTTTATCTCTTCAATTCTTTCAGTTATATTGTAGTACCTAGAGTTAACTACAGGTCAAGTATTTTTTTATAAAAAACTATTAAAAAAGATAACCTGTATTTATCCTCTAAAATATTATTGCGGAGTATGCAAAATCCATTCACCCAAGGGCTATTTTAAAATTTTGAAGGAAAATAAAAGCTTTCTTTTATAATAGGTGTATAACAAAAAAATCCGGCTAAAGTGAAAACACCCCAGCTGGTATCTCTTTTAGTCTATTCAATTTCACACTCAATTTCCATAGTATCTAGGAGAGTAACAATTATCCTTTGCCCCTCATATACAGTTATCTTCTCAATAATGCTAAAGAATAAATCCATATCAAAGCTTTGTATTGGCTCCGCATTTTTTAAACTTCCAATAAATTGCCTAAATTTATATCTTGCCAATATATTCTCACTCTTAAGTCCTTTCTTCCACTTTTCAATAAAATAGCCCTTATTTTCAATCATTGCATTAAAAGTATTTATGAAAGCTTGGTATAAAACCCTATCATCTATGTGCTTATTCTCACAGCTTTTCTCACCTTTAACCTTATATTTTTTATTGCACCTCCAAATAACTCTGCGTAGTCTTTCATCAGTGGAGTTCCATACCTTTCTCTCAAAGGTACTGCCACAGTGCCCACAAATGATCCTTCCTGCAAAAGGATTATCTACCTTCACAATTCCGTATCATAGCCTAAAAATTTAACATGGTTTACAAACACCTTGCCTTGTTTAAACTTTCTACGTATTCCCCAGGTGCAATTTTCACTTATATTTCTGGATTCATCTTGAGCTAAGGAAGCAATTCCTTCAGGCTTTGTTACTCACATAAAACCTCAAGTGTAGTTGCATATAAAAGAAGTTAAAAAAATAAAGGACTGAACTAATATAATTCAAAGCCCTATTTCACTTGTTTAAAGATTTCTTATATTTTTCATCAATTTGATAAGCAACATAAAAAAATTGCCACACAGCTTTCCAAACAATATAAGTATATAATTCAATAGAAAATGCATACTAAAATGGATGTATTATTAACTTGGGAGGTGTTAAAAATGAATCTTAGTCGAATACAATTATCAATTTTATTTCTTCAATTAAGTACACTAACTCTTAATCTTAATGCAATTTTCGTAAAAAAAACAACAGATTCCACTAGCCACATAATTTCAGCATGTATCGAAGTCGCTATTCTAATTCTAAGTTTTAAAACATGGCACGATTGCAATATTAAGAAGAAAAATAGCAACCATAATTAATTTTTTATAGACATCAATAAATTATTCTTCATATTCGTTTACATAAGCCCCCACTTTATAAATGATATTGATTTTAACGAGACCCGCAGAACCTGTCCTAGCAACACGATGTCGCGGTCATAACTCCACATGGGATTGCATCTAACTTCAGTATTCCCGACAGCTATACCGGGAATATTTGTTTCAGTAATATTTCGTAATATCCTACCACTATGTCATAATCCTCTAATTTAAGTCTTGATAAACTAATATAATAAGAAGAGTAAGCTGCAATATCTATAGTTTTATTATAAGTGCCATCAGACTTATTATATACTGCTATAGCCCCTCTATTTGATGTTCCATTTTGAGATGTTCCATTTTGAGATGTACCTCTATAAGATATTAGAATATATGCATCAGTAACACATATATTCGAAACAGCCGATGAATTATAAGGTAAAGTTTTTGAGTAAGAATTTAACAAATTAAAATTCTTATCATACTTTTTAAATGCTCCACTACTTAAAGCAACCCAGTAGGTTTCATCAGTTTTATCATATTCAATTGCATAGACTGGAAATGGAAGTACAATATTACTCTTTGGCATATAAGTTCTTTTATCAATTAAAAGTTCCATTAGCTATATTGGTTGGGAAGTCTACTACAAAGTGTTTTCTTTTACTTAGAATAAGTTTACTATTCTCCTGAAGATTATTAGTCAAGGTGGTTTCACTCTGATTCCTGCAGAATCGTATCTATTATTATGTAGCTATTTATTCCTAATAGATTTATAACCTGTGAACCTATATTTAAATTTATATCCCCACTGCCAAAAACTTTTATCTTAGGTTCAGAATATACTGTTCCAATATTATTTATTATTCCAGAGGAATTCATAGTTATAATAGAATTATTAACTGCATACTTAAAGGGTCTGCAGTTAAATATTATTGGAAACTCACTAAAGAACTTATAAGCTTGACTAAAATCAATACTATTTACTACTTGAGCAATGTACTTTTTATCAGATTGAAAGTTAAATATTAAATCACTTTCACCACATTCAAAAAGCCAGGCTTTTATAGCATCAATCTTATCTGCAATATTTGAATTGTCTTTTACTGAGCATTCAACGGTCAGTCTGAGGGAACATAAAACACACTTCAATTTTCACTTAAAATCCTTAAAAGCCTTTGATATCAGGCTATTTCTTTACTATCATCACAACTGTCTCTACATGTCCCGTCATCGGAAACATATCCACTGGCTGCAATTCTAAAGTCCTATACCCTAAACCATCCAATATACCAAGATCTCTTGCCAGAGTCCCAGGATCACAGGACACATAAACTATTTTATCAGGTTTCATTTTTGCTATTGCCTCTAGAAGAGACTTTTCACAACCCTTACGCGGCGGGTCAACTACCACTACATCAGCTTTTACACCACTGTCTATAATTTCAGGGATAACCTTCTCAGCTTCGCCTACTATGAATTCTACATTATCTATATTATTTTGTCTTGCATTTACCTTTGCATTTTCTATGGCTTCAGGTATAATTTCCACTCCATATACTTTTTTAGCTTTTTGTGCTAAAAATAGAGATATGGTTCCTGTTCCACAATAGGCGTCAAAGACAATTTCATTTCCCTGTAAGTCAGAGTACTCCAAAGCTTTATTATATAGTACTTCTGTTTGCACAGAATTTACTTGAAAAAATGATAGAGGTGATATATTAAATTTAAATTCTCCAATAGTATCCACTATGGTATCCTTACCCCATAATGTTTTACACTTTTCTCCTAATATTACATTTGTGTTTTTAGGATTTATATTCTGAACTATGCTCTTTAAATCTTTTATGTTTTCTCTCATAAGTTCTATAAATTCTGCCCTATGAGGTAGTTCATCTTTAGAGGTTACAAGCACAATCATAGTTTCTCCTGTTTTGAAAGCTTTTCTCACCATTATGTGCCTTACTAGGCCTGAACCTGCCTTCTCATCATATACAGGAATATTATAATTCTTAAGCCATTGTTTTATAAGTGCCACCACTTTATCTCCAACTTCATGCTGGATATAACATTCTTTCATATCTATTATGTCATGGCTTCTTGGAGAATAAAAACCTACCACCAACTGATCCTCTATCCTACCTACAGGCAGTTGAACTTTATTTCTATATCTATAGGGATTATCCATACCTATAGTATTATGAACAACAATTCCACCCTCATAATTATATTTATTTGAAGAACCTTTATCCTTTTGCAAAATTTTTTCACTTCTATCAATACTAGCATTTCTGTCAATCTTCAATTTTCCAATTCTTTCAATACAGTCTTCTACTCTTTTTCTCTTAAAATTTAACTGCTCCTTATAATTCAAATGCTGAAGCTGACAGCCTCCACATCTATTGTATATTTTACATACAGGTTCTTCTCTATATTCTGATGGTTCTATTATATTTATAAGCTTTCCAAAGGCAAAATTCTTGTTTGTTTTTATTATTTTAACCTGAACTCTTTCGCCCTCTAAAGCTTCTTTAACAAATACAGTGAAATTATCTACTTTGCCTATTCCTTCTCCTCCATAGCCTAGAGTCTCTATATCAATTATGTAATTTTCATTTTTAACCACAGGTACACTATTTTTCATCTATTATTTTCACCTTTCTAAAAAGCTAAAAGATTTCTTACTTCAATAAAATTTCTAATTAATTATATCATAAATACTTTACACAAACTATTAATGTATATTAAGCAAACATCAATTACTCACACTTTAACATTTCCTTTACTGAATTAACTTTGAAAAATTATGTTTTACAAGAAACCTCAAATTAGTATTAGATATATAAATAAGGATATGGAATCTTTTTTGAATAAAAGTTCCATATCCTTTTTACCTTTAAAAATTTTTTTAAAATTATATCTTTATTTATTCATTGATATAGCTAAATTGCCACCCGATTCCAAATTTATCTGTTACATTACCATAACATTTACTCCAGAATGTTTCTTGAAGTTCCATACCTACAGTGCCGCCTTCTTTCAACTTATTAAATAAAGATTTTATTTCATCTATATTCTTACTGCTTATTGTAAGACTTATGTTGTTTCCTATAGTGAAAGTCATGCCAGGAAAAGTATCAGAAAACATAACATTGCTTCCATTAATATTAAGGCTTGTATACATAACTAAATTTTTAGCTTCATCTGCAATGGGAAATTCCGGGTCAGGTGGTGTATCTCCAAAGAACATAATTTGTGGTTTTTCTGTTTGAAAAACCTCTGCGTAAAACTCTACCGCTTCACGGCAGTTTCCATTAAAATTAATAAATACATCAACAGCCATTTTTATTCATCCCCTTAGTTTAAATTAAATCATTTATAAACAGAGTTCTAAGTATCAGTATTTATGATACTTAGAACTCGTTATCCAGGGACGTAGCCACTCTTTAATCCCACTTTACGAAAAGCAGAGAACAAAAATCTTCGATTTTCTGTGAATCGCTTTCACAGAGTGCAGTGGGAGTATTAGAATGGATAGTCATCGGACAAATGATCTAATTTAATTTTATCATCTGATTCCAAATAATTAAATATAATTTTGAAAATACTAATAAAATATTTTTAAGCAGCTTTGAAACTCATTTTAAAATCCACCATCATTAAAAGTCTCACACTCAGTACACTGCTTACTGTGACAGTTTGTTCCATATATTTGTACGTTTAAAGCCACACATTCCCCACGAAAATTATATCCGCATTTATGTATTTCACAATTTACTTTTGGACTCATCACTATAGAATTTTTGTTAAAGACCTGTCTTACTTCACCTATTATATTCATATTAACCATACCTGCTATTGTACTTCTCAGTGTTCTTTCTGAAAAAGTCTTACAATAGGTTTTATTATCTGAATTTATATCTTTACCTTCTATATGTATAATCTTAGCTGTACATAATCCATCAATATTATTTAAACAATTTATAGCACTACATATTAATTTTGTCATAATAATATCACTCTCCGCTATCATAAATTTCTCAATAATCTTAAAATCTATTTTTCATAAATATTTTTCTAACTTACAATAAGCTTTTAACATATGTACTTTCTAGCTACATATATGGTCACACCAGCAGTTGTCATAAGGTAGTGACTTCTACTACAGAAATATTTTTCCCATAACTGCTTTTTTTATTCGGGAAACCTTTTTTATAAGCCTACTACCAGTACGTTTATAAGCATTAATAAATTTTTATATATCCGTATTTTGGGGATCCTCTAGAAAGTAAATATACGTGTTCTAAATCATAATTCCATTCTTTTATTGCCTAGAATTAAGTGCTATCCATTTCCCAACTATAGAGCATAGGATAATTCTGCACATTAGTTTAAAATAAAAATATTCAAAAAATAAAAAAGCGCACCTTAAAAAGGTGCAAAAAGAATCAGTTGCCAAATTTTCGATACTCCAATATATTTTAACATCTTATTATTTTAACCACAATATGTAATATTATTCATATTGTAAATTTTTATTTACCATCTTCCTATAATTTTCCAAATAAGATACACTAAGTGAACTCGTTTCAGCAAGCTGAAACATCGGTAAATCAGGTGGGGAATCTACCCCACCTGATTGAAAAATCCCACCTTCGCTTCGCTTAGAGGTGGAGATCTGAACCTTCCAGTCAGGAAAAGATAAAAAAGAACACTATCAATTTTTAAATTAATAATGTTCTTCTTTTTAATAATATATTTAAATATGTATCTGGATAATTCATTTAAACTTAGTGGAAGTACAAACTCCCACTAAACAAAATCAAATGATTATTTTTCAGATCCAACTACATGAACTTTTAAAAGATTTGTGCTTCCTGTATTTTGAACAGGTACACCTGCTGCCACTACAACTAAATCTCCATCTTTAACATAGTTATATTCTTTAGCTGCTTCTACAGATTTAACTATTAATTCATCTGTTGATTCAACTTTTTCAGCTACTATTGGAGATACTCCCCAGCTTAATGCAAGAGATCTAGCAACTTTTTCCTGTGGAGTTACTGCAATTACAGGAGCTTCTGATCTATATTTTGCAACCATTCTTGCTGTATTTCCAGTTTGAGTAGCAGTAACTATTGCAGCTGCATTAAGTTCTGCAGCTGTTTCGCTAGCAGCAAGACTTATTGCATTTGCTATATTTTTAACAGAATTTTGTTTTCTCTTTGCAAGTACTTCTTTGTAGTTTAGTTGTTTTTCTGCAGCTTGAGCAATTCTAGCCATAGTTTGTGCAGCTTCTACTGGATATGATCCATTAGCACTTTCACCACTTAACATTATAGCATCTGTACCATCAAATATGGCATTTGCTATATCTGATGCTTCTGCTCTTGTAGGTCTTGGGTTTCTTATCATTGAATCAAGCATTTGAGTTGCAGTGATAACTGGTTTTCCTAATATATTACATTTTCCAATAATCATTTTTTGAGTTAGTGGAACTAATTCTATAGGAATTTCAACTCCCATGTCTCCTCTTGCTACCATTATACCATCAGAAACTTCGATAATTTCATCTATGTTATCTACACCTTCTTGATTTTCTATTTTTGAGAAAATCTGAATATGGCTTCCACCATTTTCTTGAAGCACTTTTCTTATTGCAATTACATCATCTGCTTTTCTTATAAAGGAAGCTGCTACTGCATCAACTTCTTGTTCACAGCCGAATATAAGATCGGATTTATCTTTATCTGTCATAGCTGGAAGTTTTATTGAAACATTAGGAACATTAACTCCTTTGTGACTTCCTACAAGTCCTGTATTAGCTACTGTACAGTGAATATCTGTACCTTCAACTGCTTCAACAGTTAATCCAACAAGACCATCATCAATTAATATAGTATTTCCTGCAACAACATCTTTATATAAATCTGTGTAAGTAATGGAGCATTTTGTTGCATCTCCAAGAACTTCTTCTCCACAAATTACTGTGAATTTAGCTCCCTTTTGAAGTTCAAGTTTTCCACCATCAAAATTATGTGTTCTTATTTCTGGACCTTTTGTATCAAGTATTATTGCTATTGGCTTATTGTATTTTTCTCTTAGTTTTTTGATAAGATCCATTCTAGTCTTATGTTCATTGTGGTCACCATGTGAGAAATTGTGTCTTGATGCACTCATTCCTGCTTCAATTAGTTTAGATACAACCTCTTCATTTTCACTTGCTGGTCCTACGGTAAAGATCATTTTAGTCTTTTGCATTGTTTAACTCTCCTTATACTTTAAAATTCTAGTTTTATATATTTATATATATTATATTTTAATGAAAGCTATCTTGAAAGTATCTCTGATATCTCATATAGTCTTTCATCAAATTTCCTTGGCATTGCTAAAGCTTCATCTATGTCATCATCAGTTATTTTATTATCTCTTATCCCTATAACTCTTGATGTCTTTCCTTCAATTAGAACTTCTACAGCTCTAACTCCCATTCTTGAAGCAAGCATTCTATCAAAGGCGGATGGACTTCCACCTCTTTGAATATGTCCTAAAATAGTTGCTCTTGTTTCAATACCTGTAATATTTTCAACTTCTTTAGCTAATTCAGCTGAACCACCAATTCCTTCTGCAACTATAATCAGACTATGCATTTTTCCTTTCAATTTTCCTTCAAGAATAGTTTTGCATAATTCATCAAAATCATAACCTTTTTCAGGTATTATAACTCTTTCTGCTCCTCCAGTTATACCTGAATATAGAGCAATATCTCCACAATCTCTTCCCATTACTTCAACTATACTTACTCTTTCATGAGAAGTAGAGGTATCTCTTAATTTATTTATAGCATCTAATACTGTATTTAAAGTAGTATCAAAGCCTAATGTGTAATCTGTATACGATAAATCATTATCTATAGTCCCAGGAATACCAACTGTAGAAATTCCAAGCTTTGAAAGTTTTTGAGCTCCCATAAAGGATCCATTTCCACCTATAACAACTAATCCATCTACACCAAATACCTTTAAGACGCCTGCTGCCTTTTTTCTTCCCTCTTCTGTTAAGAATTCAGCACAACGAGCAGTTCTTAAAATAGTACCACCTCTTTGAATTATATCTGATACATCCTTTCTTTCCATTTCAAAGAGCTCACCATTTATCAATCCACTGTATCCTCTTTCAATTCCCATAATCTTAAGGCCTTTATCAAAAGCAGTTCTTACTACTGCCCTTATGGCAGCATTCATTCCAGGTGCATCTCCACCACTTGTTAATACAGCTATTGTTTTCATACATATACCTCCTACGACCATCATGGACTCAATTTGTCCCACGCAATTTATAAGATTTATTATGAATTAAAATGTGCCTGCTTAATGGATAATTATTTACTCCGTCTTTAATTTTAATAGAAATAAGAAAAAACTTCAATGCTTTATAAGAAATATAACATAAAATTTATTATAATATATGATAAATTGAAAATTATCTAGGTTATTTTGTACCAATCTACAAAATAATAACAGTAACTGAATAGTTTTTTATCAGCATACCTTAAGATTTTCTTCTCCAAATCTTTTTCTTAAAAAATCTAATACTTCTGTATCCTCATTTATCCATAAATCCTTTGGGAGCATAAATTTTTTTCTTTCTTTCTTAGTACATATATAAATTGGTGTACTACCTTTAAATTCTGACAAAAAGATTTCTATTTCCTTTATAGTATTTACAACTTGATTTTCTTGTTCAATTTGAATATATACCTTAGAATTATTTATTTTTACTAAAGGTTTTATATCTTCACATAGAATTTTGGGCTGCTCTTCTTCTCTAATACTTACCCTACCCTTTATTATTAACATTTCATCCTCTTTTATAAGCATATTAAATTTTTCCAACACTTTAGGAAAAATTATCACTTCAATTGCAGCATACATATCTTCAATTTTAAAAAATGCCATCATGGAATTATTCTTAGTGATTTTTCTTGTTACCTCTGTTAATATGCCTCCTATAATAACTCTATCTCCGTCTCTAACCTTATAATTTTCTGAATCCTCTACTTCGTCTAAGGATTCCTCAACAATTATGTCAGATATTTTGGTATTAACTGATATATCTAAAGTTTCCTTATATTCATCTAAAGGATGCCCTGATATATATAGACCTGTCATCTCTTTTTCCATAGATAATATATATTTCTTTTCAAATTCTTTTATATCAGGATACTTTATTTCCATATCTCTATAAGAACTTTCATCATCTTTTTGAAAATTAGAAAATAAACTTATTTGACCATCAATATTTTTCTTCTTTTGATTGCTAATACCATCCATTACCTTTTCATAAACTGCTAAAAGCCTAGATCTGTATATTTTAAAATAATCAAAAGCTCCTACCTTTATAAGACTTTCAACTGCTCTTTTATTTACTTCTCCAATATCTACCTTATTACAAAAATCAACTAAACTATTAAATGTTCCCTTTTCTTTTCTTGAATTAACTACACTTTCTACTACATTAACACCTACATTTTTAACTGCTGCCATACCAAAACGTATCTTATCGCCTTTAACCGTAAATCTTGAAAAACTTTCATTTATATCTGGAGGCAAAAGCTCTATATTAATTTCTTTAGCAAACCGTACATAATAAGCCACCTTTTCATTGTTTCCCATAACACTGTTCAGCATAGCTGCTATAAATTCCGTTGGATAATATTTCATAAGATAAGCAGTTTCATAGGCCACTACAGCATAAGCTGCCGCATGAGATTTATTAAAGGCATAACTTGCAAAGTCCATCATTGAATCGAATATTTTATTTGCAGCTTCTTCTGAGATACCTCTTCTAAGACAGCCCTCTACTTCAACAGTTCCATCCTCCGCTGCAATGCCATGTATAAAATTATGTCTTTCCTGCTCCATTACATGATGTTTTTTCTTAGACATAGCACGTCTTACTAAGTCACTTCTACCCATGGAATATCCTGCAAGATCTCTAACTATCTGCATTACCTGCTCCTGATAAACCATACAGCCATAAGTTACATTTAATATAGGTTCCAGTTCAGGTGTTATATATTCTACTTTTTCTGGATTATTCTTATTCTTTATATATCTTGGTATTTCGTTCATAGGTCCAGGTCTATAAAGGCTTATACCTGCTATTATATCTTCCAAATTGTCAGGCTTAAGCTCTTTCATAAAACTTGTCATTCCTGGGGATTCAAGTTGAAATACTCCTACAGTTTTACCCTCTCCCAGCATTTTATATACTTTTTTATCATTAAAATCTATAGCATCTAAATCTATTTTTATGCCTTTATTATCCCTTATCATATTTATAGCGTCTCTTAAAACCGTAAGGGTTCTCAGTCCTAAAAAATCCATTTTCAGTAGTCCAAGTTCCTCTAAAGTACCCATGGTAAATTGGCTTACTATAGCCTCTTCATTTCTAAGAAGTGGCACATAATTTACTAAAGGCTGTGATGCTATAACTACTCCAGCAGCATGAGTTGAAGTATGTCTTGGCAGCCCCTCTAAATCTCGTGCAACGTCAATGAGAGCTTTAACTTTCTCATCTTCATCATAAATTTGTTTAAGCTCCTGATTGATTTCCAGTGCCTTATCAATAGTTATATTAAGCATAGATGGTATCATTTTAGCTATTCTATCCACTTCTGCATAGGAATAATTCATTGCCCTTCCTACATCTCTTATGCAAGCTCTAGCTGCCATAGTCCCAAATGTAACTATTTGAGAGACATTATTTTTTCCATACTTTTCAACTACATAATCTATAACTTCCTGACGTCTTTCATAACAAAAATCAGAATCTATATCCGGCATAGACACTCTTTCAGGGTTTAAAAATCTTTCAAAAATAAGATTATACTCTATAGGATCTATTTTTGTAATTCCCAAGGTATATGCCACTATTGACCCTGCACCGCTTCCTCTTCCGGGTCCTGTCATTATTCCATTTTCCCTTGCAAATCTTATAAAATCCCAAACTATGAGAAAGTAATCCACGTATCCCATTTCTCTTATTATTCCAAGTTCATACTCCAGTCTCTGTGTCAGTTTTTCTGTTATGGGATTATATCTTTTCTTCAGTCCATCATAGCAAAGTTCTTTCATGTATTCAAAGTGATCTATTCCTTCATCTAATGGGAAATTAGGTAATTTCGATTTATGAAATTCATAATCAAAATTACATTCCTCAGCAATTTTACAAGTATTCTCCAAAGCTTCTTGTACATAGGAAAACTGATTATACATTTCCTCTGGTGATTTTAGATAAAATTCATCAGAAGCGTATCTCATTCTGTTTTCTTCATCTACAGTTTTTCCTGTTTGTATGCAAAGAAGAACATCATGAGATTTATAATCTTCCCTATTTATATAATGCACATCATTTGTAGCTACCAGAGGAATTTCAAGCTCCCTTGACATGTTTACCAGTTCTTCATTCACCCTAAGCTGTTCATCAATTCCATGATATTGAAGTTCAAGATAAAAACCATCTTTGAATATTTCCTTATAAAAGAGTGCTGCTTCTTTTGCCTTTTCCTTATTATTCTTTAATATTTTAGATTGTACTTCTCCACCTAAGCATGCACTAAGAGCAATTATCCCTTTACTGTGCTGCCTTAAAAAATCATGATCAACCCTAGGCTTGTAGTAAAAGCCTTCAATAGAGGCTGAAGACACTATTTGCATTAAATTCTTATAACCTTCATCATTTTTTACCAGAAGCACAAGATGATAGGTTTCATTTTCCTTATCCGGCCTTTTTATATGCATAGACTTTCCTGCTACATAGACCTCGCAGCCTATAATTGGCTTTATTCCTTTTTCCTTAGCTGCCTTATAAAAGTCAACTACTCCATACATAGCACCATGATCAGTTATGGCCAGACTTTTCATCCCCAGTTCTTTAGCCCTTGAAATTAGTTTGCCTATTTTACCAGATCCATCCAAAAGGCTATACTCCGTATGCACATGGAGATGAACAAAATCCTCATATGAACTTTCTTTCTCCATTTAATTTCCCACCTACTCTTCAAAATCAACAGAAACAGAACTTTCCAGCATAGGCTTTAAATACTTCACCACATCATTAACATGTACTGGATGAACCTGATATTTATCCATATCTTCTCTAGAATCAAACTTAGTAATTAGTGCTATATCATAGGATCTTTCTGAATGAACTACATCTTCCCCAACTTTAATTTCCCTTAAGAAGGGTATTTTCCCATCCAGCGAAAGAAGTAACTCCTTACCCCTTTGAATATTAGCTTTATCCTTTAATTTGAAAAATACAATATGAGTAAACATGATATAAATTCCTCCTTATTAATTTGATTTTCATAATCTACACTAGTAGAAATATAATAACATTACAGTATTTATAGATCAATTTTTTACAATATGTAGTAACCTATTTCTATTCAATATGTCCTTTATGAGATAATTATCACATAAGGCATGTAATAATAAGTCTATTTTTTAAGTACTTTAGCAGATAACATGAGTTTGGAAATTAATTCCTTATTGCAATCAAACATATCTACCTGTACTTTAGAAAAACTTCTTCCCAAATCTATTATTTCAGTATATACATCAATAACACTATCCATTTGAACTGGCTTCATAAAATAAGTGGTAATACTATCCACAGAAACATTTATATTGTTTTTCTGCCTCAATGTCATAATTCCCATAGTAGATAATAGCATATTTAAAGAACTCCAGGAGGCTGTTCCTATAACATCTAACATTTCAGCTATTATTTTACCATTAAAATGCATTTTTCCTAAAGCATTATATTCATATTGAAAGTTTTTAAGTATGATATCTTCAAGAGTTTCTCCCACCTGTGGCTGTCTCAATGCATACTGTAGTGCCTTTATAACATCTTCTCTATCTACTATGCCAACTAATCTCCTGTCCTCCATTACTAAAGCTAATTCTACACCACCCCATCCCATAATATGAGCTGTATAGGCCACTGTAGTCTTTGGAGCAACGGTCATTATATCCTTATTCATAAACTTACTTATAACTTCATCATTTTCTATGTCTATATCTATGTCTTTAAGAGTAATTACTCCTACTATTTTCTTATTACGGTCAAGTATTAAATATTTATCACGTTTAGTAGTTCTTAATCGTTCTCTCCAGCTTCCTACCGAATCTTCTGCACTCATATAATTCACTTCTGATTCCATAATGTCCTCTACTAAAATAATATCTTTTTTTATAAGGCTTTCTGATATGGCTTTGTTAATCATAGTTGCGATAGTAAAACTATCATAGGAAGAAGATATTACTGGCAGTTCTTTTTCGTTTGCAAGCTGTTTTATGGTTTCCGTACATCCAAAGCTTCCTGCTATTAAAACGGCACAATTGTTCATAAGGGCAAGACTTTGAATATCTTCTCTGTTACCTACAATTATAAGTGACTCCGGACTAATGTATTTTTTCGCAGCATCATAGGTCATTGCACCTATTAAAAATTTATCTAGAGTTTTATAAATGCCATTTTTCCCTCCAAGTATTGTACCTTCAACTATATTTACAACTTCTGCATAGGTTAAAATTTCAATACTCTTTTTCTCTACCTTATCAATCTTAATTGTGCCAACTCTCGGTATAGTAGTAACAATACCCATGGAATCGCATTCTTTAATTGCCCTATAAGCAGTGCCCTCACTAACTGAAAGTTCATTTGCTATACTCCTGACAGATATTTTAGTACCTGCTTTAAGTGAAAGTACATAATTTATAATATCTTGATGTTTAGACATAAATTTTTATCTTCCCTCTCTTTTGAGTTCTCCTGCAATTTTTTCAATTCTCCTAAGTCTATGATTAACTCCTGATTTTCCCACAGTTGGATTAAGCATTTGACCTAATTCCTTAAGTGATTCATCTGGAAAATTCAATCTAATTTCTGCTATTTCCTTAAGGTTCTTTGGAAGTCTTGAAAGTCCAATTTCTCTTTGAATAAGCTTTATACTTTCCACTTGCCTTACTGCTGCATTAACCGTTTTGCTAAGATTGGCAGTTTCACAGTTAACAAGTCTATTTACATTATTTCTCATTTCTTTCATTATCCTTATATTTTCAAGTTCCAAAAGACTGCTGTGAGCACCAATTATATTCAATAAATCTACTATTTGCTCTCCCTCTTTTACATATACTATAAAACTGCTTTTTCTCTGTATAACTTTAGAATTTAAACCAAAGTCATTAATTATCTTGCTAAGTTCCCTTGAGTAATCTTCATTATGAGTAACAAATTCTAGGTGATAGGTCTTCTCAGGGTTGCTAATGCTCCCTCCACCTAAAAAAGCCCCTCTGATATATAATTTTTTACAGTCCTCTTCTCCAACTATTCTCTTCGGAATGCTATAATCTATTGATATAATACCATCACATTCCTTTAATACTCCTACTTCTTTTAAAATATTTCTTATGCCCATTTCCTCACTTATGTGAACTATATATACATTATTTTTCTTTAAAGAATTGCTTTTTTTCACCATAAGCTTTGTATGTATATTAAAATGATCTTTTAACAATTTAAATATTAGTCTCGCTATTGCAGGGTTTTCTGTAATAATCCTGAAACTTATTTTCTTATTTCCTATCAACGAAAGTGTACCACTTGCTTTCATTATAGCTGATAATTCTGCTACAGCTTCTTTTTTTGAAAAATCGGTAAACCTGCAAATTTCGCTTTTTACCTTGGATGAAAACGACATATTTATTCTACTCCCTATTATTTTTTCTTTTCAGATGCTTTATTTTCTTTCAACCTCTCAGATAAATAGAAATATTCAATAATTTTCTTTCTATCATAAAATAATTTTTTATCCATAATTGTTTCAACCAATATATCCGCTAATCTATCTGAATCATGTCTAACATATCCATTTTTAATCTTTATAAAATTACCTTTTACTGTCCCTACTCCCATTTTTTTTAATATATCTTCATCAATATTAACTAATTCTGAAGTCTTTTCAAGATATTTATCCTGAAGTACTTCATCTATTTTTTCAGTATTAATAACCGTATAATCTACTATACCTTCTCCTCCATGCTTGTATATGGCTTTTATATGATCAGAAACAGAATATCCATCTGTTTCCCCCGGTTGGGTCATTATATTAGAAACATATAGCTTCAAAGCTTTTGTTTTTTGAAGTGCAGAAGATATATCCTTCACCAAAAGATTTGGAATTACACTGGTATAAAGGCTTCCTGGCCCCAGTATTATTGCATCAGCCTCTGTTATTGCTTCAATTGCCTCCTTTAATGCTCTTACATCTTCAGGGTTTATAAATATTCTCTCAATAGCACTTTCATATTGCTTTACAGCTTCCGGTATATTTGATTCACCCTCCACTATAACACCATTTTTTAGTTCTGCCCTTAAAGTTACATTTTCTAAGGTTACAGGTACCACCCTACCAGTTACTGCCAAAACAGAGCTCATTTTTCTTACTGCCTCTTCAAAATTACTTGACAATCCGTCCATAGCTGCAAGAAATAAATTACCAAAGCTTTGGTTTTTAAGTCTACCATCTTTAAACCTATATTGTAAAAGTTCTTCCATTAAAGGTTCGGTGTCTGATAAGGCTAAAATGCAGTTTCTTATATCCCCTGGTGGAAGCATACCAAGATCTTCTCTTAAATCTCCAGATCCGCCACCATCATCTGCCACTGTAACAATAGCAGTTATATTGGAGGTATAATATTTTAAACCTCTAAGCATGGTAGAAAGCCCTGTTCCTCCACCAATAGCAACAATTTTAGGTCCTTTTACAAGTAATCTTTTTTCATATATGAGATTCCCGAGTTTTCTGGAATCTAAAGATACATTTAAATATCCTTTGTTTATTAAGGCAATAATAGATTTCATTCCCTGAGTCACTGACATATAAAGTATAAAAGCCCCGCTTATTACTAAAAATATATAATATGCCGAATATTCATAGCTGTAGAATCTGCTTTTATTGATAATTTCAGCTAAACCAAAGGTAATAAGCATAATGCCCATGATTCCAAGCATTACCCATCTTTTGACCTTAATACCTGGTCTAATCCAATCTATTATCTTCATAATTTTTTACCACCTTTATTTACATCTTCATTGATATCCCGGTGGTCTACATTGACGTTATAATTGGCAGCCTTTAGCTTTTCATAAATAGAATTTGCTATAGTAACAGATCTATGCCTCCCACCAGTACAACCAATGGAAACTATAAGCTGTCTTTTCCCCTCCTTTAAATAATGTGGAATTAAATATTCAAGCATATCAGAGAGTTTATCAATAAATACTCTGGTTTCCTCAAAACCAAGTACATAATCACTTACCTGCTTATCATTTCCCGAGAAATTTTTTAAATCTGGTATGTAAAATGGGTTTGGCAAAAATCTCACATCAAAAACCAAATCAGAATCCACAGGTATTCCATATTTAAAGCCAAAAGACAATACTGTTACAATTAGCTGTGTCTCCATTTGTCCTTCCTGCTCATATATTTCAGTTATTTTTTCACGCAGTTCTCGAGTAGTAAGATTAGAAGTGTCTATGACATTATTGGCTCTATTTCTTACTTGTTTTAATTTTAATCGTTCCAGTTCAATACCTGTTATAACCCTTCCCTGGGGTGCAAGAGGGTGTTTTCTTCTTGACTCCTTATATCTTTTTACAAGCACTTCGTCACTGGCATCTAAAAATAATATCTCATATTTATATCCTGCATCTTCAAGCTTGCTAAGATTGTCAAATAAGTCATGAAAGAATTCTCCACCTCTTATATCTATAACTAATGCAATTCTATCTATTTTCCCTTCGGCTTGAAAACAGGCTTCTGCAAACTTTGATATTAGCGTAGGTGGCAAATTATCTACACAAAAATATCCCAAATCTTCTAAACTTCTTATTGCATGAGTTTTTCCCGCTCCTGATAATCCTGTAACAATTACAAATCTCATAAAGGCCTGATTTATTAATATCAAATAAACTTTATTTGATATTAATAAATCAGGATTTTCACCTGCCTTCCTAATACTATCTTTACTTATTTAATATCCATGTATTTTATTAATTGCTATTATATTATTGTGTATTTACAATAAACTATATATGTATTAATTGTATATTGTTTAATTAATCTATTTATAAAATAAAAATATTATAATTGCCTTATAATTATAACATAAACCTACTAACCATGAAAATTCTATATTTTTTAAATTTAATCATCTTTAACTTGTTATTTGTCTGACGGCTACCTGCTGTAGCACTTCCACAGCCATAAAAGAATTTTTAACAAATACAAAATAAAGGTTATCCTTAAAGTTTTCATATTAAGAACAACCCTTCAATTAATTTTCTTTATTTTCAATTACCTTTATTATATTATACAATGTTCTATTTACAGGAGTATCCAGTTTATATTTATTTCCAAGTTCACATACCGTACCTGCAAATATATCTACTTCTGTTTTCCTTCCGCTTTCAATATCCTGAAGCATTGAAGTTCTGCTGTTTGGATTCATATTATATAATACTTCATACCACTTTTTAATATCATCCTTATTTAAATTTACACCTGTTTTCTCTGATAATTTTACTACTTCCATCATGGTTGAATCCATAAGATTTCTTGCTTCAATGTTAGTTTGAAAAACACCATATTTAGCCTTTAATACTGCTGAACATTGATTTATACCAACATTAATCATAAATTTCCACCATAGAGCGTGCATCATATCTTCTGGAATTACATAGGGTATACTAGCTTTTTCAAAAAGTTCTTTTACTGCCATAACTCTTTGTGAATAATTAGTATTACTTTTTTCTCCAAAGGTTATATTTCCGTAACTGGAGAAATTGATATTATTTTTATCGCGATTAGCATCAATAGCAACACATAGTGAATATAATATTTTATCCATTCCAAAGGTGCTGCCAATTATCTCTTCACTGGTGATTCCATTTAATAATGATAAAATAATAGTATTTTCACCCACATGATTTGTAATATCTTCTATGGCCTTATGTAACTGGTTTGACTTTACAGCTACTATAATTAAATCTGCTGGCTCACACTTTTCTTCTGGGGTTACATATTGAAAATCGTATTTTTTACCATTAATAAAAAATCCATTTTCTCTATATTTTTTTGCCCTTTCACCACCTGCTATAACTTTTACAGCCTCAGGATTCATGTCATATAGCTTGCTGCCATAAGCACAGCCAATAGCTCCTAATCCTATCAATGATATGTTTTTTATTTTCCCCATTATACAACCTCCCAGCCTATTAATTGTAAAAATTCAATTGCTTTTTTCATCTTCCTCTTCTCCAATTATTCTTACCTCTGGATGAAGCTCTACATTAAATTTTTCTTTAACAGTATTCTGTACTATTTCTATTAAATCAAGTATATCTCTTGCTTTAGCATTACCTTTATTTATTATAAATCCAGAATGTTTCATCGATACTTCAGCATCTCCTACTGATTTTCCCTTTAGTCCACTATCCTGAATAAGTTTTCCTGCAAAATGTCCAGTTGGTCTTTTAAAGGTACTTCCTGCTGAAGCATACTCCAAGGGCTGCTTTTCTCTTCTTCTTTGCATAAGTTCATCTATTCTATTTTTAATTTTTTTATAATCACCTTTCTTAAGTTGGAAAGTAACTTCTAAAACTACATAATTATTTTTTAATATGGCACTCATTCTATATTCAAGTTCCAATTGTTCTTTATTTAAATGCAAAAAATTTCCATGTCCATCTAATACTAATGAACTCTCTACAACCATAGACATTTCTCCATCATAAGCACCTGCATTCATAGCCAAAGCTCCACCTATACTTCCTGGAATTCCGCAGGCGAATTCTAATCCAGTAAGACTTTCATCTCTAGCCACCCTACTTGTTCCTGCTATGGTAGCGCCCCCCTGGGCATTTATTTTTTCACCATCTACAGAAATCTTATCTAATTTTGTAAGTTTAATTACGACTCCTCTAATACCCCCATCCTTAACTAATAAATTGGATCCATTGCCTATTATATAAAAAGGAACCTTATAATCCTTGCATAATTTTATTATATTAATTATTTCATTATAATCAATAGGGGTAACAAGTACATCTACAGGACCGCCTACTTTAAATGAAGTATGTTCTTTCATTTTAGCATTAAGTTCTATGTTTTTTTCATCTATTATTCTGCGTAGTTTAATCAAAAAATCATTTAAATGCTTCATATTGAATCTCCTCAAAAATATTTATATAAAAAATAGTATAATCTATACTTCTATTGTAATCAAGGATAAAATCTTTAAATTTATTTTATTTCCCAAATAATTTATTGTTTAATTTAACTTATAATTATACCTTTTTAGACCTTTTACGATAATTTCAACTATTTTGATTTAGCATCTGAAAATAAATAACAAGATATTCTATTGACGCAGTATGGCGTAAAATAGATTATCATACTAGCTAATCATTTTTCGAAGATGCCTTATTGAAATAATCTAATATACTATTTGCTGCCTTTGTATCAATTGAATCAGTATCCACTAACTCCTTATAAGAAGCCTTCTTTATATTTTCAATACTTCCAAATTTTTTTAGAAGTTCCTTCCTTCTCTTAGCCCCTATATTTGGTATATCCTCTAATATTGAGTGAAGAATCCTTTTATCTCTAAGACTTCTATGGTAGCTTATAGCAAATCTGTGAACTTCATCTTGAATCCTTGTGATAAAATGTATTACATTAGAGCTTTTCTTTAAGTATAGTTCTTCATTATTGTATATGAGTCCTCTTGTATTGTGTTTATCATCCTTAACCATACCGCAGACAGGTATATCTATATTTAAATTTCTCAAAACCTCTAAGGCTATATTAATTTGTCCAAGTCCACCATCCATAAGTATAAGATCAGGGAAAACACAAAATTTACCTGCACTTAATGCTAAATTTTTCTCTTCTATAGCTTTAACTTCATCCAGGCCTCTTTTAAATCTTCTTGTAAGAATTTCTCTCATACTATCATAATCATTGGCACCCTTAACTGTTTTAATTTTAAAACGTCTATAGTCACTATTTTTTGCTTTTCCATTTTCAAACACTATCATGGAACCAACAGAATCAACTCCTTGAATATTAGAAATATCATAGGCTTCAATTCTATGCGGTAAATCTTCAAGATTTAATATATGAGCTAAATCCTTTAAAGTTTCTTTATGTAGTGCTTTATCTTGCATTAGCTTTAACTTGAATTGATCCAGAGTGGCAGTGGCATTTTTCTTTACCATCTCCAGCAAATTCTTTTTGTCACCCTTTTGTGGAATTCTAAGTTCCACCTTTGATCCCCTTTTCATGGTAAGCCACTGTTCTAAAAGTTCTGTTTCCAATATCTCTGGTACATATATAGTTTTAGGTACAAAAGCCGTTCCACCATAGAACTCTTTAATAAACTGTGAAATAATTACCGCTTTGTTTTCTCCAGAGGTATTTTCAAGCATAAAATGCTCTCTTCCGACTATCTTTCCATTTCTTAAAAAAAATATATTTACGCAGCTATCCATTTCATCACTGTCCAGATTTATGAAATCCTCATTTTCAAAACTTCCTGTCATTATCTTCTGTTTTTCTCTTATTTTCTCTAGAGCAGCAATTTTATCTCTCAAAGCAGCCGCTTTCTCAAATTCCAGTTCTTCTGAAGCCTTCTCCATATCAACTTTAAGCTGCCTAAGCACCATACTATCCTTACCATTTAAAATATTAGTAATTTCTGCTACGGTTTTACCGTAATCTTCTTTATCTATAAATCCTGCACAAGGAGCAGTGCACAAATTTATATGATAATTTAGACATGGTCTTGTGATATCACCCTTCTCCTTTATAACTCTTTTACAGGTTCTTATGGGAAATATCTTTTTTATAAGCTCCATAGTTTCATATACTGCCGAAACATCTACATAGGGTCCAAAATACTTTGCTCCATCCTTTGCAATAATTCTTGTTACAAATATTCTTGGAAAATCTTCATTTGTAGTTATTTTTATAAATGGATAGTGTTTATCATCCTTAAGTAAAATATTATATCTTGGTTTGTATTTCTTTATAAGATTACATTCCAAAATCAAAGCTTCTATTTCTGAGTCTGTAACAATATATTCAAATTCAGCTATATTTTTTACCATAGCCTTTACCTTTTCAGAATGATTTTTTGAACTTTGAAAATACTGTCTAACTCTATTCTTTAAAATTTTAGCCTTACCTACATATATAATTTCACCTAGAGAGTTTTTCATAAGATAGACTCCTGGCTTATCAGGCAAAAGCTTTAACTGATAACTGAAATCAAACATTGGTCTACCCCCTATTTTAGCTTCAAAAGCATTGGCAGCCTATAAACTATATATAAAACTGAAACAATAATTATAGCGTCTTCAATAAACTTTCCATTATTTGAACCAACTCTAAATGTAAAAGGAAATTTTATATTTTTATTCTTTAAAGGATAAAACAGAGGAACACCTCTGTTAGTAAACATATCACCTATAATATGACTGCTGTATCCTACAATAAAATAATACACTAAATATATATGATTATATCTTGAACTCATATAATTTGCTATAAATGCTAATATTATCATACCTACTATACTATGTGTAAATCCTGTCCTATGCGATGAAAATGCAACAATAACTAGTACTATTCCAGTCACCGTAAGTTCGGGTATATTTATATAAAATGTATTAAACATTATCAATGCCAATCCTATACTTCCGTATACAATTATTTTTACCAGTTTACTTTTTACTGGCAGTATATATCTATTAAATATGCTCTTAGGATGATCTATATCTGGCAAAAGTGCAGAAATAACTACAACTACTATAGCCATTATACTTAGTTTGCCAGGTATCTCACTGCTCAATGCAATTCCCACAGCTGCTCCCACTCCTGCATGAGTCTTTCCCGTCATGTATTTCTCCTTTGTTTAAGCACCGTAAATAAATAACAGTTAAATAATGCTAGTTATTTATTCAAGGATACCTTGTGTTATTATTAGTCTATTTTAAAAGTGATGTCTTTATAACTCCAGCTGCTATTTTAGCCGCCTGAATACCGCCCTGACCTCCATCTTCAACTATTACAGCTACTGCAATCTTAGGATCTTCCATTGGTGCAAAGCCAATAAACCATGAATGTGGGCTTGCATTTTCCGTATCTTGATGATCTGCTGTACCAGTTTTTCCACAAACATTTAATCCACTTATATCTGCATTCACTCCTGTACCATCTGTTACAACACCTCTCATAAACTCCTTCATAGTGGCTGCTACTTGTGGCGTAGTAATAGTTCCTATACTTTCAGGATTATAGGTCATTATAGTGTTTCCCGTGCTGGATATAACAGAATTAACAAGATGAGGTTTCATCATTACTCCATTATTTGCTATAGTACTTGCTATCAATGCCATCTGCATTGGAGTAGCAAGATCCTGACTCTGACCTATAGCACTTTGTGCAATATTTCCCTGTTCATTAGAAGCAAAGGTAGGAAATCTGCTTTTATCTATAACAATACCATCACTAGGTATATCCTTATTGAAATAAAAATCTTCTGCAGTCTTTTTTAATTTATTATTACCTAAATTTAGACCTATAGTTCCAAATACCTGATTACTGGAATGTACATAGGCATCTTTGAAGCTTAAATTTCCTAATACTTCTCCATTAAAATTACTAAGTACATACTTTGAATTAAATCTAAGTCCACCAGTATCATTAAAGGTTTGATTCATAACACCATTAATATTTTCCAATGCACTTATAGCTGTAACTGTCTTAAAGGTAGAGCCAGGTGGATATAGACCGGATACAGCTCTATTTAACAGCGGTCTATTTTTATCACTATTTATTGATTTCCACTCTTTGGTCAATGCGCTATCATTTGGATCAAAGGAGGGTGCTGATACCATAGCTAATATTTCACCAGTTTTAGGATTAAGTGCAACCACCGCGCCTCTTTTACCACTATTTGACAATAAATTATAAGCCTGTTTTTGCACATTACTGTCCAAGGTAGTTATAAGATCATCGCCCTTTTTATCTTCTGGTTTCATTGAGCCTTTATTGGCTATAAGCTCCTGTAAGTACTGACTAATACTTAAATCATTAGCACCCATAAGATACTGATCATATTTTGCTTCAAGACCAGTTATTCCATAGCTTGGATTAACGTAACCTAATACATGTGCAAATACGGCCCCACCAGTATATTCCCTATTTTGAGTTAAGGCATTGACTCTTGAACTTTTTGTAAGTGCAACTTTATTCCTATCGTAAATAGTTCCTCTCAGAACTTCATTTCTCTTAGCCCAAAGTCTTTTATTATCCGTATTATTAACAATTTTAGGAGCCACATATATTTCAAAGTAAGCAACATATGATATAACAACTACAAATAATAATAGAAAAACAAACAATACCTTCTTTATTCCAATTGAAATATCATTCACTTCTATCTCCTCCTTCTGAAATCTTTTGCAGTATTCCCAGTGCCATAAAGGTGATAATCATAGAAGTTCCTCCATAACTTACTAAAGGTAGCGTAATACCGGTAAGGGGAATCATATTCGTAACGCCTCCCACTATTACTAATACCTGAGCTCCTATCATTGCACTATATCCTACAGCTAAAAGCCTTGAAAATTTATCTTCTGTAAATAAGGCTGCTCTCATACATCTGTAAAAGAGCAAAAAGTATAAAATCATTATGGCAAATCCCATAAGTACACCCATTTCTTCACTTATGGAAGCAAATATAAAATCTGAATCATTTATAGGAACAAAGCCTGGATATCCAAGTCCCAAACCCGTTCCAAATAAACCTCCCCAAGCTATTGAGTACATTGATTGCACTACTTGATAACTTTGATTTGATTTATACGGCCAAGGGTTTTGCCAAATCATAACTCTAAGTCTAACATGAGCAAATAGTTTATAGCTTATAAAAGCTCCTACAGCAAATAGAATGAAGCAAATTATTATATACTTAAATTTAGAGGTACAAATGTATAACATAGTTACAGATATAGCAAAAAATATCAAAGCTGAACCAAGATCCTTTTGCAATACACAAAATCCAAGTGTAACCATAACTATAAATGCAGGTTCAATAAGCTGCTTAAAGTTCTTATACTTACTGAAGGCCGATGCTAAATAGGCAATTAAAAATAATTTAGCAAACTCCGACGGCTGAAAACTAAATCCATGAAAATGAACCCAGTTCTGTGACCCATTTATATCAGCTGCTCCTATAAAAGTAGGCATAGCTATAAATATCAAAGTTAAAGCAAGATAAGCATATCTGAACTTTACATATTTTTTTAGTTCTGGCAATAGCACTACTATTAGAATAAAACATACAATACCTATTACAAAAAATACAATTTGCTTTATGGCATCCGTAGGTTTTAATCTATATATCATCACCATACCTATACTGGAAAGTATACAGGCAAAGATAAGAACATATTTATCACCATCCGGGAAAAACTTTCTTACTATAAAATTGGCATAACCCATTAGTACACATATAACTGCACCTATGATTAGCGCTGATTTGTCAAAAGGAGTTTTTATTAAAAATAAATTTAAAAAACTTACTATACAAAAAAGATATGTGACTCTAAGTAATCTTTTTTCTTCTTTTATACTATCCATAACTCACCTATCCTATTACCTTAAATACAATAGTTCCTATCTCTATTCTGTCTCCTGAACGAATATACACTTTTTCATATACCTTTTCACCATTTATTGTTGTACCATTTGTACTTTTCAAATCTTCCAGTATGTAATTATTATTTTTCAGGTAAATTTTAGCATGATGTCCCGATATATACTCTTCAGAAAGAACAACTGTATTATCCTCTTTCCTTCCAATAGTAACTTCCCTATTTATCGGTATTACTGAACCCTTTCTCATCATATTACTCATTCCACCATCTATAACTTCTAATCCAAAGGTCTTTTTACTTTTCGCCTGCTTCTTATCACCATTTTTCATATCCTTATACATTATCCTAAGTGCAAAGGCAATTATTAAGTATATTATTGCAATAATGATTATTTTAAAGATTAAACTTAATTTACTAAGGCCTGAGCTATCTAATAACGCTCCTATGTATAAATTATTTAGTAACAAACATTTCACCTTCTTGCAGTTGTAATATAAAGGACTAGCATAATTATTCATGCTAGTCCTAGTACAATTATAGCATTTTTTTTAAATATTGTCCTGTATAGGATAAATTATTTTTTACTATGTCTTCCGGAGTACCTGTGCACAATATGTTCCCACCTTTTTCTCCACCCTCTGGTCCCAAGTCAATAATATAATCTGCACATTTTATTACATCTAAATTATGTTCTATGACCACAACAGTGTTTCCAGCATCCACAAGTCTTTGAAGTATTGCAATGAGTCTATTTACATCATCTATATGAAGCCCTGTGGTAGGTTCATCTAATATATAAAGAGTTTTTCCCGTGCTTCTTTTTGAAAGTTCATAGGCAAGCTTTATCCTTTGAGCCTCTCCTCCGGAAAGCTGTGTGGAAGGCTGGCCAAGTCTTACATATCCCATTCCAACATCCATCAAAGTTTCTAATTTATTCTTAATTCTAGGTATATTTTCAAAGAATTTTACAGCTTCTTCTACAGTCATATTAAGTACATCATCTATATTCTTATTCTTATATTTTATCTCTAGTGTTTCTCTATTATACCTTTTTCCCTTACATACTTCACAGGGAACATATACATCTGAGAGAAACTGCATTTCTATTTTTATAATTCCATCGCCCTTACAGGCTTCACACCTTCCACCTTTAACATTAAAACTAAATCTTCCAGGTTTGTAGCCTCTCATTTTGGCATCGTTAGTCACAGAAAACAATTCTCTTATTATATCAAATACGCCAGTATATGTAGCTGGATTAGATCTTGGCGTTCTTCCAATAGGACTTTGATCTATATCTATTATTTTATCAATATTTTCTATCCCTTGTATTTCCTTGTGCTTTCCAGGGTTGGCTTTACTATTATTTATCTTTTTATTAAGTCCTTTAAACAATATTTCATTTACAAGCGTGCTCTTTCCTGAACCAGAAACACCAGTTACACAGGTAAATATTCCTATTGGAAAATCTACTTTTACATTTTTCAGATTATTTTCTTTAGCACCAATCACTTTAATAAAATCTTCATTGTGTTTTCTTCTTTTCTGTGGCACATCTATTTTTTTATCTCCAATAAGATACTGACCCGTTATAGATTTTTTGCATTTTTTAATATCCTCCAAAGTGCCAGCTGCAACTATTTCTCCACCATGCTCACCGGCTCCTGGTCCTACATCAACTACGAAATCGGCTTCCCTTATAGTATCTTCGTCATGCTCAACTACTACAAGAGTATTTCCTATATCTCTTAAATGCTTCATAGTTGCTATTAACTTATCATTATCCCTTTGATGAAGTCCAATACTGGGTTCATCAAGTATATATAGAACCCCCACAAGACTTGATCCTATTTGAGTTGCAAGCCTAATTCTCTGAGATTCTCCCCCTGAAAGTGTTCTAGCTGCTCTTGTAAGATTTAAATAATCTAAACCTACATCAATTAAAAATTTTAACCTGCTTTGTATTTCTTTTACTATCTGACTGCTTATTATTTTATCTTTTTCACTTAACTCAATATTATTTATAAAAGCAAGTTCATCTCTAATGGGCAAACTACAAAATTCAAATATATTTTTACCACCTACAGTAACTGCCAATACTTCTGGTTTAAGTCTGGCTCCTTTACATTTTGGACATGGATTGTCACTCATATAATTTTCTATTTCACCTTTTATATAATCAGAGCCACTTTCCATATATCTTCTTCTAAGTTCATTTACAATACCTTCATATTTATGATTAAATTGCATGTTCTGATCATCTTTATTATAATAAACCACAAGCTTTTCACCTTTGGTTCCATGAAGTATAATGTCCACTATCTTAGGATCCAACTCTTTTATAGGTGTATCAATACTAAAATTATATTTTTTCTGAAGAGCTGTGAGAATGCTGTAAGTCCATGAGTCCTCTTTTAATCTTCCCTCTCCCCAGGGAGCTATAGCACCTTCTGCTATACTTTTCTCTCTATTTGGTATAACTAAATCTTCATCAATCTCCATAAGAGTACCAAGTCCATCACATCTGTCGCATTTTCCAAAGGGTGAATTAAAGGAAAACATTCTAGGAGCAAGTTCTCCAATACTGATTCCACAATCTGTACAAGCAAAGTTCTCACTAAATAGCATATCCTCTTCACCCACTATATTTACTATAACCATACCCTCTGCAAGTTTTAAGGCTGTTTCCAACGAATCTGTAAGTCTTCCCTCTATCCCTTCTTTAACTACAATTCTATCTACTATAGCATCTATGTAATGTTTTTTATTTTTTTCCAGTTTGATGTCTTCTCCTTCAATTTCCTGAATCTCTCCATCAACTCTTACTCTTACAAAACCATTCTTTTTAATATTTTCAAATACCTTTGCATGCTCCCCTTTTCTTCCTCTTATTATAGGAGCTAATATCTGTATTTTTGTCTTCTCGGGAAATTCCAAAATCCTATCTACCATTTGATCAACAGTCTGCTGTTTTATTTCCTTACCACATTTAGGACAATGAGGTGTACCTATTTTAGAATAAAGGAGTCTTAAATAGTCATATATTTCTGTAACCGTTCCAACTGTAGATCTAGGGTTCCTGCCTGTAGTCTTTTGATCAATGGATATAGCAGGAGAAAGTCCCTCAATGTATTCCACGTCAGGCTTATCCATTTGCCCTAAAAACTGTCTTGCATAGGAAGACAGAGATTCCACATATCTCCTTTGTCCTTCTGCATAAAGTGTATCGAAAGCCAAGGAAGATTTTCCTGATCCTGATAGTCCCGTAAACACAACAAATTTATCTCTAGGTATCGTAAGATCTACATTTTTCAAATTATTTACCTTAGCACCTTTAATAACTATTTTATCCTGCAAAGTATTTCACTCCTTATTCAGTAATGAAAAAGTACTAACCTTTTAATTTATTAGTTCTTCTCATATTGTTTTCACTTTTCTTCAGCTTTTTTTTCAGCCCAAAAACTATATCTCTAAGTTCCCCAGCTCTCTCAAACTGAAGATCCTTAGCTGCCTGCTTCATTTCATCTTCGTACTTATTAATAAGTTTCTCGATATTATCATTATTTGCACTTACTGCTTCTTCTAAACTATTATATTCAGCTTTTTCTTCTGCGACTTTAGATATTTCCAATATATCTCTTATGGCCTTTTTTACAGTAGTAGGTATAATTCCATTGTCTTTATTATATTGGATCTGAATAGTCCTTCTTCTATTAGTTTCACTTATAGCTTTATCCATAGATCGTGTTATGGTATCCGCATACATTATAACCTTGCTTTCAGAATTTCTCGCTGCTCTTCCTATGGTCTGAATAAGTGATGTCTCTGATCTTAAAAATCCTTCTTTATCTGCATCCAATATTGCCACTAAAGCTACCTCAGGTATATCAAGGCCCTCTCTTAGAAGATTTATTCCAACTAAAACATCAAATTCTTTTTTTCTAAGTCCTTGAATTATTTTCATTCTCTCTATAGTCTCTATGTCAGAATGCATATATCTAGTTTTAATATTCATTCCCTTTAAATAATCTGTTAAATCCTCAGCCATTTTTTTAGTTAAAGTGGTAACTAATATTCTAAATCCTCTGTCTATAGTTTCATTTATCTTTGCATATAAATCATCTATCTGGCCTTTAACAGGCAGTACAACAATTTCAGGATCTAGTAATCCAGTAGGTCTTATTACCTGTTCTGCTATATTAGTTGAATGTTCTAATTCGTATTTTGCTGGTGTGGCACTTACAAAAACTATATCATGAAATTTTTTTTCAAATTCTTCAAATCTAAGTGGTCTATTATCAAAAGCAGAAGGAAGTCTAAATCCATAGTCTACAAGAGTATTTTTTCTTGACCTATCTCCACCATACATAGCTTTAACCTGTGGAAGGGTTACATGACTTTCATCAATAAAAAGTAAGAAATCCTCTGGAAAATAGTCTATAAGAGTCTTAGGTGGTTCCCCTGCCGTTCTACCATCCATGATTCTGGAATAGTTTTCAATGCCAGTACAATAACCAACCTCTCTCATCATTTCTATATCAAAATTCGTTCTCTGCTTAAGTCTTTGTGCCTCTAAAAGCTTATCTTCTGCTGTAAGTTCTTTAAGTCTCTTTTCCAGCTCGAGTTCTATTTTGTTTATAGCTATTTCTAATCTATCTCTTGAAGTAGCAAAGTGAGATGCAGGAAAAATAACTGCATGCTTTAATGTTCCTATTATATTTCCTGTTAACACATCAAACTCTTTTATTTTGTCAATCTCATCACCAAAAAATTCCACTCTTATACCCTTGTTGGTAGAAGATGCAGGAAAAATATCCAAGGTATCTCCCCTCACCCTAAATGTTCCTCTTATAAAATTTATCTCATTTCTCTCATATTGAATTTCTATAAGTTTCTTTAATACCTGATCTCTGTCTTTTTCCATGCCTTCTCTTAGAGAAATAGATAATTTTTTATATTCATCAGGATTACCCAGTCCATAAATACAGGAAACTGAAGCTACAATCACCACATCTTTTCTCTCAAAAAGGGCAGATGTAGCCGAATGCCTAAGTTTATCTATTTCATCATTTATGGATGCATCTTTTTCTATATAGGTATCCGTTTGAGGAACATAGGCCTCTGGCTGATAGTAATCATAATAGGATACAAAATATTCCACTGCACTATCCGGAAAAAACTCTCTAAATTCAGAGCACAACTGTGCTGCTAAAGTTTTATTATGTGCTAAAACTAAAGTTGGTTTTTGCAATTTTTCAATTATATTAGCCATGGTAAAAGTTTTTCCTGAACCTGTAACCCCAAGAAGAGTTTGAAATTTATTACCATTCTTAACTCCTTCTACCAATTTATCTATGGCTGCTGGTTGATCTCCAGTAGGCTTAAATTTTGAATGTATCTTAAATTCACCCATATATAACCTCCATTGAACGTTTGTTCGTACAATAATTTTACACTCTGAATATAATATTGTCAAATTATTTATATGAAGTTACTTAATTCGTCTTTTCTCACTATTACAAATTAAAATTATATAAAATTAATGGGAGCACATCCCCCCATATAATTATTTTCTATCTTCTTTATCTTCTTTATCTTCTTTTTCTTTTTTTACTTTTTCCAAAGTGTCTTGAAAGGAACTTCTATCAAACTTCATAACTATACTATCCTTTGGAATCATCCTTGGAACAAAAACTATACCTAATCTTTTACTTTTGTTCATCTTATTATAATTTACCTGTTCCAATTTTCCCTGAACAGTTTTTATCTTAAGCCATATAAATGTGGATACATTATTTAAAGCTTCCAACATATCCTGTTCACTTACTATTTTTTTATCATTTACTTCCACCAGCACATCTCCACTTTTAATTCCCATTTCAAAAGCTGGAGAAAAGGGGGCTACTTCTAATACCATAAGTCCATCATCTGTACTTACATATCTCGGCTTCCCTTTTGCTTCTATATAATCTTGAATTTTAAGCATTATTTCATGAGCCACCGGTGCAAAAATAGCAACTAAAAATTCAGCGCCTAAATTTATTTTTCCCAACTGTGAGACTAATAATAGCACAATACCATAAATTGATATTCCCATTCCTGATGATATTACTTTTTCTTTCTTGGTCTTTGTAAAAGTTATAGAATTGTATCCTATTACACCATAGAAGGCAAAAAATCCAATGACTGCGTCCTTTATTAAATTATAACTGATGGATCTAATTATGGGCCACCAGGTTGGTATAGCTGTCTCAGATCCGCCTGAAATATTTTGACTATTCATAATAAACATTAACGCTACAGGTATTACCCAATATCTCTTAATGGCAAAACCGCCTATTATAGTATTGTTTTTATTAGTAAACACAGGTATGGTTCCTCTATCTCCATCTATAATTACAAGTACTCCTTCTATCATATGTAATACAGCCACAAGCGAAATTATCATTACCACATCTACCTTTAAAAAATCAAATTGAGGTATACTTATGTGATAGACTGATTCTATAAACTGTATACCAACACTTATTAGTGACAGTATTCCAGCAGAATAGGAAAAACATATAAATCTATTTCCAAATACCATCAGTATGATAGATATCATAAACAATAAAGCTATAGTTGCTTCACTAATAAATACTATTCCCAAATAAGAAATTATCAAACTGGCCACAGTGCCTGCAAGTATACCAAGTACTATCTGAGATATAGTTAATTCAAAAGATGAGTTCATTTTCTCACCTATTATCATCTTCTGCATCATAACAGTCTTTTTATTTCTTGTGTATAGTATAAATGCTAACATAAGAAGTATAAAAACGTATGGTGGTGTAATTATTACTTGAGAAATAGATCTAAGTACATATAATGCAATATCCATGAAAATAAAATTCCCCTCTCACCAAACTACTTTACCCTGTGATTATCTCACAATTAAGGCATCTGAAAATAAATAACAAGTCAAAGATGCAACATATATCTTGTATCGTACAAGGAAACAGGTTCTGATGATAGTGATGCTATCAGAGGATTCTGTTGACGTAGTATGATACAAAATAGACTAGCATACTGGCTAGTTATTATTTGAAGATGCCTATATCTATGACTTCAGATGAAAATGTTTATAGCATCTGAAGTCATTATTTCAGCTTTAGCTGAATAAATTACTTAACTTTACTATTGATTACTTCCAAAGCCTTTTGAAATTGTGGATCTGAATTCCTATCATAAGGCTTATTTAGTAGATCCTGTGGATACTTCACTTCAATATCAGGCTGAAATCCATTATGATTTATATTTTCATTTAATGGAGTATACCACTTTGATATTGTCACTTTTAATTGAGTATTATCTCCAGTATTAAAGGTAGTTTGAACTACGCCCTTACCAAAAGTTTTTTCACCAATTAACGTACCCGCTTTATAGTCTTTTATTGCACCAGAAAATATTTCCGAAGCACTGGCAGTATTACCATTTGTAAGTACTACCAGTGGAATGCCCACAGTACTTCCGCCTTCTGATTTATAAATTTGTTTTTTATTATTCTTATCCACAGTATAGACTACAGTCTTTCCCTTATCTATAAAGTTTGATGCAACTTTTAAACAATCATCTAAAACTCCGCCACCATTATCTCTTAAATCTAAAATCAAACCTTTCATACCAGCAGCCTTAAGTTCCTGTAATTTCTTATCAAAATTTTCTCCAGTATTTTCATCAAACATAGATATATCTATGTATCCAATATTATTTGACAGCATCTGTCCAGTGACTGTATTATACGCAATTTTTTTCCTTTGGGCAATAACATCAAAATTATCTCTTCCCGTTCTTGCTATAGTTAAGGTTACGTTTGTATTTTCCTTACCTTTCATCATAGAAACCGCTTTATTAAGATCTGCTCCAGCAATGGCTGTTCCATCTATCTTAACTATAGCATCCCCTGCCTTTATACCAGCTTTTTCTGCTGGGGAACCATCGAACACGGCATTAACAGTTACTTTATTATCCCTATTTTCTACCTGAATACCAATTCCCACATACTCTTGGCCTTGAATTTGAGTATTAAATGATTTAGTTTCATTGGCATCCATAAATACTGTATAAGGATCATTAAGTGCATTAGTCATACCCTTAATAGCACCATTTAGCAATGCATTATCATCAATTTTACCATCATAATATTTATATAATTGATCTCTCACTGCAAACAATTTTTGAAATTTTAGCACTTCATCTAAATTGGCTTTGCTTATCTCTACATTTCCATTAGGTAAGCTTAAAGAAACTCTATTTCCAATGCTAAAGGCCAGTATATTTGTTATTATTAATATGGCTACAGTACATATTACCCATTTTCTTTTATTATTTATCAACAATATTCACTCCCTCATTTGCTAGTACTCTTTTATTATTTATGTAAATATGAATTAATTATAACACTATAAAAAAATAAATTGCAAAATTCTTTTCAAAATTCAAGAATATTTCAAACAAATGAAAATTTTATTAAAATGTAAAAACTCTGTTTATTTTATAATTAACCGCAATACATTTCTGTATAATTGTTCCAAATTTGCCCAAATTACAAACTCCCATTAAATAGATTCAATGATAAAATAAAGTGGCATGCATAATAAACTGACCTCTGCATGCCGAAATTATATATTTAATTTTTCTCATAAAAATAAGTATTATACAGCATATGTTTATTTTTTTAAACAATAAGAAATTTTCTAATCGCTATTATACTTCCCATTGCTCCTATAAATATTCCAATAAGAATAAATGCCCATGATATGTTGGTCAATATATATATAGGACTTATAAATTTCATCATCATAGATACAGAAGAAGTTACTTTAGAATAAGCTAATCCATATACGTAGTATAAAAGTAAAACTGATATAATAGCCCCAAATAGTCCTATTACCATTCCTTCGATAATAAAAGGCCATCTTATAAACCAATCTGTAGCTCCTATATACTTCATTATATTAATCTCTCTACGTCTTGAATATACTGCAAGTCTAATAGTATTACCTATAAGAAATAATGAAACTCCTATTAATATAACAAATAAAGCAACTCCAACCCATTGTACAGTTTTAGTTATAGATGAAATTTTATTAACTATATCACGTCCATCCTTGGCCTGTTCTATACCATCCATATATTTACCATCAGGCTGTACCGCACTGACAACTTTAGACACATAGTCAGGCTGCTTAACCTTTACGATATAGGAATTTGGAAGAGGATTATCATTTTCCATCCCCGCAACTAAACCTTTATTTTTATCCCCTAATTGCTGCTTTAAATCTTCCAATGCTTGTTTTTTGCTTTTGAATGTAACACTAGTTACTCCATCCAGTTTACTTATCTTATTGTAGGCAGCCTGCTGTTGGTCTATTTTAATATCATCTTTTAAAATAATCTGAACTTCAATTTGAGATTCCACATCAGTTATACCTACCTTAACGTTTAAGAGAAGCATAGCAAAGGCCCCTAGAATAAAAAGCGTAGCCATTACGGTGGCTGCCGATGCCAAACTTATTGTAGCATTTCTCCTTATACTTTTTAAAGCATCCATGATAAATAGCTTAATTGTACTAATCCTCATCGTATCTACCCCTTTGTTCGTCTCTAGCCAAAATTCCATTTTCAATAGCCAGCACTCTTTTTTTCATATCGTTAACAATATTTTTAGCATGAGTTGCCATTAAAACAGTAGTTCCAGCCCTATTTATATCACTTAATATATTCATTATGTCATTAGCAGTATCTGGATCAAGATTTCCCGTAGGCTCGTCCGCTATCAGTATAGAAGGATTATTTACTATAGCTCTAGCTATAGAAACTCTTTGCTGTTCTCCACCCGAAAGCTGATTTGGAAAATCTTTATACTTATGGGATAAACCAACCATTGCCAATACCAAAGGAACTCTTTTCTTTATCTCCTTATGACTTGACTGAATAATTCTCATGGCAAAGGCTACATTTTCATACACACTAAGTGTAGGTATAAGTCTGTAATCCTGAAACACCATGCCAACCTTTCTTCTATAATATGGAATTTGCTTTCTTGACAGAGTAGTAATATCAGTATCACTTACCACAATAGAACCAGCAGTAGGCTCAATTTCTCTCATTAACAATTTTACGAAAGTGGATTTACCAGCTCCACTTGGTCCAACTAAGAAAACAAATTCTCCTTTTTTAATAGTTATATTAATATTTGAAAGTGCAACAACATCATTCATATAAACTTTGCTGACATTTTTAAACTCGATCATTATTTTTCTCCCCAATTTATATTGTTTTTCTTGTAAAACATGTATGTATTAATTATAGCATACTTAAAGGTTTTCTAAAGTCATATTTTTATTAAAATTGTATTAATTTTATTGAATAAATATGTCTATACATTATAATACTTAATAATTTAAGTTTTTTCTACAAAATATTTTTTCATTTAAAGTCAAAATTTTCATAAATATATAATATAATTTAAATTATACACTTACATATATAGGATTTATGTAAATTATTTACTTGAAACTAAATAACTTACATAGTATCCTTAATTCATTATACTATTTTAGAAATTGATTACTAATTAATCTTCACCTACTATGTTATTAAATCCTTCTCCTAGAACTTCACGTGCATCACTTACAGTTATAAATGCTTTTGGATCAATTTCCTTTATGTATTTTTTTAATTTTATAAATTCATTTCTGCTAAGTACTGTGTATAGTATAAAGGTATCTTCCCAGGTATACCCACCTTTACCATTGAACACAGTACAACCTCTATCAAGTTTTTCTATAATATATTTACTTATCTCATCATTTTTTTTACTTATTATCATTATTTGTTTACATACATTAAAACCTTCAATTACCATATCTATTATAAAGCCATGGAGTATAACAGACAGCAATGAAAACATACCAAGATCAGCACCAAGAGTAGCACCTGCAAAAAGTGTTATAATAAGATCTACAATTAGTAAAGCTTTACCAATATCAATGTGAAAAAACTTATTTAAAATCTTTGCAATAATATCAGTTCCCCCAGTAGATGCATTCTGATTAAAAACTATCCCCATTCCTATACCACTTAAAAGAGTTCCAAATAAGGTTGCAAGCAATATATTGTTAGTTATAGTTCCAAAAGTGAAAAATTTATCCATAATCCAAACTGCACCTGAAAGCCCTAAGCTTGAATATATGGTCTTAGCCCCAAACTTTCCTCCTATAGCACTAAAAGCTACTATAAACAAAGCTGAATTCATCACAGTCATCAAAAGCCCTACAGACAGTTTAGGGAAAATTTCATTAACTATTATTGCTATTCCCATAATTCCACCTGCTGCTATTTTGTTTGGTTCTAAAAAAAACTTTATACTGAGAACAACAATTAAAAATCCAATAGTTATTAATACATATTCTTTTAATTTTTTCATTTCATCACCCTTATCGTTATTTATTGCTAGGCATATTAAAAAATAAATGGTTAGTACTTTAATATTGTTATTTATTTTCAGATGTCTCATATATTTTTCCTACAAATGTACAATATTTATACTATTATATTCTTTGAAAAGTATACCACAAAATAAACTAAACATTGATAAATAAATTAGAGATTCGAATATAAAAAACAAGAAAGTGTACTTATTGATGAAAAATAAAATGCAAAGACAAATAAAGAGACTGTAACAAAGATAAAAATCACATCAAATCACCTTAGTCACAGTCTATAATATTATTATTTTTTTACCCGATAACTAGTCGCTGTAACACTCCACCTGCTACAAGTTGGAGATAACAGCGACACATTCCTGGATAATTCATCTAAACTCATTGGGAGTACAAATTCCCAATGAGTAAGATTCATTGATAAGTATAGCATAGCAATAATACTATTATTATAGCTAAATTTGTTACTGTAAAAGCAAAATTCAATCCGTTGTGAAATAAATTAACACAAAGGAGAGTTGTCAACATTGCTATCAACCTTCCAAAATTTATTCCAGTTTCTCTGGCGGTCATATTTACATATATTTCGCCTCTTGTTTTTGAACAGTAATCAATAATACTAAATGACAATACTGTTATTGGTATATAATACATGGGAAATATCAGATTATAAATTATCCCGTAGGCCACTGCTGACAGCTTTGAATTTACAATTCCAAAAAAACAGGAAGCTATAACCAGCATAGAAGATGAAATTATAAAAAAAATATTTTTATGCTTACTATGATATATTCTACCAGCAGCATAATTAGAAAATACTAAAAGTATTGCTATAACAGTTGTAAATGAGCCATAAAAAATATCATCATTATTAAAAGCATTTATATACATAAGACTTAAAAAAGAAATACCAACACCTTCTCTAAAACCAACCACCGTATTTAATACAAAATTGAACTTTAATTTTGTATATTTTTTGTGTTCGACTTTATTAAAAAAGTCAATATTAATATTTTCGTCCTTCGGCAAATTAATTTTTAACACAAGAATAAAGGCTATTATGTAGTAAACCAATATTGTACTAAAAATAAATAGGTATCCTTTTGTGCCAAACAAGCCAATAGACATTGTAGAGAAGGTTGGTGCTGCAATAGAAGCTGCACCACTCAAACTTGAATATATTGCTATGAATCTTGTCCTTATTTTTCCCTTCATTAGAATCTGCTGAAGTGAATTAAAGGACATCCAATAAAGTCCATCTCCCATTCCCCACAATATTCCTATTAGTAAAACAAAAGGTACATAATCTATAACTTTATATGAGCTTAAAGTGATAGCAGCTATGAGCATAAACATATATATTAACATGCTTATACCAAAAATTCTTATCAAACTTATTCTTTTAGTTAAGTAAGATCCTATTACAAAGACACCTGGTACAGTTAAATACTTTATAGCATTGAACAATATCATCATTTCTATGGAACTTGAAGTATACCTATATACAAATATATTAAAAAAAGTTGATGAAATAGCCATTGAAAAAGCTACAATTGTGTTGGAAGCAAGAAATAATTTGTGTTCCTTACTAAATTTCATATCATAAATATCCTTTGCAATTTTTAAAAATTAGTTTATCTTTATAGAAAATCTACTTATTATGTTTTCTTCATACCACATTTTAAAGTTGGTTCCCCATAAATTATTATATAGATTAAAGTGAAAGCCACCTTTCGGATCTGCATATTCCTGATTAAAATCATATAAACGCATTTCTCCCAATGAAACTAATGTGGAATCCATTGGTGTTATGCTGCAGTTTACATTATCCAGTTTAAATTCTACTTCCTTTATGGAATGATAATTTCTATTTCCATATTTCACAACTCTGAATGGATCTATTATCTCACCTAATTTATTAAACTTAATCTCTCTAATCGAATCATTATCTACAAAATGTGAAATCCATAGGGCTTCCGGCAGTCTGGATGCATCTTTATTTAAGAAATAAGAAGACATATAAATCTCTTTGTCATCAAATATATATTTCATGATTGCTTTTCTAGGACATCCATATTCTTCACATTCACTATCATTAAATCTTAGCTCTATAATTAGTTCCTTTTCTTTTATAGTACAGTTTTCTACTTTGGAATAGAAGTGAATATTGTGTTGTGGTGCTCCAGCTTCTTCAATTCCTGGTTTAAAGAAATCAGGTATAGCCCACAGCCTATTAGCATCCAAATTAACCATATATTCTTTTTTCCATTTATTAAATGTACTGGCCCCAAATAATTGATATGTAGCTTTTCCCAAAATAACTGGCCTACTTAGACTATGCCCATGAACTTTGATACTCCCATCCTCCAATACAGCAATACTATAGCCATTTATTTCACATTCCTCATTGTAATTTATTTTTTTATATTTGTGGTTTATTTCAGGATATTCAGTAAGCTCTTTTATAGCCTTTTGTGCATCTTCTTTTAAATCCTTTGATAGTACTTTTATTGCATTATCTAAATAATATCTTTGCTCTCTATGAGAAGACTCAAAAAAAGAATAGCTTCTATCCTTCCACCCCATATGCTTTATCTGTGCTTTAAACTCATTTCTAGCAAACCTAGCATATTGGTCATATTTTTCCGGAATATAACTATCACTTAATTTATCTAAATTTCTTGCCTTCAAAAAGTCTTGCTTTCTCCAATTTTTATAATCTGCCATATACTTTTTAAAATCAAGTCCCCAGGTATGCTCTGGTATCATAAGCAAATTTCCCATAAAATTCCTATAGATCTTACTATCCTTCTCTAGTTTTCCTTCCTTTATCCACTTATGTTTTAATCTTAAGAGTTCAAGGAAAACTGATACCTTATATGGATCTGTTGCTATACCATGTATCCATGTATCTCCTATTTCCTCTGTTACCACCGGCAATTCCTTCTTAAAATTTATAAGAGCTCGTGCATAATCGTCCAAGGTAGAAGCTTTTACTTCTGCCCCTTTAAACTGTTCTTGTATTTTTTCAATTTGTTTATAAATATCTGCTTTAGTAGGAGGCCCAGAGTTATCACCTGAATGCACAAATACCAATGCCTCATCAAAACCAGGCACTAAAGTACTTTTGCCATAGCCCTGGCAGTACCCTACTATTATTTCATTTCCTTTGGAATCCCGCCATATAAATGTATCATTTAAATCTGGTTTTTGTGATGCTTCATTTACTCCTATATGAAGATACTTAATACCATTTCTACAAAGGGGTTCAACTATACCTATAGTGTGTCCTGGAACATCTGTCATCTTTGCTGCAATGGTTTTTCTTGTAAATTTCTTATCTAATTCTTTACTTATGGAAATCCCAAAATCAAATAACTCCTCGTCCATAAGTTCACTATGAGTTGTAAATGGAAGACCATGCCATACTATATATCCACTATTTATGGCATTCACAAACTCTTCCCTCGCTTTTCCATTTGTCCTTCTTAAATATTCATCTATTAACCATGATCCAACCGTCCATACAAATTTTTTATTTTTCTCATGTTTATTTACATCATTCGCCAATTTCACAGCCTTAGGAATAAAATTTTTTACATATTCATTTATTACTTCTTCAGCTAAATCTGTAAAACCCACATCTAAATGCGTCTTAAATATCACATGTACTTTATTAATATTTTTCATCTATCCACTTCCTAATATAAATAGGATTTGAAATGGAAACCAACGTCAGCATTTTCGGAAGAATTTCTCTCCACACCTCAATACGATAAAATTTTCTCTTCTCAACTTCAAATGTAAAAGTCTTTGTGCTTTCTTCATTAACCTCATATATTTTTTCTATACCTTTATCTGAAATCAACTTAATTTCATCTTTGAAACCTACGTTCTCTACCTTAACTAATCCAATCTTATTTTCTTTTAAATCTATACAATCACCCATAATATCTTTCCCAACAGAAAATTCCATTATGGGACCATTTACTTTGTAACTTACAAATGAATGTCCATTTTTAATGGCATTTAAGATGTCCGACTGTCCTCTTGAATAACTATATAAAAATGTAGTAGGAGTACCTATCATTCTAAGCAATTCATTTTTATGGCTATCACTTCCTCCAACAATTGGAATTCTTTCTCCCTCAATAAGTTTAGAATTCCACCACTCCACAGTATCATATTCTGACTTTTTCATTGGTCCGTTCCAAATCTCAACAGCATGGAAAGGAACATCAAACCCCCATTTCCAACCACAATACTGGCAATGTGGATGGTTTAAAATAACAAGTGCACCACTTGCTTTTGCCTCATTCATTATCTCTATAGTTTTCTCTTTATCATTTGAAACGAAATTCTTTATAGGATTTTTTACACCAAGGAAATTACAATGCCCATTATAGTGAGTCCATTCCATACCAGGAATCACTACAAGGGAATCACTGCTTTTTATCTCTTCACATTGAGAAAATGTATTATGATCAGTAAGGAGCATATAATCCATTTCATGTAGTTTGGCTAGTTTTATCAAATCAGGAACTTCATATTTACCATCTGAATGAATTGAGTGAACATGAAGGTCTCCTTTTAAAAGTATTCTTTCTTTTAAAGTAAATTTAATATTTAAACTTACTCTACATCCTTTTTCCTGTATTTTATAGGCTCCTAAAATTATTGCCCATTCACCTTCATTAATAATTCCTCTTATGTAGCCAGGAGTAGATTCATTTTCCGTAATATAAAAATACAATCTTTCAGAACCTGACCAGCCCCTAAAGGTTTTACTTTCATCTCTTATAGCTATATCCACAACGTTAATTTCTCTGTTAAATTCATCCCCTGTTTCATCACGTTTGATTTCTCTTCTTTTATATGAATAGGATACCTCAATCTTTGAAACATTCTCTGGTACTTTAAAAGTAATTTCAAAGTAAGTCTTTTCTTCACATTTTGCTACTAATCTTTCTATATTTACCTCAAGTATGCTTGGCATAATTCATCACTCCTTTGAAGCTCCAATTGTCATTCCTGATATGAGGAATCTTTGAGCAAATATATATATTAGAATTAATGGAATAATGGAAATTACCATTGCTGCCATAATGGTATTTGGTGCTATAAAATCCGTACCCGATTGGCTTGCCTGATTAAATACCAGTGCCCTTATCACCAGTGGAAGGGTATATTTATCCTGCTGAGTTATTAAGGTAGTTGGAATCATAAGACTATTCCATTTATTTATAAATTCTATAAATGTGACAGTTGCAAGTCCTGGAACTGAAAGCGGAAGATATATCCTCCAGAATATTTTAAATTCACCAGTATTATCAAGCCTCGCTGCCTCTGCCAAAGACTCCGGAACCGAAAGAAAGTAATTTCTCATTAATAAAATACTTAATCCGGAAACCAAGCTGTTTACTATTAATCCTGTATATGTATTAAGCAATCCCAATTGTTTATTAACTGAATATATTGATATTAAGGTTAAATCCCCTGGAATCATCATTGTTACTATAATTAAGGTTGTCATTAATTTTTTAAAGGGCAAATCCTTCTGTATTAGCACATAACCTGCCATTGAGGAAAGAATTATCTCAATAAAGGTGGACAATATTGTTACAAAGAGTGAATTAAAGAATGGCCTCCACAGCTGGACCCTTGTCCAAACATCTTTATAGCCTTCCAGTGTAAAACGGTCAGGAAACAGTCTAATCCCTGGCTGCATAGACCCCAATTTAGTTGAGAAGGATATAGCTAAAACATTAATCATGGGAACTGCCATGGTTATAAAGAGAATTAAAAGCATAGTATAGTTTAGTACTCTTATCCCTGGTATCATGGAATTTTTGTATTTTATTTTCTTTTTAAACATTTTAAATTATCACCTTTCTAATTAATAGACATCATCATACCTGATTAGCTTTCTCACTATAGACGCTAAAACTAAAGTTGCTATAAGCACCATTGTTGCAGCAGCAGTAGCTTTACCAATCTTGAATTGCGTAATACCTTCTGTATAGATATAGAGCAGTAATGACCTTACTTTATCCATAATTGCAACATTACCCATAACAAACACCTGATCAAAATTTCTCAGTAATCCCATAGTTCCCAACATTATAATAACCTTTAAAGTCGGCACAAGCTGTGGTACTATTATTTTTCTTATCTGCTTTTCCCTTGACGCTCCATCTATCTGAGCAGCTTCAAATAAATTAGGACTTATAGAAACTATTCCTGCTAAAAGCAATATTGAATAATATCCTATTGATTTCCATGTATCTGCTAATATGAAAATTAACTGTGCATATCTTTCTTCAGCTAAAAATTGCACTGATTTGCCACCTATTAATGATAATATATTATTAATTAAACCATTGCCGGAGAGCACAAATACCCACATACCACCAACTACAGTCCATGAAAGTAGATATGGAATAAAGGTAACTGTTTCCATTGAAGCTTTAGCAAATTTATTTCTAACTTCATTTATTCCCAGTGAAAGAACTAGTGCTAAAATAATGCTAATAATTTGAGTTCCTATGCCTATTGTCAATGAATTTTGAAATGCCTGATGAAATTGGTAATCTCCTAAAACCTCTTTATAATTGGAAATACCCGTAAATTCTGGAGTTCCTAGCAGCTTATTTTTCTGCAAGCTTTGAATTATTCCCAATATAAGAGGATAATATGAAAAAACCACAAAATATAATACCACAGGAATCATCATAAAATATATGGCCTTATATTTTTTTATCTGCCTCAAAGTATTCTTATTAAAAGGATTATTAAATTTTGATAAGATAGATTTCTTGACTTCCATGTGCTTCACCTTATCACCCTCTCTAAAGTAATGCAAGCCCTTTAGAACTTGTATTATAATAAACTACAAGAAGAGTAAAACTCTTCTTGTATAGTTAATATTATTGGATTACTCCAGCTTGCTTTAATTCAGCTCTCATTTGAGCAAGTCCATCTTGTGTGCTTACATCACCTTTTATTATTTTTACTGCATATTTACCAACAATTTCTGTATACTTGCTTGTTTCAGGGTATGAATTTTCAATCTTTGCATATTTAATATAATTCAAAGCATCTTCAAATCCAGGATTCCATCCTATAGGATTTTTAAACTGAGCATCAATAGGTAATGGTGCACCGTGATCTCCAGCATGTTTTACACCTGTATCAGTTAAAACATATTTTCCATCAACTATATTATAATCGCTTCCTTCCATACCAACAGATAATAATTCCCCGCCCTTTTGAGTTGCGAAATACTCAAGAACCTTCATGGCACCTTGTACATTTTCAGCATTAGCCGGTATACCCCATAAGGAAGCCCCACCTCTTGTTAACATATACTTTCCGTCTGCTCCTTTGGTTCCTGGAAGTGGATAAGCCTTGAAATCATTTGGATACTGAGCTCCTGCGTTTTTGTTATAGAGACCAGTCCATGCAGCCCAATCAGTAACTGTGCCCGTTTTTCCTGTTTGAAACTTATTTCTTAATTGCTTAGTTGTATCCGTTAGAGCATCTTTATCCATTAACCCTTCAGAATATAGTTTGTGAAGCCAGTCCCATACCGGTGCTGCTTCATCTGTAGACCAGGGAACTGTTTTATTTCCGCTTTTGTCAGGAACTATTCCACCTTGCAGTCCAACTGTTGAAAACCAAGGCTGCATGTCATACATCTGAGTAATTGCTAGGTTAAATGGATAGAAATCCTTAGCACCTCCATTGCTGTCATTATAGGCTTTCATTTTCTTAAATGCTTCATAGTAACCATCAAGTGTAGGATTTATATTTGCAGCCTCTACACCAGCTTTTTGAGCTATAACTGAATTTACATTTACAACTCTTTCTACTTCTTTCTTGTTGAAGCCAGCATACAATTTTCCGTCAACTTTTATTGCATCCCATTCAGATTGTGGTATAACATTGGTATCTGATAAAGTCTTTGATTTTTTAACATAACTAGTAATATCCGTAAGGGCACCTTGATTTACAAGGGCTGGAAGCTTGTCCTGAGTAAAATACACTAAATCGTATTTTTCGCCTGCTTGAAGCTTTTGCATCATCACATTATCATAATCAGAAGCAGGCTTATCAATTGTTACCTGTAATCCTGTTGCCTTGTTTATTGCTTCAGTGAAAAGCTTCATTTCCTGATCATCTTTACCACCAGGTCCACCTGTAAGAATCCTTACCTCTTTCTTAGCTATCGGTGCATCAGCTGTACTAGCAGCTTGTTTTGTATTATTGCTGCACCCTGTAAAAATTGAGGTAGTCAAAATACTAATTACTGCCACAAAGGTTAATATACTTTTCTTTGACATAATTATTCTTATCCTCCTTGATTTTTAATTATTTATGTAATTTAAAATTACAACAATGTTAAATTCTCTCTCCAGTGTCTCCGTCAAATAGGTTTATATTTTCAAGTATAAAACCTATATCATAGACTCTGTCCTCATTCATTTTGCTCTGTACATTTACTTTTGCAATTAACTCCTGATCTCCAATATTAAAATACAGTAAGTTTTCACTTCCTAAAAATTCTATGATATTTGGCTTTGAAGAATATACAACATTTGCATTGTCATTTATGGTAATATGTTCAGGGCGGATGCCTAATATAATCCTTTTTCCAATATATTCTTTGCATTTATTTAATATTTCCTCAGGCATCAAAACTTTAAGCCCACTTATTTCTACAGTATTTTCATCAATCAATACAGCATTTAACAAATTCATAGGTGGAGTTCCAATAAATCCTGCCACAAAAATATTAGCAGGATAATTATAAAGTGTTTCTGGATCTGCTATTTGTTGTATCTCACCTTTATTCATAACAACAATTTTATCTCCTAGTGTCATGGCTTCTATCTGATCATGAGTTACATATACCATTGTGGCATTTAACTTTTTATGAAGTTCTGCAATTTGCTTTCTGGTCTGAACTCTCAGCTTTGCATCTAAATTTGAAAGAGGTTCATCAAGCAGAAATACTTTAGGCTCTCGTACAAGCGCCCTACCCAAAGCTACCCTCTGTCTTTGCCCTCCTGACAATTGCTTTGGAAATCTATCTAGAAGTTCTGATAATTCCAACATATTTGATGCTGTCTCCACTCTTTTATCAATTTCTTTCTTGGCTACTTTCATATTACCAAGGCCAAAGGATAAGTTTTCTTTTACTTTCATATGAGGATAAAGTGCATAATCCTGAAATACCATTGCTATATCTCTTTCCTTTGGTATCATATCATTTACAACTTGTCCATCAATAATAATATCTCCGCTAGTTGGTTCTTCAAGCCCTGCCAGCATACGGAGCGAAGTGGATTTTCCACACCCAGATGGTCCAACAAAAACCACTAATTCACCTTTTTCAACTTCAATATTTGAGTTATTAACAGCATAGAATTTGCCTTTCTTAGAGTCATCATACACCTTTACCAGATTCCTGAATTCTAAATATGCCATGAATTCTATCTTCCTCTCGATATTTTTTACTAAGGCATGTGAAAATAAATAAGGAGTCAAAGATGCGACGAATATTTTAAATCTTACAAGGAAACAGTTTCCGAAAATAGTGAGCTATTAGAGGGTTCTGTTGACGTAGTAGGATTTAAAATAGGCTAGCATACTGACTAGTTTATTTTTTGAACATGCCTAACCCAATGGGTCATGACGAAAAATGTTTTTTGTTGATTTTCTTAATATTAATTTTGAAGATATTATCAATTTTTTTACTATGGTATCTTTGTTTTTGCATTGTTCAATAAGCAACTTAGCAGCTTCTTCTCCTAAAATCTCTGAATTTAAGTTCGCACAAGTTAATGTTGGTGAAAGCGTACTTTCCGAGCCATCACTAAAGGCTGCAACTGAAATATCTTCTGGAATTGCCAAACCCAATTCGTGTAATGCATTATATACTCCCTGTGCCACCTTGTCACTGTCTGCAATTATAGCCGTAACATCTCGATGTTTTGATATTATTTCCTTTGTAAACAGATAACCGTATTCAATAGATGTCATCTCATCAGGTTTAAAAACTAAGTAATCATTATTTGCATCAAGACCTAAGGTTCTAAAGGCTTCTAAATAACCTTTTGCTCTATCTTGACTTACGGTCCGTGATTCTAATGAATTTAGAAATAAAATGTTTTTATGCTCCAATCCCATTAGATAGTCGGTAAGTTTGGCTGCAATATTTACATTATCATTGTCTACATAAAAAACCTTATCTTCATATTCTTTTTCTGGTCTTCCTATGACAACCATTGGTATATTTTTCTCTAATCTTTCAACAATTCTCTGATCTTTCTTTGCTGGATCAAGCAGTATTTCTCCATCAACAGGATCCGTTGTCTGAAATTGTATATGATTATCATATCGAGGTGACAAATGATTTACTAGAACCCTGTAGCCACTCTCATAGCATACTTTAAGCACACCATTCAAGAGAGATAAATGAAACTGGCTAAATTTCACATTTTCACCCTGCATATTTAATCCAATGATCTTCGTTTCTTTAATAGCTAGACTTCTTGCCAAATAGTTTGGTCTGTAATTTAGCTTTTTAGCAACCTGAAAAACATGTTCTTTAACTTTATTACTGATAGGTCTTTTTCCACTAAAAACACTAGAAACTGTACTTTTAGACACACCAGCTTCTTTTGCTACATCATTTATATTTGTAATAATAATCACCTCTATGGACATATTAAACCGGTTTTGTTAATTACATATAATAATCGCGTTAACTTCCCGTTAATTTAAAATTATATTCATATAAATCCCATATACACTTCTAATTGCTATTTTTATATAGTAAACCGGTTTAACAATATCTTAGTACTTTATATAATTAAGCACTAGTGATAATCTATAATTTTCTAAATATAATTAGGTATCTGAAAATAAATGCAAAAAGAGCTATCCACACCTCAGAAATCACTTTCTATTATGTGGACAGCTCCTTTTAATATATTAGGCAGTCACTTAAAAGTGGAAGCCTAGCATCATATCAATAAAGCTTACTTAATGGGAATTTGTACTCCCATTAAATTTGGATAAATTTATATAGCATCATTGATGAAAAAAATACTTATTACTTAAATAATAACTGATTATTTTTTAAATTTATTCCCTCTTTAACTTGGCCCACTATATCTTCAGCAGTTAAATTATAAGCTTTTAAAAGCTCATCCGGTTTTCCACTTTCCCCAAATACATCTTTAATACCAACTCTAAATACAGGAACAGGATAATTTTCACTGGTAATTTCACAAACTGCTGAACCCAGTCCTCCAATTATACTATGCTCCTCAGCTGTTACAATAACACCTGTTTCCTTTGCAGCAGAAATTATTATATCTGTATCTATAGGTTTTATCGTATGTATGTTAATTACTTTAACACTTATTCCCTCTGTCTTTAAAATATTATAAGCTTCTAAAGCTGCATCTACCATAATACCAGTGGCAATAATTGCAGCATCTGTGCCTTCTCTTAATACAACACCTTTGCCAAGCTCAAATTTATAATCAGGTGTATCATTTATAATATTTACCCCTGCTCTTCCGAGTCTAACATAACAAGGCCCATTGTATTCAGTTATAGCTTTAATAGCCGCCTCCGTTTCAACTGCATCACTAGGACTTATTACTGTCATATTTGGTATGCTTCTCATTAAAGATATGTCTTCTACAGATTGATGTGAAGCCCCATCTTCTCCAACTGTAAGTCCTGCGTGAGTAGCGCATATCTTTACATTTAATTTAGGATAGCAAATAGAATTTCTTATTTGTTCAAAAGCTCTTCCTGCTGCAAATATAGCAAAAGTACTGGCAAAAGCAATTTTACCGCAGGCAGCAAGACCAGCTGCTACTGACATCATATTTCCCTCTGCTATACCCATATTAATGAATCTATCAGAGCACTCTTTTTTAAACTCAGCTGTTTTTGTAGATTTAGATAAATCCGCATCCAATACAACAATTTTTTTATTTTCTAACCCTATATTAGCTAATGCTTTCCCATAGGCCTCTCTAGTAGCTACTTTTTTTGACATTATTTTAACCTCCTATATCTTTTATACTTAGGTGTCCTTGACTTATTATTTCCTTTCAGCTTCCTTAACTGAGTAATTAGTTAAATTATTCAGTTCCAATTTCACTTAAAGCTTTATTACATTGTTCTTGGTTTGGTGCCGTTCCGTGCCAACATGCTTCATTTTCCATAAAACTTACACCTTTCCCCTTTACAGTTTTACAAACAATTACTGTAGGCTTACCCTTAATATTTTTAGCTTCACCAATTGCAGCTATTAAAGCATTAAAATCATGTCCATCTACATCAATTACATTCCAATTAAAGGCTCTAAACTTATTACTTACTGGTTCCGGCGACATTACATCCTCACATTTTCCGTCAATCTGAAGTCCATTATGATCAACAAAGGCAGTTAAATTATCTAGTTTATAATGTGCAGCCGCCATGGAAGCTTCCCAAACTTGTCCTTCTTCTAGTTCACCATCTCCAAGTAATGCATAGACTCTATAATCCTTTTTATCAAGCTTTCCTGCAAGAGCCATTCCTACTGCTGCTGAAATCCCCTGTCCTAAAGATCCTGTAGACATGTCTACTCCAGGTACATAATTCATATTAGGATGACCTTGTAATATAGACCCAAACTTTCTAAGCCCCTTCAGTTCATCTTTATTAAAATAACCTCTTTCAGCCAATGTACTATAGAGAGCTGGTGCTGCATGCCCTTTAGATAGCACAAATCTATCCCTATTCTCATCCTTTGGGTTTTCAGGATTTATATTCATCTCTTTAAAATATAAAGTTGTCATTATTTCTACTGAAGATAAAGAACCTCCTGGATGGCCTGAAGCTGATTCAGTCAACATGGTTATGATATCTTCTCTAATACTTATAGCAGTTTTCTTAAGAAGCCTTAGATCATTTTTCATATTTTTACCTCCGAGTTTATCATTATGTATTAGTATAACACATTTATGTATATATTGTAACACATATATAAGCAAAACAACATATATCAAAAAAATTATTTTATATATGTTGATTAAATACGTAATCTATATACTTAGTCTATACTATTTATTAAATCAAATAAAAAAAGCATTCTATCTTTAGCAATACAATAGCTATCTTTAGAATGATCTTTAATATTATGCAACTAAAAAATAGCATTCCAGAATAAACTAGAGTGCTATTTCAAATTTATAATTTTAAAATGGCTTAAAAAATTAATCACATTTAAGTGATATACTAACCAGCAGCGCCTTATCTACTTTTTCCATATCACTATCTGTCATATGACCTATTTTTTCTTTAAGCCTTTTCTTGTCAAGAGTTCTTATTTGTTCTAACAAAACTACCGAATCCTTATTCAATCCATATTCCTCTGAAGAAATTTCAACGTGAGTTGGAAGTTTTGCCTTATTTATCTGCGAAGTAATTGCAGCTACAATTACTGTAGGACTGTATTTATTACCTATATCATTTTGAATAATGATAACAGGTCTTATTCCACCCTGTTCTGATCCAACTACTGGACTTAAGTCAGCATAGAATATATCTCCTCGTTTCACCACCATCGTCATCAGGCAAATCACTCTCCGAAAGCTTAACTTCATATTCTTTTAATTCTTTTATATCAGAACAAAAGCCCATTTCACAAATTTCTAGGTTTAATTCTGACATTTCCATATATCCCTTTTTCATTTCTTCCATAAAATTAATTTTTTTCTTCTCTTCTATATATAATATTATTGCTTCACGAATAAATTCACTTCTTTTTTTACAATCTTCCTTTAGTGCTTTATCAAATTCACTACAAAGTGCATCTGTGAGGTTTACTACTAATCTCTTTGAGCTTGACATTGGACAATTAATACCTCCTATTTACCAAAACGAAAATATGTATGTACCCATTATAATTTAAAATTTGTCAATATGTCAAAGGATTTACTTTATTTATCTACATTTTTCTTATGTATATGCTACACATAGTTCCTTATTTTTGTAACTTTTCTATTTTTTATGTAGACTCTAGGAACTCTTTTTCCAATCATACAAACCACTTCGTAATTTATAGTATTTATATGTTCAGCTATATCATCTGCATTAAACTTACAATTTTTAGACTCTCCCATAAGGATTACTTCATCTCCAACCTTGGCTGTACTAATATCAGTTATGTCTACCATACATTGATCCATGCAGATTCTACCAACTACAGGAGCAAATTCATCATTTATTATAACTTTTGCCTTTCCAAACATAAGTCTTGTATATCCATCAGCATACCCTACAGGAAGAGTGGCAATAACACTGTCTTTTTCACATCTGAATTTTCTGCCATAACTTATATATTCCCCTTTTTTAAGAGTTTTTATGTGTACTATATTGGTTTTTAAAGTCATTACAGGTTTTAATTCTAACTTTTTCTTATTTACTTCCTCAGAGGGATAATATCCATAGAGTATTATTCCAGGCCTTACTCCATCAAGATGGGTATCCGGTAAATCCATGATAGCAGCACTATTAGCTACATGCCTTACCATTATTGAAACACCTCTATCTTTGAGTTTTTCATAAAACCAATTAAAATTATTATATTGCTTGTACGTATAGTCTTTATTATCTTCATCTGCCGTAGAAAAATGAGAAAATAATCCTTCTATTTCTATATTTGGCAATTCGCCTATTTTATATACGTCTTCTACGCTTTTCTCATCAGGTAAAAATCCAATTCTCCCCATCCCTGTATCCAATGCTATATGTATTTTAACTTTTATGTGTCTCTTTTCAGCCACTTTAGAAAGTTCTAATGCATATTCATAGGAAAATACAGTTTGTTCTATATCGTATTTCAATATATCATCAGCTAAACTCAAAGGTGTATATCCCAAAATCATAATTGGGCAGTCAATTCCAGCTCTTCTAAGTTCTACAGCTTCACTTATAACTGCTACAGCTAACCTAGTAGCACCATTTTCTAAAAGTACAGGTGCTACATCAATGGCTCCATGTCCATAGGCATCGGCCTTTACTACGCCAAAGATTTCGGTGCTTTTAGCAAGTTTTTTTATACCCTTCATATTAAATTCCAAATTATCAAGATTAATTTCTGCCCAAACAGGTCTTAAATGTTTAAACAAAGTGCATCACCTTTCCAAATATATCCTCTAGTTTTTATTGATTAAACTCAAAAAGAGTTTTATCTACATTACAGTTAGGTATAAAATTTTTATACGTTATTATAAATTTTTCTTTTCCATTTTTATCGTATATAATTAACTTTTCAGGAAGCTTCTTATCCACCTCAATATATAGAACACCATAGCCTATATTCCTATTGCTATCAGGCATATCAGTATTCACTAATTCATATTGATCATTATCTATAGTTTCAAAAGAAGTTTTTATACTTTCATTTGTATATAGCAGATCAATAAAATTTCCTAAAAAACTTAGTTTATATACATCATCAAAACTCATATCAGTTGTATATTTTTGTCCATTTTGTAAATCAGTAACATAAATTTTATCTTCCCTGTATATAAGCACTCTTTCCTTATTTAGCTCTAATCTATATCCTAACCCTAAAGAATATATTTGTCTACCACTGTAATTCAACTTTTGTTTATCATTTTTAACTTCAATATTCATATCTGCACTATAGCTTTTTAAATTTTTTAAATATACTAAAGTATCTTTCTCTCCCTTATTTTTAGACCCACATCCAGTTACAGATATAATAAAAACAAAGAATGTACATATTAATAATATCTTTTTCATAATTCCTCCAAATGAGTCATCTTCAAAGAAATATACAGCTAATATGTATTATATTTCACTTGCTATTTCTTTTCATATGCTAATTATTCAACTTTAGGCATATTTAAATAAATAACTAGTCAGTATGCTAGCCTATTTTGAATCCTACTGCGTCAGCAGAGCCCTCAGATAGCCCACTATCCTGGTCACCTTCCTTGTATGATTCAAAATATTCGTCGCATCTTTGACTTACTATTTATTTTCACATGCCTTATTATTAATACTATTCAATCCTTGTCCCAAGAATTCATATTTAATTATTAATTTTGTAATTCTTTTATTATGTATGGAATTTTATTTAGTATGTCAGTAGCACTTACATTAAACATTTCTCTTGACAACATTTCTCCACAGTATCCATGTAAAAATGCACCTGTCATAGCAGCAATAATAGGCTTTTGCCCCTGAGCTATAAATGAAGTTATTATTCCTGTCAAACAATCTCCCATCCCCCCAGATGCCATGGAGCTATTACCTGTGGGATTTACTATAGCTATATTTCCATCAGTAATAATAGTATTATACCCCTTTAAGAGCACAATAACTTTATAAGTTATTGCAAAATCTTTTACAACTTTCATTTTATTTTGCTCTATGTATTCTATAGAAAAACCAGTAAGTCTAGCCATTTCTCCTAAATGTGGAGTCAATACTACAGGTACTTTTACATTATTCAATATACCTAAATTATTACTTAATACATTTATTCCATCAGCATCTATAACCACCGGGCAATTGCTGGCTTTTAATACATAATTTACAATTTTAAATGTATTTTCATTATTACCCATTCCAGGTCCTATGGCAATACAATTACTATTTAACAAAAGCTTATCTATACCATCATTATCCTTAGAGGATATAGTCATTGCCTCTGCAAGCTTATTTTTTAAAATTTGAAGTATATCTTCATCACAGCATAGTGTTATAAGTCCCGCTCCACTTCTTACCGCTCCTTCTGTACATATGTAAGCTGCACCAGTATATTTTTTTGAACCCGCAAAAATTAAAACTCTTCCATAATTGCCTTTATGAGCATATTTATTTCGAGGTTTAACATTTTCTTTAAACATATATCTTTCTGTAATAAATCCACCTTCATGATATTTATCTATTACAAATTGTGGTATACCTATTTTTTCAACTATGATTTCACCTGTATATTTTTCTGAGTCATAATTCAAAAATCCACTCTTATAAAATTCAAAGGTTACAGTTTTATTACTTATAATACAATTACCCATTTTATTGCCATTATTACTATTTAGTCCCGAAGGAACATCTATAGCTAATGTGAAATTTGTATTTTCATTTATAACAGATATAACCAAGGTATGGATTCCCTGTACATCTCTACTTATACCAGTGCCAAGAAGTGCATCTATAGTAATATCTGAACGGGCCACAGCTAAATTCAATGCCTCAATATATTCTAAACTTATAATATTAATAATATTGATCTTCATATTCTTTAAAATTAAATAATTAACTTTACAGGAGTCACTCATTTTATCTATGTTACCAACAAAAAATACTTGTACCGCTTTACCAAGAGAGATTAAATGTCTTGCTACTGCTAGTCCATCTCCTCCATTGTTTCCAGAACCACAAACTACAGTAAAGGACATATTATTTTTTAAATCTATATTATTTATAATCTTTAAAGCGGCATTTTCCATTAAGATAAGTTCTGAAATACCTAATTCGTTTATACAATAGCTGTCAATTTTTCTCATGACATCACTTGATGCAAACTTCAATTAAATCACCTCTAAAACAGCATATGCTATTGCATTTTCTTTGCTATGAGATATACTTAAATGTATTTTATACTTTCCAAATTTATTTGCTATTTGCTTTGCCTTACCTTTTAATACTACTAATGGTTTCCCCTTAACATTTCTGTCTATTTCTATATCACGAATACTAAACTGCATAAAGCCAGTTCCAAGAGCCTTTGCTATAGCTTCTTTGGCCGCAAATCTTCCTGCTGCATATTCTGGTCTAAAATTTCTACTTCTTAAATATTCAATTTCATTTTCAGTATATACCTTTTCTAAAAATAATGAATTTTTGTCTATAGCTTCTTTTATCCGCTGTATCTCTACTATATCTACGCCTACTCCTAATATCATTTAGCATCCTCCCATTTAAGACATCTTAAAAAATAGCTAATTAGGTTGTTATGTTAGTCCATTTTATATCATACATCATCAGCAACAAATTTTTTCACAAAATCTGTCTTCAGATGTCACATAAATAATATGTCACAGCTTCAACATATTATTTACCTTTATATGCCTATATTATATTACTGCTTGTACAAATGTTATTCTATTTCAAATTTGATTATCAATTGATCTACTTAGTGGGAGTTTGCATTCCCACTAAATTTAGATGAATTATCCAGGAACGTGTGGCTGCTATCTCCACCTTTTAGAAAAGCAGAGAACCAAAATCTTAGATTTTGTGTGAATCGCTTTCGCTGTGTGCAAGCAGGCAAAACAAAATTTTATTTTGTATTTGTTCGCTTTCACAGAGTGCAAGTAGAGAACCAAAATTTTGATTTTGTGTGAATCACTTTCACAGAGTGCGGTGAAGTGTTACAGCTACTAGTTATCGGATAAATTTATTATAATATATATGACAAGCTATGATAAAGCTATTATTTGTAAAAATATAATTAATAAAAAAACGAAAGAGAGGTTTCCCTCTCTATCCAATAGAAATTGATTTAAGTGCATCATCAAAATCAACAATATATTCATCAACATAATCTCCAATAATTTCAATTGCATTTATTGGAGATACATCGTTATTATATAATAATTTCACTAATTCTTGTACTTTATATCTTTGCGGACTTATGTTATATACACCGTCTCTTTCTAAATTAACAGTTTTTCCATTTACAATATCCATTCTTTCAATTTCAATTCCATAGGATTGTACATCACTATTTACACCATAATCATAAAGAATTATATTAGATTTTGTTATTCTATACTCATATTTATATTCAGTGTCCCCATTTAACGTTGATTTACTAAAAGTATCCACTATCTCCATTATAATATTCCCCCCAGTACTTGTTAAAATTATACTAACACTGATAACTAGAGAAAAGTGTCAATTTGTGCTATGGGGTAATAATTATTTATCCTTTTAAAATGACAGTATTATTATAAATATTTCTTTAAAACAATATAATATATATTTATATCTTATTAATCTTATACTTTTAATAAGATTAATGTCGATTTCTATATATTTTCATCATATATTTTTTTAAAATATCCCAATAAAATCCTATCTTCAATTCCTATATAACTGCATATGTCTTCTAATATCAATATGCTAATAATGATTATAGAAATGTCTTTTCCCATATAATTACCAAAGCCATATCCACTTTTATATTCATCTAAAATTCTTCCATTATATTTTATATCCATATATATTTCATTTAAAACTGTATAAATTATTTTATAGGAAACAACTATAAAATCTTGCTTTATTTTATCTTTGCCATTTATTATATCCCATACTATTTTGTTAAGCTTTGCACCTTTATAGTACTGTTCCATTTGAATATTATAGTAATTTCCTATGTATTTGCCTACAATTTTTGAATCAATAATTGCAACTTCACCTTTTGTATTAAACATTATAGAAAATTCCAAATCTTTTTCATCTTGCTTTTTAATATCATTTAATAGCTCTTTCATCTTATTATTAAAGTAAGTGGTATATCTTGCATCAAAAATAACATATTCTAACTCCCTGGAAGCAGCTAAAGAAATAAAATCGTAAAAATTTTTAAAAAGTTTCCCCATGTAATCTTTATTATTCATAATTATGCAGCACATCCTCTCTTAATTTCAACTACATCCACTGTTTTAAATAATATTATATACTTCCCTTTAAAAATTTTTTTACTCAAATAAATACAAGACTTCATTTAAATTTGTAATTTTTATAGGTAAATAAAAACACTATCAAATTTATATATAACAATTTGATAGTGATGATTTTTTAATTATTAATTGTACATTTAATAATTTTAATCTTCATTTATTCTCTTTAGATTTTTCTGCTCCATTACTATAGTGTTAAATTCAATATATCCCTTCCAACGCCATCCAAGTTTAATTAATTTTTTCTCATGTCTTAGTGCTACCCTTCTCATATCTATACCTTCTTGAGATAATTTATTAAGCATTCCAAGGCACATCTGCATAGTATCAAATAATTCTTCTGCAATATATCCCTTATTCATTCCACCTTTTATTGCATTATCCAATTCTTTTTGTTCAATCTCTAACTTTTTAGATAATTCCTCTAGAGTATATTTATCATTATCCACATCTAAAGAACTATTTTTACTTAATATGGGAAATTTCATTATATAACCCCCTTATATTATTAAAGGTATAATATTCTAAATTCTGTATATTGTGTCTATTATTAAAATAACCCTTTTTTCATATTTTATACTTATTTTATTCCACCAAATAGAAATGTTGCTAGTTATAGGAATTTTAAAATTTAAATTGTATTCTTATTTTTCTAATAATAATCTATTCTTTAGTATTCATCTATCAAATTTTATATTAATTTTGTTAAAATATTTTTACTCACTATTGTTTAAAAAAATATATATTGTCAAGAATTATGGATGAGCTAACTTTTATCATAATATTACCACCATAAAATCAACCTAAAATTTTAAAATAAAAATAGGATATCTAAATTAGGTATCCTATTTTTATTTTAAAAACATCATTTTACATATATTTCTTTGAATTAAAATTTTTATTTAAAGCAAACTATAATTATTAATAATTTTTACTGATTGTAAAAAATAAAAGGAGGCTTTATCCATGGTAAGGAAAGAAAAAACAGCTACTAATAATCAGTGGGCATCAATTCCTGAAGAGTCACCAGAAAAAATAAATTCTTCTCATAAACAAGAAAAAACAGCTACTGACAATCAATGGACATCAACTATAAAAAATCATGTTAATGAAAAATAATATGGTAAATTAAAACAGAGACATGTATAAAAATATCTCCCGTGAAAGCTTATAAATAAATCTGATAATAAAAACACTATGAATTCATAGTGTTTTTATTATCTATACTATTTCTTCTATTTCTACGTCAATTTCTTCCTCTGATTTAGTTGATATGTCAATTATTTTGTTCTACTATTCAAGTTTGAAAATATAGACTCTTAATACTACTCCAGTTAAAATATTGACATATATAATGCTAATTGATATAATTAAATTTAAGAAAACGTTTACTCACTAAATATAATGTCGTATGTTAAAGAAAAATTTTAATTTTACAAAAAAAATTAATTTTATTTTCTAAATAATTTTTAATTTTTCTATTACAAAAACTACTTATACTTTTTTTATGTAAAACTAGCTATGATGGGAACTTCGCAAAACTAAAAATCAATTTATAAACAAAATATTTTCTGCCAAAAAAAAATATTTACAATGATGCTTTAATTTCATTTACATTTTTTTACATTATTTTTATACCATCTTGTGTTATAATATAAAACAGTAACAATTTCTAAACACAAAAATAGGTTGATAACCAGTCTAAGGAGGAACAGGATATTGAATAAAAAAGCGGTGTCTATCGTTATGATGTTAGTATTAACTATCACCATAAGCAGTAATGCATTTGCTGCACCGACCACTGATGAATCAGCTGAACTAAAACAAACTCAAGATAATAAGAAACAAATACAGGGAAAAGTTAATACTTTAAATAAACAAATCGATGATATTATAAAAAGTGTCGATAAAAACAAAAGTGATATGAATAAAATTGATGAGAATATCAAAAGTACAGAAGCTAAATTGAAAGATCTAGAGGAGCACTCAAAAGAGCAGGATGACTTATTTAAAAAGAGGCTGAGAGCGCTATATATAAGTGGTGGCGGCAGTAACTATTTGGACGTAATTCTAGGTTCTAAAACTTTGAGTGATTTCATATCATCTGTAGATTCAATCTCTACAATAATGAAATACGATAATAATCTTGCTTCTCAGCTACAGGAACAGAAGGATACCATAACAAAGCAAAAAGATGCTTTGAATTATGAAAACAACAGATTATCAGCTTTAAAATCAAGTAATGAAGCTACTCTAGCTAATCTAAGTAATGATATAAAACAACAAAATCAATTGCTTGCTCAAGCCACTTCAAAAGAAAATACTTTAATAGCACAACAAAAAGCAGAAGAAGCTGCTGCACAAGCCGCAGAAAAGGCAAGAGAATTAGCAGCACAGCAAGCTGCAAACGCATCTAAACAAATAGCTAGCAACAATCCTAATAGTACAAGTTCCCCTATTGCAATAAATCGTGGTGGTTCCTCTCCAATAGGATTCTCAAAAGTACTAGATATGGAAGCTACTGCTTATTCAGATGATGGTTTTACTGCAAGTGGTTATAGAACAAGCAGAAATCCAAATGGCTACAGTACTATAGCCGTAGATCCTAGAGTAATACCTTTAGGTTCTAAAGTATACGTAGAAGGTTATGGATATGCTATTGCCTGTGATACCGGTGGTGCTATTCAGGGAAATATAATAGACTTATTTCTACCTTCAAATGATGAGGCAAATAATTGGGGCAGAAGATCTGTAAAAGTTTATATTGTTGGAAATTAACAAAATTTCCTTACTTCTATTGAAGAAAAAAGCACATAGATTTCTTTTATACTATCTATGTGCTTTCTTATTATGTTTTTATAGCATTATTATTCTTAGGTGTAAAAATTCTCTTATATAAAAACTTTCAGATATATGTTATATTTATATTCCTAATGTATCCACTGCCTATGCTATGACCATTATACTAATGCTTTCTTTAAAACATATCAAGCACTAATAACACTATTGTTCTTTTTGCTAATTAAAACGTCATTATAATTATCCATAAGCCCATGAAAAACTTTATTCCATGATCTATTTAATCCAGTGTTCCTGCCATTTATCTTTAATGTATTCCTTAAATCTTTATTTTGAATTAATTCTGCCATAGAGTTAATTAGTTCGTTAACATTCCTTGCCTTAAACTTAAGACCATTAACTCCATGTTTAATAATCTCTTTAACTCCACCAGCATCAGCACCTATAACTGGAATACCAGAAGCCATAGCTTCAAGTACTACATTCCCAAAGGTTTCTGTAGAGGAAGGAAAAACAAAAACATCACTAGATGCATAAATTTGTGCCAATTCTTTTCCCTTCTTAAAGCCAGTAAATATGGTACCTTTAGGAAAATCATTCTTACACTTTTCTAAGTATGGACCTTCTCCAGTTATAATGAGAGCTATCTTATCTCTATATTTCTCAAAAATTTCTTTATAAGCATCAATTAAAATATCTAAATCCTTCTCAGGTGAAACTCTTCCTACATATAAAAACACTAATTTATCATTGATACCAAGCTGATTCCTTAACTCTTCACTTCTTAGCTTTGGATTGAAGCTTTTAGAATCTATACCTCTTGAAAAAATACCTGTATTTGATATTCCTTCCTTTTTAAGAGACCTTCTTATTTCCTCTGATGGACATAAAGTTAAATCATTTTGATTGTGAAACCATCTCATATAATTCCATATATAATTATTTAAAAAATCTAAATTATAATAATTTAAGTACTGTGAAAAATTGGTTGTATAATTAGAAATAGTTGGTATTCCATGTTTTTTTCCATACCTCAATCCTGCTCTCCCTATGTTAAACTCAGTCATAATTTGTATTATATCTGGTTTAAAACTAGACAATGAGGTATTTAATCTAAATGCATTTGGAAAAGCTATTCTACATTCTGGATAGAGAAAAAATTTTATGCTAAAGAATCTTTGTATATTATAATTTTCGTTCTTCCTTATATCATTATCTGGTGCGAATATTAAATATTCAATATTATTTGCTTCATAATATTCCATAAGATTATTTAAGGTATTAGTAACTCCATTTATCTGAGGCAAAAAAGTATCTGTAAAAACAGCTATCTTCATATTATCCCTCCTATATTTTTTGATAGTTTATAGGTTTCTATATTTTCAAATTCATTAATATTAAAATAAATTATTGATTCTGTTACCATAGTGATGGTTGATAGCGCATAAATTATATCCGTCAAAAAACACCTCTTTTTTTGAAAATACTTTTCCTGCATATTAAAAATAATTGATACTACATTTCTTTGAGGTATACTTCTGCTATCAATTATTTTTAGTTTACCTTTTATAAGAAGAATTCTTAGATTAACATGAAGAGCTATTTCATAGACTATATGTTTAAAAATATTTTTTTTATTATATTCTTCAGTATGATATATACAAAAATAGTCTGCTGTATAATGGCATATCATCCCTAGAATCATTGAGAACTGCTTAATATCTAATTTATTATTAGATAATTCATTAAAATATTCAGACACAATACCTATACTATCCTTTAAAGTATGGGAACTTTTAAAGGTATCAGGAGAAATGTCAGGCTTAATATTTCCATACATAAAAATATTTTTGTTTAATTTAAAATTTAGTTCTTTTAAACAATGTTTATATACAATTTTAGAAAATAATATATGTGTATTTATTATCACCTTTAATCCCTCTTTCTTTATACTCCTAATATAATAATATTTATATAGGTGCCTTTTGACTACATATTTATGTTAAGTTTTTGATAAAAATTTAAAAAAATAGTTAACAATCAAATTAATGTGTATATTTGTATTTATTTTTACTAAATAAAAGTAATATTTTATAAATTTATACAACGCAAATAAGGCCCTCTCAAAAGGAATAAATATTAAGTAAATTTGAGAATGGCTTATTTAATTATTAAAAATCATCTTCTAATACTTATTTTTAATATCAGAATAGTTAAAAGCTGCCTTCTATGCACAGCTTCTTATATATCTATAAATACTATTAATTGAAAAACAAAATTTTATTCTGCATTTTTAAGTGACTCTATCATATCTATTCTGTCAAATCTTCTATACATCACTAAATTCACTACAAAGGAAAACAATATTGTAAGCATAGCAGAATACAAAAGGTAAATTGGATTAATTGTCTTTAAAAACATCATTACATTTGTTTCTGCAGTACTTATTATAAGCCTATTAATGAGAATTCCATATATTATTCCTACTAAACTACCTATAATGGTTAATATTATATTTTCCCTGTATATGTAAAATGCCAATTCATTATTGTAAAATCCTAAGACCTTTATGGTAGCTAGTTCTCTTTTTCTTTCATTAATATTTATATTTGTAAGATTATATATTACCACAAAAGCTAAAATTCCTGCTGATACTATAAGCACCAATACTACTGAATTTATACTATTTATACCTTTATTAAAATTCACTTGAAGATTATTTTTAAAGCTTACGGATCCTATGCCGTCTATATCAGTTAATATTTTTGATGTATTATTTTGTGCACTGTTTGAAGTATCCTTTAGGAGTCCATAAAAACTATTAAATTGTATATCTTCTCCAGCGATTTTTTTATAGTAATCAGAACTTATATAAATATAATGCTGAACATACTGCTCCGTTATAGCCGATATTTTAGCATTTATCACTTTACTATTTATGGTAATTTGAAAGCTATCCCCTATTTTTTTATTTATAAGTTTAGAAAGCTTTTCAGTAATTATTACACCATTATCTTCAAGTTTTAAACTATTGTTTTTCATAGTAAGATTTATATATTTATTAAGATTACCTTTGTTTTCAGGTACTATTATATAAACATCTTCACTACCAGATTTTTTATTTACAGAAGCATTTTTTGAATAAGTAAATAGTATAGACTTCATATTATTATCTTTAATAATCTTATTCTTTATATTATTTTTTTCTCCACTATCTATACTTTTAATAAAACTAGCCTGCATATTATATTTATATATCTCACTAAACTGCTTATTCATAGCACCTGTTATGCCTTCTTTAAGTCCAAAACCCGTTATCATCAAGCCTGTGCAAGCAGCTATTCCTATTACTGTCATAAAAAATCTCTGTTTATATCTAAATATATTTCTTGCAGTAACTTTTCTTGTAAAACTAAGTCTTTTCCATAAAAAAGTTATTTTCTCTAATAATATAACTTTACCTGATTTTGGAGGCTTTGGTCTCATTAATGAAGCTGGTACCTCTCTTAGTTCACTTAAGGTTGCTGCTATAGCTGCTAAGCTTGTAAATAATACAGCTATTAAGGATGACTCTACTGCAAGTTTTGTGTTAAATGGTATTAATGCATAAGGAATTGTGTAAAGAGAACTATAAGCATTCATTATAAGTGGTGGAAATAATCTGAAACCAAAGGATATTCCTATTACACTGCCTATGACACTAGCTAAAAGTGAATATATTAAATAATGGGAAACTATAGCAAGTCTAGAATATCCCAGGGCCTTAAATGTTCCAATCTCAATTCTATTTTCTTGAACCATTCTGGCCATAGTTGTAAGACTAACCAAAGCAGCTACTAAGAAAAATATTAGTGGAAATGCCTTTCCTATATTATCAATTCTATGACTATCCTGCCTGTAATTTTCATAGCCTACATTAAGAGTCCTTCCAAGCACGTACCATTCTGGCTTTTTTATATTCTTAATTTTATCTCTATTACGCTGAAGCTGGGCTTCTCCAGAGTTAATCTGTGAATTTGTTTTTGACTCCTCACTATTTAACCTTTGAGTATTTTCATCAATAATTTTTTGCCCCTCTACAAGCTGTGCATTTGCGTCATTGAGCTTTATAATTCCCTCTTTTTTTTCTTTATTGAGCTCTCTCTCTGAATCAGCTATCTTTTTTTTATTTTCCTCAATCTCCGCTCTTCCTGCTGCAAGCCTTGCCTCTCCATCCTGTAGCAGCTTATTCTTAGCAGTTATTTGCTTCCTACCTGAACTTATATCCAAATAGGCTTTATCAAAAGTAATCTTTAAACTCTTTATATCAAAATATTCATTAAGCTGTTTTACGGCTCCATCATTATTTAAAGCATCATACATATTGTCAAAGTCTTTTCCCTTTATGTCTTTCTCATAAATTTCATTTAAAGAATTATATTGCGCTATATATACTGGATTAATTGGTAAAGAATCCATATACTTTTTTGCTTCTGCCACTTTTACTTCCATTCCTTCTGATATGCTAGCAGCAGCTTGCTGTTTACCTGCATTTAACTTATTTTCAGCTTCAGTAAGCTGATTTTTGGCCTTAGCAAGTTGTAGCCTGCCATTTTGTATATCTACTGTATTTGAATTTATCTCATTCTCTGCAGCTTCAATTTGACTTTTGCCCTGAGATATTTGTTTTTCACCATAGGATATTTTTTTATCAAAACTAATTTGATTTTCTTGAAACTCTGATTTTCCCTGTTCTAATTTGACTTTTGCGTCATCTAGCTGTCTATGTCCCTCTGCAATTTTATCTTCTGCTTCTCGCCTTGAATTTCCTAGTTTATCTTCCGCTGCTTGTATTTTATCATTAGCGTCCCTTAAAACCTGAGCATATCTTATTTCATTCCTTTTAATCCCTATACCCTCAAGCTCTTTTTCTATTCCGGATGTTACATTTTTATATTTATCATTACTTAAAAGACTAGCTTTAGATTCCTCACTATTACATCTCACATACATCTCTGTATAGACATCACTTTTAAAATCCTCAGGAATTATGTATACAAACCCGTTTACATCCCCATCTCCTACAGAACTCAGCTGCCTCTGAGCAGAAATATACAGTGGTGACTCTGCTGTACCTACAATTTGAAATTCATTATTCTTAAGCTTATCTTTTATATCACTATCATTATCAGATTGAAGTACTATTTTATCACCTATTTTAGATTTATATTTCTCAAGAAATTTTTCTTCAACTACAGCTTCTCTATCATTTTTAGCTGTTCTCCCCTTAAGAATATTTATTTTATTCATACTATCTTCTTTGGGTAATGAATTAACATTAAGTACTATTGAACGGTTATCCTTTTCAACTACTCCATCCATAGAATAAGAACCATCTGCCTTTGTTACACCATTTAACTTTTCAATTTCCGCTATATCATCTTTAGTAATGCCAAGGGTAGAAATGACTTTAAAATCCATAAGATTATTTTTATAAAAATAATAATCTCCTGACTTTTTCATATCCGGACTAGTAGCTCTTACCCCTGCATAAAAAGATACACCAACAGTTATGATTATTACTATTGATAAAAACCTTGAAAAAGTCTTTTTTATATCTCTAAATAAATTTTTTAAAACCGTCTTTTTCATAATTACCACTCTATGCTTTCTATGGATACTGGATTTGGATTTTTTTCTATATTTTCAACCTTACCACTTTTCACAGTTATTACTTTATCTGCTATTGGTGCTATAGCCGAATTATGAGTTATAACTATTACAGTCATATTATATTTTTGTGATGTATCAACTAATAATTTCAGTATAGCCTTACCTGTATTATAATCCAAAGCTCCTGTAGGCTCATCACATAGTAACAGTTTTGGATTTTTAGCCAATGCTCTAGCTATGGATACTCTTTGCTGCTCTCCTCCTGAAAGCTGTGAAGGAAAATTATGTAATCTATCTTTCAGACCAACATTTCTAAGTACCTGTACCGCTTCCATTGGATTTTTACATATTTCTGCTGCTAACTCTACATTTTCTACTGCATTTAAATTTTGCACTAAATTATAAAACTGAAACACAAAGCCTATATCTTCTCTTCTATATTTTGTTAACATTTTTTTATTATATTTACTTATTTCATTTCCATCTACATAAATACTTCCTTCGGTGATATGATCCATGCCTCCTAGTAGATTGAGTATAGTAGATTTTCCTGCTCCACTAGCACCAAGCACTATTACAAATTCTCCCTTATTTATAGAGAAGGAAACATCGTCCACAGCCTTAATAACTACTTCTCCCATGTTATAACTTTTCTTCACATTTTTTAGTTCTATGAAGCTTCTCATATTACATTTCTCCCCACTCTTATGATGTATTCATCAATAATAAAATTCCTCAACATTTACCTTATTATACTAGTCAATTTTAAAATGTAATTGATATCGTTCCCAATTATATGCAAGCTAACATAGGAAATTTAAAAGGGACTATCCTAAATTTAATAAAATGTATAATTTTAATTGCAACCTATATACATAAAAAAGCACTAATTATAAAAAAATTTGAGCTTAATGAAAGTCACTTCTCTCATTAAGCTCAAATTAGTTATCTCAGTATAAGTCTAATCAATTTTTAGAAATTACTCTAGTACCTTCTTCATCAGTAATTAAAACCTTAGTAACTACTTTAGTAAATAAGGAAATATCAATAACTCCAGTAATATCATTTAAGTCCTGTTCAAGTTTTTCAATATTTTTTACATCCTTAAAAGCTACATCAATCAGGAAATTTCCACTTTCAGTTATCGTTCCTCCATCCTTAGCACTGCTGGTTCTAAGTGTTGGTATTCCACCTAATTCTTTAACCTTTCTTTCAACATATTTCAAAGAATCTGGTATGGCTTCCAATACTACTGGATGTTTAAAGGTTAATGTTTTTGAAAATTTAGCTTTATCTACAAGTAGTATATAATTTTCAGACATACTTGCAATTAATTTTTCCCTAGTATGAATTCCACCACCACTTTTTAATGCATTTAAATTTTCATCCACTTCATCACAACCATCAAAGGCCACTGATACTTTATCCACAGAAAAAGTATGCAAAACTTCTAATCCATTTTCTATACAAAGCAATTTCGTTTTAAAGGAAGGCGTAACCACCTTAACTTTTAAAGCTTTGTTTTCCTTTATATAGCCTATTAGATGAGATATAGTACTACCTCCACCAAGACCTATTACTGTATCTGTTTTTATATATTTTAGAGCTTCTTTTGCACATTCTTTTTTTAAATCGTCACCATTCAACTGTTTTTCCTCCTTAATCTAAAAATTCTATTTATATTCTATAATTCATAATAGTATAATATTATTTTTTCGTCAACACTTTTTATATGAAATTAAATTTCATATTCTATGATTTTTTTATATAAATTTATTTTTTAATTTATGTATATACTAAAAAACATTACTAAAAGCTATTGTAATTTACAACAATAATTTTTTAATAATGTCTTTAATTAACTTTCTGTTAATCTTTTTACTATGACCTTACAAATAAAATGTACATCAACGGGCCAACGTGCTGAGATAATTTGGTTATCTTCAACGCAAAAAGGATTAGTCAAGGATTTTCCCCTTATAAAATCCTTCTTATTTTTTAATACCCTAATTATTTCATCTTCTACATATTCAGGATATGTACGATAGTAGGTTCCAAGTTTCCAGAAGGTAGCGTAATATGCACCTCTCTCTAATATTTTTGGCAAAGCACTGATTTTATGGCCATATAAAATACTTTTGCCTGTTTTTGGATCAATTGTTCTTGCAAGTATAATAGGTCCATGACAAATAGCTCCTATTAATTTCTTTTGTTTATAAAAACTCAATACTTTTTCTCTTAATATTTCACTTTCTAAATACTGACGCATTTCCTTTGCATGTCCACCCGGTAAATAAATGCAGTCATAATCATTAACAGTAATATCTGAATATTGAATAGGTTTAAGAAATTCAGAGGCCTCATTAAGTTGTTCATAGGCGCTTATTGCTTCTGGTTTTGCTCCTAATTTACCAAAAATAACACCACTTAAAAGTAGCGGATCAGCTTTTCCTATTTTACCTGTCTCCGTACTAAAAGTAACTTGAAATCCATTTTCATAAAAATCCCTCCATGCTACAGCTACTTCTGTAGGACAGAAACCTTCATCTGGTATGGGAATCAAAATTTTTTTATTCATAATCTACACCCCCTTAGTTTTCACAAATGTAAAAATCTAAGTGTGATTTACAAGGCTTTTGTATATTTATAATCATATTTCTCCAATTCCAAGATTGAATCCTCTATCATTTTATAAGTAATTTCATAAGGTACATGAACTATATCTCCTGTTTGTGAGGCTTTATTGATTACTGGTTCCAGTTCCTCTTTTGTAACCTCCAGATCTGCAAGTCTTGTTGGTAAACCTACACTCCTGCAGAACTTGTACACTTTATCTAGTTCATCAAATTGTTTATCGCACAATAGCAATACCAATACGCCATAGGCAACAACTTCTCCATGTAAGTGATTTTTTTCAATCTGTTTTAATACTGTCATACCATAGTATATAGAATGAGCAAGACAGCTATTGTAATCATTAATAACAAGATTGGAAACAAGCCCTGTACTAATAATAATGTCAAGAGCAACCTGTTCTAATTCATAACTTGCAATATTTGCTTTGCAGTCCTCTAAAGCCTTTTTACCATTCTTCAACAAAGGCTCCGTACATATTTTACTAATTTGAACTCCTAATGCATTGAAATGCTCAAGTTCATCATTACGAGAGGAAAAAGTGCATTCATATTTTTTGCTTAAAGCATCACCAATACCTGCCCATAGAAATACTTTAGGTGCTTCTGCAATTATTTGGGTACATATAAAAGTGTGATTAGCTGGTTTATCTCTAAAATACAACTCTTTAAAAACACCTTTATTATCATACATAACACATACGGATGTACAAGGTGCACAGTTGGAAGCAATGGTAGGAAAGGTAAATATAGGTTTATTTAAATGATGCGCAAGCACTTTACAAGTATCTATCGCACGACCACCACCAACAGCAAATATCATATCTGCTTTATGTGCTAAAGGATTCTCTTTTAACATTTCAACATTTTCAAAAGAAGAGTCTCCGCCATACCAAATGAAATCCAGAATTTCAAGTGTGCTGTCTTTAACAGCAGTTTTTATCTTTTCCTTTGCTTTTTCCATAGCAGTTTTGCCACCAATAACAACTACAGTTTTACCGTAACTTGGACAGAGTTCCTTTATTTTATCATAAACATCTGTTCCTATACTGTAACTTGGTAAAAAAACACTATAACTCATATTAATCATCCCTCTATTATTTTTAATTAACTACTAATTTTTAATACTTTATTTGTAATAAAATTTGTTTTTCAGAAATTTAAAATTATTAATTTATCTTACTCACATAATTATTATAACTAATTCATATTTGTATTACAACTTAAGTGGGGCTGCCTCAAAAGGAATAAATATTCATTAAATTTGAGAACGTCCTCATTTATTTGTTAAAAATCAGATTTTAATAATTATTTTTAGTAGTAAAATAGTTAAGAAGCTGCTTCACAATGTATAGATATATTGTGAAACAGCCCCTCTTTTTTTAATAATTAATATTATCTTTATTTTCTTTAATAACTTCTATAAATGCATTAGCAATAGAAGGATCAAATTGAGTACCGCTGCATTTCTTTAATTCTCCCATTGCTTCGTCATAAGTTTTTACCTTTGAATATGGCCTGTTAGATGTCATGGCATCAAAACTATCCACAACTGTCAAAGCCCTGGCAAGATAGGGTATATTCTCTCCTTTTAGGTTTCCAGGATAACCCTTCCCATCATATCTTTCATGGTGATGTAATATTAGTGGAGAAATATTCTTCAGTGATTCAACAGGCTTTATAATTTCCACTCCATTTTCCGGGTGCTGCTTTAATATTTCCCATTGTTCTTTAGTCAATGGCATCTTTTTAATCAAAATTTCTTTTGAAATATTGATTTTACCAATATCATGCATATAAGCTCCATATATTAGTTTTTTCTTATCTTCCTCACTAAGTTTAAGTTTATCTGCAAGTAATCTGCTATAAATAACTACCCTTTCAACATGACCGTAAGTATATCTATCTTTTGCATTAATAACACTTATTAATGTCTTTATAGACGTAACAAGATCTATATGCCTATCTTCTATGTCCTCTTTTAACTCATCCAGTATAGAATGATAGGTTTCAACTCTGTTTTTATTAAAGAATTTAGCTCTATAAAGTGCATCATCTGCGCTCTTTATAAGTTCAACATCACTCTTAGCTTTATCAGGAAAAGTAGATATCCCTATTGAGGCAGTTAGCTTCCCTTTTGGCTGATTTTCTTCACCATCAAAATGAGTCTCCTCAATTTTACATCTTATATTTTCAGCTATTTTTATTCCATCCTCTTCTGAGGTATCAGGCAGTATAATAGCAAATTCCTCTCCACCATATCTTGCTGCAACATCCCCATCTCTCACATTGTTCTTTAACAATAATCCTATAATTTTAAGCACCTCATCACCCTTTTGATGTCCATATAAGTCATTATAATTTTTGAAATGATCTATATCTATAAATATCAACGAAATAGGCTTATTATCCTTTTCATATGATGTTACTTTCTCTCTTAAAGCCTCGTGAAAATACCTATGGTTGTACACTTCAGTAAGTCCATCTTCATTTGCCAGGCTTTCAAGTTTCTTGATATGGTCACTTTCAGTTTTTACATAGAACCCAAGAGGCCATGCTGTAAGTATAAAAACACCCGCCATTATCAAATCTTTTTCAAAATATATATTTTCACCTGAATAGGGACCATATACTAGGTCTACTATTAATACTATGATTGAAGAAATACAGGCAATTATTACTCCTTGCTTTATTCCAGATTGTATAGTCGTGGTTATTATAATAAATAAAAATAAAAATTTAAATTCACTTTTATGTGCACCTGTAAGAAATACAATAACAAAGAATATTAAAACAAATGAATAATTTTCAATTATCTGAATTCTAGCAACGTATTTTTCATTAAATTTCTTAGTGGTAGAAAATGCCCATATAGAGTAAACCAGAGTTAATACAAGTACTCCAAATAAGATTACATCTATTGTTAATGTATAATTAAAATTACTTATATTTATTTTATACTTATTAAAAATAAAGTTATAGAATCCCATACCTGAAAATAATAGCGAAGTTAATTTTACTACAGATACTATATCATTTATCTGCTTTCTTTTATTATCAATTTTATTCATACTTTCACTACCTTATATTAATCTAAAAATAGTAAGGCCGGTAAAACCGACCCCTCTTTACTCTTCTCTTAAGCATTTTGGTTCTTCTGGCTGATAAAAAAATATAAAGCATGCTGATGAAGCTACCACAGCAGCAACTACAGTTGCAACAGAAGCAAGCAAAGTTAATAATCTTTTTTTCATTTTAATTACCTCCTTTTTTAATTATTAATATATGATTTGAAAAAGCATCGATTTTATTCATTGTGCTATGTCCAACTCTAGTAAGAGTAAATATCTGCCAAGCTGTACCTCCATATATGCATAGAGAATAAATCAAAAACCTCGTATCTCTGAAGAAAATATAGATAGCAACATTAATCACAACAATTATCATGTAAGTACTTAAAACAAAAGCAGACCATTTTTTCATCCTGATTTTTTTTTCCTTTGTTTTTATTGGTTTTGCTGGACTGTCTATCGGAGCTAATTTATAAATTAAATAATAAGACCATACAAAAATCACAATGCCTAGAAATAACAATAATTTAAGATTAATTACAGAACCAAATAAATATAATAACAGCAATGCTTGTCCAATACAAATAATAGTACCTATAGTAGCACATTTACCTGGGGAACTTGCATGAGCACCACCAGAATATTTTCTCAGTATGCTCCCCGAAAAGCAAACAATAAGTGCCTCTATTGTAACATGAAACATGAGACCAAAAATAATAACAAGAATTATAGATAGAGCTATATGAATTAAAGCAAACATCCCATAGGCAATTATCTCTCTACTATTATTATCAAGCTTTAATTCTGCTGCAACTTTATTAGCAATATTATTCGTTAACTTTTCCATATGAAATATATTTCAACTCTTTTCTTTTACATAATCTAATATAATACACTATTACTATACAACCAAAAATCAGCAATGATGGGCTATTATATAATATTTTTAATATTTGATCTCTAAAAAGAAAATTTAAATCTTTTCCCAATATAAACTGAAGAAAAAAAATATTTACTAATTCACATATAAACTCAAGAAGCATTATGACAATACATACTTTGATAGATTGAATAACAGGAAATCCATTTGCAAAAATTGCCAATGTAATAAAAACAATTAGGTTTAGCATAGAATCTGCTCCATTTTCAATTGGAAGAAGTCTAATAAGATATACAATAACAGATAGTAATATAACGGAAATTAAGTATCTGTTTAATTGAATCTTATTTTTTGTAAAGGCATAAGCTGCTAAAAATAATAATAATCCCTCAGGAATTCCTCTCATTATAAATTCTAAGAATGATACTTTTAACATATTCTTCTTCTCCTCAGTAAATCGTTAAAATCTTATTTTTTAAGACCAATATAAAATGTATTTTTAGGAACTTAGTTTTTAATTTTATTAATGCTCTTTATGGTATTAAAAATAATTATAAAAGTAAAAAGTCTTATAAATATGTCTCCAATACTTAAAATACTGTATCCTAAATCAATAGTATCAGTTAAAAATTTTAGTTTACTGGCTTCATTTCCCAGAACATGTATATCCTTAACTTTTATGAAGACATCCGGTTTAACATAACCGGTTAAATATGATAATGTTGGAAACACAGGCATTTTACCACCATTAGCTGAAATTGCTATCTTATTTAGTATAGTGCCTGTAATAATGCAAGCTGACCCTATAATGGCGCTGAAATATTGTTTATATTTAATAATTAAAATTAAAAATGTACAGATATAAATGGGTTCTAATATACCAGCAAATTTTATAAAATTATAATTTTCAAAGAACACTGTCATATTTAAAAAAATATATATAACCATAAATGCTAATACAGGATATACTTCCCAAGACATAAAAAATGGTTTCAGCTTGTACCCTCTTATTTTTGCCGCCAACATAGCTATGAGTATAGTTTCTAGCATAATACATGTCCCTCAATCTTTTGTCATATTCTTAATATTGATAGTTTATTTTTATTAAATAATTTCATGTATAATTATAAGATTATGAACTTGTTATTTTCGCTCTAATTAGCTATATTATAACAGTATTTTTTATTAAATGCTATTTCTTTTTTATTTTATAATACTCATTAGTGATTAATTTACTTTGATTTAACACTAGATTAAAAATTTCACATAGAAATTGCTGTTTAAATTGCTAAATTATCCAAAAATCATGCTAATATGTATGTTAGAAATTATTATTAAACTTTTGCTTACGTCAAGCAAATATTCTCAGAAATCTTTATTTTTAATGTTATAGTACAATTGACCTTGTATAATTCTAGCTTGAAAACCGTATTGAATTTTTTTAATGAATATTACAGTTTCTTTAATTCTGCTACTTCTTCCTCTGTAAGATTACGCCAGTTACCCATATCTATACCATCAATTTTTATATTAATAATTCGAATACGTTCTAGTTGCACAACTGTATATCCAAAAACCTTACTCATTCTTCTAATTTGTTTATTCAGTCCCTGTGTGAGAATAATACGAAAAGTATCTCCTTTAACTCTGCTCACTTTGCAAGGTCTTGTCTTAACCCCACAAATTTTCACTCCTTCAGACATTACTTTCATGAAAAAATCATCAAAGGGCTTATTAACAGTTACTATGTATTCTTTCTCATGTTTATTTTCTGACTCCAAAATTTTATTGGCTAGCTTCCCATCATTTGTCATTAATATTAACCCTTGAGATGCTTTATCTAATCTGCCAACAGGGAAAATATATTCTGGATAATTCATAAAATTAATTATATTGCTTTCTACTTCCTTTGCTGCCGTACAGGTAATTCCCACCGGTTTATTTAATGCAATATAAATTTTATCTTTCATAGGAATAGGCTTATTATCAATGAGGATAATATCCTTCTCCTCTACCCATTGCCCCAGTTCACAAAGTCGCCCATTTACAGTTATTCTATTTTTCTCAATAAGTCTATTGGCTTCTCTCCTTGAACAAAAACCAAAATTACTAAGAAGTTTATTAATTCTCATTTTAAAATATTATCCTTTCATTTCTATCTACGAATTATAAAACTTATTATATCTTAAACATATTACAAGAGGATTTAGTATTGCAATGTTCAATCTAATGCATGAAACTCTGTTTATCGCCTCAACTAACGTACATACAAAACCATAAATTAGTTTACACTATAACCACCTAGTTTAAAAGGTCATGATATTTTGTCTCCAGAAGAAAAAGCATATATTGCTGGAATAATAGATGGTGAATGTACATTTTTTAATAATTAACAGTTTTCATATGCTAAAAAACCCACATTAAAATCACTTTTAATGTGGGTTTATCTTCATTGGTGGAGGCGAGGGGTATCGAACCCCTGTCCGAAAATAGTAATATCTAAGCATCTCCGAGTGCAGTCTCCCTTTTAACATTCCCTCCATCAGACGCCAAGAGACAGGCTTCCGACTTTAGTAGCTTCATAAATCCCGTTTCTAGGTCAAAGCTTTCCTAGACTCGTTTCCCCACTGTCGACGCCCATCCTTAAGCCGTGGGACTCAAAAGGCGGACGTAGCAGACTACGCTGCTAAAGCTAAATTATCGTTTTTAGCGTTTATATTTAATCCCATAGTTTTTTGACGCGGGTCCACAGGTTCCCTCGACTCGCTTCCTAGGTACAACGTATCCCCGTCGAAACCAAGTACGCCCCCTTGTCATATTACCTTCATAAATATGAAAGTATTTATTGTAAAATACTAACCACTCAGTGGAACTAATATTTCACATTGCAACAAAGGTCATACGCAAAACAATAGCTTTCACAAATATATTAAATTTTTATTTGTTTATCAATTACTGTAACTACATATTACACTATGTGCACAAGTTAATCAAGTATTATTTTTAAGTAAAATTTGTAAATTTTTTCTACTGTTTCATTCTTTCCTTCATTTGTCTGTCAATTTCTCTTTTTGCAGCTTTTTCTAACATAGCATCTCTTTTATCATAATCCTTTTTACCTTTAGCTACAGAAAGCTGTACCTTAACTCTGCCATTTTTAAGATATAAAGATAGGGGAACTAAGGTATATCCTTTTTGTGAAGTATATGCCTCAAGTTTTCCTATTTCTTCTTTATGCAAAAGAAGTTTTCTCTTTCTAAGAGGATCTCTATTAAATATATTTCCCTGTTCATAGGGACTTATATGTACATTACACATAAATACTTCCCCATTATTTATTTCTGCATAACTATCCTTAAGATTAGCTTTGCCTAGTCTTATAGATTTTACTTCTGTACCTACAAGTTCTACTCCACATTCCATGGATTCTTCTATGAAATAATCATGTCTAGCTTTTCTATTTTCAGCTAATGTCTTATTAGTCTTACTCTGTTTAGCCATAAAAACACCTACTTTAGTTTATTGCAGTAATTTATTATACTGCAAATATTCATATACGTCAATTTTAAATTTCTATATTATTCCATTTTATCTTCAATTAACAATTAAAGTTATTCACATTATTTTATTCCTCTTCATCACTTATTTCAGGTTTATACACATTACCTATATCTTTCACTGCTCTTGGAAGATGAATTTCTTCTATTTTCTCTTTTGAATCTAAATCTTCATTTTCTTCTAGTTTTTCTTCCGTTAGATTATTATCTCTAGCTTCATCTTCCTTTTCCTTAGGAATCTTAAAATAAATTTCATGAGAAGCTAAATCAACCTTTTGCACCTCTATTCTCACTTCATCTCCAAGTCTATATATTTTTTTAGTTCTTTCGCCAATAAGACTTAAATGTTTTTCATCGTATATATAGTAATCATCACTTAAATCACTTATATGCACTAGTCCTTCAATAGTATTAGGAAGTTCTACAAATATTCCAAAATTCGTTACAGAAGATATTATACCATCATATTCTTCACCAATCTTATCCTTCATGTATTCAGCCTTTTTAAGATCATCTACTTCTCTTTCCGCTTCCTGGGCTACTCGTTCCATATCTGAAGACTGTACAGAGGCATAGTCAACAATTCCAACTAATTTTTTTGATCTTTCCCCATCTATTTTTCCATGTAGAAACTCCTTTATTATTCTATGTATCATAAGATCAGGATATCTTCTTATAGGTGAGGTGAAGTGGCAGTAATATTTAGCAGCAAGCCCAAAATGCCCTACACATTCAGGAGAATACCTTGCTTGCTTCAGGGATCTTAATAATAATGTACTTACTACGGCTTCTTCCTTTTTCCCCTTTACTTCCTCAATAATTTTTTGCAATTCCTTTGGATGAACTTTACTTCCCCATTTAACTACATAGCCAAGATTATGGGCAAATTCATTAAAATGCTCCAGCTTTTCTGTGTCTGGATCTTCATGAATTCTGTAAACAAAGGGAAGATTAGTCCAAAACATATGCTCTGCTATAGTTTCATTGCATACCAACATAAATTCTTCTATTACCCTATTTGCTACGGCCCTTTCGTAGGGCTTTATATCAATTGGTTTTCCCTGTTCATTTAATATAATTTTACTTTCTTGAAAGTCGAAGTCTATGGCTCCTCTATTCATTCTCCTTTTGTACAGAATATCGCATAGTTCACCCATAGCTATAAAGTCTTCATATAAATAATCATATTTTTTTATAGTTTCCGTATCTTTATCTCTAAGTATCTTAGTTACATCTGTATAAGTCATTCTCTCATTTGTTTTTATTATACTTTCAAATACATCGTGATTAACCACTTCACCACTTTTATCTATTTCCATAAAACAACTAAGTGCCAATCTATCTACTTTAGGGTTTAAACTGCATATGCCATTAGAAAGTTTCTTTGGGAGCATAGGTATAACTCTATCTATGAGATAAACGGAGGTTCCTCTTAAAATAGCCTCTTTATCTAGTGGATTCTTTTCTCTAACATAGTTAGAAACGTCCGCAATATGAACACCCAGATAATAGTTGCCATTATCTAATTTTTGTATAGATACGGCATCATCCAAATCCTTTGCATCTTCTCCATCTATAGTAACCATTTTAATATCTCTTATATCTTTTCTATTTTTATACTCTTCTTTTGGTATAGTATCTGGTATATTTTCTGCAAATTTTAATACATTATCAGGAAATTCCTCTGGAAGCTTGTGCTTTTTTATAATAGTCAGTATGTCTACTCCCTTATCCTCTTTTTTACCTAATATTTCAACTATTTTACCTTCTGGATTTCTTCTCTTTTCTGGCCATTCTATTACTTCTGCAATAACTACATCTCCTGTTTGGGCTTTTCCCTTAACACTCTTAGGTATAAATACATCCTGGTGTATTCTAACATCATCAGGAACTACAAAGCCAAAATTTTTACTATCTTCATATACTCCTATTATGGTCTTATTAGCTCTTTCCAATATTCTTATTATTTCACCTTCACATTTTTTCCCACCATTTTCTTCTCTTGTTATCTTAGCTACTACTCTATCTCCATTCATAGCTCCATTCATAAAAGAACTGGGTATAAAAATATCCGGTCTTTCCAGTTCACATATTACAAAACCAAACCCCTTGGCATTTCCTTGAAGTTTACCTACTACAAGTCCCATTCTCTCTGGTATACCATAATGTTTTGTCCTATTTTTAACAATAAGTCCTTCTTGCTCCATATCATTTAAAAGCTTCTTAAAATTATTTGTTTCTGATTTTCTGATATCAAATATTCTTGAAAGCTCTAATATATCCATAGGCTTATATGCTTGTTCTCGCATAAATGGCACTATCATTTCTCTTAAATTCATAATTTCAACTCCATTCAAAATAATATATATCTTAATTTTTAACTATTAAAGATATAATATTCATAAATAATTATATTTTTAGACCTAATTAGTAAATTTTATAAAATTAATTTCTATAATAAAAAAGGTATAATTCTAAGTACTAATAGAATTATACCTCACTTAATCTTATTTTTGTATAAATCTTGGTAAATTTTGTGCAATAACCGAAAGTGCAAATATTACGGAAAAAACAATAGTTACTCTAGCAAGCATAGATTCACGAGTCTTAGATTTATTTCTTGAAAAAAATGTATCTGTGGTTCCAGAAACAAAATTAGTAAATCCATCCATTTTACTAGGTTGCATTAGAATAGAAACTATAACAACAATAGCTGCTATCACCTGAATAATTATTAATAAATTGTGCACAAGTAAAACCTCCTATAGGCAATTTAAACATCTAAAAAATAACACTATACTACCCACTTATTATCTTTAAAAAACAGCTTAATCTGTTATATGTAAAAACAAATTTTACTATGATTATTTATATTTAATTTTAGGCATTATGTTCAACATTATTCATTTTAGCATATTTAATTAATTATTACAATATAAAGAACCACTTGATGAATTAATTCATCAAGTGGTTCCCTATATATAACCTAGGTCATCTTCAAATAAATAGCCAAGATGTCTAAGGCATCTGAAAATAAATAACAATTCAAAGATGCGACGTATATTTTGAAGATGTCTAATTTAAATTTAGCTTAAAATTACTATCTCTTTAAATTGTAGAATGCATCAAGGCCTCTGTATTCTCCGATTTCGCCAAGTTCTTCTTCAATTCTTAAAAGTTGATTGTATTTTGCAACTCTTTCTGTTCTTGCTGGTGCACCAGTTTTAATTTGTCCTGCATTAACTGCCACAACTAAATCAGCTATAGTTGTATCTTCTGTTTCTCCTGATCTATGAGAAACAACAGCAGTATAACCTGCTCTTTCAGCTCTTTCTATAGTATTTAAAGTTTCAGTTAATGTTCCGATTTGGTTTAATTTAATTAAAACTGAATTTGCAACTCCTTTTTCAATTCCAGTTTTTAATCTAGCAGTATTAGTTACAAATAGGTCATCTCCAACAAGTTGAATTTTACTGCCAAGTCTGTCAGTAAGCTGCTTCCAACCTTCCCAATCATCTTCTGCCAAACCATCCTCTATGGAGATTATTGGATACTTATTTACTAAGTTTTCATAGTAATCTACCATTTCTGATGCTGATAGAACTTTGCCTTCTCCTGCAAGATTATATTTACCATCTTCATAGAATTCTGAGGATGCTGGATCAAGTGCAATATACACATCTTTTCCCGGTTCATATCCTGCTGTTTTTATAGCCTCAATTATAACTTGAATGGCTTCTTCATTACTCTTTAAATTTGGAGCAAAACCACCTTCATCACCTACAGCAGTTTCAAGGCCTTTAGCTTTAAGATTACCCTTTAATGCATGGTAAACTTCTGCACCTATTCTAAGTGCTTCACTAAAGCTTTTAGCTCCTGCTGGCTGAATCATAAATTCCTGAAGATCTACATTGTTATCTGCGTGTTTACCACCATTTAATATGTTCATCATAGGTACAGGTAAAACTTTTGCATTTACTCCCCCTATATATGAATATAAACTTACTCCAAGATATGCTGCTGCCGCTCTTGCTACTGCCAGAGAAACACCAAGAGTTGCATTAGCGCCAAGTTTTGCCTTATTATCTGTTCCATCTAATTTAAGTAAAGCATTATCGATTGCCACTTGATCAAAAACACTTCTTCCTATAAGTTCTGGAGCAATAATACTATTAACATTGTCAACTGCCTTCAATACACCCTTACCATTATATACATTTTTATCATCATCTCTAAGCTCAACTGCTTCAAAAATTCCTGTAGAAGCACCTGAAGGAACTGCTGCTCTTCCTATAGTTCCATCCTCCAAAGTAATTTCTACTTCCACTGTAGGAGTAGCCCTCGAATCCAAAATTTGTCTAGCATAGACATCTACGATTTCAACTTCAAAACTCATAATAAATTCCTCCCATAAAAAATTATTTATTAATAAACTATATTAATCATAATGACCATAAAAATTAAATATAGTATTATTCAAACCCTTAGAATTAAATTTTAATCCTTGCATTTTATTCTAATAAATATTACCCAAACAATACCATCAATAGTGTAACCTTTTTGTTATTTTTTTATTAAGCTTTTTCCAGTCATTTCAGCTGGTGCTTCAAGTCCCATAACCTCAAGCATTGTAGGTGCTATATCTGCCAATACTCCATCATCTCTAAGTTCCTTTGAATCATTGCTTACATATACAAATGGTACAGGATCAGTTGTATGTGCTGTCATTGGCTTTCCTGTAGAATAATCCAACATTTGCTCTGCATTACCATGGTCAGCTGTAATAAATACAGTACCATCTTTCTCTAGTATCTTATCCACAACTTTGCCTAAACATACATCTACAGCTTCTATTGCTGCCTTAGCTGCTTCAAACACACCAGTATGTCCCACCATATCAGGATTGGCAAAATTTAATATAATCATATCATATTGATCTGAATCCAATCTCTTTAATAATTCATCTGTAACTTCATAAGCGCTCATTTCTGGCTTAAGATCATAAGTTGCTACCTTTGGAGAAGATATTAATGCTCTATCCTCATCCTTATTTGGTTCTTCAACTCCACCATTAAAGAAGAAGGTTACATGAGCATATTTTTCAGTTTCAGCAATTCTCAACTGCTTTTTACCAAGCTTACTTACATATTCTCCTAAAGTATTAGTAAGATGCTCTGGTTTGTAAGCCACTTCAACGCCTTCTAAGGTTGAATCATATTCTGTTAAAGTTACAAAAGTTAAATTTAGAGCTTCTCTCTCAAAGCCATCAAATTCTTTATCATTTATAGCTCTTGTTAACTCTCTAGCTCTATCTGGTCTAAAGTTAAAGAATATTACTGAATCCTTATTTTGTATTGTAGTTAATGGCTTACCATTTTCAACTATAACTGTTGGAAGAACAAATTCATCCGTCTTATTATCATGATAAGATTTTTCTACAGCTTCTGATGCACTATTTGCAGTTTCACCTTTTCCAAGTACTAATGCATTGTATGCAAGTTGTACTCTTTCCCATCTATTGTCTCTATCCATTGCATAGTATCTTCCAGAAACACTGGCTAGTTTACCAATACCAATTTCTTTCATGTACTCTTCAATCTCTGTTACATATTCCTTTGCTGAACCTGGTGCTACATCTCTACCATCTAAGAAAGCATGTACAAATACTTTTTTAACACCCTTTTGTTTAGCAAGCTTTAACAGACCCTTTAAATGTTCAATATGTGAATGAACTCCACCAGGTGATAAAAGTCCTATTAGGTGCAATGCTGAATCATTATTTAATGCATTATCTGCTGCTTTAACTAAAGCTTCATTCTTAAATAGCTCTCCATCCTCAATGGCTTTAGTTATTCTTGTAAGTGATTGATACACAATTCTTCCTGCACCAATATTTAAATGTCCAACCTCTGAATTTCCCATCTGTCCATTAGGTAGTCCAACACTTAATCCACTGGCCCCTAAAGTTGTATTATAATAATGAGTAAATATATTATCAATGTTTGGTTTATTAGCTGCCTTTACTGCATTTCCCTCTACTTTATCAGTTAATCCAAATCCGTCTAAAATCATTAGCATAACAGGTTTTTTAGTCATTTCAATTCCTCCATATGTTTAAAAATTAATATATATTCACATATAAACTAATAATTTATAGGTAAATCAAATAATCTATATGCTATTTTCAATTTTATAAATTTAATTTTCTAAAATAAATACCAAGTCCATACACTGTAATCTTGTTCTAATAAACATTGATAATTTATCTATATAATTTATTATAATAAAATAATGCTACAAATTGTGAGTACTTTACCTAAATTATATTATATAAATACTATTTTTTAAAGCCGAAGTGTAAACAATTTATATTTAATTTTTCACTTCGGCTTTCATATCTTACAAAATAATTTTTTATTCTATAAACAGATTTCTAAGTATCGGTATTTTTGGTACTTAGAAATCGTTGTCCTTTAGGGTAAATCGCTATCCAGGGACGTAGCCACTCTTTACTCCCACTTTTGCAGAGTGCGATTGGAGTATTAGAGTGGGTAGTCATCGGGAAAATACTTCATGTACAATGTAATAAAAATATGTCTCTAAAATAGACTATATTGTATATTACTTACTTATTCCTTTGTTAAACCTATGTCTAGAAATTGACAATAGCTGCAAAATCAGAAGCTTTTAGACTTGCTCCTCCAACTAGTGCTCCATCAATTTCTGGCTGCTGCATTTGAGCTTTTATTGTTCCAGGTTTAACTGATCCACCGTATTGAATTCTTACTTTATCAGCTACTTCCTGTCCAAAAATTTCAGCAACAGTTTTTCTTATAGCTCCTATTGTTTCATTAGCTTGCTCATCTGTAGCTGTTTTACCTGTTCCAATTGCCCAAATTGGTTCATAAGCTATTACAACCTTTGCAGCGCTATCAGCATCTAACCCTGCCAAATCCAATTTTATCTGTTTTCCTGTAACTTCATTAGTTACATTTGCTTCTCTTTCTTCAAGAGTTTCACCACAGCAAAGTATTGGAATTATGCCATGTGCAAATGCAGCCTTTACTTTTTTGTTTAATGCAGCATCTGTTTCATTGAAATATTCTCTTCTTTCACTATGTCCAAGTATTACATATTCTACACCTAATTCTTGAAGTGCTTTTAAAGATATTTCTCCAGTGAAGGCTCCAGTTTCTTCAAAATGAGCGTTTTGTGCAGCCACTTTAACATTTGTTCCCTTAACAGCTTTTACAACTGTTTCCAAAGCAATAGAAGTAGGCGCTACAACAACTTCTGCCTTTGCATCCTTAACAAGTGGTTTTAATTCTTCAATTAGTTTTAAAGATTCATTAATAGTATTATTTAATTTCCAGTTTCCAGCTATTATTGGTGTTCTACTCATTATAATTCACGCTCCAATTTTATAATATAGAATTTATCCGATGACTAGCCGCTGTAACACTCCACCTTTAGAGGGTGGAGATAACATCGGCACGTCCCTGGATAATTCATCTAAACTTAGCGGGAATACAAACTCCCACTAAGTAAGATTCATTGATATTAATATTTTACTTTATAATCATTTATTCTTCAGTTATATCATATCATTAACAAAGAGTCTGTAAATAAATTTTGTAATAATATTTATTATACACAAAGGCAGAATAGAAAAATTTCTTAAATCATTTTTCTATTCTACATATATATCTATGAATCTTAATTATTTATCATTAAGTGCTGCTATTCCTGGAAGTTCTTTTCCTTCTAAGAATTCAAGTGAAGCACCACCACCAGTTGAAATATGAGTCATTTTGTCTCCAAAGCCTAATTGGTTAACAGCAGCAGCACTATCTCCACCACCTATAACTGTTGTAGCATCAGCTTCTGACATAGCCTTAGCAACAGCAATTGTTCCCTTAGCAAAGTTTTCAAACTCAAATACTCCCATTGGTCCATTCCAAATAACTGTTTTAGCTTCTTTAACAGCTGCAGCATATTCTCCTGATGTTTTAGGTCCAATATCAAGACCCATGTATCCTTCTGGAATATTAGCATCATCAGTAGTTACAGGTTTAGTATCAGCACTGAATTCAGCTCCAACTACGTTATCAATTGGAAGTAATAATTTTACACCCTTAGCTTTAGCTTTTTCAAGCATTTCTTTTGCATATTCTACTTTGTCTTCCTCAACAAGTGATTTACCAATAGTATATCCCTGTCCTTTTAAGAATGTGTAAGCCATTCCTCCACCAATGATTAGTGTATCAACTTTTTCAAGAAGATTGTTTATAACATTGATTTTATCTGAAACTTTAGCACCACCAAGAATTGCAACGAAAGGTCTTACTGGATTCTCTACTGCTTCTCCTAAGAATTTTAATTCTTTTTGGATTAAATATCCGCATACAGCAGTTTTAACGAATTGAGTTACACCAACTGTTGAGCAGTGTGCTCTATGAGCTGTACCAAAAGCATCATTTACATATACATCAGCAAGTGAAGCTAATTCCTTTGAGAAGTTTTCTTCATTCTTTCCTTCTTCTTTTCTGTATCTTGTATTTTCAAGAAGAACAACTTCTCCCTCTTTTAAGTTTTCAACAGCTTTTTTAGCATTTTCTCCTACAACAGTATCATCTGCAGCGAAAACAACTTCTTTTCCCAGTAACTCTGAAAGTCTCTTTGCAACTGGTGCAAGAGTAAGCTTTGGATCTGGGCCTTTAGCTTTTCCAAGGTGTGAGCAAAGGATAACCTTTCCACCTTTTTCTGTTAAATATTTTATAGTTGGAAGTGCACCATTAAGTCTGTTTTCATCAGTTATAACGCCATCTTTTAAAGGTACATTAAAATCACATCTTACTAATACTCTTTTACCCTTAACATCGATGTCTTCAATTGTCTTTTTATTATATGACATATTATTTCACCTCATAAAAATTATTTTAAAATATGTTTTATTATATCTATTAGAATCTAAATTTACATATTTAGTTTTAAAAAGGCCCAGCCTCATAGCCTTAACTACAAAACCAGACCTATTTACTATGTTCACATTTTAAACTTTCAATTATTAACTTTTAAGACTATTTTGCAATTTTAGCGAAATATTCTAAAGTTCTAACTAATTGTGAAGTATATGACATTTCATTATCATACCAAGAAACAGTCTTAACTAATTGTGATCCATTAACATCTACAATTTTAGTTAAAGTTGCATCAAATAATGAACCATAAGATATTCCAACAACGTCTGCAGAAACTATTTCATCTTCAGTGTATCCGAAAGACTCATCTGCAGCTGCTTTCATAGCAGCATTAATTTCTTCAACTGTAGTGTTTTTCTTAAGAACTGAAACTAATTCAGTTACTGAACCAGTTGGAACTGGAACTCTTTGAGCATTTCCATCTAATTTACCTTTTAATTCTGGGATAACTTGTGCAATAGCTTTAGCAGCACCAGTTGAGTTAGGAATTATGCTGACAGCAGCAGCTCTAGCTCTTCTGAAATCACCTTTTCTGTGTGGGCCATCTAATGTATTTTGGTCATTAGTATAAGCATGAATTGTAGTCATAAATCCTTTTTCTATTCCAAAACTATCGTTTAATACTTTAGCCATTGGAGCTAAGCAGTTAGTTGTACATGATGCACCTGATATAACTGTTTCAGTTCCATCAAGATCATTATTATTAACATTGAATACTATTGTCTTTAAGTCGTTTCCAGCAGGAGCTGAAATGACAACTTTTTTAGCGCCAGCTCTTACATGAGCTTCAGCTTTTTCTTTCTTTGTGAAGAAACCAGTACATTCAAGAACAACGTCTATTCCTAATTCTCCCCATGGTAATTTTTCAGGATCTGCTTCAGCGAAAACTTTAACTTCTTTACCATTAACAACGAAAGCTCCTTCTTTAACTTCAATTTCACCATTGAATCTACCTTGTGATGAATCATATTTGAATAAGTGTGCTAACATTTTTGCATCAGTTAAATCGTTGATTGCAACAACCTCTAAACCAGGTACTTCAAGAATTCTTCTTAATGCCAATCTTCCTATTCTTCCAAAACCATTAATAGCTACTTTTGTCATTTTACTACCTCCAAAATAAAATATTCTAAAATTATATGTAAATATATAATTATTAGCAATTTATATATTAACAAAACATATTATTTACTAAGTGCTATAAATAAATACTTTAATAAACAATTGTTTCACTAATTATCATAATTATCATTAGCCATGTTTAATATCTCCATTGCTGTACCCTCATCCGTAATGAGAATATTTTTTTCATTATTAAGCTGTACAGATGCTATAGCGTCTGCTTTTGACTTTCCACCAGCTACGGCTATAAGATTTTCAAGTTTCCTAATGTCTTCTATTTTTAATCCTATTGATGGAGTTGAGTAAACTACTTCTCCTCTTTTGTTAAAATAATAACCAAAAGCTTCTCCAACTGACCCTTTTTCTAATATAATGTTAGTTTCCTCTTGGCTTAAGCCTCTCCTTGTACTCATTTCATCAGCTCGACCAATTCCATAAATAACAACATTTGCATCATGTAATATATCTATAACATTCTTAATACTTTTTTCATTAAGAATTGTACTGAAAGCCACATCACTTAAATTCTCTGGAACATTTAAAAGTTTATATGTAGCTCCTAATTTATTTGCTAAACTAGCAGCAAGAGTATTGGCTTCTGTTTCAACTTTTCTTTCCATAGCTCCCCTTGCTGGAACTACTATGGTATTTTTAAAATAAGGAATATAGGATAAATTATCAATAACTTCTTTTATAGTAGTACCACCAGTAACTGCTATAATAGTATTGTCCTTAAGTATTCCCCTTACATATTGTGCAGCAGTCCTTCCAAGTTCATTCATAACTGTATGATCTTCTTCTACATCTCCTGGCACAATTACAACCTTTTTAATTCTTAAAGTTTGTTTTAGAGCCTCTTCTATTTCACTTAAACCTTTAATTTCGTGTATAAAATCTTTCAGCCTATCAATTATCTCTTCACCTTCTGAGGTAACTGTCATCCCAGGTGTACTTATATTGATTAAGTTTTGCTTTTTTAAAAAATTAATCTCCGTTCTGACTACTCTTTCTCCCATTTCTAAATGATTTGCTAAAATTCTTCTTCCAACTGGCTGATTATAGTAAATTGCTCTAAGTATATTATACCTTTTCTCAAGTAAATCCATAAGCTCCGGAACAATTTTTTGCTGTAATTTTAAAATATCCTGCAATTAAACCACCCCTCTGGCCTACTGATGTCCCAGTAACTCAATTCATGTCCCAGTTATTATTATAGAATAAATAAACTTATTTTTAAATAGTATTTTCAAAAAAAGTCTAAATTATTTTGTTAAAAATCTGAAAATCTAAAATCTTTTTCTTTTGCTGGATGATTTTATCCCCAATTCATCCCTATATTTCGCTACAGTTCTCCTAGAAATACCCATACCTTCATTTTTTAATATATTACAGATATCCTGGTCTGAAATTGGTTTTGACTTATCTTCTTTATCAACTATATCTTTAATATAATTTTTAATCTTAACCGTAGATAAATCCTCCTCTTTATTATTACTAACGGATGTGGTAAATAGATCTCTAATTTTTATAATTCCCCTATCTGTATTTATATATTTTTCTTTAATAGCTCTACTGACAGTGGATTCATGCATATTTATTCTCTCAGAAATATCCTTTAAGGTCATAGGTATTAAATAGCTACCCTTATCTAAAAAATAATCTCTTTGTATATCAACAATTTGTTCAATAACTTTATATATGGTATTTCTTCTCATGTCTATACTCTTTATAAGAAATGTGGCCCCATTGATTTTTTCTTTCACATATTTCTTTGCATCTTCATCTTGAGAATCATTCAAAATATTTTTATATAAATTATTAATGGATAGCTTGGGAATAAAATTATCATTCATTATAATATATAATTGGTCGTCAATTTGCTTTATATAAGCATCAGGTATAATATACTCAGTTTCATCTCCAGTATAAAAGCCTCTTGAAGGTTTTGGTTCAAAATTCTTTACCCTATCTCCATAAGCTTGAGCCTCTTGGATTGTAATATTTAAATCCTTAGCAATTTTATTATATCTATTTTCAGCTATATCTTCTAAATATTTATCTATTATATCCTGAAGATTCTTATCCAATATACCCTTTTTTTCAGCTTGTATTTTTAAGCATTCTTTTAAGTTCCTAGCACCAACCCCTATAGGTTCTAATGATTGTACTATCTCTAGGCTTTCGTAGACATATTTTTTATCTACTTTTAAAGTCTCTGATAATTCCTCTATATTTTCTGTTAAATAACCTGAACTATTTATACATTCAATGATATAATAACATATAGATTTAATGTAATCATTTTCAAGCAAGTCTATAATCTGGTCTTTCAAAAAATCTTTTAAGGATTTCCGCTCCGATATAAAATTTAATGGTGATACTTCTTCATTATCTCTTGAAATTTCTCTGCTATTATAATTATCAGATTCTAAATATTGAGACAATTTGTTATAATCAATTTCATCATTTTTTTCCTGTACTATATCTGAAGGCTCTATATCAACTACGGGATTTTCCTGTACCTCTTTATTAACATAATCTAAAAGTTCATAATTTGACATTTGCAAAAGCTTTACAGATAATTGCATCTGTTGAGTCATTACAAGTTTTTGCTGCTGTGTTAAATTTAAATTAAAATCTAAATTCATATCATCACCTAAATCTGAATTAATTATTTAGGCATCTGAAAATAATTAATTATTTTTTCATGATGCCTTATATTAAAATAATTATACCATATTTAATTAACTATAAATAAATTCATTTAATATTTTTCAATAAAAAATATTCCGCAGGCATGAGCTCCACAATGTGCCCCAACCACACACCCAACTTCACATTCTATAAAATTATTATTATTGCTTTCCATATTTGCCCTTAAACTAGATCTTATTTCTTCTTCATCAATATGTAGTAATATGGCTGTATCCTTTTCACTAAAACCTAAGTTATCAGTATATTCCAAAACGGTCTTCACTGCTTTTTTAGTTCCTCTGACTTTATTCATTACTGACATTTCCCCATCTTTCACTTCCAGTATAAGCTTTATACCTAAAATGCTTCCTATGGCCCCTGCAGTCCGTGATAGCCTTCCTCCCTTTACCAGATTATCTAGACTATTGAATACAAGAGCACTCTTAACATGTGGAATAGACTCTTCAATTTTACTTTTTATTTCATAAAGACTAAAACCCTCTTCTCTTAATCTACATGCCTTAAGAACAATAACTCCAAGCCCTGAGGTAACATTTAAAGTGTCAATGACTACCACATCTTCCTTTTTTTCAAGCATATCTCTAGCTATACAGGATGACTGATATGTTCCACTCATTTTTGAGGACATATTTAAAAGCAATATTTTATATCCTTCATTAAGATATTTTTCAAAACATTCAAGATATCTTTGAGGATTAACCTGAGAAGTAGTTGGAAATCTTGTTTCGTTTTTCATAATTTCTAATAATTTAGATGTAGTTATGTCCACACCATCTAAATAAGATTTTTCACCTATATTTACAGTAAGAGGAAGTACCTCTATATCATACTTTTTTATTATGTCCTCATTCAAATCTGAGGTACTTACAGTTATAATTTTAATTTTTTCCATTAAAATTTCTCCCTATTTTATTAGTAATTTTAATACAAACAGCCACCATCAATTATTAGACTATTTATATAATTCTACCTTTAGGCATAATAACTAGTCAATATGCTAGTCTATTTTCATATGCCTTATTTCATATTGGGAAATCCAATTTGTCTTATTCCCTCATAAGCTACTATAGCTACTGTATTAGAAAGATTAAGAGACCTTAGACTAGTTTTTATCATAGGAACTCTTATACATCTTTGTGGATCACTATCTCTTATTTCATCTGGAAGACCACAGGATTCTCTTCCAAACACCACAAAATCTCCCTGTTTAAATTTTACATCATCATAGTAATTTTTACCTTTAGTAGTAGAAAAATAAAAGGTTGAGTTTTCATATTTCCTTCTTAATTCCTCAAAGGAATCATATAAATTCATGTCCAGTTCATCCCAATAATCAAGCCCTGCCCTTTTAAGATGTTTTTCATCCAGGCTAAAGCCAAGAGGTTTTATTAAATGCAATTTACTATTTGTGAGCACACAAGTTCTTGCTATATTACCAGTATTCTGAGGTATTTCTGGTTGAAACAAAACTATATTTAAATTTTCCTTTTCCAAAATCATTTTACGTCCCCCACTCTATTAGTCATACTTTACTGTCAATTTTCTGCTGTCTACTGTTTTTCTTCGTCTTTTCACAATTATGAACCCAAATATATAAAATTTATATTAACCTATAATAAATTATTAGTAAAGTAAGGATTACATTTGTGTATTTATCATATATATTTTCTTAAAGTATAAACTTTTCTATTACCTTTGCCACTCCATTATTATTATTTGTCTCTGTTATATAATTTGCAATATTTTTTACCCTATCAGTGGCATTACCCATAGCAACACCTAATCCTGCAAATTCTATCATTGACAAATCATTTTCGTTATCTCCGATACAAATAACCTCTTCCCTCGCAATGTTATAGAAATCTGCCAATACTCTAACTGCTTTTCCCTTTGCTACGCCTTCAATCATTATTTCTATATTATCTCTATTTGAACTTACCACTTCATAATATCCAGCTTCCAATATTTCGTCTCTTGCCTTAGCTAAGCCTTCATAATTATTACTAATGCAAATACATTTTAAAATATCATCTCCCTGTTCTTCAATAACCTTATCTATATCCTCTGTAGTAATTAATTTTATTTTATTTTTATCAGATAAATTTTTATTCATTGCAGCATAGGTATTACCTTCATAAAATCCATTTTGTGTAATTACAGCATCATATTTATTATAATATATATTAAAATCATATTTATTAAGTATACTTTGCAATTTTTTACATTTGTCCACTCCTATAGAAAGTTCATAAATAACCTCATCGCTATCCTTTTCTCTTATATAGGCACCGTTAGATGCTATAACAGGAGCTTTCACTCCAATAAGTTCAGCGTAATATCTGGCAGAAGCAAATAACCTTCCTGTACACACTGCTATTTTTACACCTTTTCCACTAGCCTTTTTTAAAGTATTTAAATTTTCATCACTTACTTCTTTTTTATCGTTTAGAAGAGTTCCATCCATATCAATACAAATTAATTTATAATTCATCCTCTCATCTCCCTATAATCAGCATATTCAAATAAATAACTAGTCAGTATGCTAGCTAGCATCTTTCACTTACTATTTATTTTCACATGCTAAAGTCTAAAAATAGAAATTATTTTGAAAAAATTCTACTTTTATATTATACATTAATACTACAATTAATTCACTTAGCTAGCACAAAAACTATATAAAAATAAGATATAGTAATAATTATTATAAAATAATTATAATCACTTGAAAAACTATCTAACAACGTTTATACTATCATCAGGGAATATTAACTTATTTTCATGAAATAATTCATAAATTTATATTAATTGTTTAACTTTTTTAAATTTTTATAATTGAATTTAAATTATATCAATGATTCCATAGGTTATTTAAAATACCATTTTTATAATTATTTTACCTAATCAATTATGATACTTATAACAGGAGGGTACCAATTATGGATGATAAAAATATAAAAATTGTTGTGTCTGGAGACATTTGCATAAATCTATTACAATGGAAAACTAATAGCTGCGTTGGGAATCTAAACTGGCAATCTTATCCTTATGTACATAGTGATTTAAAACCAGGAGAAGCACTACTTTTATCAAAGCTTATAGCTTCTGCAACAAATTTACCTATAATATCCCCTGAAATAGACTATTCAAATAGACTTTTTCCAGAGGAAATGCTACATTCTACTTCAGAACTAGGACTCTTCTCTGTAAGTGGCAATAAAAGTGATAAAGATAAAGTATATAGAATAAAAAACTTTTTGGGTTATTCAGGTCCCTGTTCTGAAATACCTAAATTACTCCCAATAGTTAATGACGATGAAAATGCCGATTTGGTTATATTAGATGATGAGGACAATGGTTTTAATTCCAGCGAAGAATTTTGGCCCTTAGCTCTAAAATCACCCAATAAAAAACCTGTAGTCATATATAAAATGAACAATCCTATAGGTTCTAATAGCCTTTGGAAGCATTTAGAAGAATTTCATATTGAAAATACTATAGTGGTGATAAATGCTGATGATTTACGTTCAAAGGGTGTCAACATAAGTAGAAGTCTTTCCTGGGAAAGAACAGCTCTTGATTTTATTTGGCAGCTTAATAATAATCCAAGTCTTTCTTTTCTCGCAAAATGTCATCACCTTATTGTACCTTTTGGCCTTGAAGGTGCTATACATTATAGAAATGATGGAACCTCTGAATCCCGTTTATATTTCCTCACAAATGAATTTGAAGGGGATTTTATTAAAGATAGTCAGGGCAGCATGTATGGACTTTTATCCTGTTTTACAGCAGGACTTGCTCATAATATTGTTTTTGGAATATTAAATGATGAGAATTTAAATGAATCCATAAGCGAAGGCATACGGGAAGGTATTGTATATTCTCAGAAATATTTTATTCATGGTTTTGGAAAAAATCCTGAGGCAGAAGTCTGTCCAAATTCTGATATATTTGCAGAAGGAGAAAATGATTTTATATATAAAGAACAAATACAGGATGTGGTAATACGTAACTCCAACAATCCAAACTGCAGAGCTTGCTGGTATATTATTAAAGATAAAAGTTCTATTAATTTGGCCGAAATAGCCTATGATATAGTTAAAAATGGTGAGGAAAGTGCCCTAAAATTTATACCAATAGCTCGATTCGGTAATTTAAAAACCGTTGATAGAACAGAAATTGAAAGTTATAGAAGTATTAAAAATCTTATGCTGGAATATATCTCTACCAAAAATACTGTTCGTCCACTTTCCATTGCTGTATTTGGTACCCCTGGATCTGGAAAATCTTTTGGTGTAACAGAAGTGGCTTCCAGTATTGCTCCTGGATTAATTAAAAAAATAAATTTCAATCTATCTCAGCTGCAGACATTAGAAGATTTAAACAATGCCTTCCATAAAGTTAGAGATCTTTCTCTAGAAGGTAAACTGCCCTTAGTATTTTTTGATGAATTTGACTCCAGTTTTGCCACAAAGCTAGGGTGGCTAAAGTACTTCCTAGCTCCAATGCAGGATGGTGTATTTAGAGAAGGTGATTCTATTCATCCTATTGGAAAGGCTATCTTCGTGTTTGCTGGTGGAACAAGCAGTACCTTTGAACAGTTCTGTGGTGAAGAAATCGAAGATGAAAAAGAACAAAAATATTTTATGAGGGAATTTCAAAGCGCTAAAGGACCTGACTTTATAAGTCGTTTAAGGGGCTATGTAAATATTCTAGGTCCTAATCAGACAGATGAAAATTGGGATCAGCTATTTATTGTTCGTAGAGCCATGTTATTGCGTTCCTTAATAGAACGTAAAGTTCCACATCTTATAAATGGAAAAGGCGAGGCTCAAATAGATAACGGTGTACTTAGAGCTATGCTAAAGGTTGCAAGATATAAACATGAGTCACGTTCCATGGAGGCTATCATGGAAATGAGCATGCTGACCAATGCAAAAAAATGGGAACAATCCTATTTACCTTCAAAAGAACAGCTTAAACTCCACGTGGATGAGGAACAATTTTCAAGACATTTAATGCAAGATGCATTTTTTAGTGAAAAGATCGAAACGCTTGCAATGAACACTTATCAAAAACATGAAATGTTAAAAGCTGACAATGATCATAAAGTTCCCTCCAAATTATGGAATAATATTGATGATGATATCAGGAACACCAGTATAGATCAAATAAAACACATACCTGATGCACTGCATCGAATTAATTATGATATAGTTTCTGTTAAGGAAAAAGCAAGTGTCATTAAGTTTACAGTAAAAGAATTAAATACCTTGGGTGCTTACGAACATAAGCGTTGGTGTCTTCAGAAAAAAGAGGCTGGTTGGGTCTATGGAAAAGAAAAGAATTCCAATTCAAAAACTCACCCATCTCTTGTAGCGTGGGAAATACTACCTGAAGATAGAAAAAGAAGAGTAATTGATACTGTTAAGTTTTGGCCAGAAATATTGGCAGATGCAAATTTCAAAATAGAGAAATTAAAGTCTTTATGCTATTGTGAAGTTCATGGATTGTTAGATTAAATCCTAAAATAAATGAGCAGCTTTTATACCGCTGCTCATTTTTTATATTTATATTAATATACAACAGAAATCCCTCTTTAGCTGATAAGTTTTCATATTTTAATTATATATTAAAGCCAAAACAAATTACAAGCTTTTAGACTACAACCATACCCAAAGCACTTATTCTATAATTTGAATCAACTTTTATGTTTTCAAATTAATTATTAAGAGTAATTCTTGTAAAAAATATTATACTAAAGTGCTAATGTTAGTTAGCCTTCTTGTAGGCTATCTTTTTTAAGATAATAATTGTATTTTTTATTATTGCATAAATTGGCACTACTGCAAAAGCTGCAAAGGGTCCCGCAATGGAAATCGCTGAAATCACTAAAAATATATCCGTCAAGGGATGAATATTCATACTTTTTGACATTATAGCAGGAACAACTATTCTGCCCTTTAATGTCTGAACTATTATAAAAACAACTATAAGCTTTATTATCATGGATAATCCCATACTTAAGGCTATAATTACCGGAATTATCATAGATATGAAAAATCCAATAAAAGGTATAAATGCAAGAACAAAAGTTATACTTGAAAGCAACATTGCATTTGGCATTTTTATTATTATATAACCTATAAATATCATTATTGACAGTGATAGAGCAACCTTCGCCTGACCTGTAACATAATGACTTAATACATCATCACAATTGTCACATATCCTGTCTGAAGTATCCCTATACTTTTCAGGTATAAAAGTTAATAGTTTTTCCTTAAATTTATGACCATCCTTAAGCATGTAAAAAACTATAACAATTATAAGAAGAACCATAGAAAAGGCATTCATAAAATAGCTTATAATTCGTTTAAAATTATATCCTATTCCTTGAATGTAATGCTTAACCATTAGTGTTGCCAAACTATATATTTCCTCTACATTTATAAAATTATTAACCCAATTTATAATTCCATCAATATTCTTCCTATCATTTATTATCTGCCAAAGTTTACTACTAATTTGCTGGAACTGCTCATAAGCATAATTGCTGAAATAATAAAATACTCCACTTAAAACAAATGCAAAAATAATCAAAGTAAGAATACTTGATCTTCCATAACCCAGTCCCTTTTTAATGAAAATATTATTTAAAGGCCTTATAATATAATATATAAGTATTGAAACAAATAATGGAATTAAAAAAGCTTTATCTACAACACCTATAATTTTTCTTATAGCGGCCATCTTTCCTAAAAAATTGAAGGCTAATAGTGTAAGGTTTATAATTATTAAATAATAAATTATATTTTTTTTCACTTTATCACTTCCTAAAGCTTTAGTAACTACTAAACTTATTTTTAACATAAAAAAAAAAATAATCCCTGCTTTATTAAATTAATATCTAAAAGAAACAACAAATAATAATGCTAATACACTGATTAATTATTTCTTTAGAAATCTTTTAAAGCAAAGATTATTTTTATCCAAGTTTTTTAGTTATACTATAAATATCATCAATAGCTTTTAATAAGGTATTCACTTCATCTTGATCAAATACTTCCATTCTCTTTTTTAGTGCTTCAGTTATCTCAGCCTTTGAATCATTTAAAAAATTATAACCCCTTTCTGAAAGTCTAACATTAATTATCCTTCTGTCCTTTTCATTAGTCATTCTTTCAACTAATTCATTATCAATAAGTTTGTCTACCATAGGCGTTAATTGCTGCTTTGATATACACATTTTATTAGATAATTCTGACATAGTCAGTATTTCATCATTCTTCATAATAAATAAGGCATTATACTGCAATATACTAAGGCTAGGCTTTATTTCAAGCTCTAAAGGCCTTATAAGTCTTTTTTCTAATGTTGGAAGCAATAAAAGAAGCTTATCAACTACTTCTGCTAGACTATTTTCCAATGACTATCACCTCACTATTACAATTATACTTCATATAGATAAAAAAATAAATCATATATATATTGGAAAATTATGGTTATTATGACAACTTAATTTATAGTTTATATATTAATATCAGTCAATAATTATATTAACCACGTTAAGATATAAAATTGACAAAGTTCTAAATAATATAGGATTTAAAAATAAAATCAAGTTTTAATTTTATTTTTAAAATCCTATATAATTTTTCATCTAAAAAACACTGTTTGCACCCAAAGGTACAATAATCCAATAGTTAATATTACAGTTGCCGGTATAACTATTATTGTAACTTTTAAATATTCCATCCATGATATCTTTATATTATTCTTCTTTAATATAAACATCCACATCAAAGATGCTAATGTTCCAATGGGAAGGAGAAGAGATCCAACATCGCTGCCAATAATAGTAACTAAATAAATCATTTGTAAATTATTTAAACTTAAATTCATACTAGTTAGAGTAATTGTAACAATCATTAATGCGGGGTGATTATTAAACAAATTGGATAGTAGTGAAGTAAGTCCACTCATCATAAAGCTTGCTGCAAATAAATGTTGTTTTATAATTGGTTCACAAAATCTGGCAAGAAAATCTGTTAATCCAATGTTGTGAAGACCATATATAATAACGTACATAGAGAAAGCAAACACTAATATATCCCATGGAGTCTTTTTCAATACATCTCCTGGCTTTATTCCTAAATAAATCCATCTCCACAGTAATAAAATTGTTGAAGCAATTATAGCAACAAATTGGATTGGTATACCAAAATAAGATGCAACAAATATTAAACATCGAATCGAAAACACAAATGCCAAAATTTTCAATACAAAACTTGTCCTTTTTTTATCTGTATCAAAAGAAAGTCTACCAAGTTTTACACCTTTTGCTTTATTTTCCTTAACATTAGATTGTCCGGTTCCAGTATGCTTAGGTAGCTTGGGTGGCTCAGAATAATGAATGGTACTTTTTAACACTTCATCCTCTAATCCAGCTATTTCTGTTGGAATTTTATTTGGTAGTTTCTTCTTTAACAGAAAGAACATTAAAACTGACATAAAAATCAATCCAATTGTACAGGGTACAAACATCATAGCAGTGTGCATATATAAAGTCATATGGACAATGTTTAATGCAATTAAATTTGTAATATTACTTACTCCTATTGGAGCACTTGAAGCTGTAGCGATTAATGCTCCGCTTAATAAATAAGGTATTTGATCACGAGATTTTAATTCCATTTTTCTCAGTAATAATATCAAAATAGGCGTAGTAATTAATATGCTTCCATCATTATTAAAAAGTAATGTCATTAAAAAGCAGAATATTTGAATATTCCAATACAGTCTATAGCCAGATCCTTTTGATAGATGTGCTAACTTAACTGCTATAAATCTAAAGAACCCAATACTCTCCAAAACCACGGACATTACTATAGTTGCAATAATAGTAAGAGAAGCCCCACCTATCTTATCATTAATATCCATAATATTTGCATAGGATACACCACCTGTTAATATGACTGCAATGGCACCAATGGCAGCTGGATAGGCTTCTTTCATATCTTTTGGTCTTATAAAAATCACTATCATCGTCAGTAAAAATATACAAATCATAGTTATGCTTCTATATTCTTGTGCTATAAACATCATCCATATACTGTTGAATGCTGCTATAGAATTTAACACAAATATCAACCTCCCATTAAAATTATCCACTATAGACTACATTCTCCTGATTTATATTATGATGTAAAATTTATTTAGCTACTCCCATATGACTTAATTTGATAATATATTTATAGACAAAAAAACCCATCTCTAATGCATATCAATGCATTTTAAGACAGACTTATATTAATTTATCCGATGACTACCCACTCTAATACTCCCATCGCACTCTGTGAAAGCGATTCACAGAAAATCGAAGATTTTTGTTCTCTGCTTGCACTCTGTGAAAGCGATTCACAGAAAATCGAAGATTTTTGTTCTCTGCTTTTCTTCAAGTGGGAGTAAAGAGTGGCTACGTCTCTGGATAACGACTTCTAAGCATCAAATAGAATAAAAACTCCACCTGATGCCAAGAATTCTGTTTATATATAATTTTTAATTCAAGTATTTTTTAATTATCCGATCTTTTAACTACATATTTTTAAATTATTTACACAATAAACTCTTAAAAATCTTTATATGCAATTGCTCATCCAAAATTATCCTTGCAAGCAAATCTTTAATACACCTGTTATGAAGTTTTTCAATATGCATTCTATATTGCTCTATTGCTTTGCATTCACCTTTTATGGCAAGCTTTATTCTATCTTTAGTACAATGTCCATATGGTACACAATCACTGCACCAGATTTCACAGCTGCCGCTGCGAAATTTAGGTTTAACCCCTAACTGACAGATAACATTTGCTAGCATACTAAGATGAGACATTTCTACCATAGCTATACATAAAAAAACATCTGCTACATATTTACTTCCAGCTAGTTCATGAGCATATATATATTGTGATATTGTAGTATATTCACTTGTACAGCATGATGCGTAATCATCTAAAAGTAATGCAGCATCATGTTTGTCTTTTTTACATATTTTTACGGAAGGATAAGGTAAATTCACTCTACAATATGAACTATTACTAGAATCCACTAAGCACACCTCCTATCCTAATACTATAGTATTTAAGATAGCTATTACATGTACTAAGTAATTTATACTAAATTTTTTTCAATCCACTTTACTATATATTCTATAGGATGTTCATCATTTGAAGGACAAGTGTATTTTACTATATCCAATACTCTTTTATTGCCATTTGCAACGCAAAATCCATACTTAGCCTCATAAAGTAATTCTATATCATTCATATTGTCTCCTACTGCAGCAGTTTTTTTTAAGTCAATATTTAAAACCCTACACAACTTCACTAGGCCATATCCCTTAGATGTATTCTCTGGAATTATTTCTAAATAATTTTCTCCGCTTCTTATTAAATTTACACTGCCAAAAGTATCTATAAAGCTTTCTTCAAGAATATCAAGCTGTTTTTCTTCTCCAAGTATTAATACTTTAGTCCAATTTTTTTCCCATATATCCTTAATATCATAATAGACCTCATAGCCTTTTTTAGAAAATCTCTCAGTAAATCTACATGGATTATAGATATATACATTTTCTTCGCAATAGATTTCAAGTCCAAGAGAGCTATCTTTGAGTTTCACTTTTTCAATTACACCCTTTACTGACTCCTCTAAAGACAATTCATAGAGAGTTTCTTGTCTTTTATAATCGTAAAGTTTTGCTCCATTATATAGTATTATTGGGGCATTCACTGACAGTTGATTTAGATATCTCCCAGCAGATTCCATAGTTCTACCTGTAGCAATTGTAAATATACCGCCTTTATCTACAAATTTATTTATTGCATTAACATTTTCCTTTGATATTTCTGCTTTACTGTTTATAAGTGTCCCATCCATATCTGAAATCAATAAATATCCTTTAAATTTTGTATCCATAAATTCTCCATTTCCATTTAGTAATATCAATAAAATAGCTAAATTAATTATTGTTTTGAGTATTCATTTCAAAATGTGTTTAACATATAATAACTGTTATACTAAAATTATATAGTAAATTAAAGTTATGGTGAATAAAAAACACTATCAAAATATATTGAAATCCAATAATTTGATAGTGCTAATTTTTAAATACATCTATAATTATTTACACAAATTTATAATTATTACCAAAATAGCATTGAAAACAACTAAAAAGACTCTTTAACTACTATTTTTTCTAAAGGCTTCCTGGCAACATCGTGTCTATCTGGAGAAGCAGGTTCTCCTGCAGCATAGCCAATACCTATTATATTTACCGCTTCTACATTATCTGGTATATTAAACTCTTCTCTTATTATTTTAGGATCAAAATAGCATACCCATATAGTCCCAAGGCCCAATTCAGTGGCTTGAAGTACCATGTGAGTTGAAATTATTGAAACATCGGTTTCTGCAATATCCTTGTTATCAAAAGGTCTTTTCCAGCTTACATCATGATCTTCACACACAATAATAGCTGTTGGTGCTCCATAGACATTTGCACCCTTTTTAAGTTTTGCAAGCCCTTCTTCCTTTGTTATTACAATAAGTTTTTGTGGCTGTGTATTAGCCCCTGTTGGAGCAATTCTGCCTGCTTCGAGTATTTTTTCAAGCTTTTCTTCTTCAACTTTCTTATTTTCGTATTTACGTACTGAATAACGAGTCTTAGCTAATTGTAAAAAATCCATTTTAATCATCTCCTCAAAATATATATTTAATGCACTTTCTATACTATAATCATACCATTCTTGAAATTTAATGAAACTAGAAACTTTTCCATTCAATAAAATAATTATATTTATTAAAAAGCACGTTTATACTGTACAGGTAAATCTATTTCTATACCTTTAGCCTTAGCAGCATTTAATACCCAATAAGGATTCCTGAGTAGTTCTCTACCAAGAGCAACCAAATCTGCTCTTTTATTTGATAATATTTCCTCTACCATATTTATATCGGTTATAAGTCCAACAGCTATAGTGGATATTTCACAATGCTCTTTAATAAGCTCTGCTAATTTGATCTGATATCCAGGGTATGCCTTTATATCAGCTGGAACTAGGCCACCAGAGCTTACATGTACTATATCAATATATGGCTTTACTATATCGATAATTTTAACCATTTCTTCTCCAGTAATTCCACCTATTTTATAGTCTTCAGCTGAAACTCTCAGTGATATTGCCTTTTCCTTAGGCCATACTTCACTTATAGCTTCAAGTACCTCTTTAAGAAATCTGGTTCTATTCTCAGTACTTCCTCCATATTCATCTGTTCTTATATTAGAAAGAGGTGATAAAAATTCATCTATTAAATATCCATGGGCTCCATGTATTTCTATGCCATCAAATCCTGCTTTGTCAGCCCTTATAGCTGCTGCTTTAAAAGCTAATACAATTTCTTTTATGCCATCTTTCGTAAGTTCTCTTGGTATTTTACTCTTTTCATCAAAAGCTATAGCGCTAGGTGCCAGAACCTCTCCTGAACTACCCACATATTTTCTTCCACCATGATTTAATTGAATAGCAATAGCTGTACCATATTTTTTAACTGAATTAACTATGTTGCTTAATTTATCTATATGTTCATCATTCCAAATTCCTAAATCATTATCACTTATTCTGCCATTTGTTGTTACTGCCGTGGATTCAACTATTATTAAACCTGCTCCGCCTATTGCTCTTGTAGTATAATGATTATAATGAAAATCATTAGCTTTTCCAGATTCATCAGCTGAATACATATCCATAGGTGGTAGAACAATTCTGTTCTTAAGACGTAAATTTTTCAATACATATTCCTCAAAAGTTTTCAAAATACTATTCCCCCTTTATAAGTCATCTGAAAATAAATAGGCTAACATACGAACTATTCATTTCCTTACAATGCTTAATTCCATTATTGCTTAATTATATTATATTTCTTATAATATAATTTGAAAAGTAGTAATATTTTTTTCACATTATTTCAAAAAAGTAAGTAATATTATTATTCAACACTCCAGGAGGTTTTTTTATTATGTCTGAAATTAAGCTTAATCGTGGTAATTGTTCAGATGAGTGCCCTATAGAATTAGCTATAAATATTATAGGAAGTAAGTGGACTTCATTAATCATTAGGGATTTATTGATAGATAAAACAGTACGTTTTGGTGACTTTTTACGTTCTCTAAAAGGTATTAGTCCCAAAACCTTGTCCCTAAGACTAAGAGAATTAGAAAAGAACAATATAGTTACAAGAGTAGTTTATCCTGAAGTTCCTCCTCATGTTGAATACAGTTTAACAAATAAAGGGCAAGCTTTGGAATCAATATTTCTAGAACTTAAAAAATGGGGAATGTCAATTAAAAGCTCTGATAAATAATAATATTTTTTAATGAAGTTTGTACAATTTCCGTCTCTCCCGAATACTATATACCATAATATGAAATAATCCTTTGTTAATCTAAATTATTTACTGAAAAATTATTATAGCTCTAGGAATTTTCGTAACATATTGCCTAAAATTTAATAGTATATAGTGAAGAAGTTAATTTTTCTAACTAAGCATATATGTATAATAAGTAAGTATAGTAAAAATTTTCAAATAATATATGGAGGTAGCCATATGGAAACAGATTTAAACCCCCAATGGGTAAGTGCCAATGATGTAACTACAAAAATTGAGCCTGAATTAATTGGAACGGCAACACGTCAAGAGCTAATTGAAAGAGAAATTATCTTTGATGCTCCTAAGAAAGATGTAGTGCTAAAAGTAATTAATATCCTAAACGAAATTGAAATAAAAGATATAAAAGTAGCTGCTGGAAATGTTTTAGTAAGTGGTTACTTAAATAGTTGTATTATGTATACTACTACGAAACGACCACAAGGGGAAAAGAATAACCAAGAAAAAAATAATGAAAATTCAAATAACTCTGAACAAAAAAATGGCTATGTAAGTATTCAAAACAATAAGAATAGTGAAAATAATAAGAATAAGAACAAGAATAAAGAACAAGCTAAACCAAGCTGCGGCGTTGTTGATAACAGCATTGCTTTAGACGGTGTTGTTCGTCATACAACTGTTTGGATACCATTTAAGTCATTTATACCTGCCCTAGAAGTTCAGGAAGGAGATATTTGCACAGTTACAACTTCAGCTGTTTTAGATAACTTGAAATCACTTTCCATAAATCCAGTTTATGAAGATAAAGATGAAGATGAGTATGATGAGGAATCAACTATCTCTGTAACACGTAGTGAAGAAGAAGAACAGAAATTTATAAAAGGAATTGTTAATAAAACCTTAATTGAACTAACTATTGATATAAAAAGATATCCTAAAAATTAATAAAGAGGATGTTTCATTGGCAAAATATGAGACATCCTCTTTTAAAAAGGTATCCTAAAAATTAATAAAAAGGATGTTTCATTGGCAAAATATGAGACATCCTCTTTTAAAATTAAATAAAGAAAAGCTGTACTATTTTATATAAATCTATCTATTTAATAATGACTTAGATTTCATTTAGAATTTAGCAAAAATAGGTAATTTGTTCAGGATTAATGTAATAGGTTTTTGCATCGGATTTTAAAACAATTAAATAGTCATAGTTAAAAATAACTTCTCCTGATATGGCTTGGGTAGAGGTAGTATAAATTGTTAAATACACTCCTTGAAAATTACAGTTTATAAATGCTGCTAGAGGAAACCTTAAAACATTTTTTTTATAGGTGTCTTTATGATTGTATTTCTCTAGACTTTTGTCACAACCATGATCTTTTTTATAATCAGTAATGGTTTTGTCATGACTAATTTCATGTTCGTCTGAAATAATTGCAGCATTACTAACAGGTTCCAATGATGTATCAAATTTATTTTCACTCTTTGATAGTATATTGCTATTCTCTTGTAACTCATCGTAAGTAGTATATTCATTTGGCGCTAATGATGTATTTTCTTTAGTTAAATTTACTGAACAAGAGTCAATGATTTCAGCAGCCTGTGAAAGCTCCTCATCTTGTAACTGGATATTGGGAATACTTGTTTCAAGTGGTATAGTTTCTTTATCCAGTGTTTTTTCTAATAATAAATCTTCACTCTCAGCTACTGCATTAGATTCGATAGGTTTAGTATTTGACTTATAATTATCCTGATTCTCAGTAAGCATATCCTCATACTCTGCTATCCAGTATATAATTTTATTACAATTTATATGGTAAATCATGTTATTGTGTGCTTTTAATATAATAAATTTTTCATTTGAGTTTTTTTCACAATATTCGAATAATTCACAATGAAGTTTCTTATACTTAGAACCACAGTCATAAATAACAGTAATATATTTTCCTATAAATTTATCATAATCATTAAGACAACAATCAGACATTATATAAATCCTCCTAAATAAAATATTAATATATCATAAGTAAAAGAGGTACCATAAAGGTAGCCTCTAAATTGTTTATATTCATTTAAACTTATAGTCATAAAATATTATAACTATAAGATAAAATTTTAATATATACTTTCTATGGCATCAGGATTAACTATTACTATACCCTTTTCAGTTTTGACCTTTAATACCTCTTCATCTTCACCAGTTTTTAGAATAGTTCCTTGTATTTTATTACCACTTTGTGTAACAATAGTTACATTATAACCAAATTCGCCTTCATTTAATTGGCTAATATTCATCAATTCTTCCTCCCCTTACGAATATTGTTATTAATTTAATAAAAAATGTTGTATCTGCAAATAATTGCTTTATAGTTGAATTTATATGAATGTTAATATATGCTTTCAATTGCACTAGTACCAACTATTGTTATTCCATTCTCAGTTTTAAGTTTTATGAAATCAGAATCTTCATCAGTTCTTAAAATTTCGCCTTGTATTTTGTTACCACTCTTTGTTACAATTGTCAAACTTGTTCCAAGATAATTTTCTTCTATTAATTTAATATTCATACTAATATCCTCCTTACAATCTTTAAGAGTCTTTAGTACTCTTACTTATTCTCAACATACATTTAATTGAAAAGATTAGCTTTTTCACTATATATTATTAAATTTTAGGCAATAATGTTACGAAAATTCCTACATCTAAAAATAATTTTTCATTAAATAATTTAGTTGAACATTTTATTGATGAAATTAGTATAATGTATTAAACCTATAACTAGTGCCATTCATCACATTTTAAAAATTCCAACACCTTGAGAGTTGTTTAGCTCATTAATTATAAAAGAAGGGGGGAGAAGTCCATGTCAGAACATTTAGAGGAAAGTGCGGACAAAAAAAAAGATGGTATAGGAAAATATGTTTCGGTAATGATTGAATACGGCCATAAACATTCATACATTAATGGAATATTTTTAGGAGAGACCAGCGAACATTTCATAGTGAAAGATAGTAAAAATAAAGTTGTTTATATTCATAAAAACAAAATAATATGTCATATATTTGAAGAAAATTAGATTTTTATTCAAATATTATCTAGTATAAATTTTATAGCTTTCTTTATGAACATATGAAATTTTCTAAATTAACGATGAACATTTTAAAAATTTCAAACTTGGTGAGGACAACGTAAAGCAATGGGATGACTATAGATATTAGTAAGTAGTGTAAAAAACTTTACACTAACAAGATTATAGAGGAGGCAGATATATGGAAACAAACTTAAATCCACAAGGAGTAAGTGACAATAATACAACTAAAAAATTTGAGCTTAAATCAATTGGAAAAGCAACACGTCAAGATCTAATTGAAAGAGAAATTATCTTTGATGCTCCTAAGAAAGACGCAGTGTTAAAAGTAATTAATATCCAGGATCAAATTGAGATAAAAGATATAAAAGTAACTAGTGGAACTATTTTAGTAAGTGGTTATTTAAATAGTTGTATTATTTATACTACTATGAAAAGACCACAATGGGAAAATAATAGCCAAGAAAAAAACAATGAAAATGCAAATAACTCTGAGAAAAATGGTTATGTAAATATGGGAAATAGTAAGAGTAGCGAAAGTAACAATAACAATAAGAAAAAGAATAATGAAAAAGCTAAACCATGCTGCGGCGTTGTAGATAATAGCATTGCTTTAGATGGTGTTATCCGCCATACAACTGTTTGGATACCATTTAAATCATTTATACCTGTCCCAGAAGTTCAAGAACAAGATATTTGCTCAGTTACATCTTCAGCTGTTTTAAATGACTTGAAATCAATTGCTATGAATCCAATTTATGAAGATGAGTATGATGAGGAATCAACTATCTCTATAATTCGTAGTGAAGAAGAACATAAATTTATAAAAGGAATTGTCAATAAAACCTTAATTGAACTTACTGTTGATATAAAAAGATATGCTGAAAATTAATGAAAAGAATTCAGTAAGTTTCATAACTACTATATCGAAGGCAAACGTTAAAGAACAAACCTTCACTGAAGGCTATAGTGTTTTTATTAAAAATCTCCCTAAAATCTAAATGTTTTTTGTTATTCATCATAATGAATTTATCCACATAGATGTTACATCTTCCTTATGATTGTTTAAATCTTAATTTTATTTTATCAATTAGGTTATCAAAATGTATATTGTTTACATTTATATTTTAACATAAATATGTTAAAATTAGGCACATGAAAAGAAACAACTAATTTGCTTGTTTTTTTCATGTGCCTTAATACTAATTTCTAAAAAGTGAGGTCTTATAGATGATATCAAAAGTTATGATGGACTATGTTGCAAATAGTTCTATTATTAGAGCAATGTTTGAAGAAGGTAAAAGATTATCTTCAATTTATGGTGAAGAAAATGTATTTGATTTTAGCATAGGTAATCCCAATGTAGAACCACCTGAAAGTATAAAAAAAGCTGTAGTAGAAATTTTATCTGAAGAATCTCCCAATTTAGTTCATGGATATATGTCCAACTCTGGCTATGTAGATGTAAGAACTGCTATTTCAAATAATATAAGTAAAAAACATAATATAAAATTAAATGAAGATAACATAATAATGACCTGTGGTGCCGCCGGAGGACTTAATATTCTGTTAAAAACTCTTTTAGATCCGGAAGATGAAGTAATAACTTTTTCTCCATTTTTTGGTGAATATAAAAACTATGTTCACAATTTTAATGGGAAGCTAGTAATTGTCCCTAGTAATCTTGAAACTTTTCAGCCAGATTTAGAAGCTTTTGAAGCAAGTATTACTAACAAAACCAAAGCAGTAATAATAAATTCTCCAAATAACCCTACTGGTGTAATTTATTCAGAGGATACTATAAAACAGCTTGCAGAAATTCTTTATAAAAAACAGACACAATTTAGCAGCAGCATATACTTAATTTCAGATGAGCCCTACAGAGAAATAATATATGATAATGTAAAAGTCCCTTACATACTAAATTACTATAAAAATTCCTTTATTGGATATTCCTTTAGCAAATCCCTTTCTCTTCCTGGTGAAAGAATAGGTTATATTGTTTCTCATAGTGAAATGGATGATTTTCATAATGTGATTCAAGCATTAAATGTAGCTAATAGAATACTTGGATTTGTAAATGCGCCTTCACTATTTCAAAGAGTTATTGGCAAATGTCTTGATTCAGAAGTAGATGTAAATATATATAAAAGAAACAGAGATTTACTATATAATCATCTTATAAAAATAGGTTTTTCCTGTATTAAACCGGAAGGTGCCTTCTATTTATTTCCAAAGTCCTTAATACCAGATGATAAAGAATTTGCAAAAGAGGCAAAGAAATTTAACTTATTAATAGTTCCTGGTTCTACCTTTGGATGTCCAGGACATTTCAGGCTTTCATACTGTATCTCTTATGATAAAATAGAGAGATCTTTACCACAGTTTGATAAGCTTGCAAAGATTTATTTTAAATAATCAATAAAAAATCAGTAAGCAAAATCGTTGTATGCTGCTCAATAATTTTTGTTAATTTTCATGCTGTAGCTTAATTATTTTTAAAAAATCACATAAAAAGACTTCGTCTCCTATTCAAGAAACGAAGTCTTTTATTTTAAGATACCTTAGCTATGCTGCATTATCAGTTCTTTTCCTTCTTTTATCTAGAATAAACAACATTGCTCCCAGTATTACACATAAACTTCCCATACCAACAAGGGCTCCAAAATCTATAGTTTGCCCTGTCTTAGGAAGAGTTGTACTTGCATTTGAAGTTGCTGTAGATGCTACTGCAGTTGTGGATACTGGTGCTGGTTGCTGTTGTACTGGTGTTGGCTGCTGCTGTACCGGTGTTTCTGCCGGTATTAATGAAGCATCAGTAACAAAGTAGTCACTGCAGTGATCTGTAGTATAAGTAATATATCCATCTGAATCAACTTTTATATTACTTTGTACAATATCATAGCTATCCTTATCAGCATAATATCTACAAATGCTAACAACTTTATTTGCCCAGTTCTTACCTATAAATATTTTAACTGCAGACTTTCCAGGTAGTTGCCCTTCGTAATTAAAAGAAAATGAAACAATTGAAGCATTTTTTCCCGTTACAGCTTTTACTCTAGCTGCTTCTTTTGATGTTAAAGCAGTTGGTACTGTCTTCAAAGATAAATCAATGTCACTTGTAACATTTGAAGTTATATCTTTGCCATTAAAGGTCCAGGTTACATTATTTCCTACAAAACTTATCGTCTTATCCTTACCTCTAATTGCATTGAATACATCTTTGCTTACTACAGGTGAAGTTTTAATATCTATGGTAGGAATTTCAGTGTTATTGGTAATTGCATCATTTACAGCACTTATTACTGCTGCTCCATCTTTATTATCTATTGTAGTTGGTGTTTGATCTACATCCTGACTTACAGCAGTAGTATAAACCTTCCAATTGTTTGAAGAGTCTGGTGATATTGTCTTATGATCTTTAATATAACTCATCATTAAACTTCTAACTTGGCCATCATCACCAAGAGCCTTAGCAGAATCATAAGTTACAATACTTGGATCTGTACTACTTAAACCTGCTGCCTTCATGAATCCGCCGCCGCCATTGTATCTGTAATTATTAATTGCCACTGTAAATACATCCGTATCTTTTACTAGCACTCCATTTATCTTTAAATTCTTTATCCTGTTTCCTGATGTAACCCCTCCAGTAGTAGGATCTACTGTGCATGCTGGCTGAGTTAAATCTACATCGTAAGTTGCTCCGTACAATTGATCTAGATTATAATCAGGAATATTCAAAGTTGGATCTTTTACTATTGGATCACTGGAATTAGCTGCCTGCTTGTAGTATCTAACAGAATATTCCATCCAGTTCTTTAGCTGTTTACCGTTCATCTTTACTCCAAACAAGAAATTTTCATATACATATACGGACATGATATCTTTTATAGTTATATCTCCCTTTGGAATATATGCTGCTGAACTTAATGGTGCTGCAATTGACAATTGCGTACCTGCTGCTTCCTTCTGAACCTTATTGATAAGCTCCATTATTGGAGTAGCCTGTGTAGTTTGTCCATCTCCTTTAAATTCTCCTGTTGATGTTCCAAGCTTAGTTTGAATGTAGCCTAAGGTCTGATTCTGATATGGCTGAATTAATTGTACTATTGCTGGATCTTCAGCTATAGTATTATCCATTTTAACATTTTTTGTTGTAAGTCCAGTAAATTTTCCGTCTTTATCTATATTTAAATCTATTTGTGATACATAAGTTCCCCATTTACTTGGCTCTACAACTGGTACAACCTTTCCATCGGGATTTTTTAAACTTGTGTCATTTAATGTGGCATGAGTATGTCCTGCAACTATAGCATCTATTCCAGATACCTGAGTTGCTATTGCTTTTACTTGATTTTCTGGAATTACATCTGATGGACTTTCCTCCCCGCTGTGAGCTGATACTATTACTACATCTGCTCCAGCCTGTCTAACCTTCGGTACCCAAAGCTTAGCTTCATCTACTAAATCATTGAAATGTAATCCAGCATAGTGAGCAGGATCTTCCCAGTTTGGTATACATTTAGTTGTAAGTCCAAGTATACCAACTTTTATTGTCTTTCCATTTACATTAAAATTCTTAATGTAGTATGGATTTACAAAATTAGTATTATCACTTTTGTAAGTATTTGCTGATAATACATTTATATTTTCTTTTTTTGCATCTGAAATTATTCTATTTAGCGTTGTTAGACCATAGTTGAATTCATGATTTCCAAGAGTCCAAGTATCATATTTCATAGCTCCCATTACCTTCATTAGTGGATACTCAGATGTGGTGTCAAGCATATCATAATAATATGAAAGTGGAGTTCCTTGAATTGTGTCTCCGTTGTCTATTAACATAACATTTGGATTTGATGCTCTTACACTATTAACATAAGTGGATACTTTTGCTAACCCCTGTGGAGTTGATGGTGCTTTACCCGCTGCATAATCATAATTAAGTACATTCCCATGTATATCTGAGGTTGCTAACACTGATATAGTAGAACCACCTTGATTGCCACTATTATCACCAGTACTAACCTTATTAACATCTGAAGCTTGACCAACTGTAAGCTCAAATTTTGCTCCATATTGAGATACAGCTGCCACTACATTAATTTTATCTCCTACATTAATTTCGCTTAACGCTGGAACTTTATACATACTTATGCTTCCGGTACTATCCTGAATCATTGAATCAGAACTAGTATCGTAACTCTGAAGTGATGCATTATTTATTTGAACTAATTGTCCTTGAAGTGATGCATTAATGTCACTTATATTAACTACTTTTGGTGTTACAACATTCCCTGTACTTATTGTACTAATACCTGATGCATTCTTTGGAGTTACCTCTAAAAGATTGCTATAAACTGATAAGGGACCTGTAACTTGAATTTTATCTCCTTTTTTAACAGCAGCCTTTGCACTTGAATTATAAACACAAATTCCAGCTGTATTATCTTGAATGAATACATTATTTCCATTGACAGTTGTTACTGTTCCTGTAATTGTTACATTTCCAGATGTTAATTTTCTTGCATCTGCTATGCTCATAGATGTAGCTGAGCCTGATTGAGTCTGTGGCGTAATTCTATTATTCATAGCAAATTTAATAGTGTTATTTGCTCTAATGTCATCAAGAAAAGCATCTCTTGCAAGCTTATGTGTATCAAATAATGTGGCACTAACTGCTGGATCAGTAAATCCTAGAAAACCATCTCCACCTGTCAGTACAAAGTCAGGACCTGCTACCTTTAAAGTTTCGGTATCACTAATAGCTGTTCCATCTTCTCTAGTAATGCTTGTTACTTTGCTTCCATAAGCTTTTGAAGAATCATAAGTGAATTTAATTCCTGAAATCTGAATTCCCTTTCCACCTATTATATTAGCGGAATTTTTAGGATCAGGATAAGTTCCAACTGCCTGCTCTAAAACAGTTTTCAGCTGAGCCTTATTCATAGTTACCGTATCAATTTCATTGTCAAAGGGCATAAATGTGAATACTTGTCCAACCGTTATATCACCTTTGCTGAAATCTGTTCTTAACCCTCCATTATTAGCTACGCCCACATCTGCCTTTGCATAGCTTTTAACCACATCCGATGCCCAGTTTCCAAGTTGAGATTCACCATAGGGCTGCTGATCCTGGGTTCTGCTTAAATCAGTAGGTATATTTCCTATAACCTCATTAAATATTGGCCCTACCTGTGTATTTGCATCACTTACGATTTTTTGTACTTCAGAATCAACTACTGGATTAGTTGCCTTATATCCATTAGCATTATCCAATGCTACATAAGCGGAGGTAGTATTGGGAAAACTAACCTTCATATCAGGTGTTACTGTCATTTTTAAATCTGCATACCCTTTTCCACTGCTGCTGGCATTGATTACTGGTATACCATTTACTATTTTCTGTTCTACCGTATGGGTGTGCCCCCCAAAAACTGCATTTACATTTGTAAGTTTATTAACAATTGTATCAAGTGGACCTTCGCCTTCATGAACCACTGCAATTATAACATCTGCTTGATTCTTATCCTTAAGATCCTTTGCTACAGAATTAATTTCAGTTGCAGCATCTGTGAAATTTTTATCTGCAACATAACCTGGCATTACAATGTTTGGCGTATCATTGGTAATTGCTCCAACAAAAGCAATTCTTACACCATCCTTTGTTATAATCTTGTATGGATCAAATACTCTACTACCATTTGATCCATCTGCATTTTTATTGTACAAATTTGCACAAATAAAATTGAATGAAGCATCTTTCATTGTAGTGTTGATAATTGTGTTAAGTCCCCAATCAAATTCATGATTTCCAAGCTCTGAAAATTCCATACCTATATTACTCATTGCCTGCTGAACTGGGACTCCCTTTAAGGTATTTGAGATTGGTGTGCCTTGAAATAAGTCTCCTCCACCAAAAACTATGGTATCAGGATTTGCTGCCTTAACAGCCTTTACTCTATTAGCCAATACGCCTGCTACAGGTAACGGCGGATTACTTGTGTCTTGAAGTGCTCCATGAAGATCTGTAATTTCAACTAAATCAAAGGTCTTATCTGCTGATGCTGCATAAGCCTTTACTGCAAGTCCATTTGACAAGGTTGAAATTAATAATAAAACTGTAAGAAAAAAAGATATCCACTGCTTGAATTTTAAAGATTTAAACAATACTTAACCCCCTTGTATATTAGTACTTTTGTAAAAATATCAATTGCTAATTTTATGAGAAATTATACAGACTATTATCAGTTATTTCATAGATAATTAACAATTTTCAAGAAAATTTTAACACTTTTACAATAATTAATGTTTATGTAGAAGTTAATATGATGTTAAATTTGTAAAAAAAACCATTTAAAATATGAATATCTCCTAAAATTTATCAAGTATATATGTTGCAATAAATTATATTCATTATAAAATATCTAGTCTATTTAACTGCTATTAATTAAATTTACAATTTTAATTACAACTTATATTTATAATTTAAATCTATTACTTAATATGATTAAAATCGCTATGTATAAAATCCTTGTACCATTAAAACTAGCTCGTTGAATTTCTTTACAATTATGTGCTAATATGAATAATATATTTAGGCAAGTTTAACTTGCTATTTCTTTCATATACCTTAGAAAAATCAAAAGGGGGATTTAGTTTTGCAAGATAAGATACTCATAGTAGACGACGAAAAAAACATATTAGACGTATTAGCTTATGCATTAAAACGAGAAGGCTACTTAATAGATACCGCTTACAACGGTAAAGAAGCATTACATAAAGTTGATAGCTTTAATCCCAATATATTAATTTTAGATTTAATGCTCCCTGAAATAAATGGCTATGATATATGCAAAAAGTTAGAAGAAAAAAATATTGGCATTATTATGCTTACAGCTAAAAGCGACATTGTAGACAAGCTTCTTGGGTTAGAGCTGGGTGCAGACGACTACCTAACAAAACCCTTTGACATACGTGAGGTCATTGCAAGGGTTAAATCCCTTTCAAGGAGATTAAATAAAAACACAAGTGAAAAAGAAAATATAATTAATATTAAAAATCTTACAATAAACCTAAATGAAAGAACTGTTATTATAGATAACTGTCTTCTTGAATTAACTTCTATAGAATTTGATTTACTTTACCTGCTGCTTTCGAATCCCAATATGGTCTATTCCAGAGATCAACTTTTAGATTTAGTCTGGAAAACTGAATACTTTGGAGGCACAAGGACTGTGGACACACATATACAGAGAATACGAAAAAAATTAGGTACTGATTATCAAAATTTAATACAGACAGTTCACGGTACAGGCTATAGAGGAGTGAATAAATTTAATGAAAATAGGAATTAAATTTAAACTGGTATCCTTCATAGCCCTACTTTTGTTAATTGTTATAACTCTCTCAAGTTTTCTAGTGCTAAATGGTATAAAAATCTATCAAAATAAAGAAGCTGAAAACATTTTATTAAATCAAAAGGACATTTTTGAGCAGTATTTGGATGAAAACTTTAATGCAGATAGCAGTAAAAATAATGGTAAATTTGAATTAGTAAGAGCAACTCTTTTCAATAAGCCTTGGCTCAGAACTATACCTGCCAGTATATATGATACAAATGGGAACCTTCTTTCTGGTTTTAAACCAGATGGTAAATTAAACGAAAATAATGAAAAAGATATCATGATTAAATATGCCATAGAAGGTAAAATATCTTATAAACGTGATGACAATGTGCTATATTTTTATTCTCCTATTAAATATAAAAATAATACGGCAGCAATTCTAGAACTCCAATATTCCACTAAGGAAAGTAATAATTTTTACAACAATATTAAGCTGATGTTCTATGGTACAGGTTCTCTTTCTTTAATTATCGGAATAATATTAGGCTTCTTTTATTTATCTAATTTCACTAAGGATATATACACTATGAGAAATTCAGTTAAAAACATTGAAAATGGAAATTTCAATAACATAGAGCCACTTCGCAGAAGAGATGAACTGGGAGAATTGAGTAAAGGTCTAATATATATGAGCAATACCATTGAAAAAAATATTAAAGAATTAGAAGTTGAAAAAAACATTTTAAGTAGGGCAGTAAAAAAGCTGCAAAAAATGGATAAAGAACAAAAAGAGTTCATAGGCAACGTAACTCATGAATTCAAAACTCCTATAACTGCAATAAAAGCTTATGCAGATGTAATGGGTATGTATAGTAATGATATATCTTTAATTGGCAATGGTACTGAGAGTATATCAAAGGAATGTGACCGTCTCACTAGCATGGTTGATAAAATTTTAAAATTATCCGCTCTAGAAAGATATGATTTTGAAATAGAGAAAAAGGAAATAAATATAAAAGATCTAATAGAACAAATTTGCCTTAGAATGTCTGGTAAAATAAAGAAGAACAAATTAACTTTAGACTACAAAGTGGATGACATAAACATTACAGCAGATCCAGATAATCTTAGACATATAATTATAAATTTAATAGACAACGCTATAAAATATAATAAATCTGGCGGCAGTATAAAGCTCTCCTGCCAGAAAAATGAAGATACACTTCAAATAAATGTTACAGATACTGGTATAGGCATGTCAGAAGAACATTTAGATAAAATATTTGAACCCTTTTATAGAGTAGAACCCCATAGAAGCAGTAAGACAGGAGGAACTGGCTTAGGTTTAGCATTAGTTGAAAACCTAGTTAAAAAGCAAAAAGGCACTATAAAAGTAAATTCAACTTTAAGTAAAGGTACAAGCTTTTCCATTAGTTTACCATTGTAAATTTCAAATACTATGAACAAATTTTAACTATATTATCCTTATAAATTAATATGTAAAACAATAAGTTTACAAAATTGTGACATATATTTATAATTCTGTGAAAAAAACTTGCTATTCTTAAACAGTCATCTTTTAATAAATAGAATTGTTCATTCTTTAAAAGATGATTTATCTGATGACTAGCCGCTGTAACACCCCCACTTTCCTTAAGTGAGAGATAGCAGCGTCACGTCCCTAGATAATTCATCTAAACTGAGTGTGAAAACAAACTCCCACTCAGTAAGATTCATTGATAAAAAGGGAGGCAAAGTAATGAGCAAGAAAAAAATCATTTCATTTATTGTATTAGCCGGAATTATAATAACATCTGGCACTATAGTTTTAAAAAATACCGATATATTAAAACATATTGAATCTGCTAAAGCTGAAAATAATATAAAACTTATGAATTACAAACCAGCTAAAAAGGTAAATACATCAGGTTTTCAAGTAGATAAATATGATAAGACAAATATTGCTGGATTAATTAACGATAATGAAGTATTAACTTTAACTACTAAGGATGTACCTAAGAAAACTGTTATTCCTACTAATGAAAACTATTATTGCAGTATTTATAATTTAAATACAAAAAATAAAAAAGACTTTAAAGATGTTAACATATCAAATTTTTACGGTCTATCGCCTGACAAAAAATATGCTCTTTATATGGGACCAGTCTACGTTTCAAAAGAAACTCCTGAAGAAACAAAAAAAGCTCAACAAAGAGGCAGCTTATATCACGGATTAAAAGTTCTTAACTTATTCACAGGACAAATTACTACTTTGATTCCAGATCACTCCAATGGTGAATTCAAATGGATAAGTAATGATAAAGTTTGGGCAAGCTTTTTTACTGGCTGGCAGATAATTGGTATAGATGGAAAAGTATATGCATCAGGTGATTATCCTGTAAAGGGAAATGATAGTGCTTGGACAGTAGGTGCTGATATAAAAGATTCAGGTGATATTGTGGAAGGAAAAATATATTATACTGAATTAGAAGATAAGCCTATAAATGTTGATTTACAGTCTATGGACATAAAGACTAAAGAAATCAAAGATCTATTTAGTAACAAAAACTCATTACATGCATCAAAACAAGGGCACACAATTGCAATGGACAATTATGTTGACCACGGTGAAAAATCTCCTGGAATATACGATAGAACTTTTGGAACAATCATATTAGACGAAAATGGACAATTACTAAGAAACATCGATCTTCCTGACTATGGTCCAAACAATTTTGTAATATCACCAGATGGAACTAAAGCTGCCTATATAGAACAAGATAATTCTAAAAATACTGCTAATAGCAGTAATACAGAACAAGCCCCTGTTGATCTTAACAATATTCAGAGTACTCTTAAAATTATTGATATAAAGACTGGCGCTACAAAAGAAATAATAAAATGCCCATATATATCCAATATAATATGGAACAATACAGGTGATTCCTTATCTTTCACTTCTGGAAGACCTTATATCCTGGAAAAGTCAATAGATGCTAAAAATATGATAAAATTTTCTGCTACTAGAAATGAAAATATAGATTCCTATGTTATTACTTTTGATAAATAGGTCTATTTCATTAACGAAAATTTATAGATAAAAACGTATGAGGTGATAAGTAATATGGAAATAAAAAATCATTTTGGTGTTGATATAGTGATAGCTTCATTAATAATTGGATCTATTTGTATGATTATACTTTATTTAATTGCCTAGGTGAATTTGAAGCCGCAATTCTATATGAGCAGCATTTAGTAGAATTCCATCAGCAGGATATAAGACATGTATTCTATCTAATAGCTAGTGAAGAGAAGGGGCATGCTGAACATTTAACTCAAGTATTATTAAAATATGACACGGATAAATATGGTTCTCTTATGTAAGCTGAATAATGTAAAATAATCTGTTCACACCCCTAACAAGAATAATTACATACTCTCATGGAGTTTACACAGATTATTTTACACTCTCTTATTTCACAAACTCGATACATTCTTTTATACTTCTTACAATTCACTTTACACAAAGTTAAGATATTCTTTGAAGTTACAACTATCCTCGTTACTCTGAATAGGACTTACCGGCATTCAAAATACCCTTGTCATCAAAGGCTTTTTTGATTCTCATCATATATTCTACATTAATTTCATCCGTTACATCAATGAAATATGATCTTTTATTAAGTCCTATGCCATGCTCTCCAGAGGGTAGTCCATTAAGTTCTTTTCCCTTTCTATAAAGGGCTTGCAGCAGCAATTTAGATTTCTCATTCCACTGACTTTCCTCCATGCCATTTCGTATGACGCATAAATGTACATTTCCATCACCGGCATGTCCAAAACTACTTATCTTAATGCCAAATTCTTTTTCTGCCACTTTAGTATAATTAATAAAATCTGCTGATTTATCTATCGGTACTACAATATCTATAGGTTCCTGCTCAGACACAGCTTCTACTGCAGTCACAAGAGCTCCTCTTATCTTCCAAGTTCTCTCTATGTCTTCCTTTTTATCAAGTAAAATAAAATCCAAAGCATTATTTTCTAAAGCTACTTCTTTTACCTTATTGTAGTTGCTCTCTATTTCAAAAGTTTCGTCTCCATCAAAGGTTAATAATAAATATGCTTGTCCATAGTTGCAGGGAAACTTCAGCTTTAAAAAATTCTCTGCATTTTCAATAACATCCTTCTCCATAAACTCAATTGCCGTAGGATTTGCATTCTTTTTTATTATTTTAATAACGGTATCTATGCCTTCTTCTAGGGAATTAAAAGGAATAAGCGCACTTACACTTTTCTGAGGCTTTGGTATAAGCTTCAAAATAGCTTTAGTTATAATTCCAAGTGTACCTTCTGAACCTATAATTAAGTCCTTTATGTCAAGACCAGAACTATTTTTTATAATCTTTCCACCAAGATTTAATATACTTCCATCAGCTAAAACCACCTCTAAGCCCATAACATAATCTCTGGTGACTCCATACTTTACTGCTCTCATTCCACCAGCATTAGTGCTTATATTTCCACCTATAGAAGCATTTTTTTCACCTGGATCTGGAGGATAAAAAAGTCCTTTTTCTTCAACAAATTTTTGCAGCTCTGTAAGAAGTATTCCTGGTTCTACTGTTACAGTAAGGGTATTTTCATCTAATTCTAATATATTCTTCATTAAAGACACATCTAATATAATGCCACCTTTAGTTGGAATAGTTGCTCCTACTAGTCCCGTACCAGCGCCTCTAGGGGTCACCGCTATGTTGTTTTCATAAGCAAATTTCATTATACTGCTTACTTCATCAGTATTTATAGGAAAAACCAATACATCTGCCTCACCTTTATTTCTGTTCAAAGCATCACTTAAATATTTGTCCTCTATGTCTTTGCCAAGCTTTATTCTATTTTTGTCGTCTATAATATGAAACAAATCATTATAATTCATAAACATACCTTCTTTTTATAAACTTTAATTTTACATACAATTCATTTAACATTACTTATTCGCTATTATTAATTTTATTATGTATATTTTATCCGATAACAGCGACACATAACTGGATAATTCATTTAAGCTCAGTGAGAGTACAAACCTCTCACTGAGTAAAATTCATTGATAAACAAATATAATAAAATAATGTTCGTCTTAAAAATTATTTAGATTATGAATGTTAAAAATTATCTCTTTGAAGATATCCTTGCCAATCCGTCTCCTATAAATTGTATAGCCTGAACTACAACCACAAGTATAATTACTGTAACTATCATTACTCCAGTTTCGTATCTATAATAACCATATCTAATAGCCAAATCTCCTATACCGCCGCCTCCTACAATTCCTGCCATGGCAGAAAAACTAATCAAGCTTACCAGAGTTACTGTTATACCTCTTATGAGACTTGGCAGCGCTTCTACTATAAGCACATCCGTTAATATTAGTCTGAGTTTTGCTCCAGAAGCAACAGCCGCCTCTAAAACGCCCCTGTCTACTTCATTAAAAGCTCCCTCTGCCAGTCTAGCAAAAAAAGCAATTGAGGCAATTGAGAGTGGTACAGCTGCTGCCCGTGGCCCTATACTTGTACCAACCATGATTTTAGTTATTGGTATTAATAGAACTAACAAAATTACAAAAGGTAATGAACGAATTATATTTACAATAATACCTGCAATAGAATTGACAATCTTATTCTTAAAAAATAATGAATTAGAAGTTAAATACAATATTAAACCTATGAGTCCACCTATAACAATAGATAAAATCATGGCAATTACTATCATGTTAAGAGAATCTTTAATTGCCTGACCTAATTCACTTTGTAATATACTAATGGTATTATTCAACTGGATTCACCTCTTCCTGCAAGTGATAATTCTCTTCAATCTCAGATACATTTTCTTTTATATATATTTTTGCTTTAGCTATCTCTTCCTTGTCCCCTGTAATATTTACAAGTAAAATACCAAGAGGTTTGTTGTTTATATAATCAATCTTTCCGTGAATTATACTTATATAAACTTTGAAATTTTTTGATACCTGTGATATTAAAGGCTCTATACTTTTATCTCCTTTAAAATGCAGCTTTACCAATTCTCCTAACTGAATTAATTTTTCTACTCCCATTGGAAGTTGAATATTTAAGTTTTTACTTATTAAAGATTTTGTTATGCTATCTTTAGGATCTGCAAATATAGTATAAACATCATTTGCTTCAACTACTTTTCCTGCACTCATTACTGCCATTCTATGAAAGAGTCTTTTTGCCACTTCCATTTCATGAGTAATAAATACAATAGTTATTCCATATTTCTCGTTTATTCTTTTAAGTAAATTCAAAATTTCTTCAGTATTTTCTAGATCTAAAGCTGAAGTCGCTTCATCACATAATAATATTTGAGGATTATTTGCCAATGCCCTTGCAATACCAACACGCTGCTTTTGACCACCACTTAAATTTGCTGGATAAACCTTAGCTTTCTCCTCCAACGAAACTAACTTCAATAATTCTTTTACCTTTTCTTCTCGCTTATTTTTAGGATAATTATTAGCTTTTAATACAAACTCTACATTTTCATAAACTGTCTTACCACTTATTAGGTTAAAATGCTGAAATATCATTCCAATCCTCAATCTAATTTTTCTAAGGGCTTCCCCACTTAAATTTGTAATATCCTCACCATCAATTATCACTTTACCACTGCTAGGTTTCTGCAATAAATTTATGGTTCTTACTAAAGTACTCTTTCCTGCCCCGCTTAAACCAACTATACCAAAGATTTCTCCCTTGTTTATGGTAAGATTAACATCTTTAACAGCTTCAACTTTAGTATTTTTTTCATTGAAAACTACACTTACATCTTTTAGTTCTATCAAAAACCTTCACCCCCAAAAAACTTTTGCATATAATAATTATCAACTTTTCATCTATATTCCAGCGAAAAAACTCATATTTATTATAAAAAATAATTAATGGCTAACTATATGATAAATTTAATGGGAGCATTAAACTCCCATTAAGTAAAATTCATTTATCTGATGACTAGCCGTTGTATCACTCTCGCCGCACTCTGTGAAAGCGATTCACACAAAATCCAAGATTTTGGTTCTCTGCTTTTCTTTAAGTGGGAGAAACAAACTCCCACTCAGTAAGATTAATTGATATTTTATTTTGTTCCGTACTTGCTTACATACCACTCTGGTTTATCAAAGGACTTAAATTCCCCGTTTTTATCCTCAATAGCATTTTTAAATTCTGCAGATTCTACAGCTGATTTTAAATCTTTTCCTAAATCCTTGTTTAAATCTTCTGTTCTCACTGCTATTACATTCTTATAATTTTCTGCTAATTTTTCCACTACTAAAGCCTTTGAAAAGTCCATTCCCGCAGCTATAGCATAGTTTCCTGTAATAAGTGCAATATCCACACTATCTAAGCTTCTTGGTTCCTGAGCTGCCTCTATTGGAACAAATTTTAAATTCTTTTTATTTTCTGTTACATCATTTTGAGTTGCTTTAGTTTGATCTATATTATCCTTAATATTAATTAAGCCTTGATTTTTAAGCAATGTTAAAGCTCTTGCTAAATTTGAAGGGTCATTGGGTATTGCAACCTTAGCTCCATTTGGTAAACTATCTATTGATTTTATTTTGTTTGAGAATATACCCATACCAGCTGTTGGAACACTTATAACTGCTGATAGATCTAAATTATTGTCCTTAGAAAACTTTTGTAAATATGCTGTATGTTGAAATAAATTTGCATCTATTTCTTTATTAGCTAAAGCTTTATTAGGTTGAACATAATCACTAAATTCTTTAATACTCACTTTGTATCCCTTTTTTTCAAGGGCTGGTGTTATAGCCTTCTTAACCATATCGCCATAAGGTCCTGGACAAACTCCTATAGTAATATTTTTTGTTTCCTTTGTACTCGATCCAGAATTATTGTTTGCTGATCCACAAGCTACTGTTCCTACAGTTAAAACTGCTGTTAATCCTACTAATAAAAGCTTCTTCAATTTGTTCATTATTTTCTCCCCTTACTGTTTACATAATCACAAAAATTTTCCTTAGTATTTTTATGTGATTTATTTAGTTCAGATTATATTACTTAGTATTCTTATATGATTATTATATAATTATTTTTTAATTTGTCAATATTTTTTATTACATTAATAAATTTTATAGAAATTTAATATAATTAGCACGAAAAAACACTAAATTTGTAAATTATCTGATTCTTATTTGATTAAGTTATTATTCCATTATTATCGTTAAATTATAATTAAACAAAACAAAAAAGGCTTTACCCAATAATAGGCAAATCCCATTTAAAGCTAACTCCATAAATTTATGAAGTTATAAGAGCAGAAAACAATCTATAACCATACTTCATAGATCTTATATATTGCAGCTGCGTTCCGACCTGCTGCAATGAAAAATTTAAATTATTTTAGAATATTGTTTAGTTCTTCAGACTCAGATTTATGACCTAGAAATAAAAAGATCATATACAAAGACACAATAGCAAGAAAAATTATTTTTAAATTGTTCATTATCCTTTTCCCCCTTTCCTAGATTTATATTAGCTGCTTGCAAAACCCATCGCCCGTTAGGGCTTAAGGCTTTACAAGCTATATCAAAAAGGATTTCCCCCACCCCATGTCGAATATATATATTATCGCCAAATAATATAAAAATGGAGGTATTCCTTATGATCAAATTAAAAAATCAAATTCATTTTTGTGACATTTATGAAGAAGTCGTAGACTGTTTTGAAGAAGATAAGCCTAAATTTATTAAGCTTTTTGAAGAACATATTAATTTAGAAATATTAATTCCTCATTCCTTTTTCAATGCTTACCACTCTTCAACTGGTCACCCAAGATATTATTCTCTTTCATCAATGCTAACCGCATTAATCCTTCAGAAAATACTTGGTTTATCTGAAACAAAAACCTTTTTAAATATTTTAAATCTTTCTAGCGAATTAAGAACTCTTTGCAGATTTTTTAAAGTTCCACATGAATCTCAATTTTCTAGATTTAAAAATGATTTCATTAATCATTTTCATAATTTTTTTAATCATTTAGTTCATATTACTGAACCTATTTGTCAACAATTAAATTCTACATTGTCAAAGATTATAATTGCTGATACTACAGGCATTGAAGCCTACGTTAAGGAAAATAATCCTAAATTTTTCGAATCTCTTTTGCGTGTGGGTAAATCAATGAAGAAGAAAATAGATTCGAATGTTATTCCTCATAAGTATGCTTATAGTAAAATGCCCAAAGAAACTTATGCAAATTCTGAAATCAAATTATCATATATTAATGGGCATTTTTGTTATGCCCTTAAAGCAACTACTCTTGTAAACGGATTAGGAATTATAAGACACATTGATTTCAACGATACTCAAATAATGGATTTTCAAAACAATAACACTGCTGAAGATGCTAAAGATCATTATGATTCAAAAACTTTAATTCCTATAATGAAACGCTTCCTCAATCAGCATAAAGATTTCAAATACAATTATTTTCTTGGTGATAGTGCCTATGATTGTGATGATAACTATAAATACTTAATTAAAGATTGTAGTATAGCTCCAATAATCTGCCTTAATCCTCGTAATTCATCTAATTTACCACAACCTAGCGGTTTCACTTCTGACGGAACTCCATTGTGTCCGAAGGATCCGGAACTTCCAATGAAGTTTGATGGCATTACTAGAGAAAAAGGACGTTCCATGAGAGTTAAATGGCTATGCCCAAAATCTAAAAAAATTAAAGTAAATGGTAAAACCAAATATAATCTAACTTGCACAAACCCCTGTACACCTTCTCCTTGTGGAAGAATATATCATCCAACAATAAATAAAGATTATAGGTTAAATTGTCCGATCCCAAGAGATTCTGAAGAATGGAACAATTTGTACAAAATCAGAACTGTAACTGAAAGAACAAACAATACACTTAAAAATCCATTAGGTCTATCGACCTTAAAAATAAACAAAAGTGATTCATTAAAAGCTGAATTATTTATAGCAGGTATAACTCAATTGATATCCTTAATAATTAGCTTTAAAATTGATAGTAAAAATAATGTTTTTTCAATAAAATCTTTAATAGCTGAATTTAAATTTTTTAAATAATATTTGTATTTGGCTACGTATTTACTTTTTTTAATTCTTAGTTTCGCAATCAGCTATAGATTTATATATTATTTTAATAAAGATTTTAATCTTAATATTATTTATTTTTATGTTTCTCAATCTATTTTTTATATATTTATTAATCTATAATAATAATTTATCATAATTTTATTTATAAATCAATAAAATTATGATATTTTAATAATTTTTATATTATTTTATTATTAAAATATCATATTAGTCTTTTATTTTATATCCATTTTTTTCATTTTCCTCCAGAGGGTTGTACGATCAATTTCAAGAAGCTCAGCTGCCTTTTTCTTATTAAACTTAGTCTTTATCAAAGCTTGTTCAATAATTTCTTTCTCAGAATTTTTTAATATTTTATTCGACATATTATTACCTGTAAAAATATGATTACTATCAATATCCTTACTATAAAGAGAATTGTACATATCAGAATAATTAATAGTGTCCGAACTACTTAAAACACATACTCTTTCTACTATATTTTTTAATTCACGTACATTACCTTCAAATTTGTAATTTTCTAAAAGTCTTACAGCACTTGGTGTTACAGAAGTTATCTTACTTCCTACTCTATCGTTAAAAATACTAATATAGTGCATAAATAACTCCAATGTATCCTCAGCTCTAGAATTAAGTGATGGAATATGCAATCTCAGAACATCTAATCTATACAGCAGATCTTTACGGAAAACCCCTTCCTCTACTAATTTATATATATTTCTATTTAATGCAGATATTATTCTTACGTTAACCGAAATTGTCTTATCATCTCCAATTCTTCTGACTTCATGCTCCTGCAAAACTCTAAGTAGCTTGCTTTGGAATGCTATTGGTACCTCTGAAATCTCATCTAGAAACAGTGTGCCATTATGAGCTAATTCCATAAGACCTGCTTTACCTCCAGCAACTGCATTGGTAAAAGCTCCACTAGTATACCCAAACAATTCACTCTCTATTAAGTTTTCTGGCAGTGATGCACAGTTTATTGCCACAAAAGGACCATTCTTACGTGGACTGGCATTATGTATGCTTTGAGCAAAAAGTTCTTTACCAGTTCCAGTTTCACCGATAATAAGGACATTTGATGAAACTTGTGCTATTTTCTTAGCCTGCTCAATAGTTCTATACATTAATTTACTTTTATATATGATATTATCAAAATTATATTTAGCATAAAGACCTTTTGTACTTAGTTTCTTTCTAATCTGAATTTCATCCTGTTGAACCTTTTCAACACTAGTAAAATTTATCACCACTCCAGTAACTTCATCACCAATAACTATTGGTATATATGTAGCAGTTATATTCATAGTCTCAATTTTATGAAGATCATTATTTATTTCCTTTTGCTTTAAAAATATATTTTTAATATTATGATACATAAAAGGAAATACATCTTTAATATGCCTATCATAAAAATTTTTTCTCTTATAAATCTTTTCAAGATAACTTTGAGCTTCTGGATTCATTAAACTTATTTTAAAATCTTTACCTACATACAGAATACTTTCTTTTGAATGCTCTATAATGATTTTAGATATTCTACTGCTTTTTAAAATCTCATAGGTTCTTATTGCCTCATTAATAGCTCTTAAAATAGCCTCTTTTCCAGTTTTTACTAATACACATTTTTCATTTTTGAATTTTGCAAATCTGTACACTGAGTAACCTCCTACAAAGGCATCACAGCAATTTTTCTTGGCAATTTGAAAAACTGAAGGAATATTTTCTGCATACTTCTCACTGTAAACTTCTGTATCACAACCCAGTAAATCAAAAAATGGCTCTGCCTCAGATATGGACTCGTGCTCACCTATAAACGCAATTTTTTTAGGTTTATACTTATCTCTACACTTTTTTAATGCATTTATTATATCTAATGTACTTATGGATAATTCAATTTTTGGCATTTGTGGTTTGTATTTTTCTATTTTATTAAAAGTCAAACCTCTTGCAATTACAATATCACCCTCTAATTCATTTACTGTTATCTCTTCAGCCTGTACTACAGAAATATTCTCATAGAGCATATTCCTTTTAGGATGATTATCAAATACTTCCCTTACATCTTTCTCCATTTCAGGGTATGGAACAACAAAAACTATATTGATCATAGATTTACTCCTCCTTCAGCCTCTTCGTTTTGTAAACGTTTTATATGTTGCGTAAGCAACATCTATCTGTTGCAATAATACAACATTATTCAATTCTTTTTCAATAGAATTTTTGTAAATTGCATTACAATTATCTTATATGAAAAATTTATTTTTTTAATTACGCCTACCATAAAATATTCTATTCCATAAGTTAAATTACTTATATTCATTGATTAAATAACAAATATAAAACTTTTGGCACACATTTTGCTTTAATATAAATACGTATAAAAAATTTAATTTTTGAGAGGAGAAATAAAAAATGAGCGTTATAACAAGAGCAGCTTTATTAAAAGGACCTTATGATATCGATCTAGTGGAGAAAGAATTAGTCTGTGGTGAAGACGAAGTCATAGTTAAAAATCACCTTATTGGAATATGTGGTTCTGATAAAAACTTTTACAGAGGTTTTATGCCTAAAAAAACTGCCGAATTCAGAAAAGAGCCTAAATTTCCCTTTGAACTGGGTCATGAAAGTGGTGGTGTAATAGTAGAAGCAGGCAGCAGAGTTACAGATTATAAAGTTGGTGATAAAGTTATTGCCTTTGGCTGGAACAATAATTATGCTGATTATTTTAAGACTCCTACCTGGCAGCTTCAGCCTGTTCCTGAGGGACTGGATATGGATATTGCAAGTCTTGGAGAACCAATTTCCTGTGCAATGTATTCCGGACTTAATGCTGGTGTACAGTTAGGGGACACCGTAGTTATAATGGGCGGTGGCTTTGCTGGTCAGATTATCGCCCAATGTGCAAAGAAAAAGGGAGCCTTCAAAGTAATTGTAGTAGACGTTTTAGATGGAAAATTAGAACTGGCAAAAAAACTTGGAGCTGATATAACTATAAATTTAAAAAAGGAAAATGTAAAACAAATTGTAGATGAACTTACAAATGGCATTGGAGCTGATGTTGTAGTAGAGGCTGCCGGAAGTGAAGAATCTTTTAATGTGGCAAGTAGTATTATTAAACATAATGGTAAATTTGTATTGTACAGTTGGGTAACACAGCCTGTAACTTTAGATATTAGCAGATGGCATGATGATGGATTGGAATTCATTAATACTTGTCTTGTTCATCATACATGGCATCACAGATATGTATGGACACCTGACACTTTAAGACCTGTACAACAGGGACTTGTAGATATTAAATCACTTATTACAAATGAACTTAAACTTAAAGATATTAAGGAAGGCTTTGATCTGGCAGATAAAGATGATACAGCTATAAAGATAATATTCCGCCCTTAATTTTACTCTCCACAATGTTAGATGCATTTATCCGATGACTAGCCGCTGTGACACTCCACCGCACTCTGTGAAAGCGATTTACACAAAATCTAAGATTTTGGTTCTCTGCTTTTCTAAATGTAGAAATAACACCGGCACGTCCCTGGATAATTCATCTAAACTCAGTGGAAATACAAACTACCACTGAGTAAGATTCATTGATATTTATTATATATAAAAATACTCTAGTTTTGTAAATGTTAAATTAGAGCATCTTCATTGTGGAATATATTTGTCATTTTCATGATCATAATAGAATGTGGTATTCTTACTAGAGAATTAAATGTATAATTAGTTAATTGTGTTTTTGAGTAAACGTTAACACGAATATGACAATTTTTGCTTTTCTTATAGCTGCAAAACTTATTATACATTATTAATTAGTACTGATCTAAATATAAACAAAAACTCTATGTTATATAAATTTTAATTGCAAATAGCTCAATAACATTTCTATATATAACATTAATAGCTGTTTAGTAATATGAATTTTATAAATAATCAAAATAATACTATTAAAAATTTTTTAGGGGGAAATTTTATGAAAATAATGCAAACTATGAAAAAATTGCCTGGTGGTGTCCTTCTAGCTCCTGCAATTATTGGTATTCTGCTTAATACCTTCTTCCCTGATGCATTAAAAATTGGAGGTTTTACAACAGCTCTTTTTAAGAGTTCAACCACAGCATTTCTGGCACTTTTTATGCTCTGTGCTGGTTCACAAATTGACATAAAAAAGGCAAAAATAGCTCTTGCAAAAGGTGCAGTTCTCACAATAACAAAAATACTTATAGGTGCCTGTATTGGCCTGCTAATAGGAAAACTATTTGGCAATTCTGGCATTTTTGGATTAAGTCTTTTAGCTATAATTCCAGCTATGACAAACTCTAACAGTTCATTATTTGCTGTTTTATCCAGTGAAAATGGAGATGATACAGATGTAGGTGCAGTATCTGTAATAGCCCTGAACAATGGACCACTTTTTACCATGCTCATTTTAGGTGCCTCTGGCTTTGCAAGTATTCCCCTTATGTCCTTTGTCGCCGTTTTAATTCCAGTTATAGTTGGCTTTATACTGGGAAACCTGGATCCAGATTGGAGAGAATTATTAAGTCATGGTCACATGCTGATACCATTTTTAGGTTTTTCTATCGGTGCATCTCTTAATCTTCAAACTATACTTAATGCTGGTGTTCCAGGAATCATACTAGGTATAGCTACGCTTGTATTTACAGGGCTTGGTGGTTATTTCATATATGGAATATTCCATGGTAAAAGGGCTGTTGGAGCCGCTATAGGAACTACAGCTGGAATTGCATCAGCTACTCCTATGGCATTAGCAGCTATAGATAAAACTTTTGCTCCCTTTGCCAGCACTGCAACAGTTCAAGTATCTGCCTCTGTAATAATAACCGCACTACTTTGTCCAATGCTAGTAAGCTATTTAAGCAAAAGAAATCAAAAATTCCAAGCAAACTCTGCTGTTAAAATTACTAGTTCAGAAACAGCAGAAACTATTTTAAAAGTTCAAAATATAGAAGCCACAAATAAAGAATTTGAAGTAGGGACTATAAAAAATATAAAAAACTAGATACCTAATCCTTACAAATTATATTTAGCAGGCTTAAGTAAACGTTTTAAATTGCAAATAAAATATTATTTAGACTTTATCATCTTAATTCAATTAGGCAAGTAATCAACAACTCATTGATTATTCTTAACCCAATTCCTAAAAGCTTTTAAAATGAAAAAGCGATTGGGTATTGCAGCAGCTAGTAATGAAATAAAATATTACTTGTCTAATTTAGCTTTAATACGTATCATAAACCTGTACTAAGGACTCCGCTAGTAAACATCAGAGGTCATAAACAAAAACTTAACTTGATACCAAGAACTCTGTTTATCAAATACTATTTCACTGCTATAATTAAATTGAATATATCATGAGAGGAAGCGAAAATATGAAAATTGTAATTGCACCTGACTCATATAAAGGAAGTCTTACAGCTCTTCAAGTATCAAATAATATGGAAAAGGGAGTAAAAAGAGTTTTCAAAGATTCAGTTGTTGAAAAAATACCTATGGCAGATGGCGGCGAAGGAACTGTTCAATCCCTAATAGACAGTACCGCTGGTAAAATTATAAATATAAAAGTAACAGGTCCTGCTTTAAAGGAAGTGAATGCCTTCTATGGTATTCTTGGAGATGGTAAAACTGCCATAATAGAAATGGCTGCTGCTTCTGGTCTCCCACTCATTTCTGATGATGAGAAAAATCCTTTAAAGACTACTACATATGGTACAGGACAACTTGTAAAGGATGCACTGGATAGAGGCTGCAGGAATATAATCATAGGCCTTGGCGGAAGTGCTACCAATGATGGTGGGCTTGGAGTAGCTAAAGCATTAGGAGTAAAATTTCTTGATATAAATGGCAATGACATTGGTGAAGGTGGAGGAAATCTTGATAAGCTAGCTTCTATAGACATATCCAATATGGATCCAAGAATAAAAGAAAGTAATATAACAGCCGCCTGTGATGTAGATAATCCTCTTTGCGGACCAGAAGGTGCTTCCAATGTATTCGGTCCTCAAAAAGGTGCTGATAAAGAAATGATAGAAACTTTAGATAGAAATTTGGCTAATTATGCTGATATTATAAAAAAGGATTTATCTATGGATATCATAAACACCCCCGGTGCTGGTGCTGCCGGCGGCCTTGGAGCTGGACTTCTGGCCTTTTTCAATGCAAAAATAAAAAGAGGTATAGACATAGTAATAGACATAACCAGACTGGAAGAAAAAATTCAAGATGCTGATATAGTCATTACTGGTGAAGGCATGATAGATTTTCAAACTGCCTTTGGTAAAACTCCCTTTGGGGTTGCAAAAATTGCAAAAAAATATAACCTTCCAGTTATAGCTATTGCAGGTGGAATAGGTAAAAACGCAGAATCCCTTTATGAAAAAGGGTTTGACAGTATTTTTTCCATAGTAGACAGCCCTATGTCTCTTGATAAAGCTATGGAGAACAGTGGAATACTTATTGAGAAAACTGTAGAAAGAGTTTTAAGAGTTTTAAAAATAAATTTATCTGATGACTAGCGCTGTAACACTCCCACCACACTCTGCGAAAGCGATTCACAGAAAATCGAAGATTTTTGTTCTCTGCTTTTCTTTAAGTGGGAGATAACAGCGGCACGTCCCTAGATAATTCATCTAAACTGAGTGAAAAAAACAAACTCACACTCAGTAAGATTCATTGATAGTGGACTGTTCACGCATTTGATTTATACAAATCTATGTACCTTTCTCATTAAGAAGTTATTAAAACTAGAAATACTTAAAAAACCCAGCATATTTTTAGAATATGCTGGGTTATAACTACTACTTATTTAGCTGACTTGCAAAAGCTGCTGCAATTTCAGTTTTTGCTCTATCATGACTTTCAACCACTTGTAAAATCTTTGCAGCTTTCAAGTCTTCATTAGATAACTTACTAATCTCATCTATAGCCTTCTCGGATACAGAATTCTCATTAATTATTTTCTCAATAAAAGCTTGTATTAAATCTATATTTAGAATCTCTTTACTTTCAATAGACATAAGCTTAACCTCCCCATAATAGGTATTACTAGCAATCAATTTTATTGTGTCTTCATTTAGCCACTTAGCTCGTCCCTTTTTCACAAGCTGCTTAGCTCTTTTCAAATAAGTTGATGAAATTGAATCTCCATTATTATCTATAACACAAATGTTTTTTATCATGGGTATCATCCCCCTGCTATAGTGTTATGATTCTTCGTTTTTTGTGATGGGTACCTTCCCCTGAATCATTAATCTAATTGTATCATGTAAAGGTATTCTTGAATAGGTATATGATAAAAATATATCTATGAATTTTTATCATATATCTATATAATTATAAAGTACCAATACTTGATAAACAGAAAGAATTTCTACCTTCAGACTATGATTTGTTTCTCTGAATTTTAGAAATAACTATCTAAATAAGTAACACTGTCATTAAAATCTTATAGGATAGTAAAGTACTTAATACCTAAATAAAATTTGCATTTTTATGAAAATCAGGAGGAGAACTAATGGAAAACTTTCAAAATGTATCAATTGTAAAAAAGGCTAATATCTATTTTGATGGAAATGTAACAAGCAGGACCATAATCTTCGCTGACGGCGAAAAGAAAACTTTGGGAATCATGATGCCTGGAGAATATGAATTTGGAACTGGTGCCAAAGAACTAATGGAGATTACAGCAGGCAATCTTGATGTACTTCTGCCTAATAATACCCAATGGATAACTTTCACGGCAGGACAATCCTTTGAAGTACCAGCTAATTCAAGCTTTAAATTAGTAGTAAGAGAAGTTACTGATTACTGCTGTTCTTATGGAGAATAATACATATAAGTGACATACTCCCACCTCTAAGCCTAGAGGTGGGTGATTCTTGGGATGTACCAACTAACGTCAGTATAATTATCAAGCTAACCCCGTTTGCCCAACGGTTTTTCATTTATCCGATGACTACCATCTCTAATACTCCCATCACACTCTGTTAAAGTTATTCGCATGTAATTTATCATTTATACTTCCGCAGAATTAAGCTTAGACGTGTCCGCCACAGCCAAAAGATCTTTCTATTAAGTTAATCTATCTAAATCTGCTCCTTAAGTTCTTTCCATAAATAATAAATTTACTTATACAATCATAATAATTATAATAAGTTTATAAGGGATTAATGATAACTAAATATAATACTATGTTCATTATTTTAAAAATTTATATGTAAAATATTAACTCAGGAGGTATTTTATGAAAAGAATATGCGTCTATTGCGGCTCAAGCCTTGGTGCACGTCCAGAATATAAAGAAAGTTCTAAATTACTTGGGAAAATCTTAGCAAAAAACAGAATTGAATTAGTGTATGGTGGTTCAAAAATAGGACTTATGGGAGAAGTATCAAATGAGGTTTTAAAAAATAATGGCAAAGCTATCGGTGTTATGCCTAGAGGACTTTTCACAGTAGAAACAGCTAGCGAAAATTTAACTAAGCTTATTCAGGTTGAAACTATGCATGAAAGAAAACAGACTATGGCTGATCTTTCTGACGGCTTTATCGCTCTTCCAGGTGGCCTTGGCACTTTTGAAGAATTATTTGAAATGCTCAGCTGGGCCAGAATCGGTATTCATCAAAAACCTATCGGTCTATTAAATATATGTCATTTTTTTGATCCCCTTGTAAATATGCTGCAAAATACCTGCACTGAAGGCTTTATGAAGGAATCAAATATGAGTCTATTCTCCATTTCAGAGAACCCCTCAGAGTTAATTAAAAAAATGAACATGTACATTCCCCCTATAATGGAAGCCAGATGGCGTAAATTAGGCTAATTATATTAAGGCGTATTCAAATAAATAACCAGTCAGTATGCTAGTCTATTTATTTTCATATGCCTAATCTGAGAAATATAAAATAACATTTATCCGATAACTAGTCTCTGTAACACTTCACCTTCTACGATGTGGAGATAACAGCGACACGTTCCTGGATAATTCATCTAAACTTAGTGGGGATACAAACTCCCACTAAGTAAGATTCATTGATATCTCAATCAAAAATCCCTATGAAATTAAATCTATATTGATTCATAGGGATTTTTATATTTAATTTTACATAACTTTACAAATCTTAACCAATAAAAATAGGTTAATATAATAAATAAATAGTATAATATAATAATACTATAAAACACATATGGAGGTATTTTTAGTGCAAAAGTCAGTAGAAATTAAAAATAAAGAGTTAACTCTAAGGGGAATGCTACATACTCCAGAAAAAGTTGAAGGTAAAATCCCTATAGTTTGTATGCTTCACGGTTTTACCGGTAATAAGCTTGGCCCTCATTTTATGTTTGTAAGATTATCAAGACTTCTGGCAGATAAAGGTATTGCTTCCCTTAGATTTGACTTCATAGGTAGCGGTGAAAGTGATGGAAATTTTGTTGATATGACACTCTCTAATGAACTGGATGATGCTAAATTAATTCTAGGTTACGCTAAATCCCTTGATTTCGTTGATACAAATAGAATAGGCATTTTAGGCTTTAGTATGGGAGGTGCAATAGCAAGTATGCTTGCGGGAGATTGCAAAGATGATATTAATACCCTCTGCCTATGGGCTCCTGCTGGAAATATGGCGCAAATAGTTGTAGGTGAGAAAACTGAAGCAGAAGTTGAAGGAATGCGAAAAATAGGCTACTACGATTTGGATGGATATCTAGTAGGCATAAATTTTGTAGATGATGTACTTAGCTTAGATGTATTTGGTAAATCTATTCCTTATGACAAAAATGTATTATTAATACATGGTACTGAAGATAAATCTGTTCCTTTTAAAATTTCAGAAAAATATTTAGAAATTTATGAGACCCGTGGAGTACTCCACAGTATAAATGAAGCTAATCATAATTTTACCAGCAAACCCTTTGAAAATGAAGTGCTTGATTACACAATAGGATTTTTGGAAGGTGAACTTAAGTAATTTTATACATTAATCTTTTAGCTGTAAAGTAATAATTTAAGTACAATAAATAAAAAATTTCATAAAACTATAGCACTAAGGTCACTATTGCCTTGATACTATAGTTTTATTATAATTAAAAAATTATGTGATTATTATATTTCTTTTAAATCTATAACTAGATTATCAAAAATCCCTACTTTGATTTTATCATTAATATTATATACCTGTACTTCTGAATATTGTTTGATTTCATCTAATTTGTAAACAAAAATATTATTATTTTTGTTATTTACTATCCAATATTCCTTTATCCCATACTTCTCGTATAAATTTAATTTTTTTACATAATCCAGTGAGGCCGTAGATGGAGAAACCACTTCAATAACCATATCGCACCAGTCTCCTATCCCTATTTCCAAATTATTTATCTAACAAAACCCATACCTTATTACCATTTTATCATAATAATTCCCAAAACTATCCTTTTTGTTTTAAAGAATTTTACGTAATGCTTGAAAATATATTTACCGTTTATTACCCTAGTGAAAAATAAATAAAAATTTTTGCTTTTCATAATATAACACTAACTTCTCTCTATCCTAACCTTACTACCACCCATTCCAGCTTCTGCAGCTGTTACTATAAGTTTTACCGGTACTCTATTCTTTATTGATTCAACATGACTTATTATGCCTATGGATAATTTATCATTATGAATTTTCTCTAGGGAATCCATTACTACTTCCAGCAAATTATCATCAAGAGTTCCAAAGCCTTCATCTAAGAAAAATAATTCTAAAGGAGCTGTGCCCTTTAATTGTATTTGAGCAGATAATGCCAATGCTAAAGCTAAAGATGTAACAAAGGTTTCTCCACCTGATAAAGTGGATACATCCCTTTGTGCACCTCCATTTTTATAATCTCTAATGAGGAATTTACCATTTTCATCAACTTCTAAGCCGTAGTTTCCCCCTGTAATCTCCTTTAGGCGCTTACAAGCTTCAATAGATACATATTTTAGCTGATTTGCCGCCACAAATTCCACAAACTTTTTCCCCTTGAATAGTTTATCCAGGTCATCTAAAAGACCTAATTTATAGTCTAATTTCTCTTTATTTTTTAAAAGCTTCTTTTTCTCTTCTAATCTTTCACCTATGGCTTTAACTTCTGTTTCTAATTTTATTTTATTTTCCTCTAAATCTTTTAATATTTGGGCTTTCTCGTTCTTCACATTTTGTATTTCAATCCATTGTTCTTCCGTTAGACTTCTATTATTCATTTTCTCTTTAAGACTTTCTATGGTACCAGTAAGTTTAGCAAGGGAGTCCTTATACTTTTCTATTTCCAGCTTTAATTTATTAATTTCTTCTTTAATTATAAAGTTATTTTTAGCTTCATCTATATTCTCAATACCTTCTTCAAGCAAGGCACTTTCAAGCTCTGCCCCGTCATTTATACTTCTTTCTTTTAAGCTTGATAACTTACTTTGAGTAGAAATTATATCACTATTACATTGATTGTACTGTATTTCTATTTCATTTTTAGCCTTTTCTGCTCTTTCATATCCTTCTTTTATCTCTTTTATATACTGAGCTATTTCTTCCATAAGCGAATGTAAATCTTCTACAGCTCCAACTTTATTTTTTATAGATTTTTCTTTTTCTTCTATATTTTTATCTTTTTCAATAAGAGTAGTTTTCTTACCTCTTAAGTCCTCTCTTAAAATTCCTAAAGCCTTACTGAAGGCCTCTTTTTGCAATAATTTATCCTTTAAACTGTCCCTTAAAACTTTTATCTCCTTTTCTAAAGCAGCCTTTTCCTTTTCTTTTCGAAAAATCTCCTGGCTCTTATTCTCAAAATCTTCAATGGCTAATTCAAGTTTTAATGCTGATAATTTTTCATTTGTCTTTTGTAATTCTCCATCTATTAGCTTTAAATCCTCTTGTAGTTTTCCTGATTGCCCTCTATTTTCAATTAATCTTGTATTTTCTTTACCATATTCAATACTTAGGGTACTTTTTTCCTCACTTAAAGCTTTAATTTTCTTATCTAAATCAGTCTTTTTAGTATTAAATATATTTATGTTATCTTTTAATCTATCAAATTCATTTTCAAGTATATCCACAGAAGCCGCCTTGAAATCCTCACCTAATTCACTAATTTTAAGTTCCCTTTCCTTTATATTTCTCTCTTCACCTTTAATAGTAGTTTCCAGCTTTATGGTCCCTTCAGTTAACAGCTTATATTTCTCTTCTCCACTACTTAAATCTATTTTTAACTGTCCTAAATTACTTGAATCCAAAATTTTAATTCCAGCTTTATGATGATCCTTTGAACCGCATACAGGACATGGCTCACCTTCTAGTAATGATTCTCTTAATATATGTGCCAAATTTTCAGTTTCAAGCTTCTTTATACTATTATTTATTTCGTTAATTTCTTTTTCTAAAAATACTTTTTCTTCCTTTTTACTATTTAACTCTTCTTTAAATTTTTCAATAGTTTCTTTACTTTTACTTATATAAGCACTATATTCCCTAAACTTATTCCACTTATCTCTTAAAGAGGATAGCTTTTCCTGAAGAATTAATAGCGTATTCTGATCCCCGGGGCAAGCTTCTACTAGCTGCTTTAATTCTTCATTATAACTAATCAATATCTTTTCTCTATGTTCAAGTTCTTTTAATAACTTTTCACTTTTATTTTGAGCTTTCTCAGCATTTGCCAATGTAGTTTTTATATTCACAGATAAATTATTTTTTTGTTTTACTAAATTCCTATAACTATTTAAAATTACTATGCCTTCATTAACCTTTTCCTTATATTCTTCAGAAATTTTTAAAGTTTCTACCCTATCCTCTTTAATAGTAATATTAGTATTACCCTCATTAATGTCTACTTCATTTTTTTCTATCCTGTCATTTGTATTTCGCAGATTTTCCTCTGTATTGATAATTTTCTTTTCCAATAAATTTTTTTCCTGTTTTATGGCATCTAATATGTTCTTTTCCTCTATTGCATCTGCAACTTTCTGCTCTTTTACATTCAATAAAGGCAGTTCCTTATCTTTTTTATTTTTAGCTGTTTCTAATAAAGACTCCAGCTTTGCTTTATTCTCCTTTATAGCTTCCACTTTATTTTTTAAATTCACCAGTTCGCTGTCTACAGCCTTTATTTGAACTAAAGCATTTTCATAATTATCAATATAAGGCTTAACCTTTAAAGCACTTTCTCCTAAGGCAACCTTTCTTTGGCTTTCATCTATTTCCCCTGCCTTTTCTTTAAGTTTATTTTCTCTATGTAATTGCTCTTTTAATTCATTTTGAATATCCCATAATTCTTTGCCTTTATTAAGAGCCTCTTCAGAACTTTTTAATTCTATTTCACATTTATCACATTGTTCTTTTTTTACTGATAAATCCTTTGTCTTTTCTTCCAGAATTTTATCACTAATATCTTCATATCCCTTTAGCTCACCTTCAAGGATGCTTGCTTTCTCCTTTTCTTCCTTAGTGTTATTGTTCAACTTAATCGATAGATTATCTCCGTATTTTTGAAGGTTAAATAATCTTTCCAACATGTTTCTTCTATCTTTTCCCTCTAATTTTAGAAATTCACTAAACTTTCCCTGAGGCAAAACTACAGTCCTTGTAAAATCCTCTAGTTTTAGTCCAATTATCTCTTCGCATTTTCCGGTTACAGTCTTAGCGCCTTCTTCCAAAATTATTTCATTTTCCTCAGTTATATCTATTATTTTAGCTGACTTACTCCTTATACTTCCTGTTTTATGATCTCGCTTAAATTCCCTATCTACTCTATATCTTTTTATTTCTTTTGATGAGATCTGAAACTGAAAACTTACATTCAAAGTATCACAATTTGTATTCATGTAGTTTGAACTTTTTCTTGCCACTTCTCCATATAATGCCAAAGTAATACCATCCAGTATTGTAGATTTACCACTTCCAGTAGGACCAAATATACCAAATAGTCCTTTATCAGTTAATTTTTCAAAGTTCACATCCTGACTATCTATAAAACTATTTAAACCTTTTATTTTAAGTTTAATTGGTCTCATCTTCTTCTCCTCCTTCCTTTATAATAGATAACAATAAATCTATAACCTCTGGTTGTGGCTCAACTTTCCTTTCCTTTAAATAAAATTCTTTAAAAATATCTTCAAAGGATTTTTCTGAAAAACTGTTTACATCTATATCCACGCTAATTTCTCCTACTATCTTAGGTACAATTTCCAGAATATCTTTTTTTGCATTTTTCATTAGCTTTATTTCATCTTCCCTTATGTATCTATCCGTTGTTATTTCTAAGTAAACCCAACAATCTTTTTCTCTATTTTCCTCACATTTATCAATTGCCTCTTCAATGCCTTCACATTTCCAAATTTCTATAGGCTTATACACTTTAAATTCCACTTCTTCAATATTGCAGTCTTCACCTGCTTTTACATCTACAATAAAGCATTTCTTTTTAAAATTAATTTCCTTCTTATTGTAATGTATTGGTGATCCTGCATATCTTGCCCTTTTGTCTGTACCTGGTACTATCTGTGGTTTGTGAACATGCCCCAACGCAATGTACTGGGCCTTCTTAGGAAAACAGCTTCCATCTACAATAAAACTTCCTCCAAGCTGGATGCTTCTCTCCGATCCTGACTCTTCACTTCCCATGGCAAATAAATGTGACACTGCTATATTTACAGTATCTTCTCTGTAGTTCTTACTCAGAGTTTCAAATAAAGTTTTTATCCTATCACTATAAGATTTTAATCTTTCTTCTTCCTCATCCATTGCACCATATAAAACTTCATTCAGCCTTTTTTCACTTGGATATGGCACTGTAAGGATTACAGCTTTTTCGCCCTTTATTTCAACCTCAATAAAACCTTCTCCGGAATTAATAACACTATTATTACCATATTCACCAGGGGCAACTACTGATTTTGGGGTACCCACCATTATAATTCCATGATCTCTAGCTAAAGGCCCTGCTGCCACTAATCTGTCTGGATTATCGTGGTTACCCGCTATAACTAAAGTTATTCGCTCTCCATTAGCGGACAACTTCTTTAATGTATTATAAAACATTCTTTCAGCTCTGGCTGGTGGATTGGGACTATCATAAACATCACCAGCAATAATTATTAAATCAACCTTATTATTTTCAACTATTTTTACAAAGTCATCAAGAAAAGCCTCCTGCTCATCCATACGACTATAACCTTCTAAATTTTTACCTAAATGCCAATCAGATGTATGTAAAATTCTCATTTGTTTTCTCCCCAAACAAAATAATATTTACACAGCTACTATTTTGTTTTTATTCTCTTTATTTCACTGTATTTCTTAGATTAAATCCTTTAATCCTATTTTACCATCTTCATAGTCCTTATCAATAGCATGTAATGTTTTTTCTATAATGGATTTTAGCTCATCATATAAGACATGAATATTATATACCATCCTTTTTTATTGGCTTATAACTATATTATTAACAATAAAATGGAAATACAAACATACGTTCTAAAATTAATATTTATTTGGTTATTAACATAATTTCATCTCACAAAAAACACGCAAAGTGTTTTTACTTTGCGTGTTTAAAATATTTCATATTATCTTATCTATATTGATATCATTTTAGATAACTTTAATTATTCAGCAGCTTTTACCTCTTCAGTATCAGCTTCATCTTCAATTTCTTTTTCAATTACTAAGTTTGTTACAGATGCATATACTTCATCAATTTTATCATGTGTTTTTATATCTTCATTTAAATTTAAGTCTTTAAAAGTAATTGTATCCCCTGCATTTTTTTGAGACACGTCCACATGTATTACTTCTGGCATTAAATCTATTTTTCCTAAAACCTCTGCTTCTTGTTTATTAACATTAAGTTGTAGTTGATTTGCCCTTAATCCTTCCTCGCCTTTAAATACAATAGGAATTTGCAACTTTACATTTTGATCCTTGGACACAAATTGTAAGTCTACATGTACAATTTTATTTGTAACTGGTTGTCTCTGAATTTCCTTAATAAATCCTGATTTCTTTTCATCTCCAAATTGAATTCCTAGTTTTGCGTTCATCCCATGCTTTGAAAGAATTTTTTTTAGTGACACCTCTTGGATTTTTATAGATTGAGCTTTTTCAGATTTGCCACCATAAATTACACCAGGAACAAAGCCCTCTTCTCTAAATTTTTTTGTCTTTTTTGTCCTCTGTTCTACATCTAAAACTATTTGTTCCACAATAAATCACTCCTCTTAGCTTTTATAAGCCAATTTTAATGTTTGAATCGCTAGCATCCGTAAGAGTTTTATTAAAAATTCAACTTCTTTACTCGTGCGGTAACGTTAGTGATTTAAATATCTAATTCTATTATAACACTGTTGTCCAATTATAGTTTTATAGCTTACTGATTTGAGAATCAATTTATTACCATTCATCATTAAAATCTGGATATTGCTCTACATATATTGGTAGTAGTAAGTTATTTTTAGTTGTACAATTAAACTAAAGTGTAAAATAATTATAAGCTTATCTAATTGTTTTTAAAATATCCTTTTGAATCTTATATTGGTTCTTATAGAATTTAGTATTATCTAAATTAGGTATATACTTATTAGTAACTTTCAAACTACTACTTAATGCTATTTTTAAATTTTCAATATTACCTACTGCATAAGACCCTATAATACAGTTTGTTAGTACTGCACCCTCTGACACCTGAGGTGTCATAACTTTACTACCTATTATATCTGCCTTAATTTGATTCCATAAATCATCTTTACTTCCACCTTCAGTTACTGTAATGGCATTAATATCAATGCCTGCATTTCTATAAATATCAGTAATATCCAAATACTCATAGGCAATTGACTCCAAAATAGATCTCCACAAAACGTATTGATCCGTGTCTAAGGTCATATTTATAAAGCTACCTTTGAGATTTGAATACTCTCCATATGTATCAGTTAAATAGGGTAAGAAAAATACACCATTACATCCTGGAGAAACTTTTTTCGCTTCTTTACTTAATTTTTCATAATATACATCATCATCTGACTTCTGACAAATATTATCTTTAAACCAGCGCAAAGACAATCCTCCAGTTCTTACAAATCCCCAGTAAAAATATGTATCTTGTAAAGTTCCAGAATTGAAAATGAGACCACTTCCTCTTCTACTTAACTTAGGTATAATTCCATTTGTAGAAACACAAAACATGGCACAAGTACCTGCAACATCCACTGCCTTATTTGCTTCAATTATTCCGTTTCCAAGCATAGATTGCATAGTGTCACCAGCACCAGCACAAATGGGAATCCCTTCCTCAAAACCTGTTTCTTCAGTAGCTTCTTTTGATAAGCTTCCAATAATATCCCAAGGTTTTACAATTTTAGGCAAGTAACTTTTATCTATTCCCAAAATCTCAAGTTGTTCATCTGACCACTTCTTGTCATAAACATGATATCCAAGTCCCCAACCAGACATAGTCCCCCAATCAATAAAAGCATCTTCACTGCTTAACCCTGCAAGTCTAGACAAAATATAGGGAGCATTATGTACAAACTTTTTTCCTCTTACTTTAAAATCTTCATCATTGGCTAAAATCCATCTTGCGTGCATTGCTGGAAACATACAGCTGGAATCAGCATTACCTGTTTCTCTTTGCCATATTGATAAATTTAAATTGTTAATAACTTCAACATCATGCTGAGTTCTAGAATCTAAATAATTAATGTATGGTGTAATAGCCTTTCCACTCTCATCTATCCCCACAATTCCACATATGATGCCATCACCCATAATAGATTTAACTGAGCTTACTGGTATTTTTTTATCCTTTAGCTGAATGGCACATTCCTTCATACCCCTTTTAGTAAGATATAAATATTCCTCAGCATCCATTTCTACCCAACCAATATGAGGATATTTTAAGGTAGTTTTGTTCACTGACTTAGCTACACAATTCATATCTTCATCGTATATTGCAACTTTAACACTTTGGGTTCCAGCATCAAATCCAAGAAAATATTGCTGCATTTTTTATCACCACTTTGTATTTTTTATTTGTTATATTTATAGTATATGAAAAAATTGATTTTATCAAAAGAATCCAAATTTTTAATAGAATAATTTGAAAAACTTACATAAAAAAAGTAATATATACTCATATTACTTTTTACAGAAGTAAAATTACTATAGTAGGAGGATATCTTATAATGTTTTTGTTCAATAAAAAATCAATTGTCAGTATGATTATAATTTTAGCCTTAATTCTTATGGTTGGATGTTCAAATAGCAACAAAGATTTAAGTAATAACTCACTTGAAAATAAAACTTCTAATAATATTTCAAATAATAATGCTACGAATACTAATACTACCTCAAACACTACTAACAATTCAGTTTCAAATAATACTGGGAAAAGTTCAGAAAATATTTTACCAGAAAATCAAAAATGGTATACACTCCTTGACAACATTATAGCATTATCTAAACAAGGAAAAGTTTTTAATAGTGATTTCCCAGCTAAAGATACAAATATAGATAGCGTAGAATCAAAATGGGGTAAAGCTGATAATTCAGAGTGGGTAGCATCAGCTAAAGGCCTGTATTCTACCTACTCTAAACACAATATAGTTTTTGGCTCAAATAAAGGTGGTCAAATCTTTGAAGTTAGATCCCTTGATAAACAGCTTGGTAATATATATCTTTCTATGGTTAAAGATAAGCTTGGTACTCCTCAGCATGATGTAAAAGTAAATGGAGAAGAAATTATAGGCTATAAAATGGGAAATGACTTTAAAATTTTATTTGTATTTCCTGAGCCTACAAATCAACACGCAAATCCTATAATGTCACACTATTCTGTGCTATATCCAGCAGGCACTGTTAATAATATGGCCGGTGATCCAGGAAGGGAATGGTAATATATTATAGCGATTTGGTATAAGTAAAAACACGCAGAGCTATTGTATTCTGCGTGTCTTTTTTATCTTTACTTCTAAATGTAATAAAATTTTTGCTTTTGAGACGGCCCCTTCTTTTAACTTATTTATAGTTGAAACCTATGGTAACTTCCTAATTTGCAATTTGCATTATAGAATCTTCAATATTCTTATCTCCTAGAGACTTTGTAATAATTCTGTTTTCATGATTAACTATAATAACTGAAGTTATTGGGTTAATACCCTTATTCTTAAGGAATTGCAAATCTACTTTTACAAGTTCTTTTCCTATGTTTACTTCATCACCTTCTTTAACCAATACCTGAAAGCCTTCCCCTTTTAAATTAACTGTTTCCAGACCAATATGAATTATTATTTCTAAGTCATCATCACTTTTTAAAGCTACCGCATGTTTTGTTTCAAAAACTTGAAGTACACGACCCTTTACAGGAGAACATATAATATCAGATTCTGGCAGTATGGCGACCCCCTCACCCATCATCTTTTCAGCAAATACAGGGTCAGGAACTTCAGAAATATCAACAATTTTTCCTTTTACAGGAGAGTGTATTATAACATCACCATTAACGTAGGGAACTTTTATATTTTGAATCTCCGACACATTATCTACTTTTTCAACTTCTGACACTTTATCTTCTCTATATCCAAAGATCCAAGTAAATACAAAGGTACAAACAAAGGAAATAATAACAGTTAGAATTGCGTATATAAAATTCATTGGATTAGCACCTATATAAAGCGGTAGAGTTTCTACACTCGCACCACCTGGCGCGTATCTTACCAAATGTGTAATTCCAGCAAAGAATCCTCCTATGCCTCCACCAGCCATAACACAGGCTAATATCTTTTTATTGGTTAAGGTTACACCAAACATTGCAGGTTCTGTTATTCCCATTAATGCTGTAAGTCCTACAGAACTTGCCAATTGTCTTTTCTCAATATTTTTAGTTTTAATGGCAACACATAGTGAAGCTGCAGCTTGTGCAGTATTGGAAGCCAATGCTCCTGGACCGGACAATGTTTCATAGCCCTGCTTAGCTATCTGCTGTAGGAAAATTGGCATCAAACTCCAGTGCATACCTGTCATGACTAATAACGGATAAACAAAACCAATTAATGTAGGTACAATCCAAGTGCCTATTCCATCTAAGAAAATAAATACATTTGTAAGACCATTACCTATAATTGATCCTATAGGTCCAAGTACTATTAGTGTAACTGGAGCAACAATAGCTAAAATAAGAAGAGGCTTCACGAATACCTTTACGATTTTTGGTGTTACTCTTTCTGCAAACCTTTCCACATAAGACAAAAACCATACAGCTAAAATAGATGGAATAATTGAAGATGAATAATTAGCCATTACTACTGGAATATTAAAAAAGTGTACAGGTTTTGCAGCCGTTCTCAATGCAATTAAGTTTGGATGCAATAGTATAGCCGCCACAGTCATGGATAAAATGGTGCTGCAGTTAAATTTCTTTGATGCAGCATAGGCAACCAGTATAGGCATAAAATAGAAAGTAGCATCTGCAATCGTATTCATCAATACGTAAGTTTGATCAGTTTTAGATACCAAATTAAATAGTACGAAAAGGGATAAAACTGCTTTAAAAAGTCCCCCAGCAATAAAAGCTGGTATAACTGGAGTAACTGAACCACAGATTACATCTAGAACAGTATTTATAACTCCACCTTTATCCCCCTTTTGACCTACTCCTTTATCTCCTTGAACAATACTGCCCAGTTTTTCAATTTCCTCTCTTACATGGGCAACTTCAGTACCAATAATAACCTGAAACTGGCCACCCTTATTTACAACACCGGCTACCCCTTTTATTTTCTTTAATTTATCTTCATTAACAAGTGAATAATCCTTTAAATCAAATCTAAGCCTTGTGGAACAATTTCTTACCTGGCTGATATTACTGATTCCTCCAATTTGTTCAACAACATCCTTTGCCAATTGCTTAAAATCCATGTTTTCACTCTCCTCATATAGTAGTGTAGTGACAACTTTTAATGCTATAAATTTTAATAAATCCAATTTTCTTTATTTCATTTAACTTTAATAAATCAGAGTATACTGCTAATACACCTATCTAGCTAATATAAGATAGATGCACCAGCAAAATTGCAGCCTATATAATTTATTTTCTATTACAGAATCATATTCATAATTTTTTATCTTATCAAATTTTCTGTAAAATTCTCATACCCTATTAGATAGGAGTTGAATAACTCATTAATATAAACGGTTCCATACCATTTATTTGTAATAATTAGATTTGTAAAACTATTATTTAAATTCTACCTTGCCAACCCTTACCAAATATCATCTATTAATTTGCGATTTGTACAATCATTAATTAAGCTCTGGCCAGTAACCTTTATTTGCTTCAATAAGGTCATCCAAAAGTTCTTTTGCAACACTTGCACTAGGCACTGTTTTTGATAGAGTAAGTGCCTGCCATAATTTCTGATAGCTGCCTTCAATCCATGCTTCCACTGCTAATTTTTCAACGGCAACCTGCTGCTCCATCAATCCCTTTTCAAATATTGGAATATCTCCTATGGTTAATGGTTCTGGTCCATCGCTGCCAACTATACAAGGTACTTCTACCATAGCTGTAGGGTCAAAGTTTGAAATAGCTCCCATGTTTTCCACAATGCAGAGCATTCTTTCATGGGTATTATAGGCAATGGCTCTGGCTAGATCCACAATAAATGTGGCATGACTGTCAATGTGAAATTCTCCGCCTTTTGATGTTCCAGCTTCTACTATTGCCCTTGCTGCACCAAATACATCTTTTTCACGTCCATCCATAACCTCATTAGCCCTTGAATATTCTGGATTAGAATGCTCTACAACGTAGTCTGGAAATAAATAATATTTTAAATAAGTGTTAGGTAAAAATCTAGGATCAACTGCTAGAATATCTCTTGCCTTTAAATGTGTTGCCTGCCAGCTGACATCTGTATGCTGGGTTTCTACTTCCTTTTTAGTGATGTAACCATGTTTAGATACAAATTCTTTTAACTGAGGCATCAAATCGTTACCCTTGGTATCCTTTACACTGCTCCACCAACCAAAGTGATTTAACCCAAAATAACGAACTTCTAAATCTTTTGGCTCAAGTCCCACAATACTTGACATACGTCTTAGTGTACCTACAGGCATATCACAAATATTTAGTACTTTAGATTTTGGCTTTAAAACACGGCAGGCTTCTGCTACAATGGATGCGGGATTCGAGTAGTTTAACATCCAGCAATTTGGAGAATATTTTTCCATAAGATTAATAAGCTCCATCATACCTCCAATACTTCTCATACCATAGGCAATTCCTCCAGGTCCACAGGTTTCCTGTCCTACTACATTATATTTCAAAGGAATTTTTTCATCCTTTTCACGCATTTCATATTTTCCTACACGAATGTGTGCCATACAAAAGTCCACATCAGTAAAAGCTTCTTCAGCATCAGTGGTATAAGAAAACTCTATATCAGGAGCGTTCTCCTTTAACACAATTTCAAGAGCCTCACCAATGATCCCCTGACGTTCTCCATCATTATCATACAATTTTAGTTTGCGAAGTGGAAATCTATCTATATTATCTAATAACATCATAACGATTCCAGGTGTAAATGTACTTCCTCCCCCTGCGATTACAACAGAATGCTTTTTCATATTCATTTCCCCCATCCATTTCTACTTTTTTACTTACAAAAACTACTTGTTATTTTCAGCCTTGCAATTCCATAGTTTATGTCTGTCAATTAATATTTTCTTATAATAAAGCTCACGTGAGATTTCATGATTAAATTATAACTCCCTACTTTGGAACTGTATATACGTTTACAAGCCAAAGAAACCTGTTACCCTCAGTAGATAACAGGTTTCTTTTTTCATAATTTTTATATTTTTAAACATAAATTAAATATTATGCTTTATTTACCTTCTAATCTTCTATAAGCTTTATAAATAAGAAATTCAAATAATAAAAGTACATTTGGGAAAAATATATTAGGCATAACATTTCTGTCATCCAATTTGTTGCTATCCTGTATTTTAAAACTCACATCTGCCAGCCTGCTAATTGTATTGTCTGTTTCTCCTGTAAAGGATATCACCTTAATTTTATTTTCTTTTGCTGTCTTTACCTTTGATGCTACTTGTCCGGTTTCTCCAGATTTAGAGATAACAAACATGGTCCCAATAGAATCCAAATTATTTTCAAATATACTGGCAGAATCCGTTCCACTTGCAAGTATACAACGTTTTCCAAGTACCAATAGTTTTTTATTAATATATTCTGCTGCAATGGAAGAAAACCCTGTAGCATATATAAATTTAAACTTTTCATTTTTTTCATCTAAGCAGTCTAAAAAATCGTTAATTTGCTTTTCAGATATATATTTTAACAATAAATCTAATTGTTCCTTAGTCAAAAAATCATTAGAATCTTCAGAATGTGTTCCATTTCTTTTTACCAAAGGCAGCAAATGATAATGCATGTCTACAAATCCTGTATACCCAAGCTTTTTAGACAGCCTCATAATAGTAGATGTAGAAGTATAATTTGCTTTAGCAACTCCTCTCACACCCATTTTCATTACATTATCAATATTTAAAACAATATATTTCAATACATTTTTTTCCAATTCTGTCAACTCTGTATTTTGTATTAATTTATCAAATTCCATATTAAATCACCATATTCATTCTTTTTCTAATTTTGAAGATTTGTAGCAGGAGATGACTGGAGTCCATCTCCTATCAGGACTGCCACTGTGGTGATGGCTTTCCCGAACTTACTACAAGGAAAGAAACTTCTTGATACAATTTTTACTTTTATATGGCATAGTTAGGGTCTTTGCCCAAATTACAAATTAAAGTTTATATTGTATAACATCTTTATGTAATGTAAAATTAATATGTAGAATAAATTAATATACTTGCATATTAATTCATTTTACGGGCTGACTAGAAAAACTAGAGGCCATTGAAAGTGAGAAAGTATTCATCATTTTCAATGACCTTTTTTTGTCTTTTTAGTTTTATTAAAAGATCACTAATTTTTCAATATAAAACTATAAGAAGATTATACATAACAATTTTAAATAATGAAATATATAAATTTCAAAAACTAGAAAGGTAGAAATTATGAATAAAGAATTATATTACTTTATAAAAAATTTATTTGATGAAGATGGGTATAATACCATATTAAAAAATTATGGCGTTAAACAAATTTTTAGTAGTAATCCATTAATTGGTGTAGCTAATGGAAATGACCCTATATTTGAAAAGTTTAAAGAAGTAGTAAGTGCTGATCATTTAACTCCTAAAGAAATATGGAAAGATAATAATTTACCTTACCTTAACAATTTAGATAATTCTATTCGTGTACTTTCCATTGTGTTTCCATATACTTCATTTATAAGAGATAAATATTCCAATGGCTCTGATTTACCACCAGAAATTTACTCACTATCCAGACATATTGCTAGCTATTTTATACCTGATGTATTATCTAAATTAGTTGAATACATTAAATCCAAAGGATTTTATGCAGTAGCAGGTATTAAAAGTCCATCCTTTAAGGAGAATGTAAGTAGCGCAGACAAGCTATATGCTACTTGGTCTGAACGCCATGCTGCTTTTGCAGCAGGACTTGGTAAATTTGGTCTTCATGCAGCTCTCATAACTGAAGCTGGCTGCAATGTAAGACTTGGCTCTATAATTACAAATGCACCTCTTGAAATAACACCTAGAAGTGATGATGAGCCTTATGGAAATTGTTTATTCTACAAAAATAATACCTGTAGAAAATGTGTTGTCCATTGTCCTATAAATGCTGTATCAGAATATGGACATAATAAAATTATTTGTTTTAAACAGCGTAATAGAGTGAGGGATGAAATGAGAGCACGTCTAGGTGGAATTATTGATGACTCTATCAAACATTTATGCTCAAAAGATAATTTAAGAGCAGGTTGTGCTCTATGCCAATTTGATGTACCTTGTATGGACAAGAATCCAACTAAATACATTAAATAATTATCAAAATTTATACTAAAATGGACTGCATAAAATTGATGCAGTCCATTTTAAAATTAATTTTTAATTTTCTATAAAAGCCTCATATTTCTTTAAATCAAATTATATCCCATTTCAAATGCTTTCTTATTTTCTTCTTGAAAGCGTATTATACGTTCTAGCATTGCTTTTAAAACATTCTCTTTATCTAATATATCTGACATCAACTTGCTTAATACTCCTAAAACAATGACATTAGCAAAAAGTTCTTTACCTAATTCATACGTAGCCAACTCTCTTGCATTTATAGACAAATGATTAACTGTTGATTCATTGTTAAGTTCAACGTATCCTGGATCATATATTATAGTCCCATTTTTAACTAAGCTGATAAACTTATTATAAGCTGCTTTTGATAATGCACAAAAATAATCTGGATTCTCAACTATTGGACTATCTACCGGTGCATCAGAAATAACTACCTGACTACGTACATATCCACCTCTTGTTTCTGTACCATGACTAATTAGCATAGTTGTATATGCTCCTTGATAGACAGAGGCTAAACTTAAAATCTGTCCTATTCTAACTACTCCTTGTCCACCAAAACCACTAATTAGTATTTCTTTTCTTTTAGCCATTTGTATGCCTCCTTTCTATATCTGCTACCCATTTCTTCAAATGTTCAGCAAATTCTGGCTGACTATTACTATGATCATAATAAACCCCAGTATAGAACATAGTTTCATCAGAGGATGGCTTTTGTACTCCACTAACAGTTCTTTCTTTAAACCATTTATATGCATCTACCGGTTTACGAGTTCCTAATGCCTTTCCCATAAAATTTGTAACACAGGGATATGATATTTGCACAAGAGAAAAACCTTTATTTTGAATGGCCTTTTTTATACTTTCCACTGCATTTTTTCCCTCTATGCTTGTGTGCCTTGCAAGAAATGTAGCTCCTGCCTCTCTAAGTATATCTAGTATATCTCTTCCATTTTGAGTCCAATTTTGCTCCATCATTCCATATGGACTACTATCAGTAACATATCCTTGTGGAGTTGTCCAACCATATTGACCTCCTGTAGATTGATAACCAAAGTTATCGGCAACTATAACTGTAATATCTACATTTCGTCTAATACAATGAAGAAGATGAAGCAATCCAATACCAAAAGCATCTCCATCACCTACAGTAAGTACAATCTTTTTTTCTTGTGGAAGAGCTAATCTTAGTCCTGTAGCTATAGCATAAACTCTACCATGAGTTCCAGCGAAATTATCTCCTTTCCAAGTATTAAAAGTCTGACGTCCAGCACAACCTATTCCTGTTCCCCAGACAACATCCTCTGTTCCTAGTCCCAATTCATCAATAGCTAAAAGAACCTTTTTATGTACTTGACCTAAACCGCATCCACTACAAGCTGTGCTTGGTATTTTTCTTGAGCGAAGATATTTTTTTGCTAAATAATCCATATTACCAGGCCTCCCTTTCCCATGGTCTTGAAACAATTGGATCACCCTTTAAAAGTGTTTCCGTTATTTCAATTAATTCTGATACCTTTGGCAGTTCGCCGCATTTTCCGACAAAATGCACTTCACTACCTTTTGGTACAACCCTCTGAACTTCTCTTACAAGTTGTCCATCAAAATTTAATTCTACGGACAAATATATAGCTTTTTTATTAAAAATTTCATCAGGGAATGGCCAAATAGAAATCAGCCTTATACCTCCAACTTTTAACCCTTGCTTTCTTGCTTCATCAACTGCACTTTTTACTACCCTTGAAGGACTTCCATAAGCTACTAGTATGATATCAGGATTATCTTCTAAATGATAAGTTTCATATTTATTAATTATATCCTTATTATTTCTAATCTTATAAATAAGCCTATGAGCATGCTTATGTTGCCATTCAACTTCTTCTGTGTCATAGCCTTCAGCAGTTGGTGTCCAGTCCGAACATGCAGCACCAGTATTATGACCTAAAACTACTGGTGGTATATCAACTTCATCAGTAGAAGGATAAAATTGTGGTCCGTAGTTAACTTTTCTAGGTATAACTTTTAATCCCATCTCTTTAATTTCATCTTCCGTTTCAGGAATAATTAAAGTTTCCCATCCGTCTGTAACCAATTGATCTGCCAGTATAGTTACTGGAGTTCTAAAACGTTCTGCTAGATAAAAAGCTTCAACAGTTATTGAAAAAGCTTCTTGTACACTATTAGGTGCTAGTACTATAGTCTCAAAATTACCACCATGAGTTGGATACCTACTTAAATAAAATTCTCCTTGACCAGGTGCACCAGTAATACCGCTTACAGGGCCAACTCTCTGGGCATTTACTATAACTAGAGGAATTTCGCTAGAAATGGCCCAACCATATGGATCTGCAAAAAGAACATATCCTGGTCCGGAAGTAGATGTCATTGCTTTAAGACCGCCAAGAGATGCTCCAATACAGATGTGTAAAGAAGCAAGTTCATCTTCTCCTTGAACGTAATATCCACCTACTTGAGGTAATCTTCTAGACATATTTTCAGCTAGTTCAGTTGCTGGAGTAATTGGATATCCTGCATATACTCTACATCCAGATATAATGGCTGCTTCAGTTATAGCTGCATTTCCTGTATCAAATATTCTCTTCATTTTTCTTCACCCTCTTTTCTCTTTTCTTTTACATCAATAGCAAAATCAGGACATATATAAAAACATTTTAAACACCCTATACATTTTTCTGTATTAACTGCTTCTACAGGTCTATATCCTTTTTCATTAAAGGATTCTTTAATAATAAAAATTCCTTTAGGGCATACCTCTGTACAATATCCACATTCTTTACATGCAGATTCATCAACTTCTACACAAAATCTACTATTTACTTTTACTACCTCATTACTCATGTATTGTCGCATCTCCCTTCCCAATTTATATATCAATTAAGTATTAACTTACAAATACAATTATATCCTTATCCATTAGTCGTAAGCTCACCACTTCTGCAAGTCGTAAATTACTAACTCAACTTGTTATGGACTCTCATATTACACACAAATGCTTCTCTCTTTAGATTGATTAAACTTATATCCATATTGGCTAAAACTTCACATAAGTAAAGTTTTAGCTTATACTTTTACGCCAAAAACGAGTACGTTTCTCTAATGGGTCAAATAATATTTCCTCAAAGATTAGCATTATTACTCCTAGACATACCATAGTTACAATAGTAATATCAGTCCTTCCTGTAGCTCTGCCTTCGCTCAGCATATAACCAAGACCATTTGGAACTCCTACCATTTCAGCAGCTATAACCACTCTCCAAGCAAATCCAAGTCCTAAACGAAACCCTGTTACTAAATAGGGAATAAGGCTTGGAAGCATTACTCTTTTAAGTACCTGAACATGAGTTGCCCCCATAGTTCTAGCTGCATCTACAAGAGTTGTATCAACAGCTCTTACACCCTGCATAGTATTAATTAAAACAGGGAAAATAGATCCAACAACTATAATAAATATTGCAGCTTCATTTCCTAATCCAAACCATAATATTGCAAGAGGTACCCAAGCTATACCTGGAATAGGTGAAAAGATACGTACAAAAGGTTCAAATATGTTATTTAAGGTAGGCTTTAATGCCATAGCTAAACCCAAGGATAAACCTATAATTACTGATATGACAAAGCCTATCATTACTCTGAATAAACTTATAGATAACTGTTCTATTAAATAGCCTGTAGATAGTTCATTCCAAATTGTAGCTAGTACCTTTTCTGGTGGTGGAAGAAGCAATGCTGAGTACTCCGCTGGCATTTTCCCAAAAAGTCCAGTTACTGAAGCTACATGCCAAATAATTATAAAAATAATTACTGCTAAAGCTCCCTGCCATCTTCTCTTATATTTATGTTTCATAACACAATTCACCTTTCATAATCAATTTATTTTTTAGGCAAATACTTTAAGTCAAATAATTTATCTTTTGATGGAACACTTTTTAGATATCCTAGCTCATTTGTCCATTTTAAAGTTTGAAGTGTAGAAGAAGTATCTACTTGCCAAGTATAATCTAGTCTCTGTCTTGCTTTTGATACAATGCTTTTATCTAATTTTAATTCCTTGGCAATAACATCGTTTGCCTTATCAGGTTGGTTATTAATAAAGTCAACAGTTTCCTTGTTGGCACTTAAAAACTTTTTCAATACATCTGGATGCTTGTCAATAAAAGATTGACTAGCTATAACTACATTAACTGGATAAAATGATTTTCCATTATTCTCTTTTTTCCATTCAGCACCTGCATCATATAATACTTTAACTCCTTTAAATTTACTTTCTGCTTGAGTAGCAAATGGTTCCCATGTAATAACTGCATCTACTTCCTTTGTTACCATTAGCGCTGTAGGCATGTCTGCCGGAGCCAATCCAGTAATTATTTTTGTATCTTTGCTTGGATCTAATCCTGCCTTTTCTTTTAAAATTCTAGCTCTTAACAAAGTATCCACCACAGAACCAGGATTGGTATCTCCTATTTTTTTACCCTTTAAATCTTTTATGCTATTAATACCTGTATCCTCTCTTGTAAGAAGTACATGTCCACCACCATTAGCAGATGCAACTACTTTTAATCCTACTCCCTTTTCCTGCCAAGTAGCTACAGGAGCTATTCCTACATATGCAATATCTAACTTACCTGTTGCAAATGCCTGCATAAGAGTAGTTCCATCTTGAAAATCTACAATTTCAGGTTTGATACCAGCCTTCTCAAATGTTCCATTATCCTTACCCACATAAGGTGTAACTGTACCTAATGCTCTATTTGTTCCTATTCTTACAGACTCTATTTTGCTTGATGATGTGGCTTGTGCTTTACTACCACTGCCACTGCTGCAACCCGTAAAAGTTGCACCAAATACTAGTATTGTTGCTAATAATATACCTGATATTTTTTTCATATAAGTTGTTCCCCTCTTTCACATTTTTGTATATCTTCATATACTTTTACCAATTTCTTTCTTTGTATTTTTCCACTAGGACCTTTAGGTAAATCGTCTACAAAAAATATTTTCTTTGGCACTTTAAAATCTGCTAACTTATTACTACAAAAAGACAATATTTCTTTTTCATCAATTTTTTGTACAGGTCTTAGTTTTATGAAAGCTACTACTTCTTCTCCATAAAAAGAATCTGGTACACCAACCGCAGCTGCCATTTCCACTTCTGGTAATGAATACAATACTTCGTCTACCTCTCTAGGAGATATTTTTTCTCCTGCTCTATTAATAATTTCCTTTCTGCGTCCTGTAAGAAATAGGTAACCATCTTCATCAAAATATCCTAAATCTCCAGTATAAAACCATCCATTCCTAAATGATTCTAAATTAGCATTTAAATTATTACTATAACCATTGGTTACGTTATCCCCTCTTATTACAACTTCTCCTACAACATCTGACTTTAAATCACTACCATTTTCATCTATAACTTTAATTTCATTTCCCACAGGCAAGCCTACAGAACCTGCTTTTCTTACTAAAGGAGGTAAAGGATTAGTTGTTACTTGACTACTGGCTTCTGAAATTCCATAGGATTCAATTACCGGAACTCCAAATCTATTTTCAAATTCATTTAATATTGCTACCGGTAGAGAAGATGATGCAGATCTTGCAAATCTTAAGGATGATAAATCAAATTCTTCTCTTATTGGTCTTGAAAGAATTATAGATAAAATAGTTGGTACTACACTAAACCAAGTAACTTTGTAATATTCAACCCAATTCCAAAACTGGCTAGCTCTAAACTTTTTAGGCATCACAACTTTTCCGGCAGAAAATAGTGGACTAATTAAAGTTACAACTAATCCATTAACATGGAATAACGGTAAAACACAAAGTGCTATATCATTTTGGGTTAATTTGTGACCTTTATGTACATTTTCAGCTTCAGATAATAAATTCCCATTAGTTAAAACCACACCTTTAGGCTTTCCCGTGGTCCCAGAAGTATATAATAATAAAACTTCATCCTCCAATTTCAAATCCTCATTAATAGTATCATCAATATCTTCAAACTGCTTAGATAACTGTATTATCTTTAGCTCTCCACTTGAACCAAATTCAGTATTTAATCCTTCAAGTTTGAAATTTAGTTCTTTGCTATTTAGATCTTTCATACCATCTATGTCGGTAATTATAAATTTTGCATCTGAATCTTTTAATAAATATTCTATTTCTGCTGATTTTAAGTTAGGGTTAATAGGAACAACTACTCCACCACTGGTAACTACCGACATAAAACTTACAGCATAATTTAAGCCATTGAATAATAAAATAGCTACTTTATCACCCTTTTTCAGTCCCCTATTCATTAATTTATTACTTAAGTTAACTATCTCCTCGTAATATTCACCAAAGGTTAGTTTAGTTTCATCTTCTGGGGAGAAAATAAATAGTTCTGAACTATTATTTTTACCTCTAAATTCTATTAATTCTTTAATAGATCTAAACTCCATTCATACTCATCTCCTATATCAGATGCTATAATCTATATCTTCAGATTGTTGATATCCATATTGTTCAAATACATGATTTCTAATTTTAATAAAATCATAATCAGTTCTTTTGCGCGGTCTAGCCAAAGGTACTGGAACTACTGTTTTAACTTTTCCTGGACGAGAATTCATTACTACTATTTTATCTGCCATGTATACTGCTTCTTCTATATCATGAGTAACAAATATACAGGTAAAACGCTGCTTTTGCCATAGACTCATAAGTTCATCCTGCATATTCATTCTAGTAAAGGCATCTAGCGCACTAAAAGGCTCGTCCATAAGCATCATTTTAGGTTTCATAGCCAATACTCTTGCAATAGCCACCCTTTGTTTCATACCTCCCGATAATTGATGAGGATATGCATTTTCAAATCCCTTAAGTCCAACAAGTTCAATACATTCATCTACTTTTTGTTTACGTACTTCCTTTGGAACTCCCTTTAACTCTAGTCCAAAAGCAATATTCTTCTCTACAGTCAACCAATGAAATAATGCATAATCCTGAAAAACCATACCACGCTCTGGATTAGGTCCTTTTACCTCATTTCCATCTACATTAATCACTCCTTCATCAATACTTTCAAGACCTGCTAACATCTTAAGAAGTGTAGACTTACCACAACCTGAAGGTCCTAAAAGACAAATGAATTCATTCTCTTCTACATTAAATGATACGTGATCTAATACGGTCATATATTTTTCCAATTCATTTAGTTGAAATTTCTTACAGATATTATCAAAAACTATACTCATATACGACTATACACCTCCTTATCTAATATTATTGAAATACCCCATAAAAACACCAAAGAGGCCCTTGGCATGCTAAACAAGTATATTCTATAAATATAAAATACACTTAATGCATTCAAGAGCCTCTAGTTTTTCTAGTCAGCTTATTCCTACAATTTATATATGTTATCTATGATTAATTATACAATTATTATAACTACACTAGGTAAATATGTCAATGACAAATAATGTATCTAATAAATAATTTGTATTTTTCATCGTAATATCACTATTTTTGTTATTTATTGTCCAATATTTACTTATTTTATATTTTTAGTACTTATGTACAAAATAATAATTTATATTCTCAACTATAGCATTGATTTCATCGTAAGCCTTTATTCCAATTTTACCATCTTATTAAAACTTATTATATGAAGTCTAATTCCTATTTAGAGATGTCTTTAATTCCATTTCATCTTCACTACTATCAGAGTTAAAAGTTATAAATTCGCCATAGATCTTTTTGGATAGCTGAGCAATAAACTCATCACTACCACCATTAGTCATAATTGATATTACATAGGGATTATTTGCGTAAACAACTGCAACATCATGATTATAAGCTCCATTTATACCAATCTTATGGGCTACTTTTACCGGCAAATATTTAGGAATTTTCACTTTATCCCAATTTGTATTTTGCAAGTTCTTTATAGACTGCCCACCTTGATTATATACTGATTTCATTAATAATGCTGTTTCTTTTGCTGAAAATTCTTTAGAGAATTTAACTATATTTCTTGATATTATATTACTTATGTAACTTTTAAAAGTGCCATTATTTTTGTCACAAACATAATATCCTAACATATTTGAAGCTAAATTATCAGAGTAACTGCAGGTATATTTTAATAATGTGACAACACTGACTGATTTACCATCATATATATTATTTTGTAACTTACCTGTGCCTCCTCTAATCATAGCTCCTGATATATCATTTACATAATCATGATATTTGAATTGAGTATCTGCACTTATAGTCCCTTCATTGAGTTTCTTTTGCGTGTATAAAATCCCTGGCAATTTCCCCGTGCTTGCAGAGTAATAAATTTTATTTTCATTTATTCCAAAACTCTTTCCACTGTTCAAATCAATACAATATACTCCAACATCTTTTGAACCTATATATCCTTTTGCAGTTTGTTTTGCACTTTCAATCCTGTCTACTTGTTTAGAAACATTATTTAATGATGAATCAGATAAAATTGTTTTTTGAGCAAGCACTAATTCTTTCTGTTCAAAATTTCTTTCACGGACATTAAATCCTACTACTGTGGACATTAATAGGACCATAATTGCTCCACTTAAAATTGATGTTAATTTCTTTTTCTTCATTGAGCTTCCACTCCTAATATTATAATAAAATATAAATTAAAATTTTTAATCACATTATATATTTACACATTATCTCCTTATGGTATTCATTAGTTTCACTATTTCACTCATTTTTGGATTTTATACTAAAAGTAATATTTAAAACTTTAATTTTTATTTTTTTATATCTAATAATATATGTTCCTAGCACTTTTAACTTAATAACTTCCTTTATCCTTAAATAAACCACTTATATAGCATAAACTACCATCCATGTATTTTATATTGTTTAAATTACTATATGAAATATAATGTAAGTATAAAGAGTACAAGGAGTGGATTCAATGAAAGTGGAAGTGATTTTAGATGCTGATTCCAAAGAACCTCGTATAGTTGTTTATACAGACGAAATAACTAATGAAATACAGCAAATTGTAGACAACCTTTCAAATAAGCAAATAAATAAATTAGTTGGACTTAAAGAGCAGAAAATATTTTTACTAAATCCTGACGAAATTTATTGCTTTTATAGCGAAAATCAAAAGATATTTGCTAAAACAGATAAAGATGTACTGTGTGTTAAGCAAAAACTTTATGAACTTGAAGAGAAATTTAAAGGTACGTCCTTTGTTAGAGTATCAAACTCCTGTATTGTGAATATATCTAAAATTAACAATCTAGAACTCTCCTATTCTGGAACAATACAAATTAATTTCAAAAATAATGATAAAGAGTTTGTATCAAGAAGGTATGTATCAAAAATAAAAAAATATTTAGGAATATGAGGTGATCTTATGACTATAAAAAAAGCGATATTAAGAGGACTTTTAGGAATTCCTGTAGGAGTTTTTATAAGTACAACTATTGGACTAATTATTTCATTAATTTATGGAAAACTAGCTGTTATTCCCGCAGCAAATGAAACAGTAAATCCTCTATCAGCTTATACAATTCAATATGTTGTAAGTATTGTTATTGGATTTGTCTTTGCCTTTGGCTCAACTATATTTGAAGTTGATAAGTGGAGTATTGCAAAGCAGACTACTATACATTTTCTTCTTACTTCAATAGTATTCCTTCCCTGTGCCGTATTAGCAGGATGGGTGGATTCTGATTTCTTATCTATAGCTATATATTTTGCAATTTTTATTTTCATATATATTGTGATTTGGATTAGTCAATATTTTGCTTGGAAAAATAAAATCACAAAATTAAATAAAGAACTCAAGAATAGATAAAGATAGTCTATTCCAACAAATGTCAGTATCTAGTAGGTGATTTCATTAATTGAAATCACCTACTAGGTACTACAATTACGTATTATCTTTTTTTATACTTAGAACTACAATTATACGGAGAATAAAATTGGGGATACCTGTACTCATGACATCAAAAGTGCGAATTACCTCTGGAATGACAATAAGCATAACTAGCATGATGATGGCCAGTACAAAAAAATAGTTAACAAAAGACTTACAGGACGTTTAAACTTTTTATATATGCCTGTTTTATCTTTTGCATTAGCAGGAAACATATTACTTTCAATTGTTTTCATTGGTACATTGAGAATAAATGCTATGCAAAGCCCCACTAAGAAAAGGGTCAGTATTCCAAAAATTGTGCTGAAAAAGTAGGATACAGTGAACTTTCAAAAATTGGTAACATAGTGAACAATTTTTGTTGCTCCAGTTCCCACCCCCCCTTATAATATAAAACATAATAAAAATTGTATATATCTATAGATAAGCAAAAACACGCAGAGTATTTACTTTGCGTGTTTAAAATATTTTATCCTCAGCTTTTGCATCATCAGCATCAGATTCATCTTCAATTTCTTTTTCACTTGTTAAGTTTGTTATACCTGCATACATATGCTATATGAAGCACAAACTTCCAGATTCTAATATGATCCCAGTCCCATAGAATATGGATTTATACTTCTTATTTTTACCATTCATCATTAAAATCTGTATATTGCTCAACTTCCCCTTTATTTTCAACAATCTGTAGTTTTAGTAATGCAATTTTATCATCTTCATCAATATTAAAAACCATAACATTAAATCCCCATTATATTTTAGGTAATGTTTTTCTTTTGCACCGTATAAAATATCATTGTTTGTAGCGGTTTTTCTAGACATTTTTTAGCACCTCTTCAATATAACTTTTGATGCTTTTGTATTATAAAAATTAAAACTGTCAATCGGTTATATATTCATGTATAAACTAATGGCAGTTATGCAAATACTAAAACTTTAATTTCTTGATATTGAAGTATATTTATCTGAATTTTTCTTAATAAAATCCATAACTTTTTCAATATTAGGAAAACTTGTATTCCCACCAAATCCTGTGGTGGAGAGTGCCCCACATGCATTTGCAATACTTAAACATTGTTCTATACCATAATTATTTAAATAACTGTAAATAAAACCAGCGTTAAAGGAATCACCAGCTCCAGTTGTATCCACTGTATCAACTTTATAGGCTTGTTTTCTATAAAGTTTGTTATTAACCTTTGCTATTGATCCACTACTGCCTAATTTTATTACAACTAAATTTCCATAATAGGTAAGTTTGTCAAGAGCATCCTCCACCTTACTACATCGACAATAATGAAGTGCTTCCGTTTCATTAGGTAAAAATATATCTACTAATGATATAATATTAAATATACGAGAATCCCATTCACCAGTATCATCCCATCCTACATCTAATGAAGCAGTTAAATTGTTCTCTTTTGCCATTTTAACAATTTTTATAAAGCTATCATGTGTTTCTTTGCAATAACCTGTTAAGTGAACATGTTTAGCTTGTTTTAGATAATTGCCATTTATCTTGTTGAAATCTAATTTTCCATTTGAGCCTTTATAGGTTATAAAAGTTCGGTTTTTTGAATTTGTCAGTGCCACTGTTATTCCAGTACTATTCTCTTTTAAAACATTAATATGGCTTGTATCAATATTAAGCTTGTTCATTTCTGAAATGAGAAATTTACCATATAAATCATTGCCAACAACGCTATTAAAGGAAATATTCATACCTAGTTTAGCCAAGCCAGCAGCACATAAAGCCGCTCCCCCACCTAATTTCAAGAACATATTATCCACTTGTTTTTCTTCTCCAGCTCCTGGAAGCTTCTCAATACCTGCAAAAACCAAATCTGGATTAATGTCACCTATAGTAATTACATCATATTTATTCATATTTTCCACCTTACGTAATTTTTATTTATTTCCAAACTCCAACATATTCTTTATTTACATTTAAGTATTCGTCAACAATACTTCTTGAAATTGAATATGAACCAACTAGAGGATGTGCCATTAACGCTTCATAGGCCCTTTTTCTTGATTTATTAAACACTGCATCAATTGTTAATTTTTCATATAATTTTACTTGTTTCATAAGCAATAATGTTTCTTCAGAGACTTCCCCTATGCTTATAGGTTTAACTGTACTCTTTCCAATATTACAGGTCACTTCAACCACATCATCATCCTTCATATTAGCTATGGCCCCCTCATTTGGAACCGATAAAATTATTTCTTTACTCTTTTCATTATTAATTCCTTCAATAAAGTCAAGAGCTACACCAGCATATCCCTCAAAATCTAGTTCTAATTTTTTTTCTCTATTATTAAGCTTATCTTCATTAGTTTCTACTGACATGTAGCTATTTTCCCTCATATTACAGTACTTATAATATATTTGTAACGCCTCTTTGGGTTTATTGTTTATATCAATTTTTTCCAATAAATAAAACATTTCATTATTAATTTTTTCGATATATTCTCCTCTTGTATAGTTTGATGACAATATGTTTTTTATTGATTTTTCTCTATAATAATAGTAATATAAATATTCATTTGGAAGTACTCCCAGCATATTAATCAAGTCTTTTTCAAATACTGCCAATGCATTTATTTTTTCTAATTTTCTATCATCCTGTAATAAATTTTTAATAACATCTTTATTATTTGAGCTATCTACTACTTTCCTTGTCCATGAAAGGTGATTAATCCCATATTGCTCAAAATCCAGCTTTGAATATTCTACTTTTTCAGCAGCCGCAATTTGAGATTTTAATTCACTAGGTGCATCACATATTCCAATGACTTTATGGAGCCCCTTATCTCTTGCTGCTTGAGTTACAAGTCCTGATGGATTAGTAAAATTTAAAATCCATGCTTTGGGATTAATCTCACTTATTAATTTATAGTAATTTAGTGCTACCGGAATAGTTCGTATTGCCATTGAAAAGCCACCTGCTCCAGTTGTTTCCTGTCCTAGCACCCCATATTTCAAAGCTATTCTCTCATCATTTGCTCTGGCCTTTTCCTTGCCTACACGTATTGTTGTAACAATAAAATCAGCATTCTTTACAGCATCTTCTATTATGATAGTCTTTCTTATATTTATCTTCGAATTCATTTCCTTTGCTGCTTCCGAACATAATTTAGTAATTATATTTAGTCTTTTTTCATCATTATCCATCAGTACTAAACTATCTATGCCAATTTTTTCTGATCTTTTTATAATGGATTTAGTAAAGAATACTGTTCGAACTCCGCCTCCGCCTATTAATGCTATTTCCACTGAAAAACCTCCTATCTTCCTCCAAACCCAGTTAGCGAAATGCCTTCAATTAGATATTTTTGTGCAAAAATATATACTATTATTACTGGAATCATGGATTGGCAGGCAGCTGCCATCATTATAGGCCAATTTGTAGTAAACTGACCCTGAAATGTTACAAGTCCAATTGGTACTGTATAATTACTTTCTTTGTTTAATACTATTAATGGCCATAAAAAGCTATTCCAGGAAGACATGAATGCAAATAATCCAAGAATAGTTAATGCTGATTTTGACATAGGTAATATTATTCTTAGATATGTACCAAAAAAACCACAGCCATCAATTCTCGCTGCTTCTTCTATTTCCTTTGGAATAGATAAGAAAAACTGCCTTAAAAGAAAAGTTCCAAAAACACTAAAAAGCTGAGGTATAATAACTCCTGCTAAATTATCTGTTAAGTGCAAATATTTAACGATAATAAAGCTAGGCACAAGCATAACCTGAGAGGGAATCATTAACGCTGCAAGATATAGCAAGAAGAGCTTATCCCTTCCTGGAAATTCCAGTCTTGCAAAAGCATATGCAGATAAAGAACATAATATTATCTGTCCAATAGTTACACAAAAGGATACAACGAAACTATTGATAAAAAATCTTCCAAAGGGAAGGAGACTCCACACCTGCTTATAATTATCTAAAATAAAATGTTTTGGCAGTAAGGTTACATTCAAAGAGAAGGTCTCTTCAAGCGTTTTAAAGGAGGTTAATATCATCCAAATAAATGGTACTAGCATAATTATTCCACCAATAATTAATAGTACATATGTAGTTCCATCTGAAATAAATTTTGATTTCTTACTTTCTACCATTTTTAGCACCCACTTTTATGTTATTTTTACTCAATCATAATTCACCCATTTCTTTTGAAATTTATTTTGAAACAAGGTTATAATAAAAATACACAGAAATAATATCCATCCCAAAGCGCAGGCATAACCCATTTTATGAGATTGAAAGCCAGTATTATACAAATATAGTACCATAGTGGTTGTACTAAAATTAGGGCCACCATTAGTTAAAATATATGCTTGTTCAAAAACCTGAAAGGAATTTATCACCGTCATCACAACAACGAAAAATGTAGTAGGACTAAGCAAAGGAACTGTTATATTTTTGAATTTTCCCCATTTTGTAACCCCATCTATTTCCGCAGCTTCATATAAATTCTCTGGTATATTTTTTAGTCCACCTAGATAAATTATTACAAAGGTCCCTATCTGCCCCCATACACTCATAATGATAACTGCTATCATTGACCAATTCTTATCAGAAAGCCAGGCTGGAACATTTGAAATACCAACTTTTCTCAATGAAAAATTCAACAATCCATAATTTGTATTATAAATATATATCCAAACTAGAGATACTCCTACAAGAGACGCCACTGTTGGCAAAAAATATATGGCTCTTAAAATTTTTATACCTTTAATTTTTTGATTAAGCCCAAGTGCAATTAGTAATGACAAAACATCAATTAAAATAACAGACACAACGGTATAATATAATGTGTTTTGAAAGACTTTTGTTGCTAAAATATCATTAGTGAAAATATCAATGTAATTTTGTAATCCTACAAATTTTGCAGGTGTCAATAAATCCCATTTGTAAAAGCTGATTACAAAAGTAGAAATTATACTTAATAATATAAAAACAGTAAATCCAATAAAATGCGGTAAAATAAAAGCTATAGCATCCTTTGTTTGAGCTTTTTTATACTTTTTTTTATATTTTACTTCACTATCAAAAATCAGAAGTTTTTTATCTAATAATTTCTCATTTCTCATTTTTTCTCCCCACTTTTACGCATCGTAAACAAATAACAAGTAAGTATGCTATTTATTTTCACATGTCTTATTCCTCAAAAATTTTAGCGGCATTATTATAAAAAATATTATTTTTTTCCTCTTCTGTAAGACCAATTTTATCAAATTCACGAATCCAGTCTAATATTTCATTCTCTACTCTTTCCGTTTTGGAATCTGAACCAAATAATAATCTTTTTACGTTAATTTCTTTTTTTATATAATTACCCTCAATGATATGTCTTCTAACAACATCTCCACCTGATATATCAAAACTTACATTTCTTCTCCATCTTGCCACCGCGGCTGCTACATCATACATACCATAGCCTACATGTGCACCTATAATCTTTAATTCAGGGAATAAAGTTCCAATAGTATCTAAAGTGATAGGCTGCATTTTAGCAGATGAGGTTCCTGTTTTTTTTAATATACTTTCAAATTTTTTTACATCATTAATAAGGGCAGGACTTGTTCCACTTTCTTCTTTAAGATAATCTTCAATGCCTCCCAGTATCCCCGTATGAAATAAACAAACCATGCCTTGCTTTTCTGCTTCATCATATAGTGGAAAGTAAGCTTCATCATCATAATTCTTCTTAGGACAAATAAGTTTCAGACCTCTAAAGCCAAGCTGTTTGAATTTTTTAATGTGATCTGGTTTGCTTTCATCCAGATCTAAAAAAGCCAATCCAATAAATAGATTAGAATATTTTTTTATTGCATCTGCTGTAAGATCATTAATTATTCCAGGTCCCCCTATGAGACATGCTTTAACAATATTAATTCTGTTAAAAGTTTCAATTAAATTATAAAGATTTTTTTCAGCAGTTTTTATATTAATATTTTCACTTTGAAAAAAACTAACTGGATAATGCACATGCGTATCAAATATTTTCATAAAATCCCTCTTTTTATATTAAATCAAGGGGCAAAAGCCCCTAGATTCATTCATTATTTTGACTCTATTATTTTTTTCAATTGTGGTAATGCCTCGTTTACACTATCTTTTGCGCTCTTTTGTCCAGTCCATATAGCTTGAAAATACTGATTTGTAGCTGTGAAAAAGTCATTAGCCTTTGGAGTTGTTGGGTATGCACGGCCGGCTTTAGTCTCATCAATAAAAACCTGTGCATTATAAGATTGTTTTAAAAAGGTATCAGAATTAAGAACTTTCTTATTAGCCGGTACAATCAGCTGCGATTCAGTAAACAATTTCTGAGCATCCGGACCAGTCAAATATGACCAAAACTCCCAAGCTTCCTTTGGATGCTTTGTTTTAGATGATATGGTATAGCCTGCACCTCCTGCTACGTTTACCTTTGGATTATTACCAATAGTTGGCAAATAGGTTACATCCCATTTTAAATCAGCAACCTTAGTAAAGGATGGAATTAATGCATGATTGCCAACAATTAATCCTAATTTATTAGTTGTAAACAATTGAGAAATTTGTGATGAATCCTTTATCAATTCATATGGCGGTGCACTTTTATCCTTATTAATCAAATCTCCTAGCTTTTGAAGTGCATCTATTGCCTTTGGATCATCTAAAAGTACTTTTGTTGGATTACTATCATCGTCAAATAGCTGTCCTCCATTCATCCATGTTGTTAAGAACCAAAAGCTGGGATCAAAAGCAATTCCATATTGACTGGTAACATTGCCATCTTTTTTAGTTAATTTTTTAGATATATCAACCAACTGATCCCAGGTTAAATTTTTATCAGGATATGGTATCTTAGCATCATCAAACAGTTTTTTGTTATAAAAGAGAACTTTGGTATCATTATCTCTAGGCACGCCATAAAGTTTTCCATCATATTGGAATTCCTTTAGCTGCTCAGGATAATAATCATCAAGATTATAACCATATTTCTTTGCTAATGGAGTAATCTCTTGCAGCACACCAGTTTTAGCATAGGACACAGTATTATTTAAAAACATTACGTCTGGTGATGTACCTCCAGACCATTGTGTTTGTAGCTTTTGAAAGTAACTGCTCCAAGGAGCATATTGCTGTTCAATTTTGATATTTTTATGAGTTGCCTCAAAATCAGCTGCGATTTTCTTATCTATAGCTACCTCCCAAGGGTCACCCCAATAAGACCATACAATTGTTACTTGTTTGTCACTGCTGGAATTATTACTAGAAGACTCATTAGAGCATCCAGCTATTAAAGAAGCTATGACTATAACCAATAAAATAATAACAGATATTTTTTTAGTTTTTTTCATTTTCTCTCCCCCTTCATTTTTACAATAAATTATATTAAGTTTGGTAAAAAATACTGACTAGTACAATAATTTTTACCTTTATGTATTTAGACATCTTAAGATGCCTTAATAGCTTATTTTGTGGTTTGTCTTATTATTAATTCATGATCCAAAATCTCATCATAATTTTCTATCTTTTCATTATTCAGTATTTTAATTAGCATTTCGGTAGCGCCCTGTCCAATTTTCTTTATTGGTTGTCTTATAGTAGTTAAATGTGGTCTAAATACTGATGCTAACTCTATATCATCAAAGCCTATTAAGGAAATATCCTCAGGAACTTTATAACCAAAATCATATATACAATTGATAGCTCCAATAGCTATTTCATCACTTGCTGCAAAAACAGCAGTTGGAATTTTTTCTAACTCTAATAGTTTCTTCATGTTTTCATATCCACTTTTTACATCAAAATCACCTTGCATTATGTATCTTTCATCTATCTTCCTGCCATAATCCTTTAATGCCTTTATGTAACCAAGTTTTCTATATTCCCCTGCAGTTACGCCATTACCACATATCATAGCTACTATATTGTGTTCATTTTTTATAAAATATTTTGTTGCATCATAGGCAGCTTTTACTTCGTCAATTCTAACAGTAGGAAGTATCATACCTTTTACAGTTACACTAGCTAAAACTATGGGAATATTTCTTTCAGAAAGGAAATTTCTAATCTCCTCTTCTGTATTTTCATGCATAAGTATTACTCCATCTACTTGTCTTTCTTTAAGTATTTCAAAGTATTTATATTCCTTTTCTATGCTTTGGTATATATTGCATATTATAATGCTGTATCCATATTTTGCTGCTACTTCATCAATCCCTTCTAATGCAATAGAATGAAATTGATTACTAACATATGGAATAACTACACCTATTAATTTTGTCTGATTTAATAAAAAATTCCTTGTTATTACATTGGGAGTATAATTCATATCCTTAATTACTTTATCCACTTTTCTTCTTAATTCTTCATTAACAGGTTTACTATTATTTATTACTCTGGATACTGTAGCAGCCGACACTCCAGCCTTTCTTGCTACATCTTTAATTGTTACTATCATACTATTCCTCCTAATATCAGTTAATAGTTATCTATCCATATAATAATAAACCAATAGGTTTAATATTATATTATCAGGAAACAATTTCCTGTCAAGAAATTATTTAAAAACGTAACTATTATTAATAAGACTTGATATAAAAAAAGCTGAATTCTATTCCTAAAATAAAGAATAAAATCCAGCCTCTAGTTCCTCTAGTAAGCTAATTTATAGAATACACATTACTTCGTAATTATATAATAAATTGATTTTCATCAATCTTTAATATTATAAGACATTATTTAACCCAATTAAATTACATTTTAGTTAAATATTTCTTGACAGTGTAGTTTACATCATCTATTATTGTATTAAACATATAGGTTTACTGTATTGATATATAATATAATACTAAATTTATATACAAGTCAATTATTAAAAAAATATATCATGGGGAGTAATGATTATGGCAATTCTAACAGAGGAAATGAAAAATGTATTAAAAGTTGTAGGAAAAGGTGGAGCAGTAGTTCATCTTACCACATGCAGTAAAGGCGGAAAACCAAACATAGTAGCAGAAAGGTTTGTTACAAGTTACAAGGATGAATATATTTTGATTGCTGAAATGTTTGCCCAGAAAACTAAGGTTAACCTAAATGAAAATCCAATTGGAAGTATAACTATTGCTCATCCTGTTAAAGAACATTCTTGGGCTTTTAGAGGACCTTGCACAGTAATCAGTCATGCGGCTCCTGCAAATTATAAATGGAATGATATTATAGCTGGAGAGGTTTTAAACGAATGGGGAGATTGGGCAGCTAAAGAACCACCAGATGAGGTTCCCCCAGATATTGCACCACCTAAACTTGCACAACGCGGTATTATCGCATTAAAAGTTGAAGAAGTTTATTCTTTTGACCCTGACAATGCAGGGCAAAGAATTATATAGGGAGGCTATAATATGTCAATAAATTTAACTTCACGAATGAGCAATTGGATCAGTGAATTGGGATTACACATAGCAACAGCAACAAAAAATGGTTTTCCAACTGTTATTGTAGCTAACTCAAGTAAGGTAGAAGGAGATCTTATTATTGTTTCCTTAAAACCTAATCAAATAAAACAGATAGAAAATAATATTTTGGAAAATTCATATGTTGCAGCTGCTCCAGGTCAGTTAGGAGCAGTTCGTGCGCCATATCAATTCAAAGGATTTGCAAAATTAAAAGATTCCAATCTTGAAATTAAGGTAGAAGAAATTTATTGTACTAGACCTGGTGCCGAAGCAAGAATGCGTCTTGATACTTTGGGATATGAAGGTATGAAAGAATACGATGAAATTAGATGGAACGATAATCCTCCATCAAATACCTAAAACAAGTTAAAAAAATTAATTCATCATATTAATTGTAAAACAATAAATAAAGGGTGATTGCAATGTATTCAGGAAATGCTAAGAATAATCTTAGAGGAAAGCTTCCTAGTAAGATGCCCTGGGTAATACCAGTCAACTGTGAAGGTTGTGGAAGCTGCGTAAACAATTGCAAAACAGGTGGTCTTAAAATGATAAAAACTAACATTGACGGCGTGTATGTTCCCTGGCTAATAGAACCTGAAAAATGCAGCGGATGCGGCAGATGTTCAGAAGCTTGTGTCATGGGTGCTATTTCAATGACAAGTTATGTAGAAGACGCAATGTTTCGATTTTTAAAGCAAAAACCTATAATTTTAACATAGAGTTCCTTGGAGGTAAAATATGAGCAAGATAAGAAGTACCGATGAGCCAGTAGGTAGAATGGCAAAGCTTATGGCTGAACTTTATTACTTTATGGCTAAAGAAATGATAGATAAATTAGGAGAAGAAAAAGGAAAAGATGCTGTAAAAGATGCTGTTACAAAATTTGGCAAAGCAAGAGTAAAGCTAATGAAAGAAGAAGCAAAAGAAAAAGGTCTTAAAATTAATGCTGAAACTTATGCTATAGTAAGAGACATGCCCGGAATTTCATGGGAAAAAGACCCAAATAATCCTAATGACATAATATACTCCCCTATGCACGATATGTGGGAACAGTTAGGTGGGGAAGACATTGGCGCATTATATTGCAGCATTGATAACATATTATATGAAAACTTTAATGCAGAACTTGAAAGACCATTATGCAAAACCATCGGAGACAGCTGTTGTAGATTTATAGTCAGAAATAAAATACATTAAGGAGCATATCAAATTGCTCTGTTCTATTTATAATTAATTATCTAATGCGTCCTTCATGAATATCCATTGAATCTTATCTCCATCTTTTAAAATATAATTGGAAGACCCCACAGATGCCTTCTTACCATTAACGTAATAATTCCAGCCACTTTTTTCGCCAGCACTTTTTTCACTCTGTCCATTTATGCTTGAAAAATAAACTCCAGTTATACCAGAAGTATATCTTTTGGAAATACCTTGCCTGTTTAGTACCTCCAGAGTAACATCTGCCACAGATTTACTATTAATTTTTTCTGTAGAACTATAATTTTTACTCCCGTCCACATTATCAATTATAAAAAAATTTATCTGTTCATGATTTTCTGTAACAGTTGAACTTTTAGCTTGCTTTACATCTGATTTTATTTCTCCGCTGCTTTTATTATTTAAATTGCTGCTATTCTGTGAGTCTGGTACATGATTTAAATTTGATTCTTTACCAATATTTTTACTATCATTAATGTTGCTGCTATTATTGCTGCCGCCGCTGCTATTGGCTGAATTAATTTTATCATCTGTATTAGTTGCAGAACTTGAAGGTATTTCTGTTGATGTGATTTTACCATCGTCTTTATGATTATTTTGCTGTTTTTGTACCGTATTTTTATTTATTGATGCCTGTGCTGACTGTAAATTTATTTTCTTCTGCACATGATTTACAAGTACACTACTTACTATACAAATAAATATAATTAATGCTATTAAACTAATTTTTCTTTTCAAAGTTCTTTTCCTTCTTCCTTAAAACTACCATAAATAATGCTGCTGCTGCAATTATAAGAATCCCACAAATTAAAACCGTTGAATCAAAAATACCTTTTCGTAAATTACCATTAACTTTGTTCACTTTTGTCTTATCCTGCGCAATTTTTTCTCCAGAATTTGGATTTATAGTCATTTCTCTATTTCCTACCGTATTTTGTGTTTCATTTTCGCTTTGTGCTTTATTTTTAGTTCCACTATTAACTTTGTTAACTTGATTTTTTTTACTTGTATCTTCTGATTCTTTATTGCTAATAGGTGATTTTACTACCTGGACGTCCTTAGAAGTTGCTGCTGTTGGTTCTACTGTATTGTCTATTTTTATAGCTTTTGTATTACTACTTTTTAAATTATAGCTATAAACTGGAAGACTACTTACATCAATATTGCTGGAATAAAAATTATAACTGACAGAAGTTTTTAATTTTTGCAGAGCAATAAGTGCTCTAAGAGCTTCCTCTGTAGCTATGTAATCATCATCTCCCTTTAAATTGTGTTTATACATGCCTTTATTACCTTTAAAGGATAATAATGCTGTCACCAAATTCCCATTAGATTTAGCAAAAGGGCTTGCGCCTGGATCTATTCCTATTGAAGTAAGTCCAACTATTACCATGGAAAGTGTTTCACTTGTTATACCATTACTTGAACCAATGTAGCCACTATTATTTTCCATGTTAGAAAGAGCTTGTACAGCTTGATCAATTTTTAACTTTACTTTAATATCTTTATTATAATAAGATGCTAAAGAGCTTATAGCCATACCCGTTATGTCAGCATCCAATGAATTCCCACTTAATGACCATCCACCAGTATTGCTCAAACTTTTATTTAGAATAGCATTTACAATATCACTCTTTTTAATATTATAATTATCAGGTATGTTCGTGTAATTATAAGTAATTAATCCAAATATCAAATCATTGATTTGGAAATCATTTAATTGTCTATTATAGAGCTCACTTACTAAATTTTCACCTGCGAAATTGTAAGGATTATAACCTGCAGCTGTAATACCAATAATGTACTTTTCCAAATCCGTATTACTATAGGAAGCTTCACCATTAGAACTTATATCCTGTGACAGGTTTAATAAGAATTCTCTATTACTATTTATACCTAATTTTGACATATCTAATGCCACCCAATTATCCGAAACAGGTGCTAAAACTTTTGAAGTTGAATTTATTTCATTATTTATGTTTTCAACAATTTGATTATTATCTCTAGTTGTACTATCATAACTTGAATCAGTATAATTAAAACCTGATGCTGTCTTTCCATCCATAGTAAAACTTCCCTTATCCATTACAGCACTTGGAGGTTGTCCATTATTATATCTGCTTATTTCATATGTATGTTTTCCATTATGCAGACCTTTTATATTAATTTGCCCATTATTGTCAGTAACATAATTTTCATTGTCAATCTTTACATTTACCTTAGTAATTGGAGTATTAGTTAATGTAGGATTCCAATTACTATCATAAATATCATGATTCCAGCTAAATGTTATAGTAAATGGCTCATTCACTTTTACTATTTCAGGATTAAATTTTATTGAGTTTACAAAAGGTGTATTCATATCTTTATTACTGTAATAAAATACAATTTCATCCCCTGCTGCAGGTGTATATGGATAAGGTTGGTCTACAGTTTTCCCATCTGAATGCTTTACATAGGACATCCAACCATCATAACCGCCTTGTATACTTCCAGACTTTATATTGTCTATCTCACTAAGGTAATCTTTATTTCCAGTATACTGAATTTTATTTCTACTCAAAACATCAATAGCTGCCTGTGCAGCAGTTGTACCCGTTCCATAACCTTCCGCAATGGTTCCTGAAAGCCCTTCAATCCTCACAAGACATTTAGCTCCAGTTACCTCTGCATTTACAATATTAGCTAACCCACTACCTATCACTAGTATTAGAATAAGTACTAAACTTAAGAACTTTTTCAATGTGATTCCCCCTATAATTCATTCTTAATATATGTAATTTCAAGTCTTTTTTTAAATCTATCTAAGACTCTATAAAATTGTTGAAAGAATATTATACAAAATACAAAACTACTGGCGGCATGTGCAAGATCAAAGGTCAACCCAGATAGATAGGCAATAAAAATACTTTTTAGTGCAAGTGGTTTAATAAATCCTATTACATACCATAAATTCATGATCCAATCAAACATAAATGCAAAGATAAAACATATAACTGAAAAACCTTCTGCAGAAATATTCTTATTTTTCTTTCCAATTACACCTGAAATAAACCCCACCAATCCCCAGGAAAACATCTGCCAAATTGTCCACGGTCCTTGCCCTAAAAATATATTTGAAATAAATGCTGATGTACTTCCAATTAAAAATCCTTCATAGGGTCCAAAAATCAAACCTGAAATAGCAACAATAAATGTAGTCGGCTTTATGTTGGGGAATGGAGCAAAAGCGACCCTTCCTAGTGCTCCAATTGTACTGAGAGTTGCAATGGGAGCAATTTCTTTAGTTGCCAATTTACTTTTCTCAAAATAAAAATAACTTAAAATCAAAATAGAAAATACTCCCAGGGTTATAATCGATGAAAAATCACCTTTATATTTAAAAGTTAATAAACCCAATATTACAAATATGAATGCTGTAAATGCTGCAACTATTTTCTTCATGGCCTCTCCTCTTGAAACATCTTCATTGCTTCCTTTAAAGTGAATATATTCTTTTCATTGTTTCTAATAAGTTTATTTATAGTAGTTGTATAAAATATACCATTGGATAAAACATCACTTTTATTTCCAATTGAAACCTTTTCCCCATTAAACATCAGCAGGAATTTATTGCAGTATTCTGCAACAAAATCTACATCATGTGTTATTAAAAGTATGGTAGTACCTGCTTCATTTAAAAGTCTAAGAGTTTCACCCAGCATCTTCTTTACCTTTGTATCCAAACCTCTTGTGGGCTCATCCAGCATTAGTATTTTAGGCCTTAGCACTAAAATTGAGGCTAATGCCACTCTCTGCCTCTGGCCCGCACTTAGATCCCTAGGATTTTTATCTTTAAGCTCATAAATTTCAAGAGTTTTAAGCACCTGATCTATGGCAGCATAATTATTAATATTATGATTATCCAAAGTAAATTTTACTTCTTCATAAACCGTATCCTTAGTCAAATAGTCGCTTGGATTTTGAGATACATACCCTACAGTTTTTGAAAGTTCAGTAAGCTTGGTTTTTGACACTTCCCTTTCAAAAATTTTTATACTTCCACTATACTTATTGAGTCCCATTATGGCTTTCATTAAAGTACTCTTTCCTGCTCCATTTGACCCTAATATAGCCAGGAAATTTTTATAGTTTACAGAAAAGCTGAAATCTTTAACTGCCTGAGCTTCACCATATTTACATGTTACATTCTTTACTTTAATAATCGTTTCTCTAGCTTCAGCTTCCTTTAGTATTGGCTTATTAAATTGGAAATTCCCAATATTTTTTCTCATTTCCTTTATGCTGTCAGGTCTTCTACCAAAGTTTAAAAACCTTGCCAATTTAAGATAAGTTGGTAAAAATTCTTCAAGTTCTGTGGATCTTTCATTGTAGAATTCTTCTTTTGTTCCAAGAAACACTTTCTTTCCACTTTTCATAACCATAATCTTATCCACAGCATCAAACCATTTATCAATTCTCTGCTCAATAACTATAATTGTTATTCCAAGCTCCTCATTTATTCTTTTAATAAGCCCATACACTTCATAAGCAGTAGATGGATCAAGTTGGGAGGTTGGTTCATCTAAAATAATACAGTTTGGCATATAACTGAGTGCCGAAGTAATGGCAACCTTTTGCTTTTCTCCACCAGAAAGGGTGGTTATATCTCTATAGGCAAACTCTAATAAATTCGAATACTGCATTGCTTCAAAAACTCTTCTCTTTATCTTATCCTTGTCTATTCCAACATTTTCAAGACCAAAGGCAATTTCCCTATGCACCATATTCATAATCAGCTGTCTTTCTGGATCCTGAAATACCATAGTTATTTCCTTAGCTCTATCCATATGTTTAATATCTTTTATATGTTTCTTATTTATGTATATTTCCCCGCCTATAGTTCCTCCATAGAAATCAGGTATTGCACCTGACAGACATCTTGCAAGGGTTGACTTCCCAGATCCTGATTCTCCAGCAATTAATATAAAATCTCCCTTATTTATGGTAAAGTCTATATTATCTAAAGTTTTCTTTTTTTCTCTGGGATAGTAATAAGTCAGATTTTGCACCTTAATGTAACACATCTTAACTCTCCTTTTAACTCTCCTGTAGAATATACTGCATAAAATACTATTTAGTTATCCTCACCATATCTCTTTAAGATAAAATGGAATTCAACAGTTAGCAGCACAAGTAATACAAAAACCATAGAACTTGAAATATTCAATATATTAATTAAATTAATTTCGTAATATGCATTAAAATTGTCCATACCTAAGATTTTAAAGACTATGAATATAAGCAAAATAGAGAACACTGAAATTGAAATCAGATAGTCTGATTTTTTTAAGCATTCACTGTCATAATTTGTCCTTCTGGTACTTAAAAATCCTCTAATATAAGCTGCTTCTCCAATATCAAAAGAACTTTCTAAAGAATCTTCAAGTATTACAGAAAAAAGCGGCTTAAGGTTTCTCAATATATTTTTTAATCCTTTGGTTTCAAAATCAATTCCTCTTATACTATATATATCCTTCAAAATTTTCATTCTCTTCTGCATGAGAGGAAAAAGCTTAAGCGAAATCATCATTGTAAGTGTAGTTTTAGGTATAAGCCTAGAAAAAAATGAAACTGCCTTATCAGAATCAATCATTAATTGAAGCATTATAAATAATAAAATTACAAGTAAAAGTTTAAAGGAAAGTGTAAGAGAATATACTAATGCTTCAAGTGTAAATATTCTATTGAAAATGATAAAAATCACCTTGCTTCCCTGATTTATGAAAATAAGATTGATAATAATTGTTATTATGGCAAAAGGTATAAAATATATAATACCCCTTTTAAGGGTATTTAAGCTTTTACTACTTATAAATATATACATCATAATCACTAATGTACCTGACAAAATTAAAGGATTATCAGAACCTATGATTAAGATAAATAAAACAATATTTGTCAGTATTGATGAAAATACATGTATACTTTTTAAATTGACATTCATCTTTCCTCCTAAAAAAAATACTGAACATGAGTTCAGCAAAGTTTAAAATTCTATATACAATATAAGTATAGCAAATTCATAATTCCTTTACCTTCCCTCCGAAGGTGGAAACTTCACAAAAAGCACTAAATATCCTGACTTGTACTTCATCTTAATGATACTCTTCCCCAGAAAAAAATCCGAGTGATAATATACCCCTCATCAGTACTCACAGTAGCGGCGGCTGTTGCGGATTTAAACCGCATTCCTTAATGCCTTTTTATATTAAATTTTATATTACTTAAATACATTATTTTAATTCATGATAATTTTGTACAATAATTTGTATTCCATATTCATAGCTTTGCCTTTTATTTTAGCATAAATTACGTATATTAATATAATTATTTAATTATATTCTTAGGTCATTATATTGAATATGCAAATGGAGCTTCAACTTGATTAAAAAATTCAAGATATATTTTTCTTTTTTCACTTAAAAAATCGTTACTAACTCTATCCCTTGGCCTGGCAATATCCATTTTATATATTGATTTTATCTTTCCCGGACGGCTGGACAGCACAACTACCCTGTCTCCTAAATACGCAGCTTCTTCAATATCATGAGTAACAAGAATTATTGTTACTTTTTCCCTTTTCCATATTCTTAAAATTTCTTCCTGCATGTTAATACGTGTCATTGCATCCAATGCTCCAAAGGGTTCATCAAGTAAAAGTATTTTAGGCTTATTTACCAATGCTCTTGCAATTGAAGCACGTTGTGCCATACCTCCTGAAAGTTGGCTTGGAAGAGATTTCGCAAAACCTTTTAATCCCACAAGTTCAATGTGTTCTTGTACTAATTCATCTTTATTTTTCTGTTTATCGGGAATCCCGAATCCAATATTTTCTTCTATGGTAAGCCATGGAAATAACCTGTGATCTTGAAATACTATACCTTTATCTATAGATGGTTTTTTTATCTGCTCACCATCCAAAAGTACATTACCTTTATAGTTTGTATCAAGTCCTGCAATTATCCTTAAAAGTGTGCTTTTCCCACATCCACTACTTCCCAGTATTGATATAAATTCTCCCTCCTCAATTATTAAATTTATATCATTAAGCACCTTTAATTTTTTATTTTTTTCTTGGAAAATTTTGTTTAGTCCCTTAATCTTCAATATTTCCGACATAACAAATCACCTCTAACCTATTTTTAAATACCAGATTTATGCTGTACATAAATCAAAATAATAGTTTAATAATTACCAGTACAACATTCTGTGTTCTATCTTTCCTAAAATATCATCCATTATTTTTCCAATAACTCCAACCAACAACATAGCTAGTATTACTTCATCAGGTTGGGAAAGCTGCCTTCCATCCATAAGCATATATCCAATTCCTTTTGTAGCCGCAATCATTTCAGCTGCAACAACGCATATCCATGCATTTCCTAAACCTATTCTTAAACCAGACATTATTGATGGTAGAGCTCCCGGGATTACTATCTTCCTTATAAATTTCACATTTGGAATTTCAAACACTTTTGAAACCTCTACATATCTATTATCAATTTGCTTTATTCCATAAACCACATTTATAAATATGGGGAAAAATGCCCCCATAAAAATAATAAATAGTTTCGATGTTTCTCCAATCCCAAACCAAAGTATGGAAATTGGTATCCATGCAATAGGTGGTATAGGTTTTAGAATTTGAATAACCAATCTGGTGAATATTTCAAAATTCTTAGAAAGTGCAGTAAATATTCCAATAATTATTGCAGCAATTGCAGCAATTGCAAAACCACCAAAAACTCGCACAAAACTTGCACCTATATTCGTAAACAAACTAAAATCCTTTACGGATGCCACTAATGTTGAAACTATCTTATAAGGTGATGGCATAGTGTATGGAGTAACCCATCCTTTTAATGAAGCAATTTCCCAGAAAACTACTATAAAAACTGGTAAACTAAGATACTTTAAAATATTAATTGAATTCTGACCAATTCTAGCATTTTTTTTATTCCACGAAAATAATTGATACTTTGAAACATTAATTGAATTTTGACCTCTGCTCATATCAATACCCCCAGTGCTAAATTATTTAATCAAACCACTATTCTTTAAGTATTCTGTATCTACAAATTGATCTACATTTACACTTGCTTTACTAAGATTTTGATCTCTGCAGAACTTTTCTACATCCTTTAATTCCTTTATATCTTCATCCTCAATTACCGGTGTAAAATTGTATTTAGGAAGTAACTTGGTCAATTCGTCTACAGGTAACTTTATATCAGGTTGTATTGCTGCTGCAGCTTCCTTTGGATTTGATTTAATATAATCTGAGGCCTTATTTAATGCCTTAATGTAAGCTTCAATTATCTTAGGATTACTCTTTGCAAAAGCTTCGGAAGCTGTATAAAATACGTTATTTCTTTTTATTCCAGTACCATCTATTAAAATTTTTGTCTGCTTATTATCTACGCCCTTAGTTAGACTTGGTTCCCAAACAACTCCGGCATCTACCTGTCCTGCTGCCACAGCACTACTAATATCCGCTACTGGAAGATTCACCGATTGTATATCATTAAAACTTAATCCAGCTTTTGAAAGAATTAAGCCAAGTAAGTGATGTCCATAAGATCCTTTTACAAATGCTACCTTTTTACCTTTAAGATCCTTGCCATCCTTTATACTTGAATTTGGCTTTACTACCAATGCCAAAGTCTTTTCACCATATGATGCGCCTGCAATAATTATAGTTTTTTGCCCTGATGCTTTAGCTAAAATAGTTGGCACATCACCCATAACGCCTATATCTTCCTGCCCTGCTGCAAATGCTTCATTCATTGGAGGCCCTGCTGCAAAAGATGTCCATGTCACCTTAACATTGTATTTTTTTAATTCATCAGCAAGAAATCCTTTTTCTTTTGCAACAAAAACTGATGCAGCAAAAGGTGATGGCTGAGTTGCAATTCTTAATTCATGCGTTGATACTCCAGAAGTAGAATTTGAGTTTGCACCAGCGTTACTACCACTAGTGGAACTATTGCATCCAACTAATCCAAAAGTTAATATTAAACTAGCCAACATTATAGATATTATTTTATTTTTTTTCATCACTTTCCAACTCCTTAATTTTTATTTTTTCTTCACTATCATATCTAATTAGCCCGTCTATGTACTGAAAGATGCTCTTCTATTTTGATACTTTTCTTTATTAATGTTAATTTTCTATACTCAATTTACCGCTATATTTATTCCTCCTTTACACTATTTTGAAAACAGTCATTGCAAAATTCAAAGGAATATTAATGATTACAGATTTGCTTGCTGAATTTCACATTATATGTTTAGAAATAAAAAGAGACTAAGTTTACTTATGTTAAAGTAAAACTTAGTCTCTAGTTTATCTAGTCAACTGTATGTGGAAAAATTCTTCAATATTAATTTAAATATAAGAAACACTTCTTTAAGTCTTTTTATAGCTTTAATTTCCAAATCTAAGATAAATACTTTTCAACAACCATAGCTGCAGCACCTACTGACATTGCAGTATCTTTGAAATAACCACATCTATTAAAAATAACTCTTTTCTTTTTGTCTGGATGCAACCTTCTAAGTGCACTTTCAACACATATATCATAAAATAATTTCGATTGAATCATTAAAGGCCCACTTAATATAACTAAATCTGTTGTCAATAACTTGATATAATTTGCCAGACCTGCTCCTAAAATTAATGCAGCATTTCTAATTATTTCTTTAGATAATTCATCATTTTGTTCTGATGCCATACAAATATCTTTATAATTAATATCATCTATACTCTTATTTATTATAGTATGTCTACCTTTTTTAATTTCATTGGAAAATTTCTTTATTATAGCGTTAATAGATGAATAGCATTCAATACAACCAAAATTCCCACATTTGCATTGCTCTCCATTAATATCAATAACCATATGTCCAAAGCCCTCTTCCTCATCATTGATTGCTCTGATGAGGTTTCTTGATGAAATTGTACCTGTTCTTATTCCAACACCACAATTGAAATAGGTAACATTTTTAAGTCCTTTTCCAATACCGAACAAAGATTCTGCAACAACTCCGGCATTTGCACCATTTTCAACAATAACTGTAGTTTTTAATCTTTCTTCTAGCATGGATTTTAATGGTACATTTAGCCAATTAGGCGCATAAAAATTAGGTGGATTTTTAATAATTCCATTTTCTACATTCAAAGGACCAACTGATCCTACACCTATACCTAAAAGTTTAAAACGATACAATTTCAAATTTACATATGCTTTCTCAATTATTTCTGTTATTCTATTTACAGTTTTTTCCGGAGTACAAGTATTATCCATATGAAATAATTCTTCAAAAAGTATTTCCATTTTCAAATTGGTAATAACTATTTGTGTATACATTATGGATATATCCACACCAATAATATAAAAATCATCTAAATTTACAGTATATAAAATCGGTTTTCTTCCACCTGAAGATTCCCCTATTTTTCCTTGGATAATTACTCTGCTTTTTTCCAATGGCTGCATTATATAATTTAGCCTGCTTAATTTAATATTTGTTTTAATGGAAATATCATTTCTAGTCATATATTCATTCTTTTGCAGAAGATTTATTATCCCTTTTTCTTCAAAACTTAAGTTTTTCAGCACATCAGAATTATTTATCACAGTCATACCTTCTTGTATTTTTTAATAAAAGTATATAAAAAATAGTTATTTTATAAATCATATATAATTTTCAGCTTTATTATTAGAGTATTATTTTATTAGAAACCGATAAGTTTTTTTAATTTTTAATAAAAGCATGTAAACTACATATACGCTATAAAATATAAATATTTTTATTTAATTTTTACGATATCATACACTAAATAACTAGTCAATATTTCTCTGATTTTTTAATAATTCATAGATATGTGAAGTTTTACTTTAGCCCTCTAATCTTTTAGCAATTAACTATTTACTATTGCAGCAAAATTATATATTATTATCTTTACTCAATCTATCTAAATGTGTAAAAAATATTCTTGTTTTCTCTTGCTCTGCAAATTTTTCTTTAGGAGATTGATCCTCTATAGAATTTGGAACTATAGTTATTACAGCCGCTATATCAAAACCTTTTTCTTCCAGGGTTTTTGTATACACCTTTTCATATTCTCTTCCTGCAACAAGTATTTTCGTTGGTTCACCAACTATTTCATAGCTTTCATTATTTCCATTGTATACCAAAATAGAAACCTTTTTATTATACCAAAGACTTCCAGTTATATTTCTATAACTTTTTGAAGATTCAAATAACTCTACGTACTCAATATTACCTTCGTCATTAACGTGAATACTTTGCTTTACTACCGTGTGTGGTACTCCGTCAATTCCCACTGTTCCAACTACTTTCACCGTTTTGGGATCATTAATAATATGCTTTATATCATAAATACTTGCCATCTAAATCTCACTCCTTATAATACTCTTAACAAATCAGAATTAGGATGATTTCCGCATCTACGGTAATCGTCAAAATCTATTGTTAAACTATATTTTTCTCTTAAAGCATTGAGCCCTATTGTTAGCTTAACATAATACTCTAAAGAGGCATTCTTCTGGTCTTTAAAGAAGGAGAGAGGTCTTGGAACCCATACAATATAAACAATTGAAACACCCTTGCTTATTAAATCCTCTGCTTCTTCCAATGTATGCTTTAGACCTTCTTCTTCTGTCTTAAATCCCCTTGGCTTTGCCAGTTCTACTCCACCAACAATACCAGAATTAACATTACCTTTACCAAATATATCAACTGCTGCTACGAGACGTCTCTTCCATTCTTTATAACCAACCCATTCTTCTTTTCCAGGACAAATCCACTTAAATAAATCTTCATTTAATACTTCAATATCAGAAGTATAGCTTGATAAGCCTGTTTCATTATATAATCTTGCAAGCTGATCCTCGTTTAGTGCAGTAGTTATTACCTGGCTTGGAAATCTTCTTCCTTGGAAATTTTTCCCTATCGCCTGTAAAATCTCTATATAATATTCAACTTCTGCATCAAAAGGAGTTTTACCATTCACATCGGAGCCCATGGTCATACATATATTTGCAAATCTTCCCTTTTGTTTTATTGCCTCTCTCACAGTTTCATATGCATCCTGCGCACTTAATTTCTTCTTTATTACTCCATCTTCTCTGAGATGTGGTACTAAATCACAATATTTGCACCCATTGTCATTTTTCCAAAAATGGCAGTATGATGTCGGAGTAATATTTAATCTTTGTGGTCTTGCAAACACTATTGAATCCATTGGAACTCCACTGCTTGTAAATTTACCATAATAGTCCGGTTTTTCCCAAAATTCAACTTCTTCTACTATCTCATCCTTATCTACTAATACAAATTTCCCATCTCTATAATCTACAACATAAGGATTTTGTTCTAACGGAGTTGGATCAGTTATTATTGTTGTCCCGTCTTTTAAGATTAATGATTCCGGAACAGATTTTATTTTTGGATCTCTTGCTCCCAATGATGCAAAGAATACATTAGAACCTATTAATTGATATATATTCGGATCTATTTTATTTAATGCATTTTGCGTATAATATACGCCTCTACGCTGAACATCTATTTTTAAAATTAAAAATCTTGGAATCTGAGGATATTTTTCAACAATATCTTTAAATTGCAGTTCATTATTACGTACATCTGTTATTGGCATTGTCTTAGCTCCTTTCTTTTATTTTATATTGAGGTTACTGAAACTACTAAAGCCTGTTTTTTAAGAATTTCTGCCTTATCTGTCTTTTCCCAAGGAATATCAATATCATTTCTTCCAAAATGTCCATATGCTGCAGTTTGCTTATAAATAGGTCTTCTAAGGTCTAACTCCTTAATAATTCCTGCTGGTCTCAAATCAAAATTATTTCTAATTAATTCAACTATTTTTTCGTTATCAATTATGCCTGTTCCAAAAGTATTTACAGAAATAGAAACCGGCCTTGCTACTCCTATTGCATATGCTAATTGTACTTCTACTCTTTTTGCTATTCCTGCTGCTACTAAATTTTTTGCAATATACCTTGCTGCATAAGCTGCACTTCTATCAACTTTTGTTGGATCTTTTCCTGAAAATGCCCCACCGCCGTGACGTGCATATCCACCATAAGTATCTACTATTATTTTTCTTCCTGTAAGTCCAGCATCTCCTTCTGGTCCACCTATAACAAATCGTCCAGTTGGATTTATAAAGTACTTTGTTTCATTATCCAATAATTCTGCTGGTACTACTTCCTTTATTACATATTCTTTTAGGTCTTTCTCTATTTGCTCTATAGTAGCTTCTGGATCATGCTGTGTTGATATTACTATTGTATCTATTCTTATTGCTTTTTCATCATCATACTCCACTGTTACTTGTGTCTTTCCATCTGGTCTTAAATAAGGTATTATTCCTTTTTTTCTAACCTCTGATAGTCTTCTTGCTAATTTATGGGCCAATGAAATTGGAAGTGGTAACAATTCAGGTGTTTCATCTGTAGCATATCCAAACATTAATCCCTGATCTCCTGCTCCAATTGATTCAATTTGTTCTTCATTTAATTCGCCTTTTTTTGATTCTAATGATTCATTAACACCTAATGCTATGTCTGATGATTGCTCATCTATGGCTGTGATTACCGCACAGTTTTTACCATTCAATCCATAATCCGAATTATCATATCCTATATCTAAAATTGTTTTTCTTACTACTTTAGATATATCAATATTCGCTGTTGTTGATATTTCTCCTGAAACTAATACAAGTCCTGTTGTTGTTGACACTTCACATGCAACTCTACCATTAGGATCCTTTTCAAATATAGCATCCAATACGGCATCTGATATTTGGTCGCATATTTTATCTGGATGTCCTTCTGTGACTGATTCCGATGTAAATAAATTTTTTGACATAAAAATTCCTCCTGATTTTTATTATGTTGTTTTACATTTAATATTTAAAACAACAATATATTATATTTTAATTTTTTAAGCACATATTTAATTAACAGCTTGTTTTGATTTTTTATAGAAATATTCATTTATTTCTTTATACAATTCCTTTAACCTCTTAGGTGGAATTTCACAAATTCCTTCATATGCTTTCGTAAAATGAATTTCTTCAAATTCGAAATTTACCTTTTTGACTTTCCCTTCTTTAACTAATTCATCATAAAGAGTTGATCCTGGAAGTGGACTGTAAATACTCCATGAACTTGTGTCTAGATTCAACTCTTTTGCAAGTTCAAAAGTTTTAAGCACATCTTCCTCCTTTTCTCCTGGCACACCTATCATAAAAAATCCAAAAACTTTAACATATTTATGTGCTATATCTATTTTTTCTTTAATTTCATCAACATTTATATGTTTATGCAATCTTTCTAAAGTACGATTCGATCCACTCTCTACTCCAAAATCTATCTGAGTTAATCCTGCTTTTTTCATTAATTTTATTTGTTCTTCATCAACTAAATCTATTCTCGTATTTATTTGCCACGCAATATTTACTTTCTTTTCTATCATTAAATTGCAAAATTCTGCTATCCATTTTTTATTCATATTGAAAATACTATCTTTAAACCATATTCCATCCAAATTATATTTATTTTTCAACGTTATAATATCATTCACTAGCAATTCTGGTGATTTAACTCTCCATTTCCTCCCCATTGTCTGGTGAACAGCGCAAAACGTACAGTCAAAAGGACACCCTCTTGAAATAAGCACTGAAATTCCTCTCATCCCCCTAAGATATTGATTATGCTTTATATATTGTTCTACAGGGAAAGCATCATAATCAGGCATTGGTATACTATTTGTATCCTCAATAACGGCTTTTTCTTTGATAATATAATTTTCTCCATCTCTATAGCACAAACCATCTACTTCCTCAAAAGTTCCTTCACCTTTAAGTGCTTTAACTAATCCATATATTGCTTCTTCACCTTCACCACGGATAACAAAATCCACCTCATGGTGTGCTAATACCCCCTCCGGGTCAATAGTTGGATGAACACCGCCCAATATAATCTTGGATTTCGGAGACTTTTCCCTTACTATGCCGGCAACTTTAATAGCAGCTGGAAAAGTTGTTGTCATAGAAGTAATACCTATGAGATCTGCTTTCGAATCTTCTATTCTTTTAACTAACTCAACACTGTCCATCATTAAGCCTTGCATATCAATTAATTCTACACTTTCCCCCTGCTTTTTTAGATATGCTGTAAGATATGCTAATCCTAGTGGTGGCTCAAATGGTGCTATATACAAATTACCACCTTTTACCCAATCTAAATAATCACTATACCTGTTTTTAAATTCCGACTTATCATAAAAAGCCGGGTTAATCAATAAAACTTTCATTATCTTCACTCCAATTCATAGTATTTAATATTACTTATTTATTGAAATTTTAATACTTTTAATGTGCTTAAAATATCTTCCATAGTTATTCCTTCTTAAAATATCATAATATTAAAAATAATTACTTATCTTAATATTTGATAAAAGTATCTAGTGAAATTTAGTAAACAGTATTATAAATTTTTAGCACTAATATCTTTTTCTATTAAATATAATGCTAGTACATTAATTATTAGATGCTAATAAAAAAGCCTTAACTTCCCTTTCATGCATGCAATAATAATATTTAGTCTCTAGTTTTTCTAGTGGATTAAACATATTAATATCTACTTAACATCTACTAATAATCTCTTATCAAAAAATCTTTTACAAATACTTATTTCAATATTTAATAAAAGTATCTTGAAAAATTCAAAAACAATACAACATTATGAATTTTCAACACTACTGTTTTTCTATTGAATACAATACTAATTCATTAATTATTAGGTACTAATTAAAAAAGACTAAACTTTACTCTCACAAATGTAAGAATAAAATTTAGTCTCTAGTTTCTCTAGTGAACTAAAACACTAATATCTATTTAATACCTACTAATAACCTTTTATCAAAGGAATCCTATATCACAACTAATATCAAGTATTAATATAGGTTTACTAGTATTATAAACATAATTTTTATATAATGTCAATCCTTTTTTTATTAAAGTTTATCTATTTTCAAAATTAGAATAAATAACATCTGTAACTGGCAAATCATACGTTAAGATCTCGCTTCTGGTAAAAGAAATATGTGAAAAAAGAGAAAGCAGCCACAAGCACAAGCGAAAGTATGACTATGCCAAGGTTAAGACCATTACCATCTACCAGACTTTTATAGTTGAAATATTTAAAAGGTGAAAGCAGGTTAAGGACATTCAGCCTATCGGTCAAATCTGTTATTTTCGATATCACAAAGGAGACCAACAGTATCCCCACAGAAGGGAACCCGAAGCTTTAGGATTTCTGATAAATGCCGCCAGCGCCGTGCCAATGGACAGGAAGATGAGTTGAACGATGAACATACTCAAGATGAATATGGATATCTCACCTGAAATATCTTTTCCTTTATTATAAGCAGCAACCATGGTGAGAGATGAAACAAGAGTGACAATATTCAGTATAATAATATTCACAAGGGCAGCAAGTAGCTTTGAAGTGATTATGGTGGTTCGTGATACTGGTTTAATCATCAAAAATTCGGTGGTCTTGTCGCGTTCCTCTTTTGCAATAATGCCTGCGCCGAGCAATACGGCGTGGATTGCAGCTGTAAGCTCAATGTAAAGAAACAACATGGCAAAATAACCAGCCATAGTAGTCACATCGAAGGAACCTATTCCCAGCAGTGCTTTAATGGAATAGGGCATTTTGTTAAAAATTTCATTGTTCTGTCCAGAAGAATAAGCCGTATACTTGCCCATCCCACTCAAGACCAGCAAAAACATACAGACACTCCATATAATCAAGGCTTTTCTGTTAGCCTTTAGTTCTCTTAGGAAAATATTCATAATAAAACCTCCTTTTATTCAAAATCCATTAGCAGAGCTTAGCTCACGGAATGGATATCCTTTTTTATATAGATGATATAACTTGCAGCAATAGCAGCGATGACAATTACCGCTCCAGTGATGAGATAGGAAGCCTCATAGCTTGCATTTTTAATGATATAGCTTATATCAAAGTATTTAAAAGGAGATATAAAACGTGCTGCGTCATTTTTGCCGGTGGCAATAAGTGCCCCGATAATATAAAACCCGAAGACCACACCAAGAGAGATTGGCAATACGGATTTCAGCTTTGTAAAGAACACCGAAACAAATACCCCTATTGCCAGGAACATAAGTTGAACGAAAAACATGGTAAGGGTGACCATAAAGAACAACCTATTGCTATAATCCGATGTTTTAACAATGTTTGCAATGATGGAGGCCGCGGCATAATAAAGCACATTGGTAGCTAAAAGCATGGTGAGTGAAGCCAAAAGCTTAGAGTTTACGATGGCAGCACGTGAAACAGGCTTCACTAGTAGAAAATCCGCCGTCCTTTCCCTAGCCTCCTTTGAAAGAATGGAGACACCCAGATTCATTGCCTGGATAGCTCCACAGAGCGTGATAAAGCTAAATATCATCGAATAAAAGCCAAGGATAGAAGTAATATTGTCAATAGATATGCCAAGCATTGCCCGGACGGATGGCGGATAAGCACCCAGCAGCTTTTTAAAATCTGCCGCATCATTGGCAAGGCTGGGATAGATAGAAAAATAAATCAAAGCCAGTGTTATCATGGCACATGTCCATATGATCGTAGATTTTCTTAAAGACTTAAGCTCGTGTAGATACATATTCATACCCTTCAGTCCTCCTTTTCATAGTAATGCATGAAGATCTCTTCAAGATCAGGTTCTTCAATTAATATATTGTTAAGTTCAATTTCAGAAATCTTTTTCATAACTGGGTTAACATTGCCATTAAATATAAATTTAGCCCTATTGTCCTTAATCTCAAGACTACTCACCCCACCGATATTAAAATATCCTTCAGGTATACTAGATTTTGCCTCTATACTAATCTTCTTGTAGTTGTTCTCCTGCAGTGTACTCATCTTTTCAATCTTGATGATCCTGCCCTCCTTGATGAACGCTACGCGGTCGCACATGCGCTGAACCTCACTGAGTATGTGTGAGGAAAAGAAAACCGTGGCTCTCTTTTTGCTTTCCTGCTTTATTAAATCGAAAAACTTCTGCTGCATTAGTGGATCAAGACCGCCTGTTGGCTCGTCTAATATAATCAGTTTTGGTTCATGAAGCAGCCCCTGCACTATACCAACCTTCTTCTTATTTCCGAAGGAAAGGTCATCTATCTTCTTTTTAAGGTCGAGATTCATAATTTCCGCAAGCTCCTTGATTCGTTTCGTGCAGTCCTTTTTGTAGAAGCTGGCAGAATATTTGAGCAAATCAATTACCTTCATGCCGTCGTAGTAAAATACCTCCGATGGAAGGTAACCAACCTCTTTTCTTACCTCTGGATGCTCAATGCAGCTCTTTCCAAAAATAGTTGCACTGCCCTCTCCAGGATAGATGAGACCCAGTAGTGTTCGGATAGTGGTTGATTTTCCCGCTCCATTGGGTCCGATGAAGCCAAAAATTTCTCCCTGCTCAACATTTAGATTCACATCCACAATACCTCTGGACTTGCCGTAATTCTTGGTCAGATTTTTGATCTCGATAACGCTCATTGTCATTACCCCCTTAAATTTTATTTTTCTAGTACTAGCTATTGAAGTACTCCACTAAAGTTTAAGAAAACACAGAAACAGTTCTGGATAATTGCTCTAAACTCAGTGAATAAGACTGCCATTAAATAAGATTTATTTATCCGATAACTAGTAGCTGTAACACTCCACCTTCTAAAGGTGGAGATAACAGCCACACGTTCCTGGATAATTCATCTAAACTTAGTGGGAATACAAACTCCCACTAAGTAAGATTCATTGATAAAAAGTATCTTTCAGAAGATCTAAATATAGCTCAAATTCTTCTACCAACGCATTGACATCAATATGTGATCTATAAGTTGGATCACTTTTTATATGATCCAACTCCCGGTTACTGAAGCCCTGTGCAACCCAGAATATTATTTCCAAAACGCGTTTTATATCCATGCCGGCTTTAAATCTAGATGTGTCGATATTATTAAACAACCTTTTATAGCTATCTTCTAAAACCCCCTTCGCTTGATTCTCAACCTCCTGCTTTATTTCCATGCTGTCATCTAAAGCTGAGGCTATAAGAAAGTCATATAGAACGGGGTGCTTTTGAACAAGTTGGATCTTTAGAGTGACGATCTGCCTCCACCTTTTTATGATATCAGTCTCATCATAATTCATCTTGTTATAGAATTCATTTAAAAATACATCTTTAGAATAATCGTAGAGAAATAGGAATAATTTTTTTTTGTTACTAAAATAGTGGAAAAGCAGCCCTTTAGAAATATTAGCCTTTTTCACAATCTCATTTGTAGAAGCATTTTTATATCCCTTTTGTGCGAACTCCTCTAATGCAGCATTAATAATGATTTCCCGTTTCTCTGACTCAAGGTTCATAAACTTGGAAATCAAGCTATCTCCCTCCTTATGCTAGACTTTTTGACCATATTGGTCAATGTAATTATACCTCCATTGACCACATGAGTCAATATTCAATGTAAATAATTTTAGCATTAGAATTAAAGGCTATAAAGAAGCCAGATAAATGTCACTAAATAAGCAAGGAGATGGCTTAAAGCCATCTCCTATAAGCACTGTCACTGTAGTGTGGGCTTGCCCTAACTTACCATTATTTTCACTACAGTACTTTGTACCCATGTTTACATTTGTAATGTAAAAACCCTCAATCTATTTAATATTATTTTCCTATTTAACTGAAAGTAATTTTGCTTTTAACTCCTGTTCCATAGCTGCCATATCCTTTTCAGCCTGCACTCTCTTATTTCTACCATCCTCCTGTATCTTAATCGTCTCTTCAATAGTAGAAATCAAATCAGCATTAACCTTCTTTAAAGTTTCTATTTCAACAATACCACGTTCATTTTCCTTCTGAATTTCAATGGTACCTTGTTTCAGCATTTCAGAATTTTTAGTTAATATTTTATTCGTTGTATCAGTAACATTTTTTTGAATTTCAAGTGCTTTCTTTTGACGTAATAGCCCCATGGCAATTACTATCTGATTCTTCCATAGTGGAATTGTATTTACAATTGAGCTTTGAATTTTTTCAGTTAATGCTTCATCTGATCCCTGAATAAGTCTTATTTGTGGAGCATTTTGCACAGCTATCATTTTTGTCCTTTTTAAATCATCCAGCTTTCTTTCAAATCTAACGACCCTCTGCTGCATATCATTATATTCCTGCGAATCCATAGGATCATTAGTTGTTTCTGCTTTTTCCTTCAAATTAGGCAGATCCTTTTCTTTTACTTCTTTTAATTTTAATTCCCCTGCAAGTATTAAAAACTCAAGATTTTTAATATACACAATATTTTTCTCATAAAGGGTATCAAACATTTTAATATCCCTCATGAGATTCACTTGAGCTTTATCCAGCTCGTCAACTATCTTATCTATTTCTACAGTTAATCTTTCATATTTTGCCATGAACTTTTTAGCATTACTAACTAGATTGTTAAACAATGGTATACGTGATAAGAACCCGCTATTTGATCCTATACTATCCACATTGACATCTTTAACTTTCAGCATTAGATTAGTGAGCATATCCCCTACATATCCGGCTTCTTTAGATCTTATGCTGCCCAATGCTGAATCTGCAAAAGATGTCAGGTTGGACTGAGCTGCTACTCCATAAGATAAAATTCCTTGAGTATTTCTAATATCAATTTTTGATTGAATATCTTCAATCTGCTTTTTTTGATCCTCTGTTAGACTCCGCACCTGATTATCCAAATTTATAATATTATTATTTGCTGTTGGTCTTATCTCCATAATTTTCCCCTCCAAATTTATACATATTCAAACAAATAACTAGTTAGTATGCTAGTATATTCATTTACACATATCTTATTTTAAATTGTTAATAATCTTCTCCATTACACTTGGCTTTGGCATTGGAATAACTTGATCAATACTTGAAGCTATACCACTAATTTTTAAGCTTTTAGAGTCGTTCTGCACAGCATTGATTCCTGTTCTAAATCCATGTTTCTGCCAAGCAATATTCTGAATATCTTTATCCTCCAATGCAGTTATTAGCCGTGATCCCTTGTCATTAAGGGCTAAAAGCGGATGGTTGGCCCATACTGTAGGCGTTGGATAAATAATTTTTACTTTATCCTTTACCTGGTTCCATACAGCTGGGTTTTGCTGTGAATATTCAATTATCTGATTTTCATATCCAACTATAATAGGATTTGCGCCTTCACCGGTTTTTAGATATTGATCAAAGATATCAGATGAAGTTGAAGGCATATAACCTAATTTACTAATTATATTTTTCAACTGGGGCATTACTGTATCTACGGTGTTGTCGTCCACTACACTGCCATTGTTTAACATGTTGGCTAATAACCCCGCAAACATATTTCCAGAGTTAGATTTAGTGGGATCAGTAGAAGCAATACTAACTTTCCCATATAAATTAGGTAAGCCTATGTCGCTCCATTTTTTATTTTCCTGTATGAGATTCAGTATTTTATGCATGTCAGCAACATAATAGGAATCACTAACTTTTTGCACAACACCCTGTTTTATGAGGGCATCAGTTACATCATTCCATGAATAAAAAACTAAAGGTGAGTTAAACATACTTTCACTTTTGACAAGCTGCTTTCCCTTGGAGGCCTTAAATATTTCAAGTTCATTTTCACTGGATGGAAAGAGATAGTCATATTTGGAGGTATCACCTGTTACCATATCAACAGAGCCAGATTTATTATAGTGAACTGACAATGCATACTTGCTGCTTAAAATTTTCTGTATATCTGTATCATCGAATAATCCTTGCTTTTCTCCACCTATTAGTCCTGTAACTGCAATATTATCTTTAGAGACCACATTTGATTTTGTTTTTTTAGCTGTAGTATTCATGTAATTAAATATAAATGCAGAACATATTATAAGAACTAGAATGGAGACTCCTATAATTTTACTTTTCATCATCAAATCCCTCCGATTTCATAATATCTTTAAATAGCTCAATTTCTGTATCAAGTGCATCCATATCATTTGAAAGGAGTTTTTCCTGTTGTTCTGTAAAGGCTTTTTTTACTGTATCCAGCAGTTCTTCAACCTTTGAAAGAGAATGAGTAATTTCCGCTGAATCTACTTCTTGATTATATATAGAAATATATTTTTTAAGAATATTTATCATGGCATCAAGATAATAATTTAAAAATCTTCTGATATTACTTACCCTTTTAGGGTTTTCTTTAAGATATTGGAATATTTTATCTGCAATAGTACAAATTTCATCAATTTTATTTTTAATGCTTACTTTCTTAATTTGTTTTGATAACCTTTTTATTTCAGTTACCTTTGAATAGCCTTCATCTATAGTATTTTTAAGCTGTTCAATTAATGCACCATTGGCACCACTCATTTCTACTCCATACAAGGTTGGCCTGGCAGCTATAAGTGTAATACCTATATATGCGGCAACCCCTACTGCTATTGATATTACAAGGGATACATGAATAATTATATAAAAGATAATAAAAATTATTCCACCGGAAAGACCTGCAACTATTTCCTTTAATGTTTTACTCACAACAATTTCCTCCTATATTAGGCATATTCAAAATAGGCTAGCATACTGACTATTTAATTTATTTTCTTATGCCTTAGTTATATCCTCTTGCCTGCTTAAAAGCATTAATTAAATCTGATTTACCATCAAAAACTGTTCCTCTTGTAAGATTACTTATATCCTTTAATTGTGCAGAATCTGCATCACCAAAGGTTATGGAAAATACAGGTATATCCTTGTTTTTGTCTTTTAATAATTGTTTCAAATCTTCTATATTTTTACCTGTATTTGATTGTCCATCAGTCATAAGTATTATTGAAGGTATATAGTTACTTAAATCCACGCCATTAAGTTCTTTTAACCCTTGAATTACCGGACTATATATATCAGTGCCTCCACCAGGCTGCAGATTATTAATATTAGATATCAGATTTTGGATTTGCAGATTATTATTTCCGTCAGCTTTCCATTCACTAATCACTTTACTATTAAAGGGCATAACAACCACTTTATCTTGAGCTGTTAACTGCAACATATATTGTTTTGCTTTATCTGAATTCAGCAAGGTGTTCATGGCCTGCTTTACTCCGGAATTTCCGCCATTAGATTCCATACTCCCTGAATAATCAATGCAAAATACCATGTAAGAGGGCTTTCTAAATTCTGATTGATATAAATTTAATGCCTCCTGAATAACATCAGGAGATGGATACTTTATTGGTGAAATTGCTTTTTCAGCATCTATCCCCCAATCGGGATTAAATACTGACTTATCAGGATTTTGCACAGTACCGCCAATTCCAGTCCTTCTTCCAAGTGCTAAAATTTTCTGCTGTGTAGGTTGTGATAAAAGAAATGCCTGTAACTTTTTAAATATATTTTCTTTATTAGAATCGCCTTTATCTATATAACCAAGGGGACTGTCTGCTATAGTTAACCCATCATAAGGATATACTGCATAAAGAGGCTCCTTGCCATCTTTTATAAGCTGTTTATTTGTATCAATTATTACTGACTCATAATTAACCATTGCTTCATAATTTCCACTTAAAAATAGATCCTTAAGCCAATCAGAACTTCCGGAAGAACGGTTAACCCCAGAAAGAAGTTTTTTTATGTTATCTTTTAAATCTGGCTTTTGTAAATCACTCAAGGTTATATTATCCGGATTACCAAGAAATGAATATAAAAATCCTATATATGCACTGGCACCACTATTTGATTGAGAGGCTGATGTCATCATGAATTGTAATTTACCCTGTTCCGTTGCATTTAAAATATCTTTAACACTAACATTTTTCCCTACAAAACCAAGCTCCTGTGCTTTGCTCTTCTTAATTCCAAATACCACAGGTGAGGTCATTATTGATTCGTTATATTTTACTCTATGTTTTTCATCACCCATAGATATCCATATGCTATTTGCAGGCCATACAGCATCTTCTGCAATATTGTCCTGCTTAAGTGCAAGCATTATATCAACTGATCCCTTATAATGCATTTCTATATTGACTCCATTCTTTTTTGCAAAATCCTGAATGATTGGATCAAGTGTTTTATTTTCTGAAGCGGATAAAATTGTCAGTGTATTTTTTAATTCAGAAGTACCTTTTCTGTTAGTTGATGAATCACTCTGAATACATCCAGTGAACAGACTTATAATTAATATAAATAATGTACCTGTAGAAAATAAGAATTTTAAATATCTTTTCATATTCTTCTCCTCCGATTTTATCAATTTAATATACCCTTAAAGACTTAGAAGTAAAAAGTACTATATTATTTTTCAGCTTATATTGTAACATAAATTTTACTATATAAATATCTTATTATAAAGGCTTTTATTTAACATTTGGAGGTCAGAATATGAACTACGAAATAAAGATATGATAGCCTTATTTATCTTAAGAGAATTACTATCCAATAGGAACCACCACCTAAAAAGGAATACATCCTGCTTTATCCAATTATCAATATGAATAGAAGTCAAGTATCGTTGGATTTCTACAGATTTAGGTATTTCTGAAACTGCAAAAAACATCTCTTCTCTCCTTTGAAATTTTAATAATCTTAGTATGTATAAAAAATGCTAAATATGCAAAATCCCATCAGTTTGAAGTAAATTTAAGATTATCTATAGGTCTGGAAAAGGCTGAAGATTTAATTGCAGACCTTGACCAAGCTTTCTCATCAGTAAATTTAACAAAATAAGTTAAAAATTAACATAAATCTAATATTCTTTCTAATATAATATTTTATAATAAAAAGGAATATATTGTAGAGAGGATGAAATTTATGAAGACAAATTTCAAAAATACATTTTTAAAAAGGTTAGCTATTATAATGATTGCATTAGTAGTAATTGTATGTAATTCTTTAACAGGTGGCTTAATTAAGGTTAAAGCAGATACTACACAAACGCTGCCAAATCATTTAATTATCAATCAGGTTTATGGCGCAGGTCCAAATGCAGATAGTTCAGTACCTGTGAGTAACAGTTTTATTGAACTATACAACCCAACAAATAGTGATATTGATTTAAGTACAGGCTATACACTTTGGTATAGACATGGTAACTCCTTTAGCGGCATATCAAATTCAAACACACCGGATAACAACTGGTACAGTTTGAATTTGACAGGAAAAATTAAGGCGAAATCATCTTACTTAGTTAGCGGTACATCAGCCTTCACAACACTTGCATCAAAGACAAGTGACATACCTTCAACTTTACACTTATTTTTCAAGACAGGTAATGCTTCCACAGACAGCGTTTATGCAGGCATACCATCCGTTACAGCTGACCAGAACTGGGATGTTAGAATGCATAATAAAGGTGTAGAAGCCCTATTACTTGATTCAAGCGGAAAATCCTCATATACTACAACAACTATGCCTATAAATCCTTTTAATATTGATGGAAAAGGTACGAAGGTTACCGGTTATGTAGACATGTTAGGCGTAGGCGGAAATGATAGTTATAACAGTTCAATCGACGGCTATGAAGGTTCTTATGTGTCAGTTCAATCAAAACAAAAATCTCTTAGAAGAATTAACTTTCAAGATACAGACAACAATGCACAAGATTTTGAAATTATACCTTACAATGCTGCATACATAGCAAACTGGGCAAAGCCACGTTCTACTGCAGACGGTGCTTGGAATGCAACGGCAAAACCTGTTCAACCAGATGATACTGCTTTTGGTACAATAGTACCTACTGAAACTCCTTCCATATACCCATCAATCTTTTCTGAAGCAGATGCAGCTTTAATAGACTCAAAAAATCAACTGACTTCCACTACAGCTTTAACAGCTCAGTATAATACAAAAGCTACAGCTCCTTATTCACTAACAAATGCATTTGTTGCTGATGCTGCAACTACTCGTAATTTTACATGGGATGCACCACAGAGTGTAACTAATGGTAAAGTTCAAATATCCACATCAAATATTTCTGTTAATAGTACCCTAAATGGTAAAGTTTACAAAAATACAATAGATTATTCAGGTTTTAAAGCGGGCATTCTAACTAATATCACAACAACAGTTCAACATACAACATCAAAGCTTTCAGATGCACCATTAAATGGTATTGGTATAAATAACTTTTCTGTCTTTCGTGGGAATGTAACAGGATTACAGTCTGGCACAACTTACTATTACAGAGTTGGAAATGACACTGATGGCTGGAGTCCTGTCTATACTTTTACAACAGAATCAGCGGCAGTTGCAAACGGACAGGATTCTTTTATATTTCTTAATGTTTCTGATACCCAGGCTACAAATTTAGGTGATTATCAAGTTTGGCAAAAAGCTTTAGATAATTATCTTCCTTCTCTAAACCAGCCTTTAAGTTTTATTCTTCATACTGGTGATGAGTGTGATGGACTAAATAGAGAAGATGAATGGCGTGGTTTCTTTGGAACCCCTACCTATGATTCAACTGGTGCATTAAGTGGTGACTATAGATATCATTTTGGAAATAATGCATTTTTCCCTACTGTAGGTAATCATGAACAGACAGGTCCAACAGATGCAGGAAATGCACTAAGCTTTACAGAACACTTTACTGTACCAAATAATGGACCAACAACTTCCACTGTAACACCAGGTACAGTATATTCCTTTGATTATGGTAATGCTCACTTTGTTGTACTAAATACTCAAACTGATTTAGAAGCTCAAAAAGCATGGCTTGAAAAAGATTTAGCTGCTACAACTAAAAAGTGGAAAATAGTTGCTTTACACAGAGGCTTATATGAATCACCAGGTGTAGACGACACATTAGTACAAACTTTTGGAAGTACTTTTGATAAATATGGAGTTGATCTTATTTTTCAGGGACATGACCATGTTTATATGAAATCTAAAGCTATGAGAAATGGTCAGGCTGATCCAAATGGCGTAGGAACAATTAGTGTAGAAACTGGAAGCTCTGGTGCTAAGCAAGATAGTGCTGGTGTACTGCAAGATTACCAGGAAATCAACAGTACAAATGGAGCACCTGCATTTAGTGCAATTACAGTAGCTAAAGACAGCATTACAGTAGATACAAAATTAGTAGTTACAAATGCAGACAAAACCGTTTCTTTAAATAAGGTAAATACATTTTCTATTACAGAACCAGAAACTCAGAAACTAGCAGATATTGTTACAACACAAATAACAGCACTTCCTGCAGAAATAACTCTTTCAAACAGTAATAGCGTTAAAGCTGCAAGAACTGCTTATGATGCACTATCATCAGCTGAACAAGCTCTAGTAACAAACTACAACACTTTGTTAGCAGCAGAAAGCACAATTAATAAGCTTAATTCTGCAAATACAACACCGCCACAAACAAGTGGTGGACAATCATCACAGACTCCAACAACATCAAATACAACAAATGCTGGACAATCAGCTCAAACCCCATCAGCGTCAGCTTCAACAAATAATGGACAATCAGTACAGACCTCAGCAACTCTTCCAAAGACAGGTTCATTAATTGATTTCCAAGTGATAATGACTGTAGGTATTTTATTTGTAACTGTAGGAGTTGTTTTAATTTATATTAATAGAAAAAAAAGAGTAATTTAAAAATAATAACTCATATATAAACATTAGAAATAGACTAACTAAAAGTATAAGTTTCACTTTTAGTTAGTCTATTTTTTGCATGAGAGACTGATTATATTGTGAGGACTTCACCGAACTTGCTATGATTGTTAACATTCCCCAGGGGTTTTTGCGAACGTAGTGAGCTTGCTATTGTTTTGCACCTTAACCCCAGAAGTCGTTGCACTTAAGCTACTCCTTTAGCTTTATTGCAAGATTACTTCCATAAATCTTTAGTTAATTCTTCAATTTCCTTTTTCCTTTTGTTAGTTTCTTCTATGTCAATAGAAATCTCCCCATCTACTATATTGAGCACATCTCCCTCTTTAGATTCCTCAGGAATTTTGCTTTTCTCAATATTAATCATTGTCCTATCTTGTTTTTCACATACTGCAAAGTTGCCTTCAAATCTATCAATTATAACTTTCATTTTATTCAACTCCTAACGTGGTGTAAATGAAGTTTGAGTACTGTATATTTTCCCATTCCGATTAACTTTAACGTCTATATTAACAGTTCCACCTGCTGGACCATTCACATTTACATAAATTGTAGAATTCTTAGTATGATTAGTATTGTTACTGCAGCATCAATAATTGAATTTCTTCAAACTCTTTTGGTTTGATAAACACATTTCTGATAGGTTCCATATTTTCATCTCCAATGACTTAAGTAGCAAATCTTATTACCTATATTGTATCCAAATTTTATAGAAACTTCATCATTTATTTAAATGAACTTTTAGCATAACTGTCAAAAGACTTTCATATTATCTAGTAAAGAAACAAAATGAAACACATTGAAAGTATTTAATAAGCTGTATAATTATCAAATTACTTTCAGGATTATATGTTTACAGGCTTAGATATGCTAATGAAACTAAGGTTATAGGGGGAAAAATTATGTTTACTTTAGAAAGAAGGGAAAAAATTTATGACTATATTCTGCAGAATAAAAATGTAACCGTTTTAGAACTGTCAAAAAAGTTAGATGTATCTGAAGTAACCATAAGAAAAGATCTATCCTTTTTAGAAAGTCAGCAGCTTATAGATAGAACTTTTGGTGGAGCAATAATCAAAAGTAAGATAATTAAAGAAAAAAGCTATTTTGAAAAAGAAAAATCCATGATTAATGAAAAATACTTAATAGGAAAAAAAGCCAGCGAATTTGTAAAATCAAATTCCACAATTATTTTGGATGCTGGAACAACCATAATGGAAATGGCAAAGTGTATAAAACATATTGAAAGCTTAAGGGTTATAACCAATAATTTAAAAATTGCTCTTTTTCTAAGTGATTTTACCAATATAGAAGTTACACTCCTTGGTGGGAAAGTTTCCATGAAATCAAAACAATGTACAGGAGTTGAAACCTGTAAAATAGTTGAGAAATACAATGTAGATGCTTCCTTTTTAGGCTGTGATGCTTTTGATATAAACAATGGTTTTATGACAACTAGTATTGAAAAAATGTATTTAAAACGCAGCTTTATCAAGATAAGTGAAAAAACCTTTTTATTAACCAGCAGTGATAAATACGAAAAGAAAAGTATGGTGAAAGTACAGGATTTTAGTAAGTTAACTGGAATTATTGTTGACAAACAATCCACAAAATTAATAGAAGATTTCAATAAATTCAACATTGATAACTGTGTATTTGTTTAGTTCTAATAAATTGATTATAAATAAATATATAAATTGAAAGGAAGAGATTGAAAATGAGTAGACCAATTATTGCAATTACCTTAGGAGACCCTGCAGGAGTAGGACCTGAAATTGTAGTTAAAGCCCTTAAAAATAAGAGTGTTTATTATGTATGTAATCCTATTGTAGTAGGAGATAAGGAGGTTTTAAAAAAAGCTCTAGATATAACAAATATTTCACTGAAATTAAATGCTGTCTCAAGCCCAGATGAAGGTAAATATACCCTGGGAACTATAGATTTTATTGATCTTAATAATATTGACATTTCAGCTTTAGAGTTTGGAAAAGTTCAGGCACAATGCGGTCAGGCAGCCTTTGATTATCTTTCCTATGCTATTAAATTAGCCATGGATAAAAAAGTGACAGCTATTGCAACTACTCCTTTAAATAAGGAATCCTTTAAAAGTGCAGGTGTACCCTATATAGGTCATACAGAAGTGCTGGAGAGTCTTACTAATACTCGAAACCCTTTAACCATGTTTGAAGTAAAGGGATTGAAAGTGTTTTTCTACAGCAGACATGTATCTTTAAGAAATGCCTGTGATCTAATTACAAAGGAAGGTATTGAAGAATTCGTAATTCGCTGTGAAAAGGCACTTAAGGTTCTTGGAATTGAAAAACCTCATATAGCTATTGCAGGACTCAATCCTCATTCTGGAGAACATGGGCTTTTTGGAGATGAAGAAGTTAAATATATATCTCCTGCAGTTGAAAATTTACGTGAAAAGGGAGTGGATATAAGTGGTCCAATTGGTGCCGACTCAGTATTTTATCAGGCTTTACTTGGAAGATATGATGCAGTTCTCTCCCTCTATCATGACCAGGGGCATATTGCAACAAAGATGGTGGACTTTGAAAGAACAATTTCCTTAACTAATAATATGCCATTTTTACGAACTTCTGTAGACCACGGCACAGCCTTTGATATAGCCGGCACAGGAAAAGTAAGTGAGGTAAGCATGATAGAAGCCATTATATTAGCTGCTAAATATGGGCCAGGATTTTTAACTGAAAATAATAAAGATAATTAGTTGTATATAAGTATAACTTAAAATAAAAAGCCTCAATTTGTCAATATAGAAAAAACCTGCAAATTCAATCTATTAAACAAAAAGAGGCCTATCCAAATGGACACTAATAGTTTAACATACATGAATTAAAATTGTTTTATTTTAGATTAAATGTAACTGTTTGTTAAAAAAATATTTTAGATATAATACAAGGATGGGAGAGGATTATATGTTAAAAACAGTAATTATTGCAGATGACTTAACTGGTGCAAATGATACAGGAGCACTTCTTGCCAAAAATGGTTTGAAGGTAGGAACTCTGCTTCAAGAATCAGATTTATACAAATTTAAAAGTTTTGATGTTTTAAGCATAACTACTAACAGCCGAGGCTTAGCCCCTGAGGATGCCTATAAAAAGGTTAAGGATGCAGTAAATCTATTTAATGATAAGGAGAATTTATTCTTTAGTAAAAGAATCGATTCTACTTTAAGAGGAAATGTAGGATATGAAATTGACAGTATTATTGAAAGTCTTGGCTCTGACATCACAGCTATTGTAGTTGCTTCTTTCCCTGATTCAGGAAGAGTCAGTATAGGAGATTTTTTACTGGTTAATGGAGTTCCCCTTGAAAAAACAGAAGTGGCTAAAGATCCAACTTCTCCTGTCAGCACTTCCAAAGTTACTGAAATAGTAAAAAAACAGAGTAAATATAAGGTTGGCTTTATATCTCTGGATAAAGTACTTAAAGGAGCAGATGTGATAAAACAGGAAATAATAAAAAATGCACAGCAAAAGAATAGGATTATTGTAATTGACGCTTGTACAAATAATGATATCAATGAAATTGCAAAGGCCTCTGTTGAAAGTAAGCTCAAATTTGTATCTGTGGATCCAGGTCCCTTTACTGCAGCTGCAGCAAATGTATTCTATAAAAAAGATGAAAAATTAAAGATTAGAGAAAAGGTACTGTGTGGTATTGGAAGTGCAAGTAATCTTACAAGAGAGCAGATAAATTATCTTAAAGTGAAATATAATCCTTTAATTGTGAAAACGAATACATTAGATTTCCTTCATGAGGCGAAGAAAGATAGAGAAATCAATAGAATTGTAAATGAAATTATTCATAAAGAAGATAATTACAGTATTCTAGTGGTTACTACTACCACTGAAGAAAAAGATGTATTGAATTTCTCAGAAATAGAAAAAAATTATAATCTGAATAAAAAACAATGTTCTAATTTAATAACCAGCGCCATTGCCGAAATACTCTGCCTTGTAATTAAAAAATTGGGAAATAAAATTGGCAGTGTTTATACTTCCGGTGGAGATGTGACAGAAGATTTTTGCAACAAGATAAAAGCTGATGGCATAGATGTAAAAGATGAAGTCATTCCACTAGCTATTTACGGCAGAGTAATCGGTGGAGTTTTTAACAATAAGCCAATTATAACAAAAGGAGGACTAGTAGGTACAAAGGATACCTTAAGCGTTTGTATCAATTATCTAAAGACCAAGACCTCCACTGAATACAGTAACCAGGGCTAAATATATATAAATTTAAAATAAAGGGGTAATTAAAATGAGTTCAGGAATCCAAATGATACTGGGATTAATTATTGGTATGTCTCTACTTATATTTCTAATTACAAAAACCAAAGTACATGTATTTTTAGGAGTAATTATTTCTGCCACTGCAATGGGGCTCATAGGAGGAATGGATCATCAAAAGCTTATTGAATCAATTTCAAAGGGTTTCGGAAATGCTTTAAGCAGTATAGGTATTATTATCGGATTTGGAGTTATGCTTGGAAAACTTTTAGAAGTATCTGGTGCTACAAAAGTAATGGCAAACAGCTTTATCAAGCTCTTCGGCAATAAAAAAGAAGAGGAAGCTCTGGCAGCTTCCGGCTTCGTTACCTCCCTGTCAATATTCTGCACCTCTGGCTTCATTATTTTATCACCCCTAGTTAAAGGTCTATCTAAAAAGACAGGAAAATCTGTAGTCTCCCTTGGAATAGCTTTGGCGGGAGGACTTTTAATGAGCCATGCTTTGGTTCCCCCTGCTTCTGGTCCTATAGGGGCAGCTGGAATTCTCAATGCAAATATAGGTAGATTCATGCTCTTTGGAACTATTATTGCCATTCCAATTATGTGCGTTATAATTCCCTATGCAAAATATTTGGGAAATAAAATATATCAATTACCTAATGAAACTGAAGACGGCTGGATTAGGCCTGAAGTAAAAGATAATCTAAGTGAAGATAATGTCTTTGAAGAAAATGCTACTCTAAAAGAAAATGATAAAGAATTGCCTTCACCTTTTTTATCCTTTGCTCCAGTTTTAATTCCCATATTATTAATACTATTAAGCACTATTTTCAAATCTTTGAATTTTAAAGGTAATGTTATAGCTTCCTTTTTCTCCTTTATAGGTACTCCAATAATTGCACTGGCACTAGGATTACTAATTGCCATTTTGGGCCTAACTAAAGCTTTTTCAAAGGGTGAAACATTAGATGCCATGGAAGAAGGTCTAAAAGCCAGCGGAAAATTGATTCTATTAGTTGGAGGTGGCGGAGCTCTTGGAATGATTATACAAAACAGCGGACTTGGAAACTATATTGCATTAGGCATTTCCAGAACCAGTATTCCTCCAATTCTTCTGCCTTTTATTATTTCCTGTTTGATAAGACTAGTACAGGGTTCAGGAACTGTTTCCATAATGACTGCTGCTTCTGTAACAGCTCCAATGGTTTCAGGACTTCATATTGACCCTACCTTTGCAGCATTAGCTGCTTGTATCGGTTCAATGCTATTCTCATATTTTAATGATTCCTATTTTTGGGTTATCAATGAATCTATAGGTATAAAAGATGTTAAAGAGCAAATGAAAGTATGGTCTGTTACTTCAACGCTTGCCTGCTTTACGGGACTTATTGCCTTGTTAATTCTCAATTTCTTCTTTGGATAGAAGAATAAAGTGCATCTGTAATTTGATGCACTTTATTTTTAATTTATTTAATCTCTTTAACAAACTCCATACCATTTATTCACATAAACGAAGTATATTCTAAGGAAAATCTTATAAATCCCGCTCTATCACCATATACTGTAGCATCTTTTAAAGCTTTATAATAATGCTGTTTATCCCGGGGTCTATAATAACTCTTGGCATATCTTTATTACTTAACAATACATTTTGAATTACTCTTGAAGTTCTTCCATTATTTTAGATTCTATCTTGAATTCAAGTTTTCCTTTAACTTCATCTTTAAATCCTTTATCTGCTTTATTATTTTATAGTATTCTATATCTAGATTCTTAACATCATCCCTTTTAGAAGGAGCAGACAGTTTACCTATAATCTCTGAAAGACGATTTTCAAGAACAAATAGTTGTTCCTTAATCTCTTCTTCTCTATCAGTTAAACAATTACTCTTTTTCTGAAGATATTCTTCATAAGTTCCTTTTGAGGTTAAAATCTTATTATCCTCAATATATATAATATTATTTCCTAGGGAACTTATAAATCTTCTGTCATGAGAAACAAATAAAATAGTTCCACAGTAATCCTTTAATACCTCTTCTACTACCTCAAGGGAATCTACATCCAGATAATTAGTAGGTTCATCTAGTATAAGTAGATTTATGTCACTTAATATAAGCTTTGCAAAACAAACTTTAACTCGTTCTCCTCCGCTTAAAAGTTCAACTTTCTTATGAACATCTCTATCTTTAAATAAAAGCCTGCCTAATACAATACGAATATAAGTTTCATCATATACACTGTCCATCATAACATTTTCCAATATGCTGAGATTACCCTTTACTATGTCTAATTGCTGACTATAGTATCCTATTTTCAATCCATGAACTTTTTTAATTGAAGTATCACCCTGTATAATCATCTTTATAAGAGTACTCTTACCACAGCCATTAGGGCCTATAAGAGCATTTTTTGAATTATTGTATATGGTAAACTCCGCATTTTTAAATATAATTTTATTTCTAAAGGATTTATTAATATTATGCCCAAAGATAACTACATTGCTATAAAGCTTATTTTTATCAGGTATATCTAATTTTATCTTTTTTATATCACTGGGCTTTTCTTTTATCTCCATATGGGCTAATCTTACTTCCATATTTTTTATAGATCTATTAAGATTAGCTTTTGCCTTTTGTCCACCCATTTTACGATGAAGCCTTCCCTCAGAATTACCCATTCTTGAAGGTGTTTTTTTTATAGAAACTTCACTCTTTTTTATACTTTCAATAGATTCTTTAATTCTTTTCTTCTCCTTGTCATATTTCTCATATTCAAAAGCTGCCCTTTTAAGCTCCTGATTTTTTTCAAATTTATATTCACTGTAGTTACCTTTATATTCTTTGATTTTACCCTTGTCTAAGTCAAATATCTTATTGCATAATTTATCTAGGAATTCTCTATCATGGGATACAATTATAAAGGCACCCTGATATTCTTTAAACTTTTTTTCAAGGAACTCTATTCCCGCAATGTCTAAATTGCTGGTGGGCTCATCTGCAATTATCATATCACTATTCTCACAAAAACACTTAGCAAGCTTAAACCTTGTCTTTTCTCCACCACTTAAATAATTATTCCATGTTGTATTAGCTCCAAAAACTTTAGCTGTCTCACTATTTATAGAGCCGTAATCTTCTTTATCTAGCTGATCTATTATACTAAAATTACCGTATCTTTTAACCCTGCCCTCATATTGATTGTCTTTACCCAAAAGTATATTTATCAGAGTAGTTTTACCCTCACCATTGATACCTACTAAACCAACCCGGTTCTCTGAATAAATTTTTAAATTCTTTATATCCAGTACAAGTCTCTCTCCATAATATTTTTTAATATTTTCACATTCTATTAACAACAAAAAAACCCCTCCTTAAACCCAGAGAGGATATAACTTTGCCAATATAAAAATTACATAAAAGTACAATACAGAGTGCAGTTATATAATATAATGCACAAATAAACCCATGATAAACAGAGTTCTTAGTATCAGTATTTTTGATACTTAGAAATCGTTATCCAGGGACGTAGCCACTCTTTACTATCACTTTGAAAAAAGCAGAGAACCAAAATCTTAGATTCTGTGTAAATCGCTTTCACAGAGTGCGATGGGAGTATTAGAGAGGTTAGTCATCGGACAAAATCATAGATAAAATATACTCTTAATGGTAATAAAGATATTATAAAAGCAATGATATACTATCCACTCATAGGTTTTTAATAAAATTAAGCGCAAAAACTCTAATTTTAAGTTTTTTAAATTATTTTATTAAATAGTCCTTTAAGTGAATTACATTCTCATGGCTGCAAATACCCTTACCCTTTCATATATTTATTAAATAGATTTGTACTTTATATCTTTATTGTAACATGTGATTGTGATGGAAATCAATACCTAAAAAAACAGAAGCAATTCATACTTCTGTTTCATTCACGTTTTTTCTAATTGCCAGTTTTAGTACATTTCTTTATCAAAAGGTGCAACGTACACCTTACTACTTTTCCCTCTAAGATAATTCCCAATCTGTAGAAAAAGTTCTCCTATAATTTCCTGATGTATTCTCGGTGGTGCAGGACTCAAATAACGCAGCTTTTCCTGCACACATAGGTCTTACCCTTACCCTTCTATTTTAAAATTTCTATTTTCTTCTGTATTTCTTAGTACTTTATAAGAAACGGAGCCTTTTTCTGAATTTTCTTGTTCCATATAATTACTAACCACAGGTATTGTTTACGGAACCGACATTGATTCCGAAGGGGCATGGCTGACAGTTATTGTAATAAATGTAGGTACGTGTATATAGCAGTACAACTAGTGCCGTTCCTCTCCGGAAGCGGAATAATATTTGAGTTCATCATTTTTGCGAAACTTATTATGCCTAATCAAGCTAAATGGTCCCCACTGAATAAATACAGCAATCGCAACTGATGCAGCCCCGATCCAACTAATTGCTAGCATCGATGAGCTACCCGCGACAATACCCCCAATTCCGGCGCCAGCGGCTACGCTGAACTGTATGATGGAACCGTACAGGCCAAGCATGATTCCTGAGGCTTCTGGAGCGAGCAAGACCATATTATACTGCACAGCCGGACCAGCCGACCAGGTTGAAAAGGCCCATAGCATAAGCAATGGAATGGTGACAAAGGTTGATCTGGCGATAGTGGACAGTAACACCAGAGCTATCATATTAACAGACATGCTGCTCAAAAGTGATCGGTGAACACCGATCCGCTCAGTCATCAAGCCTCCGAACTTGAAACCTATTAAGGCAGCGATACCGAAAGAAAACAAGGCAATGCTCACTTCCCGTTCGCTCATTTGTGTAACGCCTATCAAGAAAGGGGCAATATATGAATAGAGCACTGCATATCCTACCTGCCAGAAGAAGGTTACAAAAATGGCAATTACGATTTTCGGGTTCTTCAAAAGAGCGAGTTGCTTGCCCAAAGGGACGGCCTCCTCTCCATCTGTGGACGGAATCGTTCGCGCCACAATGAAGATTGCTATCAAGCTAAGAATACCGATACCCAAGAAGATTACCTTCCAATCGTATGCTGCGGCCACAACACGACCAATTGGGAGACCTATGATGAGGGCCGCACTGAAACCCGTTATAACGGTGGCAATCGCTCCTGCCTGATGACCAGGCGACGCTAGTTTTGCTGCGAAGGTCTTAGCATTGGTGACAAAAACTCCACTTCCTACAGCAAGTATAACACGAGAGACCATTAAAAAGCCGAAACCAGGAAGAGTGAATGTTAAAACGCTGCCCAGCACAATTACAGCGAGAGAAAGCATTAATAACTTACGCCGATCCATTTTCGCTGTCCCCATGATGACAATTGGGGAACCGATGGCGTTAGCAATAGAGAATGCGGTGATCAATTGTCCTGCCACCGATACCGATATATTAGCAGAGGCAGCGACTCTGTCCAGAATACCTGCAATGACGAACTCCGATGTACTGACTACAAAGCTAATTAAGGCCAGCATGTAAATTTTCCATGTATTTCTCATATTTTACTATCAACTCCTTTACAAATAATTCGACACTTATAAAAAACATGAAAATACTGAAAACGTAAAAAATTATTTACAGGAGTAAATACTCCATACTCTCTTTGGGCCGGAACCACCTGCGTTTCAAATAATATTCCTTGAATCTCTTGTTCGATTTCGCATTTGATTTTTCATGCAGGCAAAGGAGTGTATTTCCAAATGCCACCTTTTCACGTGCATCTAAATCATTTCCATTCTTTACTGCCTTTGCAAGATTTCGTCCTACATTTTCTATTGCTGTAATTGCATACATGTCGCTCATAAGGTTGACACCATTAGAAACATATCCTTCTACGCTATGATCAAACCGATTCTTTCATAATACCGTAACGTATATGGAGAGATATCAAATTGTTTACTTGCTTCTGCAATCGTCATGTTTTTACCTTCTTCAAATTCAGTCTAGCACTTGGAGTTAACTCCAAGTCAAGTGTTTTTTGGAGTACTATTAGATTTAATTGCACTCTTATTAGGGGTAGTACCAGCATCCGTGCTACCAGGGGCAAAGTAAATGAAATAAGATGGATGCTGAAAAAGGGGTATTGCAACAATTCAAAAAACAGCCACAAGACATTATCTACTATCTTAATGTCTTGTGGCTGCTGTTACGTAAAATAAGAAGATTCCGAACTGGCTTTGCCTCAGATGTAGTCTTACCAGCGTCCACATGAGCTAATATTCCAATTGACTTATTCATTGTAGCACCTCTATATATTAATTATATAGATTATTATAAATTAAGCATAACTTTAACTCAATGTGACTATAGAAAAGACTATATTTATTATGAAAATTTGCTGTGAATTTTATTTAATACTACTGGTACATTAAAAAACAGAGCAAATTGATATGCTCTGTTTACTAACTCTATTCCCATTTTTCACATAAAGAACAGTCCCTATAGCAGAAATTGAAAACGTACTGAAATTTCTACTCGCTACTTGTTTGGCAAGCCTCTAACAGGTTTTCTCATATTTGTGTCCGTATCCATGGTTATTGGATTTGCTGTCTTTCCATTTTGAGTTTTATTATCATTTTTAGACTTTTTTTCCGATTTTGTAGGCATAAAATCCACTCCTTTCTTTTTTACTTTTCCCAAGCTTAAAAGGAGTTATTCTATTTATACTCTGTTTTCTATACCCATACAATAAAAATTTCTTTATCTTTATAAATTAACTTTTCATTCTTGTACTCTTTACTCTTGTTAAAATCATATACAACAAGATATGAAGCATTCAATTCTTGAATATCCATATAATCATATAATTGCTTTAATCCCTTTTTATGATATTCCTGTCCACGCCATATCTTAAGCTCCACTAAATATTTATTTTGTAAATAAGTAATTACTATATCCAGCCTTTTTTCTTCTGATACCTGTACTTCTTTAAAATCAGAGCCTACTCCGTTTATAATTGGTTTTATAAAAGCTAAAAAAAGGAGTCTTCCCTCTCGTACTATGAACTTAGAATCAATAGAACTATATTGTTCTTTCATAAATTGTTGAAACCTTAAAACAATATTTTTAAAATCTAATTTATTATTAATAATAAAGTTTTCTCTAAAATTATAATTTGACATATCTGTTTTATTTTCTAGCTTAGAAGAAAAATAATTGTAAAGCATTTGCTCAAATATTCGATTAGATATTTTTACTCTTCCATCTAGATTTTTAAAATATCCAAATACAATACCTAAATCTATTAATGGATTATGGATATTAAAAGTTTTTTCAGTAGCATAAATTGTTAAATCAAATATATATTCTCTAAGTTCATTATTATTTTCAATATTTTTTATTAAGTCGTCAAAAAGAGTATTGCTCTCTTGCAATAATTGTTTTACAGCTTTATTTATATTTTCAGAGCCCCAAGCTGACTTACTATCAAGTAATAAATTATCATCCACAATCTCACAAAGCCTGCTTACCAAAAAAGGATATCCACTTGTATAAAAATAAATTTTTTCTGAGATTTCTTTAACATTTATTGATATATTTTTATCTTTTGAATACTCCTTAAGCATAGTAGCTATCTCTTCAGCGTTGAAACTCATATCCACCTTAAAATTTGTTGCAATATTCCATGGGCTATTATATTTTTTTTCATAATCATCCCTAATTTTAAGCTTTAAGTTTTTGATATCATAAACTCCTGCAAGGATAACAGAATGAAAAGTTCTATCTTTACCCTGTTGTCTTAATAAAAACTTATTTCTAAGCATTCCTAAAAAACTTAAAAACAATTGATTATTAGAGCTTTTATCAACTTCATCAACTAGCAGTACTACCTCTTTTTTACTTTCTTCTACCAGATCAGTTATACTTTCTGATAAAAGTTCAAAATTATTTACACCATTTACAAGCTCTAATATGAACTTACTTATTTCTTTATCTTGATACTTGGCAGCCTTAGCTAAAATTTTTAAAAAACTTACTGAAAACTCCGATTCACTTTCAAAAACTTTATCTCCTATGCCTTCAAAGCTAATGCTCAATATTAAATATTCCTCTTTTAAATCTTGTTCTAACATATACATAGTTGTAGTTTTGCCGTACTGCCTTGGTCTATTTATAACGAAGTATTCACCACTTCGAACCATACCTTCAATTTTATCAAGTTTATTACTTATATCTACCATATAATGTAGGTGTGGTATACAAACACCTGTAGTATTGAACTTTCTACTCATAAATTACACCTCTATTCCAACAAAATTACTACTACTATTTTCTATACAATAATTGCTTTTTTATATGCTTTCAAATAAAAAATTAAACAATTACACATATTTTTCACTGTATATATTATTATCTAGATTATAACATAATAGTTTTTTATATTATTAAGAATTAATCAATTTAAATTAATTACATGAAATTTTTACTATGTACATCCCTCAATTATAATTTTTCTATTACTGTAACGTAGACTATCTATAACTGTATAGGATCTTCTACAGATATTAAAAAGCTTTTTAAAATTACAAATTTAATAAGTAGACTTGCTTTTAAGTATCACAGTGTTAAAATAATACTATATATATTAAAAACTATATATAGTAAATACTATAAATGAAAGGGGGCACTTGCTTTGCATAGTGTACAAGAAATCTCTCCACAAATATTTTGGGTTGGAGGAAGCGACAGAAGACTTGAACTTTTTGAAAATATGTTTCCTCTTCCAAATGGGGTATCATACAATTCATATTTAATATCAGATGATAAGACAGTACTTTTAGATACAGTTGATTCATCAATTACTAAATTATTTATAGAAAATATAAAACATGTTCTTGCAGGTAGAAAGTTAGATTATTTAGTGGTTAACCATATAGAACCAGATCATGGTGCCAATATTGAGGAAATAATAAGACTTTATCCAGAGGTAAAAATAATAGCAAGTAAAACAACCTTTAAGTTCTTTGATCAATACTTCAATATAGATATATCATCTAATAGTATAGTAATAGAAAAAGAAGGAACAGAAATATTACTTGGTAATCATACCCTTAGCTTCTATTTTGCTCCTATGGTTCACTGGCCTGAAGTTATGGTAACCTATGAAAAATCTCAAGGTATCTTATTTTCTGCAGATGCATTTGGATCTTTTGGCGCACTAGCTGGAAATATTTTTGCAGATGAAACAGATTTTGAAAATGTCTTCTTAGATGAAGCAAGAAGATACTATACTAATATTGTAGGAAAATATGGAAGGCAGGTTCAATCTGCTTTGAAAAAGCTTTCAAAGCTTGAAATTAATATGATATGTTCCGTACATGGTCCTATATGGCACAAAAAGGACATTCCCTACATTTTAGATAAGTATAATTACTGGAGTCTTTATAAACCTGAGAAAAAAGGTGTTGTCTTTGCCTACGGATCTATGTATGGTAATACAGAAAATGTAATGAATGCTTTGGCTAATAAACTTGCTCAAAAGGGAATTAAAGATATACGTATGTATGATGTATCTAAAACTCATCCTTCCTATATAATATCTGATCTATGGAAATATAGTCATATGGTAATTGGTGCTCCAACATATAATCTGAACCTTTACTATCCAATGCATACATTACTGCATGAATTAACTGCATTAGGCTTTAAAAATCGTAAAGTCTCAATTATAGGAAACCATACTTGGGCAAGTGCTGCTGTAAAAGAAATGAAGGCACTAATAGGTAATATGCCAAATATAGAAATTATAGGCGAGCCAATAGATACAACTTCTACACTTAAGGCAGAACAAGAGAATAAACTGGATAAACTAGCTGATGACATCTATAAATCTTTAAATGAACTATAAAATGTATTTATATAAAAAACTTTTTATATAAGTCATTGAAAAAACCTGTAATATAATTTTGTTACAGGTTTTTTTTCTGCGAACAAAGCAAGGAGATGACTGGAAGCCATCTCCTATATGAACTATCCCTGTGGTAAGGGCTTGCCCGAACTTTCTATCATGTTAAAAGTTTGATAATCTTTGAAATCATACTTATCATGCACTTTTCTAAATTCATTAATTATATATAAACATAGGTTTTAAGATTGATCTACCCACTTTTTTTTTGATTTAATTACATCCTCTTCCTTGAGATGAGTTTCTGATACTATCTCCCCTAATCCGCAGCCTCTGTCAATCATTTTCTTTGCTTTTTCCATAGATCTTTTATGCTCACCTTTTTTCATATCAATACTTTTGTCCATTAAAAATTCCTCCTTTAGTTTATACCAATTTCTAAAAATTAGTATTACCACAGGTCGAAATTGTTATTCATATTTCAATATAGATAAGTTCTTCAATAAGTTTACTACTTGCGTATAGAGCCTTCACATTTGCTTAATTGTGCTTTTTATGATTTTTACTAAATTATTATATAAATTTGGTATAAAACCTTTATTTAGGCACAATATAATAAAAGAAAGGTGGTATATATATGAAAACTAATAAATTAATCACTGTAGTAAATGAAAGTGGCAAGAAAGTAGATTTAGAATTGATTGATATTGTTAAAATGGATGGAAATGAATATGTGATAGTTGGGCCTGAAGATTCAAATGAGGCATATGCTTACAAGACAGTTATAAAGAATGGTGAAACAGAATACTTGTCCGTAGGTCAGGGAGAAGAGTTTAAAAAAGTATTACAGAAATATAACCAGCATTAATAAATATTTTATCTAGTTCATATGTATAGTGATAATAAATTCATTGGTATAAGTATGTGTTAAATAATAAGAAACTGCCCTTATTTAAAGGACAGTTTTCTAGTTATATAAAAATTACTCAGCACTCAATGCCGCCATAGTTATATAGTTATAAGGTTGGTTGAAATGAGGTAAGAAGAATATATCCAAAAGTTTCAACTTATCAATAGTAACTCCTTCTTCAATAGCCAAGGAAAACATATGAATACCCATAGAAATATCATAATATGAAGCCATCTCTGCACCTAATACTCTACGAGATTCCTTATCATAGATAATGCGAATTTTTACCTTTGCATTTTCTTCTTTAATAAAAGCTGGTTTTTGTAAATCCTCATATTGTGTATAAACTGGATCAAATCCTGCTTTTTTAGCAGCTTTTAAATTCAGACCTGTAGACACCATCTTATATCCAAATATACATATTCCATTTGAACCCTGTACACCTGCAGACTCAACAGGTGTACCACAAGCATTGTGTCCGGCTACCACACCGCTGCGTACTGCATTAGTTGCCAAGGCAATATAATTGCTTTGTTTCATCACATTACTATAAACAGTAGCACAATCGCCAATAGCATATACATCCTGAATGTTTGTCTCTTGCTTAAGATTTACTTTATAAGCTCCATTTGCAATAGTATCAATTTTATCTTTACCAATATAGCTATTTGGATAAAAGCCAATACAAATAATTACCAAATCCACGTCATACTCACCTTTATCAGTAACAATACCTGTTACTTTGGTATCACCTTTGATTTCCTTAACCATCTCATTGTAATGTAATTCTACTCCATTGTTTTTTAGAATTTCATCCATATCATGACTGAACCATTCATCATAATAACTTGAAAGGCTAGTATCTGCTACATCAAATAATAGAGGATTTTTATTACGACGTTTAATTGCTTCTGCAATTTCAACACCAATATACCCTGCTCCTACAACTGCCACATTTCGAATTGAATCCTCTTGAAGCAATTTATCAATTTTTTGACCATCCTGAAATAACTTTACATTTTCTACATTTTCTAAATCAACCCCAGGAATTTTAGGAATGATAGGAAGTGAACCCGTTGCTAAAATCAATTTATCATAGCTTTCAACTATTTCTGTACCATTTTTATCTACAGCATAAACTTTTTTCTCTTGGAAATCCACATTTTTTACTTCTGCTTCCATATGTACCAAAGCTTTTTTAGAAGCAAATATTTCTGGGGAACAATAAAACAAGCCAGCAGTATCATCTATCTGCTTTCCAACATACAAAGCAGTACCACATCCCAAATAACTAATATTACTATTTCTATCAAAAATCACCAATTCATTTCCAGGATAGTTATCTAAAATAGTATTAGCTGCAGCAGTTCCCGCATGATTTGCACCCACCAAGATAATTTTACTCATTTCAATCACTCCTCGTATAATAATATAAATATTAATTATTATATAATAATAATTATAATTTCCATATTAATAAGATACCACAAAATATACTATTTAATCAACCCCAAAAATAATTTTTATTAAACATCACTTGCAAAAATATTCTTTCCACAACTGCTTTTTTTATTCGGAAATCCTTTTTTACAAGTCTTCTGGCCTACTGATAGCACATTTATATAACTTGGGGTAATGGGAGCATCTGTGTAACCAGTGGCAAAGTAGAAAATCAACTCTAATTTATGTTTTATTAGAGTTGGTTTTCTACTTGAAATTATTCTATTGGTATTCTTACATCCATATCTAAATCAAAATTTCCATATGGATTCACATGATTATATATTAATGGAGTTAAAGCTCTAAAATCTTCCTCATAATCTTCTGATAAAATTATTTTGCAGTTTTATGGACAATAACTGCTATAATTTGAGTTGCTATTCCAAAAATACAAACTCCATACCATCCAAAGTGTGCGTAACTATAAGATCCTATAAATATTTTTTCATCTCCATATCAACTACAATATATCAAATATTGGTTCACTCTACTTTCACTTTGGGGCTATTAATGGTGAGACTCATAATAATTCCAATAACAGCTATACAACTACAAAGTAGAAAAGTATCATCATAGGAAAATATAACTGCATTCAGCTTATTTGCAGTATTGGCCAGGCGATAGGTTGTTCTTGAAGTTAAAAAGCCTGTCATTATTACTATAGCAAAAGATAAAATAATCTGCTGAAAAGCTCCTGTAAGTGGAGTTACTCTATTTATTAGATTTTCAGGTGCAGCGTTAAGAACATGAGTATTAAGCGACATTACAGTAAGTCCACCAGCTACTCCAATCACTACAAGGCATAATACAATATAGGTTACACTTGTATCGTTAGTTACTCTAGAAAGCATAAACAATACTACAGTTGCAATTGTTGTTCCAATAAATGCTAAGGGCTTTGCTCCTACCTTATCAAATAACCTTCCACTTATAGGCATCATGATACACATTGCAAGAGCCTGTGGTAAAAGCATAAATCCTGTTTGAAGCGAACTATAGCCCTTAACGTACTGTAAAAATAAAGGGGCTAGTATGAGTATGGAAAAAAGCACAATTTGAAAAGTCCATAATACAATTATTCCACGAGTAAACTGAGAAGAACCAAATACCTTAAGTTCAATTAAAGGTTGTTTTTGACGTAACTCCACAAAGATGAAAGTAACCAATGAAATACTACCTATAGTCAATGCGGCAATAGTATTTATAGAAGTCCAACTTTTAGCTCCCTCATTGACGCCATAAACTAACATTGCAAAAGCAATAGGTGCCAGTAACATTCCCCAAATATCAAAGGAAGGTACAGTTTTTTTCTTAAAATCAGGCAAGTATCTAATATTTACCAAAATAGCTATAATGCCAATTGGTATATTAATACGAAAAATCCACTGCCAAGAAGCATACTGCAAAATATAACCAGAAACAACAGGACCAATAGCAGGTGCAAGTAATAAAGGCATCCCTAGCAACCCCATTAAAGAACCTAATTTTTCTTTTGGCGCTATACGATAAATAGTTGCCAAACCTATGGGTATGACCATACCGCCTCCAATACCTTGAATAATTCTAAATATAATTAACTGCTCTGGAGAAGTAGCTAAAGAGCATAGAAATGAACCTATAGTAAATAGCCCAATAACGAGAATGAAAATTGACTTTGCACCAAAGCGATCGGTGACCCAACCTACTAAAGGGATAATAGCAGCAAGGGCGAGTGCATAACCGGTTATAGTCCATTGCATAGTTGATAAATTACTCCCAAAATATTTAACCATTCCCGGCATAGCCACATTCAAAACTGAACCATCAAGACTAACCATAAACATGCCTAAAATAATAGCTAGCAGTGGACCTGCTAAAGATTTTGCAGCAACATCTTCATTTGTTTTTTTAGTTATTCTTTCGTTCTCCATTTTAATAACACCATCCTATATCTATAATTAATAGTTACTTCTTAGAAAGAAAAATCTTTCCCTAAATACACTTTTGGCGCACATAGGTACATTTCACGCATAACAACATTTTTAGGCTGTGCTAATGCATACATTACGGCATTTGCGATATCCTCTGGACTTAAAAAAATCTGTCCCATAGCTGCATGGATACGCTTAAGTAGTTCATCTGAAAGGTGCTCGCCCTTCTTGATTTCCACATTCATACCAAGCTTTGTAGCTAGCCCTTGTATTATAGCGGGGTCAGCGCTCCTACCGAAATTAGTAGCCACTGCACCAGGCATGATGTTAGTTAGTCTTATTGGCTCATCAGCAAGTTCTTGTGTCAATGTTTCACAAAGAGCATTTACCATATGTTTTGTCGAACCGTAAAAATCTTTACCAGGTTCTTTAGCGTTGCCCGAAGAAATGTTAATGATATGCCCCCCTTCATTGTCAGGATTCTCACGCATAACACGAATTGCTGCTTGTGAACCAACTAATAGTGCTAAAATGTTCACATCAATCATCTGACGCCAGCTTTCTGGATCAGTTTCAACTATCTTTCCGTGAATGTGTATACCAGCGTTATTAACCATTATGTCTAAATGCCCCGTTTGTTCTTTAGCTTGTTGAATAAAGTTTTGAAGTTTAGCTATATCCCTGATGTCAAAAGCACTGGCATCTACAGTTCCACCAAGGCTTTGAATTTCACTACGAACAAGGTCAAGCTTTTCCTGGCTCTGTCCAGTTATATAGACATGTGTTCCCTCTTTAGCTAGACTTTTTGCAATGGCACGTCCAATACCGCTAGAAGCACCTGTAATCACTGCAGTTTTTTTATATTTCATATAAATCACTCCTCGTATAATAAGTTTATAGTCAGTTAAATAACTGTTATAGACTTATTTATTTTTTATATTTTGTATAGATTAAGAAAGCATCTCTATTTTTCTAATGGGGATTCTCCCAATTCAATATTGCTGATTCTTTAACTTTCAAATCTATACATTTTAACTTACTATTTATCAAAGGATTTCCTAATGCTAAAATAGTCCTTATGGAACTTTAGCAAAGGTTACTGCATTATCTCTCCTGCAAAACTTATTGTTATTGCCTAGAAAGCTTGCAGCCTGACCAAAGTATCATATTCTGCTTACACAAATGTTGCATATCCTTTCGTAGCCACCAGCAAGGTTTTTCGTCTGGATAAATGCTAATTACGCGAGGTTGCAGTCAGTACTTTGGATTAGGATAATTCCTTTCTAATTTCCTCATTATTTTTGAAAGGTGGTGATTTCATGAAGAAATTAGATTACTTATCAACTCTATTTGTTGGTATCGATATTGGTGCGAGACAAAATGTTGTCTCTGCTATTAATTTTGATCAAGAATTCTTGATTAAAATGGAGCCTGTTCCTAATACACAATTTGGTGCAGAACAATTAGAATCCATGCTTGTTAAAGTGTTAGAAAAGAACACTTTTAAAACTGTAATAATCGGCTTAGAATCTACTTCCTTTTACGGAGTACATATTGCCAATTTTTTATCTTCAAGTGAAAGACTTATGCCTTACAAGCCTTATGTTTACTGCTTAAACCCTAAGGAAGTTGCTAACTACAAAGATTCCTTCAATTCTCTTGATAAAAATGACAGCATTGACTCTTTTGTTATTGCTGATTTTGCAAGAGTTGGCAGAATTCATACTGAACCCTGGCGGGGTTCTCAATATCTTGCTCTGCAAAGACTTACAAGACACAGGCTTCATATTGTTGAATGCTTAACCAGAGAAAAGACTTACATGTTATCCAATGTATTTCTCAAGTTTAGTGAATTTGCTTTGTTACAGGGTGATGATCATCCTTTTTCTGATAAATATGGTGCTACTGCGTCATCTATATTGACAGATTTTCTTTCTTCTGAAGATATTGCAAATACTTCAATTGAAGATCTTGTTGACTTCGTCAATAAAAAAAGTCGCAAGCGGATTTCCAATCCACAGATGACTGCTGAAATTCTGCAGCAGGCTGCACGTAATTCATACCGCCTTGATAAATGTTTGTATGAGCCTTTAACAACCTCAATTGCCTGCTCTTTTAATTGTATTCAGGCTTTTGAGAAAGAACTTAAAGCTATTAACAAGGCTATTGAAAAAGCAGTTATGGGAATGAACCCCGTTGAATACCAAATTTTAATGTCAATACCTGGGTTCGGCCCTGTTTACTCTAGTGGCATTCTTTCAGAATTAGGTAGTGTTCATGCTTTCCCTAATAACAATGCCATTGCTAAATACGCTGGCATCGTATGGAAGGAAAATCAATCTGGTGGTTTTAAGGCTGAAAACACACCAATGAACAAAGCAGGCAACCGTTATTTGCGCTATTATCTGATAGAAGCTGCTGGAAGTATCGTAAGATATATTCCTGAATATCAAGAATTCTATCAGAAGAAATTTGCTGAAGTAACTACACATCAGCATAAACGAGCACTCGCACTAACATCTCGTAAATTGATTCGTTTGATTTTTGGATTGCTGGCTAAAAATCAACTCTACTCTTCAAATAGGGTAGATAAATAAATAGTTTTGCGAACATACGTTCTAAGTTTGACGTATGCTTGTTAAGGTTACCCATTTTTTTCAAAATCATTTCTTTTTCTTTTCATTTTGTTCTTGACATATTACCAAATTGCTTCTAATTAGTTTCCCCAAGGTTTTCTTTACTTATTTTGTTTTTTCTTGTGCATGATTAAGTAATTTGCAACCTCAACTTAGTTTTTATGATACCGCACTCTAGTTTTTTTGTCAATATGTTTTAATTTAATTTGACGATTGCTTAAAAAATATGATATTCTATAGTAAATTAAGTGTATAGGAGGTTTTTTTTTGGCTGAAATAAAAACAAGACAACGAATCATTGAGGCAGTACTACCATTATTTCGTGAAAAAGGCTTTGATGCCGTAACAATACAAGATATATGTAGCGCTGCGGACATAAATAAGCACACATTTTATTACCACTTTAAATCTAAAGATGAATTGTTAGAAGAGTATTATAATTTTCAAAGTGAAATCACTCCTGAAATTTTTGCGCGTATCATGAGCGCGAAAAATTATGTTGAGCAGGTGTGGATAGTGTTTGAGCGTCTAATCGAATTTGCAACTACCTCAGGACCGGATATTGTTAGGCAGCTTTCAATAAAAGATATATCTGAAAAATTTGGTGCTTTTAAGAAAGATAAAATAAAAATATTATATAACTCTATTGCGCCCATGATACAAAAGGGTAAGGATTCAGGTGAATTTAGAACCAATATGGAAAATGAATTGGTATTTATTTTGTTTTTACAAACTTTCCACGGTACTTCTAATTGGAATATAAGAGAGAAGGAGTTTGATTTTGAAAAAATGATGCGAATAATTTATGAATCTTTGTTTGACGTTGCTCCTGAGTTTCGTATAACTACTAATGTAGAGTATAATGAGGCTTGGTCAATAATTAGAGAGGCATTTTAACTTTTTTTCCTAAACAGAAATCATTACATTCTTAAAAAAGGCATAAAAAAACAGATGTATTTTCAGCGAAAGTACATCCTAATTCACATGGAAAAGTTGGTTGAAAATGAATTTCTTTTCTGATAACAGCTAGGTATCCAAAATATTCTCAATAAACCTAGCTGTTTAGTACAATGTTTAATTGCTATTAATAATCTTGAACATCAAATTCTCTATCCTTAAAATAGTATTTTCTATCATCATCTGTTATTTTTCGTATCACCTTACATGGATTTCCCACTGCAACCACATTATCTGGTATATTTTTTGTTACAACGCTTCCAGAACCTATTACAACATTATTTCCTATCTTAATATCAGGATTTATTACAACACTTCCACCTATCCAAACATTATTGCCGATGGTTACTGCAAGACCATACTCATAATCAGAATTTCTTGATTGTGGGTGAATTGGATGTCCTGCTGTATAAATTGCTACATTGGGAGCAAACATAACGTTTTCACCGATTATTACCTTACCCACATCTAATATTGTACAATTATAATTTGCATAAAAATTATTTCCGACTTCTATGTTTTTACCATAATCGCAATGAAATGGTTGTTCTATAAAAATACTATCGCCTGTTTTCCCTAATATATCTTTGATCATTTGAGACATTTTTTTATCTTCATCAGGGCGAAGTAAATTATAATCATATATTTTTAATTTATTTTGTATTCTCTCTTCGCTAAGTCCGTCCAGCCAAGCTTTATATGGTAATCCAGCCAGCATTCTTTCTTTTTGATTCATTCTTAATTTCTCCTTTCCTTTCTCTCTATTTTTATAATTATTTTTATTTCCATATTACATGATACTAAACAAATCTACTCTATGGTATTCACGAAAAACTGTAACCGTATAAACAGAGTTCTTTGTTTCAGGTGGAGTTTTTTTCTCCAGCTGAAACTTACTAACAGAGTTCTTAGTATCGGTATTTTCGATACTTAGAAATCGTTGTCCTTTAGGGTAAATCGTTATCCAGGGACGTAGCAGCCGTTATCTCCCACTTTGATAGAAGTTGGAAGTATTACGGATGGTAGTCATCAGATAAATCCTCGTACTGCCAATAGGATGAATATATATTTATCATAACTAATCCAATAAACACGAGGTTAACTATTGCCCAACATATACTACTGCTGCCTCACATGATTTTAACACAATTTTTCTTCCAATATGTGACGAAACATCCATATTGGATAATAATATCTCATTTCTATCATGCTCCATTTCCAGTGTCATTTCTTTCTCTCCAAAATTAGCTGCTACCAATATTTTAAAATTGCTTAATTGCCTGTAATAAGCATATATCTTTTCATGATCTAAATATGCAGGAATAAAATCTCCATAGGTAAAGACTTCTCCATATTGTTCTGATTTTCTTAAAGCAATCAGTTTTTGGTAATATCGTAATACAGATGCTTCATCCTTCATTTGAGATTCTACATTAATATCAGAATAATTTGGATTGACCTTAATCCATGGCTTTCCTTTCGTAAATCCTGCATTGTCTTTCCCACTCCACTGCATTGGAGTTCTTGCATTATCCCTACTGTGTGCATAGCATACTTCCAATGCCTCCTCATTGCTTAGACCTGCCTCTATAGCTTTTTTGTACTGATCCTTTGTGCCAATATCATCATATTCATCAATACTTTCCATCCTGCAATTTCTCATACCAATTTCCTGCCCCTGATAAATAAAAGGGATTCCACGCAAGAGAATACTCGTTGTTGCAAGCATTTTTATTCCTGCTTCCCCTTGTGCATATTTTGGGAGATACGTACAAATGCCTCTTGGCTCATCATGATTTTCAATAATATTAGCCAGGAATCCTATTCCTTGACATTGTAACTGTGACTGAAACATAACATTTCTCCATGCAGCAAAGTCTATTGGCTTAGCATCATACCAGCCATTCTTACCATTTGTCAGAATATGTGCAGAAAAATCAAACATTGTAGAAAAATGACCACCTTCACCAATAAATTTTGGCAGCTCATCATCCTTCATATTAAAGACCTCTGCTACTGTAAATGCTTCAAACCTGTCAAAAGTCTGCTGCTTCATTTCCTGAAGCATTTCACCTACTCCTTTTACTTCTTCTACCATTTTTGTTACACTGACAAGTCCATCATCTCCATCTGGCGGATAACATGGAAATGCTAAATCTTTTTTGATATTGATAATAGCATCAATACGAAAACCTGCCAGCCCCTTTTCAAGCCACCAGTTAATCATCTTAAATAACTCTTCTTTCACTTTAGGATTATTCCAGTTCAAATCCGGCTGTTCCTTGGCAAACAGATGCAGATAATATTTGTCTGTACCCTCCACTGGCTCCCATACACTTCCACCAAAATAGGAACGATAGTTACTAGGTGGATTTCCATTTTTACCTTTTACAAAATAGAAATAATCTGCATATTCACCATTTGGTTCAGCTAGTGCCTTTTGAAACCATTCATGTTTGTCAGAACAATGATTAATAACTAAATCCATGACAATATACATATTTCTTTTCTTTGCTTCTTCCAGAAGCTCATCAAATTCATCCATAGTACCAAACTCCGGTGCAATACTGTAATAATCCGATATATCGTAGCCCTGGTCTACAAAAGGAGATTTATATATAGGACAAATCCATATAATATCAATTCCTAAATTCTTCAGATAATCTAATTTTTCAATAATTCCTCTAATATCTCCAATACCATCTCCATTGGTATCATTAAAACTCTTAGGATAAATCTGATATGCTACTTTTTTGTGCCACCACTGTCTTTTCATAAAAAAATCCCCTTTCAAATATATATTTACAGTATATATACATAGAAAGGAAATTTCTTCTTCAATTTTGACAAAACATTATACTATTTTGACTTTTTTATTTTTTTTAGATATTCTGACGGAGACATATGTTTATGTTCCCTAAAACGTTTGATAAAATATCCCATATTCTCGTATCCGCAAGCCATAGCAATATCAATAATCTTCATTTCTGTTTGTAAAAGGTATTCAGAAGCTCTTTCAATCCTGATTTCATTGATATAGCCGGTTGGTGTTTTTCCAATTAACTTTTTAAAATACCGGCAGAAATATTGTGAGTTCATTCCTACTAGTTTCGCCATATCATTGGTGGATATTTTTTTACTATAATTATCATGAATGTAAGTAAGAATCTTTTTAACATTTGCTATTTTATAGTTATCCCCTTCTTTAATGTCATCTGAATAGTAAAATTTCTTATTTTCATATAAAAGGGCAATCAGTTGATAGATATATGATTTCACTCGAATACATGAGCTTAATTCCTTGCATCCTGACTCTTTTATTATTTTCCTGTATATTTTTGCCACTTCTATAAATATACTATCTTTTGAAAAAACAAATCTAGGAAACTGTATCTTTTTTTCAAGCAATGGTCTGATAATATGATATTGTATTCCATCAAAATACTCAAAGCTGAGCATCTTCAAATCAAAAACTACAGCACTTTCCCTGCCCCCTCCTTCGCCGATAATAGAATGAATATCCCCGGAAGTAATAAACATAAATGCAGGAGCATCTATGTTTATTACTTCATGTTAATGTCTACAATAAATTTTCCTTTTTGAAAAAAGACTAATTCTGTTTCATCATGCCAATGCAATTTAACCAAAAACTGTTTATTAGCATTCCATTTATAACAGGCTAAAGGAAAGCTAACATTTCCATGTGTAACTTCTTCTTTTAGTTCTTCCATTTCCATCATCTAAAAAGTTGTCCTTTCATTCATTTTTAAGAGCATCATTCATATTTGAACAAATCTACCTGCAATATCTATGCTAGACTTAGTAGTTATATATTTTTATTTTATAATATATTATCGGATTATACCATATTAAGAATAATTAGAATGCTATTGTAGTGGTTTTTCTCAAAACGTAAAGTTAATATTCCCTAAAAATAATGAGATATATAATTTCTTCCTCCAAGATTATCTAAAAATTTTATCCGATGACTACCCACTCTAATACTCCCATCTTCTTCAAAGTGGGAGTAAAGAGTGGCTACGTCCCTGGATAACGATTTCTAAGCATCAGATGAAAAAAACTCCACCTGATGCCAAGAACTCTGTTTATGGGTATGATATAATTACAAGTAGTGACCATTTTAAGTAGTATAAATTCAAAGCTCTTGTTTTAAATTATATATGTAAATTATATTTAAATTTAGTTCAGATAGCAGTTAACTGAATAAATACTCTATTTATGAATACAATTTTGCAACACATATATGTAAAATACACTAAAAAATCTTAGAGGATAAAAGGGAGGAATGACAATGAAAGTTGAAATTTGGTTGGATTATATTTGCCCATATTCTTATATGGTAAAAAGAAGATTTGAAACTGCACTGGATTCCTTTGAACATAAAAATGAAGTTGAAATTGTAATCCGCAGTTTTGAATTAAGACCTGACGCAAAACTAAAGGAAGAAAAATCCCAGCATGAGATACTTGCAAAAGAAATGGGTACAAGTGTTGAGAAGGCAAAAGCATCAAACTTAAAACTTGCTGAAGCTGCAAAAAAAGTAGACCTTGATTATAATTTTGAGACAATGATTCCAGCTAATACCCATGACGCCCATCGCCTTACCCATTACGCTGCATCCAAAGGTAAATCCTTTTTACTCTGTGAACGTATATTTAAGGCATATTTTACGGATTCCCTATTAATCAGCGACCATGAAACACTTGCTTCACTTGCTGAAGAGGTTGGACTTGATAAAAGTGAAGCCCTTAAGGTTTTAGATAGTAACCAGTATTCTGATGCTGTAAAAGAAGATATAAAAAAGAGTGAAGAGATTGAATTGGATTTTGTACCATTTTTCCTTTTTGACGGGAAGTCACATATATCTGGTGATCAACCTGTTTCAGCACTTAAAGATGCCATAGAAAAAGCCTATGAGGCGTCTTTACATTAAATTATATTGAGAAAGTACATAGATTTACAAGAATAAAATCTATGTACTTTTCTCTATTGATAAACCAACCTGCTTATTTGGATTTCAGCAGCAAGCTTTATTTATACAATTTACAAATTCATTTCATTAAGCATATCCCTAAGCTTTTTTAATTCTTCTACTGTTAAAGTAATGCCCTTTCCCATCTTTTCATTCTCAGGTGACCAATCTCTAATATCATATTTAGCTTCTTTTCCATTCCAACTTATTAGATTTAATTCTTTCTTCCAACCCTTTGGTGACTCTGAAAGAGCACCTATATTTTCCTTGATTTCATATTTGATATCTGCCATTGATAATCCTCCTCCTACTATTATCCATATTTTCCGTACACATCAATGAACTGAAATACAAATTTAAGTTTTCAATTATTTATTCATTTCATCGTAATCTTTTAATTCCATTTTACCATCTTCATAAGCCTTATAATAGCATATAATTTTTTTCTATAAGTAGTTTTAATTCCTCAATTTATTTCATTTCCAGATAATTGAATATTAAAGAACCTGGTACTAAAAATTCTACCAGGTCCTTTAATATTCATAAATATAATTTTTATATTAACAACTATTTATTTAGTCCCTCTTTTATACCCTTAAATACAAACATTATTGCCACAGCTCCAGAGTCAGGTGTTCCAAGAGGTTTATCTCTATAATAAGCAGCTCTTCCAAATACAGGCTTTAGTTGTTTTGTATTTTCTACACCATGCCGTGCTGCATCAAAAGCTTTTGTAAAAGCTTCAGTTAATATGCTTTTTTCTATTAAGGATGCCACTAAAGCATCTACAGCAGGTGAAAGTGCATCCAACATTGTTCTGTCTCCAACCTTTGCTTTACCTCTTTCTGATACTCCCTTTACTGCTGATAGTGCCATTTTCACTGCCTCTTCAAGTCCTATCTCCTTAATGCCTCTCACTTCCTTTGCCCCTTTAATAAAGCAAATTGACATAAGAGTGCCCATAGTTGAAGCTACTGTAGAATTCATTTTCATTCCAAGTTTCATAAAAATTGTACCCATATCTTCTGAATCTATGTTGTTAAGCTCATCATATATAGTTTTAAATCCATTGGTCATTGTTAGACCTAAATCTCCATCTCCCATAGCTGCATCTAGTTCAGTAAGATATTCTTTCTCCTGCTTTAATACATTAACTATTTCTCCCAGTATCTGTTTTAAAATAGTTCTATCTATCTTTTCCATGAAATATATCCCCCCTATATTTTATTTATATTGTTGGAAAAAAGGTGAATATGCAGGTTGATCCAGTAGCCCCTTTAGTTCATCGTCCAATTTTAATAAGGAAATTGACATTCCAGCCATTTCTAAAGATGTGGCATACTCACCTATATAATTTCTATAGATTTTAATACCCTGATCCTTTAGAATTGCACTGGCTTTTCTATAAGCTATATACAATTCTTCCTTTGGGGTAGAGCCTAATCCATTTACCAAAATTGATATTTCATCCCCATTAACGTAGGGCATATCCTTAATAATTCTATCCATTATATACTGAACTACTTCATCTACATTCTTTAATTCACACCTCATAATTCCTGGCTCACCGTGTATTCCCATACCTAACTCCATTTCATTATCTGCTATGGAAAAAGTAGCTTTTCCAGCTTCGGGAACAATACAGGGTGTAAGTGCAACTCCCATAGTTCTTATATTATCTACAGCTCTTTGCGTAACCGCCTTTACGTCCTTTAAAGAATACATCTTTTCAGCAGCTGCACCAGCTATTTTATATGCAAAGAATAGTCCTGCCACCCCTCTTCTCCTATCTTCCTCACCTTTAGGAGCAGATGCCACATCATCAGTTACTAACACCTCTTCAACTTCTATACTATCCATGGAGATAAGATCTTCCGTCATGCCAAAGTTCATTTTATCTCCACCATAATTGCCATATAAGTGAAGTATGCCCGCTCCATTGTCAATAGCTTTATCAACTTCATACATTGCCTCTGCACTTGGAGATGCAAAAACATTTCCTACAGTAACCCCATCTGCCAATCCATACCCAACATATCCAAGGAAAGTTGGAAGATGTCCTGATCCACCTGCAGTAGCTATGGCAACTTTATTCTCCTTCTTTTCATCCGATCTTACAACACATCTAAAATTATTATCTACTAATTTTAAACTTTCAGGATGCGCTGCTATTATGCCTTCCACAGTCTCTCTCACAAAATCTTCAGGATTATTTATTAATTTTTTCATTAAAATTTCACCTCAATTAATTTACTCATTTATTTTTATTTGAGAAGGATATTTCCATCTTTCCAGCTCTTCTGCTGAAAAAACCTTTGGTTCTTTTCCATTATTTAATGTAAGAGCTCTATAGTATACTTCTGCAAATTCCTCTACATAATGAGCTTTTAAAAGGGCTTCTTTAGGATCCTTATCTACAGCCACTACGCCATGTCCCTCTAGTAATATAGCATCAGCTCTCTGTATAGGTTCAATAACACTCTCTGATAAAGCCGTTGTACCTGGTCTTCCATAATCCGCAACTGGTATTACTCCATCCTTTAGTCCTAATACGGAACACTCATATACAACTGCAGGTATTTCTTTTTTTAATACTGCAAAGGAAGTTGCAAAACGAGAATGGGTGTGAGCTACTGAAAATACATCTGGTCTCGTTTTATATATTTGTAGATGCATAAGTAGTTCACTTGTTGGCTTAACCCTAGTCTCTATTTCTATAATATTTGCCTTCAAATCTATAACACATATATCATGAATGGTTAATTCTTCCCTATCAATGCCAGATGGAGTAACTACTACGTATCCTGTATCCTTATCCCTAATGCTAAAGTTTCCTGATCTATGTTTGCAAAGTCCTGATCTATCTGCCTCCTGAGCAATTTTAACTACTTCTTTTTTAATTATTTCTAACATTTCTATTCCCCCATTTTTTTATTTTTCTATAAACTTCAAATCTCTCTTTTTCATATATTTTAAATACCAAAGGAACAATCCAAAATATCCTATCAATGCTAAGAAACCGATTACATCGCCATGAATTATATTAAATCCATGAGCAAGTGCCCACCTGAATTCAGGACATTCTACACCAAAATAAGTTATAAATTGTCCACTTGGAACTTTTATAGATCCAACACTCTTTGCCAAATCAGTAACTATAGGCGCAAAGCTTGAAGCTACTCCCAAATATATTGGTGTTGCAATTAATCCCAGTATAATCATTCTGATTAAATTTCCACCAGTTACAATTAATGCAGGTACTATTACTATTACATTTATTATCCCTGCTAAAGGAATAACGTTATTTAATCCTGCCTTTGACATTAAAACTGCAAACAATAATTCAAAAGGTACTAAAATAATTGCTGCAACCCATATCTCCGCTTGCCCAGCAAGGAAAGGCCAATCAAGACCAATGTATATTTCTCTACCCTTAAATCTTTTCTTCATAAAGCTTCCAGCTGCATCAGCTATTGGAGCTAATGCCTGCATGAATAATTTAGCTACCATTGGAAAGAGAACAAGAGCTGTTGAAACTTGTATTGATGTATTCATAATATCTTTAAAACTATATCCTGCAAATATTGCTATGATACCGCCAACAATGAAACCCATAACACTATTTTCACCAAACACCCCTATTTTTTGTTTTAACTGTTCCGCATTTATATTAATTTTATTTAGACCTGGTATAAAGTCTAATAATCTATTTATAGGAGCAAGAATAGCTGCTTGTATTGTCATGTAATGTGAGCAGGCAACACCTGGTATTTTTGTAATGTGGTATAGCTGTTTTTGTGATGCATCTGCACTTTTTAACTCTATAAATATCTGTATCCCCGCAGCTATAAAGCCTAATAAAACACTTCCTGTTACCGCTGCAACCATAGTGGCAGTAAATATTTTACCCCAAACATTCCAAAGATCTACATTTAAACAATTGGTCCATTTAAGTGCTAACATAGCCAAGTTCATAGCTATTTGAATTGGAAACATAATTAGTGCATATGGCCATGCCCAAGCTATAGCTGACATTGGCGACCAGCCTACATCAATCGAATTAAGCTGTATTCCTGTATGCTTAACAAAAGCACTAGCTGCAGGGCTTATGGAATTAAACATAAAGCCTAAAACTACATTCATTCCTGTAAAAGCTATTCCTAAAGTTAAACCTGCTATTATTGCTTTTTTAGGTTTCATTTTCATGGCTAAACCAAGTATTATCATTATAGCAGGTAAAAATATAGCTGCACCTAAACTCAATATATAATTAACTATTTGGCTCATTACTATCACCTCTTCACTAAAATATATCATCATAAATAGTTTTTTATTGTATAATATATATTAAGGAATATTTAACATCTCCCTGTATCCTTTTCAATGGGAGATTTTTTTAGTTTTCTAATAATGCTTTCAGTTTATCAAATTCTTCTTCAATACCCATACCAGTTAAAAATGGTATTCCACTTATAGTTGGTTTTCCCCAATCCATTACTCCTGTTGGAACTATGGATACATAAATGTCACACTGATTAATAACATTTTCAAGCGATTTAATATCAACTGCCTCAACATTTACATTGATACTTTCCTCTTCACACATACTTGCAATTTTAGATGCTACAGTTTGGGAAGTAGCTACCCCTGAACCACATGCAACAAAAATATTTTTCATAATTTTTCACTCCTTCAATTTGATACATTTGATTAACCTAATTTAAAACCTGTGATAGTACATTAATTACTTCCTTTTCCGTCTTAGAATTATAAATGCTCAGCAGTCTTTCTTTATTTGATAGAATTGACATAAGCTTACTAAGTGTAGCAACCTGACTATTTGGATTCTTAATTGCCAGCATAAATATAAGGTTTGCATCAACATCATTTATCCCATTTCCCATTTCTTTAAAAGTTACCGTATTATTTAGTACTGCAACTAATATTGTAGATTTATTTACATGTACTGCATCTGTATGAGGTATGGCAACCTTTATAGCTTCAGTGTTAAGACCTGTAGGATAAATTACCTCTCTCTGCAGAATCCCCTCTGTATAGGAATCCTTTACATAGCCCTTCTCCCTTAATACTTGAGATAATTTTTTTAGTAAGTCCTCCTTACTCTGTGCCTCGTAATTAATAAAGATTAAATCTTCATGTAAAAGTTCTTCCCTCTCATCCATTTTTACAACCCCCTTTGTGTAGTTTAATTTGCTATGCAATATTCTAAAGCAAGTACCGTGCCAGCTCAGTGTATACCTGATAAATAGCCACTTGCATAAAAAAATATGCACTAATATTTTTAATTTATTAGTGCATATTTTCTAGTGCTTAATCTATTAACTCTACTTAGTTGAAGTTTGCATTTCACTAAGTTTATGATAACAGCAGCATGCCACTGTTATTATAAACTTTAGAAGTTAGAATGCTGCATTGGGTAATCCTTGGACAAAATAACTATATTAAATTACTTGTTTTGCATATAATATTCTCATACACCTTATAGGGAATAAATAAATTATTATTACTTCCTGTACCAAGACTTATACCAGGCCTATTCTTACCATGAAAATCTGTACCACCAGAGAAATCAAGATTGTATTTATTTATAATATAATCTAAAAATTTAATATCCTTCTCAGTATAGGATGGATAATATCGCTCAACTCCATTAAGACCCATATCCAACATATACTTTATACGTGATTCTATTTCAGTATTTGAAAATCCATATAGTCCTATTGTCTTATTATAATGGGCTAAAAATGAAAGTCCTCCTGCTTTTTTTATAATATCTATAGCTTCTTCAACTGTTAACAATTCATCCTTTCCATAGGGAATAGGATCCAAATATTTATCCCATATCTTTTGAGAATTATTGCATAGTCTATTTCTAGTAAAGTATTCATGTACATCGTATCTATCCAGATATTTATTATGGGTATGCTTTTTTAAATCATTAATATCTATTTTAATTCCTTGTTTTTCAACTACTTTTAATATGGATGGTATACTTTTCTCTCTTGCTATCCTCATCTTATTGTATACCTTTAAAAATTCACTATTGTTTATATCAATGCCTAAACCTAATATATGAAGCTTTCTTCCATTTTCATATATTACACTTATTTCTATTCCATTTAAAAAATCTATATTGAGATGTGCTGCACTTTCATCAGCTTCTTTGATGCCATCTATGCAATCATGATCTGTTAATGCAATGGCCTTTACATCTTTTTCTACTGCCAGTTGTATTATTTCCTTTGGACTTAATGTTCCATCAGACATATAAGAATGAACATGTAAATCTATTTTATAACTCATAAATTATTTTTAGTAAGACAGTGTATTATAGGTACACAAATCTACTAAATACTCACATCCTTTCTTTTTATTATCTTTAATATATTTCTTGTATTGAAAACATTTTCAAATATTTTATTGGTTTTTTCATTTTTTTATATTGTATCTAATATAATGTTTATGTAACTTAAAATAAAGACTATGAATAAATTTTAAAGTTTCACATTAAATACTTATTGAGAAACTCAAATTAATTAATCTTATCAATAAAATACTCTATAAACATTAGTTAAAAATTTATCTGGTAATTAAATTAACCATTACAGTAATTTTAAGATTAGGAGGATTTTATGAAAATTGCTATTTGGTATCTATTTGTAGTACTTGACTTTACTTTTTTAATTATTTCAATACTATCCCATAATATTTACTTCACAATTTTTTGTTTTATAATTGCTTTAATATTAAACAAGTTCAAAAAAGATATTCCACTTCCTAAACAATTTGAAAGTTTAAATATAATTCACAAAAATAAATAATCTCACAATGGTAGGTGAATTTCCTTGAAGAATATTGACATTATTTTAAATTATATAAAAAGTAAAGTAACAAAGGATTATATACTAAATTGTATAAAAAATAATATACTCTGTGGAGTAACTGCTTTAGAAATACAAGACAACCTTAATATTCTACGTAATAATTCAAGTACTATATTAGGTGAATTATGGAAATCATCACAATTGATAAAAATAAACACAAGGCCAGTTGCTTTTATTCCTACTGATGTAATTAGAGAATTCAAATCAGTACCTGAAAAGAATCTATGCAACTGCTATACATCTGATGAAATAAAAAGATTAGTTAATTATATAGCTCCTCAGCAGCCTAGTTCGGATCCCTTTCAATATTTAGTTGGAAGTAAAGATAGTCTTTCTAATCAAATTAATCAAGCAAAAGCAGCTCTAATTTATCCACCTAAAGGCTTGAATACTCTAATTCTCGGAGAAAGCGGAGTAGGAAAAACTACCTTTGCTTACGCAATGCATGAATTTGGTAAATCAAAAAAGAAAGTTTCAAAGGATGAATTTCCCTTTATCTCTTTTAATTGTTCTGACTATTTCAATAATCCTCAACTGCTCTTATCTCAATTATTTGGTCATATAAAAGGTGCCTTTACTGGTGCGGATAACGAAAAAATTGGACTAGTTGAAAAAGCAGATGGTGGGATCCTATTTCTTGACGAAATTCACAGACTTCCACCTAATGGGCAGGAAATGCTATTTTATCTCATGGATAAAGGCGAATTTCACAGAATGGGTGAAACTGAAAATAAAAGAAAGAGCAGCGTTTTAATTATTGCTGCAACTACAGAAGAACCTAATGGTAATCTATTATCCACATTTCTCAGAAGAATTCCTGTGGTAATAACTCTTCCATCTTTTAGAGAAAAAACTATCGATGAAAGAGTTCAAATTATACAAAGCTTATTTTCCTATGAATCAAAAAATTTAGGAAAGAATATTAGAGTTTCTTCCCAAGTACTTAAATCACTTGCTTTATATAAATTTAATGTAGGAAATATAGGACAATTGAGATCGGAAATAAAACTATTATGTGCAAAATCTTTTCTAAATCATCTTCAAAATGATAAAGAGCTCATAATAAAATTTAATATGCTTGATAATGAAATACGTGAATATTACCTTAATTACAACTATCCAGATAGAAGTGTACAAACCTATTTAAATATGTATACAGAAGATATGATAATATCTCCATTAGATGAAAAAGGGTACTACCCAGATGAATCAAAGAAAGATATATATGAACTTATAATTAAAACACTAGAAAACTTTAAAAGTAAAGGCTTAAGTAAAGAAATAATAGAAACAAAAATTAATTCTCTAATAGATGACAATTTTAAAGAATTAATGGAAAGTTTCAGCTTAAATAAATTGTATATAAATCAGCTCTACAAAATTGTTTCAAAGGACATAACAGATTTTTCTGTAGAGTTAATTAGCATAGCGGAAAATGAACTTTCAATAAAATTTAATAATAAATTTATTTTTGGATTTGCCTTGCATGTACAAGCACTTTTAAAGAGAATTGCAGAGGAAAAACCTATAAGAAATCCAAATATGATAAAAATAAAAAGAGATTATCCTAATGAATTTAGAGTTTCAGAAATATTAGTTAAATTATTGAATGAAAAATTCAGAGTATTAATTCCTGAAGATGAAAGAGGTTTCCTAACCATTCTATTAGCTAATAATAAGCTTTATAAAAAGCATGAATCAGGAATTGGCATATTTGTTATATGCCATGGCTATGGAACTGCCTCCAGCATAGTAAACGTTGCCAATACCCTTTTAAATGTAGATTATGCTAAAGCTATTGATATGCCATTGGATGCTGATATTACAGAAACCTATGATAAAATCAAATCAATTGTTGTAGATAACAATAATGGTAAAGGTGTACTATTTCTTGTTGACATGGGTTCTTTAACGGGTTTTGGTGAAAAAATTATGAATGAGACCGGCATAAAAATTAGGACTATAAATAATGTATCAACTTTAATTGTTATAGAGGCACTGAGAAATGTACTTTATAAAAATGACAATCTTAATACTATATACAATTCATTAACTAATGCAGGGATACCTATATCTAGTCCATTGAAACCTGTAGAAAAAATTATACTGACCTTGTGCGCTACTGGGCATGGTGCTAGTGTTATAGCCAAAAATATATTAAATCAAATATTGAATAATAAATATAATGATAGACTTAAAATCGTAACAAGTAATTATATAGATTCAGAAAACATTACAGATTTACAATCAAAATATGATATTGTAGCCATTATAGGTACATTTAATCCAAACATAAATGTACCTTACTTTCCAATAAATAAACTTCTGAATGAAAGCTTTCAAAGAGAATTTTTAAAATTTATTGATAGTAATTTTAATGATCATAGTGTTAAAAATAATGTTATCAAAAGTGTATATGAAACTTCAAAAGAAATGCTAGAGGAATATGTAAAATTTATAAATCCCAAAATCGCTATTATAAATATTAAAAAATTTATAGAATCTATTAGTTTAGGCAATATAAATGAAACTAGCGACGATATTATCGATTTAATAATTCATTTAGGCTGTATGCTTGATAGATGTGTAAATGGCAATTTTGTTAAGTTTGAAAATATTGAGGAGTACAAAGAAAAAAACATTGAACAATTTAATGAAATACGTAAAGCCTCAAATATTCTTGAAACTGAATACAATATAAAAATTAATGATGATGAAATATGTTATATTATTAAAATTACAAATAGATATCTCTAAAATCAACAAAAAACAATAACTACAGATACATTAAAATCATTATCAACTCAACCTAGCATATAGCACATTAAAATAAAGTTGGAGGGAGCGTACATGGATTTATGTAGATCAAATCTATGTACTTTCTTTTTGCTAATCTATTATATGATTTGTTTTTTCTTAAAATAGTTTTAAATATCTTGTAGAAAGCACCATCCAAACTACATCAGGCACTCACTCTTCTATAATATAATGTAAGTATAAAAATCATTATTAACAACGCTAAACTCCAAATGGAAGCCCTAAATAAAAGGAACATAAATGATGCAATAAGTATTATAATTGCAATTCTTAATTTTACATTCTTTAGTAGTTTAAAGCCTGTAAATAGTCCAATTAGTGCGTTTGATAAGAAAAATACATTTGCTGATGTGAGAATCTCATCAAGATTTAAGATTTTTAGGTAAGCTAAAAGCAATATAAAGCAATGTATTGTAAAATAGGTCATAATGACATTAATTGGACTTCCACTTTTATTTAAGTGAGCAAGGAAACTTGGCAATTTATTTTTTATGGAACGAGATGCATTCATTCGTGAAACTCCTCCAACTATCATGAGATAAGTGCATATGCAAAGACAAGAGGCAATAACACTTATTAGTGGCGCTGCAAAGGAGCCAAAGAGAGGAGTTATAATTGCTACTATAGTATATTCTTTACTAGAAATATTTTGCAAAGACAGTGCAACAATTATGTAGAGAAATATAATAACAATTATACTTATAGTCATTGCCTTTTTTAATGTTTTTTTAGGATCTTTAATATCTTCAATATAATTTCCTACAACTTCCCAGCCAATTATTGCCCAAAATAAGAGTAAAAGTGTGTGTGTAAAACTTGAAAAGGAAAATTGCTTTCCTGAAAAATGTATATTTGAAGAAAAAATCAATGTATAAACACTACCTAAAGTCAATAATACTGCAGTAAATCCGGTAAGAATTAGAGTAAGCCTTGCTAAAGTTTTAACTCCAAAAGCTAATATAGAGACACAGACAATTTCTAATCCAAAGGCAAGTATCATCACATTCATGTTTGAAAATAAGCTGAAATTTTTTAAAAATTCCGCTGCAGTAATTAAAATAGCAGTTGGACCAAAGCAGACTGCAGTTGAGAGAAAATTAGAAGTTACCTCACGCCAAAAATTCCCCAAAGTATTTCCAACTGCAATTGCAACGCCTTCATTTCCAGGACTTTCAAGACTTAAAAATATGAATACATATGCAAAAACTACTCCCAGCAGCATTATAAAAATCCATGCCAATATAGACCATTCACCTATCATTTTATAGGCAAGAGGCGGAAGGAGAACAATTCCTGAACCTAAAACTGGACCAATTATAAGTCCGCAAAGTGTAATAACACCAATATTCTTATTATTCATAAAGCACCATCTTTCTTATAATGTTTATAAACAGAGTTCTTTGCATCAGATGGAGTTTTTATTCCATCTGATGCTTAGAAATCGTTATCCAGGGACGTATCCGCTCTTTACTCCCACTTTGAAAAAAGATGGGAGTATTAGAGCGGATAGTCATCGGATAAAATCCTTGAATTCAAGATGAATTTATATTAACATAAGATTAATGATTAATAAAATTGAATTATTTGAATTTACAATTCAATTTTATCGAACTTACAGAAAGGGCTTAATATGGAACTTAGAAATCTTATTACATTCTGCAAAATTGCACAATTAAATAGCTACTGCAAGGCAGCAGAAGAGCTTGGATATGCTCAATCCACTATTACAACTCAAATGCAGCTTCTTGAACAGGAACTAGGAATAAAATTATTTGAGAGAATTGGAAAACAAATGGAACTTACTGAAAAAGGTATAGTTTTCTTAAAATATGCAGAAAACATGATTAATCTTTCAAATGAAGCTAAAGAAGTAGTAAGTGATGTTGAGACACCTAAGGGCATCCTAAGAATTGGAATTGTTGAATCTCTTTGTACCATCAGGCTTCCAGAAGTGCTTAAAAAATACCATTCTAAATATCCTGATGTAGAAATTATAATTAAATTAGGTGTATGCTCAGATTTAAGAAATATGTTAAAAAATAATATAGTTGATTTAATATTTATTCTTGATAAACCAGTGGATGATGAGGATCTAATTCCATGTATGGCCTTTAATGAGCCAATGGTATTCTTAGCTTCCCCAGAAAATAAATTATCAAATAAAAGAAAAGTCACTATAAAAGATATTGAAAATGAGCCATTAATCCTCACTGAAAAAGGATGCAGCTATAGAAATGTCTTTGAAGCCATGTTTCATAAAGAAGGATTTAAGCCGCATGTATCCTTAGAAGTAGGAAGTATTGAAGCAATTAAAATTTTTACTATGCATAACCTTGGTATTACTCTTTTGCCTGTTATGACCGTAAAGAAAGAATTGAAAAGTAAAAAATTAATATCCATTAATTTAAATAAAGATGATTTTAATATGATGACTCAAATACTGTATCATAAAAACAAATGGTTAAATTCAGCTATGAAAGCATTTATAGCATGCTTAAAAGAAGAATTTTCTAATGACTAGTAAGCTTTTTCATGAGAAATCAATTTCGTTAGAACAGCTACTTTAAACTACGAAAAATCAGAGCGAATCGCTCTGCTGCATATCTTCTTTCAGCCTCCACACAAAACTTATAGGCTTGTTACATTCATGACTTATATACTCTGTTTCACCTAAATATGTATAAGGTGAGGTTAATCCATTATTTATGCTATATTCTACTGAATGCTTTGATTTACCCATTAAAGCCTTAAACTTTTCCTCAAAATTATAATTTTTATGTACCTGACCAACAAAATCTAAAACAGTTAAACAATCTTTTCCTCCATGTTTTTTGTCACAACAACTTCCTAATGCACACGCTGGTGCAGGCCCAATTGAGAGTAAAATTAGCTTTTATTAAATTGCCTTTGTAGATATGTGGAAATTTGATTTAAAGCCTGATCTGCTTTTTTTGTAATATTATCCATTGAGACGAAGCCATGACTAACACCTTTATACCTGGTGGAAATTACATCCACCCCTGCATTCCTTAGCTTATTTCCATAAGCTTCACCCTCATCCCTTAGTGGATCAAATTCAGCTGTAATTATTAGTGTGTCTGGTAATCCCTTGAAATTTTTAGATAACAAAGGGGAAGCATAGTTACTTTTTCTATCTTCTAATCTTGGAGTATATAGGGATATAAATCTCTCAGAATTTTCCCTTGTAGGATTATAATTCATACCAAAATACGACCAAGATTTAGTATGAAGCTTATAAATGTTTGTAGATGGATATATTAGTACCACAGAAGTTATGTGGGGACCATCTTTATCACGTGCCATTTGAGAAACTGCCGCAGAAAGGTTGCCCCCGGCACTATCACCTGCAACACAAATTCTACTGGAGTCCCCGTTAATACTGTTAGCATTTTTATAAACCCATAGGAGTACATTATATACGTCATTAAGCCCGGCTGGAAAAGGATTTTCTGGTGCAAGACGATAATTAACAGATACTACTATAGCCTTTGAATTTTTTGAAAGTTTCCTACAAACATTGTCATAATCATCAAGATTACCACCTATCCAACTACCACCATGGGAATAAATTATCAAAGGAAACTTGTTGCCATTATCAGGCGTATATATTCGCACTGGTACTTGATTTGAAGATGTTTTTATATCCATGTTCTTTATATTTGAAAAGGTTATAGGTTTAGAGCTCCATTTTGTTGTATCCTTATGTAACGCTGCCCGCATTTCATATATTGATTTTCCTTTGAGTGAGATAGGGTTAAAATATTTTTCTATTTTTGTCATCACGCCAAATATTGTATCTAGTTTACCATAACTTGTTGTAGTTAAACTTTTAATTATAAGAGAACCAGATATAATAGCAATCAGGACAAAAACTGAAAAAATCCAAAACATTCTTTTCTTCTTCATTCAATAAAACCTCCAACATTATATTAAACTGAATTATTTGCAAACTGAGTTATACAGTATATTAAATATTATAAGTAGTCATAATAACCTCTATATAATTAAATGTTAGGCACATGAAAATCCAATCATGGCAGTATTTGATTGGGTTTCTTCCTAAATTAAACATTTTTATCGGATTATTATTTAAAATTAGTATTCCAAAAAATTAATATTATAGTACAACTTATGCTTGATTTCAGAGTATTGACATTAGCTAAATTAAACTGTAATTAATATGGATAATAATTACAAAGGAAGTGCTAAAATAAATGAACATTTAATACTCTTATTTAGATCAATTGTTACTTATTTTGTTTTGGTTATTTTAACAAGAGCTATGGGAAGAAAATAAATATTTCAATTGACTTACTTTGATTATGTGGCTGGAATAACCATAGGTTCTATTACAGCAGAAGTGGGCGTAACTAAAAATGTTAAAATGTTCTAGTGAATAGATTTGATTGATAATTTTCCTTATTCGATGAATATCCAACTACCTCAATTGTAGAATGTGCCAGTTTTTCAAGAGGTGGAGTTGAATTGGCTGTCAAAGCAATTCATTGACATCACATAAAAAAAACACCTGAGCATTGCCAAGTGTTAATATTGCTAATTAAATCAATATATATAGCTATATTATTTAAAAAGTTCTTTATACCACACATTCATACTCTCTATTCTTCCTGAAATATTAGTGTTATTAATTAAAGTTCCTGCAAAAGTATATCCTTTCTTTGAAAATGTAGTATTCATACCATATGACACAGCCCTCGCTATGCTATACGCGGTTTTAATTCCTCTACTTATCATTTCTTCTTCCATTTTTCCTAGAAGATATACTGCAAAACCTTTTCTCCTGTATTCAGAGAGTGTACCAAAGTCTGTCATTTCAACATTTAAATTATCTATATCCATTTCTGAAGAAGATACCGCTATGAGTCTATCACCATTCCAAATAGTAAAATATACAACATTATCTCTCATAGTTTTCAAAATATATTGAGGATTGTATATTGGAAATGGATATGTTTCAAAAATCCTTTTATAAAATTCTGCAATGGCCTCTGCATCTTCTTCCTCTGCTTTTCTATAGTTAAATTCTTTTGATAGAGTACATAGATTCTTTTCATTATTTTTTTTTATTGACTCATTTAAAACATTTTTAATAATCTCTTTATCTTTATCTTTTAGCCTATCTATAGAAAAATATTTAGCTACAAAAACTCCATCTTCTCTACCCTTATAAAATTTAGGCACTATAGCTTCTACAGAATATCCTTGTTTTAAAAATAATAATTTTGAACTGAAAGGTATTTTTGCGATAATTTTAGTATATTTGTTTTCTCTAACTATCTCTTCTAAAGTATCAATGATATCATAGGCATCGTCTTTGTGCATTTTCATTAAATATATTCTATTATTCTCTTTATCATGTTGAATAGTTGACTTACTTATTTTGTTTGTTATATTATTCATTAATTCTTCTCTCTATTCTTTCATTATTATTGGGTACAAAGGAAATAGTTTCATCATAATCAGAAAGTAATTTTTCAACACCTAATACTTTTATTTTCTTATCATTATCGATTTTTAAAGTTAAATCGCATTTATCACAATTTAGATCACATGAAGTAGTTTTATAATTATCTGGTTCTTTATAGGTTGTTATTACACCTTCATAATTTCTTAAAATGACTTTATCATTAGACCAAGATACTAAATAATTTGGCATCACGGGAATTTTCCCACCCCCTCCTGGTGCATCAACAACAAAAGTAGGAATTGCAAAACCGCTAGTATGCCCCCTAAGAGACTCCATAATTTCAATTCCTTTTCCCACTGATGTTCTAAAATGTGATAGTCCTTCTGACATGTCGCACTGATAAATATAGTATGGTCTTACTCTATTTTTCACTAATTCTTGAACCAACTTTTTCATAATATGCGGACAATCATTAACTCCTGCCAATAATACAGATTGATTTCCAAGAGGTATACCTGCATCAGCTAATTTTCTTAATGCTTCTCTTGACGAATCTGTAATTTCTTTTGGATGATTAAAATGTGTATTAATCCATAAAGGTTGATGTTTTTTTAGCATATTAACTAATTCATCAGTAATTCTATAAGGCAGTACTACTGGTACTCTTGATCCTATTCTTATTACCTCAACATGTGGAATTGCACTTACCTCTGTTAAAATCCAATCCAGATATTCGTCAGGTAATAAAAATGGGTCTCCTCCCGACAATAATACATCTCTTATCTGTGCATTTTTTCTTATATACTCAATACCTTTTTCTATAATCTCTTTATTTGGAATATGATCTTTATCCCCTACTTTTCTCTTTCTCGTACAGTGTCTACAATACATGGCACATACATTGCTGATATGAAATAACACCCTATCTGGATAACGATGAGTAATCCCCTCTACAGGACTATCTTCATCTTCACCCAAAGGATCTACCATATCATATGTGCTGATTATGAGTTCTTTTTCACTTGGAATTGCCTGTCTAAAAACAGGATCGTTTTTGTAATTATCAATATCTATTAAAGATAAATAGTAAGGGGTTATAGCCATAGGAAATTTCTCTATAGTTCTCTCAATATTTCTTTTATCTCTAATATCTAATTCAATTTCTAACAACTTCTCCAAAGTATCTATATCTCTTACCGTATGCCTCACTTGCCACTTCCAATCTTTCCAATTGGAGTATTTATGTTCTAAGTCATTGATATTAATCTCTCTCAATTTTCTTTCTCTAATCATACTCTTCTCCTTTTAATTACATATTGTGTAACTTTGAAACTAACAACTTTATATTAACATACAAGTTGCTAGTATGTAAAGTTTTTCATTTTTGATCTAAATACTATAAATGAGCAAATTTCACTTCATATATTATAAAATTGCTCATTTACTGCATTTTACATTGATATTGATTAATTACTTCTACTAAGTGATTACAATTATCAATGAATCTTACTTAGTGAGAGTTTGCTCTCAAACTTAGTTTAGATTAATTATACAGGGTCGTGCCGCTGTAATACTTCAAACAGACAAAATAAATTATATAAAGGGATTCTTAATTTTTATTGTGCAAAATTGATATTTTGACCTCTTTGCTCAAGATGCAATCTTGCCCTTTGTATCGCCTTGTGAAGTTTTTCTTCAAATAATTCTTTTGGAGGCATTTGAGTTAAGTATTGTGCTACATGAATGCCACTATTATTTAAGATTCCTTTCCGAGAAACCCTTTAAAAATAGACAGGATAAAAAACTTATTTAAAACAATAAACAAGAAAAACTTGGAATATAACGTAAATTCATATTCCAAGTTTAATAAATCTAATATTAAAGTGTAAAATAAACTATTATTTACCTTGAAATCTTCATAAAATGGAGATAACTAGGCTTCAGCTCCTTGCTGCAATTTTGTCAACAATTTTACCGAGGTGTTAATTATGCAAACAAATAAAATTTGTCCATTAGTTCAACAATATTTGTATTTTTACGTTTAAATAATATATTATAAAAGACGAATTAAATATACATATGTAATATTTTAATTAAAATTCATAGTATTCAAAGTTTGTAAAGGACTTCGATGTATCTGTACTATAAAAGATTAAAACTGATAAATTCTTATAATATTTCTAATATTTCTATTGTATATTTTTCGCTTGGAGCATTAACTTCAACTATATCTCCAACTTTTTTGCCTGCTAATGCTTTTCCTAAATCTGATTCTATACTTATAAGCATATTTTCTGGGTCTGAATCCATAGTAGTTACTAATGTTACAATCTCTTCATCTTCATCCTCTATAAATTTAATTCTAGCTTTTCTATTAATTCCTAATATTGATTTATCTACATTTTTATCATCTATTACAGTTGCTGTTGAAATCATAGTTAATAAATATTGAATTCTATTATCATTTTCTCTATAGTTTGCGCAGGCTTCTTTATATTCTGCATTTTCTGATCTATCGCCATGTGCAGCGGCTACCAATTTTTCCTTTGCTATTTTAGCTCTTTTTACGGTCATTCTATATTCTAATTCTTCTTTTAATTTATTAATATTTTCTTCTGTTAGTGTATTATTCATAAAAAGCTAATCCTCCCTGATATATATTATATTAATACTATATAATATATAGAAAAAAAATAAAAGTTACTTTACCCAGCACCTTTTATTCTCATAGCTTAAAATCTTTAAATAATATATAAAGATATATATGCTTTCTGATAATCTTCAATAATAGATATTAAATTGTCTAAATAACTGAAATAGTAGCAATCGTAAACTTCTAGTTTCTGCAATATAATGCTTAAAACACACCCCATAATTATAATAAATGAAATATATTCCATTTATTGTACTCATAGGGTGTGTTTTTTAAGCAAATGTATCTAATATATTACCATAAGAGTTCTTTTTTGATGCTTGTACCTGTTTACTAGAAGTCCGTTTTATACTTTGAGGTTGTTTCTGCTGAATTAAAATTACATCAACATTTTTATTGAAATAATTACCATTCTTAGTATATGATTTTATAGATGCATCAACATTTTTTACTATCTTATCTTTGTCATATACATTTCTTGTTTGATAATGACAAATATCCGAACCAAATTCCTCCTCAAAAGTTCTTTCTGTTATACTTTTTCTGCTGCATTTTACTTCTATAACTACATCATATTCATCTACATGAATATCGTATTTTACAGAATTATATCTAGCAGCATTGGGAACCTCTAATCTTGCCAGAGGAAATATTGGTTTAATAAGTATATGTTCTTTGTTAGATATTATTTTCATACTAATCACAACCTTTTTAATGATTACCACATCATGCACAATTTTAGGAAATTACAAAATATACTTTATTTCACTCTTAACTTTATCTAATTATTTACCTTTACCATTATTACCTTTGCCATGACCATTATCTACATTATCATTTTTAACTGATTTTGTGGTATCTACTGTATTACCTTTATCTATAGTTTGTTTTTTGCTTTCTACAGTACCTTTATCATTATTATTTACGGCATCTTCGTCTTTATTATTCACAGCACCATTATCAGTATTATTTACGGTACCTTCATCTTTATTATCCACAGTACCTTTATCATTATTATTTACAGCACCATTATCAGTATTGTTTTGTATAGCTTTCATTATATCTTTAACTTTTGCGTCTTTATATTGGTCTACTGTTGCCGTTGGATCTACTTTTTGTAACTTTTGAATAAGGTTAAGCTTCCCTGGTGTAATTCCTAATTTTCTTGCTTCATCCCTGCGAGCTAATGCAACGTTATCTTTTAAAACCTCTGCTTTTTCCCCACTGGTTGTTAAAGCTTCGTTTGCTCCGGTTTCTGCCTCAGTTTCAAGGTTAGTTGCAGTATTTTTATCATCTGTTTCAGATGTAAAAGAAATAACTGTTGAACCATCTTTAGCTATGTATCCATTTTTAACAGCAGATGTAACCAATGTATCAACAGCTGTTGTAATATCTGAACCTTTCACATTTATTCCATTTAATATATTCTTACCGTCATTATTGTATCCCTCAGCTTTTACTACTCTGCCAAATGTGTTAATTCCTAATTCCACACTTGGATTAATGTCTAAGCTAAGATATGATACTGGTGTTTGGTAATAACTATATACTCCGCTACCCACCCCAAGAGTTAATAGAACTACCAAACAACAAGTAGCTATTGCTAATTTCTTCTTCAAAGGCACTAACCTCCACTTTATAAATTCATTAATTTTAGAATTCCGATTCTTTGTCAGTGAATCTTTTAGATACACTTCAGTTTTACTTATTAAGGCGTCTTCAACTTTAATTTGATCTAACGCAGATTTAAAACGAGTAATCATGTTCCTTACCCCCTAATTTTTGTTTAATAAGTGCCCTTGCTCTACGTAAGTTAGAGTATATGGTATTTTCATTTTTCTTTAACATCTTTGCAATTTCGGGCACAGTATAATCCTCATAGTAATATAGGTAGATAACATTCTTGTATTTTTCTGGAAGGGATAAAACCACCTGCATAAGTTCATTTTCAGCTTTATCTTCAAATGGTAATTCCATATTTTCAATAGAATCGATGTTCTTCTTCCAAAAGCTTTTTAATACATCCTTACACTTATTGATTGTAACTCTTATTATCCATGCTTTTTCATGTTCAGCACTTTCAAAAGTAGTTTTAGTTTTATTTTGCAATAGTTTTAAGAATACTTCCTGAAATACATCATCAACCTCTGCACTGTTATGTAGATATAAAAAACATATTCGATAAACCATGTCAGAGTATTTCTTTAGTGCAACTTCAATTTCCTTATTGATATCAAGAAATGTAGGCTTCATTTTTCCCCCCCTTCTATACTTAATACGATTAGGCAATGAAAATCCGTGCAAAAATATTTATAAATTTAAAAATTATTTTTAATCAAATTACATTTTATGCAAATATTAATCGGAATAGCTTAAGAAATGATGTCATAATTGAAAAGTTAGCTGCTATTACTACAACCCTTTTTATGAAACACATATTTTTTTCAATAGGTATTATATCATATATGTGAAAAATCCTTTAAAGTATAATTACCCTAGGAATGTAATTTATGAGATTAATTCCATTTATTACACCTTTAGGGTATAAATTTTGGAAACTTAATTATCTATTTGATACTGCTTTTTAAGAATATAAAAAAAACAGCTTATATCACAAACTTTAGATATAGGCTGGTTTATTCTTCACTTATTTTTCTACAGCACTTGTACGCTCGGACAACTGGTTTAATCCCCCTGTCCATTCCGATTGAGTATCCTTGATTGATCTCTTTGTTGACTCAGTACATCCTGCTAAAATTAACGCAAATACAACTGTTATTGCCAATGTTAATAAAATAATTTTCTTTTTCATTTACAAACTTCTCCTTAGATATATTTGTGATAGTTAGCTTAATAGTATTTAAAAATATCTAAGAATACAATAATTTTTTAAATATTTTATTTTGACCTTTATACACACTCTCTATAAGTCTATAACTACGTATGCTGGCACTGAAAGGAATATAACTATTATTATAGCTAACCCTATAAACAGAATTCTTGGCATCAGGTGGAGTTTTTATTCCATCTGATGCTTAGAAGTCGTTATCCAGGGACGTAGCCACTCTTTACTCCCACTTGAAGAAGATGGAAGTATTAGAGTGGGTAGTCATCGGATAAACTCATATATCTTTGAAATAATCGTAACAAATCCCTCCAACGTGGTAATTCTACCTCTTTGTAGGATTGACAGCGGCTTTTGTTTTATATTTAAAATCTCACACTAAATTATTTGATTGATGCTTCATAGATTTTCTTGATTGAGTTTGATAACATTGCGTTGAATTCTTCTTCAGTTTGCTGAGCAGTTAACCCTTGGGATAGAGCTCGTGAGAAACTAGCGATTAATCCATGATTACATGCTAGTTTTTTGTTAGCTTCGGCTTGACTATAACCGCCAGATAAAGCCACGATTCGGACAACATGTGGATCATCCATCAAATCACTATAGAAATTATCCTGTATTGGTATTGAGAGTTTAAGCATAACTTTTGTTTTCTGATCAAGATTTGATAATTGTTTGGAAATTTCAAGTTTTAAAAGTTTTTCTGATTCTTCCTTATCAGCGCTGTAAATATCAACCTCTGGTTCAATGATTGGAACTAAACCAAACTTAGCGATTTGTTTACCAATTTCGAATTGCTGATCAACCACTTTTTTAATTCCATGAGAATTGGCTTCTCTAATAACTGATCGCATTTTTGTTCCAAAAATGTTTTTTTCTGCGGCCTTCTTTAAAAGTTCATTCAAATCAGTTATTGGTTTCATGAGCTGAACACCATCTTCAAGTTCAGTAAGTCCTTTATCCACCTTTAAAAAGGGTACAATATTCTTTTGCTTCCAAAGATAGTCAGCAGTATATTGACCATCAATGGTACGATACATTGTGTTTTCAAATAAAATAGCACCCAAAATATACTCCGAAGTGAATGCAGGACTCTTTATGATGCGTTTTCGCATTTCGTGTACTAAATCAAACATCTCTTCATCATTAGAATAATTTCTTTCTAGAACACCATACTGTAGTAGTGCCTTTGGAGTGCTTCCGCCACTTTGATCAAGTGCAGCAATAAAGCCTTTACCTGTATGCATTCGATTCATTTGATTTTCATTCATTTGATTTCACTCCCTTTTTTGTTTGAGATTAGATAATTACATGTTACATTTTATTATAGTATCTTTTTTTATTATATTACAATCATGTCAGGTCATGATTGAATTTTAATAAATAGAGTTGTAAAAAATGATTTAAATAATGAATTTTTTGTTAATAATAGTTAGAAATTATTGACATTGCAATGAAGAGCACTAAACTTAAGTTATTAGCACTCAATGTCATTGAGTGCTAATAATAAGATAATCTTCTTGCTAATTTTTAAAGGCATAATAATTAATTATTGGTGAAAGAGGGAATATTTTATGACTGGATTTAAAACTAGACTTAAAAGCGGCGGTAATACCTATAAAGAACTTTTTAAAAGGTATAGAAACAATCCTATTCTAACGGCCAAATCCTGGCCCTACGCTGCTAATACTGTCTTTAATCCTGCTGTTACTATGTTTAACGGTAAAGTATTGTTACTTGCAAGGGTTGAAGATAGACGAGGATTTTCTCACCTTACAAAAGCTATAAGTGACGATGGAGTAAGCAATTGGCAGATAGATACGTCACCAACCCTTGAATCAGATCCCAAAAACTACCCTGAGGAAGAATGGGGAATTGAAGATCCAAGAATTACACATTTAGAAGAATTAAAAAAGTGGGCAGTTACTTATACCTCATACTCCAATGCGGGACCATTAGTATCTCTGGCACTTACAGAAGATTTTACAAACTTTGAAAGAATAGGACCGGTTATGGCGCCAGAGGATAAGGATGCAGCTTTATTTCCAAAACGCTTCAATGGAAAATGGCTCATGATCCACAGGCCTATCTCTACCAATAAAGGACCCTATGCACATATATGGATTTCTGGTTCAGATGATCTTAAGTATTGGGGAGGTCATGAAATACTTATTAAGGCAAGAAGAGGCGGCTGGTGGGATGCAAATAAAATCGGACTATGTACACAACCACTAGAGACACCAGAAGGATGGCTGATTTTATATCATGGAGTAAGGCAGACTGCTTCAGGAGCATTGTATCGTTTAGGGCTAGCATTATTGGATTTAGAAACTCCATCAAAAGTACTTAGAAGAAGTGACGAATGGGTATTTGGTCCTCATGAGAGCTATGAAAGAAATGGCGATGTACAAGACGTAGTTTTCCCCTGCGGATGGATACTAGATAATTCTACAGGGAAAATTAAAATGTATTATGGAGGGGCAGATACCTGTATAGCTCTGGCAACAGCTTCATTAAGTGATTTAATTGAATATATAAAAAGATGCCCAGAACCTAAGCAGGAAGATTATTAAAATAATTTGCTTATAAAAAAAGTATTTCTAAATTAGGCATCCGGAAGAAAAATATACTAAATGCTTATTTAACTGAAGGTGCTCAAATTGTTTAATTTAAGGAATATATTAAAAAACAATTTATTAGGGAGGAATACAATATGAAAGCATTATTTCTTGCAGGGGGTAAGGGAACAAGATTAAAACCTCTTACAGACAAATTACCAAAACCTATGGTTCCCATAATGACAAAACCACTTTTAGAAAGAGATATTACAGCACTTAAGAAGTGTGGCATAGATGAAATTGTATTAAGTGTATGTTATAAACCACAACATATCAAGGAATATTTCCAGGATGGAGATAGGTTTGGTGTTAAAATGCACTATGTAAAAGAAGATGTTCCACTGGGGACAGGAGGAGCTATAAAGAATACCGAAAAATTTTATGATGATACATTTTTGATATTTAATTCTGATATTTTAAGTGACATAGATTTTAAAGATATGATTAAATATCACAAAAGTAAAAAGGCAGATGTTACTATTGCCGTAACTACAGTAAGAAATCCATCAGCCTATGGAGTAATAGACTATGATGAAAACAATTATGCTAAATCCTTTATAGAGAAGCCTTCTCCTAATGAGATTACATCAAATTATATAAATGCAGGAATATATATATTTGAGCCCAAGGTATTAAAGGAAATACCTGATGGGAGAGTTGTATCTATCGAAAGGGGAATATTCCCATTATTACTGAAAAAGGGATATAAGATAGCTATTTATAATAAATTATCCTATTGGATGGATGTGGGTACTCCTAAAAAATATTTTGAAGCACACAGAGATATTCTTACTGGAAAATGTAAAATACCAGAATTAAATTTAGAAAAATCCTGCTTATATAGAGGTAAAAATGTAAAGCTTCATAGTAATGTAAAAATTATAGAACCAGCTTATATTGGAGATAATGTAGAAATTGGAGCTAATACAGTTATAGGACCAAATGCAGTAATAGGAAACAATTGCTGCATTGGTACGGGAAGTAACATAATAGGGAGTATATTGTGGGACAATGTAAACATAGGCAGCGGATCAAAATTATATCACAGCATAATGTCATCAAATTGTATTATGGATGGCGACAGCGATTACTATAATACCATATATACTCCAGGTTATACTGAGCTTATGGCAATATAAAACAGGAGGATTTGTAATGGTATTGAACAGAATGAGAAACATAGCATTTTTAAGCACCTATCCACCAAGAGAATGTGGAATAGCTACTTTTACTCAAGATTTAGTAAGAGAACTTGATAAGATAAAACTTCTACAAAAACCAAAGATAATAGCTCTTAGTAATGATGATTATAAATATGATAATGATAGCGTAAAAATGGAAATAAATCAGTGCACTAGAGAAGACTATATTAAGGCTGCAAAAGCTATAAATAATTCAAGTATAGAACTACTGGTAATTGAACATGAATACGGTATATTTGGCGGAGAATGCGGAGAATATCTATTAGATTTTGTGGATAATTTAAATATCCCCTTTGTAACTACGCTGCATACGGTATTGCCTAAACCATCTTTTAAACAGAGAGAAATTCTAAATATAATTGGCAAAAAAAGCAAGAAAATTATAACTATGTCAAAAAACACAGTATATGTGCTTGAAAACATATATGATATAGATAAGAATAAGATAGAAGTTATAAATCATGGAGTCCCTTTTAGGATTATGCCAGCTAGAGAAAATTTGAAAGATAAGTATGGATTAAAAGATAAAAATATAATCAGTACTTTTGGTCTTATAGGTCCAAGTAAGGGACTAGAATATGGTATAGAAGCTGTAGCAGAAGTAGTAAAGAAACATAAAGATATAGTTTACTTAATTCTAGGTCAGACTCATCCTTGTATAAAAAGAGAAAAAGGCGAGGAGTATAGAGAAAGACTTGAAGAGTTAGTAGAGAACTTAGGGATAAAGGACAACGTTTGCTTTATAAACAAATATCTTACTAAGGATGAAATAATAAACTATTTACAGATTTCTGATATATATATGACACCTTATCTTGGAAAAGATCAGGCAGTAAGTGGTACTCTTGCCTATGCGGCAGGCTATGGAAGAGTTATTGTATCCACTCCTTACAGCTATGCTAAAGAGATGCTGTCAGAAGGAAGAGGAATGCTTGGAGAATTTAAGAACGCCTATTCTCTTGCAAAATGTATAAATTATATACTGGAAAATCCTGATAAAAAAAGAGATATGGAACATAAAACCTTAAAAGTAGGAAAGACAATGATGTGGGAAAGTGTAGCTAAGCAATATGCAAAATTATTCATAACAGTTATAGAGGATCATAAGAAAGAAGGAAGTTTAGTAGTATGATGATAGATACTTTAGGTAAATTAAAAGAAGATCACATTTTTCATATGACAGATGATACGGGAATGTTTCAGCACTGCAAATATGGAATACCGGATCCAACAAAGGGTTACACTACAGATGATAATGCAAGAGCTCTTATTATGGCAGTTATGCTTTATCATAATAAATCAGAAGAAAAATATTTAAAGCTTATATATACCTACACTTCATTTCTACTTAATGCACAAAATGATGAAGGAAAATTTAAAAATTTTATGAATTATGATAGGCAGTTTATTGAGAAGGAAGGCTCTGAAGACTGCTTTGGAAGATGCCTTTGGGCTCTTGGATACACTGTATCAGACTTAAAGGTACCTAATAATATAAAGCTTACCTGTAAGCACATGTTAACAAAGTCTTTAAAAAACTGTGCTGATCTTAAATTTCTTAGAGGAAAAGCTTATTCCATTATAGGGCTTCAATATGTTGATGATCCTAAAAAGTATATAAGACCACTGGCAGAGAGTATACTTGAAAAATATAATCATTGTAAAGATGAAGAGTGGAAATGGTATGAGTCCTCTATTACCTACAGCAATTCCATATTTCCCTGGGCTATGTTTATAAGCTATGAAATTTTAGGAGAAGAAAAATTTTTAGACTGTGCAGAGGAGAGTCTAAAATTTTTAGAAAAGATTACTTTTAAAAATTGGTATTACAAACCAGTGGGCTGTAATGGATGGTTAAACAAGGGAGAAGAGGCATCTAAATATGATGAGCAGCCTGTGGAGGCTGCGGAAACAGCGCTAACTTATATAACTGCCTATAAATTGACAAAGAATATTGATTATTTAAATAAAGCCAAGCAGTGTTATGCTTGGTATAAGGGTGAGAATTCAAAGGGTAAATGCTTGGTCGATAGTGAGAACGGCGGTTGTTATGATGGAATTACTGAAAATAGTATAAATTTAAATGAAGGGGCAGAGAGCCTGGTTTCATATTTTATCAGTGGCTTAGTACTTAGTATGAATATATAGACAAACTCTTTTAAAAGAGTATACACAGTACTGAGAATGTAGGTACACTTACCATCATACCAATACTATAGGTATAATAATTGAAGATTTTAGAAAATATATCACTAATGTTACTATGACAATAGTGATATATTTTTATTTATCAAGTAGCGAGTAGATGACTGCAAGCCACCTACTAATTGTGATACAATATAAGAATTAAGAAATTTAAAAAGAGGTAAGGAGCATATATGGATAAAGACGTAGTATTAAATAACACCGAATTTGAACAATTAACTGCATCCGAAATTTGGGAAAGACTATATAATAAAGAACTTAATTCTAAGAAGAACATCCTAGAATACATTGATATAACAGTGGTGCTTAAAAAGGAAAATATAAATGAGGAGAAGATTAAAGACACCTATAATTATATTTATAAGCATATAGAGCAATTAAAGGGTTCAATAAAACCAAATACAATGATGTATCTAAAGAATAAGCTAAAAACACAGCTTGGAAAGTATGTTAAAGAAAAAGATCCGAAGCCAGTGAATCACTTTATAGAGTTTTTTAAGAAGGCCTATCCTGAAAATACTAGAAGGAAAGATTTCACATGGGTTCTAATGGATATAAATAGTATATCAGAGGAGCAGATATGGACTACTTTAACATATATTAATAGAGAGTGTCTAAACAATAAGCTCAGTCTGAATTCTGATCAAAAAAAGGATATAGTAGTAATAATTGAAAATTTAATTAGTAAGAACAATATTAAGTATATAAATGATCTTAGAGCCCTTAAACAATTAACAAATATATTAAATATAAGTATTGTACAGGCTGGTAAAGCATTTAAGGTAGAACACAAATAAATTTAAACTTGGATTCGACAAGTAATGCCCATAGGCTGGGTATATAGTAATAATAGGTATGTATATTTGGATGATGAGGTGTGACATCAATACAAGAATAAAATAATGGAAAATCATTGCAATAAGTGGATAATTCAGGCTTCTCCAGATAAGTATACCTGCCTAAATGTGGATCCATCCGTCCTAGCTTATAGGCATACATGGGGACGTACAAAACGCACCCATCAACGTAATTGACAAGTGCGTTTTTGTGTGAATCAGTATTCTTTTCCTGGATGGTTGGAATACCTGGTGGCAAGACAAATGTTAATACTCCTTACATGATATTATTACTAACTCCATATATCTGATTCTTTGCTTTTGGAGCGATTAATTCTTGAAAAATCCACTCTTGAGAAAACGAATGTTGACAACAGTAAAAATATGAGTCCGAAAATAATTACAATCACCATGCTGATAGATGGAGTAATTACAAAATTTCCAATTTTAAAAGCAAGTTGTTCCGAGATCAACTGATCGGTTGTTAAAGACGTCTTTTCCAGTATGATGGTCCTAAAAAACGCTGTTGTATATGTCATTGGATTGAGATAAGCAACATATTGCAATATTTTTGGCAACAGCGAAAGCGGGATATATGCACCGCAAAGAAATGTCAATGGCATTGTAATAGCCGTTATGACAATTTGGAATGTTTGGGAATTCTTCACCAGCGCAGCTAAAAATAATCCCAGGCCGGAAAACACAAGCCCAACCACAGCCATCACACCAATTACCGCAAATGGCGTAATCAGGGATGTGAATTTTAAACCTATGAAATAACCAATGAATAAAATTATAATGCCCTGTAAGGTTGCTATTGTTGCTGCAGACAAGAGCTGACCTGCAGCAATCTGAATTCGCTTAACTGGGCTTACCAGCACTTCCTTCATAAAACCCGAAACAATATCTTCAATTGTACTGGTGGCAATGGTAAGTGCAGTTTGAAAGACGGTTGTTATAACAATACCGGCAAGCATATAGTTTACCGGGTTGGAAATATTGTCGTTTTTAAATATTGCACTGAACACATATAAAAAGAAAAACGGCATGATAATCGTGAAAACAAGCTGAACGCGATTGCGTGCAAAAATTTTAAGATTTCTAAACCATAAAGCTGCTATAATTTGCATAATTTCTCACTCCCTTATATCTTTTCCTGTGATTTTTAAAAACACATCGTTCAATGTACCTTTTTTAATTTCCAAATCTGTAATCGCCGGTTTCTGGGCACTCAATATCTCCATCAATTCCGGCAAACTTCGAACTTCAATAGAATAATAACCATCTTTTTTCTTGTAAATAAACCCTAACTTATTAAGCAGTGATTCCAACCCTTGCTCATCACCTGTTGTGATATATGCTTTATCTTTTGTGTATTGCTGTTTCAAATGATATGGCGTGTCTATTGCAACAATTTTACCGGCATCCATAATAGCGACTTTGCTGCAAATCTCAGCCTCGTCCATATAATGCGTTGTTAGAAAAATAGTAATATTTTTTTCCTTTTGGAGCTTCACAATATAATCCCAGATATGTGCCCTTGTTTGAGGGTCAAGTCCTGTGGTTGGCTCATCCAAAAACAATACCTTGGGGTAATGCAAGAGCGATCTGGCTATTTCCACACGTCGTTTCATCCCTCCGGACAGACTACTTACCATGGCTTTTTTCCGATCCCGTAAATCCACTATATCTAGAGCAAAGTCAATACGTTCCACGATTTCACTTTTAGGGATTCCATAAAAATAACAATGCATATTTAGATTTTCAAAAATGGTCATTTTATTATCAAGTGTTGGTTCCTGAAAAACAACTCCAATAACACTTCTAACGGCATCCTTGTCATTGGAAACGTCTTTTCCATCAATCATCAGGGTGCCACTAGTCTTATCGAATATAGTGCAGAGGGTATTGATGGTGGTGCTTTTACCCGCTCCATTTGGACCTAAAAAAGCAAAAATGCTGCCCTCCTCTACCTCAAATGAAACATTGTCCACTGCTGTAAAATTACCATATTTCTTTACAAAATTCCGAACTTCAATTATATTCTTCACGTTATCACTCCTATCACCTATTTTTAGCATTCATGATAATACGAAACAACAAAAGCCCTTTGAAAAACAAGGAATCGTAAACATCATTAAATAAATAATCCACTTTCAAATTCTACCATGTAAATCGAAAAAAAGTCAATTACATATGTGTAATTGACTTTTTCGCAGAAATTAGCAAAATAGATTGTATTCACAAACAGAAATTTCCAGTTTCTGCATGCTACTTTTTATTTACTTAATATTCCATCTATTCGTGCTAATTCATCAGAAGTTAATTTTTTATTTTTTAACATATTTACATTATCAATAATTTGTTCTTTACGACTTGCTCCTATAATTGCAGAAGTAACCCCACCTTCTCTAATGACCCAAGCAAGGGCTAACTGTGCAAGACTTTGACCTCGATCTTTTGCTACCTCATTTAAAGCAACTATTTTTTCAATTAATTCTGGCTTTATATCATTGCTATTTAAATGTCTTATATTTGAATTAGCCGCTCTAGAATCATCTGGAATACCATGAATATATTTATCGGTTAATAGTCCCTGTGCCAATGGACAAAAAGCAACCGATCCAATACCTTCTTCTTCTAATACCTTAAGTAATCCCTCTTCTGGTTCTCTCCAAAACATTGAATATTTTGGCTGATGCACCAATAATTTCACTCCCATATTCTTTAAAATATCCGATGCTTTCTTTGTATCTTTCGGACTATAATTTGAAACACCAACATAAAGAGCCTTTCCTTGTTTTACTACATCAGCAAGTGCTCCCATGGCTGACTTACGGACAGTGAATTGCATTAAATAAGAATAATAAACATAAAAATCATTTACAAGATTATATTTCCAAATAGTAATAATGCAATAATATGCTTATAAAGATAATATAATCATAAACATGAAATTAATGTAATAGAGAATGGGTATACTGGTGCCTTACTATTAAAGAATATATTTACTTTTTTTGCCATATTAGATGTCATAAAGTATCAAATTAAATTTTAAGGCATATTTTTTTCTATTAGAATCATAACATCTGTTAAACCATGTCAATCCACTGCTGAATAAGCTGTATATTCTAACTATTTTATTTCTTATCTTTTTAGTTGCGCCTATTATCTTACTCTTCTTATTCTTAGAACAATCTGCTCCTAATATTATCATCCATGTATATGCTATACATAAGCATAAATATAAGTTTTCAAAATATATAAGACTGTTTGTCCATGTATCTTCCATATTGAAGCCACTGGATTTTAAATCTCTAAACATTTCTTCTATAATAAATCTTTTCTTATATTCATTAACAGCATTCTTACTATCAAGATTGGTTACTATATACCAGGTATCCGCTGCTTCTTCTGCCTTACAAACTGCTAAATTGCATCTATATTTTTCAGCACTTAGTAAAATTCCATTAAACTTTTTTACGCCTTTTTTTAGAGTTTTTATATCTCTAAGGTATTTTATTTTTTCTTTCCCTTCTATATTTACAAGCATATCATTGGTACATCTTATACAATATTTCCATCCTATTTTATTTATAAACTTAAATAAATCTATACTCTTAAAACCTCTATCTGCCAGCAATACAACTTCATAATTATATGAACTTATAAGATCCTTAATCTCTTCTATTCCCTGTTTTATATGTTTGAAATTTTTATTATCTTTTTCATTATATTCAAATATTTTATACCATAGTGGAACTGCTCTTTTTCCCACTTTCAGCGAAAATTTAAGTATTAAAAATTTATCTTCCAGTGTTGTATGGTCAAATATTACAACCAGTTTATTAGTGGTACTTCTTTTTATATAATTTATCATAATTTCATCGATAAAATTATAATATAGGTAGTCTGACTTTATTGTTGAACTTGAAAAAAATCTATAAATTCTTTTTATTTTACTTTCTTCATTGGCTTCTGTATAGTAATCCTTTAGCTTTTCTGATATTTCTGAGATTATAACTGATTTTGATAACAATATTCCCAAAACAATATATACTAAATTTTTTAGTTTCTTGGATGATATGGGTAAAATCTCATATAGCATTTTTCCTAATTCTGCGGTAATATATTCTTGATTGTTAAGCATAGCCAATTCTCCTTTTTTATAAGTTTGTTTGTCCGAATTTAACTTATATTTTAGGGCTTGGCTATGTTTTTTTCTATCCTTTTTTTCATGTTACTTTATTCCATGTTAATTTTTCTCTTTTTACTGTCCTTACGTCAGGCTCCCATGGTTTCTTCCAATGGAGTTTCAGGATCTCTTCTATGAGAATAGAAAATATCTACATAATCTAATTGCAATCGTTTTAGACTTTGATCCAAACTTGATATCATATATTTTCTTGATCCCCAGTTGCCATAGGGACCAGGCCACATATCATAACCAGCCTTTGTTGTAATTAATAATTCATCACGATATCCATTCAATTCTCTTTTTAATACATTACCCAAAAGTATTTCTGCACTTCCTGGTGGTGGTCCGTAATTATTTGCTGCATCAAAATGCGTTATACCTTCATTAAAGGCAGTAACCAACATATCCTTTGCATTTTCATAGGCGAAAACTCCACCAAAATTGTTCCAGATTCCTAGGGACAATCGCGGCAATAGCAGACCGCTCTTACCACATTTTACATATTCCATATTATCATATCTATCTTCTCTTATCATATTATCCTCCTTAAAAGACAAATTTGTTATTAATAATCTATACTTTAAGACCAAAGCCCAAAGGACCTGTCTCTTCATACCATTCAAACTTTGTTTCTTGTCCACTTTTATTCCTTCTGGGATATGAACATTCCACCTTAATTTTACATATCAACAGGAAATTGTTTAATTGTATAATATGCTACTGTCAATCTATTAGAAAAGCTTTTCACATATAATATTTTATATTAAGTTCTCTATAATTTAAATGGAATTTTATTTGAATTATATGGTTAAATGTTATATATTTATAATTTCACAAATTTTAAGTCTATAAGCATTCATAGCAGTATGACCAAGCTTATCCATTAACTTATAATTATTTAATTTCATTAAATTTAATTGTAAATTTACTTTATAAATATTATTCCTAATTCACTGTCTTTCTCAAACTCAAAATTACTTACCTTAAAGTTTTATTGTATACAGCTATAAATACAAAAATTGGTATTGAAGAATAGCAATAAATATAGTATACTAATATGAATAGTATGAATAAGGAGGGGATTCTATGGGAATTATGATTGTCGGAGGAGATAATATTAAAATGATAAATTGCCATTTATGCAGCAAAGGTTTTTGTGTTATAAAGCATATAAGCGGAAGAAAAAATAATCATAAATGTGTTGATATACCTCAAAATGCTGAACTTGTAATAGTTCTTATTGATTTTGTGAATCATAAATTATGTGAGCACATAAAAAAAGAATCAAAGAAGCTTGGCATAAAGACAATATATTCAAAAAGAGCATGGTCCTCCATTGAAAATTTATTATTGACTATTTAAATTTTCTTCATATAGAGTTCTGCCTTCCTTGTAAGCAAAGTTCATTGCAAATTGAGTTCGCCATTTCACATATTTTTTCATTTTCGTTATTACATGCATTTATAATAAGCGACTTATAACTTTCCATATAGTTATTACGCATATAATTCAATACATCTACCTTCCATTTCCAAAGTTCCTCTGGTGATAAATAGAAAAATTTTGGCTGAACTTTCTCGCGATAAAAATCTTCCTCCATATTCAAAATATTTTCAGGAGTTAATTCAGGAGCCAATTCTGCAAGGCCGGGAAATTCTTCCTCACCCTTCCACTTTCCCCTGTTCATAGGACACGCATCTTGACAAATATCGCATCCATAAATGCAGCCTCCGAAGGTTTTACTTAATGGTTCTTGATGCAGATTACGCCCACCAAAGGTTGTCAGGAAAGAAACGCAGGCAGTTGGCAGCATGGTATATGGATCAGAAAGAGATTTTGTTGGACAGGATGCCATACAACGATTGCATCCCTTAGGACACTGAGGAACATTATTTGTTTCTTTTAACTCCATTTCTCGGTCAGTAACCCAGGCTTCAAGATGAACCCATGAACCAGACTCGGTGTACAAAAAATTATTTCTGCGAATAATCCCGATTCCAGCCTGCATAGCTGCCCAACGCATTCCTACTACTCCAAATTTCTGATTGGTTTCTACCTTTAAACCAAGTTCCTGCATGTATTTTTCTAATGCACGATTATTTTGATATTCTTTCGTATTTGTATCCACACGTACATCAAATAAATACGCCTTAGCAATGTGTCCCTTTACCTCTTCTGGAATCTTGTATTTTCCGTATGATACTGTAAGTACTACCACGGATTTTGCCCATGGATACACCTCCAGCGGATTAACTAAGCGCTGCAGTCCTTGATAAAATGGTCTGGACTCCGGAACTTTTTGCATGCGCTCTTCAAATTTTTCAGCATAACCTTTCATCAAACTAATTGGAATAATACCACATTTTTCATAGCCCAGTTCGTAAGCTTTTTTTTGAATCATTTGTTCAATTGTTTCCATACCTGATCACTCCCTCTTAAAAAGTTAAATGAGCAAATTTTATATTGTATAAGCATTGAATTTATTTGCTACAATGGCAAAAGGAAATTCACCCCCACATGCTTGGATTCCCCTTAAGTATTCTACTTCTTTAATATATAATTTAGAAAAACTTAATTGTGCAATTTACTTAAGAGTACCTATCTGCGTTTTGTCAAATAAAGTTTTCATCTCAATCACTCCTTTTGTATGTATATACATATAAGTAAGTAAAATTTATTTATTTTTAGCTTTCTACAGAAGAATTATTAATATTATATGTATATGCATATAATATAATATTATATTAATTATATTCTGTCAATATTTTTATTGATTGACATAAAAGTAATATCTCAATTTAATGCTTTAAAAATATGTTTTTCTAACAAATAATTATATCCACTGTACAACTTTCTCTAATGACTGCCTAGTCTTTGGATATGGTTCCTTTGCACCATATCCAAAGCTTGCCATAACTATTTCTTCTTTAGTTAGAAGACAGCATTCAATAAGGGATAGATTTGAATTCATATAAAATTAGTAAGTTTTCAACTAATGTGAAGAAGTAACTACTCCTTCTGCAAGTTCTTCTGTAATTTTTGATTTATCTCCTGTTAAACTAATTTGCAATGTTGGTGCAAAAGTACCCCCATATCTAAGTTGTCCATTAACATGATATTCATTTATAAAACTTAAAACACTTCCACCAGGCATCACATACCATGAATATGTTTGATATGGATCATTAGCAGGATTAGTTATTACAAGCCCATTTCCGTTTAAAGGCTTATAATTACTACGTAGAGAATCACCAACAAAACCATATAATCCATCTGGACCATTCAATCCTGGAGCATAAGTAAATCTGTGGCTGATAGTAAACAAGTAATATTGATTTCCTTTAATTACAACATGTGGGCGTTCAAGCTGTTGGTTAACACCAGCTGCTTCAAGTAATGGAGTCAATAATTTAAATTTTGTTAAATCTTTATCTTCTGCAGCGGCAATACCGATATTTCCGTTGAAATTTTCCGCTTCTGGTGGTATTATATGTGTTTTACGAAATAATTCATCACCAATATTTTCAGGTTTTAATCTTTGATCATCTCCACCTTTATTTCCTTCGAACAATAAATACTCTTTTCCAGTTTTAGGATCTTCAAAGAAACACGGATCACGGAAAGAATATATTATAGGTCCTTTTGCCTGCTGCATAGTTTGATAGTATACCCCATCTGGCTCAAGGATAACTTGGTGCTTACTCCAATTTGAAAGATGAACTCCATTCTTATCTGCACTTATATCAAAGGTAGTCTTAGCTAAACGTTGTTCAGAAGTTATAACTGCCTCCCCTTTTCTACCAGTAGCAGTATAGAAAAACTGAACCTTTCCATTGTCATCAAGCATTGCTGAACCAGCCCATTGTCTAGAACCAAGAGCATCTTCTGGATTATAAGCAGGTCCTTTGTATGTCCAATGTTTACCATCTTCTGAGTAAAAACAACTTATTCTTGCAACATCATGACGTTTGTCCCAATCCACACTTCTAGGTGCAGTTAGCGCAAAAATAACCTTATATCCATTAACTGTTGCTACAGAACCGTCTCTTTTAGTAAGTGGCCAAGTATCCCAAATCCAGAGATCAGGAGCCGCAAGTTTGAAATTTGGATCAATATTAGATGCTGTATTTTCCTTTGTAAGTACGAAATTCTGTGCTTGCTGACGTGACCAAATACTTGGGTGAACTATATTAATTATTTTCTTATTTAGCTGATAGGAAGATAAGAAGATAATTAATAATACCCCCAAACAAATCACTAAAGCAACTAATCGTTTAGATGCTTTCTTATAAATTTCTCTTTTTTGCAAATAAACCCCTCCACTTTATTCGTTTACACAAAATTACCATATATAATGAATTCTCGTCAAATAGACCAAATAGGATTAACCCCTTTGCTTTGTACATAATCTAATTAATTTGATCTTTTTCTTATAATTACATTATTATTAAATATAAATTTAATTTATATTCATATTTAATGCAACTAAATAACAATTTTGTTTACTCCTCTAATTGTTGATATCTTCATATCTTTCCTTTTGCTGATTATCCTATTTATAGTTTTTTTCTTCTTCATTAATTATATGAATAATTTCCTCTATGGACTTTTTATTTAAATCACCAAATTTATAAGCAGAATTCTTTTTCAATGCTTTATTTATCAAAATAAACTTATCAGTTGGAACACCGGATTGTTTAGCTCTTTCATAATCAGTTTTATTTCCCAATACAATCATAACTTTTGCCTTTATATTATTGTCTTTAATATAATGTTCTACTGAACTATCCAGGCTTTCATCATCAATTTTCTTATTAGAGGTGGTTATCGTTATTACAATTGTATTTTCCTTTTCTTGTAAAATAACTTTTTCTTTTTCTGCTGCTTTAATAAATTCATTAATCACTATATTTGTAGGTTTAAATTGAAATCCACCTATTTTTTCAATAAGAGTATTTCCATCTTTATTTAATGCTTGTAATTTTATAGTTTTTCCAAACAAATTGTAGGCCATTTCCATGCTTGCATTTTTATTAACACTTGGATTTATACCAATACTTACATATCCTTGTGTAATAAAACAACCATAAACTCCATAACTTGCCAATATAATCATAGCAAATATAGCTGCAGCGAAAGTAAAACGTTTTAAAGTTTGTTTTGTATTTCTTTTTTCTCCTTTAATAACAATTTCTTCCCCGATTTCTACCTTGTCACTTAACCTACCTATTTCTATAAAATCTCCTTCTTCTGTTAACACAATAAGTTTATCCTTTAATTCTTCAAATACAATTCCTTTCATACTTTCACCCTCATTCGATGTATTCTCGTATCAGTTCATAGTCACCTATTGCCGCAATCACTAATGCAATAATATATATTCTTCCTCTTTCAAGTTTTTTACGCTGGATAAGCATACTGTTTTCTATTTCTTTTAAAGGCAATCTTTTTATACTTATTAACTTGTTAAGCATATCTTTATCCTGTACAATAAATTGTGCAATATCCTTATAGGTTTTTTTAAGCTTTTGTTGTTTTGGAGAAGCTTGCACTAGTTCTAAAAGTTCAATTCCCCATTCTTTTAATTCCTTTTTATATTCTAAAATTTCCAATTTTCTCATTTCATTTACATTTTTATGTTCATATTCTTCCATCGCTCTATTCAGTATTCCAATGCTTATATCTTCATTTTCTATATCATAAGTTCCTTGCAAATAAACTGTATTTTTTAATTTTTCATTCTTTCTGTAATAATCTATACCTCTAAGAATAATAACCTGTTTAGCAAAGTTTAAAAATTTCCCTTTGCTTTTATCGTATGAATCTATAGCTTCCTTAAAAGCCATCATACCAATTGTAAGCTCGTCATCATATCCATACTTTAAATATTTTCCTGTCTTTTTCTGCAAAGTACTTGCTATAAACGGCTTATATTCCTCGATTAACGTGTTTAATTCTTCTTGACTTTTTTTTGCCTTTTCTACTCGTTCCTCAAGAGATTTCTTAAAAAACATCTTTTCACCTCGCATTAAAACCTTTTATATATATTCGATATGAAACTTATAAAAACTAAGGTTATATGTACTTAAATATATTTTAATAAAAGAAAAAGTACACAAATTTGTGCATTTTTATTTTGCAATAATTGTGTACTTTTTAGGCTCTTTCTAGCGTTAAAAAAAATCTCAATATGTATATTATAAAAGCTTAAAATATGTTTTCACTGTACTTAATAAAAGTATATTACTATATTCTTAAACAAGCTACTTATTATTCATAAGTTTTCCAACAAAATATGTATCTGCTGGTGCAAATTTAGATTCCTTTAACTGCTCTATATTTACCCATCTACACTCATCATGTACTGAAAGCTTTATATTGCCTTTGGCTATTCTTCTATTTAAGATTTCTTTCCGAAAAACCCTTTAAATTTGGAAAGTCAGATTTTATAAAAATATTATAAACAATAATTTTAAATAAAACAATAAGGATGCTAAAATTAAAACTTCCTTAAATCTATAATGTGGGCATGGGTCGAGTAGAATTGGGGAATTACTCCCCCAAATTATACTCTTCGTACAACTATCCTGTGAAATATATCTACAGTATATTCTAAATTAGCTGAGGCATCTTTTATATGGTGATACACTTCTCTTTGTTTAAGAGCATGCATTGGGTCATTACACTTAAACGCTTCAGCCATTCCATTTCGATAAAGCCGTTCTACCTCAACGTGCGCTTCCCTCATTTTAATTATGTTTTGCTGCGATTTTATTGGATTGCTTTCCAATATTGTTAAGGATTCAAATAGAAAATCCATACCTTCTTTAAGCTTTTCCACCATATTAATAATGATATCATTCGGTTCCACTTCAAATGCTTCCATAGATTCTAATGTTGATTTAGCAAACTCAATTACCTTATCCATTTCAACGGAAATAGAATAAATATCTTCCCTGTCAAAAGGTGTTGTAAACGCCTCTATCAGTTTACTTTCCATATCCAATCTAACTTCATCTGCCTCTTTAACATACCGTAGAAGTTCTTCCTCTTCATTCTTTGATCGACTACTCAACCATTTGTGTAACATATCAATACCTAACATATTAAGCTCTGCCTGTTTGTTTAGCATTTCGTAAAAATCATATTTTACTGGGAAAAACCTATCAAAGATATTTCTTTTATCCATATTTCCTGCCCTCACTTTATATTACTTTGAAAATAAAATTAGTTAAACTATATATCAATGCAGAAACTACCGCAGATAGTGGTATTGTAATAAACCAAGCTAAAATAATTTCCTTTGCTACACCCCAATGGACCATTTTATATTCGTCAGCTGCACCAACTCCCATAACACTGCCGACAACTACATGAGTAGTAGAAACGGGTGCCCCAATAAAAGTAGCCAATAGTAGTGACCCTGAAGAAGCTAATTGAGAGTTTACGCTATGAATAACCCTTATTTTAAATATTCCTCTACCGATAGTTCTCATTATTGTCCAGCCTCCAAGCATTGTTCCAATAAACATTACAAGTCCGCCAGCTATTCTTACCCAAAGCGGTGCTGTATTTATTGCTATACCTTTACCTGCCATCAATGCTAAGGTTATTATTCCAATTATTTTTTGAGTGTCATTAGCACCATGGCTGTAGGCAAGTGCTGCAGCTATTCCCAATTGCAGCTTATTTAGACTATTATTTAATGTAAATTTCGCATTCCTCAGCAACAATCTCGTAACTTTTTGAAGAATAAATGCAATTATAAATCCAAGCATCGGTGAAATAATTAAACCTGCAACTACTTTCACAATTCCAGTGAGTTGATACTGTCCACCAATTAGTTCATTCCAGCCCCATAGTATATGTTTATAACCTGAAGACACCCATACTGATCCAATTATTCCGCCTATCAAAGCATGTGTAGAACTTGAAGGCAGTCCTAATCTCCAGGTTACTAAATTCCATATAACTGCTCCCATAATTGCTGCAAGAAGTATTGTGAGCATGGAAGTATTCACTGGTAAATCTATAATCTTAGAGATAGTATCCGCTACTGCACTTCCACCTAAAATAGAACCTATCATTCCAAAAATTGATGCAATTCCAATTGCTTGCTTTGGCATTGCTGCACCAGAAACAATACAGGTTGCAACTACAGAGCTTGCATCATGCAGCCCATTGGAAAGTGCAAAAATAAGTGCTATTAAAATTACTGCTATTAAAATTACGGTTATGCTGATAGACACCATCTACCATTCCTCCTAATACTCCCTATAACATTCAAATTTAAGCTATTCGTTTAAATATGAATTTAAATTTTCTACTTTAACGTTCATTTCATAATAATCTGTTAACTCTATTTTATCAGCTTCATATTTCTTATCAATAACAATTAAAGTTTTTTCTAATTGAAAAATATATACTCCAGAAAATAAATAACTATTCTAATTCTTTAATCTCAAGTTTCCCTTTTGTCTGTTACGATTAATCCTTCATAATCATAAATCTACTATCTTAATTAAGGTTGCTTTACTACAATTGTTTAACAGTTACACTTCCTTCCAAATTCCAAATTATTTATATTTTATTTAATAAAAAGTAACCTTCTGTTTTTTAACAAAAGGTTACTTTTTTATTAAATAATCGATTGTTTTTAAATGTTATACGGCTCACAACATATTGAAGCCAATATTTCTGTACTTTTTATATCTGTCATTAGTTTTGCTCATTAAATTCACTTACTATAGCAATTCCTGCACTTGCCCCTATTCTATTAGCACCTGCATTTATCATCTCCATTGCAGACTTGTAGTCCCTTATTCCACCTGATGCTTTTACTCCAGCATTCTCACCCACCGTCTCTCTCATTAGCTTTACATCTTCAACCTTAGCACCGCTCGTGCTGAACCCTGTTGAGGTCTTTACAAAATCTGTACCAGCCTTTAAGGAGAGTCTACATGCCATAACTATTTCTTCTTTAGTTAGAAGACAGCATTCAATGATTACCTTTACCAATGCTTTACCACTAACACTATCCACTACTGCCTTTATATCGCTTTCCACCACATCGTACTTCTTGTCCTTAAGTGCCCCGATATTAATTACCATATCAACTTCCTGAGCACCATTTTCCACAGCATTTGAAGCTTCAAATGCTTTTACTTCCTTAGTATTTGCACCTAGTGGGAAACCTATCACTACACAGGTCTTTACGCTTGTTTCTTTAAGCTCACAACTGACAAATTTTGCATAATAAGGATTTACGCAAACTGAAGCAAAACTGTATTTTTTCGCTTCACTGCAGATTTTCTTAACTTCCTGCAAAGTGGCATCTGGCTTAAGTATGGTATGATCTATATATTTTGATAGTTCCATATTATCATCTCCTGAGTTAAATTTATAACTATCCTTATGTTGTTTACATCTAGATATAGTATACCGCTATTTGACCCTTGAAAATAGTGCATTGTATTGTATTTCTTCAAGTAATTTGTTCAATGCAAAAGCACCCCCAATAAGTATAAATTTAATTTTCTCCATAATAACAGCATTGTGTTCAAAAATCAATTCGCTACAAAGTGCGTAGCTATTATAAATGTTAATGTTAGCTTTTCCACTATCTCTTTAAAGATTCCATATTTAAAGAGATCTTCAATCTTATTTCATCTTCCCCGCTTTCAGAATTAAAACTAATAAATTCTGCATCATTCCAATAACTCTCAAAGGTAGCCTCAAACTTTTTTATAATATTAATGCTATGGTATCTGAACCCCTGCACTTGCAGAATTCTACAAAAAATTGTAATATATATTTTAAGGATGGTGCTGCATTATGCCAATTTACTCATTAAGCGATGATTTAATCTTTCCTCATCCTTCTCTATCAAGAGAGGATGGGCTCTTAGCTGTATACGGAGACCTGTCTCCAGAGAGACTGTTACTTGCCTATTCTAATGGAATATTTCCCTGGTTCTCAGAAGATGAACCAATACTATGGTGGTCTCCTGACCCTAGATTCATTCTCTATCCAAAAGACGTAAAAATTTCTCATTCTATGAAAAAAATAATTAAAAAGAATATATATAAAATTACATTTGACACTTGTTTTAGAGAAGTTATATATAATTGTGGTAATACAAGGAAAGAAAGTGGAACCTGGATTACTAATGAAATGATAGAAGCCTACTGCAAGCTCCATGAACTTGGTTTTGCACATTCTGTAGAAGCCTGGCATGAAAACAAGTTAGTAGGTGGACTATATGGAATTATCATTGGAAAATGTTTTTTTGGAGAATCTATGTTTTCTACTATGAGTAATAGTTCTAAAGCAGCTTTTATTACTCTTTGCAAATTATTAGAGGAAAAAAATTTTATTGTAATAGACTGCCAAGTTTATACTCAACATCTTGAAAGCTTAGGTGCAGTAAACATTCCTAGAAATGAATTTTTAGAACTTGTTCAAAAAGGGATTTCAATGTACCCATTAAAATTATCCTTTAATAAAAAATGATGCTTTGTTTACATAATATTGATTATATCCTTGCTAGTTTCTGTGGATATTCAGGAAATTGTTCAGTTGAAGTCTAATGAGAAAATTAGTTTTGAAGAAATTTCCCTAAAGGATGCTGAAAAGCTCTATTTTAAAAGAGAAAAATATATAAGTCATATAAAAAATTTAATTCCATATTAGCCTCTAATTCCCTGTAATAGCCTTATGAAAACTACATAAATATAATAATGCTATTAAAAAAGGAGATGTTAGATATGGCAAATAAAAAAAGTAAAGGTAGATTCTCTGTATCAGAGGGAAGAGAAGCTGCAGCTAAATTTAAGCTGGAAGCTGCCGAAGAAGTTGGAATTCCAACTAAAGGAACACATAGTGTGAATGTTACTTCAGAACAAAAAAATTCTGTTGGTGTAATTAATAAATCTAATAAAGGAACTAAAAAAATATAAAATGATTTTTTATACAATGTAAAAATAAATTTATAGTATAAATTTGTACAAATAAGAGCTGTGTCACAATGCATTTCCATGCATAGATAGTGACACAGCTTTTTAAATATTTAATTTAGACGCATGAAAAACAAAATTACCAAAAACAGTTTTTTATTTACTGTTTAGTAATTTAAGGTTTAATATTAATCTACAAAGCTAAAGTGTTTATTTTGTTGTTACTTATGGTCAAAGATATATTTGATATAGTCTTTTGCGCTCTGGTTAATATCTTCATCACTAGCTTGATACGAAGCCCCAAATATAGCAAAATATGGCAAAGAGACTGCACCAACATGCACTGCGGTTGCTTTAAAAGGAGCAATAACCTCATCTACTGTAAATTTAACTGAACCGGAAGGCAAATAATTATCTTTTTTATCGCCAATTGACATTGCTATCCCCAGCTTCTTCCCTTTGAGCTTATGACCTTTAGAACCATAAGACCACCCATGAGTGAAAACATCATCCAACCACTTTTTTAATAACGGGGGATAGCTATACCAATATAATGGAAATTGGAATATAATACTATCGTATGTCTCGATTAATTTTTGCTCTTTTAAAACATCAATATTCCAGTCTGGATACTCTTTGTAAATCTCATGAATAGTAATTTTATCAGGATATTGAAGCAATTCCTGTTTCCATCTTTTATTTATTTTTGAATCTTCTATGTTCGGGTGTGCTAAAATTACAAGTTTTTTCATAATAGTTCTCCTTTTCTTAAATTTTTATGAATTTATTTCAAAATCAAAAAAACAGGATATACTAAGCCAAACTGTTCTATCAATATTTATAAAGTGTGTTCTAATTTTAGCTCAAAAGTAAGTACAGCTCTTTATAATATTTTGTTTTTTTGAATATTTACATTTTATAACGCATGGAGTGTACTGTAAATACACACTTTCAAGTAACAATGTTACTTGAAAGTATGTATTAGATGGTGTTAGTATATGATAAAGGTAGTACTGGACTATAACTCTGCTATTATTTAAATTTGTAAAAAGGAGGTTATTATGAAGCAATATAATTTAGGTATAGAAGCTACACTTGAAATAATCGGAGGTAAATGGAAAGCATTAATCATATGCCTTTTAATGCATGGAAAAAAAAGGACAAGCGAATTACAACGTCGTATTCCGACTATTACTCAAAAGGTTCTTATTCAACAACTTCGTGAACTTGAAGAGGATGGTATTGTAGGTAGAATTGTATATAATCAAATGCCTCCCAGAGTTGAGTATCATATTACAGAGTATGGAGTATCAGTAAATAAAATAATTGATTTAATGTGTTCTTGGGGAAGAGATAATATTAAAAAAAGACAACAACAGGGAGAAGATATAGAATTATTACCAAATGATTTAAAAGCTATTGATTAGAGTACAAGAGTCTGTCAATAATTTTGTGTAAACTGCCATAAGAAATTTTAAATTAGATGTTTTTATGAGAAACTAGGTTTGGTATTAGAAATATAAAAACCTAGTTTTTTATATTTATTATATATTTTTACAGTAAAGCATTATAGCTATGACTAGAAGATTATAGGTAAATTTAAAAAATTACAGTTTCAAGCCTATCACTAAAATATATAGATAATTGAGCTAGTATTTGAGCCCATCCACGTATAGATTGGGTCCACTTTTTGCTTATATCCATTGTTGCTAGATAAAGCATTTTAAGTAAAGCATCATCTGAAGGAAATACGCTTTTACTCTTGGTTACTTTTCTTAATTGTCTATTATAGCTTTCCATTGCATTGGTAGTATATATTATTTTTCGTATCTCTGGCGGGTATTTGAAGAATGTAGAAAGTTCTTCCCAATTAGCTTTCCATGAGCGGATAGCAATAAGATATTTATCTCCCCATTTTTCTTCAAATTTAGCTAGCTCCGCTAAGGCTGCATCTTCTGTTGCAGATGTATATACTAGTTTTAAATCTGCATTGAATGCTTTTAAATCTTTATAAGATACATATTTAGAAGAGTTTCTAATTTGATGTATTATGCATCTCTGAATTTCAGTACGAGGATAAATCGCTTTAATAGCTTCTTTAAATCCATTAAGACCATCAACACAAGCTATAAGTATATCATTAACCCCTCTATTTTTAAGTTCATTTAATACTAAGAGCCAGTATTTTGATGTTTCATTAGCTCCAATCCAAATTCCCAAAACTTCTTTAATACCATCTAAGTTTACTCCAATAACTGCGTAAGCAGCCTTGTTTATGACTCTATTATCCTGTTTAACTTTATAATGTATGGCATCCATAAAGATTATAGGATAAACGGCTTCTAATGGTCTATTTTGCCATTCTTTAGCTATAGGAGTAATTTTATCTGTTATACCAGATATTAGTGTAGGCGAAGCCTCAAAACCATATATGTTTTCTAAGTGAGTAGCAATATCTCTGGTAGTCATTCCTTTTGCATACATACCAATAACTTGATCTTCAATTCCAGATATATCTGTTTGATTTTTCTTAACAACCTCCGGTTCAAAACTACTGTTTCTATCTCTTGGTACATCAAGTTGAAATTCTCCAAGATCTGAAATTACCTTTTTAGAGCTTCGTCCATTTCTACTATTAGATGTATTTTTATTTTTGTAGTCATATTTAGAATATCCCAGATGGTCATCAAGCTCCGCTTCTAACATTTCTTTAAGCGTATCGGCGAATAGATCTTTCAATGTTTCTTGAACATCTTTTGCACTTGTAGGCTTTGTTTCCTTAATAAGTTGTTTAATAAGTTCCTTTCTTGAAAAAGACATAATCTGTGCACCCTCCATTTAATAAGAATAATTATATCATCTTTATGGAGTTTACACAGATTATTTTACACTCTCGAGTACAATCATTAGCTTGTTTTTCTTTTTATTTTATAATTGTCCAATTTTCAAACTTTTGTAAGGTTAAAGTAAATTGTGAGATTTGAGTTGCTTTCGTTTGTTGGTCTAGGTATTTCACGGATACATTTACAATGATTTGATTATCTTTATAACAGCATTGTGTTCAAAAATCAATTCGCTACGCAGTGCGTAGCTATTATAAATTAAAATATTATCTTCAATTTCATCCTCTCGTTCCAAAATATTCATGATTCTCAGTGATTTTACTACTACTATTCATTAAAATCATTGTCATATCTGTAAATTTTAATTTCTTTTTCTTCTTTTGAAATTATACATTTTTTTCAGTCTTTCAAGTATTTCAAAAACAACTGGACATACACCCGCAGAGCCAATTATGCTGTACAAACTGAATAATCTCTCTGGCTTATTTGTAAATGGATAATCTCTATAACCTTCTGGTTTACAGCTTTCAATCTTGCATATGCCACTTTCACTTAGGAAATAACATGGTTTTCCTTTTACCTCATATCCATTAGCAGTCATTTCTATGTGTTTATTCATAAATTCCCCCTTTGTCATTTTAAGTAACTTTGCAGCTGACTCTATTTCAGTTTCTTCAAAGGTTATTGAATATATCTTGCAGCAATTTCTACACTTATTACAATCATAATTATGGAATAATTCACTATGAAGCTTCGCAAATTGCTCATCTAATTCGTCTGAATCTGCATGATTTTTTAAATATGTTCTAAAAGCATAATTTTCATCTTCAGCCTTTTTAAATTCTTCTTCTATTTTTGATGGCTCTATCATTATAATTATCCCCTACCTTTTAATTTCTCTTGAATAATCCATTGAAAATAAACCTGATAAATATTTATAATGTTCATTTATCTACCACAAATACTTCAATTTTCTATTAACCATATCAATATCAAATCCCCCATAATCCTGACTGTCTGCCCATTGTTTCATATGCTCATATTCTTCGTGAATAGGATTACTCATAATTTCTATAAATTCTTCATATCCATGTTCTCCGCCTACATCTTCTGGAGGTTTATCGCCACTGCCATCTAAACAATAAGAATAATTTTTGTCATAGTCAAAAATAGCATCCTCAACTTTGATGATATGTTCCCAATTATCTCCGTAATCATATCTATATTTCAGACTTTTGTATTCGGGAAGATAATCTGAAAGCTTCACTTTACTTTCCATAACCATAGGAGTATCCATTTGATATTCAAAATCTTCTTCACTTCCAACAATATTTATGATTGGCTCATCTCCTCTGTAAACCAAAAAATCATGCAGGTGATAATCTTTCCAATCAAACAGTTTTTGCATTACTTGATGAAATTCTCCAAAGGTATAATTAAGAGGAACAATTGCACTTCTCCATATATGAAATTTTTCTAGATCTAATTTTACTTTTATTTTTATTGCCTTGCACATAATAATGGGATTTTTATATTTTTTCTCTAATTCTTCATAAAGTATTTCATTTGGATGTTTAATTTCGCTTTCGCAATCAACATAAATAAAACGGTATGCTTTTTTAGCCAAGCAGGTCTGGATAATACTATTTTCTGCAATAAAATCAGAATATACTTCTGCCGCCTCGCAACCTTTATTCATCCTAGAAACGAGAGTTCTGTTTTGCGTTTTGGAGAAAACTATTTCACCAGCATCTTGTAAATAATTTAAAACAACCTCCGGATTAATTCCATCATCTACAAAGGTCCTATAAATCGCATCTACAATAAGTGCAGAGATATTCTTAAACTCTTTTGTTTTTAAACCATATAATATAACTGAATAACGGCTTGCATCATTGACAAGCACAACTGCGTTTCTTCGATTGATCTTTATAATATTTGCGTGCCAGGAAAATAAAGGGTCTTCTACTTCAGAAAGAATCGGATTGATTTTCAATTCATCTTGCAACTTTTTTGTACAGTTTATTATCATAATAAATTTACCTTCTCATCATTGTAAATTCATTTCATAAATATTAGCAAGCAGAAACTTCCAGTTTCTGCTATGGGGTCAATCCCCATAGCAGAATTTTCAAAAAAAATATATAAAAATACAGACAACCATATTTAATTTTCTGTAAACTAATTAGGTGAAATACTCAACTTATATCAATATTCAAATTTTTCAAATCAATTATTGCTCCAACTTTAATAAGAATGTCCAATCCAATCAATCCATTTATCTCTCCTGTAGTATCAATTATACCAAAGTCAATTTCAATATCTTTTATACCTTGAGAGCCTAATTTAATTTCATTAATCTTTTTTATAAAAGCAATATGTGAACTTCCACCAACACCGTAGTATTCCATAATTCTATCACCCAGCTCAGCATATATTCCGATGTCATCTACTGCATCAGGAGATATAATGGAACCAGCTGCTCCAGTATCAATTACCACATTATCAATTATCTTTGAATTACCTTTATAGGAAATATTAATAGATGTATATATTAATCCATCTCTATATTCAATTTTCATTAAATTGCACCTCTGTAGCCTCTAATGTTTTTTACCTCAACAAATATACTTTTATTTCCTGTATGGTAGACTATTGTATTATCTCTAGCATGAACTAACTCTTTTGTTGCTTCCTTGTTATCATCAATAACTTTTATAACAGCCATATCATCAATATATTTTTTGTTTCCTTCCATATGTGATTCTAATATCTGAAGCTTTACAAATTTATCTGGATATGTTTTTCTTATTTCTTCCCATTTCATGTAAAACACCTTCCTTAATATGGACTTTTCTATTATATATTATAACATATTACTTAATTTATTAATCATTATCGGTATTATAAAGTACTTACAGAACGGTGTCTAACGGTAGTTCCAGCTGCTTAGGTCGACTACCCTTGGTCTTAATTTAACAAAGTGAGACCAAGATAATTTTGCAGACACTGTCTGCAAATTTTTTTTATCAGAAAAAATCTCATAAAATTTAGCCATATTTAACAAATTCCTTTGACTATATTATTTACCAAGCACAAGGTCCCATTTTATGCCAAAAAACATCCTTGTGATGATGGCTTGCCCAAACTTTCTACTCGACATGAGCCTGGTCAGAGTTAAATTCAAACCTTTCAAGTCTATCTCTGCACATTTTTCTTTCCTCATCATTGAAAAGTTCAGCTATATACCCCCAAAACCTTTATTTTAGTTCATTCATAAAACTTGGATTGATTGTCAAATAGCCTCTTTCATTATTACAAATACCCGCCCAATCTAGAACTGCAGCAATTACGAACCTGGGTCCAAATGCAGTTTGACCTTCCTGACCCCGTGTACTTTATAGGCAATATATCCTTCAATTGAGTTAAGTGGTAAATCATCACTACCAAGATTAGCACCGGAACGTGCTTTACCTTTAATGGCTTTGCCTCCGTTATTGACTACAACCTCAACTGCAGCATCAAAAGCTTCCCATACTAACTGATTTGCTGGAGAAATTTTGGGTGAGACTAGCTCATTACCGTTAACATCATACCGTATATCACAAGAATCACCCTGCAACAACCGAATAGTAGCTCTTCCTCCACAGTCATTTAACTTTTCTTTTTCAATATACTTATCCCATTAAAAAAGCCAGCCGAAATGAATATTAACAATCCATTTAAAAATTTTCTTTTTAGTTTCTGCTGAATTAGTTGATAAAATTATTTTACATATCATTTTCTTTAAAATTACATTTCTCTGAAACATATTTTCTTCTGATATTAATTCATTAAACTGTATCTCATTAAATATTTTATTTTCTACTGCATCTAAAAGCTCCATCTCTAAAGGTGTATTCCAAATATATGATTTATTTAAATAAGAACTATATGGTTTCAAATAATTTACGATTTTATTTATATCAAATAATTCACTATATTTAATCTTCATACCAATACTTAGCAAGACAAATAGAAGCTCTATAAGAATTTAGAATTGATGACAGAGATAGCAAAACAAATTGTGTTCACAATTTATTAATATCCCCCTGGGGTTTTTGCGAACGTAGTGAACTTGCTAATAATTTAGTTCAAACTGTACATCAAGTGCTATAGAGATTATTTAGTGGAACAATTGAGGACCCACTTGCTATTGATATTATAATTCCACTCCTTCTTCCTTCATTTTTTTGTAAGATTTCTAAGGGCAGCCTTTGGATCTAACTCAGGATTTAAAACATGTGCAACATATGCTTTCGCACCTTTTTCTATTTCATCATCACTGGCTACTACAGCACCATAAAAAACGTATGGAGTTAGATAAGTAGTACCTATCAAATTACTTGTAGCTTGAAGAGGTCTTAATAATTCACTTAAAGTATAGTTATTATATCCACCTGCTAGATAGGAATTCTGTGGCCCTCCAGTAGATACTGCTAAAACAAATTCCTTACCATTAAGCTTATTTCCATTTGGACCATAAGCCCAGCCATAAGTTAAAACAGTATCTTGCCATTTTTTAATTAGTGATGGAGTACTGTACCAGTAGAACGGAAATTGAAGTACTATTCTATCATTGTCTAATAAAAGCTGCTGTTCTCTTTCTACATCAATTTTTTCATCTTCATATTCTTTATAAAGTTCATGTACTGTAACCTTAGGCTGTTTTTTTATTTCCTCCATAAATCTCTTATTAATTCTTGATTCCTCCATATTAGGATGAGCTACTATTACTAAAGTTTTCATATTATTAATCCTCCCAGTTTATTAAAAGTATTTCTAAACTATTATTATCATTATAAAATAAAATATTTAATTTACATGATCCATATTCAATTCTTGAATCAACTTTTCTAGTCTTTTCTTTTCCTTTTTAGCCACCTTGGCATTTATATCATATAGGTAATGATGCAGTGTATCAGCATCCTTAAGTGTTTCATCATAAATTCCATCTATGTCTAGTTTGCTGCTATGATTATGAATTGCCATGCAGATAATATCAGCTTCTTCTTTACTAAAACAATTAAGCTCACTTAAGATTTTTCTAGCTTCAATAGAACCCAGTATTGCATGGTCAGTACTGTTGCTAGTTTTATAAGTATATATGTCATGAAGCATTCCTGAAATAGTACAGAGCTCTGCATTGATTCCTCTTTTTAATGCAAGTAAATTACAAAAGGAAGATACCGCATATAAATGAACATAGCCATGATTTCTTAACTCTAAATCAGTCTGATTGTTTAAAATATCATTAACAGTTATACGTATTTTTACTAATCTATTCATAGTTTATCACCCTTTATTTAAATATTTTACATAAACATACCTGTAACTCTATTTTATCATCTTATGAGTTTTATCAGTAGTGCATAATATTTAAATCGAAAATAATAAGGTCAAACCTCCGAGACGCTAGGAGGTGAGTGGAAGTCGCTCCTTGCTAAAGCCGAAGAAATAGATAAGTGTCCGGAATATTTTAATAATAATTTTAAAAAATAGGATAAATTTATCCTAAATATGATATGATATATATAAGATAAATATTTGGAGGGATTTATATGTTAGTAAATACTCATAAAATTATTTCTATGTCTGAAGCTAATCAAAATTTTTCTAAAATAGCAAAAATAGTTGATGAAGACAAATCTGTAGTAATAATGAAGAATAATAAACCTAAATATATTCTTTTAGATTTTGAAGAATTTAGTAAAGAAGCTACTTCAGAAGAAGAAAAGCTAGATACTATTGCTAATAGAATATTAGAAGAAAACATGGAAGCATTTAAGGAATTAGCTAGATAAAGTATATTTCAATTGAATATGTTTTAAAACTTCATAAAAAACTTATAACAGCTACAGGTGGATCAAGTGAATTAAGAGATATAGAATTGTTAAAATCATCAATAGAAAATTCAAAGTCAACTTTCAATGGAGAAGATCTCTATCCTACTCTTGAAGATAAATGTGCAAATATTTGTTATAGTATGATAAATAATCATTCTTTTGTAGATGGAAATAAAAGAATAGGAATATATGTAATGCTCATATTATTGGAATATAATGGAATTAAATTAAAATTTACTCAAAATGAGTTAATTAACTTAGGGTTAGGCATAGCAAAGGGAGATTTTAAACAAGAGTATATAATATTATGGATAAAAAATCACTATACCAAGTAAACATGTATAGTGATTTTTTTATTTAATGCATAATATCTGAAAAATATTCTTATAATTGATTAATTACACTTACATATGTACTTTCAAGTGTAAAAATATCACTATTCAAAGCATTGTCTATCTTTGTAACCGATGAATTATTTGATTTAAAACTATTACATTAACTTATTAGTAAAACAAATTGTGTTCACAATTTGTTTACATCCCTCGAGGGCCTTAGTGGGGCCATCGATGACCCACTTGCTACTGGCTATAAAATATTAATTATTTAATTTTCATAATTAATATAATTAATATTTTTATTAATTATATTAATATTTTTATTAATTATATTAATATTAATATTGACTTTATGAATTGACGGGTGTATATTAAAACCATAATAGTACATTAAGAAGGTGAAAATAATGAAATACAAAGCCCCGGGCAAATGTCCCGTATGTGGTGAAAAACTTTCCATTACCAAACTCAACTGTCCCAAGTGCTCTACATCCATTGAAGGTGACTTCCAGCCCTGTGAATTTTGTCGTCTTCCTGAAGAAGATCTTGATTTTGTCAAAGTATTCATTAAATGCCGGGGCAACATTAAAGATGTGGAAAAAGAACTTGGCATCTCTTATCCCACCGTCCGTGGCAAGTTAGATGCAGTTATAAAAGCTCTAGGCCTAGAAATACCTGCTAAAGATACTGTAAAGGATAAAGATTTAAAGGAATCAGCTAAAATGGAAATTCTAGAGCAATTATCAAAGGGTGAAATCACTGCCAAAGAGGCAACTGAAAAAATTAAAAATCTATAATTAATTTATGGGAGTGTTGAAAATGAGTGAACAACAAAAAATATTGGAAATGATTGAAAAAGGTCAAATTACAGCTGCTGAAGGTATGGAACTTCTGGAAGCCCTCAATACCACTAAGGAACCTGAACCAATTGAAACCTCTAAAGCTCTGACCGGAGCCAAATTCAATTATAAATTTTTTAAGGTAAAGGTTACCTCTGACAATAATACAGTGAATGTAAAAGTTAATATTCCTATACGCCTGTTAACCACCATCGGTGAAATAGCAAGCAAAATGACTACTATGGTACCAGCAGATGCCCGAAAAGAAATGGAGAGCAAAGGCATTGACATCACAAGCATCGATTTCGCTAAAATTATTGAAGAAATATTAAACGGCACATTGGATGATCCGAATATCGTAGATGTTGAAGCATGGGATGAAGAACACAAAGCCATGGTAAAGGTAAAAATATATGTGGAATAAAAGCTTTCGTATAATATGGCTGAAATTGCAGATAGGGAAAAATAAGCATTTTTATTTTTCCTTTCCTATTCCCTTGTATATCTTTCAGGAATTGTTGGACAGTACCCTGGATTTATTGAAATTTGCAGGCTTATTTGTATCAAACAAGCCTAATTCGGATTCATACTCATCCTTTACTGTATATACTGCCAAAGAACTTGTGCAAATGATAATTGATCTGTGTGATTCATCATCAGAGTTTGAACCCTATGACTTTGTTGACGTAACCACTGATAAAGTCAGGATATCAATAAAAATCAGGTAAATCTTATCCATATGGAGGTAAACATGACAAAAGTCATCTTAAAATATTTATCAATTATATTGACCATTTATTTATTATCAATGTTAATTCATACAATTTATATTGGTGATACACTCTCATTGCTGATTATGGGATTGGTTTTATTAATAATCAATCTATTGTTGAAACCATTTTTGCTGTTGATTACATTGCCATTAAGCATCCTCACCTTAGGTTTATTCACCTTTATCGTAAATGCCTGGACCATATTGATTGCGGATCACTTTGTATCCGGAGTGAATATGGGTGGATTTCTCGATTCCCTGCTTGCTTCATTCATTATTGTTATCTTACATCATCTGCTGAGGGATATGAATAAACCGTCAAAGCACTACTAGAAAAAATTGGATAGCTACTATTTTTTATAACAAAAATAACTAGTGGCAAGCTCTCAAAATACTTGCCACTATATAATTTTTTCAGGTTAAGATCTTGGCCTTACATTATCATTTTTCTTACTTTTTGCTGTCTTCTCTGAATTATGCTCTACCTCACCATTATCTTTTCTTTTCATTCCTGCTGAAGACATTTGCTGATTTGTAAGTTGTTGTTTTCCTGCCATTTTTAACACCTCTTTATTCTAATTTTTTTATTTCTTACAAGATTAGTGTCCCCTTTTATATCAGACATTACTCTATAAAGTTCTTTAAAGTAAACAAATTCAACTTTAAAGTTACTTTGCCTATTCTGCTCTTTACAGATATAGGAGCCACTAATATAATTAAGAATTTTGATACAAAGTATATATTGTTTTGTGCCGTAGTTACATCAATTTGTTTTTGGTCAATCTGGTTCTTTACCAAAAAATTTATGAAAGATTCCTATATGACTGGAGCTTTTGTGCAAGCTTCTTTTCGTGGAAGTGCCGCCATTCTTGGAATTGCTTTTATTCAAAATATCTACGGAAATTCAGGTATGGCTCCCATGATGATTATAGGTGCCGTACCTCTTTATAACATATATTCTGTTATTGTGCTTACCTTTGAAGGTGAAAATGGCAAACAGGGAAACGATAATATAAAAAAAGCATGTATCAATATTATAAAGAATCCCATCATTATTGGAATTTTACTGGGGATGTTAATATCCTTATTAAATATTAGGTTCCCTCAGATGGTTGATAAAACATTAAAAAGTTTTGCAGTTATGGCATCTCCCCTGGCTCTAGTCACCATTGGAGCTGGTTTTCAGGAAAGAAAAGCACTGGCAAAGATAAAGCCAACTTTATTATCAGCTTTTACTCTGACATTCTGCATTTTTGTATTAAAAGTTTTTGGACTTATTATTTAATCGAAATAAAGCACCTTGAGTACATCATCAGCCCATATAGAATCTCCATTTAACAACACTAGCAAGCAGAAACTTCCAGTTTCTCCTATAGGGTCAGTCCCCTTAGGAGATGATTGGAAGTCAGCTCCTTGCTATAAAACTTGCATCTATTACAACTTTGAATTCAGTATTTCATAAACTCTCAAGGTGCTTTTAACATTATCCGTAGTAAATGCTTCACCAGTCATTTGAAAGGTTACAAAGCAAACATTTCCGGCTGCATTTATATAATTATCTTGTATTACTCCTTTTAAACGATGTCTAGAAATTATGTTAAGGTCAGTATTGAATACTTCAAGTGTACTCAGTATCAGCCTTCTTCTTTATAAGTTTGGTCTTTTTAGTTTTGTCATCAAAGTGGCATAAATAAAAACATCCATTCTTTAATACTGACCATACATAATAATCAGCAATATCTTCAATGAACAGTTGTTCACCATGAATATTGTATCTTCTCCATAGCTACCTCAAATTTCTTCGAGGTGATTGTAGTCCACTCAGGATTAAATTGTTTTATAAGGCTGCCTGGCAATAATTTTTCCGCCTCGTCAATTGACAGCTTGTGAATCTGAAGATTAGCCAGTGTTGTCCCCATTTGTCTCCCTCCAAACTAAATCATTTGTTACTTTAGCAACTCTTACCCATTTGCTTCCTTGTATCTGCTATGATATCAGTCCCCCTAGGAGATGACTGGAAGTCAGATCCTTGCTATTTTCAAAATATACCTTTTGATTGCCTTCTTCTCTTTTCCCTATTCCTTTCTCAAGATATCTAATGTATGTGCGCTTGCTCCCAACAAATCTGGTCTTTCACACGTAGAAAAATGATAATTAAGAAAAAGTTGAAATGTATTTTCATCCATAGCATTCAAAACAGGTCGCATATAATTAGCTGGTCCATCTGCTGCAATTATTTTTATCCTTTGCAGTCTTACTTCCTCATTTAACTTATTAATATCTTCAATCCTTACATAATCATATAAATCTTTTGGTTCCGATATAATATGAAAATCATCATTAAGTTTCCCATTATCAATACATGCACGAATATTATTTTCCTTAAAACCATATGTTATTACACTATATTCATTCATACAATATGCTACTAAGATAACACCTCCAACTTTCGTTACTCTTTTTGCCTCTTGCAGCGCTTTTACTTTATCCTCAAATTTATATAAATGATACATTGGTCCAAACACCAAAGTCATGTCAAAAGTATTTTCTGAAAATCTTGATAAATCTAATGCTGTTCCCTGCATTGCTTTTACTGTACTTCCTTTTGACTTCAAAATACCTAGATTGTGCTTCACAAGTTCAATTGCAGTAACATCATATCCTTCATTTGCTAATTGTACAGAGTATCTCCCTGTCCCTGCACCAACATCCAAGATTTTTGCGTTCTCATTATTTTCTAGATACTTATGAATATACTTCATGGAAGTGATATATTCAACTTGTCCATATTTTCTCGTTAATCTTTTGTCCTCACAAAATTTATTGTAGTATTTTTCCAATTCTATTGTCATCTCTTTATGTTCCTCATCTATAATTATAATATATATGGATCTTTTAAAGTTTCTACAGCTAGATCACTATTAGGCTTTGTTAATTTTTCATTATAATTTGTAATTTTTTCATTTAATTCTTGTCTTTTATAAAGCTTAGTTTCTATCTGATGGACTAAAACATTTCTTGTCCAACCATTCTCAACTGTTTTATTTATATATCATCTAACCTGATAATATAAATTCTATATTATTAGAACCATTTTGTGAAGTTAGATTTATATGTGTTCTATTTTATAATTTATTACTTTATCAATATCAATAAATCCAAGAAAAATCTTAGATTTATAATAATCAATAGATTTGTTATGGTTTTGCCTTGGATAAAAAATTTAAAGATTTGTTTTATTGTCATTAGAGTTATGAGCATAATCTAACTTAACATATATTATGATATAATGAAATATAATTGAGAAGAAACAGTATTATTAAAGTAATAATTATATACAATTTTAAAAAACTAAATAATAATTTTTATAGAAAGAGTGTATTTATGAAGGATGATATACAAATTAATAAATATTTAAAAAAGGCAGAAGAAGCTTTTGAAGATAATAAATTAATTAAATCATTAGATTTATATAATAAAGTTTATGAACTTTCAAGTGGTAAAAATTTGGATGCAATAATTAATTTAGCCTTAATATATGACTCTTTGGGAAAATCAGAGAAAGCTAAAGAGTACTATAAAGAAGCTTTAAGTATAGATAACTATGAAGAAAGGGCCTACTATGGTTTAGCTACAATATATGATGAAGAAGAAAAATATGAAGAAGCTATAAGATTATACAATAAAGCTATCTATATAAATCCAAATTATCATAAAGCTTATTTTTTCTTAGCAAATGCCTATGATGTATCTGGGGAAAAAGATTTATCAATAGAAACTTACGAAAAACTGTTAAGTTTAAATCCTATGGATTTTTGGGCAAATTTAAATCTAGGATGTATTTATGAGGAACAAAATCAAAATGATCTTGCATATAAAATGTTTTCAAAAGCTTTAAAAATAGACCCAAATAATCATCTAGCTTTATTCAATATGGGAGTAATTTGTCATAAGTTTAATATGATAAAAAAATCCATTAATTTTTATGAAAGGTCAATTGAAAAAGATAAAGGCTATGAATATAGTTATTTGAATTTAGCAGTAATTTATAAATATAAAGATACAAAAAAGGGTATAGAAATTTTATCCAAGGGAATTAATAATTGTAGTGAAGTATATTTTTTATATTATAACAGAAGTTGTTTTTATGCTGTAATTGATGAAGAAAATAAGGCATGTGAAGATATAATTATGGCTTTAAAATTATATCCACAGTTTTTAAAATATGTTTTAGAAGATGAAGAATTAGTAAAAGTAAGGAATCTAAATTTATTTAAGGAATTTGTGGATAAAAGCAATTTAGGTCAAGCCCTTCACTAAATAGGCATTTCCTACAGGAGATGGCTGGAAGCTAATGTAATGCTATCCACCACTATTTTTTATCACTTTTTAGATAACATATGTTCAAAAGTTATTATCCAAAAATTTAAGAGAAAGTTATATACGTTTTCTTAAACGGTTTCAAGCATTTATATATTATATTCACAAATTAGTTACAATATATTTATTATTCGTTCATATATTGTAACGATTTCGGTGGTTTCCTCCTTTGAATTTTTATTGGAAATAGAATATTATAATAATATAAAAATTAATTGCAAGGAGGAAATAATTTATGAAAAAGTTATTTAAAGAAATATTTAATTTAGAAACTTTAGAGAGAACTCTGATATACAGTGCATTCACTGAATCATACTCTTCATCTTATTATTCAATTTTGAGTGGCATTATTAGAGATATGGATGCAAAAAAAGATGGTAAAAAAACACAAAAGGTTGCATAGCTCTTATTTACATCACAATAATACTACTTGGAGAGTAACAAATATGGATAACAAAATAATGAACAAAGACAAGACTTTATGGTTTTTTATTTATAAAATTATGAAGTCTTGTCTTTATTATTTATACATCATTCATATCATACTTCTATTTTATATTGGAAGTTTTGTTTTTTCTGCTCATAGCTATAAGCTTTTTGGAATCACTGGTAAAACCAGTGGCATTCTAAAACAATAAAAATTTCCTCAAACTGTAGTTTAAGGAAATATAGAATATAAAATACACACCAAAAATAGCAAAATACCCCAAGTCTTTGATATTATCCTATTTATTTTTTCTTATCTTCATACTACTTGTAAAATAAAGTGCTGCTGTAGAAATTATCATGATAACTACTGTATAAACAAAAGACATTACTTGGGCATTTATATTTGCATCTTCATCACTGGCATTTTTAATTACTATACCCAGTGGTTGAAGAAGTGGATGATATAAGAATACTGTCACATCATAATCTGTGAGCATACTATTAAAGTTTAAAACTATTACTGATAAAATTGAAGGTAAAATAATTGGCAAAATTACACGACGCATTATATAAAATGCACTTGCTCCCATACATCTTGCAGACTCTTCCAAACTTTCATCCACACTAAAAAATGCAGCCTTAATCATTCTTAATGAGAAAGGTATTTTTACAATAACATATGCTAACAAAAGTATACCTGCAGTACCTATTAACACCTTATTACCCACTAAAATTCTTGGTGTGTCATAAGTAGTCATAAGACCAAGCGCTATTAATGTACCTGGAAGCAGCCATGGAATAAGCATACTATATTCTAGCATAGCAGCAAATTTTCCTTTTGATTTGTGTATGATTCTTGATACTAATATAGAAATTATTGCCACAATAATAGCTGCAAGTAAAGAATAAACAATACTTATTAAATAAGGTTTAAATGCATTCACATCAATAAACAATGCTTTATAATTTTCTAGAGTCAAACTCTTAAAAGATAAGGTAGCACTTTTAATACTGCTAGAATTTGACAAAGAATAAACAATTACTAGTAAAATTGGTACAGTATAAATTACAAATAAAATATATGCCAAAAAATGTGCTATGAAATTACCTACCGGATTTATAATTTTTTGCTTTACCATTTTCGATTTTGTTTTTGATATAGAAATATAGTTGCCACCTTTTTCAAATTTATTCAATATGAGTAATAGGATTATAGTTACCACTCCTAAAATAATAGAAAGAAGAGATGCGATTTCTTTAGAGTATGAGCTTTTTGCAAAGATAATAATCATAGGATTTATAGTCTGAAAAGAATCTCCTCCTACAATAATTGGTGCAGCCATGGCTCCAAGCCCTGTGAGAAATGTTAAAATAGTAACAGCAAAGAAAGTAGGTTTCAAAACAGGCATCACGATTTGAAAAAATACAGTTCTAAAAGATGCCCCCATATTTCTCGCTGCTTCTATGATTTGATAGTCTATCCCACGAATAGCATTAGTAAGAAAAATGATATGATTTGATGTACAGGCAAAAGTCATAATAAATATAACTGCGAAATAGCCTGTAAACCAATTTGGATTGATGTTTGGATTTATATAAAGTAAAAGCTTCGTAAATACACCATTTGTACCATATATAAATTTATATCCGGTACACAGCACAATCCCTCCATATACCAGCGTACTCATATAACCTATTTTTAATATTTTAGCACCCTTAATGTCAAAATATTCAGTAAAAACAACTAATAATGTACCCACAATATTTACAGTTATAATAAGTGAAACCGCCAAAATAAAGCTGTTTAATAAACTTCTCATAGCTCTTTCGGAAGATAAGAGCTTACTAAATACTGCTGTAGAAAACTCACCATTTTTAAAGAATACGTTGATTAAAAGATTAGCATTAGGATAAATTAAAAAAGCAATAACAAACCATATAAGGAACGCTCTAATAACAATCCCTATAATTCCTATACCTTTAAATTTTTCTTTTAAATTTAATTTTTTCATATTTTTACCCTACCTTATATATTATGCACTTAAAATTGCATAATATCTTTAGTATTTATATATAGATCAACTTCACTTCCTATTTTATGGTATATAACATCATCATTTTTCTCAATATTTTTTATGTTTCGTCCTAAAACTGAATAATTATATTTTGTGTAAATACCATTATATTCTGAATCTTTGACAATAGCTTTAAGTTTTACAAAGCCCTCTCTTTTTTGTGTGTAAATTCTTTCTATTCTAACAAAAGCTTCTTTGCTTTCATTTAATTTATTTACAGTCTGCTTATTGATTTCTTTTATTATTTCGTTGTCAAGTCTGTTAACATCACCTATAAAATCACAAACAAATTCAGAAGCAGATTTATTATAAATTTCATAAGGTGTACCCACCTGCTCTATCTTGCCCTTGTTAAAAACAGCAATTCTATTAGAAAGAGTAAGTGCCTCCTCTTGATCATGTGTTACATATAATGTTGTAATACCAAGTTCTTCTTGAAATCTTTTCAGTTCATATCTAAGACCGACTCTTAATTTGGCATCAAGGTTTGAAAGAGGTTCATCAAGGCATAGTATTTTTGGCTTTAACACAATAGCACGAGCCAATGCAACACGCTGCTGCTGACCTCCTGAAAGCTCAGATACATTTCTGTATAACTGCGTTTCATTTAATTCTATTTTTTTAACAACTTCCATTACGTTTTTATGTATTTCTTCTTTTGAAGCTTTTTTTACCTTTAATCCAAAAGCAATATTTTCATATACATTCATAGATGGGAAAAGTGCATAACTTTGAAACACCATTCCTATATTTCTTTTTTCTACAGATACATTAGTAACATCTTTATTATCAATAAATATACTTCCACTGCTTGGAGTAATAAAACCTACAAGACTTCTTAAAGTTGTAGTTTTTCCACATCCTGAAGGTCCTAACAATGTAAAAAATTCTCCATCATTGATAGATAAATTTAAATTTTGTATGGCAAGAAAATCTCCATATTTTATTTGTACGTTTTTAAATTCTATCATATATATACACCTTCCTATATATAAATGCGGTGTATATAACAACCTATACACCGCCATAAATGAATTTATTTCAGAAATTCAAGTTGTACCTTTTCCATCCATTTGTCCATATTGTCTGCAACAAACTTCCAGTCAATTTGTTGAGGTTTTACATTAGCCATTAATTCTTTTACTTCTGGTGCTGCTTTTGCAAGAGCATCAGGCTGAACAGGCACTGTACCAAACTTTTGAGACCATTCTGCCTGCACTTCAGCAGAACCAAACCAGTCTACAAATTCTTTTGCTACATCAGTCTTTTTACTTTTGTTAAAAATAGCTACTTGTTCTACTACAAATGGAACACCTATCTTAGGTGCCATAATCCCTAAGTTTGTCCCTAGTTGTTTTTCATGTTGTAACAATCCACTACCAAAGGCCATTATCAAAGGACGTTGACCATTCATTACTGCAGCATAGCTATCTTCACCAGTTTTTTCTATATGCCCATTTTGAAGATATTTCTTTGCAACATCCCAGCCTTCCTGTGAAATACCATATTGTCCATTAGGATCCTTATATCTTACAAGAATACTTGCTAAAATAGTTTTTGAAGTACCTCCACCTAAATCTAGTATAGTATATTTATTTTTATATTCAGGTTTTATTAAGTCTGTCCAATCCGTTGGAACTGTCTGATCATTATAATATTTTTTATTATAAGCCAAAATTAGTGGTTGAGTCACTGTTGGATAATAATAACCATCTTTATCTCCAAGAGTCATATCAACATCTTTAGCCCAAGAAGGTTTAAACTTCATAAGCATATCTTGTTTTTTCAATTTTTCATATTCCACTGCATTTAATCCAATAACAACGTCATCAATCTGATTATTCTTTTCCGCAACTAATCTGTTTGCTAGATCTCCAGCTCCTAATGTTACGACATTTAGCTTAAATCCTTTCTCTGCAGCTTTTTGTGTAAGCCATTCTGCTCTCCCATCAGAGCCTGAGTTTGTGTAAATTACTAATGATTTGTCTTTATTTTCTTCTGTCCCCTGTGCTTGTTTGTTTTTATTTCCCCCTTGATTTCCAGTCGTTGTGCTGCAGCCCGCTGCAAATGTCATTAAGATAATTGAAACTAATGTCAGTAGCAAAAATTTAACTTTTACTTTTTTCATAGTTACCTCCTATATTTTATATAAATTTAGCATTTCTGCTATCTATATACTGTTTTAAAAGCAATGGCCAATCTGTTTGCAAAATATCAAAGCCAATATCTATCAATTTACCCCAGCTTTCATCTTCGTTTTCCATGATTGCTCTGTTATCATCAAGTCCTGCAGAGAGTATAGTGTCATCATCAAGAGTTATCGCATTTACCCAGGTTAAAATTCCATTTGACTTAAGCTTTTCAATATATTCTGTATCTATTAATTCGCTATGTAAATCTTTAAATATCAATTCCACTCCTATTAAATTAAGCTTACATTTCATTACTGAAGTAATATTTTCTTTAGTATATACAATAGGCATATACATTAAATTGCTTTCACTGTCTTCAAGAGACTTTAAAAGTTTTTTATCTTCATGAGATTTCAAAATAATCTGGTCTGCCATATTATGCTTTTCTAAAGCTTTTATTGTTTCGTTCCAATAAAACCAAGATCTATCGATATTAATCAAACATCTTCCTTTAAGATGTTCAAGGACATTATCCAGTTTTTCAATCTTCTGATTAATTTTAACTCCATCTACATTAAGGCAGGAATAACTTTCAATTTCTTTTGTACTCATAGTTCTGATGTCTTTGTTTACACCAATAACTGCTCTTTCCATTCCATTGTGGAATGCATAAAAATCACCATCAGTACTCATAATTACATCAACTTCAATAATATCTGCCCCATGTTTTAGAGCATTTTCATATGCTTTTATAGTATTTTGCACAATATTTCCACCACAAGTCCCCCTATGTGCAGCAATCAGTATTTTTTTTTCTTCTTTCTTTTTCCAAATATTTTCTCTTATTAATTCAAAGTTCAATTTAATTCTACTCCCTTCTTTCCACAGCTATACTATAACAAACTATTTTTGAACGTGTCAATTATATTTCCTTAGTAAACAAACGATTTTACCTAGCTTTTACATACATTTTACTTAGTATTTACAATATATAATGATTATATTGATTGGAACGTTCTAATATTTTACAATTTAGAATTTCTAAATTGTAAAATATTGCATAAAAAAAAACAGTACGCACTAAAATGTGCATACCGTTTTTTTATGTGTCTACCTGTTAAACTCTTTATCAAAATAATGCTGTGCATTACTTAATGCTGTATCGATATTAACAATTCCTGTTACAGAACTGCGTATAGCCATACCCAGTATTGTTTCAAATTTTCTATCGTCAAATTGGGAATGCTTTGAATTTTTATTTCTTCTATATCCATGTCTAAAACTTTTATCCATCCCTTTAATCCATGGATATAGAGTCATCACATCTTCATTATTATGAATACTTTTACAAGGTGAAAAACCTCCCAAATAAGTAATAGTAGAAGAAATATTGTCACTATAAATCCAATTTAGAAAATCAATGCTTTCCTGATATTTTTTACTTTCTTTACTTATACCTACAATACCACCACCCAGAAGAGGATAGCCCCCTGGAACTTTTGCAAAACCGATTTTTCCAACAACTTTAGAATTCTTACTATGAAGCATGTGTGATGAGTGATTAGAAAATACAATAATCATAGCTGTATTGCCTTCCGCAAAGTTTTCTAAAGATTTTTGCCACCAAATATTTGTAGCCCCATCTGTATAATCATAAGTCTCTATATAACTTACCAGTGATTTCTTTGCTATTTCTGTATTTATAACAACATTTCCATTTTCATCAAATATTTCTCCTCCGAAATCTTTAAATCTTGGCAAAAAATCACAGGCCGCCACAGCTGCAGAACCAAATACAAGACTTGTACCATAATCTATCGGAGAGTCTGGATTATATTTTCTTGTAAAAAATCTTGCTATTTCATTATATTCTTTAAAACTTTGTGGCAATCTTAGATGACGTCTATATCTTTCATAAAATTCTCTTTGAATTTTTGCATCTTCAAATAAATCTTTTCTGTAATATAAAATCTGTACACTTGGATCTAATGGCATAGAATATAATTTATCATTTATTTTATAATAATCAGCAGAAATACTATCAGAAAATTTCTTTAGCAATGATTGAATCTGTGATGAATTAATATCTAAAGGCATATATAGCTTTTCTCCCAGTTCAGAAAGCCAAGCCATATCAAGTCTTATCAAATCATAGCATGAATTTATGGTTGTAGCTGTTTTGTATAGTTCATCATAAGTCAAATCAGTAATTCTAACATCGATACCTGTCTCCAACTTACAGCTTGGTAAAAGTTTTTTCAAAGCCTCTGTAGTAGGACTTGCAAGTGTTAAAACATTCAATTCACGTTTTTGATTACGTACAGAAATATCAGAAAAGCAAAAGCGGAATCCATCATTTGGTGTATAGAGGTAATTTTTATTTGTATTCTCATTTTTAACTAATTTTAGAATGTATTGACCTATTTTTTTCCCTAAGAGTCTATAATTCAGCTCATACTTTATAATATCACTGCTAGGCATGGTTTCTGTACTTGAAATAGAATATATAGATGGTAATTTCTTCTGAGGATTATAGATTTGGATATCCTTTAAACAAGAAGCTCTTTCTATACTTGTAGTTACAATAGCATCAAAACAATTACTAGATGAAATCACGTCAAACGCAGTGATAAATCTTAGAGAATAATCACTGCTAAAAATTTTAAGATTGCAATAATTATCTTCCAAAGTTTCGGATAAGCTTTTTACAAACTGTTTTATATTGGAAAATTTACTTTCTCCTGAAAACAATGCAATATTTTTATGCCCGTCTTTTATTAGTCTCTTTGCAATATCTGTTCCTGCTTTTTTAAAGTCAAAAGAAACAAAGGTAGAATTTTCAGGCATATTTTCCACAAATCTATCTACAAAAATAAATTTTGTATTATCATTATAAATTTCATTGTTTTTCACGAAAGAGCTTACGACAATTACATAATCAGGATTTAATGATAAAACCCGTTCTAGAATCTTTTGTTCTGAATAGGATATACTATTAGTGGCAAAAACATTTACTTCATACCCATATTCTTTCAACTGATTATCAATACTTATAACCAAATCAGTGTATACCTTCATATTAAGTTCAGGGATTATTATACTTATACGCTTACTGTATCTCTGTCTTAATTCTCTTGCCTGAGCATTGATTTTATAGCCAAGTGCTTTAGCTGCATTTTCAACCAACCTGATTTTCTCAACACTCACATTTCCTTTTTTGTTCAGAACATTTGATACTGTTCCATGCGATACACCAGCTAGCTTTGCAATATCTTTGATATTCGGCATAAATATCCACCTTTATCTAATTGTTATTTGCTGATATTATATCACAGTATATAAGGATTGTGTCAATATAAGAATATTAATTAACCTATTGTACTAGTGATTTAACTAGCACAATAGGTTCACTTAAGATTTTTCTAGCTTCAATAGAACCCAATATTGCATGGTCAGTACTGCTGCCAGTTTTATAAGTATATATGTCATGAAGCATTCCTGAAATAGTACAGAGCTCTGCATTGATTCCTCTTTTTAATGCAAGTAAATTGCAAAATGAAGATACCGCATATAGATGAATATAGCCATGATTTCTTAACTCTAAATCAGGTTGATTGTTTAAAATATCATTAACAATTATACGTATTTTTACTAATCTGTTCATAGTTTTATCACCCTTTATTTAAATATTTTACATAAACATACCTGTAACTCTATTTTATCATCTTATGAATTTTATCGGTAGCAGATAATATATAGCTCAAAAATAAAAAATAATCTCAGTCCACATTTTATGATCCGTATAACCATATGGGCTGTTCACAAATATTTTACATTTATTTTAAATTAATATACCCAATAAATGAATAAAATTATATATAATTAAAGAAAGAAATCAGAATATTCAATAAATTAAATATGAATATTAGATGGGAGGAGAATATATTATGGATAAATATTTAATTAAGAATACAACTAAAGAACAAAGAGAAAAAATTATCAGAGATTCACTTAACTGCGGCGGAGGCGGCTGTGAAAACTGTTCTGCATGCGGCGTATACGGAGCACAGGATCCTTATGAAATGTATCAGACATATATTGACGGTGAAAAAGAAATTTCTGAGATCAACAATGAATTTAGATCTTCTTCTTTTATTCGCTAAACAGATGCCCCATGCGATTACTGTTAACTAGATTAATAGAGTGTGTATAATAATCACTTAAAGCCCTTGATTTCAAGGGCCTTAAGTGATTTTCCATGTCTATGCCTGGCCATATTAATTAGATAAAGGGCATTCCTTGTAGTTAATATCCCTTCCCTGATTATATATAGTTTAGAATATTATGATACATTTATTTCTTGTATATTACAAGAAAGTTGTGTAACGTGATTGGAGACAGCTGTAAGGCTGTTTAAGATCACTCCGGTAACCACGAGTATATTCCTGTTAAGCAGATGAGTGTCAGGGATTTATCATGAAATAACAATACTCCTCCCAACATGGAGAAGAAATTATTAAGAGTTTAATTTATTCTCTACACCGCACCCTTCTCCGCACTTCTAACAAGTCCTGCTGGCATATCCTCTTTCAGTCTCCACATAAAGCTTATGGGCTTGTTACCTTCATGACTTACATATTCAGCCTCACCTAGATATGTATATGGCGAAGTTAATCCATTATTTACTTTATATTCTCTTACAAATAAAATTATCTTATTTCCTGTATTTAAATGATTAATATATCTTTGCCCTGTAGGACTATCCTGTGAAGTTCCACTTTGACTTTGCCAGTGGAATAGTCTTTCATTTATGGCATAATCCTCATAAAGTGTTGAAGGTGAAAAGTCCTTTTCAGATTTATTTAGAGTTATGAAAAAATCATCTGTTTTTCTATCACTAAAATATTTGGCACCTTCTCTAAAAGAAGGCTTTTTATTTTCATTAAAAAATCCAAAAGCAGCCATTATCTGATCTGTAGAATAGCTGCAATGCAACTCTAGGGGATAAATAAATCCTAAGTCTACAGGTTTAGCAATAAAATCAATGTTTTCATAATTATAAGTAAGTATTTCTATTGCCTCTTCCATTAGCTCTTTATTTTTACAAAGCTGTATTAGTGCAGTTTCAAAACTTTCATATTGAAGCTTTTCTGAACAGTCTTGGTAGAAACTATAATATAGCATTCCTAGCATTAATTTTTCTTCTTCATTATAATTATCTACCTTATATCCTTAGCTCTTTATTTTTACAAAGCTGTATTAGTGCAGTTTCAAAACTTTCATATTGAAGCTTTTCTGAACAGTCTTGGTAGAAACTATAATATAGCATTCCTAGCATTAATTTTTCTTCTTCATTATAATTATCTACCTTATATCCTTCTATAAATGATCTTAAACTCCTTATAGCAAATTCTATAAACTTTCTTGAATTTATATGAAATAAATTTTTAAGTCTTTTTGTTATTATTGCCTCATCTTCATTTTGAAAGTCATTTATTAAACCAGCATCCACCTTAAGTCTAGAAAAGCTTCTATTACCTTGACTACCATAAAACTCACCTAAAATATAATTGTTATATTTCAAGAAGTTGCCTAAAGTAAGGTTTATTCCTGTATCCTTTTCAAAATATTTTAATTTGCTTATTAGATTGGCTTTAGTAATTTTTGCACTCTTTATGTTTCTAAGTACATAATCCTTAGCTTCTTTCTCCAGCTGTATATAGCATCCCTTAGGAAGTTTTATAAATCCATTATTTATGCTGTATTCTACTGAATGCTTTGATTTACCTATTAAAGCCTTAAATTTTTCTTCAAAATTATAATTTTTATGTGCCTGTCCAACAAAATCTAAAACAGTCAAACAGTCTTTGTCCTCAGAAAGTCTAAGCCCTCTTCCAAGCTGCTGAAGAAATACCGTTAAACTTTCTGTAGGTCTTAGAAATAATACTGTATTCACTTCTGGAATATCTACACCTTCATTATATAAATCCACAGTGAATATAAATTTAATCTCACCATTAACCAGCTTTACTTTTGCATCATTTCTTTCCTCTGCTCTACTATCTCCATGTAATGCTAAGGATGGAATTCCAGCTGTAGTAAATCTATCTGCCATAAATTGTGCATGTTTTACACTTACACAGAAGCCTAATCCTATTACTGAATTAATATCTGTAACATATTTTTGCACACTAGTTATTATCTGATTAACTCTCAAATCATTATTAGTATATACATTTTCTAGCTGAGCTCTATCATATCCACCACGAGTCCATTTAAGCTTTGATAAGTCTACTGAATCTGATACAGCAAAATACTGAAAAGGACTTAAAAGTTTTCTATCAATGGCTTCTGGAAGTCTCATCTCTGCTGCCATTCTACCATCAAATCTCTCAAGAACATTTTTACCATCCATTCTTTCAGGCGTAGCAGTAAGTCCAAGAAGAATTTTAGGTTTATAATAGTCAAGAAGTTTTGTATATGAAGGTGCTTCTGCATGATGGAATTCATCTACAATGATAAAATCATAGAAATCCTCTGTAGTTTTCTCCTGAAGCTTTACACTGTTAAAGCTTTGAATACTCATAAATAGATGGTCTAAAGATGTGGGAACATTTCCACCAACAGCTGCCCAAAATTATTATTTTTTAAAATAGCCCTAAATGTACCAAGACTCTGTTTTAATATTTCCTCTCTATGAGCTATAAATAATAACCTGTTTCTTTCCTTTTTATTCTGCCTTGCAAAATCTCTATAATCAAAAGTTGCTATTACAGTTTTACCAACACCTGTGGCTGCTACTATGAGATTCTTATTTCTACCGTACAATATTCTTTCAGCTTTTAGCTTCTCAAGTATCTCCTTCTGATAAAAGTAGGGAGTTATATCAAAATTAAAGGTGAATTCACTACCACTATCTTTTAAAGATTCCCTATTTAAAGATGTCTTTAATCTTATTTCATCTTCCCTGCTTTCAGAATTAAAACTTATAAATTCTGCATCATTCCAATAGCTCTCAAAGGTAGCTTCAAACTTTTTTATAATATCAAAAGAATCCTTTTCTGTTACTTTTGTCCGATGACTACCCACTCTAATACTCCCATCTTCTTCAAAGTGGGAATAAAGAGTGGCTACGTCCCTGGATAACGATTTCTAAGCATCAGGTGGAACAAAAACTCCACCTGATACTAAGAACTCTGTTTATATTCCATTCTAGTCCTGAAGTTAAAGCAGCATTTGAGAGATTTGAAGAACCAATATAGGCTGTAGTAAAGCTAGTTTCACGTTTGAATAGATAAGCTTTGGCATGAAGTCTTGTTCTTTTTGTATCATAGGAAATCTTTATATCAGTATTTTTTAGCTTACTGAGTTCCTCTATAGCTTTATAATCTGTAGCTCCCATGTAGGAAGTGGTTATTATTCTAAGCTTATGGTTATCATCCTTTGTAAACTCTCTAAGTTCATCTATTATACATCTTAATCCACTCCACTTTACAAAAGATATTAACAAATCCACAGCATCACTGCTTAAAATTTCTTTTTTTATCTCACTCATCATATCAGGTTCTAAGGGTGTTCCCGTAAAAAGAGAACTTTGAGAAAGAGGGGTAACTGGTCTTGGAGACTTATGTTTATCACCTTTTACTGCTCTTGCATTATTTATTTTAGAATAAAGAGCCGTTAACATCTCTCCCTCTTCATCAATTTTAAAATCTTCTATACCCTTGTCTTTTGTGAGTTTACTGAGACTTTCTATAAGTTCATTACAAGCTTTTATCTGTGAAAGTAAAGCCTCTTCTTTATCATCAGATTTATAGTTTTCCCTTATAAAACGAAGTGATTTTTTTATAACTAAAGATATGTAATTTGAAAGAACAGTTTTCGCTTCCTCTACATCTATAGACTCTTTTTCTATAAGATATTTATCCACATCTAAGGCTTTAAGTTTTTCTTTTATTTCTTCATTTATTACCTGTTCATATATTCCCTGGGCCATTTGCTTATTCTTCATATGTATCACCTTTTTTTATTTACTCAATATGTATATTATAAAAGCCTCTTTTTTATTTTTGTACTTTTATTCATCTTCAACAAACCTAGCTACATCATGACCACACTTTTTACACTTGCCTTTAAGTACAATACCAGCTTTATCATTATGTAAAGTATATCTAACTATAGTAGTCATTCCACAATCAGGACAAAAAACATTTTTTACTATAAGTTCCTGTATGTTTTTAGGTAGTTCAGCCCATTTTTGAAGGGCTTTAAAATCCGTTACTTCCATTAATACTATTCCTCCATCAACTTCTCAACAAAATATTTATCCGCCGGTGCAAAATTAAAGTTCTTTAATTCTTCTATGCTTACCCATCTGCACTCGTCATGTACTGAAAGCTTTATATTTCCTTTAACTATACTTCCCTGAAAAGCTATTAGTTTTATAGTAATTGTATCATATCTATGAATATTTTCTCCAAAATAATTATCAATGGCTATATCTATATTCATTTCCTCTTTTAGTTCTCTAATAAGTGCTTCTTCTGGAGTTTCTCCTTGCTCTATCTTGCCACCAGGAAACTCCCAGAAGCCGCCCATGCTTTTTCCCTGTTGTCTTTTTGCTATTAGGATGTTGTCATTATTGTTTTTTAACATGGCTGCTACTACGTTTAGCATTTTTTGCACCTTCTTTTAATAGTGAATCATTCTCTTTTAACATTACTAAGATTTTTTTAACGTTAATTTTTCCACAAAATTTCTAAACTCATTATCATCAGTATATCCATCTTTAATTTTAATGTCTAATTCTTCTAATAAACTGAATAAAAAATCTTTATCTTTGAGATTATCTATAGATATATCATAGTATGCTATACTCACTTTTATTGAATTGATAATAGAATTTTCATCAGGAATAAAACTTTTTACTTTTTCTATTTTATCCTGTAAGTCTTGTTTACTTACATATTCACTTAACAAGTACTCTTTCTTCATTTCCTCTATAGTCTTATTAAATTCTTGCTTACATTTATCAATTTGTTTTTGTATATCATTTTCCCTAAATAATTTTTCAACATATTTATTAAATTCCTTTATTCTTTCACATAGTAAAGGAATCTTTTCTTTTAAAATGATATATTCTCTTTCTCCAGTGCTAATTAGATTTGCTTTCTTAATTTTTTTAGATTCATAATCAAACTTATTTGAAACTTTTTTAATTTTATCACTATCATAAAATACTTTTAGACTACTTCTCCATTTATTTAATAGTTTACCTTCTTTCTTAGTTTTTGAAAACATACTTTTAATAATAGTATTTATTCCTACTGTTTTATCTGAAAATCTTATACCATTAAACCTTATATTTATGAATTGAATCTTTTTTCTTAGCACCTCTAAATCACAATATGTTACTTTATTCAAATACTCCATTTCAATTGAATCTATAATCTCTTTTGTTAAATTTGTTGGAATCTTTCCGCTCAATGTTTTATTTCTATTATCCAATAATTTTTTACTTGATACTTTATCTAACATAAACCCATTAGCAGTTCGTATATTATTTTCATATTCACAATCATAATAAACACAGACAATATCATCTACCGAGAGAATATTTATACCTATTCCTTTAACACACAAAGTAACATCTATCAATTTATGCAATAGCTTTAGATTTTCTAATACTCTATAATTTTTTGTAGATAAATTCATGTCTTTGTCAATCCAAATAACGATATTATCTCTTCCTAGTATCTTTTCCATTTCTAAAATAGCTTCAATTTCAAATCTTTGTAAATATTTAACCTGCAAAAATATATTTTTCTTGGCTGATTTAATAAGTCTTACTCTAAAATTTATATCTATATAATTAACTACAAATTTATTCATATAAACTCATTCCATTAATATATTATTCTACATTAATGTATATTAAAATATTTCAAATTATATACTTTACAAATTTTAGGCATTATTTTTTCCAAGAAAATGCTTTAGTTATACTTAACGTAGTTTCCAAAATAAGGCTCAACCTCCGAGGCACTAGGAGATGACTGTAAGTCACTCCTCGCTACTATTTTTCCCAAGTCACTGTTACCCTTGCGAAGGAATGATGACTGAGCTTGCTAAAGAACAATTATGCAGAGTTTTGGGCAATATTGATGGGATCACTGTTGCGGATGCTTTGTATACTTTTGCTGATTATCTATAATTGTTAATTCATTTTTAGAGCAGTTCACTGTTCTTTTATTTTTTACTTATGATTGATAAATTAAAGTGAAATTTTAGGTTAATTTATCTTCTAAATAGGATATTTTAAATTGTAAATTTATCGTTTCTTTGGAGAAAATAAATTGCAAAAAGTAGGATAAAACAAAGTGTTAATCAACATCTATTCTTAAATTATAAAATAAACTTACTCAATAACTACAATTTTATATATTAAATTTTATCATATTTCTTAAACTATTATCCATGTCTTTTAAATATTATAATTTACATAGTTCCCCACATTATCTTCACCAGACTCTTCAATAATCATATCCAGTATGCTATGGTGTCAGTCCCACTAGGAGATGGCTGGAAGTCAGCTCCTTGCTACTAGAACATTTCTTGACCAACTATTCTCAACTGTTTTATTTATATACCATAACCTTTCCTCTTTATCTTTTATTTTCCCCATAATAACAATATTATGTGCCCAGGGAATTTGTGCAACTACTTGTTGCACAAATTCAATATCATATGGTAATAAATTTTTAAAACAATTTAATTTGTTCTTCTATTTTAAATCTTGATGCTACAATTTCTTCCTTTTCTTCCTCACCTTTTGTATGTTCACTCTTTAAATATTTAACGCCGCTTTTAAGCTTAGAGGATATAAGGTTTAAAACATATATATTATCAAATCTGTTGTATATGGAATCTCCGCCTAGTCCTGTTAAGCATATAAGCTGAGTATTGCTCTTTTTAGCAATATCAACTAATGGTTTTAAAAGATGCGCGGAACTTGTTTGTGCAAAAGGATTATCCATTATAAGCACCTTTCCGCTTTCCTTTCTGCTAAAGATATCACTATCATCCTTTCTCATATAGGATAATAAGCTTGATAGTATTACAAATGCGGAAAGGAAACCCTCTCCCCCTGAATTTTTTGAAACTTCATCCCAGGAAATCTGTCTTTGCTTATCCTCTTCTATTTTGTATAATTTAATATTTACTGTTCCAATTCCAACAACTTCATCATATAACTTATTTATATTGATATTATTGCTGATAATATCTTCTATGTCTTCATTCTGCTCTAAAGCTTTTATGCTTTGCTCTCTTATTCTCTCAATATATTCCTTTAATCTAACCTTATAAAGCTCTTTATTTTCTTCCCAAGCAGATACACTTATATTTAACATTTTTAATCTTTTTGCTCCAATAGTTATGGATGAATTGTCGTCTATCTTTTCAATATTCTCATGAACATCTTTTATATACTCTAATATGCTCTCTAATATTTTGCCCTCTTCTTTTTCTATAAGTTCAATGTCTGCCATTAACTTTTCCATAATCATTCCATAGGAATTAATAACTAAATTCAGCTGTTCCTTAAACTCTCTTGGTTTTCCGATTAAACTTTTCAGCGTCTGAATTGGCTCTTTGAATAGGCTTTCCTGTTTAAATTCATCCTTTATCTCAACATCAACGACTAAATTTGTAAGATTTTTTTCTCTTTCAATTTCTTGTGCTATTACATTATTTAAGTCTCTTTTTAGTTTTCCTACAAAGCTGTCTAATTCATTTAAGTCTATGTTTACATCAACTTTATCTGTAATATTTAGATCATTAAACTCATTCAAGCTGGTTAAATTATTTTCAATTTTTGCTATAACTTTATTAACTTCTGCCTTTTTACTATTAGTTTCAACAATCTCTAATTTCAGTTTTTCTATTTCCAGTTTAAAATCCTTATCTATTAATAAATTCTTAGCTTTCGGCTCATCCTTATTAAACTTAGCTTTAAGTTTAGCCTTTAAATCTTCTAATTTACTTACAGCGATACCCTGTGCTTTGTCAAATTTATTGTATTCATCCTTTAAATTATTGTATTTTTTATTTTCTTTTTGGAGTTCATCTTTTAATTCAAACTCCTTCTGCGTATCAAAAGTTTCATTAATATACTCAGCTTCTTTTACTTCATATTTATCAGCCTTCAAAGTAAGCTCGCTATGTATCTCATCAAATTTTTCATTAAGCTTTTTTATTGAATCTCTTAATTCCTTTTCTGAGCTTGTAATATCCTTTGTCAAAGCATTATACTCAGATATTAAATCTTCCTTATCCTTTTCAATTAAAGTTCCTGACTTATAAATATTAAACTCTGCAAGCTCCTTTGAAGCTTTTTCCTCTTCATTATTATAAAAATTAATTGCGCTGTTACACTCTTTTATTTCTTTTTCAATATCACTTATTCTGCTTTCAGCTTTATCTATATGATTATTTATTACACTTAGGCTTTCCAGTACTCTTTCTAAAGAAATTTTATTCTTTTTATACTTTTCATAGGCTTCTAAAAGTTCTTTAAAAGCTTTTGCTTTATCAATACTTTTTTGAATATCCTTCTCTAAAAGCTGTACTCTTTCTTTACAATTTTTTAATTCATCCTTGATGCTTAATATACTCTTTTCTAAAGCAATTTCTATTTCTCTTAATTCAGAAGCTTCCACTTTTAAATTGCTGATTTCTTTTTTTAACCCTTCGTAAACTTCTAAGGTCAAAGCTGAATATTTTATTATGTTTCTTTTTTCTTCGTAAAAAGCAATATTTTCACTCTTTTCATTTATCTTTGCTTGTACTGCTTGTGCTTCTTTAGCTTTATCATCTATCAGCTTTAAAAGCTCTCTTTCATTTAACAGCTTATTATTAAAGGATATAAAAAAGCTAACTCCATTTAAGTGAGCGACACCTGCATTTATATTAGCAAAACTTTTCTCAAGATCCTTTCTATTAATTATTGATATTGGAGAAGAAGTAAATATATCTAAAAGCTCTTTTTCTAGAAGCTCAATTTCTTTAGAATCCATTATTAAGGAGTATGGAATAAAAGGATTATCCTTTACAAGCTTTTCGTTCTTTTCTAACTGATACCCATTTTTCTTTAACCATTCCATTCCATAAGTTATGCTGATGTCTTTTTCTCTAAGCTTTTCTTCAATATCCTTAGACAGTTCTAAAACCTTACCTGTTTTAAGTTTTATCAGCTCACTATTTAAATTATCAAATAACTTTTTTAGCTTTACTTCATCCTCTTTTAACAAATCTATTTTTCTGTCAAAAGCATTGATTATACTTTCATTATCAAAAACCTTATCTTCCTCAAAATCAATAAACTTAATTATTTCCTTTCTTCTCTCTATTTCCTCTTCTGCCTTTTCAAGTTCTGAATTTTTATTGTTCAATTTATTTTTAACATCAGAGTTTTTTTCTAAATTGCGTATTTTTTCACTTTCTTTACTTTTTAATTTTTCTTCATCCTGCAGTATTTTTTCACTGACATTTTTTCTTTCTTTATCCAGCGTATTGCCTTCATCGTTAATTTCTTTATCAATACTAAGCAATCTTTCCTCGTCAAAATATGCTTCAATATTTCTAAATAAATTAAAACCAGAGCTTCTGTTAAAGCCTTCCTCTAATTTATCAAAGGATGAAATTTCAGCTGAAAGACTTCCTTTTCTCTCATTTAAATTATTTATTTCATTTCTATTAATCTTCAAGGAATTATTAATAGTTTCTTTTTCTTCTTCTAAATTTTTATTCAATTGAAGCTTATCTGACTTTTGTTTTTTTACAGTGTCCAGCTCCTTTTGCAAAATTCCTCTTATAGTAAAGCCTAGATTAATAATATGCGGTGCGTTATCCTCATTCTTTTTATGTAAATTAGCTAATTTAGTTTCTTGCTCTAAAAGCTCTTTTGAAGTATCTTGATACTGCCTATGTATTTTTGCGCACTCTAATATATTACCTTCTCTTATTAAGCTATTTTTCCTAAACTCACTTTCATTGACTAATTCCTGATGTTTTTTTATGTCAGCTTCTAAGCTATCTATTTCCTCCTGCTTTTTATAAACTTTTATAGATTCTTCTTCATACTGCAGCTCTATAATTTTATCATTAAGGCTTTCAATTAATTGTTCTAATGCTGCTTCTTCCTTTTCTTTATCTTCAAGCTTTTCTCTTAAATATACTATTACATTTGCTATATAATTTTTTATCTCTTCTCTTTTTTCAGCAGTAAGTATAAATTCCTCACAGCATATAAGTATATCCTTAGACAACTCATTGAATAATTCAAGCTTTGCTTTCTTATCAATATTTGCTTTGTTCTGTCTATACTGCTTAATGTAACTGTCCAGCAGCTGCCTGTAATTATCAATTCTATCATCATCAACCTTTAGTTTATTTTCTACAGCTGGCAGAAACCATTCTTTAACTAATCCATTGCTATCCTTAGCTTTAGTAAAAAGTTCTGAAAGCCCTGATTCCTTAATATTTATCTGCTTAATTATAGTTTCCCATTCCCTGTAATTAATCTTATATTCCTCTAATTTGTTAAAGTAATTTTTTGTCGTTACAGGATTATTCATATCATAATAATTAAACTTTAACTCTCTATCTTTTTTCAAAGCTTCAAACAAACTTTTGCAATTAGCAAAGCTCTTTATCATTTTTCTGTCATTTTTTTCTTCAATTATAGGGATACTATTAATATCATATTCATTTTTTTCTCTGTACTCATGAACGAAGTTTATAATATCTAATCTTTCTTTAGAGTTTTCATCAGAAGCAGCTTCCTTTTTTCTAACCATCATACCTGTTAATAAATAACCTGCTCCATCATCAAGCTTCCATTCTATTAATATATAGGTAGGTACTCCCGATGTAAAATAACTTTCAAAGGCTCTGTCTTTTGTGTTTCTATATCTTCTGTTAACAAAGGGAGCCATAATCATTTGAACAAGAACAGATTTTCCACCGCCGTTTCTTAAATTAAGCATAGTATTTTCGCCATCTAAATAAAATTTTTCATCATCTATTTTCATAGTATTGTAATTATAATTTAAATTTACAAACCTAATTTTATTTATCTTACTCATTTATCTCTTCTCCTAAAGCTTTTAGCACCCTATTGTAATTATTTTTATTTAAAAGATTCCAATCCATAAAACTGTCCAGCTTTTTAGTTGTTTTAATCATATCATCGCCTTTAATATAGTAAATTAAACCTTGGCTATCCAAAAAATCTAAAATTGTATTTATAAAACCTTCCTTTGTTGTCTTGGACATACTTTTCTTTTCACTGCTTTTTAAAGCTTCAAACCTCTCAAGTATATTCTCATAGGCAATTCCGCTTTCTTCATTATTATGTGATCTTTCAATACCATCCTTTAATCTGTCAGTAATAATATTTAAAAATTCACCAACTTTAATGTACTCTCTGGATTTACTGGTGACACTTTGGGAATTATAGAACTCCACCAAAAGAGTTAATATAACAAATTGTGACAAATAATAATCCTTATCATTTGCTCCAGATTTACACAATATTTTTTTAAGCTCACCTTTTGAATATCCTATAAAATCATTGTCTTCCTTTGGTATAAGATATACTACTCCCCCATATTTTTTAACATAACATTCAGAAGCTTCTCCCAGTTCTTTGACAAGCTCCGTTACATTTTCATTTTCAGAATAACTTTTATAAAGCTCTTCTGATCCTTCTTTCAGTTCACCATGCTTTAATAAATGATAAAATATTTTATTGCTTATCTTAATTTCTTCAGTAGTATATGCCATTATAACCTTAAGCCTCCTGATTTTATTATTTCAATAGAAATATCCGAGCATATGAAGTTTTTTATATCTCCATTTTCGTTTTTTAAGCCTTCTAATTTAACATCCTCATGATCTAATATTTTTTCGACCTTTATCTTTGCTATTTTCTTGAAGCTGTTATTAGAATCTATAATTTCTAAAATACTTTTATTAAGCTGAAATTCTATTTCTCCAGATTCAACAGAATTTTTTCTTTCTTCTCTTATTTCAGCTATATCTATAGTTCTATTTTTCAGCATTTCGATAATCACTTCTCTGAATATTTCTACAGTTGGTATCAAAGTAATCCTTAGCGTTTCGCTTTCCTTTATTAAAGAATTAATTTCTCCTAAAGAAATTTTATTACGCCCAATTGCCAGTTCTATAAGTATTTCTATTACCCCTTTATACTTTTCCAATTTTTCTAACTTTTTCTTAGTCTCAGCTTCAATAAATTCCTTTTCATCAAAGGAAATTTCCTCATCATCTTCTATTTCAGCTTTTCTAATTGCCTTTTGATATTCTAAAGCTTTATTTATATTATAAAATTTCCCTGGCTGCATTTTAAATAATGGTCTTAAAAATATATCAATATCCTCTAATTTATTTGGGTCGTCTAGTATTCTATCATAGACTTCTTTCCTAAAATTAAATCTTTCAATTAAGGACATTTTCGAAATATTTTCAAGTTCTTTCCCATAAACATCCTTCAAGTTAAAATGTTTTTTTAGCACTCTTTGATCTTCATCAATGGTTCTGCTTAAATATTTCTCTATTATTCGTAAATTATTGAGATTTTCTTCCTCCTCTTTATTTAATTCTTTAATATGTATATCATGCTCAATAAACTCATTAATTTTTTCATTTACCATTTCTCTATGAATAATAAACTGTTTTTTAGTATTATTTAAAATGTCTATATTTCCTTCCATCATGGACTTATAGTCTTCAGTCGAATATGCAAGTGGATTTTCTTTTATCTTTCTTATGGCATCCTCCATACTTTGAACTCTTATTCTAAGCATATTAAATATGTTTTTAATATCATCTACTGCCTTATCATAAGATGCTTTTTCTAAATGCATTTTAAATACAATTTCATGAATAGTAATTTTTAAATTTTCCTCTATTTCTAAGGTAGATAACAGCAGTGAATATCCGTCCTCCGTCAGAGAGTATGACACCCTTCTTACCCCTTCAATATATTCCATTTTATTTTTAATAAAACTTATGTTAATATCTTTATACTGTCCCTCTTTAAAATTATAAGCTTTAAAATACATGGCATTACCTTCGTCACATAAAATTGTATTAACTATGAATTCCCCTAAATCCCTGCATTCTTCATAGATAATCCCCTTTTTAAAATGTAGATTGTTAACCTCATCAATAAAAGCAGCTATATGATCAATAGTACATATTTCTTCCTTTAGAGATTGCTCCATTATGTAAAGCAAAACTGAAAATATTAAATTATCTTGTTCATATCCCTCTTCAAAACCATACTTTTTCCAGGTTCCCTTAGCTATACTATTTCTAAAAAGCAAAGCATAGGCACCAATTTTTTTCATTCTAATATGCTGCACATCTAAAAAGCTTAAATCCATGTTAACCTCCAGCTATAAATCTGTAATATTCACTATCTCCTGCGGTATATAATAACCATCTTTCAGCATTTTTTCTATTTCATTTCTGTACTCTTTATCAAATTCCCTTAAAAATATTTCACTAATATTTTTATTTTGACCTTCTTTAGTTTTTGGTAAACAAATCGACTCAGCTTTTGCCTTATCAATCATTTTCTTGTATCCCTTTATAAATGGTATCATATCATATTCTTTACTAAATAGTTTATATAGTCCTTCATATACTGACGTAAGGACAGTAAAAAGAGAAAAATTAACATGGAATAAAGTAACATGAAAAAAAGGATAGAAAAAAACATAGCCAAGCCCTAAAATATAAGTTAAATTCGGACAAACAAACTTATAAAAAAGGAGAATTGGCTATGCTTAACAATCAAGAATATATTACCGCAGAATTAGGAAAAATGCTATATGAGATTTTACCCATATCATCCAAGAAACTAAAAAATTTAGTATATATTGTTTTGGGAATATTGTTATCAAAATCAGTTATAATCTCAGAAATATCAGAAAAGCTAAAGGATTACTATACAGAAGCCAATGAAGAAAGTAAAATAAAAAGAATTTATAGATTTTTTTCAAGTTCAACAATAAAGTCAGACTACCTATATTATAATTTTATCGATGAAATTATGATAAATTATATAAAAAGAAGTACCACTAATAAACTGGTTGTAATATTTGACCATACAACACTGGAAGATAAATTTTTAATACTTAAATTTTCGCTGAAAGTGGGAAAAAGAGCAGTTCCACTATGGTATAAAATATTTGAATATAATGAAAAAGATAATAAAAATTTCAAACATATAAAACAGGGAATAGAAGAGATTAAGGATCTTATAAGTTCATATAATTATGAAGTTGTATTGCTGGCAGATAGAGGTTTTAAGAGTATAGATTTATTTAAGTTTATAAATAAAATAGGATGGAAATATTGTATAAGATGTACCAATGATATGCTTGTAAATATAGAAGGGAAAGAAAAAATAAAATACCTTAGAGATATAAAAACTCTAAAAAAAGGCGTAAAAAAGTTTAATGGAATTTTACTAAGTGCTGAAAAATATAGATGCAATTTAGCAGTTTGTAAGGCAGAAGAAGCAGCGGATACCTGGTATATAGTAACCAATCTTGATAGTAAGAATGCTGTTAATGAATATAAGAAAAGATTTATTATAGAAGAAATGTTTAGAGATTTAAAATCCAGTGGCTTCAATATGGAAGATACATGGACAAACAGTCTTATATATTTTGAAAACTTATATTTATGCTTATGTATAGCATATACATGGATGATAATATTAGGAGCAGATTGTTCTAAGAATAAGAAGAGTAAGATAATAGGCGCAACTAAAAAGATAAGAAATAAAATAGTTAGAATATACAGCTTATTCAGCAGTGGATTGACATGGTTTAACAGATGTTATGATTCTAATAGAAAAAAATATGCCTTAAAATTTAATTTGATACTTTATGACATCTAATATGGCAAAAAAAGTAAATATATTCTTTAATAGTAAGGCACCAGTATACCCATTCTCTATTACATTAATTTCATGTTTATGATTATATTATCTTTATAAGCATATTATTGCATTATTACTATTTGGAAATATAATCTTGTAAATGATTTTTATGTTTATTATTCTTATTTAATGCAATTCACTGTCCGTAAGTCAGCCTTCATATATAACTATTCCCTCATAATCTAAATCACCAAAGTATAATATTGTATTTTTACTGTCGGAAACATAATCTTCAACTGATATTTTATAATCATTAAAAGCTTTGTTAATATTTTTTCCTCCCCCATATATTAAAGTGCTGATATCTTCACCTAGAATATTTTCTCCACCGCCTATTAAATGCCTTCGCATTGTATAGTAAGTATCCTTATTTTCTATAATCAGAATCTTCTGAGGTGTCTCTTTGGATTTTGAATAATATGCTAAAGGTTCAGAGGTATCATAATAATTTAGTTCTTCTAATTCCATTCCTAAATTTTTAACAATAGTTTTTCCGCCTTCCTTTTGTAAAAATTTTTCTCTTCCCCATATTTGGAAAGATCTTTCATTCATAGAAACAGGTTCACTTAATAAATGCTGCTTACTTATAATAAAATCACTTAACTTAAGAATATACTTTCTATGCTCTTTATACTTATCTATGTGTTCTTTATAATATTCAATACTCAATTTTGTTGAAAGCTTGTAGTTTATCTCATCAAGAAGCTTACTATTATCTGTATTTTTCTCTAATATCCTGTATTTTTTATATAACATCGGCTTTTTACCATTTCCACCACTACTTTTCACTGGCAAAAGTCTTTCTTCTTTTATTAAATCTGCTACTACTCCGCATAAGGCATCATAAGTTTCAGTTTTATATATTCTTTCGATTTCATCTAATTCTATGACCTTCTTGCTATAACTACTTAAATCCTTCATATTCTACCTCAAATTAATATGATATATAACATTTTATCATACCGTAAAATATTTTATAAATTTTATACATAAATTTTAGTTATAATATATGTTTTGATGGAGTCACTCCCAATCAAAAGCATAACCGCCTGCAAACAGCTATTTAAGCTACTTACAGACGGTATAGATCTTTACCATCCTTAAAATAATCAACCGCGGGCGACCAGAGCGGTCGATTGATTTCAATCTATGATTACATATAAAAGCATTATTTTTTTGTGTTTATTGGAACTGCTCCCCATCCAACAAATATAAAACCAATAAAATATATTATACCTGATACCAAGTAATCATTATTTAATAAAAACATTGTTGCTATAATAAGCATGGTACACCCAAAAATAGTTTTTTTCATATATCCTATTCCCCATTTAAACTTAGAATCATGTATTTAACAAAATTTCACATTGCATAATTTGCTGCCTTTAATTCTGCATATAACATGCTTTTTCTTTGGCATACTATATATAGACTAGTAATTCTAAATAAATTAATTATAAAATTTGCTCATTTAGATACTTATAATACCTGATTTTACAATTTAACTTTAATATAAAGATTATACCATAATATTCTATAAATCCACTATTATATATAAATTTTATAACAATTTTCCATGAAATATGTATACTTTTGTTACAGCCATATTAAGAAGCTATTTTAATATTGTTGAAATAGAAACAAAAGTTTAATATAATATTGTTAATACACTAACAGGTTGGAGGAAAGTCCATGAACAAAGAAGAACAGGTCATAATGAGTTTTAGGGAATTATTTAACAAAATGGCTTGGCTTAATAAGTTTAAGATGGAAGACAGTCTTAAGGGTTATAAGTCTTCTGAAGTACATTACATCGAATGCATTGGAAAAAATCCAGATTCCAACGTAACAAAACTAGCTGAGTCCCTTTATATGACTAGAGGAGCCATAAGTAAAATGACCAAGAAGCTCATAAAAAAAGGTATCATTGAAAGCTATCAGAAGCCAGATAATAAGAAAGAAATCTATTTCAGGCTTACTGAACAAGGGCAAAAAATTAACAAAGTCCATGAGAAGCTGCACAAAGAGTTTCAAGAGCGGGATAAAGCCGTATTTGAGCAGGTAACCCAGGAACAATTTGACAGTATGCTTATCTTTATAGAAAAGTATAGTAGGCATTTGGATGCAGAAATAAAAAAACTAGGTATAGATAGTAAGTCAGAATAAATTTGAATAATGAAATCACAGGCAGCCCAACTCAATGGAGAACAGGCTGCATTTTTATTGTTGCGATTTTGTTGACAAAGAAACAAAATAGTGATAGGATAAATATGTTTCCAAGGAATCAAAAGCATAACTTTTGAGAGGAGAATTTAAATGTTCAAATTTAGATTACACAATAAGCAGAACACAGAACAAACCGTAGATAAAAAGGCTTTAATATTCGGTCTTATCTCTGTGTTTCTTTGCGGAATAGGCTTTAGTATAATAACACCTGTCGTCCCATTCTTAGTGCAGCCTTATACAAACAATCCAAGAGAACAAGCTATAGTTGTTACAATGCTGACATCTGTTTATGCAGTCTGCGTGTTTTTGGCGGCCCCAGTACTTGGAGCTTTGAGCGACAAATATGGCCGTCGTCCATTGCTCTTAGTATGCCTTTTGGGTTCCGCAATGGGGTACTTAGTTTTTGGTATAGGAGGAGCTCTATGGGTACTATTTGCTGGACGCATAATAGAAGGTATAACAGGTGGGAGCATAAGCACCATCTTCGCATATTTTTCAGACATCATTCCTAGAGAACATAGAACCAAATACTTTGGATGGATGAGTGCGGTTGTGGGTGTAGGCGCCGTCATTGGCCCAACTCTAGGCGGATTACTTGCCAAGTTTGGTTATTCTGTACCCATGTATTTTGGAGCAATAATAACTTTATTGAATGTTGTTTATGGATTCTTTTTTATGCCTGAGAGCCTTGACAAGAATAATAGACTGAAAGAGATTACCTTTGTAAGACTGAATCCATTTATACAGCTTGCCAGCATACTTTCCATGAAAAACTTAAAAAGGCTGCTTGTCTCAGCGTTCTTACTTTGGATACCCAACGGATCTTTACAGGCAGTTTTTTCACAATTTACAATGGATACTTTCAGTTGGAAGCCTGCACTAATCGGACTTATGTTTTCAATTATGGGCTTCCAAGACATCATTTCACAAGGTTTCATAATGCCAAGGCTTTTGATAAAACTTAGTGATAAACAGATAGCAATTCTTGGAATGGTCTCGGAGATTATAGGTTACAGTCTTATTGCAGCATCGGCTTTGTTCTCATTCTATCCCCTTCTTATCGCTGGAATGTTTATATTTGCTTTTGGTGATTCCATCTTCGGGCCTTCATTCAATGGGATGCTCTCCAAGTCTGTGGATTCTAGTGAACAGGGAAGGATTCAAGGAGGCAGCCAATCTATTCAGGCTTTAGCAAGAATGATTGGGCCTATCATTGGAGGTCAAATATATGTATCACTTGGTCATGCTGCACCCGCTTTTATGGGTATGATCCTTATATCAGCGGCAATACCAGTTTTGTATAAGGGTACCCATGTAAATGTGTAAACTACATACTTTATTTAGAAAAGTATCTTCCTTCATTTTAGATTACATATGTTTAAAATAGAAAAACTGAAAGTTAATATATGAATACACCGCTTTACAAGAAAATTAACTAGCATCATCTAAATATATTAAAGAATTAGTTGTCTTTAGATGAGAGTCTGTCAATAATTTTGTGTATTCTCAATAAAAAATTTTTTCAATATGGATATATATTTATTTTAAGAGGATGATTTTATAGATTATCCTCTTAATTTTTACATTAAATTTAGTGGACAAACACTATTTAGCAAAAAAAGTAGTACCTCTTTACATATAATAATATTTTGAACTCACGTTAACTTAATTGATTATATATATATCTTTCAATATAATAAACATAAAAGATATATAAGAAGAGGTGCAATTAATATATGAAATATAATGTAGAATTACTAAGGCAAGAAAATTATAAGCCAACATTTTGGTCTGGAGGCATGGCTACAGAACTGACAACATATCCGCTAAATTCTGATTATGCCAGTAAAAACTTTTTATGGAGGTTGGGAGTTGCTAAAATTGATATACCAGAATCTACTTTTAGTAGTCTACCAAAAGTTTCACGTAAATTTATGGTTATAGAAGGAAAAATAACTCTCGACCATGAAAATAAGTACAAGAAACCACTTAACTCCTTTGAGCAAGACGACTTTATGGGCGATTGGAAAACTAAAACTTATGGTAAAGCTTCTGTTTTTAATTTAATGACAAGGGAAAATTATAATGGTGAATTACTTCATCTTAATATTAGTCCTAGCAAACATCTTAAATTCGAATATAAAACTCCATTAAATAAAGATTTAGCAGCAATTTGTTTTTACACTGTAAATGGTGGATTTAATTCTACTATTAATGATAAAGTTTTTGAAACTGTTAAAAATGATTTAATTTTAATTAACTGTGTAAATTCAAGCTATACTCATGAATTTATGCTTTCTAACAATACTTCAGAAATTACTAATATAATAGTAAGCATAATTTATCGTAATTAGCTTATCTAACTCTAAATTACTTTTGCATAAAATCCCATCCTTTTGTTCTATTTTGTTGGTTTCATCACTTACAGTAATAAAAAATTTTGATGGGGTTTTTTATGCCTTAAATTATTCCATCGAACTCGCATTTTTTTATAGCTTTAAAAAGACTTTCTTCAATATTAAGAAATAAAGCCACCATCCATAACTAATGTTGAGCCAGTAACAAAAGAAGCTTTATTTGATAGAAGCCATACAATACTATTTGCAATTTCTTCTATAGTGTTACGACCTCAGAGGTCATAGAAACAACCGGAAGTTATTTCTTGCTAAATATTTAAATTTCATTATCTTTATTATTACCATCCCCGCCAGACTCTTCAATAATCATATCAAGCATTTCAATTAACTTCTTCTTTTCACCACTCTCATTAGTAGCAACTCTAAGAATTGGCAATTTTATTTGCTGTAATATTTTATCTTTTATTTTGTCTCTACTTATTTGATCTTTATTATTCCTATGATACTCATATCCGTCTACTTCTACAGCTAGTACTGGTTCTTTATCTAACTTATTGAATATTAAGAAATCAACATGAGTCCATGGATTTTCAGCAAATTTTCTTTGCTCATAATCCAGTTTTGTAAAATCTTTTACTATAGAATTTAGAGGTATATGAATAACACATTTAAAGGATATATATTCAGGATAAGACAGCACTTCTTCAATTACACTATACATTAGATTTTCTGATTTATATTCAGAAATATGTTTGCTTGAAGCCATTATTTGCAAAAGCTTTTCGGAGTATTCACTGTATAATAAATCAAATACTGAAACCTTTGGGCTGTCTATTACGGCATCTTCTAATGAATTATACTGTATGTATCTGGTTAAATCCCCAATATTGGTTCCATGCTGCTTAAACAATTTATTAGATGTAACCATTATAAATTCTTTTACAGCACGGGATACAGCTACGTTGATTAAATTTTCATCATCAACAAAGGGATTTATGTCGTTTACCACTGTAGAAAATATAATTGTATCCTTTTCTCTTCCTTGAAATTTATGTACAGTATCTATTTCTATTTTTGTTTTTTCAAAGTATTTATTAGCTTCTGTAACCTGCTTTCTATAGGGACATATAATTCCTACTTTACTGCTGTCATCATACTTATCTTTATCAGCATTAATAATTTCATCTCTAATAACCTCTATCTGCCTTAAATTGTACCAGCCTTTTTCATTACCATATCTATCTTTGCGTGCATGATTTCCTGGGACCGTTTTATAAATTTTTAAAGGTACCTCATTTTCATTTTTTTCAGTCATAATTACAAGTTGATTATTATAAAATTTTTCATTGCAGAATCCTATTATTTGAGGATGACATCTGTAATGCTCACTTAATAAAGTTACAGGCAAATCAGCCTTATATAAATTCATTAAGGAAGCTATAATGCTATATTTACTGTAATTATAAGCTTCTCCAATATTACTTCCATGAAAAATATCGTCACTTATTTTCTTTATATTTGATGGAACGATTTGCGGCAATTGTTTTACATCCCCCACAATAACTACATTCTTGCAGCATGCAAGAGCTAAGGATGCTGTAACTAAATCTACCTGTGAGGCTTCATCAATAATTAAATAATCAAACAGATAATTTTCTGAAATGCAGGTCATTATTGAATTAGTTGTGCTTAATATAACAGGATAATCCTTTATAAATTCTTTAAAATTATACTTAAAGCTTTTTACAGTATACTTACTTCTACTTCCCTTAGAATATCTCTTCTGAATGGATATTTTAAATATTTTTGAAGATATATCTATAAATTGTTCCATTAGTTTTTCATAGCTTCTATTTTTTAAATCACTTTCTAAAGAAGCTATTTTCTGTTCTGTTTTTTCAATTATTCTATTGTAATAATCTCTTTTAAGTGAAGCAATTACAATATTTTGATTTTCACTTATATACTTGAATTTATAAATTCCATAGTCTACAAACAAAACAATTCTACTCAATAATTTTATGTAATTATTTCTCAACATAAGCCTTTCAAAGTATGGCATAAAATTTAATATCAAATCACTTGACCATTTTCTAAAAAGAGAATATTGTGAAGTAGTAATATATTCATCATTAAAATACGCTTCAAAATATTTCTGTTCTACTTTAAACTTTGAAAGTTCTTCTTTTAATTTTAACATTTCATTTTGCTTCTTGAGTAGATCATCTAAATCCTTATCTATATCTTGAAGTTTCTCATATAAATTCTTTTCCTCTAAAGCTTCCACATTCCATTCCTTTAAATCAGGAATATCTGCCTGTTTATTCTCAAAAAAATCAACCTTATTATCATATTTACCAAGTAATGCAGTTATAAAGCCATATCCATTTTTCTCAAGCTTCTCCTGAACATTAGCAGTTGCAGAATTATTACCAGATACAACAGCAACAGTTTTGCCTCTGCACACTGCATTTCCAATAATATTTAATATAGCCTGTGTTTTGCCCGTTCCAGGAGGTCCTTCAATAACACTAATAGAATTCTCAAGAGCTGTATTTACTGCTTTCTTTTGACTTAAATTAAATCCAAAGGGAAATATTTTAGTATTGTTATATGTATGTTTTTTAATACTTTTTCCTGATAAGTAAGTTGACAGAACACTATTTTCACTAATCTTAGTTATCTTTTTATATAGATCAAATAATGCAGTTCTTCCATCTTCAGTAACACTTATATATGGTGATAATTTCTTAAAGTATTCAAAAACTGCTTTAGCTTGCTTGGAATTAAGGCATGAATTTTCATAAGCAACTTTTGACTTATGATAAACCTCCGTTTTCCCCTTAACTTCAATTATTTTTATATATTCTCCAAAATCAAGCACTATGGATGGCTCTCTTACAAGAAATCCAGATACATATACAATAAGCTGATTCAAATCAACTTTTTTAGGAGATTCAAATATAATAATATTTAAAGAATTATAGCTGTAAACTCTATTTGGATTTTTTATATAAGTTACTTCAACTTTATCTTGTAAATATTTCAAATAATTTATCTCATCAGTTTTATCTTCAAATTTTTTTGTTTTACTGTTTTTTACTAAAACTAATTCTGTATATATGTCCATTTAGGTCTCCTTGAAAATTTCATAATTTATCTTTAAGCTTTCTAAAATAATATTAGATAATTGTAAAATATCGAATTGCTTTAAGTAATTAGCAAGCATAAGCTTCCAATTTCTGCTATGGTGTCAGTCCCCCTAGGAGATGACTGGAAGTTAGATCCTTGCTAATGTCCCCGAGAGTGCTAATGAGCGCAGCGAATTTGCTTCAATTTCAACTTCTCATTATATGGATAATGGGAAGTTAATAAATATAGATTATTAGCTCCGTACCCTATGCAAATAATGTCACAAATTTAGAAAAATATGCATGAACTAAGAGAAATCTCATATTATGCTAGTTTTGTTAAGCCAGACAGTCGAGTAGACTTACACCTTACAATGTAAGCCCCTCACAGAATCCGTACGTGCGGCTTTCCCGCATACGGCTCCTCATAATAACATTCACAGTTAAAACAATTTAAAATATATCTTTGGTTTCGCTAAAGGATAATATTTCAACATTTCTATATATCCATCCCAGCTGTAGCTTTTCTTATCGCTTCGCCTATTCAGTGTCTTACTTAGAAATTGCTGTACTCTATGCAAAAAGTTTGTTATCATCTTACCATTAAAAGATACACCATAGTACCTATAATGCCCAACCAATTTGAGGTTTAATGCCTTTATCATTTCCTTAACTGGCATAGTTCTATTCTCGTACAGCCACTTTTTAGTGTCTTTTAGCTTTTGTCTAAATTTCTTTCTACTTGTTTGTAACATGACACATGGATATCCTCTGCGACTTCTTCCACAGTAAAATGTAAATCCTAAGAAATCAAATGTTTCTGGTTTACCTTCTCCCCTTGCTTTCCGGTTTCCTTCTGCAAATTTACCAAACTCCAGTAATCTACTTTTACTATCTTCCATCTCTAGATTGAATTTTCCCATTCTTTTCTTGAGTTCACCGTAGTATTTCTCAGCTTCCCATTTGTACTGGAATCCTGCTATAAAATCATCTGCATAAACTGTCAAAAAGCTATCTCCCTTTGTTTCTTTTGTAATAACAATCTTATACCACAACATTAGAACGTTATGCATATAAATATTTGCTATTATTGGGCTTATGATATTCCCTTGAGCAGAACCATCTGTACTTTCTTCAAATACGCCCTCAGTTATTACCCCAGCTTTCAAGTATTTATTAATCAGCCATAGGAGATTTGGGTCTTTTATGTATACTCCCAAAAATTTCATTATCCATTCATGACTCATGTGGTTAAAGAAGCCTTTGATGTCCGAATCAACAATGTAGTTTATCTTTCCATGATACATTCCGTTATAAACTTCCTTGATAGCATCATGACAACCTCGTCTCGGTCTGAAACCATGCATATTTCTCAAAAATCTTGGTTCATAGATTGCTTCCAGTATCTTCTTTACTGCTAGTTGCACCATCTTATCTTCATAGGATGCAATTCCTAATGGTCGCATTTTTCCATTACCTTTCGGTATGAATACTCTTAATGATGGTAAAGGTTTGTATGACTTATTCTTTAACCGTTTTACTAAATTAGATATATTTTCTTCTAGATTTACTTCGTATTTTGTTTTTGTAACTCTATCAATGCCTACTGCCTTATTTCCATCTAGTTCTTTGTGGCACTGTCTTAGCATACCATCATTAATATGATGATATAGCGAAGTAAATTCTGGCTTTCGAGTCTTTGCTGATATTTCTGCTATTCTTTCTAATTTTGTTTCCATCATTTCTCCTGTCCCTGAGTACAGATGATGTGTCCTCAGAAAGATTGTTATTATGTAATCCCCTTCCCTCCACTGGCATTACCCAGTTTCAGCGGTACTATGAGACTATCCGACTGCCTGTCGTTCATTTGACATTCTCCGTTTTATTGTTGTCTGTCATACTTATTACTAAGAAACGGCAGGCTCTCCCCAGTTGATAATTAACCACGATGTAAAGCATGATTGGCCCTTTGACCCCTGACGTAAGGACAGTAAAAAGAGAAAAATTAACATGGAATAAAGTAACATGAAAAAAAGGATAGAAAAAAACATAGCCAAGCCCTAAAATATAAGTTAAATTCGGACAAACAAACTTATAAAAAAGGAGAATTGGCTATGCTTAACAATCAAGAATATATTACCGCAGAATTAGGAAAAATGCTATATGAGATTTTACCCATATCATCCAAGAAACTAAAAAATTTAGTATATATTGTTTTGGGAATATTGTTATCAAAATCAGTTATAATCTCAGAAATATCAGAAAAGCTAAAGGATTACTATACAGAAGCCAATGAAGAAAGTAAAATAAAAAGAATTTATAGATTTTTTTCAAGTTCAACAATAAAGTCAGACTACCTATATTATAATTTTATCGATGAAATTATGATAAATTATATAAAAAGAAGTACCACTAATAAACTGGTTGTAATATTTGACCATACAACACTGGAAGATAAATTTTTAATACTTAAATTTTCGCTGAAAGTGGGAAAAAGAGCAGTTCCACTATGGTATAGAATATTTGAATATAATGAAAAAGATAATAAAAATTTCAAACATATAAAACAGGGAATAGAAGAGATTAAGGATCTTATAAGTTCATATAATTATGAAGTTGTATTGCTGGCAGATAGAGGTTTTAAGAGTATAGATTTATTTAAGTTTATAAATAAAATAGGATGGAAATATTGTATAAGATGTACCAATGATATGCTTGTAAATATAGAAGGGAAAGAAAAAATAAAATACCTTAGAGATATAAAAACTCTAAAAAAAGGCGTAAAAAAGTTTAATGGAATTTTACTAAGTGCTGAAAAATATAGATGCAATTTAGCAGTTTGTAAGGCAGAAGAAGCAGCGGATACCTGGTATATAGTAACCAATCTTGATAGTAAGAATGCTGTTAATGAATATAAGAAAAGATTTATTATAGAAGAAATGTTTAGAGATTTAAAATCCAGTGGCTTCAATATGGAAGATACATGGACAAACAGTCTTATATATTTTGAAAACTTATATTTATGCTTATGTATAGCATATACATGGATGATAATATTAGGAGCAGATTGTTCTAAGAATAAGAAGAGTAAGATAATAGGCGCAACTAAAAAGATAAGAAATAAAATAGTTAGAATATACAGCTTATTCAGCAGTGGATTGACATGGTTTAACAGATGTTATGATTCTAATAGAAAAAAATATGCCTTAAAATTTAATTTGATACTTTATGACATCTAATATGGCAAAAAAAGTAAATATATTCTTTAATAGTAAGGCACCAGTATACCCATTCTCTATTACATTAATTTCATGTTTATGATTATATTATCTTTATAAGCATATTATTGCATTATTACTATTTGGAAATATAATCTTGTAAATGATTTTTATGTTTATTATTCTTATTTAATGCAATTCACTGTCCGTAAGTCAGCCTTTGACCCCGCAGTGCCACATAGTTCTTGCCATTACGACCTATGTGATGTTGCTTTCCGCACCAATTAAGACGTCAGCCCTCTGATATACAAAATTTCGAGGCTCAATAGCATTTCAACCCTACTTTCTCGCTGTCTACGCTTAGCTCCCACCATTACTGTTGGCAACTCAAGACTCGCTACTGCTGGTTGACTAGACCTTATTCAGACAGGATTTCCACCTGCTAGGTTAATTACCCTTAGCTGGGCGCACAATTGGAATTTGGTTTAATCATCTATAATCATATTAACAAGAGTCTGAATATGTATCTGCATTGTATCTAAACAATCTACTGGTGTTTTAACTCCTTTGAACAACAATGGCAATTCAGTACAACCTAAAACAATTGCTTGTATTCCATTTTCATCTTTCATTCTCTGCACAATTTTCAGAAACGCTGATAAAGTTTCTTCCTTGACAATACCTAATTCTAACTCTTGGGAAATCTTTTGATTGACAAAACCCTTTTCTTCATCAGTTGGGGTTATGACTTCTATATGATTTTTTAAAAATGGCTTTTTAAAAAATTCTCCATTCATGGTAAAGATTGTTCCGAGCAACCCTATTTTAGATATATTACGTCGTTTTGCTTCATCACAAGCAGCCTCAATAATACTCACAAGCTGGATAGGTGAACGCTTCTGCAGCTCATCAAAAACAATGTGTGGTGTATTTGCCGATAAAGCTATAAAATCTGCACCGCTGGCTCTCAAATTATTGATTGCTGCCATTAAATAATTGATAAGTGCTTCATATTCTTTCCTTTCACACATATTAAGGATATCAAAAACATTCACACTCTCAATAGTCAGATTAGGAAAAAACTTTTTCCCAACTTTGCTTTGAACTCCATATACAATGTCATGATAGTATGGAATTGTTGACTCTGGTCCCATTCCTCCAATTAAACCTAACTTTTTCATGTCTGCCTCCCCTATAAATTACTATTTATATTACTGAACCTTAAATTGAAATTTGTTATAGTAATCCACATTTTTCATAAATCTCTAAAATTACATCTTGCTTTCCAGAAATATATGAATCTATATCTTCTGGATATTTAGCTGCCATTTCTTTTTTTATTAAACTATATCTTTCTCTCTCTTTTTTATTATTTCTAAGATAATCTCTAAATGTTATGTGACGATGTAATTCCTCATTATTCTTATTACATACATATAAATGATGAGTCATTAAACAATCCTTATTTCTATATTTAAATGTCTCTCTACCCGATATTCCTAGGTCACCTTCATGTATATAGCCAATAGTTCCTAATTGATTTTTCACTTCTTCGAAATTATCTTCAATTACAATATGTATATCAATAATAGGCTTGGCTGCGAAGCCCTCAACAGATGTACTTCCTACATGCTCAATAGAGATGACATCTTTTAAAACTGTCCTTAGTTCTGCTTCAATTTTTTCAAATTCATATTTCCAATTTGGATTATAGTCTTCTACTACTACATGTTTAGTTCTCATAATATATCCTCCAATCTAAATTACTATTTATAATATTGAACTTTAAATCAGAAATTTATCCAATTAATATTTAATATACTGGTACACAAATCTCACAATAATGATTATTAACCATTTTGACTATATACCTTTCTAGGATTGGTCTTGTTTCATCAAATTGATATCCTTGTCTTAATAATTCTGGAAAAATATCATTCCACGCTTTCTGAACTGCTTCTGCTGTATGATTAATTTTAAAAACCACATACTTCCCTCCAGTAATATAACCTTCCCTTACATACTCATCAGTTAATAAATAATCCTTTGAAACAACAATACACGTATCATAACGACAATTTTCAGGTTTAGTCGTCTTAGGATTATCCTGAGCAATTCCAAAAATTATTGATTCGTCATTAAATAAATCGTTAGATTTTGCCCATTTTTTTATATTTTCCATTGTTTGAACATTGTTAATTCCATAAGGACCAATCTGCCTTATGTAAGCAATCCTATGCGTTGGAATCTTTTCAATTGTAATATCCACCATTTGCTTTATTTTCCTCCTTTAAGCAATAAATAACTTGTTCATTACAAGATTACTACCATTTAAAATAGAAATCAAAGCATTTTTTAAAATTGTTAAATTACTATTTATCTATAGATTATTAGCCTAATAAACATGCTTTTTATTTCTCCGCCTGTTTGTATCCTTGTAATTTTGTCAACAATTTTACAGAGGTGTTAAATATGCAAACAAACAAAACTTGCCCGATAGTAGAACAATATTTAGGTTATCTTTCTATAATAAAAATCGTTCTGAAAACACAATTTTAGAATACAGGACAGATTTGCTCATGTTCTTTAGTTATATTATGAGCTCACGTAACATTAATATAATTGACAATAACTTCGCCAATGTAAATTTAGAATTTATAAAATCTATTAGTCTAAATGATATGTATTCTTTTATTACAAATTGCCAAAAGACTTTAAATTCTTCAGCCGTGTTGATTTACAATATAAATTGACCCCCTTTTTACACTGAAAATTGACCCCTTCACTTTAAAATAATATCCTTTATGAGAGGTAAAAAACTCATGAAGGAGGCATAAGAGTGTAGGTGAAAGACTTGAGAGATTGGCATACAGTGAAAAATATGTATAACAAAGGGGTTCCAATAAAGCAAATAGCTAGAGAACTTAATATGTCAAAAAATACTGTTAAAAGTTTAATCAAAAAGGAGGAAGAACCAAAATATTCAAGATCACCAAGAGTAACTAAAATTGATAAATTTAAAGATATTATTAGAGAATGGTTTTTAGATAAGCAGTATGATTTCAATGGTACAAGAATCTATAATGAATTGTGTAAATTAGGATACGATGGAACTATAAATCCAATATATAGGTATCTTGAAACTCTGAATGAAAAAAAAGGTAGCATTAGTCAAAGAGCTACTGTTAGATTTGAAACTCCGCCAGGAGATCAAGCACAATTTGACTGGGGAGAATACATAACAGTTATAGCTGGTGAAAATGTTAAAATATACTGTTTTACCATGATATTATCTTATTCTAGAAAAAAAGCTGCAGTATGTTCGCTATCCGCTAATGGCGTAGCCATTTATGAAGCCATACAAGACTTATTTATAGAACTTGAAGGTGTAACTAAGGAACTTCTTATAGATAATCCAAAGGCATTAGTAATAAGTCATAAAAAAGGAGAAGAAGTAGAGTTTAACCACAGTGCTTTAAAGTTATTCACATATCTTGGGACAGAGCCGAATGCCTGCCGGCCTCTAAGACCAAGGACAAAAGGTAAGATAGAAAAGCCATTTCAATACATTGAAAATCAATTCATTAAAGGAAGCAGCTTTAACAGTGTGTATGAACTTAACTTAGAAATTAAGCATTTTATGAGGTCATGGAATAAAAAGATTCATGGAACTACTAAAAGAATACCTGATGAAATGTTTAATGAAGAAAAGAGCAGCTTAAAAGGATTTTATAAGAAAATAGTTATTGATACAGAATTAGAAATAAGGATTGTTAGTACGGACTCTTATGTTATGGTTGGAACTAATAAGTATAGTGTTCCCGTCAAATATGTGGATAGACAGGTAAAAATAAGAATAGTATATGGGTATATTCTAGAAATATATGATCTTGATTTAGTTCTCGTTAAAAAATGGAATATACTTCAGGGTAAAAATAGAAAAATTCAAGATAAAGATGATTATAAGGATATTGCAGTAAGAGTACCAAGTTCTATTCCTGAAATTAGAAGGGTATTTGAAAAAACATTTAGACATGGTAATGAGTTTTACAAATTGGCTTCACGGGTTACAAAGCAGCCTCACTTTCATGCAAGAGAATTTTTAAAACTGAAAGATCTATATGATATAGCTGATTTAGATATCATTCTTAAGCATTGTATAGATAGTAACGTATTAAAAATAGATGGAATAAAGTCTTTAATTAAAGAAAAATATCTAGAACTAATAATTGAGCATGAGAGAGTAGAATTAATATTTACTAAACCTAATAAAAATAAGGATACTAATATGAATGAAGAAGGTTTAATAAGACATCTTTCTTACTATGGGAAAGGGGCTAAAAATGAAGGATGAAACTAATATAAACACTAATATAAAGCGCTTGCTAAAACAGTTTAGGCTTCCCGATATATATGATAGATATGACGAAGAAGTTAATTATGCCATAGAAAATAAAATTGGTTATAGAGAATTCTTGTACAAGCTTTTGGCGCTCGAAGAGCAAGGAAAAATGGAACGTCTAAAAATGAGGAACATTAAAAATGCCTGTTTTGATGCATATAAAACAATCGAAGATTTTCATTTCAACTTTCCCAAACATATTAATCAAACGAAAGTTATTGATTTGGCTACTTTAAGTTTTATGGAAAAGAAAGAAAATGTAGTTTTTATTGGGCCTCCCGGCCTTGGTAAAAGTCATTTATCCATTGCAATAGGTATTAAAGCCTGTGAGAAAGGTAAATCTGTTCGTTTTGTCAATGCAATTGAACTAGTTGATGAATTATATAATGCAATAGATTCTGGTAATCTAAAACAAAAATTTAAGAAATTATCAAAAATAGACTTACTTATAATAGATGATATTGGTTATTTAAAAATGGATAAAGAAAAAGAGAGTTTATTTTTTCAGTTAATCCGCCAAAGATACGAAAAAAGCTCTCTAATAGTAACAACAAACTTACCGTTTGAAAGATGGGACGAGATATTCACTAGTGAATTAGCGGCTACTGCTGTACTAGATAGGCTTCTTCACCATTCCCACGTCATAAGTATAACAGGCGATAGCCATAGAGTAAATAGGTATTTACAGGAGGAATAAATTTTGAAAAATAGTATAGCAATAGATTTTGGTGAATTTGTTAATACATTTAATGAAAAAGGAAAAGAAACAGCTATAATTCTCGCAAGAGAGAAATATAATCTTAGTTTCCAACAGCTTAAGAGAAGAATGTTTAATAGTACTGATTATTGTTTTGATAGGTCTTTAAGATTGTATAAGCATAGAGCTAACAATAACATGGATACTGCTGAATTTATGAGTATTGATGAACTTGAGAATAAGAAAACTACAATTAAAGGAGTTGAGCCCCTTCCGGGGCCAAATCTCAATTTGAGTTTTGATGATCTTGTTAAAGATCTTATTAAAGATAGATTATTAATTTTAAATAAATATGTAACCATCGATAATGAATCTAAGCAATTAATAATTAATACTAAAAAATTAAAATATGATGGTTTTGGCCTAAATATAATTTAGACTCTAGGGGGTCAAAATTAAACGTAAAAAGGGGTCAAATTTACTTGACAATCTACAATACTCACCTGCCAACACCTTTTGATTACTAACATCATCTGAAAATTTAATACCTTATATCAATTCTAGTCTTTTAATATTATAAAGATTATTATTCATTTTTATATTCTCTACCGATATCAATATTTAAATATTTTTTATCTTCTCTGCTTATCAATAAAAGAACTAATGCATTAATTGATACCTACATACCAAACAATCTCTTTATTGCATTCATAAATCCGCCCTGATTCTTCTCCTCTACACTCTCCTCTTTTGTTGCAGCCACCATATCTTCTACCTTATAATCATTTTTATTATCTTTATTTAATTTCATTCTAGCTTTGAGTAAATCACCTACCACAATATTATTATCACTATAGGTAACCTTAAGAACATCCCTAGCTCTAGTCATTCCCACATAGAGAAGTTTCTTGGATTCATTAATACTATCTAATAATCTATTATTGATACCGCAGATATACACATATTTAAAATCTAATCCCTTTACGCTATGAATAGTAGAAATATTTACTTTTTCCATATCTATTCTAAACTTTGATTTAGCATTTCCACTCTTACTCATAATAAAATAGGGTATCCCTTTATTAGAAAAAGTATTTTCTAACATATCTATGTACTTTGTACTCTTATAGCTCTTATGTACATAGGCTATACAAATATCGCCATAATCTATGCCAGATTGTTTTAAGTTTATAATTTCATCTACTATTTTATTAGCTTCATCCTGAAAATCATCACATTTAATAAGATCTGGATAATCTCCTTGCCTCAAACTTGTGTCTGGCTTGATTGTAAAGTTGTTATCTTCTTCATCAACCTTTTCCTGAACTGTTCCATCAGTTAAGAAAGTATAAGCAAAATCTAATATCTGCTTTGTGTTTCTGTAATTTTCACGCATTATTGTTGTTCTTCCTGCTGCTTTTATACCTACAGATTTAAGAGTATATTTTCTGTTGTACAAATTCTGTGCCCCATCTGAAGCAAGCATTAAGTGACTATGTTCAGGATTTCTAAGTGTTTTTACTATAAACTCCAGCCACTCTTTTTCTAGATCTTGTCCCTCATCTATAAAAATTGCATCGTATTTCTTTATATTTGATAGCATATCCTCTGATATTTTAGCTATATTTTCATCTATATCTTTATCCTTGTATACTCCACTCTTTAATCCTAGAGATTTAAACACCTCATTTATCCATCCATGGAAATGGCTAACCTCAATATTTTCTATGTTATTTTCTATAATGGAATTTCTCAGAAAACTTGCAAGAGTTTTATTATAGCAAAGAACCATTATATCCCAGTCCTTATGAATATCTGCTAAGTACCTAGCCCTACATATTAATATAACTGTTTTTCCACTGCCTGCTACTCCTCTAATAACCCTATGACCATAGCCTAAACTTTTAGCATAGGTTTCTTGATTCAGGTTCATTACTTTAAAAATAGCATCATTGTCTGTAGACAGCTTTACTTCCTTAAATAAATTTCCTCTTATTCTATCCATTATATCTTCAGGTATTCTATTAAAATTAAACTTAGCTGGTATCATATCCTGAAGTTTTTGTTTGAATTTTTCCCCATCAAAGTTTTCCTCAAATTCTTTTAAATCCTCTGAGTATATTACAGATTTCTCATCTATGGTATTGATAAAGGGACTGGATAAAAAGCTTTTTCTACTTATCTTTGTAAATACTACTCCATATCCAAAGGTAAAGGATATATTATTTTTATAAGCTCCAGTTTGTAATAGACATTTATCTTTTTTTAATTCATCTACTATATTTAATATATATTCTCTTGCTTGTCTTAACGGATTTGCTTTTTTACCTAATGTGCTTAATGTATATGTATTGGAATTTGCACTTTCAATGGAATTTAATGACCAATCCTTTACTTCCAGCACAACAATTCCTAAATCCGGACCTAAAATTATAAAGTCAGGGTATCTTTCATTTACTCTTATGTTATACCATACAATATAATCTGATGGTAATTTATCTTGCAATATCTTAAACAATCTTTTTTCTCCTGCAGTAGCAGTTTCTAGGTCACTTATACTTTCCGGAATAACTTTTGCCATAGTATCACTTCCTCATCCTGTATAATATTTCTTCTTTTGTTCTATATTTAACTGTATAACCCACCTCACCACATATTTCTCTTTATTCCTATTATAATGTAAAATTCACATTATTTTAACAATATTTTTAATATTTATGATTAAAATTTTCTATAGCTATACAATAATCTTCATATTTTGTGATTTATGATTTAAATATAAAAGAGGTACTTACTTTTGTAGTAAATACCTCTTTGCTTAATTAATACTATTTTATAATTTTGCTTGCTAATGCTTCCTTTCCCTCATAAAAACTTCTTTTCCTTCAAAAGCAATGCCTATTTCTAAAATATTATTTACTCCTAATGCTCTCATTTCTAAATTATATTTTTTCTCTTCTATTTGTTTTAAAGCTGTATTTACTGCATCTTTCAAGGTCTCTTTTCTTCTTTTATTTACCTTTTTAAACTCTATAATTATACCTAGAGCTTTTTTGTCCTTAGGTATAATCATAACATCATATCGTCCGTATCCACTTTCCCGGTTTGATTTTATGTAGTGGGTATTCTCTAAAGACACTAGCATACCAAGTACAAAGGCATGATAAAACCTTTCACTCTCTCCGGCTACATCGAAATAACTTAATGTTCGATCTATTGTATTTGAAAACATAATATCAAAGGTTTCTATATCGCCGCTTATTAAAGCCTTTAACATATCATTAAAATCTTCATTTATATCTGATTTATTGAACCATTCTAAAATTATATTTTTAAATAAACTACTAACCTCTTTATTGGGAATAGAAAGAATACCAAAAATATCACCATCTATATTTTTAATATCATTAACTTTTAAGTATCCAGTAAATAGAAGAAAACTCCATATATTTTCAGAGTTTATATCAACCTCTTCCATAACTATATTTTCATTTATTCTTTTTTCTAAAGCTTTTCCTTCTATTAAGGATTCAAACTCAACTTTTACTTTATTATCTGATTTCCCTAAAATATCTTTTATTAAATCATTAGAACTAGTATTTATCCAATGACATATAAGCCCTCTATCAATATCTTTTATGTAATTTAGTATACTCCATGGATTATAAATAACTTCTCCTGCAAAATTATATCCATTATACCAAAGCTTAATATTTTCCAGCTCTGTTTTTATATTATAGTATTCTAATAACTTTTGAACTTCATTTTCTGTAAATCCAAAATACTCTTTGTATTTACTATTTATTAAGCTATATACCTTTATATTATTAAGTCCTGAGAATATACTTTCCTTTGCAACTCTCAGAATCCCTGTCATAACTGCTTTTTCTATATTAGTATTATCTTTTAGTGCGCCACTAAAAAAATTTCTCATAAACCCTATGAATTCTGAATAATAACCTTTTAAATGAGCTTGTTGAATAGGCACATCATACTCATCTATTAGAAGTATTGGCTTTTTCCCAATATACTTATATATAAGTTCTATTAAAACTTTAAAGGACATTTCTATTTCTACTAAGCTACACTTTCTAGCTAGTATTTTGGTGAAGTATTCTTTTTCTTCTCTGGTACACTTAAAATAGACATTATCCTTAAACTCTTGAAAAACACCTGCCATTAAAAAGCTCATAGCTTCTATGCAATTGTTAAAATTAGAATGTTTCATATCTTTAAAGGTAATATAAATAACTGGATAACTTCCCTGAAGCTTAGTTATATTTTCATATTTACTTATTTCTAAATCCTTAAATAAGCTGATATTTTCTAATTCTGGCATTTGAAAAAAATATTTAAGCATAGTCATATTAAGTGTTTTACCAAATCTCCTTGGTCTTGGTATTAATATAACCTTGGAATCATCTTCTATAATTTCTTTAATCAATAAACTCTTATCTACAAAATAATAGTTATTTTCAATAATTTCTCTAAAGTCACTTATACCTATAGGAGTTTTTTTCATATACCTCACCACTTTCCATAGTTTTGATTCTCTCCGTAGTCCAGTTTTATAGTACTTATTATAACATTTATTTAAATTCCTTTCAGTATACCTATTACCACTCATCATCAAAATCCGGATACTGCTCTACTTTTCCTTTACTTTCAATAATTTGTGGTTTTAGCAGCGTAATTTTATCCTCTTCATCAATATCAAAAACCTTAACATTAAATCTCCATTCATCCCCATAGTCAAAGAGATATAAAAAATCCTGTTTTTTGTATAAATCTAATTCTCCAATTTTAACCTCATCCACGTAAGGACCCATCTCCTCATAGGGACATGTAAATTTATTATTTGACCATGCCTTTCCGTCCATAAAGAATGAATACATATGATCATTATCAAAATCAAAGACTTCTTGAATAGAATTATGTAAATCCTCAAGAGTGTGCTGAGATGATAGTTTTATTTTAGCCCATGTACTCCTATCTAAAGAAATTTTAAATGTGTATGTTCCATCAGTAAATTTATTTAGATTTCTAATCAAAGTATTAGATAATATATCTTTTTCAAATAAATTTACAAAAGGTAATTTAAACTCTTCTTCAAAATCAAACTTCCATTCTCCACATTCTCTTCTATAAGGTATATTCCATAACTCTAGATTTCTCTTTTTATTAAGTATTTTTATTATCTTTAGTCCCAATGGATTAATTACTATCTCATCCGGTTCAAAAAATCTTCCCTTTTCTTTTGATTCGGCTTTTTCATATTCTTTATAGTCCAATATTCCAAAATAGTAAAAATATAATATTATAGAAGAACTGTTATATCTCATAAATTTATCCAAATAAAAAATTTCATCGGGCTTTTGCTGTGAAATCACAGATAGTACTTCAGCAGCCCTATGCGCATCTAGATAATCATAAGTTTGATACTGTAATTTTTCAAAATCACAGTCCATCCATAATACCTCTAATATAGAAATATATTTTTCTGTAATATTTAAATCCTTAAAGTTATCTATACGCTCTGTGGGCTTTAAAATAATCTTTCCAGCTTTGCCTGCATCCTCTATAAATAATCTGGAGCTTTTAGCTAGATTACAAAATAAATGTAAAAGGGGATAGGATAACTCTGCACTTTTTGTTGTTATACCCTCTTGTTTTATACTAATTAATGAATTCATCTCAAATAAAAACTTAGGTGAAATAAATCCCGTTTTTTTACCTATTGTAACTTCTCTTTCTGATAAATACTCTGTAAATTTATCAAAATCCCTTAGAAAATTATTCATTTGTTCATTTAAGTTAAATTTTTTCATAACTAATTTCTCCTGTGAATTTTTCTTTATCATTTATCATTATCAAAATATTTTTGCGATTGATTATATTATATCCAAATTCTATATAAACTTAATTCTTTTTTAAGGATTGCATTCACTCTTTTATTTTCTTCTTCATCTCATTCTTTAATGCAGGTCTTCTATTGTTCTCTTTTATAATTCTATTATAAAAGTCTTTAAACTCATCTTCTTTATTAAGAAAATATAATTAATTATTAATTTTTAATTTTTGAGTTTGACACACATATCTATGTATTTTATAATTTAATTACATAGTGGGAAAAATAGTAAAAGATAAGGAAGCGAAATTTAATATGATAAATATTATTAAAACTGCAATTATAACTATAGTAATATCATTTATATCTGGGTTAATGTTAGATTATTATAAAAATCTAGCACCTAGAATACTGTGTAATGTAGGAAAGGGTATACCTCTAGAAATGAATGGTAAAAAAATTTTTGCATACATTATTAATGTTATCAACGTATCAAATAAAACAATTCATGAGTTAACTCTAAATATACAAAGCTCACAAAGTAATTTAAAGGTTACAGATGCCAAAATAACAAAAGGTTTAAAATTTGATTCTTCAATAAAGGATAACATTTTAGATGTGGATATACCTTTTTTAAGTAAGAATGATAAATTTTCGGTTACGGTATATGTAGAAAATCAATATGCAGTGCATAATAAGCCCGTTATTGCAATTAGATCACCTGAAAATTTTAAAAGGATAGATTCAGCTGGACAAAATGGAATCCTTGCAATATTATTCAATATACCAAAAAGTATAAAACAGGGAATTTCAAAAACAATTGAAAACCCTGAAGAAAAAATTCCTAATAAAAAAGATGACTTTACAACAGTGATAGATAAATCATCTTATGCTGATAGATCAGTAGATAGAGGAAATAAAGAAATACTTTATAGAAATAATAAGCTTAGTAACAGCAAAAAGACAATGATAGTTATATTACCAGTTATTTTAGTTGTACTGGTTGGTTTTTTTGGAATATCTTATTTTAAAGGACTGACTAGTAATACACCAGCTTCCACTGTAAACACTGTACTTCCCAACCAGTCCACTGATGCAGCAGGATCATCAGGAAGAACAACTCAAAATAAAAGTACAACAGAATCAGCTGGATATAATGGTACAAATACAACAACTGGAGGCCCAACCAGAAATACAGGTGCAAATGCATCAATAAAAGGAACAACTGGAAATACAGCTGCAAGTGCATCAACTAGACCATCATCTGAAAATAAAGACACAAATACCGCAACTGAAACATCATCTGGAAATACAAACGCAAATACCGCAACTAGATCGTCAACTGAAAATACAGTTACAAATACAGCAGCTGGAACATCATCTGAAAATAAAGGTGCAAATACATCAACTGGAGCATCATCTGAAAATAAAGATGCCAATTCAGCAGCTAGAACATCAACTGGAAATACAGCTAACTAAGGTATATATCTAGATTATATAGAAACTTCATCCTTTATTTAAATTGAGTTTCAGAATAATTTTATACGTAAAGTATATAATAAAAACTTAAAAAATGAGAATAGATTTACCAGAGGTTAATCTATTCTCATTTATTCCTACGCGGCAAGGCACTTCTACCATCATTTTAGAATCCAAATTTTCAATGGTTCCATTATTTTCAGTAATAATTAAAAATAAATATGTGTAAACCATCCAAAATATTTAGGTTCTAAATCTCTTCTGTTTATTCCAAGTACACTTGCATGCATATCCATAATTGCAATTAGCATATCACAGATATTAATAATTCTATAGTCATCAGGAAACATATCAAAACTTCAATCATTGCTGCTCAATTCTTATTCCTCTAACATTACCGTTTTCATCCTTATCCAGTGAGAATTTAAATTTTGCATTATTGTCTATATAATTTGGATCGTTTTTATCTGTTACCTTATATGCGTTGCCTTTAGTATATTCTATAAAATTATTTGACTTTAAGGTCTTAACTAATATAGGTATGCTATTTGCATTTGCAACTCCTGCAGCAGCCCATATAGAAACTCCATTTAGTACTACATTATCATACATTGAAAATTGCATTTTCTTAGGAATAAATGAACTGTTTTTTACCCCTTCATTTATATACCAATTAGAGAAAGGTCTTAAAATATGTGGACTTACTAAAGCTGCTCCTATAATAACTATAATTAAAATTATTTTAAACTTTTTTATAATAATACGCCTCCATATTTTAATAGTTTCTACAGTTGTACAAAAAATAAAATGATTCTCTCCTTAAAGAAATTATTTATTTCTTTTTACGAAAAAATCTTATTATTAAATATAGTCTAAATAGAATTCCATTAATGCCATATTTCTCTTTCTTCTTTTTTACCTTTTTAGGTTTATAATCAGATTTCATATAATCTCGTTCACTCAGCATGTTGAACCTCCATTACATAATTATATATATTACTTTCTTATATTTTACGGTAATATACTAAAAAGGACAAGCATTTACTTTATGTTTTATCATTGACTTATATTGGCCAAATAACCCTTATAAATAACTAAGAGAAGTTTTAACTATTTTGATCTTTACTTTTATTCCATATAATGATAGCTTTAATTTATATTGGTGAGTTTTTTTGAAAGAGGATAACATATATGTCAATTGTTAGTATTAATGATAACCCATTTGGACTGATTTTAATTGGCTTTCCACTGTTTACTTTTATAATATCTTTAATAATACAACTTTTAATCAAAAAAAAGATAATCATTTTAAGCATTGTTTTTATAGGATATTTAATTGCAACCTTTGTTTTATTTAATTCATCTTTCTTAATATGGTGTTTTATTTACACAGCAATATCATTAATTGGAACAATTATTGCAGATTTAATACTCAAATTCAAGAAAAAGTTTACTATGTAATCTTCTAATCAATATTAGAGTTCTAAGAATACACTCTTCTAAACACTTAATGAATTAGAAGAGTGTATTTCTTATTTTTCTTCGTAAAAGATAATATTCCTAAATTATATAGAACAATAATTGCCAGAAGGGCTGCTGCTGCAATGAGAACAAATACCCTAATAATCATTGCCTTTGTCAAACAAAAACAGAGCAACTTCAACTGCTCTGCTATGTTTACTTTTTATTAAATATATTTTCAAGTTCTATTTTTAAGTCTTTGTAAACTGTACTTGTATATATATCTTTATGAGAAAATACTCTTGGAGTTCCATAAGCCCCATTTACTAAAGTATATTGAGTTATTGATCCATTTGGTTCCACTATGTTATATTCCAGTACACCAAATTTTTGATATATACGTGCCTTTATAAAATAATCATTATCAGAATACTTTTCAGATACTACTTCGAAAATTATTTTTGGTGTTGAAATAAAATTTTCACCTAAGGTTTCAGCATCATCGCACATAACAAAAATATCAGGCAAGAAATTATATTGCTCATTTTCATTTTTGAATATAACTTCTATCTGCTCTGAAAAAGGTTCACATCTGCTTCCTTCAAAATATGCGTCTAACTTTGATAATATCTTTCTTACTATTCTATTATGCTTTTGAGATGTTCTGGAACTAAATAATATCTCTCCATTGAGATATTCACATATACCATCATATTTACTTTGAATTTCTTCAAACTCTTTTGGTGTGATAAACACATTTCTGATAGGTTCCATATTTTCATCTCCAATCACTTAAATATCAAATCTTCTTACCTATATTATATCCAAATTTTATAGAAACTTCATCATTTATTTAAATGAGCTTTTAGCGTACCTTTCATCATCAGCTGACGCGTTTAATTTTAATAGCATTACTCTTTTCTTTTGAAATCGCAAGGTACAAACCCAATATAAGACATATTATAAATAAAATTCCGATAACCCTCAAATTAAAATTTATTGAATAAATAAGATCCCCTTTAACATTTGAGTTGCTTAAAGTTCCTATGCCCACAATCACTTTTGAAACTAATGCGGGAGATATACTAACTTCAATTATCAATATTACCAATGTCTGACTTAACGCTCTTCCCACATTTAAAACTGTATAATACATGCCTGATGCTGACCCGACGCTATCTTTAGGAGTAGCTGAAAGTATGGTTTTAGCCATTGAGGGCCATGCTATACTGTTAGCTATTGACATTATTATCAGTGGTATAACCAGAGCCGGAACAGATAATTGAGGCCCAAGATTTCCAAGTGTAAATGACATTACAGCAAGGACTGCAATTCCTGATACAATCATCCTCAGTGCCCCAAACCGGTCTGCAAATTTTCCACCTAATGGCCCCATTATAAGCTGTGGTATTGATAGAGGAATAATTAGCATACCTGCATTCATGGGGCTTAATTTCAATGCACTTTCTAAATATAAAGTTAACAGCAGAGGCAGTGAAAAATAGGCAATACAATAGCTGAGAGTAATTATTAAACCTATTGTATAATTTCTGTATGATAGCAGATTAAAATCAAACAGAGGATTTTCTACACGGAGTTCAATAATAACAAAGGCACTCCATAGTAAAACAGCAGCTATAAATAGTCCAATAGTTGGCACAGACAGCCATCCTGAGGATTGACCTATTGAAAGTGCAGCCATTACTGATACTAATCCTAATCCAAAAGTTAATACTCCTAGCCAATCAATCTTTGCCTTAATACGAACCTCTGTATTTTCCATAACTAAAAAAGCTCCAGCTATACAGATTATCAAAAATGGTACTGTTATGAAAAACATAGAACGCCATCCAAACCGGCTGATTAGAGCACCTCCAACTACCGGCCCCGCTACAGATCCAATGACCCATGAGGTAGCATTAATACCTAAAGCAAATCCAAGCTGCTCCTCAGGGAAGTTCTTGACTATAGTGGGAGTTGCAGTTGAAACAGACAGTGCTGCACCGGCTCCTTGAATTAATCTGAAAATAATTAAAGTAACTCCGGAATTTGCAATGCCGCAGAAAATTGTACTTACAGTAAATATAATGAGTCCCAGTATAAAAATAGGTTTTGTTCCCAGTGTATCCGCCAATTTTCCCGCTGGCAGTAAAAATACGGAATTGGAAATAATATACCCTGTAATAACCAGTAATCCTTCCACAACTGTAATATTAAGACCTTCCATTATTTTAGGCAGACCTATTACAACAATGGTGGAATCCAGATTTGTAATAAATGCAACTAAAGTAACAACAATTAAAATACTCCATTTGCGTGATTTTGAATTTATCATATAAGTCCTCCTCTTTCTTACTGTTTTCTATTTACATTTTACAAGATAATATATATCATGTAAAATGAATATAAATGATATAATAGTTCATTTTTAATGATTTATATTTATAAGGAGTGAAATTAGTGGAAAGTAATGAATTAAGAATTTTTAAAGCTGTTGCTGAGGAAGGAAGTATTACAAAGGCTGCACAAACTTTAGGTTATGTTCAATCAAATGTGACAGCAAGAATCCAGCAATTAGAGGCAGAACTAAAAACACAGCTGTTTTACAGACAACATGGAATGATACTAACTCCTGCAGGTGTAAAACTATCAGTCTATGCAGAAAAAATAATACATTTGCTTGATGAGGGAAAAAAGTCACTGAATGATTCTGCTGCTCCTTCGGGAAGTTTGTCAATTGGAGCTAATCATACTCTTTCTTCTCTAAATATTCCAAGTCTGCTATCGCAATACCATAAATCTTATTCTCAGGTTAATCTATCCCTGACAACAAGTCACTCAGAAGATCTTATTTACAAAATTCTTCATTTTCAGTTGGATTGTGCCTTTGTAAACATATTTTCTATTAAAGACGACAGCATTGTAAAGGAACTTATATTTGAAGAAAATCTCGTACTTATTTCCAATCTTGAATGTAATAAGATTGAAGATTTATTTTTAAAATCTTTTTTAATGTACCCAACAGGATGTTCTACCAGAGCCCAACTTGAAAACTGGCTTAGATTAAATGGTGTTACCAATATACGATTTATGGAATTTAACAATCTTCACTCTATTATAGAAGGTGTACTGGCAGGTCTTGGAGTTTCATTTGTACCTAAGTCTGCTGTTAAAAAATATATAGAAGAAGGTTCCATTAAATATTTTACAATACCTTCCCAATACAGCACTACAAAGACTTTTTTTATAAGACATAAAGATTCTCTAAAGACAAGCGCACTGACAAAATTTATTGATCTAATTGAATTAAAAACACCTTACGGAAAACTTTTTCCAATTAATTTAAACACATAACATTGCTACCTCCCCCCTTCTAAGACCAGGTGTTCGTCACCTTTCTCCATCTGGCAATCCTACTTATGTTTGAAGGAAATTTAATTATCTTCCAAACGGCCATCCACCATTAATATTCAGTATCTCTCCGTTTACATAGGAAGCTTCAGAGGAAAATAAAAACCATACAGATGCGGAATGGGAATTGAACTTATTCACGAATCGGCAAAGAATTTATGGGACGACATTGTATATAAACCGTTACGCGGTATAAATCATTATGCCTACCAATTATCGTTTGCTTGGAGAAAAGAAAATAAAATATATACTAAATAAGAGCTTAAAATTCTTTATTTATAAGAATTTTAAGCTCTTATTTGTTAAGTGGTGATTATTAATTATCCAAAAAAATCTCCTTTGCAACTGAAACAGCATTTAGCACTCTTGGAAAACCAACATAAGGGATACACTGTAAAAAGACTTCTATAATTTCTTTCTCTGATATTCCTACATTTAGTGCTCCATTAATATGAACCTTTAATTGTTTTTCGCATCCACCTAATGCTGTGAGCGCAGATAAAGTAACAATTTCTCTTTGCTTTAAGTCAAAGGTTGGTCTAGTATAAATGTCTCCAAAAGCAAATTCAATGATATATTTTCCAAGGTCTGGAGCAATATCTTTAAGAAACTCTATTACCTCTGCCCCTCCTTTTCCATCAACCTCTTTAAGCTTATTTAATCCTTTTTCATATCTATTTTCCATAATTGAATTACCTCCTTTTTTCTGATAATATTATCATATATGCTGGAGTTAACTCCATGTCAATAGCGAGGTGATTTTATATTGAATTATTATATTGGAGAGTTTTCTAAAAAAGTTGGTATGAGCATTGATACCTTACGATATTATGAAAAAATTGGTTTGATCTATCCTAAAAGAGATAGTATTAATAAAAGAATATATTGTGAAAAGGATATAGCGTGGCTAAATTTTATAATTCGTTTAAAAGAAACAAATATGCCCATTAAACAGATCCAATATTATGCTAAGCTGCGCTATCAGGGAGACAGCACAGTAGAAAAACGTCTGGAACTTTTAGAAGAACAAATGGATAGATTGAATATGGAGAAGAAAAAAATAGAAGAAAATATAATACATTTAGATAAAAAAATTAATACTTATAAGAAAATGATTAATAAAAAAAATGATTAGTATCTCTATATTAGATTTTATCATTTTGTATGAAAACTTTTAATATAATGTGGAGGAATAATTGGATTAAAATAAATAGAGCCTATATACTTTTTACATCCATCCAAGACTTTAATCATTGCTGCTCAATTCTTATTCCTCTAACATTACCGTTTTCATCTTTATCCAGTGAAAATTTAAATTTTGCGTTATTGTCTATATAATTTGGATCGTTTTTATCTGTTACTTTATATGTATTAGTTTTAGTATATTCTGTAAAATTATTTGACTTTGAGGTCTTAACTAATATAGGTATATTATTTGCATATACAACTCCTGCGGCAGCCCCTATAGACGCTCCATTTAATACTACATTATCATACATTGAAAATTGCATTTTTGGGGTAATAAATGAACTGTTTTTTACTCCTTCACTTATGTACCAATTAGAGAAAGACTTTGAAATATGTGTACTTAGTAATGCTGCTCCTATGATACCTATAATCAAAATTATTTTAAATTTTTTTATGATAATACGCCTCCATATTTTAACAGTTTTATACTTATACAAAAAATAAAATAATTCTCTCAAAAGGAAGATCACTATTTCTTTTTACGAAAAAATCTTAATATTAAATATAGCCTAAATAGAATTCCATTAATACCATATTTCTCTTTTTTCTTCTTTACCTTTTTAGGTTTATAATCAGATCTCATATAATCTCGTTCACTTAGCATATTGAACCCCCATTACATAATCATATATTACTTTTCTTTATTTTAAGGTATTTTAATAAAAAGGACAAGTATTGACATGAAATTAAGATATAGCCTAAAACTAGCTTATAATGAAAATTATTTTAATAATTCTTTTAGTATTTGCATTTACACCTCAGCATCTACTTGTAACCCATGAGATATTTTATTAAAACAACCTATCTATCCATCATATCTAACCAATGCCTCTTTAATGTTCCTCACTCCACCCTTTGGATTTTCCACATCTCCTTTATACCTTGGAATTAAATGTACATGTAAATGCATCACAGTCTGCCCTGCATAGTATCCTACATTTACTCCAACGTTATAACCCTCTGGCTTTAGTTCCTTATCTATGTTTTTCTTTACCTTATGCATCAATGAATATATATCTTTAATTTCTTCCTCTGTTGCTTCAAAGAAGCTTTCAAAATGTCTTTTAGGAATTATTAAGACATGACCTTTATTCACTGGGAATTTATCATAAATGGCAAAGGCCGATTCATTTTCTGCTATGTACTCTCTCTTTTGGTATTCACAAAATATGCAGCTCATAGTATACCTCCAAATATGCATATAAACATTGCGATAATTAGTCGTTATTTCTCTTTATTCTTATTATAATGTTATTTACACATTATTTTAACAATCTTTTTGCCATTTCTTGTTAAAATTACTTTTAATATAGGCACTTTATAAGATAATCAAAAATCTTGTTGGATAATGTGTCTAGTATTGAAATAATTTTCAGAACAAATGTTCGTATAAAATCCTCCTTATCTGGAAATATTAAAAACATCAGTAAAAAATAAAAATTTTCTAGAAAGGAATAATCTAAATGGATTATAATAAATATGAGGATACAGTATTTAAAAAGGCTATGGGAATATTTCAGCAAAGTGCAGTTGACTTCTTCAATTTTTTAGTTGCAGAATTTATGGTTTAAAAAAATATAAGAAAAAGATAAAGGAAGTTGAAGAAGTTGAAAAAAGCATACAAGATTGAAATTAAACCTACTAAAGAACAAAAAATTAAAATTCACCAAACCATTGGGGTAAGTAGATTTATTTATAACTTTTATATTGCTAACAATAAAGAAACTTATGAAATAGATAAGAAGTTCTTTAGTGGTATGGATTTCTCAAAGTGGCTTAACAATGAGTATATTCCTAATAATCAAGATAAAGCTTGGATAAAAGAAGTATCTTCTAAAGCTACTAAACAAGCCATTATGAATGGTGAAAAAGCATTTAAGAAGTTTTTTAAAGGTGAAAGTGGTTTTCCTAAATTTAAAAAGAAAAAGAATCAAGATATTAAAGCTTATTTTCCTAAAAACAATAAAACTGATTGGACTTTAGAAAGACATAGAGTTAAAGTGCCCACATTAGGATGGATTAGACTAAAAGAGTTTGGATATGTTCCGGTTGACTCAATAGTTAAAAGTGGTACAGTAAATCAAAAAGCTGATAGATACTATATTTCAATTTTAGTTGAGGAAGATATTAAAATAAATGAAGGACCTTGTTCAAAAGGAATAGGGATTGACTTGGGACTTGAAAATTTTGCCATTTGCAGTAATGGCTTAACTAAAAAGAATATTAATAAAACAACAGTAGTTAAGAAGTTAGAAAAAAAATTAAAACGTGAACAAAGAAAGCTTTCAAGGAAATATGAAAGTTTAAAATTGAGAGATAAAAAAATGAAAGGAAAAGCTGCTCGTCAAAATATTCAAAAACAAGTAGTTAAGGTACAAAAACTTCATCAAAGACTTGCAAATATAAGAACTGACTATATCAATAAAACAGTAAGAGAGTTAATAAAGCAAAAACCAAGCTTTATAACAATTGAAGATTTAGCAGTTTCAAATATGATGAAGAATAGGCATTTAGCTAAGGCAGTTGCTGGGCAAAAATTCTATGAGTTCAGAACTAAACTTATTTCAAAAGCAAATCAGAATAACATTGAAATAAGAATAGTTAATAGATTTTATCCAAGTAGTAAAACTTGCAGCTGCTGTGGAGCATATAAGAAAGATTTAAAAATATCTGATAGAGTTTACAAATGTGATAATTGCAAGACTGAGCTAGACAGGGATTTAAATGCCTCAATAAATTTAGCTAATGCTAAAGAATATAAGACAGCTTAATCAACCAAGCACTTATGTATGTACCGAAGGCTATTTCGGGAATTAACGACTGTGGAGTGCTATACAAACTGTAGTAGCTTAGGCAAAGCAGAGTACGTTGAAACAGTAATAATCTCAATATGGATACTTTTGACCATATTTTGAGTAGCAGAGGATAACAATGACTGAAATAGGACGAATGATTAGAGATGAAGGTAGAGAAGAAGGCAGAAATGAAGGCCTTAAAGAAGGTATGGTCAGAGGGAAATCAGAATTAGTTGTAAAACTATTGATAAAAAAATTCAAAAAAGTACCGGATAACTACATTGAAAATATAAAAAATCTTTCAGATGATACCCTTGAAATTATCGCTACAGATATATTTGATATGTCTAAAATAGAAGATTTAGAAAAATATTTTTAAATATTTTTTTCATTTCAAAAAACTAAAAAATGAGAGTAGATTCACCTACCAGTGAATCTACTCTCATTTTTCATCATCAATTCATCTTAAATTTCCGAGGTTGAATAAGTTTATTTATACAATACATTATTCAACTTTTTATTCATTTTTTTATACCTGTATATTCCTAAAACTATGGGTACGATACCTAAAAAAATACAAATTATTCCCAGGACATAAGTAAAGATGTCATCAAATAACTTTATTAGTGAAATAGCTATAATTATTAAACTGATTCCTGTTCTTATGTATGAAAGTAAAGTTCTTTCATTTGCTAATGCTGTCCTGTCGGCGGCTAAGAAACCCTCAATATCATTTCATTTTTATCGAAATTATAAATTGTATCTTCATTTTTATCATCTATTTTACTCATTAATTCCCCAATTTCTAAAATAAGATAGGATTACCTAGTACTAATAATCTTTTTCTTTCTAAAAATCAGGATTTTTCACCTCAGCTTTCTTTATAATATTTTTATTTTATCACAGAAAAAAACTTCATTACAATCTATATATTTTTCAAAATATAGGGTTATCTGATGGCTCCTTGCAATATTTACAATGTCCATCAATCACATACTAAAACTAAATATTATTTTTAATTTTCCCATTTTACTTTACCCAACACTAACTATTGTGTAATGCATTTACCAAATTTTATACTCTTTCTATCTTTTTAAATACTAAAACTATGATATAATTAAGTACATATACTGTGTCCTTTTTTAGTTCATATCAATTGCTGGAAAGTAGGTTTTTTTATGAAAATACTTTTGGTTTCAGATACAGAGTCTAAATATATTTGGGATTTTTTCTGCAAAGATACCTTTAAAGATATAGACCTTATTATATCCTGTGGTGATTTAAAGGCAGATTATCTAAGCTATTTAGCTACTATGATTCATGTACCAGTGTTTTATGTTCACGGTAATCATGACCACTATTATATTGAAAATCCACCGGAAGGCTGCACCTGTATAGATGACAAGCTTATTGTATATAAAGGTATAAGAATTTTAGGCCTGGGTGGCAGCATGAAGTATAAGAATGGTCCTTTTTTATATACAGAAAGCCAAATGAGTAAACGGATACAAAAGCTTAAGCTTAAACTCTTCCTAAAAAAAGGCTTTGATATCCTTGTATCCCATGCTGCTGCAAGTAGCATTAACGATGATAACGATTTATGTCATGAAGGCTATGTTAGTTTTAATAATCTTTTAGACAAGTATTCTCCAAAATACTTCTTCCATGGCCATGTGCATATGAATTATGGTAAAAAACCTAGAACAACTGTCTACAATAATACTACAATTATTAATGCCTATGATTATTACATTTTAGAATATTGATAACGTTAACTACCAACACTTTGTAAACTATGATAATCATTCATTATTATCAACATTAACACAATTTATTTATCCACATATTCCTCTACTTCAACATTATCCACAAACCAATTCATATTGAGAATTTCATAGGGAGTAGCCTGCTGGTCTTCATCAATTCTCAGTTTTCCCCCATTATCACAAATTGGTCCTGTAAATGGATTGAATTCATTTGATATAATCATTTTCTTCATAGCTTCAATAAGCTTTTGCACTGATATTGGAACATATTTCTTGGAATAATATATATCCACAACACCTTCTGACATACCATACCAAAAGTTAATTAGTTTAGAATTAGAATTAAACATATCCACAATGGTCTTAAAGCTGTCATTCAATATATTATTTAAAATTTTTTCATAATATACTCCCCAATTCCAGATGGGAGCCGCAAGATATTTATCTGGTTCTTTGCTTCCTTTGTCAAAACTACAGAGCATGGAGTATACCCCAAATTTTTCAGTTTCAGCTCTTGCTACCTTAAGATTTCTATTAGAAATAACATCGCAGTTCTTATTGAGAAGTGTTGCTTCAACATCGGTAAACTTATCGTGACTATTCCATTCTCTAGTCCATGCAACCTTTACCTCAGCATAGGGGTTCACAAGCTTAGCTCCTAGTGCAAAGGAATTAATTGCAGAAATCACCTCTGAAGAAGGACTTGTTGCAGAATATCCTATTATATTTGTTTTTGTCACAGCCCCTGCTATCATGCCGGCTAAAAATCTGGCTTCATAGACTCTCCCAAAATAGCAACTCATATGCTTATAAGGTGTATCATCTGAACAATTAAAAAATTTAATCTCCGGATATTCCATAGCGCATTTCAAGGTAGCATTCCTGAATATAGGACTAGTAGTAAAAATAACATTATTCCCCTCTTCTGCAAGGGATTTTATATATTCATAATCAAAGGCATTCTCAGGTACTTCTTGAATATACTTTGTGGTAATCTGATCAGAAAGTCTATTCTCTACATATTTCCTGCCAAGCTCATGACCATAGGTCCAGCCTGAGGTTTTAATGCTTCTGGCATAGACAAAAGCCACCTTTAATTTTTTAGGTAAAGTTATAAAATTAGATATGCCTGATAGCCTTTTAGTTGAATCTTTTTGAGAATTTGTCTGAATTTCTATACTCTTATCTTTAAAATGAGTCAATTCCTTCATAAGCTGCTTTAACCTATTAGAAACTTTCCCCTCATTTAAGGAATCATTTATACCATATAAAGAAATATATTCCAGGAAAGCATCTCCTGTGGTTACAGGAAGCTTACCCCCACCCATCTTCAGATATATATCTCTAAAGGTATCATATTTGAATTTTTTAAAATGTTCATACTTATCCTCTTCCAAGTAAAGCTTTGGATTATATGCATCAAGCATATGCGAAAGCTTATTAAAACTATGTTTTTTTGTAAACCATATGGAATTGAGCTTTGTTTTATTATAGAAATCCAGGAATTCATAATATATAGTATTGGTTAAATCTTCTTTCCTTTTCTTTGGTACAAGTCTTATTACCTCTCCCCTGATAGAAAATGCCTTTAAAAATTTTAGTACACTTACCCTTTTATTTCCCTCAATTGCATAGAAATAATTAAGATATTCGTATACCTTTATTGGCTGATTTATACCTTCCTCCAGATGACTTTCATATAAAGCTATCCATTTATTTCTAAATTCTGATTCATTATCAATTATTGGCATGAAGCCTTTTGAGAAAGCAGTACTTCTAGAACGGGAATAGGTTCCAACTATTTTTTTTAAAGGGATTTCAAGAATACCTAAATTCACATTAGCAACGATTTCTTCACCTTTTAATATTTCATCAAGGCACAGCATTGGACTTTGTAATTCTTTTTTGCCTCTCTTCACTGCATCTCTATATTGTTCCTGTGCATTTAATTCCATATCCTCACACCTCCCATATAACCCCTAATAGAAACATATATTAATTACTTTATTATATAAAATTATAATCTAAAGGAAAGAAATTATATATAGATTTATAAATTTTTCTGTAGATATTTAGCTGTTTCTCTTATGTCACTAAGAAATTTAAATTCATAATAACTCATATATTTTCTTACTTAAAATTCACCATTATTCTTCATTTCCTCTATAATTCCATCTACATGTATATCTACTGTATTTAAAAATGGAATATTTAAATCTCCATCTTTTAATATTATTGGTATCTCGGTACAGCCTAAAATCACTCCATCAATGAATTCCTCTTTTATCATTCTGGTGATTATATTAAGAAATCCCTCCCTGGTTCTTTTATTAATAATTCCATTTTCCAGCTCAGTGAATATTCTTTGCTGAATATATTCCCGTTCGGCCTTTCTTGGCACTATAATATCTATTGCACTTTTCAAAAAGCTATCCTTGTAAAAAGGTTCTTCCATGGTAGTAATTGTTCCTAAAAGCCCTAATCTCTTAAGTTTTAATTCTTTAGCTCTTTCACGAGTTTCCTCCACAATACTTAGTACAGGCATCGGTGCTAATTTCTTTACTTTATGAAAAACTATATGTGGTGTATTTGAAGATATCACTCCTATACTAGCCCCTGCTATATACAAATTATTGAGGGACTCTACTAATATATCTACAAGTTTATACCATTGCTTTGTAGATATAAAATTCAAAACTTCCTGCATATCTATGCTATCTATGATTATTTTAGGATAACTTCCATCTGTTTTCAGTTTTTTATATTTATATATTAAACTCTTATAATAATCCACTGTAGATTCCGGTCCAATTCCGCCAACAATTCCAATTTTCATCTTTTTCACCGTCCTAATTCTCACTATAACCTAGGCATCTTGAAAAATATTACTTTATATATTTATATTTTATGTGAGAACTACGGACTAAGTACTTAAATTATAGCTTCAATTCAAAAGTAATGCAGCAAAATTTTGGACACTAAAAAACCCCTTAAAGATTAATTAATCTTTAAGGGGCTAAATATCTACTAATTAAGCAATAGTGATATTTTCAGCTTGAGGGCCTTTTGGTCCTTCAACTACATCATAAACAACTTTTTGACCTTCTTCAAGTGATTTATAACCTTCTGCTTTTATTTGTGAAAAGTGTGCAAAAACATCTTTTCCATCTTCTCCTGTAATAAAACCAAAACCTTTTTGAGCATTAAACCATTTTACTGTACCATTCATTCGATGTGTACCTCCGAAATTTTATTTTCTTAAACTCTTTGTAATAATACACCAACAAAATTTCGATATCAACATACTATAATTCTATAATACTAATTGAAACTATTTGTGTTACATTAATTACGATTCATTTAAGCTTTACTTCATTATAACATCATATATTTTATATGTCAAGTAAAAATGTAAATTTATTTACATAAATAAATTTACCAATTCTTCTTCAGATAAAGCTGCAATTCCATCACTACTGGAAAGTTCATCTCCAAGTAAGCTGTCTATAAGTTTCTTTTTCTCCTCCTGCAGTGTTATAATTTTTTCTTCTATGGTTCCTTTGGCCACAAGCTTTATTACTTCCACTGCATTTTTCTGCCCTATTCTATGTGCTCTATCTGTAGCCTGTTCTTCTACTGCTGGATTCCACCAGGGATCAAAATGAATTACCACATCTGCTGAAGTAAGATTTAGTCCTGTTCCTCCTGCTTTTAAACTTATAAGGAAAACAGAATTTTTACCTTTATTAAATTCCTCTACAATCTTCATTCTGTTTTGTGAGGATATGGAGCCATCCAGATAACTATAATCTATACCCTCTGCAGTTATTCTTTTACCTATATTCTTAAGTACGGAAGTAAACTGAGAAAACACAAGTATTCTATGACCTTCTCCTACGCTTTGAGTTAAAAGCTCTGCCAATGCTTCTATTTTAGCACTACTTCCCCTATAGTTTTCCATTATTATAGAAGGATCAAGACATAATTGTCTCAGTTTTGTAATATATGCAAGAATCTCTATTTTACTATTTTTGAATTCATCTTCCTCTACCTTCTTTTTAATGAGTTCCACTGCATGCTTTGCATAGGTTCCATAAATCTTTTTCTGCTTATCCTCAAAATTAACCATCATAGTCTTTTCTATTTTATCTGGTAATTCTTTTATAACATCCTTTTTCTTTCTCCTTAGAATAAAGGGATTTATAAGTCTGTTAAGATCTTCAATAACCTCTGGTTCTTCCTTAAGTTTTTTATAATACCTTACACTAAATTTCTTTTCATCGTACAGATATCCAGGCATTACAAAATCAAATATGGACCATAATTCCATAACAGAATTTTCTATAGGTGTTCCCGATAAGGCAAACCTTGTTTTTGCATTTATCTTTTTTACAGTTAAAGCATTTTGAGAATGAGGATTCTTTATATATTGAGCTTCATCCAAAAAGCAGTAGTGAAATTCTACATTCTTATAATTTTCCAAATCCCTTTTTAAAATGTTATATGTAGTTATAACAGCATCATATTTATCTATATTTTCGATTAATTCCTCTCTATCCTTTTTATTACCGTTAACTGCAGCTACTTTCATATTTGGAGCAAATTTTTCAAATTCATTGGTCCAGTTGTATACCAGCGAAGTAGGTACTACGATTAAAGATTTACTTCCTTTATTTGATAACAAAAAAGCAATGGCCTGAAAGGTTTTTCCAAGTCCCATTTCATCTCCCAGTATACCTCCAAAGCCTAAATAATCTAAAGTTTTAAGCCAATTATATCCTACGCGCTGATATTCTCTTAAACTTCCAATTAAATCCTTTGGTTCTTTAAAAGCAAAGCTTTCAATTTTCTTTAGCTTATCTCTCACCTTTTTAATTTCTGGCCTACCCTTAATGTACCTAATTTTATTTTCCTCTATATATTTATCTAAATAAATACTTTTATTTTTAGGTATTTCAATATGATTTCCCTTTATATTTTTATTTGAAACTACATCTAAAAGCTTTAAAAATTTTCTAAGCTCTAATTCCTCTAAATCCAGGTATTCCCCACTTTTCAGTTTGTAATATTTAAGATTATCTCTAAAGGCTCTCAGTATTGAAGCAGTTTCTGAGGCTGGTATATCACCTAATTTGAAATCCAGTTCAAAATAATTATATTTTCCAGTTCTAATATCTCCACTGATGTTTTTAGTATTAATAGATTTGATACCTTTAAAATTTTCAGAATAGAATACCTCTCCTATTTTCTGGAGCCTTTCTACTTCACTCTTGAAAAATTTAAAGATGTAGTCCTCTCCCCATACAAGATAAAATTTATTATTTACTTCCTCAAAGCCCATACTTCTAAGTAGTCCCATAATTTCCGCTTCTTTTTTTGAATCTCTATATATGACTTTTTCTGTACAATCCTCAAATATATTAAATTCAAAAGCCCCATATTTAACTTTCAAAGTAAGCGAAATATCCTTTCCATCTTTATCAAAATAAAATTTAGATTCACATTTTTCCTTTATTATTTTATTTCTTATGGATTGAGATAAACTAATCTCCTCTGACAAAAAATTCAAATTTGGAATCAAATTTCTCAGTATTGCATTTTCTTTTGAACCAGATAATCTCACTGCCTTAGCCTCATTAAATACAGTAAGATAAGGACTTATTTTACTGCAATATTCAAAGCTTGGCAGATATATAGATGTTCCATAAAAGAACACATTATCTCTACTTCCTAGTACAACCGGCATACCACCTGGCAATTTAAGTACATAATCTTCCTTTACCATCTTTAAATCAAAGTCTATAGGCGGAGGACTCTCTAATATTTCAGTTTCAACACATCTATACAGAAAGCCTTCATTTAGATATACTCTATGTTTTTTTACTGCCTGAAAGAATTCTCTTACTAAATAATCTGGTATATGTATGTATTTACCATCTATATTTGATTTTCTCATTTTACTGGAACGTCCAATTGCTCCATTTATACTTACAAGCATCTGGATGAAGTCAATCAATCCTTTATCCTTTGTGCTGAATTTATTTTCTGTCATACTGAGAGTAAAGTTTTTCCCATAGTTTATGGGTATATTATTATAAATAGCTAATAAGAATTGACTTATATCCTTTAACACATAGAGATTATTTGAATTCATATAAGTAAGCCCTATTTTAAATTCTGCAGAAATACTATGACTCCATTGATCTCTATTAATATAAACTTCTATTTTTATTTCTTTCTTGCCCTTCTCATTACCTAAAAGTATATCCAAAGTATCCACACTGCTATTGGATTTCAATAATTTTTCAACTTTTGGTGCATTTAAAAGAGGATGCTTTGCCAGTTCATCTACTACTTTATAAAAAGTAGCTACTAAGTGCTTGCAGCAATAATTTTGCTTATGTTCATTATTTTCATAATCCATACAGCTGCAATAAGTTGAAACTATATTCTTATTTACAGCATCCATCTCAATGTGAGTTTTATATTCACTAAAAAGGTTCTCTGAAATCACATTCCCTTTTATGTAAATAAGTTCTCCTTCACTTTCAAGCTTTATAGAAGAAACTAAATCATTATCTATAATTCTTAGTCCTTTAGAGTGATTTTTTCCACTAATCTGTTCATTGAATATTTGTAGTAATAAATTTCTATCCATTGTATCACCTTAGTAATTATCATTTAATTTTACTTTTGTCAAAATAAATTCAGTTTTCCTTGTATACTTAAAAATATCTACCCCATATTTGCCTTGTTATTTATTTTAAGATAACCTATTTGCTGATTCTATCAGCTATACATGAGGCTGCATATGAGTAGGGCTTAATCTGATATTTATATCCAGTTCCTGTAATCCACCCAGTAATCTCACTAATCAATTCAAATGTTTTACCATTTTTATTAGTTCCAATATCCACATGAATTTCTATATCTTCCTTTATATTAGCTTTTTCAAAGCTTTTAGAAAGTTTTGAAGCAAGCTCTAAGCTTAGCGCAGTTTCATAATATATCTTTTGTCTAACATTAGTTATTTTAGGAACATACCTTATTTCGTAAAAGAAAATACCACCTCTACCAATCCTATGAATTGCCACAACTACAACTACTTTAGTTAAACTTCTATTCTGAGAATCTGTTCCAACGGTGATTTTGTATTTATAATTCTTGTCGCTTAATATGAAACCTTTTATGCAATTTACCATTTCATTAACAGAAACATTACCAAAGGTCTTGCTATACATTACTGTATACCCCCTAAAACATATTTTTTAGAAATTTCTCCATATTAATTTTTGCAACAAACTATTAAATAATCTTTTATTCCATGACTAGTGGCTGTAATACTGTAACCGCCACAGGTCCCTGGATAATTCATCTAAACTTAGCAGGAATAGAAACTCCTATTAAATAAGATTCATCAATAAATATACTATGAATTATTAGTACATTTGTTTCATTCACTTATAACTAGATACTTCAGGTACATTCAAATAAATCACTAGTCAGCATCTTTGACTTACTATTTATTTTCATATGCCTTATTCCTATTTTTTAACTATTATATTTATTATACTTTTTTAAATATTTACTGGCTATACTCTAAATTATACCATTAATTTGCTCAATACTAGTAAAAACTTAGCCCAAAAAGACTTGTTAGATTAAATTTAATCTAACAAGTCTATAATTATCCATACTAAAAAATATTATAAAATAAATAACTCTTAAAATTTTGTATATGCATTAGCAAATTTTTCAACATTATTGTTTATAATACTATTTTACAGCTTTTCTGTACTCCATAGGTGCACAGCCCTTTAAATCTTTAAATACGCGATTAAAGCTTTTAACGCTATTAAAACCTGATTTATATGCCACTTCAATAATAGAGTCCTCTTTATCCATTAAATACCATTCAGCCTTGGTTATTCTAAAATTATTCAGATAATCTAAAAAAGTCATACCAGCATTTTCTTTAAAAAATCTTGTGAAATAATATTTACTAAACCCTGCAACTTTTGCAATGTGATCCAAATCAATATGATTTTCATAATTTTTTTCTACATATTGAAATACCCTATCAAGTTTTTGCAATTTCTCTCTTTGTCTACTTTCCTCTTCCAATGAATACTCCATTTTTGGCATATATCTAAGTAATATACCTGCCAAATCATATAAGCGTGCCTTTAAGATAAGCTTATAGCCTTCTTTAGCTTCACTGTTTTCATGAATAAGTTCCCTTATTTGTTTTTCCATTAGAGCATGAATTTCACTTTGCTTTGTAAAACGCTGAGATTTAATAAACATTAATTTTATAACCCTTGTATCCTTTGTTCCAGAAAGAAAATTATCGTATATGGACATTCTAAATTGTATAACTGCTCTTTTGCTAAATTCCATCTGTTTAAAGAAATAATGTACTTCTCCCGAACCTATAATAAGTATATCTCCAATTTCAAGTTTATATATATGGCTGCCTACCCCAACTTTAATGCTGCCTTCTACAATATATATAATTTCAATATCTTCATGCCAATGATGCGGAGTACTCATATATCCATCATTAAAAAACAGTCTAAAAGGAAATTCCGGTTCTAATACAGTTTTTTCAAGGCTCCCCTGCATATTTCCCTCCAAAAATTCTTTATCCCATGACTAGTTGCTGTAATACTCCACCTCCTAAAGGTGGAGATAACAGCGGCACGCCCCTGGATAATTCATCTAAACTTTGGCTGGAATGCAAACTCCCAGCAAGTAAGATTCATTGATTAATTACTACTATAATTCTATTTTAGTCCTATTTTTACCGGATTCATAGATGCTGTATATCATTTTTTGAGTTTTTATTGCTTCCTCCCCGGTAATATCAGGCTGTATTCCAGAACTTATAGCATCATAGTAATTTTTTATCTGCCTTTTATGACTTGTTCCCCAATATCCCTTTGCTCCATTTCCGTAGTCAAAGACCTCTTCTGGATTGTTATCTGCAATTAGGCTACACTAATTTCTTAAGATAATTTATTCCCAAAGATAAACCTTCCTTTACCTTTTCCTCACTGCCTTCATAAAGTGGATCTTCATGTTCAATACTTATAACATCATCGTAACCTATTTTTCTTAATTCATTTACAAAAATCTTCCAATCAATCTGTCCAAGGCCAGGCATTCTATATCTCCAGTATCCACTATCTTCGAAACTGACATTCAGCTGCTTATTATACACCCCATATAATTTTAATCTGTCTTCAAACACTTCAGCATCCTTTGCATGAGTATGGAATATTCTATCCTTAAATTCTTTAATAGGACTGATATAATCCATGAGCATTGAATGTAGATGAGACGGATCATAATTTAATCCAAAATTCTTATTCGGAACTCTCTTGAAGATTTCTCTCCAAAGTTCAGGTGAATAAGATATGGTTCCTGGTATTCCTTTAATTTGCCAGCCAGGCATTGCACAATTTTCAATTATTACCTTTATTCCCCTATCCTCAGCGTACTTAACTAAATCGCTAAACACTATCTGAAACTCATCAAGGTTCTCCTCTATAGTCTTATCTATATTCCTTCCAATAAAAGTTCCCACTGCTGGAACTCCAAGCTGCACTGCAGCATCAACACATTTTTTGAAATGATTATTTATCTTAGTTCTTTTATTTATGTCATGGTCTAAATTATTATCATAGTAAGCTAATGAGGAAATTGTCAATCCATATTCTCTAAAATATTCCTTGATTTCCTCAGCTTCCTTTTCAGTAAAATTATCTACGTCTATGTCGCAGCTTGAATAGTCTCTATTATTGGATGCTGGCCAGCAGGCAATTTCAAGTGACTTAAACCCCTGTTCACTTGCCCATTTTGCTTTCTCCTTAAGTGGTATACTTCCAAGACTTACTGTTAATAAACCTATATACATATTAAAACACTTCCCATTCTAATTTTTTTAAATTTTCATAAACTGTCTCCACTACTTTTCTTAGTGCGCTCTTAAAATCCGCAGCTGTTTTATCCTTGATACTGTATAATTGCAGACCTATTGATAAGCACATAAAAACACACTTCCCCTATATTCTAATTATTCAGGTAAACTGGTTCTCCCCTTTTAGCTGATTCATATATTGCCTCTAGTATTTGGGTAACTACCAATGCCTGTTCCGGTTTTACTATAGGCTCTTTATTTTCTAAAATACATTGAACCCACTGCCTTGCCTCCAGCTCCGCAGGATCTTCTGAATCTCCATCATAGAATGCAACTCCACCTGCATTTAGATCAACCTTTGTTTCATATAATCTACTGAACTTCTCTCCATTTATTCTAAGACCCTCTGCCATATCTGCTCCGCCTTCTGTTCCACAAAGAGATGTTTGAGCTTCTCCAACATCTAGACTATTTATTGCCCAACTGGATTCTAGAACTATAGTTGCTCCATTTTCCATAGTTATAAATCCGAAAGCTGAATCCTCTACGGTAAATTTAGCAGGATCCCAGGGTCCCCATGCATTTGCCGCATTTTCTTTGCCTCCAAGCTTATGATATATATTGCCAACTACGTATTTAGGCTTATAATTGTCCATCATCCATAGTGTTAAATCAAGAGCATGAGTTCCTATATCTATTAATGGACCTCCACCCTGCTCAAATTCATTGAGAAATACTCCCCAGGTTGGAACTGCTCTTCTTCTTATGGCGTGTGCCTTTGCATAATATATTTCTCCTAATTCCCCATTTTCACAAACCCCATGAAGGTATTTTGAATCTCCTCTAAAACGATTTTGATAGCCTATAGTAAGCTTCTTGCCTGTACGTTTTGCAGCCTCAAGCATCTTTCTTGCTTCTTCTGTAGTTTTTGCCATTGGCTTCTCACACATTACATGCTTTCCAGCTTTCAGTGCATCTACAGTTATAAAACTATGAGATCTGTTAGGTGTGCATACGTGAATAACATCGATACTTTTATCCTTTAACAATTCCTTATAATCTTCATAAACTTTAGCACCTTCTGTACCAAACTCCTTTGCTGCTTTTTCCGCTTTTTCTTTTTTAATATCACAAAATGCTGCCATTTCAACCTGTGATATCTTTGATAAACTTGGCATGTGCTTACCATTTGCAATACCTCCACAACCTATAATTCCAATTTTTATTTTTTTGTTCTCACACATATTTTCCATAACATCTCCTGACTTTTAATTTCACTGGGTTTACAACTAAAAATCAGTATTTTCACTTCCTTTCTTATTAATATATAGTTCTGTGAATAAAAATCTTTTTTCTATAATCTTATGCTTAAAAACTATGATTTAAAATTCAAGTTTAATTCTTAACGTTTACATATATGATTTTATAACAGAACTGTTTTAATTACTGCTCATGTATTGCTCACTTATTCTCAAATATTGCTGTTTTTAGATATCTAAAAATACTTTTCACTAATATTTTAACCTTTTACTGCATGGGCTGTTAAACCTGATATTATTTTTACTTGATTCTAATATTAATTGTTATACTCTGAAAAACAATGTATCCGATGACTAGCCGCTGTAACACTCCACCGCACTCTGTGAAAGGGATTCACACAAAATCTAAGATTTTGGTTCTCTGCTTGCACACAGCGAAAGCGACCAAATACAAAATAAATTTTGTTTTGTCTGCTTTTCCAAAGGTGGAGATAACATCGGCACGTCCCTGGATAATTCATCTAAACTCAGTGGGAATACAAACTCCCACTGAGTAAGATTCATTGATAAGGGGAATTGCAGTTTTTGCAATTCCCCTTATCATTATTAATTTTCAGCTTTTCTCTTATAGCTTAATACTCCAAGACCTGATAACATAAGTAATGAACCAAAGCCTACAAGGCCTGTTGTATCTAGTGGAGATCCAGTCTTTGGAAGTACTGCTATCTTTGGTGCTGTGGAAGCTTTATTAGCAGTAACTGACTCTGTATCAGCTGCATCCTTTGAAACTTCCTGATTATTTTCCGATGTTGAAAGCTTTACTAGTGTATTTTCTGCTGATGTTAGAGTATTATAATTAATAACCAAAGCTTTCTGAGCCGGAGTTAATGCGTCATAAGCTGTTCTTGCTGCTGCTACTGCATCTTTATCTGAAGCCGTTACAGTTAAAGGGATAGCATTAATTTTTGCAGTTACTACATCTGCTGCTGTTTTGTCCTTCATAATTTCTGTAAGATCTGCAATAGTAGCTTCTGCGCTGGTTAGTTTACTATAATTAGTTACTAAAGATTTCTGAGCTAAGGTTAACCTATCATATGATGCTCTTGCACTGGCTACAGCATCTTTATTTGAGAGAGTTATATTGGAAGGTAATGCAGCAATCATGTCACTTGTTTCCTTTGGAATTGCAGGATCTATTGTAACTAGAGAGGCAATTACCTTTTCAGCTGTATTTGATCCTATAATATCATTTATATAAGAATCAACTGCTAAATTATTATACAAAATGCTTACATTATGTGGACCAGAAGGCACATTTGCTATTGTTAGTATTCCATTAGCGTCAGTAGTAGTATGTACAGGGTTACCATTGTCCATAGCATAGGTTACTGCTGTATTTGAAAGTAAATCTGCTCCATTTTTCACTGTAATTGCTGCTGTATATGGCTTGTAAATGAAATTAGAAGAAATTTTTATTCTGCCTTGATATGCGGGATATGAAAAGGTACCACCATTTTGTAATGTAAGCTTTGTTATATATTGTGAAGTTATAACATCCAGAGCATTTCCCTCACCTATATTTTTAAGTCCTCCAAGCATTGTGTAGCCATCACCGCCACCTACTTCGTAGTCATTTGAAGCTAAAACAATCTTAGTATTAGTATCATTCTTATCAAGCACTTGTCTATCAGAACCATCTGCATTTAGTAAAACAATTTTACTTATTCTGTTTGAAGCCGCATTTTGAGGATTGTATTCAAATCTCATTCCTGAAATTTGAGGGAATCTCCCATCAGCACCAGTTACAATTCCCGTTGAAGTATCGGGTACTGATACTTTAGAAACACCATTTTCAAGAGTTTGATATAATAAAGAAGGGGTTACTTCTTTAAGGGAAAGTATATTACCAAAGGGAAGTACAGTTGTAATCTGCCCTTGATTTATATCACCTACCGGAATAGAATCACGTACACCACCGCCATTTTCCAATGCAACAATAGGCAGTGAAGCAAATTCTGTACCTTTTACTTGTGATTTAGCACCATCGGCCATAGCATCTGCTACTAAATCCCCTAAATTTGTCTCTCCAAGTCTTGCAACAGACTGACCATTAACAGTTCCAGCCCAAAAGGATGTATTTGTACGTCCAACTATTTGTGCGAATATTGGTGCTTGTGAAGCATTTATCTGTGTTGCCAAATCTTTTACACTGCTGTCTGGAGTATAATTAGTTGTGGCAGAAGCCGCAGATATTAAACTTTCTGTAGCTGAAACCTTACCATCATTTGTAACAGAGATGTCAAGCCTTCCAAGGTTTGCATTATAACATCCAGTTTGTGCAATAAGTGCATTGTTTACTAATTTGTTTTCAATAGTGTGGCTGTGACCATCTATTATTACATTTATGCCATCAACAGCTTTAGCGATATCTTCACTGGTTGGATCACTTGATGGATCATTACCAATATGCATTATTCCTACAATTACTTTAACACCCTCTGATTTAAGTTTACTTACTTCAGATTTTGAAGTTGCTATTGGATCTTCAAAGGTTATTCCAGAAAGATTAGATGGATTTGTCTTATATTCAGTTTCCTGTGTGGTAATACCAAAGAATCCTACTTTTATACCATTAACAGTTTTAATAAAATCTTCTCCGTTATTACCATTTACTCCAGCAAGAAAAGGTTGTCCGTTTTGCATAGTATTTGCAGAAACAACAGGAAAAGACGCAAGTTTTGCATTAGCAAGTGCTTGATCTTTACCATAATCGAATTCATGGTTTCCAAGAACCATACCATCATAGCCTGCTGCATTCATAAGTTTAATTATATCAGCACCTTTACTTATTGTTGCAAAAGGTACTCCCTGTGTTGCGTCACCTGCATCAATAAGAAGAGAATTAGGTACACTCTTTTTTATTGCAGCAGTATAATCTGAACCTATTTGAGTAAGTACTGGTGGCTTTGCCGTGTTAAAAGCATCTAATAAATGTCCATGCATATCATTAGTATGAAATATTGTTATTTGGGTGGAAGTTTGACTTACGTCCGCTAAAGCATAAGATTGAATACTCAAAACACTTAATATCATTGCTAATACCATTGTAAGCATTAAGTGTTTTTTAAAAAATTTTGTTTTCATTTTTTATTTATCCCCCTTACTTTGTATACTATTATTAATACTTTAGTAATATATTAGCTTTTTATAGCTTAAAAAAATAATAGATTTTACTATAATTAACCAATATGTCATCTTGCTTCCATTTTACTATATTCAAATATTTTCTTAAGTTAAATTCAGGTAACATTTGTAAACAAAATATAACCTTAACAATTTATCCGATGACTATCCACTCTAATACTCCCATCGCACTCTGTGAAAGCGATTCACAGAAAATCGAAGATTTTTGTTCTCTGCTTTTCTTCAAGTGGGAGTAAAGAGTGACTACGTCCCTGGATAACGAGTTCTAAGTATCGAAAATACCGATAATTTAGACAGTCATTTAATTACACATAATAGTTTTTATATTAATAAAAGGTTATAAATGGGATAATTATTCCATTTATAACCTTGAAGTATTTTGTATAACTATAATTTATCTATTAAATTTAGCTTATACTATTTCAAAAAAATATATACTTATTTAATATAAATTTCTGTTTCACTCTCCACTAAAAACTCTATGGCTCCTTCAACTATTTTAAATTCAATTGCCTTCCCATCTGCCAAAATCTCTGCAGGCTTAATATTATTTATTTTAAACTTAAAGCTATGATAGCTATCTCTATAGGCTCTATAAGTCTTGTTTATTCTAATTGCTATGCCTTTTAAATCATCACTGCCTTTTATTAAAAACTCATATAGATTGTAAACTCCCTTTCTATATTCAAAGCTTTCTCCATCGTCCTGATAATGTACATACTTAATTTCTGTATCATCAGCTGCTGGATATATATCTAAAGTAAGTTCTTCTATTTTCTTTTCTCCTATATAATTCTGTACTGGATAATTGGGTATAATTGTTCCCTGCTTTATATATACAGGACATAAATCTAAAGGGGCTTCCTTAACAATATATTTTCCACCTTGAAAAACTTCCTTTGTCCAATAATCCACCCAATTGCTTCCCTTTGGTAAATATACCATTCTGGCAGTCTTTCCCTGCTCTATAACTGGAGCTACAAGAATATTTTCACCACACAGGAATTCATCATTTATTTCATAAGTATTTTCATCTTCTTGATAGTGAAGCATTAAGGGTCTAATTAGAGGTAGTCCGCTGCTTTTTTGCTTCCATAGAGTATCATAAAGATAAGGAATCAACTTATATCTAAGTTTAATATATTTTCTATTAATATCTTCTGTTTGCTTATCAAAAGCCCAAGGTTCCTGATCTCTGGTCATAATAGAGGAATGATTTCTAAATAATGGAGTAAAGCATCCAACCTGTACCCATCTTGATAGAAGCTCTGCAGTACAATCAAAGCCAAATCCACCTACATCCGTACCACAAAAAGTTATTCCACTTAGTCCCAGATTCATAAGCATTGGAAGAGACATACGCAAATGCTCCCAAAGACTTTGATTATCTCCAGTCCATACTGTAGAATATTTTTGTGTTCCTGCGTAGCATGCCCTGGTTATTACAAAAGGTCTTTTATTAGTATATTTCTTAATTCCCTCATAGGTTGCCTTTGACATATAATGGCCGAAAACATTGTGCATTTCTCTATGGTCTGTAATAATTCCATCATTATTAAACACCACATCATCAGGAAGGGGTCCATTAAAGCTTGCAGGCTCATTCATATCATTCCATATACCAGAAACTCCATAATCCATCATGATCTTTTGATTTTCTGCCCACCAATTTCTCACTTTTTCATTTGGAAAATCAGGATAAAGAGCATCTCCTGGCCATACTTTATTTACATAGGGAATATTATCTTTATCTGCAGCAAAATACCCATTTTTAATGCCTTTATCATAAATCTCATAGCCCTTATCTTTTTTAACACCAGGGTCTATAATTGTTACAACTTTAAATCCATTCTGCTTTAATTCAGATAACATTTCCTTAGGATTTGGAAATTTGTTCTTATCCCATGTAAATACTCTATATCCATCCATATAATCAATATCTAAATATAGTGCATCACAAGGAATATCTCTGTTTCTAAACTCCTTTGCAATTTCCATAAGCCTTTGTTCCGGTACATAAGCCCATCTGCACTGCTGATATCCAAGTGTCCAAAGCTGAGGCAGTGGTGTTCTTCCCGTCAAATCAGTATATCTATTTACTACTTCTTTCATGGACGGACCATATATAAAATAATAATCTAAATTTCCATCTACAGCTCCAAAATAGTAATAATCGCTATTTTCTTTTCCAATATCAAAATGTGACTCAAAAGTATTGTCAAAAAAAATACCGAAAGCCTGTTTTTCTTTTAGCCCAATAAAGAAAGGTATAGATTTATATAATGCTTCAAAGCTTTCCACATGTGGTTTAGGATCATCTGTATTCCACATTTTATAATGATATCCCTTTTTATTTAAATGTCCTGTTTTTTCACCAAAGCCATAAAAATACATATCCTCTTCCATCTTTTTCAGTACTTGTACCCTTAATTTATTATCGCCATCTTTAAGTTCATGGCCTTCTTCTGCTGCTACAGCCCATCCGCCATCAACACCTCTTCTTACAAAAGGTTTTCTGTCTCCTCTATAATCTTCACAAAGTATATTCCAGCTATCATCATAAATATCCACCTTAAAATCATCAAATATGTTTACGTTTAACTTATCTGTAGCAATAATTATTTTATCTTCTTTACTATCTACTGAGAAACTGCATTTCTGAACTTTTAGATCTTCTACTGCTTTAGATAATCTCTGTTCCCTCTTTAGTGGAGAAAAGAAATTTATTATAGAAGCTGAAATTATCTCCACAATAACATTTTGTTCTTCAAACCCAATATGAATCTTATTGTCTACTTGTTCAAATCCTATTATTTTACCAAACATTTTCTCACCCCAATTTAGCAGATATATGCTATTAATCAATGAATTTTACTTAGTTATAGTTTATATTTATATCAAACTTATATTTATAATTTTATACTATTAATATTTTAATTACTACCTAGGAATTGCTCACTTATTCTCAAATATTGCTGTTTTAATTTTTTATTTTATATATGAGATTGAATTTATTTCATATAATAAAAGGGCGTAAATAGAACAATTGTCCCATTTATACCCTTTTAACTTTTCGAAGTATTAAATATTCACAGATAAAATTATTAATTTTTTTAACCCTTTTCTGCCCCATTTGTAGCCCCAGCCATAATATATTTTTGTAAGAACAAAAACAGAATAACTATTGGTATAATAACAATCAATACTGACGGGAAAACCAATTCCCATGGATTGCCGTATTGTCCTGCAAGATTTTTAGCATAATATAATGATAAAGTTAATGTCTTTTCCTCTGAATTTCCAAGTACTAAAAATGGTAGCAAGTAATCATTCCATATCCACACGGTATTTAATATGATTACAGTTATAGTTGTTGGCCTTACCAAAGGGAATATAATTTTAAAAAACACCTGAAATATATTAGCTCCATCAATTATTGCCGCTTCCTCTAAAGATACAGGTACACTTTTTAAAAAGCCATGATAGAGAAACACAGAGAGACTTAATCCAAAACCACCATACATTATAATTAAGCCGCCTATATTTTTCAAATGTAAGGCATCCATAAAACTAATCAATGGATACATCAAGGATTGAAAAGGTATTAACATTGCTGCTGTAAAAATTAAAAATAAAATATTACTTAATTTGGATTTACTTCTAACCATTATCCAAGCAGTAAATGATGATACAATTACTATTAAAGCTACTGATAATACTGTAATTAATATTGTATAACCCAAACTACGCAGCAAATGAATTTGTTCAAATGCATTTTTCATATAAGTTAAATCCCAGCTTTTAGGTAATGAAAGAGGTGAATTTACAATTTGAGACTGCCCTTTAAATGAATTAATAAGTAAAAATAGCAATGGGAAAAGTGTGTATGCAGCTCCTAAAATTAAAACTATATAAATCATATAATTTTTAATTTTTCTTTTACCTTCCATTGTTTTTATAGATTTCATCAAGCTTCAACCTCCTTCTTTTTCATTACAGATACTTGTATTAAAGCAACTACTGCAATTAATATGAAAAATATAACAGCCTGTGCCTGAGCAAAACCATAATTTGGTGGATTAGTATCCTTAGTAGTCTGTAGAATCTGCAATGCCAACATTCTTGTACCAAAGTCGCCATTTGTTAATGCTAAATTTTGATCCAATAGTCTAAAGCAATTTGAGAGAGTTAGAAAAAATACAATTGTGAAAGAAGGCATAAGCATTGGTATTGTAATATTTCTGAACTTTTGAGATGGACTTGCTCCATCAATACTTGCAGCCTCATATAAATCTTTAGATATATTATTTAATCCATTTACGTAAATCATCATCATATATCCAGCCATTTGCCATGTAACCATTATTACTAATGCAAACATTGCCTTTGTAGGATCTTGCGTCATATTAGTTAAAAATGGTATATGGATAATACTATTTCCACCAAAGAAAACCTTTGAGTAAACAATCTGAAATATAAACTGCCAAATAAATCCTAATGCCAATCCGCCTAACAAATTTGGCATATAAAAAATAGCTCTGAATATACTTGCACCTTTTTCTATTTTAACTAGCAGCATAGAAAGAAGTAGTGAAACTACATTGACAACAATTACTGCAATAACAGTAAATTTAATTGTATATAAAAATGCTGACCTAAATTTATCTAATTGAAATATTTTTACATAATTATCAATTCCAACTAAAGCCTGCCACCAGTGTTCACCACCAACAAAATATGTTCCACGCCAACTGGTAAAAGAATATATAACGCCTATAACAAAAGGTATTAAAATAACAATTGCAAATAATATAATAGCTGGTAGTGAAAATATTTTAAACCACTTCTTATATAATTGTTCCATTTATATTCCCCTTTCAAAATAATAATTTATTTTAATATTACAGAATAGAAATATAATATTCCTATTCTGTTTTTAAGTTCTATTGTCATAAGATTTTAATTAGATTTTAATTCCTTCCACTTCTGTATAGAATAATCTGCTACTTTTGCATAATCTGCTTCAGTCCAGTTTTGCTTTGTGAAATATTGTTCCTGTAGTATTTTCCCATAAGCCTCCTGCCCCCATGAATTTGGTGCTCCATTAAATGGATTAGACAATATATTTCCTGCTCGTTTATAAGTAATTAAATCGTTACTCAATGGATTTTCTAATTTAGTATCACTTGTAGCATTAAAGGGTACAAAGGCAAATTCATCTGTAATAAATTTCTTACCCGTTTCAGAAGTATTAAGCCATACTAAAAAATCCTCTGCCTTTTTCTGCTCATCCTTGCTTACTTTTTTATTAATTACATAGTAATTTGGAACAAATTCTGGTATTGATTCATTAAATTTTTCAGCAGTTAATCCTTTTACTTTAATATCGTCGTCTGTGAATGGAAGCTTCATTGGAAGCATAGTTAAAGAAGATGTAATATCTGTATTTACTTTTTTAACGTTGTTATATACCCAGTTACCTTGCTTAATAAATAACGCCTTACCATCAGCAAAAGTCTGTACTGCCTGATCATATCCTGTAGTTGTTGAATTAATGAAATCTGCACCTCTTGTTAATGCGCCTTTGGGTCCTGCCAGATAACTTGTTTCAAAATCTAGTGCCTGAACAGATTTTTCTAATGGGATTTTTAATTGCTGAACCTGGCTATCTGTGGCATTTTGTGCTGCGGATAAGCTATTGAATACTGTATTTAATGGATAATTACCAAAGTGATCTCCATAAGTCCATTTTTCTGCTCCTGCTACTGAAAATACACCGTTTAATTTTGAAGTAAGTTCTGTTTTATTTTTTGCCAATTGATAAGTATGTCCACTTAGTACTACAGAACCTGTTTTATTTTCTTTAATATAACCGTTTACAGCAATGACCATATTTTTAAATTCTTCATAAGTAGCTGTTTTAAAATCTGCAATAAATTGTGTTGTATCGGTTAATCCAAACAAATCTGTTATCATTTTTTTGTTAACAATTAATCCATAGCCCTCAACATCATAGGGGATACCATAGTTTTCACCCTCTTTAGTCTGCAATCTCATAGATTCTGGTATGCTATCAGCTAATTTCTTTAATTCTGGAGTTGATGCATCCTTAAGATCCATGGCATATCCACTATCTTTCCATTCCTCTACGCTTCCTGCACCTACAGAAAAAATTGATGGTTTTTCACTTGAATTCATTGCAGATCTCAAAGTGTCTGTTGCCTCTGTTGTCCCCAAGGAAAATACTTTAACCTTAACACCCTTTTCCTTTTCGTATACTTGAGCAAGCTTTTGAAATGCATCAGCATTTTCACTTTTACCATTAAAAATGTAGATATCATAACTATGATTTGATGATTTTGTTGAACTACTACAGCCTACTAGTCCCGCCATTAGTACTGATACAATTATAAATATTACTCCCAGCTTTACCCTTTTTAACATTTTAAACATCCCCTTAAAAAATATTATATGAAACATGTTTCATATATAGTAAAATATATTTGCTATTTAGAAAAATAGCAATTTTTAAGATTTCATAATTAGATTTATTTAACTTAAGGATTTAAATTTATGTATAGGTTTACATAGTGTATTCACATTGCCTATAGAATATAATTTATATTTGTATTTATTGAATAAATCTAGGTACAAGTAATTTTTAACCTACACACGCTTTATTGTATATGTTTACATTTCATAGTAAAACAAAATTTATGGAACATGTTTCATATGATTATACTAATATATTTTATACATATTGTCAATATAAAAAATTAAAATATTAGCTAAATTTTAAAACATATGCCATAATACCAATTATCGCTATAACTTTTACAGATTAAAAACTTGTTTCTCCCTCCCTTAAATACACATCAATTTCAGTGTAAGGTTCAATTATATTGTCTTTTTCTATTAATGATATTATATTCTCTACTGACTTATTAGCTATTAATTGTACTTGCTGCACTACAGTAGTTATATTCAAAATATTGCTGTTAGTAGTGTATGTGCCATCATAAGCTACCACACAAAGATCCTTTGGAATTTGTTTACCAAGCTTTATAGCTGCTTTTAAAAATGCTGCCGCTGGCATATCTGCCGCAAAAATTCCATCTGTGTCTGGTCTTTCTATTAATACTTTTTTTGCCAGATTCAAATAGCCTTCAAAATCAAAGTCGTTCCACTTTATTTCAATGGCCTTTGATTTTATATTATGAACTTTTAACATGTTTTCTAATGCAATGTGACATTGATATGATAATACCTTTGTGGTTTTATCGTCACATATATGAATTACATTCTTGCAGCCACTATCAATAAACTTTTTTGCAGCTAACTCACCTCCTAATTTATGATTAGATGCAACCACTGGAATTTTTGAATTGACAACATAATCTAGCATAACAAGAGGCTTATTAAAATTTTTATATTCCTTTAATTGAAGATTACTGACACCAGATATTACTCCATCTACTATATTAGATTTCAATGTTTCCATATAATCTCTTTCCTTATTAATATCAGCATCTGTACTGCACAACATAAGTTTATATCCTCTATTATATAGCTCTTTCTCTATATAGCTAGCCAATGTAGAAAAAAAAGGATGCACAATATTTGGAATCAACATAGCAATACTTCCCGCTTTTTGACGAAACATGCCACGGGCTAGTTCATTAGGTATATAATTTAACTCTTTGATTACCTTTTCAATTTTCTCTCTGGTTTCTGGGGCTACATATCCGCTATTATTCAAAACTCTAGACACAGTACAAGCTGCTACTTTTGCCTTTTTTGCCACATCTCTTATACTCGCCACATTATCAATTCCTTCCATATAAAAAGTATTTTCTTATTTATTATACTACGATACATATGATATCAAAAACAAAATATAATTTGTAGGTTATTATTAAAAAGAATATTTTTATATATTTTAAATTAAAAGACAAAAACTAAAATTTACAAATAAAAATTTATTTGTAAAAATAATCTATCCCAAGAGGAATATATGCACCAAATTTGAAAATAACCTCATTTGTTTATTAAAAATCAGATTTTAATAATTATGTTTAATATAGACTAAGAAGCTGTGTCACAATGCATATCTATGCATTGTGACACAGCTTCTTTATAATCAACCCAAAATCAACTATTGATTTCTAATACAACTATTTTAAAGTTTTATAAAACACCAAAGACTACAGCTTCATAAGGCCTCAAGTATACTTCATCATTTGATATACTAGTTAAATCATAATTTGAAATTAATACTTTATCTACATTGCAATTTAATTTAACTTTAATATTTTCTCCATAGAAATTAGCTAATACTAAAAGTTTCTTATTTTCATATTCTCTTATATAGGCAAAAATATTTTTATCATCTTCCATGAATTCTATATATTTTCCATATACAATTACATCTGAGTAATCACTATTTCTACGTAAATCAATTAAATTCTTATAATAATTTAAAATTGAATCTTCAGATTCCAGATTATTTTTTACATTTATTTCTTCATAATTATTATTAACCTTAAGCCAAGGCTCTACTTCAGTAAATCCAGAATTTTTACTGTCATCCCACTGCATAGGAGATCTTCCATTATCTCTGCTTCTTCTGTGTACAGCCTCTAAAGCTTCTTCTTTAGATAGGCCATCATTTATAGCACTATTATATTGGTCAATAGATGAAATATCATTATAATCTTCAATGGATTCATATTTAACATTAGTCATTCCTATTTCCTCACCCTGATAGATAAATGGTATCCCTTTTAATAAAAAATAAATTGTAGCCAGCATCTTTGCACTAGCTTGGCCTATATCTGATTCCTTAATAAATTTATTTAAAGACCTAGGTTGATCATGATTTTCCAAAAACAGTGCGCCAAATCCCAAATCATTATATACTTCTTGACTTTTAAAAAGGGCATCTTTAAATTCTTGTAGAGTCCATTTTTTAGGTGTGTACCACTTTCCATCTTCAGCTACATCTAAATCAGAATGTTCAAATTCAAATAATAAATCAAAAAAACCATTAGCCCCGCTGTAGTCTTTTAATTTTTCCCTTGGTATACCAGGCGCTTCTGCTACTGTAACAATATCATATTTAGAAAATGTATTTTTCTTTAATTCAGATAAAAAATCCTCTATTCCCTTTTGATTTAGAGATCCTCCATTAATATTAACTAATTCTTCATTATTTGTAGATTCTAAATTCTTAAAGGTATTGTCCTTTTTTATATAAGTTATAGCATCTACTCTAAAGCCGCCTAAGCCTTTATCCAACCAATAGTTTACCATATCATATAATTTCATTCTCACTTCTTCATTTTCCCAATTCAAATCCGGCTGTTTTTTTGAAAATACATGTAGATAATACTGTTTAGTATTATCATCATATTCCCAGGCGAATCCACCAAATATAGACTTCCAATTGTTAGGCGCGCTGCCATCCGGTTTTGGATCTTTCCATATATAAAAATCTCTTTTTGGATTGCTTTTGCTGCTCCTTGACTCTATAAACCAATTATGCTCATCAGAGGTATGATTTATAACTAAATCCATCATTATTTTAATATTGCGTTTATTGCCTTCTTTTATTAAGTTGCCCATATCTTCCATAGATCCAAATTGCTTATCTATATCATAATAATCCATAATATCATAACCATTATCATCCATAGGACTTTTATATACAGGACTTAGCCAAATTATACCTATACCTAAATCTTTTAAATAATCAAGTTTATCAACAATTCCTTTTATATCACCTATTCCATCATTATTTGAATCATAGAAACTTTTAGGATATACTTGATAGATTACACTTTTATCCCACCATCTTTTCTTTAACATAATTTCCTCCTAAATATTATAAAAATTTAGTAATTTACGAAACTTAATTCTATAATGACTAACATAAAACTTATTTAATAACTCTCTCAACCGTATCATCTATAATTTGATTTTATATTAATAGCATTCTAGCTCTTATTGATATTATCATAATATCAATTATATTAGTTAATTTGCACGGCTTAATTCTTCTAACACAATCTCCGTCTCACCTTTATCCACTGCGACTCTGCCCTTCTTTTTGTTTAATAAAGTAAAAGCTGCAAAAATAGTAAATACAAGAACTAGTCCTCCCATAAATAGATAAGTTTCTCTAAAGCCAACTCTATCATACATTTTGCCAACAATTGGTGACAAAATTGTTGTACCAATTTGAGTAGCAAATTGAAAACCAACCAAATAGAGTACAGAAGATAAGCGAGTATCGAAATTATCTGCTAAATATTTAAATATTGATACCAATAGTGTAGCATATTCAAAAGAATGAACCAATTTAATAAATGAAATACTATAAGGATCACTGACAATTCCTGAACCAACCATACGACAGGTCATTATTATTCCCGCTAAAATTAGTCCTCTCTTAGCTCCTATTTTATTTACAAGAAATGGAGCTAAAAACATCATGCCAGCTTCTAAGAAAACCTGAAGTGAATTCAAATCTCCAAACACTTGGTTTCCCAAAGCTTTTGTTGGAAACAATGAAGCATAATATATTGGGAATTGTTGATCATATACCATATATACGCACACAGCTCCTATCATGTAAATCATAAAAAACCAAAAGTCTTTTAATTTGAAAAGCTGTTTAACATCATTAAAGCTTACTGATTCAGCACGTTTAACTTCTACACTACTTACATCAACTTTCATAAAAACAACGAGAATAAGTAATATCATAGCAGAAACCGTTGCCATCCAGAAGTTTATATTAGGACTAATATTGAATACTCTACCGGATACAAATGCAGCACTTGCTGATCCAATTGAACCCCACATACGTGCACGTCCAAATTCAAAATCATATTTTCTGCCAGCCTTTTCAATATATGACTCAACACTGGCACAACCAGCTATAAAAGTTAATCCTAAATAAAAGCCTCCAACTATAGCACCAATTATGAAGTTCATTTTTAAAAGCGGCCCATATACATAAATGTAGAATGGTCCAGCTAATGCAAGTAATATAGTAATAAAATATAAAACATATTTTTTTAGACCAATACGATCAGAAATGTATCCGTATATAGGTTGAAAGATCATAGCAAAGATAGCGTTTACAGAAAATATAATACCTGTTTGTGCTCCACTTAAATTCATTTTTTCCCCAAGCCAAATAGCAAAGAATGAAAAACAGGATGCATAGGCAAAGAAAAATAAGAGAAAATATAAGCTGAGATTCCAATATATCATTCTTTTTTTCATAAAGATTCCTCTTTTCAAATTATATTATAACTAAAAATTTTTATTGCCCATCCATTATCTTTAAATTTGAGTTAGTACTATATTTCATCAAGTAATCCATAAATTTATTACTATCTATTATATATTAAGAATTCATTAATGAATACTTGCTCGGTGAAAATTAACTATATTCGCTGTAATATAGATGCTTTTAAGATAGGCCTAATGTATTAAACTTCTGCCAATTCTTTAAACTCTTTAGTTTCCACATCAAAATAACCTATTGTAAATTTATGAGTTTTAAGATTAGCTTTTAAAGTAGTCTTAAATTCATCTTTTTCCCAAGTTATTTCTATAACTTCTGCCTCATTTATATCAGATATGAAGTAATCACCATTAAAAGCTGCATAAGAATTTCTAAACTCCATAAGCTTTAGTAATCTCTTCATAACAGGTCTTTTCATATTTTCTTCAACTTCTTCTTTGCTGTAGTAATGACGATTTATGTTTCTTCCAACCTTTGTTTCTTCAAGTAATTTTATATCATTTTCTCCAGCCATAAGTCCTACATAGTACACCTGAGGTATTCCTGGTGCAAAGAACTGAATAGCTCTTGCTAAAGTATAGGCATCGTCATTATTTCCAAGTGCTGAATAATAGGTACAATTAACTTGATATATATCAAGGTTGTTATAGGCAGTTGTATTATAGATTTTCTTTACATTTGCTCCCTTAGTAAATAGTGATTCCCTTGTGATTTCAACTTCTTCATCAGTCAATAAATCCTTTACATCCACTACCCCAATACCATCATGAGTATCTAATGTAGTAAACTGCTTTTTAGGAGACATTTTAAGCCATTTTATAAGATTTTTATTTACACCACTGTATAGAGCATGCAGCATAATCATAGGGAGTGCAAAATCATATATCCAGTGACCCTTTTCTGATATTTTCATTTGAATTGAGTAATGTTCATGTATTTCTGGTAATATATCTACATTTAATGGCTCCAATATTTCTTTTACTTCATCAAGTAATTCCCAAGTATCAGGTTCTATAAAGAAACAATTAGTCCCAACCTTTTTAGTAGCATAGGCAAAAGCATCAAGTCTGATTAATGAAGCATTTCTCTTTGCCATATTAGTAAGGGTATCTTTTATAAATTTTTTTGTAACTTCTGATTTTATATTTAAATCCACTTGCTCACTATCAAAGGTACACCATATTTTTTCACTGGTTCCATCTTCAAAATTAACATCAATGTATGGTGCTCTAGGTTTTCTCTTATATATAAGGTCTACATCTTCCTGAGAAGGTTCACCCTTAGGCCAGAAATCCTTATATCTAATGAAGAAATCTGCGTAAGGTGACTTGTCTTTATTTTCCTGAAAATCTTTAAAGTATTCAGAATTTCTTGATATGTGATTTATCATAAAATCATACATTAAATAAAAATTTTCACTTAATTTCTCAATATCTTGCCAATCGCCAAAGGCCGAGTCAACTTTTTCGTAGTTCATTGGTGCAAATCCTCTATCTGCTGATGATGGGAAAAATGGTAATATATGAACTCCCCCCACTGCATTTTTAAAATAAGTTGTCAAAACGTTTTCTAGTTCCTTTAAATTTTTACCTAAACTATCTGCGTAAGTAATAAGCATAATTTTATTTTTAATTGCCATAATTGTCTGCCCCCTTATATAAAATGAAATTAATTTTTAATCATATATTTTTACCAATCATGAAACATGTTTCATGATCAGTAAAAATATATTGCTATTTTATAAATAGCAAATTTTATAATCTTAATGGTTACTTTACTTATAAATTTAATATTTTAAATTAGTGTGTATATGTTTACATTCAATCACAAAATAAAAGCACACTGTATTATTCTATAAATACTATAATACAATTTTTATAAATTGTCAATATAAAAATATATAATTATATAATCTACAATCTTAATTTGAAACTTTTTCTTTCGTATTTCTAAACTCAGTATAATGTCTCTATATTCACTAATACTCTATCTAAATCATCTCATTGGGCATGTTTTCTTTCAATGCTAACACAGGCTATATCTAGACTTATAGTTTGACTCAATTCCTATTGTATGGAATTCATTAAACACAATAGAAAATATTTATTTACTTTCAATTACAGCAAGTGCCACTGCACCCATTACTCCTGCATCTGTCCCAAGTCCAGCTGGTACAATCTTGCAGGATTCAGCCATAGCTTTAAAGCATCTTGTATTTACCACTTCTTTAACCTTTTCAAATACAATATCTCCACCCTTTGAAACTCCTCCACCAATGACAACCATTTCAGGATCAAATGTAACAATAAGATTTGCTACACATATTCCTAAATAATTAAGACTTTTGTCCAATATTTCCCCGGCAACCTTGTCTCCTTTTTTTGCCTCTAAAAAAACTTCATAGGAGGTTACATCATCATAATTTTTTAAGGAAGTAGGCTCGTCCTTTAGCACTGCTTCTTTTCCTCTTTTACCTATAGCAGTTCCTGATGCAAGTGCTTCTGCACAGCCATAATTTCCACAATTACATCTTGGTCCATTTTTTTCAAGAGTCATATGTCCAATTTCTAGAGCATTACATGTATTTCCTCTATATATTTGTCCATTTAAAATGGCACCCCCGCCAATTCCAGTACTTACTGTAACAAAAATCATGTTCTTTGTACCCTGTCCTGCTCCAAATATAAATTCTCCAATAGCACCAACGTTTGCATCATTATCAAGATAAGTAGGAACAGCAAATTTATCTTTTATTGGAGCTACTAATTTAAAATTCTTAAAAGGCAAATTTGGCGTGGTTATTATTATTCCCTTTTCAGCATCCAGTGGTCCTGGAGAACCTATTCCAATAGCTTTAATATCCTCTGGCACTTTATCTCCATCGTTTAATATTTTTTCAATAACACAAATCACTCTTCCAAGCACAACTTCTTCACCTTCAAAAGCATTAGTAGAAATTGTATGTTGACTTAATACATTTCCATCTACATCTGATAAGGCTCCGCTGATTTTAGTTCCCCCTAAATCAATTCCTATAACATATTCTTTTGACATTGATTATTCACTCCATCTGATTATAAATATTTGTATATTTAATTGAGCAAGTAATTTAGTAAAACATTGATATTACTTGATTTTCTGTTTTAAAAATTTTTAATAATAAATATAAATTTATATTATCAATAATTTTTACTTATAAGTATAGTTCTAAGCATCAGTGGAGCTCTCGTTCCATCTGATGCTTACTGAAAATTTATTTTAATAAATAAACTCTAGCCTCATAAGGCTTTAATTTAATATCAGCATCAATGCCATTATTATTTTCATAATTACCAATTAATAATTCATAAGAATTATATTTAATATTTTCAGGTAATCTAAAAATAGTTTCTCTATTGGTAAAATTACAAATTGTCAATAAAGTTTCATTTTCTCCTTTTCTAAGATATGCAAAAATGTCAGAATCATCTTTTAGTATTAATTCATATCTTCCACTTGTTATAATATCGTAATCTTTCCTTAATTGAATTAGTTTACGATAATAATTGAAAACAGAATTTTCATCATCAATTTGTTTTTGAGCATTGATATCAACATAATTCGGATTAACTTTTATCCATGGTTCTGAATGAGAAAATCCTGCATTTTCTGAATTATCCCACTGCATTGGAGTTCTGGCATTATCTCTACCTTTAGCATGGATTACACTTAAAGCATAAGAAGGATCTTTTCCCTTAAGGTCAACAAGTTCATGATAACGGTTAAGTATTTCAATATCCTTATAATCTTCTATGGAATCAAAGTGAACATTAGTCATTGCAAGTTCTTCACCTTGATAAACATAGGGAGTACCTTGCATCATATGAAGTAAGGTTCCAAGCATTTTTGCTGATTCTATGCGGTATTTACCATCATCACCAAAACGAGAAACCACTCTGGCCTGATCGTGATTATTCCAGTATAAGCTGTTCCAGCCTTCCTCTGCTAATCTTTCCTGCCATTTTGAAAGAACCTTTTTTAAATCAGATAATTTGGGTCTCATAATGTTCCATTTTCTATTTTCATCATAATCCACATGCATATGTTCAAATTGGAAAACCATATTAAGCTCTTCTCTGCTGGCAGCGGAATATTTAATGGCATCCTCAGTAGTAGTATTTGGAGTTTCACCTACAGTAATCAAATTATATTTGGATAAAACTTTTTCATTCATTTCATGTAAAAATTCATGAACTCTTGGACCATTTGAAGCACCTTCATAGTAAGAGGCAAAGGAATTATCTCTAATCTCTGTACCGTCCTTAAATTCCTGTCTTTTAGATATCAGGTTGATTACATCCATTCTAAATCCATCAATACCCTTGTCAAGCCAAAAACGCATGACATCATAGACTTCATTTCTTACTTCTTCATTTTCCCAATTTAAATCTGGCTGTTCTTTGGCAAATAGATGCAAATAGTACTTTCCTACACTGTCTTTATATTCCCAGGTAGATCCTCCAAAGGATGATCCCCAATTGTTAGGTTCCTTACCATTCTTACCATCTTTCCAGATATAATAGTCACGATATTTATTTTTTTCTGCTTTACAGCTCTCTTTAAACCATTTATGCTGATCTGACGTATGGTTAACAACCAGATCCATTATAATACGTATGCCAAGTTCATGTGCCTTACCTAATAATTCTTCAAAATCTTCCATAGTACCATAACGTTTTTGAATTGCTCTGTAATCAGATATGTCATATCCATTATCAACATTTGGAGACTCATATATTGGATTTAACCAGATAACATCAGCTCCTAATCTTTTTATATAAGGCAGCTTTTCAATAATACCTCTTATGTCTCCTACACCATCATTATTACTGTCTTTAAAACTCTGTGGGTAAACTTGATAAACAACACTTTTTTTCCACCAAGGTTCACTCAAAATAAACGCCTCCCTAATATTTTTTTATAGTAAAAATTTATTCATCATCATCACTGACTTCAACTGAATAATCATTGACATATATAACTTGATCTTTTCCCTCTTTAATTAAGTACTTTATCTGGTCAGCAGTCAGTAAATCTTCTTCTGGCTGCAACACAATGGATAAAGCCAGTGGTAAGTTCATTCCAGATATAATATGTGTGTTTGGTCTTTCTTTAAAACTAAAGAATTTCTGATTTACACTTCCGCCTACCATATCAGTGAGAATAACTAATTCATCCTTTTCACTAACATTCTCCATTATCTCCTTTATCTGATCATCAATTGGTTTATTGTCACCATAAGCAGATAGAGGAAATAAATTATCTCTCTCTCCACCTATAAATTTCAGTGTTTTAACCATTCCATCTGCCAGTTTATCATGGGATGCTACAATAATTTTTCTCATAATCTTTCCTCCTGAATCCTTTTATTGCTTAAATAAGAAATAAAATAGCTTTTTAGGAAAATCTATTGATATTTCTTTAAATATTTTATTAAACATACCCAAATCAAAAACAACTAAGTCAGTATAAGATTTTTGTCCATATCCATAGCCAATGATTTGTCCATATTTTCCTTCATTCATTTTATTTATTAATACATTCTGTAAATTTTCTTGTATTTGTTTGATTTCTTCTGCTGAGGAGTCTCCATTTTCATAGAAAATATAAATATAATCAGCGCCAACGGACTTCATAAAATCATAATTATCCTTTTTATTGCTAAAGTACTCATTACATAAATTTATATGTGAAGTGACCCCTCTTACAATATCTCCCCTGTTTTTCTTTTGTTTATTTATCTTAATCTCATTATAGGGTGTAAATATTTCACCGCTGTAATCAGGCATTCCCCATTTTTTTCTTGTTATAGTCTCTGATACATGACTATATAAATCATGCAGAGTAATAAATTTTCTCGTGTTAAAAAAGTCACTGTTTTTATCTCTTTCAATAATAATATTACCCGCATAACAATTCATATATAATTCCCCAAGCGATCTGTAAACCATCATCATGGCAATTGCTTCAGTATCTTCTCTGGACATTTTTAAAAATCTTTCACAAAATATACGTATATTGAATTGATGCTTTTTTTTATCCATATCTAAAGCTGTGATTATTTCATAATCATTTATACTGTCATTTTCAAGTGCCAATAAATTATCTTCCTGATGAGGGAAGTCAACTGGTATATCCCATTTATCCCGAAGCTTCTCTGGCATATTTTCTTTAAAACATTTCTTTAAATAGTTCCTGTTTATATCCCCTAATGCATCCAGTATTAATTGATTTTTATCCTTACTTGTTTCAATAACAAAATAGATATTACCAAATAATTTATTTAATTTTTCCCCAATTAATTTAACATTTTTATTATAAATTTCCTTGTCATAACCACTTATATTTTGCCAATGTTTTTCAAACCATTGCCAGAATCCTATAGTATTATTTAAAAAACTCCCCATGATAAACTCCATTTCTAAAGTTATTTTCCAGCTGACAAACCATATCTCCTAAGATACAGCACGAATACAATAGCACCCAAATATTTTCTAAAACTTATGCTGATAATATATTAAGTAAAGCACACAACATTGAGAAAACAATTACAAGAATAATTATTCTAGTTGTGGTCATCTTTTTCCAGTCAAGAAGTTTATAAACAACAATTGTTAATACTGCTGGAAGTAAAGCAGGCATGATTTTATCAAGAACATCTTTTTGTATAGATAAGCTTACTTTACCCACCGTATAAACATAAGCAACATTCATTTTAATAACACTTGGAATAAGCGAACCTACAACAGCCAGACCAAGAATCGACGCTGCCTCTGTAAGAATATTTAGTTTATCACCAAAGGAAGTAATTAACTTAAGTCCAGATTTATAACCAATATCAAATAATTTTACACGTACAAACAGAAATGCAATATTAAGTATCAACCACATGATGGCACCAGTTGGATTCCCCTGAAGAGCCATGTATCCTGAAATTGAGCCCATAATAGTTGGAAGCAGTACCCAAATCAATGTATCACCAATACCTGCAAGAGGTCCCATTAAACTGGTTTTAAAGGACTGAACCGTGTCTATGGCATCTTTACCATCTTTTTCTTCCATGGCAACAACAGCACCTAGAATAATATTTGCCATCCAAGTTGTAGTATTAAAGTATTTAAAATGATTATTTAAAACATCAACATAGTCATCATCATCTTTATATATTTTTCTTAAAAGTGGAGATAATGCATAAACAAATGCTGGCCCCTGCTGTGTTTCATAGTTAAAATCATTACAAGCCATACCCATATAGCGTATTGCTGTTTTGTGTAAATCTTTTGATGTAACTACATATTTTCCATTTGTTTCTTCACTCATCGTAATCATCTCCTTGTACTGCAGTATTGCTTACTGGGGCTGAAGCCGCTTTAGTAAACATATTATAAGCAAATCCAAACCCTATAATTGCCACTCCAAGTATAGGCATCTTAAGAAATGCTGATAATGCAAAACCAATCAATATATACATTAAATATTTTTTTACTGGCATATAATGTAAAAGAATTGCAATACCAACAACAGGTAATATTCCCCCGGCAATAGAAAGCCCATTAGTTACCCATTTAGGCACACTGTTAAGTATAAAATTTACTGCTTGAGATCCAAAGATAACGCAGATGGCAGTGGGAATTGCCGTAGACAATCCAAATAAAACAGGTCCTAAATACAGTATATTTTTCATCTTTTTAAATTCTCTGTTGTTAGCATAGGTTTGAGCTTTATGAACAATAAAATTGTTAACTAGCTTAACAATTATATCCAGTTGAATACCAAGCATTCCAACTGGCAGTCCTATTGCTAACCCTGCTTTAATCCCTTGTCCTGTTTTTATTGCTATATATGCTCCAACAATTGTTGCCAGTCCATAGTTAGGTACAGAGGAACCTCCTAAGGAGGCAACCCCCAAGGCCATCAATTGAAAAGTTCCTGCAACAATCATAGCAGTTTTCATATCGCCCATAATTAGTCCTACAATAAATCCCATAATAACAGGATAATAGGTAATGACAACAAATCCGTTCTGATCTATAGTCATAAAAAATGCAAGCAAAATTATGAGAATCATTTGTATAATTGCAATAGTCATTTTTATCTCCTCATTTCATCATCTATTTTTTAGCATTTAAAACATCAGCAAAATTTTGCTCTGTATCAGTTGGAACATATTGAAGATTAACTGGTACACCTTTATCAATTATATATTGTAAGTCCTTTTTTTCTTCTTCTGTGATAGCTACAAATTTAGATATTTTTTCTTTTTCCTCTGAAAAAAACATAATGCCAACGTTTACTTTAGGTAATTCAACACCTGCATCTACTAATTTTTTCAAAGTTTCCGGTTCCTTTACTACGATAAATACTCTTTGAATATCATAATTGTGATTGTTAAAATTATTAATTGCTTTATTAGTGTCAATAATAGACATACTCACTCCAGTAGGTTTTGAAAGTCTCATACTTGCTTTCATTCCCTCATCTTTACTAACCTGATCATCAATAACCATAAGTCTTGTTGCCTTAGTTGCAGATGCCCACTGTGTAACCACTAATCCGTGGATAAGTCTTTGATCGATTCTTGCTAATTGTATACTCATAATATTTCCCTCCAAAAATTTTATTTAAGAAAAAGATAAAAAGCGAATTTTATACTATAACTTTATTTTTTTTGTATTAGGCATATCTTGAATATATATGTCCACTCCCTTTGCTTTTATATATTCAATATCTTTTAAATCGTTATTATCCACATAAACATTAGATGCTAGTAGTCTTTTTCCGTTGGTATTATACATGTTGCCAACACTAATTTCTACGATATTTATTTCACTGTCTACAAGCTGCCTTGCAATTTGTGGAGTTCTACAAACAATAAAAACCTTTTCATTATTTACATTATCTACTATCTGTTTTATATCTTTTACATAGCAGAAGATAACATTTGCTCCTGAGGCTCGTGTTGTCATCTTCATTAATTCCATCAGCATTTTATTTTTCATAACATTATCATCTGGAACTAAAATAAGATTGGCACGTAAATAAGCTCTCCAAATAACCGCTATCTGTCCATGAACTAATCGATTATCAACTCTTGTTAACTGAATTTTATTTTTCACCTTTATCATTTCCTCTCACTTTAATATATAAGCAAAAATCATGCCAAGGACTGTCAACGTTCTTAACATGATTTTTAATAAATACTCTATTATCGGCATTCTAGCTATTACCTATTTCGATTCTATTCTTCATAATATCATAAATAAACCCTATTTCAGAAAATGGAATTTCAATATTATAATACTGTTCTATGACACTAAAAGCATTTTTAATAGTTTTTATAAAGTGTACATGATACTGTACAAAATTATCAAGCTCAGGATAATTTAAATTAGGATTTTTAATAATTACCCTTTCCATCATACAGCTGATATGAATATATAAACTTATCTTTAAAAATCCATCCATTTTCACACCAAAACTACGCTCAATTTTTACAACTGCATCCTCTACCTGATTAATTGTCTGCCTAGGGTTTAATATAGTAAGGTAATCTACAATATTTTCCAAAGTAAACATTTTTACCATGTCTTCATTTATACTATCTAAAATTTTATCATTAAAAATATCAGGAAATGCTTTTTTTAAAAGGGAATCACTTAGTTTTCTATTAATAAAAGTTTCAAAGGAGATAAATGGTATATCCTTAACTTCAGGATCTTCTGTTCCAATAATCATTTCAACACTATAATCCTGTAGTACACTCTGATTAATTCCCTTATCTTTTAATTCATAATAATCAATAGTAAAAATAGGAATTTCATTTTCTGTATTTTCATCAATTAATTTTTTAATCATCTTTGCAGCACCCAGCCTAGTTGTACATGTTGTCACAATAGCTTTTTTCTTTAATTTTTTTTGAATAAAGTGGGAGCTTATATGTATTTTTTTAACTGAATGATCAGCAATAGATTCTATGCTCTCATCATTTAGTATTCGCTGCCCTACATCTAAAGCTATTGCTGTTGACACATTATTAATTATAGCTATATTTCCTAAATAACTGCCGCTTAATTTTGTGTATATTTTTTCTAAAGAACCCATATCTACAAGAATAACCAAATCATTTTCTATATCTATCGTTTGACAATATTTTTTAATCTCATTATTTATATCATCAATAGTAGCATTAAGCGGCATATCAAAAGATTCGTACACATAACTTCCAAGCAAACGATTACTGGTGCTGGCAATACTTGCTGCTGTTGAATAACCATGAGCAATTATAATAGCATTAATGTTTCTTTTCTTCAGTGTTCTCTGCTGGGAATAAACAAACATAAATAAATACAACATAAAAATTTTCTTATTTGGAATACTAACTTCTTTCTCCAACTCATCTAAAATAACTTTTGCTATCTTTAATCCTTTATAATAACGATTTCCAAGTTCATCAATTGCCTCAGTTAATTCTTTATTTAATATTAAAGATTCCGTATTATCATAAATATAAAGCACTAGATTTGTTAATATACCAACGTGACTATTGTACTGATTCAATCCAAAATTCAAATAAGCATAAGATAAAATATTACGTATTTTTTTTTGCATAGATTCAAAAAATATATTCTGCTTATGCATATTTAAGTCAAACATGACATGATTTATACATCTGTTAAATATACGACATATTTTAACATAAAATGTATCTTCATCTATTTCATTTTTTTTAAGAGCCATGATTCTGCTTACAATAATCTGATTATAACGTTGAAGTCTTAATTTCTCACCAGTTCTTTGATTTGTTTCCTTTGAATTAATATAGGAGATTTCTAAATCATTCACATTAAATGGATTCTCTTCATTAATTTCAGATGATTTCAAAAGATTTTCAGGTAAATGATTTATTTGAATAAATATTGTTTCCCCTGCATTTATCTTTTCTTCTGTAAGAGCTTTTGCACAGCTTAATTTAATTATATTTGATAGCTTTCCCACATTTCCCTTTTCAATATTGTTTAGTAAAAAATTAATTACATTACTCTTTATAATCATGTTTTTCTTAATTAAGCTTGCTTCTTTTTTATAAAAGCTATAGATAAGATCAAGTCTTTCATTTTGTGGTCTTTCTTTATAACTTGGTATCTTGATAATAAGGGGTATTCTTCTTAAAAAAGTATCCAGAAAATGTGATTCAGGATTTTCTGTAGTTGCAAACATCAATCTAACATTTGATTTTCTATATTTATCTGTTTCACCCATTCTTCTAAAATAACCTTTATCCATGAACAAAAATAGTTTTTCCTGTCCTTCAGAAGGTAATCTGTGAATTTCATCTAGAAAAAGATAACCATTATCAGCAAGCTCAATCAAACCTTTTTTTTCTTGATCTGCACCCGTATAGGCTCCTTTTGCATGTCCAAATAAGATTGATGATAATAGTTCCGGATTATTGGCATATTCTGCACAGTTAAGTTCTACAAAATCTCCAGTACAATATTCACTTTTTAAAGCATATTCATAAGTCAATCTTGCAAATAAACTTTTTCCAACACCTGATTCTCCTACAAATAATGAGTTAAGACCTTTGGGTGGATAAATAACTGATGATTTACATTGATCAATAATTGTTTTCAGGCTTCCCTCACTTCCAACCAATTGGCTAAATGGATTAATGTTTTTGTTTTCAGTATTTTTATTTTCAATACCCTGCTTTAAATATTGGTTAATCATTAAATAGGAATCTTTATCCTTTTCATAAACACTTCTAGGAAGAAAATATACTGGGCGAGTATTAACCTTAATTGCATTTCCTTCATTAACAAATTCATTGAGAAAATGACTTACCAAATTTCTTTGTATATTTAATTCATCTGATATCTCCTTAGCACTGACTCCTAAATCCTTATTGGGATCAATTTTCAATGACAGTTCTTGAAATTTTATATTTATCTTTTCTCTATTTGTTGCCATCTTCATTACCCCTTTAAAATATAATATAATTTATATTTAATATGTTTTTTAGTAAATACACATTAAAATCTTAAGTACCTTATCTTAATTATTATAGTAAACGTATAAGTTGGATATAATAATCATATGAATGGAAAATAAAAATGTCAAGTAAAGGTATAAGTAAATTAGATTTGATCCTAAAATATATTGTTAATTGTCATAATTTCTAATAAGATTTTTCTATAGACAAAATATGCACTAGAACCTCTTTAAAAAGTTCTAGTGCATATAATATGTTTTAATAGATACAATTTAATATTTTACAAGCTTATTTTTATAACATCTTTTTCTTTAGCTTTTACATAGCCAGTTTTAAAAGTAAAAGCTTTATTATCTGCTTCTAAAAAAATTATTGGAACAACTATAGACGGAATTTTTTTCTTTACCTCTTCAATATCTACTTTTAGAATTAAATCTCCTGCCTTAACAACTGCCCCTTCTTTGGTATAAAGGTTAAAACCTTCCCCCTTTAATGCAACAGTATTTAATCCAAAATGAATTAAGATTTCAAGTCCTGAATTACTCTTTATGGATATGCCATGTTTTGTTGGAAATACAGAAGTGACCATACCATCTACTGGTGAAAATACATTTCCATCTTCAGGTTCTATGGCAAATCCATCTCCCATCTTCCTTTTAGAAAAGACATCATCACTTACATCATCTAAATTTATAATCTTTCCTGAAATTGGTACTAAAAATTCATTATCAACCACAGTTTTAGTAATATTGATATTCTTGTCCTTTTTTTCAATTTCTGATTTTTCATTAAACGAATTAGACATATTTATTCCTCCTTAAAACATAAAATTAATATTTGTAAACCTTTACATAAAAGATAAATAATTTACTTTTAATTATCTCTTTTCTATTATAACAAATCTTCTAATTCTTTTAAACTAATTTCATAATATTACAGAACTTAGTACCTAAATTCCAGTAAAAATTTTGTTTTTACTGGAATTATATTTAATCCATTTATCCGATGACTACCATCCGTAATACTCCCAGCTTCTATCAAAGTGAGAGATAAGGTCTGCTAAGTCCTTGGATAACGACTTCTAAAGTATTGGTATCTCTTAAAACCGATAGCAAAATATGCACTAGAACCTCTTTAAAAAGTTCTAGTGCATATTAATATTCTTTAATAAATACAATTTAATATTTTATAAGTTTATTTGAATAATACCTTTTTCTTTAGCTTTTACATTACCAGTTTTAAAAATAAACGTTTTATCATTTGCTTCTAAAAAAATCACTGGAACAACTATAGAAGGAACTTTTTTCTTTATCTCATCAATATTTACTTCTAGAATCAAATCTCCTGCCTTAACAACTGTTCCCTCTTCAGTACGAAGGTTAAAACCTTCCCCTTTTAATTCAACAGTATCTAATCCAAAGTGAATTAAGATTTCAAGTCCTGAATTACTCTTTATGGAGATGGCATGTTTTGTTGGAAATATAGAAGTAACCGTACCATCTACTGGTGAAAATACATTCCCATCTTCAGGTTCTATGGCAAATCCATCACCCATCATCCTTTTGGAAAAAACCTCATCACTTACATCATCTAAATTTATAATTTTTCCCGAAACAGGTACTAAAAATTCATCCTTATTTGATTCTTCAACAGCTTTTGATTTCACATCATTTTTTTTAGAACCTAATTTCTCTCTTAATAAATTGAACATATTATTTTCCTCCCCAAGAATATATAAATTCACTATGGTTCTTTTTGTAACAATACTTATTTTACCTCGGACTTCCTTACTTGATTATGATAGATTCACTCAATAATTTAAACCTTTTCATAATTTAAAATGCATATACGCATCTTAATTATATTTGTATACTCGTACCAAAGTTTTTAAAGTTCTTATCCAAAATTTAACTTTCATATGTTTTAATAATTACAATTCATTTTGTTTGATTCTTTCCAAATATTTATCCAATAGAATTTCAAATAACATTATAACATTTCCATAAAAGAAATTAGGTAATTTATTACGATCATCCATAACATGCATATCATATATTTTAAAATTAACATCAGACAAATCTGCCAATGTATTTTTACTTTCTCCTGTAAAAGAAATTGTTTTTATGCCATTCTTTTTAGCAGACTTAGAAATATCCACCAAAAAATCTGTCTCCCCCGACTTTGAAACACTTATAAATAATTTGGCACCTATGGGATTTACATCGTAACTCTCATAGGTTTCAGAAAAAATACAATTAAAACCATTGACCAATAACTTCCTATTAATGTATTGTGCAATAAATGATGAAAGTCCTTGCCCACAGGTATATATAGCATAATTTTTATTTTCTATTAATAAATTTATAAATTTATTAATACTATCATTGTCTATTAAAGATAGTAGTTCCTCAGTATTAATACCAAAATATTTGTTATTATCTTCTACATCAAAATGAGTCTTCTTATTTTTTATAGTGAAAAATAAGTTATAATACATATCCAAGAAACCAGAATAGCCTAATTTTTTTGCTAGGTTCATAATAGTAGTAGTACTTGTATAATGCTGTTTTGCTATTCCTCTTACCCCAATTTCTTTTACATTGTCTATGTTATTAATAATATAAGTTAATATATTCTCTTCTGTTTTAGTCAAATTACTTTTATTGCTTATTTTACTTATGTCTAATTGAAACATAGATTCACCTCGAATACAAAATTGAAAGTACTTTTATCTATATGAAGAAATTGCATAATTTATAAATATAGATTACATATTATATTTTAGACTTTTCAAATATGCAACTTTCTTATTTATATTTTTATTATACATGAGTAAAATAAAAATATAAAGTTTACAATCAATTAAATCAAGGTTACTGCTACACTGAATAAGATAATTATTAACACAATATCTATCTGTTTTATATTAAACTAATAGGACAGATAGATATTATACTTGTAAATTTTTATATTATAAATATTATTTTAATTTAGGCCAATACTCTTTATTTGCTTCAATCAAATCATCTAAAATCTTTTTAGCTACTTCTGCACTAGGTACTGTTTTAGAAAGAGTTATTGCCTGCCATAATTTCTGATAAGATTTTTCTATCCATGCTTCTACCACTAATTTTTCCACTGAAACCTGCTGTTCCATCAATCCCTTCTGAAATTGAGGAATCTTGCCTATTGACAATGGTTCTGGTCCATTACTTCCTACAAGACAAGGTATTTCCACCATAGCTGTAGGATCAAAGTTTTCAATAGCTCCATTGTTTGGTACAATTAACAACATTCTCTCCTGCGTATTAAAAGCTATGGCTGTAGCAAGATCAACTATGAAAGATGCATGTTCTTCTATGTGAAGTTCACAACCTTCTGTTGACTGATTCGCAATAACTTTCCTGCATTCTCCAAATACAAATTTTTCTCTTCCATCCATTACCTCATTTGCTCTTGTGTACTCCTTATTGGAATGCTTAACAGCATAATCTTGGAACAAATAGTATTTTAGATAAGTATTAGGTAATGTTTCTGGATCTACAGCATATACATCTTTAGCTTTAGCAAAAGTATCAGCCCAACTTGCCTCAACATGTTGATTATCTCCTTTGTCAACTACATATCCATATTTGGAAACATGTTCTTTTAATTTAGGCATTAAATCATTCCCAGCTTTATCACGTACATCTGTCCACCAACCAAAATGGTTAAGTCCAAAGTAACGTACATTCATATCTTTTCTTGATTTTAAGCCTAATATTTCAGCCATACGCACTTCTATGCCTATTGGCATATCACATATATTTAATATCTTTGAATTTGGTCTCAATCTTCTTGTTGCTTCTGCTACTATTGCTGCTGGATTGGAGTAATTTAACATCCATGCATTTGGTGAATATTTTTCCATGTAGTCAAGTATTTCTATAACTCCACCAATAGATCTCATGCCATAAGACATTCCTCCTGGTCCACAAGTTTCCTGACCTAGTACATCATACTTTAAAGGAATTTTTTCATCTAATTCACGCATTGCATATTTACCAACTCTTATATGAGCCATAACAAAATCAATATCCGTAAAAGCTTCTTCTGGGTCTGTTGTTGCATGAAATTCTATATCTGGTGCTTTTTCTTTTAATATAATTTCACATGCTCCAGCGACTGTAGACTGTCTTTCTCCATCATTATCATAAAATTTCAACTTTCTTATAGGAAATCTTTCCAAATTATCTAGTAACATTAATACTATTCCTGGAGTAAATGTACTTCCCCCACCAGCTATAGTTATTGAAAATTTCTTCATAAATATTTTCCCTCTTTCTAATTTATTATTTTATATAAATTTTTTATCAGGTATATTAAAGAAAAATTTATATTTTAATAATACCTTTTTACTTTTATATACCTTAAAAAATTTTAAACATATCTATTGACTAGCTAAATACTTATCTACTTTATTTCTTACGCTGTTTACTTTAGGTCCATATATAACTTGAACATTGTTCCCATTTTTAATTACCCCAGATGCTCCTGTAGTTTTTAATGCAGGCTCATCCAATTTATCTAAATCTGTGATTTTTACTCTTAGTCTAGAAAAGCAGTTGTCAACGGTTTCAATATTACCCTTACCCCCTAAAGCTTCTACAATTATAGATGCTAGATTATCTTTTCCACTTTCATTAGTTTGTTTTTCATCTTTAGACTTTTTATCCCTGTAATCTTTTTTAGTATATAATTTCACTTCATTATCTTCTCTACCTGGAGTTTTAAGATTAAATTTTTCAATTACAAATTTGAATACGAAGTAATATACAGGTAATTCTACTAATCCCACAGCTACATATATAGGCCATCTAGTTCTACCTATTCCAGCTGGTAAATTATAAGCTAAGAAATCTATTATTCCACCTGCACCATAGGTTCTAACTCCAAGTAATACAGCAGCAACTTCAAATATGCCATCTAATACTGAATGAATTACCCATAAAAATGGTGCTACAAATAAGAATGTAAATTCTAATGGTTCTGTAATACCAACCAGTACTGAAGTTGCTACTGCTGGTATTAAAAGTGCCTTCAATGTGACCTTATTTTCTTTTTTAGCTGTTCTATAAAATGCTAAAGCAGCTCCTACTAAACCAAATATTTTAACCATACCATATTGCAAATATTTTGCTGATGGATCAAACACCTTTATAGATGGATCAGATAACTGTGCTAAGAATATATTATAGGCTCCATAATAAGTTTTACCATTTACAGCCAATTCCCCACCAATATTTGAATAAGAGAAAGGTGTCCATATAAGATGGTGCAATCCAGTTGGAATCAAAAATCTATTTAAAAATCCATATAAAAATATTCCTATAGGACCTGATACATTAATAAATGTAGTTAACGCCTTGATACCCAGTGCAATTACAGGCCAAACATAACTTAATACAATTGCTGATCCTAATAAAATAGGCAATAAAACTATAAATACAAATTTAGTATTTCCATATACTGCAAATGCTCCTGGGAATTCTTTATTACAATATTTATTATGAACAAGTGCTACTACTACTCCAAGAATCATTCCTAGGAAAACTCCCATATCTATTACTTGAAATCCTAATATCAGCGTTTGACCTGTTCCATATAAATCGGATGAAACTTTATATTTTACTAATTTCCCCGTCAGTGTAAGCCACTCATTATTGGCCCCTAAAAACACTAAAAATGAGAATAATCCTACAAGTGCTGCTTCAGCTTTCTTTTCCTTGGCCATTCCCATTGATATTCCTATACAGAAAATAATACTCAAGTTCCCCAAAATAGGCCAAAGACCACTAGCTATAAATTTACCTATATTAATTAAAAAGCTTCCTTGCCCAAAAATTGTAGGATTGCTCAATATAGACGAAAGAGCTAAAACTATACCTACAATAGGCAAAAACAGTATTGGAACTATTATAGCCCTTGCAAAAATCTGCATCCCATTTACTATTTTGTCTTTCATACATCGGTTCCCCCTTATGAACATTTTAATTAGTCTCAGTTAATTACTTATTATTAATTAAAATGTTTACATTTTTGATATTAACAAATATACTAATTCATTTAAATACACTTTATATATAAAAAAACATATTAAGTTAAACGATAACATGTTTTTTGTTTTTATTTCTCATGAGCAACACCCCTTTTCTTAACTTAATCACAAAATTTCTTATCTGAATAAATTAAATATTTATGCAAACACATTTATGTATTCGTTTACTGAAATTGTTTACATTTATAATTTAACAGATTTCGTATTATAATTAAATAACTTTGGAGGATTAAAAAACCTGTTAATCTCATTCATAACAGGTTTTTAACAATGCATAAATATGTTCTATATTTTAATGAAAGCTATCTTGAAAGTATCTCTTATATCTTTTGATGGTATCACTTAATTTTATTTACTCTCAATAACAGCTAATGCAACTGCCCCCATTACCCCTGCATCTGTGCCAAGACCAGCAGGTACGATTTTACATGACTCAGCCATAGCCTTAAAGCATCTTGTATTCACTACTTCTTTTACCTTGTCAAATACAATGTCTCCACCCTTGGAAACACCGCCACCGATGATGACCGTTTCAGGATCAAAGGTGATAATAAGGTTTGCAACACATATTCCTAAATATTCAAGACTCTTATCTAAAATTTCAGAAGCAACCTTGTCTCCTTTTTTTGCCTCTAAGAAAACTTCATAGGAGGTTACATCATCATAATTCTTTAAGGAAGTAGGTTCTTCTCCTAAAACTGCCTCTTTTCCTCTTTTACCGATGGCAGTTCCTGATGCCAGTGCCTCTGCACAGCCATAATTACCACAATTACATCTAGGCCCATCCTTTTCCAGAGTCATATGTCCAATTTCAAGAGCATTGCTGGTATTACCTCTGTAAACCTGTCCATTAAGAACGGCACCACCGCCAATTCCAGTACTTACTGTAACAAAAACCATATTTTTAGTTCCTTGTCCTGCTCCAAATACAAATTCTCCAACAGCTGCAACGTTTCCATCATTATCTAAATAAGTAGGAACCCCAAACTTCTCCTTTATAGGATCTACTAATTTAAAATTCTTAAAAGGCAGATTTGGCGTTGTTATTATTATTCCATTTTTAGCATCTAATGGTCCCGGTGAACCAATTCCAATGGCTTTAATGTCTTCTGCAGTTTTATTTCCATCATTTAAGACTTTGTCAATAACCTTAATTACCCTTTCCAGTACTGCAGTTTCTCCTTCAAAAGCATTAGTTGGAAGCGTATATTGACTTAATAAGTTTCCATCTACATCAGATAAAGCTCCGCTGATTTTAGTTCCACCTAAATCGATTCCTATAACATATTCTTTTGCCATCAATCATTCCTCCATCTACAGATAAGTATTTTAAATGTTACGTAATTCAATATATGGTATATATAATAATTTAGCTTAATTATATTTCAACAGCTTTTATAAAATTATATTTTTAAATATATCATATAATAATGATAGCTCGTATTGACTCAATTTAATATGATATCGTTTTTCTATTTCTTCAAAGATATCCTTTGAAACATCATAAAATTCTTTCTCTTTATCTGTACATTCAATTTTATTCTCATTTTCATGGTATTCCGATGTCATTAATCGTTCAATCATAAAAGCAATATGCATATATAGATTAAGTTTAATATAGCCAACTAAATGCATATCATAATACTGTTCATATCTATAAATAACATTTTCCACCTCATTAATCACAATATTTGGATTTAAAAATGTCAGCCTACTGGCAATACCTTCCATAGAAAAGAATTTTATAAATTCTCTTTTCAAATCTTCAAATTTCTGTTCGTTTATTTCAGATTTTAATGCTTCCCATAGGCACCTTTCACCTTTTCCATCTAAAATATCATAAACATTTACCCAGGGTATAGTTGTAATATTGGGTAAATTTGAAGTTGTAATTATTAGTTTTGTATGTTTGAAATTATCTTTATTGTTTTCTTCAATTAAATTTTTTAAATTCTTATAATCCATTGTAATAATATCCATAGTTTCATAATTAACAAATCTATCAATAATTTCTTTTATTTTATCGGAAATTCCAAGTCCAGACATACAGGAAATAATAATATTATCTCCCTGTGCAATCCCTTCAAAATATTGAACACCTATTGTATAAATACTTTTTGCCTGTTCCGCTATGTATTTAAAGGATATATTCTGAAGCATTTTCATGCCAACATCCAAGGCAATTGCAGTTGTCACATTATTCATAATAAGTAAATCTCCCGACAAATGATTCTTAATAGAAGAATACATTTGATTTAAAGAACCCATATCCACTAACAAAATAACCCCTTTGCTAGTATCCACCTTTTCAAGGTAAGCATTAACTTTTTCAACAGTTTCCGCCAAAGAAATTTCCATAGGCATATTAATAGATTCAAATATAAAGGTACCACAGTTTTGATTTGCCACACACTGAATACTACTTGCCGTGGCATTGCCATGGGCTACAATCAAACCTTGAAGTTCAATAGTTTCCACAATATATTCTTGAAAGAAAAGAGTATTAATAATTTCCAAGCATTTACATGTTCCAGTTATTATTGTGCCAAGTGCCTCTTCTAGTTTCATAGCAACATAGTTAGCTTTTGGAGACACAAGTTTTAAGAAATTTATGATTTTACGGAAATCAACTTTAAGTATCATGTCATCTTGAAACATTAAAAGTACACAATACATAGGCTTAAACGCATCCTTTGAGCAATGAACTCCATAGCGTTCCATAACCATTTGACACTTTTCCAGGTAGCTTTCTCTGAGAAATAAATTTTGTTCCAAAAATAATAGATCCAAATGCTTTTTAACAGAACGTGTTAACTTTTTAAAGGCAATTACAAGTTCTAATTTAGCCGTTTCCATACTTTCATAGGAAATCCGAGAAATTTCTTGAAAAAACACAAGAAATTTTTCCTTTAAATTTAAAATATCATCATCTTCAACTTGAGGTAATTTCTTACTGTACAATATTTTAAGAGGACTTAGCTTTCTGCTAGTTGCACTACTAAACTGTATGTTTGAAATATCAGGCATACCCTCTAGAGTAATATTCAAAAATGGCTGGTTTATTTGCTTTGTAAAAGCATTAGCACAACTAATTTGAATAATATTTTGAAGAGTTCCAATATTCCCCTTAGGTTTTGAAAAACATAATGCCTCTATAACATGCGTATCCACTACGATATTCTTTTGTATTTTTTTTGCCTCTTTATAATAGAACAAATTAAGCATCTGTAATCTCTCTACAAAGGGACGGTTGATGATACTCTCAATGTGAATATGAACAGCAATTCTACGTCTAAAAGTTTCCAATAATACCTCTTCAGTACGCTCTGTGGTAGCAAAAATAAATCGTACATCAGATTTTTTCCATTCATTGTCTCCCAATTGACGGTATTTCCCTGTGTCCATAAATAAAAATAGCTTTTCCTGGTTGGCATAAGATAATCTGTGAATTTCATCCAAAAACAGATATCCACCATCAGCCTCATTTAAAAGCCCTTCCTTGTCGCTGTTTGCCCCAGTAAAACTTCCTTTTTTGTAACCAAGCAATGTAGCAGACAACAACTCTGGATTATTTGCATAATCTGCGCAGTTTAATACTACAAATGGCGCTTTGAATTGAATTACTTTTTGTTCCAAAGCATATTGATAAATCAACTTGGCAAGAAAACTTTTTCCCACACCACTTTCACCTGTAATAAGTATAGGTAATCCGTTGGGAGGATAATTAACTGCAGCCTTGCACTGTTCAACAACATTTTTCTGACTACCATGACAACCGATTAGAGCACTAAATGCATTCATTTCCTGTTGTCCTTCAATTTTTGTAATATTATCTTTACAATTGCCTTCAAGATTTGTATTATCTGATGTTATATTTTCATTTTCAATCCCATAGGCATTGGTAGTACTCCAATATACAGGTCTTGAATTTGTTTTTTGCACCAAATTTTGCTCAAGTAAACGATTAAGATAATGGCTAACTACTTGACGGCTTAAATGCAATGCTTCCGATAATTCCACTGCGCTAATCTGCACCTTTTCCTCACACATCTTTTTCATCATATCATAAACTTTATCTTTTGCCTGCATCTCGGTATTCTCCTTCCATATATAATTATTTTACAATAAATATTTTCATTTGCCTATGGAATAAAAGGCACTTTTTTAGACAAACAGATTTCTAAGTATCAATATTTTCGATACTTAGAAATCGTTATCCAAATAAATTCGTGCCTTATCCTTTAATTACTTATTTTTGCTATTTAACACTTCTAACAATAAACGCCTCATAAGGTCTTAAAGGGGTATTCACCCGTATTTCCTGATAATTACTGATAACTTTCTCCCACTTTTCATAAAAATAAGGTTTAAGATCATCTATAGCCGTCTCTTCCTCTGAAAAATTAGCTGCAATAAGCCATTTTTCACCTTTAAATTCTCTTTCATATACATATAAACTTGGATGATCTTCCAAATAAAGCTTAAATGTACCATCTGTAAGAATTTGTTCTTCATGACGTAACTTAATTAACTTCTGATAATAATAGAAAATAGAATTTTCATCTTTCAATGCCTCCGCTACGTTAATTTCAGAATAACGTGGATTTACCTTAATCCAAGGTTTACCTGTTGTAAACCCTGCATTTTCAGAGTTGTTCCATTGCACTGGAGTTCTGGCATTATCACGGCTTTTTTTCCATACTGCGGCCATAAAATCTTCTTCTGAAATAGATTTATTTTTCTGTACTAATTCTCTATATGCATTATGAATTTCCACATCATCATATTCTTCAAGCTTGTAATGAGCATTTACCATACCTATTTCTTCTCCTTGATAAATATAAGGTGTTCCCTGCATACCATGAAGTATAGTGGCGAAGGCTTTTGCACATTCTTTACGATAATTTGTATCATTTCCCCAGCGTGAAATAATTCTAGGCTGATCATGATTTTCAAAATATAGAGCATTCCATCCATGATCAAGTAATTTTACTTGCCAATTAGACAAAACACGTTTTAATTCTACTAAATCAAAATCTCTCAATGCCCATTTTCTATTTGGAGAACTTGGAATTCTATCAAGATTCATATGTTCAAAGGTAATGATCATATTTAATTCTTTTCTTTCTGGATCTACAAATAATCTAGCAATATCTGAATCGGATCCAGGTGCTTCTCCAACAGTCATGCAGTCATATTTTGATAATACTTCTTTATTCATTTCCTGCAGATATTCGTGAAGTCTTGGTCCGTTAGCATGCATAAAACCTGTAATATATTTTTGTCCAGGTTTTTCAGGATAATCCGGGAAATCAGTATATTTTGATATAGATGCAATTACATCCATACGCCATCCATCTACTCCTTTATCCATCCAAAATTTCATTAAATCATAAACTTCCTGACGAACTTTTGGGTTTTCCCAATTTAAATCCGGTTGCTTCTTTGTATAATAATGTAGATAATATTGATTTCTTTCCTTTGAATATTCCCAAGCTGAGCCACAGAAACTTGATCCCCAATTATTTGGTTCACTGCCATCCGTTTTAGGATCAAGCCAGAAATAATAATCACTATATGGATTATCCTTAGATTTTTTACTTTCTTCAAACCAATAATGTTCATCAGAGGTATGGTTAGCAACTAAATCCATTACTATTTTAATACCTCTACCATGTGCTTCCTCAATTAATTTTTCCATATCAGCATTAGTTCCAAATTTTTCGTATATTTTTCTATAGTCGCTGATATCATAACCGTTATCATCTTGAGGAGACTCATAAACAGGGCTGATCCATAGAACATCAATTCCCAGATTCTTTAAATAATCCAATTTTTCTATTATACCATTTAAATCACCATATCCATCACCATTTGAATCCTTAAAGCTTCTTGGATATATTTGATAAACCACTGATTTTTTCCACCAATTACTCATATTAATTCTCCCTTCAATAAATGATTATGCAATACCCAATGCTGAAAGTAAAATTCCCAATATAATAACACCGATTAATAGAATATTTATACTAACTTTTTTATTTCTCATCAGATAAAAACAAATTAAAGTTATTGCTAATGGTATGATGCCTATGAATATCTGATCTAACATATTTTGCAAGTTAAGCACTGAAGTACCGCCCATTTTAAATTGGACCGTAGTCTTAAATATTACCATTTGGCTAGTCATACCGCCTACCATAATTAAACCAACAATGCTGGCAGCTTTAGTTAGTATATTAATTAATCCACTGGCATATAATTTTTCTATATATTTTGACCCTAAACTATAGCCTAAAAATGTTGCATAATATTTTATAACAATAGCTGGAATATTGAAAAGTAGTAGGAATATAATTGGTGCAAGAACATTTCCAGATTGGCCCATACTAACAGCAACGCCAGCTGCAATGACCCTAATAACTCCCCAAAAGATAGAATCTCCAATACCTGAAATCGGTCCCATTAAGCTGGACTTTACTGCATTAATGGATGTGGTATCAAAGTCTTTACGCATACTGTTTTCCTTTTCCATTGAAGCTGTCAGACCCATTATAAATGTAGATAATGGAATTGTTGCACTAAAATATGACATATGTCGTGCTAATGCCTCTTTTCTATCTTTTGAATCAGTATAAAACTTATTAATAAATGGCATTAATGAATAGCAAAAACCTGAACCACCTTGCTTTGCAGGACTTACAGAAGAATATAAAGTAAAGGACCTCCAAAACATTTTATTAAGCAATTTTCTTTCTTCTTTTGGAATTTCTTTAGTTAAATTACTCATCGAAAAAATCCTCCTCTTCACTATCACTTAACTGAGTATTTTGATTAACACCAGCTTTAGCTAATTGGCTCAAGTTATAATCATTAGATGCAATAACAATTGCAAGTATTATACCTAGAGCTGCAAGTGCTACTAGTGGCAGTTTAAAGTATGCAACCACTACAAATCCTAAGAAATAAAAAACAGCTATTTTATTATTCCAGAGAAGTTTTAACAACATTGCCATACCAACAGCAGGTAATAAATTCCCGCAGATTGTCAATCCATTCAATATAAAATGAGGAATTGAGTTTAGCAAAGCCTGAACAGCATTAGATCCTACAAGAATACCAAAGAAAGCAACTAGTGAATATAAAAACCAGTTAACAGTCCAAAGTCCAAAATGCAAGGTTACTATCTTGCGTTCTTCTCCATTTGCTGCAAGTTTATCAAAAACTGGTGCAAAAAAACCTACTAAGAAAATAAATAAAAGATTTTTAATTTGAAGTCCTAAAATACCAATTGGTATAGCTAAGGTTAAAGCAACCTCTGATCCGCCACCTAGCATAATTGCAAATGCTGCACCTACAGCTGTAGCAATACCTGGTTCAGCAGCCTGTGCACCACCAATGTTAACTACTCCCATAAATACTGCTTCAAGTGCTGCTCCTATTAAAACTCCTGTATGCAAATCCCCAAGCAGCAATCCTACTAAAGGACCTATGACAATTGGTCTGTTAAGCATAGTAAGTCCTGCTAATTCAGCACCTCCAACACATACAAAAACAGCAAGTGCTACTAAAATAGCCTGTACTAACATGAGTATTCCTCCCTTCGATAGCTTTTATAAATTCAGCTTTTTAATAATATCTTTCATTGGTTTCCGTTCTTCAGAAGGAACCACCTGTAAACTAGTGTTTGGATCAATCTCAATTAGCTTTTTCAGGGAATCGATTTCATCCTTTGTAAGCATAACAGTTGAACTTACCATTGTTTTTTCAGATGCATCAACTCCATCAAATCTTCCCACATTACCTATATTAATATATTCTATATTTTCCGTACTTTCACGAATTTTTAAGGCATCTTTGATAGTTCTAGTTAACAGTAAAATTCTCATTTTTGCTGCTTTAGGATTATTAACTACACCTATTGCATCATCCACAGACTTTACAAGCAATTTTATATTATTGGGTACTGCCATTTTTAATGTCATCTTTTGCATTTCATCTTGTGCTGATGCATCGTTTGCTACAACAATTCCTTGAACCTTTAATTCTTTTGACCATGTCAATGCGACCTGTCCATGTATTAATCTATCATCTACTCTTAATGCTACTATCATTTTTCATACCTCCATTTATTTATCCTTCTAAAAAATCTTCATCACTTTTATCGTTTACATTAACTTCCACTAAATTCATCTGACTTCGGCTTTCTTCAATAATCTCACTTAGTCTCTCTTTAGTTACTAATTCTGTCTCCATTATTACTGTTAAGATAACAGGAAGATTAAAACCAGAGACAATGAATACATCTAATTTTGATGCATATGCTACAATTTTTTGATTAACACTGCCACCTAGAATATCAGTAAAAACAAACACCTCTTCTTCTGGTTTAATGCTGTCGAAAAATTTTGCAATGCTGTCGTTTACATCCTCACCCTCTTTATCAACATAGGCATTGATACATGTAATATCTGCCATTCTACCTACTAAAAGTTCAATGGTGCTTTTAGCACCACTAGCTAAAGTTCCATGAGTTGCAATTAATATCTTTTTCACTTTTCTGTACTCCTTTCCATTTATATTAATTTTAATAATTTTTAACTTACACTTTAATATAAAGCAAATCTCGTGCCAAAATTTTTAGACATTAAGAATTGCTCTAAATATGACGACTTCTGCTGCATTATTATGTATTTTGTATATTAAACTTAAACACTTTAAAAAGTAAAAACTATATCTGTCTAAAAAAACTATTTTTAAAGAAAAACTTTTAGACACTATTGTATTTGTGTCTAATCATCTAATAAATTTGTATTAGAATATAAACACAGTAATTTATTATTTTTCAATAGCTTTAATATCTCCAGAATTTTTTAAAATCAAAACATAGAAAAAGCCCCTGAAATCACTATAGAGTGACTTAGAAGGCTTTAATGAAAGTGAAAATTTAAAAAATTTTTCATTATAAATAGAAAAAATTAGTTATTAATTTCTAAAACAATAGATTGATATAGACGTAATTCCAAGCTTTCTTTATCAAGTATAATTTCCTTATAATTGTTCAATAATACATTTTTTATATTCTCTTTAAATTTTATAGTAGAAGACTTATTAACACAATTATTTATAATTAGTATTCTTTGTTTCTCATTTCTTCTTTCATATGCAATTACTCCATCATATTGTTCAAATATTGGAATAGTATCTCCATAAATTAAAACTTCTTTATAGTCTTTACTTTTACGCAGTTTTATTAATCTCTTGTAATAAGTCAATAAAGAATTTTCTTTATCTTCTTGTTCTTTAATATTAATGTGTTTATAATTTGGATTTATTTCAAACCATGGAGTTCCAGTGGTAAATCCTGCATTTTCGTCATCGCTCCATTGAAGAGGAGTTCTACTGTGTTCTCTGCATTCCACATTTATTCTCTTTAAAGCTTCCTCTTCTGTTAATCCTTTACCTAAATATGTTTTATAATTTTGATGTGTAGCTAAATCTAAAAATTCATCTATGGATTTTTTAGGAAAATCTGTCATGCCAATTTCCTGTCCTTGATAGATAAAAGGAATACCTCTTAAGAAAAAATACATAGTTGCTAACATTGATTCACTATAAAAACCAACTTCTTTCTCCGGTATGAATCTATTTGCTGCTCTAGGCAAATCATGATTCTCAATGAAATTAGATAAAAACCCATATTTAACTGATCCCAGTTGCTTTTCAAATAGCTTATCCCTTATTTCCTTCAACATTTCTACAGGCTTATCTTTCCACTCCTCATCATTTACATGATAAAGTGTATGACAAAAGTCAAAAACTGTGGAAAAGCATCCATTTTCTCCAATGAAATCTACCAGTCTATCTACTTCTTTTACATCTGTTTCGCCTACTGTCATGCTGCCATAGATTTTGAATGTCTTTTCGTTTAATTCATCTAAAAACACTTCAATTCCCTTTACATTTCTATGGTATTCCCAAGCACCTACTAAGCCATCTGGAGCATCAGCAGGTAAATTAACATAAGAAAAGTCTTTCTTAATATGGGCGATTGCATCTATTCTAAATCCAGCTAAACCCTTTTTTAGCCAGTAATTCACCATTTTATATAATTCATTACGCAGCTCTTCATTTTCCCAGTTTAAATCTGGCTGCCCCTTAGTAAATAAATGCAAGTAGTATTTATTTGTATCTCCAATTCTCTCCCATGCACTTCCTCCAAAAATGGAACGCCAGTTATTCGGAGGGGTACCATCTTTTCCTTCTTTTATTATATAATAATCTGCATATTTGCTATCCAAATCTTCCAGGGCTTTCTGAAACCAGATATGCTTATCTGAAGTATGATTAATTACAAGATCCATTAAAATCTTAATATCTCTTTTTTCTGCTTCTTTTAAAAGAAGTTCCATATCATCCATGTTTCCAAAGGAAGGATCAATATCATAGTAATTTGAAATATCGTATCCGTGATCTACCATAGGTGACTTGTATATTGGACAAATCCAAATAACGTTAATACCCAAATCTTTCAAATAATCTAAACGATCTATAATTCCCTTTATATCACCAATCCCATCTCCATTTGAATCCTGAAAACTTTTAGGATAAATTTGATATACTATGGAATCCTGCCACCATTTTTTTATCATTTTTGTCCCCCTTCTGTTAAATTAAATTTTACATATTAACAAAGTCTAAAGCTTTATAAGGTCTAAAAGATACTTCATTGTTTGATATATCAAATGAAATCACAATTTGAAATCAGTACTTTTTTTATTGTATAGGCATACATTTCTCGGCTATTTTCAAGAATTAAATTGTAAATACCATATACTAATTATAAATTATTACTTACTCTCAATAACTGCCAGTGCCACTGCACCCATTACACCTGCGTCTGTTCCAAGTCCAGCTGGTACAATCTTGCAGGATTCAGCCATAGCTTTAAAGCATCTTGTATTCACCACTTCTTTAACCTTTTCAAACACTATATTCCCCCCCTTTGAAACTCCTCCACCAATGACAACCATTTCAGGATCAAAGGTAACAATAAGGTTTGCCACACATATCCCTAAATAATTAAGACTTTTGTCCAGTATTTCAGAAGCAACCTTGTCTCCTTTTTTTGCCTCTAAGAAAACTTCATAGGAGGTTACATCATCATAATTCTTTAAGGAAGTAGGTTCTCCTCCTAAAACTGCTTCTTTTCCTCTTTTACCTATGGCAGTTCCTGATGCCAGTGCCTCTGCACAGCCATAATTACCACAATTACATCTAGGCCCATCCTTTTCCAGAGTCATATGTCCAATTTCCAGAGCATTGCTGGTATTTCCTCTGTAAACCTGTCCATTGAGAACGGCGCCACCGCCAATTCCAGTACTTACTGTAACAAAAACCATATTTTTTGTACCTTGTCCTGCTCCAAATACAAATTCTCCAACAGCCGCAACGTTTCCATCATTATCAAGATAGGTAGGAACTCCAAACTTATCCTTTATAGGATCTACTAATTTAAAATTCTTAAAAGGCAGATTTGGCGTTGTTATTATTATTCCATTTTTAGCATCCAGCGGTCCTGGTGAACCAATTCCAATAGCTTTAATGTCTTCGGAAGTTTTATTTCCATCATTTAAGACTTTGTCAACAACCTTAATTACTCTTTCCAGTACTGCAGTCTCTCCTTCAAAAGCATTAGTTGGAAGGGTATATTGACTTAATACGTTTCCATCCACATCTGACAAAGCTCCGCTGATTTTAGTTCCCCCTAAATCAATTCCTATAACATACTTTTTTCCCATTTATCATCCACTCCATATACACAAATATTTTTTAGGCATCTCAATTTAAAGATGTCTTAAGCTTATATAATCTAATATACATTATAATTGCATCAATTTAAAATAGAAATTATCTTGAATTATTTGTAGCATTTCACAAATGTAGTGAATTGGTAAAATTTACACCCCTGGGGTGTAAATTTTACCAGAAGTTAGTTCGCAACTTCTAACTATTACAAATTAAAATTAATTTTGTATACTCTTGCTTCATAAGGTCTTAGTTTTATATTATTCAGATTGTCATCCTCCACCTGATAATTGCTTATTAACAATTTAACTTCCTTATTCTCAAGCTTTTCATCAACCTTAAATTGTACTTTTTCTCCATAAAAATTTAATACAACTAACAATTTTTCACCATTATAGCTTCTAGTATATGCAAATATATTCTCGTTTTCTTTATCTATGAGTTCTAAGTCACCATACACTATTATTTTGTTTTCTTTTCTGAGCTTAATTAGTTTCTGATAATAGTAGAATACTGAATTTTTATCTTCCAATGCCTGCTCTACATTTATTTCTTTATAATTCGGATTTACAGCAATCCAAGGGTTTCCCTCTGTAAAGCCTGAATTATCAGAAGAGTCCCATTGCATAGGAGTTCTGGCATTATCTCTGCCCTTTGCGTATATTGCCTTCATCAATACGTCTTTATCTATTCCCTGTTCTGATTTTTCTTTAAACATATTAATAATTTCAATGTCTCTATAATCTTCTATATTTTTAAATTCTACATTTGTCATTCCTATTTCTTCACCTTGATATACATAGGGAGTTCCCTGCCATGTATGCAGAAATGTAGCCAGCATTTTTGCGGATTCTACTCTATATTCTTTGTCATTACCAAAGCGAGATACCAATCTTGGCTGATCGTGATTATTTAAAAACAGAGAATTCCAACCTTTATCTTTTAAGCCGTCATACCATTTATACATTATATTTTTAAAGGTAGTTAATTTCCAAGGCACAATATCCCACTTGCCTTTGATTCCAGAATCTATATCCATAAGTTCAAATTGAAATAACATATTTAATTCATTCCTATCGTTATTCACATAAAGCTGTGCAATTTCAGGATTTACTCCAGGAGTTTCACCTACAGTCATAATATCATAATTACTTAATACCTCTTTATTCATTTCCTGCAAATATTCATGTACTCTTGGTCCATTAGCAGTGAAGGGAAATACATCTCCATACAAAGCTCCATTTACTTTCTCACCATCAGGCAGACTTGGTACCTTTGAAATTAAGTTTATAACATCCATTCTGAATCCATCTATACCTTGATCAAGCCAAAATTTCATCATATCATAAACTTCATTACGAACTTTTTTATTTTCCCAGTTTAAATCTGGCTGCTTTGTGGAGAATAGGTGAAGATAATATTGTTCTGTAGTCTCATCATATTTCCAAGAAGATCCGCTAAAAAATGAGCCCCAGTTATTTGGTGGATTGCCTTCCTTGCCATCTTTCCATATATAATAATCTCTATATTTATTGTCTTTGGATTTTCTGCTCTCTGCAAACCAATGATGTTCATCTGAAGTATGATTTACTACTAAATCCATTATTAATTTAAGACCTCTTGAGTGCATTTCCCTAAGCAGTTCTTTAAAATCCTCTTCTGTTCCAAATTCAGTCATTATTTTTCTGTAATCACTAATATCATAACCATTATCATCATTTGGCGATCTATAAATTGGACATAGCCATACAATATTGACTCCTAAATTTTTTAAATAATCAAGCTTTTCTATAATTCCACTTAAATCTCCTATTCCATCCCCATTGGAATCCTTAAAACTCCTTGGATATATTTGATAGACTACTCCTTCTTTCCACCATGTTTTATTCATTTTATTATTTCCCCCTCTTAATATAATTTCTATTTTCTAATGCCTTCTCTACATTTTTAATTGCAATTTATTTCTTTCGTTTAAATATATTAATTCTATAAAACATATTTAAAATTTAAATCCCCTTATACTATCTTGTATTTTTAAACTCTGTTATTTTACAGCCCCTGTAGTAATACCGTCTCTGATCCATCTTTGTGCAAATATATACACTATAAGTAGTGGTAATAATGCCAGTAGATATGAAGCAAATGCCAAGTTATAGTTAGTAGCAAATTGTGATTTAAATACGTATTGAACTAAAGGTAATGTTGCCATACTAGGTTTACTTAAAAGTATAAGCGGCATTAAGAAGTCATTCCATGTCCATAAACAAGTGGTTATGGCAACGGTGGCATTTATAGGCTTTAACAATGGAAATATAACATATCTAAATATTTGAAAGGTGGTGGCTCCATCTATTATTGCAGCTTCTTCAAGAGCTGCAGGTATGGATTTAATATAACCTGTATAAAGAAAAATATTAAAAGGTAATCCAAATACAGCATATATGAGTATAATACCGATTATATTATCCATATGAAGACTACTTGCCTGCTTAACAAGTGGAAGCATTATTATTGGGAATGGTACAAACATAGCACTTACAAAATAATAATAGATACCACTAAAAAATTTCTTGTTTCTATTTCTAGCTATGGCATATGCAACTAGAGAATTAGAAAGTATTGTTAAAATCAATACACAAACTGTTATTATAAGACTATTTTTAAATGCTCCAAAGAAATTTGTCATTTCAATAGCCTTTGAAAAATTCTCAAAATGAAACTTTTCAGGAAATGATAGAGGGTTTGGAATCATCTGTTCAGGCGATTTTATAGCTATTAGAACTGTAATGCATAATGGTAGTATTATAGTTATAATAGCAACAACTATTAATATTATAGTTGAAATCCAATTTGTATCTTTTCTCCTCATAATACTTTCTCCTCTCTTTTTTCAAGCACTCTAAGCTGAAATAATGATATGGCTACAATTACAATAAAATAAATAACAGCGTTAGCAGACTGATAAGCAAAGCTTCCCTGGTTAAAGCCACCATTATATATTACATAAGATATAGATTGAGTAGCACCGCCAGGACCTCCACCTGTCATTGCAACCACCTGATCAAATACCATAAGAAAATTCTTCATACACAAAACCATATTTATAGTAAAAAATGGAGCTATGAGAGGAAAGATTATATCCTTAAATCTATGCCAGTTATTGGCTCCATCAATTTCAGCAGCTTCATATACTTCATTATCAATAGTTTGAAGTCCAGATATATATATTATGGTATTGAATGCAATAGCTTGCCAAGCAGCAACAAATACTATTCCCATCCATGCAAGATTTTCATCACCTAATATGTTTTTACTAAGAGCTGCCATGTGTAAGGATTGTCCTATATTGGGTATTATATGTGCAAATATAAAATTGAATATAAATGCCACTATTAAAGCTCCTAATATATTTGGTATAAAATATAATGCCTTCAAAGTGTTTTTAAACTTAATCTTTGAATTTAATCCTACTGCTATTAAAAGGCTTAATATATTTACTATAATAGTAGTTAAAATTGCAAACTTAAAAGTGAAAACATACGCATTAAAAACATTACTATCATGAAATACTGAAATGTAATTCTTAAATCCTACAAAACTCCAACTTCCAAATCCCTTATAATTAGTAAAACTATAAAATACACCTTTTAAAAGTGCCATTGTATGAAATATAAAAAATAATACAACTGCTGGTATAGTCATCATATAAAAAGCTTTTTTACTTTTCATTTTTTCACCTTCCTATTGTTAAAATTTACATATAATTATTTTTACAGTAGTGTATTTAAAAATTATAATAGTCTATAAGCTGATTTTGCACTCTGTTTATCTATTATTAGCTTTATCATATTCTGTATCTAGTTTTTTTAGAAATTGTGTTTTATTCTTTTGACTATATAGACCTTGAACTAAACTTGCTCCATCAAAAGCTAATGGGTAATAATGGTCAGGAAATCCTGCAATTTTTCCATCAGTGAGACTCTTTTGAATATCTGCAACACTTGAATCCTGCTGTTCTACACCTTTAACAGCTGAAAAGGCAAACTGATCTTTTATATATCTACTGACATTTTCATTTTTAACCATATATGCTATAAATTTTTTTGCTTCGGCCTGATGCGGAGACTGCTTGGATATAGCAAATGCTACGTCAACACCTGATGTTACATTATTTTTAGATGAATCATTACTAGCAGGTAATGTAAACATGCCTAATTTGATATTAGGATTTCCCTTTTTAATTTCACTAATAGCCCAGTTTCCCTGTATATACATAAATGCTTTTCCCTGTGCAAAAGCTGCATTACAATCATCATAAGATACACCTAAAATATCATTTTCACCATTACTTCCTATTTGCAGCATTTTATCTGTTATTTCACCGTGTGTAGCTGCAAATGTAGTTTTTCCATCTTTTCTATCTTTCAAGAAATTATTGAGTTGTAAATTACTAGCCAAGGTATTCCATATATTCATTCCTGTCCAGGAATCTTTTAATGTTAGGTAAAATGGTGTTCCTCCACTAGCTTTAATCTTTTTACATACCTCAATAAGTTCATCCCAAGTTTTCGGTACTTTTAGCCCAAGCTTTGTAAACAAATCTTTATTATATATAACACCACTTGCATTTGTAGCGTAAGGTATAGCGTAAACTTTATTATCAGGCTTTTCTTCTAACTGTTTTAACATATCTAGATAGGATTTATCTATTTGTTTTGTAAAACTTTCATTAGTTAAATCAGAAAGCATATCTGCATCTGCAAGTTGACCATAATTAACAGCATCTCCACCTAAACCCATCACATCAGGTACATCATTTTTTGTAAGCCTTGTCTTTAAAACTGTTGCTGGATCTGCTGGTGAAGAAAGGGTAATCTCAATATTAGGATTTTGTTTATTAAAATCATCAATTATTGTTTGGAGAATATTTTTATTTTCAGGTTTAGTTGAAAATACTTCTAATTGCACTTTTCCATTATCCGCAGAACTTGTACCACAGCCACTCAATAATGTTGAGCTCATTATCAGAGTAATACCTATAGTTAGTAATAATCTTAATTTCTTATTCATTTTTACCCTCCTATATTTAGGCATATTCAAATAAATAACTAGTCAGTATGCTAGTCTATTTTATTTCCCTGTATTATTGAAAATAGACCCATATATTTAACTTACTATTTATTCTCACATGTCTTATGTAAATAATAAATTCTCTTAATATAGAAGATTTATTATTTCAATCTTGTAAATTACCTTACAGCTTAATAAGTGATAGTAAATTTGTGCACTACAAATTATATTAATCGTTTACGTAAAACATACAATTTATTGCATAGTTAATATTAAATCGTATATGCTAATTATTTAATAAAAAATAGCTGCTGCATTTTGTAAAGATTTTACATTAAAAACACTGCACTAGTATAGTAAAAATTAGTTTATAACTTTTTATAGTTAATCGTTTACTTATAGAATAAAGACTTACTATATGTTTTTTACAGTGTCTCTTTCAACTATTTTAAAAGGCATAATTACGCTTTTAACCTCAGCGCTTGAAGTTATTTTCTCAATGATCATTTTCACAGATTTTTGCCCCATTTCATATAGAGGTTGCGCTAATGTGGTTAGAGCTGGATAGCACATCTCTGCCGCTTGTGTATTATCATAACCTATGATAGAAATATCATCTGGTACTTTTAATCCTCTCTTATGGGCCACTGAAAGAGCTCCCACTGCAATATCATCACAGGCAGCAAAAATTGCTGTGAATTTTTCCTTCTTCTTTAAAAGTTCTTCCATACTTGTAATACCATCCTTGAAACTAAAGCCATTGTGCTTTATGAGATTTTTTCTTATTTCAAGCTTATTATCCTCTAAAGCCCTAACAAATCCTTCTAAACGTGGAAGTCCAGCTATAAGATCCGATTTTTTTCCTCCCAGCATAGCTATCTTCTTATGACCATTTTTAATTAGGTATTCCACAGCTGCATAGGAGGCTTTGTAATCATCCACTTTAATGTAAGGTACAGAATAACCCTCATATAATGTAGAAATAAGAACAACTGGAATATTAACTCCTATTATTTTTTCTATTAAACTCTTTTCAGGAGGCAAACTACAGACAATTATTCCATCTACCTGTCTTTCTATCATTACTTTTATATATTCCTCAGTTCTTTTACCATTATCCCCTACATTACATATTATTACGCTATAGCCATTAATATGTGCGGCATCTTCTATTCCGCTTAAAATTTCTATATAGAAGTTAGTACTTACTTTAGGAAGCAACACTCCAATAGTATGAGTGCTTTTCATCTTTAAATTTCTAGCAATATCGTTTCTTTGGTAACCGATTTCATTAATTACCTGCATAACTTTTTTTCGAGTTTCTTCAGAATAACCTTCTAAGTCATTTAATATCCTGGAAACTGTAGCTACAGATACATTTGATTTTTTAGCTACATCTTTGATTGTTGGCTTGTTAATCATCTATTTCACCTCCTCGAGTAAACGTTTAACATAATTTTATAATACTCCTTTTTTTTACTAATGTCTATACTTGTTAAAAAAATTATTTATTTAATGTTTCTGGCTCATATTGTGTATAAGCAGCTAAATAATTAATTAAATAAGAAAACACTATTAGAAGAATATTATTAAAAAACAAGCGGTTAATAACTGTTAACGTGACTAGTTATTAACCGCTTACAAAATTAATACTTATATACTCTGGCTTCGTAAGGTCTTAAACTGATATTATCCGCAAGTTTTTCTTCTGGATAATTAGATATTAACATTTTTGCTTCTTTTCCTTTTAATTCTTTTGGTATTTCAAAATTCATAATATACTTGGAAAAATTACATATTATCAATAATTTATCATTATTAAAACTTCTTATATAAGCATAAATATTTTCGTCCTCTGGTGATAATAATTCGTAGTCACCATATATAATAATTTCATGCTCCTTACGAAGAGAAATTAACTTTTTATAGTAATTATAAACAGAATTTTCGTCATTTACTTGAGCCTTTGCATTAATTTTCTTATAATTATCATTGACTTTTATCCAAGGAGTTCCTGTTGTAAATCCAGCATTTTCTGTATCATCCCACTGCATAGGAGTTCTAGCATTGTCACGGCTTACATGATAGATATAATCCATCATAATTTCCGGTTGTAATCCCCTATTATTAACATTTTCATTGTAAGTATTAATTGTTTCAATATCTCTATAATTATCAATCGATTTAAACCTTACATTGGTCATTCCCAATTCTTCTCCTTGATACACATAAGGAGTACCTTGCAGCATATGAAGACATGTTCCAAGCATTTTTGCAGATACCTCTCTATACTGATGTGAATCGTCCCCAAAACGGGATACTGCTCTTGGCTGATCATGGTTGCTCCAAAATAAACAATTCCACGCTTCTCCTTTTAATCCTTTTTGCCATTTATCAAAAACTTTTTTAAGTTCTAAAAGTGAGAATCGCTTATTGCTCCATTTTCCATGTTCTCCATTTGTAAGATCCATATGTTCAAATTGAAATACTGTATCTAATTCCCCACTATCATATCCTGCATATTTTTTTGCTTCTTCTATGGTAACACCTGTGGCTTCTCCAACAGTCATAATATCATATTTAGATAATACCCTTTCGTTCATTTCTTTCAAATAATCGTGGACATTTGGGCCATGAATACAATAGGGTGCTAAATCTCCATACAAACCACCATGAGTATCCCCGTCTGGTAATTCTTTAACCTTAGAAATGAGACTTATAACATCCATGCGGAAACCATCGATACCTTTATCAAGCCACCAGGTCATCATACTAAACACTTCATCTCGAACTTTAGGATTATCCCAATTCAAGTCTGGCTGTTTTTTTGCGAAGATATGTAAATAATACATATCACTTGCATTGTCATATTCCCACGCTTTTCCTCCAAACCATGAGCCCCAATTATTAGGTTCCACGCCAGCTTTACTTTTTCTCCAGATATAATATTCACGATATGGATTATCTATGGATTTTTTACTTTCAATAAACCATTTATGTTCATCCGAAGTATGATTTACAACTAAATCCATAATTATTTTAATGCCTCTTTTATGTGCTTCACTAAGTAATTCGTCAAAATCATGCATTGTTCCGAAATCATCCATTATATCCTGATAATCACTAATATCGTATCCATTGTCCTCATTAGGTGACTTATATATAGGGGATAACCATACCATTGTAACTCCCAGATCTTTCAGATAATCCAATTTTTCAATAATACCTCTTAAATCTCCGATTCCGTCTCCATTGCTATCCTTAAAACTTCTTGGATATATTTGATATACAACACTTTCTTTCCACCAAACTTTTTCTTGATTCATCTCTTCTCCTGCCTTTCCGTTATATATAGATAAATTTATTCTATTCTATTTTTTCAGCGTATAAATGCATAAATTTCATTTTCTATTTTTTGTTTTTAATGCTAGAGTAACTTTTATTTATAATAGTATTAAAATAGAGGTATACAAACATGCCTAAGAACTTTTTTACTCTTTTACAGAGCCAATAACCATACCTTTTATAAAATATTTCTGTAGAAATGGATAGATTATTAATAACGGAATAGTGGATACAACAATTTTTGCTGCATTCAATGTTTTATTAGAGATATTGGCAACACTTTGCAGTTGTGATGCATCTGTAATCTTAGTAACATCTACATTTAACTGTTGTATATATGTTTGTAATGGGTAATTAGAAGCTTTATTTATATATAATAATCCTGAGAAAAAATCATTCCAATGACCTACTATACTAAAAAGTGCAATAGTTGCTAATGCAGGAAGGGAAATGGGAAGATAAATCTGAAACAATATTTTCCACTTACTGCATCCATCGATTTCTGCTGCTTCCTCTAAGGATTTTGGTATACTTTTGAAAAAATTCATTAATAGAATTGTATTAAAAACATTAACCGCACCAGGTAAAACTAAAGACCAAATGGTATCAAGCAAATGTAAATTTTTAACTGTAATAAAGATAGGTATCATACCACCAGAAAATAACATTGCAAATATCATGAGATTCATATAAATATTTCTTCCTTTGAATTCCCGGTTTGTCTTTGCTAAAGGATATGCCATTAAAATTGATAATATTAAATTTAGCGCTGTACCAAGAATAACCCTCTCCACAGATATACCAAAGGAACGCCAAAATTGTGATTCTTGCAATAAGTTTTTATAAGAATCAAGTGTAAAGCCAACTGGAAGCAGTCCAACCATATTGCCTGCTGCAGCTGATTTACTGCTAAAAGAAATAACAACCATATTTATTAATGGAAAAAGACAAATTGCTGTCATCAGCAGAATAACAAGCCATATACAAATATCTGCTAATCTACTTTGAAAACTTTTTGATTTTAACATAATAATTCCCCCTCTAGAGTATCAGTATTGTCAAAAATTTTACCTTCCTTTAGTTTTTCATAAATCTTTGACTATTAGAATATTTGCATATTTGCTAACTTCTTGGATAATTTGTTTGCAGATAATAACAATATACATCCTACTACAGATTTTAACAAACCTACTGCTGTTGCAAAGCTATACTGCATTCCTACTAAACCAACACGATATACATAAGTATCAATAATATCTCCCGTTTGATATACAATTGGATTATATAAGTTAAATACCTGGTCAAATCCTGCATTTAAAATGTTTCCTAAATTCAAAGCAACCATAAGCATGATAATCGGCATAATTCCTGGCAAAGTTACATGTACCAGCTGCTTAAATCGATTAGCTCCATCAATAGCAGCTGCTTCATATAGCCCAGGGTCAATTCCCGTTAACGCTGCAAGATATACAATTGATCCATATCCAAACTCTTTCCAAGTATCCGTTCCAATCAAAACCGGTCTAAACCAATTATTGCTTACCAAAAACATAGTTGGTTTTATTCCAAATACACCTAAAAATTGATTTATTGGACCATTAAAATCAAAAAAATTGATAACTATTGCTGCCAAAACTGCCCATGATAAAAAATGAGGTAAATATACAATTGTTTGAATGGTCTTTTTAGCCCATTTCAAACGTATTTCATTTAAAAGTAATGCAAATATAATAGGAATAATTGTACCCAAAATGGTTTTACCAATAGCTATAATCAGTGTATTTATTAAAATCTGCATACTGTCTGGAATTTGAATCATATATTTAAAATTTTGAAGCCCAACCCAGTGAGAACCAAGCATTCCCTTAGCTGGCGTATAATCCTGAAATGCCATGATAATACCGAACATAGGAAGAAAACTGAACAGAATTAAGAAAATCATACCTGGTGTAAGCATTAGGTGGTAACTTAATTGATCTTTTATTTTTTTCATGCATTTCCCTACTTTCCTTTAAATTTATTTTGTTCCTTACCTCATTTAAGGTAAGGAAATGGATGAAAATAGCATTTACATCCATTTCAAAATTGAAGCAAGTTCTTAATTCAGGTGGGGATTCTTTTACCCCATCTGAATTTTAGAACTGCAAATGCATGGCTTACTTGGCATTGAACTCCCACTTGAAGTAAATCAGAGAACCAAAATCTTCGATTTTGTGTGAGGGCTGTACAGAGTGCGTGGGAGTCTTACGCCAAGTTAGTCAGGTGAAAATTTATTTTTTGATTGCCTCTTCTACTTCTTTAGTTATTTGGTCTCCACCTGTACTTTTCCAGGTTGCTACAAATTTATCAAAATCATTTATTGATTCTTGCCCTGTTACGATCTTTAAAAATGCTTCATCCTGCAGCTTTTGTAAATTAGCATTTTTTAATTTCATACTGGCCGTTTGTCCAAAGAATACTGGATTTACTTCGTTTACTTTTGCCTCTGCCATTAATTTTGTAGAAACCATTCTGGAAGTATATCCGCTCCAGGCATCAGCACTAGGATTATTAGGATTCTTTAAATATTCCTGAGCTTTCTCATAATTTCCTTTATCAGCGCCAAGAGAGTCTGGATCTTTCTTACCCTGTAAAGCTAAATCAATATTTTTATACATATCTAATGTTGCATTGTTATCATTAATAAGAATACCAACTGGCTTTACACCTGTATCAACACTTTGTTTAGTATAATCCAGTAGTTCTTGTCTTCCATAGTCTTCAAATATCATCTTATCATTAAGAACACTTGCTATCTTTACTAATAACTCTGGATGTTTAAAGCCTTTACGTACAACGAAATAATCACCTGATGCTGGATTTTGTGTATAAGCAGTAACTGTACCATCACTATTTACTGGAGCAATATAAGGTGTCCACTGTGCCTTTGGATTAACTTTTTTAGCATCATTTAAAGGATAATCTGCAGACCACCAAGGTCCGAAGAATGCACCAGCTTGGCCATTGACAATAAGAGAAGTAATGTCATCTCCCTTTCTAGCAGCTATTTGTGGATCAATTAAACCTTTTTTATATAAATCGGCTACTTTTTGCAGCCCTTTTTTCATATTAGCTGTAGTAGAACCGTAAACAACTTTCCCATCTTCTTTAATCCACTGATTTGGGAAGGCATTATAAAGTGCTAAAACATTATCCATTTGATACAAACTTGCATATGCTCCGCCAATAGTTGGGGAAGCTATTAGTCCAATTGTTTTTCCTTTTCCATTTCCTCCTGGATCTTTTGTTACAAATTCATTTAAAATATTTTCAACATCGTCCATTGTCTTAGGTGCTTTTAATCCTAATTTATCCATCCAGTCCTGTCTAAGCCAAAGCATTGTTGGAGTATTAGAACATTGTGTAGATGGCAATGCCATAAGTTTTCCATCAAAGGTAGCACTTGCTAATGCTTTACCACCATAAGAAGCGTAATCTTTTTTTATTGTATCAGTTGCATCATTTTTATAGACTTCAGTTAAATCCTCAATCATATTATTATCTACTAATTGTTTTAAAGTTGCCGCATCAACTTGCATAATATCTGGAATAGTACCAGATGCTATTGCCATAGACACCTTCTGTTTATATGCATCTCCACTTGCTGCTTCAAAAGCATCTTTATTTTGAACATTTAGTACTTCTTTTAAATAACGTGTATATGCATTATTCTCATAAGTATCACCTTTGGGAAAACGGGGACTTCCAGGGGTGGCTTTACCCAGAGTATAAACAACTTGTTGATCATATTTACCATAGGGTGTTGTAGCTGCTTTTGATGTATCTTTCACATTTGTATCACCTGATGATCCACAGCCCGTAAAAATTGTGGATACCGTAAAAATAGCTAAGCTCAAAGCTGCAATCTTCATTTTTAAACTATTATTCCTTCTTATCATAATTTACCTCCTGATTTATATTATTTATTGAAGCAAGTTCTTAATTCAGGTGGGGATTCTTTTACCCCATCTGAATTTTAGAGCTGCAAATGCATGGCTTACTTGGCGTTGAACTCCCGCTTTCACAGAGTGCGTGGGAGTCTTACGCCAAGTTAGTCAGGTGAAAATTCAGTACACTTATTGAAACAGTTCATCATCTCCTTTATAATATAGATTATACATTATATAAAACGTTTACATAATAAACACACTATTTATTACATAAATGTATATAGCTTATAAACTATTAGTTTGTGGTTTATTCTTTAAAGTGTTTGTTAAACGATTACTTAATAGCTGTAATTATAAACTACTAACCTCATTTACTACTTGATTTAATTTTAATCTGTAATACAATAATACTAAATAGAAAATTCATACTTTTCTTGTACAATTGCTACTTTAAAAATAAGGAGATGCTAAAGTGAATTTATTAACTCTAAATGCAGATATTATTCCATCCGTAAGACTAGTTGGCCATGTATCCTATAATAAACCTTGGAAACACTTCACGAGAACTACAGATGAATATTTATTGTATGTTGTAAAAAGCGGAGAATTGTATATAAAAGAAGGAGTTACTGAATACTGTTTAAAAAAAGGTGACTTGCTAATTCTAGAGCCCAATATTCAACACTATGGATTTAAAGAATCTGTCTGCCATTATTATTATATTCATTTTAAACATCCAAAGATTAAATGGATCAAAAATAAATCTGATAATGAAATTTCAAAGGAATTTATCAAAAAAAGAAAAGAGTCCCTTGCTAGTGATCATTTTAGTAAATACGAAGATATCTCCCATATTTTTTATTTACCAAAATTCTATCATTACGAAAATGAAAACGAAATCATCCCACTACTTGTAAACACAGACAATGATTTTTATAAAAAATATGAAGGTTATAAAAAGATTGCATCCATAAATCTTTTACAAATATTAATAAAAATAAGTAGAGATTATACTTCTGCTAAAATAGATACTACTGGAGGACACTTTTCTAAATCTTTCATCAAATGTAGAAAACTATTAAATTATCTTAATAATTATTTCATGAAAAAAGTTACTAGAGCAGATATAGAAGAATTATTTGAATCAAATTATGATTATCTTAATAGAATTTTTGAAAATATGACAGGCTATACTATATTAAATTACCTAAACACTCTAAGAATCACTAAAGCTAAGGAACTATTTGATACAACTCCCATTAAAATTTCAGAGGTGGGTTATCTTGTAGGAGTCAGTGACCCATATTATTTTAGTAGGTTTTTTAAAAAGCATACAGGAATGACTCCATCTCAATATATAAAGCTAAGAAGTGAAACTAAATTAGAATAAGCAAGAAAAGAATCTAACAAAATTAAAAATAATTATTTTTAATAATAGAATCGCTAAAAAGCAGTCTCACAATACATATATATACATTGTGAGACTGATCCATGATTTGAACATCACATTAATAATAAATATTTGTTTTCTAAATGCTTACAAGCTATATCAAAAAAATCTCCTTCATTTAAATAAAAACTGAGGTTTCTTAGTCAATCTATTATATGTCTTAGGCTATTCGATTTTAAATTGTTCTATCGGCATACCTTATTTTCCTCATTGGACAGCTTACAAAGACTATCATCTATATTTTTTTGAATATTCCTTAAATAGCTTTAAATAATTCATATTGAGAACTGTAAAGTTTATAGTATTCACCCTGTTTATTTATAAGTTCATCATGATTGCCACTTTCTATGATTTGCCCCTTGTCTATATACATAATCTTATCAGAATTTTTTATAGTGGACAGTCTATGGGCTATTATAAAAGACGTTCTACCTTTAAGCAATTTTTGCAATCCCTCTTGAAGTAATGCTTCTGTTTTAGTATCAATACTGGAAGTTGCTTCGTCTAAAATTAATATTTTTGGATCGGCAAGTAAAGCTCTTGCAAAAGATATAAGCTGCTTTTGTCCTGCGGAAAATCTAGAACCATTTTCATTTACTATTGTTTCGTAACCATCTTTTAGTTCCTTAATAAAATCGTGTGCCCTTACTGATTTTGCAGCAGCTACTATTTCTTCATCAGAATCATCTAACCTTCCATATCTTATATTTTCTTTTATGGTTCCAGAAAAAATAAATGGATCCTGAAGCATAACTCCCATTTGTCTTCTTAGAGAATTAAGAGTAACTTCTTTTATATTTATACCATCAATTAATATTTCTCCCTGCTGAATATCATAGAACCTACTTATTAAATTAATAATACTGCTTTTCCCAGCCCCCGTAGGACCAACTAAAGCAATACTTTGTCCATGAGAAACGGAAAAACTTATATTATTAAGTATAGTTTTACTTTCGTCGTAGGCAAATGTTACATTTTTAAACTCTACATTTCCCCTTATTACTGGTAATTCATATGCATTAGACATATCTTCTACAATAACTTTTTCATCTATAGTTTCAAAAATTCTTTCTATATAGGACATGGCATTTATAATATTATTATAAGCACCAGCTAGATTAGAAATCGGTGTCCAAAATCTTCCTATATATCCTATAAATGCTATTAGAACACCAATAGTAACATCTTTATCTATAGAAGCTATTCCAATTATATATACAGCAGCTATAATAATTACAGATATATTATCTACTACAGGACTCATCAAAAATTGAATTTTAACTGATTTAATCCAGTGTTTTCTGTAATCATCATTTAATTTTCTAAAAATACTTAAGTTTTCATCTTCTCTTGTAAAGCATTGAGTAACTCTCATTCCACATATGCTTTCATGAGTGTATGCATTTAGATTTGACAGTTTATTGCTCAGAAGCTGCCAGGCTTTTCTCTGTATATTCTTTAATAAAAACATTACTAATATGATAACTGGAATACCTATTAAACATGTAACTGTAAGCTTAATATTTATATAAAGCATAAACATAATAATAAATATTAAAGTAAACAGGTCAGTAATCATATTCACAATACCATTAGAAAGTAAATCACTGAGTCCATTTACATAATTAACTGCTCTTACCAAAATCTTTCCATGGGGTCTGCTATCATAATATTGAAAAGGTAATTTTTGAAGATGTACAAATAAATCTTTTCTCATATTAAGTATTGCATTTTGCCCCACAAAGGTCATAATCCGAATTTTATATTTCATGCAAATATTATTTATTACCAAAGTTAAAAGGTATACTATTGATATAAATATCAATCCCTTTAAATCTTTTCCTGGTATCTTTACATCCAGAGCATCTTTTATTAGATAAGGGCCTAATAAATTTACAAAAGCTGCAAGTATCATTATTGAAATAGTTATTAAAAATTTAGTCTTATATACTGTTATATATTTTAAAAGTCTTTTAAGATGTACTAAACTAAATTTTATTTCCAAATCTTCATCTACATCAAATTTATTTCTTTTCATATATTACACCACCTGATTATTTGATTTACCATCAAAATCTCCAAATTGATTCATATATACCCTATAATAATATCCATCATTTTCTAATAATTCTTTATGATTACCTTGTTCTACAATCTTACCCTTATTGAGAACTATAATTTTATCCGCCTTTTTTACGGAAGAAATTCTATGGGACACTATTATAGTAGTTTTTTCTTTTATATAAGAACTTAATAAGTTTTGAATTTTAAATTCTGTTTCCATATCTACACTGGAAGTAGTATCATCCAGCACTAGTATGGCAGGATTTTTAAGGAGAGCTCTAGCCAGAGAAATTCTTTGCTTTTGACCACCAGAAAGACCAACACCTCTTTCTCCTATAATAGTTTCATAGCCCTCAGATAGATTATTTATAAAATCACTTGCTATAGACATTTGAGCTGCCTTATTTATTTCTTCAAAAGAAGCGTTGGAAACTCCATAAGCAATATTTGCTTCTACGGTATCTGAAAATAAAAATATATCCTGCATAGCCACACCTATACTATCTCTTAATTTTTTTAAATTTATTTTTTTAATATCAATTCCATCTATTAATATTTCTCCTTTAGTACAATCATAAAATCTACAAAGTAAGTTTAACAAAAAAGATTTACCGGAGCCTGTAGGACCTATAATTGCTAAAGTTTCTCCAGCTTTAACTTTAATGTTTATATTGCTCAATATATTTTCGTTTTCATAGCAAAAATACACATTCTTAAATTCTATATTACCTGCTATTTTATCAGTTTTAATTAAATTCTTTGAATTTTTAATCTTAGTTTTTGTATTCATAAGTTCATAAACTTTTTCTGCAGAAGCTCTGAATCTTTCCACATCATTTGTAAGCCAACCTGCCATTCTTAAAGGATTATTTATGGCGAATATCAATGAACTGAAAGTAATAAGTTCTCCCATAGAGAGACTAGAATTTATAACCATGATTCCTCCAATTAATATTACAACTATATTCAAACCGGAGGATAAAGAGTCTAATACAGGTAGGTACTTTTCCCATACTTTAGCTGATTCAAAATTTCTTTCTCTGTATGCTTCATTTTCTTTATTAAACTTTTTTATCTCATAATCTTCTTTTGCAAAAGCTTTAACTACTCTATTTCCACTTATATTTTCCTGTACCACGGAATTTAGTCTTGAAAATTGCTGTCTTATGGAAGAAAAGGTAGGCTTTACTTTTCTTGATAGTTTAAAAGTAAAGTAACCTATTACAGGAGTATATAAAATCATTAAAATAGCTAATTTATAATTAACCGTAAACATTATTCCTATGGAAAAAATAAATATCAATCCATTTTCAACTACCATATATATTACCCAAGCCACAAAATGTCTTATGGTATCCATATCACCAGTCATAGCAGTCATTATGTTTCCAGTTTCATTTTTTTCATAAAAGCTAAAGTCCAGCTTTTGAAGTTTTTCATAAGCTTGTTCTCTAAGAGTAAAAAGAATATTCTGAGATACATTTTCAAAGATAAGTTGAAAATAATACCTTAGTATTGACCTTATAAATGTAACACTTATAATTATAGTTAAATAAATCATCAATGAATTGGTTTGTCTTTTAACGATTACATTATCCACTATCTTACCTGACAGGTATGGAGTTACCATATTCAAAGCTGAACAAACAGCAATTAAAAAAACACCAAAAAACATTTTAAACTTATATTTACGCATATAATTCCAAATCCATTTAAACATATTAGACATAAAAAATACCCCCTACAATTCATCGAAGTCATTTTAGTCAATTGCAGAATTTTGTATTATTATTCTGCTATTATCTATTTACTAGATTAATTATAAAAGAGGCCAAAGTTAAAATCTTCACTTAAATTGCTAATTAGTTCGTATATTTTGCTTTTTTAAATATTCTGAAGGAGAGCATCCTTGAATTTCTTTAAACACTTTATTGAAAGTCTTAATATTATTGAATCCACACTTAAAGGCTGCTTCTGTTATAGTTATATCATGATTTATTAGGTACCACTGTACTTTTGTAACTCTAAAATCATTTAAATATTGTATAAAAGTAATACCCGTATATCTCTTAAATAGTCTAGAAAAATGATACATACTAAATCCCATTTCACAAGAAATTTTTTTTAGATTTAAATTTTCATTATAATTATTCTCTATATAATTAAAAACATTTTCCAATCGTTTAAGATTTTCTTTATGCTTAGTTTTTTCCTCATAATTATCAATTTCTACAGGCAAATTTCTAAGTAATAATACTGATATATCACATAGCCTAGCCTTTAACGCCAGTTTATAACCATTTTCCCTTTTGTTATTTTCTTTTATCAAAACTTTTAGCTGATTTTCAATTTTATTTTTTAGCACTGTATCCCATTGATTACTTACTCTTTTAGTTTTATCAAAAATATATTTTATATTTTCTCCTTCACCTTTTTCACTTAAAACGTTATCAAATATGGACAACGAGAATTGCACTACTACCCTTCTATTAACAGTACATTCATGAAAAAAATAGTGAATACACCCACTACCAATTAAAAGAATATCACCTTCTTTTAAAGTATAAATATTATTATCAATTCCAACTCTTTGTTGTCCTTCTATTAGATAAATTATTTCTATTTCTTTATGCCAATGTGGTGCAACATCACAACATCCATTATCTACAAAAATATTGAAAGGAAAATCAACTTTTAATAAATCCTTTTCATAACTACCATTCACGATTAATCCTCCTCATATTTTTAACAATATAATGCTATCATTACATACTTATACTTTATTCATCTTTACATTATACTAACTTATTTATCTTCTTATATCATTTTACTTACTTAAGAAAATTACATAATTGATCTTTCTATTTTAATCTTTCTTTTGGATTAGTTATCCAAGGATTTTAAAGGAGGCAAATAGTCTCTATCCCCATTTGTCTCCTCATTATCAATGAATCTTACTCAGTGGGAGTTTGTATTTCCACATTAAATATTTAATTACTATTTGCAGGTGCATCAACAGGTTCAAGTGTAACATCATCTATTTGTAAATTTGTATTTCCCGGGGCATCTTGGTAGAAACCAATTTTAAGATGTTCTTGATTAACATGAACAATAGCACTAATCTGTTGGTATCCATCCCCATGTGGTATATTGGTATATACTGCATCTCCCCCGTAATCTGCAAGTTCCATTCTGGAAGTATTAGGAGTACCTAAACTTTGTTTTACCCATGCGCTTACTTTATACCATCCATTGGCCAAATCGTAAATTGGCTGTTCAATAGTCTGTGTGTACGGACTTCCGTTCCAGTAGTAACATTTGAACTTTCCACTATGCACATCATCTCCATCTACACCATAAGAAGTACCTGTTGCTGTCCATCCAGAAGTATTCCCTGCTTCAAAGCCAGAGTTTGTAAAGGTTCCTTGTGTTGTTGGTGGTACAGTTGATTTATTAATGTAAATCATATCCCAATATTGCAATGTAGGTACTTTAAATACAACATAATTTCCACCTGCATCATATCCTTTTTGAAATGGTAAATCTATAGTCTTTCCATTTTCATAATCAGGTGAAGCAAAAGATACACTTCCAACTGAATCTGTATAATAATACTTTACATTAAGATTTGATAGGGAAGTAGGTTCTGGATAATCTGCATTAGTGTCTCTCCAAGCGTTATTCGATTCTCCAAGTAAATTTATAAGATGAATGATTTGATGATTTCCATCACTTTTAGTAAAAGTCCATACCTTATTTGGTTCACTGGTTCTACTTGTATAAATACCCGGTATTTCAACCTTGTTTGATGTATCATTTTGTCCATCACGTAAAAGATTTTCATATGCAACTAAAAAGTCATAATATCTACGTTCCTTTTGCTTTAAATCATCACTCATAATCATATTACGATTTGGGAAGTATTCACTGCAAAGCATTCTATTGTCATCTCCAAGTTCAAGACGGGATCCGCCACTTGCAAAAGTTGCTGCATCCGTTAACAGAACTCCGGGGGTATTCATATATCCCGGACTACTTTCGCTATGTGTCTTTGCTGCATCATAATCCATATATGCAGGAACAATTAATGATCTTCCATTGCCTTCAGCCCTTGAAGTATCTATTGCACCTTTTATATCATTATATGTGACAAATCCATCCCCCGGCCATAATTCAGCATATAAAGCATCAGCATTGCTTTGAGCCACTGCAGTATGACCCTTGAACCCAACTGGATTAAATATTATTTTTTTATTGACTAATTGACTTTTGGCATAATTAATAAAAGGTTTGAAGGTATCCGTTATTGAAACAGCTTGTCCGCTAGTTGTATATTTTGTTCCCCAGTCTCCCACTGTGTCTTCATGCCATCCATCAAATGGGAATGCTTTGAATACATCTTTTTCTCTATTTAAAATATAGTTCTGCCAATCTGTATTTAAAGGATTAAAGAAATAAAGAGCCGAAGTTGCCCAGCCACTGGGCATATCCATTTTCCATTGAGTCCCTCCAACACTGTCAAGCAATGCCCAGTCTTTCTTTACTCCGCTTCCATCTGTTGTATATCCATCTACAGCTCCGTAAATAAGATTATATTCCATGGCTGCTATATTACTCTCATGGCCGGAGTTTATATAGTCAAGAATTGTTTTCTTGTATGTTTTCTGGTTAGCAAGATTATCCCATGAAGCATCGGGATTTGATGGGTCACCCTTAATTGGTATGTGGTGTTTCCATTGCCAATCATAATATTGAATAGCATTTATATGATAATCATTTAGTTGAGATATTATATTGCTGCTAGTTTCAGATGACTGAGATCCAAATTTTGTTAGATATCCATACCGTGGAAACTTTAACCAATTAGAAGATACATCAACAGCAGTATTCATATTATTAATTATATTACCTGAAGAATCTTTTACATATGCTTCCACCAGATAACCCTGATAATCAGTACTTGGTGGGGTCCATGTAAAGCTTAAAGTTGTTGTTGCTCCTTTTCCAGCAGTAAAACTTTTAGTGGAAGAGGTATCAATTTCCTTTTCAAGATGTTTAAAGGATAAAGAAACCGTTTCTTTACTTATGGCTGAATTTCCATTATTTTTAAGATTAACACTTATTTTAACTTTATCTCCTGGATTATACCTAGCCTTATCTGTATTGATATTTACACTGATGCTATCTGCACTACTAGACTTTTCATTAGATTTTGCAAATGCACGATATGATGTTGAAGAAATTGCTACTAGCATAAAAGGAATAACTAGGCTTAGTACTTTTTTTAACATTTTTTTGTTCATAAAATTTAATTCCCCCTTACAAATAATTATTTTAGTCACTTGCACCCCACCTATTTTATTAGATCTTAAGGCTTTACAAGTTATATTGAAAATGATTTCTCAACTTCATGATTGATTTAAAATTATTGTATTCTAATCGTTTTCAATATTATAAATTATTTACTTATTATTTTAATTTATAATATAATCCTATTAAATGTAACATTCTTACTTTTTTTGTACAATTACTACTTTAAAATTAGTTCTAAATTGAAAAAATCAGAATCAGCATATTGGAAAAATTAAACTTATGCTATAATAGTAGTAAAGGTTTGCAACTTTCAATAATTAAATAGTTACTAAAATCAAAATATAAAATAATAAGAAATGGAGAAAGCTATGAGTAAAAAAAGAGAATTAGGAGAAAATACACTTTATACTTTTGCAAATTATATATGGTGGTTCTTATTAGGGAATTTTTATTTTTTGCTGACAAATATTCCTTTTATCTTTGTCATTTTTTCTATGCAATTAAGTGGTATCTATAACATGAACTTAGTTTTCATTTTGTCTTTATTACCAATAGGTCCTTCACTTACTGCATTATTCAGCGTAATGGGTAAGCTCACTAGAGAAGGAGACATTAATGTAACAAAAGACTTTTTTAAAGCTTATAGGGTAAATTTTCTTGATTCATTATTTTTTTGGAGCATAGAAGTAATTATTTTGGCCATAGCTTTCATTGATATTATAATCTTTAACAATAATCCCAAATTATATTTTCTAAAAATTATTCCGGTTATTATTTCTGTCCTGGGTTCCGCTTTGGCATTATATATTTTCCCTATAATATCGAGATTCTATCTGAAGAGAAAAGATATTTTTAGATTATCACTTATGTATTTACTAAAAAATATACATATATGTTTGATAACTTTTGCAGCAATTTTTGTTTTATGGATAATATTCACTAAAATCAATGGTGCAATACCAGTGTTATTTTCTTCAAGTATAATATGTTATATAGTAATGTTTTTAGAAAAAAATATGTTTCAAGATATTGAAAGAAAAGTAAAAAATACAGATCACTCAGTTGAATAGAAGATTATTATGTTGTAAATTCTGACAATTCTATTCTTGAATATTTTGCATAAAAAAGTGGGAACATGCATCCCACTTTTATTTACCAAATCACATATTTTTTAATATAATTCCACTTTTTTCTGAAATAATTAAATTTATCTTTCCATCCACAGTTTCATACTTGTCTCCACTTAAAATATCTAAAACTCCTTCACCCTCTACATTTAAACTTAATGTTTCCGCTCTGTTTCCCTTATTTATATATATATCTAGAATTTCTTCTTCATAAGCTCTTCTGAATCCATAAATATTTTCATTTGTATATATAGTGTAAAATTCCCCTAGAGTTAAAGATAGATTATCCTTTCTAATTTTAATAAGCTTTTTATAATACTGTAGTAATTCATTATCCTGTTTTTCTTCATCCCAAATCATACCTCTTCTACAATCAGGATCTTGTCCACCAGTCATGCCAACTTCATCCCCATAATAAATCATAGGAGCCCCAGGCAAGGTGAACTGCATAAAGACTGCAAGTTTAAATTTTGATTTATCACCTTTTGCTTTATTAATAAACCTAGGTGTGTCATGACTATCAATTAGATTCCAAAGCACATTATAGGCTGGTAACTTATATAATACTCTTAAAAATCCCATACTGTATTCAAATTCCTTAGGAGAAAATTTATCTTCAATTATAAAATCAGAAACTGCCTTTTGTAATTCATAATTCATAACAGAATCAAACTGATCTCCTTGAAGCCAGGAACTGGAATCATACCAAATCTCACCTATAATAAGTGCATCTTTTTTTACTGCTTTTACCGCATTTCTAAATTCTCTCCAAAAACTATGATCAATTTCATCTGCTACATCCAGTCTCCAACCATCTATATCTGCTTCCTTTATCCAATAGGTTGCAATACTTATGAGATAATCTTTAACCTTTGGATTTTTTGTCATAAGCTTTGGCATTACTCCTACATACCCAAAGGTGGCATAATCAGGATCTTCTCGTACCTCTACAGGGAATCTTTTTATATCGAACCAATCTTTATATTGGGATCTCTCCCCATTTTTTAATATGTCTTTGAAAGCATAAAACTCCACTCCACAATGATTAAAAACAGCATCTAAAATAATTCTTATACCCTTTTCATGTGCCTTACTAACAAGTTTTTTTAAAGTTTCAATAGTTCCAAATTGAGGATCAACTTTGAAATAATCAAAAGTATTATATTTATGATTGGAACCAGCTTGAAAAATAGGTGTGAGATATATAGTGTTTATGCCTAATTCCTGAAGATAATCTAATTTATTTATGATTCCCTCTAAGTCCCCGCCAAGCATACTTTCTCTATCTACTTTACTGTACCAATCTTGAATATTTCTAGGATCATTTGACTTATCACCATTATTGAATCTTTCGGGAAATATTTGATATACGATAGCTTTTCTAGCCCATTCTGGCACAATAAAAATATCCTTTTCTGCTTTGGCAGGCTTTACAAAGGTACTGTTATCCCCATCTGGCTTTTCATTAAAAAATTTATAATTGCTATAGTATGTTTTTTCATCATTGTCTATTAATTCAAATAGGTAAAAAAAACTGAGCATTTCTACATCAATAATAGTCTCATAATAATCAAACATACCATCCCTGGCAATTTTTTTCATAGGTTTATAATATCGCTTTTTAACCTCATTAAATTTATATTTGTCCATGTAAATTAAATTTACTTTTTCTACGTCATCCTGTTTTGTTCTCAGCTTAACCAAGAACTTGTTCTTGGATAGTGCATAGCAGTAATCCAAATCAATCCTGTGGTATATTGCTTCTCTTAACATAAAATTTCCTCCAAATATAGAAATTTATTTTTACAGATTTCTGTATGATTATACAGAAATCTTATCTCCTTCCTTTACAGTATAATCCTTATCTTTTACTAATAAATCTATTTCTTTACCTTCATTAGTTATAATTATATTTTCATTGGTAATATTTATATTTAATAAGGAATCTCTAAAGGTAATTTTAAAAGAAAATGCTTTCCACTGCTGAGGTATAAATGGACTTACAGTAAGTTTTCCATTGATTACTTTCACACCTCCAAAGCCTTCAACTATTGACAGCCATGTTCCAGCCATACTTGTTATATGACATCCATCCTCAGTATCATTATTATAATTATCAAGATCTAATCTTGAAGTTCTGAGGTACAGCTCATAAGCCTTATCCTTTTTACCAAGCTTTGACGCAAGAATAGCATGAATACATGGAGATAATGAAGATTCATGTACAGTTCTTGGTTCATAAAAGTCAAAATTTCTCTCTATAGTGGCTAAATCGTATTTATGTTGTAAGAAATACAAGCCTTGAAGTGCATCTGCCTGTTTTATAAAGCAGGATCTGAGAATTCTATCCCAGGACCACTTTTGATTTAAAGGCAAATTTTCCTTATCTAAATCCTTTACCAATATTTGTTCTTTGTCCATGTATCCCTCTTGCTGCAGGAATATTCCAAGCTTTTCTTCAACCGGATAATACATATTCTTAATTATATCCTGCCATTTTTCAATTTCCTCTTGTTGTATTCCAAGTTTTGTTGCTAATTTTCTATATTTATCTGGCTCATTATTTTTTAAATAATCAATTACCTCAATTGTATATTCCATTGTCCAACATGCAATTCTATTTGTGTACCAATTGTTATTTACATTGTTTTCATATTCATTAGGACCGGTAACCCCTAACATTACATATTTATTTTTAGCTTCTGAAAAATTAACTCTTTCTTCCCAGAATCTTGATATTTCTACTAATACATCTAAACCATACTCACTTAAATAAGCTTTATCTCCAGTATAATTTACATAATTATATATGGCATAGGCAATTGCCCCATTTCTGTGTATTTCCTCAAAGGTTATTTCCCATTCATTATGGCATTCTTCACCATTCATTGTTACCATAGGATATAGTGCTCCTTTTTTATATCCAAGATTTCTTGCATTTTCTTTAGCCTTATCCAATTGTTTATATCGATAGATCAACAGATTTTTAGCAATTTTTTCATCCGCTGTAGCCAGATAAAATGGTATACAATAGGCTTCTGTATCCCAATAAGTACTTCCCCCATATTTTTCTCCAGTAAATCCCTTTGGTCCAATATTTAATCTGTCATCTTCTCCAGTATAGGTCTGATTTAATTGAAAAATGTTAAATCTGATTGCCTGCTGTGCAGCTGTATCCCCTTCTATGATAATATCACTTTGTTTCCATTTTTCTTCCCAGGCAGCAGCTTGCTCATTAATTAATTTATCAAAGCCTTTAGCATAAGCTCTTTCCAAAAGCTCTTTTCCAACAGCATTTAGCTCCTCTACTTTAAAGTCTCTTGAGGTCACATTGGATACATATTTTACAATAGTTATTTCCTCATTTTCTCCTGCCTTTAATGTAACTATATTTCCCACAAATTTTTCTTTTTCAACTTTCTCTGCTTCATATCTCAATTTAACATTATCTTTGAAAATATCATATTTCACGGAGGAGCAAAGATAAAAATCAAGTTTTTTTGTCTTTATAGTAAGTGATGCCTCTCCTGATACAGCTTTCTTTGATACTTCATCCCAAAATTTCTCATCATAATTTGAATCTTTATTCTCAATATCTCCATCTAAATAAGGAGAAATACTTATTGCTCCACTGAAATTAACGGGAGTAATAGTATAGCTTATAGCACCAATTTCCTTATTCACAATACTTACGAATCTTTTGCTCTCAACCTTTACTTCTTTACCATTTTGAGGTCTAGCAGTGAAACTTCTATAAAGATATCCTTCTTTCATATTTAAAATTCTTTTGAAATCTCTTACTTCACATTTTGAAATATCCAGTATATCACCATCAATTTTGATTTCCATACCAATCCAGTTAGTGGAATTTAAAACCTTTGCAAAATATTCTGGATATCCATTTTTCCACCATCCAACTCTCGTTTTATCTGGATAATATATTCCTGCCATATAACTTCCCTGAAGAGATTTCCCGCTGTAGCTCTCTTCAAAATTTCCCCTTTGCCCCATATATCCATTACCTATACTGAATATACTTTCAGCTATTTCATTTGATTCTCTATTAAAACCTTCTTCTATAATATTCCATGGATCTACTTTAAAAAACCTTTCCAATTACAATTCCCCCCAACGCAATAGCTCAATTTTTAATTATATTTATAGAGATAAAACAGATTAGTTATTATTTTTATTTGATATTTCTTACAGTAAATTTAATTTTTCAATAGTCATTTGTTTTAGTGACTTAATGACAAAATTTGCCTTATTCAATATTTTAGCATCTCCAATGCCAATAGAATACATACCAGCATTAATAGCAGCCTCTATTCCTGCCCGTGCATCTTCAAAGACCACACAATTTTTAGGTTCTATATTCACTTCTCTAGCTCCCAATAAAAAAACCTCTGGATCTGGTTTAGCCTTGCTAACCTTATTTCCATCAATTACTGCATCAAAATACTTTATTAATTTAAGATTGTTTAATATAGTCATGGAATTTTTACTTACTGAACCTAACGCTGTTTTAATTCCACTGGCTCTTACAATTTCTAAAAATTCTTTGGCACCTGGAAGTATTTCATCCTCTTTCATCTTTGAAATATACTCTATATACCAGTTATTTTTCTTTTCTGCCAATTTTAATTTTTCCTCTTCGGTAAAATTCTTATTTCCAATTTCCAAGAGTATTTCTAAGGATTTCATTCTGCTTACACCTTTTAATCTTTCGTTTTGTTCTTCTGTAAATTCAAAACCCAATTTATCTGCTAGTCGCCTCCAGGCCAAATAATGGTATTTAGCTGTATCAACAATAACCCCATCCAAATCAAATATGCAAGCTTTTATTTTACTCATTTTTATCCCCCTTATTTAAGCCATCTTCAAAATATCATCAACTTGCAATTAACTTTCACATGCCTAAATTTCTAATTTCCAATTAAATATTATCACAATTATACTCAAAGTATTTTTATGCCCCTTTAATATGGAATATGCTCTTTCTGAAGGCATATCAAAACCCTGATAAAAAAGTTATACCCCTAAAGAAAACCTTTACATATAGAGAAATACTGTTAAAGCCGGCTACTGCAATACCTTTTATATTGTTTTCCTTTAGATATCTTGATTTTATATTTTTGTCTAATTAATAGTTAGTTTTGATTTTATATAAACTTAATTTACATGTCAACCTAAAGATATAAGTATTACAACATAAATTAATTTATAATGTAATACTTATTATCTTTTATTCATAAAATAATAATAACATTATGTAATTACATTACACCACAAATATAACAAAAATATTATAAACATAAATAATAAAAAAATATTAGCAGCTACAAATTTTGTAAGTATAATTAAGCCAATGCAAACGATTACGATAAGTGCAATAATATTATATTACTATGTCATAAAAACTTATTTAAGAAAAATTACTTTAGAATATATAAATATATCTTAAATATAATAATAGAAACATATTTGCATCTATAAATGTCCCATAATAATCAAGTTTAGGTAAACGATTTCGTCTAAGAGTTACGTAAACGATTTCGTTCTAATAAATAAATATAAAAAAATAACAGGGGGAATTTTTATGAATAAAGTAAAAAAATTATTAGCTCTTACTTGTGCATTAACTCTAACAGCTGGATTATTTGCAGCCTGTGGAAGTGATAACAGTAGTAGTTCTTCTGGCGGCAAAAATGTAACCGTTGATATTTTTCAATTTAAGGTTGAGGCTAAAGATGCTCTTGACAAAGCTGCAAAAACTTATACCGATAAACATAAGAATGTTACTATTAACATTCAAACTGTCGGCGGCGGTCAAGATTATTCTGCTGCATTAAAATCAAAATTTGCCTCAGGTCAAGAGCCAGCAATTTACAATATTGGTGGGCCACAAGAGCTATCTGATTGGAAGGGTAAGCTTGAAGATCTGTCAAGTCAGCCTTGGGTTTCACAAGCCTATGACGGAGCTCTAGATTCAGCAAAAGTTGATGGTAAAGTCTATGGTATGCCCTTTGACTTAGAAGGTTATGGTTTTATCTATAACAAGAACATATTTAAAAAAGCAGGTATTGACCCTGATACAATAAAAACTTTTGCCGATTTACAAAAAGCCGTAGATACCCTTAATTCAAAGAAAAGTTCCCTTGGAATTCAATCTGTATTTGCATTACCAGGTAAGGAAACTTGGGTAACTGGTATGCATACTTCCAATGTGGCTCTTGGAAACGAATTTAAAGATGCTGTTGCAGCTTTCAATGCTAAAACTGTTGATTTTAAATACGGGGATGGTTTTAAAAAGCTTTTAGACATACAAATACAAAATGGATATAAACCTGATGGAACAAATAAATCCATAAATAGTGTAGATTACTCAACAGAAGTTGAACAGCTATTCTCCCTAGGTAAAGTTGCAATAATTCAACAAGGTAACTGGATAAGCGGAACGGTTGAAGGTATAGATCCAGATTTAGCAAAGAACATAGGTATACTACCAATGACAATAGATGGTACTAAAGATGGCACAATCCCTGTAGGCGTACCTGAGTATTGGGCTGTTAACAGTAATAAAGATGCTGATACTAAAAAAGCTGCTGAGGATTTCTTAAACTGGTTATATACTTCTGATGAAGGTAAAAAAATGATTATACAAGACTTCAAATTTATTCCTCCATTCAAAGGTTATGATGCAAGTGATTTACAACCTACAGATCCATTAGCAAAAGATATATTGAAATATTCAAAAGCTGGAAATACCACTCCATGGGTATTCTCTGGTTATCCAACTGGTTGGTATGATAAACTTCTAGCTGCAGATATACAAAAATATATTGCCGGTGATTTAACCTGGGATAAAGTAATATCAAATGCAAAAAACAGCTGGGCTGATGCACGAAAATAAGCAGATCAAATTCATTATGTAAAAAAATCATCTATTAAAAATATAGCAGATTATTAAAATAAATTAACAGATAAATACCTAAATAACTTCATAATTTATAGTAATATGAAAATTTTTATCCGATGACTACCCACTCTAATACTCCCACCGTTTTTCGTAAAGTGGGAGTAAAGAGTGGCTACGTCCCTGGATAACGACTTCTAGCCATCAGAGGTCATAAACAAAAGCTCCACCTGATGCCAAGAATTCTGTTTATATAATTATTGGTATATAGGTATTTATCTTATTTATATTCTTCTATAAATTTAAATCAAAAATTAAAATATCAATTTTGGTTATATGGAATTTTATATTATTGCTTTTAGGTTAAAACATCTATGTTTCGTTAAATTTATATTACTCATTGGAGGTGTAAATATATGAAAAAAAGAAATTTGTCATTCTGGTATTTCGTTGGACCTATTCTCTTTGCTTATATTGTAATCCAACTCATACCGTTATTGGTAGGAATATACTATTCCTTTACAAATTGGAACGGTATTAATTCCAGTGTTAAACTTATAGGTTTGAAAAATTATATATCTGTATTTAAAGATCCAAGTTTCGGCCATGCCTTCCTATTTACAGCAAAATTCACAATATTAGCACTTATCATCTTAAATGTAATAGCTTTTGGACTGGCTCTTTTAGTAACAAGAGAATCAAAAATTTCTAATATGCTGAGAACTATATTTTTTATGCCAAACCTAATTGGTGGTCTTATACTTGGTTTTATATGGCAGTTTATATTTACTCAGGTTTTTGCCAGTATAGGTAAGCTTTTAGGAATACAATGGCTTCAAGGTTGGCTGTCTGACGGCAAAACTGGTTTATACGGATTGGTTATATTAACTGCATGGCAGATGTCAGGTTATCTCATGATTATTTATGTTGCATCACTGCAAAATATTCCACCAGAACTAGTAGAAGCAGCTCAAATTGACGGTGCAAATGCATGGCAGAGAATTAAGAATATAATAATTCCTCTAGTAAGACCAGCCTTTACTGTTAGTATATTTTTAACCTTGTCAAATTCTTTCAAGCTTTATGATCAAAATTTATCACTAACAGCAGGTGGTCCTGCCAATTCAACTGAAATGCTTGCAATGAACATATATAACACTGCATTTTCCTTGAATCAAATGGGCTTAGCACAAGCTAAAGCAGTTATTTTTCTTTTGATAGTTGGAGCAATATCATTAATCCAGGTATATTTCTCCAAGAAAGGTGAGGTGGAAGCATAATGGAAAATGTTAAAAAAAAGAGTGCTCTAAAATTTATCGGAATATTCTTCAGTTGTTTACTGGCTTTATTATTTCTATCTCCTTTTTATATAATAATAGTAAACTCCTTTAAAACAAAAAGAGAATTATTTCAAAGTGTATTATCACTTCCAAGTACATTTACCATAAGTAACTATAAACAAGCTTTCAGTCAATTAGATTTTCTTAACTCTATATTTCATTCATTATTGATAACAATTGTAAGTGTTTTACTAATTATAGTATTTGCATCTATGGCAGCCTGGATGCTGGAGAGAACTAAGAGTAAACTAAGTAATGTCATATTTATGATGTTTATAGCATCTATGATTATACCTTTCCAGGCAGTAATGCTTCCATTAATAAGATTATCTGGTAAATTACACTTATTGAATATGGGCGGTATAATGTTTATGTATCTTGGCTTTGGTGCATCTTTATCTATATTCTTATATCATGGGTTCTTAAAGAGCATTCCAAAAGAGCTGGATGAAGCTGCTACTATAGATGGTTGTAACAAATTTCAAGTTTTCTGGTATATTATATTTCCACTATTGAAACCAATCTCCATTACAGTTGCAATACTCAATACTGTATGGATATGGAATGACTATCTGCTTCCTTCTCTTGTTATAAACAAACCCGACACCCTTACAATACCACTTAAGACTTTCTTCTTCTTTGGTCAATACACAAAGCAGTGGAATCTAGCTCTAGCAGCTTTAGTTTTAGTAATAATACCAGTAATAATTTTCTACTTCGTTGCACAAAAGCATATAATCAAATCCGTAGCTTCAGGAAGTATAAAATAAATTATTTTACTATAAACCGTAAAATAATATAATAGGCTAGGGCTAAGTTTGTCCTAGCCTATTACATTTTATTCTAAAAAAATATATATAATGTACAGAAAAACAGCAGTTTTTTTACTGCTGTTTTTAACTTTAAATAAAATTATTCCCAAAATGTGTACATTAAGATATAATGTACTAATATTGTATATAGAATTAAGCTTTTGGCAATTTTCATTTACTACTTACTTATATTTATATTAAATAAATTCAGCTAACATAGCTTTTAAGAATACTTTTTTCTTTTCTAAGTCTTCTATTTGCTTAGTTGTATCTTCATTTTTTATTCTAATCCACTCTTTATCATCTAGCTTTTCTTTCATATTAACAGGAAACTCAGAATTTAATTTATTGATGTCTTCTATAACTTTTTCTATAGCATTTCTTTTTTCTACTATCCTATTGCTAATGTTATCCAGTACATTTTCATCTTCTAAGTGCAGATCTTCTTCAATATTCTCTGCCCTTTCATTTAAACTTCTTAATTCTTCTATATTCCCATCTTTATATGCTTTATTAACCTCTGACCATAGAGTTTTATTATCCTCGGATAAATCCAAATTTATATCTGGATGAAGCTTCTTTACAATATTTCTGTATAATAATTTAAACTCTCTAGCTTCCTCTTCTACTAAAGTGGGGCTATTTAAATATAATTTAGCTTCATTAATTTCTTCGTTCATTTGATCAATTTGCTTTTTCCAATTTTTCAATTCTACTTCAATTCTACTCTTAATTTCTTCATCAGTAATAATTTCTCCACTCATAAGAGCTGCTTGTCGCATTTTTATCTCATGTCTCATAGCTCTCATTTGAATTTTTAAAGCAAAGCAATCATATTCAACAATCCCTACTTTAAATTTATATTCAGATTGAAGTCTTGGAATTTCAGTAACAGTTATATATTCTCTTTCTTCTATCAATCTGCCTAACTCGTCTTTTAAAATATCATACCTGCTTAACAATTCTTTAACTTTAGGATGAAGCTTTATTCCATCATATTTCATAATTTATACCCCCCATACATATTTGTATACCCTTTACTATGAACTATATCAAGACTAATAGCCGTAACTTCAATAACCCCCTATTAAAATAACATGAAGGACTAATTAATAATACCATCATAGTTTGCACTATTTAGAGAATATAATTTTATTATTTGAATTCAGCTTCAATTCACTCTAACTCTACTAATACGCCCTATATCATACCACTAATTACTAGAAGTCTTAATTAAATAATATTATAGTTTCCTTAGATTATACACTAAACTTTTATAAGAATCTATAGTGAAAAGACTTTTTTTATAGCTTTTTTTTGAATTTTTAAAAAATTAAAAGTATTCCCTGTACATATTTACCTTATATATTCATTTTAAATCCATAATTATCCTTATTATGTACCATTTATAATTCGTATTATTAAACTATTAAATAAAATCTATTTTTGTGATTAAAATAATATAATAATTTATTCTTTTTTTATATTTTAATAATTGCATTTTTTAAGTAAAATTGCAACATGTAATTTTATACAATAAAAAAATAACAAATCAAAGATGCAAAATATACTAGCATACTGATTTGTTATTTTTTGCAGATATTTTAACTTAATGGAATTGAAAAATAAAATATACTTCCACCATCTTTTATAGTTTTACAGTATATTTCTCCAAGATGTTTTTCTACTATGTACTTACAAGTAGAAAGACCAAGACCAGAACCTGGTATTCTATAATTCCTTGATTTGTATCCTCTGTAAAATTTATTGAAAATATACAAAATATCCTCTTGCATTACTCCAATACCATTGTCTTCTATATATATAAATAGATATCTATTTTTTATTTCTGCTTTGAATTTTACTTCTAAGACTTCCTTTGAATATTTTATCGAATTGCTTATTAGATTAAAAATCACCTGATTTATTCTTAATTCATCTATGCTGACTATACCCTCTGGAATATGCTTGTCCCAGTAGAATTTAGCACTTACCCTTAACAGTTCCATATTTATTTCACTTATTAACTTTTCTAAAAAAGGTTTAATGGATACTTCTTTTTTATTTATAGACAATACCTCTAGATTTTCCTTTGAATGTTCAAGTAAATCATCAATAAGTTTATTTAAGGTATCTACCTTTCTTAAAATAGTGGCTGTATACTCATATCTATCCTCTTCCTTTTCAGCCATACCATCTCTTATAGCCTCCACATATATTCTAATAGCCGACAAAGGAGTTTTTAGATCATGAGATATAGCTGCTATAATTTCCTTTTGAGATTTTTTAAGTCTTTCCTCTCTTTCCCTATGACTTTTAATTTCATCTCTCATAAGTTCAAAGGCATAGGAAAGTTCTCCTATTTCCGTATCACTATTAAAGGTTATGTAATTATCAAATTTTCCTTTTATTATATCCTTTGAACTATTAGTTATTTTTAAGATGGGCTTTAGAACATATTTAACAACATATATTTTAAATATGATAAACATGACTATTGAAAAAATTATTAAGATAAGCTGCGGATATATAATTTCTATTTTTCTTTGGTATGTAGTTTTTTCCTGTAAATCTTTAATATTTATGAAAGCGATTCACACAAAATCGAAGATTTTGGTTCTCTGCTTTTCTAAAGAGGTCGATAACAGCGGCACGTCACTGGATAATTCATAGTTAAATTATACTCTACTTCCATATGATAATCCATACTTGAAAGTTTAACTTCATTTAAGTATAATATTGATTTTCACAACTTACTTACCACTGATATCTATAAATCATTGTGAAATAACACTTCAATAAATAAACTTACTAAAATGTAAATCTAAAAACTTTTACCAACCTTTTTCTCTTAAGAAATCAACGATTTCTCTTTCTCTTTCCTGATGACTGTCTTTATCATATTCCGGCAATTTCATCTCACCATCTATTCTGCCATCTTTTATATAAAGAAGTCTATTTGCTCTAACTGCTGCCTTTAAATCGTGAGTAACCATTACAATAGACTGTCCTTCAATATTTAATTCTGTTAAAATATTGAGAACCTCCTGACCTTGGGTGGAGTTCAAAGCTCCTGTAGGTTCATCCGCAAATATTACATCTGGTTTATTAATAAGGGCTCTGCAAATAGTAATTCTCTGTTTTTGACCACCAGAAAGCTGTGATGGAAATTTTGACCTGTGCTCACTCATAGAAAATCTACTTAAAAGTTCATTAATAACCTGAGTTAATTCTTTTTTATCTCTTTTCATTTTATAGGTTGGTGCTGCTATATTTTCGTAGGCATTTAAATCTGGTATAAGATTTATTCCCTGAAACACAAAGGAAATCTTTTCTCTTCTCAGCTTTTCCATTTCCTTTTTATTTGCTTTTGAAAGCTCAGTATCTAAAAGTATTACTTCCCCTGAACTACCCTTATCCATTCCACTTAAAAGATAAATAAGAGTGGATTTACCTGAACCCGAACTGCCCATTATTACAGTAAAATCCCCTTTATATATTTTTAAGTCAAGATTTTTTATTGCATTCTTCCATGAATTTAGGAAAGCCAAAATCCCCTTCCTTGTAGTTAAGAAAAATATTAGAAGCAGTTCCCATATATTTATCCCCTGCTTTTATTTTACCGCTGCCTATAACTAAATTATCTATTATCCTAACCTCTGAAACTCTGCTATCCTTTTGAAAGGCTTTTTTAGCTGCTACTAGATCCTTATCCATAGTTTCATTTTTATTTACTGTCATGAACAGTAAGGGTGCTTTGGCTTCCTCTATGAGCTTATTCATTGGTTCACTTACACTTGTTATGATTCCTATGGCTGAAGCCAACATAAAGGAACTGATCATAACTACCAGACCAATTAAAAGCATCTGAACTTTCCTCTTTTTAATCTTACTTATCCACATTAATCTCACCTCACAGTTAATACATTACATTATAAAGATTAAAGGGAGATATTCAAAAAATAAAAATTTGATAAAAATTTATTAACAGTGAATCTTCAATTCATAATAGTGAGATATTGTTCACCAACAGAGTCTATAAGAACAGTCATCTCTTGACGGTTACTTTGAATAGATACTATTCTAACTGAGCAGGAAAATATACTTAATGCTCTGGTCAAAAGTGTCAACAATGTAGGTAATGATGACATTATTTTAAATTTATATAGGATTAAGCACGTTGAAATGTATCATAGATAAGGCTAGATACCTAAACATAACTTCATTACCTTTATGCTATAATGCTGTATAATAGATATTTTAATAGTGGTTAATGTAGAGGAGGATACACATGCAAAATTACACAACGAATAAAATTAGGCAAGGCTTTTATAGTATAGAACAGGGATTTGTTCGCAGCTTTTTGATTGAGGGAGATAAAGACGCTCTACTTATTGATACGGGAGTGGGCGATGGTAATCTAAAAGAATATGTAGAAGAAATTACGAAGCTTCCGGTAACTGTAATTTTTACACATGCAGATGGTGACCATGTAGGAGCTGCATGGCAGTTTGAGAGACGTTTTATGCATCCATGCGAATTTAATTATTACAATAGCAAGAATGAAAAGACAGTACCAATGGAGCCAATTTGGGAAGGTGATGTTATCGATCTTGGCAGCTATTGCTTTGAGGTTATACTCATACCAGGTCATACTCCTGGCAGTATTGCACTACTCGAAAAGGACAAGCGTTTCCTGATTGGCGGAGATAGTATACAGATTGGAGGCATATTTATGTTTGGAAACGGCCGTGATTTCGATGCCTATCGTGCAAGTATGAGGAAGCTGCAAGGCAGATTGAAGGAGTTCGATACTGTATATGCGTCGCATAATGTACTTTCCATGGAAGCAAATACAGTTAATTTGCTTTATACGGCAGCAGACAAAGTAATGGAAAACAAAGTTTATGGGAAGCCTGAAGAACGTTTCGATGGTAAAGTCAAGTGTTATGAGACAGACGGTGTGTCTTTTTATGCAATATAGAAGTATATTGTTCACCAAAAAGAATTTTTCACAGTGTCATCAATTTTATGATTGTTGATATTGTAGTATGTACCAGACATGAGGCAAAGTTAGTTCGGAATCTGAATAGATTTGGATTCAGAAGTTGAGCCAAAGAAAATTAACACCTAAAATTGTAACAAAGTTAAGTGTTACTACTATAGTTGCTCAATTTCTGAAACAAATTATAGAACGAAGCCGCATATCACTACACTATGGAATTTGAATAATTCCTTCTCTCCCTAAATCAGCAATATTCCAGCATATTTAACTATAATACTTGAATAATCAATATAATATTTATAAGACTCATTATACCTTGCATATTCTTTTATTATCTCAAATTATCACATATAAAAACACTCTGATACAACAATATATGAAAACGTATGTTCTTATAAAACATGACTTTGTAGATTTATGCGACTTTACTAATTAAATTTTATAAAAAATAAGAAAAGAATTCAAGTTAAAAGTTTGGATTAGCACTTACTTGCCACCGCTGGTGTAGCGGTTTAGTTCTTTGCGTATAAGACGACGCTGCATTAAGCAGCTCTTTTAAATCCTACCAATTATAATTTACCACTTAATCAATAGTTACGATATATTGGAATTACAGAAGATCAGAAAAAAGAAGTTTATTTGCAGTCCAATTTAGGGTAAAAAATCAACTTTTAATGGACTTCTCTCTACTAATCTAGGATAATTATATTTTGGGTAGCCTACCATAACAGCTCCAGTTATTTTTTTACCTTTAGGTATATTAAATAACTCAAGCATTGGAGAATTGTCTTTAAGAGCAATCCTTTCAAATACACCTGCCCAGCATGAACCTAATCCAAGAGTTGGTGCATACAGCTCCATATATTCCAGTGAAAAAATGGAGTTTTCTCTCCCTCTTGGGAAATCTGCATCCGCAATTGCCAGCACAAGACTAGGTGCTCCTCTTAAAATAGTATCTACTCCCTTTTTAGTATACCCTTTAATAAAATCATCAAATTTTTCACTCAAAACTTTATCATTTTTTAATTCCTCGGCAGTAATTTTAACAGCTTTATCAAGTATTTTTCTATCATCTATGATAATATAGGATACGCCTTGTAGATTATGTCCACTAGGAGCAAAATGGGCAATATTAACAAGCTCTACTAACTTTTCTCTTGGAACTGAAGTTTCTTTATAAGATCGTATTGAACGTCTTGAACGAAGAAAATTTTCTGCTTCTTCAGGACTTAATTTTGGAAACTTTTTTGAACTTTTTTGATTGACTAAGGGTGTTTTTACATTATCCATAGCTTCTCTTGGACAGACAGCTACACAATGCCCACAGGCAATACATTTTTCGGGGCAAATATCTTCTGGGCCATTTTCCCCAATTTTCAATACTTGCACGGGGCACTCCTTTACACAAATTCCGCATTTGATACATTTCTCTTTATCTACATTTATTAAATTCATTTTCTTATTCCTCCTCAATTTCCTTATCAATGAATCTTACTTAGTGGGAGTTTGTATTCCTACTAAGTTTAGATGAATTATCCAGGAACGTGTGGCTGTTATCTCCACCTTTAGAAGGTGGAGTGTTACAGCTACTAGTTATCGGATAAAATTATTTTGCAGTTTTATGAACAATAACTGCTATAATTTGAGTTGCTATTCCAAAAATACAAACTCCATACCATCCAAAGTGTGCGTAACTATAAGATCCTAGAAAAGAACCCAATGCTCCTCCTAGAAAAAAGCTTACCATATACACAGTATTAATTTTCCATAATACTCCACCCCTTTTAACGAATAAAATTAGTAAATATTTTTGTTTCTATTTCAGGCTTCTTTACAATTCCTTCACCATTTTCAATAAGCTTCATAAGCCATGCCATATTTTTACCAAGTATCCTCATTATTTGAACTCCTTCTTCATCCTGCATTGCCTCCCCTGGTGCTGTACCATTAATAACATTCCAATAATTTGAAGTTGGTATAAGCATTTCAGAATGATTAATATAGTTATTTAACTGATCGAAGGTTGGAATTCCACCTGCACGTCTTACTGCTACAACTGCTGCACCAACCTTATGTCTTAACATGCTATCATTGGCTTCTGCCACACGAAAAGCTCTATCTAAAAATGATTTCATTGCTCCAGCAATGGATGAATAGTGAACAGGGGACCCTAAAATTATTCCATCAGCTTCTTTCATCTTTTCAATCCATTCATTAACTGGATCAGTAGTAATAACACACTTTCCATTTTTATTTTTTGTACAATTTTTACAATTGATACATCCTCTAATAGGTTTATTCCCTACATGAACTATTTCTGTTTCTATACCTTCTTTTTCAAGTTCATCAATAACTATTTTTATTCCATGATAAGTATTTCCTGCTTTAGCAGGACTTCCGTTAAAAGCTACAACTTTCATTAAAAATTCCTCCCTTTATAATCTTGATTTTTTTCACTATAATAATTTCAAATTTCTAAGGCAAATACTGAACGTTTAGTTTATATTTATATAATATACTAAACGTTCAGTATTGTAAAGTATATTTTTTTAATATATAATATACGTATAGTTTTAAAATTCATTTATACTAATATAAGGAGGTTATTTACAATGGATAAAAAATTAGGGCGTCCTCGCAGTGAAAAAACAAAAACAGATATTCTTACTGCTTCATATGACTTATTAATCGAAAATGGATTTGGAGCAGTAACCGTTGAAAAGATTGCTGAAAGAGCTGGAGTTAGCAAAGCTACTATTTATAAATGGTGGCCAAATAAAGCTGCTGTTGTTATGGATGGTTTCTTAAATGCTACTACTGTGAAGCTTCCAATACCTGATACAGGGTCAGCTATTGACGATATGTTCATTCAAGCCAATAATTTTGTAGAATTTCTAATGAGCAGAAAAGGAAATGTAATTACTGAAATAATAGCTGAAGGACAGTTTGATCCAAAGTTAGCTGATATATATCGTAAAGCATATTTTAAGCCTCGCCGAAGTATTTCAAAACAAATTTTAGAACGTGGAATTTCAAGAGGAGAATTAAGAAAAGATCTGAATATGGAGTTAAGTATTGATTTAATTTGGGGACCTGTATTCTATAGATTATTGATAACTGGTGAAGTAGTTGATAATACTTTTGTAAGAAATTTGATAAACTTATGTATTTGAAGGAATCAAATCAAATTTTTAGAAAAGGGGTGGACGCCAAGATAAGTGTAAAAACCGACAACTTGAAGAAATAATATTCCATCAGGTTGCTAATTGTATTATTTCTTCAATATTGGGTAGTTCCAGCAAACGTGTCACCAGGGGCAAAGTATAACTAAAAAAGGTAGTACTGCCTTTTTTAGTTGAGGAACAATATTCATAGAACGACACACAATTTTAAATTCTAAATTGTAAAAAAATGCGTACTATAATTTTAAATGTGGGGGTAGATAGAAATGATTTCTTATAAACTTGGATTAGAGTATATTAATTGGTCTGAACTTTTCAATTTGTATGAAAAGGTAGGACTGTTAAGACGTTTTATAGAAAATAGAGAATTTGATAAAATTCAATCTGCATTTCAAAAGAGTTGTAAGGTTGTTACAGCATGGGATGGAGAAAAGTTGGTAGGTTCTTGCAGAATGTTATCTGATAGTATATGTTATGGTGCTGTGTTTAATGTAGGAGTGCTACCTGAATATCAGAAAAAAAGCGTTGGAAAAGGGATGATGAATTTACTATTAAAAGGAGAAGAAAATATAACTATTCACCTAACTTCAACATTTGGGAACGAAGATTTTTATAAAAAATTGGGTTTTAAGAAGCATAAAACTGCATATTCAAAATATCCATTTGAATCAAAATATGTTGAGGATTAGATGTTACATAATATTCTTATAAGTTGTATAAATATATAATTAAATAAGAATGCACTAAATTTCAAGTTTGTGATAAAATATTAAGTATATAAAACCCTTAATTGGAGGTGCAAATTGAAAATGAGAAATTTTTTAGATAGAATTCGTTACTATTTTAGAGACTGCTACGGTATTGATAAGCTTTCCACCTGTATTCTTGTTTTATCTGTAATCTTAAGTTTTATAAGCTTTAACAGATATGTAGAACTTGTAGCCTTTGCTTTACTGGTGTACGTTATCTTTAGGACTATTTCACGAAATAAATATAAACGCTATCAGGAACTGGCTGCCTTTAATAGTTTTTTGTTTAAAATACAGCAGAAATTTTATTCAATTAAAACTTCCTTCAGTCAGCGTAAAGATTATAAAATACTTAAATGTCCAAATTGTTCTCAAAAATTAAGATTACCTAGAAACAAAGGAAAAGTAACTATTACCTGTAGTAAATGCGGCACTAAGTTTAAGGCTAAATCATAATGACAATTGTATTATATATTTTATAGTTATTTGGTAAATAATTATAAATATTGAGGAAGTGATACTGTTGAACTTAGATAAAAACACTATAGAAAATATAAAAAATTTTCTTTTAAATAATTTAGAACCGTATGCAATATATTTGTTCGGTTCTAGTGCAAAAGGTATATTTAGAGAAGATAGTGATATAGATATAGCATTTTTAAATAATAAAAATATCTCTGACTATGAATTATTTATGCTTGCTCAGGAATTAGCAGATACAGTTAAAAAAGACGTGGATTTAATAAACTTAGAAAATGCCTCAACTGTATTTAAAGTTCAAATAATCTATAATGGTGAAAAAATATATTGTTCTGATGATACCAGAGTAGCCTATTTTGAAATGTATGCTTTTAAAGATTATGCCACCCTAAACGAAGAAAGGGAAGTGATTATAAAAAGCATAAAGAAGGGAGGTTCTGTATATGAGTAATGATGTAATAATTAATAAAATAGCCGTCATAGAAAGATGCATAAGAAGAATACATGAAGAATACGATAGCAACCCTGAAAACCTAAAAAATTATACTAAACAGGATTCCATAATTTTAAATATTCAAAGAGCCTGTGAAGCTTCCATAGACATGGCCATGCATATTGTCTGAGATAAAAAATTGGGTATTCCACAAAATAGTAGAGATGCTTTTGAATTACTTTACAGTAATAAATTCATTGATGAAAATATGCTGAAAAACTTAAAGTCAATGGTTGACTTTAGAAATATAGCAGTTCACGATTATCAAACTGTAAACTTAAATATAATAAAGGAAATAATTAAAAACCATTTAAAAGATTTAAAAAGTTTTCATGAACTAGTATCAAGTAAGATGTTGTAAATAACTTTAATAAAGTCTGTAAGCTTAATAGTTTACAGACTTTATTTCTATAAATTACGATATATAAATTATTGCCATTTTTAGTATTTAAGAAATGTAATAACAAATCTAGTTCCTTCACCAACTTTACTCTGAGCTTCAATAATACCATTATGTGCCTCTATTATTGACTTTGAAAGGGCCAATCCTATTCCAATGGACTCACTATTATTTGAAGTTCTTGCCTTATAAAATCTCTTAAATATATTTGGTAAATCCTCTTCACGTATACCTTCCCCGTTATCTTCAATAGTAATTCTTCTATAAACAGGATTTTCATTAAGACAAATATCTATTTTACCATCTTGTTTACTATGTTCTATTGAATTTTTTATAATATTTATTAAAGCCTCTTGAAGCCATTCATTATCGTGCTCAAATATCACTTGTGCACTTTCCTTAAAATTTATTTCCACATTAGCTTCTGATGCTTTACCTTCTAACGCTTCCAAAGAATCCTCTATAGTTTCATTTAAACTTTGATCTTCTTTATTAAATTCTATTGCCTTGGCATCAAGCCTTGCCAATTTCAATATACTTTTTATAAGCCAATTCATTCTGTAAAGCTGATTTTTGTTACTTACTAAAAATGTATTACTTTGCTCTTTAGATAGTTCCTTAGTCAATAAAATATCATTATATACAATCAGAGATGAAAGTGGTGTTTTAAGTTGATGAGATATATCCGACAATAAATCTACTAAAAATTGTTTTTCTTTTCTCAATTCATATAAATTATTCCTTATTATTCCTCTCATAGAATTGAAGGAAGTAGCAAGTTTTGACAGATCACCTTCCCTATCCTCACTGATAGATATGTCATATTCTCCATCTAGTACTTTTTTTGCTGCAAATGTCAATCTTCTTATCCTTTTATAGAAATATACATACTGTACATAATTAAATATGAGAAATATAATTGCCATAATAATAAATATAGTAATAATAGAATAGGTATTTTTTACTACAGTTTTATTTACATATGGAAAAAGCTGATTTTCTAATGTGGGTGTTAAACCATATTGCCTTAATATACCCTTTCCTTTTTCTGCTTCTTTATCTGTTACTTCCCTTGTAATAAGCGGTGCTATTTCATTTTGTAATTCCGGATTTTTTTCCCATATCCTTGCAGTAATAGCTCCAAGACTTTTTATGTAATCTTTCTTTAGATTATCATGATATAATTTTAAAGTAAAAATAGTTATTATCATGAATATTATATTTAAAGACAAAAGAATTGCTGAACTTATTTTAAGCTCAGGATTACCAAAATACCTTTTCATTTTTATCTACTCCTTAACAACACTTTTATTCCACAGATACCCCATACCTCTTTGAGTTACTATGTACTCTGGAGCTTTAATATTGTCTTCTATTTTTTCTCTTATTCTCTTAATGTAAACAGAAAGAGTATTTTCATCAAAAAATGCCTCTTCACCTTCAATTAACTCCCTTAGTATTTCTCTTCTTTTTATTATAACCATAGGCTTATTCATAAATATTAACAGTAGTTTGTACTCCTGAGCTGTAAGCGTGACCTCTTTCCCATTTTTTGTTATATAAGCTGTTGAGGTATCCATAATTATATCACCACTCTTTAAAATATTGCCATTGAGTGTATTTTTATAATTTCTCCTTATCAACACCTTAATTCTTGATAAAAACTCCTTTACCCCAAAGGGCTTTGCCATATAGTCATCTCCACCTATTTCTAGTCCCAGCACTATGTTAACCTCATCATCAAGAGCTGTTAAAAACATTATTGGGATATTACTTTCATTTCTTATATATTTACACAAATCATATCCGCTTCCATCAGGCAAATTGACATCTAAAATAACCAATTGAAATTTTTCCTTTTGAAATATCTTCTTTGTTCTTTCTACTGTAGATGTTCTTAAAACTTCATAGCCTGCATCCTTTAAAGTAAATTCTATTCCAATAGCCAATGGCTCATCATCTTCTACCAATAATAATCTATACATAACTTCACCCCATTACTTTTAAATGATGACTAACAACTGAACACCATCTACAAAGTAAGGAACCCCTTGTTAATCCTCCAATGGGTGTTCAAAGATTAAGTAACCATGTAAAAGCGTATATTCTCTGTGCCTGCTTAATCTGGATATACAGCATCACATTCCTGGATAACAACTTCTAAAATTAAGTAAAAGTAGAAATTCTCTCTAAATCTAAAAATTCTGCTTATATGTATTATAATACCATCAACTATGTCAAAAAGTAATAATTATATAATTAGAGTTTTTTATATAATTATTACTTTCTTATGCTATATTAAAATTATTGATACAGAATATCCTTAGCATGTTTAACTTGAAATTTTAAATCAAGCCAAGGTTAGACTTTCTTTTATGAATGGAGGTATATCCTAATCTAGGAATCTTCCCTTATTACTTCAATTAGATTTTCTTTATTAATTCTTTTCAGTGGTGATAATACTGAAATATAGCCAATTACAATAGAACAAATCGCTGCAATACCCATTGCATTCCAAGGTATATTCCATGTAAATTCTCTTGCTGTCCTTAAACTTTTAAATAATAAGTAAGACAATGCGGTACCTGTAATAGAGCCATAAATTGTTCCAACAATACCGTAAAAGATTCCTTCTAACACTATCATTTTCCTTAATCCTTTTTGAGTCAAACCTATTGATTTTAAAGCAGCAAATTCTCTTTTCCTAAGTATAATGTTAGTTGTCAGTGTATTTACTATGTTAACACTTCCTATGAGGGATACAACTACAACAAACCCATAGATAAGTATCTGTACCATTAATGTTCCTGACTTCATATTTCTGTTATTATCTATCATATCTATTACATTTAAGGACGGATTTGATTTTACGGCTGTTTCAATTTCTGTTTTTACTGTGTTTTCATTTTTGATATCTTTAATTGTTATATTTAAGCTGTTTGGTTTAACATCACTTACACCCATTAAATTCTTAGCTACTTGTTCTGTTGTAATAAGCTTTAACTGGTTTTCATCTTGGCTAAGAAAATCGAAGGGATCATCGTTGAGAATTGCCATAACCTTGGCTTTTTTTACAGCTCCTTTTCCAAACCCAACACTTGGTTTTGAAAAATCAACATACTGAAGGTCTATTTCATCCCCCACCTTTATATTGGCAATTGGTCCAACATATGTTTTCTTTGTATTATTATTATAAACATGATTTTTGTTTATAATAATAACTCCATTTTCATTATTTAGCCTATTTACATCCAGAGTCCCAGCGTGTAAATATTTTTTTGCTGCTGTTAAAGAGGCAGTGTCATAAATCTCTAACCCACCATTTAAAAGTGATTTTTCATTATTATTTAATGTAGTTTTGCTATATACTGTTTTCATATCCTGAATTGCTTTAATCTCACTGTTTTTATCAATTGCTGCATAAAAATGATTTAAATCATATACCTTGTATGCCTGACTTATGGATTTAATAGATTCTATATTTTGAATTATATTATCATCTAAATTTGTTTTTATACTTTGCATTGAATTTCCAGTTTTTCTAGCTGGTTCAACTACAAAATGAATATTTCTTGATTCATTTACATTTTGTTTTATATTTAATGCCATATCTAAAAATGATTTAAATGTTACAAAAAGTGCCACACTTATTACTATAGAAAAAATGGTTATTCTATATCTTTTTCTGTTTCGTTTTATATTTTTACTGGCCAATGCTCCTTCAAAGCCAAATATTTTTTGTACAATTTTACTATTTCTTCTTTTTATCTTCTCCTTTGTTATTGAAGTTCTACTATTTATAGCTACTAGGGGCGATATGCTTCCTGCAAATAATGCAGGGATAAAAGCTGAAACATAGGTTGCTGCTACGCCTACCACTCCACTGATTGCCATAACTTTAAATGGTATTACTGGCTTAATTACAGAAACTGAATTTCCACCAATTATTCTAAAAACTATATCTATAGTATAAATAACTGCAATACTCAATAACAATCCTATAGGTATGCTAATCACAGCTAATACAGTTGCTTCTCTTAGTACAAGTTTTCTGATCTGTTTTGGAGTTGCTCCTACAGCTCTTAAAAGCCCAAATTGCTTTATTCTTTCTACAACACTGATTTGAAATGAATTGTAGATTACTGCAATTGTTGCTATGAGCACTATTGAAATAATTACAGCCGCAGCCAAGTAAAGTCCATTAAATGAAGAACCGCCACCCCCTGCTCCCTCAAAACCCAGTAAATATGAATTTTCTAGAACAGTCCCTTTCTTACCCAACTGCTTTAACTCTTCAACTGCTTTTCCCAAATTTGTTTTAGAGCTTATTTCTACAAGCATAGTTGAATTATTTTTGTCAATATTACTTGTTTTAGTTAATAAAACTCCCTCATTTCCAATTTGACTTCTTACAGTATCCTCTAATACTCCTACTAGTGTATACTCTTTATTGTTGAATTTAATTTTATCTCCTACTTTGGCATTATTGTCAATCTGCTTCAATACAAAGCTTTCCACTGCGGCTTCCTTTGTATTCTGAGGAAGTCTTCCCTGCTTTACTTTATATGACATAAGTTCTAATGCGTTATCTGTTGCTGTTACTTCGTCAACAACCAGTTTATTTCCCAGCTTTTCTTTATAATCCACTCTAAATAATCCGCTTCTCGAAACCTTAGGATTATTGGTTACCTCAGATATTAAATTATTATCTGCATTTGAAAATTGTAAATGCCAGGAACCTATTGAACTTTTAATATTCTCTATTTCTGCTTCCTGCATACCTGCAATAAAAAGACCTATAGAAGCTATTAATGCTACTGATAATACTATACCTATAATGGTAAGTATGGTCCGTTTCTTACTTGATTTCAAATACTTTCCCGTAAGCTGTTTGTATCCAGTTATCATATTTACGTTTTCCCCCTCTATTTCCTTTAAGCATGTAAAAGTTATTTAGATCTCTATGCCTGTTATATTCCAAAACTATATTAAGTAATTTTAGTTATTTTTTAAATATTTATCCGAAGCTATTTCTCCATCTTCAATTGTGATTATCCGATCCGACATTGAAGCTATATTGACATCATGGGTAATTAATATTAGGGTTTGATTATATTTTTTTGCTGTATATTTTAATAATTCAATAACTTCCTTTGAATTTTTACTATCAAGGTTTCCTGTAGGCTCATCTGCAAATATTATTGATGGCTTATTCGCAATTGCTCTGCCAATTGAAACCCTCTGCTGCTGTCCTCCCGATAACTCTGAAGGTAGGTGATATTTCCTGTCTTTAAGCCCTAATATTTCAATTAGCTCTCCTAAATAAGCTTTATCAATTTTATCATTGTCCAATAATGACGGCAGAGCTATATTTTCTTCAACATCCAAAACTGGTATAAGGTTAAAAAACTGAAATACGAAGCCGATTTTTCTTCTTCTGAACACTGCAAGCTCTTCTTCCTTATTATCATAAATGTTTTGTCCATCCACTATTACTTTTCCACTGGTAGGCCTATCAAGTCCGCCCAAAAGATGAAGAAGTGTACTCTTACCAGAGCCAGAAGCACCTACAATTGCAACAAATTCACCTTTGTTAACTGACATATTTATGTTTTTTAGCGCTTCTACCTTTGTTTCACCCCTACCATAAGTCTTATTTAAATTTTCAACCTTTAAAATCTCCATTGATATCTTCCTCTCTCTCTTTTATACATTTTCAAAAAATAACAGTTGAAAATCTTACACTAGATTAGCTTATTATTTTTTGAATATACCTCAATTAGTATACCTAAATTATATTCGTCTACTGTTATTGATTCCATATCTATTTCCTTACAATTTAAAAGTACATTCTTACAATTTAGTAAGAATGTACTTTTAAATTTTGGTAATAAATTCTTTGTAAAATAATCAAACGCTTCATACCTAGAACATTTCTACTACATATAACAATTAACTACCAAGCTTCTTGACATTACCTTGCCAAGCCTTCAGCAATTAGTCTAGTTAAACTTAACTAGACGCACACCTCACAAAAGCACCAGTATCTCTACTGGTGCTTTTTCCATATAAATATTAAACATCTGAAGGGGGTAATCTTCATGAGTTTATAATATCAAGGCAATGTTACAGTTTCTTTTCCATATTGTAACTAATATTTATACTAAACAATAATATTTTATGAACAGAATTATAATCTAAATTAATTCAATATGAATATAAAAATAACTTCCCATGCAATTACACAGAAAGTTATTTTTATATGTACCATAGTTAACTTATATACACTGATAAAAGAATAATATAATTTTAATTGACAATTTATAACTTATATCTCAGAAAGCTTTTTTAAATGTCTTTCACTGATTTCATTTACCTTCTGTACACGTTTCTCATATTTTTCAATTCCAGAAAAGAATTCAGTTTTCATCCATACATCTACAATATCAAGAGCTATTGCAGAACCTATTATTTTTCCACCAATACATAATACATTACTATCAGTATGCTGACGTGCTAATTTTGCACAGAAAGGATCCTGGCAAACCACAGCAGTTACTCCATATATTCTGTTTGCAATTAATGCACTACCATAACCAACTCCATCTACAAATATTCCACGATCAGCTTCTCCTTTTCCAACAGCTAGAGCTGCAGGATAAACAAAATCCGGTAAATCACAGGAATCCTTACTATGTGTTCCAAAATCTATTACCTCATGTCCCTGACTTTCTAAAATTGCCTTTATTTCTTCTTTTAATTCAAACCCAGCATGATCATTTGCCATTGCAATTTTCATTATTATGTACCTCCATCACTTATACTTTTTAAAATTAATTTTAAATTTTGTGTATATATGTTGCAATAAATTATATTCATAATAAAGTATTCATTTAAGTAGCTGCTATCTAAATGTTATTTATTAAATGAAGAATTTTAATTACAACTTATGTATTTTATAAAATTTAGTGAATGAATATATCACTTATAGTAATATTATATCACCTAAAATTTAGCTATACAATGTTAATGACCATGGAATATACACATATCAATTATAATTTTTCTAATTCAATTTTGTATTTATTAATTACTAATTAGTAATTATTATTGATAATTCCAAAATAATATGCTAGTATTATGTAAATACCTTTTAATTAAATTATCAAGTATAAAATATTGTAACTATGAAAAACTAAAATTATTAAAATGTTTTAGAGCATTATTATATGAAAATATTAATACACAAATGAAATAAATTAGGTGGTGGTAATAATGAAACCTGTAACTATGTTTGTAACTAATTGGTGTCCATATTGTAAACAAGCACTTTCTTTTATGGACAGCTTAAAAAGAGAAAATCCAAAATATCAGGATATTGAAATTAAAATAATTGATGAGGAAATTCATCCAGAAATATCTAAGCAATATGACTATTACTATGTTCCTACATACTATGTTGGAAATTTTAAAGTTCATGAGGGTGTGCCTACTAAAGAAATTGTAAAACAGGTATTCGATAGAGCTTGTGCTTCTAATGAGAAAACCTCAATTTTGTCCGATGACTACCCACTGTAATACTCCAATCGCACTATGTGAAAGCGGGAGTAAAGAGTGGCTACGTCCCTGGATAACGATTTACCCTAAAGGACAACGAGTTCTAAGTATCATAAATACTGATACTTAGAACTCTGTTAGTAAGTATCATAAATACCGATACTAAGAACTCTGTTTATAGTAAATATTAATTGTTTATATTTACTATATCAATATAAATAGAATCTTGTTTTTATACTATCTCCAATTATTTTAAAGATAAATCATGTGAAGATAAATAACAAATAAAATATATTAGTATACTGACTAGTTATCTATTTACGAATGCCTAAAATAGAAAAAATGAGTCTAACCTTTGGCTAGACTCATTTTTTTATTCTTCTAACACTGATGTACAATGAGGACATCTTGTTGCTTTAATAGGTATATTTGTAACACAATAAGGACATTTCTTTTCTGTTTCAATCTTTTCCTCTTTCTTTTTAAATCTATCAAGCTGTTTTATTACAATAAAAATTGAAAATGCAATTATTAAAAATTGTATTATATCATTCAAAAATACTCCATAATTTATAGTAGGTGCTCCTGCTTTCTCAGCATCAGATAAGGAACCATACTGATTTCCACTTAAATTAATGTATAACTCACTAAAATTAACTCTTCCTAAAATAAGTCCAAGAGGTGGCATAATAATATCATTTACCAAGGAATTAACTATCTTCCCAAAGGCCCCACCTATTATTACAGCTACAGCTAGATCAATTACATTTCCCTTTAATGCAAATTTTTTAAAATCCTTCCACATACTAACACACTTCCTTTGTTTGATTTTTAGACACTATTCTACTATATATGTTACAATAAATCATATTTATTATCAATGAATCTTACTCAGTGGGATTTTGTATTCCCACTGAGTTTAGATGAATTATCCAGGGACGTGTCGCTGTTATCCCCACCTTTAGTGGGTGGAGTATTACAGAGGCTAGTCATCGGATAAAGTGTACATTTCATTAAAAAATACTATTGAATAAGTATTTTCTGGCTAAACCTATTAAAAATCTTAACGTATTGAAACTGATTATTTCTCCTTTACAGAAAAAGAGGCTGCTTTTAATACATATTAATGCATTAAAAGCAGCCCCCTCAAATACTATAACAATATATTTTATTTTAAAAACTTTTAAAAATTTCCTTTTTAGCACCGCAGACTGGACACTTTTCAACATTATCACCAATTTCTGTATAACCACAAATTGGACATACATAAATTTTTTCAGATCCTATATCTGTTTTTGCTTTAGCTTTGTCCTGTGCATCTTTAAATAATTTAGCATGAATTTTTTCTGCTTCTAATGCAAAATGAAAAGATCTTTGAGCATCTTTTTCATCTTGAAATTTTGCAGTTTCAAGATATACAGGGTACATTTGATCAATCTCATGAAGTTCTCCATTTATTGCTCCCTGAAGATTTTCAACTATGTTTGTATTACCAAATACAGCTCCAGCGGCAACAGAACTATCCCCTACCTGCTCTTTAAGTACAGTAAAATGATTTTTAGCATGAACAAATTCTGCGTAAGCTACGCCTCTAAAAAGTCTTCCTATGTTAGGATATCCATCTTTTTCTGCTTGATCACCCCATATAAGATATCTCATATGAGCCATACTTTCTCCACCATAAGCAGAACGTAAAAAATCAGCAGTCATTGCATTGTTTAATGCCATAATAAAACACATCCTCTCATTATTTAGACATAAAAAAATACATAATAAGTCAAAATTTTTGTTAATCCTTTAAATCATATAATGATAATTTAGATATAGTTAATATATGCTTATCTCCTGTACCTACAATATCATATAAAATAAAAAACATACTGACCAATTATTTTTTGAATATGTCTTATCTCTTAATATTATTAAACTTAAGCTTTAATAATATACCTAATTATACCATAATAATATTTAGACTTTCTAGTTTTAATCATTTGAATAATGTTAATTAATGATTATGGTTTAAATGTTTTACACAATTATAATAGATTAAATAAAATTTCCATTAGACTTTTATAAAGAATTCTGTATAATATATTATGTAAACCAAAATTGATTTTAAATTACTCCCTAGGAGGTATATGAATGCATAAACTTAAGAATAAATATTTGCTAATACCTATGGCCACAGCAGCCATATCATTAGTATTACTTATTATTTTTAACTTTGCTAGTGGAAATGTTAAAGATAAATCCTACTTAGATTTTCAAAAGGATATGGCGAATCATAAAGTTTTAAGCGTCTCTCTCACTAATTCACCTGAAATAGATGTAAAATTAAAAGATGGAACTATATATAAAACAGATAACCCAAGAACAGATACTTTTAAAGCCGATTTATTAAATAAAGGTGTAGAAGTTTCAGAACAATCCTTTTCGTACAATAGAGATATAGCCCCTACAGCTTTATTATCACTTTCTATAGTTACCATAATTGTCATGCTTATAAAATCAAGTAATGTTACTTCTAAAAGTTTATTTTCTGTGGATGCTCTTTCCACAGATGTGGTAGAAGATATAGGTTTTAATTTTAAAAATGTAGCGGGAAATGAGGAAGCTAAGGAAAGCGTAAAAGATGTAGTTGATTTTCTAAAAAATCCAGAAAAATATAATTCCTACGGTGCAAGAATGCCAAAGGGTATAATACTTTATGGAGAACCCGGTACTGGTAAAACCCTTCTCGCTAAAGCTGTTGCTGGAGAAGCTGGAGTTCCTTTTTATGCTATGTCAGGTTCAGATTTTATTCAAGTGTATGTAGGAGTTGGTGCCAGTAGGGTAAGACAGTTGTTTAAAAAAGCGAGATCCCACGGTAAGGCTGTAATATTTATAGACGAAATTGATGCTATAGGTAAAAAAAGAGAATCTGGTAAAAATGGTGGTTCTGATGAAAGGGATCAAACCCTCAATGCATTACTAACAGAAATGTCAGGTTTCAATGAAAAAGAAGGCATAATAGTTATGGCTGCTACCAACAGGCTTGACATGTTAGACTCCGCTCTATTAAGACCAGGAAGATTCGATAGACACATAGAAATAGTATTACCAGATTTAAATGCTCGAAAAGAAATATTAAATCTTCATTTAAAAAACAAACCTATAGGTAAAATTGATATAAATGATTTAGCTCGTAAGACCTCTTATTTTTCTGGTGCTAAATTAGAAAATCTTGTTAATGAAGCTGCTATTCTTGCCTGCAAAGCAAATAGCAAATTTATAGAAAATATACATTTTGATAAAGCCTATTCCATTGTAATAGCTGGTTATGAAAAAATTAATCGCTCAAATATTAGTGAAAAAGACAGATCCATAACTGCTTTCCACGAGGCTGGACATGCTTTAGTATCTCTAAGAATGCTTCCAAAAGAAAAAATTTCTAAGGTTACAATTATACCAAGTACTAAGGGAGCAGGTGGATACACTTTAAGTATACCAGAAGACAAGCTGTATCAAAATAAAGATTATATAATGAAAAAAATAATGGTACTTCTTGCAGGCCGAACTGCTGAAGATATAATTTTCGGTAAGGATTTTATAACTACAGGCGCATACAGTGATTTTAAAGAGAGTACAAGATTGGTGACAAATATGGTGACACAATATGGTATGGGACAAACTCTTGGGCTTTTGAATCTATCTGAATTGTCAAATATTAACTATAACCCAAGCAATGATATAGTTAAAGAATGCAAAAATATTATCAATTCTCTATACGAAGAAACCAAAAATGTTTTACTTTCGAATAAAGATATTTTAGACAAGCTGGCATCAGAACTTTTAACTAAAGAAACTCTCAATGAAGCTGATTTACTTAATATAGTAAGTCAGTAAATAAATCCACCCCAGAAGTGTAGTTTAAAGGTGATTAAAAAATACACTCCTGCGGTTATAACAAACCTCTCATAGAGTGAACTTCCACCAAACTACCTCAGGAGTGTGATTACCAAATTTTACACCCCTGGGGTGAACTTTTGTGGAAACATGAGCCAGGATATTATTATTCCTGCTATAAGTCCCCCAACATGAGCGGATATGTCTATATTTGGTATTGTAAAAGATATAAATAAATTTATAGCTATAACAAAAATAATGTTTTTAAGAAGTCCTGTACCTATTCTATCCTTTAATTTATGCCCTATAACTAGAACTCCTCCCAACACTCCAAATATTGCCCCAGATGCACCTACTGATACTCCACTGCTAAATACATAACTAAATAAAGATGCTATTATTCCAGATACTATATAGATAATTATATATTTTTTCTTTCCATAGACGCTTTCTGCTAAACCTCCTATACTATAGAGTGCGTACATATTTGAAACTATATGTAAAATTCCACTATGTAAAAACATGCACGTAAATAGTCTGTAATATTCACCATTATTTATTAAAGAATTATCTTTAGCACCTAAAAAGTCCAGAACGTTTACATCTATGTTAAATAAATTTCTTGATAGAAGGGCAGAAATTATGTAAATCACTACGTTGATGGCTATTATACCGTAGGTTATAAATAATTTGTTATGACTATTTTTGCTATCTTTAAAAAAATTTAATATGTTTATAATTTCCATAATTTCACTGGCAATTTCATTTGAACTGTATAAAATTTCATCACTTGAAGAATTGATAATTACCATATTTCCAGAATTTTTACTGAGTATCTCAGAAATATCTATATTATTTTTTACAACAAGAACCCTTACTATATTAACATAATCATTCTCTGTTTTTATTCTGCTATTTATAGCATTGTCTATATTATTTAAATCCTTAGCGCTAAAAAATACAAACAATTTTTTAGGAAGAGTTTGTGTTCTTATAGCTCCCCAAAATTCTTCTTTACCCCTGTCACTGTTTATTTCCGTAATTCTATAATCGTAATGATTACATAACTGCTCAATTATACTTTTTATATACTTATCCATAGCACTCTCCTCTAGCTATTTGCATATAATAATTAAACCGCAAAAGTCTGTAAATTAATTTTCACTATACCACTTATAGTAGTTTCAATGTGAAATCTTCAGTATATATTTTTTATTAAATATACTTTTGTTTGATAATCTTATAAGGAATATTTAAATTATACTATACTTTTTATAACCATATTTAAACTTTTTACTAAATCAATTTCATAAAACTGCACTGGTTTTTTTGTATTTGTATCGTATAATACTCTAATAATTGGTTTATCAGGAAATCCAGGATTTTGTTTTATTACGTATCCTTCTATGCCATTAGATAGCTTTACACAGCATCCCAGTGGATAAACAGAAAATGTATTTTTAAAGTTTTTTACAATTTTATCATCAAATATGCTTCCACTTCCAGCTAAAATAAGCTCATAAGCATCATTAGGTGCAAGTTTTTTTCTATAACATCTATCACTCATAATAGAATCATAAACATCACATACACAGGCAATTTTACCAAATTTAGATATTTGATAACCCTTTAACCCATAAGGATACCCTGTACCATCAACCCTTTCATGATGTTCCGTAATGATTTTAATTACATTACTTGAAATTTTAAAATTCCTTTCTAAAATTTCCTTGCCATAAATAGGATGTTTTTTTATTTCATCATACTCTTCACCTGTTAAAGAACCCTTCTTATTTATTATAGATATAGGAATTCTTGTCTTTCCGATGTCATGAAGTATGGCTCCCATTCCAAGCTCCTTTAATTCATTTTCATTAAGATTCATTCTTTCTCCTAAAAATGTTGACATTATACCAGTATCTATGCTATGTACATAAGTATAGTTATCATAGGTTTGAATATTATATAAATATTTATTAACATCACCCATTTCTATTATATAGTCAATTAAATTTTCAATTATTTTTAGAGAATCTATTGACTCTTTTCTATTGGTATTTCCAGATATATTTTTTATTATTTTAGACATATTTTTCATAGTTAAACTTTTTAGTTCTAATAATTGTTTATCTTCTTCTTCCACATCATCTAATCTATTGTCCTCAATATATATGTATATAATTCCTACTTTTCTTAGCTTTTCTATATACAATGTGTTTAATTTTACACCTGCTCTTAAAAGTATATTTCCTTCGCTAGTATATATATTTCTACCAAGAACATCATTTTCTTTAACTCTATCCATAAATTCTAATCTCATAAAGCACCTCATATTATACTAAAAAGTTCGTATATAAAAAGCTTTAATTACTTGGTTTTTTATTTTAAATAAATTTTAAAAATGGATATCGTTAAAACTTCTAAAATACATGCACCGAATTATTAAACTATTTAGTATTAATTCTACAATATTTTATTTGCATTTAATAAACATAATACTATTTTCGTATCGTTTTTAATTTAATTTACAAAAAAATTATATTTTATATAGTAATAATAATTCAAATGCTAACTATTTAAAAAAGTTCATTACTCATTTTGTGACAAATTATAGTCTATAATAATTATAATTGTCACAAAATTTCATAATGAACCTAAAATTTCAGTGAATTTTAATCTTTATCTAACATATCAAGAAGTTTATTAAAGGTATCTATAGTATCCTCTAGAGGCTTAGGAGTTGCCATATCTACCCCACCCTTCTTTAGAATGTCTATTGGGTAATCACTACCGCCGCTCTTTAAAAATTCCTTATATTTCTTCACTGCGGGTTCACCTCCTTTTAAAATCATACTGCTAAAGGAATTAGCCGCAGCATATCCTGTTGCATATTGGTATACATAAAAATCACTATAAAAATGTGGAATCCTTGACCATTCCATATCTATTTCCTTATCTACTATCATATCAGGGCCAAAATATTTTACATTTAAATCATGCCATATTTTACAAAAATCTTCTGCTGAAAGAGGCTTTCCATTTTCTATACTTTCATGTGTTATCTTTTCAAATTCAGCAAACATAACCTGTCTGAACACAGTAGTTCTAATCTGCTCTAATTGTTGATTTATAAAATATAATTTTTTATTTTCATCCTCTTCTGTATTTATAAGGTGATTTATAAGCAAGCATTCATTAGTTGTAGATGCCACTTCAGCACAGAATAAAGTATAACTAGCATATATAAAGGGCTGAGTTTTTCTTGAATAGTATGAATGGATAGAATGACCCATTTCATGCACTAAGGTAGATACATCATTTATTTCATAATTGTAGTTAAGTAATACATAGGGCATTGAATCATAGCATCCAAAAGAGTATGCACCACCTCTTTTTCCCTTATTCTCAAATACATCAATCCATCCATCTTTTATTCCACTGTCGAAAATATCCAGGTACTCCTTTCCAAGGGGCTTTAATCCTTCCTTTGCAATTTGAACAGCTCTTTCAAACTCAATATGATCCTTAGGTGTATCTACCACGGGAACATACAAATCGTACATATGGATTTCATCCAATTTTAATAGTTTTTTCTTTACATCCACATATCTGTGTAGTGACGCTTTTAAATTATTATTTACAGTTTCAATTACATTATCATATACACTTAGCGGAATGTCATTTGGCTTAAGGCTATATTCCATAGAATTTTTATAATGCCTTACCTTTGATTGAAATACAAAATTTTTAATTGATGCTGAAAGAGTTTGGGCAAAGGTATTTTTATAATTACTATAAGTATTAAATAAAGCATTAAAAGCATTCTTTCTAACTTCTCTATTTTTAGATTTTATAAAATTACTGTATTTTACTTCTGTAAGCTCAGCTTCCTTTCCATCTTCATCTATTATCTTTGGAAAACTTATATCGGCATTTGATAGCATGTTAAAAATATTTCCTGGTGCTTCTAAACAATCTGAAACGGAAGCCAGCAATTCCTCTTCTCTTTTTGAAAGAGTATATGGCTTAGCCTTTAATATATCCTTTAATGCAAATTCATAGAGTTTAAGTTCAGGCACGTTTTCAACTTCTTTTTTAATATCTTCCTCAGGCAAAGATAAAATCTCAGGGACAAAAAAAGCTGCAGCACTTTTAAATTCTGAAAGATAAGCATCAATTCTACTCTTTAATGTTTGAAAAGTGGTATTTGTTGTGTCCTCATCAGATCTTTGATGGGCATAGATAAATAACTTTTCTAATATTCTAGAAGCCTCTTCGTCAAGCTTATAAAATTCTAATAGCTTCTTACCATCACTAAGCTTTCCGCTAAGTACACTTATTTTAGGTTGAAATTCTTTAAGTCTATTAAAATCAGTTTCCCAAGCTTCTATATCTTTATATACCTTCTCAATTCTCCATTTGTACTTTTCATCTATTTCATCCCTTGTTTTGGTTTTCTTTATTTCTTCCATAAAATTCTCCCCTTTTTTATACTAATATTTATGTTGCAATAAATTATCTTCACTAATAAATAGGTATTTTATTTAAACATCTTCTATTAGCTGATATCAATCAAATGTATAGCTTTAGTTACAATTTATATAATGTTAAAAATTAATTTATAATATTTAGCTATACTTTATTCATATTTTTCTCGCTGATTACTTATATCCTGAAATACCTGATGAACTTTTTCTGATATTAAATTGCAAAGCTCATCAAATTTTTTTTCCATATCCTCATGCTTTGATAGAAATTCAAACTTCACTAACCAAGTTGGATTATATTCATCATCTATATCCTCAATAGTATATCCTTTTTCTGTAAAGCTTTCGTAATCAAAATAATCGAATACAGCTGTATATTCCCATTCCTCCACATCTTTTTTTGTATCAAAAAACACATTTATCTTTTTCCCGTCATAATACATTTTTGTTATATACTCCGCACCCTCATTAACCTTATAGCTGCCAAGTTCTCTTGTAAAAAACTTATTATCTTTGTCTTTTTCCATTAAAACTAAAGATGAAAAATTCATTTTATCCTTCCTTTCAGCACTACTGCTTTATCTTTTACAAAAATACATTCATATATTCTATTTACAAATATATCCAAGTATATTATAATTTATTTACATTATATGTAATTTATTTTTTCATCAATTCAATATTATCAAGAAAATAAATTGATGTTAATACTTAAGCTTTGCAATTAAGCTTATCATTCATAAAAATCTTTAATAACCACGCTATAGATCAGGAGGAACTTGTTATGAGGAAAAAAACCAAGGTAAAGAAAATATATATAGTTACAGCTGTCTTCATAATCATTATTGTAATTTTAATAAAAGGCAGTATCAATAATAACAATGACAAAGATATAAATTTTGCTGCAAAACAATATTTAACTACAGGTTTTTTTAATAGCTATAAACTATATAATATAGACCATTCTTATATAACTTTTTCCAGCTCAAATGATGCCATTTTAAATGTAAGGGGTATGGAAACCAGAGTTCCCCATGCTACAGTAAGTTACAGTTTAAAAATGACAAAGGATACTAGCGGAATCTGGCACGTAAAAAAAATATCCCCTTTATCTGACCTTCAATATTTAAATGCAAATAATTAAATTAATATTTTACTTTTTCTTATTTTCTTTGGAGTGCTTCATACACTCCTGGCAAACAGCCTTTACTTTAAGTTCATGTTCTATAAGCACAAATCCTGTCTTATTTTTTATTAATTCTTCTACAGGCAGCATTGGACAATCTATTTCCACTTCTTTATGACAAAGACTACATTCAATTACATGCTTATGCTTGTGATCCTTAATTTTATAATTGTATTTTCCATCACCTAGATTAAATTTTTCAATTATATCTTTGCGCTCAAATAAATCTAGGCTTCTATATACTGTAGACAGATCCACATTATGACCTTTTTCTTTACACTGTTCATATATATTATCTGCACTTATAGCCTGAGAGTAATTATCTATAATTTCCAGTATAATTACTCTTCCTTGAGTAACTTTAATTTTTCTTTCTTTAAGAAAAGCCTCATAGTCCATAATATCACCTTGTATAATTTTTATTTTTATTATAGCACAATTACTAGCTATTGGTATATTACAAGAAACAGTACTGGGTATATATACTTTTTATTTTTACCTAATATTTATTTTTAATAATAGATATATTTATTACATCTATATCTAAAAAAATATCATTTTCAACCCAAATATCATAAGAATTATACCTCCTACAAAGTTAGCGTATTTAGTAATTATATCTATTTTTCTCAAATACCTTGAGATAATAAAGGCTATGCAAGATAAAGCTCCCGTTACAAATCCTATAAATAAAGTTTGTGATAATATTGCAGTATAATTTAATATATTACTAAGAACAGTAAATCCAACTACTAAAGCATCTATACTAACTGATGCTCCAAGGACAATATACATTTTAGGATCTAATAATAAAGTATCTGACTTTTTTTCAAAGCCCTCCTTTATCATAAATACTCCAACTATGGAGATAATCATGCCACCTATTAACTGCGGCACAGAGGCAATATATGTATTAAATAAAAGCCCTATATATGCACCAATTAGAGAAAATAAAAATTGAAAAAATCCAAAGGAAAAACAAAATCTAATTTTATGCCTTCTTGCCATGCAATTACATATCCCTATACTTATAGCTACACCAAAAGCATCTAAAGATAATGCCAATGCAACTAAGAATAAAGAATAAATATCCATAAAACTCCTCCTGTAAGCGTCTGAAAATAAACAGCAATTTCAAAATGCCACATCTATTTTGTGAGATGGCTAGCATACTGACTAGCTAATTTTTTAATATTACTTAAATTTAAATTCCAGTTAATGAAGCAATTATATTTTCAGTTAATTTTTATTTATTATTTACTTTATTTATATTAATATATAAATTTTTATATTCAATTTTAAAATTGAATATAAAAAACTTTTATGTTAAAATGTTTTTGGGTAGTATCCTTAAAGAACTGCACCATAGTGTTATTAATGTTTAAAATTTCTGCTCATATCCTTTGAATGAGACAGCTAGAAAGATAATAATCCTAATATTTTTAGGTTTCAAATATTAACTTTATAATAAAATTTATTATAAAGCCTACTAACCTCTGCAGTCTTTTTCGCACATTAACACTTTGCAAACATTTTTGGATATCCTATCCTATATTATGTGTGATTTTTCCTATTAATTTAAATCTTTGTTAAAAATTTCATATAGTCAATTTATACATTATATTAAGTTTACATTAACTATCCATAACATACCGCTGTAAAAGGCTTAGCATTAATCTTTATGCCTTTCAAGAGCATTAAAATGCTTTAGAATAATAACATTATTAAAGCGGTAAAACACTGGATAAAATAATTTTTGGAGGTAAAACTTATGAAAAACACTTCTTCAACCTTTGTATCTGCAAAACAAAAGGGAGAAAAATTGGCAATGCTTACGGCCTATGATTATTCCACAGCAAAGCTTATAGATGCTTCAGGCATAGACGGTATTTTAGTTGGAGACTCTTTAGGCATGGTATGTTTAGGATATAAGGATACTTTAAGCGTAACCATGGAAGATATGATTCACCATACTAAAGCCGTGGCCAGAGGAACTATGAATGCATTATTAGTCAGTGATATGCCCTTTATGTCCTATCAGACTTCCGTATATGATGCTGTTAAAAATGCTGGGAGACTTATTCAGGAAGGTAATGCTGAGGCCGTTAAACTTGAAGGGGGAACTTTAGTCTACGAACAAATTAAAGCAATTGTAAGAGCACAGATTCCAGTAATGGGTCACATAGGTCTCACTCCTCAATCCGTAAATGTTTTTGGAGGCTTTAAAGTTCAAGGAAAAGAAGATTCTCAGGCAAAAAAGATTATTGAAGATGCCAAAGCTTTAGAAGCTGCTGGTGTTTTTTCAATAGTATTGGAAGGAATACCCTCAAGGCTGGCTGAAATAATAACCAATTCCATATCTATACCAACTATAGGCATTGGTGCTGGCAAATACTGTGACGGACAAATTCTTGTATATCAAGATATGCTTAGTATGTTTCCAGATTTCAAACCAAAATTTGTTAAATCCTATGCTAACATGGGCGAATCTATGTCTACCGCATTTAAATCCTATATTAGCGAAGTAAAACAATCTGTTTTTCCTGATGAAGAACATAGCTTTAAAATAAATGATAATATATTAAGTAAACTATATTAGATATAAACAATTGTAGTATTATATAAAATAGACTGATATACTAATAATTATTTCTTTACTACACCTTGGAAAGGATGTTAAAAATGGAAACTGTACACACTATACTGGAAACAAGAAAGATAATAAAAGCATGGAAAAAAGATGGCCTTACTGTAGGCCTTGTACCTACTATGGGTTTTCTTCATGAAGGACATGAAAGCTTAGTAAAAAAAGCTGCTGCTGAAAATGATAAAGTAGTAGTAAGTATATTTGTTAATCCAATTCAATTTGGACCAAATGAGGACCTGGAAGCTTATCCAAGAGATCTAGATAAAGATAAGCTTGTCTGTGAAAAGGCTAATGCAGACTTAATTTTCAACCCTTCTCCTGAAGAAATGTACTTTGATAATGCAGTTACTTCAGTAGCTGTAAAGGAACTTACAGAAGGTTTATGTGGTTCTAAACGTCCTGTTCATTTTCAGGGTGTATGTACTGTGGTTTCAAAACTATTTAACATAGTAACTCCTGATAGAGCCTATTTTGGTGAAAAAGACGCACAGCAGCTGGCGGTTATAAAGAGAATGGTTCAAGATTTGAATTTTGACATAGACATTGTAGGCTGTCCTATTGTAAGAGAAGAAGATGGGCTAGCTAAGAGTTCAAGAAATACTTATCTTTCCAGAGATGAAAGAAAAGCTGCTGTTATCTTAAATGAAAGTCTTAATTTGGCTAAGGAGGCTTTAAAATCTGGAGAACAGTATGCTTCAAAATTAACTGGCATTATTTCGAAAAAAATTTCCAGTGAACCTCTTGCCAAAATTGATTATATAGAAATAGTAGATAGTTTAGAATTAAAACCTGTTTGCAAAATAAGCTCATCTATTCTTGTGGCAATAGCTATTTACATTGGTAACACAAGACTTATAGATAATTTTACCTGGGATATTAAATAGTAACTAAAGAATTAAGATTATCTACAGTTCCCAATATACAATAAATATTAGTCTGAAAATACTCTGAAACTGCAGTATTTCGTTTATAAATCTTTGTATTGTTTTCAAGTTACTAATTGCAGTAAGATTGTATATTTCATAATAATAAGATTCACTCTATGGAGGTACAGTACATGAAATTAAGTATGTTAAAATCAAAAATACACAGAGCAACTGTCACAGAGGCAAAACTAAATTATGTGGGCAGTATAACAATAGATAGTAAATTAATGAAAGAAGCAAATATAATAGAATATGAAAAAATACAGGTAGTAAATATAAATAATGGCAGTAGAATTGAAACCTATGTTATTGCTGGAGAAAACGGCAGTGGTGTCATATGTCTTAATGGGGCGGCTGCCAGATATGCACAAGCAGGGGACAAGGTCATATTAATGACTTATTGCGAAATGGAGGAAGAAGAAGCAAATCTTCACAAGCCTATTGTAGTATTTGTAAAAGAGGACAACTCTATTTCAGAAATTACAACCTACGAAAGACACGGCGAAATAAAATAATTATAAAAAAGATTGGTTTAAAAGTAAAATTTTCTTTTAAACCAATCTTTTTTATCAATGAATCTTACTTAGTTGAAGTTTGTATTCCCACTAAGTTTAGATGAATTATCCAGGGACGTGTCGCTGTTATCTCCATCTTTAGAAAGTGGAGTGTTACAGCGACTAGTCATCGAACAAATCTTATAAACAAATATAATTTCATATATATTTATTATTTTGTCAGCTGAGTTTAAATAAATAATTCTTTATTATATATAGTTATTCTGCAGTTTCACTGCTATCATTATTCATAGTGCTGTGATTTTTACTGTATGCAAAATATACAATAATTCCTAATAAGAACCAAACTACAAATCTAATTTTTGTTATATTAGGAAGCATAAATATTAATATAGCACAGAATATTACAGAAATAGCTGGTGTAATAGGAGCTCCAGGACATTTAAATCCTCTCTTAATATCTGGTCTTCTGTATCTTAAAACTACAACTCCTATGGAAACTATTATAAAGGCTGCAAGAGTACCTATATTAGTCAACTCTGCTAAATCTCCAATAGGAATAAATCCTGCAATTACCATTGTAACTATTCCAACTAAAAGTGTACTTTTAACTGGTGTCTTAAATTTATGATGAACCTGGCCAAATACCTTAGGTAAAAGACCATCTCTTGACATGGCAAAGAAAATTCTTGTCTGTCCAAACATCATAACTAATAATACTGATGTAATACCACAAATAGCACCTACTGAAACCAATGCTGAGCCCCAGTTAATACCTATTTGTTTAAGAGCAAAAGCTACTGGCGCTGCTGTATCTTTAAATTGTAAATATGGAACTACACCTGTAAGTATTGCGGATACAATTATATATAGGGCAGTACAAAGTAAAAGTGATAATACAATTCCCTTTGGTAAATCCTTCTGAGGATTTTTAACCTCCTCAGCCGCTGTAGATACTGCATCAAAGCCTATATAAGCAAAGAATACAATAGCTGCTCCACTAAAAACTCCGCCCCATCCAAAAGGCATAAATGGATGCCAGTTAGCAGGTTTTACGTGTCCAACTGCTAATACTATAAATAGAAGTATAACAATTAACTTTATTGCAACTATTATATTATTTACTTTTGAACTCTGTTCTACACCAGAAACTAAAAGATAAGTAATAACAAGAATTATTAATACTGCTGGCAGGTTAACAATTCCTCCCTCCAATGGAGAACTTGTAATAGCCTTTGGTAAATTAATTCCAACGGCTCCCAATAGATTAACTGCATAAGCAGACCATCCAACAGCTACTGCTCCAATTGCCACCATGTACTCAAGTATTAAATCCCAACCTATAATCCATGCCCAAAATTCTCCAAGGGCTGCATAACTATAAGTATAAGCACTACCTGCTACAGGTACAGTTGATGCAAACTCTGCATAACATAAAGCTGCAAAGGCACAAGCAAGTCCGGATACAATAAAAGATAATATAAGTGCTGGTCCGGAATATTTGGCTGCTGCTACACCTGTAAGAACAAATATACCTGTTCCAATAATTGCTCCAACGCCAAGCATTGTAAGTTCAAGTGGGCCCAAAGCTTTTTTTAGAGAATCCTTTCCCTTTGTCTCGGCAATTAGACTCTCAATGGGTTTTGTTCTAAAAATATTATTCATAAAAACGCCTCCTTATTATGTCTACATTGTTAAATACCTCTGATTTTTTAACAATTTCTTTATTTATTATAGCATTAATTATAAAAATTTCAATACCCAATATCTATTTTTAGGGAATTAATAATAACAGAAGGAATTTGAGAGTTGTTAATTTTAGCAATTAATTTTTAAAAAGATGAAGCTGTCTCACAATACATACATATGCATTGTGAGACAGCTTCATTACTCTTCTTCAATACATACAAGCCCCACAAGACCGGGGCCACTATGAACACCAGATACAGGGCTAATACATCCACAATAATAAACAGATGTTATATTAGAAAGCTTTTCTATGGATTCCTTTACTTTAATTGCATCTTCTTTTCCGTTGCCATCAACTACTAAGGCTCTACACTTCTTATTTTTTGAAAGCTGCTCTGCTATTTCAATAACTTTACTTAAAGCTTGTTTCTTGCCTCTAGCTTTAGCATAGGTATAATAATTACCCTCCTTATCTGTAGATATTATAGGTTTTAGATTTAATAGAGTTCCAATAGTTCCAGCCACTTTGCCTATTCTCCCACCTTTAATAAGATATTCTAAGGTATCCACCACAAAGAACAGATGTATTCTGTTTTGTATTGATGGAATAGCCTTAACTACCTGCTCAAAACTTCTTCCACCCTCTAAAAGTTTCGCGCACTCTTCAACTAAAGCGCCTTCTCCTAAGGATATAGATTTTGAATCACAAATACAAGACTTTATATTTGGATGATTTTTACTTACTAGGGTCAATCCATTATATATTCCTGAAAGTCCACTAGATAAGGTTATGCCTATAACATGAGTATAACCTTCCCCTTCCAATTTACTATAAGTATCTTCCATATCCTGAAGAGACGGCATGGAAGAGGTTGGCACTTCCTTTTTCAATCCTCTATAAACTTCCTCAGAGGTAATCTCTATCTTATCTCTATATTCTCTATCCTTGTATATTATTCTGAATGGTAAAGCCTGTATATTATATTTATTAATTATCTCCTGAGGTAAATCTGCTGTAGTATCCGTTATTAATGCCACTCTTTCCATAATAATGCCTCCCAAAGCATACAAAGTAATATGTAATAGAATTCCATATTTACTTCTTATTTATTCCAATATACCTGAATATTTTTATTATATTATATCATTTTAGCTCATGATTAAGATACACATTTACAACTTATTTATTCAGTATTAGTAAATTATCTAATGTATCCAACTAAGTATCTTCATAAGGTATTTACTACCTGCAATAGTCTTATGGACGAAATAATTTTACTTTGTAGTGAAAGATTCTGTTGCAATAAAAAAATTGACATAAATCATCTTATTAAACAAGTAGAAAATCTTAAAAGTCATATTAAAAATAATAAAAAACTATAAAATTATTAAAATTTTTAATAATTTTATAGTTATTACCTTTATCTAAAAGAATATTTTTTATTTAGCTAACTCATAAATAGTATGTGCATATATTTTGGCATTGATTATTAAATCTTCAATTTCAATATACTCATTTGCTTGATGATCTAAATCGGGCTTACCTGGAAATATAGGTCCAAAGGCTACTATATTAGGCATTTCCTTGGCATAAGTCCCTCCTCCAATAGATAATAGCTTAGGTTCATCACCAGTCTGCTCTTTGTAAACCTTTTGTAGAGTTTTAATTAGTGGATGATTTTCCGGGAAATATAGAGGCTCTTGATGCTGCATATTTTCAACTCTTATTCCTGTATCCTTTATTCTATCCTCTAATGGATCCATTAAATCTTCATAAGTTTTAGTAACAGGATATCTCACATTTAGTGTCAATCTAGCCTTATCTTCATTTATGTCAGCCACACCCAAATTAAAGGAAAGTTTACCTGACACATCGTCTGAAAGCCCTACACCAAAAGATTCACCATTGACCTCAAAGCCCACATATCTATTAAAGAAATTTATAAATTTTCCTATGTCTGAACTTCCAAGATCAAGCTCACCTAGAAATGCAAAAAGCTGCATAATAGCATTTTTACCAAGCTGCGGTAAACTTCCATGAGCAGAAACTCCATAGGATTTTACTATCACCATATCCTCTTTTTCCTCTATCTTCAAATCATATCCAGTCCTTTCTGAAAACTGCTCACAGCTTTCAATTAGAACACTCCTTAAATCAGCCTTGATTCCTGCTTCACAATAATCAGGAACCATATTTGCCTTTTGCCCACCTTTAATATACTTTATAATGAAATCTCCTTGTGGCTTTGTATTTAAATCCTTAACAAAGTCAAATATAGTTATTCCCTTTTCCCCATTTATAATTGGATATTCTGCATCTGGTGTAAAACCAGCTATTGGAGGCTTTTCTCTATCCAAATAATATTTAAGTTCCTTACTCCCTGATTCTTCATTAGTTCCGAAAATAATTCTTACTTTTTTGGAAAGAGGTAATTTGGCATCTACTATGGCCTTAAGTGCAAACAATGCAGAAATAATAGGACCCTTATCATCAGTAGTTCCTCTTCCATAAATTTTCCCTTCGTGTATTTCTGCTGAATAAGGAGGGTATTTCCATCCATCGCCTTCTGGCACTACATCAAGATGACCAAGTGCTGCAACATATTCATCACTCTCTCCATATTCCGCATATCCTACATAATTGTCTAAATTAACTATTTTAAAGCCCAAATTTCTTGCAATTTCAAGAGCAGTTTCCAGTGCATTTGCCGGACCTTCTCCAAAAGGCATTCCTGATTGAGGTTTTTCTTCTACACTCTTTACTCGTACAACTTCTTGAACTGCTTTAATAAGCTGATCTTTAAGGTTATCTATACTATCATTTATATTCATAAAATTCCTCCTAACATTTAACAAACTTTCATATGAGCTTTATCTTATTATTTATACTTATGTTCCTAACCTCATTATATTATAAACTTTATATGTAAATTTTATCAACTATAGAATAAATAACATCACATAAATAATTGAATTTATTAAAGAATATCTAGTGAGGTGATAATTAATGAAAAAAAAGATTTTAACACTTTCACTATTTTTTTCTCTTATGTTCTCCACAACTGCCTTTGCTCAGGATTTAGTATATATAGTTAAACCCGGAGATACACTTTGGAAAATAGCTGTAGCTAATCAAACAGGTCTCAGTGAACTAATAGCTAAAAATCCACAGATAGCCAATCCAAATTTAATTTACCCTGGTAATAAAGTAAATATACCAAATATAAATGATACAAAGGCAGCAGAAGCAGAAGTTATAAGGCTTGTAAATATTCAAAGAAGTAAAAATGGCCTCCAACCTTTAACTACTAATTGGCAGGTTGGAAGAGTAGCCAGATATAAATCACAAGATATGATTAATAAACATTATTTTTCTCATACTTCCCCTACTTATGGCTCTCCTTTTAATATGATGGAAACTTTTGGAATAAAATTTTCAGCTGCTGGAGAAAACATAGCCATGGGACAGAGAACTCCTGCGGAAGTTGTAAATGCCTGGATGAATTCACCAGGGCATAGAGCAAATATATTAAATCCTTCTTATACTCAAATAGGTGTTGGCCTTGCAAAGGACAGCAATGGAACCTGCTATTGGACTCAAATGTTTATAAAACCTATGTAAGTGGATAATTTAAAATATTTTTGTTTGAATTTAATTTTAAAATAATAATACTCTTAGAATAAGATGTCTATTTTCTTACTCTAAGAGTATTATTTTAAAACAATTGTATTATACTCATATACATTGAAAAATAAAATTTTAATTTGACCTCTAGTCTCTCTAGTCAGCCAACTTAACATTTTTTTATAGCTGAATGGCTTTTACCTCTAGTTTTTCTAGTCGGTAGCTTGAACTCCACTATATTAATTAACTACCATTATACTTTTTACCATTTCAGTTAAAAGTTCAATAAAACTATTATTTCTATTAATCACTAATAGCTACAGAATTGTTATTATAAAATTCTATACAATAACATAAAGTTAAGTTTAATTACTATAAAGATTACACATAAAAACATCTCTACAATAAATTTAACTTAACCTCTAATCTCTATAGTCAGCTAATTAAATATTATTTTTTAAGTCAATTATATAATTTATTCGTTTCTTTGTCAATAGAAATTTTATTAATTATCTTTGCTATTTTTTATTGCATTTTCATAAGTACCAAATATCTTCACTTTATTATTTACAGAAATATTCTTAATAGCTTCATTTAAATCTTTATCTTCTAAATAATTACCATCTACATCAATAAAAAAATAATATTTTCCCAGTGCCTGTTTATTAGGGTGTGATAATATAGACATCAAATTAATGCCCCTAGAAGAAAATTCATTTAATATATTAGCCAGTGAGCCTGGTTTGTCTTCAGTTTGGGTAATAATTAAAGAAGTTTTATAGTTTTTTCCTTCAGATTGAGAATAATTTTGAGTTTTTTCAGAAACAACTATGAATCTTGTCTCATTTTCCTTAGAATCAGTTACATTTTCAATTTCATAGGGCAATTTAAAGCCACTTCTTAGCATGTGCTGAGGTACTATAGCTGCCTCATGAATATTGCCATACTTTGCATTAACAAAAGATTCTCCATTACTTTCAGTGGTTATAATTTTTACATTGCTATCAAACTGTTCTAAAAAATCACAGCATTGACCTTGGGTTTTAAATTGAACATATATCTTTTCTACATCAGAAATATTTTTTGAATTTGCTACAAAAGAAAATTGAATTGGAATAATAATTTCATCTATTATTTTTAACTCTGTTTTTGCTAAGAGTTCAAGCGCTGGCTGAACATAACCATCCAGCGCATTTTCAATGGGTATCACCCCTAAATTACATTCTTCTCCAATGGCCTTAAAAGCTTTTGTTATACTTGAATAAAAAATTATATTTCCATTAAAATCTTTTTCATTATTGTATTTTTTAGCTGCAATTTCACAAAAAGTTCCTGCTGGTCCAAGAGTGGCTATTTTTCTCATAAGTTATCTCCTAACTCAATAATTTTTCTATGCATCATACACTTGTTATTTTATCATAAAAAGCATGTCACTGATTATTTTTTAATATTTTATTTTTAATAATATACTTACAGTTTATAAGATGTTCACAAATAAGAGATTTGTCAAAAAATAATCAATTATTAAGAAAAGAAAGAATAAATAATTATTAAAATTATTAAGTTTATCCCTAAATTTATTATTAATTTATCAATATTTTATTAAATAATTATGGATAGTATAAATTTAATGCGTTTATATTTACACCCTCTAATGGGTGCTGTATAATCAAAGACAATACAAAGCAATGAACAGAAATAGTAGGGATATGTGAAATTTTCAGAGAACCGATGATGCTGTGATTTCGGTAATTTCAAAATCTTGAACTCGTCTGCAAGCTGTCTCCTGAAATTAGTAGGGTAGAACGTGTTCCTTCGTTATAAGGATAAATGGTAATTGCCGTTGATAAAGTGGGTTTTATAATGGAACTAATTAGAGTGGTACCGCGGGTTAGCCTCGTCTCTTTTATTGAGACGGGCTTTATTTATTTTACATGGAATTTTAGTTTAGTCATAGAATAAGAAATAACAAATCAAATTTGCTAGCACATTGATTAATTATTTCTTTACACTAAGTATATTTAAATAAATAAATAGTCAGTATGCTAGTATATTCGACTTACTATTTATTTTCATATGCCTAATTTAAACAAAGGGGTTGATTTTGTGTCTTATTCAAAATATAAAAAATATCCTTCAGTTGATTTGAAAAATCGTCAATGGCCAGATAATCAAATTGAAAAAGCACCTAGATGGTGTAGTGTAGATTTACGTGACGGAAATCAGGCACTGCCAGTACCTATGAATGTTGAAGAAAAACTTAGAATGTATAAGTTACTTATAGATTTAGGCTTTAAAGAAATAGAAGTTGGCTTTCCAGCTGCCTCTAACACAGAATATACCTTCCTCCGTAAATTAATAGAGGATAATCTCATACCAGAGGATGTAACTGTTCAAGTACTTACCCAATCAAGAGAACATCTGATTAAGAAGACTTTTGAAGCTTTAAAGGGCGCAAAAAATGCCATAGTGCATCTCTATAATTCTACTTCTGTACTACAGAGAAAAGTAGTTTTTAATAAGAGTAAAGCGGAAATAATTGATATAGCGGTAAATGGTGCCAAACTTTTAAATGAATATAAAGAAAAATACCCTGAAACCAATTTTTCCTTTGAATATTCCCCTGAAAGCTTCACCGGAACTGAGCTAGACTATGCACTTGAAATATGTGAAGCAGTAGTAGATGTTTGGAAGCCAACAGCAGAAAATAAGGTAATTATAAATTTACCCTCTACAGTAGAAATGGCTACTCCTAATGTATATGCAGATCAGATAGAATGGATTTGTAAACACATTAAAAACAGAGAAAATATTATAATCAGTCTTCATACTCACAATGACAGAGGTACCTGTACAGCCTCCAGTGAGTTAGGTCTTCTTGCTGGAGCAGATAGAATTGAAGGAACATTATTTGGAAATGGGGAGAGAACCGGTAATCTGGATATAGTTACTATGGCCATGAATATGTATTCTCAGGGCATAGATCCCAAATTGGATTTCTCAAATATATATAATACTGTGAAGATATATGAAGAATGTACTAACATGAATGTTCATGAACGTCATCCTTATGCGGGCAAATTAGTTTATACAGCATTCTCAGGTTCCCATCAGGATGCTATAAGAAAAGGTCTTAAAGCTTTGGAAGAAGAAAATAATTCCTATTGGGAAGTTCCTTATCTTGCCATAGATCCTCATGATTTAGGCAGAGAATATGAAGAAATTATTCGTATAAACAGTCAATCCGGCAAAGGCGGTACTGCTTATATTATGGAAAGTGATTTTGGTTTTATATTGCCTAAAGAAATGCACAAAGAATTTGGATCTATTGTTAAAGAAAAATCTGATACTTCTGGTACAGAACTCAGTGCAGATCAAATATTTGAATTATTTAAAGATGAATATTTAGATAAAAAAACACCTTACACTTTAAAAAGTTATGAAACTGAATCAGTGCAAAATGTAGAGGATGATAAAAATGTGCTTAATATTCACGCTACCATAAATGTAGATGGTGTTGATAAAAATATTAAAGGAACAGGTAATGGTCCTGTAAATGCTTTTTTCAATGCACTACATGCTTCCAATATAAATGGATGTAAATTTATTTCCTATGATCAACATGCACTGGATAAGGGTTCCCGCTCTAAAGCAGTATCCTATATTCAAATAGAAAATAATAACAAGAGATATTTTGGAGTTGGCGTATCTGAAAATACAAATACCTCTTCTTTAAAAGCTTTAATTAGTGCTATTAATAGATGTAGATAGTTTAGTTTCATCATAAACGAATATAGTATCAATAATTTATCTTCAATCATAAATTAAGTCTTTGAATAAATTTATTAATAAAAAGTTTTCTTATAGTATGCACTGGAGTACTGGAGTACGCATGGAATTTAAAATTAAAAACCATCTATAGCTGAACGCTATAGATGGCTTTTAATTTTTATACAGCTTGTATACTTACTACATCATATCCGGCATCTTCAATGGCAGCTTTTATCTTTTCATCAGCTATACTTCCTACTTCTGCTTCAGCAAATTTATTTTCTAAGCTTACATTTATAGCATCAGCTCCAATTTCCTTTAAAGCCTCCTCTACATGTTTTACACAATGTCCGCAGCTCATTCCTTCAATTGATATTTTCTTTTTCATTTAAATCTCTCCCTTTTATTTTATATTTTATCCCATGGCTAGCCGCTGTAGCCTTCCACTTTAAGTGTCAGTGACAGCATCACACCTTTAGATAAGTATTTATGAATTTCAGTGGGAGAAACCGTCCCACTGGAATTAAAAACGCCCTTTGAATAGCATCTGAATAGTACATTCTAAAATTCACTGAGAAAACTATCTAACCAAAACCAAGAATACTATTCACCATAGCTAAGTTTATTTATATTAGGCATATGAAAATAAATAGTAAGTCAAAGATGCGACGAATATTTTGAATGATACAAGGAAACAGGTTCCGAAGATAGTGAGCTATCTGAGGGTTCTGTTGACGCAGTAGAATTCAAAATAGTCTAGCATACTGACTAGTTATTTATTTGAATGTGCCTTAAGTTAAAGGGCTAAATCTCTTTAATCTAAGCGCATTTGTCAATACGGATACTGAACTGAAGCTCATTGCCAATGCAGCTATTATTGGATTTAAAAGCGGACCTCCAAAGAGATATAATATTCCCATAGCTACCGGTATTCCCAAGATATTATAGCCAAAAGCCCAAAATAAATTTTCCTTTATATTTTTTATAGTCTTCTTACTAAGTTCAATTGCTGTAGGAACATCCATTAAATCACTTCTCATAAGCACAATATCTGCTGATTCCATGGCTACATCAGTTCCTGAGCCAATGGCTATTCCTATATCCGCCTGGGCTAGTGCCGGAGCATCATTTATTCCATCTCCAACCATAGCTACCTTTTTACCTTCTGCTTGAAGTTTTTTCACTTCATTTGCCTTATCCTGTGGTAGAACTTCTGATAATACTCTATCTATACCTACCTGCTTTGCTATAGCTACTGCTGTCTTTTTGTTGTCACCAGTAATCATAGCCACTTCAACCCCCATCTTATGGAGCTTTTCAATAGCTTTCTTACTGTTTTCCTTAACAATATCTGCCACTGCTATAATACCCATAAGCTTCTCTTTTGAAGCTATATACATTGGAGTTTTACCTTCTCTAGCCAATCTATCGGATTCTTCTTCAAATCCAGCTAAAGATATGCCGCTGATATCCATTAATTTCTTATTTCCAAGTAATATTATCTTGGAATCTACGTTAACTTCAATGCCATGTCCCGGTATTGCTTTAAAATCACTGACATCTATTAATTCCACAGCATCTTCCTCTGCTCTTTTTACAATAGCTTCTCCTAAAGGATGTTCAGACCTTTTTTCTGCCGATGCTGCAATTTTAATTATATCTTTCTCATTTATTCCTTCAGTAACTATTATGTCTGTAACTTTAGGCTTTCCTTCTGTAATAGTTCCCGTCTTGTCAAAAACTATAGTCTGTATCTTGTGGGATGTTTCCAGTGCCACTCCACTTTTAATTAAGACTCCATATTCTGCTCCTTTTCCTGTACCTACCATTATTGCTGTAGGCGTAGCTAGACCAAGAGCACAAGGACAAGCTATTACAAGCACTGATATAAATATGGTTAAAGAAAACACACCACTCTTACCAGATATAAGCCATGCCAGAGAAGCTATAATTGCAAGAGTCATAACCACAGGAACAAAATATCCAGATATTATATCTGCCAGCTTAGCTATAGGTGCTTTTGAACCCTGTGCATCTTCTACCAATTTAATAATTTGTGAAAGTGCAGTGTCCTTACCTACCTTAGTAACTCTGTATTTTATAGATCCATTTTTATTTATACTGGCACCAATGATTTTATCACCAATATTTTTTTCTACTGGTATACTCTCCCCTGTGAGCATAGACTCATCTACAGAAGTATTACCTTCTATCACTTCTCCATCTACAGGCATCTTTTCACCAGGTTTAACTATTACAATATCATTAATCTCTACTTCATCTATAGGAATTTCTATTTCTTTTGCATCTCTAATTATAGTAGCAGTTTTAGGTGCAAGTCCCATAAGCTTTTTTATGGCTTCGGAAGTCTTTCCTTTAGATACAGCTTCCATGTATTTTCCCAGTGTGATAAGTGTTAGAATAACTCCGGCAGATTCAAAATATAATTGAATTTCACCAGTTCCTAAAAATACTTCTTCAATGACACCATAAAGACTATATAAAAAGGCAGCTGAAGTTCCCAGTGCAACCAACGAATCCATATTAGGACTTAATTTTATAAGTGATCTAAAACCAATAATAAAATATTTTCTTCCTTCAATTATAATTGGCAATACTAAAGCTAATTCTATTATCCCATAAATTTTAGGATGCATCATGGGACTTATATTCATTGGAAGCCCTATATTGAGCCATTCCAGTATCATTGGTCCCATAGCTACTATCAAAAGAGGAACTGCAAATATAGCTGATATGACAAATCTTTTCCAAATATCCTTTATTTGCTTTTCTTTTTTTTCTCTATCCGTATCAACAGTTGTTTCTTCTTCTAAGGCCTTATATCCAGCTTTTTCTATTGCCTTTTTAATGTCCCCTACTCTAACTTTTGATGGTTCAAAGGTAATATTCAATTTTTCTGTAGCGATATTTACATTTGCCTCAAGTACACCATCTAATTTTTTACAAGCTCTCTCAACTGCCTTTACACATGCTGCACAGGTCATTCCCTCTATTTTTAAAATTTTATTTGTAGCTTCAATTAATGCCTTATATCCAGCCTTCTCAATTGCCGCCTGAATATCTGGTATAGAAACTTTAGCTTCATCAAAGCTTATATTTAATTTTTCCGTAGCAAGATTAACATTGGCTTCTTCTACACCCTCAAGTTTTTTTGAAACCCTCTCTACAGCCTTTGCACAGGCAGCGCAGGTCATTCCCTCTATTTTTAGAGTCTTACTCACTTCCATTCTCATTACCCCCTTTATTTTCCCATAAGTCTGCCAAGCAGGTCTATTATTTCATCAACCTTTTTATCACCATTATCATGCATAAAAGCATCCTTTACACAATGATTTAAATGTTGTTTTAATATGAGCATATTTGCCTTCTTTAAAAGAGATTGTGCTGCAATGATTTGATTGGATACATCAATACAATATCGTCCTTCTTCTATCATTTTTATTATTCCTTCTATTTGCCCTTTTGATGTCTTTAATGCCTTTACTGCATTTAATTTTTCATTATTCATAAAATATATCCACCTCCCCCCTGAGGGGTGATATTATTGTAATGAAACAATTGATAATGATACTTATTATCTATTTACTTATTTAAAGTTATTATAACACAAATTTGTGTAGATTTTGTGTAGATTATAAATTTTTATAATCTACACAAAAAAATTTGTAATGTAAATATTGATTATCTCACAAAAAGTATATTTAATAAAAGGTATATACTATAATATGGCAAAGGTTTCAAATTGAAGCTATTCATCCACAAGTCTATATCCTACTCCAACCTCAGTATATATATATTCAGGCTGAGCAGGGTCTTTTTCTATCTTCCTTCTCAGATTTGCCATAAAAACTCTTAGTGATTGAGTTTCATTTCCCACAGATGTGCCCCAGATTTCATGGATAATAAAATTGTGAGTAAGCACTTTACCTGAATATTTACAAAGTAATGACATTATTTTATATTCTATGGGAGTAAGATGTATTTCTTCATTTTCTAATGTTACACGTCTTTTTTGAAAGTCAACAAGCAGATTCTTCACCTTAAAAGTATTAATCACTTCATTTTTATCTTTATCTAATCCAGTGTGCCTTAGAGATACACGAATTCTTGCAAGAAGTTCTCCTATTCCAAAAGGTTTAGTTAAATAATCATCTGCTCCCTTATCAAGTGCTTCAACTTTTTGTCTCTCATTTTCTCTTGCTGATACAATTATAATTGGGATACTGGACCACTCTCTTATTCTAGATATAACTTCAAATCCATCAATATCTGGCAGCCCTAAGTCTAATATTATAAGGTCAGGGCTATTAGACATTGAAAGTGCAATTGCCTCGTTTCCTTTATCAGTTTCAATATATCTATATCCTTGAGTAGCTATTGCTGCAGTTATAAAATTTCTTATTGGTTTGTCATCCTCAACTACAAGTATATATGGCTTATTTTCCATATTCAATCCCCTTCTCCCCATTATTTTTAACACTTTTAGAAAAGAATAATAATCTACTTTTTTAAATTTTCATGTTTCTTCGGAATATTAAATGTAAATATAGCTCCCCCACCTTTTTTATTAGCAGCTGTAATTTTACCGCCATGAGCTTCTACTATTGACTTACAAATAGCAAGCCCTAGACCAACGCCCCTTCTTGAATCGGATATTTTACTACCATTTGTAAAAAACCTTTCAAATATATTAGATAATATTTTTTCTTCTATTCCGCAGCCGTTATCAATCACTTGAAAAATCACATCTTCTTCACTTTCATAAACTTTTATTTCTATAATAGAATATTTAGGAGAAAATTTAGCAGCGTTATCCAGTAAATTTATGATTACCTGTTCAATTAGATTACCATCCATAGGGACCATTATAATTTTTTCCGGAACATTAACTTTTATTTTATGATCTTTAGAATATTTGGAACTTCTTTGCACCGCTTCAGATACTACCTCTTCTACTAATTCCATATTTCTAATAATATCCATATTTCCTTCATCAAATTTAGTCATGCTCAGTAGGTTTTCAACTAATCTTATAAGCCATTCAGTATCATCATAAATTCCGTTTAATAATTCTTCTTTTGTCTTTTCAGATATAACTTTTCCCTTTTCCAAAATCGTACTTATGGAACCCTTAATCCCTGCAAGAGGACTTCGGAGATCATGAGAAATTGATCTTAATAAATTACTTCTAAGACGTTCTCTTTCAATCTGAACCTTGGAGGTTTCCTGCTCACTTGAAAGAATTTCTCTATCTAAGGCAATAGCTATCTGCCCTGTAATAGTTTGAACAATAAATTTTTGTTCAGGCTCAAGAAAGCCTTGTAAGCATGATACCCCAATAACTCCAAGTATTTTTTCCTGTATTTTTATAGGTACATAATATCCCTTAGCTCCATAAAAAGTATCAGTACCCTTGCCAGCTTCCTTACCATTTAAAAGGCACCAGTAAGCTACTGCATTTTCATCTCTGTTTAAAATTTCATTTTCATTTTCACTCTTATTATTATATACAAATGAAGCTGAAAGCTTATTATCCTCAGACAAATATGCCACTACAGTTCTGTTAATTAATCTTGAAGTATATTTTATTCCTATGGAAATAACATCTGAAGCACCCACTGCACTTAAAAGCTTGCTACTGACCATATACAGTGTTTGGGTTCTTTTTTCCCTTGTATAAGAATTATTAGACTCCTTTTGTATTCTATTCGTAAGGTTTCCAACTATAAATGCCACTATAAGCATTATAGTAAAAGTAATCAAATAATTTTTATCATAAATTTCAAGGGAATACTTAGGCTCGGTAAATAAAAAATTAAACATTAATACTCCAACTATTGAGGCTATGACTCCAATAAAATATCCAGTTGTTCTTATATATACAATTATAACACCCAATATAAGAATCATAATTTCATTAGTATCGTTTAGACCCATATAATCGAAAATTTGTGCAATCCCTGTGGCAATTCCTATAATTAATATTGATTCACTAATTTCTTTAAGGGAAAAATTGTTCCATCTATTTAATTTTCGGATTAACTTCTCTCTTTTTTTCTTATACAATGAATTTGGTATTACATAAACATCAATATAAGCATTAGAATCCATAAGTTTGTCTACTACATCCTTTGCATAGAAATGAAGTATTTTACTACTTCGTTTATAATTTTTTCCTATGACTAATTTAGTAATATTTCGAAACTTGGCATACTGTATTATTTGATCCGCTACATTATCTCCATATAATTGAGCTATTTCTCCTCCTAATTTCTCAGCTAAACTAAAATTCAAATTTAATCTCTTTTTATCTTCTTTACTTAAATTTTCGGCCTTGGTTGTAGAAATATATAGAACAACAAATTTTGAATGATAATTTTCTGCCATCCTTGCAGCAGTACGTATAACCTTTGCTGAGGATGGAGATGGACTAATACAGGCCAATATCTGTTCAGATGCTGGAATAACAGTAATTTCTCTTTTGGCTAGCCTCCCACTTTCCACTTCATAATTTACTCTATCTGCAATCCTTCTAAGTGCTATTTCTCTAAGTGCATACAAATTATTTCTGGTAAAGAAATTAAGCAACGCCCTTTTAACCTGCTCTATTCTATATATTTTACCACTCTTAAAACGATTTAAAAGCTCATCAGGTTCAATATCTACTATTTCTACCTTTTCAGCCTCATCAAATATTTTATCTGGAATAGTCTCCCGTACAGAAATATGAGTTATATTTTCTACAACATCATTTAAACTCTCAATATGCTGAACATTTACAGTAGTATATACATCTATTCCCGCTGCAAGAAGTTCTTCTATATCTTGCCACCTTTTTCTATTTCTCTGACCTATTCCATTAGTATGAGCAAGCTCATCTACCAATATTATCTTAGGCTTTCTTATTAGTGCCTTATCAATATCAAATTCTCTGAAAGTGCTTCCCTTGTATCTTATAGTTTTGAGTTCTATTTTTTCCAGTCCTTTAGTTAATGCTATGGTTTCAGGTCTGGCATGAGGCTCAATATAACCTATAACTATATCTTCACCTGATTCTTTAATTTCTTGGGCTTCCCTGAGCATTTCATAAGTCTTTCCCACACCTGCAGCATAACCAAAAAATATTTTTAACTTTCCCCTCATAGGCTTATTTTCTTCCTTTTCAATTTTATTTATTATATATTAGCCTAAAGCATTTTTTAAGAGATAACAAGTTAGTAACCGTCATAACTTTGCATACTTATATAATAAAACTTTAATTCATCATTTAAGAAGTCTAATTTCATTATTTATTTAAAATAGCTGCTATTTCAAGATTAACCTTAAGTACATTTACTCTAGATTCTCCAAAAATACCAAAAGTTCTGCCTTCTGTGTATTTATCAACTATTTTCTGAAGGTCTTCCTTACTTATACCTGTTGCCTTTGATACAGCAGGTATTTGAACCACAGCAGCCTTTGGACTTATATCAGGATCAAGTCCAGAGCCAGAACTTGTAAGAAGATCTGTTGGTATATCTTCCTTTTTTACACCTGGATGAGTTTTCAGAAAATCATCTATGTCCTTCTGCACTCTCTCTTTTAAAAGCTTATTTGATGGTCCTAAATTTTGAGAACCAGATGCAACTCCTGAGTAAGCTACTTTTCCACTTTTATCTGGTTTTGTATCTGCTTCCGTATAGGTATTATAGTTTACCGAGGAAACTCTACCTCTAAAAAATCTTGGATCAGTAAAATTTTGACCTATTAATTCTGAGCCAACTGCCTTACCATTAGTTGTTATAATGCTGCCATTTGCCTGTTTAGTAAAGAGCACCTGGCCTACTCCCGTTATAAAAAGCGGATAAATGATTCCGCAAATTATCATTAATGCAATAGTCAAACGAAGAGACTTTTGAAGCATTTTCATATTAAAACCTCCTATTTATTATGATAGATATATTAATTTAACCTAAATTAAGAATTCTGATAATTGGAGTTATAAGCATATCTATAATTTTTATTCCTACAAAAGGTGCTATCACGCCACCAAGTCCGAATATCAGCATATTTCTCAAAAGTAACAATTCTGCTTTCATAGGCCTATATTTTACACCTTTCATAGCAATAGGTATGAGAAGTGGTATTATTACAGCATTAAATATTAATGCTGACAGTATTGCGCTATTAGGTGTAGATAATTTCATGACATTCATAACTTGCATCTGTGGTATAGCTACTGTAAATATAGCTGGTATTATAGCAAAATATTTTGCAGCATCATTAGCTATACTAAAAGTTGTAAGTGAACCTCTTGTTATAAGCAGTTGCTTTCCTATTTCAACAACTTCCAATATTTTTGTAGGATCCGAATCTAAATCCACCATATTTGCAGCTTCTTTTGCAGCAGTAGTTCCACTGTTCATTGCTAAACCTACATCAGCCTGAGCAAGAGCGGGTGCATCATTGGTTCCATCTCCTGTCATTGCCACGATTTTACCATCCATCTGCTCTTTTTTTATTGCTTCTATCTTATCCTCAGGTTTGCACTCTGCAATAAAGCCATCTACACCTGCTTCTTTAGCAATAGTTGCAGCTGTAAGTGGATTATCACCTGTACACATTATAGTTTTAATACCAATTTCACGTAGTCTTCCAAATCTCTCCACAAGTCCAGGTTTAACAGTATCCTTTAGATATATAACACCATAAATTTTATTGTTAACACATACTACCAGGGGAGTTCCACCTAATTTAGCAACTTTGTTTACCTCTTCCTCAAGCTCCTCAGGTATTTTACCCTTAAGTTCATTAACTCTCTTTTTTATGGCATCATAGGCTCCTTTTCTTATACTGGTTCCATCTTCCAAGTCCACTCCACTCATTCTGGTCTGTGCTGTAAACTCTTCAAACTTTATATTAATATATTTATCTTTGTCTACTGAGCATCCTAACTTGTTTCCAAGTTCAACTATAGACTTGCCCTCTGGAGTATCATCCTTTAAAGAACATATCACCGCATAATTTATAAGTTCTGCTTTTTCTGAGCCTCCAACAGGAATAAAATCTGATGCCAGTCTATTTCCAAAGGTTATAGTTCCCGTTTTATCAAGTATCATAGTATCTACATCGCCACAAGATTCAACCGCTTTTCCTGACATAGCTATTACATTAAATCTAGTGACCCTATCCATACCAGCTATACCAATAGCAGATAAAAGTCCGCCTATAGTGGTTGGTATAAGACAAACTAACAGTGCTATAAGTGTTGATATTGAAATTTTCACACCAGCATAGCCTGCCATAGGATAAAGTGTCACAAGTACAATAAGAAAAATAAGTGTAAGACTTACAAGTATAGTATTAAGTGCAATTTCGTTAGGTGTCTTTTGTCTTGAAGCACCCTCTACAAGATTAATCATTTTATCCAAAAAAGATTCACCTGGGGTTGCTGTTATCTTTATTTTTAGCCAATCACTAGAAACCTTTGTTCCTCCTGTAACTGAAGCAAAATCTCCTCCAGATTCCTTTACAACGGGTGCTGATTCACCAGTAATTGCAGATTCATCTACAGATGCTATACCTTCAATAACTTCGCCATCATTAGGGATTACATCCCCACTTTCAACAAGGACTATATCATCTTTTTTAAGCTCATTTGCACTTATTACTTTTACATTTCCACTGGAATCCAAAAGCTTTGCTGAGGTATCCTTACGAGTTTTCTTTAAAGTTTCTGCCTGTGCTCTTCCTCTACCTTCTGCTACTGCCTCAGCAAAATTTGCAAATAGTACTGTTATAAATAAAATTATAGTTACTATAAAATTGTAAATTCTTAAATTGTTTCCTGTATCGCCAAATATATTAGGGAAAATTGTAAGAAGCAATGTTATTAAGAAACCAATTTCAACTACAAACATAACAGGATTTTTAGCCATATATTTAGGATTTAACTTTTTAAAACATTCCACAGTAGCATCTTTCATTATATCCTTTGTAATAAATTTAGATTTTTTATTTTCCATAATCATACACCATTCCTTTATAATGTAAGCTGTTCAGCAATAGGTCCAAGAGACAATGCTGGAAAGAAAGTAAGTGCACCAATTACCAAAACAATAAATATAAGCGTTACTGTAAATACTGCATTATCAGTTCTAAAAGTACCTGAAGTTACAGGTATTGCTCTCTTTGAAGCTAATGATGCCGCTACAGCAATTAATATTATCATTGATATATATCTTCCAGCCAGCATAACTATTCCAGTACTAGTATTCCAGAACATTGTATTAACATTTAGCCCACCAAAGCTAGAACCATTATTTGCTGCTGCACTTGTAAATTGATATAAAATCTCAGTAAGTCCATGAAAGCCAGGATTTGATATACCAGCTAATCCCTGTGGCACTATCAATGCCGCAGCTGAAAACATAAGTATTAACAGCGGATGAATGATTATTGCCAATGCTATTAATTTTATTTCTCTACCTTCAATCTTCTTTGACAAAAATTCTGGAGTTCTTCCTACCATAAGTCCACAGAGGAAAACTGTAAGTATAGCAAACATAATCATGTTCATAAACCCTACACCTATTCCTCCAAATATTACATTAAGCATCATGTTCATAAGTGCTACTGCACCACCTATAGGAGTCAATGAATCATGCATATTGTTGACTGCTCCAGTAGATGTGGCTGTAGTTAATGTAGTAAAAAGTGAAGATAAGCCTACGCCAAATCTTACTTCTTTACCTTCCATATTTCCCATAAGCTGATTAAGTCCCAAACCTGCAAGAACAGGGTTGCCAGCCTTTTCAGCCATATAGCTTATTGTTATTCCTATTATTAGAAGCACTCCCATGGCAGCAAATATGGAAATTGCCTGTTTTTTCTTTTTCAGCATGTATCCAAAGCATACTACTACCGCTCCTGCCAAAAGCAATATTGAAACCGACTGAACAGCATTTGTAAGTGGTGTTGGATTTTCAAAAGGATGAGCTGAATTAGCACCAAAAAATCCTCCTCCATTGGTTCCCAGCATCTTTATAGCTTCCAAGCTTGCAACAGGTCCCATCGGAATATCCTGAAGCTTTCCTTCTATAGTAGTTACTGTTTTATTAGATGCTAAAGTTTGTGGAACTCCCTGCTGAATAAAAAATACAGCTACTATAATAGACAAAGGAAGTAATATTCTAGTTATAATTCTTACAAGGTCTACATAAAAATTTCCTATTTCCTTTTTCCTTCCTGAAATTGCTCTTATAAATGCTAAAGTTATTGCCAGCCCTGTTGCTGCAGCAAAAAACATAAAAAATGTAATTACTATCATCTGGCTAAAATAGGAAAGGCCCCACTCACCACTATAATCCTGAATATCTGTATTAGTCATAAAAGCTATCACCGTATTAAAGGTAAGTCCCTGTTCCATACTTCCAATGTGATTAGGATTCAAAATAGGAATAGACTGAAGCCTTAAAATTAAAAAGGCAAGAAAAGCTGCCACAGCATTACATGAAATCAATGCAAAAATATACTGTTTCCAGCTCATATCCTCTTTTTTTATTCCTGAAATTCTGTAAATAAAATTATCTACTCTGTCTAATACTGGATCTAAAAAAGTTCTTTCATGTTCTGACACTTTATAAATGTATTTACCTACAAGAATACAAAGTAGTACAAATACTAAAAGTATAATACCTATTTGCAATATTTCCATATTAATAACCTCCTTGTATTTTGGCATATTCAAATAAATAACCAGTGAGTTTTATTTTCATATACCTAATTAAAATTTTTCAGGATTAAATAATGCATAGAATAAATAAATAAACAATAAAATTATCACTATACCTAAAAAAATCATAAATAACGCCTCCAGTACTATTTTTTACTTACCTGGCCTTCACACCAATCCGTAAAGTATTTTAAAGCTATAAATCCAATCAAAATTACAGCTATAAATATCATATCCAGCATAATATTTCCACCCCCTGTTCTTTTCAAACTTAATATTATCATCTTACATATAAAGTTGTAGTTAAGATTGTACTTATCTGTATAAAGATTGTATAAAGATTGTAAATATTTATTACAATAAAAAAGTAATGTGAAAAACTAAAATATTAATTAGTTTTCCACATTACTTATATTTTATCCCTTGACTAATAGTTGTAATACTCCACTACACTCAGTGAAAGCAATTCACATAAACAGAGTTCTTTGTTTCAGGTGGAGTTTTTTTCTCCAGCTGAAACTTACTAACAGAGTTCTTAGTATCGGTATTTTCGATACTTAGAAATCGTTGTCCTTTAGGGTAAATCGTTATCCAGGGACGTAGCAGCCGTTATCTCCCACTTTGATAGGAGTTGAGAGTACAAATTCCCACTAAGTAAGATTCATTGATTATTACTAGATTGAATTCATTTCCCAAATGTCAAGAGATTTAAGTTTAAGTTTATCCCCCTTCAATACAGAAATTTTAATATTTTCACTATCTACTTTTATTGGATATACTCTAGCAGATATACACTTTCTGTAATTGATAAATACTTCAACAGTAGAATGGTCAATAAAAATGTGTAATTTTAGTGTTTCATCGTCTTTAAGTGAAAAATCAGTTTCCAATTTGGATTTGTCAGTTAAATTAGATGCACTTGACTTGCTTCTATCTACAGATAAACTATTATTTTCAGTACTGTATACTATAGAAGTTTTTTCTTCATTGTCTTTAGAAGCTAAAAGATCTATAGCAAATTCATTTATATCATTATCAATATTGAATTCAGCAATTATTTCTAAAGCTTTTCCCTTTGCTTCTGGTCTCCAGCTTTCTGATATATCTATATTTTCATATTTTTTATGATTTTTTCTTAAGATTTGCAATTCTTCAGCTGGCTCCATATGGAGCTTATTATCCTCAATAGTTAATATTCTAGGTACAGATTGGACACCTGCCCATTCTCCAACTTTAAGTTTACCTCTGGCAGTTTCCTTCAGCCATCCGAACATTATACGTCTGCCTGTAGTATCTACTAATGAATTTGGAGCATAGAATCCCTCTTTCCCACTGTTATCAACAATACCTCTTGCTTCCACCATAAATTTATAATCACTATTTATAGTACCAATGGAGTATTTGACTTCATCATAGGGTGAATAAATTAAAACATATTTATCGCCTAATTTAATAAAATTAGGACATTCCCAAGCATATTCATTACCTTCATCTAAAACATTTAGAAATTTCCACTCTTTTAAATTTGTAGATTTGTATATAAAAACGCAGCCTTTATCATTATGGCTGCCACCAAGAACCATATACCAAAGCCCTCCTTCTTTCCAAAGGAAGGGATCTCTCCACTCTTTTACATCCATATCACCGTGTAAATTTAAAGAAAGTACAGGATTTTTATCATATTTTTCCCATGTATACATATTATCTTTACTTATGGCCATCCACTGCTGTGCTCCAATTCTAGGGTTTCTTTCATCTTCTCCTATACTTGTGTAAAAAATTGTAGGTTCCTCATTATTAACTACACAGCAACCTGAAAAACAATGTGTTTCACCTTTTTCTTTAGATGGATATAGAGCAATAGGTAAATGTTTCCATCGAATTAAATCCTTACTCTTCGCATGCCCCCAATGTATTGTTCCCCACTCAATACCATTAGGATTGTACTGGTAAAACATGTGATATTCTCCCTTATAATAAACAAGTCCATTAGGATCATTCATCCAATTTTTTTCTGGCATAAAGTGATAAATTGGTCTATAAAGATTCATAAATAAACTCCTCCAAATTTTTAATTTTATTTTTAGAAATCCTTACTCTCATTTGAAAGTAATAATCTAATTTTTAGAAGCTGAAATGATACACCCTTTAGAATAAAATAAGACTATACTTGATTCATTCAATAATACCCAAATCTTACTTACATTGCTCAAGTAACAGATAATAATTTAAGAATACGTATTCTTAAATTATTTAAATATAAGTATTAAATTATAAATTTAACTGTTTACATTAAAATTTATAATTTAATACTCTATGGACTTTACACTTGATTCCCTTACTACAAGTCTAGGTTCTATTATTACATGTCTTTCTTTAAATTCTTTTTTATGACACATAATATCAACTAATGTCTCTATAGACTGTCTTCCTATCTCTTCTATAGGTTGAGCTACACTGCTTAAACTTGGACTTACTTCCTTACTTATAAAGGTATTATCAAATCCCACTAAAGCTGCTTTTTCTGGTATTCCAACCCTCATCTCCTTTAAAATATCAAGTACAATTAGAGCCTCTATATCATTACATGCAAATATTCCAATATCGGAATCCTCAATAATAGATTTTAAAAATTTTGGCAATTTTTTATTCACTAATTTATAGTTAATAAGAAATAAATCTTTATCTATATCAAAACCAAAAGACTCTATTTCTTCCTTAAATCCTCTATACTTTTCATCCTCTTCACCTACAAAAATAAATTTTGAGTATCCCATATTTATTAAATGTTTTGCTACTTCTTTTCCACCTATATAATGAGATATAGAAATGCAACTAAATCCGCCAACATCTTGGGTAATAACAACAGTAGGTATATTAATATTTCTCAGGTTTTTAGAAACGTTGATTCCAGAATTACTTGGTACTATCAAGATACCATCAACATTATAACTCTTAAGTATACTTATATATTTCTTTTCTTTTCCTAAATTATCATCTGTATTGCATAATATAATGCTATATCCGTATTTTGCAGCTTCACTTTCAATTGATTTAATTATATCTGAAAAAAATGGATTAGATATGTCTGTTATTATTACACCTATAAGCAAGGATTTATTTCCAACAAGACTTTGTGCCATAAGATTAGGCTTATATTCAAGCTTTCTTACCCACTCCATTACCGTTCTTTTTATTTCTGGATTTACTGAAGAATTTCCACTTATAACTCTTGATACTGTAGCCTGAGAAACTCCCGCTTTTTTGGCTATATCTTTCATTGTAACCAACAGCATATCCTCCTTTGATTTTCCAAAACGTATTTATATATAAGTCTAATTTTATCATCCTAAGAATTGTCAGTCAATAATAGCTATTGAGTAGATTATATATTTAACCTTTTAGACCAGTGGAAGTTATACCTTGAACATAATAACGCTGTAATGCAAGGAAAATTATAATCATTGGTAAAGTAGTAAAAGTAAGTGCAGCCATTATAGGCCCATAATGTACTGGAGGATCAGTAAAGAATAGCTGAATACCAACTTGTACTGTACGTAATGAATCATCTGTAGTAACCATCAATGGCCACATGAAATCCCCCCAGTGTCCCACAATAGTTAAAACTGCTGAAGTAGCAATAACAGGTTTTGAATTAGGTAATACAATTTTTATAAAAGTTTTTAATGGAGAGGCTCCATCAATCTCAGCAGCTTCTTCTAATTCTACTGGAAATCCTATGAAAAATTGTCTAAACAAGAATATGTTAAAACATTCAGCTATAAATGGTAAATATAATGCTGAGTAATGATTTATCAATCCAAGTTTATTTGTTATTAAATATAGTGGTAATAAAACGGTTTCAAAAGGAACAATATATAATCCTATAATAACTAATAATATTATTTTACTGCCTGGAAAATGAAGCTTTGCCAGTGCATATCCTGCCAGAGAATTTACAATTATGCCAAGTACAACTATAACACCTATATAAATAAAACTATTAAGTATATATCCCATAAAAGGTATTCTTATTAACATTTCATGATAATTTTGAAGTGTAAAATTACTTATAAGAAATCCTTTTAAGCTGCCCACATTTTTAAAAATTTCATTTTCAGGCTTAAATGAAGCTTCTACCATCCATAATAGCGGAACAATAAAAATGATTGATGCAGTAATCTGTAAAACATAAAGTACAATTTTTATTAATCTTTTTTTAGCTTTCATATTCATTAATATCACCTCAACTAATTCATTGTTTTTCTTTCAAAAGAAATTTTTGCATTATTACAGAAACAGATAAAATAATGAAGAAAAATATTACAGCCATTGCAGAAGAGTACCCCACATTTCTATACTGAAAACCTTGTTCAAAGATCATATATACCAATGTTTTCGTGGATTCATTTGGCCCACCCCCTGTCATAACATAGGGTTGAGAAAATAATTTAAATGCCTGTATAGTAGTAATCAATATAATAAATTTTGATACATTACTTATACCTGGAAGTGTAACATTCTTAAATTTAACCCATGCATTGGCACCATCAATAGATGCTGCTTCATACAATTCTTCCGGTACATCCTGAAGTCCTGCAAGAAAAATCATCATTTGAAAGCCTGCTGCCTGCCAAACAGACATACCAATAATTGAATTCATAGCTTGATGTTCACTTAGTAAAAATGGCTGCCGTGCTATACCAAACATTTGTAAAATTCCATTTATTAAGCCGCTATCTTTGTTATATAAAATTGTCCATAAAATTGAAACTACTACTATGGATGTGATTACGGGGCTAAAAAAAGCAATTCTTGCAAAATTGGAAGTTCTAATTTTTTTATTTACTAATATAGCAAGCAATAATGCAACACCACTTTGTAAAGGTACTACAATTATTGTAAAATAAAATGTATTCCAAAGAGCTTTATAAAAGGTTTTATCTGACAAAATTAATTTAAAGTTATTAAGCCCAACAAAAGTTCTCTGTCCTGGCTTCAGCATATTATAATTCTGCAGACTGTAAGTAGCTGCTAGAATAGCTGGCAATATTAAAAACACAAATATTAATATAAGAGCAGGGAGTACAAAACAAATTCCCAAAATAGCTTTTTATTTTTATATTTTAACAAACTATCATTAAGCTTTGACTTTTTCATATTAATAGAGCTAGTATTTGTTTGCATGTATATTCTCCTTTCATATTCTGTAAGTAAGTATGGTTTAGTTTAAAACATACTTACTTACACAAGTTATTTATTACTTTTTATTATTTGCTAAATCATCATCAACTCTCTTAGCTACTCTATCTAAAGTTGTTTTAACATCAGCTCCCTTAAAAATATCCTGCGTTGCATTGGAGAATTCCTTTGATAAAACAGGATATGATGTTGTATGTGGTCTTGGATGAGCCGTATTTAAAACTTGATCTTTTATAACAGACATAGGATAAGAATTATACTCAGACATTTTGTCAAGTGATGATTTCTTAGCAGCTGGTTTCCCTGCTCCTCTAGCTACTGAATATGATATATCTGTTGAAGTCATCCATTTAATAAATTCCGCAGCTTCTTTTGGATGTTTGCTATCAGAAGTTACTCCCCAGCACCAGTCACCTGAAGGTGAAACAACTTTCTTAGTTTTTGGACTTGCAGGATAATATGTTATACCATAATCAATATTAGGGAATTTCTTTAATGTTGAAAGCTCCCATGTTCCCATTAAAAGCATAGCAGCTTTTCCATTTTCAAATTCGTTTGGTACTGCCTGAAGATTCATTAATTTTTCTTTTGCAAATTTCTGCAAATAAGTAAGTGCTTCTACGGATTGTGGACTATTTATATAGCCATCAGCTTTCTTTCCATCATCAGAAATCAGCTTTCCTCCATTAGACCAGATAAATGGAGCAAATCCATAAATTTGCCCTTCCCCTAAATCCCAGGACATATTAATACCATAAACACCGTTAGTTGTTAGTTTTTTTGCAGCATCATATAAATCATCCCATGTCCAAGCATCTTTCAAATCAGTTGGAGGTTTTATTCCTGCAGCATCCAATAATTTTTTATTATAGAAAAGCACAACATCTGATTCAGTTTCTCCCAAGGCATATAGCTTACCATTATAAGTACCCTGCTGAATAATAGATGGTACAAAGTCACTTTTTTCTTCTGATGTAAAATACTCATCCAACGGGATTATAATTCCTGCATCTGCATAGTTAGCAACATTAGGTCCATCCATTTTTACAATATCTGGTTCTGTATGTGAAGTCGCAGCTGCACTTATCTTATTCTCATATTCATAAGAATTACCTCTTGGTAAAAGTTTTAAATCTACTTTAATTTTACCTTTATTAGCATCATTAAAACCCTTTACTGCATTTACAAAAGAATCACGTTCAGAGCCAGGCCCAGGATCAGGCTGCCATGCTGTAATTTCTACTTCCTTTCCATTTCCTGAATTACTTGATGAACTTGTACTGCTTCCACAACCACTTAAAAGTCCAGTAACCAACAATACACTTAATAAAAGTGATAATTTTTTTTTCATAAATATTCCCCCTACATATATGATAATCAACAAATGGAAATCATAATTCCTATCAAATTATGAAATGGCAATAGCTTTTCATGCTAAATCTGTATAATCAAGATTAAGAAAACCTTTACATAATAAACTAAAACTATCTGCTTACTATTTTATCTAATTAGGCATACAATTTTCTCATTCTATAATCCACCTACCTTTACACTATATTTATTAGTGTTAGTATAATAAAAGTTTTAATCAAGTAAGGTTTATTTATAAACAGAGTTCTTGGCATCAGGTGGAGTTTTTATTCCACCTGATGCTTACTAACAGAGTTCTTAGTATCAGTATTTTTTATACTTAGAAATCGTTGTCCTTTAGGATAAATCGTTATCCAGGGACGTAGCCACTCTTTACTCCCACTTTACGAAAAGTGGTGGAAGTATTAGAGATGGTAGTCATCGGATAAATGAAGATAAGTTTATTAATTGTTAATAGTCTTACGTTTTATTTGCAAAATTAAAATGCAATGCATTATTTAAGATCCTAGCTTTAAGAAATTTATGAATACGTATTCTCAACTCATAATTAAATTGTAACATGGTAAAAATTGGTTGTCAATATTTATTGTTATAATTTTTATCATTCCTTAAAATTATAACAATCATAACTAATATTCATTTTAGTTATAGTTATTTTTACCCTATAATATTATTATGTATTAACTTTACCATTAATGATATGGAGGAGAAAAATAATGGATTATAAAGACAAAGACAGATTTTTTTCAATGGCTGAAACTTATAATGAAATGATTAAGTATGTACTACCACAATATGATTTTCTTCAGAATGAAGCAATAAAATCAACCCCTTTTAAGGATGATGATGAAATAACAGTATTTGATTTAGGTGCAGGCAGTGGAATATTTTTAGAAAGAATTCTAAGTAATTTTCCAAAAGCTAAATGTTACTGGATTGACTATTCTACTGATTTTATGGAAGCTGCTCAGAAAAGACTAAGCGCTTACTCTGATAGAGTAGAATACGTAATAACTACTCTGCAAGATAATTTAGAAAGTAAAATAAATGCAAAGGCAGATTTAATTTTCTCAATGTCAGCTATTCACCATTTGGAAACCGAGGAGAAAAAAGCACTATATAAAAACTGTTACAATATGCTTAAACCTTGTGGCTGGTTTTTTAACTGTGATGAAATGAAGACATTGTATACAGATTCCTACATAAATAGCATGAATTTTTGGGTGGATCATGTTAACAATGCTAAGTCACAAATTCCAGCAGATAAACTAAAATATTACGAAAGTTGGACATCTACCTTTGGCAAATGGCAGGAAAGAAATATTAAGCATGTTGATACCCCTAAAGTAAATGGTGATGACCTACATGAAAGCTTTCTTAGTCAGATTGAATGGCTAAAAGATGCAGGATTCGTCAATGTTGATTTATTTGTAAAGTACCATTTATGGAGTATAATTGGCGGAAGTAAAAATTAAATTTATAGAGTTGTAAATCCTCTTCGCACCGAGTTAGTATACAATATAAAACACCAGTGTAAAGAGGTATTTTTATATAATAAATTAAGCACACAAGCCTAAACTTATGTGCTGTATAAGAAGGATTTGTACTATAAATTCATTGACAGTATAGAAATCATTTTAAATTTTTTTAGGAATCTTTAGTTATACTTACAGAAGCATTTTGTCTTGGAGTAACATTTTCATTAGCTCTTTCTTTAAGTGGAATTCCGACTCCTTGCGCAGCTTCTATTTTAAGCTTATTTAAAGTTTCTTTTGCCGTTGGTGTTGATATTTTATTGTCATCTTTCTTTACCATATACAATACCTCCTTTTTAATAACACTATTATATTTATGCAGTTTTAATAATCTTATTATAGGGAACTAGCGGGCAACATGGGATTTAAAATTAAAAGATGACGATTTTGGAAAAATAAGAAATAAAATACTGTATTATTCAACCAAAAATATATATAGTAAATTTATTTAATCCACTCTATTATTTTTTCTAGCGATTGTCTTGTCTTTGGTCTTGGATCAGCTTTTCTGTATCCGAAAGCAGCCATTACAGAAACCCCGAACTTATCTTTATCAAGCATGCCTTCATTTTCAAGTATATCTTCTATCTTTTCTTTATCAAAACCTTCAATAGGACAAGAATTAATACCTATTTCAGCTGCTGAGGTCAATATATTACCAAGAGCTATATATGTCTGTTTTGAAGCCCAGTCAAAAATGCTTCTGTCGCTTTCAAGCAGCTTAAAATCATTTTTTTGGAAACCCTCATAGGCAGCTTTCTTTCCTTTGATAACATCTTCAGGAAGATGCTGCACCTTGCCCATAAACTCAGAAATATACTGAGAACTGTAAATCATATCAGTTTTTTTCCTGGCAAGAATTATTACAAAGTGGCTTGCTGTAGGCAGCTGCCCTTGAGCTCCCTAAGCTGCAGTTTTGAGTTTTTCTCTTAATGCTTCATTTTGTACAATTACAAATTTCCATGGTTCAAAACCAAAAGAACTTGGAGATAATCTAGCTGTCTCAAGAATAAAATTAAAATCATCCTGAGATATTTTTCTATCTGCATCAAATTCCTTACAAGCGTGTCTAAAATTATAGGCTTCTATAATTTTTTCTTTTTCAATTGACATGTATTTTTCCACCTTTCAAATTCAATATTATAATGAGGCATCTTCAAAAAATAGCTAACCTTTTTCACTTGTTATTTATTTTCAAATCCCTAAATTTTCATTATAAAATAATTATAAATGTAAAATTAAATATATTGAAGTATGCACATTTTTTATATATAATATACGAAAAGGTACTTAAGTATACTTTTTATACTGAGGTGATAATGTGAAAGATTGTGTTGAATCTAAAATAAATGAAGAATGTACTAATATTCAGTGTCCTGTGGAAACTAGCCTTAATATTTTAGGTGGAAAATGGAAAGGTATAATTATTTATCGTTTGCTCAATGGTAAAAAAAGATTTAATGAACTAAGACGCGAGATGCCTAGGATAACTCATAGAATGTTAACACTCCAATTAAGAGAGCTTGAAAAAGATAGTATAGTTAAGAGAACTGTTTATGCTGAGGTTCCACCAAAGGTTGAATACGAATTAACGGAATTTGGAATCTCAATAAAGCCAATTATTGTTGCACTTTTTAATTGGGGTGAACTTGTTCAGGACAAAGAAGAATAGAGTAAAATTATAAATTCTACATCATTAATGATCCGGGCTACTCTGCCAGGATCATATGTCATTATAATTTTAAATGTAGGTGGTGGTAATGAATCCATTACAGAATCAATAGAAAATAATCTAACCACTGCAAGAACAGGTATAGCGGGCAGTATAGAAAAAGAAAGTTATTTTAAAGACTATGCCATAGAACTATCTAAAAGAATTTCTATTCCTGTTATTCTAGTTGGTGGTAACAGACACATTGATTTAATGGAAGAAATTTTAAACAACTCTAATATTGAGTATTTTGCACTGGGAAGACCCTTGACTTGTGAGCCAGATTTAGTAAATCGTTGGGCTTCAGGAGATACTAAAAAGCCAAGATGTGTCTCATACAATAAGTGCTATTACACACCTGGTAAAAGGTGTATATTAAATCTAAAATAAATTAAAAGGCATGAAAATTAAATTAATAAAGTGCTAATTGAATTTAGTAAACTAAGTATTGATTATAGAATAACTTTTATTCTGACGGTAGACAAAGTTAAAGTTATTCTATAGACTTCCTTAATTATTTCTTTTGATAAATTATAATAATCTAAATACATATCATTAATGTTTTTTGATAAATTTTTTCTATAATAACTACATTAAGAGCTGATGGCAGTATAGGTTCAACTTTTGAAACATGGAATAAAAGTACAAGCAAATTCACATTATCTGTGAATTTACTTGTATAAAAGAATTTGTGTAATATATGATTGTTCTTCTCAATATTTCCTGTTTTGTACCATCATCAAAATTTACAATTGAATCTTTTTTCAAATTCTATTATTAATGATTCTCTAAAATCAGGATGGGCAATATTTATTAAATCTTTAGCTCTATCCCTCAAAGTCTTCCCTTTAAGGTGTGCAATACCATACTCTGTAATTATATAATCTACTTCATTTCTAGAAGTTGTAACTGCAGCCCCTTCATCTAAAAATGGAACTATTCTTGAAACTTTACCGTGAGCTGCCGTTGAAGGTATTGCAATAATAGCCTTTCCATCTTCAGCCATACTAGTTCCTCTTATAAAATCAACCTGACCTCCAACTCCGCTTATTTGCTTTAATCCAATACTTTCAGAACATACCTGTCCCATTAAATCTATCTGAACACAGGAATTTATAGAAACCATCTTGTAGTTCTTCATAATTACCAATGGATTATTTACATAATCAACTGAATACGATTCAACCATAGGATTGTTATTCACAAAATCATATAACTTCTTTGTCCCCATTAAAAAAGTTACAACTATTTTTCCTGGATGAAGAGTCTTTTTCTTATTATTAATAACTCCAGCTTCTACTAATTCAACAACACCATCAGATATCATTTCCGAATGTATTCCAAGATCTTTTTTATTTTTTAAAAATAATAGTACTGCGTCTGGAATAGCACCTATTCCAAGTTGGAGTGTTGAACCATCTTCAATTAATGAAGCACAATACTTTCCTATAGCTTTTTCTATGTCACCTATTTTGGGAGGTTTTAACTCTATTAGTGGATGTGAAGATTCTACAATATAATTAATATCCGAAACATGTATAAAGGAATCTCCTAAAGTCCTAGGCATATTCTTATTTACTTCAGCAATAACAATTTTAGCGTTTTCTGCTCCAGGCTTACTGTAATCATTAGATACACCAAAACTGCAATATCCGTATTCATCTGGCTCACTTACTTGAATTAGTGCTACATCTACCGATAAATAACCCTCTTTAAATAATCTAGGTACTTCATAAAAAAAACCAGGTGTATATTCTGCTCTACCAGACTCCACAGCTTCCCTTGTACTGGCACCTACAAATAAGGCATTATGATGAAAATATTTTTCCATTTCTGGCTTAACATATTCGCTTTTTCCCATAGCTACCATATGAACTATTTCTAGATTCTCGTATTGATTTTTATTTTCAACCAGTGCATCAATAAGATCTAAAGGCTCTCCAACAGCATGTGAGACAACTACTCTACTATTAGATTTTATTTTTGAAACTGCTTCCTTTGCACTAACTAATCTATTTTTATATACATCTTTCCAGTTCACAAATACCATCCTTTCTATATAATTAAAATATTTTCTAATCTCATAGTAATCTTCTGCACATGTAACTAATATTTTTTTAAATCTATATTTAATCTTATTATGATCTGCACAACAGATATCACATCCGCATAAAACTATAACTATGTCATAAATTTTATCAACTTGTGCATTCTCAAAATCTGCATTAATAAGTTGTTTTATTTTCCACAGAAAGTTTTTTCTATCGTAACTAGGATTACATCCTCCACAGTATTTAATCCCTATACTCAAAGTAAACATATCTATATATTTTTACTCAATATTTTTTTTGCCATATATATGGTTTCTTCACTTACATAATCTATAAGCTGCACTTCTTTGATCTCAGGGATTTCATTTCTAAGAGAAGTTTCTACTACATCCTGTACAGTATACTTTGCAGAAATACAACCACTGCACTGTCCTAAAAGTCTTATTTTAACTATACCGTTTTTTATATCTAAAAGTTCAATATCTCCATTATGACTATTAAGGTATGGTCTTATTTTTTCTTCAATTACTTTAAGTACCTTTTCTCTCATAATTCTTTCCTCTATTCTTCTTGTATTCTAGCTATAGCTTTTGCCAGCTTCTTCTTGGCAGGGATATTACCTTGTCTTGCTATCATTATTCTTTGAGCCTGTGGTGAACCTGCCCCGTGCATGGACTCAGTTCTATAACCTACTGCAGCGGTTCCAAGACTTAAGTTTTCTATTAATCTGAGTATTCTCATTCTATTTTCTGTAGTTACAGAAGCAACCCCTACTAAATATTTATCTACATATTCTCTAGTTGCAGGATTGTTATAGTCTTTTTCAGATGGCAAAGTAACCATTATTCCACCTGCTATATCCTCTGCTAATCTTACTATCTCATATGGAAATCTTGTAACGTTTTGTTTACATACATTAGCTAATAATAAATTTATTTCATAATTTCCTGCTTTTGTTTGATGACCTTCAGCAGAGCAGGCAATTCCACAAGCATATAAAGTTTCATTTAAATGTGTCATCTCTATTATTTTATCCTTTATATGAGATGCTCTTGCTGCTCCATTATAATCGGCAGCCAATGCAGCAGCTCCTATTAATACGTCACCTACTCCTACTTTACATCCACCATAACTCTGCCTATGATATCCCGCAAATCTTTCTACCAACATACCTGCATATTCGGTTTCACCATTTAAGAATATCCTGTCATTTGGCACAAATACGTCATCAAATACAACTAAAGCTTCTACTCCACCAAATACCTTATTCCCAACATCGATATCAGCATCTTTTTCAGATTTTCTAGTATCGCAGGATTGTCTGCCAATTATCATAGTTATTCCTTCTGTATCTGTTGGTATTGAAAATGCCACGGCATAATCCTTATCTTCTGGTCTCATAGCAATTGTAGGTAATACAAGAACTTCATGAGAATTACACATGCCTGTTTGATGAGCTTTTGCACCTCTTACTACAATTCCATCTGGTCTTCTCTCAACTACTCTTAAATATAAATCTGGATCAGCTTGTTTGCTTGGTGAAAGTCCTCTATCACCTTTAGGATCTGTCATAGCTCCATCTACAGTCAAATCATTATCTTGTACATATGTTAAAAACTTCTTAAAGTTTTCAAAATAATTAGTTTTACACTGTTTGTCTACTTCATACGTAGTACTATATACTGCATTAAATGCATCCATTCCAACGCATCTCTGGAAACAGGCAGCTGTTTTTTGTCCTAATAATCTTTGCATTTTTACTTTCTTCACTAAATCTTCTGAACTCTGATGCAAATTCGTAAATCTATTTATTTTTCTACCTGTTAAATTTGAAATCGTTGTCATTAAATCTTCATATTCTGCTTGCTGAGCTAAATCATAAGTCATCTTTACAGAATTTAATGATGGACGAAGGATCGGATCATCTACAGGGCTATCTATTTTTTCTCCCAACATATAAATATTTAATTTTAATTTACGTATACTTTCTACATATTGTTCTCCTGTCATTAAAGCCATTAAAATCATTCCTCTCAAAATATATTTTTATTTATATAATTATATAAAGCAAATCTAATGCCAAATTCTTTAAATTGAAAAAAATAAATATAAATGCCCTTTTTATCTACATTGGACACTTATATTTATTAAAATAAGCTTAAAATTTTTTTATATAAGTTATTTATTTGATGCATTATTGCATCAGGAAACGTTTTCTTTACGGTTATATTACTGCTTTAGGCTACTAATATTGGCTGGAGATTAAATAATTTATAATAAATTCAAATCAACTGCAAAAATGCAACAGACTTCATTTTTGCAACATATGTTTGTTTTTATACCTTTTTCTTTTTCTTACTAATGTAGAAGCATCTATTCCCAGTTCTTTAGCTGCTGATCTTACATTTCCACATTTCTCAAAAGCACTTTCTATCAATGATTGTTCCAAATTTTCTACTGCTTCTTTTAGAGTTATATTATCACTATGGAATTGAGATTTAACTTGCTGATTGTTCCATATTTCTTTAATAGGGAGATCACTTTTCAATATATTATCCCCTGAACTCATAATTACAATTCTCTCTATTATATTTCTCAATTCTCTAACATTTCCCGGCCACCTATATTCCTTTAAACAATTTATCGCACCACAGGTAATAACCTTATTAAAATGGTATTTTTTATTAAAGGTGTTTAAAAAATGGTTTATTAATGGTTCAATATCACCTTTTCTCTTTCTAAGAGGTAAAATTGTAATGGGAACTACATTTAATCTATAATACAAATCCTCTCTAAAAGTATTTTTCTTTACCATATCTTCTAAATTTCTATTAGTAGCTGCGATTATTCTCACGTCAACTTTAATGGTGTCAGTTCCTCCTACTTTTTTAATTTCACCTTCCTGAAGTACTCTCAAAAGTTTTACCTGCATATTCAAAGGCAGTTCACCTACCTCATCTAGAAAAATTGTTCCACCATTCGCTAATTCAAAAAGTCCAATTTTCCCATATCTATTAGCCCCTGTAAATGCTCCTTTTTCATAGCCAAAAAGTTCAGATTCTATAAGATTCTCAGGTATAGCTCCACAATCTATTTTTATAAAGCTTCTACTTTTTCTAGTACTATTTTTATGTATATATTTAGCTACTTTTTCTTTTCCAACTCCTGTTTCACCTAGTAAAAGTACTGTAGTATCAACTTTAGCAACCTTTTCTGCTATTTCCAGTATATAGAGCATTTCATTATCCTCAGCTACTAAATCTGAAAAATTTAATAATTGATTTCTCATAGCTTCCACCTGAGAATAATATTTTTCAGTAAGTTCCTTGTTTTTCTTCAGCTGTTCCTTCAATTCATATAATTCTGTAACATCTCTTACATTGGTAACTACCATTGTTATATCGCCTTTGTCATTAAAAATAGGACTGCTGGAAACAAGTACCGTCTTACCACTTTTAAATTCCTGTTCAATTGTCACATTTTTCCCACTATTAAGTACCATGAGTGTGCCAGATTGGGAAATATAATCGTTGTTTTCTAAATATTCCATATTTTTCCCAATCATTTCGTTTCTCTTCATTCCTGTAATTTCCTCATAGGATCTATTTAGAAATATAGTATTTGCATTTCCATCTGTTATATATATACCATCATAGGAGCTCTCAATAACCTGATACAGCTGCTTTATTCTAAATCGTAAGGTATCCATATCTTCTTGTGACAAATCATCAAATTTTAATAACTCTCTACTTTGCATAATATAATCCTCCTTTAAAATCACAGAATATAACAATGTATATTAATTAGACTGCAATAAAATGCATATCATAAACAGATTTCTTAGTATCGGTATTTTCGATACTTAGAAATCGTTGTCCTTTAGGGTAAATTGTTATTTAACAACGTAGCAGACCTTATCTCCCACTTTGATAGAAAAGCAGACAAAACAAAATTTATTTTGTATTTGGTGGCTTTCACAAAGTGTAAGCAGAAAACCAAAATTTTTAATTTTATATTAATCGTTTTCACAGAGTATGCTGGTAGTATTACGGATTTAGTCATTAGATAAATATGTCCTAATAAAAATTATATCATATATTTAATATACACTGTACTAATATTATAATTTTAAAAAATACAAAAAAATTACAGCTATGAATAGTATCTCTTTATACTCTAACTGCAATTTATTTAAATATTTAATTATTTATAGAAAGTTCTATTATTTTAAGGAAGTCATAACAAAAGCTTCGCCAATTAAAACTCTATGCCCTTTATCATTAATACAAATAGTTTTAGGTTTCACTATATTATTATCTTAAAAGTCTACACCTAAATTGCACCACCTTACAAGTTCATTTATCATAAAACATCCATCCCAAGGGGAATCATAAATATTCATGGAACCTATATTTACCACTCTGCCTACACCATATATTGTAACTATATCTGCAAATTTTAAAACTTTACTTTTATCCTCTATGGCATAACCTATAGTTTGAATCCTATGGGTTATTAAATCATCTATATCAAATATACTGTCTATTTGCTTTACAAAAATACAGTTCCCACCTACTGGTTCCTCCAATTTTATATCATCATTGATTAAAATGGTATATTCCAATCCCTTGCTGCAGCAGATATCTTTATCCAGGCTAAGGCTATATATTCCTCTTTCATTTATAATCCTTGCACATTGGGCTTCATCTAGAATATTTTTATATCTTCTCCCTACTTTTTCAAAAGACTTTTTCAATATTTTAACAACATCATCTAATGCAATATTACTTTTCTCTACAAATAGTACCTGCGGCGAAGAACATGCCTTTTGTCTAAATAAAATTACATCCATTACCAACTTATCCATATATGCATAACATCTATCACTTTCAACAGCAGCTTTATCAAATACAGCAAAAGAATATTTAGGTCCGAATACTATATCCTTGCATGTAGTTTTCTTCGGAAGGGAGGTAATGTGATCCACTGCCTCTTTTCCTCCCCATATGATTCTGGAATCCGCAGTAATTGACATGGACTTATTTAAAAACTCATCCTCACTAGGAAAATATACTAAAGATATATTCTTAAGTATATCCTGAGAGGAATATACTTTATCATTATAAATAATCTGTATATCATACAGAGGTTTTAGCAATTTTAAAACTATTGGAATACTTCCTTCAGGTACTCTTACAAGGTTTGAATTTTTAGCTATCAGTGATTGAAAAATAGAATAGAATGCAAGTGTATATACATTTCCCGCTATCCATTGACAGCTAATTCCCCTGCCTTGAGCTTTTATGAACTTACCATTTCCCTTGTATAGAAATTCATCTAAATACTTTTTATCTCCAAGGCTGATTTCTATCAATTTTTCTACATTCGATCTCTTAAAGTAAAATGAAAGGTAGGCTGATCCCTCAATTCCAATGAGCTGTTTATCTTTTGACAGCCTTCTACTGTACTCATCTAGTATAAGAATAATGGCCTGTACCGGTATTGAATTCAGAAGTTTCCAATTCACCTTTAAACTGCTGCTTATTTCATCGAAATCCTTGAAAGTTTTCCCTTTTTTATAAAGACATCCATTCAATAAATAACAATTTATCATTTAATATTCTCCTCTTCTGCAAAAGTATCACCACAGCCTCTAATTTCAGCCTTCTCCATTCTAGATTTAAATTTGAAATATTTGCCCCGTCTCCCACATTTACAATCATCAATTCCAACCAATTCTCCCACATCTTCTGTTAAAATACCTTGTGAAGGATAACTTGACCCTAAAATACTCATAACTTCTATGATTCCACGCTGTCCAGGCTTTACCTCTTCCAAGGTATTAAAATCCCTTATTATAACATCTGTAAAATCTGGCACATGTTTATATCCATACTCACAATCTACAAACACAACTCCAAGCTGTTCTACCATTCCATAAAAATCCATTATGTTCTCTTTTGCAGTTCCAAATACTCCAGCTGTTCTCCTGTTAAACTCCTCTTTCACAACACTTTCAGAGACAAGTTTTTTCCATCCACCGCTGTGCAGAAGTTTCATTTTAGGCAGCGATAATTTAATATTCTTTCTTTCTAATTCTGTTACAAACTTACTCCATATTATATAAGTAAATCCATATATCAGTATTTCATTGTTTCTATTCTCATATTCAAATTTTTTTAATCTAGACAGATTTATTACTAAATTATTGTCTTTCTCATCCATAACATAAGTTATGCTGCTTGCAAAATTACTGACTCCCCTGATAGCTGCTCCTCTTGCACTCAATACTTCTCCTTTTCTATTTACAGATTCTGTATCAAGGACTAGAAGTGGTCTTCTCTTTCCTCCTAAAAAGCCCTTTAAAGTACTCATCAACGCTTGGGACTGTCTTATGGATGTAATTCTATCCAGATATATTTTACTTGGTATTCCCGAAATTGTTGAGCTGGAATTCAGTATTCTTATTACATCCTTACTATCACATGTCAAAAGGTCAAATTTTTTAAACATGTTTACTGGAATAAATGGAACTTCACCAAGTTTTGAAATTTTATGGATATCTACAGAAAATTTTTTATACATGCTCTTTATATTAGGATTAATTTTGTTTGATTCAAGCTGTTCCTTAATTATATCCAGCAGCATACCTTCTTTTTTTTCTTGAAATATTTGAAACTGGTCATTTAACACTATTTCCTCTATTAAATGGTTTATTTCCATATATATTTCACCTGTTTCATATTATTTTTACATCTATTTTAGGTTCCTCAGCAGTACTTTTCCTGATGAATTCTTTGGAAGTGATGATAAAAATTTTATATATTTAGGCACTTTATGTCTAGGTAATCTGCCTGAACAATAGTCAAATATATATTTAGAATCTATGCCTTCATCCTTGTCCTTTAAAACTACAAAAGCTTTTACGGCTTCACCTAGAATATCATCTTCCACTCCTATAACAGTACATTCAACTACCTGCTGTATGCCGCATATAGTATTTTCTATCTCTTTAGGGCTTATTCTATTTCCGCCGCATTTTATTATATTTTTCTCTCTAGAAACTACAAATATATATCCATCTTCATCTTTAAAGGCTAGATCACCAGTATACAAAAATCCATTTTTAATTACTTTTTTTGTCTCCTCTTCATCATTGAAATATCCCTTCATTATGTTTCCACCTTTGGCTACTATTTCTCCAACTTCTCCCACTCTAGTAGGCTGTCCATGCTTATCTAATATTATCAATTCCGTTCCAGGAATGCCTTTTCCTATAGAACCCAATTTATTCTTAAGCTGTAATGGCGGAAGATAGGATAATCTTGCTGTAGCCTCAGTCTGTCCATACATAATATATATTTCAGCACCTTCAAATGCCTCACATAATTCCAATATAAACACCTCAGGAAGTCTTCCTCCTGCCTGAGTTACATATCTCAAAGACGGAAATTTAGAATCTTTAATATTTGTTATTCTCAGCAGTATTTGGTAAGTACTAGGCACTCCTGCAAAACCAGTACAACTATATTTGTTTATATCTTCTATAACAGTTTGAGGAAACATAAATCTATTATTTATTACCACACTCCCACCGCATCTAAAATGTGTATTCAGAAGAGATGTCCCATAGCAATAATAAAATGGCAGTACAACTTCCACTCTATCTTTCTCAGTTAAATCCATATACTTTATTATAGAATCCGTATTATACATCAAATTGTAGTGAGTAATCATCACTCCTTTAGGTTTTGAAGTAGATCCTGATGTAAACATGATAAGTGCTGTATCTTCTTTTATACTTATAGAATTACTGAAAATAGGTTCCTTTTCAATTATTCCTAAATTTTCTTCACTATATATTACAATATCTTTAGAAACTAATTTTTCTATTTTACTTCTGTATGTTTCCTGACAAAATATCAATTTTATTTTTAAAATACTTACAATATATATTATATCGTTTTCAGATATAGCTGGATTTATGGGGACACATATACTTCCATTCTTAATTATTCCAAAATAAGCTTTTATAAAAAAAGCTGAATTATCAGAAATTACAAGTACACTATCCTTTTTTGAGTAATTTCCTTTCTGCAATAGATTTACTATATAATTTATACCTTCGTAAATTTTCTTGTAACTTATCATTTTATTCTTATCTATTACAGCAGTCTTTTCTAAATTTCTAGATTTCTCAAATATATAATCCGTAAATGTCATATTTCTACTCCATATTTATTTAATATCTTCTTCACATCTCCTATAGTGTACATTCTCGATATATCCACTACCTCAAGATTTATTTCAAACTTCTCTTCAAATGCTGAAACAAGCTCTACATGTGCCAGTGAATCCCAGCCTTTTATTTCATCTGGACCCATTTCATCCTTAATACCACCTATATCTTTTATATTTAATATATCGCAGATTATCTTGTTGAATTTATCTAAATTTTTCATAGTATATTCCTCCAAATTTATATTTTTAAATATATAAAAAGCAATTATCATACCAATATATTATAACCTGATATTAAAAGGTTACATAAACAGAGTTCTTTGCTTCAGGTGGAGTTTTTTGTTTCCGACCTCTGAAACTTTAGAAATCGTTATCTAGGGGCGTAGCAAACCTTATCTCCCACTTTCACAGAGTGCAATGGGAGGAGTATTACAGATGGTAGTCATAGGATAAATTTTTAAGATATAATTGCTGCATCAATGCAACAATCATATCTGACGTTTATATATAATAACAGTACTCAACATATATAATATACATGTTGCAAATATGCACTTTGTTTCTCTTTTGCAACAAAATAATATTTATTCTTATATATTAGGAATACAAGCAAATTCCCATAATGGACACAATAAGGGAAACAAGACGTAATCCTATTTCCCTTACAAGTTTTTTATAATGAGTAATATATGAAAAATTTTTTTACTTATTTATTTACTAAATTTTCTCTTAAGCTTATACTTATATTTTTTTATATAAGTTAATATCTGCACTCTTTTCTCGCAATTTTTCTAATTCAGGAACTATAGTTTTAAAATGATCAGAATCATTATGACTTTTAATAGCTTTCTTACTTTCCCACTCTTCTATAAATGTAAACATATTTTCATAATTTATGTCTTGGTATAAATTATAAGATATGCAACCTGATTCCTTTACACTTTTTTTAACTAGTTCTTTTGCAAGATTTATAAATTCATCTATCTTGTCTTGTTTAACAATAGACTTAGCAGTAATAATAATCATTTTTTTACCTCTTATTTCACCTTAGGCATATTCAAATAAATAACTAGTCAGTATGCTAGCCTATTTTGAATCCTACTGCGTCAGCAGAACCCTCAGATAGCCTACTATCATCGGAACCTGCTTCCTTGTTGGATTCAAAATATTCGTCGCATCTTTGACTTACTATTTATTTTCACATGCCTTATTTTTATAGTATCTTCCTAAAGCATCTGCTGATAATATTGCACTATATATCATTTCCTCAGTAACATCAATGGGTTCTCTTAGTATTAGCGGTGATTTCATTACAGCTTTAGCTGCCACTCTTATTTTTTCCTCTGTTATTTCCTTCACTCCAATTTCTTTTAAAGTTACAGGCAGTCCAACAGTTAAGCTAAAATTAACCACTTCTTCTATTTCACTCTTATCTCTATTTTCCAGCACTAGTTGGCATAAAACTCCAAAACCAACCTTTTCTCCATGAAAATAACTATGACATTCTTCCAGAGCTGTAAGCCCGTCATGAAAAGCATGAGCCCCTGATGCCCCATTACTTTCAGCTCCTATTCCGCTTAAAAGAGAATTAACCTCTATAATGTTTTCTAAAGCCACGCTGCAAGCTCCAGCCTCAGCGTCTAATTTTGCTTTTAATCCTTCATTAATAAGAACTTTATAACATTCCTTTGCTATGGCATAGGAAGCAATAGTTCTTTTAAATTCTCCTTTTATATTATTAAAAGAATCAGATTCTTTGCACGCTCTAGCTTCAAAATATGTGCCAAGAGCGTCTCCCATTCCTGCTACCAATAATCTTACTGGAGCCTTAGAAATAATTTCTGTATCTAAAAGAACTACATCTGGACCTTTATCATAGAATATTTCTTTAATATGCTCACCTGTTTCTGAATAAATTACTGATAATGCACTGGTAGGCGCATCTGTAGATGCTGATGTAGGTACTATTACTAATGGTAATTGCAGTGTATTGGCTACTAGTTTAGCTGTATCAAGTGTTCGTCCTCCGCCAATACCAACAATTACATCATATCCACCTTTTTTTGCAATTTTCGTATATTTATCTGTATTTTCAATTGATACCTGTCCTTCAAATTTTTCTGATGATATTTTTGAATTCTTATATATATTTCTTAACTTCTCTGAGATAGAATTATATAAAAATCCATCTATAACTGCCAAAACATTTTTTCCAAAAATATCAGTATAGCTTTCTAAATTACTAAGTTCCCCGTATCCTTGAATATATTTTGCCGGGGATAAAAATGCTCTTGTACTTTTTTTAATCTGTCCCATAGTAAATTCCCTCCTCTTACACATTGTAAATAATTTAAAAATACTTCAAAACGTTTTCGTTTTATTCGTTATAATTAAACTTAATTCGTTAATAACCGTAAACTTTAATCACTTAGAATCAATCTAATTTATTTCAACATTTTTTCTTATTAGGCACATAAATATAGTACATAATGTTAGGCATATACCAATTGTATAATATGAATAATATACCCCTATAAAATCATTTAAAACACCTATTAGCATACTAATTCCCATAGCTATCAAAGTACCGCACATCAATATCAATCCAGTAATATATGATGCCTTCTTTTTAAATACTTTACCTATAGTTGTAATTGTAACCGGGAATATCAAAGAATAGAATAAACCTGATATGGCTATCAAGATAAGTCCATTTTCCTTTAACAGCATACCCAGTATAGTAACAGCAGCAGCTACTACACCGTAAGATATAATACTTCTAAAATATCCAAATTTATCTGCTACAAATCCTCCAAATATTCTTCCTACCGTCATAATTCCAAAGAATAAAGCTACATATAAAGATCTTTTGTCTGCATTTAAGGCATACGCTTCATTCATATAATTTACAAACCAATTACCAGTACCATATTCACAGGATAGGTAAAATCCTGCTGCTAGTATATATAATATTAAAACTTTGTTTCCAATAATATTAGATATATTTACCTTTTCCTTGTTACCTTCTTCTATGTCTTCTTTGATATTTTCTTCTATCTTTTTTTCAGGTATTTTTATTATTAATAAATACACAAACAAAACTATGCTAACTATGAACATGAACAAATAAAAATTACCCCAGGGTACTCCTTTAAATAGCAGGTTACCAGTAACTTTTTGCACTGTAGTTGTACCAACTCCATAAGCAAAAACTAAGAAGTTCATCAATACAGCTGTAGATGCTACTGGTAAGGTTGGCCCTAAAGTATTAATACTAACGTTAAACATAGCCATACCAGCATTTACTCCAAATAAACCAATTATTAAAAGTACATAATTCTTACAAAATATTAATGCTAATAATGCAATAATTTCAATTATAAATCCTAAAGCTATAATTTTTTTGTAAGATCCCATCTTTTCAATAAGTATTCCACCCAAATATTGAAAAACAGCATATGCAAATAAGCTGGCCATAAGTACGTATCCTATTTGTGTATTATCTATTCCAAATTGCTCTTTAAAAATTGGTATAAATATCCCCTTAAAGTTATCACTCATAGACACTATAAGGTACATCATTACAAGTAGTAGTATAATAGAAACGTTGGTATAATTTATTTTCTTCTTAGAATTTAGGTCTGAATTTTGCATAATTTCCACCTCTTCCAAATAATTATTCCTATTTAATTATGATAAACAGAGTTATTAGTATCTGTATTTTAGATACTTAGAAATCGTTATCCAGAGACGTAACAGCCGTTATCTCTCACTTTCGCAGCGTGCAAGCAGACAAAATAAAATTCATTTTGTTTTTAGTCGCTGTACAGAGTGCGTTGGGAGTATTACGGCTGGTAGTCATCTGATAAAGCCTATTTTTTATTGAATAACAATATTATTTATTCCATTTCTTTTTAAAATATCTGATATAGAGTCCATCTTTTCTTTTGATGGGGTTTGTACTTCAGATAAGATATATTTCTTCCCTACTTTTTCATATTTAGCTTTCCCATAGGAATGATATGGTAACAAATTAATTTTCCCCTTGAATTGTATTCTTTTAAGCATATTTGCTATTTCTATAAAGTTTTCTTCTTGGTCATTATATGACGGAATGATAGGTATCCTAAATATAGTTTCTTTTAATTTTGATATTTTTTCTGCATTTTCAAGTATAATATCATTTCTAACCCCAGTATATTTTTTATGTTTTTCATTATCCATTTGTTTTAAATCAAACAATATTAAATCCATATCCTTAACTGATGCCCAAAATTTTTTCCATTCACAATATCCCGTAGTTTCTATAGCTACATGTATACCTTTTTCCTTAAGTTTAGGAACAATTTCTTGTAAAAATTTATAATATAGAGTTGCTTCTCCCCCAGAAAAGGTAACTCCACCACTGGAGTTTTTATAGAATTGACTATCTTTTTCTATTTCGCTGATTACTTCATCTACAGTCATGGTTTTGCCTATAATTTCCTTAGCGTTTGTAGGACATACTTCTAAGCATTCCCCACAATTAGTACATTTTTCCATGTGAAATTGTACTTTCCCATCCTTTACTATAGAAGCACCAAATTTACACTTTTCAACACAAGCCCCACAATTTATACATTTATTAGGTGTAGTTACCACCTGTTGCTTTATACTTTGGGACTCTGGATTGGAACACCATAAGCAACTCAGAGGACATCCTTTAAAAAATATTATTGTTCTTATGCCCGGGCCATCATGAATAGAATACCTCTGTATATTAAATATAAGTGCTGTGTTCTCCAAAACCTCATCTCCCATTCTATAAATAAAGCTACAGCCTTAGAGGCTGCGGCTCTAACATCAATTAATCTTTCTTAGTTGGAGTTTATACTTCAACTAAATATATTGGATAAATTTAAAAATTTGCATACTCAGCTCTATCTATAATGTCATCTTGAACGGCCTTATCTAATTCTACAAAGAAAGCACTATAGCCTGCTACTCTTACTATTATTCCTTTGTATTTTTCTGGATCTCCCTGAGCTTTTCTTAAAGTTGCTGCATCAACCACATTAAATTGAATATGCCATCCACCTATATCAAAATAAGATTTTATTAAATTTTTAAGAGCAGTTTTACCAGACTCCGTTTCCATTAGCTTTGGAGTAAATTTTTGATTAAGAATAGTTCCATTATATACTTTTAAATGATCTAATTTAGATGCAGATTTTGTAACAGCTGTAGGTCCCTTTAAATCGGTACCATGTTGTGGTGCAATGCCATCGGACAAAGTTTCCTTGCCCAATCTTCCATCCGGTAATGCTCCTACATGTAAACCTAGAGGTACATTAGCTGATACTGAGTATATACCTGGTCTATATACTCCGCCCCTTGTATTTTTGTGTTTTGAAACTTCTTCACAGTATATATTTGCCACTTCTTTTCCCAAACTATCAACATAATCCTCATCATTTCCCCATTTAGGAGCTTTATTTATAAGTATTTGCCTTAAATATTCTTGTCCTTCAAAATTCTTATCTAATGCATCAATTAACTCTTTCATAGAGATTTTTTTATCTTCAAATACTAATTTTTTAATTGCAGCCATAGAATTAGCTACATTTCCCAGACCAACACCTTGAGGTCCTGTATAATTGTATCTTGCTCCACCAGCTGTAATATCTAAAGCTTTTTCTACACAATCATCCATTAATAATGAAAAATATGGCAATGGATGATATTTAGCATGAGTTTTTTCTATTATATTTAAAGCTGAAACCATTTCATTTACGTAAGCAGACACTTGCTCTTTAAATGCTTTAAATACATCTTCTATACTATTAAATTTTCTTGGATCTCCAGTTTTTGGTCCAATTTGTTTTCCACTTAACCTGCAAACACCATCATTTAAAGCAAGTTCTAATGCCTTTGCTATATTACTCATAGCAGCATTAGTCATACCATTACAGTGAGGTGGTACTGCTTCAACGCAGCCAGATATACTATAATCTCTAGCTTCTTCTAAAGGCACTCCCAAAGAAACCAACATTGGTACAGCTATCCTGTCATTAAAGAATTGTGGTTTACTCCTTCCAGTACTTGAAACTCGTACAGCTGCCATAAAGAATTCCTCTGGAGTATTTTCATGTATTCTTACAGATAAATTTGGTTGAGACAATTTAGTATCAGCCTCTGCTTTTAAACACATATAGGATAATTCATTAGTAACATCATTGCCCTGTGAATCCACCCCGCCTATTACCATGTTCTCAGATATAGAAAATCCAGCATAATATTTAGCGCCTTCATAATCATAGGCTCTCATAACCTCTGTAAATTTAATCCATAAACATTCTAATAATTCCTGAGCCTCATGTTTAGTCATTTCTCCCTTTTCTATACTACTCTTATAGAAAGGATACATATACTGATCAAATCTTCCAACGGAAACAGCAAGTCCATTTTGCTCTATATATAAAACTAAATGTGCTAACCAAAAAGATTGGATTGCTTCTCTAAAGTTAGTTGGAGGATTTTCTGGAACTCTACTACAAATATCTGCTATATTTTCTAATTCTTTTTTCCAGTTTTCATCAGTCTCATTTTCTGCTAATTTCCTAGCTTCTTCTGCATACCTATGAGCCCAATCAACCATAGCATCACATAAAATCAATTCTGACTGATAGAAATCATACTTTTCCCCATAATCTGGTTCTGTAATATCCAATGCTTCTAATTTTTCTATAACTTCTTGCTTTAATCCTTTAAAACCCTTATTTAAAACCTTTTCATAATCGGCTATAATATGACCTATACTTCCAGCTAAATGAATGCCTACAGAGAAAATTTGATTCTCTAAAGTAACAAGTTCCCTTGTTCTCTCCGGCATAGCTTTTAGAGCTATTTCTTGTATTGTTTTTCCTTTCCAATAAGGTATTACTTCTTCTAGTAATTCTTTCCTTACAGCCTGTGGAAGAACTAATCTATCCTGTTCTCTCTTTTCAAATAAATCTATCTCTTTTTCAAGATAACCTGCTTCCGTTTCTGGGAAAAGAGGCGCTGATCTTAATTTGCTAGCCTGGTTACCTACTATTGGCTGATCCTTTTGAATAAATATAGTCATTTTTCTAAGTACATCTGCGATAGATTTAGCACGCCTTATTACCATAGGTTCGCCTTCACTTTGCTTGTAAGATTCCGTTACTATTCTAGCTCTTTCAATACACATTTCAGGTTTAACTAGCAATAATTCGTTGTTAAGTTTAACAGTTCTCCAAAAATCGGAAACTATTCCATAAGGATTTTCTACAGGTTCACAAACAACTAAATTTTCCATAAATTATTCCCTCCATAAATTATAATTTAAAATTCATTTAAGCTTTGAATATCTAGCTTTCAGCATTACAAATTTTCATGTTTACGATTACATTTTAAAGTTTAGTCTTGTACTTCAGTATTACATATTTTATTATATATATATACTAATCTTTTTTATATGACCAATCATACAAAAGTTATGGTTTTTTATTGTATATTTGGTAACTATCCAACCATTAATACATCTAAAATTGTTGCCAAGACTCTAATATAGCCAGTTTATAAATTAATAAGTTCTTAAAGTGCTTAAAATTTATTAAATTAGCGTGTTTAATAAATAATTCCCCCTTAAAAACATGATATCTGGTATATTATGTTTAAAAAAATATAATATATATGATTGAATAGTTACTTACTATAATAGAATCATAAAAGCATATTAAGTAAGTCATATTCTCTATCTTTATTGGTATTTGTATTATTTACATCATTAAAGCTTACATCCATTATTTCATTATTTCTAATTCCAACAACTCTCCCTGTACAACCTTCCATTAGCAATTTCACAGCTTTAGCGCCCATTTTACTTGCCAATATTCTATCAAAAGCAGATGGGCTGCCTCCTCTTTGTATAAATCCCAAAACTGTATTTCTTATACTAATATTTAGCTTTTTTTCAATATATTTTTGCAGTTCTTGTATATCATATATTCTTTCAGTTATTATTATTAGATTATCACTTTTCCCTTTATTTATATTTTTACTTAGTTTATCACATATAGTATCAAAATCCAACTTTCTCTCAGAAGTAGATATTATGTCTCCTCCTCCTGCTAAAGCAGAGTACAAAGCTAAATCCCCGCAATACCTTCCCATCACTTCTACAATAGTAGTCTTTTCATGAGAAGCATCCGTATCTTTTATCTTACCTATACATTCTAATACCGTATTTAATGTTGTATCAAAGCCTATACAATAATCTGTGTAACCTAAATCATTGTCTATAGTTCCTGGTAAACCTATAACTTTTACTCCTAATTTACTAAGTTTCTCTGCTCCTTTAAAGGAACCATCTCCTCCAATTACAACTACACTATCTATACCAAATTTATTCAGTGTCTCCAATCCCTTTTTTCTTACATCTTCTTTTATAAATTCTGTACACCTTGCAGTTTTAAGTATAGTTCCTCCTTTTTCTGAAATGTTATCTACAATTGAATCCTCTAGTTTTATTAATTTCTCATCTATCAATCCTTTATAACCATATTTTATACCCCAGACTTCAACATTATTATAACTTGCCGATTTCACTACTGCTCTTATGGCAGAATTCATTCCAGGTGCATCTCCCCCACTGGTTAAAATTCCTATTTTCATTTATTCCACCTACTTTATATAAACTTTGGCATGTAGAAGAGAAACGAACTGCCAATAGGCACTCCATTTCTTTTAGTTTTATTTAGAATATTTAGCTTCTATTTTAGCAACTTTATCCAATCTTTTTTCATGTCTCCCACCTTGAAATTTAGACTTTAAAAAGGTGTCTACAATATCCAAGGCAGCACCTTCACCAACTACCCTTTGTCCTAAAGCTAATATATTTGCATTATTGTGTTCTCTGCAAGCATGAGCACTAAAAGTATCACTGCAAAGTGCTGCCCGTATTCCAGGAACTTTATTTGCAGCTATAGAAATTCCTATACCAGTACCACAAACAAGAATACCCAAATCAGAATTTCCATTTTTTATATCTTCTGCAACTTTCAGTGCATAATCAGGATAATCACAGGATTCACCTGTATAAGTTCCAAAATCATTTATTTCATGACTTTTATCTTTCAAGTGGTTTATTATTTGCTGCTTTAATGGTAATCCAGCATGATCACTGCCTATAGATATTTTCATTTTAAACTCTCCCATCTAAAAATCGTTAGTAATATTCCTTGATGATGGAATTACTTAACAATCCCATCCACCTATATTTACTTTAATTCCTTCTTCTTCCATTAATTTTTTACATAATTCTGCTGTTTCCCAGGGGCATTCCTCTAAATCTTCCATATCATAATACTTTTCAATTAATTTGTATTTACTTGAACCTATTTGATGGAATGGTAATACATGCACTTTATTAAGCTTATGGCATTCTTTTAGATATTCTATGATCTTTATAAATTCATTACCATCATTTACGTTTGGTATCAACGGAATACGTACTATAATATTTTTGTTTATACTTAAAAGATATTCAAAATTTTCAAGTATTTTTTTGTTGTCTACTCCAGTCCAAATTTTATGCTTACTACTAGTTATAAGTTTGATATCATATAAAAATACATCTGTATTTAATGCAATTTCTTCTATAGCCTCTCTGCTGCAATATCCACAGGTTTCAACTGCTGTACTTATGCCTTTTTCTTTAATTTTTTGAAGAAGTTCTTTGGCAAAGCTATGGTAGAGGGTTACTTCTCCTCCACTCAAAGTAATTCCTCCTCCACTTTCCTTGAAAAAAGACTCATCTTTCATTACCTCTGAATAGACTTCCTCTACAGTCATTTTCCTGCCGCATAGGGTTCTTGCACCAGTTAGGCATGCCTCAGCACACTTCCCACAGCCTTCACATTTTTCTCTATCAATATTTATAATAATATTTCCATTTGAATCTAATTCATTAGATGTATTTTCACATATTTTATAACAAGCTTTACAATCAACACATTTACTTGGATCTGTCATTAAAACTTGCTTTGCAGTAAGATTTTCGGGGTTTTGGCACCATTTGCACCTAAGAGGACATCCCATAAAAAATACAACTGTTCTAATGCCTGGTCCATCATGAACACAAAATTTCTGTATATTTGATATATAGGCCGCTTGTGACATACTATCACTCCCTATTTTACAAGTGCTCCTCTGGAAAATCTTTGTATTATATTATCTTGCTGAACTGGAGATAGCGCTATGAAGTATGCAGATAATCCGCCCATTCTTATTTTTAAATTCCTATGTTTTTCAGGATTGATTTTTGCTTCTTTCATCTCTTCTACACTGCAGGTTGTAAAAGTAGCAATCTGACCTCCAAGATTACAAAAAGTCTTAAGAACACTTTCCATTCTCTTCATACCAACATCACCTAAAAATTCATTTTTATTAAGAGATATGTCTAAAGGACATCCACAATAGTATCTTAATAAATCTGGCTTTGTTGCACTTTTTATAACTGCCGTAGGCCCTTTTATATCAACACCTGGAGTTGGTGCATAGTTTGGAGCTAGTGATTCTTTATTCAATCTTCCATCTGGACTTGCATTTAAAGTTCTGCCAAGTGCTGCATAATTTTCAAATGTACCTATACCACATGGAATTAATAGTTTATCCTGTTTAGTTCTCCATATTTCAATTTTAGATTCAAAGTCCTTCATAACCTTTGATAAAATTTCATCTGCATAATCATCATCATTTCCATATTTAGGTGCTTTATTTAATGCCATTAAACGAAGTCTTTCATATCCCTTCCAGTTATTTGTAATAGCATTTTTGAAGTCTTCAAGTGTTGCTACCTTGTCTTCAAATACAAGCTTTTTTATTGCAGACAGTGAATCAACTACATTTGAAAGTCCTGTAATAAGTAACAAATGGAATGTATACTTTACAGCGTTGGCATCTGTAATATCACGTCCCTTTTCTATACATCCATCCATGATAGAAGATATTAATGGATCTGGAGCAATCATTTTAGATAGACCCAGATTATCCAAACGACGCTGAATTTGGAAATCAATCTGAGAATCAACCTGTTTACAGTATGCTGCATAAAAACTATCAAAATCAGTATATGAGGATATGTCACCTGTATCTATACCTTCCATATCACCAGACTGCAACGTGATTCCCCTTGTAAATACCCATTCAAGGCATCTTAGATTCATAATGTGTGCATAGCTGAAATGGCTTTTACCAGGTATCAAACATTCCCAGCATCCGTCATTTGAATAATCTCTTGCCTCTTCTGTATGAATGCCAATTTCTTCAAAACCAGGTATAATTGCATCATCATTATAAATTGCAGGCTCACCTTCGCTGTTTCTTAAACACACTGCAAGCTCTCTCCAGAATTTACCTGGTGTTTTACTGGATACACGTGCCGAAAGCGTTGGCATTAGAAGACTCATTTCAAAACGCAGCTTTAATAGCTTATAACTAATTTCATTTGTTCCATCTTCACCATCTGGACGTAGTCCACCAATAATCATATTCATTAGCCAGTCATTACCAGATTGACCAAAATTAAAGTTTGCTTCACTATTATCATCCTCATCTTCCTGCCAGCTCAGTGCTCTGATGTCATAACCGCCAGATTCATGTCCGCCTGTTTCCTCCATGCCTGTTGTGTATTCAGGTTTCATTCCCTGAGAAAATAAACCAAAATCATAATGATTTTCCCACTTCTTTATATCCGTACAAATCCTCTCATTACATTTGGCAAGAAATGATCCTATAATATCAGTTGCAAATTCATCTGTAATAATACCTTTTTCTATATCACTTTTATAATATGGATATAGATGTTGATCCACACGTCCAAGAGGAACATATTCGCCGCCGCTATTTACCATACAATACGCGAACCAATAGGCTTGGGTTGCTTCATGTAGTGTTTCTGCTGGGTGATATGGAACACGACTGCATACCTTGTATATTTCAAATAGCTCTTTCTTACGAATTGGATTTGTTTCCAATGAACTTGCTTTTAGTGCTTCCTCTGCATGACGATTTGCAAAACTTATAGCACCTTCTATAGCAATCAGCATTGCTCTATACTCATCAATAGCTAACTGGTCTGGAATATCACTTTCATAAATTTTGTCCATAGCTGACTTTATTTCATCTATAATCCCTACAAATCCAATCTTAAGAACCTTCTCCCAGTGTGGTGGATGATGACCCCATACAGAATTTTCATTCATCTTGTACTCCTTAGCTTTTCTAAGCTCATCCTCTGTTGCATAAATAGGAAGTACTGTACCAAACCCTACACTGTTCATATTGGGATTACCAACAATCAATTCATCATGCTTTATATAGGCTGGTAAATTTTCGCCCATATATCGTGTTGCCATACCTTTACGTACAACAATAGGTTCATTAATATTTTCGTCTGTCAAAACGTTTACACCGTTAAAATACCATGTTCCAGGATCTTTGAATTCTTTTGTGAAAATTCTTTCTTTTATTTTTTCAAGTCTTTTTGTAAGCATAACATATTCCTCCTTTAATCGTTTTCTTTTAAAATATTTTTATTAATTATTTGAGCACATATTGTTGTTAATGCAACAGCTGCTGCAATAACATAAAATGCTTTTTGAGCACCAATTATATCATTAAGTAATCCTATTCCCATACTGGCTAACATGGCAATCAAAGTTCCACACATCAGTATTAAACCAGTTGCATAAGATGTAGCTTCCTTAAATACTCTACCGATTGTTGTAATAATTGTTGGAAAAATAATAGAATAAGCAAAACCTGCTAAACCAAAAATCAATAATCCTTGTTCACCCATTATGATGCCTAGAAATGACATTAAAGTTGCAATCACTCCATAAATAAGTATACTCTTTAAATGCCCTAGTTTATCTACAATAAAGCCGCCAAATAAACGTCCGATAGTCTCACATCCAAAGAACAAAGCCACATAGAAGGCACTTTTATCTGCAGTAAACTTAAAGGATTCATTCATATAATTTACAAACCAGTTTCCAATTCCATACTCTGCTGCAAGATAAAGACCGCATATTCCAATGTAAAGATAAAGCATCTTGTTGGAAAATAAATCTTTCTTATTCCACTGTATTGTTTCTACTTTGGGCTTATATGGTATTTTAATAACCAATAGATATATGAATAAAGCACTTGCAGCAACTAACATAAAGATATAGAAACTCCTCCAGGGGATACCAGCTGCTAAAAGATTTCCTGATATTTTTTGAATCGCCGTATTACCTGCACCATATGAAAAATTAATAAAATTCATTAATATTGCAGTAGATGCAACTGTAAGAACCGGTCCCAATGTATTTACACCAATATTAAACATTGCCATACCTGCATTTAATAAAAACATGCCTACAATCAGTACCAAAAAACTCGGACAATTAATTAAGATTAATAATGCTACTATGCTGCTAATAAAGCCAGATGCAATTATCTTCTTGTAACCATATTTTTCAATAAGGATGCCTCCTATATATTGAAATACTGCATATGCAAACAAACTTGCAGTTAATACATATCCAATTTCCGTATTGCTTACTTTAAATTCACCTTTGAAAAAGGGCACAAAAATTCCTTTAAAGTTATCACTCATTGCAACTACTATATACATAAGCACCAGCAGTAACACTATTGGCCAATTTTTGACTTTTTGCTGCTTTACTTCCATAATCCACCCCCTAATTTAATAACTTATTTCCTCCAAAATTTTTCCGCTGGAGTATATTAGTCCTATATTAATATTGAAATTTATATTAGTTAAAAATATTCTTTAATATATAGCTCTTTACATTGCTCATTTCCTCTAGAGTATATTGGACTCCCTCTCTTCCTATACCAGTCATTTTAGTTCCACCAAAAGCCATATCTGTATGTCTATAGTTTCCTGTTCCATTTATTACAACATTTCCCACTTGGATTTTTGACGCTATATTTATAGCTGTTTTGGTATTCTTAGTTACAATTCCACAATGAAGACCATATATAGGTGCATTTGCTATTTCAATAGCCTCTTCTTCAGTGTCAAAACCAATTATAGGTATTGCCGGCCCAAATATCTCCATATCTTTAGCTATATCCATATCTGGTGTTACATCTACCAATACAGCAGGTTCAAAAAAGGCTTTGTTTCTAGTTCCTCCGTATACACATTTTGCACCCTGCTCAATTGTATGTTTAACTTGTTTTTCAATATCTATAGCTGCTCTTTCACTTATCAAACATCCTATATCTGTGCTGTAGTCAGCTGGATTTCCTCTTTTTACTTTTTCAAGTCTTTTTATAAGTTTCTCTGTAAACTCTTCCTTAACTTTATTACTAATAATTACTCTCTTTGTGGCACAGCAAGTCTGTCCAGTATTTGTTATTCTCCCAAGGATAGTTTCCTCTACTGCAAAATCTATGTCTGCATCCTCCAATACTATCATGGCATCGTTTCCACCCAGCTCTAAAAATACATTATGGAGATATTTTGATGATCTTTCAGCTACTTCAATACCAACCTCAGTACTTCCTGTTAAGCTAACAGCATTTATATTATGACTCTCTATAAGGTGATTTCCTACTACAGAACCTCTTCCCGTTACTATTTGCGCTGCACCTTTAGGTACCCCTGCCTCTAATAAAAGCTCCACAAGCCTTATAGCTGTCAGAGGATTATCCGTAGCTGGCTTTATAATAACTGCATTTCCCATTACAAGAGCCGGTGCTACTTTATGAAAGAATAATTCCACGGGATAATTAAATGGTACTATGCAGGCAATTACTCCTAAGGGTTCTCTTCTTGTAAATATTAAATCTTTACCACATTCTGATTGACAATCAGGCATTACTTCACCACATAGGTGATTGGCTCTTTCGATAAAGCCTGTAAATATTTTTGCGGCTGTACCTACTTCTCCTTCACATTCCTTTATTATTTTACCAGTTTCACTACATTCTAATTTTGATAGTTCTGATTTGTGTTCTTCCAGCAATTTAACATATTTTTTAAGTATTGTGGATCGTTCATATAACGGTGTCTGCCCCCAAACTTTCTTACCACTTTGAGCAGCTTGTATAGCTTTTTGTATATCTTCCGGTGTTGCGCTTGGTACAGTATCCAAAACTTCTTGTGTAGCAGGATTTAAAACCTGTATTACCTTTTCATCACTTGAATTAACTTTTTCCCCATTAATAATCATCTTCATAACACAAACCTCCATTTTTATTTAATTATTCTGAACTTTTAAACACCTTATCTTTACCTTGACTAAAACCTTTTCAAAGAATCTTAAAGTATACTATTAAATTCTACAATTACTATTTTAGGACCTTTTAATAGATTTTTATATGACCAATTTTACAATTTTTTTCAATTATTATTATACATTTGTACAGTTCATAACCTTCATATTTTTACTAGTCATTTGAGTAAATTTCATAATTTAACTGTGCTCATTTTTATAAGCTTGACAAAAATAATTAATAACTTCATAATTTAATTATTGTATTCCTTTTCATTCATGCTTTATCAATGAATCTCACTTAGTTGGAGTTTGTACTCCAACTTAAGTTTAGATGAATTATCCATGAACGTGTCGCTGTCATCTCCACCTTATAGAAAAGTAGAGAACCCAAATTTTAATTTGGTGTGAATCACTTTCACAGAGTGCGGTGGAGTGTTACAGCGACTAGTTATCGGATAAATATTTAATTATACATTACTGAGGAAGTGATTATTTTGCAGATTATTTTAAATGAAGCTTTAAAACTACATCCACTTAATAAATCAAAGGTAATTGCAGGTTCTAATGGTTTAGAGCGTCCAATAGACCAATTTGGAGTACTTGAAGCTCCAGATTCCTTTCATTTTGTAAAAAGAAATGAATTTCTTATGACTACAGGATACATGTTTAAGGACAATCCTGAACTTCAATACAAAATCGTAAAGGAATTATACAATAGAGGTGTTTGTGCTTTAGGAATTAAAAGAAATAGATATATAGATGAAATTTCACAGAAAACTATAGATTTTTGTAATACTCACAATTTCCCTCTAATGTATATTCCCAATGAATATGGATGGTATGATTTTTTTTCTCCTCTCCTCCATTTAATGCACATAACACAATTGGGAACAAATAAAGATATTTTAAATAAAATGACCACATTATCGGATACTATATTAAATAGTAATAGTTTTGACGAAATTGCTAACCACATATATAAAATTTTTAATATACCCTGTTATATATATATAAATTACAATAATATATCTGCTAGCTATCCCCCCAAATCTCCTATATCAGAAGTATCAATAACAGAGTTAATTGAAAAATTTCAGAATACACAAAATAATCTTATAATAAATAATATTAAAAGAATTATTTTTGAAAACCAATCAATTTTATTTTGTTCTTTAAATCACAAAATGAGTTGTTATGGTTACATGTTTCTCTATGAAAAGAATGATGAACTTAAACCTGAAGATATATCTCTGTTACAATATATTGTGATTTGCGTTCAATCTTATGTAAATAGATTTCTAAACTCTAATAGAAAATTTAGTCCAAGACAAAACAAATTTTTACTACAATTAGTTACTAATAAGATTATGGATAAAAACACTTTGTTATATAAATCTAATGAACTAAATATAGATTTATATAAGGACTATATAGTAATTGTATCTAAAAATCTACCTATATCTGAATATGAAGATTTAGATAAGGTTTACACATTTATTGAAAATAACATTAATCTTAAATATAAAGTATTAAGTGCCTTTGAGTTCAATGGAAACTACATTATATTTAATCCTGTAAACAAGAATATTTCTCCTATGGAAAATTATAAAAATACAAAATTAAAAATTATAAAAATTAAAAAGGAATTTGAAGATTTTTTCCATATAAATAATTTTAGTTTTGGAATAGGCACATACCATACTTCCATAGATGGAATTAAGACAAGCTACAACGAAGCAGTAAGAGCATTTGATTCTTACAAAAAATTTTTTGATAATAACTTTATTATAAATTTTAATGATCTTGGAATTTACTCTATATTGAGTAATCCTGGCATCAATAAAGACATCCAAAACTTTGCCAATAAATATATAGATCCCATAATGGTTTTTGACAAAAAAAATAATTCTGAATTACTTACAACTTTAAAAAATTTTTTTGAATGCCATAGAAGCTTTCGAAGTTGTGCAAAAGAAATGAACCTTCATCACAATACCATAAGATATAGATTAAAACAGATAGAAGAATTGTGCTGTATAGATATAACTTCAGAAAACGATTTATTAGAACTGGAGCTTTCATTAAAGCTTTTACCATTTATAAATAAATCTATTACTGACTAAATAATTATAAATTAAAATACACCTGTATTACAAATTATACACAAAATATATAATACAGATGTACATAAATATATATAACATATTCTAAAAGTAGTTATTTATACCAAAACACTATTCATAGAATAATTTCAGTAGCAAATGTAAATAGCATGTCAAAAACGACCATTTTATAAGGACGTTCTTGGCATGCAGTACACTTATAACTATATTTTAATAAAGACATGAAAGGCTATTTACAAAAAAACTTTATCATTTTCTTATTGATTTGTCTCCATGTCTTATACTTAAATTTGATAATACATATCTCCAAAACTTTTCCGATGGAGTATATACTACCTATATTACAAAAATTTATATTAATTAAAAATGTTCTTTAATATATAACTCTTTACATTGCTCATTTCTTCTAGAGTATATTGGACTCCCTCTCTTCCTATACCAGTCATTTTAGTTCCACCAAAAGCCATATCTGTATGTCTATAGTTTCCTGTTCCATTTATTACAACATTTCCCACTTGGATTTTTGACGCTATATTTATAGCTGTTTTGGTATTCTTAGTTACAATTCCACAATGAAGACCATATATAGGTGCATTTGCTATTTCAATAGCCTCTTCTTCAGTGTCAAAACCAATTATAGGTATTGCCGGCCCAAATATCTCCATATCTTTAGCTATATCCATATCTGGTGTTACATCTACCAATACAGCAGGTTCAAAAAAGGCTTTGTTTCTAGTTCCTCCGTATACACATTTTGCACCCTGCTCAATTGTATGTTTAACTTGTTTTTCAATATCTATAGCTGCTCTTTCACTTATCAAACATCCTATATCTGTGCTGTAGTCAGCTGGATTTCCTCTTTTTACTTTTTCAAGTCTTTTTATAAGTTTCTCTGTAAACTCTTCCTTAACTTTATTACTAATAATTACTCTCTTTGTGGCACAGCAAGTCTGTCCAGTATTTGTTATTCTCCCAAGGATAGTTTCCTCTACTGCAAAATCTATGTCTGCATCCTCCAATACTATCATGGCATCGTTTCCACCCAGCTCTAAAAATACATTATGGAGATATTTTGATGATCTTTCAGCTACTTCAATACCAACCTCAGTACTTCCTGTTAAGCTAACAGCATTTATATTATGACTCTCTATAAGGTGATTTCCTACTACAGAACCTCTTCCCGTTACTATTTGCGCTGCACCTTTAGGTACCCCTGCCTCTAATAAAAGCTCCACAAGCCTTATAGCTGTCAGAGGATTATCCGTAGCTGGCTTTATAATAACTGCATTTCCCATTACAAGAGCCGGTGCTACTTTATGAAAGAATAATTCCACGGGATAATTAAATGGTACTATGCAGGCAATTACTCCTAAGGGTTCTCTTCTTGTAAATATTAAATCTTTACCACATTCTGATTGACAATCAGGCATTACTTCACCACATAGGTGATTGGCTCTTTCGATAAAGCCTGTAAATATTTTTGCGGCTGTACCTACTTCTCCTTCACATTCCTTTATTATTTTACCAGTTTCACTACATTCTAATTTTGATAGTTCTGATTTGTGTTCTTCCAGCAATTTAACATATTTTTTAAGTATTGTAGATCGTTCATATAACGGTGTCTGTCCCCAAACCTTCTTACCACCTTGAGCAGCTTGTATAGCTTTTTGTATATCTTCCGGTGTGGCACTTGGTACAGTATCCAAAACTTCTTGTGTAGCAGGATTTAAAACCTGTATTACCTTTTCATCACTTGAATTAACCTTTTCCCCATTAATAATCATCTTCATAATACAAACCTCCGTTTTTATTCAACTATTCTGAATTTTTAAACACCTTATCTCTTCCCTAATTAAAACCTTTTCAAAGATTCCTAAAATATACTACTAAATTCTACAATTATTATTCTAATACTTTTTAATAGATTTTTATATGCAATTCTACAACTTTTAAAATTATTATACATTATAAATTTATTATCAGTTTTAATGACCTTTAAATTTAATCTATATTAAGTAATCTTAGTATAAATAAAGCTATCTATATCTTTTAATTCCACGTTCACCTAAACTATACAGCTAGGATCAAGAATACTATGAAATTTATTTATATTTTCTTTTATATTACCACCATTAAAAATCCCTGAACCTATGACAATATTTGTAGCTCCACAATTTACTACTCCCATAATATTTTCAAAATTTATTCCACCATCTACCTGTATTTCAAAGTCGTACAGATTTTTATCTCTAATAACTCTTGTATCTACAATTTTTTCTTTCATACAACTTATAAATTTTTGTCCACCAAATCCTGGTTCTACAGTCATAATAAGTACTTTGTTTACTAAATTAAAATCGTACCTTAAATTATCAACATTAGTTGATGGATTCAACGCAACACCTGCTTTTATTCCAAAGCTTTTAATATGCTGTATTGTCTTATATAGATGATTACAAGCTTCTTCATGCACTGTAATGCAATCTGCTCCAGCTTCAACAAAAGTTTCTATATATCTTTCTGCATTATTTATCATGAGATGCACATCTAGTTTCATATTAGTAATTCTATTAATAGCTTTAATTTGATCTACTCCAAAAGCTAGATTAGATACAAAGTTTCCATCCATAACATCAATATGAATAGCTTTTATATTACTTTCTTCAAGTATTCTTATATCTCTTTCCAAATTACAAAAATCTGCTGATAGCAATGAAGGATTTATTAATAAAGTCATTATTTGTCCCCTCCATATGAACTAGTACACGTTCTTCGATAGACTATATTTACTAAGAACTCTGTTTATATAAATAAAGATTTTATAGTGTCTACTGTTTTCTGTGATGTTAGCCCATAATATTTTGATACTAGTAGTTATAATTATATAATTACAACTACTAGTAAGTTATTTCTATTTATCCATTTTCAATAAAACCTTAAAGTGATCTTTGTCATTTATAGAAAATTCCATAGCCTCTTTTATATTCTCTATACTAAATTCATTAGTTATAAGTCTCTTTAATTTATCATTAAATACATTGTTAATAATGACATCCAATGCAGCTGCAAAATTTATTTGTGCATGTATTCTTACTCCTTCCATTTTTAGTTCTTTTAAAGTTATAGCTCCTGTATCTACATTATAATTTTTACTTGGGATGCCTATCATCATTATAGTTCCACCTATTTTAGCAGCTTTAGTCATTAAATCTGCTCCTGCCTGAACTCCTGAAACTTCATAGACTATATCAAATCCCATATTATCAGTTAAATTCTTAATTTTTCCATCTACGTCATCTTTCAAAGGATTAATCATATCAAATCCCATATCCATATCTTCAGCAAATTTAATACGTTTTTCATTTATTTCACTTATAACCACTTTGGATGCACCGTTAAGTTTTGCAACCATAGCTATTAAGATACCTATAGGTCCTCCACCTATTATTAATGTTGTCTGACCTACCATTAAATTACTTCTTCTAACATCATGCATAGCTACGGCTAAAGGTTCTACTAATGCTACAATTTTAGGATCTATATCTTCTGGTACTGCATAAACCTTTTTTAAAGGTACCTTTATATATTCTGCAAAGCATCCATTACTGTGAACACCAAATATATTTAAGTCTACACAAACATTATCTCTTCCCTGGATACATAATTCACATTTACCACAGCCAGTTAAAGGCTGTGCTGCAACTCTTTGCCCTATTTTAAAATCTATGGGTTTATCAGTATTAACCTTAGCTAATCTTCCTACAAATTCATGACCCGGTATCAATGGTGGTTTAGCCTGCTTATGATGTCCTGAAAATATATGAACATCTGTGCCACAGATTCCAGCATATTCAACCTTTACTAGAGCCTCATCATATCCCAATTCTGGTTCTGGTACCTCTTTCATAACTATATTATTAAAATCTTCAATAACTGCTGCTTTCATATAATTAACCCCCATTATTTAATATTTTTTCTCTTTATAACTTTTTCTACTTGCTCCACTATATTAGAAAAATTCAATCCATATTTATCCTTCAAATAATCTACTGATCCAACTTCTCCATAACAATCCGGCATTCCTATTCTCACCATAGGTACAGGTATATTTTCTCCCAGTACTTCTGCCACTGCTGATCCAAGACCATTTAATATATTGTGATTTTCAGCTGTTACAATAGCACCAGTCTCCCTTGCACTTTTTATAATAGCTTCTTTATCAATAGGTTTTACAGTAAACATATTAAGTACTCTAATAGATATACCTTTATCCTTTAAAATTTTTGCTGCCTTTATAGCTTCAGCTACTAATAAACCTGATGCTATTACTGTAGCATCATTTCCCTCAGCTACTTCTACAGCCTTTCCTATTTCAAAAGTTGATCCTTCTTCATATATTTTTGTGGAAGTTTTTCTTACAAGTCTTATATAGTACATTCCATATTTATCTTTAACTTGTCTTAAAATATCCTTTAACATAGTAACATCTGTAGGCTCCATAACAGTCATTTCAGGGATACCCCTCATTATACCTAAATCTTCAAAGGTTTGATGTGTGCCTCCATTGTAAGCTGCTGTAATTCCAGGGTCACTCCCTACTATTCTTATATTTGCTTTTTGATATGATCCAGATATAGCAACTTGATCACAAGCTCTTCTTGACGCAAAAACCCCAAAAGTATGTGCAAAAGGTATTTTCCCAGTTAAAGACAATCCACTAGCTACTCCTATCATGTTTGCTTCAGCTATACCTACATTGAAAGTTCTTTCCGGATACTTTTTAGCAAAAGGTTTCATACCCATAGATGACATCAAGTCTGCATCTAGGACTACTACTCTTTCATCCTTTTCTGCTAAATCTATAAGAGTTTCTGCATAAGCATCCCTCATAGCTTTTGAATCTGCTACATTTTCCTCTGCTAATATTATACTCATAGTCTTCATACTCATAATTTTCACCATCCTTAATTATTTATTAAAGTATTTAATTTTTTTTCTAATATTTTAATAGCTTCATTTCCCTGTTCCATTGATACATTTACATGATGATTATTTAAAGTATTTTCAGCAAAACTGCAGCCTTCACCTTTTCTTGTATTTAATATTATCATTGAAGGTTTCTCCTTTTGTTCCTTAGCTTTTTGAATTGCTTCCTCTATTTCTTCTACATTTGAACCATCTATACTTAATGAGTACCAGCCAAAATTTTCAAATTTTTCACGCATATCTCCTAAATCATTTACATCCTTTGTATATCCATCTATTTGTTGTTTGTTATAATCTACAAATGCAATCAAATTACTAGTTCTCTTTTGAGCTGCATATAATGCTGCTTCCCATACTTGTCCCTCATCACACTCGCCATCACCTAATATTACATAAACATAGTTATCTTTTTTATCCAGTCTGTGTCCTAATGCAACTCCTATTGCTGCAGACAATCCCTGCCCTAAAGAACCTGTGGTTACATCAATTCCTGGAGTTTTTGTTCTATCACAGTGACTAGGGAAATTTGTTCCATGTTGATTCAACGTTTTAAGCTCTTCTACTGGGAAAAAACCTCTTAAAGCCAAAGCAGAGTATACTGCTGGTCCTGCATGTCCTTTAGAGCATATAAACCAATCTCGATTCTCCATTTTAGGATTTTTAGGATCAATTTTCATGACATCACCATATAAAACTGATAACACATCACATATTGACATAGCCCCACCAATATGGCCAAAACCTCTTGTAGCAATTTGTCTTATAGTTTCTATTCTCATTCTTGTAGCAAAAATATTTAATTCTTTAACTTTATTTTTAACTAACATTTTTCTTCACCCCTTAATTTTTATATCATTCTTATTGAATTTATTATTATTATTTTAAAATTTGCTATTCTGTTAGAATAAATTTTTATATACAGAAGATACAATTTCCTTATCAAAAGGAACATAGTTGTTATTAAGTAATCTCTGTTGAGTTTCAATTACCAGTTTTGAAAAATCATCTATTTCATTTTGCTGCATACCGTATTTACTAAGCTTTTTCTTGTGTAAAAATCCCCCTAATATTTCATCTATTTTATCGTATATTACCTCTGCATCCTCTTTAATATTTAAAATTTTTGAAATATAGGCATTTAATTCTTTGATTTTTCCTTTACTATTTATCTTATAATAAGTTCTTAAAACCTCTGTTAAAAATTGATAATTTGCTTCTCCATGTGCTACATGATATTTTCCACTTAGCGGATAGGATATAGCATGTACGGCGCCGACTCCTGTATTACTAAAAGCTATTCCTGCATAATTGCTAGCTATGGCAAAATTATTCATAATTTCATTTCTGTAATCTTTACCTTTTTCAAGTATTTTTAAATATCCTTCTAATATAATTTTAATTGCTTCTAAACTATATAATTCTGTATAAGGATTAGATCTTGGTGCCAAATAAGATTCTATAGAATGTATTAAAGCATCAATAGAACTTGTTATAAATGGATTGAAAGGTAAGGTTTTTAATAATTCTGTTATTAATACAGCATCATCGGGATAAAGTTCTTCAATGGCTAATCCAAACTTTGTATTTTTCTCCACAAAGCCTACTATTGAAATATTGGTAACCTCACTACCTGTTCCACAAGTAGTTGGAACAATAACCAGTTCCTTGTTTTTATTAAAAGGAATTTTTTTTGTAAAGAGATCATATAAATTTATATCTTTAGATATATCTGAATGAGTCATTAATTTGGCTATATCAATTATAGTACCTCCTCCAACAGCTATAACTCTTTTATAGTTGAACTTTTCAGCTTCTTCAAATATGGTCTTTACCATTTCATCTGTTGGTTCTCCAAGACCATGTTTATGGAGTATATAGTTACATTTTAAATTTAATGGTTTAAATATGGGTTCATATAGAGAACCTAAAGTGAATACAAGATCCCCTTCACCTATATTAAATTCTTCAGCAAATTCTCTAAATGCTTCAAAATTATGAATTTTGGGTTTACAGTTGAACAATAACATAAACATCTTCTCCCTTGTTTTGTTTTCAATTGATATATCTCTTTATGTAAATAATTATATTACCTGCTAGATACGTTTACATCGGACAATAATATAATATTAATGATTTTTTATTGTACGAATGTTCATATTCTAAATATTTTACATTAAAAGGTTTAGTTATTATATCTATCTTGATTACACTATTTTCATATCCTATCTCTTAAGCCCAAAATAAACTCGTGCAATTGGTTTTAAATTAGATATATATCTGTAGATATCCTATAAAAAATATATCCTCTTTATTTTCAAATTTTGTAAATCTATATTATAATTTAAAATTAAATAAAAAAATAAAACCGCACCCTTAAATTGAATTAAGGTGCGGTTTTATTTTTCAAGGACTTCATGAACCGTTTCTTCAAAAAAGTTATATCTAGCCAATGGCTGAAGGAGTATTTTTATCTTTTTAACTTTCTTTCCTCATATCTTTCTATGCCCTTTTTAAATTCTATTATTTCTTCTTCATCACTTAGTTCTAATCTTGGTACTTCTTTAGGTTTATTATTTTCATCTACTTCCACCATAGTAAAGTAGGCTGATAGAGCATTATACAAACTCTTCCATTTTGTATATCATCAATTTCAATAGAAATATATACCTCCATTGAGCTTCTACCTGTGAAAACAACTTTTCCTTTGCATTTTACTACCGTACCTATTAACACTGGTTTATGGAACATGATTTCATCAATTCTTGCTGTAACCACATTACTTTCTGCATGCTTTGTAGCTACCGCATAGGCTACGGAATCCATAAGTTTTAATATTTCTCCTCCAAATACATGTCCAGCTACATTTAACACAGTGTCAATATTTTTTCTTGTAACTGCTGTAGACACTCCAAACAATATTCCTCTTTCATTAAGTAATTCCATAGCATGCATTACTTTCTTGTAAATGCCTTTTCCTCTTCTTTCATCTGTGTCTTCTTCTGAACCATCTATAGACAACATAGGTATTACATTTCCTAATTTTTTTAATCTATCTGCGGTTTCTTCATCAATAAAGTAAGTTATAAGATTTTTAGAGCAAAAGAATAAAAAATATATGTAACTTTAAGATAAAATTAAATATGTTTTATAACTCCAGCATCAATTAATATAGAATTACCATTTACCCCATCATTAGCTGCTGCGAATAGAACTGTCTTTGCAACTTCTGCTACAGTTACAAATCTTTGAAGTAATGAGTCTCTGTCATTACCATTTTGAAAATAGTTAATTTTTTCTTGTTCTATGCTATTTCCGTTTTTCTTTGCCAGTTCCTCAAAATATTTAGCTATTCCTTCTGTCCATGTGGTTACGGGTAATACACTATTTACTGTCACATTTGAACCCTTTGTTGTTTCTGCCATACCCCTTGTTAAACCTAATATAGCTGCCTTAGTTGTTGAATAATGTACCAAATCTTTATTTGGTCTTAGTCCAGCTTCACTAGATATATTTATTATCTTTCCTTGGAATATTCAATTTCTATTTTACCAATTTATATAATGTCAACCTCATATCTTTTGCTAAGGTTGCTTTCATTTTAGGCAATAACTCAGCTAAATAATCGGAATCACAATGACCCTTTAATGTATCTAAATCTTTCCATTCCTCTATAAAAGAAAACATTGTTACTCCATCAAGCTTTTCAATACCAAACATATCTATGTCTAAATTTCTCTCAAAAAGTTCATACCTTATGTTCCCTGGCTGATTTTTTCTTGTTAAATCTATCATTTTAGAACAAATCTCTTTAAACTCCTGAACATTTTCATTTTTAACATAGCATTCAGCAACTATTTTAATCATAAAAACAGCTTCCTTTCTTTTTACCATTCATTTAAATGAATTTTCTCTTGATTATATCTACTTTTCTCTGGGTAGACTCCAAGCCACACTGCGCCTAAATCTAAATATTTAGATTCAATTTCAATAAAAATATATACTTTTATTACTAATTATATTTTCGAAAATAACAGATAACAAGTAGGCACTTTAGGGTAAGATAACTTACATAGAAGTAAGTTATGGAATTTTAAAGGAAGCACACATTTATACTTTGTTTTGAAATTCTATAAATCTATATTATAATATAGTTACAATGTAAATTTATTTTTTAGTGGTAGGTGATTGATATTTGATAAATTACAAAGATAAGGAATATGTATGTCATTTAGATTGGGGCTTTGAACTCATAAGAGGCAAATGGAAAGCTGTATTACTCTGCCATTTATCTGAAGGTTCTAAAAGATTTCTTGAACTTCAAAGAATTACTGGAAATGTAAGTCAAAAAGTTCTGAATGAACAGTTAAAACAGCTTGAAGAAGACGGATTTATTACTAAAACCATATATCCAGAAGTTCCTCCAAGAGTTGAATATAATCTTACTGAAAAAGGAAACGAAATAGTTCCTGCTCTAAAAATAGTAGAAAGCTGGTCTATTAAACATTTCCCTGATTCTAAAAAAGAGAGTGAATAATACCATTAAACTGTTGGCATACATAATATGTCAACAGTCTTTTTAATTACAAATTTCTTAAAAACTAAAATGGTTACATAAAAAATTTAGTTTCTAAAAATCACTTATTAAGAAGCATATATAAATATGCTTTATTTTTTATTTCAATTTTTTTATCTTAGATATCCTTCTTGTTATCAAAATTCATACTCTCCAGTTAGTACCTTACCTTAAAGTGCGTTCTTTATATTTTTAAAACTATATGCCACAATAACATACATAAACAGAGTTCTTTGTTTCAGGTGGAGTTTTTTTCTCCATCTAAAACTTAGAAATCGTTATCCAGGGACGTAGCAACCGTTATCTCCCACTTTGATAGAAGATGGGAGTATTACGGATGGTAGTCATCGGATAAACTATAATTTAACTTACTGGATAACTTTTAAAAGGGCCCTTTAAAGTATATCTAGTCAATTGGAAAATATAGAAATTATTATGGAGGAGATATTATGGAAACAAATTTTAATTCTAATATAAATGTAAGTTCAAATAAAAAAAATAGTACTCTTGCACTAATAGCATTAGCCATAAGTTCATTTTGTATAGGAACTACTGAATTTGTTATTGTTGGTCTACTACCTTCTGTATCAGGAGATTTAAATGTATCTATTACTTTAGCTGGACTCTTAATATCCGGTTATGCACTTGGAGTGGCTTTTGGTGCTCCTATATTAACAACATTAACTAGTAAAATGTCTCGTAAATCATTGCTGATTTCTTTAATGATTGTGTTTGTTGCTGGTAATATTATTGCCGCTTTATCCGGCAGCTTTAGTTTACTACTTATAGCACGTATAGTTACGGCTTTCTCTCATGGAGTATTTTTTTCCATAGCTTCTACAATTGCCTCTGATTTAGTACCTGAAAATAAAAAGGCCAGTGCCATTGCACTAGTGTTTACAGGTTTAACTATAGCTACAGTAACAGGAGTACCTTTAGGAACTTATATCGGACAACAATTTGGATGGAGGTCTACCTTCTGGTGTGTAGCGATCTTAGGTCTTATAGCATTAGTTTCCACTTCAATCCTAGTTCCTAAAAATTTAAAGGAAGCTTTACCTGTTTCTTTTAAAGCTCAAGTAAAACTAGTAACAAATGGACGTTTACTTCTAGCTTTTCTCATAACAGCATTAGGCTATGGTGGTACTTTTGTTACATTTACTTTTTTAAGTCCTATATTAGAGAGAGTTACAGGGTATGCCCCTAGTTCAGTTAGTTTACTTTTACTAGTATATGGTATTGCCATCGCTATTGGTAACACTATTGGAGGAAAAGCTGCTAATAAAAGTCCTATAAAAGCTTTATTCTGGATGTTTATTATTCAATCTATTGTACTTTTCATACTAACTTTCACTGCCCCTTTTAAAGTTGCTGGCACAATAACAGTTATGATAATGGGATTATTTGCATTCATGAATGTACCTGGTCTTCAAGCTTTTGTTGTTCAGCTTGCTAAAAGATATGTACCTTCTGCAGTAGATGTGGCTTCTGCTATTAATATAGCAGCCTTCAATTTAGGCATAGCTTTAGGTGCTTTTATAGGCGGTATTGTAGTAAATTCCTTAGGATTACTTGCAACTCCTTGGATTGGTGCTTTGATGGTATTAGGAGCTGTTTTTCTTACATTAGTTAGTATAAGGTTAGAATCTAAATCAAGTATATAGAGTTCTCAAGTGAAAGCTAAACTTATACATCATTATATATTGCTAGCGAGTGGTTTTCTCTAGATAATAACTTAGGCACTTAAAATATATTAGCTATTTTAAGTGCCTAAAATATTTTAAAGATTTAGTCATTAATCGTAAATGAAGGAATATATAAAAACTTAATGATGGATAAAAAATAAAATATACATTCTCATTTGCTTATCAGATTATGAAATTCTTCCAAATCATTAGTTGGAGCTAAACATGAATTATTTTTGCAAACATAAGCTGTAGTTTTATTCTTAACCATTATATTATTCTTTATAAAAGGTATAAGCTTATAAATTTCTTCACTTTCATCATTAAATATAATTTCGGAGAAAGGTAAGAATTTTTTATTTATTTCACTAATCATAGCCTTTGTATTATTATCATTTATGTTGCCTGCAATAACCACGTGTGTTTCTGGAGTTATACTAGTCAAGAAAGCAGAGATTGTATTTATATGAGCTGCTGGTATTTCATTTATCTTTTCTGCAAAGGTATTAAAAATTTCCCCAGCCTTTTGTTCTAGTTTTTTGTCTCCAGTTATTCTTGATAACCTTATGATATTCATTGCTGCCACACTATTTCCAGATGGAATAGCCCCATCGTATATTTCTTTTGATTTTAAAATGAGCTCTTCACTATCTTTACCGGAAAAGAATAATCCACTATTTTCTTCATCCCAAAAGTATTTAAGCATATCATCATTTAGTTCTATAGCTTTTCTTAAATAAGATGATTCAAAAGTTGTTTCATACATTTCAATTAATCCAAACACTAAAAAGGCATAGTCATCCAAATATCCCAAATTAACAGCTTCTCCTTCTCTATATCTGCATAACAATCTCCCCTGTTCATTAACCAGATTATTAAAGATAAAGTTTATAGCCCTATCTGCCGCCTCTTTATATTTTTCTACTTGAAACACTCTTCCAGCATATGCCATAGCTGCTATCATAAGTCCATTCCATGCTGTGAGTATTTTATCATCTTTGTGTGGATGTACTCTTTTTTCTCTGTAGTTGAATAGTTTCTCTATTGATTCTTTCAATCTATTCTTAATCTTTTCATTCTCAAGTTCTTCTAAATCTTCTCCTATTAAATTAATTATATTTTTATCTTCAAAATTACCTTTCTCTTTAGTTTCATAATACTCATTAAAAAAACTAGCCTCTTCTCCTAAAACATTCTCTATCTCCGTTTTATCCCATATATAAAACTTTCCTTCCACCCCTTCTGAATCAGCATCTTCCGCAGAATAAAATCCTCCCTCTTCATGAGTCATATCTCTTAATATATAATCTACTATCTTTGTAGCTATTTCTTTATACCTATTTTTATAAGTCAATTGATAGGTTTCCGTATATATAATAGCTAAAAGTGCATTATCATAGAGCATCTTTTCAAAATGCGGTACTAACCATTTTGAATCCACCGAATATCTAGAAAATCCAAAGCCTATATGATCAAAAATTCCACCAGAATACATTGAATCTAACGTATTCTCTACCATTTCCAATGCCTCTTTATCACCTTTTACTTTATAATATCTTAAAAGAAAACTTAAATTATGAGGTGTTGGAAATTTAGGTGCACTACTAAATCCACCAAATACTGGATCATAACTATTTCTTAATGAATTATAGGTCTCTTCTATTATATTTTCACTAATTTCACCCTTTTTATTATCCACTGTCTGATTGTGTAAAAATTCAACAATGTTATTACTAGATTCTAATAATGCATCTTTTTTCTCTATCCACATTGCATTTATTTTATCTAATAACTCCATAAGTCCCATATGCCCATATTGAGTTTTCTTAGGTAAATATGTCCCTGCAAAAAATGGCTTTTTATCTGAGGTCATAATAATTGTAAGAGGCCATCCGCCGCTGCCTGTAATAGCCTGACATACTGACATATAGATATTATCTATATCCGGCCTTTCCTCTCTATCAACTTTAATTGCTACAAAATATTTGTTTAGTAATTCTGCTACTTCATTGTCTTCGAAGGATTCCTTTTCCATCACATGACACCAATGACAAGTACTATAACCTAAACTAAGAAATACTGGTTTATTCTCTTTCTCTGCTTTCTGAAATGCTTCTTCACCCCAAGGAAACCAATCTACAGGATTATAAGCGTGTTGAAGTAGGTATGGCGACTTCTCATTAATCAATCTATTAGGCTTACTATTTGAGTTCATAACACCACCTCCTTTATTTATTCTTGGTTATAGTATAACCTAGATAATTGTTTTCAGTCCCCAAAATTAAAAAAAAGGGACACTAGCGAGGTAATCTCTACTAATGTCCTATCTTTTATATAACCAGTAAATTCTGCCAGATATTTAAAATATCTTCCGGATTATTATTACTCACTTACCTTCAACGCCTTTAAAAAATTTTCTAAGTCTACATCCTCCAATTTATTACAATCAGCAATTTGTACCATTTCTTCTGCCACTTTACCTCTGTTAGCTACAGCATTTGCTTCTTCTCTATTTCTTTCAATCATATCTGGTACTTCATCTGAATATTTAGCAGCAGGTAATTCTTCAGCAAGTCTTTCTGCTCTTACCTTCTTTATATTATTTATACTGTCATCTACAATATTTAATAATATCTTAGTGTTGGTAATACGGGCTGTGATCCTTGTAATCTCAACTTCATTATTACCTTCTAAAATATTTTTCTCAATAGCTTTTTCCAATTTATTTTGAAGTGTTTTTATCTCTTCTTCATATTTTGATTTTTTCTCTAGTTGCTTATTTATCTTATTTTGAAACTTTGTTAATATATTTTTTAATTCCACTGTACTGAATAATTCTTTCGTACCTATTTTCATTTTATTTATCTCCTTCTCTATAATTTATTTATTGATATTCTCTTTCTTTATTTCTATATTATTCCAATAATCCCTCTATTTGATAACTGTTTTGAGGTCTATTTCTGTTAACCCTCTAGTATTTCATGACTAATTAAAGAATTCATTTACCTTCTAATTTACTGACATTTTATTATCACAGCTTTTGTAGATTGCTATTTTAATTAATGAATACATTTATTAGTATAAGAATATACTTATTGTATGCAAAATATTAAAGAGGTGATACATTGAGCGCTCAATCAAGGTCAAGCTTCCATTTTCAAGATCCTGAGTGGTTAAAAGGTCAAGTTTACAGCATTCTCAACTTTTATTATCCAAGATGTATGGATTACAAAAATGGAGGTTATTTCAACTGTTTTTTAGATAATGGAACTATTTGTGATTATGAAACAAAACATTTGGTGGGAACATCACGTTTTATATATATTTTATGAAGCAATTAGATCACTTATAAAGTATCAATGAATCTTACTTAGTGGAAGTTTGTAAACCCACTAATTTTAGATGAATTATCCAGAGACATGTTGCTGTAAAACTCCACCTTTAGGAGGTGGAGTTTTACAGCGGCTAGTCATCGCATAAATCCTAAAAAATAAAAAAATCCTATTCCGTTTGATATAAAATATTAAACAGAATAGGATTTTTACATGTTTTAAAAAGTATTATTGAAAGTTTTCAGATCATGAACACTTTAAAAATATAGTGTTTTCATTAGTAGATTAGTAATTTTTAGCCATGAGCTCCCAGTAAAAAAAATAACCTATCAATAGTATCGTGGACTCTTTCGAAAGCAAGACCACAGCAAAACCAGACAGGTGCAAAATCCAGTCTAATTAACCCATTAATAGATAATGGACCATTGCCGTAATTCCATGGACATACCCCTATAATGTCTCTTAAAAGCCAGCCGCTTAAATATTCAATAGAAAATAGAACTACCATGTAAACGCCTCCCCTTAATACAAGGGGCCAACTTCTAATCATATCATGCATGGGCTCAAGGAAAACAGCCAATCCATATATGAAGAACATCCATATATAAGTGTATCCTGTAAGCTTGATATCTCCTCTCATAAGTGATCCAAATCCCGTCCAGAATATTTCGGCACTTAGTCCTAAGAATCCATATATTAAGAATTTTTTTATCATAAATATATATTTTGTATTTATCCATAAAATATTCTAAATAATAAAAATAATTTTTTAAATTATTTTATCCATTTCTCTACATCCTTGAGAATCTTAAAATTTGTCAAATCATAATGTAGTGGTGTCAATGTAACATACCCTTCCCTTAAAAAGTGTACATCAGTATCATCTTCATGAAGGGGATTGATTTTTCCATTTAGCATAAAACTTGCCGTATCAGTAGATTTTTTAATATTTTCATAATTATGATTATAAACTCTGCCACCAATTCTACATATTTTAATTCCCTTTATATTATTTTCTACTAATCCAGGCACGTTTACATTTAAAACTACATCCTTATATGAATTATTTTTTTCTGCCAAATTTAAAATTTTTTTTGCATACTTTGCAGCAGTAGAATAATTTTTAAAATTTTTATCAGCATGGACAGATACTGCCACAGAAGGTATATTATTAATGGCAGCTTCAATGGCAGCAGATACCGTACCTGAATAAAGTATGTCATTTCCCAAATTAGCTCCTATATTTATTCCTGATACCACCATATCAATATCTTTATCTACTAATTTAACCATTCCTATTCTCACACAATCAGCTGGAGTTCCCGTAACACTATAAGCTGGTGATTTTAAATCATCTATTTTTACTCTCTTTACTGTTAAAGGCTGTGAAATAGTTATAGAATGCCCACAAGCACTTCTCTCACTATCTGGTGCAACAACAGTTAATTCATAATATTTTTCAAGTTCTCTTGCTAAAGTATGAAGCCCTTTTGCATTTATACCATCATCATTCACTAGTAATAATCTCATATTTTCAAGCCTCCGAGTTAATTGATTGGAAATATTATAATTATAATATTAAAGAACTCTTGTGCTAAAATCAATTAATTTATTAAATTAAATAATTTTTCCATAGAGCATTAACCATCCCAAAATAATATTTCAGATATTATTATAATATTGTATATATAAACATTTGAACACAAAAATAACTGCTTTAAATAAATTAAAACAGTTATTTATATATATTTAAATTTCCCCCATGATTGAGTCATTATAAATAACTAGTGGATACACCTGGTATCTTTGACTTGCTATTTATTTTCACATGACTACTTTAAAATAAATTATTTTTTCTTTAAAATTTATTGCTACAAATAGGTCATTCTTTAAAATGTATTAATAAATATTTTTACTGAAATATCTGTCTCCTCTGTCTGGAAAAACTGTTACGATGTTTCCACTATCTATTTTTTCTGAAAGCCTTAATGCGGCCACCATAGCTGCTCCAGATGAGCTTCCAACTATAATACCCTCTTTAAGTGCCAACTCTCTCACCATGTCAAAAGCTTCTTTATCCTTCACTTTTATGATTTCATCTACTAATTCCATATCCATAGTATGTGGTATGAAATTATTTCCTATACCCTCAATGTCATAACATCCTTCTATGCCCCCACCCATAGTTGAACCCTCTGGATCTGCTAATACCCCTTTAATATTTGAATTCTTTTCCTTCAAATATTTTACAATACCCGTATAGGTACCACCACTTCCTGCTCCTGCTACAAAATAATCTATTTTACCATCTAGATCTCTATATATTTCAGGTCCGGTAGTTTCATAATGGGCAAGTGGATTTGTACCATTTTCAAATTGTCGCAAACTTGTAGAGTTTTCAATAGTATTTAGTAGTTCATCTGCCTTTGCAACCGCTCCAAGCATTCCATCTTTTCTTGGTGTATTTATTATTTTAGCACCTAATGCTTTCATCAGTGTCTGCTTTTCTATAGAAAATTTTTCTGGTACAACAAAAATAACATTATAGCCTTTATTGATAGCAGCAAGTGCCACCCCTATTCCTGTGTTTCCAGCTGTTGCTTCTACTATTGTGTAACCAGGCTTTAAAAGTCCTTTTTTTTCCGCATCTTCTATCATATAAACGCCTATTCTATCTTTAACACTTCCACCTGGATTATTTGTTTCCAGTTTAGCAAAAATATTAATTCCTTTTTTTCTTACTATATGATTAATCCTTATAATTGGAGTATTTCCTATAAGATCTCTAATATCCTCTATATATTTCACGATTTTATCCCTTCTTTATAATAAAATATGAAAAATTTACAATATCTTATATGCTGCTTTCTTTTAAGGCTGCAGTTAAATCTTCTAATAAATCCTGAGAATTTTCTATTCCAACAGATAATCTTATTAAATTATCTACAATTCCAACTTCCTGTCTTATATCATATGGAATTGCTGCATGGGTCATGGAAGCTGGATGACATATCAAAGATTCCACTCCACCAAGGCTCTCACCAAAGGTAATTAGCTCTAAGCTTGACAAAAATTTCTTATAATCAATTTTATCATTTAATACAAAGGATATTACCCCACCATATCCCTTTGCCTGCTTCTTCTGAATATCATGACCTGGATGATCTTCAAATCCAGGATAGTAGACTTTTTCTACTTCTTCCCTATTTCTCAAATACTCTGAAATTACTTTACTGTTTTCATTATGTCTGTCCATTCTTACAGCCAAAGTTTTTATTCCCCTTACTAACAAGAAAGAATCAAAAGGTCCTAATACTCCCCCCGTAGAGTTTTGAATAAAATGTAATTTTTCAGCCAATTCCTCACTATTTACTACTACAAGGCCAGAAACAACATCACTATGTCCTCCCAAATATTTAGTAGCACTATGAACAACTATATCTACACCTAAATCGATTGGCGTTTGAAGGTATGGAGTCATAAAAGTGTTATCAACTATAGTAAAAATTCCTTTTTCTTTTGCTATTTTTGATATACCCTCTATATCAGTTATATCCATAAGTGGGTTTGTTGGTGTCTCTATATATATTGCTTTTACATTTTCATCTACATTATTTTTTACTGCTTCTAAATCTGTAGTATCAACAATTTTATATCCTATATTGAAATGATTAAAAACTTTATCTAAAACTCTAAAGGTTCCCCCATAGACATTGTTAGATATTATTACCTTGTCTCCAGTTTTAAATAAAGATATAACTGCTGTAATTGCAGCCATACCAGAAGCAAAAGCAAAACCTGCATATCCATGTTCCAAATCTGCTATAAGTTTTTCTAGTGCCTCTCTTGTTGGATTACCAGTTCTTGAATATTCATATCCTGTATTGTGTCCAAAGCTTGGCTGCTTATAAGTTGAGGTCTGATAAATTGGAACATTTACTGCACCTGTCTTATCGTCCCCATCTATTCCTCCGTGAATTACCAATGATTCAATCTTCATAATTAATTTCTTCCTCCCTGTATTTTAAAATTTAGATATCTTAAGATAAATTACATATTAAATATGGTGAGTCTATTTCGTATCAAGCAGAAAACAAATTTTAACCACAAAAGTCTCTGTTTATAGAATATGATGCAAAATAGACTAACATACTTAACTAGTTATTTTTCACTATGATTTAATTGCAGAGGCAATAAATATACCTGTTTGGGTGTATTCACCCTTGCTGGAGTATCCCTTACAAACTAAATCTGTATTGTCTATATTAATATTTTCAAAATTTGACTTTTTAAGCCATTTAGTTATTTGGGCATTTGAAAAACCAAGCCATTCATCAAACATCTCTTCTCTTGCCCATTCACCATTATGCTCCATAACATCAGATATAATTACGCTTCCCCCCTTTTTTAATATCCTCCCCATTTCATTTACAGCTTTTTCTGCATCACGTATATGATGCAAAGCCATATTTATAAATACAGCATCTAAAGATTCATCAAATAGAGCTATATTATCAAGAGAGGATTTTAATGGATATACATTTTTTAGATCACTTTTTACCGCTGAATTTTTTAACTCTTTTAGCATATTAACTGAATTATCTATGGAAAATACCAAACTTGCATCATTAGCTAAGGCTATAGAAATAAAGCCTGTTCCACAACCCAAATCTGCAACAATTTTATCCTTTACATTTACTTTAGATAAAACCTTGTATTTTAATCTCTCCTCAAAATACTCACTTCTAATCACATTCCACTTTTGTGCAATATTGTTGAAATACTGAGTAGAGTTCATTGTATATTCCTCCTTATTGTATTATTCCTATTGATATACTATGAATAACTATAAAAAAATTGGCATACTAACTGTAATATGAATATTACAGTCTAATTATTTATTGAGGATATAGATTATATAGTTCAAATAAAAAACTCCTACCCCTATATAGAGGCAGAAGTAACTTCCGCGATTCCACTCTATTTATCATATAAATAAATATATGACATCTTAAGTTTCGGTACTATCATACCTTAACGCTATAACGGGCGTACACGCTGAAATCTACAAATCTACTTCATTTTCGAAACAGTGCTCAAAGATGCATTCACATAAATCACACTAAAAATCCCTTCCAGCCTAGGAGATTTTTCTCTTTTAGCTTACATTATGCTACTAATTCTTATCAAAGCATTTAAAAATTATTCTTAATTCTTTAGTACATAATATTCCAAAGTTTAAAATTTGTCAATAATATTTTTATTACAGATTTTCTATTTCTCTTCTCTCAGGCTTTTTATTTCCTGTTTTAGCCTCTCTTTTAATTAATTCAGCTTCAATATCTTTTAAATTTATTCCTTGATTTGCCAACAGAACCATCAAATGATAGATTAAATCACAGGTTTCCATTACAAGTTCTTCAGGATTATTATTTTTTGCTGCTATTATTGTTTCAGTACTTTCTTCTCCCACTTTTTTAAGTATCTTGTCTATTCCCTTTTCAAATAGATAATTTGTATAGGAATCTTTTATTGGATTAGCTTTTCTATTTATAATAGTGGCATAAAGTTCTTCAATAATTTCTTTCATATACCTACATTCCCCTCTTTAATAATTAATTTTCATAAGTAAATTAATACTACACAGCGTTTCAATTCGTAATATTAGAAAATTATGAATTTTTCCTTATGTATATTCTTAATGCTTTGATTAGAAGATAAATTAAATAAATTACTATTACGGTTGGTATAATTATAATAAGTAAGAACAAAGTGCCCAATAAACTCCCATCCCCTTTTTATTAGTTCGTCTTTTTTTATTTTTACGAATTAAATATATAACAATTACTCTAAATATCAACTGTTTTAAAAAAACAACTTCTGCTTCCTGTATGACAAGCTGCACCTACCTGCTCCACCTTTATGAGCAATGTATCATTATCACAGTCTAAACTTATACTTTTAACATATTGAAAATGGCCTGAAGTCGCACCTTTATTCCAATATTCATTTCTTGAACGGCTCCAAAACCAGGTAGTTTTAGTTTCTATAGTCTTTTTTAAGGATTCCTTATTCATATATGCCAGCATTAAAACCTCATCGTTTTCCACATCTACAATAATAGCTGGTATTAAACCTTTAGTAAAATCTACAGACTCTAGCAATTCATTTGCATTCATATTTTCACCTACTTTAAGCATCTAAAATTTAATCATTTATTAGCATTTATATAATCTTCAACATTACTTAATTCAACCTAATAGAAAATTGCAATGAAATTATAATGTTTTTATATACCATACATCGCAAGCATAATGTTCAGTTTCAATTAAAGGTTTTTCTAATTGAATAAATCCATGTTTTTTATAGAATTTATTGGCTGCCACCATATTACTAAAGGTTTCCAGATAACATTTTTCATAATATTTTTTTGCAAATTCTAAAGAAATTTTCATTAATTTACTTGCAATTCCAGTACCCCTTACCTCTTTTAGAGAATACATTTTCTGTAATTCACATATGTTTTCTGTATTAGTTAGTGGGCCTATACCACAACCAGCTACTATTTTGTTATTTTCTTCAACAACCCAATATTTAGATTTTTCATTTTGATAGACTTGAAAAAAACATCCTAAATTAGGGTCAGACCAAGCACACCCAGGTTTATCTGCTCCAAATTCTATTAAACAAGTTCTAATAAGTAACTCTACTTGCTTATTATCTTTTTCTTCTATTTCTCTTATTAACATAAATTACTCCCATTTATCACACTATCTTACTATAACAAGTTTAAGTTACATTAGATACCGCACCATCTATAATCTAACACTAACCTTTTTCTCTTTTAAATATTCTTTCACCTGTCTAATTGTAAGTTTTCTATAGTGAAATAGAGAAGCAGCCAAAGCGGCATCACAGTTAGTTTTTTCAAATACATCATAAAAATGTTCCAGTTTTCCACAACCACCAGATGCTATAACTGGGATATTAACTGCCTCAGTAATTGCACTTGTAAATTCTATATCATAACCATTCTTTGTTCCATCAGCATCCATACTGGTAAGCAGTATCTCACCGCAGCCAAGTCTTTCTGCCTTTTTAGCCCACTCAATAGCATCAAGACCTGTATCTGTTCTACCACCAGCAATAACTACATTCCATCCGGACCCATCTTCTCTTTTTCTACCATCTATAGCTACTACTACACACTGTGTTCCAAATTTTTCAGCTGCTCTGGTTATCAGAGTAGGATCCTTTACTGCAGATGAATTTATAGATATTTTATCCGCTCCAGCCTTTAATATATCTCTAAAATCATCTACAGTTCTTATTCCTCCACCGACGGTCAATGGTATGAAAACTTTCTCCGCCGTTCTCTTTACCACATCTATCATTGTCTTTCTACCATCAGAAGTTGCCGTTATATCAAGGAACACTATTTCATCAGCACCCTCACTATTATAGAACTCTGCTATTGCAACAGGATCTCCTACATCCTTTAAGTCTACAAAATTTATTCCCTTAACAACTCTTCCCATATTTACATCAAGGCAAGGTATTATTCTCTTGGTAAGCAATTTTATCACATCCTTAAAATATAATCAGTTTTTTATATTTAGGCATCTTTGACTTATTATTCATTCTCACACGCCTTACTTATCTTTAGATATAATCTCGGCTACTATCATCTTAAGCTTTTCTAAGAAAATTCCCATTTCTTCTTCAGAGCCTATAGTTATTCTCAGATAGTTATTAATTCTAGGCTTATTAAAATATCTTACAAGAAGTCCATTTTCCCTCAGTATAAGAAAAAGTTTTTCTCCATTTATTTCAGGGTGAGACGCAAAAATAAAATTTGCTTTGGAAGGTATTACTTCAAAGCCAATTTTTTTTAATCCTTCTACTACCCTTTCCCTTGTGTTCACTATTTTTGATGCACACTCTTTAAAATATGTTTCATCCTCAATAGCGGCAACTGCCGCTTTTGCTGCAATTCTATCTACGGTATAGGAATTCATAGAATTTTTAATTCTATTTAAACCATCTATAAGCTCCTCCTGACCAAGGGCAAAGCCAATACGGATTCCTGCTAAAGATCTTGACTTTGACAAAGTCTGCACTACCAATAGATTAGAGTAATCCTTTATAAGCTTTACTACAGACTCACCACCAAAATCTACATAGGCTTCATCAATTATAACTACCTTGTTAGAATTATACTCCAGAATCCTTTTTATAGCTTCAATATCTAAAGTTCTTCCTGTAGGTGCATTAGGATTTGGAATAATGACTCCACCATTCTCACACAAAAAATCTTCTACATTTATGGAAAAGTCCTCTTTTAATTTTGCCAATCTATAATCCAATTTATATAATTTAGCATAGACTGGATAAAAACTATAGCTTATATCGGGAAATATAATATCCTCATCCTGATTAAAAAAAGTTAAAAAGGAAAAAGCCAATACTTCATCTGAACCATTTCCTATAAACACCTGCTTTTTATCTAGTTTATAGTATTTTGCAATAGTTTCTCTTAATTCATCGCAGTTTGGATCAGGATATAACCTTAAATCTTCATTTGCTGCATTTTTTATAGCTTCTATCACTTTTGGTGAGGGAGGGTAAGGATTCTCATTGGTATTTAATTTTATATACTTTTTATCTTTAGGCTGTTCACCACAAACATAGGGTTCTATATTTTTAGTTATTTCACTCCAATATTTACTCATAAAAAATTCCTCCCTGATTTTTACTGTCTCAAAATTCATTAATATAAATATAAATTAGTGACAAACTTTTTCTTGTCTTCTATGATACATAGTATTAACTTTATCAAAAACCATACTGTTAAATACATTTTACAAGTCAGCTATATTTATTATTGATATTTTGTATAATTTGAGACAGCTGCTTTTTAATATTATCTACAGAAATCTATAGCTTCTTTTAAATCTATATTTCCAGAATATATTGCCTTCCCCGTAATAGCTCCATAAACGCCCATATTCTTTATATTCTTTAAATCCTCTACACTTTTAATGCCACCAGAAGCTATTATATTACAGCTTACACTCTCTTCAATTCTCCCAAGCTGCTCCAAATTAGGCCCCTGTAGTGTTCCATCCTTGCTTATATCTGTAAATATAATAGTTTTTACTCCTATACTCTCCATTCGCTTTGCAAAATCAATATAATCTACATCACTTACGTTAATCCATCCGTTTACTGCTACCTTTTCATTCTTTGCATCTATTCCTACTGCTATTTTTTCTCCATATTTTTTTACTGCCTGCTTTACAAAATCCATATCCTTTAATGCTGCAGTACCCAATATTACCCTGGAAACACCTACACCTATAAGCATATCAACAGTTTTCATATTCCTTATACCGCCGCCAAGTTCTACTGGTATATTTACAGCTTTAATTACTTCAGATATAATATTCAGATTTTTAACTTCGCCATTTAATGCTCCATCTAAATCCACCATATGTATATATTCTGCTCCGCTTTTTTTAAAGCTTAAAGCTACATCCAGTGGGTTTTCTCCTACTACCTCTGATTTACTGAATTCTCCTTGATAAAGTCTTACACATTTGCCATCTCTTAAATCCATAGCTGGAAATACTATCATTTATAACAACCCCCAAAAATTTTTAAGCATCTTTATTCCCGCATCCCCACTCTTTTCAGGATGAAATTGTAAACCAAATACATTTCCTTTACTTACAGCAGCCGGTACATTAATACCATAAAAACTATCTGCATCAAGACTATCTTCCTCTAACTCAGCATAATAAGAATGAACAAAATATGCATAGCTTCCATCTTTTACACCTTCTAAAATAGGTGAATTTTTTAATATATTTAAAGAATTCCATCCCATATGAGGTATTTTTAAATTAATATCAAATTTTTTTATCTTTCCCTTTATTAATCCAAGACCTTCTGTAAGCCTCACTTCATCACTTTCATCAAATAAAAGCTGCATTCCAAGGCATATTCCAAGTATTGGTACTCCAGACTCCGCTGCATTTTTTAAAGCTTTGTTTATATTTAATTTATTTATATTTTCCATAGCATCAGGAAAAGCTCCTACTCCAGGAAGTATAATACCATCACTATCTAAAATTTCATCCACCTTAGATGTTATATTACATTTTCCACCAAAGGATTCAAAGGCTTTTTGAACACTTCTCAAATTTCCCATACCATAATCAACAATACTCAATGTTTTTTCCTTCAAATCTATCACCCCTTAGTATTATTTTCATTAATTCTAAAGCACTGTAATTGTTTATCCGATGACTAACCACTGTAACACTCCACCTTCTAAAATCTATAGACTTCCCTTAGTGGACATTACACCTTTTATTCTTTCATCTTTTTCTACAGCTTCACGAAGCGCCCTTCCAAAAGCTTTAAACATTCCCTCAATAATATGATGAGTATTTTTACCATACAATAATTTTACATGAAGAGTTATTCCTGCGTTAAATGCTACAGCTCTAAAGAATTCTTCTACCATTTCCGTTTCAAACATTCCCAATTTCTCTGTACTGAAATCACCTTCAAAAACTAGGTAAGGTCTTCCACTGATGTCAATGGATACAAGGGACAGACTTTCATCCATTGGCACATATGCTGTTCCATATCTCTTTATTCCTACTTTATCTCCTAAAGCTTCATTAATACATTTTCCAAGAACTATACCTACATCTTCCACCAAATGATGTGAGTCTACATAGGTATCTCCTTCTGCTTTAAGCTTTAAAGTCATGAGTCCATGCTTTATCATAAGTGTAAGCATATGATCAAAAAATCCTACACCAGTTTCTATATTAGAGTTTCCCTCTCCATCCAAGTCTAAACTCATTTCTATATTTGTTTCCATAGTTTTTCTTGAAATAGAAGACTCTCTTTTATCCATGAAAATCACTCCCTTGCATAATATAAACATATTATTTTCAGATGGCTAATATTGTTATTATAGAAAAATAATTAATATTTACTATGCCATAAATTCAGCACAATTAAGTATCTTATTTCTGTGAAACATCCTCATATCTTACTTTAATTGAATTTGCATGTGCTGTTAATCCCTCTGTATCAGCAATCTTTACTATTTTATCCTTAACTCCATATAGAGCCTCTTCGCTATAATATATATAGCTTGATTTCTTAATAAAGTCATCTACAGAAAGCGGAGAAAAGAATCTAGCACTGCCACTAGTTGGAAGTACATGGTTTGGTCCTGCCATGTAGTCTCCTAAAGGCTCTGGTGAATAGGAGCCAAGAAAAATTGATCCTGCATTTTTTATTCTTCCAAGGTATAAGAATGGATCCTTTGCTACAAGCTCAAAGTGCTCAGGCGCTATCTTATTACCTAGATCAATTGCTTCATCCATATTATCTACCACAAGTATTACCCCAAAATCCCTCAAGGAAGTTTCAATTATTTCTTTTCTACTCAAGTTTTCAACCTGTCTTTTTATCTCCTTTTGAACCTTTAAAGCTAATTCCTTTGAAGTAGTTACTAAAATTGCAGAAGCAAGTTTGTCATGTTCAGCCTGAGACATTAAATCAGCTGCAATAAATTTTTCATTTCCATTTTCATCGGAGACTACAAGTATCTCGCTAGGACCTGCAATCATATCTATATCTACCAATCCAAAGACGCTTCTCTTTGCTAAAGCTACAAAAATATTTCCTGGTCCCACTATCTTATCGACCTTTTCTATAGTTTCTGTACCATAGGCAAGTGCTCCAATTGCCTGTGCTCCACCTACTTTATAAATTTCATCAACTCCAGCAATATCTGCAGCTACAAGTATACTTTCACTTATAGTACCATCTTTTCTAGGCGGGGTAACCATAACAATTTTTTCTACTCCAGCTACCTTTGCAGGAAGTGCATTCATAAGTACAGAAGAAGGATAGGCTGCTGTACCACCTGGTACATATATTCCAACTCTTGAAAGTCCTCTAACAGTTTGTCCCATAACCACTCCATTTTCTTTTGTCATGATCCAGGACTTATCCTTTTGCTTTTCATGGAACTCTGTTATATTTTTCTTTGCTGTTTTTAGAGCGTCTACAAATTCATCATCTACTACCTCATAGGCTTTTTTTATTTCTTCACTTGCTACTGTTAAACTTTCTATGTTCTCACAATCAAACTTTCTTGTAAAACTTATTACTGCATTGTCTCCATTTTTCTTTATTTCAGAAAGTATTTCTAATACTTTTACATTAACATCATCTTCAATTCCTTCAGCTCTCTTTTTTAAGCCTTCTAAATATTCTTTTCCCTCTTTACTATTAGCTTGTAATATATTTATTAGTTCACTCACCAAAATTACCTCCTATTTAGGTATATCTAAATAAATAACCTATTATGCTGATACATTTTAATTTACTACTCTTTTTTAGCTGCTTTATCAGAATCATTTACTACACGTTGTACATTATCAATCAAGGTCTTAATTTCATCTTTTCTCATCTTCATACTAGCTCTGTTTACAATCATTCTAGCGCTTATGTCACATATTTCGTTGAATACAATGAGACCATTTTCTTTCAATGTAGTTCCTGTTTCAACAATATCTACAATGGCATCTGAAAGTCCTAAAATAGGTGCAAGTTCTACGGAACCTTCTATTTTAATGATTTCCACATCCATGCCTAGTTTTCTAAAATAGTCTCTTGTAACTCTTGGATATTTAGTGGCAATTTTTTTTCTATTATAGCCTTCATTCACATTAAAACTTGGTATGGAAGCCAATGCAAATTTGCATTTACCCACTTTTAAATCCATAACCTCATAGAAGTCTCTTCCCTCTTCCAGTAAGGTATCTTTACCGACTATTCCTATATCCGCCGCGCCATGCTCTACATAGGTTAATACATCAACGGCCTTTACAAGTACAAATTGAATGTTATTTTTCTTATCACAAAGTACAAGTCTTCTGCCTTTATTTCTTAATTCTTCAGTATCAATACCAACTTTTTCAAATATATCTATTGAAAATTCTTCAAGTCTTCCTTTAGTAAGTGCTATTCTTAAAGGTTTTATACATTCCATATTGATTAGCTCTCCATTTCTAAAATTTATATTTTCTCTGATTCATCTATACCTAAACAATAATTTAAGAATTCAAAATATGCTAATATATAAACTAGCTATTTTTTTCATGATACTTTATCCATTTATTGTCTTCAAATTTAATTTCAGTTTGCTCTGATACATTTATTACAAATTTTGAATTTATCTTTTCTGCATATTTAATGGTTTCTTCTTCCTTTTTCATTAAGCTTACTTCTGCCTTAATACCCTTTTCATTTAAATTCTTCAGTAAACTATATGCTTTATGTAAATCATCAAAATTACAATGTATAATTTTTTCAATCTTTTTATCTTCGAATACTGTCTCTTGAATTTTTAAGGCTTCAAGTACTGTATCAACATTTATTGCAAGACCTGTAGCTGGCAATTTCTCTCCAAAATTCTCTATGAGTTTATCATATCTTCCGCCACTTAGTATACTATCTCCTGCATCCATACAATATCCTCTGAAAATAAGCCCTGAGTAATAATTCAAATTCTGTACCATACCCAAATCAATTGATATATATTTGCTAAAGCCTAATTTTTCCATTATTTCATAAACTCTTTCTATATTTTCAAGAGCCTTTACCCCGTAAGATTTACCTAGAAGTTCTCTAGTTTCCGTAATAACTTCTTTCCCACCAAACAGTTCTGGAATCCTTTGTAATATTTCCAAAGTATTTTTATCTATGACCTTACCATTATTGTTTAAAAATTCTCTAAGACCGGAGATATTCTTATTTTGAATAAGTATTCTAATATTTTCTTTTTCTTCAATATTTAAAGGCAAATCTTCTGTTAGCTGCCTGAAAAATTGTGAATCTCCTATTTCTATTTTAAAATTCTTAAGTCCTATTTTATTTAAAGCTTCTATTCCCGTAATAATAGCTTCTATATCTCCCCTTATACTGTCCACTCCTATTATTTCAATACCTGATTGAGTAAACTCACTTAGCTTGCCATTTAAAACCTCATTTATTCTAAATATATTCTGGCTATAACAAAGTTTTAATGGATACATTTCAGGTTTTATTTTTGTAGCTGCTATTCTTGCTATAGGAGTTGTCATATCAGATCTTAAAACTAGAATTCTTCCTCTATTATCAAATAATTTATACATTTGTTCCTGAGGAATTGGTTGATTATGCATATTAAATACATCGTAGAACTCCAGGGTAGGAGAAATGATTTCATGGTATCCATAATTTATATAAACATTTCTTATTAAATTTTCTATTTTAACCTTTGATGTACATTCTTGAAAAAGTATATCTTTTGTTCCTTCTGGTATATATTTTTTTAAATTCGCCACTATAACTCCTCCATAAATTCAGCTTTATTAATTTATCACTTTATTACTTTACTATACTAAAATAGTATCAATTAAAATTGAAAATGTCAACAAAAAATCAAAAACATTTCCAACATAAATAAAATAATATATGTTATTAATGTTTTTACTTTATATTTAACAATAAATATTTTAAATATATTCTATCTTTCTATCTTTAAAATATACTGGTTTTAATCCACATAGCTCAGCAATTTCTAATGCATCTTTATAATTATTACCTATACTTTTTTCGCTGTGAGAATCAGAGCCTATGGTTACATATTTACCCTTAAGGTCTGCAAATCTTTTATATATTTCTATAAGGCTTCTAGCAGTATATTTATTTGAAAGTCTCCTTGTATTTATTTCTATAGCTATATTTCTATCAATGAGAGTGTTAAATATTTCATCAATTATACTACTATATTCTCTATAATATATTTCTTTGTCTTCGTATTGAGCATATCTGCATATGTAATCAATATGTCCGAGGCTATCAATATAATTATGAGTTTTAATATTATTTAGCATATTTTCAAAGTATTCATCATAAGTATCTTTCTTAGTTTTTCCTTCATAAAAACTTTTTTCATATATATCTATACGGTTCACAAAATGTATAGATCCTAACACATAATCAAAAGGATAAGATTTTTCTATTTTAGAATTTTCATCTATACAGTCATCTCTCATCCCCAGTTCTACTCCAAGAAGAAGTCTATCATTTCTGTATTTACTATATTGTTCAAAATATTTATCTATATCAAATACAAATTCACCAGCTACTGGAAAATTCAAATCCATATGTTCTGTTATAATAATTCCTAAATTTTCATCCTGTGACTTTTTAATAACCTCATCTATAGTAAGCTTAGAATCAGTAGAAAAGGTAGTATGGACATGAGTATCAAACATATACAAAGCCTCCTATTTATTTTTATTTGTTAACTTTCCCTGTAGGGTCGCTGAAGTGTTACATAAGCTAGCTATGAAATAAACTGCAAGAATTAAATTTATAATTTATTTTATCATATATAAGTTGTAATTAAAATTGTTCATTTAATAAATAATATTTAGATGAATTATCCAGAGACGTGTCGCTGTTATCTTTACATTTAGAAAAGCAGAGAACCAAAATCTTGGATTTTGTGTGAATCGCTTTCGCTGTGTGCAAGTAGAGAGCCAAAATTTTTAATTTTGTGCGAATCACTTTCACAGAGCGCAAGCAGAGACCCAAAATCTTCGATTTTATGTGAATCGCTTTCGCTGTGTGCGGTGAAGTATTACAGTGACTAGTCATGGGATAAATTTTTATATAAATTGAAACTAAAAACTAACGGGCATATTCTAAAACCCTATAAGTTTAAAATATGCCTGCCAATAGATTATACATATTGTAATAAAACGTTTACCATTGTAATGTATTAATGAATATAAGTATTAGCTAGTAAAGATTATTGTTATATATTGTAATTAAAATATTAAAATCACCATAAGAGCCTCTCAAAAAACTCTTGTAGGCTAATTAATTCATTATATCTGAAAATTCTATATTTACAATATTTTTCTTATCATTCACTAAATCATGATTTTTTGAAATCTGTTTTTTATCTAATAATATAACTGGGATTTCAATAAAAAACTCACTTCCCTTCCCCTCTTCACTTTCAACCCAAACATCACCCTTATGCATTTCTACTAATGCTTTTACTATGGAAAGTCCTATACCACTACCACCACATTCTTTAGCTAAAGATTCCTTTGCCTGTATAAACCTCTCAAATATACTATCTTTCATTTCTGTAGGAATACCTATGCCAGTATCTTTAACAGATATCAGTATTTTATTTCCTTTATCATAAACATTTACTGTTATCCTCCCACCTGGCTTTGTAAATTTAACTGCATTTGAAAGGAGATTTATGATTACTCTGCTTATTTTTTCTTCATCACAAGCAAGATATTTCTCTTCTATTTCAGTATCAAATATAATTTCGATATCTTTACTCTTAATATATTCAGCTATAGACATTACAGTATCTTCAATTATTTCTACGATATCGCAATTTTGTAGACTTATATTTAAGTATCCTGAATCAATTTTAGTTATGTCAATTAAATTATTTATAAGTTTTAAAAGTCTATAGCAATTTTGTTTAGTCATATTTAAATATTTATTCAAATTTTTATCAGTAATATTAAGCTTTTTAAAATTCATATCCAATAATTGCACAGATGTAAATATAACATTTAATGGTGTTCTAAGTTCATGAGATATATTAGCAAAAAAATCCTTTCTTATTCTATCGGATTGTAGCACCTTCTCCAAAAGCTTTTCATTTTCTTCTGCTCTTTTACTTTCAGTTATATCCCTTGCTATGGTTATTGCAAGTTCACTATCATAGGGAACAGAGGCAGCTGTTGCCTTTACAAAAAACATACTTCCATCTGCTGCTATATATTTCTCCTCTATAAAAGGACACTCTCCACCATTGACTTTTATAGTTTCCATTCTTTTTTTTACTATTTGCTGATAATCTTTATGCACAAAATTCAATATGTTCTTTCCCATGATTTCTTTCGTATTTTTTAATTTAAATAAACTTAATGCAGCTTTATTTGCAAAAATACATTTATTATTTTTAGTTATTATGATTAAATTGGGTGTTAAACTTAAAACTGTTCTGTATCTTTGTATAGTTTCTTTAAGAATCAATGATGTAGCTTTCCTCTTAAAATTTTCTTTCTTTAACTTATCATTTATATTTTGCAATTCTACATTTTTTTTTTCTAACTCACTGTTTAAATTATTTAATTTAGAAAACAATTCATTGTAAGGTTTTCTTATTGAAAAATTTATAATAACTTTATAAATTAAATAAAACCCTATAATTTCAACAAACTTACTAATTATATATATACTTTCATAGGCATTTCCATAAAAATTATATATGAACTGAGAAATAACTATAAATATACTTGAAATAATCATCATGTTAAAAATATTTTTATTATAGTCTTTTCTATTCTTAATAGCTACAAAGATTATTAATATAGCCGAAATAACTTGTACACATTCTCTTATAAACTCAAAATTTTTTAAAAGGCCTAGACTATCTAAACCTGGTGAGACTAATCCTCTATAGGTAATAACATATAACAAATTAATAATCCCTATAAATCCATATGATATCCCAGCTAAAATTATTAAGTTATGTTTTAAATATTTACTAGTACTTACTGATGTAATAAATATATTTAAAGCTACAACAGCAGATATAATATCTACAATAATATTAAATGATGAAATATCATTTTTACTTAATAATATTAATATAACAAAAAAAACAAGTATAGCTATTATTTCTAATTTAATTTCTTTAACCATATTTGAATTAAATTTAATTTTATGAATTTTCTCCATAATATACTCCTTTATAGACTTCTTATTATAAGAATATTTTAATTACATTATTACTTATCCATCATTAAAACAGTAGCAATTAAATATACTGAATATTTAATTTGCCATTTGTTTTTAGACTATTTATGTATTTTATTATATAATCATAGTTTTGAAAATTAATTATCCACATAACATAATTAATTTTTCTTTTATCTTAGAAATATCAACTTTAAAAAGATTATTAATCTCAAAACTAAATATTGCAACGAGATTTCTATACTCTTTCATGTAAGGATAATTTTTTAAAGTAGTATACTGCATTCCTTCAAGATGTTCATTTATTCTTTCTTCATATTCCATTAACTTATTTATTCTAGAATAATAATTTATAAATTGTTGTATTTCTTCTCTGTTAAGTTCAGTAGATATGTATCCGAAGCCTTGAAGCCAATTCTTCACAATAGTTATATCTGTTATTTTTATTAATTCAAATCTCTTATTTCGAAATAACCTATAGCTTCTTTCAATATCAGCTTTAAAAATTCTGGCATAATTTTTTGACGTTTCCCTATTTCTATCCTGTAAAATCCTTTTTCTATACCATACTTCCACAAACAAAGCTAATAAAAAACCTATTAAAATACCTGTTATTATACTAACGATATATACTCTACTTACATTAAATGAACTCTTTAAGTTTACATTATTTGTTCCAGTATCATACATTAGTAAATTGAACACTAAGAATATGCACAATAAAATAATTACTAGGGAAAAAATATTTTTTTTAAAGCAGTTTAAAATCTTTCTAATACACAACTTTTGTTTTATATCATTTTTATGTATATTAATTTCAGTAAGCATATTGAAACTTCCCCCTTTTTCAGTATAACATATTATTATACTAATTTCCTCTTATGCATATTATAGTATATTTTCTATTTTTTTACAATCACACTTATGTAAAACAACATTTATTTTCATATGCCTAATATAAAAATATACTAATTTCATATACCTATAATATAAATATTGCAGTGACTATTACTGCTGTAATACCTAATAAAACAGGAATTATATTTTTTTTCACTATCTCAAAAGGTTCTACATTACAAATAGCAGCCACAGGTACAACACTCCATGGAATTATAGTGCCTCCACCTATCCATATAGTTATAATTTGCCCTAATGCCGCCAGTGAAGCCTCATCTATGTGTACATTTGAAGAAAAAACCTGAGCTAAAGTTCCTATTAAGGGTAAACCAGAAAATCCAGATCCTCCTATTCCAAGCATACCACTAATCCCAGAATGAATTAATATAACTGAAATCCTGCTCATTTTTATATGTTGTGATATAAAAACACCTATATCTGTTAAAAATCCATTTGTATTTATGCCAAGTATTTCTTGAGCACTTTCTTTACTCCCTAAAAAAAAGAAAGCTCCTATTATAATTACAGGCGCAAAAACCTTCATACTAAACATAGCTCCATCTTTAATATACAAGGGTACTTTTCCCAATGCGTTTTTAAACTTATAGTTTACTATAGAAGCTAAACACATTATGATTATGGCCGTTCCTCCAATTAGAGCAGTTGCATCTCCACCTTTTAGTTTAAAGATGTACATTATTATAACATCTGCCATAAAAAAAAGTGGAGTACCTATGGCAACAATTTTACTACCTAGGCCTGAATTATTATCTATATTTTCAATTTCACTTTTTTCTATATTTTTAATTTTCTTTAAATCCCTCCCCATAATAATGGCAGAGGATATTACAGTTACAGAACTCATTACTATCCATAGAGGAAAGCTTGCCTTTACAATTCTAAGTGGATCTTGAATATGCGCTGTCTTTGCAGTTATAGATGGTGCTCCTTGAATAAAATAATCACTGGACAGTGCCATGCCATTTCCAAATAAGTCCAAAGCAACAGCTGCCCACACTTCTGGCAGACCACTTTTTATGGCAGCTGGAACCATAAGTGAACCTATGAAAGCTACTGCTGGTGAAGGCCAAATAAACCATGAGAATATAAGCATAGTAAAGCCTAATATAAAAAATGCTCTTTTGCCATTAAGCATAAGTTTTCTAATGGGATTTATCATTATTACATCTGCTCCCAAATCACTTAATGCTTTAGACATTGCATTAACTAGAGCTATAATTATTACTATTTCTAAAAATGCTTTACTAGAGGTAACTATTGCTCTATATAAAATCTGGATGGATGACATTACGCTTCCACTATAAATGAAACCTATGATGAAAATACCAACTATGCAGGGAAGAACTACATCCTTTTTAAAGCACATTATGGTAATTATAGCAATTATCACTGCCACATAGATGTAGTGTATTAATTCCAAATGTATCATAATTCACTCTCCTTAGCTGCAATTACTCCATTTCCCACATCTGTCTCCAAAACATCCACTACTATTTTTTTCATCAATAATTTTTACTACTTCGCATCTATTTGAACATCCATCACATTCAAAGCTCTTTGAGTGAAAATTTCCACTGGCGGTTTTAAATCCCTTAAATTTAGTAGTATCCCTATTTTTTTCAACTGTATTTTTCCCAATTATAGCTGCTCCAATAGCTCCCATTACGTTATAATATTTAGGAACATACAGTTCAACACCTAATTCCCTTTCAAAGGCGTGTTTCATCCCTATATTTGCAGCTACTCCACCTTGAAAAAATATTTTTGTTTTTAATTCTTTTCCCTTTGCAATATTATTTAAATAATTTCTTACTAAGGCTTCACATAAACCCCTTATAATATCCTCTTCGCTGTAGCCCACCTGCTGTTTATGTATCATATCTGACTCTGCAAATACTGCACATCGCCCAGCTATTCTTATAGGTGTTTTGGATTGTAATGCTAAGTTTCCAAATTCCTCTATAGGTATTGAAAGCCTTTCAGCTTGCCTATCAAGAAAGGAACCAGTCCCAGCTGCACATACGGTATTCATGGCAAAATCTGTAACAATTCCATCTTTTAAAATTATTATTTTAGAATCTTGACCACCAATTTCAATAATGGTTCTTACATCTTCTTCTATTTCCAAGGAAGCCACTGCATGAGCAGTTATTTCATTTTTTACTGCATCTGCTCCAATTAAAAATGAAGCAATCTGCCTTCCGCTTCCAGTAGTTCCTACCGCTCTAATTTCTTCATCACAATACTTATCTTGTAAACTTTTAAATCCTTCTTTTATTGTTTTTAATGGATTTCCCTTTGTTTTTAGATATAGTGACTCAATTACATTCATACTTTCATCTAAAAGCACAATATCTGTACTCACAGATCCAACATCAACACCTATATAATACATTTTTCTTTTCTCCTCTCAAGTAAATCAATAAATGCCTCTATCCTTGTAGAATAGCCAGCTTCACCTGTCATTTCGTCTACTACAAGACTCATAATTGGAAAATCTTTATCCCTTGAAATTTTCGGTAATATAGCCTTAGCCACTATCTCTGGCATGCAGCCAAGTGGAAATATCTGTATTACTCCATCCATATTGTTTTTTTCAGCTAAAACTGTTTCCCCTATACATTCTCTTGCATGACCTCCTATATATAATGGCAAATACTTTTTAGATGCCCTTCTTATATTTATTGAGTTAATTTTTAAGGGTACTAATGCAGCATCTTTAACCCACCAACTAGGAGTTATTCCCTTTTTAAGAGAAACACCATAATCCATAAGTTTATCTTCTATATAAAGATTTGCGAAAGGTTCTAATATAGTGTATATTTCTCCTATTATTGCTATAGTAATTGGATTTTTAGTTTTATCAATCTTAATATCTTTTAAATTCTTTTTGTATTTTTCTAAGATTTCTATCATCTTTAATGGATCTTTACAACTAGCAGCATCTATTTTGCAATTATGCAAAAGCTTTTTAAATTGACCTTTTTCTAATTCATATCCGGCTAAGTATCGTGCTTCACCTTCGATATAGTCTATAAGCTTTATAACTTTATAGGCATTGAATAAAGCTTTAATTTGTTCATTTCTGGATTTATCACTAGCATCTGCTACCTTTCCAATTCTTCTAAGAAATTCTTTTACCCCTATGTCTTTAGGCTGATCTATTACTATTAACTCAATATCACATCCAGCCCTCTTAAGGGTATTTCTGAATATTTCACAATACTCGCCGTACCTGCAAGGACCACAACTCCCAGTTATTATGGCAGTATCTGCCCCAGCTTTGTACCCTTGTATTATATTGCCAAACATAATTTTAAAAGGCAGACATATCTCATCGGGAGCATATTTTGCTCCAATTTCTAAAGCTTCCCTATTACTAAATTCAGGTACAATAAATTCGATGCCAAGTCCATCAAATAAAGCCTTAGCTCCTAAGTATGTATTGCCTAAATGAGGCATAGTTAACTTCATTAACTGCACCTTCTTTCCAACATATCAGTAAAGGCTTCTATCCTTGTTTCCACTCCAGCCTCTCCTGTCTGTTCATCCACTTTAAGTACAAGTATTGGAAAATTGTTCAATTTATCCTTTATAAGTTCTATTACTACAGAATCAATGCCACAGGCAAAAGAAGATATGTATATTATTCCATCAACTTTTTTATGTTCTCCAACATGAGCAGCAAATCCATAGGAATTTCTTGCAAAGGTCCAAAAGGGCCTTTTAAATAATTTATTTACTTCTTCATCTATAGACTCTTTTTCGACATATTCTTCCGTCACAACCCCAATATTCATTTTATTTAATTTTTTTATTATATCCATATTTGTAAAATTATCATATATATTATAAGGATGACCTACTAAAGCAATTTTAAGCTTGTAATTTTTATCGTACTTACCAACGTTAAATTTTTTTTGAATAGCCAATGAATCAATGAAAGCTTTTTCTATACTCTTTCTATCCTTTTTTAATCTCTTACCAATTTTTCTTGAAAATTCCCACAATTTTTTATCATTGAGTCCATAAATGGGTTCAGTGATAATCTGTGGAAGTTCAGGTATACTATTTTTAACCATCTCAGGAAGTCCACAAAATTTGGGACATATAGACTGCCCTTTATCTACCTCCATAAAACGTGGTATAAATATAAAATCACATTTATCTTTTATGGAAGCTACGTGTCCATGAAAGATTTTAACCGGTAAACATGCATCATCTACAGAAAATTTCACGCCTAAATCAAGTATCTCTCTATTTGTATCTTCTGAAGTTATAATTTCTGCGCCAAGTTCACTAAAAAAATTATTTACAAAAGGATAGTACTTGCAATATAAAAGGCCCTTAGGAATACCTATTTTCATTAGGAACACATCCTTCCTTTAGGCATATTCAATAAATAACTAGTCAGTATGCTAGCCTAGTTTGAATCCTACTGCGTCAACAGAACCCTCAGATAGCCCACTATCCTCGGAACCTGTTTCCTTGTATGATTCAAAATATTCGTCGCATCTTTGACTTACTATTTATTTTCTCATGCCTTATTCATTTATTTTCATTATAAATTTTTGACTTCCCAGATATAAAATATTCATCCCTCGCAAATAAATTAAATAAATAATTGAATATCTGAATCAAAAGCATCCTTTAAATATTCGTCAGCTGTAATAATTTTAACTTCAGGCAGAAGTTCTTCTTTCTTAAATCCCATAACTTCCACAGATAATTTACAGCCATAGAAATTTACTCCCTTTTTAATTGCTCCTTTTAAAAATGCATCTAAAGTAGGTGTATCTGATTCCTCCATCATCTTCACAAGCATTTTTTTGCCAATACCACTCATATTCATCTTTGAAAGTGGAAGACTATCCGGCCCCTTAGGTGTAACTATATCAAACATTTTCTCATAAGCTGTTTTATCTTCTAAATTCATCTTTTCTGGATCCCTTACAAGACACAATCCCCAAAACGCAAAAAAAATAGACACTTCAGCGCCTACATTTTTGGCACTATTTGCTAGTATTAATCCTGACAGGGCTTTGTCATACTCCCCGCTAAACATCAATAAATTTAATTTCTTATTCATTAATAATGCTCCTTTCATTAAGGCATCCGAAAATAAATACCACGTGAAATAAATACTGGTTACTTTTTTTGAAGCTGCCTAATTTGATAACTATAAAACCCGTTTTCACTACTTTCAACTTATAATTTGCATAAAATAACTTTTTTATGCAAATTAAACAATAAATTTTACTACTTCTTTTAGACTTATATATATTATAAGAATAGTTATGGTATAAAAATAAGAAGTACAAATGATAGTACCATTTATACTTCTTTTCCATATTTATCTAAATAATATTCTTTATTTTTTATAATTTCTGATATAGCATCTACCATTAAATCTATTTCACTGTAGTCATTATACATTCCAAAGCTTATTCTAACCATACCTGGACGCTTTATTGAATTATCTTTTATATAATGCTCTTCTGCCTCTTCACTTATATTCAATAATTTTTTTACATAAGGCTGGGCACAAAAGCATCCATTTCTTACAGCTATCCCCCATTCGTAAGAGAGTATTTTAGCTGTTATATCATGGGGAACTCCTCTAATGTTAAAGGATATTATCCCAACTCTAGCAGCAAATTTATCAGATACACAGTACAGCTTAACCCCTGGCAAAGCTTTAAGTCTATTTATTGTATATTTAGTTAATGACTCTTCATAATTCCTAATGTTATTCATGCCTAAACTTCCCAAGGTTTTAATGGCTGAAAGCAGAGCTACTACCCCCATAATATTAGGAGAACCTGCCTCTTCTTTATCAGGTGGTGATTTCCATTTTATATAATTGCGATTAACTATTTCCACCGTACCTCCACCAACATAATCCGGTGCTGAATCTTTAAATGTATCTATTGGACCAATTAATACTCCAGTTCCAAAGGGTGCATACATCTTATGAGCAGAAAAAACTAAATAGTCTATATGCTCTTCTGAATGGTGGGCTTTTACATCTATAGGTGCGTGTGGTACAAGTTGTGCTCCATCTACTAGAATTTTTGCATCATATCTATGAGCAAGTGCTGCAATAGAATATATAGGATTCACATATCCCGTAACATTAGATGCACCAGCTACAGTTACAAGTTTAACTTTTCCATTATTTTTTCTCAATTTATATTCTAAGTCCTTTAATCTCAGTTTTCCACATTGATCTACTGACACATAATCTATATTATATTTATTTCTCCAGGGTAAATCATTAGAATGATGTTCCATATCACTCGAAAGTAGAAAATTCTGCTTACTATCCTTGCACAAGGTATTGGATAATTTATTAATGGCTTCCGTAGTATTTTTTACATATATAACTGTATCCTTTTCAATATCTCCTCCTACGAAATCCAATACAGTTTTCCTTGAGCCCTCATAGATCTTAGATGAAACTAAAGATTTATATCCAATTCCTCTATGAATTGATGAATACCATGGAGAGTAGTTAACAATTTCTTTAAGTACTGAAATAAAGGGAGGTGTGGTAGCTGCATTATCAAAATTTATAGCTGTTACAATATCTCCATTACTTATTGGAATTTTAGTATCTACACCTATAATTAAATTTCTGTATATAGATTTATTAAGATTATGGTACATATTCCTTCCTTTAAAATATTAATTCCCTAATAATATATTAAAAAAAATATATACTGTTACACTATATAGCATTTTACTTAATCAAATATATTGACAAATTCTATAGAATATATATCACAGAGCACATCTGTATTTGTTTGAGTTTGCCTCAAAATAATATAACTTATGCCAACATGCGTTAATATACCACTTCTATCAGTCAATGAACTTGTTCCCAATAAAAATGTAACTCTAACTCGTCTCCCTATAATTGTTCTTAAATATCCCTGAGTATATTCAATTCCAAGAACTGTTGGAGATCCTGGTGCTATTGTGAATAACTCTTGACGTTCCTCAACAGTACTTACCTGATTTTGCACTGGAGTAACTCCTCTATTATTAAAAGTATTACTATCTTCATTTTTACATTCTTCAATTTCTGATAAATTATTATCAGGTGTAAATATTTCATCATCATATATATCTGTGTTTTTCTGCCTATAGAAATCATCATTGTAGTCTTCATGGGTCATAGAACTTCCTCCTTAAAACTTGCTTGCATGGTACATTATCTATGTCTGAGCATATAATTCTGTAGGATTATAGAAACAATGCTGTACCACTCTCACCTGAAAAATACCTGTTCCATTATATGGAAAATTAGTAGGACAATTTGGATTAAAGGGATTAAAATACCACAATGAATTTCCTATAGTAAATAATCGATTTCCAGCAAGTGCCCAATCTGCTATGTCATAATGAATTTGATCTGGAGGGTTAGCCCAAATAGTCTGTGGATTAGCCACTCCACCCAGTACAGATCTTACACAATCAAACTGTCCCTGTTGATATATTACCTTTCTAGGATCTCCTTGACCTATTCTCTGATATTCCCCATAAGGTACTCTAACTCTATTCATAATGACGGTAGCTACTCCTTTCATTCCATTGTCCCCTTCACCACCAGCCTCACATTTAATTAGTCTTGCAATAAGCTCTCTATCTGAGTACGCCATATTTTCACCTCATTAATCAAAAACAATATATAAAAATACATTAAGTAAAAATTATTCACTGTATGTTGTAAATAATTAATGCAAAAATACTATAGATTGCATAGTGTAAATTTATTTACAGCTTATTGTGATTTAATTATTTTAATTAAAAAAATCAACAAATTTTATGGAATAAATGTCACATAATACATTGGTATTAGTTTCTTCATTTCTAAGAATTATATAGCTTATACCAACTTGCAGCAATACTCCTGTTCTATCCTGAAATGTACCCGTTCCAAGCAAAAATTGTACCCTAACTCTTTTACCTATTTGAGTCCTTAGATAACCTTGGGTGTACTCTATACTATCTACTGCCGGTGCAGCTCCACCACAACCAGTAGATGTTGTAGGTAATGACACAGAGGGGGTTGTAGTTCCCTGAGTACCTACAGTGCCCATTCCACCACCTGCTGCAGGCATAGTTGTACTTGCTGGACTAACACTGGTTCCCATGGGACTGGAAGTTGTTATAGGTGTGGGAGTAACACTCATATTTGGATTATTACTTCCGAGTGTACTGCCTACAGAATACTTCTGATTTCTATTATCATCAAATATATCATCTTTCTCTTCCATTGGTACAGCTGGTATTTCTTCTGATGAAGAATCCTGTCTATATAAAGAATTATAATAAAACTCTTGCATAATAAAATTTCCTCCTAAAATATTAAGACTGATACTATCATGTTATTCTCAACATACAATAATGTGCAGGATAATATAAATTTTATATAATAAATTTCTATTTTAATTTATTACAAAGTATATATTTTAATTTATCAGGTTACATTATATATCGATGTTATATAGTTATTAAATGTGAATTAACATATTATGAGGAGGTACATTTATGATAATTAATACAAAAAATAAATCTTCAAAGGATCAGGAAAAATCAAATAGAATAAATGAACTTGAAAATGTTGTAGAAAAATATACAAGAACAGAAAGACATCTTGAGCAACATAGTGATATTGCAAACAATGATTCTATTGATGAAGCTAAAGATAAGCAAAGAAAGAGAAAAGATAAAATTGAATCCTTAGAAAATAAAATTATTCATGGAGAAGGAGGGGCAACTAATGAAAAAGAAAATTTAAAAAAGAATATTCAGTATGGTGAGGGATATATAAATCATAATGCAGATAATATGAATGAATCTGATCTTCAGAATTTAAAAGATAGACAGGAAAACAGAAAAGATACTCTTAATACGTTAAAATAACGGGCATATACTTAGATAATTCAGCTAAACTTAGTTGGAGTACAAAATCCTGCTAAGTTTAGCTTCATTGATGATGCCTTATATAAGCTTTGTCAATATCCTGTTACTTCTTGATATAAATTTAGCCATAGCTTCACCATCTAGTTGTTTGTGGCTCATCATAGCTAAGTCATAAATATGTTCACCTATTAATTTTATATCTTCTTTTTTACTTTCATCATTATTTTTTGAAAGTATTGCCTTAACCAAATTATTCTTTCTGTTAAGTACTAAGGTCTCTTCATTTTGAAACATACTTGCAGTATCCATTCCAGGGAACATGCTGTTCATTTGCTGCATCCTTCTTGATTCCTCTGAAAGTAGTATTACCGCTGGTATATCTTGTGATTTTAAACTTTCTACATCAACTTTTATTTTGTCATTATTTAAAATATTTTTAAATAGATCTTCTAAAGTCTTAGTTTCCTTTTCTATTTCCTCTTTATTTTCATCTTTAGAATCCGTATCCTTAAGAGTATCAGATATATCTGAATCTATTCTGTTAAATTTAACTCCGCTTTCCTTCATTTCAAGGAAATTTATAAAATGACTGTCTATTTTTGAATCCAATATAATAGCTTCCAATCCATTTTCCTTGAACATTCTTATATATTGAGACTGCTGCTTTTCATTATCTACATAGAATACTTTATTTTCATGTTTCTCTTTGTTAGCTTCCAGGTATTCTTTTAGCGTCACATAAACTCCTTCAGTATTCTTAAATATAATTATATCTTTTACTTTGTCATAGAAGTCTTCCTCTTTCATACAACCATATTTAATGAACATATTTATATCATTCCAGAAATTATTATAAGTTTCTCTTTCCTTTTTATAAAGTTCAGTAAGCTTATCTGCTACTTTCTTACTTATGTGTTTTGAAATCTTAGTTACATTTCTATCATTTTGTAAAAAGCTTCTTGAAACATTTAAAGGTAAATCGGCACAATCTATAACTCCTTTTAAAAGCATCAAAAATTCTGGAATTACTTCTTTAATATTGTCTGCTACGAAAACCTGGTTGTTATAAAGCTTAATTTGCCCTTCAATGGTATTTAACTCATGATCTAATTTAGGAAAATAAAGTATGCCTTTTAAGTTAAAAGGATAATCTACATTTAGATGTATCCAAAATAATGGATCTTTGAAATCATGAAATACATCCTTATAAAACTGCTTGTATTCTTCTTCTGTACATTCCTTAGGGTTTTTCATCCACAATGGATGAATATCATTTAAAGGTTTATCCTCATTTTTATTTTCTTTATCTTTAGCACTTTCATCTTCCTTAGGATTTTCATCTTCTAAATATATTTCTATAGGTAAAAATGAACAATGCTTTTGAATTATTTCACGAAGCTTATATTCATTTAAAAATTCGGCACTTTCTTCGTTTAAATATAACGTAATTGTAGTTCCTCTTTCACTCTTATCAGAGCCAGACATTTCATATTCAGTACCACCACTACAAATCCACTTCACTGCTTCTGAACCATCTATGTATGAAAGTGTTTCTATTTCAACAGTATCAGATACCATAAATGCTGAATAAAATCCTAAGCCAAAATGTCCTATTATTTGATTTGACTCATCCATTTTATCCTTATATTTTGCAATAAAATCTTCTGCCCCTGAAAAAGCTACCTGATTAATATATTTTTTTACTTCTTCAGAAGTCATTCCTATACCATTATCAATAAATTTAAGTGTTTTTTTATCCTTATTAAATTTTACTTTAACACTATACTTTGTATCATCACTTACTTTAGCCTCTCCTATAGCTGCTAATCTATTAAGCTTACTTATAGCATCGCATCCATTGCTTATTAGCTCTCTTACAAAAATATCCCTATCTGAATATAACCATTTTTTTATTATAGGAAAAATATTTTGAGTATGTATTGAAATATTTCCCTTTTCCTCATTCATCAAAATCACTCCTTGTATAATCAATAACCATTTAAGGCACATTGAAATTCTTCATCATAAAATATTTTATTATTTTATAACGCGTAAGTCAAGTTCCCTTATACTACGACTTCAAGCTATAATATTATTTATTCACTCATACAAAGAATATAAAATTTAATTAATATAAAAATCATAAATTAAACCCGTAAAATCTCATACCTTTGGTGAGCTTTACGGGTCTTATAGTATTTTTTATAAATTCTTTTTTATTAAAATGTAGGTTTGCTATCTAAATTATCATTTTCATCTTCATTGGGATTGCTTCTTAGGAATTCTCTTCCATTTTTAGCTTTTCCAATATTTACTCCCTCTATATCACCATTTCTTGTCATAGTAATGGCTTCTTCTATAGAATGAACACTTCCATTTTCAAGCATTACATCTGTTATGTCACCTTGACCATTTTTTTTAACCTTTAGAATTTTAGATTTATCACTCATAATTATACCCCTCCTATAATATTAACTGACAATAATTTGTCTATTATATTATTTGAGGTAACTGTAATAAATATTCATAAATTATAAAAAATAATATGTACAATTCAAAATATACGTTAAATCTTTGACCTATTATTTATTTTAAGCTGCGTCTTAATTGGGAACTCAATAATTTTTACAGTATGACTACATATTTTCCACTTCTTCAAGTGTAGGAAGTGCTGCAATTGCTCCAAGTTTTGTGCAAACTATAGCCCCCACCTTATTAGCAAATTTTACAATATCCTTTAGTTCATTAAAATTTTTATAAAGTTCATTTGAATCTTCCAATAAGGAAATTTTGTAAAGTAAAGAACCTACAAAAGCATCTCCTGCGCCTGTAGAATCAATAGATTTTATTTTAATGCTAGGTATTATTTCCGTTTTCTCATCAGTACTAATTAATGTACCATCTTTGCCTAAAGTTACTGCAACAATTTTATTTCCACCAGCTCTCAATGAATCTACAGCTGCATACAGGTCTTCCTTACCAGTTATTATTTTTAATTCCTCATCACTAACCTTTATGAAATCTGCAAATTCAATACATTTTTTTGATATATGAATAAAATCCTCTACATTATCTTCCCAAAGGTTGTCTCTAAAGTTAGGATCAAAGGATATAAAAATATTTTTCCTTTTAGCTTCCTGCATAATTCTAACATAGCTTTCTCTCATATCACCACCAAGAAGCGCTGTTGCAGATCCAAAATGCAATACCTTATTTGAATATATTTTATCTAAATCCAATTCATTATATTTAAGACATCCGTCTGCCCCTCTATTGAATACAAAATCTCTTTCTCCATTTGCCTTAAGCGAAACAAAGGCCAATGTAGTTTTCTCAATTTTATCCATGAGTAACATAGATGTATCTACATTTAAGTTATCCAAAGTGTCTTTTAGGAATTTGCCGAAAGGATCATCCCCTACCTTACCAACGAAGGATGCCTTGCCACCCAATTTACAAATGGCTGCAGTAACATTTGCTGGTGCGCCACCTGCTTTTTTCTTAAAGTTATCTCCTAAGTCTAAACTAGTATTTACATCTGAACATATAAAGTCAATTAATAGTTCTCCTATACACAAAACATTATTCATATAAATTTACCAGGATAAATTTTATGCCCTGGTATACACCTCCTCACCATTATCAATGAATCTTACTTAGTTGGAGTTTGTATCCTTACTAAGTTTAGATGAATTATCTAGAAATGTACTGCTGTTATCCATAGTATATTTCATTACCTCTAATTTTACCATCAGCTTCTATAATTAGCAATGACAAAATATCCATACAATTAAAGTTAAAAAATGTTATTATTTAGGCATGTTATTAAATCACACTAATCTGTAAATAAAATTTCACTATAAAACTCATTGTATTTTCCATATTAATTCTTTACAGTACATAATTAGTGATTTTTGTTTAGTGTCCTTTTTATAGGATAATTATTGTATTTTTAGAAAAAAATTTTTTAATAAATTTATACAATAGTATTATATTAACAAAAATTTATCCACAAAATTACTTTATAGTATTAATTAGCTTTGTTTACCTATGATTTAATATAGAACAATAGTACAAGCTTTGTTACAATACCAATATGAACGGTGCTCTTAGCTTTGTAAAGAATTCACTTACCTTTAAGCTTAAGAATCGTTATATATATCATGCTGCTATTACCAATAAACAACTAAGTAATTGCAGCAGATAAAATCACTAAAAATAAAGCCGAATCTCCAAAAAGGAGTACGGGGGAAATCATTCTTTGGGTGAATCTCATTAGACATCATAAAGAAATATCAAGATAAAGATACAATTATTTCTTTACGATGCCTTTATTAAAATGAGTAGGGTACCTCAACCCGAACCCTTAAGGCATCTGAAAATAAATAACACTTCAAAGATGCGACGTATATTTTGTGTCATATAAGGAAATAGGTTCTGATGATAGTAGTTCTATCAGAAGGTTCTGTTGACGCAGTATGACGCAAAATAGGCTAGCATACTGAATGGTTATTTTTTGAAGATGCCTGAGCTAACCTCGAAGGCTAAGGAGGAAATTTTTTATGTTAAAATCAAACAAATTAAAAACGTTACTTTATACTTTAGGTATAACGCTTATGCTGGCTACGCCTGCGTATGCCAGCACCTACACAGTGGAATCTGGTGACTCTCTATTCAAAATTGGTAAATTATTTAACACATCCTACACTCAGATAGCAAAAGACAATAATTTGTCTGGGGATATGATATATCCTAATCAAGTATTAAAAATTTCAGCTGATACTTATACAGTTAAAAAGAGTGACAGTTTATTTTTAATATCTCAAAAATTTAATATATCACTTGCTTCTCTAAGAAAAGCAAACAATCGATGGACAGACACAATATATCCCGGTGAAACGTTTAATATACCTTCTGCTTCTAAAGTTAATACTGCCACAGAAACAGCATCAGGAACTAAGTCATCAGTTAAATCTAATAATACCTCTGCTGCTACAGATACCTCCTCTAAGACAGCTTATTCTCAAGCCGACATAGATCTTTTAGCTAGACTTATAAACTCAGAAGCTGAAGGAGAACCTTATAATGCAAAGGTAGCCGTAGGAGCAGTTGTTCTTAACAGAATAGCTGATTCACGTTTTCCAAATACAATAAACAGTGTAATCTATCAAATAGATTCAGGTCATTATCAATTTACACCAGTATTAAATGGTACAATAAACAAACCAGCCTCCCAAGATTCAATTAAAGCCGCCTATGCTGCTTTAAAAGGAGAAGACCCAACAAAGGGAGCTGTTTATTATTTTGATGATAGTGCTACAAACAAATGGCTTTGGTCAAAACCAATCGCATTAAGAATAGATAAAATGATATTCACTTATTAATTTTAAAGTCGTACATGCCCTTCTGGCAGAGTACGGCTTTATTTTTTATTATGCTTTTCAGTAAATCTTCACATACAAAAAATCTCATTGGGAATAATAGATAGGTATCTAAATATTATATTTTAAACTTCAGAGGTGTTATACAAATGAGAAATTACAAGCGTATTTACAAAATACTAATATTTATATTTACTTTTTCCTTATTCATAAATTGTACCTATTTAAGAGCTTTTGCCATAAATGAAAACTCTGATAAAGAATATAATAAACCTTATGTTATTGTTATAGATTTAAATGAGTGCAAATTATTTTTAATTAAAAATAATTCAAAAGAAATAATTAAAACCTATATTATAACACCGGGTAAGCCTTCCACACCTTCTCCTGTGGGAATATGGACAATAGTAAACAAAGAAATGTGGTCTGGTGGTTTTGGAACTAGATGGATGGCACTAAATGTTCCCTGGGGTAAATATGGAATACATGGTACAAATAAGCCTTCAATTATTGGCCAACATGCATCTCACGGTTGTATAAGGATGCATAATAGAGATGTAGAGGATTTATATGAAAAAGTCAGTTGTGGAACTAGCGTAATGATATATGGTGGTCCCTACGGACTTATGTATAACCATTTTAGAACTTTAGTGCCTGGCGACACAGGTAGTGATGTTTTGGAAGTCCAACAAAAATTAAAAGATATAGGCTATTATCCATATAGCATAGATGGTAAATACGGTGAAGCCATGAAAAGTTCTATTATAAAATTTAGAAAAGATAATAACTTAAAAATAAGTCATAAAATAGATTATGAACTTTATAGATTACTAGGAATTTCACCTTTTGAATAATTATTTCTTATGTATCCTCAATTAATCCTACTATATTAACTAAATAATAATATTGATTCCCAATAAATCTTAACCATGCATATATTATTAGTGGGATGATAAATTAGGCATTTGAAAATAAATAGTAAGTGAAAATGGATCCTATACTGATTATTTATTTACGATGCCTTGGGTAAACTAAAGGAGGGTTAAGTAGGTGGAAAGAATTTATGATCATAGAGATTCAACCTATGGATATTTACGTGGAAATAGAATTTACTGCAAAAAAAATAAGCTAATGGGATATGTATATGGAAACAGTCTTTATAATCCTAATGGACAATTAGCAGGCTACGTCAATGATGGTGTTGTTTACAATTGCTATGGATATCCTGTAGGATATGCTAGTCAATCCGATTATACTGTTTATGATGGCAGCCGCCAGCATGTAGGACATGTACACAGTACCTTTACTTCATTAGTTGCAGCTGCTGGCTTATTTCTTCTATTAGGTGGAATATTTGGTGGACGTAGAAGAACTAGTAGTTTTTTCTGGTAGTCTTATAGAAATTATTAAATTGAACTGAAAGTTTGAAACATCTTTCTAGTTGGAAAATTAAGTTATAGAAAGTTTTACTAAATTCTAGTTCTTAATTTTTTATTCAACTAAGAAAGTTGTTTCATGACTTTCTTATACTATGCTTTCACTTTTTGAATATTTGTTATAGTAATCTAAAGTTTCTTTGAGACCCTCAATTAAACTTTTTTCTGGTTTCCATCCTAAAAGCCTATTGATTTTATCATAGGACATATAACTATCCCTTATATCACCCTCTCTTGAATCAGTATATATAGGTGCTATGTCTTTATGTAAAATACTATTTATACTACTTAGCAATTCATTCACCGTAACTTTAGAATTTGTACAAACATTAAATATGCCCTGTGCTTCTGATTCAATAGCCATTAAATATGCCCTTGCCACATCCTTTACAAAGACAAAATCTCTTATCTGATATCCATCACCATATATAAAAGGTCTTTCATTATTCAATAATTTCTCACAAAATATGGCAATTACTCCACCCTCACCTGAATAATCCTGCCTTGGTCCGTACACATTTGAGCATCTCAAGCTCACATAATCTATATTGTAAAGTGATTTATACACTTTTAAATAGTGCTCAACAGTATGTTTTGTAACACCGTAACCGGATAACATTTCCAGTGGATGCTCTTCATCTATTGGCAAATATGAAGGTTCACCAAAAATTGCTGCTGAAGCTGGATATATAATTTTTTTTACGTTAAATTTTCTAGCAGCTTCAAGAACATTTATAGTTCCCATAATATTTATACTTGCATCATTTACAGGATCAACTATAGAATTTGGCACACTTATTTGAGCCGCATTATGAATTACAAATTTTGGTTTTTCCTTTTCAAAAACTTCTAATATTTTTTCATTTCTTATATCCATTTCATAAAAAACGGCTTTGGAATTTATATTTTCTTTTTTGCCATGACTTAAATTATCGATGATGGAAACCTTATAATGCTTTTCAACTAATAAATCCACTATATGTGAGCCTATAAATCCAGCTCCACCTGTTATTAATACATTCATTTTTTTCCTCCTCAAGTGCATCAACCTAATACTCTCTAAAACTTAAGCTATAATTAATACTGTATAGATTAAATTTTCTTTCAAATAGAAATATTATATTCTATTACAAATATTACCATACAGTTTATTAACAGCTGCAACAAAATTTACTACTACCCTTTATTGAGCTTAATCCACTCCCCATATAATATACCGTATAAATACATATCATATTTTTTGCCATCTCTTTGCACGTATTCTCTGAAGCAGCCTTCTTTCACAAAACCAACTTTTTCATAAAGTCCAATAGCAGGCTCATTATAACTCAATACGGAAAGCTGAATTCTGTGTAAATTTAATTCATGAAAACCGAATTCTAAAATAAGCTGCATAGCTTCAGTGCCGTATCCTTTACCTCTTACATCTGATGCACCTATTCCTATTGAAAGTGTAGCGACTCTATTATTCCATGAAATACTATTTAAATCTATGTACCCTAGAAAATCATCATTCGCTATATTTCTTATGGCAAAAACATAATCATTACTAGATTTTTGCTTATCCTTAATCCAATTGCTAATATGCTCCTGGCTATATGGGTAGCTTGGAATTGTATCAAAAAGCCTCAGGGAATATGCATCATTATACCATTCATAAATTTTAGAGAAATCTTCTTCATTTAATGAAGTCAGTCTGACTTTTTTTCCTTTTAATAAGCTATTTATTAACAATTAATCATCTCCAAATCATAAATACATATGTTTTATATTAAGTCATATTTAAAGAAACAACAAGTAAATATGCTCGTTTATTTTAAATTGTACTATAAATTTTATAAATATAATCTGTCAGTCAATGTCTATATTATACAAAACAATTATTGAAAACACACTTTTACAAATTACAATTTACAAACTTTTCTTATATACAATATTTTAACCTAAAAATATTGTATATACATTCTAGTCCATATGATAATATTAAAAATGTAATTTTATGATTAAAATGTATATACAATATTTATTTTAGACTTTAAGCTATATATTCTCAAAGAATTAAACACTACTTTAACCATCTATCTACACTTAATCATCCTCTTCTGAAATTTCTCTAATATATTCCTTAACTTTAGAAAACCACCTTCTATATAATTTTGGCTTTTCTTCGTTTACTACTTCCATAAAATAGTCTAAAACGCCTAATTTCTCAAAGCCTTTTGATAAATGCCTTGGAAAATCTCTATCTTTAGAATAACATTTTTTAGGGTCTATAACTTTTAGAGTAGCATCTGGCTGCACAAAGATATCTTTACAACGAATATCTCTTTTAGTAAATTTAAGTTTGTCGAATTCTTCAAATAGTACTATAACTTTTAACGCAATATCCCTATTAAATCCATATTCTTTTATATAGTCCCTTAATGATTTTCCACCTACATAATCTCTTATCATATAATTTCCACACATCCCATAAACTCTTGGAAAATACTTATTCCCATTTACTTTATTCAAAATATAATATTCACTTTTACAACTCTTCTCTGTAAAACATACTTTTATTACTTTACCATCTGGAAGTAAATATACAATTCCATTATGTCCTCTCCCTAAAACCATACATTGTAAAAGATTTACATCAAAATTCTCTATATATTTTCTATAAGAATGCTTCATAAAACACCTCTTTTTATCGCTGCTCAATTAAAAGATCTCCAAAAAACGCCCTTAGTATCTATTATATTTTCAATTTCTGTAAATGGTATATGGAATGTAGGAAAGCCAGCCGCGTAAGGGGCTATTTCGTAAGGATAGAAGTATATATTTAATACATCTTGAGAAATAAAAAATGGCTGGTCTCGTTTTATTCCCTTGTATTCATCAAGCCATATATCTGAATCTGATCCCTGTGCCTCAATTTGCTTTTTAATAATATCACTTAGTACTCTTACATAGTGACTATTTTTCTTGAATAATTCTTCTAAACTATATATTTTCCCATCCTTTAATCCTACATGTACATAAATTAGTGTAGGCATACCATGTGCTGCTCCAAAAGGATAGTTATACCCGGATAATTCTAATACCACCAACTGCTTATTAAAAAACTCTATAGAAAAGTCTCCAAAATAATTATAATCAAGTTGTTTTTTAGGATCAATTTTTTTTACCTGTGCTAAACTAGCAATTTTTTCATTTATGTGTCTTTGCCTTTTTGCATCCTTAATTCCTAAAACTTTAGGATAGTATACTAAATAATTTCTATTTGGATTATATTTAATTTCCTGTATTTTATACAAATCATTTAATTCAACATCACTATTTTGTTTCCAAAGTACTGTACCTTTTTTATCCAGGTATGAGATTCTATTATCTATATCAGCTTTAACTAAACCATTCTCTAAAGTGAGGGTTCCTGTACCTTTTACTTTAGGTAAAACTGATATTATTTCACCTGATTTATCAATGAAAAATGTATGGCTGTTATCATAGGCTGATGCTATTCCTCCATTATAATTGTCAATTTCATAATATATGAAATCAGTAATAATCTTACCTTTAATATTTGCTAAAGCATATATTGATCCTTTGGGAGGATTATTTTTGTCAATAGCTTTTCCTACCGCCACCATATCTTCACCTAAAAGTTTTATATTATTATAGATAGGTTGTATAATAAAGCTTCCATTTTTATCTATTAACCCATATTTATTTTCAAAATCTGTAGATAAATTTATAACTGCTGATCCATTTTTAAAAGGCTCAGCTGATCCAAATTTAGGCTCTATGACAACCCCACCTTTTTCATTTATATAGCCAAATTTCCCATCAGATTTCTCCTTAAATATCAATAAACCCTCACTTATATCTCCTACAAAAGGATATTTAAAGCTTTGTATAGTATTTCCCTTTGGATCTATTATTTCGTAAGGTCCTTTTACAAGTTTAACTACAGCTTTGTCATTATTAAAATTATTTGCCACTTCATACTTTGCTGCAATCACTACTTTACCGTTCTTATCTACATAACCATATATCCATTGACTATCTATACCTATCTCTACAAAAGTAGCTTTCCCCTCATTAAAATTTCCAATGTAGTTCTTGTATTGAAATATTTTTTTACCGGTATCAGAAAAGGCATAATATCCGTTTCTATTATTGGCAATTGCTATGCCTTCTCTAAACTTCTCAATGTAATCATATTGCGGATCTATAACAAAATTAGCATCGCCATTTATAACTCCCATATTATCATTTTTAGAAACTATAGCCAATCCATTATCCTGAAAGTCCATGGATGACTGAAAATCCGGTTTAATAACAAGCTGCCCCGTATTATTAATATATCCCCATTTAATTCCCTCTATAGTTCTAACTGAAGCTGGATAAAGTTCACTGGAAACATAGCCTATAATATTTCTCTTTCCCTGCGCTCTCTGTACTCTATCTTTTAAAATAAGAAAAGCCTCTTTAGAAGGATATTCCCTATTCAAATTTATACCTTTTTTTATTGATTTTAATGCTGCTTCATTTTCTCCAGCCTTAATTTGAGCATCCCCTAGGTAATACCAGTAAAAAGCAGCATCTGGCATCTCTTTAACTTTTTTCTCATAATATCTTACTACCATTTTAAAATAATCTTTGTAAATTCCCTTATCCTTAAAAATACCATCTTCCTTTTTACAAAAGACTTCTATTTTATAAGCTTCACCAGTATCATGCTGCCATATAGCAAAATCTTTTCTATTAGTATTGGCTACAGGGAAAACTTGTAGAATACTATAATTTAGTTCCTTCACTATTCGCTTTAATCCATATGCTTTCCAAGTAAATATATTGAGTTCAGACCAAATAGCACCTTCTTGCCAACCAACTACAATATCTTTTATACCATTTCCCTCAAAATCCACATAGTCTAAATAATTTATTCCTATACCTTTGCCTTTTATTGAAAATACACTATACCATTGTTCATTATATTTTTTTAGAACCATTAAATAATACTCGTCTGATAATTTATAGGGTATTACTGCCTCTAAATTTCCGTCTTGGTCTAAATCACCTACCTTTATAGGTGATGTTTCCTTAATATTCAAAGGAGTTACAATTATTGCGCCTTTAGGTAAAAGCCCGGTAAGGTAATCTATATTTTCATTATTTTGAAGCAATTAACCTCACTCCATTCCATATGTTTTCATATTTATTCTATGAATCATCTATAGAAATGGTGAATTTTAAAATTGTTAAATTCTTTCCATTGGAATATTAATTAGATAGTCATGGTATAAACTAAAATCTTTATACAACCTTTATACAGATAAGTACAATTTTAACTACAAATTTATATGTAAGATGATAATATTAAGTTTGAAAAAACAGAATATGAAAATGTTATTGTTAATAAATAATTCCATATTTGATTTTAAATTCATATTATTGATAATATAAGGCGTCTTTAATTTGTTGTTTATTTTTAGATGCCTAAAGACTATAATAAAAAAATATACATCTATCAAAAGCATCTTTTGCAATATTTATAGCATATTATACAATAATTTTTGCAAAAATTGTATATATAATATTACTATATAGGATTCTAATATAGTTTTATATAGATATTTGGAGGTTGGCTATGAAAATAGTAGTGCAGAAATTTGGTGGTACTTCTGTTTCCACCAAAGAAAGAAGATTATTAGCATTAGAAAAAATACTTGAAGCAAAAAAAAATGGCTATAGTCCCGTAGTAGTAGTATCCGCAATGGGCAGAAAAGGTGAAGCTTATGCTACAGACACTCTTCTATCTCTTGTAGACAAAAGTTTTAGAGATAATAATTTGCAAGCAAGTGATTTACTTATGAGCTGCGGTGAAATTATAAGCACTGTAGTTATAAGTAATGAATTAAATAAAATTTCTATAGATGCAGTACCTCTACTTGGCGGGCAAGCTGGCATAATCACAGATAACAATTTCAGTAACGCTTCCGTGGTAAGAATTGATACAAAAAAACTTTTAAATATATTAAATGAAGGAAGGGTTCCAGTGGTTGCCGGTTTCCAAGGTTTAACGGAAGATGGATATATAACTACCCTAGGTAGAGGTGGCAGTGATGTTACCGCCTGCCTTTTAGGTTCAGCATTAAATTCTAGTAAAATTGAAATATACACAGACGTAGATGGCATAATGACCGCCGACCCAAGAATTGTTAAAAATGCCTCATTAATAAAAGAAATAAGTTATAATGAGGTTTTTGAATTTGCCCATCAGGGTGCCAAAGTGATTCATCCTAGAGCAGTAGAAATTGCCGCAAAATCCAATATTCCTTTGGTTGTAAAAAACACCCTTAATCATTGCAGTGGGACTGTAATAAGTAAAGAGATCAGCAATAAGTATAATGGTTTAATAACTGGAATAGCTAATATGGATGATAGAATTCAAATTAAGGTTTCCCTAGAGGATAACAAGAGTAACAAAAATTATTTTAATATTCTAAATACACTGGGTGAAAATAAAATAAGCATAGATCTAATAAATGTTTTTCCAGATAAAAAAATTTTTACTATAAATAAAAATCAATTTTTATCTTTTAGTGCAGTAATGAAAAATTTAAATATAGGATACACGTATCTAGATGATTGCAGTAAAATTGCACTTATAGGAAATGGTATGAAAGGTGTACCTGGCGTTATGGCAACTATTCTGAAAATACTTACAAAAGAAGGGATAGAAATTTTACAAACTGCCGATTCCAATACAACTATTTGGTTCCTTGTTAAAAGCGACTCAGCAACTACTGCTATAAATGCTCTTCATCATGAATTTGGATTAGAAAATGAATTTAGCTTTATTAAATAAGATATCTTAAAATAATTGACCATGGAAAACTATTAGATAACTAATTATTTTTCAATATGTCTAAATAAAAAAACACTATCAAAAGCCATTATTAATTGGTAATTTTTGATAGTGTTATTTTTAGAAATTTTAATGAAAATGTTATCTAATTCTAGTTGATATTTATGCCATAGAATATTTCTGTCATCTCTCTATCTAGGGCCTTTATTATGTTATCTTTCTTCTCTTTACTTAAACTTTTTTCTTCCATATCAAATAAATAATTTTCCAAATTAATGTCTTTTAGCTTCATCTTTGTATGAAATATATTTGATTGATATATGTTCATATCTGTTAAAATGTATCTATTTACAGTTCTGCTTGCAATAAAATTTTGTATTGAATTTATTTTATGATCTATATAGTGCTTATGTCCATCCATGTCTCTAGTAAATCCTCTAACTTTGTAATCTATAGTAATAATATCCGAATCAAAACTATCAATTAGATAATCTAAAGCCTTAAGTGGAGAAATAGTTCCACAGGTTGCCACATCAATATCTACCCTAAAAGTACTTATGTTGTTTTGTGGATGACTTTCCGGGTATGTATGCACAGTGACATGACTTTTGTCTAGATGTCCTACTAGATTTTCTCTAATTGGTGACACTACTCCCTTATTACAGGATGGATCAAGTACATATAGAGGTACTTCTTCCTCTGAGATAAGCAATGTTACACTGGCACCCTGTGGCTCGTAATCTTGTTTTGCAATGTTCAGTACACTAGCACCTATTATCTCTGTAACATCCATTAAAATTCCTGTTAACCTTTCAGAATTATACTGTTCGTCTACATACTCAATATACTTTTTTCGATCCTGATCATTTTCAGTATAACATACATCATATATATTAAAGCTAAGTGATTTGGTTAAATTGTTAAATCCGTATAATTTTAATTTGTCGTTATTAGCTGCTGACAATTTTCTTCACCTTTTCCTATAATTTATATGCTTAATATTATCACATACACATCCATTAAAACAATATGAAAATTTATTTCTGTATTTAAAATATTTTAACAGCTTTTAAAGATCAGAAAATTCTATTTCGATCTTTTTCATTCCAATTCCATTATCATTAAAATTACCTATATCTTCTCCTTTAATAATATTGCAAGGAAGTATTATACTGAACTTACAGCCTTTATTCATATCACTCTCTAGAATAACTCTACCACCATGCATTTCAACTAAATATTTAACTAGTGAAAGTCCTATGCCGCTTCCTTCATTTTCTTTTAAAAGCCCGTCCTTGACTTGTGTAAATCTATCGAATATTCTGTCCTGCATATATTTAGGTATGCCTATTCCATTATCTTTTACTGATATATATAAATTATTATCACTTTCATACATATATACTTCTATTTCTCCATCCTTTGGTGTAAATTTTATAGCATTAGACAGTAAATTTAACATTACTCTTTCAATTTTTTCCACATCGCAGGCTATTATTTTTTCTTCAATTTCTGTATCAAATATAATATTGATACCTCTCTCCTCCGCAAAAGGTACGATAGAAAGAGTGATATCCTCTATAACCTTTACGATCTCCACATTGTGCAAATTTAATTCCATAAAACCTGCTTCTATTTTACTCATATCTATAAAATTGTTTGAGAGTTTTATAAGTCTATAACAATTTTGCTTCATAATTTTAAGATAATTTAAAGTTTTCCTGTTACTACTTAAATTATTCTTATTTAAGTCTAGTTCAACCAATTGAATGCTGCTAAATATGACATTTACAGGAGTTCTAAGTTCATGAGATATATTTGCTAAAAATTCCATTTTCATTTTGTCAATTTCATTTGCTCTGTTGATAATTTCATCTTTATCCTTAACCTTTTCTTCAAGTATGTTTACATGCTTATTGAAGTCTTTGCGTTCATTATCCAAGGTGATTAATATAAGGAATAAAGAGCAAGCTAATGACTGAATTACATAAAGAGCTAAGTCTAAATTAAAACCATTATCAATTACTGATATCATCAAAATTTCAAATATTATTTGACTTATAGGAAAAACAATACAAGAAATTCCTAAACACTTTTTACTTATATTATTATTATTACTTTTTAGCACAAGTATACCTATAAATATATAAATAGACATAATTAATACTTTATGAATAAATACACTTAGGCTTGGAATAAAATTCAAAGAAATTATATCTATTAAAGTAATAATTATAGCTATGTATTTGCAGCTTGATTTTATTCTTATATTCATAAAATTAAATAAAGCTAAAATTGCAACAAAATTTGTTGCTAGAAAAAAAATAACTGTAACACTATTAATGATAGGATTTAATTTTATAATATTATTGAGTATAGAAAAAATAACTGTAAATATGCCTAATACATGACTTACAGATATTAAACCTATGTATTTTTTAGAATATATAGTACTAAATACAATAGAAATAAGTGCTAAAGTTGAGTAAATAAATAACATAATCAGAAAAAACATAATATTATGCATTAAAAACACTCCATAAAAAATTATTTTCTACAATTTACGTCAAAATACATCTCTTTTATTCATTGTAACAGAATTTTTTATTATTATAAACAAAAAATATTAAAATTATTAATTTTCTTCAGATGATATTTCTTCTATAATAAATTTATCAAAATCAATTTCATCTATAAAGTGATTTTCATTAAAAGTAGTTTTTCTTCTTCTATTGTATTCTTTCACATTAGGAGGCAGCCAATAGGGCTTTGAAATATCTAATTTATAGCATAATTCTTTTATACATAATTTTAAATTATCCTGATAACTTCCCTCTCCATCAGAGATTACAACTTCATCTTTTATAATCTTATTATTTTTTATAACCTTTCCCCATATTCTCATAATTTTTATTCTCCTATTTATTAATGAATCTTAGTAAAGTGTATTAATTTTTGATACCTAAAATTAATTTTTTAATTAATTTTATAATTTAATCTTTTTTCTGTCAAATTTTTATACATACAAAAATAATCTATATATATTCAATTTACAACTCATCTTGTAAAATAATTGAATACAAATAGATTATTTTCTATGCTTATATATAAATGTACTTAAAAAATAATATAAATAGTCTCATTCTCATAATGCTGATAATTAATACTATTTATACATATACTCTCTTGTCAATGGTATATTAAATCCAGGTTTTTTAGGTGACTTGCTTAAAAGCACCTGATATATAGATATAAGACCAGCTCTGAAATTTATTGCACAGCCTGTCATATATAATAGCCATGCCCTATAAGTTTTATCTGAAGTAAATTCTATTGCTTTTTCTTTATTTGATTCTAGATTTTTAACCCATTGAACTAAGGTTTTATAATAATGTTCTCTTAAACACTCCACATCACAAATTTCATAATTTTCATCTTCCATTATAGATATTCCACCGCTTATTGTATGTAATTCTCCACCTGGGAATATGTACTTTTCTATGAATTCACTTTCATCCTTGCCTACTTGTGAATTCTTGGAATGAGTTATACCATGGTTTAAAAATAGTCCATCATCTTTCAGAAGCCTATGCATTGTACTAAAATAAGTTGGAAGATTTTTTATTCCTACATGTTCAAACATCCCTATACTTACTATCTTATCGTATACGCCTTCACCTTCAACATCACGATAATCTTTAAGTTCAACAAAACATTTTCCTTCAAGATTTTCATCTTTTATTCTTTGAGATACATATTTATATTGTTCTTCACTAATTGTTACTCCATGAGCCTCAACACCATAATGTTTCGCCGCCCATGTAATCATAGTACCCCAGCCACAACCTATTTCAAGAAGCTTTTCGCCAGGCTTAAGTCGTAATTTTTTACATATATGATCTACTTTATTCTCTTGCGCTGTAGTTAAATCATCTTCTTGATTTTTATAATAAGCACAGGAATATGTCATACTGGAACCTAAAAACAATCTATAAAAATCATTAGATATATCATAATGATGAGATATATTTTCTCTATCCTTTTCTTTTGTGTGTAAGTTTATACTTGGAAAAGATGTTCCCTTTAATAGCAAGGTAACTTTATCTTTGTTTGATATTTCTATATTTTCAAACTGATCCTTTAAAGTTAATGCTTCTATAATATTTCCTTCTATATCAAAAGTTCCATCCATAAATGCTTCTGCAAAAATCATGGTTGTAGGATTCGCCAATATCTTTTTAAAAGTATTCTTATCATTAAACTTCAATATAAATTCTGGATTTTCTGTATAATTAATAGTTTCATTATTCCAAAATACCATATTAAAATTTTTCTTAGTTTGTTCAAAAATACGTCCAACTGCTTCTAGTAAATCTTTGTCCTTATTTTTTTTAGTATCAAAAGCCATTATATCCCCTCCAAATATAAATATCAAAAAAATTTTTTATAGGCATTAACCATATAAAAAATTTTTTAAACATACTAATTATAATATTCGATTTTTTTTCATTCAAGCTAGTCTAGTAGAAAAAAGTGCCATTGTAATCGTTTCGTCCTTTTTAATACTAGATTATACTTATCTTTACTCGAATTATTGCAATTTTTACTGCAAGCATATGTAATCATTGCAATTTTACATTTTTGTAAATATATATTTATCATTCAACTATAATACAAAAATTGTTTTTTTTAAAACTATACCAATCTTTCCAATTGAACATTTATATCATCAAGTTCTTCGTGCAACTTGAAATCTGATACAACTTTTACAATAAAATCCACTGTTTTTCTAGTTGCCTCTGGATCTCTATATTTTCTTTGTGATTCCATTATTTCTTTTAACATCTTTCCATTTTCAGATAATAATCTTTGTACTGAATCATTTAAATTTCTGTAATCCTTGCAAACTATTCCAAGCCTTTTTTCCTCTATATAATATGAATTTTCCTCTTCCTGCCCTAAAAGCTCACCTGTAATTATTATAGGTAAATTTGAAGCCACAGCCTCCATTAAAACATTAGGACTTCCACGAGTAATCAGTATGTCCACTTCTTCCATAAGCTTATTAACATTATTTACATATCCATAAACGTCTAATCTATTACCATATTTTTCACTATATTTATTTTCAAGTTTATTTTTTAAAACAGAATTTTTTCCAGCAACAATTTTAACATTACAATTGAAGTTTTCCAATAAAATCTCAGCAATGCTCCCCAAATTACCTACCCCTTCACCGCCACTCATAAGCAGAAAATTCAAGGCATTTTTAGGATCATCATTTATAATAGGATTTTTTCTCACATTATCATTATAAAATCTTGATCTTACAGGAAACTTATCAATTGTTACTCTTGAAGCATAAGCTCCAAATTTAATACATCTTTCCTTAGCCTCTTTTGTTGGGGAAATTATATAGTCTGCTCTTCTATCTACCCATAAAGGTGTTATACTTATTAAATCAGCTATAAGCGTAATAAAGGGTATATTATATTCATTTTTATATAGTATATTTAATACAGGAGCATTAAAATTAGGATGTATGGATAATATCAGATCTGGCTTTTCCTCGTCTAAAATTTTTAGAAATCTCTTTTCCATAGTTCTTTCAGTTAACTTAGTTAAAAGCTCTGGTTTCTTCAATGAAATATTCCATACAGCTTTCCATAAAACTCTTGCTCTTCTGGTAAAAAAACCATAGGATTTGCTAACTGTATTTAGCAATATACCATTTGTATCAAACCCCTCAATAACCTTTGCATTTACATTTGGAATTTCTTTAAACTGTTCCATTAATGCCTCTGCAATACTTTTATGACCACAACCAGTATTATTTGAAGATATAATTAATATATTCACGATTTCTCCTCCTTATTTTGTGTAGAGATAACTAAAATCTTCAAAATATATAAATCTAAACCATATTATTAAATTTTCAATAACTGTATAATAGCGTATTTATCCCACGAATAACCGCTGTAACACTCCATCTTTGAAAGCTGGAGATAACAGCGGCATGTCTCTGAATAATTAATTTAAACTCAGTAAAAATAAGGAACTCTCATTAAGTAAGCTTCTCTTATAATTCCATAAATTAAGTTTCATGTACATATTCATTATGCATTAACTAATATAAAAATGCAATAGTTCACTATTGCTAACATTTTAAATTTTTATAATTAATACAATTATTTACATTTGCATCATTTTATTTACATTGTCATAATATAATTAACACTCTACTATCTTTCCGCCCTTTCACATCTAATTTTTTTACCCTTCATAGTTTTTTCCCTTAATGCCTCTATTACTAAAGAACCTTTTCCATTTAATATATCAATATACGACAAATTATCTTGTATATCTATTATTCCTATATCTTCACTTTCAACTCCATTTATATTAGATATAGTGCCAACAATATCTACATTTCTTATTTTCTTCTTTTTTCCCGCATTTATGTATATTTTTAAAATATTTTTATTTAATTCAAAACTTTTCTCTTTTTTTAGTTTAGGTTTATTTTTAAGTCTTTCATTAAATAAATTTTTTCCAACTTCTATGTCCCTTAGTTCAGGCAACTGAGCTTTATTTATAGTTCTTTCAATATATTCTTCAATTTCATTTAAAAATCTACACTGGTTAGGTGTGACAAAACTTATAGCCTTACCATTATTTTCTCCACGTCCTGTTCTTCCTATTCTATGTACATAGCTTTCTTTCTCGAAGGGTAAATCATAATTTATAACATGGGTTACATTAGCTATATCAATCCCTCTAGCTGCAATGTCTGTAGCCACTAAAAAGGTAAATTCACCTCTGCTAAAGCTTTTAATTACATTCAATCTGTCCTGCTGAAGCATACCACCATGTATGGAAACACATGAAAATCCTTTATCCCTTAGTATAGAAAATAAAGTTTCCACTGAATTTCTAGTATTGCAAAATATCATAGCACTATCAGGATTTTCCGTATATATTATCTTTTTAAGTAAATCAAACTTATCTTTTCCTTCAACAATATAATAATAATCCTTTATTTTTTCAGTTATTGGTTTTTCAGCTTTTATATTTATTACTTCAGGATCTTTCATATATTCATGGCAAAGTATTTGTATTTTTTCTGACATGGTGGCTGAAAATAGCATGGTTACCCTTTTTGGGGGCAGCTTATTAATTATATTCTTAACCTGATCTATAAATCCCATGTTCAGCATCTCATCAGCTTCATCAATAACTAAATAGTTTATACCACTTAAATTTATAGTACCTCTTTCTATATGATCCAGTGTTCTACCAGGGGTTCCTACTACCACATGAATCCTTTGTTTCAATTCTCTAACCTGAGATGAAAAAATTTGTTTTCCAAAAATAGCAGTGCACCTAACTTTCTTAAACCTTCCTATATTGGATATATCCTCTTTAATCTGTACGGCTAATTCTCTTGTAGGAGTAAGTATTAATGCTTGTGGATTACTATTTTCTATTTCTACTCTTTCACATATTGGTATGGCAAAAGCAGCTGTTTTTCCACTGCCCGTTTGGGATTCCACTATTATATCTTTATTTTTTAAAACTAATGGAACTACTTTCTTCTGAACTTCCGTGGGATTTTTATACCCCAACTTTTCTAAAGATAATAAAATTTCCTTTGCTATATTAAATTCATAAAAATCATTCATTTTTTTTCCTTCTCCGTAAGTACTTCGTTCATGCTTCCAGTTCTATATCCAAAAAGATCTAAAGTTACATATTTAAATCCTATATCTTTTAATCTATCCACAACTTTGTCCATTAATTCCACATTAAAAAATTTTTTTCTCTCCTCAGGTGAAACCTCTATTCTAGCAATATCTCCATGATGTCTTACTCTCACCTGACGAAAACCTAAATCCAATAAAAATTGTTCTGATCCTTCTATCATTTCCAATTTACTGGTAGTTATTTCACTACCATAGGGAACTCTAGAGGATAAACATGCAAAAGAAGGCTTATTCCAAGTTCTTAAACCCATAGATTTTGATAACTCTCTTATATCCTCTTTATCCAAATTTGCTTCCTTTAAAGGGCTAATTACATCAAGTTCTTTAGCAGCCTCCATACCTGGTCTATAATCCCTAGTATCATCTAAATTTGACCCATCTAAAATTTTTTCCACATTGCTTTCTCTTGCTACTTCTTTTATTTTTGTAAATAATTCTTTTTTACAAAAATAACACCTATTTGTAGGATTTTTTGAAAAACCTTCAATATCTAATTCCTCTGAAACTATAACGATATGTTTTACTCCTATTTCTTCAGCAAATTGCTTTGCCTCCTTAAATTCTCTTTCAGGATATGTAGAAGATTTGGCTGTTACTGCAATAACCTTATCACCAAGAACATCATGAGCAACTTTTAATAAAAAAGTACTGTCAACTCCACCTGAATACGCTATGGCTGCACTTTTAAGTTTTCTTATGTTATCCTTTAACATATTTAATTTATAATCAATACTCATATTTATTCTCCTCTTTATATAATTTAAGACATACAAAGCTGCACATTAATTGAAAAATATTAACCATATTTTGTGCTATACAAAAATAGAAATGTAAAAATAATAACACTATGAGAATATCCTCAAAATACAGTATAATACAAAATGGACCACTAGCTAGTTAATTATATCTTTAAATATCCCTTAAATTGCATATATTATTAAAACAATTTTATATATTACTTTATTAATTGTCAAGATAACTAAGCTCTAGATAAATTGACAAAAACCTATACAAAGTATACAATTATTAAAGTTTTTAGCAGAATGAAAATATAATTGTACAAGGAGAATAAAATGACTATTTCATTTGAAGAATTAGGATTAAATATAGACTTAATAAATGGCCTGAAAAAGCAGGATATAAAAATCCCCACAGATATACAGGCTAAAGTTATACCTCTAGCATTAGAAAACAAGGATATAATAGCAAAATCTCAAACTGGTACTGGAAAAACTCTTGCTTACCTTCTTCCCATGTTTCAAAAAATAGATTCTGAGAAGAGAGAAATGCAGTGTATCATCTTGGCACCTACTCATGAATTGGTAATGCAAATAGATAGAGAAATACAGCTATTATCACAAAATTCTCAGATAAATGTAACATCTTGCACTATAATAGGTGATGTTAATATGTCAAGACAAATTGAAAAATTAAAGAAAAAACCTCATATAATAGTAGGTTCTTCAGGACGTATTTTTGAACTTATCAAAAAAAGAAAAATATCAAGTCACACCATTAAAACCATCGTTATTGATGAATGTGACAAATTACTGGACAAAAATAATATATCTAAGGTAAAGGATATAATAAAAACTACTCTGCGAGACAGACAATTAATGGCCTTTTCTGCAAGTATAAATGAAACTGCATTAAGTTCTGCTTCTTCCCTGATGAAAGAACCTTTAATTATAAAAATTCAGGATGAAATACTTAACACCAATGTTCAGCATATGTATTTCTTATCAGAACTAAGAGATAAATTTGAATTACTTAGAAAGATAATAGCCTCTGAAAATCCTAAAAAATCTCTCATATTTATAAACAAACCTGTTGAAATAGAATTTATAGTATCTAAGCTTCAATATCATCATATAAGCTGTTATGGTCTATATGGAAATGCTGGAAAAGAGGAAAGAAAAAAAGCCTTAGCAGATTTTAGAAATGGCAAAATTCAATTTTTAGTGGCTTCCGACATAGCAGCAAGAGGCCTAGATGTTAAAGATATAACTCACATATTTAACTTAGATTTGCCAGAAGACCCACAGGAATATCTTCACAGAGTAGGCAGAACTGGAAGAATGAATAAAGCCGGTACAACTATTTCAATTATTACAAAAGACAATTTGCCTACTATAAAAAAATATGAAAATAAATTTAGCCTTGAAATTAAAGAAAAATATATATTTAAAGGCAAAATCATTGATAGAATTAAATGATTATCATATTTTTGTGATTCATACTTGTAAGAAAAGGCGAATTAACTACCAAGTTAGTTCGCCTTTTTCTTAAATTATTTATTTTATTGACTTTATAAATCTCTCTATCCTCTTCATAGCTTCTAATATATGATCCATAGATGAAGCATAGCAGGCTCTAATAAAACCTTCGCCGCATTCTCCAAATGCATTACCAGGAATCACCAAAACTTTTTCTTTTTTCAAAAGTTCTTCACAAAATTTATCTGAGGTCATACCCGTGGATTTTATAGATGGAAATACATAAAATGCGCCTAGGGGTTCAAAGCATTGTAATCCCATATTTTTAAAGCTGCTTACCATCACACGCCTTCTTCTATTGTATTCACTAACCATTTCCTTTACGGAGTTTTCTCCATTTTTTAGTGCCTCAATAGCAGCATATTGAGCGGTAGTAGGAGAGCACATTATGGCATACTGATGTATTTTTTTCATGGCATTTATTAGTATTTTATTTCCGCAAACATATCCAAGTCTCCAACCTGTCATAGCATAGGCTTTTGAAAAACCATTTATTACTATAGTTTTATCCCTTATCTCTGGAAAACTAGCTATAGATACATGTTTTTTTTCATAGGTTAATTCAGAATATATCTCATCGGATATAATTATTATATCTCTATCCTTTAACACCTCTACAATTGAATGTAGTTCATCTCTTGTCATAGTAGCTCCTGTAGGGTTATTAGGAAAGGGTATTATAACAACTTTCGTTTTTGATGTTATAGCTTCTTCTAAAAGTTCTGGTGTTAATTTAAATTTATCACAAGCTCTAAGATTTAATATTTTAGGAGTTGCCCCTGTGAAAGCTGTACAACCTTTGTAGGCAACAAAGCTTGGTTCTGGTATTATGACTTCATCCCCAGGTCCTACTAAGGTTCTTAAAGCTATATCTATGCCTTCACTACCTCCAACAGTTACAATAATTTCGTCTTTTGGATCATATTTTAATTGGTATTTATTTTTTAGTGAATTAGCTATTTCTCTACGCAATTCCATAAAACCAGCATTGGAGGAATAATGAGTATGACCTTGTTCTAGAGAATATATCCCAGATTCAACTACATTCCAAGGTGTAACAAAATCCGGTTCACCTATTCCAAGCGATATAGCATCCTCCATATCATTTACCATATCAAAGTATTTTCTTATACCTGAAGGAGGCATATTTCTTACATTTTCACGTATCATGTCCTGAAGCATCATATAAACAAGCCCTCCCTATCATCCTTTGGTTTATCTCTAAAAATAGTCCCTTTATCCTTATATTTTTTAAGCACAAAATGAGTGGAAGTACTTAATACATATTCCTGTACAGCTAGTTTTTCTGCCACAAATAAAGCCACTTCCTTCATGGTTTTACCCTCTATTATAACTGTCAAATCAAATCCTCCAGACATTAAATAACAGGATTTGACTTCCGGAAATTTATATATTCTCTCTGCAACTTTATCAAAACCCTCTCCTCTTTGAGGCGTTATCCTTACTTCTATTAGTGCAAGCACTTCTTCCTTACTGGTCTTTTCCCAATTAACCAGTGCAGTATAACCTACAATAGTATTATTATCCTCATATTTTTTAATAGCTTCTTTGACTTCATTTACACTTTTTCCAGTCATTTGTGCTATTTCCTCTGCTGTATACTTACTATTTCTTTCAAGAATTTCAAGAATCTCTTCCATAAAATTTTCTCCCCTTAATTAAAAATTATTTTTTATATAACGCATATTTCAAAATAACCAGCCAATATTTTAATTTAACTTGCTATTTCTTTTCTATGCATGAATAAAAATACTCCTTTATCCCGGAAAGGGACGAAGGAGTATTCGCGGTACCACCCTAATTAAAGTCTTTTCAGACTTTCTCTTTAGTAGAAAATATTTCTTTCCCCTATAACGTGAGGACACGTCTTTATCTATTTTAGGACGAACAGGTATATTAAAAAACAATTAATATTACATGTTATTTTATGTCATACCACTTAGTTCATTCCAATTTCTCAATAGGAAACTCAGAGACTGCCTTCCATAAGATATATTATTGGACTTTCAGCTAAGGTATCTCTAAAAAATAATCTATAACCAATTTGGTTGTTTTATTTGATACCTTTTCCAACTCTCTTTGTATATAATTCTTATGTACTCTTTCTCATCATAGTTTTTTACAACTAGTTTTTATCAATTATATCAAAAGCACTGCCACTATTCAATATTTTTAATATTTATTTTCACTCTAATATTTTTTAATTATATTTTATTTATTGCTATTTTCAGATGATTTAACTTCTTCTTTATTTTTATCAGACTTCTTTGATTTAAATTTAGAAACTATTTCTGGCACTAAATTAAGCAGACTATCCAAATTGTTTTTACCGGATATAGGCAAAAGATTAACCTTATCCCCAGTGATTGCAATTACTGCATTAGGAGTAACCTTAGCAGCCGCTCCAAGACCTGTTCCATTTGCTGCAATTCCCTTATCACCATTATTTCCAGCACCTGTACCACAGCCAAAAGAAAGACTTATTATAGGAACTAAGGTAGTTTCCCCCACTGTTATTGGCTCACCTACAACAGTTTCAGTCTTTAAAAAATTCTCAAGATTACCAAATAAAGCATCTAAATTTTCCTTTAATGACGCTTGATTATCCATTTAATCCCCTCCCTACATATATTTAAATTATACCCTAAATCAGGCTCCTTTTAATACAATTTTCCTTAAATCTTTTTTTAATAATAATTTTACAGTTCTCAATATCACAATAAAAAGATTTATTCTACCTTTAATCTCAATGAAAACATCTAAAATCACCTCATCAAACACAGGAGAAATATTTATTCTTATTGCTGAAAAATTTGATTTTATTACTGAGATCACCGCACTTATAGTCCCAGTGGCAAAGGGATCATCTAAACCGTACACACCCTCAATAGTTATGCTTCTGGGTTTTACTATTAAAATTATATCCTTTAAGTATAAAAACAATTTTCTCAAAGTATCCAACTCTAAAAGTTGAAAATTCACTGAAATTTTCCTGTTTTTATTTGAATTTTTTTCTATATGCTTATTGCTATTTTTTCTTAAATTAGAATAAACACAAAAATTTATAAAATAAAACTTTATTTCAAAATTATCCGATGTTTTTAAGGCATTAAGTCTAAGTAATCCTAAAAACCAATTTATTTCAATTTCTCCCTTAAGGTCTTCATTAATATCCCCTCGAATAATGTAATTATATGGAATGACTAATAACATAATTATTAAGATTATAGCTATAAATAATATTGTAATAAAAATCTTTAAAGCTAATATTACTCCATACATTATTTCTACCTACCTTTAAAATTAAAAATTCTATTTATATGCCATTTGCAACTGGTAATTTCAAAACATATAAACAGATTTCTAAGCATCAGGTGGGGTTTTTGTTTATGACCTCTGATACTTAGAACTCTTTAGCCTAACGGTGCAGTTTCAGAATATCTTTACATTTAACATTTATACTAAAATCTAGGAATATATATCCGAAAACTCAATATTAATTCTTTCCGTATCCGTTTCATAGAAAGCCTTATTTTCAGCATTTTTTTCCACATGCTTCACTGGCAAATTTATGATAAAACTACTCCCCAGTCCAACTTGACTTTCAATAGCAATTGTACCTCCATGCAGTTCTACAAAGGATTTTACCAGACAAAGACCAAGCCCCGTTCCCTCTCTATTTCTACTCAAGGTTTTATCAACTTGTCCAAATCTTTCAAAGATTAAATTCTTCTTATCTTCTGGTATGCCTATACCCGTATCTTTAACAATTATAGAAACCGTTTCTCCCTTATCTATTACATTAACTAGTATTTGCCCCCCAGAGTTTGTAAATTTCACAGCATTTGATAGTAAATTTAACATAATTCTTTCAATTTTATCTCCATCTACTGCTGTTATCTTTTCTTCCACATTAGTATCAAAAATAAGTTTGATACCTTTGTTTTCTACATAATCTGCTATAGACAAGGTTATATCCTCTATCATATTTATAATATTAGTATTTTCTAATTGAATTTTTAAAAAACCAGTATCTGATTTTGTTAAATCAAGTAAATTATTTATGAGCTTTAGTAATCTATAACTATTTGTTCTCATAATATCTACATAATCATTTCTCTTTTTTATATAATTGCAATCTCCATCCTTATTATATAATTTTATCATCTGCAATGCGGAAAATATGAGATTAAGTGGTGTTTTTAACTCATGAGATATATTTATAAAAAATTCTGTAATAGTTTTATTAGACTCTATTGATTCTTCCAATAACTTTGAGTTTCTTTCCACATCTTTTTGTAATTCTACTACTTCTTTTTCGGAAGTTATATTTCTTAAAATACTGAGAATAGTAGGCTTCCCTTCATATATAAAAAAAGAAGATGTGTTTTCAATAGCTATAATTTTATTACTAGAATTTAATACTTTCTCTTCGAAAACTAATTTAGGCAATTTCTCTTTGTATATTCTGCAAAATTGATCCTTTAAATGTATCTTTTCTTCTTCAGGTAAAAAGGATAAAATGGATTTTCCTACAAGTTCTGAGTAACTTGAAAATCCCAATAGTTTGGCTGCACTTTCATTTACAAATATTAATTTATTATTACGATGTACCAAAATAGCTTCATAGGAATTTTCAATAAGCAAATTATAGCAGGATTTATTTTTTAATAAATTTTCCTCCATAAGTTTTCTCTGCTCATGATTTTTTTCTAATTTATTGTTTAAAAGCTTTAATTGCACATCCTTATTTTCAATTCTCTTATCTTCAATTTCCTTATAATGCCCTAAAGGCCAAGCTGTTAAAATAAAAACTCCAACTATAATCAAATCATTTTGAAAATAATAGTTTATATCTCCACTAGGAACGTAAGTAAAATCTATTATTAAAATTATAGCCGAGGAAATAAAAGCTGTAAGCATGCCCATTCTCTTTCCAAGTTGAAGTGTTGATGAGATAATTACAAGCAAAAAAAGGCATTTAATTTGGTTGGAATAGGTATTTGTTGTTAGTATCAATGCTGTATAAATTATAGTAAGCACAACATTTTCAATACTTCTTATTATAATAACATATTTAAATTTATATATGTTTGATGTTATATGTGAAAGTAACCACCATAAAAATATTGCTAAAAACATAAGTAATCCAGTAAAATTTATCTTTAAAAAGTTATTATAGGTATATCCAAATAAATTATTTTGATATACCTTCTCATATATAATAATTACACAAAAAAATAATGATGCTAATTTTACAATAGAAATTATATCATTTATTCTTTTTTCACCATTTTGTTGAATTTGCTCCATATTATTCACACACCTATTTTTAAAATAAATAATATAAAGGATCATATGATCCTTTATATTATTTCTTTTGCAAGCATTTTGGTTCTTTTGGCTGATATAAAAAATTTGTACATGCTGAAACAGAATTATTAAGAGCAACGGATTTAAAAAGAGAAACAGATAAATTTTTAACAACTTTTTTAATTTTGTCTTTCATCCTTTTTCATCTCCTTATAATATATTTTAAAATATCGTCGACTTTTCCCATAATAACATGTCCATTATTGGTGAGAGTAAAACATTGCCATAGTACACCAATAAAAATACATTGCGATAATTGCAATAAAATACTATACTTAACAGCAATATATACTATTATTAATATATATGATATCAATGACATAAAAAATAAAATTAACATTGACTTTTTCTTTAATTGTTTTCTTAATTTTATACTAGATATAGGTTTAGCTGGACTATCTACAGGTGACAATTTTAATATAATGTAATAACAAAATATTAAAATAAATATATCTAAAAAAGTATTATGTAAATTGGTAATGATATATAAATTTTACTTATAAATAATGAAATAATGATTGATATAAATGTACCAATAAATATACATCTACTTGGTGAATTTGAATGAACTCCTCCAGAGAATTTTCTCAATTCACTTGTTGCAAAATAGAATACTATGGACTGTAAAAGAACCTTAAATAGACTTCCAAATATAATTATAAATAATATCCCAAATATTTTTAAACTTAGAATTACTATACCATATTCTATTATTTCCTTTTCATCATTTTTTATATTAGAATTATCATAAATAATTGAACTAATATTTTTAGTTAATCTTTCAATAAAAATCATCTACCGAATCTCCTACTAATTTTATTTATAACTAAGTAAAATATTAAAACTAAAATCATAAACATAATCAAAGAGGGGATGTTATATATAAATCTCCAATAAGCATTAGTAAAACCATAAATTTTAAATAATTTATCTATTGTAAGCATATTTATCCATTCACAAAAATACATTAAAATTACAGAAACAAATATTGAAAAAATGCTTACATTCATAGATATTTTCATAACATACATACTTATCAAAATAAAAGCTATCATACTAATTATAGTATTAACTCCATAGCTAATAGGCAATAATCTTATTAAATATGTTATAACAGCAAAGCTAACTGCTGCTTCAACAATTAAAATTTTACGAATATTTTTATTATAGATTATATAGGCTAAAAGTACGCACAAAAAAGATTCGGGAATACCTCTGAAGAAAAACTCCAATGCTGATAATTTTAACATATAGCACATCCTTCCAACAATATCCTTAAAATAATTATACCACGTTATAATAAAAAATAAAATATATGTCAAAAATATATTTATTAGTAAACTAATTGTTTTTTGTGGAAATCATTATACTATTTTCTGATATTTACTTTTTAACATTGTCAATTTCCTTAATTTTATACAAAAATTACATAAATTATAAGAATTCCATAGCTAAATATAGGTTTTATCGTAATTCTTAACATTTTTTTGTAAAGCATATTTGAGAGTGTTGTTTCTTAATTTTATCCATAAATATATAAAACATTGCAACTATAAACATAAACATAGTTAAAGATGGAGTAGTATATATAAGCCTTAATCCCACATTGTCAAATTTATTTATTTTAAATATATATACCAATATAAAATTATTTATAAACTCACAAATTATAATTGAAATCACAGATACAAGTATTGACGCAACACTGGTATTAATAGATATATTAAGAATATATACTCCTATAATTATAAACGCTATACTACCCAGTACAGTATGTACACCAAATACAATTGGCAATAATCGTATTAAATATATTAAAATAGATAAAATAATTGTAGCTTCAGCTATTAATTTTTTAGAAATAGTTTTATTACAAAATATATGTGCCATCATTACTATTAAAAAGCACTCTGGTATACTTCTAAAAAAAAATTCCAGGGGTGTTAATCTCAACATATAGAACATCCTTCCAACATTATTTTTTAAAATTATTATACCACTTTGTAAAAAAATATAATATATGTAAAAAATATATCTATAAAAGAAATTAATTAGTTTTTTATCTGATAACTAGTCGCTGTAACACTCCATGGAGATAACAGCGGCATGTTCCTGGATAATTCATCTAAACTCAGTGGAAGTACAAATTCCCACTGAGTAAGATTCATTGATAAATAAAAAACTCCTCTGATTGGTTTTATCCGATAAGAAGAGTCTACGTTCTATATGTTTCTTATCGATGCTAGCAGAGCCACCTTTCGTTTGTAGGTTGGCATAGGATCACCGAGCTAACTCTCTCCCCCAATTCTTGATAAATTATACATTTCAATAAATAAATTATATAACAATATTCAATTTTTTCAAACAATTTTTTTAAATTTAAGTAAATTTTTTATCTTGTCTATTATATCAGCGTTAAATATGTGCTTAACATTAAAATTACATGCTATTAATATCAAGCACATATTTTACTTACAGACTAATTATTTTAAATGTACATTTATTCTTCATCATAAATATCTAAAAAAGAATATTTTTCTCCATTCTTTTCCCAGCCTACAATAGAGTTTAAATTTACATTTTGTGCTGATTGAAATATGGATTTATCTACATCGTTAAAGTTCTTTTTTAATTCACTTATTAAATCCTTTACTTCTTTTCTCTTACTTGAAGTTTTTTCTGCTGCTACTATACACCCGCAGTTCATAGTAGACAATCCATTGTTACGAACAAATTTCTTAATATCATTTTCCTCAATATAATATAGTGGCCTAATTAGCTCTAAGCCCTGAAAATTTTTTGATTTCAGCTTTGGCTTCATAGTTTTAAAATTGCCTGAATATAAAACATTTAACATAGTGGTTTCTATGACATCATTAAAATGATGTCCCAAAGCCAATTTATTACATCCAAGTTCCTTAGCCTTAGTATAAAGTGCTCCTCTACGCATTCTAGCACACATATAACAAGGATAGTCCTTAGCTATATTTTCTACTACTTCAAAAATGCCAGATTCAAAAAGATGCACTGGAATATTTAAATATTCACAATTATTAAGCAGCAGTTCTCTGTTACTTTCATGAAAGCCTGGATCCATAGCAATAAATTCCAATTCAAAATTGATTTGAGGATGATATTTCAGCTGTTGAAATAATTTTGCCATAAGAAGACTATCCTTACCTCCAGAGACAGCTACTGCAATTTTATCTCCCTCTTCTACCAGTTTAAAATCTTTAATTGCCCTGATGAATTTTGTCCATAAATATTTTCTATATTTTTTAACAATGCTGCGTTCTATATCCTGCAGCGGTTTTCTTTCGCATAATGGTATTAATAACTCGCAACCGCTTCCTCCAATACTACTCATTTTTACACCTCATTTTATTTAATTAATCTATAGTTTTTTATTAAAGTATTGGCAAAATGCATAACAATTTAAAGCCATTTTAAATTCTGCTATGCCCTCTTTCAAAATAATTTAACTTTCATATACAAAGTAATCCAACAAATCACCAATAGAACTAATAATACCTATTTTAAGTATTATTAAAATATTTTTCAACATTATTTTTAAAATGTATACTATGATTAAACCACAAAAAGCTGTAGATTAATTTGCACTATACCATTTATAGTAGTTTCAATGTGAAATCTTCAGGATTATAGTATATATCTTTTATTAAATATACTTTTTGTGAGATAATCATGCTATATTAAATAAATTTAAATTGTGTTACATCGAAAAGTCCCTTGTCTGTAATTCTAATCTCCGGTATAACAGGCAGTGCTAAAAAAGATAACGTGATAAAGGGGTCTATATTCTTATTAATTCCAAGCTTTAATGCTTCCTCAATCATTTTACTTAGGGTCTTTTCCACATATTCTGCATTTTTATCACTCATTAGACCAGCTATGGGAAGTGGTAATGTTCCTTTAACCTCTCCCCTACTTACAACAGTATAGCCACCATTTACCTTTTTAATCTCTTCAACAGCTGTTATCATGTCATCATCATTATCTCCGATTACAATTAAATTGTGAGAATCATGAGCCACAGTACTGGCAATGGCTCCATTTCTGATATTAAAATTACTCACTATGCCAAGTCCTATATTTTTTGTAGCCTTATGTCTTTCTATAACTGCTATTTTTGAAAAATTTTCATCAGCTATAAAAGCTCCATTTTCTACTGTCACTTTTTTATTTTCTTTCTTAGTAATCAATTCATTGTCCTTAATTTTTATTACTGTAGCTACATTGCTGACAAGTTTTATTTTTAAATCCTCATCACTTATATCTCGTACTCTCACAGTATTGAGTACATTGTTATCATCTATGCTTAAGTGAATTTTGGTGCAAATTTTCTTATGTTCATAAATCATCTTTCCACGATAGAGCACTTTATCTATATTGAAATCCTCTAAACTGTTTAATATTAAAATATCTGCAGAATATCCTGGTGCTACAGCTCCCAATCTTTTTAATTTATAACACTGGGCGGCATTTATGGTGGCCATACATATGGCATCAATTTGGCTCACTCCATATTTTATTGCCTTTTTTATATTATAACTTATATGTCCATTTTGCCTTATATCCTCTAAATGTTTATCATCTGTGCAGAAAACACATCTATCAAATCCCATATGATTTTTAATAAGACCTTCAACCAGATTCTTCAGATTTCTGGCTGCCGAACCTTCTCTTATTTGCACATACATTCCAAGCCTTATGCGTTCCAGTGCCTCTTCTATGGTGGAGCATTCATGATCAGTCATAATTCCAGCGGTTTTATAAGCATTTAGTGCATCTCCTGTAAGATTTGGTGAATGTCCATCAATAATCTTATTATCGAACAAATCAATCTTTTTTAACATTTTTTCATTGCCGCTTGTCACTGCTGGATAATCCATAACTTCTCCAAGTCCTAGTATTTTATCATTTGATAGAAATGGTTCAATAAGTTCTGCCGTTAAATCGGCTCCATTATTTTCAAAGGATGTACTAGGTACACTGGAAGGCATCATATAATAAACATTTAATGGTAATTCTTTTGATTGATTGAGCATAAAATTTATCCCGTTAATTCCACAAACATTAGCTATTTCATGTGGATCTGCTATAAGTGTTGTAGTTCCATGTGGTATTATTGTTCTAGCAAATTCCGGTGGAGTGACCATGGTAGACTCTATATGCATATGACTATCTATAAGTCCCGGGCAGACATATTTTCCATTAACATCTATTTCCCGAGTCCCAGAATAATCACCTATTCCAACAATTTGATCCTTACAAATTGCTATATCTCCCTTTATTATTTCCTTTGTAAATACATTAACTATATTTGCATTTTTAATAACTAAATCCGATTTTTCTCTTTTCATGGCCATATTTATTCTCTGTCTTTTTAATTCTACACTCATTTCATTACTCCTTGTATAATTGTCTATATTATTGCTTTAAGGCAAAATCATATATTATTTTAGATTTATTTGAATATGCCTTATATAAAAATCTATTGAAACTTCTTTACTAACCTGATACAATTTTCAGTGACAGTTCGAAAGCCTCCTGTCATTAAACAAAACTACGGCATTGAAATCTAGAATAACTTAGATGGATAAGCTGTCTTTTAGACAGCCTTTTTTGTTATAATTTTAATATGTCTATAACCAAAATGTTTTATTTAAATTAAGTAAGATTCATTGATATTATAATGCTGTAACTTTTGAATTTAAGAGGCTTACTAAAAAAATTTGGAGGTTACTATGAAAATTTTCTTTCAGACAAAAAATTTAGTGAGAACAGCTATGGTTGCAGCCCTATATGGTGCATTAACCTGGGCACTTTCTTCTTTAAGCTATGGTCCCATTCAATTTAGATTAACAGAAATTATGGTTTTATTAGCTTTTATAGACTCTGCCTACATACCAGGTCTCGTTCTTGGATGTATTATTGCAAACATATTCAGTCCAATGGGCTTTGTAGATATGGCTTTTGGAAGTTTCGCCACACTTATAGCTGTTTTTTTAATAAGCAAAACCAAAAATCTATTCCTAGCAACATTATACCCTACTATTGCCAATGGTATAATAATAGCTATTGAGTTATATTTTATATTGAAATTACCTTTTTTGCTAAGCTTTGGCGAAGTGGCACTAGGAGAATTTATAGTTGTAACTTGCTTAGGTTATCCAATTTTTAAAGCTATATTAAAAAATAAAAAATTAGTGACTTTACTAAAATTCAATTAAAATATATTAATTTGTAATTACATGCTGCTGTTATCTCACACTAAAGATTGGAGTATTACAGCAGCTATTCATAACATATAAAATTTGTTACTCTACACATTATTGCTGATATAGAATTTTACATTCACCTCTTTATTTGCTATGTTCAAATCTGTAATCTGTACTCCCGAAAATCGTTTTAAAAGAAATTTATTTGCTTTCACTATAACTATTTTGTTGTGTATATATATATAATCCTCACTGTCATTTTTCTTTAAAAATCCCATAAACATATTTATAATACCCTCATTAGAGTTTAAATTGAAATAAATTTTACCTTTCTCAAATTTGTTGAACATAAGAATAATCTTAATATTTGGTAAAAAGCCTATACCCACTGTTATTTCAATTTCCCTATCATTAATGGCCGTTAGTTTTCTTACCCTTTTTTTATCATAATCTGCATTTCTTTCAATTAAAATCAGAACTTCCTCCATAGAAATATTTAAATGTGCCATGAATAATACTCCCTATATATTATTTATATATCACTATATCATATGATTTATTTTCACAATTTATATAGTTTAAATAAAATTATGTAGATTCACTTTTAGAAATATTATTACTTTTCTTTATTACTACAATATTTTTCCATGCACCTTTTTTAAATCTTATGATATACAAAATTCCTCTTACAAGCCAATCTATATACATTGCAAGCCAAACCCCTATTAATCCTAGACCCAAAGGTATTCCAAGTATATATCCGAGAGTAATTCTAATTAACCACATACCTATAATTGAAGTAATCATAGTATATTTAGCATCTCCTGCCCCTTTTAGTCCTGCTGGTAACACAAAACCAATAGCCCAAAGTGAAGTACCTATACCATTTATTATTAAAATATTAGTGGTTAAATGTATAATATCTGAATTTTGAGTATATAGTGTTGAGACTAATTTTGCAAAAGGTATAGATATAAGCCCTACTGTCATCAATCCTACAGTGGAAATTTTAGTTATATACGCTAAACATTTTCCTGCTTCTTCAGTCCTTCCCTTGCCCATATACTGGCCTACCAAGGCAGTAGCTGCTATACTTAGTGCATTACCTGGTATATTAAACATATTAGTTATAGAAACACTTATGGAATTGGAAGCTATGGCTATTGTACCCATATCTACAATATATACCTGAGTAATTAATTTTCCACAATTAAACAATAAAGATTCCACACTGGCAGGAATTCCTATACCAAAAATAGGCTTCAATAATTCCTTATTGAATTTAAATACAGTTAACTTAGTTAATTTTAATATTTTAGTTCCTCTTAGTAGAACCACCAAGACTACCATTGCACCAATTATCCTTGCAAAAGCTATACCAAGAGCTGCACCCTTTACTCCAAAACCACTAGTATGAATATCAATAAATTCATCATGAATATTTATTCCATATATAAAAATGAAGCTTAAGATTACGTTTATAAAATTCATAAAAATACTGTTCTTCATTGGAGTTTTAGTATCTCCAGCACCTCTTAATATTCCATTACAAATTAAATCCACAGCTATTAACGGATAGGTTAAAAGGGTTATAGTAAGATAAGTATAAGTATCTCTTATTACTGTACCCTCTGCTGAACCAAACAAAAGTGATATAAGCTGATTATGAAACACATATGTAAGTAAAGTTATTCCAATGGATATCAAAATTCCAGAATATAATACCTGCTTCATTGACTCATTAGCTAATTTATTATTTCCCTGTCCTATAAATTGTGCAACTACAACAGTACCCCCTATTGCTAGAGCAGAAAAAAATGCAATAAATATATTATTTATTGAATCTACCATTCCGATGGCCGACACAGCTTCTTTCCCTATATGACCGGCCATCATGGTATTAATCATTCCCATGGACATAACAAATAATTGCTCGGTAAATATAGGTATTGTCAAATTAAATACGTCTTTTCTTACAAATCTCAATTTTGAGCCATCTCTTTTCTTTTTCGAAATATGTATACGTTTTAACACAATTTACAATAAATAAATACCTTATTATTTCTAGGATAAATCAAACAAATATAAAATTCAATACACAAACTAGAGAAAAAAGTGTAAAAAAATTCAAAGACATGAATATGATAGTAATAATAGCTTTAGGCATCTTTCACTTATTTCCGGATGCCTTAATTGAAAGGGTGAGTTTTTTGAAGGTTATAATAATTGGAGGTGGCTGGTCTGGCTGTGCGGCAGCTATTACAGCTAAAAGAGCAGGAGCTGAAGTAAGTTTATATGAAAGAACTGATTTATTACTTGGTCTTGGAAATGTAGGCGGCATAATGAGAAACAATGGAAGGTACACTGCTGCAGAAGAACTTATAAATCTTGGTGCCGGAGATTTAATTCACATAACAGATAATAATACTACACATAAAAATGTAGATTTTCCCGGTCATGAACATGCCTGGTTCTACGATGTCAATAAAATTGAACCCGAGGTAAAAAGTCATCTAGTCTCTTTAGGAATAGATGTAAAAACATTATCTAGAGTAGTAAACATAAAAAAAGAAAAAAATAAAATTACAGGTATAAAGCTTGAAAATGGAGGTATTGTAGATGGAGATGTATTTATAGACGCCACCGGTTCTACTGGTGGAATGAATAACTGCTTTAAACATGGCAATGGATGTGTAATGTGCATTTTAAGATGCCCTACCTTTGGATCAAGGGTAAGTATCAGTTCCCTTGCAGGTGCAAAGGATATAGTATCTGAAAGAGATGATGGTAGTTTTGGAGCTTTTAGTGGTTCTTGTGAAATATCAAAAGATAGTCTATCTAAAGAAATAGCAGATCAGTTAGATGATAAGGGTATAGTTATTTTCAAAATTCCTGAGGAAGATGTAAATCTTGAGAAATTAAAACTTAAAGTTTGTCAGCAATACGCCCTTGAAAAATTCGCCGAAAATTTAATTCTATTAGATACAGGGCATATAAAAATTATGACACCCTTTTACCCACTGGATAAATTACGAAAAATTAAGGGATTAGACAAAGTTAGATTTATTGATCCCTATTCCGGCGGTAGAGGTAATTCTGTTAGATACCTGGCAGCCGCTCCAAGAACTAATGATCTTAAAGTTGTTGGTATAGACAATTTATTTTGTGCTGGGGAGAAGTCAGGATTTTTTGTAGGACATACTGAAGCCATCTGTACCGGCTCTCTTGCTGGTCACAATGCCGTACGATATTTAGCTAATTTAGAGCCCATAATATTGCCCAATTCCACTGCCACAGGAGATTTAATTTCCTATGCAAATTATAGATTAAAAGCAAAAGATGGCAAAAAGATTAAATACACTTTTTCTGGAGCTGAATATTTTAATAGAATGAAAAGAGTAGGTCTTTATTCTATTGACAATAAGGAAATTAAGAATAGGATAGAAAATTTAGGACTTACAGGACTTTATGGGAAAAAGTTAATATAGAACTGTCCTTCTTTAAAAGCATGGTTAAATTTTAGTATGATATGGAAACTAAAAATAAAAGGCGAACTAACTATCAGATTAGTTAGGCTAATACATGGTAATTTGGGTTCGCCATCTTCTTATTTTACAATACAAAAATACAAATTCTTCCTATTTTTACTATATATTTCCATAGAATGAACTTAAGCCTAAGACCAGTATAAAACCAGCCTTAAGCTTTCTTAAATTTTTTGATTTATATTTTCATCTGTGTCATCCTCTTTATAACTCTATCCTTTGACTCACATATTAAACTTAATTCTCCGTCTTCCATTTTAGTTTTCAAAATTACTGTATGCCCCCATAATTCATATATATATTTTATAGTAGCTTCTGCATATCCCATATTAAGCTCTCTTCCATCATACACGTGTTCTAAAGTTAAAGTATTATCTCTTGTAGACATATCTATTATTCTAATATAGGGAATCATGCCCATACCACAGGAACTGCACAAGGTATTTCTTATATTAATCCATCCTTTTTCATCAGGTACATCTTTTATAACATAGTTTTCATTTTCTTTTGCATACTCAAATAAATTCAGGTCATAGCATAATTCTTTTGTCAAATACCTTCTTATAAAGGATTCATCTCTTTCAAGCTTTCTAATCTCAAATATTTTTTCCTTACCATATTTTTCATGAAGATATTCAAACATTTTGAAACCTATAAAATAAGGATTTATAAAGCCTATACCCGGTGCAATAACATCATTATGACGCTTAAGAAATTCCAAATGTAGTTTATCGGGCAAATTCAAGCGCTTTAAAATATTGTAATGCCAATAACTGGCCCAACCTTCATTCATAATTTTAGTCTCAATTTGTGGTATAAAATAAGCGGTCTCTTTACGCACAACCTGAAGCAGGTTTTTTTCCCATTCACTAAGATTTCCATATCTTATAATAAAGTATAGTACATCGTCTTCAGGTTCAAGGGGTATTTTACTTATGTTAGGAGGCGTATCTTTTACATATGGTTCCAATATACTCTTATTTGTATTTTTGTTCACATATTCCTGCATAATCCTGCTTTTAAGTGCTTCATCACTTATTCTCTTTTCTCCCACTACCCTTGAAGTCTGTAATTTTATGGCGTGAGCTGTCTCATATCCAATGCTGGGATCATTTATATACCCTCTTACCATATCTGCATCAGTCTTAAATAGCTCCACAGTATAATCTGCTCTAGTACCCTCTGCAAAAAGTCTATTGTTCTTAAAAAAATCATTATGTCCGTATACATGTGCCATTGTTAATATTTGCAGCAGCAATGTATTTTCCTTCATTAAATATGCAATACAGGGATCCGAATTTATAACCATTTCATATGGAAGACCACTTAAATTATATTTATAAGTGGTACTATTTTTTTCATAGGCTTTACCAAAGCTCCAGTGAGGATATCTTGATGGCATCCCAAGATATGCTTCATATCCAAGCATATCTTTATACCCTATTGTTTCAAATTCCTGTTCATAATAGTCAAGACCAATATCATTTACTATTTTCTCAATTTTCTTATTCCAAGCTTCTAAATCCGCTACAGTATATTCCACAATTTATCACCCCACTTGTTCCTTTTTTAACATATCTTTAAGTGCATTCCATAAATCATTTTTCTGTTTTATGGACACAGCAATAAAATTCTTATTTTGTACTTCTTTAACAAGTTTATCCTTAATGTTAGTAGAATAATATCCGCTCATAATTTCTGAATATCCGAACATATTGCAAACTTCGCAAAGTTTTTTTGCGGATGCTACTGCTCTATTATTGTCTTCCGTCCAATTATCCCCATCACTGACATAGAATGTATATATATTCCAATAAACTGGGTTATATCTTTTTTCAATGATTTCCAGGGCTGTATTTAATCCACTTGATATATAGGTCCCACCGGATTCCACCTTATGGAAAAATTCAAACTCATTTACTTCCCTTCCAACAGTAGAATGTGCCACAAAAGCTATTTCCACATTAGAATATTTTGTTCTTATAAATTGAGATAGAATAAAAAAGAAAGATCTTGCTAAATATTTCTTTGTATTATCCATAGAACCTGAAACGTCCATAACACATATGATTACTGCATTACATTCTCTTTTCATGGTCTTTTTTATCCTGTAATATCTTAAATCTTCATTTTTAAAAGGAAATCTCTCTATCTCCTCATCTATATCTTCTTCTCTTAATGCCCTCTTTTTTCCCTGCTGTCTTTTCAATTTTTCAACAGTGGTTCTCTTTTTTGCAAGTCTGGGATTAATTCCATGTCTTTGGTATCCAGCTTTTTTTGTTCCGTTTTCTGTAAGCACTTCTGCAAATTTCTTTTTATCCATTTTCGGTAACTCTAAATCATTCATTATATAGTTCATTACATCTTCTAAGGTGATCTCCGTTTCATAAATATCTTCACCTTCATCATTACCAGCGCCCTGATTGCCTTTTCCCCCATTTTGAGATTTATCCTTACCTATTACCTGACCTCTTTTTTCACTTCCGTCGCCACTGCCAACACCAGGTACATTTTTCCCATAGATAAACTGATATTCTTTTATACCACGAATAGGTATTTTAATCTTTTTGTCCTTACTCTGACCTATTATACTTTCCTCTGATAGTATATCTCCTAAATTATCTTTTATGGACTTTTCAACAAGCTGACGATGTCTTCTTCTGTCTTCTACTGCCCTATCATGCCCAAGTGATGTTGAGTTATGATCTCTGAATAATGTCATGCTATCAATCCTTCCATAAATTATTGGCAGCATATTTTAATATAACATCGCAGCAGTAAACGCAATAACCATTTTCTTTCATCTGCTCCACCATAGCATTATATTTCTCATCTTGCTCTTCATCTCGCACTCTTGATTTAGTTATTATTCTTGATAGATCCTTCACAGAAGTAGTTAATTTCTTTTCTATAGCTTCCTTTAAAGGTTCATAGGAAGTATAATCAATTTTACCTCCATTTCTAACTACATAGAACATATATGAAGTAACATCACTTCTAAATCCCTTAGCCGAATTTTCTGATACTCCAATCTGCTCTTCTATAGATCTCATAAATTTATCATCTGGTTGAAGTTCTTCTCCAGTAGATTTGTCTTTAAGTTTTGTCTTGTTTACAAAAGCCTCTGCATTATCCAGGTAATTATCAAATAAGCTTTCTGCCTGTTCTCTAAAGCTATTTATAAAAGCTTTAGTTACTTCTTTCTCTAAAGTCTTGTTATATTCTTTTCTGATTGTATCCTGTATAAAGCCTAAATACTTTTTCTTTTCATCCTCTGCTATGTCTAGATCTTTAACGGATCTAATTATACTCTCCATAATACTTAGTGGATTTATGCAATCATATTCAGAAACTGAAAGAGCGTTATCTATGGCTTTTATTATAAATCTTGTGGAAATACCATGCATACCTTCATCAAGACCTGCTTCTTCTCTAAGTTCAGAAATATCTATTTTTTTAGTAGTTCCCTTTTCTACAATATCTTCTCCATTATATATCTTAAGTTTAGTAAGCGGGTCTGCCTTGTTCGAAGGCTTTAATCTACTCAATATAGCAAATTCTGCTGCTGTTTCTATAGTATGTGGTGCTATATGTGCCTTGAACTTACTCTTATTAAGTATTTTATTATATATTTTTACTTCCTCATTTAATTCTAAGCAATAAGGTACCTCCACTTTAACAATTCTATCCAGTATAGCTTCATTTGTATGATCTGACTTAAATCTATTCCACTCAGCTTCATTGGAATGGGCAAGAATTATACCATCAAAATATATCATTGAACCCTTTCCTGGTGAAGGCACAGACTTCTCTTGAGTAGCAGTTATAATAGTGTGTAAATATTCCACATCATTTTTGAATACTTCTATAAATTCTACAAGTCCTCTGTTACCTACATTAAAAGCTCCATTCAAAGAAAATATTCTAGGATCATCCTCTGAATACATATCCATCTTGGAAATATCAACAGAACCTGTCAAAATTGACGTATCTTGGTTATTTGGATCTACCGGTGGCACAACCCCTATTCCCTTTCTTGATCTTATAGAAAAAGTACTAGTTACCACAGGGAACTTTTCATATTCACCATCATATTCATGTAATAATTTATATTTGCATGCTGGGCACAAATCCCCTTCAATTTCTAAACCTAAAAGGTCATTGAATTTTTTTCTAAGGTGATTAGGTATTAAATGTAAGGGTTCTTCATGTAAAGGGCAGCCCTTCAAATGATAAATAGGAGGAGCAGATTCTAAAGATTTTTTAAGTGCATCTACTAAGGATGACTTTCCTGCTCCAACTGGCCCTACTAAATATAATACCTGTCTTGATTCTTCACCTCTCATAGCAGCAGAATAAAAATAATTTACTATCTTCATAACAACTTTATCTATTCCAAAAAAATCATCTTTAAAGAAATTGTATCTTTTGATAACATCATTTCCATATATCTTTCTTATCCTAGGATTTTCTTCTGGCTTTAATACATCAAAACCACTTTTAACGATTATGTCATATAACCTTTTATGTGCTAGTTGTGCTATATCTGGATTTTTCTTCACAATATCAAGATAATCCAAAAATGTACCTTCAAATTTTGTATTGCTTTTACTTTCTCTGTCATTTTGTATTAAGTCTCTAAATTCCATACTGCACCCCCTGAAACTAATTTATATTTAATTACATATAGTCTTTTAATTACTTGTTTATAAGATATATATGTCATTACCCTGCCCTAACATGATAAATAATTAAAAAAAACGTATTAGATTTTTTTCTAATACGTTTTTTTAACAAGTATTTAATATAAATATATTGTTCCTTGAAACCTCATAACATCATACTTTAATACTCTTCTATTACTTCCTCATTATTTTCCCTATTGGAATATAATCTTACAGCGGTTATTACAGCCCCTATACCACATAATACTGCTGCTCCTATAAATACATATCTCATACCATAAATAAATACATCATTTCTTCCTTCTACATAATTAACTACCCTATATCCTATTTTGTGACTCATCCTATTATATAAAATCAATGTAGACAGCGAAACGCCTAGTACCATTCCTAAATTTCTAACCAGTGCATTTACACTTCCCGCAATTCCCAGCTTGTTTTTAGCTACAGTTGACATAACCAGGGAATTATTAGGTGATTGGAACATGCCATTTCCTACAGTCATGATAGCTATAAATATAGCTGCAATGAACAAACTGGAATTTTCATTTAAACTACCCATGAATACAAAACCTATGCTCATAAGTATAAGTCCCAAAAGCGTAAGAAATTCTGAACCTATCCTATCAGATAAATATCCACTTATAGGGGCAACCACAGATAAAATTATTGGTGAAATCATCATAAATAATCCAGTTATAGCTGGTGATAATTTAAGCACATCCTGGAAATAAAAAGGTAAAATAATAGTTACTGCACTAAGAGCAATAAATGAAACAAACCCACAAAATATGCTCAAAGAAAATAACTTATTTTTAAAAATATTTAACTGAAGTAAAGGTATTTTTACTCTCTTTTCAATAATTACAAAAGCTGCTAAAGCTACTACTGCCACAACAAATCCAATAATTATTATAGGTTGACTATATCCTGTATTCTGCCCCTGCACCAATGCACCAAATAATGATACTATACCTATTACAAATAGAGCTGCTCCCTTAATATCCAATTTTTCACTTAATTCCTCTGTATTCTTAGGGAAGATTTTCATTGAAAATATAAAAGTAATTATACCTATAGGTACATTTATCAGAAATATGTACTCCCAACTTAATGCAGAAACAATAAATCCACCTATAGGTGGTCCTACCATTGTTCCCAAAGCTACAAATGTTCCAGACATACCTAGTGCCCTGCCTCTCTCATTAGCTGGAAATACATGAGTTATAATTCCCTGACTTGTAGACATAGTAGCCGCCGCTCCTATAGCCTGAATAGCCCTTGCTAGTACTAATACAAAAAGAGAATTTGTCATTCCGCATAAAAAAGATCCAATAGTAAATAGAATTATTCCAAATCTAAATATCTTAGTTTTACCTTTAATATCACCCAATCTTCCAAATATGAGAATCATAGCAGATATGACTATAAGATAGCTTGTAACTACCCACTCAATAGATGCCATATTTACATTAAGTCTTTTAGCCATCACAGGTAAAGCTACATTTACAATACTTCCATCTAAACAACACATGAAAGTATTTAATACTACTGTAAGCAAAATAAACCATCTGTTTTTATTTAAATTACTTTCACTTTTCAAATTCCATCAATCCTTTCTTTACATTTTTCCTTGTGTTTTCTGGCATTTAATAATACCTTATCCAAAAATTCTATTCCTATTTCCATTTCTTCTTCACTGCAGCCTTCCACTAAGATAGCTATCCAGCTATGTATAACCTTAATAATCTCCGGAATAACCTCTCTTCCCTTATCAGTTAAAAATAATCTATAAGCTCTTATGTCCTCCTTATTTTCCCTTTTCTCAATATATCCTAATTCTATAAGCTTTTTAATAGTTCTGGCGGACATAGCTTTATCCACGCTCAGTTCTCTGCTTATTTCATTTTGGCTTATGCCTTCAGTTTCATTTAATATAAGTAAATATGGATATATCCCTGTGCTCAATTTAAACTTTTCCAGTCTTTTATCTATATAGCATTGAGTACTTCTATATATTTTTCCATTTAATTTGGTTAAAGATGTTATTTTATCATTCATCATAATATCCTTTCATTTAACTTTCTAAAATATATATTACTACAGTATAGTTGATTAGTCAACCATCGATAAAAATTTTTCTTCATACTTTTAGATTAACTTTAAATCTGTAATAGTTCATTTACAAAACATCCACTATATTATCTATACAATTTATTGCTTTAATATACATATACCCATCCTCTATTGAAATCACAGAAGCAGTCCCATGCATAACTTTAAATTTATAAAAATAATCATATTGGTTAAAAACCAAAGATAGAGCACAGGCAATTACTCCACCGTGAGTAACTACAAGTATATCACCCTTCTTACTGCCTACCTCTTCAATAAAGACTTTGGTTCTATTGAAAACCTCCGCTAAGCTTTCTCCTTTTGGTATGCTGTAATTCAGTACATCCTGTGCCCATGCCTTGCTTTCATTTGCATATTTGCTTTCTATTTGGCAATAGTTTAACCCTTCAAATATTCCAAAATTCATTTCAGAAAGCCTGCTATCTATTTTATAATTTTCAGCTAGTAATTTCGTGGTTTGAACAGCTCTTTTTAAAGGGCTGCTGTAAACTTCGTGAAATTTTATTTTTTGCAGATGCTTTTTTATACTCTTTATTTCTTCTATTCCCTTCTGAGATATTTCTGAATCAATTACACCTGCGTATACATGTTTATGATTTAATTCAGTACTACCATGTCTTATAAAAACTATATTCATCTCATCAATACAAGAAATACTGTAAGAGCCACTATTTCACTTAGCTCGCAGTTAGCTCCATACACATCTCCTGTAACCCCTCCTATTATTTTATAAGAATACTTCATAAACAGCAGTGAAAAAATGATTGCTACAAATAATGCTGCTAAAAAAGCGTATTTACTAATAATCACTCCAATAAGAATCAATATTAAAAGTGTTATAGCAAAAAATAATTTTGAATTTTTACTCATAAATATCTCTCCCATACCACCCGGCCTTGCAGACCTCCCAAAGGAAAGCAGCATTGCAATCATAGTCCTTCCTATGCCGCAGGAAAGAATGAGCGCTGGTATTGCTACTTCAATAGTCATGCTTTTTAACAAAACATATTTAAACAATATATCAAATACTATGGAAATAACTCCAAAGCTTCCCACTCTGCTGTCCTTCATGATTTCAAGCACCCTCTCCCTGCCCCTTGAAGAGAAAAAGCCATCACAGGTATCAGAAAGTCCATCCATATGAAGTCCTCCAGTAACTATTATCAGACTTAAAACTGCCCCAGCTGCTGCAAAGTCCTTATTAAAAAAACTCAATAAATAATATACTATGGCTGCTATTCCACCTATTATCATTCCTATTATTGAAAAAAAAGCAGGAGTTTTAGCAAGATTTTTCTTATGAAAATCCACTTGTATATTTACTGGCAGCCTTGTTAAAAATTGAAGTCCAAGTATAAACGCTTTAAGCATATTATTTTATCCTCCTTGGTATGCCACAGGTTACAAGATAGACTTCTGTAGAGAGTCTAGCAATTTTCTGATTTATTCTTCCAATTATGTCTCTATAAACTCTTGCTACATGATTTTCAGGTACTATAGAGTAACCAACTTCATTTGTAACCATAACCAGATTACCGTCTATAGCTTTAATTTTATCTATAAGAGCAATTATTTCACCTTCAACCTTTTCTTCTACTTCCTGTTGTTTTTCTAACGGTATTATCTCACAGTCCCTGGTAATATCAAACATAATGTTTGAACTCATAACTGTAATACAATCTAAAATATAATTTTTTTTGTCTTTGACTGCCCTTTCAATATTATAGCTGCCTTCATAGGTAATCCACTCTGCCGGTCTTGATTTTTTATGCCTTTCTATCCTTTGCTCCATCTCCTCATCATATATTTTTGCTGTAGCTATGTATACAACCTCTTTAATTCCATCAAATATGGATTCTGCAAAACTGCTTTTTCCACTTCTAGCTCCACCAGTAACTAAAATTATTCTCCCCATGTCATCACCTTATATCTACTAAATAATCTGTTTCCATTTTTAATTCCTGAAAGGTCTTCATATTATTCATTATAGCCAAAGAGGCATCTATTATATTAAAAGCCAGTGGGCATCCTGAACCTTCACCAAGCCTCATTTCCATATGTAAAAATGGCTTTATATTGAGTTCCTTCATTATATGTGCTGCTCCAGGCTCCATTGATAAATGAGATGGAAACATAAATTCTCTAGCATTTTTATTCAGCCTGTATGCACAAATGGCTGCCACAGAGGCTATAAAGCCATCTATAACAATTGGTACTCTATTTTTAGCTGCGCCTAAAAAGCATCCGCATAGTCCAGCAATATCAAATCCACCTACCTTTGATAATACATCTATTACATCACTTTTATCTGGCCTGTTAAGTATAATAGATTCTCTTATAACATTTTTTTTATTTTCAAGCATTTCATCCGTAATACCGGAGCCCTTTCCACAAACATATTGTAAATCAATATCTAAAAGTACATTTAATACTGCTGCACTGGTAGAAGTATTACCAATTCCCATTTCTCCTGTACCAAAAATATCATAGCCCTTCTTCACTAAATCATCAACTATTTCTATACCAGTTTCTATAGCTGTAATTGCTTGATTTCTAGTCATTGCCGGGCCCTTTTTCATATTTTTAGTTCCATGGGCAATCTTTTTATTAATTATGGCATGGTTGTTAAAATTATAATCTACTCCTATATCCACAACAGTTATATCAGCTTTTTCCTGTGCTGAAAGCACACAGACACCTGATAAACCTTTAGTAAAATTTTCCGTTACAATAGCTGTTAAGTTTTTAGGGCAGGAACTAACCCCCTCCTCCACTACACCATTGTCAGCACACATTATGATTGTATTTTTCTTTTTTATACTATTTTTAATTTTTCCTGTTATTCCAGCCATTCTCCAGGCTATTTCTTCGAGTCCACCAAGACTTCCAATAGGCTTTGCCAAAGAATCAAGTCTTTTCTTTGCAAGAATAACTTTTTCACCATATAGTGGCGTTATATTTTCTAATGTTTCAGTTAATAAATCCATAAATCCTCCAATAAACAAAACGACTCCAATTTTTATCTCATGACTAGCTGCTGTAATATTCCTCTGCTTTTCTAAAGGTGGAAAGACCAGTAGCATGTCCCTGGATAATTCATCTAACTTATGTTGGGGTACAGCCCCCCATCAAGTAGCCTTTATTAATATCTGATTATATGCACACTGATATTTTAATGTCAATATAAAACTTAACTTTTTATTTTTACCAACTCTTTTATCATATTAAAACTGTCAGTATTGTAGTATAATTAAATTATGAAATCCATTAACATCAATGATAATCTATGTGCTATTGTCTTATAATCAATAATAATATTGTTAATTTAACAAACGATTGGGGATGAAATAAATGAATATTAAAAATATTGCGCCAAAATACAAGGATTATATAATAGAACTAAGAAGACATTTTCATAAATATCCTGAGCCAAGCTTACAGGAATTTGAAACTTCCAAAAAGATAAGAAGTGAACTTGATAAATTGGGAATACCCTATAAGGTGTCCAGCAGCACTGGTACAGGCATACTAGCAACAATTGAAGGTGGTAAAGAAGGTAAAACTATTGCTCTACGTGCAGATATAGATGCCTTACCTATTGCTGAGTGTAACCTGATAGATTATAAATCAAAAGTTTCAGGATATATGCATGCTTGTGGTCATGATGGTCATATGGCTTCATTGCTTGGAGCTGCACGAATACTAAAAGAAATACAAGAAGAACTGAGCGGTACAGTTAAACTCATATTTCAGCCAGGTGAAGAAGCTGGGAGCGGAGCTAAAACTTTAGTTACTGAAGGCTTTTTAGATGGAGTAGATAGTGTATTTGGGATACATCTAATTCCCGATATAGACTGTGGAAAAATATCCATTGAGGGTGGTCCAAGAATGGCATCCTCAGATAAATTTAAAATAACTGTAAAGGGTAAAAGTGGTCATGGTGCAAAGCCAAATTTGGCCGTAGATGCCTTAGTTGTAGCTTCTGCCATAGTTTTAAATTTACAATCTATTGTAAGTAGAGAAGTAGATCCTCTAGAGCCATTAGTAGTAAGTATAGGTACCTTTACCGCTGGAACTCAATACAATATAATAGCAGATACTGCGGTATTACATGGTACCACTAGATGTTTTAATAATGAAATAAGAAAAAATATTCCTCATGATTTGAAACGAATAATCCAAAGTACAGCAAGGTCTTACAAAGCAGAAGCAGAATTAGAATATGATTTTACTGTTCCTCCAGTAATAAATGATTATACCCTAGCATTAATTGGTAGGCATGCTGTAGAAGAAATATTATCAAGAGATGCTATAGCTGATAAAATGACATTTTTAATATCAGAAGATTTTTCAGAATATCTTCAAGAGGTTCCAGGTGTCTTTGCACTAGTTGGTGCAAGAAATCCTGAAAAAGATGCAATTTATTCTCTGCACAATGATAGATTCAATATAGATGAAGATGCTCTACAGATATCAAGTAGTCTATATGCTGAATATGCTTATGAATATTTAGAAAATTCAAAGTAGTGAGAAAAAATCTCCTTCACTTTTGGCTTTAGCCAAATCTATCACTTTTAACCAGCTAAGTAACGTTAAAGATTTCACCTTTCACGAAGTGAAATCTTTAACGTTTTGTGGCTGTAAAATCCCATGTTTTTCGGGACTTTACAGCACAAAAGCTTTCACTGGTTAATGAGCAGAAACTTTCAAGTTAGTACGCAACTTTCTTAATTTACTCATAATCATCTCTATTGTTAAACTGACTAAAATACATATTGTAATGTATGCCTTTCTCCTCTATAAGTTTCTCATGGTTTCCCTGTTCAACAATTTCTCCATGGTCTATTACCATAATAATATCTGCATCACGGATAGTACTTAATCTATGGGCTATAATAAAGCTGGTTCTTCCTTTCATAAGTTTTATCATTGCCTGCTGTATTCTCATCTCAGTTCTAGTATCTACACTGCTGGTGGCCTCATCTAAAATTAGTATAGCCGGATTTGACAGTATTGCCCTGGCAATAGCTAAGAGCTGTCTCTGTCCTTGACTTAAATTGCTTCCACTCTCCAATAATACAGTATCATATCCCCCAGGTAGCTCCCTTATAAAAGCATCTGCATTTGCCATAATGGCTGCTCTCTCTATTTCTTCATCAGAGGCATCCAGTTTTCCATATTTAATATTTTCTTTTATAGTTCCTGTAAACAAATAAGTATCCTGAAGTACTATACCAAAACATTTTCTAAGACTATCTCTTGTATATTCCCTTATATCTATACCATCAATTAATATCTTTCCTTCAGAAACATCATAAAACCTAGTAAGTAAATTCACAATAGTAGTCTTTCCTGCTCCTGTAGGTCCTACTAAAGCAATACTGCTTCCTGCTTTTGCTTCAAAGCTAACATCTTTAAGTATTTTTATATCCTTACGGTAAGCAAAGCTGACTCCTTCAAATATTACATTGCCTTCAGGGCTATCTAATACTTTAGCATTTGCAATATCTCCCATTTCATTTTTCTCATCTAATATATCAAATACTCTCTCTGCCCCTGCTATTGCCGATTGAAGAGTATTGAATACACTTGCTAAATCATTTAATGGTCTTGAAAATTGTCTTGAATAACTTAAAAAGCTAGCTATAATACCTACTGTAATAATATTTTTTACCGCCAGTATTCCACCCACGCCTGCCACTACTGCAAAACCCACATTATTAATTACATTCATTAGAGGCATTAAATATCCAGACCATATCTGTGCTTTTAAAGCTACTGTACATAAATTATCATTAATTTTTTCAAATTTTTCTATTTCCTTATTTTCATGATTAAAGGCCTTTACTATATGAATTCCTGAAATGGCCTCTTCTATCTGGCCATTTAACCTTCCCAATTCTTTCTGCTGGCTTTTAAATAAAAAGCTAGTATTTTTAGCTATGGCTCTAGTAAGCAAAAACACTAGTGGTACTGTAATCATACTGGCTAAAGTAAGTAAGGGGCTAAGTATAATCATCATAATCAATGAACCTAAGATAGTAATTGCACCAGACATTAACTGTGTTGTTGATTGGGATATAGTACTATTTACATTATCTATATCATTAGATAGTCTACTCATAATTTCACCATGAGTATTTATATCAAAAAATGCTATAGGAAGTTTCTGAAGTTTTTCGAAAAGAGCCGCTCTCATATTTTTTACTATACGCTGGGCAGCTCCAGCCATAACCCAGCCCTGAATAAAAGTTAATATGGCATCAGAGAAATATGATACTATCAATGCAATTAAAATTATTTCCATCATTTTAAAATTTACTTTATTGTTAATGGACATAGCATCAATGGCCTTACCAATAAAATAAGGAACCATTAATGTTACTACAGCATCAATAATTATAAGTACAAATATAATTGTCAATAATTTCCTCTCTTTTCCAAAATAAGACCATAATTTTTTTAGAGTTCTTTTGAAATTTTTGGGTTTTTCTACGGGGCCCATATTTCTTCTTCCACCACGCCTTGGTCCCATACCAGGCATATTAACATTTTCTCTTCTAACATCTTTATTATTCTCTGACAATAGAGGTCAACTCCTTTACCATTTGAGAATTAAAAATATCCTTATATATATCACAGCTTTTCATAAGTTCTTCATGTTTTCCAATAGCTTTTATTTTACCCTCATCAAGTACAATTATCTTATCTGCTCCCATTACAGAAGTAATACGCTGAGCAATTATTATACAGGTAAGTCCTTGGGAATATCTTTTCAATCCTCTTCTTATACTGTCTTCTGTAGTAACATCTACAGCACTAGTGGAATCATCAAGTATAAGTATTTCAGGTTTTTTAATTAATGCCCTGGCTATAGAAACACGCTGTTTTTGTCCTCCAGAAAAATTCACTCCCCCTTGCCCAAGCCTTGTATCATATTGCTCTGGAAAACTTGAGATGAATTCATCTGCCATAGAAATTTTTGCAGCTTCTCTCACTTCCTCAAGTGTGGCATCTCCCCTACCCCATCTTACATTATCTATAACTGTTCCCGTAAACAATATAGTTTTCTGCGGGACTATGGCTATTTTATCCATCAATATGTCTTTGTCTATATATTTTATATCAACACCATCAACCTTTATACTGCCGGACTTAACATCATAAAAACGTGGAATAAGATTAACCAAAGTAGTTTTTCCTGAACCTGTAGCCCCAATAATCCCTACAGTTTCTCCAGGCATACAAGTAAAACTAATATCCTTCATAACTGCTTTACTTTGATTGTTATAGGAAAAATACACATGTTCAAAATCCACTCTTCCCCTGTACTTAAATTTTTTATGCTGATTATCTTTATTGTATAGTAGAGTACTTTCTTCCATAAATACTTCTCCTATACGTTCTGCTGAGGCTCTAGCTCTTACAAAGGTATTGAACACCATAGATATAATCATTATTGAAAATAGTATCTGAGTCATATAATTTATAAAGGCTATTATCTGACCCACCTGCATATTACCTCTATTCACATTAACTGCACCAATCCACAGTATTGCTATTATTCCAATATTCACAACAATGGCATTGATTGGTGAGAATACTGCCATTATACGCATAGCTGTAGTGGACAGACCACTATATTCCTCATTGACTTTTCTAAATCTGTTTGTTTCATAATTAAATCTATTAAAAGCTTTAACTACTCTTACGCCAGATAAATATTCTCTCATTATGCTGTTAACATTATCTAAAGCTCTCTGTACCTTTACAAAATACGGGTATCCTATATTCATATTAGAAAATATAAGTATGGCAACTACAGGCAATACACCAGCTAAAACTACAGAAAGCTTAATATTAAGCCTAACTAACAGCCATAATAATGCTCCCTATGCATACAATAGGGGATTTTACGAAGATTCTCATAAGTCCATTGGCGAAATTTTGCAATTGCGTTACATCATTTGTAATTCTTGTTATAAGTGAAGCCTGAGAAAATCTGTCTACATTATCAAAGGAAAATCCCTGTATCTTTTTAAATAGATCTAATCTTATGTCTGCTGAAAATTTTTGAGAAATACTGCTGGATAAGAAATTACGGCCACAGGCTGCCAAAGCACCTAATGCAGTAATCATAAGCATTACTGCTCCCATCTTAAGCACATAATCCATTTGTCTATTTACTACACCTACATCTACTATTTTTGACATTATAGTAGGCTGCATAAGGTCACAGCCTGCCTCTAAAGTAAGAAATGCTATTGCCAAGCAAAATCCCTTCCAATACTTTTTAAAATACTTCTTTAAAAATTCCATTCACTGCACCTCTTTTTAATTGATGAAGAAACAACTTATTATACATTCCTATTAAATGATTTAGAGGTATGTAATTATCAATAATAATTTAAACTAAATTTACTAATAAACCTCAGTATACATGATGTAAAATACTAGATGATCATTTTGTAGATGATATCTTATTATGCGGAAGCATAAAAGATAATATCAAGCCTATTATAGCAGCAGCTACTAATATCAGGAAAACTACATGCATACCGTAATTTAGAGATTCTCTTATCTCATTAATAGGAATCCCTCTCTTGGTTTCATTTGAATTATATAGACTATTAGGATCAATATTTTTTATTCCCAATCCATAAAAATATTTTATGATATTAAGATTGAATACAATTCCAAAAACGGCTACCCCTACGGTTTGTCCTATAGTTCGCAATAATGAATTTGAAGCAGTGGCCGCTCCTCTTTTATTATAATCCACAGATTCTTGCACTATTATTGTCAAGGTTGTAAAAGCTCCCCCAAAGCCGAATCCCATAAGAGATGTATATAATATAACTAGCGTCAAAGAAGCCTTTAGATACAATGTACCTAAAAGTATGCAGCTGAAAAATAAAACCATAGATGATATACATACCATTGCTTTTTTACCATATACATCAATAATTTTTGATAATATAAAAGATGACAAAAGCCATGCAACAGAAACAGGTGCCATAGCTAGACCCGAAATTACCGCACTAAAACCTAAAACACTCTGTATATATAAAGGCATATATGCATCTAAAGCTATTAGAATAGCAGAAGCTAATAAACTAATAAAATTAGCGATTATATTGGCTTTAGTAAAAATTTCAAAAGGTACAATAGGTTCTTTTGCCTTTTTTTCAACACGGTAAAATATAAATAAAAAGATACTGGTTACAACTAAAGAAAGGATTAAAGACATCGAATACCCTTTAGTAGTATTTGAAATGGAGAAAACACCATATAAAAATATTATAATAGATAAGGATAATGTTATTATGCCTAAAAAATCTATAGTAATTTTACTTTTTTCAAGACTCTCCTTTAAATTTTTTTGTAAAAGGATTATAGACATTATACCAAAGGGGATATTTATAAAAAAAATCCAATGCCAGGACAGATATTGGATTAAAAATCCACCTAAAAATGGCCCACCTATACTTGCTATACCCCAAACTGTACTCAGCCAGCCTTGAACTCTTGCTCTTTCAGAAAGAGTAAATAAATCACCAACTATAGTATAAGTTACTGTGAATATAGCTCCAGCACCTATACCCTGTATAGCTCTAAATACTATGAGATCATACATAGTTTGTGAAAATCCACATAAAGAGCTTCCAATTAAAAAAATTATAATACCTGAAGTGAGGGTATTTTTTCTTCCATATAAGTCAGATAATTTTCCGTATATAGGGGTAGAAATTGCTGAAGTCAATAAGTACATAGAAAAAACTAAGCTTATTTCACTGAAACCATTCAATTCTTTAACAATAGTTGGTACAGCTGTAGTTACCACGGTTCCTTCCACTGCTCCTAAAAACATTGCCACCATTAATGCTATGATTATATTACTCTTTTTTGTATTCATACTTACATATCATCCTTTATTTATTAGTCATCCAAAAACAAATAAGCTAAAATAGATACATTTCTTTTACTTAGGCATGTTCAAAAAATAAACTAGTCAGTATGCTAGCCTATTTTGAATCCTTCTACGTCAGCAGAACCCTCAAATAGCTTACTATTTTCGGAACCTGTTTCCTTGTAGGATTCAAAATATTCGTCGCATCTTTGACTTCTTATTTATTTTCACATGCCTTACATGAAATTCTTTATAGCTATGTAATGAGAAATTCTTGTGAAAATATATTTTGTATACTCTGCCATATTTGCCTATGCAGTGACAAATTACCTCCATTATAAAGCAACACTTACTTTAACCAATATTACTAATAAAAATATAATTTAAATTTACAGTTGATATGTCAACAGTATTATTGTATCATTTGAAAATGCTGCTGCCAAGTTAAAGTTAGGCATATGAAAATAAATCTTAGTATTTATTTTCATATGCCTTAAATAAAAACTGTCTTATAATAAAAAAACAATTTTTATTATAAGACAGTTAATTTTATAAGCTTAAAATAGTTTCTAATTCTTAAAACTGTGAATTGGTGAAGGTATTCTTCCACCTCTTGCAACGAAATCTTCACTGGAGAACTTGCTTACAGCCATTACTGGTGCAGCTCCCAAAAGTCCACCAAATTCTACTCTGTCTCCCACATCTTTTCCATAGACAGGTATTACTCTTACTGCTGTAGTCTTGTTGTTTACTACTCCAATGGCCGCTTCATCAGCAATAATTCCAGAAATGGTTGCTGCTGGTGTATCACCAGGGATAGCAATCATATCAAGGCCTACTGAGCAAACACAAGTCATAGCCTCAAGCTTCTCTATATTTAATGCACCAATTTCTACCGCATTTATCATACCTTCGTCTTCACTTACAGGAATGAAAGCACCACTTAATCCCCCAACGTGAGAAGATGCCATTATTCCACCCTTTTTAACTGCATCGTTAAGCATAGCTAGTGCAGCAGTTGTACCAGGACAACCACAAGCCTCAAGACCAATTTCCTCTAGTATTCTAGCTACACTATCACCAACTGCCGGAGTAGGTGCTAAAGATAAATCTACTATTCCAAAAGGTATATCAAGTCTCTTTGACGCCTCAGTAGCAACTAATTGGCCAGCTCTAGTTATCTTAAAAGCAGTTTTCTTTATAGTCTCAGCTATTACATCAAATTTTTCACCTCTCACATTTTCCAAAGCAGATTTTATAACTCCAGGTCCACTAACACCTACATTTATTATACACTCTGCTTCTCCAACACCGTGAAAAGCTCCCGCCATAAACGGATTATCTTCTACTGCATTGGCGAAGATTACTAGCTTTGCACAGCCAATGCTTCCATTATCTTTTGTAAGATAAGCTGCCTGTTTTACTATTTCTCCCATATCCCTTACAGCATTCATGTTTATTCCAACTTTTGAAGTCCCAACATTTACTGAAGAACAAACTCTTTCTGTAACTGCCAATGCTTCTGGAATGGATTTTATAAGTATTCTATCTCCATTAGTACAGCCTTTATGTACCAGTGCAGAGAATCCACCTATAAAGTTAACGCCCACTGTTTTTGCAGCTTCATCCATTATCTTTGCATATTCCACATAATCTGTATCACCGCTGCTTTGAGCAATCAATGCCATAGGAGTTACAGATATTCTCTTATGTATTATTGGAATTCCGTATTCCAGTTCTATTTGTTCACCTATTTTAACCAGATTTTCGGCTTTTCTTGTTATCTTATCGTATATCTTCTGTCTTGATTTTTTACCATCGGAATCACAGCAATCCAAAAGTGATATACCCATAGTTATTGTTCTAATATCAAGATTTTCTTTTTCGATCATATTTATGGTTTCAAGTATGTCTTTGTTATTAATCATTTCTTCAATTCTCCAATCTATTATACTTCGTGCATGGATCTAAATATTTCCTCACGTTGAAGTTTAATTGAAACTCCAAGTTTGCCAGCTTCAATATCAAGCTTTTCTTTAAGTTCTTTAGCATCTATTTCCATTTCAGATAGATCCACAAACATTATCATCGTAAAATAGTTTTGCAAAAGAGTTTGATTTATATCCATAATATTTATTTTATTTTCTGATAATATTGAAGTTATACCTTGAATAATACCTATTTTGTCTTCTCCGATTACTGTAATAAATGATTTCATTTTAACAAATTCCTCCTGAATAATGAATTTTATTAATAAGCAATAAACTCAAAAGAATTAATATGTAGAAATAAAAAAAGACTAAATTTAAAATTAGTCTCTGAGAAGCGTGAAAATTTAAGAACAACTTCATATGTGAGAATTAAAAGTATCTATATCACATAGACGATTTCTTTAACATATAATCTCCGTTCTTTTACCTGAGAGTTTCACTAAAAATTTTAGTTTTCCCCTTCGGTGCTCCTTTGAGTCTCTCCAGAGTCTCGTCCAATAGCGGTTTAAATAATTATCCCACTACCTTCATTCGACTTATTAAATTGTCTAACCTATTCTAACACAATACAATTACATAAAGCAATAAAAAAAACAAATTTTACAAAGAAAAATGCATATATTCGCATTATATACATTTTTCTTTGTAAAAATATGCATTTTCTTTTCTAATAATTGTCAATAGCCTCTTTCATATTATAAACAGTTTCTTCTGGATTTTCAGCTTCCATAACAGAAGACATGAGAGCTGCACCTTTAGCTCCTGCTCTTAAAATACTATCTATATTATTAAGCTCTATTCCACCTATGGCAATTACCGGCAAAGATACATCACTGCAAATTTCATTTAAAAATTCTATTCCTCTACCTGGAAGTCCGGCTTTACAAGCTGTATTAAATATATGGCCAGCTAAAACATAATTTGCTCCTATATCATAAACCTTTTTTGCTTCTTCTAAAGAATGTATGGAAACCCCCTTTAGCTTATCATAAGCTTTATCAAAATCTAAAAATGTATTGTAACTCAGTTGAATACCATCTGCTTTACATTTAACAGCAACATTGTAATCTCCATTAATCACTAGTGGAATTCTATCCATAACAACTTCCTGCATTTTAACTGCTAAACTATAAAGTTCTTTAGAAGAAAGGTCTTTTTCTCTTAGAATAATAGCATCTGCGCCGCCTTTTACTATAGCCTCTGTCACATTAATTAGATTTCCATCTTTTATAAGCTTTCTATTAGTAACTACAAATAGTTTTCTATCCATAACTAAACGTACTCCCAATCTTTCATAACAGGGCAGTACCCTTTAGCCTTCAGCATATCACTTATTTCCTTCACACTTCTTTTATCTGATATTTCAAACTGTTTTTCCCCTTGATCTTCAGCCTTACAAGAGTGACCGCCAACTTCTGTAGAAACACCAGCAGAAATTTTAGTTACTCCCAAAGGTATAAGATTGTCCCTCAATTCAGCCGCTTCTCTGGTAGTCACATTTATTCCTGATCTCTTGAGAAATATTTTAAAGGCCAACATTATCTGTACTAAATTTCTATCATTTACATCTTTAATATCGGTAAAGCTTCCTGCATGCGGTCTAATTCTTGGTACAGACATACTTATTTCCATGTAGGGAAACATATCCTGTATATATCTTGCATGAAGTCCAGAAAAATAAGCTTCTTTCCTCCAGTTATCAAGGCCATAAAGAGCACCTACTCCCATTCCTCTTATACCTGCTCTGGCAGCTCTTTCTGGCGTTTCTACTCTATATCTGTAATTCTTTTTAGGTCCTGCTAGATGAATTTCATCATATTTCTTCATATCGTAGGTTTCCTGATATATGGTAAGTGAATCTACTCCAGCTTCTACAAGCTCTCGATATTCATCTTCCTCTAAAGGATATATCTCAATACAGATGGAACTAAAATATTTTTTCAATAATTTTACAGCGTCCTTTATATAGGATACTGGACTGTGAAATCTTGATTCTCCAGTTAGAAGAATTATATGCCTTAAACCAGATGCATGTATTGCCTTTGCTTCCTTTTCGATTTCTTCCATGTTAAGTTTTTTTCTATGAACATCATTTTCAACATTATAGCCACAGTATGCACATTTATTAACGCAATAATTAGCTATATATATAGGTGTATACAAGGTGACTGCTTTACCAAAATTATTAATTGCAATTTTATGAGCCTTTTGTGCCATAGGTTCAATAAATTTTTCTGCCGCCGGTGAAAGTAAACATATGAAATCATTTTTATCTAAGGTATCCTTACTTAGAACATATTTCACCTGTTCTTCAGTTACACTATTGAAAAAACCATCAAAATCATAATCTTGTAGTTTACTGGCTACATCAAAAAAACTCATTATCCCATCTCCTATCTTAAAAATCCTGTTAATGGTGAGGATGCCTCAGCATAACTTTTTTCCACACCCAATTTTGCCAAATAACCTTTTCTTCCACTTTCAACGGCAAGCTTAAAGGCTTCTGCCATAAGAGCAGGATCTCCAGCTGTTGCCAGTGCTGTATTAACAAGTACTGCTGATGCTCCCATTTCCATAGCTAGAACAGCATCAGATGGTTTTCCTATTCCTGCATCTACTACTATAGGCAAATCTATTTCTTCTATTAAAATTCTAATCATCTCTTTTGTTCTAATCCCCCTATTGCTTCCTATAGGAGAACCTAATGGCATTATTGCTGCTGCACCTGCTTCCAGCATTCTTCTTGCATCTGGTAAGTCAGGATTCATATATGGTAAAACAACAAAGCCTTCCTTTGCCAGTACTTCTGTAGCTTTTATAGTTTCTAAATTATCTGGAAGAAGGTATTTATTATCTGAAATAACTTCTATCTTTACCCAGTTTCCACAGCCAGCTGCTTTACCTATTCTAGCCAATCTAATAGCTTCTTCTGCATTTCTTGCGCCTGAAGTATTAGGCATTATTATAGAATCCTTACCTAAATAGTTTAGAATATTTTCTGCTTCAGAATCAAAGTCTACCCTTCTAAGCGCTGCAGTAATTACCCCAGCTCCACTCTTTTCTAATAATTCAGGTATGATTTTATTTGAAGAATATTTTCCACTGCCAATAAACAGTCTGCTTTTTAACTCTCTCCCGCCAATAATAAGTTCGTCCATTTTAATTATCTCCTCACTTTAGGCATCTGAAAATAAATAACAAGTTAAAGAAGCTAGTTATTTTTTTAAGATGCCTTAATTAATTTGAATACATCCATCTTAAAAACATTAAATAAATGTAATATATTAATTTTAATATTATCTAATGACAACATGCCAAGTTATATATTAAATAAGAAATACTCCAATATATCACAGTATTGATAAATTAGCTTGCACGTAAATCCTTATTAATTTATTAGCCCCCACCTACAAATCTTATTAATTCTACTTTAGAATCGCTAGTGAGCTTAGTTGCTGCATATTCTTCTTTGTCTATGATGTTCAAATCAACTTCTGCTACTACCTTATAAGCTTCTATTTTAAGTTCATTCAGCAATTCTTCTATAGTTATACCATCTTTAAAGCTCATTTCTTTTCCGTTGACTAACATGTAATATCACCTCCTAAAACTCATACATCTGTTCTTATTTGAAAATAATATTTAAAAGTTTACTTTATATTTAGATCTTCATTATTCAATATTTTTTTCATAGTTCTCATGGAGCACATCTTTCCACACATTGTGCAGGTTTCTGGATCTTCCGGTGAAGACTCCATACGATATCTACGAGCTTTTTCTCCGTCTATAGCTAAATCAAACATAGTCTCCCAGTCAAGATCTGCTCTTGCTTTACTCATAGCATTGTCCCATTCCACAGCTCCTTTTATTCCTTTAGCTATATCTGCTGCATGAGCTGCAATTTTAAAGGCAATTATTCCTTCCTTCATATCTTCTAAAGATGGCAGACGTAAATGCTCTGCTGGAGTAACATAACATAGGAAATCTGCTCCGCTGGAAGCTGCTACTGTACCGCCTATAGCTGCAGTAATATGATCGTATCCAGGAGCTACATCAGTTACCAAAGGTCCTAATACGTAAAAAGGTGCACCATGACATAATTTCTTTTCAAGGAGCATATTGGCTTTTATCTCGTTAAGAGCCATATGTCCAGGTCCTTCTATCATAACTTGTACATTTCTTTCCCAAGCCTTTTTAGTAAGTTCACCTAAGGTAATAAGTTCTTTAATCTGAGCTGGATCTGTAGCATCTTTTAAGGAACCAGGTCTACAAGCATCTCCTAAAGAAATAGTTATATCATATTTCTCACATATATCTAAAAGTCTATCATAATATTCATAAAATGGATTTTCCCTATTATTCAGTTCCATCCATGCAAATAAAAGACTTCCACCTCTGGATACTATCTGAGTTAATCTAGGATTATTTTTAACTGCCGTTGCAGTTTCTCGATTAAGTCCTGCATGAATTGTAATAAAATCCACGCCGTCTTGTCCATGTTTTTCTACCACTTCAAAGAATTCATCTACAGTTATATCTTTAAGTTCTTTATCACAAAATCCAATGGCATCATACATAGGAACAGTTCCAAGCATAGCGGTAGACATATCTATAACTCTTTTTCTCATGTTTTCAGTTTTTCCATAGTTGGATAAATCCATGATGGCCTCTGCTTTCATTTCAATAGCTACTCTGACCTTTTCCAATTCCTTTTCTATGCTGCAGCAATCCTTTGATATTCCTAAATTTACATTTATCTTAGTTCTAAGTCCTTCTCCAATACCTTCTGGATTTAAAGATTTATGATTCTTGTTAGCTGGTATTACTACCTTTCCCTCTGCAATCAATTCTCTTAATTTTTCTGCTTCCATACCTTCTTTTCTTGCAACAATGTTCATTTCTCTTGTGATTATTCCTTTTTTTGCTGCATCCATTTGTGTTGTATAATTCATAATAGTAACACTCCTTTATCTTTAATTTAAAAAGAAACCAAACCTGATGTAGGATAAACATCAGGTTTGGTTTCTTTATGCATTTATAAAATAAAAAGCCTGCATAAAGCAAGCTCTGTAATATACAAACCCTTGCTTCCCTACGATGGTGTTAGCCATATCAGGTTCATAGGGTTAGGAATCCTCCTTCTCAGCCTTACGGCACCCCTAGCAAATAATCATTTAATTATTGTATATAGTATACTCCTAAAACTACTCATTGTAAAATTATTTTTCAAAAATTATATAGTTAGTTTAAATTTTAAAAATCATCATCTACTTCATATTTAGGTTTATTATTTTTCTTTGAAACCTTTACTAATTGGCAATTTGCCGCAGATACTTGGCCTATATATCCTTTAGCAGTAGCCATAGGCTTATTTCAATTGTACTTATTTGGATATAAACACAAGGGGCTGCTAATTCCAGTATTCATTTTAGGAGGAATTTCTTTAATTTCTTTGGCGATTATAATAATGAATGACTTTTTTTGGTGGATTAATGAAAGTATAATAGTACCAGCTTTATTTATATTAATTGGAATAGTTGTATTGTTTAATAGTTTTAAAAGCAAAAAACTTTATTAAAAGAGATTCTGTATTTTCAGCATTAATCAAAATATTAAATATAATGAAATGTACGTTCATTTCATTATATTTATCTGTTTCCTAATTCTTGATGATATCCATTTTTCTTGCTTTTTCAACAGCGGCTACTCTACTGTTGACCTGAAGTTTAGAATATATATTTATAATATGTGTCTTCACCGTAGCTAAAGATATGCAAAGTTTTTCTGCTATCTCTTTATTGGAAAGTCCCTTACTAATCTCTAACATTACTTCCGTTTCTTTATTAGTTAAAAATTCTTCATTATGATCCATAATAATTGTGGTTGATATTTCCTCCACTTCCTCCATATAATGAGTGGTGTATATAATGGTTGCACCCCTGTCTTTAAGTTTTTTTATTGACTCTAATGTATGAATCAACCTAAAGGTTGATTTTTATAAAACAATTTAAAATTGTTTTATAAAATAAAAACTCTATCTGATGCCAAGAACTATGTTTATAGAGGTCGATTTCATTGCCAAAATTTCACAAGAAAATATATGGATAATAACATTAATAATGTATACTCATTCTAAAATATTAAATATTTTTATAATTAAATCATATATGAAGTAATAATTGAATTTATCTTATTTTACTGTTATATTTTTAATATATTAAACTCATTAAAATACATTGGAGTGATTGATTCTTATGGTTAACATGGATGATACAACCAGCATAGATAAAATTTTATGGAAACTTGATAAATTTAAATATGAGAATTGTATTAATACAATAGAATTAGGTGAGAAAGCCTATGAATTATGTAAAAAAATCAATTATACTACGGGTATGGCTGTTTCACTTTTAAGAATTGGTGAAGCCTTAACTAATATAGGTAATTATGAAAAATCTTTAGTTTTTCTTTTTAAATCTTTAAGTATATCACAAAAAGAATCTATTTGTGATATACAAGTTTTATCCCTGATATATATAGGAAATAATTTACTTAATTTTGGAGATTATGAAAAAAGCTTTAATTTTTATAATAATGCTGAAAAAATAGCCTTAAAAATAAATGTAAACAAAAACTATTATAGTTATTCAACTTATAAATTTTACTTAGCAAAAACATCCACAAACATTGGAGAAATATACAAATCTCTTGGAGATTATGAAAATGCCTTTATCTTCTATAATAAAGCTGAAACCTTTAATAAAAAATTAAATTATATCTCCACTCTTGGTATCTCATTATGTAATCTTGGAGAAATGAATTATATAAAAGGCCATTATGAAAAAGCACTTACACTTTTAAATAAATCCATTGAACTAATGAATTCATTTAATTACAAATTAGCTTTACCTGAAGCTTATAGGATATCAGCCCTCATTTATGAAAGAAAAGAAGATTTTAAGCGTGCAAACCAATACTTTTGTAAAGCATTAGATGTGGACCTAAAGGAAACTTATATATATTACAAAGCTACTGTACTCTTAGACTATAGTAATTATCTTAAAAATAGAGGAAATATTAATAGTGCACTGGATAAACTAGAAATTGCCTTTAATATATCTATAAAAAATAATATTCTTGTTAAAACAATAGAAATCTGTAAAAGATTTTTTAAATTATATGAAGAAATAGGAGATATAAAAAATTCCTACAAATACTATAAATTATACTTTCAGTATCAAGAAAAATTTGAAAAAACTATACATGCTCAAAGACTTAATAGCATAACAGCAAAAATCAAACTGCAAGAATTGCAAAGAGAAAAACTTAACATAATGGAAAAAAGTGAGAATTTCAGAAAAAAATCCGAAAAGCTTATGGAAAACTTGAAAAATATATCTATAATTAGTGAGTTAGGGCAGAGAATTACTTCTACTCTCAATCTGGATGAAATTCTAGATATACTTTGCAATAGTGTTAGAACATTTGTTGATATATCTACCTTTGGTATTGCATTATATGATGAAGACAATGGGCTTCTTAAATATAATTATTATAATGAAGACAACAAAATCATTGGCATGGCAGATGCCTCTATTGACAGTAAATCTAGTATAGCAGCTTATTGCCTGAGAAATAAACATTTTGTAGTTATAAATGATATACAGAATGAATATTCCAAATATGTAGATGACTCAAATTATCTTCATAACTATACTGGTAGAATTATAATAAACTCAGCTGTTTACTTTGCACTTATAATAGATAATAATTTATTAGGAGTTATGACAGCCCAAAGTACTGAAATAGGAGCTTTTAAGACTATCCATATAGAAATGCTAAAGGCTCTTTCCGCCTATGCATCAATTGCCGTAAACAATGCTATCAAATCTACCAGTCTTAAAATTGAAATTGATTATAGGAAGAAAATCCAGCAGGAACTTGAAGAATTAAATAATAAGCTATTATACATATCAGAAAATGATAGTCTTACTGGTATTCCTAATCGAAGAAAATTTGATAGCGTTATGAATATTCAATGGGATTTAGCAAAGAAAAACAAACATAATTTATCTTTAATTTTGCTAGATGTAGATTGCTTTAAACAGTATAATGACAATTATGGCCATGTTGAAGGCGATAATTGTTTGGCTGCAATTGGTTCTGCCCTTTCAAATTATATTGATAAAAAGTATATAGTTGCCAGGTACGGCGGCGATGAATTTGTGATAATTTTTCCAAATATTTCTTTAAATAATGTATTAAAGCTTGGTGAAAAATTTAGAACTGAAATAGAAAATCTACATCTTAAACATGAATTTTCAAATATCAAAAATATAGTTACTATAACCCTTGGAGCAGCCTCCGTTATCCCAAATGACAATATAACTATAAATGAATTTATAAGGCAAGCTGATACCGCTTTATATGCAGCAAAAGAAAGAGGAAGAAATCAAATAGCTGGTTATGTCCCAAAATAAAAATAAGGTCGTTCTCAAATTTAATGGATATTTATTTCATTTATATATCCTTGAATAATATTACCTTGCAAATCAACTACAAAGGAATGTTGAATTTCAGAAAGATTAGCTTTTCTCTGTTTAAGCTCATTTCTCAAACTTATTGCCTGTGGTGAACTAAAAAGTGAATTATCTCTATTTATAAGCCTATTTTCTAATACACTTTTTACATTTGAATTCTCTGATAAAAGTTCTACTTCTTTTTTTGTCCATCAATAATTTCTATTAAAGTATAACTTTCTCCTTTACTTATCTGTAATATATTATTTTTACCATTATCTGTAAGAGTTTTGGAAGTATAATTATATATTAAAAAGCTCACTGCAAATAAAGATATTAAAGATAATAAAATTATCATCAACGGCAGTCTTGTCTTGATACGCATTGTGACCTCCGCATTAGTTTAATAATCATTCATAAAAAAGCTATCATATGCTATTATACTAATTTTATCTATTTTTTCTAATATATTTATTTTCATATGTCTTATATATTTCATTTATTTTTATAAAACTATAGACATTTAGAAATTATAATGTTATATTTTATATAATGCATATAGGAATACTTGGTATTGTATAAAATATGTATATATAAATACTAATATTAAAATAAAAAACCACTTTAATGTGTGGGTAATTTATATAGAAATAACACTAAAATACTTATGAATTGGAGTGATTATATATGAAAATAAAAGAATTTTCACATAATGCTATAGATGGTACTTCATTATTTTTTAGAGAATGGATTCCTGATGGAAATGTAAAAGGTGTAGTATGTATAATTCATGGTCTTGGTGATCATAGTAATTGGTACCAAGGATTAGTAAATTATTTTAATACAAATAATTTTGCAGTAGCAGCCTTTGACCTTAGAGGTCATGGAAAATCTGAAGGTAAAAGAGGTCATACCCCTTCTTATGAAGCTTTTATGAGCGATATAGATATATTGTTAACTTCTACTAAAAATCATTTTAAAGATTTGCCTATATTATTTTATGGCCATAGCTTTGGTGGTAATTTAACATTGAATTATATATTAAGGCGCAGGCCAAAGGTAGCTGGTGTAATAATAAGTAGTCCATGGCTCAGTCTTTATTCAAATCCGCCAAAATCAAAACTATATTTTGCATTTTTACTCAATAAAATATGTCCATCATTTTTAGTAGATAATATAGTTAATGAAGCTGCATTATCCCATAATCCAGAAATTATGCAGGCCTATTCAAAAGATCCATTGACCCACAGCTGTATTTCAGCTAGACTTTTTACTGCAGCATATAAAGCAGGCATATGGGCTATAGATAACGCTTCAAAATTTAATGTACCTTTATTACTAATTCATGGCGATTCAGATAAAATAACTTCCTCTGAGGCAAGTAAACTTTTTGCACAAAGAGTTCCTGATAATCTGTGTACTCTTAAAATTTATGAGGGATTATATCATTCTCTGCATAATGAATTATGCAATAAAAAGATATTTTCAAATATAGGCGAATGGATAAATACCAAAACTATTTTTTCTAATAAAGGACTTCTTTCACAAGAATTATAAATTTAAAATTTCTTTTAATTATTTCAATGAGCATTAACCATACTCATTATAATAAAGGCTTCTTAAATTCAGAGGTAGTAAAATTTCTGTAAATCTAAGAAGTCTATTTTTGTCCGATGACTACCCACTCTAATATTCCCATTATACTCTATAAAATCCATTCACATAAAATCGAAGATTTTGGTTCTCTACTTGTGTGATTAAAGAGTGGCTACGTCCCTGGATAACGATTTACCCTAAAGGACAACGAGTTCTAAGTATCAAAAATACTGATACTTAGAACTCTGTTTATGATATAATAATTATGCAAAATTCAAAAAATTTTATTATTTAATCATTTTAAAGTATTATAATTAATATAGTATGCAAATTATGATTAAAAATTATGCATTTAATTAATAATATTAATAGAAAAGATTTGATCACAATAAATATTTTATTAATAAAAGCAATTTATTAACTTATACATAACTATAATATTATACTATTAATAAGGCACATTCAGATAAATAACCAGTCAGTATGCCAGGTCTATTTATTTTCATATGCCTAATATCATCAAATGTTTGGAGGAGATTAGTTTGAGAAAAGACATAGAAAATGTATCAAAGGTGGTAATTGGAAAAGAATCAGTAGTTTTAGATATATTAAAGGCAATTTTAGCTGGAGGACATGTTCTCATTGAAGACGTGCCTGGTGTTGGTAAAACTATGTTAATAAAAGCTTTAAGCAAAAGCATAGATTTAAATTTTAACAGAATTCAATTTACTCCAGATATACTTTCTTCCGATATATTAGGAGTTTCTATTTATAATCCAAATACTCATGAATTTAATTTCAAAAAAGGGCCAATCTTTGCCAACATGATTTTAGCAGATGAAATAAATAGAACTTCTCCTAAAACTCAAAGTGCACTAATTGAAGTAATGGAAGAAGGTCAAGTTAGTGATGGAAATAATACTTACCTATTGGCTCCCCCTTTTATAGTGATGGCTACTGAAAACCCATTGGAGTATTCCGGTACTTTTTCCTTGCCAGAAGCTGTCCTTGACAGATTTATACTAAGATTATCTTTAGGCTACCCTACAAAAAATGAAGAAATAAAAATACTTTCTACTTATAGAACAAAAGATCCACTAGAGCATATACTGCCAGTTATAACTCTTGATGAATTAAAGCAGCATCAAAGTGAGGCTAAAAAGGTAAATGTAAGCACTGGAATATATGAATTTATAGTTGATATTGTAAATAAAACAAGAAATTGTAATGAATTATTTTTAGGAGCATCCCCAAGAACTTCTATTGCATTATTAAAGATATCACAAGCAACTGCATATATACATGAAAGAAATTATGTAATTCCAGATGATGTTAAAGAAAATGTAAAAAAAGTACTTTCCCATAGAATAATATTATCAAAAGAAGAAAAATTTAACGGCACTAATATATCCGACATTATCGACAGCATAATGAAAGAAATATCAGTACCAAATATTAAATATGCATGATAAAATTTAAGCTTTCTTTTATAATTACTTTAGCTTTACTAATTTCAGCTTACTATTTTTATGGGAAAGAAACAATTAATTCTTTATTCTTAGTATTTTTATTAATGTTTCTAGTTTCATTGCTTTCGCTGCTATTCTCCAAAAGATACATAACATCTAATCTAAATTTGGAAAATAAGAAATTTTTTACAGGCGAGAATATAAAAATTTCCTTACATTTTCATAATAGAAGTCTATTCTTATATTCTAATGTAAACTTTTTGTCCAATTTCATTGATGCAAAGGGAAATTTAAATGAAAGTGTTACTTTGTTACCCTTTAAAAAGCTTGACATTCAATTAAACTTTAAAGTACCTTCCAGAGGAATTTATAATGCAGAAAATTATTTACTGGAAATACATGACTTATTTTTAATATCTTCAAGAAAAATAAATTTTAATAACAAATTTACTTTCACTGTATACCCAAGAAATATCAGATTACCTTTAGAAATTCAAAAGCTTATAGACAATGTAAGTAATTTCTCTAAAAATAATCCAAATACACATACTTCGGATACCTATTCATACATTGATAAATATATGGAAGGAGATAATTTTAAGAATATACACTGGAAATTAAGTGCTAAAAAAAATAATTTGTATGTAAAAAAATTCGATACTATAAAAAAATGTAATATTGCCATTTATGTAGATATGACAAACATCCTATCACTACCAGGTACTTTTCCTACTGTAACAGATGAAGGCCTAGTTTCTTTTTCCTTATCCATAATCAAATATTTATTGTGGAAAAATGAAGCTATTTACTTATATATTGAAAATCTAAAATCTTCTTCTTTCCAATTGGAAAATACAGAAGATTATTACTCTATTTTATCCTATTATTTAGAGCACAAAAGTCTAGGGCATGGTAATTTTTTTGATAAAGTACTGAAAAAAGAATTTCAAACTATTGAAAATCATAAATTCATATTTATAATAACTTACACAATATTACCTATGCACGCAAAAACAATTTCAAAAATATCAGCTGATTGTGAAAATTTAATTATTTTTACACTTTTAGATGTCCCCAATAAAACAAAGAATTTACTGCGTAATACTAATGTAAAAGTAGTGAAGGTAACCCTTTAGAGGAAGTGATACATTGAAAAAATTTTATATACCCATAGCTGTATTAAATGTTATATTGGCTATTATTTTAATTAATAAGGCATATATTGTCATAAATATCTCCTACAAAAATATAATAGTATTATTTGCAATAACTTTATTAGTATTTGAGTTAATAAGCTATATTATTATCATAAATAGAAATAAAAAATTCCTTTTATTTTTATTAGCTGCACTTTTACTATCAATTGTATGTGTGACTATTTACAAATACGTTTATATTATGTCATTGTCTAATAATTTGATGAATTTGGCACTAAAAATAAATAGCTTAACAACTACAAATTCTCCTGTAGATTTTTCATTAATTTCTTCATTTTATATTTTTATAATACCTATATTAACATTTTTATATTTAATTCTATGCAAACTAAATCTAGGAATAGTAGTAACATTAATTAATACTTGCCTATTAGTATTATATGATTTATTAAATTTTAATGATGCAGTAAAATATGTACTACCACTATATATTTTTTTGATATTCATAAATTACAGTTTATTTAAACTTAGTACGAAGGTTAAAAAGAACTATAGTAAATCCTTAATTATTTATTATCTAATAATATGTATTATCTTTTCCACTATTATATATTGGTTTACGCCTTCTAAATCTGGTGAAGAAGCAGATTTATTCCAATATAAATTTAATAATCTAGTGAATATTAATCAAGATATTCCCTCAAACTTTGCTACCATTGGTTTAAATACAAGTAAAACATCTTTTCTTGGCAGTAAATTACAAGTAAATAACATAAAGCTTTCTCTCGTAAGTGGAGATGTACCTAGTTATATGAAAACAAAAGTATATTATGATTACAATTATAATAGATGGATAGAAAATAGATCCCTGCCTTCAATAAAGGCTAATCAAGTATTAAACGCAGCTGATTCCATGTCTAATAATGGACTTGCAAAAAGAAATATTCAATATAATAAGGAGAAGGGAACCAAGATTAAAACTCTTTCCATTCAAAATTTGGACAACAGTTTTGGTGATGTTATGATGTCACCTAATTATATTACAAAGGTAATTTCTCCACAGAATTCAAGTATTTCTATGTATGATAACGAAAATTATTTAGTAGGACAACTTCAATCTAATTACACTATAAACTACTATGATTACAGTGATACAGAAACTACTGATGATTATTTTAATTCACCATACAAAAATGATATAAATAACATCTATCAAAGTATTACTCAGAATAACATGAAATACGATATAATTAATGACTCTTTAAAATTTACCAGTTCTCAAAGAGTACGTGAATTGGCACATAAAATAACTGCTTCAGCTTCCGATAATAATGAAAGATTAAAACTTATTAAGAACTATTTACTTAATAATTATAAATACAGCTTACAGCCCGATGCAATGAATACTAACTCTCCAGATTATGTTGATTTCTTTTTGTTTAATGAAAAAAAGGGTTACTGTAAATCTTTTGCTACAGCTGCCGTAATGTTATGTAGAGCTGTTGGCATACCTGCTAGATATGTAGAAGGTTTTAAAGTTAGAGGAAAAGTAGACAATAGAGGAAGATACATTATAAGATCCTATGATGCTCATGCTTGGGCTGAAGTACTTACTTCTGCAGATAAAGGATTTTGGTCAATATTAGAAACTACTCCCACTGCCGACTATGAAAATAGTGCTGCAAATGACGTAGAGACTACTCCACAGCAAGGAAATGCAGGAAATAACCAAACCTCTACTCAAACAGGAAATAATCAATTAAGGGGTCCTAATGTTGTCAATCAAATGAATACAACTAATGCTGCAAATGAAAAAATCACTGATAAAGAAAAACAGAATAATCTAAATGGAAAAATAATCAATATTGATTTTATTAAAAAAATTCAAAATTACAAATATATAATTATAATCATATGTATAATTATTTTATATATACTAATTAGATTTATAAGAAGAAAATTCATTATTAAAAAAATAAAAAATAGTGAATCTTTAATACCTTTATATAATTTTACATTAAAAAGATTAAAAACTATAAATATAATAAAATATTCCTATGAAACCGACAGAGAATTTGCTCTTAGAATAAAAGACAGGTTAAATATTCAATTCCTTGTAGAGGCTGTATACAAGGAAATATACGGAAATGAAAAAATTGTTTTAGAAAAAACTTCTATTATCACAGATGTAGAAAAAACCGTAAAAAACAATTCAAATATTTTTAAATACTATATATTTTTTTAGATATATACATTGCAATTAAACTTGTTCATTTAATAAATAACATTTAGATAGCAGCTGCTTAAATACAATAAATATTTTATTATTATGAATATAATTTACTGCAACATATATTACAGCATGTATACTTGAATTTAATTCTAAGAAATATACTGAAGTTGTCTTAAAATGCATTAATGTACATTGTAGACAACTCTTTTTTCTTGTTTAATAATAATTACATAAATCCTACAATGATGTTTATACTACCCTTGTAGGAGGAGATAACCTTGGATTCAAAAAAATTCTTTACTAATATTTTTATTGTATTTGCATTTTTAATGTTGTTTATTTCTCTAATTTTTTCAGAAGTAAATGCTAAAGCACCTAGTTCATATTATATAAAAAACAGTATAAAGCCTACAAAGCTTTATGTAATATCTCTAAGTAAAATGACTGATGCCGAAAAAGCTATGATTGTTACACTTCAAGGTCAGGTAAATAATCGCTCTACTTCTCAAATTTACACTCTAAGCCTTGGAGAACCAGACTATGAAATATGGTTAAGAGATTTAAAGGATAATTACTCTATAGAATATGAATTAATTGAAGACCCCTGGGAAGTATTAAATAAATTTAAGGATTATGTAGATGGCTATGTAATATATAGTAAAAATAATAAAAATGATCCTTCTATAAATAATGCTTCCTCTCTGGCAGCTTTAAAGAACTCAATTATTGTAGAAAAATCCATTGAGGAAAAAGTAAAATCAAAGGGTATAACTAAGTTGCAGGGAGATTGCAGTAATACAGATAAGTACTGGGCATATGATAACCTGTGGAACAAAGGACTAAATCATTCTATTATAGTACAATTATCTCCAACTAAAGCAGGCCCTTTACGAGATTACGCCATTATGACGAAATCTCTAATATTTTATGAAGATAATCCAAAGGATTTTTCCCTTAGAGATAAGGTATTTAAGGCTGCAAAAAAAGATTCCATTTGTCTTGGATGGGGTCCAGATGAATACAATAATATAAAGGAAGCCTCAAAATATGGCGTAAATACAGTACCTTCAGACTGGACTTATAATCTAACTGTATTAAGCAGCTTTCCATCCTTACCCATAACTCAAAACAGTCATCCTAAAGTAATTCAGGAAAACAATGTACATTATGTGACCTTTATAATGTCTGACGGAGACAACCAACAGTGGAATCTTGGTAAAAATTATGCTTCTCCCAAATGGTATGGATCTAAAGATAGAGGAAATTTCAATATGGGCTGGACTATTACACCATCACTTTATGATTTAGCTCCAACTGTACTAAAACTATATTATAAAAATGCCAAATTTGGTATTAACAATGATAATTTTGTTGTATCACCTTCCGGCAATGGTTATATGTATCCAAGCAAATTTGATGAAACTGCTTTAAATATACAAATTAAAAAGCTAAATACTTATATGAAAAATACAGACCAAAAATATGTATCAATTCTAGATGATTGGGCATTGGATAACGTAAATCTTTGGGATAAATACACAAAGCAGCCTAATATACATGGCTTATTTTACTTAAATTTTAGCAAGCAAAATGATTATAAGGGAAAAATTATATGGTCTAATAATAAACCCATAGTATCCTGTAGAGATTTGCTTTGGTCCAAACTTGAAGATAATGATCAATTAGTTAATAAAATTAATTCCTATGTTTCTTCTGGTTATACAGATGTAAATTTTACAGATGCCTATACTTTCGTATATGTACACGCTTGGAGTAAAACTATGAGTGATGTACAGTATGTAGTAGATCAACTGAGTAACAATTCAAAAGTAAGAATTGTTACTCCAGATGAATTTATGCAGCATGTAATGGAGAATGTTAAACATTGAATTAGTTAGGGGATAAACCTTAGAACCATTGCTAAGACTTAATTATTTTCCTCATCTAATTCTTTATTTGTTATAACACAAAAATTAGATTCATCTCTTCCTCTATATTCTTGAGTTCCATTTACCTCAGTTTCTATTTTACGCCCTAAGCCAGCTGCTCCTGGAACTCTAAAAGTATTTTTATCAAGCTTATTTATAGCTGTCTCTACTGGTTTATCTAACTGTGGTACCCATTCATAAGGCACTCTATAAGCTCTATAAACCATATTCATTTTTGCCTTACCTTTACCATCATAAGGACTTATATATTCCCAAACTATTTCATGTTCTTTTGTAACTTCAAATATACGACCATCTGAGCCTTCTGTTATAAGAGTATTACCATTTGGTAAACGCTGTGCATTACTTATAAATGGACTATAAAATCTAACAGAATCTAAAGGTTCTATAAGTCCAGCTTCTTTAGGTGTATATTGCCATACAATTTTTAAGGTTATAGGATCAATTTCAAGTACTCTTGAATAATCCCTATGAACATTTTTGATACCATTTGGTGAACTTGGATTTGGAGCACCATATCCACCCCATCCACCGTTATCAAATATAAGTATATTACCCTCTCCTGGTAATCCCTTAGGTATTAAGTGTACATTATGCTGACCTATTATCCATCCTAAATTAATAAGTTCTTCACTTGTATCATAATGTGGTCCTATTTTCCAAACAATTTTTCCTGTTTTCTTATCTATTATTGCTATAATGTTTGCTTCCCTGCTATCAAGAATAATATTTTCTGGACTGAACCTTTCGTCTCCATTATCAAACCATTTATTTGGTCCAAGTAATGATATTGAGTTAATATGAAGCCAATCTCCTACACCATTGTCACCTAAAGGTCTTATATTAGGATCTTTATATATAGTAGTTTTAGCTGCTTCGTCAAAACCAAATTCATCGAAATGCTCATTTGCTCTCCATTCCCAAACAATTTTTCCATCCCAAGTAACTTCAATAATTTTATCATCTAAAAGAACCTTATCAGATATCGCAGAATTTTTAACATTTTCATGTGTAAGAATAAAAGTATTACCTTTGTCCACTTTTGGAGCTAAATCAGGTGCATAGTACCCAACTGGATTACCTTCTCTTTGATAATCATGATGCTGTCTGGCTATCCATTGAGACTCTTCACCAGGGTCCTCTATGAGTTCAGTTTTGTTAAATTTCCAAACAACATTTCCTTCCCAATCTACCTGCACCAAATCAATCAAATCTTGAAATCCATATTTAGGATTTCGCTCACCTGTACTACCTAGTACATATCCACCTGGAAATAGTTTATTTGGAAATCCCCTTAAATTTCTCCACAATTTAACTTCTTCACCATTCATACTTATTAATAATGCACCTAAATCTGCTGCCTGAAAAATAGTGTAGCCACTCCATGCCTTTTTAGGGTTATAAATTGTAACCCCGGTTGGGTATATAGTTGGATATCCCATGGTTATTACCTCCCCATAAAATTCAATTACTTTATCTATTCAGCACCATTATTTCTTAATCTAAAATTACGATATTAAACTTTTATCTAAAGGTTCAGCCTTAAAATTGCGAATTAAAGTACCTAAATCCTCTAATAAAGTAATTGCTCCTTTAAAACCTATATGCGTCTTGTCTAAAACAACACTATTCCAAATTGGAAAAGATATATGCTGTAATGGTATATTTAATTTAGAAGCAATTTCATTTTCTATAGAACTTCCAAATAATAATTCAATTTTGCTATCCTTAATAATATTATTAATTTCTCCCCTATCATCAGTAAAATACAGTGCTATTTCTGTTTGTGGTAATAAATTATTAATTTCATTTCTTATTTTATTTAAATAAGATTCCTGTGGATTGTCCGTAATGATAACAGTTTTAGGTATTAATCCTAAAGAATTCACTAAAAACCTACTTATTCCTATTACACTGGAAGATTCTCCTACTATGGAAAACTCTTTTTGGAAATTATATTCAAAATAAAACTCAGATATATTATTTAAATAATGATTTATTTTGTTTTCCTCAAAATTTATAAATTCATCTACATTTTCTTCATTTAAATTTACTTTATTAGCTACTTGTCTTATAAATAAGCTTGTATCATCATTACCAACAGGCAAACTTTGAAAATCTAAATAAGGGATGTCATATTTTTCTTCTAAATATTTTCCTATCTCTTCACCCCAAGGAGAAAATACAATGTTCAATTCTGCTCTAGGTATATCTTTCCACTGCTGAACACCTTGACCAAATCCAAAAAGAGTATTAACCTTAAGTCCAATAGCTTCAAGTAATCTTTTTAATTCTAGAAGATTTCCCTGCCAGTATACATCTTGTTTTGGAACTATCCCAAATATATTTACAAGACCATCAATTTTTTCAGAAGATAAATCATAAAGCTTAGGTAGTCCATTAATTATAGTCTTAACTGCTATTTCATATCCATTATAAATACTTCCTTTAAATCCTGGTGTATTAGCATTTATAATAGGATACCCTTGCTCTTGTGATTCTTTTGTCATAGCAGGTATATCATCTCCCACAAGTTCCGTAGTACATCCACCTAAAACTACATATAGGTCACTCTTTATAATTTTTACTGTATTCTTTATTTGCTCGCGAAGCCTTGAGGTTCCACCAAATATAACTTGCTTCTCAGTAACATTAGTAGAAGGTAAAGCTGTACCTCCAATGTACCCACCACCATTACATCCACTTACTTTGTTAACTCCAAGATGCTGCTGTAATCCACACCCAGCAGTAGAATGTAAAATAGGTACTGCTCCTCCTATTTCCTGTATTGTTTCGATTGCACCATGTAATAGGCAACTATTACGTGATGCTTCAATAGAATTAATATCTCCCATATTACTTTACCTCCTGCTTAATATACCAGTTTGAACTTTTTTTATACCAGCTATCTTCATAAGGTATATTTTTAATTTTTCTTAATCTATCAACAAAAAATTTATTTTTCAACGCCTTCTGAATTTGACTAATAAACCTTTTTACTCCTTCAAACCCAATTATATTTAAATTATCAATAGCAATAGCAGGAATACCAAGCCTTGCTGCCAGTGAACTCTTATAGCTTAAACCCACATATAGATCAGGTTTTACTTTATTTAGAATGTTTGCTTCTTCAAAATCTTGACCATCTGCTATGTGTATTTTTATATTTTCATCTATTAGCTTAAATTCTTTTAATTCATCTTTATCTAACTTGTCTATATGATCAACTGTTAATCCTATTACATTTCCTCCAAACTCTTCTATGGATTTAGCAACACTAAATCCTAATCTGGTAGGCAAACTAATATATACATTTATACCATTTAAATTATTTCTATCAGTATATTCTTTAGATTCACTAATAGTTTTAGAAATTACTTCTTCTGTTCTTTCTTTTAATCCTAAAGCTTCTCCTATAGTATAAAACCAATCAGCTGTTCTTTTTATTCCAACCGGAAGCTGTGGTTGTAGAAATGGAGTATCATATTTTTCATTTAAAGCTTTTAACAGATAATCACTATTGTCACTATCTATACCCACTGAAAGAGCAGCCTTAGACGCCTGCTCAATATTTTTTAAATTTGCAAAGCGTGGTAATATATTTGCTTTTATTCCAATTTCACTCAAAATATCTTCAATTTCATCTAATTCCTGCTGATTTTCATGCACTGAAACCAAATTTATTAGATTTGGTTCATTATTATGTTCTTCTTTATCTGCAACTAAATATTTCACAAGGGAATGGAATACCAAATCACTCCCCAGTACACTACTTTTAGACTTGAATCCATCTGAGAAAATAGGAACAATCTTAATATTTAATTTTGCTTCCAGTTCTAAAATTACTGCTAAAATGTCATCATTATTTATGGCAACTACTGGAGTAGCCACAATAAAAATAACATTGGGTTTATACCTTTCCTGTAATTTTATAACAGCTTCTCTTAGCTTTCTTTCCCCACCCAGTATAGAATCTTTTTCATTTAAATTAGTTACAGCCCAATTAGTGCTAATATCTTTAGATAAAAAATCTAATTGAACAGCACTGCATCCTGATGGTCCATGAATTACTATTGCAGCATCTTCTATTCCATTAATTGCTTTCAAAGTATATATAATATCATCAAAAGTAGTCTGAGAAAAAGTTCTTATCCTCTGCCTAGCATCTTCCTTTTCTATATCTTCTAATAATAAATCTACATTTCCTAAATATGCACTTAATGTATTTAATCTTTTTTCTCTAATTTGAGGTCTTTTTGTAGATAAAAGTCCCATGTATATTCCTCCTGACATTCTTTTATACAACCTAAAAATATAATAATCAATTTTAAAAAAATTCAAAAATAAATTCTGTTGTTATAATTTATAAACAGAATTTATTTTTTCTTAAATATATTTTAATTAATCTTAAACAACTTTAACCTTTTCTTGGAATACTGGTAATAACTCATCATTTATTTTATATAAATCATGGCATAAAGTTGTTGGCGCTGCATTGCAATCATATAATTGATCGTAAGTAAATCCTGCTTTCCTGTATATATTATAAACTTTATGAGCCATATCAAGATGCCAAGCAGGTTCTGGAGTACGATGACCCTCTAATTCTGACCCTGGATTTGGGCACCACGCAGCTACACCACATATAACTCCTTTGGATGCAAGATATTCAACTCCTTCTAGCGTAGAAGCTTTAGGCTCAATTCCACCAACTATATTGGATCTTACTCTTCCATATCCAAATACTTTAACTGCATGTTCCAGTGCTTTAACCCAATGTTCCCATCCACCGCATTCCTGCTCTTTACCAGGGCAAATTGTTTTAAAAATATTTTTATCCCAAATTTCAATATTAATTCCAATGGTTCTATATCCAACTTCCTTATATCTATCGATAACCTCAAGATCTGCTGGAGCTCCTATAACACCAGTACCATTAAAATCTTCTAATCCAGTATGTTCTTTTATAGCTTCAGCTACATCAATATAATAGTCAACTTCTCTCCTCTCTGGAACAAATCCTCCACTTATAGTTATATGTTTAGCACCATTTTTATAAGCTGCTGCTGCTGCTTCACCAATTTGCTTTGGGTACTTCCATTGTATATTCTGCTTTTCTCCATAAGTATCTTTTGTAGCATTTATATTGCAATATTTACAGTCCAATCCTTTTTCCTTTAAAGAGCACTCATTACTATAGGATACAAAAATAGTGCCTTCTCTATTATAAGTAGCTACATGAGACATCTCTGTACCATCAGTTGTTTTTAATTTATAGTATTCAGGTCGACTTAAAAATTCGATAGGAAACACTTCGTTACCTTTATAAGTTAAATAATACTTATTTCCATCGTAATTGATAGCATAATTTGATCTTCTATCCCATCTAAAGGCTATTTTCAAGCCATTTGGTGAAGTAAAGCCCACAGGAAACTCTATACCTGCATGTGGTTCGTGATCATATTCAAATAATGTGTGTATCTGTTCTTGATATTTACTATTGCTTAATCCTAAGTTAAGGTGTTTAAATATTGCAGGATTAACGTCAATTCCTTCAACCATTGCTGCATTTTTAATTTCTAATTCTTTATACAATTGATTTTTTATATCACTCATTTTTTTAATTCCTCCTAATTTATAAATATATATTAAAATTTAAATATAATACTCCACAGTTGATTCAGAATTACCAAAAAATTCACCATAAATTTCATTCTTAATCTTTATATAATCGTAATTATTCCTTTTCCTAGGTCTTGAAATATTTACGTCTATTATCTTTTTAATTGTTCCAGGACGACTTGACATAACAACTACACGATCAGCTAAAAAAATGGCTTCATCAATATCATGTGTAACCAGAATCATAGTTGTTTTATCTTTTTCCCATATTTTTAATACCTCCTGCTGCATGTTCATTCTAGTAAAAGCATCTAGGGCACCAAAAGGTTCATCAAGCAATAATATATCAGGATTATTTACAAGCGCTCTTGCTATACTCACACGTTGCTGCATACCACCAGATAACTGAGAAGGATATGCCTTTGCAAAATTTTCTAGCCCAACTAGCTCTAAATACTTTTTAACAATAGGTTTTTTCTCACTTGAACCAAGTTTTTCCGGCAATCCAAATTCAACATTCTTTTCAATAGTAAGCCAGGGAAAAAGCCTAGACTCCTGAAAAATTATTCCTCTGTCAACGCCAGGTCCATTTATAGGTTTTTCTTTCAAATGCACATTTCCTTCATATTGTCTTTCAAGTCCGCCTATGATTCTAAGAAGAGTACTTTTACCACAACCACTGGCTCCAACAATACATATAAATTCATTTTTCTCAATTTCTAAATTAATATTATTAAGAACTTTTACTTCACCAGAATCTATTGTGAAATTTTTATATAGTCCTTTAATTGTTAAAGCTTTTTCATAATTTTTTTCTAACTGCATAAAAACACCTCCTTAATCTTGTATACTGGTATTCCATCTTAAAACTCTTTTCTGTATTATCTTTATTAAAGTATCTATTAAAAGCCCAATAATTCCTATAGAAATAACACCTACAATCATCACATCTGGCTGTGATAACTCTCTTGCATAAGAAATCAAATAACCTATACCCGAAGAGGCCGCAATAAGTTCCGCTCCAACAACACTCATCCAAGCACTTCCTATTCCTATTCTAAGTCCAGTAAATATTGAAGGCATTGCAGATGGAAAAATAACTTTTAATAAAACTGTTGCTTTATTTTTCTCAAGTATTTCTCCAACTTCCAAATATTTTTTATTTGTGCTTACAATTCCATGCACTGTATTAAGTAAAACTGGCCAAAATGTACCTATAGCTATGACCGTTACCTTAGATATTTCACCTATACCAAGCCAAAGTATAAGCATAGGCACCCATGCAATTACAGGTATTGGTCTTAATAATCCAATAAGAAGAACTATGGATCTTTCAAATTTTCTTATCAATCCCATTAACGTTCCTATTGAAATCCCAAGAATACAGCCTATGGCATATCCCTTTAGTACTCTTATCAAACTCACCACTAGATGTTTCAACAATTCACCACTTTGGGCCATTTGCACCAATGTATCCCATATAATAATCGGAGAAGGTAATATTGATGGATTAATAAAACCCTTATCACTAAATATTTCCCATAATATCACAATCACTACAGGAGTTAAAAACATCAAAATATAGTCCAATGCCTTTGAAATATTTCTAGTTATATCTTTTTTTTTAATTTTTTTATTTTCTGGCTTTTTACTTTCTAGCTTCAACATGTTACCTCTCCTTTATTGATGTACATATCTTATTTACTTAATCCCAGCTTTTTTTAAATAACTTCTATCTATTAAATCAGTAACCTTAACATCTTTTCTTATAACATTATTCTCTTTTAAAAATTTTGTAGTATCATCTACAGATTTCACTTCTTCATCTGTAAAATTGATATCCAATATATTTTTATCAAATATTGGTTCTAATGCAGATGGACTTATCCCGGTATCTTTAGAAACTATATCAACTGCTTCTTTTTTATTATCTTTTATCCATCTTGCAGATTTATCAAGAACTTTCAAAAGACGTACTGTTACATCAGGATGTTCTTTTAAAAATGAATTTTTTGCTATAATAACATTGACATTATTTTTATATCCTGTACCATCTGTAACTATTTTTGCTGAACCTGAATTGACTATTTGGGTGATATTTGGTTCCCAAGTAACTGCCGCATCTATACTATTAGAAGCTAAGCTAGATTTTATATCTCCAGGTTGAAGGTTGACTTGTTGAATATCAGTAATCTTTAATCCCACTGATTTTAAGTATATGTATAAAAGCTGCTGCCCTACAGATCCAATAGTTACACCTACCTTTTTACCTTTTAAATCCGCTAAAGAATTTATACCTGATTTACTTGTTGCAAGCAGTGCATTTCCTTTTTCAGTACTGTTATACACCGCAATAGCTTTTATATCCACATTATTAGCTTTTGCTTGAATTGCAGGTTGATCTCCAACTTGACCAAAATCAAGTCTTCCTCCTGTCATTGCCTCAATTAGTGGTGGTCCTGAAACAAACTTTTCAAATTCAAATGTGATTCCATCCTTTTCAAATTCATCTTTAAGCCATCCTTTATCTCTTGCCACAACAATTTGAGCATGACCAGGCTGATATCCAAATTTTATAACTATAGGTGTTTTAACTTTACTTGCTGATAAATTTCCACTATTTACTTTTCCTGAGCATCCTACAAGTGTTATTAAAGATATTACTAAAGTTCCTAAAAAAAAATTTTTTGAATATTTTTCCACGTTAATGCCATCCCCCTTAAATTTTGCCTAAGATACCTAGCTGTCTAATAAACTTTTTATTTCACTTTTAACAATAAAAAGAGGCATTCAAAAAAATTACTTTTTTTTCGAATGCCTCTAGTTTTTCTAGTCAGCAGTTATTTCCAAGTATTCATATCAATATTATATGTTTTAATTTATAATAACCCTTTCAATTAAACTTGTCAATAGAAAATAAAAAGAAATTAAAAGTTGACTAAATTGTTTTTTTATTTTAATCATCTATTCAAAAATATCCATCTCCGCACTTAAACATTCCAGAGTATTAACTATTGCATTTTTAGGCTTTGGCACTCTTCCAGAAAGGATTGGATCCTTCGTCTCCTTCATCCATTTATCAAGCTGTTTAGATAGCACATGATATACTTTTTTATATCTCTCCTCTTCTACAAGATTTACCCTTTCTACTGAATCTAAATAAAGATCAAAAAGCATTTCTCTTTCCCTTCTATCCTCTAAGTATCCAGATTGAATAAGAAAATCCTTGCTTAAGCCATCGTCTATATTAGCTGGAACCACCGTCTCATGGCTATCATAAAACTTAATTAGTTTATACCTCTCAGTGCGTATACACCGCATTGGTTCATATGCTGCATGAAAATTAACTTCAGAAAATAATTCATTTCGTATCTTCACAGCGCTTCCTTCTAAAAGTGGAAGCATAGACTTTCCTTGCAGCCATAAAGGTTTCTCAAGTTTTAAAATCTCACAAATTGTGAGGAAAATATCAATTTGGGAAATCAACGAATCCACTGCTTTACCTTTCATTCTATTACCAGGATATCGGATTATCAACGAAACTCCAATTTCAGTATCATACAAATTACATTTCATTTTTCGAAATGCAATTCCATGATCGGTTGTATAAATTACTATTGTATTTTCATCCAATCCAGATTCTTTTAATGATTCCATCACAATTCCTACACACTCATCAGCGACAGCTACGGAAGATATAAATCCCGCCATATCTTCCCTATTTTGCTTATTATCATAAATTGGAAAAGGCGGCATCACATAATCCTGGTTAACTTTGCAATTAATTTCAGTTATTTTATTTGATTCTATTGGTGCAGTACCTGATGCCCTAAAGTACTTTTAATTAATCCTTCTATAATTTCTACTTAATCTATATGCTAACCCATATATTCTTTCTTCCGTATAAGCAAAAAACTCTTTAAATGCTGAACAGTAATAATTCAACTGAAGTTCTTTCCCTTCTAATGACTCTCTATTTCTCCTACATCCACCTCTACATAATGCAAAATACTGACAATCAACACATTCCTTATTCACATGTGTTGATACTTCTACGAATTTTTTAGCAACAGTAGAATTACGTAATTCTTCAAAACCGTGAGATTTTATATTACCTAAAAACCATTCATCCGTAACATAAAAGTCACAAGGATAAACTCCTCCATCAGCTTCAAAAACGTAATAGCACACACATTGTCCCATCATTCCGCAGGATTCAGCAGGATATCCCATTGCCATTTGAATCAAATTTCCAAAATACCTGATATCTAAAATATCGTCATTAATAAAATCCTTATACCAAAGATCAAACAAGTTTTTAAGGAAATATGCATACCTATTAAGCTTAAGTGAATAATCATATCTGCCAGGCTCCTCATCTAAAGGGTCAAGACAAGGTATAAATTGTAAATATCCGAAATTGTTTTTTTTGAAAAAATTATATACCTTGTTTATATGTCTTGCCAAATAAGAAGTAACAACACACAAAATATTGTATTCAACCTTATATTTATTAAAAAGTTTTATAGTTTTCATTACAGAGTAAAAGGATCCATTATTCTTAATATCTATCCTCGATAAATCGTGTATATCTTTATTTCCATCTAAAGATATCCCTACTAAAAACTTATTTTTTACAAGAAATTGAGCCCATTCATCATCTATAGCTATACCATTTGTTTGTAATGTATTATTTATTTTTAAATTTTTAGTGTTATATTTTTGTTGAAATTCAATTAACTGCTTATAAAAATCCAAGCCTACTAGAGTAGGTTCCCCTCCTTGAAATGCGAAAGTACAAAATTCATCAGCATACTGAAGGGATTTTTTAACAATTTCCTCCAGAACATCTTTATTCATAAATCCATATGATTTAATGTTTCTATTTTCACTTATTGAGTGATAAAAACAATATCTGCATCTTAAATTGCAATCGCTAGAAGACGGCTTTATTAGTATACTTAACGGCGGCACATTTTTCACCTCTTAAATATATGTAAATTATGATAATTTCTATTTACATGAAAATAGTGGTAATTTAATTATTAACCACTATTAATATAAAATTTTACCACATGTTTTTAACTTATAATTATATAAATGTTTTCTTATATTTAAATTCTTTCACCACCCTTATCAACTGTCTCTTCAAATTCATATAATAAATCTTGATACAACTCATTAAATTTACTGCTGGTTACATTTCTTGGATAAGGCAAATTAACATCATAAGTTTTATAAATTCTAGCTGATGGTGATTTAGACATAATTCCTATCCTTTGTCCTAATAAAATTGCTTCTTGAATATCATGAGTAACAAAAATAACAGTTTTTTTAGTTTCACCCCATATTCTCACTAATTCTTTCTGCATGACTCTTCTTGTCTGCGCATCTAAGGCTCCAAAAGGCTCATCCATTAATAAAATTTTAGAATCATTTGCCAATACTCTTGCCAGTTGAACCCTCTGCTTCATGCCACCTGAAAGCTCATGTGGAAATTTTTTTTCATGCCCTGATAATCCGACCAAATCTATGTATTTATTTGAAATTTTACTTCTTTCTTTTTTATTAATTTTTTTCATTTTTAAACCAAATTCCACATTTTCTTTTACAGTAAGCCATGAAAAAAGTGAGGCATCTGGATGTTGAAATACTACTGCCCTTTCTCTACTTGGTCTATCAATATCTTCACTGTCCACAGCTAATTTACCATTAGTCTTTTCAATAAATCCTGCAATTATATTCAATAATGTAGATTTACCACAACCACTTGGCCCTAACAGAATAAAAAATTCACCACCATTTAAATGAAGATTAATATCCTCAATTACATATTGTGATCCACCTTCTGACCACTCATCACTGTAACTTTTATTTAAATTCTCAATTACTATTGAATTATCTTTTCCCATTTATCATCACCCCAAAACAAATTATAAGTTCTAATGAACTAATATTCATATGTACTTATTCAAATTATTAAGTCTTTTTATATTATCATTTTATTTTTTTAATTAAAGCTAATGACAGCTTATCAAATATTATATCTAAACTTTATAAGAAAATCCGCCTCTTAACTAGAGGCAGATTTTCCACAATTCCACTTTAATTACTATTTTTCAAAGCTAGTCCTTCTTCAACTCCTAAAATACTATATGTAACAAACACCATAGCTACTAGCTTCTTACTTAAAATTATCAGGATTATACGTAAGCTTTGATGGAAGGGACTGCTTCAATGGGTCTGTTACTATTTTATCTTTTAAATTAAAACCACCCTTAATTAAATTGTTCTTTGTAGCATAATCATAAACATCTTGCAATTGTTTAACATCATCATCATTCAAACGGATATCTTGAGTAGAATCTTTTAATGATCTTAATACTCCATCCTTAGGTGCATGGATTACATTAGCATCAATTTCAGCTGCTGCTTCTGGATTTGCATTTATAAATTTTGCAGCTTCATCTAAAGCCAATATTATCTTTTTAGCTGCTTCTGGTTTTTCCTTTAAAAGTTTATCCTTTACTATTAAGAAACCACGTGATTGAAAAGGTATATCGGCTTGAGTTCCTATAACCTTAGCCCCTGGAGTTTGTACCACTTTGTCAAGATCAACTCCACCAAAAAATCCTCCTTTGATATCTCCTCTTTCAAATGCTGCTATTTCTTCAGCAGTTGATGTAAAACCTTGTATTTTAACTTCATTTGATTTTATATTATATTTTTCTAAATATCTAGCTAGAGCATACTCACCTACGGTAGCCCTCGCAACTCCAATAGATTTTCCCTTTAACTGTTCTGGAGAAGTTATACCATCACGTGCTACATACTTGGTATTCTCAGCTTTACCAGTATTAAGGAAGCTTAAAAGTCTTAAATCTCCACTGTTAAATCTTGAAAGAGCCGCAAAATCTGCTGCTAATCCTACATCAACCTGATCTGCCAAAGCTGCATTTATAGTATCAATACCATAAGAAAAATTAACTAATTGTGGTTGTATTCCATTTTTAGTAAAATAACTCTTTGCATTTGCTACCTGAAATTCTATAGAAAATGCACTTGCATCTACACCAAATCTTACAGGTATTGGCTTTTGACTTCCACTAGTACTGTTATTATCAGCAGAGGATTTTGCACCACTATTTCCGCAACCTGTAACTATTAACATTATTCCTACTATAAATACCGCTATTAACGATAATTTTTTATTTTTCATCTTTTTCTACCCCTTTTATCCTTTTGTTTAATATATAAATTTTCTTTTATCCACTAAGCAGCTCTTTTCAAACCACCTTTTCTGGTAATTCCGTAATTTTTAAAAACTACTCCTGCTACAACTCCTAAGACCTTATCTGTAAAAAAGCCCATTAATCCTAATGAAATTAATCCAATAAATACCCACTCAGTTTTAAAATACAATCTTGCAGTCCATATAAGATAACCTATTCCCTCATTTGCAGCAAGCATTTCAGCTCCTACAATAGCCGCAAATGAATTACCCATAGCCAATCTTACACCTGTAAAAACATGAGGAACAGAAGCAGGTATTATCACATTAAATAATATTTGGCTTTCTGATGCTCCTAAGCACCTAGCTGCTCTTATCTTTTCCTCCTGAATATTAGCTACTCCTACTGACGTATTTAACATAACAATAAAGGTAGTTGCATACATTATTAAAACAATTTTTCCTGCTTCTCCAATACCAAACCATAGTATAAACAATGTTATAAAACCAATTGCAGGCACGAATCTAAAGAAATTTAGAATAGGTTCTACAAAAGACTTCACAGCTTTTATCTTTCCAATTAGCAAACCAATTGGTACACCTATGAGACTTCCCAATACCCATCCAGTAAGTACCCTACGAAAACTTATAAAAATAAATTTAAACAAAGTTCCGTCCTTAACCAACTCATTTGCGCCTGTTATAACTGCTAGAGGTCCTGGTAAGAAATCAGGTCTGGAAAAAAGTGAGGCAATTTCCCATACTGCAATTATAAAAATCCAAGATATAATCCCTAATTTAAGCAATTTACCAAAATATTTCATTTATTTAACCCCCTATTACAATACACTTACTTTTGGTTGATAATAATTACTCTTTTCTGTGTTTAATTGTTCATGTTTTGGTTCATCTTCAAATTCAGCTAAAAGATTTCTATACTGCTCATTAAATTTAGTACTTGTCACATTTCTTGGATAAGGAAAATCAACATCATAAATTTTATAAATACTTGCAGAAGGAGACTTTGACATAATACCTATTTTTTGTCCTAATACAAGGGCTTCCTGAATATCATGTGTAACAAAAATAACGGTTTTTTGGGTGTCAAGCCATATTCTAACTAATTCCTTCTGCATAATACGTCTAGTCTGTGCATCTAAGGCTCCAAAGGGCTCATCCATCAATAATATTTGTGGATCATTTGCCAATACTCTTGCCAATTGAACTCTCTGTTTCATACCACCTGAAAGCTCATGTGGAAATTTTTTTTCATGACCAGATAATCCAACCAGCTCTATATATTTACTAGATATCTTACTTCTCTCTTCTTTACTTATTTTTTTCATTTTTAAACCAAATTCCACATTTTCTTTAACATTAAGCCAAGAAAAAAGTGAAGCATCTGGATGCTGAAATACTACTGCTCTTTCTCTACCTGGTTTATTAACTTTCTTATTGCTAATTAATACATTCCCATCAGTTTTTTCTATAAATCCCGCAATTATATTTAATAATGTTGATTTACCACAACCGCTTGGTCCTAGCAGAATAAAGAACTGTCCACCATCTAAATTAAGATTAATATCCTCTAAAACATATTTAGACTCATTTTTTGATGATTCATTATAACTTTTATTTAAATGCTCAATTACTATGGAATTTTCTCTTGACATTTTATCATATCCCCCTTGTATAAAATTTATGGTATAAAACTCTATTTAAAATTATCAGGATTATACGTGAGCTTTGATGGAAGGGCCTGCTTCAATGGGTCTGTTACTATTTTATCTTTTAAATTAAAACCACCCTTAATTAAATTGTTCTTTGTAGCATAATCATAAACATCTTGCAATTGTTTAACATCATCATCATTCAAACGGATATCTTGAGTAGAATCTTTTAATGATCTTAATACTCCATCCTTAGGTGCATGGATTACATTAGCATCAATTTCAGCTGCTGCTTCTGGATTTGCATTTATAAATTTTGCAGCTTCATCTAAAGCCAATATTATCTTTTTAGCTGCTTCTGGTTTTTCCTTTAAAAGTTTATCCTTTACTATTAAGAAACCACGTGATTGAAAAGGTATATCGGCTTGAGTTCCTATAACCTTAGCCCCTGGAGTTTGTACCACTTTGTCAAGATCAACTCCACCAAAAAATCCTCCTTTGATATCTCCTCTTTCAAATGCTGCTATTTCTTCAGCAGTTGATGTAAAACCTTGTATTTTAACTTCATTTGATTTTATATTATATTTTTCTAAATATCTAGCTAGAGCATACTCACCTACGGTAGCCCTCGCAACTCCAATAGATTTTCCCTTTAACTGTTCTGGAGAAGTTATACCATCACGTGCTACATACTTGGTATTCTCAGCTTTACCAGTATTAAGGAAGCTTAAAAGTCTTAAATCTCCACTGTTAAATCTTGAAAGAGCCGCAAAATCTGCTGCTAATCCTACATCAACCTGATCTGCCAAAGCTGCATTTATAGTATCAATACCATAAGAAAAATTAACTAATTGTGGTTGTATTCCATTTTTAGTAAAATAACTCTTTGCATTTGCTACCTGAAATTCTATAGAAAATGCACTTGCATCTACACCAAATCTTACAGGTATTGGCTTTTGACTTCCACTAGTACTGTTATTATCAGCAGAGGATTTTGCACCACTATTTCCGCAACCTGTAACTATTAACATTATTCCTACTATAAATACTGCTATTAATGATAGTTTTTTATTTTTCATCTTTTTCTACCCCTTTTATCCTTTTATTTTAAATTATAAGCAAAAAAAGCCTTTCCCCTTAAACAGAGGCAGACTTTTTCCGCGATTCCACTCTGATTACCATGCATAAATAAAACATAGTATCTCATATAAAGTACAACAATACTTTTACGCTATAACAGGCGTACCTGCTTAAATCTACTATAATTCAATCCAGCGCTCCAGGATGCACTCCCATTAAGCTCTATTTAAAGTTCCTCTCAGCCTTTGAGAACTTCTCTCTAAAAATTTTACTTAATATACTTCTTCCCTTCATTACATTTAACACTAACTATATTGATATTATTTTCATTAGGCTTATTTGAATAATTGGTTTATAAATATTTTTTTATTTCCTCTACCTTATCAAGTCTCTCCCATGGCAAATCTACATCAGTTCTTCCAAAATGCCCATAAGCTGCAGTTTGTTTGTATATTGGTCTTCTCAAATCAAGATCTCTTATAATAGCTGCAGGTCTCAAATCAAATACTTTTCCAACTATTTCTACTATCTTTTCTTCTAGAATCTTTCCTGTTCCAAAAGTATCTACAGTAATTGACACTGGTCTTGCAACTCCAATTGCATATGCTATTTCTATTTCTAACTTTTCTGCAACTCCCGCTGCTACTAAATTCTTTGCAACCCATCTTCCAGCATAAGCTCCTGATCTGTCTACCTTTGTTGGATCTTTTCCTGAGAATGCACCGCCACCATGTCTTCCGTAGCCACCATATGTATCTACTATGATTTTTCTACCTGTTAATCCAGAGTCACCTTGTGGACCTCCTATTATGAATCTTCCTGTTGGATTTATAAAATATTTTGTTTTGTCATCCAACGAATTTTCTGGTACTACAGCTTTTATTACATGTTCAATAATATCTTCTTTTATTTGTTCTAAGGTAACATCTGGACTATGTTGTGTTGAAACTACTATAGTATCTACATGAACAGGTTTATCATTTTCATCATATTCAATAGTCACTTGAGTTTTACCATCTGGTCTTAAATATTTAAGTGTACCATTTTTTCTAACCTCTGATAGTCTTCTTGAAAGTTTATGGGCTAATGCTATTGGTGTTGGTAAATATTCTGGTGTTTCAGTAGTAGCAAAACCAAAAACCATTCCTTGATCTCCAGCACCTATAGCTTCAATCTCATCTTTTTCTCCTAATTTTGATTCTAAAGCTTCATCTACTCCTAAGGCTATATCAGCGGATTGCTCATCTATTGATGTTAATACTGCAAGAGTACTAGCATCAAAACCATATTTTGCACGATTATATCCTATTTCATCAATAGTTTTTCTAGCTATTTTAGGAATATCTACATAAGCACTTGTAGATATTTCCCCTACTAGTAAAACTAAACCTGTAGTAACTGTAGTTTCTACAGCAACTCTACCATTAGGATCCTTTTCAATTATTGCATCTAGTATTGAGTCAGATATTTGATCTGCAATTTTATCTGGATGCCCTTCAGTAACTGATTCTGATGTAAATAATCTTCCCATTTTAAATCACCTTCCATTTTTAAATTAAATATATATTTACCCTCTCATTAACTCTCTTTTATACCATATTTATATATAAATATTATATTGCTTCTGCTCCACTTACCTCGCCAGACTCTAATTTAAATATTTTATCTCCCCAATTTCTTGCCCAATCTCTTAATTCTGTAACATTTAATGGATTTGGAACATTTAAGTCTTCATCATTTGCTATAAACTTTGCTAAGTTTCTATAAATGTCTGCATGTTCCGATTCAGGATTTGCTTCAATTACAGTCTTTCCATATAATTCACTTTGAGAAACTACTAAAGAACGTGGGACATATCCTACTACTTTTGTTCCTGTTCGTGATGCAAAATCATTTACTAATGATTCTGAATAAGTTGCAGTTAAACCATTTGCAATAACTCCTCCAAGTTTTGCTCCTCCTGAAGGAGCATATTTATTTATTGCTTTAAAAAGATTATTAGCAGCATAGATTGCCATAAAATCTGAAGAACTTACTACATATGCCCTATCAGTTATACCATCTCTTATTGGTACTGCAAAGCCTCCGCATACTACATCTCCTAAAACGTCATATAACACATAATCTGCTTCATACTTTTCAAATACATTTAGTTCTTGAAGTAGAGAAACTGCCGCATTTATTCCTCTTCCTGCACATCCTACTCCTGGCACTGGTCCCCCTGCTTCAATACATAACACCCCACCAAAGCCAACTACAGAAATATCTTCTAATTTTACATGATTACTTTCCCTTAGACTGTCTAATACAGTAGGTAAATAATTTCCTCCTCTTAGAGTATTAGTGGAATCACTTTTAGGATCACATCCAATTTGTATTACTCTATAGCCTGCTTCTGCTAAAGCTGCACTGATATTGGAAGTAGTAGTTGATTTACCAATGCCTCCTTTTCCATAGATAGCTATATGTTTTGTTTTCTTTGCCATAATTCATATTCCTTTCTTTATAAGGTTTTAAATTTAATAAATAAAAAAGGCCAAGTTTTATCTTAGTAAAATAAAACTTAGCCTCCAGTTTTTCTGGTCAACTAATTCTTAGTATTCATATATGTTTTATATAAACATATAACTTATTTATGAATTTGTCAATACTAAAATAAAAATTTCTATCATTAAATTTAATTAATTATAATGATTTATACCTTCTTTATCTAAATCAGCTTCATATTCTAATGCTTTATAAAATTTTTATTAATTATCTTTTTTCATTACTTGTTTTAAATACATTTTAAAATTAAATATCCGAGAAAATTTTATATATTAATTAAGCACTATCTGTTTTTGAAAAATCGGTAATAATTCATCCTCTATGCGATACAAATCATGTATAATGAATGTAGTTGGAGTAGCTTTATATAATTGTTCGTAAGTAATCCCATTCTTTCTCAATATATTTGTTACTCTTTTAACTACATCCCAATGCCATTCAGGCGTTGGCGTACGATGTCCTTCAAACTTAGAACCAATATTAGGGACCCAACTTGATGCTGTAGCCACTACTCCCAATGAGGAAAGATAATCAATTCCCTCCAGTAAATATTCCTTTGGTTCAAGTCCTGCTACAAAATTACTCCTAACATTTCCAAAGCCAAATACCTCTATTGCATACTTTATTGCTTCAACCCAATGCTCATGGCCACCGCCGCATGCTGCATCACCCTTTCCTGGGCATATTGCATCAAAAAACTTTTTATTCCAAACTTCCATATTAAAAGCTATTGTACTAAAACCGGCCTCTTTATATTTTTCAATAACTGATAAATCAGCTGGTGCTCCAATACATGCTGTACCATTAAAATCCTGTCTTCCTAAGGCTTCTTAATACTTTCTGCCGTATCCAAGTAGTAATCAACTTCTCTTCTTTCTGGTATAAAGCCACCAGTAATAGTTACATGGTCTAGTCCTTCATCATAGGCTGCCTTAACTGTTTCAGCTATTTGCCTTGGATATTTCCACTTAATACCTTCCTTTTCTCCAAATCTATCTTTTGTGGCATTTATATTACAAAATAAACAATCTAATCCTTTATCCTTTAAGGCACATTCGTTACTATATGCAATTACCATCTGTCTATCACCATATTTAAAGTCCCCAGATGCCATAGATATAGTTTTCATTAGTACACCATCAGAAGTTTTTTGTGAAAAAATTTCAGGTGGTTTAAGAAAGCTTAATTTTGATAATTTTACACCCTCTTTTAAAATATAAAAACCATCTTCTTCTTTTTCTATATAATAAGGTGATTTACTACTTTTATTTAAAAATACCCCAAATCCATTTTCAAGACGAAAACCTAAAGGTACTTCATATTTTTCTGTATTATCTAATGAAAAATCCATACAGTTATGAGATTGTGATAAATTCTTGTTATTTTTCAGATCTTCTTTAAAAATATTTGGATCAAATCTAATTCCTTCAACTGCCAATGCATTTTTTAACTCTACTTCTTTGTACAATTTGTTTTTTAATTCTAATTTTTGATTAGGCATTTTTTAATTCCTCCCTTGTATTGTTAGAATCATATCTGATTTGTACTACTCTATGTATTGCTTCTACTAAAAATGCACTAATATTAGAATAGTAGTGTACTTACTAATTACACCTTTTTCGTGATTTATATCTTTTTATTTACAAAATTTAAAATTTAATAAATAAAAAGACTAAGCTTATTTTTAAAAATAAACTTAGTCTCCAGTTTTTCCAGTCAACTAATTCTTAGTATACATATGTGTTTCATATAAATATATAACTTATTGATGTATTTGTCAATACTAAAAAATTTAATTTCACTTTCTTCATCTCAACTGCTGCATCAATGCAACTTGTATCTTTTACATAAGGATTTCCCTTCGGGCCATAATTACCAGCCCTTTTATCTGCATCCTCACGTATTTTAAGAGGTCTGCGTATAAAATTAGTATCCCCAGGGATTTCACGATCCCCTGGTAATATCATCTCATCAAATCCCAGCTTACTACTTGGCGCATGAACATCTGTTTTTCCTATATAGGCAGTATATACACCCTGTTTTGATAAATCAGCTCCATAGGTTGTGGCACTATCATCAATCTATACATTACAATTACTGTATGTTTGTAATTCATGAGTTCTTTTTCCTGTAATAAATGCAGATCTGCTTGGCATGCAAAGTGGCGAAGGACAGTATGCATTTTTAAATAATGTACCGTTCTCTGCCTTTATATCCATATTTGGTGTCTTTATAAAAGAATGCCCATAAGTTGATGAAAAAAAAGGATTATGTTCATCAGACATTAAAATAACTACGTTCATATTCTATTCCAGCTTTCTCTCCTTATTTTACATTTTAAAGTGCTGATACAATTTTAGGCTCTTTTTCATTTGCTTCTTTCATTCTAAGTTTTAATATATCAGCAAGTTGTTTTCTAACCTCAGCATATAATGGATTTTTTATAAGATTATTTTTTTCATTATAATCATTTTCAAGATCATATAAAAAATCTTCTGTATAACAATTACTTGATGCATCTTTAGATCCATTTTTTCCTTCTGCACGAACAGAGTACTTCCATATTTTTGTCCTTATGGCTCGTCCTACCTGTGATTCACTTATTTGGACAAATATCTCCTTTGGCCAATTTTCATTATTTCCTTCTACTAGTTGTTGAAGTGGTTTTCCTTGCATATCATCTGGCTTTTTTATATCAGCACATGCAAGTAACGTTGAAGGAATATCAATTAATATAACCCCCTCTTCTCTCTGGAGGTATTGCTGTTGTCCTATAATTAAATTCACCTGTTGTAGATGCAAGATGCCATTTTCCTACATATCCTACTTCATATCCACTTTCTGAAAAATAATTCGCTATAGTTTTTTCATTAAGTGGAAGAGCTATTCCATTTTTAAAGCATCCAATTTCCGCAGCGTATTTACCAAGCTGCAGACATGATCTTGCTGGTCCACATACTGGCTGGCAGGCAAAAGCATTTTCAAATATCGAATTAAAATTAATACTATACTACTTATATTATTTTATATTTTTAATATTGTTTATCTAAATCAACCACATTAATTCTAAGTTTTTCACCATTTAAATAAGATTTAAAATTTTTTATGAATATATCCATGGTCCTTTCTTCATAATTATATGTTGCACCAGAATTATGAGGAGTAATTATTACATTTTCAAATTTCCATAAAGGACTCTCTTTAGGAAGAGGCTCTTGATCGAATACATCTAATCCAGCTCCAGCAATTAAATTTTCTTCTAATGCTTTAATTAATGCTTCTGAATCAGTGGTTTCTCCTCTGCCAATATTTACGTAAAAGGAATTTCTCTTCATTTTTCTAAACTGTTCTAATCCAATTAGTTTATATGTTTCTTTTGTTAATGGTAATGTATTAACTATATAATCACTTTCACTAATTAGCTCATTTAATCCCTTCATGTCAAACATTTTGTCAACATTTAATAAAGATTTTCCTGAACGGCGAAGTCCTAAAACTTTCATTCCAAAAGCCTTTCCTAATTTTGCATTTTCTTCTCCAATTGCTCCAACACCTATAATTCCAATGGTCTTTCCATGTACCTCTGGCAAATTATTTTCATGTTTCCATTCCTCTTTTAACTGATTTCTAAGATAAAGATGTATACGTCGTGTAAACATAAGTATCATAGAAAATACTGTTTCTGAAATAGGGAAAGCATGTACTCCACTACTATTAGTGAGAATAATATTTTGTTGCTTCAATTTTTCTAATGGTATATTATTCACCCCTGCACCCCATGAATGTATCCAATTCAGCGATGAGTTATCTTTAAAACAAACTTTTTCAGCATCTTTATTCCATCCGACAATAACTTCGGCATCTTCTAAATGCGACATATAAATGGAACTTTCTTCACCATTAATTACTTTCCAATTAGGTGCAAGTAACTCTAATTTATGCAAGTATTTTGGAGACAACTTTATCAAAGAAATAAGTTTATGCATTAATAATCACCTTCCCAATCATACTATTATTTTTTGTACTCAATGAAAAGACCAAGTTTTATATTTCTACAAAACTTAGTCTCCAATAATTATTGCCAACTAATTCTAAATACATATTTGCTCATAAATATATACCGCCTATTAGTAATACACTAATTTAATGTTTAAGTATAAACATGCCTGCCCCATATTTTCCTTCTGGTCTTGTTATAAAATTGAATTTTTCATAAAATTCTTCTTTCCCTCTTGAAGCCATTAATCCTATAAAGGAACCTCTAGGACAATTATTGTCTATATACTTCATTAATTCCCTCATTATAAGTTTTCCTACTCCCTTTCCTTGAAATTTGGGAAGTACAATCATATTTTGAATATAAAAATACATCCCTTTGTCTCCAACTATTCTTCCATAACCAACTATTTTTTCATTATAATCTGCACAAACACTAAAAAGGGAATTTTTCAAACTTACCTCAGCTGCTTTTAAATCATATGTCTCCCAGCCAGTTTCTTTTCGTATATTGACGAATTCTTCTATGGTGGGTATTCTATTGACAATATGTAGATTATTCGTTATAACCACCTTCTCTATTTAGATAGAATTCTTTTAATATTAGCTAACTTTACTGTACACCAATACTTTTTAAATAACTTTCGTCTATAAGGTCATTAATATCTACATCTTTTCGTATTGTATTATTTTTTCTCAAAACAGTAGCCGTTTCTTTAACTGAGTTTATAATCTCATCTGTGAATTTAATATTATAATTTCCTCTTGGAAATGCTACATCCAATACATTTTTTTGCATTTTAATATCGTCAGCAACAATTTGTTTAGCCTCTTCTGGATTACTTTCAATCCATTTTTGTGCCTTTTCATACACCTTTAATATTCGTTTTACTATATCAGGATATTGCTTAGCAAAAGAGCTTGTAGCAATTATTAAATTACTATCAATTCTTAAATTTTTACCATCTGCTATTGAGCGAGCAGTTCCATCTACTATAGAATTAGAAACAAATGGTTCCCAAGTTACTGCTGCATCTATATCCTTAGATGCCAGTGAAGTTTTTATATCAGCCGGCTGTAAATTAACTAAATTTATGTCATTAGTAGTTAATCCAACTGACTCAAGAAATTTAATTAAAAGTATATGTGCTGTAGAGCCGACAGTAACTCCAACTTTCTTGCCCTTTATATCCTTTACTGAATTTATTGTCGAATCTTTTGGTACAATTAAACTACTCAAATAGCCAGATGAATATACTCCTATAGCTTTAATATCAATATTATTTGCTTTTGCCTGAATAGCTGGTTGATCTCCAACTTGCCCAATATCTAACCTTTTTCCAGCAAAAGCTTCAATCATAGGTGGACCAGATACAAAACTCTGAAATTGTACATTAATTCCATCCTTTTTAAATTCATCTTGAAACCATCCTTTTTGTTTAGCTACAATTAATAAAGCATGGTTTAATCCAGGTTGATATCCAATTTTTATTTCTTTTGGCTTATTTTCTTTTTGATTACTAGTTTGATTGTTAGATGTTCCACTACTATTCACATTTCCGCAACCAACTATAAAAAATGCAATTAAAGTAATTAATGCCATAATACTAATTATTTTTTTCATAAAGCTACATTCTCCTATCACTTATTAATTATTTCATGTTAACAACTATTTAGAAATTCAAGAACTATCTTCAACATATTTGTATCACTTTATATCCTACTTCCAACAAACTTACATTAACATTAGAAGTAGTAGTTAGTTTATCATTCCTCCCTTTTAACAGATATCATTTTCTATTTATCTATTATAATTCACATTTTTTCCTCTGTAATACTTAAAATTTTACAAATAAAAAAAGACCAAGTTTTATCTTCTATAACAAAACTTAGCCTCCAGTTTTTCTGGTCAACCAATTCATAGCATTCGTATATGTTTTATATAAAAAAATAACTTATTAATACGTTTGTCAATATATAACTAAAAAAATTTTAATATAGAATTTTATAAGTACAAACCACCATTTAAGAAGATTGTACTTATAAAAATGATCCAAAACAAGAAAATACTAAAATTTAAACATAATTATACTTGAATTCTAGTATTTTTAAAAACAATCCTCTTTATTAGAATTACTACTTAAATAATTCTTATTTAAATTTTTTTATTGAATTGCCTCTTCATAAATTAGAAATATTTCATTTTCAATACGATATATGTCATTCGGTAATCTATAATCACCAGCTGTAGCATCATGAATCTGATCATATGTAAAACCATTCTTTTTCCAAATGGCTGCAGCTTTTTCTGACAAATCTACATACCATGATGTTTCTGGGCTTCTGTGTCCTTCAAAAGCTGACCCTACGTTAGGTGCCCATATATTAAAAGAGAATACAATACCCTTAGAACCAAGATATTCAAATCCATCTATAGTTTTAGATTTAGGCTCTATTCCAGCTACAAAATTTGAGCGGACGCGTCCCCAACCAAATACTCCTACTGCATATTCTAGTGCTTTTACCCAATGATCCCAACCACCACTTCCATTAGCTTTTCCAGGACAAACAGCTCTGTAAAAATCTTTATCCCATAGTTCTAAATTTAATGCGGTAGTTCTAAATCCAGCTTCCTTAAACTTATTAATATTATTAAGATCAAGAGGTGCTGCTACTGTTGCAGTACCATTAAATTCCTCAACACCTAAAGCTTCCTTTATAGCATCAGCAGCATCAACGTAATATTCTAATTCTCTACGTTCAGCTATTACACCGCCTGTAATTGTAAGATGGTCTGCAATTCCCTCATCAAAAGCTGCTTTTACTGCTTCGGCTATCTGTTTTGGATTTCTCCAATGAGGACCATACTTTTCAGCATAAGCTTCAGTATATAACTCCTTATCATAATTTATGTTGCAAAACAAGCAATCCTCATCTCTTTCTTTGTAGGAACATTCATTACTGTAAGTAAATATAACATGTTTGTCATAATCTGACGCGTTACCAATAAGGCATAAAGGAGTACCATCAAATGAAAGAGTATCTTCATACTTTGTAAGTTCTGGATATCTAACTTCAAAAAGCTTGTTTCCATTATAATTAAGTATATGCTTTCCATTTTCTAATTCTATTCTATAAAGTGAATTTTTGTTTCATATGAATCCTGTCTGAAGTCCATAAGGTAAGAAAAACCTTGAAGGTAACCAATCTTTCTTATTGACATCACGATTACGTCCCCCTTTAATATTGCTACTTCCTAAATGTGTATATAGCCTTTCTCCGTCTTCACTAGCCTCTTTAGAAATAGACACACCTTGAGTTTGTAGATCTGCTTTAATTTTTAATTCCCCCCATAGCTTACTCTTCAACTCAGATTTCGTAAGTTTACTAACATCTACACTCCATGATTTTAAATTACTCATTTTAATATCTCCCTTATTGTATTAATGCTTCTTTTATATCTAAATTTTATATTTATATCAGCATCAATCCCACTAACAATTTAACTTTAATATACTCAATTAATTAAAAAAGCTGAGTTTTACATTTTAATTGTAAAACTCAGCCTCTAGTACTTTTATTCAACTGGAGTAAACAATTATTTTGTTTAAGCAGTAGCACCTTCATCTTCTAGCTTATCAGCTAATTCTGCAAACAGATTTATATTATTCAGCAATCCTTTTTTAACAGTTTCTATAGTATTGTTTAATTTTTCAGAACCAAATTGTGGATTCCAGTCACTCCATAACTCATCACTAATTGCTAATACATTACACACATCAATTCCTCTATATTTTCCTACAACATATAGTGCTGAGGTCTCCATTTCCACACCAAGAATTCCTCTTTCCCCATAATCCTCAACTTTACTTTTTAACTCTCTATAAATTGCATCTGTGGTCCAAATACCTCCAGTTATTGAAGCAATCCCTTCATTATCAAAGGCTTTTTGTAAACGATCTAACAGTCTTTCACTTGGTAATCCTTCAGAATCATCTTTTATATAATGATAAGAGGTTCCCTCTTCACGAATACAATTATTTGCAATTACTATACTTCCAACAGGTACTGAAGGTTGTAAACTACCTGCGAAACCAATTCCTATAAAGACTTTTGCACCACGTGCAATAAGTTGCTCAAGAGTACTAACAGCAGACGGTGCACCTACTGGTAAAGTAATAAAAGTTATATCCTGTTCATTAGTTTTCCAGTTGTAAACAGTACTATTTTTTGTCCAATTTGGCAATGGTTCTAATTCAAAATCTTCTGCAATATTTTTTATTAGGTTATGATCCCATGAACCAATAACTACTGGAGCAATTTTGTAATCATTTATTGTCACTCCTTGCCTAGAGGCTAAATGTTCTAAAAACATTTCGGCATTAATTCTTTCTTCCATACTTATTTTTCTCCTTCACTTTTTAAATATTTGTTTTAGAAATTCTATTGATCAAATATCATACTTAACTAAGGAAAAGACATCATATTTCTCAAGTTTAGCTTTTCCATTAAGTTCAGTAAGTTCAATTACAAAAGCTAAAGATGAAACTTCTCCTCCAGCTAACTCAACTAATTTTGCAACTGCATCAATTGTTCCCCCTGTAGCTAATAAATCATCTACTATAGCTATTCTCTGTCCAGGTTTCACTGCATCCTTATGAATTTCAAGTATATCCTTTCCATATTCTAATTCATACTCTATTTGTAGTGTCTCTGGTGATAACTTACCCTTTTTTCTTACAGGTATGAACCCCACCCCAAGACTACTTGCTACTGAGGCACCAAATAAAAAACCTCTTGCCTCAGGCCCCGCTATAGCGTCAATTTTTTTATCTTTCAAATGGCTTACAATTTCTTCAACTGTATATTTAAATGCTTCTCCATCTCCAATTAAGGTTGAAATATCTTTAAAACTTATACCTTTCTTTGGAAAATCTTCAATAATTCTTATTTTATCTTTTAAACTCATAGAAATCCTCTCCTTATATATTAAATTTCACTAATTATATAATTATCAATTATTAATTCACATTATCAATTAATTTCTTATTAGATTTACCCTTCTAATTAGACTTTTAAACATTTCCATCTACCAGCTTTTATTCTAAAAATATACATAACTGCTCTAATACTGTAATCCAAAAAAATACCTATCATTAACCCATAGAGACCAAGATTTAAAAATCTAATCAAAATAGCTGCCACTATAAGTCTAAATGTCCACAATCCCGCAACTGATGAAAATATCACATATTTAATGTCACCTGAACATCTTAATATAGCTGAACCAACCTTTTCAACTCCTAGAAATGATGAAACCAAAGCAAAACCTCTAATTACAATAATACTTGTATTTATAACTTGTAAATCTGAAGAATATAATCTTGCAAACAAAAATCCTCCAAAAAATTCTATCATTGTAGAGCATAGTCCAGTAAAGATTGCTATCTTTATATTCTCATAAGCATAAGCTTCTGCTTTTTTTAAATCTTTACTGCCCAAACTTTGACCAACAGTAGTAGTTGTTGTTAAACCAAGGCCTAACAATGGTAAAAAAGCCAAGGAATGTATACTTCCTCCGATCTGAAAAGCAGCTACTTCAACAGTACCCATGGCTACAACAAGTATTTGCTGCATTAAAAACCCGCCATTCATAATTAAGTTTTCTATACACGCAGGAATTCCAACTCTTATTATTCTTTTTATTATTTTAAAATTAATTTTAAATTTACCAAATTTAATAAGATTTATTTTAGACTTTTTTCTAAATAAAAAATACACTATTACTATGCCACCAATAATTCTTGCAGTAGTAGCAGCTATTGCAGCACCTTTTACACCTAAAGGATTTAAATAAAATACTTCATTATAGTTTACTCCATAAATTAGGACTACACTTAATAACACATTCATTAAATTTTCAAATAAAACAACATACATAGGCGTCCTCGTATCCCCAATTCCTCTTAAAGCTCCACCTATCACCATCTCTATTACTACAAATGGCATTCCTAAAAGCACAATATGATAATAAATCTCAACTAAGCTTATTACTTTAGAATCAGCAGCACCAAAAAAAGTAGTTATTATCTCATTGGAAAACACAATTCCTAAAAAAGTAAGAGATATTCCAACAAATACACTCATAAATAATGATTGAACTAAAACTTCTTTTGCATTTTTAATACCGCTTTCACCAGTAACCCTAGCAATTATTATTGTCGAACCTATTGAAAGACCAGCAAAAATAGTTTGAGAAAAATTCACTAAATTATTAACCATTCCAACTGCTGCAATGGATTCTTTTCCAAGCTTTGACACCAATATAGTTGATACTATACCAACCATCATAATCAATACTTGTTCTATTATTGTTGGCCATGCTAGTTTTATAATATCCCGGCGTATTTCATGCCTTGAGTATGTTATATTCATTAAAATCTCCTTTACTCTGGATTAAAAGTCCTAGATATACAACCTAGATTTAAAATAAAATTAATTATACACAAAAAAACTAATATCTCTCCTTAAAAATAAGGATTAGATATTAGCCTCTAGTTTCCCTAGTCAACTATAACACAAATACTATTTCAATAGTATTCTTATATGTTTCATATGTTAATTATATTTTACATATAAAAACTTGTCAATACATTAAAAAATAAAAGATTAATGTTCCTTTTATATATTTACTACATTAAATAGATTCTACTTCCACTTTTTATAACTAATCCATTACAGCATCCATCGTCCACCATTTACATCAATAGTAGCACCGACTATATAACCAGCTTCTTCTGATGCTAAAAATAGGACAACATGTGCAACTTCACTATTTGTTCCAAGCCTTCCAACAGGTATATCATTTAAAAATCCATCCCTATCTTCCGTTGAAAATGAATTCCATGAATTATCTAGCCTATCTCCGCTAGCTATTATTCCTGGTGCTACTGCATTTACTGTAACATTATACTTTGCTAAATCTTTTGCAACTTGTTTTGTGAAACTTATCACACCAGCCTTAGCACTTGCATAATGTGGACCTGCTAAAATAGTAAGAGCCCTACCTGCTTGAGATGATATATTTATTATTCTACCCTTCTTTTGCTTTTTTAAGATTCCTATAACAGCTTGTGTACAAAAAAAGACGCTCTTTAAATTTCTATTTACAACAATATCCCACTCGTCTTCTGTTATATCTTCTACTTTTTTAGCATCGCCACCACCACCGGCATTATTAACTAATACATCTACTGTTCCATATTTTTCAATTATAGTTTGGAATAGATTTTCAACTTCATCCTTTTGTGTAACATCAGCTCTTATTCCCAAAGCTGTTCCACCATTATTTTTTATTTCAGTTGCTACTTTTTCAATTGCTGCTTCATTTCTTCCATTTACTATTACCACAGCACCTTCTTTACCAAACTCTAGTGCAATTTCTCTTCCAATTCCGCTTGATGAACCTGTAATCACAACAACTTTTCCTTCAAATCCCATAATAATAACCTCCAACTATATTTTATTGTTCAGTCTAGACTAAAATTAATTAAATAAAAAGACTAATATCTATCCATTTAAATAGGGATAAAATATTAGTCTCTAGTTTTCCTAGTCAACCAAAAAACTTATATGTACTGTAGCATTCTTATATGTTTACTATATTGTATTTTATATATCGAATCATGTCAATATACTTTGGCCGACATGCCTTGGAATCAATATACTGCTAAAAATGTTTTAATAACTTTTTCATTTTATACAAGTTTAAATCAATTTGTTGACCGCTCCTCTTTAACAGTACTAAATTGTTTTTATAATTTGCCGTTTGTATTCCAATAAACTATAAATATATCGCTAACGCCATAATAGTTATTTATAGTGCCCTCTTAATTTTTAGTTTAACTTTTCTCATATTAGCATATTGACATCTAGAATATTTGGAGTTACTATCAATTCATATAAAACATATTTGTTTTATAAAGTTACTAAGCAATGACTTAACTAGTTCTATGAATCAAGTAGTATTGCTACTGCTTTTAGTTATAGGATTAATTAAAACTTATTTTAATTAATAAGAGAAAGAGGTAAATTATAATATGGAAGACAAGTACCCATTACATGAATTTGATAGTACTGTAGAAGCATTTATCGAGCCTTCATCTCAACAAAATGTTTTTCTTGATGAGGAAATACCTAGTAGTTGTGTATTTTCTTTCTCTAGTAAACTAATTGATAAGCTTTCAACTCTAGACAATGTAAAAAAAATCGGATATATTAAAACACCAATTGAAGAAACTAGTATTTTTAAGTCTGAAATATATGGAAAAGAATTTGCTTTTTTGCAAATACCAGTTGGTGCAGCTGCTGCAGTAATTAAATTAGAAAGAATAATTGCACTAGGCGTTGATAAAATAATTGTTTTTGGTTCAGCAGGTGTTTTAGACCATGAAATTGCTGCTGGAAACATAGTAATCCCTGTTACAGCTGTAAGAGAAGAAGGTACAAGCTACCACTACTTACCACCATCTAGAGAAGTTGAAATGGAACAAGATGTTATTGATACTATAGTTAGAGCACTTGAAGAAAGAAAGGTACGTTACATAAAAACCAAAACTTGGACAACAGATGCAATATTTAGAGAAACTGTAAAAAAAGTAGAGCGAAGAAAGGCCGAAGGATGTCTTACCGTAGAAATGGAATGCTCTGCATTGCTCGCTGTAGCAAAATTTAGAGGGGTTAAATTGGGTCAATTGCTATATGCCTTAGACAGTCTTGGCGGTGTAAGTTGGGATTCTCGAGAAATTTGGAGAAAAGAAGAAGGAGATTCAGTAGTTGAAAAGATATTCTCTATTGCCGCGGAAATAGCTACAAAACTTTGATCATATAGATATTTCCTTTAGCTAAATTATAATTCTTTAATTGTTGCAAAGGAAAATTTATAGGGTATTACCACCAATGATGCTGATAATACCCTAATTTTTGAGAGTGTAAAATAATCTGTGTAAACTCCATAAAGATGATATAATTATTCTTATTAAATGGAGGGTGCACAGATTATGTCTTTTTCAAGAAAGGAACTTATTAAACAACTTATTAAGGAAACAAAGCCTACAAGTGCAAAAGATGTTCAAGAAACATTGAAAGATCTATTCGCCGATACGCTTAAAGAAATGTTAGAAGCGGAGCTTGATGACCATCTGGGATATTCTAAATATGACTACAAAAATAAAAATACATCTAATAGTAGAAATGGACGAAGCTCTAAAAAGGTAATTTCAGATCTTGGAGAATTTCAACTTGATGTACCAAGAGATAGAAACAGTAGTTTTGAACCGGAGGTTGTTAAGAAAAATCAAACAGATATATCTGGAATTGAAGATCAAGTTATTGGTATGTATGCAAAAGGAATGACTACCAGAGATATTGCTACTCACTTAGAAAACATATATGGTTTTGAGGCTTCGCCTACACTAATATCTGGTATAACAGATAAAATTACTCCTATAGCTAAAGAATGGCAAAATAGACCATTAGAAGCCGTTTATCCTATAATCTTTATGGATGCCATACATTATAAAGTTAAACAGGATAATAGAGTCATAAACAAGGCTGCTTACGCAGTTATTGGAGTAAACTTAGATGGTATTAAAGAAGTTTTGGGAATTTGGATTGGAGCTAATGAAACATCAAAATACTGGCTCTTAGTATTAAATGAACTTAAAAATAGAGGGGTTAATGATATACTTATAGCTTGTGTTGATGGTCTTAATGGATTTAAAGAAGCTATTAAAGCGATTTATCCTCGTACTGAGATTCAGAGATGCATAATACATCAAATTAGAAACTCTTCTAAATATGTATCTTATAAAGATTTAAAAGCATTCAATGCAGATTTAAAACTAGTATATACATCTGCAACAGAAGATGCAGCCTTAGCGGAGCTAGCTAAATTTGAAGAAAAATGGGGAGATAAATATCTTATTGCTATCCGCTCATGGAAAGCTAATTGGGAAGAACTTTCTACATTCTTCAAATACCCGCCAGAGATACGAAAAATAATATATACTACCAATGCAATGGAAAGCTATAATAGACAATTAAGAAAAGTAACCAAGAGTAAAAGCGTATTTCCTTCAGATGATGCTTTACTTAAAATGCTTTATCTAGCAACAATGGATATAAGCAAAAAGTGGACCCAATCTATACGTGGATGGGCTCAAATACTAGCTCAATTATCTATATATTTTAGTGATAGGCTTGAAACTGTAATTTTTTAAATTTACCTATAATCTTCTAGTCATAGCTATAATGCTTTACTGTAAAAATATATAATAAATATAAAAAACTAGGTTTTTATATTTCTAATACCAAACCTAGTTTCTCATAAAAACATCTAATTTAAAATTTCTTATGGCAGTTTACACAAAATTATTGACAGACTCTAATTTTTTTTATGAACAATAATTTTAAAAATTACTTATTTTTTATTAAAAATAGATAATTTTTCTTCTTCTATTTGATAAATATCATGTGTTAACGTTCTACCTGGTGTAGCATTAAATATTTCCTCGTAGGTACGTCCATATTTTTTTAAAATATCTGCGTGCCTAAGTTGAGCATCCCAATGCCAATCAACAGTAGGAGAGCGATGTCCTTCAAGCGGAGATCCAAGACCTGGTACCCAGCTAGAGGCAACTGTAACAACACCTATAGAAGCTAAATATTCAATACCTTCAAATAATACTTCTTTTGGCTGTAAGCCTACTACAAAATTACTTCTTACATTTCCCTTACCAAATACTTCAATTCCATATTCGATTGCTTTTATCCAATTATCATAGCCACCACATTCTTCTACTTTTCCAGGGCACACAATATCAAAATAATTTTTACCCCATACTTCTGTATTAAACGCAATGGAACTATAACCTGCTTCCTTATACTTTTCAATAACTGATAAATCAATTGGTGCCCCAATACATGCTGTTCCATTAAAGGTATTTGTTCCAAGGGCTTCCTTGATGCTTTCTGCTACATCTAAATAATACTCAACTTCTCTACGCTCTGGTACAAAGCCTCCCGTAATTGTTAAATGCTTATACCCTTCATCATAGGCAGCTTTTACAGTTTCAGCAATTTGATGTGGATATTTCCAAGCTGGCCTATCTTCTCCACCATCTAGTCCTTTTGTTCCATTCATTACACAAAATAAGCAAGTTTGTCCTTTATCTTTAACGGAACATTCTGTGCTATAAGCAACAACAAGACTCTTATCAACGCTTCCTATGGCTGAATCAGATGCAATATCTCTCATACTTATGCCATCTTTTGTTTTTTTCGAATAAAATTCAGGAGTTTCTGGAAATGTTATATCTGATAGCTTTTCTCCTATATAATTAACACTAAACACTCCATCATTTTCCACAATTTTGTAAGGAGAATTTTTATCAGTGATAAGTCCAACGCCAAATCCATTATCCAAAATAAATCCGTATGGTATATTATAGCTTTTCTTTGTTAACAAATCCTTATCCAAAGTGCAATAATTCAGTTTCTTTAAACCTTCACTACGCTCCAACAGACTATCAAAAACACCTACATCATATGTAACACCCTCAACGCTTAAAGCTAATTTTAGTTTTAACTCTTCATACAATTTTTCCTTTAAAGTTCCCATATTGACCTCCTATAATTTTTTATATAAATTATTTTACATAAATCAGAGACTTTTTTAATACAACAGGTGCCACATCTTCCCTATATAACCTAACAAAAGGATTTTGAGACATCCAACCTAACAGTGATCCTCCACAATCATCAATAACCTCATATACACCAAGTTCTTGTCTTATACCTCCAGCACATATAAGATGTACCATTTTAACATTCTCTTCAAAGTTAACTCTTTTCCTAGCCAACATTTTATAATTGCTTAAATTTGTACTGAGGAAGATATGCCTTATCAAAGTATTCAGTTTCTATGCGGAATATATCATGTATAGAAGAGCTGTTTCCAGCACCATTATAAAGCTGATCTACTTTATATCCATTTTTTATAAATATATCAGCAACTTTCCTTTGAAGATCAAAATGCCATTCAGTTTCAGGTGTACGATGTCCTTCCAATGTTGAACCTGGATTTGGGCACCATGCATTAGCATAGCATAATACTCCTTTTTCAGCTAAGTATTCTACTCCTTCCAGTATGGATTGCTTAGGCTCTATACCTGCAACAAGATTTGATCTAACATTTCCTCTTCCAAAAACTTGAGCAGCATATTCAAGGGCCTCAATCCAGTGGTCTCTTCCACCACAAGTTTTTTCCTTTCCAGGGCATATTGTTTTATAAAAATTCTTATCCCATATTTCAAGATTCATTGCTATAGTCCTGTATCCTGCCTCTTTATATTTTTCTATAACTCCAAAATCCAAAGGTGCTCCAATTACAGCGGTACCATTAAAATCATCAAGCCCAGTCTGCTCTCTTATTTCTACAGCTACATCTGCATAATAATCTATTTCTCTTCGCTCTGGAATAAATCCACCTGTTACATTAACATGATTCCCTGCACCCTCTTTATATGCTGCAGCTACTACTTCTCCGACCTGTTCAGGTGTTTTAATAAATATATTTTCTGATTTATAAGCACCAGCAGTTGAATTTATATTGCAAAACAAGCAATCATCACCAGTATCTTTTAAAGCACATTCATTACTATAGCATACATTAACTGAACCTTCTGGATTAAAATTAGCAATATGGCCAAAAGCTTCTCCATTTCTTGTATTATAACCAAGAAGTTTAGGTCTCTTATAAAAATTTATTTCAGTTAGCCTAGTTTTATCTTTATACAAAACCGGCTTGCCATCTTCTTCTACTAATCTATATCTAGAATTAGGATCCCATCTAAAAGCTGCAAAGACTCCATGTGGAAGATAAAAATTTGATGGAAGAAGAAAACCTGAATGATGAGCTTTATCCATATCAAACAATATATGGATTTGTTCCTGATATTCTGTACCTATGGGAAACTTTTTAATATCATTAGGATCAAAACTTATACCTTCTACAAAAACACCTATTTTTAATTTTACTTCTTCAAGAAGTTCTTTCTTAATATTTTCAACTGTTGTTTTTATTTTTGGGAGATAATTGTATGAATCATTTTCATTTAGTAATGCCATTTTAACACCTCATTTTGAATTATATTTATTAATAATTTAATGTTATATCTAATCTCGTATCCAAGGACGTTGCCCAGCCTTTCATCAAATCGGATATACTTCAATGAAATACTTTTTGAAGAAGAAAACACTAAAATATATGAACAATTAATATCCTCATGCCTGCTGCATACTATATAAATCATGTGAATATTTATCCACAAAACGTTGGAGTCCCACTCCCATATGAAAAGCAAAGGCTAAAGTTCAACCCTTTACTAACAAAAAGCAAACCTTAGCCTCTAGTCCAACTAGTCAACTAAATAGATATATTTAATTCCCTATTATTCTCATATAAGTCATTATTGTGTTAAAAGAAAGATATTACTGTACAGTCTTACTATTAATATTTTTGTTATTTATGTTATTGTTGTAATTTATTTATAAATAAATTATTCCATATGTCATAATATTACACTAATTTCTTTTTTAATTATAAAAGTATATTTATAATTAAATACTTCATATATTATTAATAATTTTCATCTAACAAAGAGATAACTTCAACACGATTCTCTCCTGGAGTTTTCTTAAAGTCCAATATTTTTAACTCCGATGGATTTACACGTATTATTATATTGCTACCTAAGCCATCTTTTTCAATTCTTTCTTTAAATCTAGAATTTCTATTACCTATTACCTCAATGGATTTTTTAAGTTCTACTTCATCTGTTACCTTTTCAGCTTTACCTTTTATTGTAATATTAATAAAGGATGCTAATTCTTGATTTTCATGCTGAAAAAAAACTGAAACATTTGAATTATGTTTAATTTGTTCAACTTTTGCAGCTCCCTCAACAGTTGAAAAATAAGTCTCATAACCATCTACACCAAAAGCACCCAAAACTCTTAATGCAGGAGCATTTTCACCATCTACTGTAGCTAAAGTTATATATTTTGTACTATTTAAATATTCCTTTATAAAATTTTTATCAATTGCCATTTATACATACCCCCAAAATAATATTTAATTTATATATTTATACTAAACTATTCTGTAAGTTAAAAACAGGAAGTGTTTCATCTTGAATACGATAAATATCATGCTGCAATGCATCTGATCCGGCATTAGCATCAAAAATCTGATCATAAGTTATTCCATTTTTCTTCCATAGATTAACATTCTTTTCAGCTAAATCTAAATGCCAAGCTGATTCAGGTGTACGATGACCTTCAAGTACTGAACCAGGATTCGGTATCCAAAGGGATGCTATAGCTACAACTCCTTTTGATATTAAATATTCAAATCCTTCAAGTGTCCTATTCTTAGGCTCAATACCTGTAACAAAGGTTGAACGCACTCTGCCGTAACCAAAAACTTTTATAGCATGCTCTAAAGCTTCAACCCAATGATCCCAACCACCACTACCATTAGCTTTTCCTGGACAAATAGTCTTATAAATATTTTTATCCCAAATTTCTAGATTCATAGATGTAGTACGATAACCTGCTTCTTTTAATCTATCAATATTCGAAAGATCCAAAGGGGCTGCAACTGTAGCTGTTCCATTAAAATCCTCTAAACCTGTATGATTCTTGATTTCATCTGCTACATCAAGATAGTATTCAAGCTCCCTACGTTCTGGTATTACTCCACCAGTTATAGTTACATGCCTAGCGATTCCTGATTTATAAGCCTCTGCCACAACCTCTCCAATTTGAACAGGAGTTTTCCACTCAGTACCTTCTTTTTCAGCATAAGTATCTTTAGTATGGTTTATATTGCAAAATAGGCAATCTTCACCCTTATCTTTATATGAACACTCATTACTATAAACAACAAATACATGTCCATCAGGATTGTACACACCTATATTCTCCATGTTTTTTCCATCAGAAGTTTTCTTACCATAAAATCCTGGTCTCTTATGAAATTCTATATCTGAAACCTTATTACCATTTTTAATCAAAATAAATTTACCTTTTTCAGTAACAATTTTATATAGTGCTGCTGGATTCCAGTTAAAAGAAACACTTATCCCCAATGGAAGATTGAAATCTGCAGGCAATTCAAAATCATGATCCTGAAAATCCATTTCAAAAAGACAATGTACTTGTTCTTTTATTTCCGTACCAAGTTTTATACTAGCCAAAGCCTCTTTAGAAATATCAACTCCATTTGCAATTAAGTCTGCTTTTAAAGCTACTTCCTCCCATAATTTTTGTTTTAATTGATCTTTTGTTAAATGTGAAAAATTCGCCATTTGTATTCTCCTCTCAAATTACAATAATTAAATTTTTTTATAATAAATTATGTTACAAAAAAGGCATCCAAAAAAAATAATTTTTTCTGGATGCCTCTAGTTTTTCTAGTAAGCAACTATTCCTAGTATTCCTATAAATATTTTATGTTTTACTTATAATAACCTTTATTACTGTAATTGTCAATATTAAATTAAGGAGAATCAAATTAAAATTATTTATTAGTACAGCCACTTCAACAAAAATTATCTATACAATCTTATTATTAAAAAATACTATATCCTCAAGCTTTCTCTTTGGCACATGCAAAACATTATTTTCATCTTTATAATATCTAATAGAATTATCCTTTTCATCTTCAATAACTGGGTTTTCACCAGGATATCCCAATGCCACAAGAGTGTGAATAATATATTTATCTGGTATATTTAATAACTCTTTTATTTTTTTTCTATCTATAGCACCTAACCAAGCGGTTCCTAATCCTTCTTCAACTGCAGTTAATAGCAAGTTTTCAACTGCTGCTCCAGCATCTACATCATAACCCTCTTTTTTTATTTCACTATCAACAAGAATTAATATATAAGCAACTGGTTTTTGTCCTTCTTGTGGATCAGCTGCTGGTCTTATATAACCAGCCCAAGCTGTAGTCTTAAAAATTGGTTCTAATAATTTTTCATCATTAATAATTACATACTTTAAAGGCTGTAAATTTGCAGCTTGTGGTGCTACTCTTGCTGCATCCACTAATTTTTTTAACTTTTCTGGCTGTATTGCGTCTTGCTTAAAACTTCGTATTGTTCTTCTTTTAAAAATAGTTTGAAATATACTCATTTTTATATTATACTTCCTTTCTTTATTATTTATCGAATAAAACAATTTAAGATATATCTTTAAATCAAATTCATATAAACTATTTATCTTATAAAGTAATTATTTCATTTAGATAAAATATATAAATTATAATCAACAATATATAATATTAATTAAAATTTATGTAATATGTAAATATGTAACAAAAACTATGAATTAATTTACATGTAATTAGCTGTAAAATTATTCATAGTCTCTAGTTCATCTAGTTGACTATCTAATTTATGTATTTTAAATACATAAATATATTTATTTTCTCATATTGTATCCTTGAAATTCACTAAATATTTTAAGTAATACTTCAATATAAGTATACATATTGATTTTATATGTTTCATTGCAATATTTAACTTATATTTATAATTATTACTATAATTGACATACACAAATTAAAAACTTGTTACTTTTCATTATTATTTATCTCTTCTTTACTTGAGCCTTATTTTTTCATTTGTTTCAATTTGAATAAGAACTCCATCCTGAATAACTAATGTCACTGAACCATATTTTATTTCACCTAACAATTGTACTATCTTTTCTAAATTTGCTTGAGAAACGGGATTTTTCTTTTTATATAATCTACTAACATTATTTGCACTTTCCAAAATTATTTACCCCCCTAGAAATATGAAATTTTTAAAATAATTCATTGCTTTTCTAGTTACTCAACACATAATTAAAAACCTCCCCATCTAATATATATAGATGAAAGAGGTTTTTTTACTTCATATACCCTCTCTCATCTACCGTTAAACATTCAACTGCAGGATTTGGCACCTTTCTAATTACACGTATGAAGGTTGCCGAAGCTTCATCAGGCCAGTCCCTCTGCTTCTCTTGATGAGATTAATTAGTTATTATTTTATAATATAAACTTATTTTGATATTACTATAATAATGTCTTTTTATTAAACATATAAGAAAAATAGGTATTTCGTTAGAATATAAATTTCTTATATATATTTTTAACATATAAATATGATTTTGTCAATATAGTATGACATTATATAATACTATTTTACTATTTTACCTCTTTTGTCAAAAACAGTGAATTATCCTGATTGTACCACCATTCTGTATAAGGTAATTTAACCCTAGCTGCCAGATTCTTTTCAAAGCTTCTATTTTTTATTGTATCAAGTACTGTATATGCAAAATCTAGTGTACCTTTATATCCAAATATCATATACTCATCGTTAACGCATAGTGCAGATGCTCCCTGTTTTATTGCCCATACTGTAGTTCCCGGATGACGTGAGAAATATATATCAGGCTTATACTCATTTAATATATTGAGTATTTCATAATTTTGCTGATCTGCCACACTTACTTTAAAATTATATGGTGAATGTTCATCTAAATATTTAAGTGCTGCTGGCAATTCTCCATTGTCATGTTTTTTATCATGATGCCAGGATGCTGCCCATACTACTTCCATATCTAACTCTTGAAGTACACGAGATACCTCATAAGTATAACCAGGCCCCATTCCAAGTACAGCTCTTAAACCCTTAAGTTCTTTCTTTACTTCTTCTATTTTAGGTAAATATATAGCTCTTTCTTTTTCTATATAAGCCTCAACTTCTGCTTCCTTATTTATAACCTTTCCTATCCCCCTAAGCCAGGTTTCAAAGCCTGCAACCCCCAGTGGATTTATAGTCTTTACAAAAGGAACTCCATATTCTTCTTCCAACCCATTTCCAAGATATGACCCTAATACACCACATATACTTACCGTTGCCAGTGATTCAGACAAATGAGAAAGTTCTTCCACCGTGGAATTTCTATATAAAAATAGAGGTTTAACACCGAAATTTGAAAATATATCTATTATTTCCTCTCTGGCACTTTCATAAAAGTTTTTAAAATTTATTACATTAACTTTCTTTTCTGGTGGTTTCACAATGCTTGTAAGTACTGCATGATCAGAAGCATCAAAGCCTGTTGCCCATATTCTTGACCTGAAACCTTCACAGTGCACTGCTGCTATAGGTACTGGTATTTCCTCTTTAAGTTCTTCCACAACGCTGTCAACATTTTCACCTATAATACCAGTTAAGCAAGATGTACCTATAAAAATTGCCTTTGGCTTATATCTTTTATAAGTTTCTTTTACTATTTCACTAAGACTACTTGCCCCGCCAAAAACTGTATCCTTTTCATTCATATCTGTTCCTACGAAAACTGTTGCATTTGTAACTCCTCTTTTAGCGGCCAATTGCCTATTAGTAACTTCTGATCTTGGGGCATTGGCTGTACATCCCGAAGGAGCATGATTGATTATTGCCACATCTCTTATACCTGAAAGTTGACTCAGTGCACAACCTGCATTACAAGAACTGGACTGACTGAAGCATCTATCTCTATTTTTTAAATTTCCACATTTTGATTTCTCCACAATATCGTGAAGATCACCATTATAACCTGTTACAGATCCCAAACGATTTTCTCTTGTTGGCACTGCAGATATCTTTAAATTAATTGCCATAAGCTTCTCCTCCTAAATTTTAAAAATATTTTATTAGTTTAACACCACTAGATATAATGTATTAGTCAATTTAAACATTTATAGATCATTTTAAAATTCAGTAATTTACTTAATACTGCAAACAATTTGAATAAACTATTATAAATTTAAAAAGATTTTTAAAAATAAAAAGACTATAATTTACTTCAAATATGGAAGTAAACATAGTCTCTAGTTTGTCTAGTTAACTGTATATGGGAAATTTCCCAACTATTAAATTTATTTAGTCTTTATTATAAATCTAAACAAATACTTTGTCAATTATCTATTAACAGCTTAACATGCCCTATATTACATTCTATATGACTAAACATACATTCTGCTGCATTTTGTGAATTTCTTTCTTTCATAAGCTTAAAAATTTCTAGATGCTGTTCATATTAATAATCCACTAAAGACTGTACCAATTATTTTACCTCTTACTTTTGGATCTGCAAGCTCTTCTGAAAGTGGTACCATAAATTGAGGAACTACGAGAGTAAAACCAATAGCAAAAGATGCAATTGCCACAATTTTTATGTTTATTTACTATTAAAATAAGTTGCACCTTACTAGATGTTCTAACTCATTCTCTCCATTTATATTCTTAATTTTTGGTGCTTTTGTCCGGCATTCTTCTTTAGCATAAGTACATTTTTTATAATAAGGGCAACTAAACTCAACACTTAAATTTCTATTACCTTCAGTAATCTCATTGCTCAAGTCTATATTTTCATCAAACTTGAGAACAGAATTAAGTAAAACCTTAGTATAAGGATGTAGTGGTTTATCGTAAATTTCTTCTGCAGAAGCTATTTCAACAATTTTACCAGCATACATAACCGCCACTCTATCACACATATAGTATACAACATCAAGGTTATGAGAAATAAAAAGATATGCTAAATTTAGCTTTTCATGTAAATCTAGCATTAAATTGAGAATTTGAGATTGGACAGAAACATCTAATGCAGAAACTGGTTCATCTGCAATTATAAGTTCCGGATTAAGCATAAGTGCACTGCCAATGCTTATCCTCTGCCTTTGGCCGCCACTTAATTCCTTTGCATATTTATCTTTATAGCTATTATCAAGTCCAATCAAATCTAAAATTTTATTTACCATATTTAATCGTTGTTCCTTATTCCCAATTTTATGTATCTTCAATGGTTCTTCCAAAATCCACCCTATTTTTTTCTTAGGATTCAATGAACTTAGAGGATCTTGAAAAATAATTTGTACTTTTTTACTTAACCTCTTTATATTTTTTATATTTTTACCCTCAAAAAATATTTGTCCTTCCACATCTTTAGTTAATCCTACAATTGATCTTCCAAGAGTTGATTTTCCACAACCACTTTCACCTACAAGTCCAAAAATTTCACCCTTTTTAATATTAAAAGAAATATCATCTAAAGCTTTTATAACCTTATCTTTACTAAAAATATTTGAATTTTTAATGTGAAAATTTTTACTTAAATTATTTACTTCCAATATTAAATTAGATGGCATAATCTTTTTCACCTTCCTCATTAAGATGGCATGACACTTTATGATCCTTTCCTATCTGAAAATTTTGAGGTTTTTCAGAAAAACACTTATTTTGAGCTTGATTACATCTAGATGCAAAACTGCATCCAACTTTTTTAACCTCTATTGAAGGTACTTTCCCCGGAATATTCACAAGTCTTTTACCTTTTTTATCTTTACTAGGTATTGATCCCAATAATCCTTTTGTATATTGATGCAAAGGATGCATAAGTATATCTTTTGTAATTCCTTCTTCAATAATATCTCCGGAATACATAACAATAACATTATCACATAATTGATTTATTACAGCTAAATCATGAGAAATAAATAAAATTGACGTTTTATATTCACGATTTATCTCTTTTAAAAGTGAAAGTATTTGAGCTTGAACTGTGACGTCAAGAGCTGTAGTGGGTTCATCTGCTATTATTAACTTTGGTCTGCATACAATAGCCATTGCAATCATAACCCTTTGTCTCATTCCTCCTGATAATTGATGTGGATAAGAACTATATACCTCTTCTACTTTGGATAAACCAACTTTATTTAAAGCACTAATAACTTTTTGTTTTATTTCTTTCTTTGTTATCTTATAATGTATTTTTAAAGATTCTCCGATCTGCTTACCTATAGTTATCAAAGGGTTTAATGAAGTCATAGGCTCTTGAAATATAATTGAGATATCTCTTCCTTGAATTTTTCTAAATTCATCCTTTTTTATATCTTTAAGTTCAATTCCATCAAAAATTATACTTCCATTACTAACTGCTGCACAATCCGGTAAAAGGCCCGCAATAGAAAGTGCTGTAATACTTTTCCCGCATCCGGATTCACCAACTATACCTAATATTTCTCCACTTTTTATACAAAAAGATATTCCATTTATCGCACTGTTGACTCCTTTCGCACCTTTTATAGAAATTGAAAGATCTTTTACTTTAAGTAAAACTTTAGACATTATAATTCATCTCACTAACCATATATTTTTCTAAGCCCTTCCCCAATAAAATTAAATCCAAGAACAGTTATAGCTATGATTGTGCCTGATGCAATAGCATACCAAGGTGCATTAAACAAATATGCTTGTGCCTCTGACAACATTCTTCCCCAACTAGGATCTGGAGGTTTAACTCCTAGCCCCAAAAAACTCAAAGCTGATTCAGATAATATAGCATTTGAAAATCCTATAGTTATTGCCGATAAAAGAGTTGGATATATATTAGGCAATATATGTACAAACATGATTCTAAATGGACTTGCACCAAAAACTTCAGCACTTCTAATAAAATCTTGCTGCTTAACCTTTAAAAATTCACTTCTTGTAATACGTGAAAAGCTAGGTGTAAATATGATTCCCAGTGCTAAAATGATTTGATATTTACCTTGTCCCAAAGTTGTTACTATAACTAAAGCAAGTAAAATACCTGGGAAAGCTATTAATGCATCATTAATTCTCATGATTATTTCATCAATAAAGCCACCAAAATAACCGGAAATTGCTCCAAATATTACACCAAAAAAAGTTCCGAAAAATACAGTACTAATAGCTACAGACAAAGTAGTTTTTGTTCCATCAATAATTCTACTAAAAATATCTCTTCCAAAATTATCAGTACCTAAAAAATGTCTAATACTTGGTGCCCCAAATCTCTCAGCTACATTCATTTTATTGGGATCATAGGGAGTATAGAATATGTCAATAATCATTATTAAGATTATAAATCCTACTAAAATATATCCTATAAGTAAATTATAGTTAAATCGTCTATTCATACGCACCTCTATCTAACCCTTATTCTAGGATCAACTATTTGATAAAATATATCTACTAAGAGATTAATAAATACAACAAAAAAAGCAATGCATATAGCTAAAGCTTGTGTTAACGGAAAATCTCTTGTTGAAATAGACATAATCATCAATCTTCCTATTCCAGGTATAGCAAATAATTGCTCTACAATTATACTTCCCGCCAAAACCTCGGCAATAATCATTCCCATTAAAGTTATTATAGTTATGGTGGCATTCTTAAGTATATGTCTATATAAAACCATATTTTCTTTATTGCCTTTACTATAAGCTGTTCTAACATAATCCTTTGACATTTCTTGAAGTATGGCTGCCCTTAAAAACTTAATTACAGTTGCAATTTTGGGTAGTGCTATAGAAAAAGCGGCTGGAATTAGATACAGTAAAAAACCTATAAAATTTTTATTATAATCTACATATTTCCCGGGAGTAAATAACTTTAATATAATTCCAAACACTAAAATAAGAATTACTCCCATAAAAAAAGATGGTATTGCCATATTAATTTGACTAATAATATTAATTACAGCATCGATAACTGTGCCTTCTTTTTTAGCTGAATAAATTCCCAATGGAATTGATATAACAATTATTAAAATAAGAGACATAACAGCAAGGCTGAAAGTAACGGGAATTCTAGTTACAATCAAATCTTTAACAGGTTGGGAAAATCTTATAGATTTTCCCATATCACCTTTAATAAAATTTCCAATCCAATTTATATATCTTTCTGGTAAACTTTGATTTAATCCAAGTTCTTGTCTTAAGTTTTGAATCTTTTGCGTGGTGGCCTCTGTACCAAGAATTAGTAAAGCTGGATCACCAGGCACAACATTAAATGAGAAAAATGTAATACCAGAAACAACTATTAATGTTACAATTACCGTTACAATTTTTCTTAATATATACTTCATTAATCTCACTACTTTCTTAAAATTAAATTCAATTTAGGCATATGAAAATAAATAGACTAGCATATTGACTAGTTATTTATTTGAATGTGCCTTATTTTGTATAATAAATTGAAGACAAATCTTGAACATATAACGGATAAAATTTATAGCCAGCTAATCCCTTTTTAAGCACAACAGTTTTTTGTTGATCCTGGATAAACACAGAAGCAGCATCCTTATTTAGAATTGTCTGCAATTGCTTATAATATTCAACTTTCTTTGCATCATCTGTTTCATTTACAGCTTGATTATATATTTCATCATATTTAGGATCTTTAAAGTTAATAAAATTACTAGAATCCGTTGACACATATCTTCCAAGCAGTGCCCTTGGAGATAAATAAGATGCATCTAAGCTTATTACTGTAGTATCATATTGTCTCCCCTTATACACGTTGCTAAGCCATACTCCCCACTCAACAGGTTTAATTGTTGCTTTAACATTAATTGCCTTAAGCTGTTCAACAATTACTTGAGCTGTATCTAAATGAAATTGATAATTAGAAGGCACACTAATACTAGTTTCAAATCCATTTGGATATCCTGCTTCTTTTAAAAGTTCTTTTGCCTTGTCAATATTTTTCTTATAAGTTTTCTCCAGTCCAGGTTGAAAATACTTTTTAAAGCTTGAGAAGAAATTAGTTCCTGCCGGTTTTCCTACTCCACTTGCAACTGTATCAATAATGTTTTGAGTATCTATAGCATAGTATAGTGCTTGGCGTACTCTAACATCGTCAAAAGGTTTCACTGCATTATTTATGGAAAGTTGCTGCAATAAATTAGCACTTCCAATTAAAAGATTATAGTCATTTAAAATTTGATCAGCTTGATCTTTAGGTATAAAGGCTGTATCTAAGCTGCCTGCTTTAAGATCTACTAATATTGAATTTGCATCTGAAGTAATCTTATATGTGACCTTATCAATATGTGGTAAACCTTTTTGCCAATAGTCCTTATTCTTTTCCAGTACAATTTCCTGCTGAGGTGTATATTTAACTATTTTAAATGGCCCCGTTCCAATAGGTTTTGTATTTTGATCTTTATAATCTTTGGGAATAATTGCAACTGTTAAATATGAAAGGAATTCCGAATCTGCTTTTGTCAAATTAATTTCTACAGTAGAATCGTCCTTAATATCAACGGATTTAATATTTGTAAGTTCTGTTTTTAGTGGTTTACCAGTGTCCTTTCCTGCAGCTCTATCTAAAGAATATTTTATATCCTGTACAGTTACTGGATTACCATTTTGGAATTTTATTCCTTTTCGAAGTTTAAAAGTATACTTTAAAGCATCCTTTGAAATTTCATAGCTGCTGGCCACTGCTGGAATAAGATTCCCATTCTCATCTGGCTTTACAAGTCCTTCAAATACATTAAAAAGCACTGACCTTGTATCTGCCGCAGCTGCTAGATCAGGATCTAAAAAATCCGGTTCACTAGTTGGCAAAGAAATAGACCCGCCTTCTTTAATATTATCTGCTGATTTAGTATCACTAGTATTATTACTAGCGGCATTTGTGCATCCTGCTAAAGAAAATAAAATTAATATTACAGTTAATAATGACGTAACATTAAATATAATTTTATGCTTTTTCATGATTACCACTCCCCTTTGTAACTTTAAATATCTAAACATTGTTTTAAAGAAAATATATTTTAAAATTAGTGAATATCAATCCAGTCAAGTATATCTTTAAATACTATATTTCTGTTAGTCTCCCTCAATATACTGTGTCTTTTTCCCTCGTATATATTAAAAGATATATCCTTCAACTTCTCTTCTTTATAAATATTAAATAATTCTTTAATACCATCACCATTATCACTAAGTGGGTCATCACTACCAGACAGTAAAAATATTGGTAAATCCTTTGGAATCTTTTCAATATTATTTTTTTCGTTTCTATTTTTTAATGCATTGATAAAATCAAAATAAAAACCCACGTTAAAGGGTATATTTGCATAAGGTGATTCTAATGATTTCCTAAGCAATTTTTCATCACTTGTTATCCAATCAAATTCAGTTCTAGCAGGTTTAAATTTGTCATTTAAATCTCCAAATAGAGCATTGAATACTTCTACTGAAGGTTCAAGCCTCCCACGTTTTTCTATTTCTCTTCTAGCTATTTGTAATAAATACTCAAATCTATCTTCATTTAATTCACTTATTGCACCAGTACATATAATTCCATTTATTCCATTACCATATTTATAAGCATAAATTTGTGATATTACAGACCCTAAACTATGACCTAGAAGAAAAATCTTTTTATCAGGATATTTCTTTTTAATATTTTCAGTTAATATTTTCAAATCTACAGCCATGTGATTTAAACCATCTGTTCCTGCATTACCTGCATTATATTTATAATTTGAATCATCTATGTTTCCTGCTGTCCTACCGTGCCCTAATGCTTCATTAATATATACTACATATCCGTTTCTTCTAAAAAAATTTGCAAATTCTTCATAGTACTCAGTAGTTTCCCCTAAACCATGTGCTATTTGAATAATTCCCTTTATATTATCTTTTTCTTTTGGATACCAAACTTTTGTATATATCTTCACTCCGTCATAATCTTTGAAAAAAAATGTTTTTTCAGAATTCACATTGTAGGTATTTTGGAGTATATTTGCCGTCATTTACATACCACCTCATAAATTAAATTTATATATTCCAACTATTATTAAAGTTAAAAAATAGAAAAGGCTAAGTCTAATCTTAAAAGATTAAACTTAGCCTTTAGTATATCTAATCAACCAAATTAAATATTTTATTAATTGCATGTTCTAATTATAGTTCCATTTTTTTAAAACTAAACTTAAAATACAATTCCTATTTTTCAAATTTATTTTATTATAATTCTTATACCAATATTTGTCGAATGCTTTATTACAAGTTAACCGTAGAATAGTACTTGATCAATTTAGGCAAAGCATTTTCTATAGAATCTTCTACGTCAAAAGACTCTATTCCATTACTTCTTAATATTCTAGAAGCACCATCCCCTATTTGTGTCACTAGCACAATCTTACATCCATTTAGTCCTTTTATAGTATTTTTCAATTTAGTTACATGATCCTCATGTTCACTATGAAAATCTGTAGCTCTTCTTAATTCTACAAATTTAAAATTATTATCATCCTCCACTTCATATACAAAAAACTGCTCAGCCCTTCCAAAGTGTTGATTTATATCTTTACCATCACTGCTGGCAACTGCTATTTTATATGACATTTTATCACGCTCCAATTCTTATCATACATACCGATTTACTTGGAATTTATTTATATTAAAAATATTTGCCTTCAATATTTGAAGAAACATATTGTAAGGCATTCTCTATGGAATCAGAAGTTTCATAGCTGAGTATTCCCTTATCAAACAACACTTGATCCGGGCCCACACCTATCATACTTATGAGTACTATTTTACAATCTAATAAAAGATTTATGCTATCATACATAGCATTTTCTTGATGACCATTATCACCGCAAGCAGGGTTATTTTCTCTAACTTCTAATAAATTGAATTTTTTATCTTCAACTTCATAAATTGCAAATTGTGCAGCTTTACCAAAATGCTGATTGACAAATTTACCATCAGAAGTGCCAATGGCAACTTTATATGACATTAAATCATCTCCTCGTAAAAGCATATTCAAACTATTCAAACACTATTCAAACGCCTTTTTAGGTATCTGAAAATAAATAGACTAGCATACTGACTTAATTATTTTTTGAAGATGCCTTAAATGCCTGATCCAAATCTGCAATAAGATCCTGAGGATCTTCTAGTCCTACAGATATTCTAATTGTATTTGGAGCTATATCTGAAAATTCCTGTTCCTCTCTTGTAAGTTCCCCATGGGTTGTCTTTGGAGAATTAATAATAAGAGATCTTACATCTCCAACATTTGTGTGATAATTGAACAATTTTATTGCATTTAAAAATTTATTAATTTGCTCATCTGTGCCCTTAAAGCCAAAGCTAAAAATTGATCCTGCTCCTTTAGGTACATATTTTTCTGCAAGTTCTCTATATGGATTACCCTTAGCAGAAGGATGTTTAATCCACTCAACCTTATCATTGTCCTCTAAATAATAAATTATCTTCTTAGTATTTTCAACCTGCTTTTGAATTCTCTCTGAAAGGGTTTCAATTCCTAGTAGAGTTAAATAAGAATTAAATGGACTAAGTGCAGCACCAAAATATGCAAGATAGTTTTTTCTTATTCTCCATGTAAAAGGAAATTCAGGAAATACATCTAGAAAGGTTCTTGATTTTCCTTCTGAATCTCTTAAAGTATAATCTGGCTCCTGAAATTGTGGAAATTTGCCATTTCCCCAGTTAAATTTACCACTTTCTAAAATAAGACCTGCAATCGAATTTCCATGACCTCCTAAAGCCTTTGTAGCTGAATAGATGACAATATCAGCACCATATTTTATAGGATTAAGAAGATATGGAGTTGCAAAGGTATTATCAACTATAAGTGGAATATCATGGTCATGAGCAACTTTTGCTAGTGCTTCCAGATCAGCTATAACAGCATTTGGATTACTAATACTTTCTACAAATATTGCTTTTGTATCTGGTTTGATATCTTTTGCAAGTTCTTCTGGATTGTGAAAATTCTCTGACTTATCTATGTCAACACCAAATTTAGGATATATCTTTTTGAAACTATCAATAGTTCCTCCATAAAGATATGGTGTTGTAAGTATTCTTCCACCATTTTCAGCTACATTAAATAATGTATAAGTTACTGCTGCCATTCCTGATCCCACAGCTACAGCACCGGCAGCTCCATCTAATGCTGCCACTCTTTGTTCCAAAACATTAGTGGTAGGATTACCCACTCTAGTATAGATAAAGCCGGGTTCAGAAAATGAAAATAAATTTCCTGCTCTTTCAGTACTTCCTAAATCGAAAGCTGCAGTTTCATAAATAGGTACAGAAGCTGCGTAATTGTGCTCAGCAGAATTATAAGCTCCTCTTATTTTTAATGTATCAAATTTCAACTCTTCATTTGCCATTTTTAATACTCCCCCTCAATTTTAAAACATATTAATTAAATCTGGTAAGAACTACTGAATAAATATCTTCCAGAAGTTTAAGTCCTCCACCATAGCCTACATAAGAACTGTTTATTACAAGCCTCTCTTGAATAGGCCATGAAATTGATAGGTAGTGGGCTTTAGTTTCTTGAGCAACCTTCTTTTCCCAAGAACTGCCTAGAATTAGTGGGTAACCATGAAAATCAGTATTTTTTATTTCATTGTGTATTTGGTATCCATCACTGGAAAATGCAACTTCTGCTTCTATTCCATAATTTAATTCCTTAAAATATCCTTCTACATCTTTTCTATATTTGTCTGGTGTATCATCAATTATATATTGCTTTGATGGGAAAAGCCCAAAATCATTAACCAAAAATTTTGTTAGTGCAAGTGAATACTGAGCATCTGAAACAACCACAAATCTTTTTGACATTACACGTGTTTCAAGAAATACATCTGCAAAACGTTCTATATAATAATAATATTCTTCTTCATTTTTTGTAATAACATCTTCAACTTTTTGCTTATCTATCCCTGCAAATTCTCCTACAGCACGTAAAAACTTACTAGTTTCAGTAGCACCTATTGGAAGAGTAGGATAATGTAAATAAGGTGTACCAAACTTCTCTTTTAAAAATTCAACATTCTCAATCCCTGCCCAAGGAGCTACCAAAAGATTAAATTCAGCTTCAGGTATCTTATCTAAATTTTTAACTCCTCTGTCATGGCCAAATATGGTATTTGGTATTAATCCAATCTCTGCTACAAGCTTTTCTAATTCTCTCAAGTTTCCAAGCCAAAATGGATCATGTAATGGAACTCCAGCCCATATGTTAACAAGTCCTTTTACTTTCTTATCCGTTGGTTTTAAGTACTGTTCAATAATAGATTTTATTACCCAGTCATTACCAACATAGTTATTTCCTTTAAATCCCGGTGTTGAGGCATATATTACTGGTTTTTCAGCATTTTTAAAAGAACGAACAATTTCTTCTGCATCATCGCCTATAACTTCTGATGTACAACTTGTCAATACCACATACAATTCTGCATCTATAACCTTAAGTGCATTGGATATAGTTTCTCTAAGCTTTTTCTCTCCACCAAAAACTACTTCTTTCTCGCTTATATTTGTGCAAGGAAATATGTTGTGGGAAAAATGTCCTGAACTTCCAGCACCCCCTGCAAGTTTTTGACCACATCCAGGTCCTGAATGTAAAATAGGTAACGCCCCTGGAATTGATTGTACGGTTTGCATGGCTGTTAAAGCACATTTATACCTAGGTTGATCTAATATTTTTGCCATTTACTATTTTGCCTCCTTTGTCATAAACAGTGAATTATCCTGATTGTACCACCATTGTGTATAAGGTAATTTAACTCTTGCTGCCAGATTTTTTTCAAAACTTCTATTTTTTATTGTATCAAGTACTGTATATGCAAAATCCAATGTGCCTTTATATCCAAATATCATATATTCATCATTAACACATAATGCAGATGCACCCTGTTTTATTGCCCATACTGTAGTTCCCGGATGACGTGAGAAATATATATCAGGCTTATATTCATTTAGTATATTAAGAATCTCATAATTTTGCTGATCTGCTACACTGACTTTAAAATTATAAGGCGAATTTTCATCTAAATATTTTAGTGCTGCTGGTATTTCACCATTGTCATGTTTTTTATCGTGATGCCAAGATGCTGCCCATACTACTTCCATTCCTAATTCCTGAAGTACACGAGATACCTCATAAGTATAACCAGGTCCCATTCCAAGTACAGCTCTCAAACCTTTAAGTTCTTTTTTGACTTCCTCTATTTTAGGTAAATATATAGCTCTTTCTTTTTCTATATAAGCCTCAACTTCTGCTTCCTTCTTTATAACTTTTCCTATCCCTCTAAGCCAGGTTTCAAAGCCTGCAACCCCCAATGGATTTATTGTTTTTACAAAAGGCACTCCATACTTTTCTTCCAATCCATTTCCTAAATAGGACCCTAGTACACCACATATACTTACTGTTGCCAAAGATTCAGATATATGAGAAAGCTCTTCAACTGTAGAATTCTGATATAAAAATAGAGGTTTAACACCGAAATTTGAAAATATATCAGTTATTTCCCCTCTGGCACTTTCATAAAAGTTTTTGAAATTTATTACATCAACTTTTTTTTCTGGTGGCTTTACAATACTTGTTAGCACAGCATGATCTGAGGCATCAAAACCTGTTGCCCATATTCTTGACCTGAAACCTTCACAATGCACTGCTGCTATAGGTACTGGTATTTCCTTTTTAAGTTCTTCCACAACACTATCAACATTTTCACCTATAATACCAGTTAAGCAGGATGTACCTATAAAAATTGCCTTTGGTTTATATCTATTATAAGTTTCTATTACTATTTCACTAAGACTACCTGTAGCTCCAAAGACTGTATCTTTTTCGTTCATATCGGTCCCTACAAAGACTGTTGCATTTGTGATACCCCTTTTGGTAGCTAACTGTCTATTGGTAACATCAGTATTTGGTGCCATAGCTGTGCATCCTGAAGGAGCATGATTTATTATTGCTACATCTCTTATACCTGAAAGTTGACCTAGTGCACAACCTGCATTACAGGAACTTGACTGACTGAAACATCTATCTCTATTCTTTAAGTCTCCACATTTGGATTTATTAACTATATCATGAAGATCACCGTTATAACCTGTTACAGAGCCTAAACGATTTTCTCTTGTTGGTACTGCAGATATTTTTAAATTAATTGACATAAAGTCATCCTCCTGAATTTTGAGTATTTTATTAGGCATCTGAAAATAAATAATAAGTCAAAGATGCGACGTATATTTTGAATCATACAAGAAAACAGGTTCTTCTGATAGTAAGCCATCAGAAGGTTCTGTTGACGCAGTAGGATACAAAATAAACTAGCATACTGACTGAGTATTTTTTGAAGATGCCTTAGCTTGCAGTGTTACCTGCAAGCATTAAGTTACCAATATATAAATTTTTCAAATGAAATGATTTTTAAATCTTTCTAGTCATTAAGACCATATTGCATTAATATTTCTTCTAGTCTTTCTTGAGTCATTGGCTTTGGTATAACAAACAATTCATTTTCATCTATTTTTCTTGCTAATTCTCTGTATTCATCAGCTTGTTCAGATTTAGGATCAAAATCTATAACAGTCTTCTTATTTATTTCAGCCTTTGTTACCACCGGACTTCTTGGTACAAAGTGTATCAATTGACTTCCTAATTCCTTAGCAAATGCATCAAGTAATTCATATTCATTTGCAACTTTTCTGCTGTTGCAGATGACACCACCAAGTCTAACTCCACCACTCTTAGCATACTTTTGGATACCTTTTGAAATGTTGTTAGCTGCATATAGAGCCATCATTTCTCCACTTGCTACTATATATATTTCTTGAGCTTTTCCTTCTCTGATTGGCATTGCGAATCCACCACAAACAACGTCTCCAAGTACATCGTAGAATACATAATCTAAATCATCTGTGTAAGCTCCAAGCTGTTCTAGCATGTTTATTGAAGTTATTATTCCTCTTCCTGCACATCCAACTCCTGGTTCCGGGCCGCCTGATTCAACGCATCTGATTCCACCAAATCCATCTTTTAATATAGAATCTAATTCTACGTCTTCTCCTTCTTCCCTCAATGTATCAAGAACTGATTTCTGTGCAAGTCCTCCTAATAATAATCTTGTTGAATCTGCTTTAGGATCACAACCTACTACCATTATTTTATTTCCTCTTTCAACTAAACCTGCTGTAAGATTTTGTGTCGTAGTTGATTTACCTATTCCACCTTTTCCATAAATAGCTACTTGTCTCATTTAAATATTCCTCCTAAAATTTTCTCATTTTATAATTATTTAAAATTAATAACATTAAATATTTTCAGATACTTCCTTTGGTGATTTCGTATAATCTGCTGTTTTTATAAAATTAGTATTAATTTTATAAATTGATGAATCTTTAATATTTCCATTTTCCACATTCCCTTTTATAGCTGGATAACGAATACCTATGCCCTCTACAGCCTTCTTAAATTCACTTTCCTCTAAAACCTCTACTGCTTCTCCACTAACAGCAACACTTTTAAAAGTGTCATAAGATTGTTCTGGATTCTCAAAATAAAAGGTAACAGTTGGATTTGTATTTATTTGTTTAACTTTATCAGTCTTCTTGGCAGTTAAAAAATATAAATCCAAACCATCATTGAAAAATGCTCCCATAGGTCTTACATAAGGCCTTTTATCTTCTCCAACAGTTATAAGCCATGCTAACTTTGATTGTTCTATATATTTTGTTGCTTGATTTGATATCTCACTCATTTTAATATCCCCCCATTTCATCTTATAAACCTATAAAATCCTATAAATTACTAATTATTTCAATATGAATACTATGTATTATTACAATAAAAACTACATATAGGTTAATCATTTTTACTTATTGCTAAATATCCATTAATAAAATAAAAAAAGACTATATTTACTTTAAATGCATAATAAAAGTAAATATAGTCTCTAGTTTTTCTAGTCAACTGTATATAAAAGAATTACCAAGTATTCATATTTGTTTAATTTAAATTATAAAACTAAAACAATGCTTTGTCAAATATTTTTTTAATTATAATAAATTTTTTGTAAAAAACGTTAATTACACTTTATATAATATTACATTCATTAAATTTAATATCTATTTAAAAAATTTATTGCCGTATTGGCAAGAAGTGCTGCTCCAATTGGAAGTGCCCTTTCATCAAGATCAAAATTTGCATTATGAAGTGAAAATTTTTTTTTATTTAAAAATCCTACCCCTAAAGACATAAATGCAGAGGGTACAATTTGTGAATAGAATACAAAATCTTCACCTAGTAAAGTCTTAGGTACCGATTTTACTTTTTCATCACCAACAATTTCTATGGCAGACTTTTTTGCAATATTTATCATGTTTTCATCATTAATTAACGGACTGTCTCCTATTCGGAATTTAAAATTATAAGATGCACCATGGGCCAATGTAATACCTTTAACAACATTTTCTATGATGCCTTTAACACTATCGTGGATATCTTTGTTAAAAAATCTAATTGTCCCAGTTAAAGTTACTTTATCCGCTACTATATTTGCTTTATTTCCTCCATTTATAGTTCCTATAGTTATGACAAAAGGCTCTAAAGGATTAATTTTAGAAGATGCAATTGTTTGCAATGACAATACTAATTCAGATGCAACTATAATTGCATCTGTGGCTTTATGCGGCAAAGCCCCATGTCCACTCTTCCCTATTACTTCTATTTCAAAGCCACCTGCTGTAGCATAAAATTCTCCTGATCGCAAACCAATGTCTCCTGCTAAAAGATTTGGGTCTACATGCAAACCAAATATAGCATCCACCTTAGGATTTTCCATAACACCTTCTTCAATCATTTCATGAGCTCCACCCAATGGACTTTCCTCACTAGGCTGAAAAATAAACTTAACATTTCCCCTTATTAAGTGTCTTATTTTAGACAATATATCCGCTGCCCCTAATAATGCTGCTGTATGAACATCATGACCGCAAGCATGCATAATATTTTTGTTCACTGATTTAAATTCATGATTATTTTTTTCTTGTATAGGCAATGCATCCATATCGGCTCTTAAGGCAACGGTCTTACCCTCTGCTTCTCCTCTTAACAATCCAATAACACCAGTTTTTCCAACTTTTTCTGTAACTTCAATCCCCAATTCTTTAAGTTTTTTAGCAACAAGTTTTGCCGTTTTAAACTCCTGTATGGCAAGTTCTGGATTCTTATGAATTGTTCTACGTATATCAATTATGTCTGACTCAATTTCATAAGCTAAATCACTTATCAACATATAATTCCCCTCCTCTCCTGTAATTTTTTATTCTAAGTAAACTATTTACAATTTTTGTAAAAATTTAATCTTCACCCAAAATAAAGCTAAGTGAAGATTAATAATTTATTTAAATAAGCATCTTTATTAAATTTTATATAACTAAATTACAATATGTAAAAGTAAAATGTTATACTATAGCCTGTAAACTTAAACTATCCCGTCCAAGCTCATCAGCTCTAATTATTGCCTTTCTAATTAGATCTTTATTAACCTGAAAATTTAAATTATCTAATTCATCAGAGTTAAAGTTAACACTGTTAGCAATAGTTAATATTTTATCATCAACATTATCCTTTATCCCCAGCTGAGCTAAAGTGACTGGTAAATCCAGCTTGTTAAGCAAATCAATAAGATCTATTATTTCCCTTTCACTTTTCCCTTCCAGAATAAACTGTACAATTAGTCCAAAAATAACTTTTTCTCCATGCAGAGTCCCCTTAGTATCAGAAATATAAGTCAGACCGTTATGAACAGCATGTCCTATAGCAGCTCTATGCTTTCCACCGTTTATGCTTCCAACTAATCCAGCTAAAATTATAATAGAATCAATTACATCTTTATATTGATTTTTTATATAGCTTTCTCTAGATTCTACCTGTAATTCATTGGCGTAATTTTCTAATATATTAAGTGCTAATTTTGCTGTTTGCAAACCAATCTTTAAAGTAATATCGCTATTTTCTGATAGATGAGGTACAGCTTCATACCATTTTACAATAGTATCACCTATACCTGCATTTAAATATCTAGCAGGAGCTTTTGATATTATATTGGTATCAGCTAGTACTAGCTTTGGTGATTTTTCTAATAGTATATAATCTGTATGTTCACCAATCTCATTATATATTACAGATAAAGCAGACCATGCTGCGCAAGTTGCAGCAATAGTTGGAACTGTTATTACAGGCAAATCAGTCTTTTCTCCCACAGCCTTTACTAAATCTAGTACCTTACCTCCACCAATACCTACAATTATATCTACTCCTAATTTAGTAGACAGATCAGAATATTTATCTATATTTTCAAAAGAACAATAGCCATGAAATTCTTCAACTTCATATTTAATTTTTTCATCTCTGAAACTTTTAAAAAAGTCTTCTCCTACTGACTCTAAAGCAGTTTTACCTCCAATAATCAGAGCATGGTTTCCAAATTCTGAAACATACTTCCCACTCTGCCCCAAAATATTTTCCTCATTAATATAAGCTTCTGGTGCCTTAATTTTTATCATTATATCACCCTCTCAAAATTTTTTAAAGCAACCTTTAATTCTTCAATTAATAATTGATTTTCTCTTGGCTTTCCAATGGTAATTCTAAGCCAGGTTGGCATTCCATATTCTATACCAGCACGAACAGCAATACCCTTTCGTAAGATTTTATTTGAGATTTCAGTACTATCCTCATAGACATTGACCATAACAAAATTAGTCTCTGTTGATATATATTCAAGACCAATTTCATCAAACTCTTTGTAAAAAAATTCTTTACCTTCATTATTATTTGAAACACATGCTTCTCTATGATTCTGATCCTCTAAACTAGCTATAGCAGCTGCTTGCGCCAATCCATTGACATTTATAGGCAATCTTATTTTATTTAATTCGCCAATTAGCTTTTTGTTTGCAATACCATAGCCTATCCTAAGTGCAGCCAATCCATAAACTTTAGAAAAAGTTCTTAGGACTATTATATTAGAATATTTATCTACCAGTGAAGCCGTCTGAGGATATGCTTCATTAGTAACAAATTCATAATAAGCTTCATCTAGTACTACTAATATATTTTTAGGTATTGAATCTAAGAAGTTTATCAAAGCTTCTCTAGCAAAAATAGTTCCTGTTGGATTATTTGGATTGCACAGCCATATGATTTTAGTTCTATCATTTATTTTTTCTTTTACTTCATTTAAATCTATTGTGTGATTTTTTATAGGAATCTCAACAGGAACCCCATTCATAGCCAAAGTTACAACCTTATACCATCCAAAGGTTGGTATAGGTATTATTGATTCATCTCCTGGATTAATAAATCCCTCTGCTACTAGATTAATCAATTCAAAGGATCCGTTACCAAAAATTATCTTCTCTTCATCAAGGTTATATGTATAAGCTAATTTTTTTCTAAGTTCAGTACATTGTCCATCTGGATAAAGATAAACTCCCTTTAATCCTTCCTCAATTGCTTTTAATGCTAAAGGTGATGGCCCCATAGTATTTTCATTTGCTGAAAGTCTTAAAATGTTGCTAAGTCCAAGCTCCTGCTGTATTTCCTGAAGTGTCTTAGCAGGTGCATAGGACAATATATTATCTAATGCTTTTCTGCAACTAAGTTCTGACATATTACCATTCCTTCCAAAATAATGTTAAAATTCTCAATACTAACCCACACAATTTGTTATTTTATTGCATCCCACAGCAATAATTTTTATCTATATTAAACCATCTCATAAACAGAATTCTTAGTATCAGTATTTTTGATACTTAGAAATCGTTGTCCTTTAGGGTAAATCGCCAGGGACGTACATGCTCTTTACTCTCACTTTTACAGAACATTAGAGCATGTAGTCATCGGATAAATCTCAAAACTTTATCTACATTAAATTCCACAAACAATCCAGCATACTTTATAAAGCTTAATTTTTATCTAAAAATTTTTGAACAGAAATATTAGATATGTGAATACTCAAATGATTACTTGTAGAACTCAAAATAGAATATCTTACTGGAAATCCTGCAGTACTGCAGAATAAATATCCTCTGTTAGTCTTAGAGCACCCTCATATCCTAGGTACGATCTACTAAGTACCATCCTATCACTTATAGGTGCAGATATAGATAGCTGATAACCCTTAACTTCCCTTGAAATCACTCTATCCCAACCACTACCCAATATAAGTGGTTTTGTTCTGAATTTAGTGTTTCTTAAATAATCTTTTATATTTCCACTGTCACTGGTAAACTGAATATTACCTATGGTAGTATTGGAATTTTCAATAAAGTTTTCCTTTATTTGTTCATGATACTCTTTAGGTGCATCGTCTGTAATAAACTGTTTATCACCTAATAGTCCTAGGTCATTGGTCAAAAATTTAGAAACACCTAATGCATAAGCACTATCTGCAATAGTAATAAAATGCTTTGGCAGTAATCTAGTTTCAAGTAACACATCTGCTGCTCTTTCTATATAATAGAAATATCTGTCCTCCTGTCTTTTTATTACTCCTTCAACAACATTATCCTCAATATGAAGAAGCTTTCCTATAGTTCTCAAAAATTTACCTGTTTCCGTTGGACCAATAGGAAGTACTGGATAATGTACATAAGGGGTACCAAACTTCTCCTTTAAATGAATAACATTTTTAAGCCCTACCCAAGGTGATATTAATAAATTATATTGAGCTTTTGTTACATCATTTAAAGCTTTTAAACCATTACCCGGTCCAAAAATAATATTGGCTTTCACTCCTATTTGAGAAAGCAGATCTTTTATTGTTTCATAGTTTCCTGCCCAGAAGGTATCCTGATAAGGTATTGTAGCCCATATATTTATTAGATTATGTTCTATTTCATCTGCAGGCTTTAAATATTGATCTATAATGGCATCAATAATAAACTCATGGCCTATGAAATTACTACCTTTGAAGCCTCCTGTTTCAGCATATACTATGGATTTTTCACCATTTTTAAATTCTTTAACAATCTCAGGCACATTATCCCCTACAATATCTGAAGTACAGCCAGTCAATACTACGTATAAATCTGCATCCATTACCTTAAAGGAGTTTGAGATAACGCTTCGTAATTTGTCAGCTCCACCAAAAACAACCTCTTTTTCTCCTACATCAGTACATGGTATTGAATGCCCTCCTATATATCCAGTTCCCTGACACCCATTTTGCAGGCCTAAGGTAGCCCATATTTTTGCAGCACAGCCTGGTCCAGCATGTATTATTGGAACAGCCCTTTCTATTGCCAGTACCGATTCATATCCTCCAAGAGTACAAACATGTCTTAATTGTTCAACTACCTCACCCATTATTTCACCTCTTCTTCGAGAAATTTAAATGTATCCTGCTGAAGCCACCAAGATGTATAAGGTAGTTTAACCCTTTTTGATAAACTAAGTGCAAGATTATTATTTGCTAAAGCATCTATTATTCTATATCCCAAATCTATTATTCCCCTATAACCAAAAGCACTAAATTCGTCTGCTACCATTACAGAAGGTATTCCCATCTTAGTTGGCCATACGGTAGTACCAGGATGCCTTGATAAATATAGATCTGGTTTCAACTTATTAAGTAAATTTAATATTTCAAAATTTTGTTGATCACATACACTTATTGGAGTGTCATATTCCTTTTCAGATAGCTCAATAGTAGACTCTGGTATGCTGCCATGATCATATTCCTGATCAAAATGCCAGGAAGCACCCCATATTACTTTAATACCTAATTCTCCAAGTACCCTAATATAGTTGTGAGAAAAGCTTGGTCCCATGCCTACTACTGCAGTTTTTCCCTTTAACTTTCCTCTTATTTCCTCCAACTCAGGTGCAATTTTCTCCTTTTCCCTCTTTATATATTCCTCTACTTCCTCTTCCTTACCAACAACCTTACCTAAACCTCTAAGCCAATTATCCATACCGGCAATTCCATGTGGCTGCAAAGATCTAACATAAGGGACTCCATATTTCTGCTCAAGTCCATTTCCAAAATAACTTCCAAGAGTACCACATATGCTTATGGTTGCTGCTGACTCAGACATTGTTGATATTTCCTCTATAGTGGAAAAGGGAACTCCAAACTTAGGTACAAGTCCAAAATTTGATAATATTTCTATTACATAATCACGTCCGCTGCCATTAAAGGTCAACATATTGATAATTTCTGGATGTTTTTCTTTTGGAGGTTTTACTATTCTGGTAAGTAATGCGTGAAATGCTGAATCAAATCCAGAAGCCCATATTTTTGATCTAAAGCCTTCACAAAAAACTGGAACAACTGGTATGTTTATTTCGACTTCTATTTCATCTGCAATACTTTTTACATCATCTCCAATAATTGCTGATGCACAAGAAGTCGTTATGAAGATAGCCTTAGGATGGAATCTTCTATAAGCTTCCCTTATACCTTCTCTTAATTTTTTTAATCCACCAAAAACAGTAGTTTCTTCTGTCATATTAGTATTAATTACATTTACGTTCCTTTTTTCAAGATCACGTATATTTTGCCCCCATAGAAAATTAGTATTTTCTCCAATAACATCTGCCGAGCATCCCCTGGCACCGTGATTCACAATAGCTGCATCCATTATACGTGATAAATATCCCTGAGCACATCCAGAACTGCAATTAGTAGCCTGACTAAAGCATCTCTCCTTATTTTTAAGGCATCCAGTTTTAGCCTTTTTTACAAGGTCTTTAACAGTTCCTGTATATCCAGTAATTGCACCAAGTCTATTTTCTCTAGTAACAGCTTCAATTCTTTTAATATTTATGGACATAAAACTATCCCCCTTGTATACTAAATCTAAACAAAAAAGGCTAAAAATCTTCCTTGTTATATAATAGAAATTTTTAGCCTCCAGTTTTCTGGTCAACTCTTATATTCTATACTATTATTAACTCTATTAATAAATTGCTGATCCCCATTTAACCAAAATCAATGAATATTGATCTTAATTAGCTATTTAGCAGTATAATATATTAAATAAAACATACTATATGTTTAACCATGTGAGAAAGTCTCAAGTCTCTCATTTATAACTCCATAAAGCTTTAACGAAAGATCTTCTTTACCTGGTATTCCACATGCATCTGCACGGCAGTGTTTGCAGTGCCTAAAAACACCAAGATATTTTTCAGCAATCACTCTTGCTTTATCCAGCTGTTCACAGGTAGGTGCTGGAATATGGCTTAAATCATGTTGTGGTATTAAAGGTATAATATTATATAAAGTAGCTCCTGCTTCTTTTACAGTTTTTGCAATCTCCTCTATATGTTCATCATTAACTGTTGGGATAAGCACAGAGTTTACCTTTACTACTACGCCTAAACTACTTATTTTAGCAATTCCTCTAAGTTGGGCTTTTATAAGTATGTCTGCAGCTTCTTCTCCGTGATATATTTTGCCATCTAATACTATATGGGATATAATTTTACTTTGAATCTTTGGATCAACTCCATTTACAGTTACTGTTATAGTTCTCACTCCAGCATCATAAATATCCTGAGCATAACGTTCAAGCAACAATCCATTTGTACTTAAGCACTTAACAAGATCTGGATAAGCTTTGTCCACAAGTTTAAAGGTTTCAATAGCCTGTGGTGTTGCCAAAGTATCTCCAGGTCCAGCTATACCTACTACTGTTATTTGAGGACAAAGTTCCAATGCCCTTCTAACAGTATCTACAGCATCCTTAGGATCTAATATTCCGTTTGCGACTCCGGGTCTCTCCTCATTGCTATTGCAATCCCTTTTGCAAAATTTGCACTGAATGTTGCAGGCCGGACTTACTGGAAGATGAATTCTTCCAAAATTATGATGAGCTTCTCCACCTAAACAAGGATGTATTTTTGAAAGATGAGCAAAGCCTGAATCTTTATTAGGTTTTAACATAGAATTTCCTCCTCATTAAATGCAATTTTGAATTTTTCTTACATAAATTCTGTAGAATTTTAAAATAAATTCTTATTTACATATAAAAATATTTTAATTTAAATTCATTTCTACATTTAAGTATCTGAAAGTAAATAGTAAGTCAGATATGATAAGATATTTACTAGTTATTTTCCTTGGATACCTTAATTTATTAATGACATTAATTAAGATTTATAAAAATAATTTCCTATAGATAAAAAAAGAGACTAAGCCCTATGTAGTATTATAGAACTTAGTCTCCAGTTTTTCTGGTAAACTAAAATTATTAATCCCAAGTAATCATATTTGTTTTATTGACATTATTATAATTCTTATTCGTTGATTTGTCAAACATAAATTTAATTTTAATTTTCTTCTACAAAATTACCTTTAGCCTTTGCAAGGGCTTGTTCCAAATCTTCTATTAAATCCTGTACATTTTCTATTCCAATTGATAGTCTTATTGCATTAGAAAATGCTCCAGCTTTTTCTTTATCTTCATCTGTTAACGAGCCATGAGTAGTTTCTGCTGGCTGAGTTGCTAAAGACTTTGAATCTCCTACGTTTACAAGAAAACTAAAAACTTCCAAACTATCAAGAAATACATCTATTTCTTCTTGGCTGCCATTAAATCCAAAGGACAATATTGAACCTGATCCCTTTGGAAGATATTTTTTAGCTAAGCCGCTATTTATATTATCCTCAATACCAGGATAGCTCACCCAAGAAACTGATGGATGCTTAGAAAGATATTTTGCAATTTCTTCTGTATTTTTCACTTCTCTATCTACTCTTACTGATAGTGTCTCAATTCCTTGAAGAATTAAGAATGCATCAAAAGGACTAAGTACCGCACCAAAATTTGATAAATAATGTATTCTTACTCTTGTTGTAAATACTGCTTTTGGAAATAATTCGTATAAATTTTTATTTTGAGCCTTGTAATCAGGTCTTGTAAAATGTGGGAATTTACCATTATCCCAATTAAACTTATCATTTTCTACAATTAGTCCTCCCAACGTATTACCATGTCCACCTAATGCTTTTGTAGAGGAATACACAACTATATCAGCTCCAAAATCAAAAGGCTTTAAGAGATAGGGCGTAGGAAAAGTATTATCCACTATAAGAGGAATTCCATTTTCATGTGCAATTTCCGCCACCTTCTCAATATCAAGTATATTTATTAATGGATTTCCTATAGTCTCAGCAAATATAGCTTTTGTATTAGGAGTAATAGCTTTTCTATAAGATTCAGGATCGTTTGGATCTTCTACCCAATTTACTTTTATATTAAATCCCGGTAATGTGTACTTTAATAAATTAAATGATCCAGCATATAGTGAAGCTGGTGCAACTATTTCTCCGCCACCTTCTGCTACATTTAGTATTGAATAGGCCACAGCAGCCATACCCGAAGCAACCGCAATAGCTGATGTTCCACCTTCCAGTGCTGTTATTCTCTGCTGAAGCACATCCAAAGTTGGATTACCACTTCTTGTATATAGAAATCCTTTTTCTTCATAATTACGTATTCTTCTGAGTCTTTCTACATTGCCAATATTAAAGGAGGCAGTTTGATAAATAGGTACTGTTGAAGCATAATTATGTTTTTCTGGATCATATCCCCCTCTTAATTGCAAAGTTTCAAATCTATAATTTTTTTCTGACATCTATAAACACTCCTTAAAATCAATAATTTAGGCATATGAAAATAAATAGTAAGTCAAAGATGCAACGGATATTTTGAAATTATACAAGGAAACAGGTTCCAAGGATAGTGAGCTATCTAAGGGTTCTGTTGACGTAGTAGGATTCAAAATAGACTAGCATACTGACTAGTTATTTATTTGAATGTGCCTTATTAAAAGCTAAAAACCGTTGAACATCTAAAAAGAAATAACAAACCTGCTATGTTAATTGGCTAGTTATTTCTTCTAATATATATTCATGAAATATTATGTTATTTTATAATACGTAAATGACAAAATAGCAATGTTGACAAATATCTTTCACCCGTATCCGGTAATAAAACCACAATATTCTTTCCTCTATTCTCTAGTCTTTGTGCAATTTTCATTGCAGCAAATACTGCTGCTCCAGAAGACTTTCCTACTAGTAAACCTTCTGTTTTAGCCAATTGTCTTGAGGTTTCAAAAGCTTCATTAGCTTTTACTTTATATATCTCATCTACTATATCTAGATTAAATATATTAGAAATAGTACCTGGCCCAAGACCTTCTATTTTATTTAAACCTTTTGAACCACCTGATAGAACAGGCGAATCAAAAGGTTCCACTGCAACAATTTTAACATTATGTTTTCGTCTTTTTAAAGCTTCTCCCACTCCAGTAACAGTACCACCTGTTCCCACTCCTCCAACAAAAATATCAACTTTTCCATCTGTATCTTTCCATATTTCTTCTCCCGTAGTCTGCCTATGCATAGCAGCATTTATAGGATTATTAAATTGATTTGGCATAAAAGAGTTTGGGATTCTCTCTGCTAGTTCTTCAGCCCTTTCTATTGCTCCCTTCATTCCGTAAGCTTCTGGAGTTAAAATTAATTCTGCACCTAGTGCTGTAAGTAGATTCCTTCTCTCTATACTCATAGTCTCAGGCATAGTAAGTATAAGTCTATATCCCTTTGAAGCTGCAACAAAAGCTAATGCAATTCCTGTATTTCCACTAGTTGGTTCGATTATAATTGAATCTTTATTTATCAATCCTTTATCCTCGGCATCTTTAATCATGGCATATCCGATTCTATCCTTAACGCTTCTTGATGGATTGAAATACTCTAATTTAGCAATTATTGTAGCATCTAATCCTTTGTATTTACTGTAATTAGATAACTCTAATAATGGAGTATTTCCAATTAAATCTACCAGCTTTTTAGCTATTTTCGACATTTGATGTCCTCCCAGATTTCCACTCATAATTCATTATTTAATATCTACCCACCACTAGGAGCATACAAATTACAAATCTACTGTAGGAGATATCTCCTCTGCAATATTACGGCTTTCATTTATTACATTAGTTTCATTTTTATTTTCTACATTATGCAGCAGTTCCCAGACCTTATGACTTAACCAGTTAAAATCAGGTGAATTTCTTACATCTCCAAGTTTTCTAGGTCTTGGTAAATCTACATTTATGATTTCCTTTATAGATCCTGGATTCGCTGATAAAACTGCCACCCTATCTGCAAGAAATACTGCTTCTTCAATACTATGAGTTATAAATACTATAGTTTTGTTAGTCTTTTCCCATATACGAAGAAGCTCTTCTTGCATGGTTTCTCTAGTCTGTGCATCAACAGCAGCGAAAGGTTCATCCATTAAAAGTACTTCCGGATTGTAGGCTAATGCTCTAGCTATGGCTACCCTCTGTCTCATACCACCTGATAATTCATGAATGTATCTATCTTCAAAACCAGTTAACCCTACTAAATCAATAAACTCTTGGCTAATTTCTCTTCTTTGTTTTTTTGGAATCTTTTTTAATTCAAGGCCATATTCAATGTTTTTACGAACATTTCTCCATGGAAATAGTGCATATCCCTGTAATACTATACCACGATCTAGAGCTGGTCCTGTTACCAATTTACCATCAATATATAATTCTCCAGAAGTAGGCTTTGAAAGTCCTGAAAGTATATCCAAAAATGTAGATTTTCCGCAACCACTTGGCCCTACAAGAGTAATAAATTCACCTGCACGTATTTCTAAGTTAATATCTTTAATTGCTACAAATTCTTTTACACCTTTTTGTCCTCGATTTTTTACCGTAAAGGTACGAGTTACATTTTTAGCTAATATTTTTATTTCTCTTTCATCCTTGTTAGGATGTCCCTTGTGATCATTATGCTTACTATTATTATCTTGTCGGCTTTCAAAAGATTTTTTTTCTTCTTTATTAATAAAAACATTTTCTTTTAATACTGTATTTTCTCCACTCATATACAAACACTCCTTTTCATATAAATTAAATTTTTATATATTTGAAGAATCTTCTTTCCATGTAATTACTAGATTTTCTATTATAGTCAACAACTTTTTCATTCCCAGTCCAAGTGCTGCAATAACAACTGCTGCTGCATACAATCTATCAATATTATAATTAACTTGTGCATTTAATATTAACCAACCCAGTCCTTTACTTGCCCCTATCATTTCTGCAGCAATAAGCATTAAAAATGAAGTACCTATAGCACTTTTAAGTCCTGCAAAAATCAAAGGTGCTGCACCTGGTAAAACGATCTTATAAAAAAGAGAAAATTTGGGTGTAGCCATGGCTTTTGCCCCTTTTAGTAAAACAGGATCAATATTTTTAACACCGTTAATTGTCTGAAACAGTACTGACCATATAGATGTCCAAAAAATTATTGCTACTTTTGCTACTTCCCCAATTCCAAAGAACAACATAAATATAGGAAAAAGTGTAAAAGGATTAATCTGTGCAAGAACCTGTAGTAATGGACTTAATAGCTCCTCAAATTTCTTAAACCAACCTCCTAAAAGGAATCCCAATGGTGTACCTACTAGCACTGCAAGTGCAAAACCTTCCAATGCTCTTACAAAGCTTGCCTGTACATGAATAAGTAAATCTCCTGCTATTGTCATTTTTACAAGATAAACTGCAATCTCGGATACTGGTGGTATAAATTGTCTATTTATTACTCCTATTGTAGGTAGTACTTCCCATAAAATAAAAAAAACTATTATGGCTATAGACTTTCTAGCAAAAACTTGTAGTTTGGCTGTTACATCCACCTTTTTTTTATCTGATTTTTCAATTGTTATAGCTGACATATAAATATATCCCCCTCGTATAAATAATTTATTTTATTATTCAAATCATTGATAATGAATCATTTATTTTCTATTTTCCTTATGTAATTATTAAAAATTCTCCTCCCACTTTATAAAATAAAAGAGACCAAGTTTTCTTAAATTGAATTTTAGAAAACTTGGTCTCCAGTTATTCTGGTCAACCTTTTATATTAATATATCATTCCTATCTGTTTAGTATACAATACTATAATTCTTAGTAGATGTCAATACTTTTTTGTATTTATTTACAGTGTATCTATTTAAAAAACTTAAATTTAATATACTTATATTGTTCATTAAATTTATCCGATAACTAGTCACTGTAAAACTCCATCGCACGCTGTGGAAGCCAACAAATACAAAATAAAATTTTGTTATATAAGATATTAGATTAATAACATGAATAATTTTTACTATATTTATAATGCATATTATTTAATTTTTTGTCATAGATTTCACCACTATAATTGGAAAATACTTACCATCAGCATCCAATCCAGGATTAGTTTGAGTATTTCCATTTAATATACCAGTTATTGTAACAGGGACTGGTTTCATCTTATTAACTCCATTGTTCTCCTTAGCTTGTGATTCAACTAACTTCCATGCATCCAGCTGAGAACCTGTACCATCAAAAGTCCATTTTTCACCATGTTTTTTGTTGTCTGTGGCAATATTACCATCTATATAATAAAAGACCCATTTTCCATCCTGTTGAAATGTTATTCCTAATCCAGATAAAGTCATTAATCTCATATATATCATGAAAGCAGTATCTTCTTTAAGATTAGTTGCGAAATCATCTTCAGTGGTAATATACCCTGTAAAGGTCTGAACCGGCGCATTAGAATTTGAAGATGTTTTTGACGATGAGATTGATGTTGCAGATGACGTAGATATTTGTTGTGTTGATGTAGGCGCTGTTGATTTCTTCTCAATTTTATTTAAATCACTCTGATTATCTACTACTATTACTTTACTTTTTATCATACCCATCCAACAAGTATATGTAAAATTGCCAGCCTCATCAGGAGTAAATTCTACGATATTATCTCCAGCAGCAAGACCCTTATCAATTTTGAGTTTTGAAACTTGAAATTCCTTATTGCAATCATTTAAATTATCTTTGTCCACATGCATATTCCATTTAACAGGTATACCTTTAACTACTACTATTTCTGGAAAAGTATCAGACTGTACTTCAGCTTGTACTGTCTGACTGTTTCCTTTAATTACCGCAAAAGCTATATCACCATTTTTGACAATATTCATATTTGGCATTTCAATAGATATACCTGCTAATGCTAATCCTCTTCCAATCATTACTACCCCTAATGAAAAAACAAGTACTGCACTTACCTTTAAAATTATCTTAGAAAATTTCTTATTTAAAAATGTATTTATTGTACCAAATGTAAATAATAAAGGCATTGTGCCCATTGAAAATACCAACATAGATACAGCTCCATAAAGTATACTTTTTGTACTCAGAGCATATAATTGCATCATCTGTAATGGCCCACATGGCATTAATCCAGATAATAAGCCCACAATGATTGGGCTATAACTATTACCTTCAAATATTTTTTTTGCAGCAAAATATGGCATTGTAATATTTAGTCTCCTTAGAAACTTAAAAATCCCTAAAAGATTAATGGCCATAATAATCATAAATATACCACTAATAATGGGTACTATTCCTTTCCATACGCCAGCAAAGCTTATTATACCTCCTAAGCCTCCAACTACGGCACCAACAATAGTATAAGAAGTAACTCTACCTATATTATAAATTAAAGATGGTAATACAACTGAATGTAACCTATTATTAGAATTTTCAATTTCACTTTTTTTGACAGTCTGTGAAATGGCTATGCCACCACACATTCCGATACAATGAAAAGATGTTAATATACCAAATATAAATATCAACCCATAGCTAGTATTATTACCTAACTTAGGAAGATATTTTAGCAAAAATAAATTTTTGAAGACACCTATTATATCAACATTAAAAATCTTTTTAACTGATATTACTAAAACAATTATACATGTAATAATTATTAAAAATATAAATAATCTATACATTAATTTCTTTAAATTTACATTATTTGTTTTTAATAATTTTATCACAAAATCCTTCCCCTTTCGTAAAATAATTAGAACTAATATTTTCTTAAATACTAATACAGTAGAGTATAGTGCTACCGCATTAACATTATTTATAAATGTAAATCCCTATAATTTAATTTTTAGTTATAGATTTTACAGTTATTACTGGAAATTGCTTACCATCGGCATCAGATCCAGGATTAGTTTTAGTATTTCCGTTTAATGTACCAGTTACAGTAACTGACACTGGTTTCATTTTATTAACTCCATTATTTTCTTTAACTTGTGCTTCAACTATATTCCATGCATTTAACTGAGAAGCTGTTCCATTAAAGGCCCATTTACCATCAGGTCCTTTATTATCTGTTGAAATATTTCCATCAAAATAATAGAAAACCCACTGTCCATTTTGTTGAATAGTTATTCCTAATCCAGATAAAGCCATTAATCTCATATATACCATGAAAGCAGTATCTTCTCTAAGATTAGCTGCAAAATCATCTTCAGTTGTAATGAAGCCTGTAAATGTCTGGGTTGTTAGAGCTGGTGTTTTCGATACTGGAACTGACGGTGATGTTGCTGCCTCTGATGTAGATGTTTCGGTTGGTATTGGTGCTGACGCTGCTTTTGGCACTGCTGGCTGTGTATTGCCAGCATTTGTTGATGATTGAGATTGTTGTGCATCGTACTTTACTGCTGATGATGTATTATTTTTTGATGCAGAAGATATATTAGATTGATTACTGCTATTGTTAATTGCTACTTCAGTTGAAGAATTAGCGTTATTATTGGGTGCTGCCGCATTATTATTGTCTGATGCTGATATACTATTATTAATTTGTGATGCGGTATCATTACTATTACTGCTAGATTGCGTAATTTTATTTTTTACACTTTTATTAGCTTTTGATGATGTATTATCAGATTTACCATATCCAACACTTGATATTAAAAGACATATTATTAAAATTATGAATAAAAAATACTTTTTTTCTATTTTCATTTATATCACCTTGCTAGCTTATTTTAGTTTTATTAAATTAACAGAGAAGATAGCGAGGTAAACTTTAACCTCGCTTATCTAGTTAATGTGAATAATGTAAATTTCTATTATTTAATTTTTAGTTATGGAATTTACCGTTATAACCTGGAAGTGTTCTCCATCAGCATCAAGTCCAGGATTAGTTTGAGTATTTCCATTTAATGTACCAGTTATAGTAACTGGTACTGGGTTCATTTTATTAGCCCCATTATTTTCTTTCACTTGTGCCTCAACTATATTCCACGCATTTAGCTGAGAGCCAGTTCCGTCAAAAACCCATTTTCCACCAGCTCCATTAGTGTTATTCGTTGCAATATTTCCATCAATATAATAGAAAACCCATTTCCCATCCTGTTGGAAGGTTATCCCTAGTCCAGATAAAACCATCATTTTCATATCTATCATAAATGCAGTATCTTCTCCAAGATTAGCAGCAAAATCATCCTCAGTTGTAATATATCCTGTAAAAGTTTGTACTTTAGGCTTTACATCAACTGTGTAAGTTACTGTTTTGCCTCCTGCTGTAATTGTCAATACTTTACCAGCAACAACTTTTGAACTATCAAATCCTGTTATATTTGCTGCAGTAATTGGTATTACTGACTTACTTCCATCACTATAAGTTGCAGTTACTTCCAAACCACTAATATCTAATTTATCCTTTATATTATAAATAAGCTTAGTGGCTGGTTTTGTAATTGCTATATTACTTGGATCTGCTTTAATCTCTACATTATAAGTTGTTGTTTTCCCTCCAACTGTAATTGTCAGTGGTTCATTAGCTACTGGTTTTGAGCTATCAAATCCTGTTATATTTCCTACTTTAACTGATTGTACATTTGTAGTGTTATCAGCATAAGTTCCCGTTATTTCTAAACCTGAAATATCTAATTTGTCTCCTACTGAGTAAATAAGCTTAGCTGCCGGTTTGGTTATTGCTATACTATTTAGCACTGAAGTTTCCTTTAAAGATGATGCTTTTATTACAGGATAGTTTATTCCATCAGCATCAGAACCAGTATTAGTTGCCGTATCTTCGGTTAATTCACCTGTAACAGTGACAGAAATATGATCAGCTTTTGTAGTACTTTGAACAAGATTCCAAGCATCTAGCTGTGAACCAGTACCATCAGCTCCACTAGTGTTATCTGTAGCAAATTTACCATCAAGGTAGTAGAATTTCCATACATTATTTTCTTTAACAGCTATACCCAATCCGGCTCTAGCCATAGTTTTCATTAATATCATAGACTTTGTATCCGTACTAGGATCAATACCGCCTATCTTAGGATTTACAAAATCATCTTCTGTTGTAATGTATCCTGTAAATGTTTGTACTTTAGGATTTATGTTAATTAGATAAGTTACTATTTTTCCTCCTACTGTAATTGTCAATACTTGACCAGCAGCAGCTTTTGAACTATCAAATCCTGTTATATTTGCTGCTGTAATTGGTATTACTGACTTAGTTCCATCACTATAGGTTCCTGTTACTTCTAAACCCACAATGTCCAATGTATCTCCTGCTGAATAGGTAAGCTTATCTGGGAGTTTGGTTATTGCTACACTATTAAGTATCAAGTTATTTGTTGAGGAATTAATATCAGCATTATAAGTTGTTGTTTTTTCTCCTGCTGTAATTGTCAATACTTGACCAGTAACAGCTTTTGGACTACTAGATTCTGTTATATTTGCTGCCGTTACTGGTACTACTGATTTAGCTCCATCATTCTGTACATATGGCTTATATTCAGGTAAATTTTTCAACAATATTTTTATATCTTCTGAGTTTCCACTTTTACTATCTGTATTTGAATTCAATTTGTCTGATATCTTTGATTGAGACTCATCATTCTTTACATCTGCCTTATAATTTATTTTTGCTTCCTGATGTTTACTACTTGATGCTTTTAAAATTGAAATGGATAATCCTGAAATTGCTATTGCTGCGAAAAGTAATATTGCAATTATTTTCTTTTTACTCATTTTTAATCCTCCGTATTATAGTTTTTGTAAATAAAAAAACTGACTGTTTTATGATAAATAAATCTTTCATAAAACAAGTCAGCCTCCAGTATTTCTGGTTAGCACCACTCCTTTACAGGAAAGGAGCAAATTATATTACACCTATTTGATTAATGTGACTTAATGTTAATAGATTATGTTTTATTTGTCAATAAAAATTCATAATTTTATTTAAATTTTATGTAGATACAATGTAGATATTATGAATAATTCATTAACAAAATTTTGTTATTAAGCGATGAATCTTACTTAGCATGAGTTTGTTGCTGGGCAGGAACACTAAAATGAGTCGAAACATCAAAAAAATGAAAAAAGTGAACTAAAAAGATTTTATAATTTTTTTCAAATTCTATAATAAAATCATGTTACTTATATTACAATTTTATTGATGAAGTTATAAAAAATATATAATTATGAATAAATAGTTAATAATTTTGTAAGGAATAGTTAAAAGAGAAATCCTTAATATATACAATGTTAATCGTATATTGAAAATAAATTTCATGCATTTTATTCATATAATATTAATAAATTCTACATCATAATTACACATAAGCATAAAATTTTTATTGACAACAGAATAATAAAATAATACAATTTTACAAAAGGCACATTAAAAATATAGAAATAGCATGCACTTATTTTTATTTGAACTGACCAGAAAACTGGAGGTTAGGATTATCTTACTGATTTTAAGAAGATAATCCTAGCCTTTTTTATATGAAATATTTTACAATAATCACTATACAAGGAGATGAGAATAGTGAAAAAAAAGTTTTTTAGAGTATTCATTTTTGTTACCGTATTTATATTAATGACTTTAATAACAATAGGTGCTGGATACTATAAAAAAGCAACAGCGGTAGAGCAAAGTTCAAGTTTTAAAATTAAAATTAACGAGAAAAGTAATAATAAAAATATAGCCAAGACTACCATAATAGATATAGAACAACAAGGCTTACCTAAACAATTAGTCCAACCTAATGTACAGTCAATTAAAGGTACTATTATAAATAGTGGAAAAGAAGATATATCTCTGCAATTACTGTATAAAGGTTTTGATGGGAAAGTAACAATAACCTCAAAAATAGATAAATCTTTTGGTATAAATGGAAATTTAAGTACTGTATTAAAAGCAAGTGAAGAATTCAATATAACAGTTTTATTAGATATACCCAGAAATAGAACAAATAAACATTTAGTAAGTGAAGGAGTTATAAATATAATAAATTCGAAAAATAACAGCATAGTTGGGACTATTCCTATTAAAGTTATTAACTCAAATATAAAAGATAAAGATTAAAGGTTTATGAGGGGGTTACAAATAATGATAAGCATGAAAAGAGGTAATATATTTTTAATTAAAAGAGGAATATGGTATTTATTTGGGATAATTCTATTTTATGCTCCCTTCGCTTTATATGAAAAAGCCTTGGGAAAATTAATACATAATGAAGGAAGTTCTTCAGATATTCATTCAATATGCCTTCGTATACCATTATTGAATCTTTTTACGGGTAAGGGAATAGAGTTTATGTCCGTTGTATTTATATCAGTAATTTTATTTTTTATTCTTACTTTCTTCTTTGGTGCATTTTACTGTGGACGCTTATGTGCAGCAGGAGCTTTTCCCGAATATTTAAGTCGTTTAGTTCCTGAAAGATTTAAAATAAATTGGTATAAAATAATAAATCCAATACCTATTAGATATGGTTTTTTAGCAGGCTATCTAATGACTCCATTTTTAGCCGGAAGCATTGCCTGTGCATTTTGTAATCTTTCCTTTTTACAAAGACTTATGAACGGAGGATTTTGGGGCAATTTTGGACTCTTAAGTTCAACTACAATTATAACAGGATTTCTTTGGCTATTTGTTTTTGGAATATTTACGAAAGGTGGAAGAGGTTATTGTAATTTTATGTGCCCTGTAGGAGCTGTACAAGGAATTATACAAAGTATAAGCTCAAAGTTTGGTTTTACTTTTAAATTACGATTATCAAAGGAAAAATGTGTTTCCTGCGCAGCTTGTGTAAAAACATGTCCAATGGGATCTTTACAAAAGAAGGATGGAAACATATCCTATGAGATTCTTAATTGTATTACTTGCAGACAATGTGAAGCTACCTGCCCTAAAAATGCAATCTCTTATGGAACAGGAAAGCCTGGATGGAAAAAGGAAAGTATTAATGAACATGATATTCCCATTCCTGTGAGTGAGGCTATAAATGAATAATAAAATCAAAGAAATTGGAACTGGAATTGGTGTTGCTGGTATCAGTATAGCTGCAACAAGTAATTTTATACCAGGAGTAGGAGCTTGTACAGGAACCTGTGGAGCTTGTGGATTAAGTTGTTTAGTTCCTCTTGTGGGTATATCCTCTATATATTTCTTTTCTGCTGCAAAAAAGAAATTTAAAATTAAACATAAGAAAATAGTAAAATCACTTTATGAATAATTAAAAATACAATGTACCAAATACCTCTAAAATATTAATACTAACTTTAAGAAACCAGTAGAAAACAGAGGCATCTGGTACCATTGAATCCATGTAATTTTATTTATATTTAAATATTATTTATAATATGCATCTGTTACTAAATCTTTAGCAGTCAGTTTACCTTTTGGAATAGAACCATTTTTAACCGAATCATCCAACCAAGGTTTTAAATATTTTTCATTATCAATATTTAGATTTTCAGAATAATAATGACTTCCACTAACTGGTTGCCCTATATGTTTCGCAGTTAAATCTGCTGCTTCCTTAGGATTATGGTTTGACCAAGTTTGTGCTTCTACCATAGCTTTAAGAAAATTTCTAGTTACATTTGGATTTTTCTCTGCCCAGGTTTTATTGACAACCCAATAACTTAATCCAGCTGTTGGTCCAAGATCAGTATCTGCCGTATCTGCTATTTTTACATTGCCTGCTTTCTGCATACCAGTATAATATGGTGGATGAACTGCTGATACATCAACCGTTCCCTGAGTAAGAGCTTGTATTGCCTGAACATCTGGCATTGTAACCCATTCTATTCTATCTCTTGGAATTCCAAATTTATCAGCTAAAGTATTTCCTTCAAAATCAGCACAAATATTAGCAGCAATTGTTGTAAACTTTAATTTTTGGCCCTTTTTATAGTTTACTAAATCTTTAAAGGTTTTAACTCCAGCCTGCGATGCCTTTGCACTGACAAACCACCACATATGTCTATATTTAGGATCTACATCTGGTGCTGGATCTATTCCTTCTGCTCCAATACCTATTATATTAGCTCCACCAGCTATTGCTGGTGCATAAGTATTTGGATGAAATGAATCAACATAATTGTTTCCATTTAAAATGGATGGAATCTGTTGAGCAGCTTGAGTTTCTCCAGTATACTCAACTTTCAAACCATATTTTTTAAAAAATCCCTTTTCATCCGCAACAACCCACGGTGTAGAGGAACAATCCAACTTTGAAGAAGTTTTAATTGGAATTAATCCATCCTTATCAGGCTTTAATTCATCACCTGTAGATTTTGCTGAAGATGTTGATGCACTGGAAGATTGCTTACCACATGCAGTTGCTACTAAACTTACTAAGCATATCAGTGAAATTAAAGTTAGCAGGAATTTTTTGTTAAAACGATTTTTAACCATTGTAATTTACCCTCCTAGTTTCTATATTAAGTCATAAATAAAAATAAAGAGACCAAACCCTTCAATTTTTTTGAAAGAATTTGGTCTCTAGTGTTTCTAGTCAACCTAATATAATTTCTTATTATTCCTATTCCTTTAGTATAAAATACTACAAAATTCACTGAATGTCAACATTTTTTAATGATCTAATAGGAGTAATTATAAAAATACCTTATTAGTATATAAATAACCTGGATTATAATATCTAATAAGGTTAACATTCTTCAGACAATTATATTAATAATATCTAACCTATAAATCTTTAATTTCAATTTTACTCTTTTATTTATAATATGCATCTGTTACCATATCTGAAGCTTTTACTTTACCCGCTGGAATTGAACCATTTTTAACTGAGTCATCCAGCCAAGGTTTTAGGTATTTTTCATTATCAATATTTAAGTTTTCACTATAATAATGACTTCCACTAACAGGCTGCCCAATATGCTTTGCAGTTAAATCTGCTGCTTCCTTAGAGTTGTTATTTGACCAAGTATCTGCTTCTGTTATTGCTTTAAGAAATTTTCTAAGTACATTTGGATTTTCAGCCGCCCAGGTTTTGTTGACAACCCAATAGGTTAAGCCTGCTGTTGGCCCAAGATCAGTATCCGCCGTATCTGCTATTTTTATATTCCCAGCTTTCTCCATTCCCGTATAAAATGGCGGATGAACTGCTGATACATCAACTGTTCCCTGAGTAAGAGCCTGTAATGCCTGAACATCTGGCATTGTAACCCATTCTATTCTATCCCTTGGAATTCCATATTTATCAGCCAAAGTATTTCCCTCAAAATCAGTACAAATATTAGCAGAGCCTGTTGTAAACTTTAATTTTTGGCCCTTTTTATAATCTGCTAAATCCTTAAAAGTTTTAACTCCAGCCTGTGAAGCTTTAGCACTGACAAACCACCACATATGCCTGTATTTAGGATCTATATCTGGTGCTGGATCTATTCCTGCTGCTCCAACGCCTATTATATTAGCTCCTCCTGCTATAGCTGGTGCATAAGTATTGGGGTGAAATGATTCAACATAATTATTCCCATTTAAAATAGCTGGAATCTTTTGAGCTGCTTGAGTTTCTCCAGTATACTCAACTTTCAAGCCATATTTTTTAAAGAATCCCTTTTCATCCGCAACAACCCACGGTGTAGAGTCACAAGCCAATTTTGAGGAAGTTTTTATTGCAATTAATCCATCACTGCCAGGCTTTAACTTATCCGCTATAGATTTTGATGAGGACGCTGATGAACTTGAAGATTGTTTACCGCAGGCTGTTGCCACCAAACTTACTGTGCATACTAATGAAATAAGCACTAGTAAAGATTTTTTGTTAGATCTTTTCTTAACCATAAATTAACCCCCTAAATTCTTATTTATTTCATATTATAAAAGAGACCAAAACTTTTCAAATTTACGAAAAGTTTTGGTCTCCAGTATCTCCAGTGAACCTAAAGTTTTTTATTATTTATAATATGCATCTGTTACCATATCTGAAACTTTTACTTTACCCGCTGGAATTGAACCATTTTTAACTGAGTCATCCAGCCAAGGTTTTAAATATTTTGCATTATCGATGTTTAGAGTCTCAGTATAATAATGACTTCCACTAACTGGTTGTCCTATATGTTTTGCAGTTAAATCTGCTGCTTCTTTAGTATTATGATTTGCCCAAGTATCTGCTTCTGTCATTGCTTTAAGAAATTTTCTAACTACATTTGGATTTTCAGCTGCCCAAGTTTTGTTGACAACCCAATAGGTTAAACCTGCTGTTGGTCCAAGATCAGTATCTGCTGTATCTGCTATTTTTACATTGCCTGCCTTTTCCATTCCAGTATAATATGGTGGATGTACTGCTGATACATCAACTGTTCCTTGAGTAAGGGCCTGTAATGCTTGAACATCTGGCATTGTTACCCATTCTATTCTATCCCTTGGAATTCCATATTTATCAGCTAAAGTATTTCCCTCAAAATCAGTACAAATATTAGCAGAACCTGTTGTAAACTTTAATTTTTGACCCTTTTTATAATCTGCTAAATCTTTAAAAGTTTTAACTCCAGCCTGTGAAGCTTTAGCACTAACAAACCACCACATATGTCTGTATTTAGGATCTATATCTGGTGCTGGATCTATTCCTGCTGGTCCGACACCTATTATATTAGCTCCTCCTGCTACTGCTGGTGCATAAGTATTTGGATGAAAAGCATTAACATTATTGTTTCCATTTAAAATAGATGGAATTTGTTGAGCTGCTTGAGTTTCCCCAGTATATACTACTTTCAAACCATATTTCTTAAAAAATCCCTTCTGGTCAGCAACAACCCATGGTGTAGATGAGCAATCTATTTTTGAAGAAGTTTTTATTGGAATTAATCCATCACTATCAGGCTTTAACTTATCTCCTGTAGAATTTGATGAAGACGCCGATGCACTGGAAGATTGTTTTCCGCATGCAGTTGCTACTAAACTTACTAAGCATATTAGTGAAACAAGAACTAATACAAATTTTTTACTGAACCTTCTTTTAATCATTAAAATTTACTCCTCCTAGATTTTTATATTTAAAGTATTTGTTTGATGGAATAATTACCTTTTTATAAAAATAACTTATGTATTGGCATAAACTATTTTCTAAATTGGCAAAATAAACTTCAGCAAAAAAGCTAAGCTCTTTCAAATCAATGAAAAAACTTAGCCTCCAGTAAATCTGGTCAACTAAAACTTTATTATATTATTCCGATGTGTTTACTATAAGATACTATATATTAAAAAAAGTGTCAATACTTTATTTACACTTTTTTAAATATGTTATTTTATCTTCAATGATTCTCATCAAACAAGTATATGAAATTTCTCCTGTTTACAAAGAGATAAATTCAGTTAAAATTTCAAGTTAATTTTATTTTCATCTACTGAAAATCCCAACAATTCTATCTTCTTTTTTATATTCTTTAAATCTATTTTTGCATTATCATACTCAAATTTTGCTTTTTCAGAAGCGTAGCTAACATTTACTTTAACAATACCTTCTACCTTTTCTAGCGTTGATTTTATTCTCATTGAACATAAATTACAAGTCATTCCATATACATTAAGTGAAATATTTTCTATCATATCATCACATCCTAGTTAAAAATTTTTAATAATATTGTTATTTGTATATTTTAAAGAAATGGCATATAAACCACAATAAAAAGACTAAGTATATTGTAAAATTAAAATACACTTAGTCTCCAGTGTTTCTGATAAATCATTAAAATCATATTTACTTACATAATAACCAATATGTAAATATCGTTTGTTCTCTGAATAATAACTACTAAATAATTTATTTTAAGTTTAGTAGAAGTATAAACTACTACTAAGTGATATTCATTTACCTCTAAAACATAAACTTATTGGAATAAAGGAGTTGATAAATATCTTTCACCAGTATCTGGCAATAACACCACTATCTTTTTCCCTTTATTTTCAGGTCTCTTTGCAATTTGTGTTGCTGCAAAAGTAGCTGCTCCTGAGGATATACCTACTAATAAGCCTTCATTTTTTGCCAATTCTCTTGCTGTTTCAATAGCTTCTTCATTTTTTACCTGAAATATTTCGTCTATAACCTCAGCGTTAAAGGTATCTGGAATAAATCCAGCTCCAATTCCCTGAATTTTATGTGGCCCTGGTTTTCCTCCAGATAAAACTGGAGAATCGAAAGGTTCCACCGCAATAATCTTTACATTTGGATTTTTACTTTTTAATGTCTCTCCTACACCACTAACAGTTCCACCAGTGCCAACACCTGCTATAAAAATATCTACTTGTCCATCTGTATCTCTCCAAATTTCTTCAGCAGTAGTCTTTTTATGAATTTCAGGATTATTTGGATTTTTAAATTGTTGTGGTATAAAAGAATTTGGATTTTCCTTTGCCAATTCTTCAGCTTTTTTAATGGCACCTTTCATTCCTTCTGGCCCTGGTGTTAAAACTAACTCCGCACCAAGTGCTTTAAGAAGATTTCTTCTCTCTAAAGTCATTGTTTCAGGCATAGCCAGTATAAGTCTGTATCCCTTTGAAGCTGCCACAAAAGCAAGGCCTATTCCTGTATTACCACTTGTAGGTTCAATTATAACAGTGTCTTTATTTATTAAACCTTTTTCTTCCGCATCTTTTATCATAGCATATCCAATTCTATCTTTTACACTTCCTGCTGGATTAAAATACTCTAATTTAGCAATAACTTCAGCTTCCAATCCCTTGTGAGCATTGTAATTTGAAAGTTCTAATAATGGTGTATTTCCAATTAAATCAACTAATTTTTTTGCTATTTTTGACATATTTATTTTCCCCCTAAAGTTTTATATTTTAACCTACCATTCCTATTTGTTTATTATAATACCATATTTCACAAATATATTCTATAGTTTTTTACTATTTATAAATAATTTTCTTATATTCCTTTTGGTAATAGTACAGTAAATTCTGTTCCCTTACCTAAATTGCTCTTTACAGCTATATTTCCTTTATGAAAATTCACAATGGCCTTTGCAATAGTAAGTCCTATTCCAGCTCCTCCTGTCAATCTATTTCTAGATTTATCTACACGATAAAATCGTTCAAAGATATAGGGTAAATCTTCTGAGGATATTCCTCTTCCTGTATCTTTAATTTTTATAATTATTTCCTTATCACTTTTATCAATAATTATCTCTACATTTCCATCCTTAGGTGTATATTTTAACGAATTAGATATGAGATTTATTATAACTTGACTAATCTTATCTTTATCCGCAAATACAATTTCTCTTTTTCCATTAAGATTAATGTTAATTCCTTTATTTTTAAAATCAGCCTGAAAATTATATATTATTTTCTTTATTTGATCATAAATATCATATTTAACCTTAGATAATTTATAATTTTCACTTTCATATTCAGCTAAATTTTCTAAATCTCCTATTAATCTATTTATTCTCAGGCTTTCTTCATGGCAGCTTTCCAATCTTTCTGTACTTGGTTTCCATATTCCATCTATCATAGCTTCCAGATGACTTTGCAATGTTGCCAAAGGTGTTCTAAGTTCATGGGCAATATCAGCAGACATTCTTTTTCTTAAATTTTTCTGATTTTCAAGGGTTTCCGCTAAATTATTAATTGTTGAAATCAACAAATCAATTTCTGCTGTTTCAGATTTTTCAGTAATTTTATTATTATAAAAACCATTGGCAATATTTTGTGCTGCCTTAACGACTCTGGATATGGGATTGCTCAACATTTTAGCCATAAATAAACCTAACAGTACAGCAAAAAATAGTGCTAACATGCCTACGCCTAATAAAAGCTTATTCAATGTATTTATAAATTCTATATCATTATCACTATAATAAAATGGACCGTAATATCCAATCTGTAAGTTTCCTATTTTATTATTATTATTGTGAACTGTATATAATTTTTCTTCATATTTACCACTACTATTACCATAATATTTAGTCATATTATTTTCGATATGGTCTATCATCTGTTTACATAATCCATTGTTATGGGTAGCGGCATCCCATATTACTTTACCGGAATTATCACTCAGTTTAATAATTAATCCCTGTTCAAGAGCATTGATACCTATACTTTCAATGGATTTATAATTCCAATTTTCATTGTCGCTGTATTGTTTGGAAATTAAATCTGCTAATTCCTTATTTTTATTTTCCTGATTTTCAATAGTATATTCTTTAAATTGTTTTTCTAAAAATACATTTGTCATAAGGCTTATCATCAGTATACTTATTATAGCCACTAAAGCATAAGTTAGTGCTAATTTTGTCTTTAAACTACTTTTCATTTATTATTCTCCCCCTATCTCATTCTCCAAATTTATAACCTACACCACGTATAGTCTGAATATATTTAGGAACTCGGGGATCACTTTCAATCTTATGTCTCAAATTTTTTATATGAGAATCGACAGCTCTGTCATAGCCTTCAAAATCTCCACTTAATGCAATAGAAATTAGTTCTTCTCTCGTAAATACTTTTGAAGGATGCTTAGCCATTGCAATAAGTATATTGTACTCATTACGGGTAAGATTAACTAGAGTCCCAGCTTTTCTAACCTCATAAGATACATTGTCTATTATAAGATCATTCTGATTAAAAGAATATATATCAGACGACTGAACTTCATCAACTTCAACTCTTCTTAATAATGCCTTTACTCTGGCAACAAGCTGTCTTGGACTAAAAGGTTTTGTTATATAGTCATCTGCTCCTATATCGAGACCATTTAAAATATCCTCCTCACCAATTTTTGCAGTAAGCATAATTATAGGAACTTTTGATTTTTTAATTCTTAAAAATTTACATATTTCTTCACCATTTATATCCGGCAGCATTAAATCTAAAATAATAAGATCAGGATTAACATTATAAAATAAACTTATAGCTTCATTTCCGTTAGTAGCTGTAAAAGCATAAAAATTACTATTTTCAATATATGATTTTATAACTTCTATAATCTTTATTTCATCATCTACAATTAGTATCTTTTTTCTATCTTTGTTCATATTAAAGCTCCATTCAAATATAAAAATTTTATATATAATAATTATCTCCCAAAAGTTATTAATAAAAATTAGCTACTATATATTGTAAAAAATTAATGTATAGAATACAATAGGCTGAATAGTAAAAATTTATTTACAGCCTGTTGTTTTAATCATATAATTATAGACAAACTTCATTTAGTGAAGATTTATCCGATGACTAGTCGCTGTAATACTCCACCGCACTCTGTGAAAGTGATTCACACAAAATTAAAAATTTTGGTTCTCTACTTTTCTAAAGATGGAGATAACAGCGACACGTCCCTGGATAATTCATCTAAACTTGGTGGGAGTACAAACTCCCACCAAGTAAGATTCATTGATATTTCTAATAATTTTGTCCTCGCTGTATCATTTAGATAAATCCGCTGCTGTATCCATATTAATTATGTAAGACATTACAGCGGACAATAAATTGTATAAAATTTGTAATTTTTAATGCTGATTATTTACTTGCATTACTCATGTTAGTCATATTGCTCATATTACTCATAGACGCATTATTATCTTTAGTAGTCTTACTTGAACCGCAACTAGTAAATATTAGTGTTGCTAATATCAAAATTATTAAGTTTATAATTATCCACTTTTTCTTTACCACTAAAATACCCCCAATTAATTTTAAATATAACAAAAAAGCTAAATAACTATTTAAAATAATTATTTAGCCTCCAGTTTTCTGGTCAACTATTGACAATTTCATTAAAAATTCATAGTAATCATATGTAATTAATATGTTTATATATTATTGCATTTTATCTATGCTGTCAATAGAATTCATAAATTATTAATATTTTCTACATTATTTCTACAATAAATATTAATTGTATATATGCTATGTTTTTTTAACCTGTGCTGGGCGCACCATAAAAATACCAGTTCATAAATAATGAACTGGTATTTTCCACTAATAGTTTTTTGCTTAAAACTTAAACTAATCGTTATACTGCAAAGCAGCTCTTCCCTCATCTTCACTGCTTATACGTATAACATTTTGTACATCATAGACAAATATTTTTCCATCGCCTATTTTTCCTGTGTGAAGTACTTTCTTTGCTGTTTCAACTACAGATTCCACAGGTACGTCACATACTACTATCTCTACTTTTATTTTTGGCAGCAGGTTTATATCTACTGTGGTTCCTCTGTAATATTCCTTATGTCCCTTTTGCATTCCGCAACCTAAAACGTTTGAAACTGTCATTCCTGTAATTCCAATTCCATCTAAGGCATTTTTTAATTCCTCAAACTTTCCAGGAGCAGTTATAATATCTATCTTTGTAAGTTTTTCGCTCATGATAATACCCCCTTCTTATATATATTATATCCGCAATAAAATATTTGTTCTTAAATTAATTATTTACTCCGCCATAAGCTTCTTCACCGTGAAGAGTAACATCTAATCCTGTCTGTTCTTCTTCTTCACTTACTCTGATTCCCATAATCTTATCTATTACTTTTAATATGATGAAGGTTACTACTGCTGAATACACAACTGTTGCTATAATTGCTACCAGTTGAGCACCTAACAATTTAATATTTCCATAATATAGTCCATTTGCTCCTGCTGAATTTATTGTTGTTGATGCAAATATTCCTGTAGCAATTCCTCCCCAAATTCCGCCTATTCCATGACATCCAAAAGCATCTAATGCATCATCATAACCAAATTTCGCTTTCATGAAAGTTACTGCATGGAAACAAACAATCCCTCCAATAAGTCCAATTACTAATGATGCCATTGGTGTTACAAAACCTGAACCCGGTGTTATTGCTACCAATCCTGCCACTAGTCCACTAGCAACTCCTAGAGATGTTATTTTCTTTCTATAAAAATACTCGCAAGCACTCCATGCTATAGCTGAAGCTGCTGCTGCTGTATTTGTTGTTAAAAATGCACTTCCTGCTAAATTGTTTATTCCTAGAGCACTTCCTGCATTAAATCCAAACCATCCAAACCACAATAAAGCTGCTCCTAATACTGTCATTGGAAGATTATGTGGTATTGATATCTTCTTTCTTTTTCCAAGTACTATTGCTGCTACAAGCCCTGATACTCCGGAGCTTATATGAACTACGTTTCCTCCAGCAAAGTCTAAGGCTCCTAAAGTTCTTATCCAGCCTCCTACTCCCCATACCCAGTGAGCAATTGGATCATAAACCAATGTGGTCCATAATAACACAAATAATGCAAAGGCTAAGAATTTCATTCTTTCAGCAATTGCTCCTGAAATTAATGCTGGTGTTATTATTGCAAACATTAACTGGAATAGCATAAATACCTGCTGTGGTATTGTAGCTGCATAATCAGCATTTGGTGCAAAACCTACTCCACTTAATCCAAAGAAATTAAAACCACCTATTATTCCTTTTATATCAGTTCCAAAAGCTAAAGTATAACCTATGAATATCCATTGAATTGATACAATTGCCAACGCTGCATAACTATACATTGTGGTACTTAATACATTTTTTCTTTTTACCATTCCTCCATAGAATAATGCCAGTCCTGGAGTCATTAACATAACTAATGCTGCTGCAATAATTACAAATGCGGTATCTCCTGAATTTACTCCATTCATTTAAAAGCCCCCTTTTAGATAATTTAATAAAATATAAATAAAATATTAATGCTGTGACATTTAAAATATTACTGAGTTTTAAAATAAATGTCAATATATTTTTATCAATTTATCAAGAAAACATTACTGGAAATATTAATCTTTTATTTTTTTACTTTAAAAGAATGCTTATTAAGATAACTATTAAAATTGATTTCAGTAAATAATTCAGCAAATAATCGATAAAACCTAATTTTCTTTATGAATAATTTGAAAGTGATTAACCTTTTTTCCAGTTTATGCATAATATATAACTGTAGTAAATTTTATGGAGGTATATCGTGAATACTAATAACGATAACAACGAACAAAAAGTAAATAATTACTATGATACAGAAAATGTGAATTATGACTATAATACTTATCCATCACCATACGATTCTTATTACCCTGAGTACAATGATTATAGATCTTACAATGAACCTATATTTGATAATTATGAAAATCCTGAAGAATATGAATATCTTAATATTGATGATGATTATCAGTACAGACAGGGTGAATTTGGAAGACCTAGACGTAGAAGACGCAGAAGACGTAGACGTAGATCCCAATTTCCTTTTATTATCTTCCCATTCTTTTTCCCATTTGAAGGATTCGATGATGACTGGGAGGACTTTTAAAAAAATATTTTTTCTTTGAAAATAGAGAGCTATTTAGTTATTTTTACTTAACTGAATAGCTTTTTATTTTATTCAAAATCAAATAAGAACTCGTAGATGGAATGAACATAAAATTAAGTTGAAGTAAAAACAAGTATGTTCCTAAGCAACGAATTCTAGGCATCAGATTAAATAAAAACTTTATCTGATGCCTAGAACTGTATATAGAATCTTTATATTATAATTTGTCACTTATAATTAATTATGTCTTGACAAGACTTTATTATAAATATCTTCTATTAAATTTAATCCCCCTGTATATCCTACATAATTACGTTGAAGTATAGTTCTGTCTACTATTGGCAATCCAACGCTTACATTTGTAGCTCCGAGATGTGCTGCAATATCTACATCCCAGGAACTTCCTAAAATTAATGGACTTATATTAATCTGGAACTTAGATAATTCTGAATTAATTATTCCTCCATCTTGAGAAAAGGTTATATCAGAAGATATATTTGGTGCAATATTTTTAAAATATCCTCTAATTTCATCTCTAAATACCTCTGGAACATCTTCAGTTATAAACTGATGTTCAGGCAAGAGTCCCAAATCATTTATTAAAAACCTAGTCATGGCAAGAGAATAGGCTGAATCATTTATAGTAAAAAATCTTTTAGGTAAATTAAATCTAAATTCCACTAAAAAATCTGCTAATCTAGTTAAATAGTGATAGTATTCATTTTCTTCCTTTTTTATCACTTCATCAACTACTTTTTTATCTATACCTGCATAATCAGCCACTTTATTCAAAAATTTTGAAGTTTCAACTGCTCCAATAGGAAGTATTGGATAATGTAAATACGGTGTATTAAACTTTTTCTCCAAAAGCTTGACAGTTTTTATACCTATCCAAGGAGAAATTACAATATTAAATTCAGCCTTTGGTATAAGGTTTATAGCTTCAATACCTCCACCATTATATCCAAATAATATGTTTGCCTTAAGTCCTATACTTTCAAGCAATCTTTTTATTTCTTTTAGATCCCCTTCCCAAAATGGGTCATGAATGGGAACTGATGCAAAAACATTTACAAGCCCCGGTATTTTTTCTTCATCAGCTTTTAAATATTGATTTATTATAGCCTCAAGGACAAGTTCATGTCCCTTATAGGCGTCGCCTTTAAATCCTGCTGTTTCTGCATATACTATAGGTATATCTTGTCTTTGAAAATCTCTAACCACATTTCCTATATCGTCTCCTATTATATCAGAGGTACATCCCGTAAGAACTACAAATAAATCGCCATCCATTATCTTTAAAGTACTCTCTATAAGCTTTTTAAGTTTACTTTCTGCTCCAAATACTACATCTTTTTCTAACATATTGCTGCAGGGAATAGCATCTCCTCCAGCATATCTTGTACCTTGATAACCTCCACAGGTGGACATTGCTGCTGATAACTTTGAACTACATCCTGGTCCTGCATGCAAAATAGGTATAGCTCTTTCTATAGCTACAACAGTTTGCTGTGCACCAAGAGCACAAAAATGTCTTGGTTCTTGAATTAATTCACTCATTTTTTTCTTCCCTCCATAAACTTAAATGTTTCCTGCTGTAACCACCAATCAGTATAAGGAAGTTTATTATGGGAAGCTATACCTTTAACAAAGGAAGTATTGCTAATTGTATCTAAAATTAGCTCTCCATAATTTATCAATCCCTGATATCCAACTCCATAATGTTCATCCAAAGATAAAAATGATGGTATTCCTAGTTTTGTAGCCCATATTGTACCCGTATGTCTACCTATATATATATCCGGCTTATACTTATACAGCATACTAACTAATTCATAGGATTGCTTATTGCAAACAGAAAGTTTAAAATTTCCATAATGCTCTACATCATTTCTTAAAGTATCAGATTTCTTATCAAAATTATCAAATATGGGATCATGATGCCAGGTAGAGACCCCTACAAGATCCATACCAAGTTCTTTCACAATGGCCACTATGCTATGAGCATAAGCTGAACCTGCACCTATAAAAACTTTTTTCCCTGACAGTTTTTTTCTAAGTTCTGCTATTTGGAAAGCTGTCCTGTTTTTTTCTTCTTCTATAAGTTCTTCAACCTCATCCTCTTTATGAACTATTTTACCAAGTTCTCTAATCCATGCATTAAAACCGGCTGCTCCATAAGGCCCTGGAGCTTTAACTTCAGGTACTCCAAAATATTTTTCCAACCCTGCAGCTAAATATGTTCCCAAAGTAGAACATATTTGCAGTGTAGCAGCGGCTTCTGAAATATGGCTAAGCTGTTCTATAGTAGTAAAAGGAACAATATAATTAACTTTAAGTCCAATTTTCCCAAGAAGTGGTGAAAATACATCTGTGCCATGAAAATTAATTATATTTACTACATCGGACTTTTTTTCTCTTGCAGGTTTAACTATTTTTCTCAAAATCCCATGATAAGAAGCATCAAATCCTGTAGCCCAAATTCTTGAACGAAAACCTTCACAATATATGGGAACTACAGGTATGCCAATTTCCTTTTCAATTTTATCCGTTACACTTTCAATATCATCCCCAATTATTGCAGAGACACAGGTAGTAGTTACAAATATAGCTTTGGGATTAAACCTATTTTTTGCCTCTCTTATGGCATTTTCAAGTTTATTTAAGCCCCCATATATAGTATCTTTTTCAGTTAAATTTGTATTTATATATTGTACATTGCATACCGGTATATTTCTCGCTTTTCTCCCTGATCTATTTACTAAATTACGTCTTGGTATATCACCACTACAACCTGCTGGACCATGTTCTACAATTGCAGCATCCTGAATACAGGATAATTGATTCATAACTTGATCCGCACTACAGGTTGTACATTGAGTAAAAGACCTATCACGATTACATAAAGTTTTATTGTCATAACTCTCACATAAATCAGAAGCAGTACCTTCATAGCCATTAATTGAATTAAGTCTCTTCTCCCTTATTTCAACTGAAGATTTTTCTATATTGACTCCCATATTTTTCCCCCTTAATATTCTAAAATTTTACCCTTACAAAATTTCAATACATAAAATTTCAAAGCTTGTAATTATTAACGCACACATTTTTTACATGACCTAATTAACTGTATAGAATTTAAACTTATATTTTCAACAAAAAAAGACCATGTTTCACTCTATTCATCTCAATAGTAGTGAACATGGTCTCTAGTTTTTCTAGTTGACCGTTCTTAAATTATATTCAAAATATTTGCATTAATACTAAAATTATTATAATTTTACTTTTACAATTTGTCAAATTATATTATAATAACTCCCAAAATATATTTATCCTATATTGGGCAAGTAATCCTTATAAGCTTTGATATCACTAGATTTTTCTGTAAAAATTTATCAAATGTTTGCCAAATTACTTTTCACAATTTTAGATTACTAAATAAAAGTTTTCTTTATATATCAAAATTTACTACATTAATTGCTTTATTATCTATAAAAGACTCTATATTTTCACCTAAAAGATCAATAAGTCTTTGCCTTGATTCAACGCATTTGCATCCTATATGTGGAGTTAAAATAACATTGTCCATACAAAACAGTGGATTATCAAAAGCTGGCGGTTCCGGATACTGAACATCTAGTGCAGCTCCTGCAATTTCTTTACTTTTAAGTGCTTCAATTAAATCTGTTTCCTTTATCATAGCCCCTCTTGCTGTATTTATAATAAATGCAGAAGACTTCATAAGTTTTAGCTTATTACTATCTATAAGGTATTTCGTATCTTCAGTAAGTGCACAATGAAGCGTTACAAAATCACTTTTTTCAAGCAATTCATCTAAAGAAACAAACTCTACATTATCAATAGCTTTTACACTCCTATTGTGTACTAGTATCTTCATTCCTAAGCTTAGCGCAGTTTTTATTACACGTTGTCCTATAGCCCCTGCTCCAATTACTCCTAAAGTTTTTCCATTTATCTCAAAATGCGGCACTTGTAAATCTTTACTAAAATTATCGAAATTGTTTTGTTTAAGCATAACCTGTTGTTTAGAAAGTGATGAACTTAAATTTAATATAAAAGCTATAACAAGCTGTGCTACAGCATCAGTACTATATCCTGGAACATTACATACAGATATATTCTTATCTCTAGCAGCCTTTATATCTATGTTATTATAGCCTGTACCAGCTTCACAGATAAGTTCTACAGAAGATGGAAATTTAGCTATCAGTTCTCCACTAAGAGGAAGTTCTTTAGTTACCACTATATTTTGTCCCTTAACTCTTTCTAAAATTTCACTTTCAGCACTAGTATCATATTGGGTAATCTTAGTAAAGCTATTTAACTTAGAAAAATCAATATTATTATCAAAATTTAACTTTTTAGAATTCAAAAATACTGTACTCTTCATTTTTACACTCCTAACATAGTAAAATATTTTAATTCAAGTATAATCCTCATATAAATTGCTGTCAAAAGTTTTGTATATATGTTAAGAGAGGTTTATTTATCTATCACTGTTGAAAGAGGAAAGATTGAAGCAGCTCTTTCTATGGGCGCAAATCAGTTTCAAATAGTGTCTAAAGTAATTGTACCAGAAGCACTACCATCACTAATAAGAGGATTTACGTTAGGTCTTATTTCAATAATTGGAGCAACTGCAGTGGCTGGTGCAACAGGTGCAGGCGGGCTTGGTGATTTAGCCATTAGATTTGGTTATCAGAGATATAGAACTGATGTATTATTCAGTACAGTTGTTATAATTGTTCTATTGGTACAGGGAGTTCAACTTTTAGGAGACTTCTCAGCAAGGCAAGTTAATAAAAAAAGATATAAATTTGAATAACAAGAATTTAAGGGGGTAATTTTCATGAAATTTAAAAAAATACTATTTGCATCAATTATGTCAGGAGTACTATTGCTAGGAGGTTGTGGTACTAAAAGTGCTGATAAAACATCAACCTCTTCAAAGGAAGTAACAATAAAGATAATGGCAAGCGTCACACCACACACAGAAATACTTGAACATATTAAACCTGTATTAAAAAAGGAAGGTATAAATCTTCAAATTATATCTAGTGATGAGCAGGCTAACGAATCTGTTAGAGATAAGATAGTAGATGCCAACTATGACCAGCACTTACCTTATCTTCGATCTGTTGCTAAAGAAATACACTTTGATTATTCAGTATTATGTGCTGTTGACGTAGAACCAATAGGTTTTTATTCAAAGAAAATAAAGTCAATAGACGAACTTAAAAATGAAGCAAAAATCTTAATTACTAACGATCCTTCCAATGAATACCGTATGCTAGTACTGCTTCAAAGTAAAGGACTTATAAAATTAAAAGATGGCATTAGTGATTTTAAAGCTACACCAAAAGATATTGTTGATAATCCTAAAAATTTAAAATTTATTGAAGTAGATCCAGGATTGCTTACAAGAAATCTTCCGGAAGTTGATGGAGCTATAATCAATACAAATAGGGTATTAGAAGCTGGTATAGATCCAAAAACAGCTTTATTTAGAGAAGATGCTAAATCACCTTATGCCAATTTAGTTGTAGTAAGAAAAGTTGATGAAAAAAGACCTGAACTTCAAAAACTTAAAGCAGCATTACTTACAGATGATGTAAGAAAATTTATAAATGAAAAATATGGTGTTGCTGTGGTTCCAGTTTTTTAGAGTGCTAAAGTAAAACTTTAACTATTTTGCAATATTAAAAAAATCCTCAATAGGAATTTAAATTTCTACTGAGGATTTTTATAATTATATTGTTCGCTCTCCTCTTAGGACAAATCCTATTACAGCAGCCCATCATCAGATAAAGTATGAACTTCCTATTGCAATGGCAAATAAAATTAATATAATACCTACGTTCTTTATTTTATTTTTTTGTTTTTTCTTTCCTAATATGAAAATAACAATTCCTAAAATTAACATCACAATTATTGAAATACGCTCCATACAACAATTCCCCTTCATGATATATTTTAAAATACTATAAACAGAGTTCTTGGCATCAGGTGGAGTCTTTGTTTACGACCTCTGATACTTAGAAATCGTTATCCAGGGACGTAGCCACTCTTTACTCCCACTTTACGAAAAGCAGAGAACAAAAATTTTTGATTTTGCGTGAATCGCTTTTACAGAGTGCGGTGGGAGTATTAGAGTGGACAGTCATCGGATAAATGTTTAGTTACACAAATAATACAATAAATTTTACTATTATTCAATTTTTATTATCAATAAATCTTATTTAGATTAATTATCCAAGGATGCACAGATATTATCCTATCTTTAGAAAAAACAAGCAAAATAAAATTTATTTTATTTTGCTTGGCTTTTTCCTCTGTGTAATTTTCTATTAGAAAGGCTAGTCTATTGTAAAAATTTTCTATATATAAATTACAATATAAAATAATTGATTACTTAATTAGAAATTATTGTTTTTTATATCTTCTAATTCCAACTTGTCCTATAATTACATAGAATAAGTTTATCAAAACCACATAATATAATATCAGAAAGGAGATGTTAATTATGGCAACCAGAAATAAAATTTTAGTTCCTGAAGCAAAAGAAGCTTTAAACCGCTTTAAAATGGAAGCTGCTACCGAAGTTGGAACTCCTTTAACTAATGGTTACAATGGAGACCTTACTTCAAGACAGAATGGTTCTGTTGGCGGACAAATGGTTAAAAAAATAATTGAAAATTATGAAAACACTATAAAGTAAATTTTTTAAAATTTTATATAATATAACATAAAAAAGGAGATGTTTAATCATGGCAAGTAGAAATAGAGTTTTAGTTCCTGAAGCAAGAGAAGCTTTAGATAGATTTAAATTAGAGGCTGCTAAAGAAGTTGGGACTCCTTTAACTAACGGTTATAATGGTGATCTTACTTCAAGACAGAACGGTTCTGTCGGCGGACAAATGGTTAAAAAAATAGTTGAAGATTATGAAAACCATTTGAAATAATTAAATCAGGTATCTGAAAATAACTATCATATTGATTGGTTATTTATTTCAAAATGCTTCATCATAAAAGTATAGTATATAATTTTTAGTTAAGACACACAGCTTATACATCTGTGTGTCTTTCTCTATTGCCATTAAGACATACTTGCTAAATTAGTAAAATAACAATTATAAAAAAAGTTAATTAATTTGACATATTATTGTAACTTAATTTTACTATAGTGTGAATAGATACCATTTAAAAATGAGGTGAGTAAAATGTACAATAGAATAATTTATTCTGCAATAGTACCATTATATAATGAAGAACTTGTTATTGATGAGAGTTATAAAAGATTAACAAAAGTAATGGACTCTATTAAAGAAAATATATAGTCACACATAATTTTTAAGCTTTAGTTTAATTTTATCAATTAACTTTATTATATTTGGATCAATGTTAACAGCTATAGGAATTATGGGACAATACATAGGAAGAATTTTTGATGAAGACAAAGCCAGGCCCAACTACATAATTTTAAGTATGATAAATTTTAAGAAAGATGATAAAAAAATATGAGATTTATAGTCAATATAATTACTAAATTATGGGTATTTAAGTAAGGAGGACATTCGTTTGGAAAAAAGAGTGAAATTTAAAAGAAGCACTTTGGGAATATTACTAATTTTAATTTTGTCTATAGTATTAAATTTTGTTAATTTAAGTATAGAAGGATATGCTAATACTTTTTATGCTGCTGGTGTAAAAAGCATGATGATGAATCTTAAAAATTTCTTTTTCGCATCCTTTGACCCCTCTGGATTTGTGACTATTGATAAACCACCTTTTGGTTTTTGGCTTCAGACCATATCTGCAAAAATATTTGGTTTTAGTGGTTGGAGTATAATACTCCCTCAAGCTGTTGCTGGAGTATTATCAGTACTACTTATATATTATATTATAAAAAAATATTTTGGTACCTTAGCAGGATTAATTTCAGCTCTATGTCTTGCATTAACTCCAATAACTGTAGCAGCAGGCAGAAACAATACCATAGATAATTTACTTCTCATAACTTCATTATTAGCATGCTTAGCTATTCTCAAAGCTAGTGAAAATGGTAAATTTAAATTTCTTGTATTAAGCATGATCTCTATAGGTATAGGCTTTAATATAAAAATGGTGGAAGCATACATGGTAACACCTGCAGTATACATAACTTATTTTCTATCTTCCACCATAACCTTTAAAAAGAAAATTAGGCACCTCTTTTTAGGCACAATTATCCTTTTAGTAATATCCCTTTCCTGGGCAATAATTGTAGATTTAGTACCTACAAATAACAGGCCCTTTATAGGCAGCAGTACAAATAACACCGTTATGGAACTTATAGTTGGTCATAATGGCTTGCAAAGAGTAGGTTTAGATACAAGAATTAATGGAAATAGTAACAAATCTCAAAGATCAATAAGAAATATATCAGATAATGGAAATGGATTTAATAGAATGACGCCTGAAAATGATCAGTCTAATAATAGATCAAATGGATATATGCAAAGTCAATACGGCGGTATGAGGAATTCTTCCAATCCAGGCATTGTTAGATTATTTTCTAACAATAACATGTCAGATCAAATAGGTTGGCTTCTTGCCTTTGCCATAATAGGAGCTTTAGCTATAATACTAAATAGAGCTTTTAGATTTCCTTTTGATAGTGAACAAAAATTATCATTAATCTTATGGGTTGTATGGCTATTAACTGAGTTTGTATATTTTAGCTTTGTAAAAAATATAACTCATACCTATTATTTAACAACCATGGCACCATCTATTGCTGCCCTAGTTGGAATTGGATTATCCTCTATGTGGAAATTCTATAAAAAGCATAAATGGAATTCTTGGTTTTTACCAATAGCATTTATTATCAACGCCATTGCTGAAATACGTATTTTATCCTATAACTATAGTAGGTCAGATGGATACAAAATTATAATCCTAATAACAGCAGTTTTAAGTATTATATCCTTCATAATATTAGTAATAACTAACATTTTGGCATATAAAAACAGGATAGCCTATAAGAAATCTTTATTAATAAGTAAACTGGCAGTTTCTATAGCTTTTATAGCTATTCTAATTGCTCCTACAGTTTGGTCCTTTACTCCTATATTTTATAAAATGAATGGCAGCAGTCCCTCTGCTGGCTTAGAACTTGCATATAATAGTCAAGGCAGGAATTCAGGTGCTACCAATGATTCAAAACTTATAAATTTTTTAGAAACTAACAAAACAAATGAAAAATATCTTGTAGCAGTTCCGTCTGCTATGTCCTATGGTTCAGATTTAATACTCGAAACTGGTGAACCAATAATGACTATTGGAGGATTTAGCGGATCTGATAAAATAATTAGCATAGATAAATTTAAACAACTAGTTGATACTGGTACCATAAGATATGCTATGGTAAATTCAGGTTCAGGTATAGGTATGGGTTCCTATGGATTTATGGGAAGTAACTCAAATAATGATTTAATGAATTGGATTGCACAAAATGGAAAAATCGTACCTAAAGGTGAATGGGAAAACTCCAATAATTCACAATATGGAAATTCCAATAATTTTTTTGGCAGATCAAATTCTGTTGAATTATATGACTTAAAATACTATAAAAAGTAACTCTAAATATACTTATTAAAATTTATGATATAATTATTTATATATGAAATTTAGACATTTTCAAATGGATAATAGTAAATATACTAATCTATTTCCATATGTCTTAAGGAGGATGGAAAAAATGATAATAATAAATAAAGAAATACCAGCAAAGGACTTAGGCGAAGGCTTTGGCAGAAAATTATTAGCAAGCGGTGGAAATATGATGGCTGCTGAAATGATAATAAAAAAAGGAGCAGTTGGAGCTTATCACAGTCACCCTCATGAACAGATAAGCTATGTTGTATCTGGTTCCATTGAAGCTACAATTGGAGGAGAAAAATATATTTTGAATACTGGAGATTCCTACTATGCAAAACCTAATTTGCCTCATGGAGCAACGGCATTAGAGGATTCAGTTTTACTTGAAATATTTAGCCCTCAAAGAGAAGATTTCTTGAAATAAATAATAATTAGTTGCTTTACATAAACAATATTTTCATTAAAATATTGGCTTCTATAGTATAATTATTAACTGCCTAAAAAGATATTTTATATACAGAATCTATAGTTTTAAAGATACTATGAGATTTAAAAATTAAAATCCCATAGTGTCTTTATTTTTAAAAGAACTTTCTCAACACGCCCTTTTACAGTAGCCCTTGCCCTTTTACAGTACTACTTTCAAGGTTTTCATAATTAATCTTCAAAAATAAATTTATCTATATCAATATCTTTACTATTTTCAGGCACATTAGTTTCACTTGGGTGTACAAAAATCAATAAATTATTTTTCTCATCTACTGTAACTTCTTCAATTTCATATTTAACATAAAAAATGATATCATCTTGTTTTTTATATCTAACAAAACCATCCGCACTTTTTATATTATTAATTAATTCATCATTCTTAATTTCCTTTATTTGATCTTCTTGAATTAAAAAAGCTGAATTTTGTGAGTTATATGTATAATTTACTATGTTATTATTTAGCATTTCATCTCTCCTCCTTACACATTGATATATTATAACACTGTTGAAGAAGTTATAATACATGGAACTTACAAATCTAACTTATTTGATTACGTGAATAATTCTTTTACCTATTAAATTATCATAAAAGAGAATTAAATATTACAAATAGTTTGCTTACATTGTCTATTGAATTAAAGTTTACTATATAATTCCATAGTGCTTTAGTGCATATTCAATTCCGTCTTCTTCTATATCTTTTGTAACAAAGGATACAGAATCAAATAAAACTGGAGTACTATTACCCATGGCAATGCTATTGCCAACATATTTAAGCATTGGTAAATCATTAGTACTATCTCCAATAGCATAACAGTTATTTAAAGGTATATTAAAATGTTTTTGTAGATATTGAATTCCCGTTGCTTTTGAATATCCTTTAGGCACAATTTCTCCAAAGCCCTTTCCTCTATCAATGTAATCATATCCCTTAGTTATATAGGAATAAAAGCTTTTATAATCACTGTTTTCATCTATCCAAACTACAAATTTATCAAATGCAATATTAGGGTCGTCCCAAGATCTTGATACATCGAAGCCTCTTGCACCAAATTCATCCTTTAGAACAGCAATATAGCCTGTAGAAGGTTCTGTATGATCAAAAAATATATCATTTAATCCCTCAAAAAGTGCCTGAACTTTATATTGACGAAGTTTTTTTACAATATCAACACAATCTTCATGTGTTATAGATCTATGCAAAAGTACCTTGTCCTCATGATTAATATAAGTTCCACATCCGCAGATATAACCATCAAAACCTATGCTGCGTATATCTTCAGTTACATTAAAATAAGTTCTGCCAGTATTGATAAAAGCTAAGTTTCCATTTTCGCGAACCTTTTTTATTGCATTTATAGTACTTTCAGGACATATGTGAGTTCCTTCAGTTACTATAGTTCCATCAATATCAAAAAATATCATTTTTTTGTCCATATGAGCCATTCCCCTTTAAAATCTTAATATTAATAGTAAAGAAATACATCACTAAAGATTAATCTTTTAGCCATAACCTATAATATAAATTATATTAATATTATATCATATGAGCCTATTTCCATATATGTTTAAATTTCAAAATAAATACTTTTAGTATTCAAGATATAAATGTAAAAATAATACTTTAACAGTAAAATTAAAAAATAAGTTGATTTACATCTCTGCATGTCAACTTGCACATGGTAAATAACAAGTCAAAGATACCCCATATATATTGACTTGTTATTTATTTTCATATGCCTTATTTCCATATATATTTTAATTTATAGCCACGTCAATTCTTTCAAAAGCCTCCTTAAGCTTTTCAATGCCAACAACACAGGCTATTCTCACATATCCCTCTCCGCTCTCTCCAAAGGAAGTTCCTGGTATCACAATAACATTAGTTTCTGTAGCTATAAAATTTGAAAATTTTTTTGAGTTCATACCAGTATTTTTTATATTGACAAAATGATATATTCCTCCCTTAGGCGGGAGCACACTTAGTCCATTTATTTTATTAATTTTCTCATAGGAGTAAAACATTCTTTTTTTAAATTCATCTATAATTTCAGTTTGCACCTGTTTTCCCATTGTCAAAGCATATAAAGCTGCTCTCTGCGAAATGGAAGGTGCTGTGTAGCATATATTTTCATTGATATTTTTTATGCAATCTATTAAGAAATCCGGAGCAATAACATAACCAATTCTCCAACCTGACATAGCATAACCTTTAGAAAAACTTCCAATAGTTATTGTTCTCCTTTTCATCCCCGGTATAGAAGCAATGGGACAAAACTTCTCTGTATAGATAAAGCTATCATAAACTTCATCTGATATTACTATCAAATCATTTTCTATAACTACTTCTGCTATTTTCTCAAGCAATTTTCTGTCAAAAAAAGCTCCTGTGGGATTATTAGGAGAATTTAAGATTATAGCTTTTGTTTTTTTAGTTATTATTGATTTCAACTTATCTATATTAATATTAAAATTATCCTCTTCCACTGTTTTTAAAATAACAGCTTTACCGCCAACCAATTTTATTTGTTCTTTATAAGGTGTAAAATAGGGCTCATGAATTATTACCTCATCACCTTCATCTATAATTGCCTGCAAAACCAGATAAGTTCCATGGCAGGCACCTACTACTGCCATTACTTCTTTCTCTGTGAAATTATAATTGTACTCATTAGAGTACAATTTTATTATCTCATTGATAAATTCAGTATCTCCCGTAGGCTCTGCATACTTGGTATGACCATTTATGGCATCATGAAAAGCCTTTTCAATTATAATCTTAGGAGTTATAAAATCTGGAACACCTATGCTTAAATTTATTATTTCTTTATCCTGCTTTAAAACTGGTAATGAATCAAACATAACAGTATTTACATTATTATAATATTTTTTTGAAATAAATCTACTCTCCACAATGTATCACCTTTCTTTATAGTGCTTTCAACTTTCTTCTTTCATTACAATATCTTCTTCTGCTACACTAGGAGCTTCATCATTTTTTTATATACCTTAATCATTTAAAAATTTATCCACTGTTGACAAAATCAATTTTGGCAGAATATCAAATGAATAAGGTTTGTATACTCTTTCTGTCCACTTATGTGCATCCTTACCATAGCATCCATAGTTAATTGCAGGTATATTTAAATTTTTTATTATATTATTTTCAGATTCCATTTTACTTTCTAGAGTATTATGAGGCTTATTTTCTTTTCACCTTGTGTACCATTAATACTTGGTATATTCACCAATTCTAATGTCAATTTTTCTATATAGCTAAATAAATCATTCAAACTAAAATCACCTCTCAAAAGGTACTTTTATCTGCATGCAATCTTATTGAAAAGCAACAACCATACTGTACCCACCCTCAGTTAGATGAATTATCCTCTTACCTTATTTTATTTATTACAATTTACTATTGTTAACATTTATTCCATGAAATTTTACAGATTTTAAAACTGAATTTATAATTAATTTAAAAATAATAAAACACTAGGAAATTCAATTTGATGAACTTCCTAGTACTTTTTAATTATGAAAGTTTAGTTATAAATCTTACACACAAAATACCTTTTAAGACAAGCTTTTTTCCAATTATACATATAAATCTATTAATTTATATTCTTTCTAATGTTTCTGATTTTTGAATAGACCTGCCAGATACATGATATATGGATTTAAGTTATATTCTTTCTAATGGGGTATATACAATAGTGAAAACCACACATAACTAAGAGTAATAAGTGTATCAATGTTAAAAAATCAGTTAATTTAAAATTTTAATAAATGGATATAATATAAAAAAAGTAACTAAAGTTTCGACTAATTTTTGACGTCAAAAACAGAAAAGGAGTAACTATATAAGCTACTCCTTTTTTTGATCTGCTATTTTTTGTGTCTGAATTTTAATTTATCATATAAATCTAAGAATTCTTTATTATTAAAAATACCTTTTAATTTTTCTTCATTAGTTTCGGCAAAAGCCTTGATATCTTCTGTCAATTCATCGGCAGCTTTATTTGCCCTAGCTTGATATTTTTTTAGTAAATGCTCATCACCTGTTGTACTAGCTATTTTTTCATCCACTATAGCACAAAATGCATCTAATAACTTATTATTATTTATATAATTGTCAAGTAAATTATCTTCATATGATATATTGCCTGCTGTTATTGAAAGAAATTTATAGCCATATCTTACAGCATTTTCTCCAGTTATAATATTTTTATCTAATAACTCTAAAATTGTTTTTCGAAATTTACTAATTTTATTTTTAGTTTTTTCTTTGCTCATTTAAATCACCCCTCTAAATTTCCATAACAATTTCCATAGCAACAAATATTTGTAGCTTATTTATATGGCTATTCTTAGAATTTACGCTTTTATTTTTATAATTCTACAAAAAACGAAAAAGTCCTCTAAAAAAAGAAAGTTTTTAATTGTATAAAACTCTAACATATATAAATACTATAAATTGATTTACTTTTCCAATTAATTTTTCTCTCAAGGTACACTTTCGGGTGTGCCTTTCTATTTAAATATTGTTGCAACTAAATAACTGTAGTATAATGTTCTAAACTGATTTTTTAACTCCATTCAAGAGATGTGCCTTTATGATGTATCTTTTTTTATTTTGTAAAATGTGGGAATACTTTTTAATCCAAGGTATAATTAGTACATGCATTAATACGGACTTGTAAGAAAAAGTGAAGCAAATGTTATTTATATAATTGGAGGATACACTGAGCTTATTTATGTTTATTGCTGTTATGAAAAGTTAAATGATGTGGACAATACGAAGAAAAATTTCTAGTCTACAGTGTGCTTTTCTTTTATTAAAGTTAATGCATGATAGGAATTAAATTAATCCAAATAAGAAAGGAGAAAATTATGAATTTGAATATAGAGAAAAATGAATTTGATTCAGAATTTAGTAATGTAAAGTATATGTCAGAAGACAATATAGTATTTCTTACATGGAAAAAATTCTGCTGCTATGATGACTATAGAAATCCAACAACATTTGCTTTGGAATTGCTTAAGAAATACCCCAATAGTAATTTTGTTGTAGATGCAAGAAACGGATTTGAAGATGAAAAAGGAGATACAGAATGGGGATTTTCTGTATTGCTTCCAGCTATGTCAAATACAGATTGTAAAAATGTTGTGTTCATCATGAATGAAGTAAATGAAATACAAGAAGAGATGGACATGTGGACGAAAGAATTCATGAAGTATTTTACGGTGAAGAAAGTTAAATGTTATGAAGATGCAGTCAAGTTTATAGTGGGATAATGAACATAATGTGAAGATAAATTACTTTGCTATCTTCTAATAGGACAAATTAAATATTATAAAAATAACACTTAGAGATTGGATACATTCTAAAAAATAAAGCCTAGAGCATTACACCCTAGACTTTATCCTGTATTAAGAATTATTCATTAGCATTACCCTGTATTCCTTGTATATTCCCAGTCCAGCTATATTGTATAGCTGCATAACCTTTTGTATCTGTTGGGTTTCTTGAAGTGGTCTTAATAGGTATCATAAGATCATATCCTTTCTTATTTTTTACTTAAAATAAAAATGGAGACTGTGACAAATATGCCAAGCCCCCACATTATTACTGTAATAAATGTATCCATTTTCTTTATTAAATTTACTAATAATGGTATAATACATTTTTAATTGGTTACAATAATTAGCAAATAGTATAAATTACTATTGTAAATATTTTTGCAACGATTCTATTAGTATAACCTAATTCACCACTTTAAAAGGGCAGTTATTAGCTGCCCTTTTATTTTTCAATACTTCCCATATTTTTATATTCTTTCTAATGGGAAGGTCATACAATGTGGACCTCCTCCATTTTTAAGAATTTCACTTAACTCCAATTCTATTACATTGATTCCATAAGTTCTAAGTTTATTGTTTACTTCCCTATTAGATTTAAGAGATATTACTCTTCCATTTCCTAGTGCCTGTAAATTGCAATGCAGTTTAAAAACTTCTTCTTGAGTAATATCAATTAAAGAAAATTTTCTTTCTTCTAAAATATTAATAAAACTATCAGGCAAAGCCTGCTTGCATACTACAGCTAACTTATCCTCTACAATATTAAAGCACATATCTAAATGAAGATTTTCTTTTGGACACTTTACAGGTATTATATTATAACCAAATTTACTAATTTGTTCTCTTATATCCTGTATTCCAGTTTCGTCAGTTCTTGCAACAACTCCTATTGCTAAAGTATTATCATCTAAAAACCAAAAGTCTCCACCTTCAAAAAAGCCTTTTGTAACTTTAGCAACGCAGGGAACCCCTAATTCCTCCAGCTTTTTTCTATAAGCTTCTGTCTCTTCTCGTCTAATAGGTTCCTTAAATTTTCCAAGGATATATCCTTCTCTTATACAAGCTCCAAAATCCCTTGCAAATACTTCATTAGTCATATTTTTATCCGGCTCCATTAAAGCCACTTCCACTCGGTTTTCTTCATAAGCTTCTATTAAGTCTTTATGTTCTCTAATACAATTTTTTATACTTAACTCATTATTTTCTTTAATCCATTTTTCTGCTATAACATTGATTGGCTGAAGTTTCATATAGTCAGAAGGACATAGTAACACCTTTTTCAGTATACCTGTTGAGTTTTTAACAAAGCATTTATTCATTTCAATTTCCCTCGCTATTAATTTAATTATATGAAATAAATTTATCTATATATTAATATATTACTATAGCACATTTTTTTATATACTTTTTAATTTAAATTTATTTATATCTCCGTATTCATTTATAAAATTTTAATGCAGAAGTTAGCTTTTGAAATTTAATTAATTATAATACACAAAAATTTAATAATCATTACTAAATGTCTATAAAAAATAAATTCATAGATATGAAATTTAATGATATAATTCTAGTTAGAGCATATATTATTAATACTTTTATTGAATTTTTGAAATGTTAAAGGGAAGTGAAAATATGCCAAAAGATAGATTAAATAAAATCAGCTGTAGCAATTATAAAAGTGAAGTTGAAGTTACATTAGAAGTTTTAAGTGGAAAATGGAAAGTACTTATTCTTTTGAATCTCAGTGAGCACAAAGTTATCAGATTTAATGAATTTAAGAGATTAATTCCAGATATAACTCAAAAAATGTTATCACAACAATTAAGAGATCTAAATGAGAATGGATTAGTCAATAAAACTATCTATAATCAAGTTCCTCCTATGGTTGAATATTCACTTACTAAAATAGGAACAGATTTGATTCCCATATTAAAATCAATGGATAAATGGGGAAAACGTTTCGTAAATAATTTTACGCATTTACATGATATATCAAGTTGAATTTTTTCAATATAAAAAGGATAGTCTTTAAAATAACTATAAGAGTCATTTTAAGCCACCCATTCATAAGATATACTAATATATAATCAGTTTTAATTTTTTATATAAACAGACTTGTTAGATTCAAAGGGAGTTTTTTACTCCCATTAAATTTTAGAAGTTAACTGCTGTTCCATAATAAGCAGCTTCAAATAATTCTTTCATTTCCTTTGCAGATATTTCTCTTGGATTTGTACCTGTACACGGATCCTTTACTGCCGCCTTAGAGATTTCATCTAGATTATCCTTAAAGTTTTCTTCTGATATACCATATTCTTTTAAAGTTATAGGCATATTCATAGAGGCACTAAGATCTTTAACTAATTGAATTAGTGATTGAACTAGTGCATCTGTTGTTTCCCCTTTTAGCCCCAATCTTTTGGCTATATCAGCATAAGATTCTCCGGCTTTTTTAGCATTAAATTTTATAACAAGTGGTAAATATATTCCATTTAAACGTCCATGAGGAACATTGAATATTTTTCCTGATTTGTGAGCCATAGAATGAACAATTCCAAGTATTGCATTAGAAAATGCCATACCAGCTAAACACTGAGCTATATGCATGTCTTTTCTGGATTGCTTTTCTCCATTAAATGAATTAACCACATTGTTCACAATCATTTCTATTGATTTTATAGCTAGACCATCAGTTATTGGATTTCTAGCTTTTGAAACATAAGCCTCAAAGGCATGAGTTAAAGCATCCATTCCAGTGTTGGCAATTAGTGCTTTAGGCATGCTTTGGACTAAATCAGTATCAACTATAGCAACATCTGGGGTTAAATTATAATCAGCTATTGGATACTTAATTCCTGTTTCATTATCAGTTATTACTGAAAATGAAGTGACTTCTGAACCTGTACCACTGGTAGTTGGTATAGCTATAAATTTTGCCTTTTTTCTAAGCTCTGGTAAGCTAAATGGTTTAGAAGCATCTTCAAATGTAAGCTCTGGATATTCATAAAATATCCACATTGCCTTAGCAGCGTCTATTGGTGAGCCGCCCCCAATACCAATTATTAAATCTGGATTGAATTCTGACATTTTTTCAACACCTTTTTTAATAGTGGCAACTGAAGGATCATTCTCAACACCTGAAAATACTTCCGTATCAACATCAGCTTCTTTTAATAGCTGCTGTATTTTGTGGACTGTTCCATCCTTTATTAGTCTCTGAGATCCAATAACCAGTATAGCTTTGGTTCCCTTTACTGATTTTAAATACTCTATAGCATTATCTCCAAAATAAACATCTCTTGGTATAGTAAATCTATTCATTTTACTTATTTCCCCCTTTTACTAATACCCTTTTAGGCATTAATTTTGTATTGTTAACACAAGTATTAGTATAAGCTTCTTAATTTATAAAAAAAAGAAGTTACTTTTTGGTAGGAAAGTTTCAAAAAGGTAGGAAATATGGCATTCCCTTTGATGTGAGAAAAATTTAAATTTTATTCATGAAAAGAGATCACATTATATTTTCCTAGATTAATAAATCATCTATGAAAGGATCAATAGCTTTTATGATAATAAAAATTAACTAAATTCCATTGTAATACATAAAAATCAATTGCAAAATAGCCTGTCCCAAAAGTAACAAATACTCATTAAATTTGAGAAGGCTTCATTAGTTTATTAGAAATCAGATTTTAATAATTATTTATAATAGCAGAGTAGTTAAAAAGCTGTCTCACAATGCATAAATATGTATTGTGAGACAGCTCCTTTCAAAGTAAAACTTGTTAAAAACCTATCCAAATATTCTTTTAACATTCGGTTTTGCCTTAAGTATATTATTCCTTTTTATAAACTATGCCTTCATGTAAGTTAAGTGCTACTGCTTACACTTGTCCTACAATAGAATCCACGTCTTCTTTAATTGTCATATTTAAAAAATTCTTTACATATAGTTTTAAAGGCATTAAAAACTCTTTTTGTAAATACAAAATTTTACATAAAATATAAATTCATACTTGTAATTAATTAAAAATTATGCAAATATTATTATAGAATAATAAAATATCCAATAAAAATATTTAAGGAGGACAGATAATCTAATGAATAGTAAACACCAATTTACAGATATCAGAGTTCCCATTGAAAAGGATAATCCATCAATTATGAGACATGAAGAGCTTTGTGTTAAATGTAAAATATGTAAAAAAGTCTGTACTGAGGAGATTTCTGTATATGGTCATTATGACCTAGAGAAAACAGGAGATAAAGCTATCTGCATTTATTGTGGTCAGTGTGCTAATGTTTGCCCTGTTTACTCAATTACAGAAGTTTCCAATGTTCAACAAGTAAAAGATGCAATTAATGATCCTGACAAAATAGTTATATTTCAGACTTCTCCTTCCGTACGCGTATCACTTGGAGAAGCCTTTGGCATGGAGCCAGGAACTTATGTTGAAGACAAAATGGTTACTGTCTTAAAAAATCTTGGGGCCGATTATGTTTTTGACACTACCTTCGGAGCAGATTTAACCATAACTGAAGAAGCTTCAGAACTAGTTCAGAGAATTACAAGCGGTAAAAACCCTTTGCCTCAATTTACAAGCTGCTGTCCAGCCTGGGTAGAATTTGTGGAAATATATTATCCTGAACTTATAAACAATTTATCATCATCTAAAAGCCCTATACTTATGCAGGGTCCAACTATAAAAACTTATTTTGCAAAAAAAGCAGGTATAGATCCAAAAAAAATTGTGAATGTTGCTGTAACACCTTGTACTGCAAAAAAATATGAAATCACTCGCGCTGAAAAAAATGATTCTGGTAAATATTACAATGATGAAACCATGCGTGATATGGACTATGTTATTACTGTAAGAGAGTTATCAAACTGGATTAAGGAAAGCAATATAGACTTTAAAGCTCTTCAAGGAGCAGAATTTGATTCTCTATTATCAAGAGGTTCAGGTGGCGGTATAATCTTTGGAATTACAGGTGGAGTTATGGAATCGGCTATTAGGACAGCCTACTATTATATAACTAAGAAAAATCCACCAAAGAATTTATATAATCTGGAAGCTGTAGGTAATATGGATGGCATCAGAGAGGCACAGGTTACAATTGGTGATTATACTATTAACATTGCCATTGTACATGGAACAGCTAATGCAAGGAAGCTTATTGAAAAAGTAAAAAGTGGAGAAAAGAAATATGATTTTGTTGAAGTTATGACTTGCCGCGGAGGCTGCATTGGTGGTGGTGGACAGCCTAAAGTTAAAATTCCTATGGCAGATAAGGTTCGCCAAAAGAGGATTGCAGGACTTTATAACAAGGACCAAAGTGTTACACAGAGACTTGCTCATGAAAATCCTGATATAATAAAAGTATATGATGAATTTTTTGAAAAACCATTAAGTCCATTAGCTGAAGAACTATTACATACTGTATATAGTTCAAAAAAACATATTTTAGGTGAGTAAATTATTTTTTCTTACTTTTAGAATTTAACTTCTAGTCCATGCTGATCATTTTTATGATTTTACTTCCTGATTACTAGATAACTAAGTTAAACAAAAGCTTAACGTGGTTTATCCAATTATACAAAAACATTCATTTTCTTAAGAACTTCAATTTGTACTTATGTTTTTCCAAAGGCAAATAATTCTACAATAACAGCTTCGGCTGCTATTGTAGAATTATTTATAGCTTTAATTATATTTTTACTTTTCCATACCTTCATAATCTTTTAAAAATTTTTCTATTCCTGCGTCTGTAAGCGGATGTTTTATCATTTGAATTATTACTTTATATGGTATTGTGGCTATATTAGATCCCGCCTTAGCACACTCTAACACATGCATTGGATGTCTTACGCTGGCTGAAATGATTTCTACGTCTATGTTATGAAGCTTAAATATTTCTGAAATGTCCTCAATTAAATTAATTCCTTTGTTTCCTATATCATCCAACCTTCCCAAGAATGGACTTACATAGCTGGCCCCAGCTCTTGCCGCAAGCAGTGCCTGTAGTGCAGAAAAAATCAGTGTAACATTTGTCTTTATACCTTCTTTATGCAGAATATTAACAGCCTTTAATCCCTCTTCACACATTGGAATCTTTACTATCATATTCTTATGGATTTTAGCTATTTCACGAGCTTCTTTTACCATACCCTTACATTCCATTGAAATAACTTCTCCACTTATTGGACCATCTACTATTTCAGTTATTTCCTTTATTACTTCATTAAAGTCTCTTCCCTCTTTTGCTATAAGAGAAGGATTTGTTGTTACACCACATATTACCCCTAATTGGCTAGCCTTTCTTATTTCGTCAACATTTGCCGTATCTACGAAAATCTTCATTATTCATTCTCCTTTGCATGGTAATTCATAAAACCTATATAATTTTTACCAATAAATATCAATTTTTAAATTATTTACATAAATTATTCACTTATAAATAGATATAACCTTATTTATATTATCAACTAATTTCCAATCGTCTATATGATTATACCTGATATTCTGTGATTATACTAATCTTATCATTAATTTAAATCCCCTACTCTTTCCATTTTAATAGCAAAGATGAATTTACAATAACTGCAACTGATCCAACATTATGTACTAATGCACCTACAATAGGATTTAAAACACCTGTAATAGCCAATATTATAGCTATAAAATTAAGCCCCATGGAAAGTATTAAATTCAATCTGATAGTTTTCATTGTCTTTTTTGATAAACTTAATAAATGTGGAATGCAATTTATATCATCATTTACCAGTGCAATATCTGCTGCATCAACAGCAATATCGCTTCCTATGCCACCCATGGCAACACCAACATATGCCTTTTTAAGTGCAGGAGCATCATTAATTCCATCTCCCACCATGCAAACCAACTGATCTCTATTTTGATATTCATCAACTGCAGACATTTTGTCCTCTGGCAAACAATCTGTTTTCACATCTACTATACCAACAGCCTTAGCAATATGTGAAGCAGCCTTATTATTATCACCTGTTAGTAATATGCTATTAACATCTCCAATCAAATATTAAATAACTACTATTATATCTATAGATTATATAAATAGCTGTATCTTGTCAATGTTTTGTCCTATTGCTTGCAATTGCCTTACTATCTGCCATTATAATTTTCACAGTAAAAATGTATTTGGTGAGTAAAAAGACAACTCTTTGCGTAACTAAATACACAAAGAGTTGTCAATAATTAACTTGCTTTTCCACTATTCTTTAATACATTTATTTTTCTCATAAAATTTTTTATTTTGCCTCACTCTTTAAAAATGATGAATTATCCTGATTATACCACCAATCAGTGTAAGGAAGCTTAACTCTTGCTGCCAGGTTTTTCTCAAAGCTTCTGTTCTGTATGGTATCCAATACAGTATATGCAAAATCTAAAGTTCCCTTATAACCAAAAATCATATATTCATCATTAACACACAAAGCAGATACTCCCTGTTTTATTGCCCAAACAGTAGTTCCACCATGTCTTGAAAAATATATATCAGGCTTATAAGTATTTAGTATATTTAAAATCTCATAATTTTGCTGGTCTGCTACACTAATTTTAAAATTGTAAGGTGAATTTTCCTCCAAATATTTAAGTGGAACTGGAATATCATCATTATCATGTTTTTTATCATGGTGCCAGGAAGCTGCCCATACCACTTCTATGTCAAGTTCCTGAAGCACACGAGCTACTTCATAAGTATATCCTGGTCCTATTCCAATTACTGCCCTATAGCCCTTGAGCTTTTTCTTAACCTCCTCTATTTTAGGTAAATATATTGCTCTCTCCCTTTCAATAAAGGCTTCAACTTCCTTTTGTTTATTAATAACTTTTCCTATTTCTCTTAACCAAATTTCGAAGCCCGCAATTCCAAGAGGATTTATTGTTTTCACATAAGGGACCCCATATTTTTGTTCCAAACCATTCCCCAGGTATGTGCCTAGTACTCCGCATATACTTACTGTTGCTAAAGCTTCAGATAAATGTGAAAGCTCCTCAACTGTAGAATTCACATAAAAGAAAAAAGGTTCTACTCCAAATTCAGAAAATATCTTTATTATTTGATCTCTTTCACTTTCAAAGAAATTTTTAAAATTAATTATATTTTTCTTCTTTACTGGTGGTTTTACAATACTAGAAAGTACAGCATGATCTGCGGCATCAAAACCAGTTGCCCATATTCTTGACCTAAAACCTTCACAGTGAACAGCAGCAATAGGCACAGGTATTTCCTTTTTTAAATCCTCAACCACACTATCAACATCTTCGCCTATAATTCCAGTTAAGCATGAAGTCCCTATAAAAATTGCTTTAGGTTTATATCTTTTATAAGTTTCTATAACTATTTCTTTAAGACTGCCCGCAGCTCCAAATACTGTATCCCCTTCACGCATATCAGTTCCTACAAATACCGTTGCATTTGTAATTCCTCTTTTTCTAGCTAACTGTGAGTTAATTATATTTGTGTCAGAAGCTACTGCAGTACACCCTGAAGGTGCATGATTTATTATTGCCACATCTCTTATTAATGAAAGAGTTCCCAATGCGCAACCAGCATTACAGGAACTTGACTGACTAAAGCACCTATCTTTATTTTTTAAGCTTCCACACCTTGATTGCTTAACCAAATCATGAAGATCTCCCGTATAACCAGTAACAGAACCTAGCCTGTTTTCTCTTGTTGGCACAGCTGATAATTTAAAATTAATTGGCATTTTATCTCCCCCTAAACATCAATTAAATCATATTGAATAACTCCATTCAGGAACTATTCTTTTTAAAAACTGCCTAGTCCTATAAGCTTTAATAATTATTATAAAAATCCTCAAGAAAGGTTAGGCATCCCCTATACCCAGCATAAGCTTTATTGAGAATAAGAGAATCCGTTGAAGGAGCAGAAACAGTTACAGTAAATATATCAAGTTCACTTCCTATTTCCTTTTCAAAGCTGCTTCCAAGTATTAAGGTTGCCTCTTCCTGTAGCCCTCTTATAAGTTCGCTTATCTTCCACTTGTCATTTTCGTAGACGATTTTGGGTTTCCTCGCATATTCAAGATTTAAGAGTTCTTTTTCAATCCCATCTCTGTAAACTTCAGGAATACTATCCGTTATTATTGAAAGAAGTGGTACCTGTCCATAGTCATTTACTAAGAACCTACTTAAACCTAATACAGTATTTACATCTCCTACAATTACAAAGCGATATCTTGTAATCATTGCATTTATATCTTCAAAATAGCTAAATACATAATCCTCCTCTTCCTTGATTACATTCTCAATCAAGCTTTTATCTATAACAATATGTTCAGATAATTTTCTTATAAAATCTGAAGTTGCTGTAGGTCCTATAGGAAGACCAGCATATCTAAAAGTATCAACTCCAAACCTTTCCTTATATATTTGAGAAGTTTTTTCTAAAAGCCATGGTGAAAATATTATATTTAATTCAGCAGCTGAAGATTTTTTTATAGTATCTATGCCTTGATGCCCTGTAAAAAAAGTATTTACCTTTAGTCCAAGGCTTTTTAATATTCTTGTTATTTCCTCAATATTTCCCTTCCAGGTTATATCCTGAGATGGAACTATACCAAAAAGGTTAACTAATTTTTCTTCCTTTACTGACTCTTCAGCAAACTGATCTACCAATTCAGTAAAAACAGCTTCATATCTATAATAGGAATCTCCCTTAAAGCCAGATGTCTCCACATAGGCTATAGGTACGTTTTTCTCCTTAAACTTTTGAACTACACTCTCCACATCATCCCCTATGATACCTGAAGTGCATCCTGTAAATACAAGATAAAGTTCACCTTCCATCACCTCTAAGCTGCCTTCTATAGTCTCTTTAAGTCTCTTAAGTCCTCCAAAAACAACTTCCCTTTCAAACATATTGGAACTTGGACAACCAATTCCTCCACCTAAATATCCGCTTTTCACTCCTATTGAAGCCTGTAATCCACAACCTGGACCTGCATGAAGGATAGAAATAGTTTTATTCAGACTAGATGCAACAGCTAACGCTCCATTAAGCGCACAAGAAGCTCTTGGATTTTCTAAATAATTGCTCATTTTTAAACCTCCTCCTTAAAATATTTAAAAGCATTTTCCTCATACCAGGAATCCTTATAGGGAAGTTTTTTGTGTTGTGTCAGCTTAATATTAAAGCTTGGATTTTCAATGGCATTTTCTATCTTCCTACCTAAATATATAAGGCCTTTATATCCAAAAGTAGGTCCCTTTGCTTCCAAAATATGTGTTGAAGCTATGCCAAGCTTTGAAACCCAGGTAGACATTCCAATAAAAAAATCAGGTTTTATTTTCTTCACAAGATTTGCCTGCTCAAAGGACTGCATATTGGCTATATCTATAATAAAATCTCCACCATGAATTTTTTCAAGCCTATCAAAGTCTTCAAACAATGCTTCTTCATAAGTGGGTGTCTGTATACCAACAAGCTTCATGCCAAAGTCTTCTATTAAAGTTGCCGCAGCAATTCCTCTACCTGTTCCCGTACAAATAAATACTCTTTTTCCTTCAGTAAGCTTTCTTATTTTATTGATCTCAGGTGCCACTTTTTTATGCTGCTCTTCAATGTATTTGCGTGCAATATCTTCCTTACCTACTAATTTTGCTATAGACAAAAACCACTGATCAGTATTTCTTAATCCTATAGGCATAACTGTTTTTGAGTAAGGTATGTCATATTCCCTTTTCAAGTGCTCCATGAATTCATCGGCAAAAACCTGACAAATAGCTACTGAATATTCCGCAGCAGGTATTTTTCTAAGCTTCTCAACACTAGAGTAAAATGGTATATAATTCACATGTAATTCCAATACACTTAATAGACTTTCAATTTCAAGCTGGTCTTTATATCCAATGGAAGTAGTGGCAAAAACATTAATCAGGCCTTTTTCCTTTTTCGGTTTTATATCCTTAAGCAGATAATCTTCTATAGCATTAAATACCGTATCAAAGCCCGTTGCAGCAACCTTTGATTTAAATCCCTCACAGTGTATAGGAACTATAATAGCCTCAATCTCCTCCTGAAGGCTACTTGCTATGGCATCTACATCGTCCCCTATAATTCCCGATGCACAGGAAGTGAATATAAATATTATATTAGGTTTATATCTGGAATTTGCATCATGAACTGCTGCCTTTAATTTCTTTTCCCCACCAAAAATAACATCTGATTCATCTAAGCTTGTAACAATGTATCTGGCATTTCTTATATTAGAGACTCCCTATGATATTGTCCTACCTTAAAAAAATCATTCATAAAGGATACACAGCCAACACAGCCATTTGGTGAATGTACTACAAATACAGCATCTTCAATGGAGAGTAATGCTGCAATACTGTTTATTTCCTGACACTGTGTAGCTTGAGCAAAACTCCTGTCAGCATTTTTTAAACATCTTTTTTGGTATTTAGTTGAAATTTCTCTAATACATCCCCCTCCACCAGTAACTGCATTAGGTCTATCTTCACGATTTGGCGTAATTGTAATACCCATTTTACCACTTCCCCATTTTCAAATTTAATTTTAAAAAAGGCCTTGAATAGCTTATTATTCTGCATTTAATACAAAATAGTACTCTACTCAAAGCCTCTGGTTTTCCAGTGAACTAAAGCCATATATTCATATGTGAATGATAAATTGTTTTCTTATAACTGATTGAAAATTTTAATATATAAATTACAATTAACATTGTACATTTATTCATTAACAATTAAATATATCTAAATAAAATAAATATGATTTATTGCAGGATATATGTTTATTATTATAAATAAAAGAGTTAACTTAATACATAATTATAGTTCTTATTTAGATGATTTTGATTTATAAATTGATTCAAAAAAGGCTTTGAATAAACTTACTATTTTGTGTTTAATACAAAAAGTATTTTATTCAAAGCCTCTGGTTTTCCAGTGAACTAAAAAACATATTATACATATTTAATTAGTTAAATATATCATTATATGAAATGCTTGTCAATCATTTCACAAAATAAATATTTACTATCATTTCGCTTTCTAGATTAAAATATTTTTTATCCAATGACTAGTCCATGTATAATTCATCTAAACAAGTGGGAATACAAACTCCACTAGGCAAGATTCACCACATAATTCATCAATTTATTGATGCCAGTTTCCTCACCCTTATTATGCTTCATTTTTAAGGGATTTGATTCTCCACTGTAACTTTTAAATACAGCACCTGCTTTTTCAATTTTTTCTCTAAATTCTTCTGAAGAAAAATATATAACTTCATTTCCCTGGTTCACTAATTCATTTACCAATCCCAATGTTGGATTAACATGACCATAGGCTGAAATATTTTAAAAAAGTATCTTTGACATAAGTTCACATCCCTCTCTATATATCATCTAAACTAAATGTTTCTGGCGTTGTATAATCAACTTTTAATTCACGTAAATAGGTCATATTATCTCTTTCCTCTGTGACATTGTAAGAAATGGCCACTTCTATACCAGTATCTTTTAAATACTTAATTTTCTCTGGTTGAAATTGAAGAAAGTCATAGTCTCTATTTTCTTCATAATCTTCTATTCCATTTTTATGAAATGCCAAAATTGCCTTTGAAATATCTTTTCCAAATACCTTAGCCGTCTTTAAATAGTAATCTCTATTTGAAAAAATTATATTTTTCCATGCAGCTTTAGAAATTGTATTCTGTCTATATATCTGACCAGTATGCTTATTTTCCAGTGAACAGTAGTGTGCACCTAATTTCAAATGATTGTCCAATATAAATTCTAACAATTTTAAACTTAAAAGTTCACTTCCAGATACAGCTAACCCACCAGAATACCAGTAATTATAAAGTACTTTGAAATGTGGATATTTTAGCTTAAATCCTCTCTTTGCATATTCTTCCACATTGTTGTAGGGAAAGCAAAACTCTAAAAGATTTATTCCATCTACTTTTAATTTTTCTAAATCAAATATTAATTGCTTCATTTCTTCAAAGGTTCCCGGAATAGCAGGCATTTCTACAACTACTTTAGGTATATACTGGCGGGCAATAGCTATTTTTTTCAATACTGTTTTATGTAATTCTAAACTATCTTCTAATTTAATACTAAAACGTATTTCTTTTAATCCTGCTTCATCCAATTCCTCAGCAAGTTTTTCATCCAATAAATCACCAGAAGTATATAATCTTGTATGTACATTTTTCATGTAATTTTTAATATATTTAAAATACTCAACAGTGTCTTCTTTATGTAAAAGTGGTTCACCTCCGGAAAGAGCTATATAACTAATATCTTTTTCTGTTTTTATGATATCTTTTAATTGTGATTTCCAATCTTTTTTACTATTATTAAATAACTCATAATCTTCCTGATTTGAATTAAAACAATAATAGCAATTTCTATGGCACATTAAGGAAATATATGTGGTTACACTTCCAATACTTTTAGCACAAGCCTCACATGCAGGGGATATAAAATTATTATAAATACTTTTATCATCATTGCGAAAAATAGCTTGTTTTTGTTTTAGGCGATTTAATACTTCTTTTGTCTCTATGCTTGTCTTCGGATTTTTATCAAAAGAAATTCCGTATTGTTCAACCTGCTGAATAAAATTCCTTGAAATATCTAGGTAAAAGGATGCGTATTCTTTAAATATTGGATTTTTCACTACTTTTATTGTATCCTCATTAATATCTGTTAACATAAAATCTCCCCCTTTTATTTTTAAATTACCCTGCCTAAGTTAAACTTTAAAATCTAATATATAGAATCTCTATTATACTTTAAGTGAATTATAAGTGAATTATTTAGGTGAAGTCAATAAATAGAAAAACTATTGCTATTACAAAATGGATCTATCTTATTTTTTACATTTTATTTTCACTAATTTAAAATCAATATATAATCTATTGTAAAATATCAGATATGGTTTATATATTTTCAAAATCTATAAATTTTAAGTAAATGCTACCTTTTTTCATAATCATATTGACATAAAATAAAAAAATAATGATAATATAGATATATTAATCAAATAAGAATAAGGCATAAGATACAAAATAGACTTTTATACTAGCTAGTTATTTTTTGAAGATGCCTAATAGACTTTCATATACAGAATATTAATATGAAATTGTAATTATGGTTGACTAGAAATACTAGAGGCTAATTTTTTCTTAAAACAAATTGAGAAAAAATTGGCCTTTTTATATTGTTTAAATTAATCAAAAATTAATGTTTACACAATTTTGTAAACAGTTAAACATAATTATTTTAAAAGGAGTTGTAAACATGTCAAAAAAAATAAAGGAAATACAAATTTTCAGGCATATCATGCAGATAATCTTATTTTTTCTTTTACCCGGTATATACATATTGGCCTTCAGTGAATTAAAATCAATTTTTCAAATGATTATTAAAGGAAACTTTAATCTTATTCAGGCTCTTCCAGGATTAATGGAATTTACAGTAGCAATTATTTTTACTATTTTAATGGGAAGATTTTTCTGTGGATGGTTTTGTGCTTTCGGCAGCTTTAATGATTGGATTCACATTGCGTCAAGAAAAATATTCAAAATTAATTTTAAAGTTAGTGAAAAACTTGATTCCATACTAAAGTATGTAAAATATGGAATATTAGCTTTAATTCTAATTTTCACATTTGCTGGTGGAAATAATATTTTAAATGGTGCAAGTCCCTGGGATGCCTTTGCACAGATAACTAATTTTTCAACTGTGTTGTCCACTCTAGCTATAGGCCTTATACTTTTAATTTTAATACTCATAGGAGATATTTTTATTGAAAGATTTTTTTGCAGATATTTATGTCCCCTAGGTGCTGTGTTTTCTTTAATATCTAAAATAAGCATATTAAAAATCAATAAACCAACTGAGAAATGCGGCGATTGCAGAATATGTACAAATAATTGTTCAATGGGTTTAAAACTTTATAGTGTAAATAGTGTTCGTGGAGGTGAATGTATAAATTGCTTAAGGTGTGTAGAAACCTGTCATAGAAGAAATCCTCACGTAAATATACTAAATACAGAAGTTAATTCAGCAACCGCAAGCTCTTTTGTTGTAGCTATTTTTGCTGGTATATATGGCTTAACTAATTTTGGAAGTTCAATCTCAATTCAGAAAGGATTGGCTTCTTCAAATGTAGCAATCTCTAGTAATGTTTCACAGGGAATCAAATATAAAGATGGAGATTACATAGGAACAGGTATAGGCTTTAACGGTGGTACAACAAAAGTTTCTGTTAATATAAAAGACGGTAAAATTGATACTATTAAAACAGTATCAACTGAAGATACTCCAGACTTTTATAAAAACGTGGAAAATACTATACCTAATAAAATAATTTTAGCTCAATCAACAAATTCAGTTGATACTGTATCTGGAGCAACTTATAGCAGCAAAGGTCTTATTAATGCAACTCAAAATGCATTAAATAAAGCTAAGTAAAGCTGATTAAAAAGCTGTAAAAAGGAACTGTATCAAGAGGAATAAATGTTCGTTAAATTTTAAGAATTATTTTTAGTAGGAAAAAAGTTAAAATGGTGTCTCACAATGTACTTTTATACTTTGTGAGACACCTTATTTTTTCCATGAAGGCTGCTTTAAGTTTATGAATTCAAAAAAAACTTCAGTAGCATTCTATCACAGCAATTGAATTTCATCCCCTGATTCTATCCACCCATTCCTTAGTACCCTTGCAAATATAACTTCTTTTGACATAGTACAAGTGTCTACTAAATTTCTTATTTTACATCCTTTATAGCATTCCTTACCTATCTGAGTAATTTCTAAAACAACTTCTCCAATCTTAAGATTTTCCCCCACAGAAAGTTCATCAAAAGCTACTCCCTCACTAGTAAGATTTTCCACAAATTTAACATTGCAAAATCCCTTTAATTTTAATTGCTTCATCTTATCTATACTCTCTTGTCCAAGTAAACTTACCTGTCTGGGCCCACTTCCAGCATGGGCATCTCCCAATAAGCCATAATCAACTTTAAAATATCCCTTTTCAATAGCATGTTTTGCAGTTCCCTTTTTCTCACTTATATTTAATGCAACAATCCTAGCCATTACTCATCCCCCTTTAAAGTTAACTATCTATCTTTTACAATGTCATATATTCTGCTTCATTTAGTCCCATAACAAAGCTTTAAAACTGAATATTAAATCTCTCTCATTAATTACTGCTTAACTTTAAACTTTATCAACGGCTTTTAGAGGAATATCTTTATCTATTTCTTTTACAGAAATTAACTTTTCATCATTACATGTTATTATCTTCCCAATACTTGAATAATCATAGCCCCCAAGCCTATCCAGCTCTTTTAGAAATATATCACTTTTCATAACATTAATTAATTCTTTAATAGTTTCCATTTTCAAATATTCCTCAGGTACTGCAAAATCATATTCTTCATTGCACACTGCAATAAAGTCAAGACCCATCATTTCCGCTGCTGAATATACTCCAAGGCCGCAATCTACATCTCCACTGGCTACTGCTGCGGCTACAGACAGATGAGTAAATTCTTCTCTTTCATATCCATTAATATCATTTGGGGAAATATTTAATTTTTTTAAATAATAGTCTAACAGCAGCCTTGTGCCTGCCCCTCTTTGTCTATTTACAAAACGTATACCTTCTTTTGATATGTCTGAAATTTCTCTAAGTGATAATGGGTTGCCCTTTTGAACCATAAGCCCTTGAATTCTATTTACTACCTTTATTAGAGCTATATTCTTATCTTTTAAATATTTATTAATGTAACACACATTGTACTCACCGCTTTCCATATCCAATAGATGGATTGGGGCAATATGGGTTTCTCCATTTTTCAGTGCCATTATGCCTCCCATACTTCCAGTATGAGCAGATGATAAATAATAATCAGGATTCTTTACATGAAGTAGGTCAGAAAGTACGTCTAAAATAGGATCATGGCTGCCTATGCAAACAATTGTATTTTTAATTTCATCTATATTTTTCATAAGGCTTATTTGTACCTTAGTTCCAGCCTCAATGCCCTCTACATTTTGTGGAATTTCCAATATTCCATCTGCCCTTACAAGAGACATAGTAGCCCCCGCCCCTCTTGAAAGCGGTGTGGCAATGAGCTTATTTCCCACATATCCAAGTTTCATTCTCACAAATTCTAAATACTTTAGAGAAGACATAACTCTTCTTGATAGGGTAGCTTCTAGTTTTTGTACTTTTTCAGATTTCTTTCCCTGATATCCTTCTATAATTACTTTAAGGACCTTATCCATTATAAAATAAGCAGAAACCGGATATCCTGGTATTCCAAGAACTGGCTTGTTTTCAACCTTTCCCATAACAACTGGTTTACCTGGTTTTATAGATACACCGTGTATATAAACTTCCCCTAAATCCGAAATCACATCACTGGTATAGTCCTCTCTACCCGCAGAAGAACCTGCATTTATTATGACTATGTCACATTCTGAAACAGCTTTTTCTAAAACAGTTTTTAAAATTTCATAATTATCCTTTACTATTCCATATCTTTTTGGTATTCCTCCATATTGAAGAATTTGTGCACTAAATACTCTTGAGTTAAAATCAATTATATCACCGGTCTTAAGACTGCTGCCTGGATCTACAAGCTCGGTACCAGTTGGAATAATACCTATTAAAGGCTTTTTATAAACTTTAATAGTATTTACTCCTCCAGCTAACATTGCCCCTATATCTACCGGTCTTATAACATGGCCGGAAGGTACAATAAGCTGATTCTCAACTATATCTTCACCTAGTGGCCTTATGTGCTGCCAGGGTGCTGCGCTTTTATATATTTGAATTTTATCTTTATAAATTTTAACTGTATCCTCAACCATTATTACACAATCATATTCTCTCGGAATTGGATCTCCCGTATCTACCACTAAATAGTCCTTGCCTTCCTCTAGTATAATAGAATTCTTTTCAGAGGCCCCTATAGTCTTTAAGCTTTGAAGAGCAATTCCATCCATAGCAGAACAGTTATAGAAGGGCGAAGATATTTTTGAATAAACTGCTTCCGAAGTGACCCTTCCTAAAGCTTCCTCTGTACTTAATAATTCCTTATTTAAAAATGAATGCTCTATTTTTCCCAAATATTCACTTAAGGCTTCTTTTAACTCATAATTTGACAGATATACTTTTTGCACCATACTAATCACCTCTGAAATTTATAAACATATACTTTTTCATGTTCATAAATTCCTTCCACATTTTTATTAATTTTTATGTAACCCCATGCCTTTGTAAATCCACTGATAGCCGCTGATTTAGTAAGAATGGGCGTAGCTATGTATTCTTCTCCTATTCTGTTAATAGTAACTGGAAGGTATTCTTCTCTTCCTTTAGCTTTATGATAATTCATGCTAAATTTGCATGGAATAGGATAGTCTACATCTTCAAATCCCATCATTGCATGCAGAAGATATCTAACTAATGTTCTGTAAACTACAGCACAGGAAAGTGGATGACCTGGAAGTCCAAATATAGGCTTATCTTTTATTTTTCCTAGTATAGTTGGCTTCCCTGGCTTTATAGATATTCCATGAAAAAGTATTCCAGGGTTTCCAAGTTCATCAATAACCTTTGCAGTTTCATCTTTTTTTCCTACAGAACTACCTCCAGATACCAGAACTAAATCGCATTCATTTACGGCCTTTTTAACAGTTGTAAATAATTCTTCATAATTATCTTTAATGACCCCATATAATATAGGTTGTCCACCATCTTCAATAACCGAAGAATAAATAAGATAGGAGTTAATATCTCTAATTTCACCAGGCTGCGGCTGCTTTTCAGGAGATACAATTTCATCTCCTGTGGAAATTATACCAACTTTCGGTTTGCGAAATACTGGTACTTTAGTAATTCCTAAACTAGATAACATACTTATGCTATAAGGTCTCAGCAGTGTTCCCTGTTTAAGCACAGTTTCTCCTAGTTCTACATCTTCATCTTCATTCAATACATTCTCTCCAAAGGAAATAGACTTATTGGCAAGTACAGTAGCATCATCCATTTTATCAATGTATTCTATCATAATAACACTATCAGTACCTTCAGGAAGCATTCCTCCAGTTGGTATATACATACATTCACCTGGAAACTCTAGTGATTTAACAGGCATTTTGCCCATTTTAACTTCTCCTTTTAAATCAAGCATGGAAGGCATGCTTTCACTGGCACCTTGAAGATCTCTAAACTTAACAGCATATCCATCTACCATGGATCTTTTAAAGCCCGGAATGTTTAAAGGTGATACAATGTCCCTAGATAATACTCTACCATTGCATTCTTTAATATCTATTAATTCTGTTTTTAAATTTAACTTAAAATCGCAGTTTATAATATCTTTTGCTTCCTCTACAGATACTACATTATAAAAATTCATATTCTCCCCTATCTTGTACATTAATAATTCTCATTCTTAAAAATTAATATACAATAAATTATATTTAAATTTTAAATATATTAAGAGACTAATTTTTCTTAAATAAATTTAGGAAAAATTAGTCTCTAGTATTCTAGTCAACTAAATAATTGTTATAATTTCACTTTAACATTTTATAAGAATATAGCATATTATTCTTATGTGTTTAGTACGATATATATTATCACTATTTTTTCATATTATGTCAATATAATTTTAAGTAAATTCTTTATTTAAGATTATTTTATTATTCACTTTCCATCCCGTCAAGAAAATTTAAAAAATATTTAAACCAGTATATTAGTATATAGTTTATATTTTTAACTTCAATCCTAAAAGCTAAAAGCGATTCATGCAAAATCCAAGATTTTGCTTCTCTGCTTTCCTAAACGTATAGATAACAGCCACACGTCCCTGGGTAATTCATCTAAACTTAGTGAAAATACAAACTCCAACTAAGTAAGATCCATTTATAGAAAATTTTTGTAAATTTATAACTAAATAAAATAAATTTTAGATAAATGCCAGTTTTTCTTGCAATCGTATTGACATAAGGCAAAAAAATAAGGATAATATAAATATATTAAACAAATAAGAATAATATGGAATATATAAATTGCAATTTAAATTATTTATTTAATAAATAACAGTTAAATATTAAATATTTAACTGAATTAGATATTTTACATAAATACAATTTATTGCAATATATTAAAACAAAGTTGTAAAAATATTGTAGTTGACTAGAAAAACTAGAGGCTAATTTTTTCTTAGAACAATTTAAGAGAAAATTAGCCTTTTATTTTATTTAAATTCAATAGCTGCTAAAATATGTTTTTTAATGTTATCTTTAATATTTATTTTTTGTTGATAAAAGTAATTTTTTTACATATAAAAAGGAGGAAAATTATTATGTTTAATATTGGCTTTGGTGAATTAATTTTAATTCTATTGATTGCTTTTCTTGTAGTTGGTCCTCAGGATTTACCTAAAGTTGCCAGAGCACTTGCCCGAGCCTTGAAGTATTTTCGTGGTATTGTAGATGAAGTAAAACAATCTGTAAATTTGGATTCAGAATTAACTGAAATCAGTAATGTGAAAAAAGAAATTCAACAGACAGTAAAAAATGTGAATCCCTTAAATAATATTGACAATGAAATAAAAGACGTAAAAGAAGAACTGCAATCAACTGAAAAAGTATTTAAAAAATCTAGCAATTTCTGATTCATATAACTTTTTTATGAAAATTATATAAATTAAAAACTTAATTAACATGAAAGAAAAAGCATAAGTTAAAAGAACATATTTAATGTACAGTGATATTATAAGGAGGAAAATTTATGAGACTTGGAAGAACAGAGATTTTATTACTTTTATTTCTTGCACTAATATTTTTTGGTGGTGGTAAACTTGGCAACGTTGGTAAATCTCTTGGAAAAAGTATAAAGGAATTTAAAGAAGAGATAAAAGATGATAGCAAAGAAACAGTTAAGAAGGCTGAATCTGATGATAAAGAGAAAGCATAGATTAGAAGAACACATCCAGATTTATAAGGGAAAATTTAACAACAATGAATTAGGAACTCCAAAAACTATATTAGATCACTTAAAAGACCTGCGTAAAATGTTATTAATAATTTCTATTTCCATCGGTGTTGCTTTTAATATAATTCTTATCTTTTTTGTAACTTACATAATGGATTTTATTGTTAAGCCACTAAAAAATATGCATATCGAAATTATTTATACTGGACTATCTGAATCATTTGCTTCACAAGTTAAGGTTTCTTTAATTGCTGGTGTAATTGTAGTATCACCAATTATTTTTTGGCAAATTTGGTCTTTCTTAAAACCAGCTCTTTACCGCAAAGAGCGGTTAATATTTGGCAGCTTATTTATTTTAGGTATTTTTCTATTTATTTTAGGAGTGGTATTTGCCTATATAGTTGTACTGAATTTATCCATTAATTTTTTTGTTTACACAAGTGGTAATTCAGCAACTCCTATGATTTCCATAAGTAAATATGTAGATTTTCTATTTAGTTTTCTGCTACCTTTTGGAATAACCTTTGAACTGCCAATAGCAATTATTATTTTAACACGATTAGGTATAATTACTGCCAGTGAACTTTCAAAGTATAGAAAATATGTTATATTCGCTATATTTATTATTGCAGCCATATTAACTCCACCAGATGTAGTTTCTCAAATTTCAATGGCTATACCCATTATAATTCTCTATGAAATTAGTATTTTAGCATGTAAATTGGTAAAAAAGAGAGTCTGATATAATAATTATACCTTAAACTATATTCAGTAAAATTAATATAATTGTACATATTCAAATGGGATGTGCCACAATGCATAGATATACATTGTAACACATCCCATTTATAATTAATTCATTTGGCCAAATTCCTCTTATTATAACAATACATACAAAGTTCTTCACCGTTTTCCGGTTTTGCAGGTGCACCACATTCTTTACAAATTGCTGATTTAATTTTTGTTTTCACTGGAATAAAGACATTGTGAATATACACCAATTTCATTCCTTCAATTACCTTATCCATACAAACATTTTCACATACTCCACAACTGTCACATTTCCATACGGTATGATTTATAATCCTTGTGCCCTTTTCTCCTTCAGAAATATGAATTGCTTTTTGGGGACATACTTTTTCACAAACTCCACATCCCCAACATCTACTGCCAAATATAGGTGTATACCATCCAAATTTTCCTTGCTTAATACTTAGATATTTAATATTTTTTAATCTGTTTAATAGTACTTTCCTATAAATCATTCCATCTAATTTAATACTTGTATCTTCAGGCAGCAGAGTAGTAATTGTAGTCTTTGATTTTTTCAAAATAAGTGCAAACATGTCCCGTCTAGAAAAATGTTTTTGTGGTATTGGAGACCCGCTATCATTAATAATAATGCGCTGACTGTATAATTCCTCTCCTAAAAATTCCCTTACACGTTTTAGATTTAGTTCTATTAACTCTTCATTAGAAGATTTTTCTAGACAGCTGTCACAATTTCTTCTAATAATTATTACTGGCTTTTCTAAAGCTAGGTAAGCCAATATCTCCCATGGATAGGAAGCTATACAATGTAATTTTACATCACCAGATGTATCTTCCATATTGCAGCCTAAAATGATCTCCTCTCCCTTTATTTCATGAGTACTTAGAATCTTATTCATGGTACTTGAAGAAGGACGTATTGTTCTTGATGGACATACAGAAACACATATATTACAATTAATACATTTATACCAATCAATCTTCTTTAAATTTGTAGATTTTATTATTCCTCTACTGCATGCCGTCTGACATGCTGTACATATCTTTTTCCTCTGATTTTTATTGATACAACGATCATATTCAATAGTTGGATGATTTTCATCTATTAATTTATTAAATAAATAATTTGTTAATAAATCATTTAACATGCTAATACCTCTATTTTATTTTCAGACACCTAAATTTCCTTTGAATCTCAGAATAAAGACTCACTTTAGATTTATATTATCTAATATCTCAATAATAATATCATAATCAATGATTAAAAATTCTTTCAGAATATTTGCCATCTCTGGGTAGTATAATTTGGAAGTTGACTTTTGCATTGCATTTGCAAAATCGGGAATCCATCTTTGAAGATGATATTGCAAGAAATCTTTTTGATCCTTTAACAGCTGAACTACTATTCTCATATTTTCATCTTCAAATGATTTTTGCATTTTTGTACTTAAACAGAAAATGAATTCCAATTCAAGTGCAATATGGTCATCTGCTACGTGAAGATACCTAGTTGGAATAATTCCATGCTTCATATAAATATTACGGACTTGTAAAGTACTTTCCCTGAATAAAATACGTTCCTTTGTTATATATACAGATTCCCAAGGAGGGGCCGGCATTTTTTCTGGTCCAATAAGCAATTTTGTGTACTCCGTTTTAAGCTTATCAATGAAATCATCATTTACTTTATAGACAATAGATTTCAAAAATTCTGCTGCATCCACCATGGAATGATTATCTTGCATATCTAATAACTCCAAAGCATTTATGGTAGTATGACCGGTTACTAATTTTAATTGTTCATGGCTTGGTTCAGCACCAAATACATTGTGAAATATTCCATACAAATAGGTTCTGTTTGCAATAAGTATTTCAATACTTTCTCTTTGATCCATCATATTAAATTCTTCCAATCTTAGTAGTTATAAATATTGTATAGAACAAATATTTGCTTATGATTGCTGATACTATTATAAATGCAACAGCTAAAAGCTTTGCTTCATTTCCCACTTTTATCAAATTTTTTCCATTATATTTTTTCTCTCCAATGCCTTTCCAGAAGAAAAATATAACTGCAAAAACTGCAAATAAATACTTTAATACAACCAATATACCATTTCCATAAAGCAATCTCCCACTGGCAGATGCTGCTCCTAATGCAGATAAATTGGATCTATAAAAAATTTCACTTACAATTTGTACTATTAATGCCGATAATATTGCTGCGCCAATAAATTTTTTAGACTTTTCTGTCTGGTCTCTATAATCAGAGGAATAATATAATATTCCTCCAACCAGAATTACACTAGTATAAAAATTTATAAAGGTTGTTATTCCATTCCAGTAAGGAATACCTGTAAATGTATAAACATTCCCAATGATAGCTATATCTATGAGCCCTATAACTGCTGATAACCAGATAAATATATTTTGTGCCAACTTTGAGGAAGGTTTTACAAATGTTATAATGGCATTTACTACAATTAATGCTATTAATATTCCAAAGAATAAAATTTCTTTAGACAATCCAGTAAGTCCTATAGCCACTGCTAATAGGGTAAGTATAATCTGTATTATCCTTTGAGATGGTTTCACAAATGTAATAATAGCATTTATTACATTTAAAGTTGCCAATATTCCAGAAAATAAAATTGCCCTAGACAGCCAGGAACTTTTAATATTTTTTAAAGTATTCACCATTTTAAATGGCTGACCTAAATTCAACCAATATGCAAATACACCAATAATTATAAATGCTGCTGCTATAATAATAGGTAATTTCTTAATACTATCTTTGTTTTTTAATTTAATAATAGCTAAAAATAATATAATGCCCACTGATGATTCAATTCCTATAGAAAATATTAGTAATCCTAATTCTGACATATTTCATACCTCTCTTTCAACATAAGCCTTTGAATATGCTGCTTTTCTTGGCTTAATCAGCACTGATGGATTTGTAATAGAAGCTGATGGTAAAATTGGTAGTTCACTAACTGCATCTTTTCCATACTTTTTCTTTAAATCATCCAGTTCGCCGAATTCAATACATCGCATAAGGCAGGCATCCACACAAGCAGGATTTTTCCCTTTAGCTACCAGATCCTTACATGCATCACATTTATTTATAATTCCTTTATCCTCTACATATTGTGGTACTCCGTAAGGACAATTCCAAATACAATATTTGCATCCGATACACATATCAGGATCATAATCTACAATTCCGTTTTGTTCCACCTTATGCAGGGCTCCAGTTGGACATCCTTCTGCACACTTAGGATTTTTACAATGATTACAAGTAGTAGAAAGATGATAGATACTTGGATTGGGAAAACTACCTGTTTCAAATGTTTTCACATTACGAAATAAGGTTCCCACTCCCAAACGATTTTTATCCTTACATGCAATTTGACAAGTACGGCATCCTATACATTTTGTCATATCAAAATAAAATCCATATTGACTCATTTTATTTCACACCCTTCTTTAAAATATAATTCGTTGTGGGACATCTACATCATCTGGTATTGGAGAACCTGTCCACTTCTCTAAATTCACATTTTGTGTATTCCAGCCTGAAACTCCTCCACCTGTAGAAATATTACCACATAAATAATTATCTGCTCCTCCTTTATCAATGCCATTAGATTCATCTACATCTGCCCAAGCACCATGTGGAAGTCCAATAACACCCGGAGCAACACGTTCTGTTACGTAAGCGTGACGAAGTGTTTTACCATAGGCACTTGTAATTAAAACAGTATCTCCATTTTTAATTCCATTTTTATCAGCATCCCCTTTTGAAATATAGGCAGGCTGCTTCAAAGCCTCTCTAAGCCATGGGACATTATCATAAATGGAATGAGAGCGTCTAATATAATGAGGATTAATCAACTGGTAAGGATATTTTCCTTTAGTCTTATCATGAAAATCTGAATATGTACTTTCATAGCCATCCCTTGGAGGTACATATTTGGGCAGAGGTGAAACTTCATTATAACCCTGACTGTATAAAATATCAGCTTTTGTCTGGGAATAAATCTCAATCAGCCCCGTGGTAGAATTTAAAGGATTTTTTACAGGATCCTTTATAAATTTTTCATAGGCAATATTTCCATAATTATCTCCATCATGTCTTTCCACTTGATAAATACCATCTGCTAAGAATTTATTTAAAGGAACTCTTCCCGACTGCGGTTTACCTTCACAACCCCATTCTTCTATATCTTTAGCTGTAATCTCTACTAAAGGTTCATAACTCGTACCTTCCTTATTTATTACAGTAGAACTTGCCAATTTGTTAAAAAATCTTTGTTTTTGACTAATTGGGTACATATCTTTTTCTGGAACATCTAACAATTTACCAAGCTGAATATTTACCCACTCGTCATCCTTTGCTTCATAAATAGGTTTTATCACATTGCTGTATACCAACATAATATCACGGTTACATCCAGATGAAGGGAAATTGCCTTCACGTTCCCACCAGGTAGTAATAGGAAGAACAATATCTGCATATTTTGAATTTGTGGTTAAAAATGAGGACTGGCTTAACACAAATTCTACTTTTCGATGCACCTGAATTCCCTGTTTCATACCTTCACGTGTCTGAAGAAGTGCACTTCCACTATGCCATATCATCTGAATATTAATTGGTTTTCTCTCAACTTTCTTTTTTAAATCTACTTTTGATACTACTTTTTTCCAGTCAGCTGGTTTAGCATTAATAGAAGGAAAAACTGAAGAAGGATTATAACTTCCTTCCGAAATTGCTTTCCATCCTTCTGTATCATTTAGATAAAGAGGCGGATAGGTCTTTGCCTTTGACACCATACCATCACTACCGGCAATCACCAATGCCTTTCCAAAATTAGCAGCATTATTCCAGCAGGAGGTACCCGTAGCATGTCCAGATTTACCCATATGTCCTCCCATAGCACCTAGCGTTATAAATAATTGAGGCATTGAATCGCTATCATGAGTACGTGCAGGTGCCCAGGTAGTTAATAATGTAACCTTTGTATTTTTACCTATTCTTCTTGCTAACTTACGAATTGTATCAGCTGGTACACCACAAATTTTTTCTGCCCACTCAGGAGTTTTAGGAACATTATCATATGTACCTAACAGATAGTCTTTAAAATTTTCATTTACCTCTGCATTTGGAGGCATATGCTCTGCATCAAAGCCATAAGTATATCGATTTAGAAAATCCCAATCAATTAATGGGTTTGTCACCGGATCATCTTCCTTGAGCATTATATATGCTAGTGCCAATTGCATCGTCATATCCGTTCCAGGTCTAATTGGAATCCACTCTGCCTCTAAAGTAGCTGCTGTATCTGTATATACCGGATCAATGATTACAAATTTACATCCTCTTTTTTTCATTTCCAAATAAAAATGGGTGGCATTCCCCATGGCGGACCAGGCAGGATTTAAACCAAACCCCACAATAAGTTCTGACTTTTGCAAATCAAATCTATCATTTACTGCATCTCTTACTAAAATTCCATCTCCAACCCCTAAAATATGGGGAATTGCATACCATGCACCATAGGAGCTTGTCCCCCAGTGTGAAACATAGGAACCTAATTTATTTAGTAAAGGGCCAGGCTCAGTACTTGTAGAAAAAATAGATTCCACTCCATACTTATTTTTAACGCGTGTAATTTCATCTGCTATGTATTTTAGCGCCTCGTTCCATGAAATTCTCTCCCATTCATCTTTTCCACGAAGTGATTTATCCCCTCCACCGGGTTTCCAATGTTTACGTTTCATAGGATACTTCAAACGATCAGCACCTTGTGCCTCAAATTGCTCTGCTCTGCCTCTTAGACAAGCTCTTTGCTGAGGATTATCATCAGTATCCTCTCTTAAGTCATCTGTTTTTTGGCGTACCACTACTCCCTCAACTACTAATGCTTTAACTAAACATTTTCCTCCACAATTGTGCCAACAGGCTGCTGCAACCCATTTCCCAGTATCTGTATTAATATGAGCTACATCTTTTTTATCCAACGTTGTTTCTTTTAATGTGTTATCATAAGCTACTAAAGGCAAACCTGCAACAGCCGCTGCAACAGCTGCACTTCCTTTAAGAAACTTCCTTCGATCTATCTTGGTGTTTATTAATTTGTTTATAAAATTACTCATGGCACTGATACCTCCTCATCTTTAAAATTTAAAAATAATTATCAATATTGTTATAGTTAATTTGTACATAGTTGCTTTTTATCTTTAAATTTAAACAATGTAAAAAGACTAATCTTTCTTAAACTACTTTAAGAAAGATTAGTCTCTAGTTTTCTAGTCAACCATACCATTATCATTAATTGTTATTTCCATTTAATCTTTACAACCAAATAATACATATTATTTGTATTTGTTTACTATTATATTATCGTTAATTTTTCATTTCATGTCAATATATTATTAAAAAAATTAGAACTTTTCTATAGTTTATATTATTAAATTGTAATTTTTTCTAAATTTATCTATATATCAGCAAATCGCAGGCTAATTTTATTTATAAACATTTTTTAAAATATAATTCGTTGTGGAATATTCACATCATCTGGCAATGGAGAACCTGTCCATTTCTCTAGATCTACATTTTGTGTATTCCAACCTGAAACCCCGGCACCAGTAGAAATATTTCCGCATAAATAATTATCTGCCCCTGCTTTATCAATGCCATTAGATTCGTCTACATCTACCCAGGAACCATGAGGAAGTCCAATAACTCCTGGAACAATACGTTCTGTTACGTAAGCGTGACGAAGTGTTTTACCATAAGCACTTGTAATTAAAACGGTATCTCCATTTTTAATTTTCTTCTCATCAGCGTCTCGTTTTGAAATATAAGCAGGCTGCTTCATAGCCTCACGAAGCCATGGAACATTATCATAAATAGTATGAGAACGCCTTGGATAATGGGGATTAATTAACTGATAGGGATATTTCCCTTTAGTCTTATTCTCAAGATTCAAATATGTGTTTTCATAGCCATTCTTTGGAGATACATATTTGGGTAAAGGCGAAATCTCACTATAACCCTGACTATATAAAATATCAGCTTTTGTCTGAGAATAAATTTCAATCAATCCTGTTGCTGAATTTAAAGGATTTTTTACAGGGTCATTTCTAAATTTTTCATAGGCAATATTTCCATAATTATCTCCATCATGTCTCTCTACTTGATAAATACCATCTGCTAAGAATTTATTCAAAGGAACCCGTCCCGATTGTAGCTTACCTTCACAACCCCATTCTTCTATGTCTTTAGATGTAATCTCTACTAAGGGCTCATACCCTGTACCTTCCTTATTTATTACAGTGGAATTTGCCAATTTATTAAAAAATCTTTGTTTTTCACTGATTGGGTACATATCTTTTTCTGGAACATCTAACAATTTACCAAGCTGAATATTTACCCACTCGTCATCCTTTGCTTCATAAATAGGTTTTATCACATTGCTGTATACAAGCATAATATCACGGTTGCATGATGGTGCAAAATTACCTCCACGCTCCCACCAGGTAGTAATAGGAAGAACAATATCTGCATATTTTGAATTTGTGGTCAAAAATGAAGACTGACTTAATACAAATTCTACTTTACGATGTACCTGAATTCCCTGCTTCATACCTTCACGTGATTGAAGAATTGCATTTGCACTATGCCATATCATCTGGATATTAATTGGTTTTTTCTCAACTTTCTTTGTCAGGTCTACTTTTGATAATAACTTTTTCCAATCAGCTGGTTTACCATTAATAGAAGGAAAAACCGCAGAAGGGTTATAACTTCCCTCCAAAATTGCTTTCCAACCTTCTGTATCATTTAAATAAAGAGGTGTATAGGTCTTTGCCTTTGATACCATACCATCGCTACCAGCAACCACCAAGGCTTTTCCAAAGTTTCCACAAGTACCTGAACAAGAAACACCGGTATTATGGCCCGATTTACCAATATGACCACCCATAGCACCCAGTGTTATAAATAATTGTGGCAATGAATCACTATCATAAGTACGTGCAGATGCCCAACTAGTTAGCAGTGAAACTCTTGTATTTTTACCTATGCGCCTTGCTAACTTACGAGTTGTATCAGAAGACACACCACAGATTTCTTCTGCCCACTCAGGAGTTTTAGGAATATTATCATATTTGCCTAACAAATAGTCCTTAAAATTTTCGTTTACTATTGCATCTGGAGGCATATGTTCTGCATCAAAGCCATAAGTACAGCAATTTAGAAAATCCCAATCAATTAATGGGTTTTTTACCGGGTCATCTTCCTGCAGCATTGTATATGCCAGTGCCAATTGAAGTGTCATATCAGTTCCAGGTTTAATTGGAATCCACTCTGCCTCTAAAGTAGCTGCTGTATCTGTATATACCGGATCAATAATTACGAATTTACATCCTTTTTTCTTCATTTCCAAATACCAGTGCGTTTGATTTCCAAAGGAAGACCAGGCAGGATTTAAACCAAACCCCACAACTAACTCTGATTTTTGCAAATCAAATCTGTCATTTATTTTGTCTTTTACTACACCTCCATCTCCTATACCCAGAATATGAGGAACTGCATGCCATGCCCCATAAGATGTAGTCCCCCAATGAGAAACATAAGGCCCTATTTTATTTAATAAAGCAGCAGGCTCAATACTTGTAGAAAAAATAGATTCCACTCCATACTTATTTTTAATCCGTATAATTTCATCTGCTATATATTTTAGCGCCTCATTCCATGAAATTCTCTCCCATTCATCTTTTCCACGAAGTGATTTATCCCCTCCGCCGGGTTTCCAATGTTTACGTTTCATAGGATACTTCAAACGATCAGCACCCTGTGCCTCAAATTGCTCCGCTCTACCTCTTAGACAAGCTCTTTGCTGAGGATTATCATCAGTATCCTCTCTTAAGTCATCTGTTTTTTGGCGTACCACTACTCCCTCAACTACTAATGCCTTGACCAAACATCTTCCTCCACAATTGTGCCAGCATGCCGCTGCAACCCATTTTCCAGTATCTGTATTAATATGACCTACATCTTTCTCCTTCAACGTTGTTTCTTTTAATGTGTTATCATAAGCTACTAAAGGCAAACCTGCAACAGCCGCTGCAACGGCAGCACTTCCTTTAAGAAATTTTCTTCTATCTACTTTAGTATTTACTAATTTGTCTATAAAATTACTCATAGCACTAATATACCCCCTTATCATAATAGTTTGAAACAATGTATATATTACTATGGTTAATATTCATAGCTTTATTATGCTTAAATATGCTTAAATTTAAATAACATAAAAAGACTAATCTTTTTTAAATTAATCTAAAAAAGATTAGTCTCTAGTTTTCTAGTCAACCATAATAATATTATTTTACTATTCTATCCGATAACTAGCCGCCGTAACACTTCACCTTTAGAAAAGCAGAGAACTAAAATCTTTGATTTTATGTGAATCGCTTTCGCAGAGTGCGGTGGATATGTGACATATGCATGTCCCTGCATAATTCATCTAAACTCAGTTAAAATACAAACTCCTACTGAATAAGATTCATTGATAATCAAATAGAATATGTTATTTATATTTATTTGTTATTATACCATATAATCGTTAATTTTTCATTTTATAGTAATATAATTATTGAAAAATTTAACATTTTTTAAGATCTCAGCTTATTTAATTTTAATTAGCTAAGATTTATTAATGGCAAACTAATTTTATTTCTAATTTATTAGCTTTACAAAATAAAATAACGTATGTAGATTTTTATGTAAATCCACATACGTTCATAAATAATTTATCATAATATTTAATCATTAGATATTAACTCTATATTCTAACTTCCCCCACAGTCCCTGTTGTCATATCCAAAGCAGCTGGTTTTGGAAGTTCTATACCTATAGTTTCCTTTATCACATCTTCAATAGTTTCCACAGGAATGAATTGTAATTCATTTTTAACATCTTCAGGAACATCCATTAAGTCTTTTTCATTGCCCTTTGGTAAAATAACACGTTTTATTCCTGCACGATGGGCTGCTAATACTTTTTCTTTGATTCCACCTACCGGAAGTACTGCACCTCTTAATGAAATTTCACCTGTCATTGCCAGTTTAGGATCTACTTTATGGCCTGTTACCAATGAAGCAATGGTTGTAAACAATGCTACTCCTGCAGATGGTCCATCTTTTGGAATAGCTCCTGCTGGTACATGAAGATGTAAATCATTTTTATTGAATTCAACATTTTTTGAACTAAAAGCTAATCTTGAACGAATAAGGCTTTGAGAAATCTTAGCAGATTCCCTCATTACATCTCCCAATTGACCTGTAAGAATCAATTGTCCATTTCCCGGCATAAGCACTCCTTCAATGAATAAAATTTCTCCTCCTACTGGAGTCCAAGCTAGTCCTGTTACAACTCCTGGTGGATTATTTTCACCAACCTTATCATGGTCAGCAATTTCATGTCCCAAAATATCAAAGAGCATGTCCTCTTTAACTACATAAGGCAAATCTACCTTGCCAAGTACAATTTTTTCCGATACCACTCTTGCCACTGCTGACAATTGACGTTTAAGACTTCTTACACCAGCTTCTCTAGTGTACTTCTCAACAATTGCCTTTAAAGCTTCATCTTCAATTTGCAGCTGATTATTATTTAGTCCATGTTCCTGCAATACCTCGTCCCACAAATGTTCCTTTGTAATATGAAACTTTTCCTGACCTGTATAGCTGCTTATATCTATAATCTCCATACGATCTCTCAAAGGTCCCGGTATATCTCTCAAGGAATTTGCTGTTGCAATAAAGAACACATCTGATAAATCATAAGGTACTTCTAAATAGTGATCTGAAAAAGTATTATTCTGTTCAGGATCCAAAACTTCCAGCAGTGCACTGGCAGGATCGCCGCTTACAGATGCCATCATCTTATCAACTTCATCTAAAATAAATACTGGATTCTTTTCACCTGCACGTTTCATTCCCTGAATAATTCTTCCTGGTAATGCACCAATGTAAGTTCTTCTGTGCCCTCTGATTTCTGCTTCATCTCTAACTCCACCAAGGCTTATTCTGACATATTTACGCTGGAGAGCTTCTGCAATACTTTTACCTAAACTTGTTTTGCCAACCCCAGGAGGTCCTACTAATAATAAAATTGATCCCTGTTTATTTTGTTTCAATTTCATCATTACTAAATGCTGAATTATACGATCTTTAACTTTATCAAGTCCATAGTGCCTCTCATTTAATATTTTTCTTGCAGCTTCTATATCTATGTCCTTAATTTCATTCTTCTTCCAAGGTAAACTTATCAGTAAGTCAAGATAATTTACAATAACATTTCCTTCAGAACTGCCAGAACCCTGTCTCTCTAATTTACTCAATTCCTCCAGTGCAATTACCTTAACATCTTCAGGCATATTAGCTTCCTCTATTAATACCCTGTAATCTTTTTTATTGCCTGATGACTCATTTCCTTCTGATTCATTTAATTCTTCCTGAATTGCTTTAAGCTGCTGCCTAAGCATATTTTCTCTGTAATTTTTATTAACTTTATCATTGAACTTTGCTGCCAATTCCATTTGAAATTTTATGGATTCTTTTTGATCTATGAGTATATCTAAAAATCTCAAACTTTTCTTTTTCAATGAACGGATTTCCATGAATTCCTGTTTTTCTTCATAGGATAAATTCATAAATGGAAATACGTAAGCAATAATATTTGTAATGTTATCTAATTTATTTATATATTCTACATAGGTTTCTGAACCTCTAAAATTTTCACTAATTTCAGAAACTAAAGTTTTAATATAATTCATCATCTCTATTTGATTTTTTTCATCTAAATCTATAATATCAGGAATGAGTTTATAGGTTACTTTGTAATTTTCACCATCTGGAATAAATTCTTCTACTTCAGCTCTTTCAACTACATCTATAGTAAATTCATAACCATCTTTTGATATTTTTCTATCTTCAACTTTAATTAATGTACCAACATGATAGAAATTATCTTCTCTATATGAATTTCCATTACCCTTTTCCTTAAGTGCTAATGCAATACCATAAAAACCATCTTGTGCAATTCTATTATAGAATTGATTGCCAATTTCTTTACTTGTCTTTATTGTTATGTTTTTTCCCTGCAACAGCACTGTATTTGGTATAACAGCTACAGATAGCTCTTTATTTACATTCCATTCTTTCATTCCAATCATCTCCAATCCTTTTAGTTTAACCTTGATTAGTCAGGCAATTCAGTTTATCCTTTGTAGCTCTAAAGTATATTTGTCTTATTAATTTTACATACCCTTACTATTTATTTCATAAGAAACTCTATAAACAAATGGATAAACATTCAGGAGGATTAAATTATACTCCTACCACTGCCTTAACTTCAGGAGCCTTATTTTTCAATTCTGTTTCAATTAAATTTTTCACTGTCATTTGGGAAAATGGGCATCCACTGCATGAACCCTGTAGTTCAACTTTTACAACGCCATCTTCTGTAACGTCTATAAATTTTACATCTCCCCCATCTCTTTGTAATGCTGGACGAATCTCATCTAATACTTCAATAATTTCATTTCTCATTTTTATTCCCCTCACCTTTTAATGATAAATTTATATATATTGCAACAAAGTCTATTCTGTCTGATGTTACTGATTAAATGTACAATATTAATTGCAAATTATATATTTAATTGTGGTAGTTAGTTTTAATTAACCTAACTATATTGTTAAAAAAATTTGTTTAATGCTTTATTTAACTTTTGACAGAAGATCTATTAACGTATTAATTTCATCTTCATTGAGACTTTCAATAATTCTATCTACCACTCTTTTAGTAGTCAATTCGTCAAATCGTGCGATACATTTTCCTCTTTCTGTAAGATGAATATAATAAACTCTACCATCCTTATGACATTTTTGCTTATAAATACAATCTAATTTAATGAACTTCTTTATCATTTCTGTAACTGATGGTTTGGATAAATCTAAAACTTCAGCTAGTTTACTGGTAGTAATACATTCCTGTTGATCAAATTTTTTTATATACTCAATTTGACGAAGAGTTAATTCCGACATATTCAGTTCGTCAATAAGCTTACAGGAACACTGCCCCTTTACTTTCATCAATTGTGTATAAGTGTCATAAAGCTTTTTGTTAATGTCCACAAGATCACCTCATTAGTTTGTTAGGTTTTCCCTAACTACATAATAAATCACATTAAATATTTTGTCAACAAAAAAATTTAAATATTATGATTTAATTAAACCATAAATACCCTTTGGATTCTGTGCCTTTACAATAGCATAGGCAATCTTTGGAGTAAAAATTTTAGGATGATATACCATATATCTTGATTGCCACTGAGTAGGAGCATATTTTTCTTTAGAATGATGAAGAGTCTTAAAACTATATATATTATTTAAATTTTCATAGATAAATTCAAATAATATACCTGTAATTGCGTTCTTGTCATTTTCCCTCACATTTGCAAGAGGAGCAAGTCCCATACTTCCCCATTCTACTCCTTCTGATTTCATTACCATAAACGCTTCATAGATTACTTTTTCTATTACACCTTGAGGTGCATCAGGTAATCTTCTTGTTACATCTGCAAGATACCCCTTTCCACCTTCAAAGGGTATAAATACTACAAACCCTAACATTTTACCTTCAGCATCCCTTGCAAAAAAGTATCGTCTATCCATAGGATTATCTAATTCTGTTCCTCCCAACATGAAAGACATTTCTCCATGTTTATTTTCTTTCCAAAGCTTTGTAATTTCATTTATTTCATCTTCTATATTAACATCCTTATGTTTTAATGGCTCATATTCTTCAATTGTTATTCCATATCTGTTTGCATGATTAATTGCAGCCCTTACCTTGGCCACTCTGCCGCCCTTCAAATTATACTCTGACAACTGAAACATTGCATCCTCTCCATACTTTACACATCCAAAGCCTGTCTTTTTATATATTTGTAAAAATTTTTCTGAAACATTTAATAATACAATTTCCAATCCATTCTCTCTACAAAAGGACATAAATTCTAAAAGGAAGGCTTCCGCATTTTCATCTGAACATATAATATCACCACAACAGACTGCCACATCTGCCACTATAGTAAAGGCTACTGTTCCCTCCACAACATTACTGAAATAGTATCGCTTATCATTATCCAAGGCTAAATAAGATAAGGTATTCTCACCGTACTCCATTACAAGTCTTCTTACCTTTTCTCTATCACGCTTTGAAATAATTGGATTGTAAATCAATGGTTTTAGCATAAGCATAAAGGATAGTAAAATAGAAATCCAATTAAAAATAATTGCAGATTCTGCAAATAATCTTCCTGCTCTATTTTTATACTCTATATCCATAAGAAATAATAATTTAATAGCCCTGTACAAAGCATCATTAAAATCGTGTATATGTCTGAAATTACCCTTCATAGAAAGGAAGCCAATAGCAGTATATAAAATTATTAAACAAATTGAAAAAAATGCAATTATAATACCATATTTAACTGTTATTTTATTGGATCTTCTTTTGAAATCATTTCTGTAGATTAATAAAACAATTAAAATAAAAGCTTCATACACTAAAAGTATTGAAGATAAGTTAAATGTCCTAAAAATATGAAGTGCCATGGACATAATCAGCATAATAATCTGTATTATCCAGGCATATCGTATTCTCTTATATAGTTTAAAAGCTAAAAATAAAGTCAAAAATCCAATTACTATATTCAAAGTATTGTGAATTACTATGGCCTGTGGATATACCTTTGTATAAAGTCGATAAACATAGTGCATAATACCATGATTGTGTAGGAAAGGAAATATTATTTTGGCCATTCCTGAAAAAACAAGCATAAGAATAGCTATATTTTGTATGATTACCTTAAATCTTTTTTTCATTTTCATTGCTCCTATTTACTTCCATTGATAAATGCCTTTATTACATTAAAGGTTTTCCTGGAAGTAATAATATTAAAATGGTTTGTACCTTTAACAATATACATATGTGAATTTTTTAAATATCTATTCATATCTACTTGATGCTGCCTGTAAACAAAGTCATATTTTGCAGTCAGTATAAGTATATTTGTATTAATTTTTCTCATTTCACTTTCAGTTATGCCATAATCCTCTACCATTAATTTTATTTTCCAGAACATAAATTTCACATTAGGTGAAAATTTTTTCACAATACCTACCACTGATTTTGCAAATAAAATTGGCATCTTAATTATCCATTTTACTCCATCTCCATTATAATTACCACAAATTAAAATCATTTTTTTAGCTATATATGGATATTTATGTGCAATAGCTAGTGCCACATTTGCACCATCGCTGTATCCTATAACAATTATATTACTTAAGGATTTATTTCTGCAAAATTTCATCATATCTTCAGCATATAATTCAATTGAATAAATTTTTTCTCCATTTTCACTTTCCCCATGGCCTCTACTATCTACACTATAACGTGATAAAACTTTGAAAGATAGTTAAACATTTTTTTCATCATCAAACTGTTCATGTTATTCCCATGAATTAACAGCAAAGTTTCACCACTACCTCTTTCATAATATACAAGCCTGATATCACCAATATTACAATAATTCTTCATATTTTTATAAATCATTTCTATTTCCTTCTCCCCTTCGGAACATTCAAATAAATAACTAGTCAGTATACTCTAGTCTATTTTGACTTACTATTTATTTTCATATGCCTTAAATGATTTTTAAATATATAAACTATTATAAGCCTGTGACTTAATAAAATCACAGGCTTATAATATATTAACTGATATTTAATTTTAATAAATGTGATATTTTTAGATAAATCCTCCATTTACACGAATAGTTTGACCTGTAATCCATTGAGATTCATCACTTGCTAATAGTAAAACTGTATTTGATATATCACTTGGTTCCCCTAAACGTCCAAAGGCATTCATTTTCTTAATTCCTTCAATTTGTTCTTCAGTTTTACCTACAGTGAATAATTCTGTATTCACTGGTCCTGGAGCTATAGCATTAATTGTAATGCCCTTTGGCCCAAATTCCTTTGCCAATTGACGGGTAAACTGCTCTACAGCCCCTTTTGAACCAGCATACAAACTATATCCAGGGAACATTTGCCCAGCTACAGAAGTTGATATATTAATAATTCTTCCAGAGTCTTTCATATATTTTGCTGCCTGTTGACATGCAAAAAAAGTTCCTTTAACATTTATTTCTATAAGCTTATCAAAATCTTCCTCAGTAATTTTATCAATAGGTTTAGTAATCATTATACCTGCATTATTCACAAGAATATCTATTTTGCCATAGATTTCAATAGACTCTTTAAATAACTTTTCCACTTCTGATACCTTACTTACGTCTGCTTTAATTGCCTGAGCCTCTCCCCCCGTATGTTTAATACTTGTAACAGCCTCTTCAGCTTTCTCTGTATTTCCCGCATAATTAACAATGACCTTTGCTCCATTTGACGCTAATTCCTTAGCAATTGCATATCCAATTCCCCTTGACGCGCCTGTTACCAAAGCCACTTTACCTTCTAATTTTTTTTCCATAGTGTTTGTTCCTCCTCATAATAAATCTAATATTTGAATTTCATAAAATTTTTAGTATTAAATCTTATATTGCGATCAATAAGGCATCTTCTTTGTAAAAAACTTAAATATTTTCAATATTCACATCTATAATCCTCTCTGCTTTGAAATTAATATGCTTTTTTAATGTTTAAAAACTTTGATATTATATCAAACAGTTGAAATTATCACATGATCATATAGCTTTAAAGAATCTACTCTAAAATTCCTGAAAGTATAAGCTTCCACACACCTTGAAAATCTTCATCTATATTATCAGCCAGCCATTCATAGGAATGAGCAGGGTGATGAAATCTGGAAGTAGCTATAAAAATACTTTTTCCAATAGCCTCAGGTTCTCCTGTTTTAAATTCTCCATAATTCATTCCATATTTAACAATATTGGATATCTGCATAATTAATTCATTCATGTGTTTAGAAATCATTTCTGTTGATTCCAAGGTTACTTTTGTATACATCATAAATAACTCCGGATCTGAAATGGAATTTGTACGTTTGAATTTTATCAGTGTATCCATCCATAATGTTAAACATTCAATAGCAGTTCCCTTTGTTTCCTCAGCAATAGTTTTCAGGGACACTAAGGCTCTATTAAGCCACCTTTCTGTCACATCTTCCTGTAAAGAAGATTTGCTGGGAAAATACCTATAAATCATACCATGACTGACATGGAGCTCTTTAGCTATATCTATAACAGAAGTTTTTTCTGATCCATAACGACGAATTAGTTTTTCAGCAGCATCCAAAATAATGTCTTTACTTAGTTTTAATTCATTTGCCATATTTTATCATTGAGAAATTATTAGATGAAAGATATCATTCTTAACCTCTCAATTGCCACGCCTCCTTTTATCCTATATTGAGCAAGTGATCCTTATAAACAGAATTCTTGGCATCAGGTGAAGTTTCTGTTTATGGCCTATGATACTTAGAACTCGTTATCCGTAATCTTGGCCACTCTTTACTGATAAATAAATTTAAGTGTTATCAATAGTTTGTAAGATTACTTACTCAACTTAAGTTTATATATTGATTATAACAAAATAAGTATCAAAAATCAAGTAACAAAAACATCTTTTTGTTACTTGATTTTTAAATTACATGTATTTATCAAGAATTTTACAAAATACAATACCGTTTTAAAAAAATAAATATTCATTAAATTTAAGAATAGGCTCATAGGCTCATTTGTTTATTAAAAATCATATTTTTAATAGTGGAATAGTTAAAAAGCTGTCTTGCAATGCATTGCAAGACAGCTCCATACTACAATATAATCACCTAAATCCCCATCTAATTAGAAATCAAAATTATCTGGATCAGGTCCTACTCTTAGATCCTGATTTAAGCTACTTATTCTTTCAACCTCTTCTCTAGTTAACTGAAAATTAAATATATTTGAATTTTGGATTATTCTGCTTTCATTTGTAGATTTTGGAATAGTAACTATGTTATTCTCTAAATCCCAACGCAATATAACCTGAGCAATTGATTTATTATATTTATCAGCAATTTCCTTTAATATTTTATTGTCAAATAATTTACCAACCATTAATGGTGACCAAGCTTCCACTTGAATATTATTTTTTTCACAGAATTCTCTTACCTTACCTTGTGTTAAACGTGGATGAAATTCTATTTGATTTATCATTGGCTTAATTTCTGCATCCTTTAATATGTCTTCAAGATGATGCACCTGAAAATTACTTACTCCTATGGTTCTTACACGACCTTGCTTATATAGATATTCCAATGCTCTCCAAGCTTCCTTATATTTTCCCTGTACAGGCCAATGTATAAGATATAAATCTAAATAGTCAAGTCCAAGTTTTTTTAAACTTGTTTCATAGGCTGCTATGGTTGATTCATATCCCAAATCCGCATTCCAAACCTTTGATGTTATAAATAAATCTTCTCTTGAAATTCCAGCTTCTTTGATTCCTTCACTTATTCCCTTACCCATGCTTTCTTCATTACCATAAATTGCTGCACCATCAATACTTCTATAGCCATTCTTTATTGCAGATTTCACTGCATTAACTAATTCCGGACTATCCTCTACCCTGAAAACACCAAGTCCTAATACTGGCATTTTTACACCATTATTCAAAGTTACTGTTTCATTTGAAATATTCACCATAATAATCCCCCTAAAATTCATTATATGTTATCTTATAAAATTCATAAATATCTTATCTTCTTTTTTGCTTTCCTCTACATGATCTTTTCCAAAATCAACAATTTTCATTAACCAAGCCATATTTTTGCCTAAAACTCTCATGATTTGATTTCCTTCTTCATCCTGAGCTACTTCTCCTGGCGCTGTACCATAGCCTACATTCCAATAATTTGACGTAGGCATTACCATTTCTGAATAATTAATATAGTTATTCAATTGACTAAATGTTGAAACACCGCCAGATCTTCTTACTGCAACTACACTGGCACCAACTTTATGTCTAAGCATTCCATTATTTACAGAAGTCACAAGAAATGCACAATCTAAAAATGATTTCATTGTTCCTGCTATAGCTGAATAATGTACAGGAGAACCAAGAATAATTCCATCTGCCTCTTTCATTTTTTGAATCCATTCATTAACCTCATCATTTTGTATAACACATTTTTCATTCATATTTCTACTGCATCCACCACAGGCCAAACATCCACGTATTACTTTATTCCCTACATGAACAATCTCCACTTCTATATTTTCTTTTTCTAATTCCGCTGCTACAACTTTTATAGCTTCATAAGTATTTCCATTTTTATTAGGACTTCCGTTAAAAGCAACTACCTTCATAATACATACCTCCATAATATACTTATCTTTTTTTCAATCCTGCTTTAGCATTCAATCATAAATTCATTATATAGTTTCATAGTTTCATTAACAAGTACGTACTTTTTCGTTAGATGCTTACTTAAAGGTAAGATTTATTGTAACGTCTACATTTAACAGGACTGAATTTGCTATGATTTTATTATTAGTATATAATTTAGTTTAATGTATTTTTATCTTAAAATTAGTTCTATTTACTTAAAAATAATTAAAGGCGGGTAGCTCAATGATATACTGTAACGGGAAAAAATATATATGCCTATTGGATTTTGCAATGGATTTTATAAGAGGTAAATGGAAAGCAATTTTATTATGCCATTTATATAGTGAACCTAAAAGATTTTTAGAACTTCAGCGAATAACTAATGGAATCAGCCAAAAGGTATTAAATGAAAAACTTAAAGAATTGGAAAATGATGAATTAGTAACTAAGACAATTTATCCTGAAATACCACCTAAAGTTGAATATTACCTTACTAATAAAGGAAAAAAACTTACTAAGATTATTAAAGAAATTGAAGATTGGTCCATTAAACATTATCCTCATCTAAATAATAAATGTGAATAATTTACAATCAATTTAGATATTTTATTATATGGCTTCATTTTAAAAATGCCTATCATGCAAGAAGCATAATAAGCATTTTTCTAACTACAAAATCAATAATATTTTATTCAAAAGGATATACAAAGCCCCATTGATTTCTTACTTCACTTAATAAGTGAGTAACATCAATTGATAATTGAAGTTGTTCTTGGCCAGTCTTATTTGTAATATGCTCCTGCATATCTTCTACCTCATAGTTAAGAGCTTTTGCTGTTTCCCCTAATTGAAGTTCTTCTGTTCTTCCATCTTCTGTATAAGTGATAGTTGCTTTATCTGCTCTTGGATAATTGTTTACCTCAATATATCCTAATTCTCCTGCAACAACACCACGTTTTGGTTGTTTTGCTCTCATAGTTAAAGCTATAACTGCCATTTGATCACGATCATTTTTCATAATAATACCAGATTGTTCATCTACTCCAGTTTCAAAATATTTTGCTGTAGTAAGAATTACATTTGGTTTGCTCTCCAAGAAATATCTTGCAAAGGAAGCTGCATAAACACCTATATCTAATAGCGCTCCACCAGCTAATTCTTTACTGAAGAAACGATTTTTTACGTCATACTCTTTACAGCTTCCGAAGTTAACCTGAACCATTTTTACTTTACCTATAGCACCTGAATCAACAATTTCCTTTAATTTTTTATATAAAGGCATGTGGAACATAGTCATTCCTTCTGTTACAACTAAGTTTTTCTCTTTAGCAATTGCAACTACCTCATCTAATTGTTTTGCATTTACTGTAATTGCCTTTTCACAGAAAACATGTTTCCCATTTTTAACTGACTTTAATAAAAATTCATAATGAAGATTGTGTGGTGTTGAAATATACACAATATCAATTTCTGGATTTGCAATCATTTTGTCAGCATCATTATAAACATTTGATACATGGAATTTATTTGCAAAGTCCTGTGCTTTTTCTAAATTAATGTCACATACTGCATAGATTTCACCATTTACTTCATTTAACGCAGTTGCCATTTCTCCACCAATGTTACCAGTTCCTAAAATAGCCCAATTATATTTTTTCATTTTAAATTCCCTCTTTCTATTTAATTTTAATTTTGACTTCATTCTCATACTTATAATTATTTATTAATAATGAAGTATGTATTATCTCCACTATATTTTTATTGATGTACTATTAAAGAATAAATTTATTACAATTTGTCATCAGCAATATCCTGTTCATGTTTACTAATATTTTTATAAGCATCTTTTTTCTTTACTGTTAAGAATAAATACAGAATTTCAATTATCATAGATGCAGATACTCTGGAAAAATAATACTCATCCATAAATAATTTTTCTCTTGTAGCAGTTGTAATATGATAGTCACTAGCTTTTGCAATAGGGGACCACTCGTTATTAGTAATGGAAATAGTTGTAGCTTTCTTCTCATTAGCTGCTTCAATTACTGTCAATAATCTTTTGGAAGCCCCAGAATTAGATATTGCAATGACTACATCTTTATCTGTCAAATTATAGGTATAAGCCAATTGTGTTTCCCAAATGGTATTGGATACAGTTGGAATCCCAATTTGGTTAAACTTATAAGTTCCATCTAGAGCAACTGGAATAGTATTACCAACTGCTGCAAGTTGAACGGTTTTTGCATTACTGAGTATATCTAATATTTCCTTGAACCTTTCCCCATCTATCATTGAGATTGTCTGTTTAAGTTCTTCTATTTTGTTGGCCAAAATATTCTGTAAAGATTGATCAACATTATTTTGATCAATATCATTTGATACTGGTACAGCATCTACATTTGATTCCACAATTTCTTTTGCAAGACTAATTTTAAGATGATGAAAGCCTTTCATATTGCATTTTTTACAGAATCTCGAAATGGTTGCTTCGCTGGCTCCACTCGCTGCTGATAACTCTGCAATTGTCATCTCGATGACTTTTTCTTTATTATTTATTATATAATTTGCAATCTTCTTTTCTGCATCGAAAAAATCATCATATTTAGAGAATATCACGTCTAATACTGTTTTATTATTTTCCATACTTTGCTTCCTTTCATAAACAGAATTCTTGGCATCAGATGGAATTTTTGTTTATGACCTCTGATGTTTAGAAGTCGTTATCCAGGGACGTAGACACTCTTTACTCCCTCTTTGAGAAATATGGGAGTATTGGAGTGGGTAGCCATCGGATAAAATAATATTAGACAGAATATGCCTTATTACAGAATATATGTCTTACTCTTGTCCTTCTATATTTACTATAGTATGAAGTGATAATTTTGTCAACATGTTTTTCATAAAATTTTATTTCATGAAAATTTATTTTAAGTTTAACACTATTATTATAAGCAATTATCTTTCATATAAACGACTTGAAGAAAAATATTTTTCATGATATGTTATTGTTAAAAGTAAATTTAACTTATATGTGTATTAGATTACGCAGATAGGAGGAAAAAAATGAAAGCTGATTTGCATAATCATAGTTTTTTATCTGATGGAGTTTTGAGTGTACAGGATATTGTACTTTATTCAAAAAAAATTGGTTTAAATTGCATGGCAATTACAGATCATGATACTATGGCAGGGGTTCTTCCAGCCTATACACTTGGTGAAAAAATAGGCATATCTGTAATACCAGGAGTTGAGATATCCACTACTGACTATGAAACCAAACGTTCCGTTCATATGCTTTGCTATTTTCCAAAAGATATGTTTAAACTTCAGGGATTTTTAAATAAAACTTTAATTAATAGAGAAAATGCCAAAAGACAAATGGCACAAATGTTGATGGAGGAGTACCCCATTACCATGGAGGACATAGAGAAATACAGTTCCAAAAGCCAATCCATGTATGAAACTCACATAATGCAGCCTATGGCAGATTTAGGATACACAAACATTGTAATTGGTGAATTTTATAAAGGATTGCTTTCAAAAAAGGGAAAATACTATGTACAAATTTCCTACCCCAGCGTATACGAAGCATTAGAAATAATAAAAGAAGTAGGCGGCATTGCAGTTATGGCCCACCCTGGTCAATTTGATTCCATAGGATTATTAGAAAAATTGGCAGAAAAGAAATTGGTACAAGGTGTTGAATACAATCACCCTAGGAATTCAGAGGAAGTAAAAAAGCAAATAAAAAGTATTGCTGAAAAATATGGTTTAATTATGACCGGCGGAACAGACTTTCATGGATACTATTCAAATTCACCACATCCACTAGGCTCTTTCACGTGCCCAGAAGGTGAAGTGGAGAAATTAATTAAATTGGGGAGTTAATATAATTCAGACAGGCTCATAATTGAAGAGCCTGTCTCACAATGCATATCTATGCATTGCGATAAAGTTTTTTAAGAAATAATTATTAAAATCCTATTTTTAATAAAGAAATAGGGCCGTTCTCAAATTTAGTGAATATTTATTCCTTTTGAGACAGCTCCAATATCTAAACATAGTTTAAGTTCAAACTCCCATTAAGTAAGATTCATTAATATGCTTCTAACTCTATACTATATACTTTTGTATAAATTTATTTATTTGTTCTTCATTTCTTTCTATACACTTAGAAAATTCTTCATTAGAATCATCTACAATTATAGCCAGTTCATATAAAAACTCAGGTATTTTTTCCTGAAGAATATCCCCATAGTATTTAGCAAGTTTTGTCTTACCTACACCCAGATCCCCTTCTAAATGAAGTTCAAATACATTTCTTAGTTCACCATTAATCTTTTTCATCTTTCCGCAGAGTCCAATTTTACCTATCTCATGTACACCGCAGGAATTTGGACATCCTGATATATGAATTTGCGGCAGCACATCTTTAGTAAAATTATTCCTTTTAAAATAATCTACTATTTCCTTTAAAGTACGCTGAGTCTCCAAAACACCCATTTGACATATTGGCACACCAATGCAGGATACTGAATGTTCTAAGCGTGTTACCCCACCTATATGCTTTGTTTTTTCAAGAAGTATTTCTGCTTCTTTTCCATTCAAATTTCTAATATATAAACCTTCAGTTAAGGATAATCTTATTTCTACATCTTCTATATTTTCCGTCTCTTCTAATATAAGTTTTAAATCCTTTAAGGATAATTGTCCTCCTACTGGATGGATATATATGCTATACAGTCCAAATTGTTTTTGAGAAACCAATCTTGGATTTTCTATTGCGGTTTCAATTTCCTTTCTATTATCAATGAATCTTACTTGGTTGGAGTTTGTACTCCCACCAAGTTTAGATGGATTATCCAGGGACGTGTGGCTGTTATCTCCTCCTTTATAAGGTGGAATATTACAGCGACTAGTCATCGGATAAAATTTCTCTTTAATATCTATTTCTAAATTTTCATTTGCTTTTACTTTTTCAAGGTAGCTTTTATAGCAATTTACAAATTCCTCTTTGCCCATTCGCTCCATTATATACCTTATACGGGCTTTTCCACTATTATTATAGTCTCCTTCATTTATAAAAAGCTCTGTCATAGCTTCAATATGATATAAAACATCTTTTGATTCTATAAGCTCAGGAAATTCTGCAGATAGTTTAGGATTTCTTCCAAGTCCGCCACCTAAATATACCTTAAAATAGTCCTTCTCATTTTTCTTTACAGCTAAAAAACCTAAGTCAACTACAGTTACATGAGATAGATCATCATTATTATTAGAAAATGATACCTTTAACTTTCTTGGTAGTTTATATAAATATATTTTTTTTAAAAAATGCTGTCCTACTGCCAAAGCATAGGGAGATACATCAAAGGCTTCTTCTTTTTCTACTCCTGATAGTGGGGATACGGCAACGTTTCTTGGAAAATTTCCTCCTGACCCTCTTGAATATAGTCCTTTTTCTATTCCCTCTTTCATTGCATCACAAATATCATCAATACTAATACCATGTAATTGAACTGCCTGTCGAGTAGTTAGATGTATTCCCTTTAAATTGTATCTATTAGCAAAATCATATATTAATTTTAAATTTTCTCTAGAAGCTATGCCTGATGGTATTCTGAATCTTATCATAAATTCTTTTCCATTGCGATGGGCATATACCCCCATACCACCAGAAGCTTTTTTAAAATCCATTTTACTTACTTCACCTTTTAAAAATTTATGACCAAGGCTTCTAAATTCATCAATTTCACTTAGAAGAACTTCATTTAATTTTTTCATTTATAACACCTCTGTTTTTCTTGCAACATTATTGTGTCTATAGTATACTTTCTTTTAACCAATAAGTATAATACAGATTTTTTATTATACCTATTAATATTTTTAATAACTAGGGTGATATTATGATAGAAGAATTAAAAACATTTATTGCTGTTGTAGATAAAAAAAGTTTTACTAAAGCTGCAAATTTTATTAATATATCTCAACCAAGTGTCAGTTCACACATAGCAATTCTAGAAAAATATTTTAATACAAGGTTAATAGAGAGATCAAATAAACAGAGAAATATATTAATTACACAGACAGGTAAAATTTTATATGAACGTGCTAAGCAGCTGCTGGGATTTTTAGAAGAAACCAAGGAAGAACTAAGTAGCTATCACAATTCCATTTCGGGAACCCTAAAGCTTGGTTCAAGTATGACTATAGGAGAATTCCTCCTTCCATCCATATTAGGTGATTTTATTAAAGAGTTTCCAAAAACAAAACTGGAGGTTACCATAGAAAATACAAAGCATATATACGATAAATTCAAAAATTATGATATAGATATAGCTTTGATTGAAGGTACAGTTCCTGTACATAATTATGTGCATAAAAATTTTTACAAGGATACCATGGTTATTGTTGCTCCTAACTCCTTTTGTGGCAATAATGACTTAAAACTAAGAGATTACTTATCAAGACAAACCTGGATACATAGAGAAGAAGGCTCTGGAACGGGAGAAAACTTAAATATTTTTTTGAATAATGAAGGTATATCACCCAAGAACTTTATCGTCTTAGGAAGTAATTATGCCATAAAGGAAGCCGTTAAAAATAATCTTGGAATAACCTTTATTTCATCTTTAGTTGTAAATGAGGCAGTAAAAAACAGAGAAATAGAAATTATTCCTACTAAAACTGAATACAATAGATATTTTTCCTATATGGTACATGAAAAAAGCATATCCAGATTAGCAGCACTGTTTATTAAAAAATTACAACTGTACAGTAATATGTAATTTATTAAATGCTGCTTTCATGCTTTTTCAAAGCTTTAAATTGTTTATCATATAGATCTTTATATACTCCTCCTGCATGCAGCAGTTCCTCATGAGTTCCACTCTCCACCACGCTGCCCTCCTTCACCACATAGATTACATCTGCTGATATTATAGTGGATAACCTGTGTGCTATTACAAGGCTGGTTCTGGATTTTAAAAGTGGTTCAATAGCTTGCTGAATCAACGTTTCGGAATTTGAGTCCAGAGCTGATGTGGCTTCATCAAAAATTACAATTTTAGGATCTTTTAGTAAAGTTCGAGCGATTGAAATTCTCTGTTTTTCACCACCCGATAACTTAATACCTCTATCCCCTACCACGGTATCATAACCATCAGGTAAAGAAATAATAAAATCATGTATATTAGCCGTTCTGCATGCATTTATAATATCTTTTTCACTGGCATTAGGCTTGGCAAAAAGAAGATTTTCACGAATAGAGATATTAAAAAGGAAAGTTTCTTGAGTTACCATGCCTATCTGACCACGCAGAGATTCAAGAGTCATATCCTTTATATTTATACCATCAATTAGAACAGCTCCTTCAGAAACATCATACAGCCTAGGTACCAAATAAGTTATTGTAGTTTTTCCAGCTCCACTTGGTCCCACAAAAGCTGCCATCTGACCAGCTTTTATAACAAAGTTAACATCTAAAAGTGCTGTGGATTTTTTGTTATAGGAAAATTGAACATTTTCAAAGGAAATTTCACCTTTTACATTATTTACATTTATAGCATCCACTTTCTCTATAATTTCACTTTTCAAATCGAAATATTTAAAGATACGTTCAAAAAGTGCCATAGAACGAACAATATCCACGTGAATATTGGAAAATGTAGTGACTGGTCCATAAAGCCTGCCTATAAGTGTAACAAACATAACAATTCCACCGATAGTAATATCATGGTATTTGATCATGAATATTCCACCAAAGAGATAAATAAGCATGGGACTGACGGAAACAAAGGTCTGTATTGTCATAAAAAACCACCGGCCAACTACTGTTTCATGAATCTGAAGACGTGTCACTTCATTATTTACAGCTTGAAACTCTTCACACCTTTCCCTTTCCTTGGTGAAAAGCTTAATAAGAAGGGATCCGCTGACGTTGAGAGTTTCAGTAATTATGTTAGTTAGCTCTGCAAGTTTATCCTGAGTCTGCTTAGCTATTTTCCATCTCTTCTTTCCAACTTTCTTGGTTGGTGCCAGAAACAAAGGCAACATAAGGAGACTTATAATGGCAAGTTTCCAGTTTGTATAAAAAAGTGTTATGGCCGTTGTGACAAAGACAAAAATCCCCTGGAAAATCTGAATAAATGTATTTGAAAATACGCTTTCAATACCCCCGATATCATTACTTATTAAAGATGTAATTTCACCAGTATGAACATCAGAAAAAAATTTAAGTGACATATTCTGCAGATGCTTGTACATATCTCCACGCAAGTCACGAATAATATTTTTTGAAACAAGACTATTAAGATAGCTTTGAGCCACTGAAATAAGATTACTTAACATCAATATACCAAAAGACATCAATATGTATAATAAAAGCAGCTTCAAGTTTCCTTTAGGTAGTGCACTATCGATAATACCCTTAGTTAAAATTGATGGAATAATCCCCAAAATAGAGGTTGTTATGATTGTTAGAAACATGGCAATCATTAATTTCCAATAAGGAAAAAAATAAGTGAGTATTCTAATTACAAGGGACTTAGTTATATTAGGCTTTTCATCTGTCTCCTTATAAAATTTCACATTTCCAGCACCTATCCTAGGCATACGCACTCCTCATTTCGTTATAATTTTCTCCCTTTAAAACTACAAGTATACTATAATTATAATATAACTTACAAATATATTTTACAATTAGGAGACAATTAAAAGATCACTTCAACGCATAAATAGTACGTAATCGATGAGTACATAGAAAAAATATTTAAGCCTTTTTATATGGTTGATAAATCAAGAGATAGACGTAATAAAGGTGATGGTTTGGGACTTGCATTATGTTCAAAAATTGCTAAAATTCACAATGCTAAAATTCAAGTAGAAATATTATGCTTTTCTGTATTTTAGCTACTTCGTTTATTTGACATATAAGGATACATTTTTAGCATGATCAGCATAGGTTTCAGAAAATACATGCTCATTAGTTTTACTATTTAATACATAATAAAGATAATTCGTACTTGATGGATGGATAGCGGCATTTATTGACTTAGTGCCTGGATTACATATTGGTGACGGTGGCAATCCTTTATTCAAGTAGGTATTATATGGTGATTGCACTGCTAAATCTTTATTGTATAGCTTGTCTCTATGTCCAATTACATATAGGATAGTTGCATCTATTTGCAATGGCATATTTTTATTTAACCTATTATAAATAACACTTGCTATCTTTGGTCTGTCTACATCTTTTTCTGCTTCTTTTTCTACTAGAGAAGCTGTTATTACAACATTTCTTATATTTAGTTTGTTCTCGGTTATATAATTTTTACTAGGTTCTATGTTTATCGCAAAGGTTTTAAGCATTTCATTTATAATTGTTTTACTTGATGCATTCTTTGGAAAAGAATATGTGGCAGGATACAAGAATCCGTCTAACTTATGCTTATCATTTGGCACCCCTTTTAAAAACCAGTAATTATCATCTGTCCAATTTTCAGCTTCATTTACAAAGTCTTTTTCTGTAACCAATCCTGATTTTTGCAGTGCTTGTCCTATTTGCTCATTTGTATATCCTTCAGGTATTGTAACCTTTACTGTATTAATTGCATTAACTTTGCTATATAAAGTGCTGCGTTGATGAAACATCCCATATAAAGTTAAAATAAATATACTAATTATAAATACATATATAATTTTTTTAAATTTCATAATTATAAGGTTCATATTCAACATAACCCATTAGGTTATTAAGAACCAATTTCAACCCCTTTTTGTCGTTAAATGTATTTTTTATTAGTATAACATATAAAAAAGGATTATTATTTAAAATTTTAAGAACAATTTTAAGACATATTGAAATAAATAGTAAGTCAAAGATGCTAGTCTATTTATTTGAATATGCCTAAATAATAATTTAGATATTTAATGATTGTGATAAAGATTATTTTTTCACGATCCAATACACACCTTTACCTTGTCCTTTTTTAGCTGTAAATTCTAACTGTTTTACAGCTAAAAGCAACTCTGTTTTGTTGCATATATTGGAGAAATCAATGCATATTTGTCCATATTCATCAAATCCTCTTTCCTCAATTCGATCATTAATATATTCTTTTGTAAATTGTATATTATCCATTTATTTCACCCCGTTTTTTTATTAATATATGGTTCATATTATAGCATATACAACATTGTAAAAGATGTTATAATAACTCTGTTATGTAACGTTATTCTTGATTTTTCTGTAGTATTGTCCATTTTTATATATAATATCATTTATTTTTATAATTTATAACACTTTTATACTAGTTTTTGTACTTATTTTAGTCCTATCAAAGTATTTTAACACTGTAATGTATTAATTTATAAGAAAACATCAGTTATGCAATAATATACATAGCTGATGTTTTCGATTTAATATATACTTTAGTACAAGGATTTATATATTTCATATACTGTTTCCCTAGTAAGTTCCGTATAATTATTTGCCATTAAACGTCCTTGTTTTGTCATGACATTTTCAGTAAATTCTTTTAGTTCTTCTTCTGAAACACCATACTCATGTAATGGCTTTTTAGGAATAAGCACATTTAGAAGTTTTTCTATTTCCATATAGACTTTATCTTCCTTGCATCCTAAGATTTTTGCTAAGAATCCATTTAATTTTGTGATTTTTCCAATTGGCTTTAGAGCTTGATATTTTTTGAAAACTCCGGTAAACATCTCGTAATTTGATTCTCCGTGGGGAACATGATAATTACCCCCTAGTGGATAGCTCATGGCATGTACTGCTCCACACCCTGCATTACCAAAGGCAATTCCTGCATAATTACTTGCCAGTAAAAAATTTTTTAGCATCGGAATTCTTGCCGACCGTCCATATTTTTCAATTTCCTGATATCCTTTTAAAATCATTTCCATTGCTTTATAGGAAAACATTTCTGTATAACTTGTAGCCTTTGGTGAAACACTTGATTCAATGGCATGAATTAATGCATCAATAGAGCTGGTAGCAAAAAATCCAAAGGGTAACTCTTTCAAAAGTTCTGGAATCATAATAGCATAATCTGCATACAATTCATCTACGGCAAGACCAAGTTTTGTATGTCTTGACTTTAATTCAAGAATAGAAATGTTAGTCACTTCACTACCTGTTCCACAGGTAGTAGGAATCAATATCAATTCCTTATTCTTTATAAATTGTAATTTATGATCAAACAAATCAATTATCGGTGAAATTGTTTTTAGTGCAAACAATTTTGAAACATCAAGAACACTTCCCCCACCAATTCCAACTACCCTTTTATAAGAAATATCCTTTATATCCTTGTATATGGCTTCTACCATTTCATCACTTGGTTCTCCATGACCATATTTTCTAATAAAAATTACATGGGCATGAAGGTTAAATTTCTCAAAATATGCCCTGTAGTTGTGTTCACTTGTAATAATCAAATCATCTTTTCCTATTTTAAACTTATTTATAAATTCTTCACATCTGTCAAATGTGTAAATCTTTGGTTTGATAGATAATTCCTTCACTTTACACCTCTCTATTATGAACGAATATTACTGGGATAGACTTTCACAAACTTTCTTTAAACGCTTTGTTAATTTTACATTTTCACCATAGTCAACTTTACAGTCAATAACTACTGGTACTTTCTGTTTAAATGCCTCTTCTAAAGTCCCTATTAAATCCTCTGCCTTTTCTATACGATATCCTTTTGCATACATGCTCTCAGCCATTTTTACAAAATCAGGATTAGTAAAATCTACACAGCAACTCTTTCCATATTGATCCTCCTGTTTCCATTTTATTAAACCATAGTTACTATCATTAAATATTAAAACTACAATTGGAGTCCCTATACGAAGTGCTGTTTCTAATTCCTGATTATTCATCATGAATCCACCATCGCCAACAATAGCTAATACTTTCTTATCCGGATTAGTTAGTTTTGCTGCAACTGCACCTGGAAGTCCAATACCCATTGTAGCAAATCCATTTGAAATAATACATGTATTAGGTTTATAACAATTATAATGTCTGGCGATCCACATTTTATGGGCTCCTACATCTGATATAACAATATCGTCTGCTTTCATGACCTTTCTCACATCATTCAAAATTTTTTGTGGCTTCATTGGAAAGGCATTGTCATTTGCATAGCTTTCATGTTCAGCTAACATTTTTGCTTTAATCCCTAGAGCTTTTACTGGTTCTACCTTTCTTGATGTTCTTCTCATTATATCATAAAGGGAATCTGAAATTTCTCCAACTACTTCTACAATTGGCTGATATAATTTATTGATATGTGACGGTCTTGTATCAATATGCACAATTTTGATATCACCAGTTATATTCCATTTTGATGGAGAATATTCTACAATATCATATCCTATTGTAATTACTAAATCTGCTTTCTCTATAATTTTATCCACATAATCCTCTTGAGGAATACCAATTGTCCACATTGAATATTTATTATCAAAGGCAATAATACCTTTTGCCATCATTGTATTAATTACAGGAATTTTTAACTTATTTGCAAATTCCGTAACAGCCTCTGCACAGTTATTGCGGATAGCACCTATTCCAGCTAATATAACAGGATTCTTTGCTTGAAAAATCTCACCTGCTGCTTCTTCAATTGTGGATAAATCCGCATGCTCAATTGGTGGAATCTTTTTTTCTAAAGGTTTTTCTCCAATGCTTACTGGCATTTTTGAAATATTTACAGGCAAGTCAATGTGACCTGCTCCTGGTTTTTCACTTTCAGCATATTTAAAAATAATTCTAACAATTTCATTAACAGTATCAGGACGAAGAATTTGTTTACTTCTCTTTGTAATTGGTTCAAACATTTTGCAAAGATCTAAAAATTGATGTGAGGTAATATGCATTCTTTCAGTACCTACCTGACCTGTAATGGCAACAAGAGGAGCACCATCACCGTCAGCATCTGCTACACCTGTGACTAAATTAGTTGCACCAGGGCCTAAGGTTGACAGACAAACTCCTGCCTTCCCTGTGAGACGCCCATAAACATCTGCCATAAATGCGGCACCCTGCTCATGACGAGTTGTAATAAATTTAATACTTGAATCTGCAATTGCATTTATTACTTCCAGATTTTCTTCACCTGGAATACCAAAAATATACTTTACTCCTTCAGCCTCTAGGCACTTTACTAACATTTGTGCTGTGTTTAAGTTTACTTCCTGTTTAATTTCTGTCATGATAACAAACTTCCTTTAATCTTTATATTTTTAATCTCTATTTAATGAGGTATATTTTAAAGAGTCCTATAATACATAATATATTAAAAAATTTATAAAATTCTCTACTCAAAATGATTATAAAGAAACAATAAGGGACATTATCCTTTTAGCTGTGCTGATTGTGAATTAATTATATTTTTCTCAAAAAATCTTGAGTTCTTTGGTTTTTAGGATCTGAAAATATATTTTCCGGTGTACCTTCCTCTACAATATTGCCATCTGCCATAAAAATAACTCTATCTGCTACTTCTCTAGCAAATCCCATCTCATGGGTAACCACTACCATAGTCATACCTTCTTTTGCAAGATCCTTCATAACTTTAAGAACCTCTCCAACCATTTCTGGGTCCAGTGCTGAAGTTGGTTCATCAAAAAGCATTATTTCCGGATCCATAGCCAGTGCTCTTGCAATAGCTACCCTTTGCTTTTGACCTCCGGAAAGCTTTTCCGGATATACGTTGGATTTTTCCTCTAATCCTACCTTTTGAAGTAAATTTAATGCTTTTTCTCTTGCTTCATTTTTGTCCATTTTTTTAAGTAAAACAGGAGCCAATGTTATATTTTCTAGTACACTTAAGTGAGGAAACAGGTTAAAAGACTGAAAGACCATTCCAATATTTTCTCTTAATTTATTTATATTAATTTTACTATCAATTAAGCTTTTTCCTTTTACCGATACATCTCCTCCATTTATTTCTTCCAAACCATTTAAACATCTGAGGAATGTGCTTTTACCTGAGCCTGAAGGTCCTATAAGACACAGTACTTCACTTTTATCTATTGATAGATTTACACCATCAAGTACAAGCAAATCTCCATATTGCTTTTTTAAATTTTTAACTTCTAGCATACTTTTAACCTCCTCTCAAGCTTTCTTGATAAATTAGAAATTATCGTAATTATGATAAAGTACATTAATCCCACCATAGTCCATATTGCAAAGGCCCTGTAAGTCGAGGCTATAATTATCTCCCCACTTTGCGTTAATTCCTGTAATCCAATTACAGATAAAATGGATGTATCCTTCAGTGAAATTATAAACTGATTTATAAGAGCAGGAATCATTCTTCTTATTGCCTGAGGCAAGATGACTTTTCTCATAGTCTGAGCATAGGATAATCCAAGACTTCTAGCTGCTTCTGTCTGCCCTTTATCTATAGACATAATACCTCCTCTGAATATTTCAGCTATATAGGCACCTGCATTAAGACTTATGGCTACTATACCTGCAGTCAATGGATCAATTTTAAAATTAAGAGCCCCTGGTAATGCAAAATATATGAAAAACGCCTGTACTATAAGTGGAGTTCCTCTTATGATGTCTATATATATTGCAGCTATTATTTTCAAAATTTTATTATGACTTATATTCATAAGACCAATAAATAATCCTATTACAGTAGCAATAATCAAAGCTACCACTGCAATTTCCAGTGTAACTTTCAGTCCAGATAGAAGTGTTGGCAAGCTTTGTTTTATAAGTATTTCCATGTTCAAGAGTTTCCACCTACTTTTTAATATATTTAGCTATGATTTCATCATATTGTCCATTTGCTTTTAATTTTTTAAAACCTTCATTAAATTTATATAAAAGTTCTTTGTTTTTTCCCTTATTAACAGCAAAACCATAAGGTTCTGAAGTTAATTTTTCTCCAACAACTTTTAAACCTTGATTTGGATTTACACTAATGCTGTAAGCTATTACAGGATAGTCTTCAAAATCAGCTACTGCATTGTCATTTTTTATTTCTTGAAATACAGAAGGAGTATCATCAAAATACTTTATATTTAACTTATATTTATCCTTATTCTTCTCTGCGAACTCAGCTCCAGAAGTTCCCTTCTTTACGGCAATAGTTTTTCCATTTAAATCATTCATAGATTTTATATCTGCATTATCTTGTTTAACAACTAAGCCTAATCCTGAATCATAATACTTATCGCTGAAATCAAGAACCTTTTTTCTTTCATCAGTTATAGTCATACCTGAAATTGCACCATCTACCTGATTTGAAGTTAGAGCTGGTATTATACCTTTAAAATTCATAGGTTTTAGTTCAAGCTCAAAATTTTCTTCCTTTGCAATGGCATTTAATAAATCAATATCTATACCTAAATATTTACCATCCTTTTGAAATTCAAAAGGTGCAAAAGTAACATCTGTTGCTATAATATATTTTTTCTTTCCACCTGCTTGTGATGTTGAATTGCCACATCCGGCTAATAATACTGTTGTTAAGATTGTGAAAGCAGTTATTGCTGCTATTAGTTTTTTCTTCATAAAATATTCCTCCAATTTTTTATTAAAGCATAAGTAAGCTTGTCTAATGTTTGTATATTTAAATTATAATTTCGAACTATAAAATCCAACAAAAACCTACAAATTATTTTATTAATTTCATAAAAATATTTTAAAAAATTACAAAATAAATAATATAATTAGATGTTTATTGTAAAACACGAATAAAAATAAAACTCGAGCAGCCAGCCCGAGTTCTTCTTATATTTTTTAGAGATCATTTGAATCAAATATTAAGCAACAAGGAACTCCATAATTATGAGAACCTATGCTTATATTTTGCCTACTTCAGAGAACATAAGAAATTAATTAATAATTTGATTAATTCCAATTTGACTAATTTGCTTCTGGAAAGATGTAGTGAATTTTTTCACTCATTATTTTCAGGCATGGTTTGTAATAAGTCATACCCGCGAGAAATAGAAAAATATGTGATTGAATATATAGCAGGAGGATATTATAAAGTATTAATAGAGTGGGCTAAGAATGGCATGAAAGAAAGTGATAACGAAATGGCAAAAATTATATATAGTCTGATAGTATAATAATATTTAAATAAAAAACCGTTGGGCAAAGGGGTAACTTGGTAACTATACTAACGATAGTTGGTACATCCCAAGCCCCCCACCCCTAAACACAGGATAGGTGGTGGGTGTATGCCAAAGATAAAGTATAAAGTAACACTTACAATAAAATCTCCAAGTCCCATAAGTATTCTATTTTCAGCTAATGGCTTTCCTAAATCATCAATCCATTGAAAGAAATATCTCTATAGTTCTAAACACCATTCCTAGGCTATTTCGCCTACAGAATTTACATTTTCAATATACTCTTGTCCTTTTACAGAATTATATTTACCTTCCCATTTTGATATGGCTACCGCTGCTAAAGAATTACCCACAACATTTACCACAGTTCTTGCCATGTCAAGAACACGATCTATTCCTGCAATAAAAGCTACTCCCTCCATTGGAATACCTACAGTTCCTAAAGTTGCAAGCAGAACTACAAAAGATGCTCCCGGTACCCCTGCCATGCCCTTTGAAGCTACAAGTAACACGATCACTAAATTAATTTGAGCTGGAAAGGACATATGAATTCCATATATCTGTGCAATAAATAATGCTGTTATGGATTGATACAATGTAGATCCATCAAGATTAAAAGAATATCCTGTTGGGATAACAAAAGATGTAATGGCCTTTGGACAACCGAATTTCTCCATCTTCTCCATAATCTTTGGTAAAACTGATTCAGAACTTGCAGTAGTATAAGCTAGGATAATTTCATCCTTTAATATTCTAATCATTTTAAAGATACTTGTACCAGCTAGCTTTGCTACAATTCCAAGTACCACCAGTATAAAGAAAATCATTGCACCATAAGTAGTAATAATTAATTTTATTAATGGAATCAAAGAGGCAATTCCAAATTTAGATATTGTAACTCCAATGAGTGCAAATACACCAATAGGTGCAGTTCTCATAACTTGATTTGTTACCCAAAACATTGCATCAGCAATACCTTGACAAAAATTAAGTACTGGCTTTCCCTTTTCTCCTATAGAAGCTACCCCTAAGCCAAACATAACAGAGAAAAATATAATTGGAAGTAAATTTCCTGTAGAAAGTGCTTCAAAGAAATTACTAGGAACAATATTTACAAAAGTATCTGCCAAACTATGATGAGATGAAGTGGCTGTATTCATATAGCTCTTAATACTTACTTTTGAAAGTTCATGGATATTTACACCACTTCCAGGATGGAATATATTAGCAGCCCCAAGACCCACAATAATAGCAATGGTAGTAATTAATTCAAAGTAAATAATAGTCTTACCACCTAGTCTGCCAAGCTTTTTAATATCACCTACACCTGCAACCCCAACTACCAGTGATGAAAAAACAATAGGTATAACTATCATCTTTATAAGGTTAAGAAAAATTTGTCCTATTGGTTCAAGATAGGTCTCCACAGCTGGATTTCCGTAAAAAATAGCTCCTACTGTAATACCAAGTACCAGACCAATAACAATCTGCAGAGCTAATCCACATCTAAATTTTTTCAATTTCTTCATTTAATTTCACCTTTCTTAATTTAATATGCTACTCTATTTTGCACCATACTGCCTCTGCAGAATCTTTTTGATGATCCCACTATCATCAGAGCCCGCGTCCTTATCAATACAAAATATACAACATCTTTGATTTGTTATTTCTTTTAATATGCTTACTAAATTATTTCCTTTTGACTTCTATCATCTCTTTGTCGTAAGATTATATTTATATATTATAATTGCATCTATAAAATCCAACAGAAACCTACAAAATATTTTGATAAATCAATAAAATAATTTATATTATTTGTTAATTTACTAGAAATAAGCTATATTATTTATAAATCTAAGTATAAATATAGTTACAATTATCTGTAAACTTTTTTGATAAAGAGCGTTACACAAAAAAATACCTAAACAAACAAGGAGTGAATTACTGTTGAAAAAGAACTTTTACATACTTGTCCTGCTTGTAATATTGATACCCCTAGCAGGCGAATTTAAATTTTTTCCCTTTCATGATAGCTTTCGTGTAAGTCTAGGTACACCTATTTTTTTCTTCTTCTTGCTATGGGCACGTAAAGTACCCTTAATCTTGTCAGCCTTAGTAGTGGGCATAGCTGTAGTGGCTTTTCGTATTTTTTTAGACTTCAGTACGGTAAAAAATTTTCAGCTATTACCTTCACTTATTATAAATTTTCCTGCATTTTTCTATTATTTTACTTACTCTCTCTTATTTTATTTGATGAAAGTGAAAAATTTTGAGAATCGTTTCCCTATAATAATATACTTAGCTACTTTTATAGACATATGTTCAAACATTGTAGAACTTGCCTTTAGATATTTTATTTTAAGGGATACTATTAACGGATTAATAATAGGTGAAGTAATGATTATATCCCTTATCCGAAGTATTTTTGTACTTGGAATTTTTAGTATGCTTAAGCTTCATGAAGCTGAACTTGAAGTAATTCAACAGCAAAAGCAAAATAGCCACATGATATTTTTAATATCTGGTTTGTATGAAGAAGCTGTGGAACTAAAAAAATCCTTACAAGATGCAGAAAACATTACGAAGAACTGTTATAATTTGTATAGACATGTACAAAATAAAGATTTAAATACGAGCACAGAAGAATTATCTAAAAAAATATTGAGTATTGCAGGAGAAGTACATGATATAAAAAAAGACAACCAAAGAATATATGCAGGTATTTCTAAAATGATCTCTAAGGAAAGCAGCATAGATTATATGGATATAAGCGAAATAGGCAATATTATTATAAATAGCAATAAAAAATATGCAGCTTTTCTGGGGAAAAAGATAAAATTTATTTTTAAAGCTAATTTTTCTATTCCTCTGCTTCACATTTATACTACTCTCTCTCTCATTAATAATTTGGTATCCAACTCCATTGAGTCAATTAAAGAAACTGGATTAATAAAAATTATAGTTTACAAGGATACTGAATATATTAACTTTGAAGTTCATGATGATGGTTCTGGTATTCCTGAGAAAAAAAGAGATTTAATCTTTAAACCAGGCTATACTACAAAATATGATGATTCTGGTGTATCTTCTACAGGTATGGGACTTCCCTATGTAAAAAGTGTAATAGAAAATTTTAATGGTACTATAAAAATAGAGAGTATTCCAGTTATAAGTGGCACCATTTTTACTATAAAACTGCCAATTAAAAGCTTAGCTAAGATATAATAATCACTAACTACAAATACTTAACAGATTAGCATACTCTGAAAATATTTTTGAAGATGTCTAATGGAAGGATGATATAATGAATTTTTTTATTGTGGATGATGATATAGCAATTCGCTCTATGCTATCAGAAATTATTGAAGATTATGATCTTGGTACAGTTGTTGGTGAAGCAGAAAATGGTTCATTTGTAAATATAGATCTACTAACTTTTAAAAAAGTAGACATTCTCATTATCGATTTACTTATGCCTGTTAAAGATGGCATTGAAGCAATTAAAGATCTTGGTAGTTCCTTAAATTTCAAAATTATAATGCTTTCACAAATAGAAGATAAAAAAATAATTGGAGAAGCATATTCCCTGGCAGTAGAATATTACATAACAAAACCGATTAATAGATTAGAAGTTATAAAAATAATAGAAAAAGTAACCTCAAATGTAAAACTACAAAAATCCATAAATGATATTCAACAAACTATAAACATGCTTGGTTATCAGCAATTAAAAGTACCTATTGAAAAACCTTTAAAAAAGACAATCTTAGAAGCTGCTCAATTTATATTAACAGATCTTGGCATGATAAGTGAAAATGGCAGCAAGGATATACTGGATATAATTCAACACCTTGCAAATGAGGATAAAGAATTATACGAATCTGAATTTCCTTCATTAAAGGCTTTATTTACCAGCATTTCTGTAGAAAAATTGGGAAACTCTTGTACAGAATCGGATATAAAAAAAGAAATAAAAGCTTCTGAACAGAGAATTAGAAGAGCTATATTTCAAAGCATAAATTATATAGCTTCCTTAGGACTTACAGATTACGGTAATCCTAAATTTGAAGAATATGCATCAAAGTTTTTTGATTTTGCTGAAGTACGAAAAAAAATGTTACAAATAGAAAATAAAACAAATAATCCATTTTACCATATTCGGATAAATATAAAAAAATTTATAAAGGTACTTTATATTGAAGCTAAAAAAATATAGAGACTATCTAAATAAAAATGAAATAGGCTATCCCAAATACATTTTTAGGATAGTCCATTTTAAAATTATACAACCTTATATTTAAATTGACCCTCTTCCTTTATTTATGCTAAAGAAGTCAGCGTAATCTATTTTGAATCATTTGCTTACTTATTTATTTTCCTATATATTTTATTTTGCTCATTATACTTATAAAAATAATTGTGTCCATTATTTTTTTGAATTCCTTCACTTTTACCAAGCACTAAAAATCCATTATTATCTAAGGAATTATAAAAGTTTTTTAAGACCTTCTCCTGTAAAGCATCATTAAAATAAATAAAAACATTTCTGCAAAGTATTAGATTAAACTCATTTAATGTTCCATTACTTAGTAAACTATGCTGAAAAAATAATATATTTTTTTTCAATTCTTCCTTAACTTTAATATAGTTTTTATTAATATCAAAATATTGAATAAAACTCTTTTCTCCTTGGGCATTTCTGTAATTATCTATATCCTTGTCCAAAGTAGTAATTGAATACAGTCCATTTTTTGCTTCTTCAATAACATAGGGATTGATATCGGTGGCATAAATTTGAGTTTTGCTAAGCATATCTGCTTCCTTTAGTATTATAGCTAATGAATATACTTCTTTACCTATTGAACAACCTGCACACCAAATTTTAATGTGATTATAGGAATTTAAATATGGCAGTATTTTATTTTTAATCATATTAAATACTTCATGATCCCGAAAAAACTCCGTGGTATTTATGGAAAGATCTAAAAACAAGTCATGAAAAATTTTTTGATTGTGTAATACTTGTTCTCTAAATATATTAAAATCATAGATTCTCTCTCTGATCATGGCTATATTTATTCTTCGCATAATACTATCCATTTGATACTCTGTGTAATCATAGCCATAAATATTGTTTATATCTTTTAAGAAAATGTAGATTTCTTCCTGACTTAATTTTTCTTTTTCATAAGATATATTATCTTTAGGCTTTTTAAAAGTTAATTTTTTAGTTATATAGTTACATTTTATGCCTAAATATTGTAAATATGAAAACAAATATCTTTTTAAAACAAAAATATTACATTTTTTATCCTCTTGCAAAATAAAAAGTTTTTCTATAATACTTTTGGGAATTATATTGGCACCTAAAAAAGTCACATTAAAATTTTTAGTTTCTGATATACTTAAAGATTCCACTAATTCACCTATTTGTTTAGAGTCTTCTAATTCCCCAATTATTGTTAGATATATTTTATCCTGCTTGCAAATAGTTCTAATAGTCAAATTAAAATTAACCCTCCAAATTCATTAAGCTTTATTAATCCAAGCTCTTATTAATGTTATTAGTACATCATAATCAATTGGCTTGGAGATATAATCATTGGCACCAGCTGCCATACACTTTTCTCTATCACCTTTTAATGACTTTGCTGTTGTAGCTATAATTGGTATATTTTTAATTTTATCTGAATTTCGTATTTTTTTAATTGCTTCATATCCATTCATAACAGGCATCATTATATCCATTAAAATTAAATCTACAGCCTGAGTTTCAAGTTTTCTTAATGCTACTTCTCCATTTTCAGCTTCAATGATTTCTGCACCGTAATCTTCTAAGGCAGCGGCAAGTACAAATATGTTTCGTGGATCATCATCTACAATGAGTATTTTTTTATTGGCTAGATTTAGTGCTGTATCTTTATTTATTTTAGAAGTCATAATACTTCTGTACTCTTCTTCATCATTAACTTTATGAAGTATTAAAGTCAGCTCATCTAGCAATCTTTCATCTGAGTTTGAAGTTTTAATAATTATTCTGTCTGCATATAATTTTATCTCTTTTTCTTGTTCAGAAGATATATCCATGCCTGTATAAATGATAACAGGAACATATATGTTTTTTAGTTTTAATACTTCATTAATTTCTTTTAACAAAGCAATTCCATTTATGTCTGGCAGCCCTAGATCCAATAAAATACCATTAATTTCATGTTCTTTTATAAGTTTTAGTGCTTCTGCTCCGCTACTAGATATTAATGTAGTGAAGCCTATGCCTTCAGAGACAGCTTTTATTGACTGTATTAAATTTTTATCATCTTCAACTATTAGTAAATTTTTTTGTCTTATATTTTTTATTTCTTCTATGTATACTTCTTTTTCATTCTTAGGCTCTAGACTCATAGCAGCAGCTGCCTCTTGCTTTGTAGACTCCCCTTCTGAAAGTGCTAAAGGCAAATACAAATAAAAGGTGCTCCCCACTCCAGGTTCACTACTTACTTCTATTCTACCATTCATAAGTTCACAAAGTTTGCTGCTAATAGATAATCCAAGTCCTGTACCCCCATACTTTCTTGAAATGGACCCATCTCCTTGATGAAATTCTTGAAAAATTATATCTAATTTTTCCTTAGCTATACCTATTCCTGTATCGGATACAGAAAATACCAGATTATTTTCATACTGATGATCTTCTGCTATCTTTAGTTTTACAGTTCCCTTATCCGTAAATTTAAACGCATTAGATAAAAAATTTCTAATTATTTGTGAAATTCTATCTCTATCACCATAGAAATTATTTTCAAATTGATCTTCCAATATGAACTGAATATCTTTTTCCTTTGCTGTTTCATCAAAAATATCCCTAAGTTCTTTTATAAGATCACTTGTATTAAAATAATTATAATTAAGATCTATTTTTCCAGCCTCAATTTTTGATAAATCTAAAATATTATTTATCAAACGAAGTAGATGCTGTCCTGAGTTATATATAACTTTAAATTTTTCTCTTGTACCATTTTCAAACTTATCTTTTCCATTTCTAATCAAGAGATTAGATAATAATATAATTGAATTAAGTGGCGTTCTAAGTTCATGAGAAATATTTGCTAAAAATTGAGATTTATATTTATTTGCAGCTTCTAAGTCTTTTGAACGTACCAAAATTTCTTCTTTAGATTTTTCTAACTCCTCATTTTTAATGCTAAGAAGTCTTGACTGCTCTTCTATTTGCACTTGATGCTCTTCAAGCTGAGAGTTAGTTTGCTGTAGTTCTTCACTTTGCTGCTGAAGTATTTGCTGTTGCTCTTCAAGTTGAGAATTAGTTTGTTGGAGTTCCTCAGCTTGAACTTGAAGCTGTCTTTGTTGTTCTTCTAATTCTTCATTTGCATTTTTAAGTTCACTTGATATTTCGTGAGCTTCTTTAGTTGCCTCTTCACTTTTAAGTAATAGTTCTTTAATCCTTTCATTTTGAATTACAGAGTAAAGATTTATGGCAATTGCATTGCATACTTCTTCTATAAATTTCTTTTTTAAGTCATCAAAATACTCAAAAGAAGACAATTCAATAACTCCATAGAGTTCATTCTCATAAATTAATGGAAAGGCATAGACATTAAGTGGCGGACCAAACACGGTTGAAGTGCAAATTGCAGCTTCTGACTCCTTCACTTTTTTGAGATGTATTGGATTTCTCTCTAAAGCTACTTGTCCAACTATTCCTTCACCCATGTCATATGTATTTGATAATCTCTCTCTTTCTGTAAAAGCAAAAGAGGAATTCAAAATAAGTTTATTCTCTGAATTTTTATATATGTAAAAAGTTGCATTTCCAGCATCTAAAGTTTTTGCCAAAAAATTAATAGTCTTTTGTGTTAATTCCTTTACAGAAACGCTGCCAGTCATTTCGTCGTTTAGTGAATTTCGAGCATTGTTTATCCAAAAATCGATTTTTAATTTATTTATCAATATATTATAGTTTTTACCCATTTCTGAAATTTCATCTTTTTGGTTTATTTCATATTCTTCAAAATTACCTGTATTTGAAATTTTAATCATATGATCTCTTAATCTGTTAATAGGAGCTAAAATACTTGTTGTTATTAACATAAATAATACTAAAAGTATACTTGTTAAAATTGCTAAAGTTAAAAATAAAGTTATTCTCACTGAAGATTGCAGCGCGTTTGATTGTTGAATTAAACTTGTTTGATTAGTTGAAGAATTTGAATATATATTATTAAGATCAAGTTCAAGCTCACTTACAAAATCTGAGCTTATACCCTTAGATATATTTATGGCATCATCTTTTTTACCTTCTTGCACATCTTGAATAATTTTATCCCGCTGTGGTTTCCACCATTTAGAAAGAATATTATTAGCGTCTTGCAAATTTCTTATAGTATCAGAATCAACAGAATTTCCTCCTATAGTATCTAAATTTTTTTGAAAATCACTTTCATATTTGTTAACCTGATCTATCCCTTGTTGAATTTCGTCACTACCTGATGATAAAATCACATCATTTATAGCACTGTTTATTTTAACCAAATCTACTTTTGCATTAACTGTAGCATCTGAAACCCTTGATGATTGATTATATAAGCTATTAGTTACTTTTGCCAGGTTATCAAGCTCAATTAAAGCAAAGATGCCAAATCCAATAAATGTCATAAGGCAAACAAAAAACAATGTTAGAAATCTCTGCTTTATACTAAAATTTTTAAAAATATTCATAAATTCCTCCTTAAAAGTATATGTAACAATTTTCTACTTATTTTTCCATTTAGCTATATATTGGTCTACATTTTCCGGAGTAACTAATTCATTTTGAATATTTATTGTTTTTTCTACATTTTCACCATTGGCTGCTTTAATTGCAGTGTCTATGCTACTCTTACTTAGTTTTGCTGCATCCTGAAATACTGTAACAGCCAATTTGCCACTCTTTAAATACTGAAGAGAATCTGGAGTAGCATCTATACCACCTACAGTTATCTTTCCAAGTTTTCCTGCTGCTTCTATAGCTTTTAATGCTCCTATTGCCATTTCATCATTGTTGCTGGCTACAGCATCAATCTCTTTTCCAGATTTAAGCCAAGTTTCCATTAGAGCCATACCCCTGGCTCTATCCCACTCAGCTGGTTGCTCCGCAACAATTTTCATATCAGAATATTTTGCTATTACTTCATGATAAGTTTCAGTTCTCACTCTCTGTGCTCTATCATCCATTGGCCCCATTATAATTGCAACATTACCCTTGTAATTCATTTTCTTTGCAAGGTATTCCATTTCCAATGTGGCAGCTTGTTTTGAGTCGGGAGCTATATAACATGCTGAATCACTTTGATTTTCAAAGGGATTCATAAGACTGATAATTGGAATATTAGCTGCTTTAGCTTTATCAGTTATTTCCTTTGATGAATCTATATAAACTGGAGTAACAATTATTGCATCTACTCTCTGGGATATGAAATCTTCAACCTGCGACAACTGTGTATTAGAATTTTGTTTTGCATCAGCAAATACTACTTCAACATCCTTTAAAGATTTGGAGTAATTCTTCATTTCATCAAGCAAATAAGACCCGTATTTGTCATTACCATTAGCGATACAAACACCAATCTTAATCTTGTTGATATCTTTTGCTGTATCATTTCCTGTCTTTACACATCCAATAAATAAACATATTGTCATAACAGTAAGCATCATTAACAAAAATTTTTTCATTAGTTTTATCTCCCTTATATAGTTTTGTCTCAATAATAACAGCCCCTATGTATTTACCTTTCCTTGTATCTTATCACTAATTGATAAAAAATCCTTCTAAATTAGAAATATATATCAGAAAACTCTATATCAATTTTTTTAATTACAGTGCTGCTGTTATTCGTACAACAGCCTTGTGCATCGTTTTCTCCACATCCTTCTCTAATAGGAATTTCAACAATAAATTCGCTTCCTTTTTGATACTCGCTCTTAAGTTGTATATTTCCGCCGTGCATTTCAACTAAAGATTTTACAAGATTAAGACCTATGCCGCTGCCTTCACAACTTCTTGTAAGAAGGTTGTCTACTTGTTTGAACCTTTGAAAAATCATCTCCTGCTTATCTTTAGGAATTCCTACACCAGAATCCTTTACACTAATTTGAATAAATTTATCTAAAACTTTTACATTAACAAATATATTTCCATCCTTAGGGGTAAATTTTATTGCATTTGATAAAAGATTCAGCACAATTCTCTCAATTGCATCTAAATCACAACAAAAATTTAATTCTTCAACATTAGTATCAAATGTTACTTCTATGTTTTTTGAGGCTGCAAATTCTACAACAGAGAGTGTAACTGATTCCACCACTTCAATAATATTACATGTTGTTAAATTAAGAGTAAAATTGCCTGAATCCATTTTTGTAATATCCAATAGATTATTAACTAGCTTTACAAGTCTATAACAATTTTGAATCTGAGTTTTTACATTTGACTTTATTTTCTCTTTATTTAAAACATTACCATTTCCCAGATAATGTTTTATCATTTGGGAGGATCCTAGGAGAATATTTAGAGGAGTTCTAAATTCATGAGATATGTTTGCAAAAAAGATATTTTTAGCTTCATTGGCTGCCTCGGCCATTTCTTTTGCTCTTTTTAATTCTTTTGTTTGTTCTTGTAATAGTATATTTGTTTTCCTTTCCTTTTCAATTAGCTTTAAATATACATTTATTCTATTTATAAGTAAAAAATCATCAATGGGCTTAGTTAAATAGTCCACAGCTCCTATTTCAAAGCCTCTCTTTTTGAAATCTTCGCCAATATAGGCTCCCGTTAAAAATACAATGGGAATATGCTCTGTTTTTTTTCTTCCCTTTATAATCTGTGCCAACTCAAAACCATCCATTTCTCTCTTCATCTGTACATCTAAAATGATTAAGTCTATAGGATTTTTTATAAGTTCTTGTAATGCTTTCTTGGGAGTATCTGCAATCAATACATTAGCATCAATATATTCTTTTATAAGAGTTTTTACAGTAAATAAATTATTTTCATCATCATCAACTACTAAAATTGTATACAAACTGCTCATATCCATTTTATTAACCTTCCCTATAAATGTCATTTAAAATTAATAATTTATCAATTATTTCCCATTTTTTACTTTACCCTTAAATTATAGCATGGAATTCTATTATTATACAATATATGATGTAAAAATAAGTAAATAAAAATTTTTCTCATTTATTTTAGCTTTTAAATATCTCTTTTTAACATATTTAAAATATAACTAACAATAGTACTATAAAATATTATGATATAATTATTGTTATAAGATATTTAAGTTAATATTTATAATTAATTGTGGACTAAAAAACGATTAATTAAAGATTGTACAAGGGAGTAGATTGTTATGATGAAAATAGATACTGAAAAATGCATTGGATGTGGACAATGTGTTAAAGATTGTTTCCCAATGGATATAGAAATATTGGATGGTAAAGCAAAGATTAATAATAAAAATTGTATTAAGTGCGGACATTGTATTGCAGTCTGCCCCAAAGACGCAGTCTCAATGGATGAATACAGTATGGAAGATGTGAAAGATTACGATAAAGAAAGCTTTTCAATAGCTCCAGATACTTTACTAAATTTCATAAAATTCAGAAGAACCGTAAGGCAATTTAAAAATAAACAAGTGGAAGAAGAAAAAATTGCTAAAATTATAGAAGCTGGAAGATTTACTGAAACTGGCAGCAATATGCAGGATCCATCTTACATAGTGGTGAGAGAAGGGCTAGAACAATTAAAAGATTTAACTTTTGAAAGCTTAAAGTCAATGGGAGAATATGTTCTCAATAACCACACTCCGGAAACTAGACTATATAGAAGATATGCAAAGATGTGGCTTAAAATGTATGAAGAATATAAAGAAAATCCTAAGAATGACAAAATATTTTTTAATGCTCCAGTAGTAATAGTTATCACAGCTAGCTCACAGGTAAATGGAGCGCTAGCTTCCTCAAATATGGAACTTATGGTTAATGCTCTAGGCCTTGGAACATTTTTTAGTGGATTCTTTGTAAGGGCTGCCCAGGAAAGTAAGGAGATTAAAGATTTCCTTGGAGTCAAAAGAAGAAAAGAAATTGTGACCTGTATGATACTTGGCTATCCTGATGTAAAGTATTTAAGAACAGTACCAAGAAAAGAAGCAGATGTAAGCTGGAAATAAGATTTATATGGGAAGGTGCATAGATTTGATTTATACAAATCTATGTACCTTCACTAGAATATCTAATTCTGAAGTGTCCTCTTTTTAGGAAAAGCTCACCGTACGTGATAGTTTCCCATCATAGGGCTCTCCATCTATACAACTGTTCCTATTTAAATACTCTTCTAAAAGAATCTACATTATTATATATTTAGCTCCTATCTTATAAAAACATTATGCAGATAACTAAGGTTATAGATAGATGTTATTTTATATATAAAACCAACATAAGCGATTGTGGATAAACCCCAATTTACAATACCCCTGGAACTTGCAAGTGAAAAGCAAACTTTTCCTAGTGGTAATGGGAATAACAAAGCTTCCGGCTTTTCGTTTAGAAGATCTACTATCATGTGCAGAGCATATCCAAGTCCAAACCAAATAGCAAAGTTTCCTACAATTAGCCATACACCCATAGTCATAATAAAGAAACCAATTAAACTATGCATATATTTTCTATGGCCTGTAATCCTCCCAAGAATTATAGAACCTACTATAAATAAACCTCCTATAATTTTAAGTTGATTCGGCATATTTTTTCCTACTAAACCCCATATATTGTAATGTAGCTTATATGTTAATACCAAGTATAAGGCTGTTAAAATAAAAACTGCATAAATAACATCACTAACAACATGACCTGCTTTAGACACTTTAAGGTCTGCATCTGTAGCATAAGAGCCTATAATGCAAAAGCCTAATCCTATTAAAGCTGTTTTTATGTCTACTTTAGGTACTAATATAAAAGCTGCTGAACAAATTCCTACTGCCGCATGTGTTTTTCCAGTCATTATAAATTCCTCCAAATCTATTCTATATTTATAGTACGTCTTAATTATATATTAGATGATACCACATAATTTATTAGGTGGTAAATTATAATTATGAGAATTTATGAGTTCAACACAATGATAATTATGTTCAATCAACCCCAAAGACGCAAAAATTTACCAATAGTACGCCCAGAGAGAGTGGAACCTACGATCTCTAGATTTGATTTTATATATTTTTATTTTTCTTCACTTTCCTATAAATGCTGATATTACTAGATTTCCTTCCTTATACTTTCTAATCAAAACTAGAGTTATCTGAAACTTTTGTGAGAAAAGTGTGGAAAAAATTTAATAAACATTTCAAAACAAATTCATCTTATTAAGTATATCTTTGAGCTTTTTTAATTCTTCTACTGTCAAAGTAATTCTTTTCCCAATTTTTTCATATTCAGGTGACCAATCTCTAATATCATACATAGCTTCTTTAGCATTTCAATTTATTAGATTTAATTCTTTCTTCCAACTCTTAAATTGTGGATATTACACAATTTTGACTTAGCATAATAATTTAAATTATTATCCTACTTTGATAATAGAATTCTTTTCCATAAATTAAATTACCACATATTGTAATATTTACAAAGTAACTATACTACAAATTATATTAACCTACAGTTTCTTGTTATTTAATCATAGTATAAGTATATATAAACTAATATTGGAGATGGTAAAATTTATGGGAAATTATGAAAACATAAACACTTTAATACCGAAAGGCATTGAGAAGAAAAAAGCGTATTTGGTTGGTGGTGGTATAGCATCTCTTGCGGCTGCTGCATACTTGATTCGTGATGGCCATATGGATGGCAAAAACATTACTATCTTAGAAGAAACACATATTATTGGAGGCGCTATGGACGGGTCAGGCAATGCAAAGGATGGCTACGTTATTCGTGGTGGAAGAGAAATGGAAGAACACTATGAGTGTTGTTGGGACTTATATAGCAAAATTCCTTCACTAAGCAATCCAAAACGAACAGTTTTAGACGAATTTCGTGAGTTAAATATTGTTGACCCTAACGAGTCTACTTGTAGATTACTTCATAATTACGGTGAAAAAGCTGATTTTTCTTCTCTTGGACTAAGCGACCTTCACATCAAACAACTGACTATGCTTTTTCTTGCAACGGAAGAAGAATTAGGTGCTACCACTGTTGAGCAGTATTTCCACCCTTCTTTTTTAGAGACTGATATGTGGTATTTCTGGCGCTCCATGTTTGCATTTCAAAATTGGCATAGCGTTGTGGAGATGAAGCGCTATATGCAGCGTTTTATGCACTTACTTCCTGGAATGAGTCGTTTAAAAAACATTATGTTTACAAAATACAACCAGTATGATTCTATGATTCTCCCTTTAGAAAAATGGTTAAAATCAAAAAATGTAGCCTTTAATCTGCATACACAAGTTATAGATTTAAATATTGACATACACGAAAATAAAAAAACTGTTACTGCAATTCACTTGTTACGTAATGGGAAAGATGAAATAATTCATACAAGTGAAAATGATCTAGTATTTGTTACTAATGGATCTATGACAGAAAATTCTACTCTTGGAAGTATGAACGAACCAGCAATACTTAATCGTGAAGTTGGAGCGTGCTGGACTTTATGGAAAAACATATCGAATAAATACCCATCATTTGGAAAACCTGAAGTATTCTGTAGTGACATCGACAAGAGTAAATGGGAATCTTTCACTATAACATGCACAGATTCTAAGATAGCCGACCTTCTTAAGAATCTGACAGGTAGAGATCCTTTCTCTGGTAAAGTTGTTACTGGAGGTATTATAACCATTAAGGACTCAAACTGGCTTTTGAGCGTAACCTGCAGTAGGCAACCTCACTTTATTAATCAACCCCAAAATGTATTAGTTCTTTGGGCTTATGGTCTTTTCCCTGACAATGTTGGTGATTTTGTGAAAAAGAAAATGTGCAATTGTACTGGTAAAGAACTAGTGACAGAACTTCTATATCATATGGGTATGAAAGATGAAATACCTGAAATTATTAAAACCGTTAATGTCATCCCATGTATGATGCCTTATATCACCAGTCAATTTATGCCACGTGTCAAAGGAGATCGTCCCGACGTTGTTCCTGAAGGTAGTAGCAACCTTGCCTTTTTAGGTCAATTTGCAGAGATAGCAGATGATTGTGTGTTTACAGTTGAATATTCTATTCGTTCAGCAATGATGGCAGTTTATACACTACTTAATCTTGAGAAAAAAGTACCGGAAATATATCCATCTAAATACGATATTCGTGTACTTGCAGCAGCAACAAAAACACTATATAGTGGACGCCCTCTCCCTGCCGAATGGATTGTTCACAAGCTGTTGAAAAATACTACCCTTGAAGGTTTAATTTAAATATCATTAAATTCTAATAAATCATCAATAGTTATAGACTTATTGTAAAAATAGGCGAGTCTACAAATTCTGTAAACTCGCTTATCTCAAGCTTTGGTAGCCTTAACAGGAATCGAACCCGTGATTTGATTTTATATATTTTTATTTTTCTGCACTCTCTTATAAATGTTGATATTACTAGCTTTCCTTACTTATACTTTCTAATCAAAACTAGAGTTATCTAAAACTTTTGTGGGAAAAGTGTGGAAAAATAAGAAGATTCACATTTCTATAAACCCTCTTATTCCAACATTTTGGCAGGGGTAGTAGGATTTGAACCTACAACCAATGGTTTTGTTTAAAGTCATATAATAGCTTTCTATAATTTACTGTAATTGTTGGTATTACTAGATTTATTAACTATTGCTTTCTGTCAGGAACTAAAAGTTTCTGAAACTTGTGTGGGAAAAGTGTGGGAAAATTTAAGGCTATTTAAAGAGCATGTAAAATAATCTGTGCACCCTCAATTTAAGCTATCGAAATACAATCCCTTTTTATTCATTATTAATACCTGCCTTCATATATATTCAGTATAACAATAAAGCCTCAAACACTGACTTACGGACAGTGAATTGCATTAAATAAGAATAATAAACATAAAAATCATTTACAAGATTATATTTCCAAATAGTAATAATGCAATAATATGCTTATAAAGATAATATAATCATAAACATGAAATTAATGTAATAGAGAATGGGTATACTGGTGCCTTACTATTAAAGAATATATTTACTTTTTTTGCCATATTAGATGTCATAAAGTATCAAATTAAATTTTAAGGCATATTTTTTTCTATTAGAATCATAACATCTGTTAAACCATGTCAATCCACTGCTGAATAAGCTGTATATTCTAACTATTTTATTTCTTATCTTTTTAGTTGCGCCTATTATCTTACTCTTCTTATTCTTAGAACAATCTGCTCCTAATATTATCATCCATGTATATGCTATACATAAGCATAAATATAAGTTTTCAAAATATATAAGACTGTTTGTCCATGTATCTTCCATATTGAAGCCACTGGATTTTAAATCTCTAAACATTTCTTCTATAATAAATCTTTTCTTATATTCATTAACAGCATTCTTACTATCAAGATTGGTTACTATATACCAGGTATCCGCTGCTTCTTCTGCCTTACAAACTGCTAAATTGCATCTATATTTTTCAGCACTTAGTAAAATTCCATTAAACTTTTTTACGCCTTTTTTTAGAGTTTTTATATCTCTAAGGTATTTTATTTTTTCTTTCCCTTCTATATTTACAAGCATATCATTGGTACATCTTATACAATATTTCCATCCTATTTTATTTATAAACTTAAATAAATCTATACTCTTAAAACCTCTATCTGCCAGCAATACAACTTCATAATTATATGAACTTATAAGATCCTTAATCTCTTCTATTCCCTGTTTTATATGTTTGAAATTTTTATTATCTTTTTCATTATATTCAAATATTTTATACCATAGTGGAACTGCTCTTTTTCCCACTTTCAGCGAAAATTTAAGTATTAAAAATTTATCTTCCAGTGTTGTATGGTCAAATATTACAACCAGTTTATTAGTGGTACTTCTTTTTATATAATTTATCATAATTTCATCGATAAAATTATAATATAGGTAGTCTGACTTTATTGTTGAACTTGAAAAAAATCTATAAATTCTTTTTATTTTACTTTCTTCATTGGCTTCTGTATAGTAATCCTTTTAGCTTTTCTGATATTTCTGAGATTATAACTGATTTTGATAACAATATTCCCAAAACAATATATACTAAATTTTTTAGTTTCTTGGATGATATGGGTAAAATCTCATATAGCATTTTTCCTAATTCTGCGGTAATATATTCTTGATTGTTAAGCATAGCCAATTCTCCTTTTTTATAAGTTTGTTTGTCCGAATTTAACTTATATTTTAGGGCTTGGCTATGTTTTTTTCTATCCTTTTTTTCATGTTACTTTATTCCATGTTAATTTTTCTCTTTTTACTGTCCTTACGTCAGACATTGTCAAGGCTAAGCTGTTCAATCTGTTTCCTGTAAGGTAATATTTTATATGCTTTGCTATCCTGAGGAAGTTTGTTTATCTCATCAAATTTAGTTAGTTTGGTCGTTAGTGTTGCCACTGTTATCAGTATTACTATTATTATTCAATGGAATAGAGCCACCGCCCAGCAGGATGGCTCCCAAAACTGCATCTGCACTTTCCTGTTTTATTTTTGCAATTTCTTCCTGTGGATTTTCTACGAAGCTTAACTGGGATAATGCAGTTTGAATGCTTAATTTATCTCCGAGCTGTGCTATCGTTTGTGCTGTCATCATATCATCCATAGGTACATTAGGTGTAAATTTAGCTTTTACATCTTTATAATCATAATTTGTGCCTTTAATACTATTTAGATACAACAAAAGCATTCGCAATCGGGTTCTAATACAGTTTGCAAGTGCTTTATCATTTAATTTACACTTTTGTTCAAGATTTATTAGCCTGGCTCTCATTGTAAGAGAACTTGTATTACTAGGTAGCCTCTCATTGGTATCAATATGGAATGTAATTTTATGCATCATATCTTCTATGGTCTTAAGTGTATTTTGAATAAAGCTATCGTTAATGTTTTTAACAAGCCATGAAGCACTTATATTTTTATTGTCACCTTTAGTTTCAATAATGCCTTTCTGTCTTATAGTCTTATAGTCATCACCGCTAATTGCTATATTGTTAAGCCACAGATAAGCATTACGGAGTTCTGTTATTTCCTGGGATATGTTAGTAAGATTTATTTCAAAACTATCCTGTAAACTCTTAATATCATTGTAAATGGTATCAAGCCAATCCTCATCAGATAAACTTGCTATTCCAACAGGAACCTTACCGAATATATTTGTTTGGCGTAGTTTATCATCTACCTCATTAAATATTTCATTACAGTGGATTATTTCATTATCGGTATATATGTCAATGTATCTATTAGCGCAATCAAATTCACTGCTAAATACATGCAAGAAAAATATTATTTTACCTGTATTATCACAATAAGCAAAACCATGTCTAGGTGATATTACCATGCCACAGAATTGAGCATCTTCATCAATATAATACAATTCAAAAGCATTTGAATATAAGAGCATATTCTTTGCTAAATTTGTATTCTGTGCTTCATCCCAATGAGCCATATTGTATTTAATTGTATCAATTATATTAGAATTTCCGGAACGAGATACATAAGTTACATCATTACCAACACTATAACTTACTTCCTCTTTTATAAATTTCTTAATAAAATTTGTACCAATCTTATGTTTTGTACGGTCATTTATGATATTAAATCCTGTTTTTATGTCTGTTTTATCACTTGTGGCATTAGAAATAAACATCCTTCCACTGGGTTCAGTACAGCCACAATAATAAGAATATATTTTATTGTATATATATAAATTTGCTGTAAACTGTGCATAACAAGCATTTAACAGTGATTTGTTTTCATTTAAATCAAATTTTCCATTTTTATCTAAAACAATACCCACTCAATCACCTTCTTTACTAAAATAATGTATTTCTATCAAGTAACCTTGCTTGGCACACTACAACTATATTTTCAATTCTATTAGCAAATTCAGATACTACGTCTGGGGCATCATCATGTTCACTGAATTTTTGTCCTCTAAAATCTAATATCTGGTTAATAAACTCCTGATCCTCTTCAGCAAAGATAATTTGACCTTTATTCATGTAAGGGATAATTGTACTAATTTTATCATCCTTATTTTTCTTTTGAGGGTCATTTATAATTTCAATATTTCTAGATCTTAAAATATCATCTTTGTTGATTTTGAGCTCAAGTTGATTAGCATCTACTCCAGAAAAAGTATTTTTTTCAATATACACATGAGTTATATCCGGATATTCCTTTAATAGCTTAATAGCATGGTCAATATATTTATCAAATTCAGTTCTTGCATTAAATTTTGCTAACTCCGCTTTACGGGCATACTTTAAATTATCATCAGCCTGGGACCCAACCAAAAAAGCACTGTAATCGGATTTACCTTTTGCAGTACTAGCAGGATCTATACAAAGCATAGTCCTTATAAAATTATGAGTTTCATTTTCTTCTCTTGGATATGTAGCCACAGTTTTAAACCATTTTTCACCTATACTATCAACATCATTTTGGAATTCTTGTTTAAATGAATTTGGATTTTCATAATAATTTAAAGCTTGCTCTAAACAATCCCAAAATTCTTGCCAAAGCAATGGATACTGCATTTCAGCTTCATGATTCCAATAGAATTCCTTGGCATCTTCCAAGTGATTTTCATTTTTGAAATTAAAAAGACTCTTCTTAAACTCAGCCCACAATCCAGTTTCAAAATAATGGTCTATACCATTCTTTTTTATACCTTTTTCGTCAACATAATCATCAATTAAGACACCTTTCTCTATTTTAAACTTCCACGTAGGTTGTTTTATTAATCTACTATAAAAACATTCTTTATGCTGCAAGGTTCCTAGAGCTAATAAAGTTGTTCCACTTTTTACTATTTTACCGTTACGTTTAACTGCCTTTTGAACACAATATTTAACGTCATCTGAGAATCTCTTCCACTTTTTTTCTCTAGCTTCCTCAGTTCTTACATCATCTTCTGATTGATAATCATCAAGTATAATTAAGTCCGGTCTATTATTGCCATATTTTCTACCTCTCATTGGAGAAGTGGAGGAAATAGCTTCAATAAAGGTTTTATTTGTAAATTCTAATTGAGTTGAGTTACAAACATATTTTTTATCTTTATCGTCAAGTAATACACCAAAAGCTTTTTCTATATAATGATTTTCAAGAAATGTATTTTTAATATCCTTAATAAATTTTTCAGCAGTAGATCCAATATCAGAACAAATGAGAGTATATTTTTTAAATCCATATGCATGGCACCAACAAGAAGCTCCAAAAGTACCAAAAGCACTCTTTCCAGTACCCCTCGGAAGTACCCTGCCAATCTGACTATTTCCATTACCAATAATGGAGTCCTGAATATCTTTCCAAATTTCTCTATGGACATCAGCTATAGGAGCTGCTACATTATCCTCTTTTACTAGAAAAGTATCCTGGAGGAAATACATACAGTAAAACTCAAAACTCATTTTTCCAAGCTGCCATGCGAGGCCGTGATAGCCAAATAAGTTAGAACTGTTCTCAAGTATTAATTTATCAGCTGCATCTTCATTAAATCCAACTTCAAGAAGGTATTTATATAATAAAAAAGTATTCTGTTCTTCTTCATCAACGATATCTTCTATATCTTCGTTTTCTAGCATCAGGCATCATCCTTTTTATTGCTCCAGAACCAATATCCTATAGAATCAGCCAATGTAAGTAATATAAAAAATGTCATCCAAGGATGCTGCGTACACCAGTTATACATTTACTTCACACTCCTTATTTTTGAATATAGAAAAAGCACCAGTATTTCTACCAGTGCTTAGTGATAAGGGGTACCATATATGTCTACAGTACTCTTCAATATTACTCTTTTATTCTATTTTTGTAAATATTTATTACATTTTTCTACAATATGTTATATAAAAAGACACCTAGAATTAACCAAGTGCCTTTCTATATATTAGTTACATAAATAGAGAAAGAAGCTACACTTACATAATATCTAATTATTATTAATATTTAATTTCCAAATTATGTATATATGTTAAATACAAGTTAATAAATTTTAAATATAATAGATCCCTATATTGCTATAAGTCTCCTCTGTCTTAAACGCAACAAGACACCAACATTTCTGCTGGTGCTCTCTCAGTATTTGCATGCAAGGGATACCGTATACTTTTATGATATTATTTAAATTTTACTTTTATTCTATTCTTGTAACGTATTTTATAATTTTACATAACTTATTTATGTAGTAAATTTTATGGAGGTAGTTATGTACTATACTTACAATAGCGGAGATTCAGACATTGACAATAATAATCAGGAGATTTACGAAGATCGTGCTAATCCATCTATGAACCCTAATTTTCCTATGAATCCCGAACCTGCTATGAACCCTAAACCACCTATGAACCCTAAACCACCTCATCACGCCAATAAAAAATATACTAAGATGCCTTCTATGGCACCACACCCAATGATGATGTATGATGCCTACGATGATGGCTATGACGACGGCTATGATGATGCTTATGACGATGCTTATGACGATGGCTATGATGATCCTGGTCCTTATTATTATGATGACTCAGCAGATGACCCAGATCCTGATCCCCGTCGCAGACGTAGAAGAAGAATACGTAGAAGAATACGTAGAAGGATACGTAGAAGACGTAGACCTATGCCTTATAGATCTTTTGAGATATATTAAATACAAATTTAAAGGAGCACTCTTAAACGGAGTGCTCCTTAGTACAATATCTTATCCCTCACAATGTGAAAATTGACCCTCGACTTTAAAAAATTTTGTGAAAAATGTGGAACCCATGGACCGGCTCGCAACGAAATCGTGATTTAGAAGGATACCCCCTTTCGCACATTAAAGCAGTGCATTGTGAAAGTATTGTATACCCATATCTTATAATCCTTGTAACAAACCAAATACTGGCCAGCCTTTATGAAATCTTCTCAATAAAGTTGAATAATTAATATCCAATTCATCACTCCATTGCTTTGCAGTCTGGGTTCTACCATTGTAAGTAATGTAAACATTAGTCCTCTTATTATTACTCTGTTCTTTATCCGTTGCCCATCTACAATTACCAGGTTCATAATTGCCATTGTTATCTTTCCTGTCTATAGTAAGAGTGTCCTTATATCCATGGGTAATGGCCCAATTATAAAAGATTTCAAAGCTATTTAACCATTCATTGCAGACCCTTATACCTCTTGCTCCATAGTTCTTATATGTTGGTGTATATGAATTGCAGCACCTGTTTTTCATACCTGCCCATATAGTATAAAGTCTTGTATGGCATAGATCATGAATAGTATTTACTTCGCTGATTATATCTTTTTGCCTACATCCACAACTAGTAACGTGTAACCTTTTTAAGTTATCAGTAGTAGCAATTGTTGTATTACCACAATCACATTGGCATAACCACTGCACTTTACCACCTGCTGTCTTACCTATTCTCTTAACCACTTTAAGCCTTTCAAATTTCATTCCTGTTAAATCCTTAAAGTTCATCTATATTACCACCCTTACCTTATTTTTTAGATAACAAAAATAAGAGGTGGCAAGTAATTATCTTGCAAACCTCTTTACAATGAATACTATATACATTGTGTTTTTATGAACTGCGTCAAACGTAAATTTTATACATAAACCCATTGGTCTATTTTATATATAGCAAATGCTTATAAACGTTTATGTTCAGCCATTTATAAGCATTATGTTGTTATGTTTTAATATTGTTTAAATATATATGCAATTTGATTAGTATAGTTATGCATTTATATACTGTTTATACATGGAATATACACTATTAAATGAGTTACTTTTTTATTACTTTGAATCTCTTCAATCGCTCTTCAAGCACCAATTCACTAATACTTCCGTCATTATCATCACTATTTGCATCAATAATTGACGTTGTTGGGTTACCAAGTATCCTATTTAAGAGATATTGATTAGCAGCAAGACACACACGTTTATCCGAATCGTCGTTGGCTAATTCCTTAATATTACCAATATAAGTATTAATATCCTTTAATATCAAGCGATTTCCTTGGTTTGTGAGGTCTTGTCTGCGCCTGTCAAGGACAGCCTTAATATTATCCTTAGCCATCCAATCATAAACAGTTTGCCTAACAACACCAAGCTTCTTGGCTATATCAGTGATAGTTTCACCCTGTATAAGCATTGTAACCATATCATTTTGTTTAACTGTAAGCACATCATAAGCCATGCTCTCACCTCCTAGACAGATATACATATTTTGTACGCTAAAAAGGCACCTACATTACTGTAAGTGCCTTAATACTACATCGGTAAAGGGGTAACTTCACCATCTTTATGATAGCATTTTAGTGCTACCAATTCACTCCCAATATTGTGTATCTTTAATTAAATATAAGTTAATATATTTTGAATATAAAAGACACCTACATTACTGCAAGTGTCTCTCTTGATATTTTCTATGATATTATAATAACATGTAGCATATAACATATATCTTATATAAATCTAATATTTTACTATTATTTATCTAAGAGAAATATAAGAGGTATAAGTTTCTTTATTATTTTACTCTTTAAACAAACACAATACATTTCATTTCTATCTATTCTTTCTGCTATTACTTTGAATTGAAGCTTCTTAAAATATCTTAGTTCAACTAAATGCATTTCATCTTCAGATAAAGTTTCTAAAGCATTATCTATCTTTTGCAATTGAACTTCTAGTTTATGTTTTTTTATTTTTAATTGCTCTGGCTTAAGTCTTCTATCAATCATTTCATTCTCAACACTGGAATTAAACTTATTAGTAGGAGCTGCCTTTTCTTCATACGAAATAGAGCTGCATCCATTGTATTCGTTCTTTAATTCATTTAACTCTAAATCTATATTCTTTATTTCAGCCTGCATTGCTTTATAATTATATAGATTTGATTCAACTCCTTTGTAATACTTTATAATAACCACCTCATCACCACCTAACTAACTTCTCTAGTCTCTCCTTTTCCTCAGAAAGCTTTTTTATTTTATTCTTGCTTTTCCTTTTGCCTTTGTAATATTCTTGCTGCAAATCATGATTAATTTGTTCAATTCTATTTTTATACATATCATTAGCACTTATTTTTGCCATAAAAACACCTCTTTTTTAACTAAAAATAATGAGTTATTAAATACCACTTTAGTATTAATTAACAGTTTAGTATTATAAATGTCTGCGTTTTGTAATAACTTTACAATTTACCTTCTTCAATCTCTTTAATTTTTGCTTCAAAATCAGCTCTTTTTACTCTTAATTTAGCTAATTCAGTCCACTTTTTATCTAAAATTGCTCTATTTTCTTGCTTTTTGATGTTTTCTATATTATGCTTATAAACCGTTGCAGAATCTAGGCTCATAGTTATTTCACCTCATTAACCTTACATTTTTCCTTACATTTTTCTTACATCTCTTAACCGTTGATATATCTAGCCTTAGAATGGTTTTTTTAACTCTTACATTTTTATAAATATAATACACTTATCTTTATATTTATTGCTTTATTAATATTCTCTCATATACGTAGTTAATATTTTATTTAATGTAATAATGTAAGAATTATATATTATATATATATAAAGCCTTGAAATATCTAGCTTTGAGCCCCTTACATTTTCCTTACGTTTCCCTTACATTTTTTAAATTTATGTAAGAGTTAAAAGTTCCCATTTAACTGATATTTGTATTTCCTTCGTCTATATCCCCGGTAATGTCAATTATCTCCGGCGGCACAATGCCATAAAGTCTTAAATTAGATAACATTTCCTTATTATAAGTATCAAATCTAATTGACTTCTCATTTATCCAGACTACTTTATTTGAAGCTTTCACTAGATATCCTGCTTTAGTTGCCTGCTTTTTAAAGTCTTTGTTATCTAAAATATTCATATTTAAATTTGTATTTCTAATATGAACCCTTATTTGATTAAGCATTTCAGAGGTTTTAATAAAAACTCCATCGCCACGGCATAAAACGGGATTTAATTCTCCATCTTTTTCATTTCTTTTATCTTCAATCATGTCATTATAGAGAATTAACATCTGCTCCACTGTTGAATGTGCATCTGCTCCTCCATCAAGTATCTCAGTTTCTATGTTCTTAATCACATGATCTTCATATTTAGTTATGGTTTTTAAATCATGTTTTTTAAGAAGAATATTAAATATCTCAATTCCACAACATATATTAACAGCAGTATTCAAGGGTCTGTTATTTAATCCTTTAATGGATTGCTTTACTGCTTTTCTCATTTCTCTGTATTCATCTACACTAAGATTAAGAATTATATCTATAATGCTTTTCCCAAACTTATTCAAAATCTCTTCGTTGGCATTGATCCATTCCATAGCTTCAGTGTGTTTTTGTTCTCTTTCTCTCTTGGATAGATATACAATGCAGCTTCTTTCAATTAATGCTTTTTCCTGGTTGGGATAGCTTTCTTCACCAACTAGCACCAATGGCCTATTAAGCTGAAAATCTTTTGATTTAAAGGATTTATCACCTCTGCTTATAGTGGCCCTATCATATAAGTTTCTAAGAGTCTCGGAAAGTTTTGCAACCTTATATCTGCCTAAACTGGAAGGCTTAAATTCATCAAATAGCATTGGGTAATTACCATCTGATAATCCCTTTATAAGAGCAAAAGGAGTGATTAAACCTATACTTTTTATATCTCTCTTAGGATAATTTAAAATTGGAGCAATAACATTTTCTAAGATTGTACTCTTACCACTGCCGCTCTCGCCTACGATTAACAAATGATGCAACTTTTCCTTCATTTTCTGATTCTGATATATTGCTAGATCATTTATAATTGTGCCTATAATGGAGATTGTCTTTTCAGGAGTTGCAAACTTTAAAATATGGTTTTTGAGTTTCTTAAGTTCTTCAGCGCTTATGGGTTCTATCCCTATAACATCAGCATTATTCCTCTTATCAGCCTTTATAGTTTCAGTGGTCCCATTCTTACCTATAGCTCCATCATTGGTTATGAAAAGCAACTCTTCATTTTTCTCTTTAAATTTGACCCCCTGGTGAATTTCTTCTACTTCAAGAGCAAAATAATTGTTTATCCAGCTTTTAAGCTCTACCAAATTATCCATGTTTCCTGAAAAACTAAGGTCTATGGTCCCTAAGAAATTTCTGTAGCTCTTTAGATCATCAAAAACCGTGGAAGGCCCTATTTTTTCTATAACATTACCTGTAGGAGATTTTAAGATTAACTTAACACCTTCCTGCTCTTCATCTTCAAAACTAATTCTAGTTGCCTTAATAAGCCTAAAATTGGTTATATTAATTCTACTTTCTTCAAAATCATCTTTTTTAACTTTACGAACTATTTTATAAATTCCTTCTCTATCTTGCTGCAACTCATATTTATTCTTCAAATCTAAGGATCTACCAAAAGCCTTCAGTAAATCAAACTTATCATGTCCAGCATCTAACCAGTCCGTAACATCTTTGTTGTCACCTAAATTCTTTATTCCTGGAAGATTGATAAATTTAAATGCCTTGGCACACGCAAAAAGCTCATTGTATATATGCCACTTGTATTTTTCTCCAGCTTCACCAGTATCCGAACAAACATAAATCTTTGCACCTTCCAAAGCAGATAAGTCTTTGCAACCTTTAATACTTGTAGCAACATACTTATCCTTTTTAAGCGTGCTGTTGAGTTTGTTGGCATCTTTTTCACCTTCACATATAATTACTATCTTTCCGTCTTTAATGCCCTCCAAAACGCTGTAATAGTTGTATATAAATTCTTCGCCTTTTCGTTTATTGATAACCTTGTCGTTTTCTATATGATAGTACGAAAGAGATTTTTCACCATCTTCGTTCTTAAATTTAGCCTTAAAGTACATGATTTCATTCTTATCATTCACATATTCAAACAATCCAACAAGCTTACCTTTTTTAAGGCCTTTAGATATTTGCCAATCAATATAGCCTTTAATCTTTTCTACCTGCTGCTCTTGGATACTTTTCTCTACAGTTAAACCAAGGTACTCCCTGGCTTCAACATAATTAAAATTCTTAAGCTTCGTAATAAAATCTATTGCGTCTCCAACTTCATCACAGCCAAAGCATTTGAATTTCTCCTTATTGGCATCTGGAAAAAACTTTACTGAGAGTGAGGGCGTTTTTTCATTATGGAAGGGACATCTAATGTATCCCTGCCGATTGAAATGTTCTCCTGTTTCTCTTTCTATAAGCTCTTTTAAATCTATATCCTGTATTTCCAATTTTCCACCCCCCCCATGATATGATTTCATTTATTAACCAAGCCACCGCTTACATGTGCCAAGACACTTAAAATCCTCTGTCCATGCGTCGCCACATTGATTGTCTATGCCAACATATTTCTTTTCCCAGTTTTAAAATCTTTTTCTATCGTATAAAATTTTCCTAATGGTTCTCTTGTTTCGATTATTTTACTTGCTTCTTCACTAGTTACTTTCTTTATATCACTCATAGCTTTCCGCCTCTGGGCTTATATCCATATCCAATTCCTTTAAAAAGTTTCTAACACTATAGTAAAGTTTCCTGTAAATCTCAAATCCTGAGTTAACTCTTTCAGTAAATATGGTGTCATATAAATATAAATCCTGTATGCTTGATAATCTTCCTAAGAGTGCTTTTGGAGTATATAAACTCCTGTAATTACCTGTCTTTATGTTCTCCATACCGTTCTTATCTTCAATTATGAGATAAATCTTAATGCCTTTTGTCTTTGCCCTTTGTAACTCACGTATAAGCCTTACATCATCATGAGTGTCGGTTTCTTCTGCTAAGTTTCCGGCAATTTCATCTATAGAATTTTTCCTTTCTACTGCTACTGGAAAATATAAATCTCTGTAGATTCCCATATCCGGGCGCTTAGTGATTATTGCAGTGTAGTCTCCTTCATCAATCTTTTTCTTCTTATATGAGACCTTCTTTTTATCTAAATAATCCAATATGTGCAAATTGGCTTGCTCTCTGGTGTCATATAATATTTGAAAATTTTCCTTTAGAAGTTTTTTGATTTCTGTTTCTGAAAATTTGTAATGCATATATTCACCTTCTTTTATCAATTGATTGTCATTTGATAATATCTAATTACAACAATGTTTAAAATCGTTCTTAGTTCTCAATATTATTGAATTACGTACTATTCTTGCTTGTTTATAAAGTAATATTCTATATTATTTTTCGCACAAGTCTCACAATGTTTTGGATTACCATGACCTGCTTCTATAGATTTTTTACAAGACTTGCATCCACATTCAATAAGTCCTTTAATATTTATTTCATCAGATATATTCTCTAACATTATCCTAATCATATTTTAATAAATTCTCCTTCGTCATATAAATATTAATCATATTAAAATTTTCACGATAAATACTGTTTGCCCTTTTGTTTAAGCAGCTTGACTAACTGCTATCTTAAAAGGTATATCACCATCATCTATAGGCGTTATATCCGCTTTTAAATATTCATCATTATTTTTCACAGGTTCAAGAACCTTGCTACCTTGATTATTTATTTCTCCATCAACTGCTTTCTTATCCCATTCAAGGAATTGGACTTCATCAGCAATTATTTCAGTAACATAAACTCTGTGACCGTCTTTAGCCTCATAATTCCTGGTTTGTATTCTTCCTGAGATTCCAGCTAGCTTACCTTTATTTAAATAATTTGCTGACGACTCTGCTGTTTTGCCCCATACTACTATAGGAATAAAATCAGCTTCTCTTTTTCCCGTATTTTTGTCTGTAAAATTTCTTTCTACAGCTAAATTGAAAGTACATACTGCATTCCCTGAACCAGGAGTAAATTTCAAATCCGGATCCTTCGTCAGTCTGCCTATTAAAACAACTCTGTTCATCTATTTCACCTCACTAAACTTCACTTGATTACTATCTTGCCCTGGTTCTATATGCTGTTCCAATAAATAACTAGCTTCCATATCCGCTGTATGGAGTGCTACTGCCGCCGGGAACAACTCCCAAGCATTGTTAAGATTCATCTGCATTTCCTTAGGCTCCGTATTTCCCATGTGCCATCTTATGAGCAATATTTCTTGCTTAGTTAACCTTATAAAGTTCTGAATCATGATTACTGATTTTTCACCATGGCCCACTGGAAAATCGTCCTGGACCTTATAACCTTCGTAACTTTCCCATCTATTGCTGTCATTCTTTTTCCAACACGTTTGCTTATTATAAAAATTAATCTTACAGAAGTCATGTAATAGAGCTGTCACAACTACAGTATCCTCTGATAATCCCAGTTGGAATCTTTCATTTTTCTCTTTTAAGAGTTCATAGACATTAAGGCTGTGTTCTGCCAGCCCTCCATCATAGTTGCCATGATATTTAGTGGAAGCAGGAGCAACAAAGAAGTCGCTCGCTACTAAATACATAATTAATTTGTCCATGCCAGGCTTTTGAACATTACTTAAGAGATTCAATATTTGTTCTTTAACTACTTTTATATCTTTCATTTTTGCCTCCTTAATTCTAACTGCTCCCTTAAATATTCATTTTCTTCCTGAAGCTTATCTGCTCTTGTTTCTGATTCTAGTAATCTATCCTGTAATAATGCATGAGTTTCTTTTTCTTCGTGCAGCATCTCATCTATAATTGCAAATAGTTTGTTAAATGCGTCCCATGAGCCAATTATCCATGTTGCTTCTGGGCATTTAAGGATAAAAGTATCTTTATTTTCAGGGTTGAATGAATAATTATCATCAGATTTTATAAAAATATTTACACTTGTGACCATAAAATCACCTCTTAAAATGGATCTGCGTCATCAATATCATCAGGTGGAGCATCCGGGCCAGGATCATCATTTACTGGAGTTACCTCAACATCTACAACCTCAGTGTATTCTTCAACTAATTTTAGAAGAGTATTTGCACTTTCATAAGTTAACCCTCTAAGACTTATTTTGTGCTCATTTGCTAGTGCTTCAAGCTTACTTACATCTGCTTCTTTACCTTCACCAATTACAAGTCCCTTTTGAGCTCCTAGCTGCATCAAATATTCTTTTTGCTCTCTCTGTACTGGCTTTGGCTGCTCTGGTACCTCATTTTCTTTTTCTATTTCCTTTTCAGGATCTACTGGCTCTGTATTTAAATCTTTATCGTCAACATTCATTTCTTCAGCTACATATAAGCCCTCAAATTCTTCTGGATAAGCTTCTCTGAGAGCCTGTACCAATGCAACCTTTCTTATCATAGTTGCTGGTCTTTGTGTCCAGTTAGAATTTATCGTGCCATCTGCTTTTTTCCCTATATATTCATCTAATGTAACTGTAATTTCAGTAGGAAATTTTTTATTTTTTCTATAAGCTTTGGCCCATCCGCCAACTAATTTTTCCTCGCCTTTAAGATAGAATGTTCCGCTTCTCTGCTCAACCTCTTTTTTTAGATTAACAACTATTATTCCTGCCTCATGTCCTTCACTATCTTGATTTCTTAATTCTCTCTTGGTAAAAGTATCTTTGCCAACTATCATGGCTGCTGGCTTATTGCCGAATTTTACTAGATATGCTTCTCTTAAGAATGGATTTAATTTTTGACCTTTGCATAATTGAAGGAAAACTCCTACTTCTTCATCTGTAACTCGTGTTGGATCACCACTTACTAAATACTTTTTTACTATAGTAGAAGTTAACTTTATTTGAGTTCCATTAACCTCGTATTCAACTCTACCCATTGCTAAAACATCAGTATTATCATTTCTCATTATTTAAGCACCTCAACTTTCAATTCTTGACCTTCAACTACTTTGGCCATAATCATTTGTGTATCTAGTTCCTGTATAACTGTAATACTTTCAGCATTATCTATGAAAACTGGAAAATGTAAATCCATCATATTTGAAACAAAGTTACTCATTTCAAGGCCAGCCTTTATTTTTTCTGCATTGGATAACTTATTAAATTCTCTACCTTCATATAGGATTTTAAAATCATCTTTAAGCTCTCCATCTTTAGTCAATTTCTCAAACTGCAATTCTACTTTATCCAGGTACTTACCTATAATGTCAGTTTGCTTTTTAAGTTTTATAGAGTTGTACTGCTTACCGGCATCTATAGCAACTTTTAATTCTGCTATTTTTAGCTTGGAGTTTTCAATTTCTCTCTTGGATTTTTCTATATCATGTTTGATTTTTTCATTCTCCTTTTCAAGAGCCTCTATATTTGAGTTATGAGCAAAAACTTTTCTCTCTTCCTCATCAAGCTCTAATACTTTTGCTTTTATTGATGTGATTTTCTCTTTTCTGGATTCTTCCTCTTTTGATTTTTCTGCTGCAAGTTCACTTATTTCTTTTTGAATGGCTTCTATTTGATATTTAAGTCCTATCTCCCATTCCTGAACTGCTTTCGCATTTTCAGCCTTGGTAATTTCATTTTCTTTCTCCCATTCTTCTATTTCTTTTTTCTTGGCAACACCTTTAATTTGTATATCCTTTAATTCTTTTTCTAAATTAGCTTTTAGAGTCGCATTAAGGTCAATTTCATTGCCGCAGTTATCGCAAGTAACTACATTCTTACCAAGATTAGATATTTTGACTTTAATCTCTTTAAATCTCTTAAGTAAACTGTCCTTCTCTGCTTTATGCCACTTAGTATCATTTATAGGCTTTACATCAAAATATCCTTTAGAAAATTCTAATTGTAATTTTCTCTTTTTATTTTCTAATTCATCAAACTTAGGATCTTTAATTACTGATTCCAAAGTTTTGAGTTGTTCTTTGAGATTCTTCAGCTCTGTATTATCAAAACTCTTTCTTTCAGAAATATCTATAGGTTTGGCACCTTCAATGACCCCCTCTAAGAATATAATGTTTTCCTCTTGATCCTTTAATTCTGCCCTCTTATCTGTTAAGAAAGTTTCAGGAGTTCTAAATTTATTCTTCTCTAATTTTTCCTTTAAGAAGTCCCCGAGCTCTGCAAATATTTCTTCCTTGCTTATTGGCTTTAAGATACTAGATAAAAGATTCTTTGCATCTTTTGGAGCTAGATTAGGAAAGTAATAAGGATTCAATATACTGAGGAAAACATCTTTGCTCTTATACAAGTCCCTTGAGATATCATTGTTGGCCACTTTAACGTCATTCAAGTAAATCTCATTACTGGAGCCTTTCTTTCTTCTAATTAAAGTTTGCGGCGTTCCATCTATCTCAAAATCAAGTACTACCTCGGTAAGCTTTGGTTTCTTATCATTAACAAGTCTTGCTGTAGCTTTCTCATTTCCGTTGATGTCGCAACCAGTTATGGCCCACGCTATAGCTTCACCTATACTAGACTTTCCTAGACCGTTGTCGCCACTTACCAGTGTTCTTTTACCTAAGACAAATTCACATTCGTCTACGTAGCCCTTAAAGCCTTTTATGGCTATCTTATTTATATTTACCTGCATTTATATTTCCTCCTATTTGACTTTTACCCTCATTCCATAGTAGAATAGGGATACACTATTTTATTTATTGGCTCTTTTTCTAAGAGCTCTTTTTTATATACTCTTTGAAATTCCATAATAAATAATTGCCACCCTTAACAAATAATCCTTTGAAGTCCTAACCCCTAACTTAATGTGATTCTCTCTAATATCGTTTTGAGTTTCTTCCATGACTTCATTAAACTCTTGGTCTGACATTTTGATACCTTGCTGCTCTAGTAATTTTCTTATCATTGCTTTTGCCACTCCTAACTTACATATCGCCTTAGTTTAGTAAGTGCTTCTTTTTCAAACCGTCCAATTGTAGTTTGGCTAGTTCCAAATAGTTTTGCTATTTGCATTTGAGTTTTCCCTTGAAAGTATTTTAGTTTTATAATTTCTTTATGTTTACCGGACAATTTCCCCAAGGCAGTTCTTACTAAAATACCAGTAAATTCAGTATCAAGTTCCTGTTTGTCCATAATGGCATCTTTATAAGTAACTTCTTTATCATCAGAATTATTAACATTAACATCTAAGCTAAGGACATGTGAATTTAAACTTCCATTTCTCTCAGCAGAGGGGTAAAATTTATCTCTTAAAATAATATTTAATGTATAGCCATACATTAAGCTTAAAGCATAGGTACTAAATTTATATCCTTTAGTTTCATCAAATTTTTGTGCAGCTTTTATTAGCCCTACATGGCATATTTGAAGAATATCGTCAAAGTCATATCTATAAGACAATTGAAATTTTTTATATACCCTACCTGCCTGAAGTTTTGCAAGCCCTAAATGTTCTTGAACATCAATCATTTCCTTTACTCCTTCCCTATGCATTTGCACCACTCGGGGCTTACTAGAAAGCCTCTGACATCACCACTAAAAATGCTTGCTACTTTAACCTTGCCGCCATTAGCTCTGTTAACCCATCTTTTGCTATCTCTGTATTCCTTTTTGCCAAATCTTTTAATATAATTCTTTTTAGTGAACACATACTTAAGACCGGGTAAAAATTTATTAGCCATTATTCCATCCCCCTGACTTCATATTCCATTTTTCAGCTTTGTAAGACTTGATTTCAACACCAGCATTAACAAGAACTTTCTTTAGATGAGTTGGTGAGCAATCTAAACTTAATGCCGCTCTTGCAAGGGTGCCGTATTTTTCGTACAAAGCTTTAGCCCGGTCAATATCAACATTAACTTTTCTTCCCATCAACATTTCCCTCACTCTCATCAATTTCCTCATATTCATCAACATCAAACTCGCTGTCTCCGTTATCATCTTCCGCAACTTCATTAACATTGCATCCTTCATCTTCCAAGGCGGAAATAACATCATATAGGTGGACACAATCTCCTATTTGAGCCTGGTCTAAAGTTTTATCAATATCTTCCTCAGTTTCTAAAATTACAGTGTGTCTAAGCGTACGTGTTTCATCTATATAAATTTTATATTTTGCCATTACTCACACGCCTCCAAATCAATTATTCTCTCCGACATTTCATTAATAGTTGCTTCAAGTTCCTTATTCTTTTTCTTATATTCCAGTAGCTCCATAGCTGTCTTATAATTAAGTCCTTCAATAAGTTCATGAAGTTCTTTAATTTTATCTGTAACTGTTTTTAGACCTTTTATTCCAGTACCATTAATCTCTTTTGTAACTAAACTCTTAAGAGCAAATTCTATGTTAGGATAGTAGCCTTCTGTTTTCCAATAAGGTTTCTTTGGTTCTTTTCCTAGCTCTGCTTTTGGAACTTTACGCTCCATAATGCAAACATTTCTTTCGTCAATAGCTTCAATTTTGTAGTTTTCATTAATCTTCAATGATTTCACCTCCTATGCTCTAAATTCATGATCCTTGCCATACTGTTTGATTTTTAGTAACGTTGAAAATCTAAGGCTCTTATAGCCATATCCGTTAGTTGCTCTTTTAAATTTTTTACGGATTACTTTTCTAACACATGTAAAGGATAATGGTATAAAGGTCTTTTCAAGATGGTCTTTTACAATTTGATTAATGACCTTTTGGTATTTGTTCAAATTCATCACCCCTTTTAATACCACTCTCCACTTGGAGTAACGTGAAGCCAGCTACCGTCATTTAGGTCTACTTTTAAGAATCCCTTACACATATTTACTGCTATAGGCTTATGATCTTCTGGAAATTCCCAGGCATTGTAGAATCTTTTTAGAAAACTATCAAATGCTTTCTTTGCATTTGAACCTAATCTGTTGTAATTCTTTATGTTCTTAGTTTCAAACATCTTAAAATCTCCTTTTACTTTTTAGCCATTGCGGCACTACAGATATGATTAGTTATTGAAATGATTGATTTGAATTAACTAAATTGACAGGCTACCAATATATTTTTTTAGCTGTTCTAAGGTACTTTTTAGCTTTTCATTTTCTCTAATTAATTCCTCATATTTTTCTTTAGAAATGCAATTATCATTTTTTATGAATTTATCTAACTCAATATCAGAAATTTTAAAATGTCCTCTATTGGTTTTTACTGTTTTTAATTCACCTTCCTTGCACATTGTCAAAACTTGGTTATAAGATAATCCTGTTTTATTAGCAAAATTCCTGGGAGTTAACATTTTTGACACACTCCTTCATCTATGGCATTGTATATAATATCTACAGAACATCCATATACCTTGCTCATTCTTTTAATTAAATCTCTTCCAGGTCGTCTATCCCCTAACTCTATTTTATTAAGGAAGCTATAGCTTATTTTAAGTTTTTCCATAGCTTCTTCTGGCTGCAAACCAGCTTCCATTCTTAATTTTCTTATTTGACTCTGTAGCATTGTGCTCCCTCCCTTCAAATACATAATAGCACAATATGTGCTATTTATATAATCCTAAATTAGCACATATTGTGTAATGATAACTCATAGCGTCAAATTAAATCGCACATAATGTGCTATTATTATAATTACTTAATTTATCGTTGACTTTCGCACATATTGTGCTAAAATAATATTGAGGTGTGTTAAATGTATGGAAAAATAATTAAAAAACTTAGGAAAGAAAAAAAATTAACCCAAGAAGACTTAGCTAAGCTTATTAACTTTAAAAGTGGTTCAGCTATTGGAATGATTGAAAGAGAAGAAAGAGAATTAAATTTAGAAGCATTAAATAAATTAAGTGAAATTTTCAATGTATCTATTGATTACATATTAGGAAAAACATCCGAAAAATTTCCTGGAGAAATTGAGGAGACAACTAAAGATCTTCAAACTTTAATAAAATCTAAATTAGAAAAACTTCCTAAAGATAAAAAAGAAAAGGCTATAAAAGATATGATGAAAATATTAAATGATGCTGATAAGTAGTAAAACTACACCTATTTAACCTATAGGTTGTTTTAAATATACTATAAAGAAGGAATTACTATGAAAGGAACTGTGAGGAAATATATCCATAAAGATGGAACCGTAACTTGGGGTTACTTAGTCTATATGGGTGTAGATGAAAATGACAAGAAAAAATATAAAAGAAAGCGAGGTTTTAAAAAACAAAAAGAATGTGAAGCTGCACTGGCAAAATTTATTACTGAAATTGAAAAAGGTACTGCAGTAAACAATGATAAAATGACAGTTAAAGATTATTTGGAATATTGGCTTGAAACTTATCCTAAAAATAATTGTCAACCAGCAACATATAAAAGATATGAATTCTTTTGTAGGGATATCGTTTGCGGTTTAGGTAATTATAAGCTTACAAAGCTTAATCCTTTGTTAATTCAAAAGTTTTATGAAGATTTAAAAAACGGTACTATAAAAGAGCAATTAAAAAAACAAAAATTATCTGAATTACAGGCTATTTATGATAAGGCATTAAAGAATTCCAAAGAAGCTAAGACTTTAAAAGATAAGTTAAATAAACTTAAAGAACAGCCAATACAAGGCGTATCTAATAATACTATAATCAAAACACATAGAATGTTTCACCTCGCATTAAAACACGCTCAAAAATGGCAGCTTATCTTTGTTAATCCATGTGATTTAGCTACACCACCTACAAGTGATCCAATTGAAATGAAATACTGGGAACCTGACGACATTAGTATGTATTTAGACATTTTAAAAGATGATTTTTTATACCCAATTATATATTTAGCTGCTCATACAGGATTACGTGAGGGTGAACTTTGCGCTCTTAAATGGGAAGATTTTGATATAATAGAAAAAACACTTACAGTTAACAAAACATTACAAAGAATAAATAGTGTGCTAAAACCAAAGATAACTAAAACTAAAAAATCAACTAGGATTGTTACTTTATTTGATAGCACAGCCAAATTTTTAAAAACATTAAAAAATAAAGATAAAGCCCTTAAATTAGAAACAGGACTTGAATTAGAATATATATTTCACTGGGAAGATGGAAGACCAATAGATCCGAACTATGTATCTAAAAAATTCCCATTTATATTATCTGGCCATAAGATACCTCAAATTAGATTCCACGATCTAAGACATACTCATGCCACTTTACTAAGGAAATTAAAAGTTGATGCTAAAGTAATAAGTGAGAGATTAGGTCATGCTGATGTAGCTTTTACCTTAAAAACATACACACATGTAAATACAGAAATGCAAAGAGAAGAAGTTGCTAAGGCAGAAGATTTTTTATAAAAAAATAGTGATTTTATTATGTGTTTTTAATTAGACAACCAAAAGACAACCAAAACACTAAAATCACTGAATAAATTTTTATTATGTAAAAGTCTGTGAAGCGTTAATTTCACAGACTTTATAAATGGCAGGGGTACTAGGATTTGAACCTAGAACCAATGGTTTTGGAGACCACTACTCTACCGTTGAGCCATACCCCTTTAGTTTAGTGTATATTTAGCAACTTTTTCATTGTTTCATTACTACAGTTACCAACATTTGATATTATAATATATAAAGTCTACAAAGTCAATAAGGTAATTTTTCTATTTTAACTTTATACCACAATATGGACAAAATTCAAAGCTTTCATCTACTTCTTTTCCACAGCTGTGACATATAAGTTTTCCACATTGTGATTTATCTTCCACTATAGTAATATTTAAATTTGATAAAACAGAATCTTTTCCCTTTTCTAGATTTTGCCCTTCTTCTTCCGATAATTCAAATAGACTTCCACAGCATTTTGAAACTAAATAATATTTTTCTCCCCATCTAAAAATAGGAATAAAAAATAATTGAAAATAATTATAAGTTTTTACGAGCTTATAGGAAGTCATTCTTCCACAGGATTTGCAAATCATATTATTTATAGTTCTTATATCCACTTCTTTAGTTCCCATTCCAAATATGCCTATAAAAAACATTAATAAACCTCCATCAACATATAGTCTTTTGTTGTATTTATAAGATTTATCCAATATGTTTATCAATAAATCTTACCTGATGATAATTTGCATTCCCATTAAGCTTAAATGGATTACCCAAGGACGTGCTGCTCTTATGTTCAGTTTTAAAATATAAAATGTTACAACAGCTACTCATTATATCAATATTATTTTGCAGCATTTTTAAAGCTTTCTATATTGCTCTTCAGCATATCAATATAACTCATATTAGGGTTATAGACTGTAAGCTTTATTGGCTGTATACCATATCTATCTATTATATCTTTATTTTGCTGCAAATCTTTATCATCATCATATATAAAACATAATTTTCTTCCACTATCCTTTTCCGTTGATACTCTTTGATTATCTTCAGGGGAAATATTTCCTTGATCATTTCTATAAAATTTTATACTTTTCAGGTTTTGACTTTTTAACAAATAATCAAATCTATCCGTATCAGTAATAACCGTATATTCACTCATTTTACTAGTAATGTCTTTTATAATGTTTCCATATTCATCTACATTTTTAATAGAATTTCTAAAATTAGTTTCATATTCATTTCTATTTTTAGGATCTTTTTCTTCTATAGCATTTTTTATATTTAGAAGCATTGTTCTGTAATTATCTATATCCATCCAATAGTATGGATTCTTCTGTCCATAGCTTTTCGAATTTTTATCATTGTAGGTTAAAAGGCTAACTCCTCTGGAAGAATTTATTATTGATACTTTACTCTTATCAACCTTACTCAAAAAATCATCTATCCAATTTTCAAATCCCGCACCAGTATATATGAATAAATCTTGTTTTCCTACATTTAGAATGCTATCGTCAGTATATGTAAAATCTTCATTTTCACTTTTTAACATAAATTCCAAATTATTATTGTCACCTGCAATATCTTTTACTATATTGTAAAGATATTTATTAGTTATCATAATATCTAAATTTTTTATAACTTTTTTATTATTTTCTGTATTTGAATTAATATTTATGTTCTTATCACAGGCACTCTGCAATATAATTATTATAGATAAAAAAAATAAGCAGATTAGTTTTTTCAATTTTTCCACCTCAGTTTTAAATGCATAGCTTCAAAGTATATATATATTATACAGTAATTTACTGTATTATTTCTACATTACTGAAACATTTTTTATTAAAGTATTATTAAGTAATTTACGATACAATTAAATATGATAAAATGTAATTGCAATAAGACATCTGAAGAAAATACCAAGTCAAAAATGCTATATATATTTTGTATGAGACAAGTTTGCAAATTTTCCAGATAGTTCTATTATGAAAGGATTATGAAGAAAAAGTATAATACAAAATAATCTAGTATACTGATTATTTATTTCTTTGAAGATGCTCTAAAATTAAAGTAGTAAATTTTAGGTGGGATAATACTATGAAGATAAGTTTAGACAAAACCATAAGAGCAATGGCCATTGCATTGGACCTAGCTGAAATAAGTTCAGTAAAAGATTCAATAATAATCGAAGATATATCAAATATAAATTTCTCAAAACATAACTACTTAAACCACTCCAAAAGAACTACATATATTTCATTAAAATTGGGAGAACAATTAGGTCTTTCTGAAATTTTCATGAAGGAGTTATATATATCTAGCCTTCTGCATGATATTGGTGCATCAAATTTTTTGAAGGAAAGTCATATAACAAATACATTTATTTTAGACCATTGTAAAAATGGTTCTCAAATAATAGAAAACTTTCCTATATTCAGTAATATAAGTCCAGTAATATTATACCATCATGAAAATTTTGATGGTAGTGGTGCTATGGGATTAAAAGAAAATGAAATTCCATTAGCTAGCCAAATTATCAGACTTTCTGATTTAGTGGAACTTCTCTATAATGAAGAGGATCCATCCTTTACACAAAGAGCTAAGATTATTGAATGGGTTAAATTAAATGCTAATTCTATTTTTTCTCAAAATTTAGTTAATGTTTTCTTATCTATTGCTGAAAAAGATATATTTTGGTTTGATATAGAAAACATATCTTTTATGGATTTTATTTTAGATAATATTTCTCCAAAGCTAGATATATCTCTTGATCTACATCAATTTGAAAAAATAGCCTATATTTTAGCCAGTATAATTGATAATAAAAGTTCCTTTACTGCTAAACATTCAAGGGGAATTGCAAACCTATCCTGGATGGTATCACAGCATATTGGATACTCAGAAGAAAAATGTTTAGAAATGAAAATAGCCGGCCTTCTTCATGACATTGGTAAATTAGCTATTCCAAATAGCATATTGGATAAAACCGGTGAGCTCACAAAAGATGAATTTTCAATTATTAAATCACATGTATATTATACTAAAATAATCTTAGATAGAATAGAAGATATAAAAGATATAAGCGAGTGGGCATCTAATCACCATGAGAAATTAGATGCTACTGGTTATCCAAGAAAATTAGAGAATTTTACTCTTTCTAATGAAGCGAAAATTCTCTGTGCCTGTGACATATATCAGGCGCTAACAGAGGATAGGCCCTATAGAAATGGTTTAGATAGTTCTATGGCATTCTCAATTCTTGATGGTATGACAAGCGAAGGCCTAGTATGTAAAAATGCATTGGCACAATTAAAAGGTACTTTAAGTGAAAATATTTTTTAATTTATTTACTATTTCTAATTATGCATTCAATCAACAATTTAGTACCAGCTATTTAATATTCTGCAATTAATATATTTACTACAATATATATGCAACAGGTGTTATCATAATAATACTAAATAAGAAGTGAAGGCTTTGCCTTTTCTTTTTTTTGTTTTTAATATAAAATATTTAAGAGGTGAATTCTTATGGAATTTATAGTTAACAATGAAAATATGACTATGGAACTTGGGAAAAAATTAGGTTCTCTTTTAAATCCTGGAGATATAATATGCTTAAATGGGGAACTTGGTACAGGTAAGACTCATTTCACTAAAGGAGTTGCCAAAGGTCTTCTAATAGAAGATTATATAACAAGCCCTACATTCAACATCGTTAATGAATACAATGGAAGATTAAAATTATATCATTTTGATGTATATAGAGTGAATGATCCTGACGAAATATATGCAATAGGCTTTGATGAATACATTTTTAGTGATGCTGTAAACATAATAGAATGGTCAATTTATATTGAAGAGCTTATTCCCAAGGAGCATATATCTGTTATAATAGAAAAGCTTCCTGAAAAAGGTGATAATTACAGAAAAATAGTACTAAATTATTGTGGCGATAGATACAATTATGTAAAGGGGATTACACTATGAGAGTTTTAAGTATAGATTCAGCTACAGAGGCTGCAACCTGCGCTGTTATTGAAGATGAAAGACTTTTGGGAGAAATCACTTTCAATTACAAAAAACAACATTCCATTATTTTAATGACTATAATTGACAACTTGCTAAAAAATATAAACACAGATATAAACACTATAGATGGTTTTGTAATTTCAAAAGGTCCTGGCTCCTTTACAGGCCTTAGAATTGGTATGGCTACAGTTAAAGGGTTAAGTCAGGGTTCCAATAAGCCTTTTATAAGCATCTCAAGCCTAGATGCTCTAGCCTATAATATGGCCTATACCCCTGGTATTATATGCCCTATATTAGACGCTTTAAGAGGTAATGTGTACACTGCATTATACCAATTCGAAGAAAATAACCTGAATAGATTAACAGATTACAAAATTATATCTTTAGAGGAGCTTTTAGTCTTTGTTAAAGAACAAAACAAGTCCATTACATTTATTGGTGACGGAATAAAATTATTTAAAGAACAAATATTAAAATATCTTCCAGAGGCAAGTTTTGCTCCTAGCCATCTAAATCTAGTTAGATCGTCAGCTTTAGGGGAACTTGGTCTTAAAAGATTGCTTCAAGGCGAAAATGATAATTTATATGATTCAGCTCCCATATATATAAGAAAATCTCAGGCGGAAAGAGAGTATGAAAAAAGGACAGGTAAAAGTATAGATGAGTGATTTAGTAGTTTGCCCTTTCGAAGAAAAATATATAGATTCTATTCTGTCTATAGAGAAACTAAGTTTCACAGATCCTTGGAGCAAAGATTCCATGGAAAGAGAACTTAACAATAACTTTGCGAGATACGTAGTTGTTAAACTCAATGATAAAGTTATAGGCTATGGTGGTATGTGGATAATCTTAGACGAAGGACATATTACAAATATTGCAGTTGCACCTGAATACAGATGTATTGGTGCTGGAAAACTTATACTGAAATCTCTTATAAATATTTGTAAAAAAGAAAAAGTTATTTCTCTTACTCTGGAAGTGAGAGTATCTAATACAATTGCACAAGGCCTTTATAGCAAATTTGGCTTTGTAACAGAGGGTATAAGAAAAAATTATTATGCTGATAACAATGAAAATGCTCTTATAATGTGGAAAAGGGATATATAAAAAATGCATAACTAAAGCTAAGCTTTAAAGAAATTCAATGACATTATACAAAATTTCATATATTATTTGAATACTTAAAGCTAATAATAAAAAAAGGATGTTCACAATATATTCTGAACATCCTTTTTTTATTTAAGCTTTATTCTGCACTGCTTCTATCTTCTCTGCTTCCTTGTGAATTAATGGTGATACAGCCTTATAAACGGCCATTGTTATTACTGAAGCTATCACACCTTTTATTAGGTTAAAAGGAAGTATTGAAAATACTATAAAGGTATTTAAATTCTTTATAGCGGGATTAAGTTTTGATCCCATACCTACCACTGCACTAATCGGAAAATGAAGCACAGTTTCATAAAGTGGAAGTATTACAAAATAATTAAGAATACCAGCTCCAATTGACATTACTATAGTGCCTATAGCTAACCCAATTAAAGCATTAGTTCTTGTTTTCTTTCTCTTATATATTGCTCCTGCCACTCCCACAAATATTGCACCTACTACAAAATTTGCAAATTCTCCTATAAAAGCAGTTTGTCCATTAAAGATACCATGTAATATATTCTTCAATAATTCAATTATAATTCCTGCAACAGGTCCTAGTGCAAATGCCCCTATAAGTGCTGGCAAATCACTTACATCAATTTTTAAAAATGACGGAAATATTGGTATAGGTACTTCAATAAACATAATTAAAAAACCTATAACACTCAGTATTGCTGTTTTGGTCATGATATTAAGCTTTGTACTTTTCATAGTTTTACCCCTCCAATTTTGACTTCTCTTCAAAAGACAGTAATCAAAAAACCCTGATTATAAAAATCAGGGCACTAAATGCATTTACACGTTCTCTCTTCTTTCATCCAGACTTTACTGTCGGCTTCGGAGTTTCACCGAATCATACCAAAAATTGGCTCGCGGGCTATACCGCCGGTAGGGATTTTCACCCTGCCCTGAAGATTATCAATATTTAATTTTATACCTAGATTATAGTATACTTTTTATTAAAATTCAATAACAAATTAAGAATTCATTCGGCTAGTATTTTCTAGAATATTATTCATTTAATTTCTTCCTTCAAAACTTTAGTTCATAATAAATTACAATTAAGAACTATATTATAATTTATTTTTTCATGGTAAGAGATATCCTATTTCTCTTACCATCGATTTCTAAAACTCTAACTTCCACAATGTCTCCCACCTTTACTACATCTAAAGGATGTTTTACAAATTTGTCTGAAAGCTGGCTAATATGTACAAGTCCATCCTGATGGACTCCAATATCAACAAAAGCACCAAAATCTGCTACATTCCTTACTGTACCTGTAAGCAGCATATCTGGTTTAAGCTGGCTAATATCAATTATTCCTGTTTTAAGCACCGGTTTTGGCATTTCCTCTCTTGGATCTCTTCCAGGTTTCTTTATTTCTTTAACTATATCTGATAGGGTTGGAACTCCTACTTGTAATTTTTCTGCAAGCTTTTCTATTTCAATAAATTTAATTTTATTATCTATATCTGCAAGTTTTCCCTCTTTAATATCATCCTCTGTATAACCCAACATGTCTAGAAGTTCCTTAACAGCTTTATAGGATTCCGGATGTACTGCAGTATTGTCCAGTGCTTCTATACTTTCCATAACTCTTAAAAAGCCAGCACATTGCTCATAGGCTTTAGGTCCCAGTCGCTTAACTTTTAAAAGCTCTTTTCTGCTGTTAAATTTACCTTTTTCTTCTCTATAATCAACTATATTTTTAGCTATATTGATATTAATTCCTGATACATAGGAAAGTAGTGAAGGTGTTGCTATATTTAGATCTACTCCTACACTATTAACACAGTCCTCTACCACACCTCTTAGGGATTCATCCATTTTTTTAGGAGTCACATCATGCTGATACTGCCCTACCCCTATGGATTTAGGATCTATTTTTACCAGTTCCGCAAGGGGATCCTGTAATCTTCTTCCAATAGATATGGCTCCTCTTAAGGATACATTTACATCAGGATATTCCTTGCTTGCAAGCTCTGAAGCTGAATAAACAGAAGCTCCAGCTTCTGAAACTATAACATAGTATAAATCCATATTTTTCTCAGCTTTGACTTCTTTTATAAGTCTTGCCACTACTTCTTCAGACTCTCTACTGGCCGTTCCATTTCCGAGGGATATCATGCCCACATTATGTTTATATACAAGTGATTTTAATAATTTTATAGCTCCCTCTACATCGTTTTGAGGAGCAGTGGCATAAACTGTTGCAGTATCTAAAAGTTTTCCAGTTTCATCTAACACTGCAATTTTACAACCTGTTCTAAAGCCAGGGTCATATCCCAGAACTGCCTTTCCCTTTATAGGTGACTGCATTAAAAGTGCTTTTAAATTGGCCTTAAATATATCTATGGCGCTATCCTCACCTATTTCAAACAATTCTGATCTGACTTCCCTTTCTACAGAAGGATATATAAGTCTCTTTAAAGAATCCTTTACACTTTCCTCTATGTATTTATCTGTATTATTATTTGCCTTTAAACACCTATTCTTTAGATAATCTATTATCTTATCCTCATCACAGCTTATTTTTACAGATAAAATCTTTTCCTTTTCCCCCCTATTTATAGCTAAAATTCTATGAGGAGGAATCTTGCTTACAGCTTCTTTGTAATCATAATACATTTCATAAGGTGTAGGCTCTTCACTGCTTCCACTAGTCTCAATAATTCCTTCTTTTTCAACTAAAGCTCTTATCCACTTTCTATACTCTGCTTCATCGGAAATAATTTCACTTATTATATCCTTTGCTCCATATATAGCTTCCTCTATATTTTTGACACCCTTTTCTTCATTAATAAATTGCTTAGCATACTCTTCAATATTACCATTAAACTCTCCGGTAAAAATAACTTCTGCCAGTGGCTTTAATCCCTTTTCTGTAGCTATGGTTGCTCTTGTTCTTTTCTTTTGTTTATATGGTCTATATAAATCCTCTACTTCTGTTAAAGTATTGGCATTCATAATCTTTTCTTTTAACCCATCTGTTAATTTATCCTGATCTGAAATAGCTTTTATTACTGTTTCCTTTCTATCTTCTAGGTTTCTAAGATATATAAGTCTATCATTAAGATTTCTCAGTAAAATATCATCCAGACCACCAGTTCTTTCTTTTCTATATCTTGCTATAAAAGGCACTGTACTACCTTCATCCAACATTTCAATAACACTATCTACCTGTTTTATACTTATTTTAAACTCTTCTGAAAGACTTTCATTAATATTTGTCATAGTTTTATTTCCTCCTAATAATGTATACGACTGTATTATATTATTATATTGTAATTTCTTTATGTATTTCAAGCATCTATTAGGCTGATACTATAAAAACTATTTGAAATATTTAAATTTACCCATGAAATGGCTTCAACATAGCTATTAATTAGTTCCTCTCTATCTAAATTGAAATATGATAAAATTGACATACATTTATCCCATTCGCCATTTTCATAGCTGACAATTACCTCTAACAGTTTACTGTAAATATTTATCTCCTTACCTGTCAGTGCATTTTTAACTTCAGAGGGCACTGATATATCCTCTAATATTTCTGAAAATTTTGCTCGTAATAAAGATTCTATCATAATAAAATTAGAGTATTTTCAATCTATTATTTATATATTTATATTTATATTTTTATATACTATTTTTCAAATTTAAACTTTATTTTACAACTTATTTATTAATTTTACTATAAATATCATTTAATTACAAATCACTTATAATTAAAAATATTTTTAGTATAAGCATAAACAGAGTTAAAATAAAAACACTATCAAAGTAAATTAAAATTTAATAACTTTGATAGTGTTAATTTTTAATATTGATTATACATTACTCTCTAAGTTTTTATTTTTTAATTCAAAATAGAAATTAATATACGTCAGCTGCATATATGGTATTACATATAATCCAACTATCCCAAAGGTTATACCAACTAATATAATCCATCCGATAAAACTAAGACCTGTTAAAAATAACTTCCATACATATCCTTTTGTCAATTTTAAACTTATTTTTATAGATTCTATAACACCAATTGATTTGTCCTCTGCTATGATTATAACAGAAAATACTACTCTCAACGATATATAAATAGTTCCTATAATTCCGATTAAAATGAGGATAATTAAAATAATTATTGATAGAGCATTAAAATCATTAAATTGAACTATTATAAATCCTATTAGACCTAATATTAAATAAAGAATAGCAATAGCTATACTCACTAATAACTGAAATCCAAGTGCTTTATAAAAAGAATGAAATTCTGAAAATAATAAATTAATTTTTGTATCCTTATCTCTATCAGAATAGCTTATAAAATATTTATAAAATCCAATTAAAAATATTGAAGACCATACAATGGATACGATTGGGGCAATTATATCCGCTGGTGTATTACCTATTGTACTTCTTATAATAAAATTTATTATCTCTGGAATAGATATTACAATTAAATAATAAAGAAATGTTGCCAAAGCTGCCTTTCCTTTTCTACCCCTTAAACTTTCTTTTGCTTTTGATTTTATTTCACTAATATACATTTAAAACCAATACCTCCTGTAATTTTTATTTGACAATAATAATTTATAAATTTGGTCTTTAAAATAAACTTATGATTTAAATTACAGTGATATTCCTAATGTATTTATAAAATCAATATTGATAATAGCTGAATTTCAGCTATGTCATCACTATACTTCTATATTTCTACTAGCATAAAAAAGAAAAAAATACAAAAAAAACTTTCATAGAACAAGATTCATAGTTATTTTATTATAATTTAGAAAGGTCTATCTCACAATTCATATATATGAATTGTGAGATAGACCTTTCATTTATTAATATTAAATTAAGAAATCAAAAAGTATTTTTTAACTTTTTTATTGTTGTTTGGATATTCCTTTAATAAGCAATTTGCTTATTCTCTTCTTATTACATTTTAATATAATAAACTCATAATTTGAATAAATAATTTTCTGATTAATTTTAGGATAGGAATTTAACTGAGAATAAGCCCAACCTCCTATAGTATCAATGTTTTCCACATTAATGTCAGTTTCTAAAAGTTCATTAATATCATCAATAAGTACTTTACCATCTACAATATAATTTCCCTCTTCATTTTTATTGATTTCTTTACTCTCCTCGTCAAATTCATCCTGTATATCTCCAACTATTTCTTCCAGTATATCCTCAATTGTGGCTAGTCCAGCTGTACCCCCATATTCATCAATTATTATTGCTATCTGAGCTTTTTCTCTCTTAAAGGTCTTAAGCAGCTCACTTATGGATAAGGATTCAGGAACAAATTTTATTTCACGAAGGATTCCCTTTATATCCCGATTATTGCCATGTATCTTCTGTTCATATAAATCTTTAATGTGTATAAATCCAATAATATTATCTTTACTCTCTCTATAAACCGGATATCTGGTAAATTGTTCTTTTAATGTGGTTTCAATTATTTCATCAAAAGTATCATCAATGGAAATACACTCCATATCCGTACGAGGCAGCATTATTTCTTTTACCGTTTTTTCAGAAAAATCAAATATATTATCTACGAAGGTTAACTCAGTTTTATCTATAAGCCCGTGATTATAACTATCTTCAACTAATAATCTTATCTCTTCATCTGTATGCGCTGCTTCATGTTCTTCCACCTGTGAAATGTGAAATATTCTTAAAACTAAATTAGTACTATGATTGAACGTCCACATTATAGGAAAGGTTAGCTTATAAAACATAATTAGCGGTAATGCTGTATATAAAGCGATATTCTCTGCGCTTATAATTGCTATGGATTTAGGAACTAATTCACCAAGCACTATATGAAAAGCTGTTATTATTACAAAACCAAGTACGAAGGAAATAGAATGAATAGCACTCTCTGGTAAATGCATAAGATTAAATAAAGGCATAAGTATATCTGCTATAGCCGGCTCTCCTATCCAGCCTAAACCTAAAGAAGCTAAAGTTATTCCAAGCTGGCAGGCAGATAAATATGAATTTAGATCATTCACCACTTTTTCTGTAAATCTTGCACTTTTATTTCCCTCATGTACCAAGGTCTCTATTCTGGATTTTCTTACCTTTACCATTGCAAATTCAGTAGCCACAAAAAAACCATTCATAAATACAAGTAAAATAACAATAATAATATTTATAAAAATAATCATATAGTGATGAATTCCTCCCCAATAAATTTTAATTTCTTAAAGCTAATTTTTCTAGCATTCCTTGTATACAATTTATCAGGTATATTTTGGTGTTTCCTGTCTACATCCATTTATCTTTCTCCTAAATTTTATTATATTGGTATAATTATCATATCAGTCACATATTATTAAGTCAAATTATTACATATTAATTATGATCTATTTTGCTATTAAAATCTGTTTTCATTAATGTCTCGTATTGTTTTCCCCAATCACACATGGATTTTAAAACAGGTTTTATACTTTCTCCAATCTCTGTAAGTCCATATTCAACTTTAGGTGGAATTTCAGCATAAACCTTTCTATAGATTATCCCATCTGTCTCCAATTCTCTCAATTGCATAGCTAATATTTTATGAGTGATATTGGGCAATAATCTCTGAAGTTCATTGAATCTAATCACGCCCTTTGACAGATGCCAAAGAATTCCTATTTTCCATTTTCCACTTAAAATATTTATAGTTAAATTAATAGGACAACTGGGTACTAAATCTTCTAATTTGGCCATATATATTCTCCTGTTTATTTTAAATTATCTGAATATTTTATTTTATTAATATATATAATATCATTTTTGATACCAAGTTTCAAATTTGTGCATACTTTAAAATTACTATATTCAATGTTATTATTTTTATGTACTAATGCAAATTACACATTATATACTTTTTATTTATTTTCAAATACTATCTATGTGAAAGGACGATTTTTATGAACGAAGTTTTAAAAACACTTAAAAGTAGAAGAAGTATAAGAGCATATTTGCCAGATCAGATATCTGATGAAGAATTACAAGCAATACTTGAAGCCGGCATTTATGCACCTACTGCTCATAACGACCAACCATGGCATTTTACAGTTATACAGAATAAAGAGAAGCTTCAATATATTAGTGCTAAATCTAAAGAATTAATGGCAGAATCAAAAATTGAATGGATTAAAAATATGGGATTAAATACTAAAGTAAATATATTATATAATGCTCCAACCTTAATCATAGTATCAGGTAAAAAAGATGCTGTTGCTCCTAAAGTTGATTGCTCTGCTGCCATTGAAAATATGCTCATTGCTGCTGAAAGCTTAAATATTGGTTCTGTTTGGCTTGGACTAGTAACCTTTTTCTTTCAATTGGAAGATGAAATGAAAAATCTTGACATTCCAGAAGGTTATGAACCCTATTATGGAGTAGCCTTTGGATATAAAGCCAGCGAAAAAAATCTAACTGCACCAAAACGAAATTTAGATGTGATTAATTATATAAAATAATGTGCTTATGAATTTAATCCTGTATTTGACAAGTAATTCTTGTAAGCATTGATATTATTAAATTTGTTTGTAAAATTTTTTAAAATACAAAATCAAGTAGTATTAATGATTTTCTAGATTGCTTGCCAAATTGAAGTCAATAATTATTGAAAGTAAAACTCTGATTTTATAGAGAAGCTAAACAATAGCTTCTCTCAGTTTTTTAGCTGCAATCTCAGGTAAAACCGTATTTACCATTATTCCTGTACTAATCTCAAACCCTGCCCCCTTTACTGTTCTAGGACATATTTCAATGTAAAAATGATAATATTCATTATCCTCTTTAATAAAATTATAATATATATTATAGGAAATATTCTCCCCAAGTACTCTATGAAGCTTATTTGTTACAACTTTTAGCACGTCACTTAGGTCATCTATTTCCTTTTCATTTAAATTCATCATAGTACTGGAATGCTTTCTTTTTACAATCTGAATCTCATATTTGTAGGTAGAAGCATAAGGACAAAGAGCTATAAATTCCTTGCCCTGGTGTACAATTCTCTCTTTTATCTGAATTTCATTTTTCAATATATCACATAAAACACAAATTTTATTTTTTTTATAATATTCTTTTGTGTTTTCTATCTCTCTTTTTATCTTTTCCGGTATAATATTAATGCCTACAATTTGGGAATGAGCATGCTGCAATGATGCCCCTGCATCTCTGCCATTATTTTTAAATATTTGTACATATTTAATAAATTCATTTTCATATATATCTTTTGAAACACTAATATAAGCCTTTATTATTTCAGCTATATGCACTTTTTTAAGTTCATAAAAACTTTTACTATGCTCCCTTCCCTCAATGACTACATAGTGGAAACCATATATATTACTTTTAGTGTCTTCTTTTTTTGATACAATAGGATATTTATTTTCTACTACTGTAACTGGATATGAACCTTTACTGTCATAAATCTTTTCCGCTGTCATATGCTGATTTGCAATACAAAAAGGACAATCATCTTTAAATTCCATTTTTTCAATACCATTTTTATTGGAAGAAAAATCTGTTGGTCGTTTTGAGCGATTTTCTGACATTATTACAGTTTCCTTAGAAATAGGATTTATTCTCATATGCGGCACTCCCAACTCCTCCTCAACACTCCTTGCTATATAATTTTCGTTAGCCACCTTCAAAGACTATATGATTATCAATGAATCTTACTCAGTGGGAGTTTGTATCCCCACTGAGTTTAGACGAATTATCCAGGGACATGCCGGTGTTATCTCCACCTTTAGAAGGTGGAGTGTTACAGCGGCTAGTCATTGGATAAAATATCCAGAACATCTTTGTCTTGTTATCTATTTTCAGATGCTTTACTGAATAACTAATATCAATTATATAAAAATTAGAACAAACTCTTGAATTTTATCAATCATATAGTACTAAAAACATCTCTTACAGCTTTTATGGTATTTTCAATATCTTCCTCACTATGAGCCTGTGAAATAAAGAAGGTTTCAAATTGAGATGGAGGCAAATATATTCCATGTTGAAGCATAGCTCTGAAATATTTTCCAAATACTTCTATATTACATTTTTTAGCATCCCCGTAATTTTCTATCTTTTTCTTGGAAAAGAATAAAGTAACCATAGAACCAACTCTATTTACAGTAGCTTCAATTTTAAAATCAGCTATAGCTTTTTCTATTCCCTTCTGCAGCTTTTGTCCTTTATTTTCAAGCTCCTCATATACTTTGGGATTATTCTTTAAATATGTTAAAGTGGTAATTCCTGCAGTCATAGACAGTGGATTACCGGATAGAGTACCTGCCTGATATACAGAGCCCAGTGGAGCTACACACTGCATTATTTGTTTTTTGCCACCATAGGCACCTACTGGAAGTCCTCCCCCTATTATCTTACCAAAGCAAGTTAAATCAGGTTCCACCTTATAAAGACTTTGTGCTCCAGCAAGCGCCACTCTAAATCCAGTCATAACTTCATCGATAATTAAGACACTGTTATATTCCCTTGTAATTTTTCGTACATAGTCCATAAACTCTTGAGCTGCAGGAACTACTCCCATATTTCCAGAAATAGGTTCCATAATAACTGCTGCAATGTCATTTCCATATTCTTGAAATATATTGTCAACAGATTCTATACTATTATATTCAGCAACTATAGTATTGTCAGTAATGCTTTTCGGCACGCCACTGCTGCTAGGTACTCCGTGGGTTAATGCTCCTGAACCTGCCTGAACCAGAAGACAATCACCGTGACCATGATAATTACCTGCAAATTTCACTATTTTACTTCTTCCAGTGTATCCTCTTGCCACTCTTAGGGCACTCATAGTGGCTTCTGTTCCTGAATTAACCATTCTTATCATTTCTACTGATGGTACAATTGACCTTATGAGTTCTGCAATTTCAACTTCAAGTCTTGTAGGTGCCCCAAAACTTAAGGAATTATCTATCTGCTCTTTTAATTTATTATTTACGATTTCAGAATTATGCCCTAAAATCATAGGACCATAGGAACCTATGTAATCTATATATTCGTTACCGTCTTCATCATAAATTTTACTCCCATCCGCTCTTACTATAAAGGGTGGGTCTATATCTAGACCTTTAAAAGCTCTTACAGGACTATTGACACCACCAGGGATAAGTTCCTTTGCTCTCTTGAAGAGTTCCTCTGACTTTATGTTATTTGTTTTTTTCATTATAATTCACCTCGTATATTACATTATCTCAATAACTCAACAATACCTTCTACATTATGAGTTCTTGCACATTTATAATTTTTAATATTAACTTTTTCAAGAGCCTCTGCAGTTATATGTCCTATGCATATTATTTCTTTATGCTCTAATAATTTAAAATCCAATTTACTTCCTTGAAAATTTTTCATAAATCCTTTTACACAGGATGGGCTAGTAAAAGTAAGTACATTAACCTTCTCTAAAATTTCTGACAGCTTACCTGACTCATACTGTGGGCTCACCACATCATATATATATACTACTTCCAGCTCTGCCCCTATTTCTTCAAGAGTTTGCGCAATAGAATTATGGGCAATATTAGAGGTAGGTATTAGTACCTTTTCTCCTCTTTTAACTCTATGTTTTAACTCCTCTGCTAATTTTTCTGATTCAAATTCCTTTGGCGAAATTTCCGACTTTAAATAGTAGTTATTTAAAGCTTTTTCCGTAGCACTTCCAATTACAGCTATTTTAGCTTTACTTATAGATCTTATGTCTTCCTTATATTTCATTAATCCCTTAATAAATATTTTTACAGCATTCTCACTGGTGAACACTATCCAATCATACTTTTCTATATCTAAATATATTTCCTTATTCCTATCAATATTATCCTTTACTTCTATCATTGGCAGTTCTACAGGAACTGTATCTATATCCTTAAGTCTTGAACATATTTTCTGTGATTGTTCCTTTGATCTGGTTACAAGCACTCTCTTTTTAGAAGAAGTTTTACCTTCAAACCAGTTTAGATACTTTCTAAGGGAAACCACCTCTCCAACTACAATTAATGCGGGAGATTCCATTTCAGCTTTAAAGGTTCCAATATTCTCTAAAGTTCCACACACTGTTTTCTGATTTACACGGGTACCATTAGATATTACAGCCACAGGAGTTTCCTTTTTCTTGCCGTAATTTATGAGATTTTCGCATATGGTATCTAGATTATTGAGACCCATAAAGAAAACCAAAGTTCCAGAAAGCTTTGCTATGACCTTATAATCTATAGCTTCTTCCTCTTTTGATGGATTTTCATGGCCTGTTATTACATGAAAGGAACTGCTTACGTTTCTATGTGTTACAGGAATTCCTGCATAGGCAGTTACAGCATTTACTGCTGAGATCCCGGGTACAATTTCAAATTTTATTCCCCCTTGAAAAAGATGAATTGCCTCTTCTCCACCTCTTCCAAACACAAAAGGGTCTCCCCCCTTTAATCTTACAACATATTTACCCTCTTTTGCCTTACTTGCCAGTATTTCATTGATATTGTGCTGAGGTATGGTATGATTACCTGCTTTTTTCCCTGCATCTATCTTTTCCGCTGATTCTTTAGCATAAGACAAAAGTTTTGTGTTTATAAGTCTATCATATACTATTACGTCCGATTTTTTTATACATTCCAATGCCTTTAAGGTTATAAGCCTTTCATCACCTGAACCAGCCCCAATAATATATACTATACCCTCCACAATTATTTTTCCTCCTTAAGTTTCATAAGTTTTTTAGCAAGTTCTATCCCGATATTTTCATATTCATCTATATTCCCTACTACTTTGCTTTTAAAAATAGCAGCATTATCATCATCACATACAAAACCTTCCAACTCAATTTTGCCATTGATTTCAGTGCTGTGAGCACCTATAGCAATACTGCAGCCTCCATTCATTTCTCTTAAAAAGCTGCGTTCTGAAAGCAAGCATTTAAATTCTATTTCCCTCACCAGAGCGCTTACAATATCCTTTACTTCCCTGTCTCCACTTCTGAATTCCACACATAATGCTCCCTGTCCCACAGAAGGTATACATTTATGTATATCAACGTATTCTGATATTCTATTTTCCCAGCCCATTCTCTTAAGACCAGCTGCTGCCAATATTATTCCGTCAGCTTCTCCATTTAACATTTTATTTATTCTGGTATCTATGTTTCCTCTTAAAAGTTTAAACTGAAAATCAGGGCGAAGCCTCCTCAGCTGTACCATCCTTCTAAGGCTGCTGGTGCCTATAACAGCCCCTTCTGGTAAATCCAAAAGAGATATTTTTTTCTTAGCAACCAAAACATCTCTAGGATCTTCTCGCTTTAACACAGACAAAATTTCAAAATCCTCTATCACAACATTTTGCACATCCTTCATGCTGTGAACAGCTAAATCTATTTCATGATTTTTCAATGCATTCTCTATTTCTGCTATAAATAATCCTTTACCGCCTATTTTACTTAAGCTTTTATCCAGTATTTTATCTCCAGTGGTCTTAATCTGCCTTACTTCTATAATGAGATTTGGATAATGCTTCTTAAGATTTTCAATAACCATATTAGTCTGAGTAACTGCCAGTTTACTTCCACGAGTACCTATTATAATTTTAGATTTCATATACAATCCTCTTTCGATTTTAAAGTGCAACATCCTTTTCCAATGTAATCCTGGAGGAACTATCACACTGATATATATCTATATTTTCGTTTACAATCCACTCTAAATATTTAGATATATCTTCTCTTACTAATATCATGCCTCTATTAAATTCTATTCTACGCTTATTTTCATTTTCTTTTGCTATTTTTTCTATATCATCTATTACATATAAGCTTACATTTTCTATATTTCCAATGTCTGGTTCTACATCTCTTGGTACAGCCAAATCCAATATACACATGGAATTTCCACTATAATTATTTAAGAATTCCTCTTTGTGTATGACAAAATGAGGTGCACCTGTACAGCTTATTATTATATCCACATCTTTGACAGCTTCATATTTATTATCAAAATCTATGCCCTGAATATTATCTGCAATAATTTCCATATCCATAATTTTATTCTTAGTTCTATTGGTAACATAAATTTTTTCTACACCTTCAGATAGAAGATATTTTATAGCTATCTTACTCATTTTGCCAAGTCCTACTACCAGGACTTTCTTACCCTTAAGCTTTCCGAAATGCTTATGTATAAGCTTTATACCTATAGAACTTACAGATATAGATGTCTGAGAGATATTAGTAATAGTTTTAACTTTTTTGGCATTAGTAATAGCACTTAAAAATAATCTGTTTAAAATCTTTCCACTGGCTTTATTAGTAAGTGCCTCACTATAGGCATTTTTCACCTGACCAAGTATCTGATCTTCTCCCAGTACCATAGATTTAAATCCGTTAGTCACCTGAAAAAGGTGGTCAATAACTTGAAAGCCTGATCTACAGACTACATTATCTTTAATTTCTTCTGTATCTATATTAAAAAATGAACAATAAAAACTACGTAAGTATTCTTCTCCATTTTCTTTTTCCAAAATTCCATATATTTCACTTCTATTACAGGTAGATAAAATCACAGCTTCCTTTAAAATACCTTCACTTTTTATTCTTTCAAAGGCTCTTTTTATGGCGCTAGAGGTGAAATTCACTTTTTCTCTAGTGGTAAGCTTACTATTTTTATAATCAACTCCAGCCATAACTAAATAATACATTTTATACTCACCTTCTAAAATTATTTTTAAAAAAATATACTAATTTACATATGTTGTATAGTAATATTGTAAATATGTTATTTATATGGGGAAATAAATTTATACCATAACAGTAGCAAATCATTGATAAATCCTCTAAACAATATTCATCAATTAAACATCCAAAAATTATTATAGGATAAGACACAATTGTGTCTTATCCTAATACTATAATATTAATTGTAAAGCATATTAAATAAAATAACAAGTTACAAGAAGAAAATTGCAATTAATAAAGAGTATACAATTCTATATAATCACAATTCACAATATTATGCACAGAGCAGCTATTTAGGCATCTTCAGAGAAATATACTATATACTGACTAGTTATTTCTTTTTGGATGCCTTATTTTAAAATTTATAGATTTAATAAATCTATAATAGCCTCAGCCTTTTTATCAGAATTAAACTCTGCTTCATCTATATTCAAAGATATAACTGGATATTCTGATTTTTCATAATCAAATACGTTATCGCAGTCTTCTGTAAAGGCATTTGGATTTCTCTTTTTACATATTTCGTTGGAGGCTTCCACTAATATCTCTACGTAATTATCTTTTCCAATTACTTTTCTAGAATATTCCCTGGCTTCTTTAAATCTGCTTACAGAAGTTACTATAGTTATAGTTCCGCTATCTGCAAATAGATTTGAAACCTCAGATATTCTTCTAGTCTGCTCGTAAGAATCCTTAGGAGAAAAATCCAAATCACTGCTTAGTCCAAATCTTACATTAGCTGAATCTATATAATATACTTTTTTGCCAAGTTCAAAAAGCTTCTTTTCAAGTTTAACGGCAATTTCATTTTTTCCACATCCAGGTAGTCCAGTAAGCCATATTACTTTACCCTTTTGTCCTAGAGCCTCTTCTCTATCTTTTCTCGATACAAGTCTCTTTCTTATAGTAATATTTTTGCTTTTTACATTTGTCACTTCTCTATTTAGAGAATCTTCTACATTTGATATGATTCCACCGCCAGCAGTATTATAATCATCTATAATTACAAATCTTCCTAGAGCCTGTATATTTCCAAAGGCATCAAAACATATAGGTGTTTTTGTCTTTATAGTAACTTCTGCCACGTCATTTTTCTTTATATAATTTAATTCACTATTAGTTTTCAGTGATGCCGCATCTATTATCTTATTAATTGAGAAAACTTCAAATTCCACTTCCTGAGTTGCAATTTTAAGTTTATACTTCTTTCCTCTTTCTAGGTTATTTTTACCCATCCAGAATACATTTGCATTAAAAATATTGGCTGTAGCAACATGATCTTCTTTGTGGCAAATAACTTCTCCTCTTTTGTTAAAGAACTCATCCTCCACAGTAATTCCAACGGACATGCCAGCTGAAATCACATCAGTCTTATCCTTGCCTTGCCAAGCCTCAATAGATTTAATTCTTGTAGTTTTACCGCCTGGATATATTACAATTTCGTCACCGTTTTTCAAAGTACCTGCTTCTATTCTTCCGGCAATTATTCTTCTGTCATCAAATTTATAAACATCCTGTATTGGGAATCTTAGAGGCTTCTCCTCTATTCCTTTTGCCTTTTCTATTTTATCCATACATTCAAGAACATAATCTCCCTTATACCAAGGCATTTCAGATGGTTTTGAAGTTATGTTCTGACCATTAAAAGCAGATATTGGTATATACTTTTCAGGATATACATTTAAATTATTTAAGAATTCGTTAAATTGAACCTGTATTTCATTGAATCTCTCTTCTGAATAGTCTACAAGATCCATTTTATTTACAAGCACATATACTTTCTTTATACCAAGTAATGAAAGTATGTAACCATGTCTTTTGGACTGCTCCTGAATACCTTCCTTTGCATCTATCAAAAGGAAGGCTGCTTCTGCACTGGCTGCCCCTGATATCATATTTTTTAGGAATTCCTTATGTCCTGGAGCATCTATTATTACATAGTCTCTTTTCTTTGTAAAAAATTGAATCATAGTTATATCTATAGTTATACCCTGCTTTTGTTCCTCTTCAAAAGCATCTAAAAGATAGGCATATTCAAAGGACTTTCCCTTTTCTGCAGATATCTTTTTTACTTTTTCTATAGCTCCAGCAGGAAGTGAATCTGTATCATATAACAGTCTTCCTATAAGTGTTGACTTACCATGATCTACGTGTCCAACTACTACAATATTTAAGTTTTCTCTTTCGCTCTTCATTTTAGGCACCTCCAACTACATATATCCATGTTTTCTAAGTTTTTCTAATGCATGAGCATCTTCCTGATCCTGTGCTCTTCCTGATCGTTCTGTTTCTTTTGTATTCTTCAATTCTTCTATTATTTCATCTACATTGGAAGCACTGGATTCTATAGGATTAGTACATGGCGCACATCCTAAGCTTCTGTATCTTTTACCATTTTTAGCAAAATACAAATCAACTACAGGAATATTTTCCCTTTTGATGTATTCCCAAATATCTATTTCTCTCCAGCCTAAAAGTGGATGTATTCTTATGTGATTTCCCTTTTTGAAGTCAGTTTTAAATTGATCCCAAAGTTCTGGTGGCTGATCAGTATAGTCCCATTCAGATTCAGCATTTCTTTCACTGAAAACTCTTTCCTTGGATCTTGATCCCTCTTCATCTCTTCTTACTCCAACAATAAGTCCTTCAAATTCATATTTACTAACTACTTCCTGAAGTCCATCCGTTTTTAATGCTTTGCAGCAGACTAATCTTCCTTTTTGTGGTCCCATCCCCTCTTCTAATGCCTTCCAGTTTGTATTTACTATAAGATTCAGATTATAGTCTTTAGCAACTTTGTCTCTAAATTTTATCATTTCAGGTATTTTAAATGTAGTATCCACATGAATTAGTGGAAATGGGCAATTTCCGAAAAAAGCCTTCTCTGCAAGCCACAGCATTACTGTTGAATCTTTTCCTACTGACCAAAGCATTCCAAGTTTTCCAAAATGCTTATAAGCTTCTCTCAATATATATATACTTTCGGCTTCCAATCTGTCTAAATGATCCATAATTAATTCCTCCTATTTTCTCATGTAAATCCATATAATTCATATATGTTATCCTTATATAAATTATATGGATTTACACATTTTATACTTATATTTACTGCAACTTAATTTTTTTTATAAGTTTACAAAACTCTACCTAGTCCACGCTTATTTCTCACACTATTCTCTAAAGCTCCAAATATGAGTTTATCAATTATAAGTCCAAGTACTATGATTACAATCATTACTGCTACTACCTGACTTATATCAGCAAGATCTCTTCCTACCATTAATATTTGCCCTAGTCCTTTAGTTGCTGATAACATCTCTCCTGCAATTAATGCTCTCCAGGCAAAGGACCAGCCCTGCTTCATACCTCCTATTATGTCTGGAAGTGCAGAAGGAACTACTACATTCCAATAAAGCTTTATTCCCTTAGCACCCATAATCTTGCCTGCTTTGATATGTATGGGATTTACATTTTTTATTCCAGACTCTGTAGCCATACAAACTGCAAATACAGAACCAATAGTAACAACAAATAATATAGAACTTTCATTAAGTCCATACCAAAGTATAGCAAAAGGTAACCAGCATACACTTGGAAGGGTTTGGAGTCCCAATATTAAAGAACTTAAATTTTCATCCAGATATTTATATCTAACAACAATAAGTCCTAGCGGCAAACCTATAACAAGTGAAATCAAATAGCCTATAAGGAGTCTTCTAAGGCTTACTACAGTTGCAATAAACAGACTATTATCTCCTATAAGTGATTTTAAAGTTTTAAATACATCTATAGGTGATGGAAAAGAATAGGGCTTCCATATTCCTAAAGCATCAACACCTATTTTATAAACCATTTCCCATATCATTATCAGAATTATATAAAATATTATTCTCTTCAATACTCCAATCACTGTCGTATTCAGCTTTTGCAACCTTCTCCACCTCCTCTTTTAACTCTTTCATAACCTCGGAAACTACATAAGTAAGATCTATACTCTGCGCTTCCCTTGGCCTTGCTAGTTCTATTTTAAATTCTCTTTTCACTCTTCCTGGATTAGCAGACATTACTATTACTCTATCGCCTAAAAGTACGGCCTCTTCCACATTATGAGTTACAAATACTATAGTTTTCTTTGTTTCCCACCAAATCTTTTGAAGTTCAAGCTGAAGTATACTTTTAGTCTGACTGTCTAAGGCTGAAAATGGCTCATCCATTAAAAGCACTTCCGAATCAAGAGTTAAAGCTCTGGCAAGAGAAACTCTCTGCCTCATTCCACCAGACAATTCATGTGGAAAAGAATTTTGAAATTTAGTTAGATGTACCATCTTTAAATATTTTAAAGCTTTTTCTCTTCGCTGCTCTTTTGATACATCTGCCATTTTCATTCCAAACTCTACATTCTCTATGACACTAAGCCAAGGAAACAATGCGGCTTCCTGAAACATAAAGGCCTTATCCGGTCCAACTTCCTTTACTTCTTTATCCTTTAAGGTTACTTTTCCCGAAGTAGGTTTTTCAAGACCTGCAATTATATTAAGCAGAGTGGATTTACCACAGCCCGAGGGCCCCAAAAGACATATAAACTCTCCCTTTTTAAAAGAAAGATTTATATTGTCCAGTGTAAAAGTTTCCTTACTTTTTGTTATAAACTTCTTACTGACTCCATCAATGACTAAACTCAAACATATCACCTCTTTTATTTTTAATTAAACTCCAATTCTACAAATAATTCACTAAATCATTGATAACACTTGAATTTTTTTATAAGAAATTTTACACATGAGTGTAAATATATCAACCCTTTTAAAAATTACTTACCAAATCTAGATTAGCATTACCAAAAATAAAAAGTCAACTTTGTTTTTATAAATTGACTTTTTATTTTTTTATCTATTATAACTTAATTAATAGTTTTTTCACCTTTTGCTTTTAAAACTTTATTTAGTATGGTTAAATCAAATAAACCTTTATCATCTGGTTTTTCTTTTATGAATCCAGCTTTTACAGACATATCAATCATTTCTTTTGTTGCCTCTGTTTCTGGATTTACAGTAACAGTTAATCTCTTAAATGCTGTATCTAAGACAGATTTATCTAGAGGTTTCTTTGTCAATGTGTTCAATTCATCATTTACTTTCGTAGATGCTTCAGTCTGACTCTTATTTAGATAATCAGTCAATTCTACATGAGTTTTTAAGAATTTTTCAACTACATCCGGATGGTCTTTGATAAACTCTTTTCTAGCTACTACAACTGCTGTAGAATATTTTCCCTGTTTCCATATCTGATTGTAATCCAATATTATTGAAGCCCCTGATTTAGCCTGGATTGTTGCTCCCCATGGCTCTGGAACTAATGCTGCATCAATAGAACCTTTATCAAGTAAAGACACTATATCTGGATTGTCAGCCTGCACTATCTGAACTGTTCCTCCTTTAGTAGTATCTTTTAAACCATTTTCTTGAAGTAAAAATCTAAGGCATAAATCCTGAGTATTACCAAACTGAGGTATAGCTACTTTTTTACCCGATAGATCTTTTACACTTTTTATTGCACTGTCTTTTTTACCTATAAGCACTGCACCTGCATCAGTGGCACCAGCAATTATCTGTAAATCACCTTTTGACTTTGTGTATCCATTTATAGCTGGTCCTGGTCCTATGTACCCAATATCCACAGCTCCTGAAAGAAATGCTTCAATTTCTGAAGGGCCGGCATTAAATTGCTTCCATTCAATTTTTGTACTCCCTAAATCCTTTTGGAATTGACCATTTTGCATACCTACTAAAGCCTGTGAATGGGTTATGTTAGGGAAATATGCAATCCTTACTGTATCTAATGGCTTACTACCTGTTGTATTAGAAGAGCCACTTGTGTTATTAGCACTGCTGCAGCCAGCTAGCACCCCTATAGTTAGCATTGCAACCAGTGAAAATAGAATTTTTTTACCTTTCATTTTATAAACCCCCTTTTATAATATTGAATCTAATTTAGGCATATGAAAATAAATGGTAAGTCAAAGATATACTGACTAGTTATTTATTTGAATGTGCCTTATATAAACATTAGTAAAATTATTGCTAATATCTATTTGCCTCTTTTCTATTTGTAGATATTACTACTTTTTCGCCATTTTTATCGGTAATATTCCAATTTAATATATCTTTATCCTGCTCTACATATAAGCTGGCACCATTACCACCAATATCTGCACCTAAATAATATTTAATCGCTGCTACTTTACATTCTTTCAGGCAAGCTGTACATCCCCAACAGTTCTTTTCATACTTTATATAGGCTTTATTTTCTTTATCTTTATATATTAAGGTACCAGGACAAACATCTATACATTTTCCACAACCAACACATTTATCTTTATCAATTTTTATGCTCATAGATTTCATCCCTTCCCACTAAATCCCTAAATATAATTTTAACTTTCCCATCCCTATAAGTAGAATTTACATATCTTAGCCAGTTTTCATCATCTCTTTGTGTATAATCCTCATTTTCTTGATAACACTTCCATCTGGTTTCATGTCTGGCTGATAGATGACAAATTAATACTTTAGCCACATACAATCGATCAAGTATTTCATATATAAACAATAATTCATGGGTATCTTTTGCATTAAGTTTTTCAGTTATTTCAATGAGCTCTTCAATTCTCTTTGCTGCTATACTGAGTTTTCTAGCACTATATCTGTAATTTTGAGATATACCACCTGAGTATTCATCCATTACTTTTTGCATGGCTTCTTCCACTTCTTCTATGGAATACAGAGAAAATTTATTTTCAAAAAAACTGTTAATCTCTTTAAGCTTATCTTTAATATCAGCTTCTAGAACTTCTTGAAGCTGTACAGATTGTATATATTTCACTGCTTCCTGGGCAGCAATTTCAGCTTCTGCAAAACATCCTGTTACATATTTTTTAGGGCTGCCACCTGCTACATCTCCTGCTGCATATAAGCCTTTTAAAGTAGTCTTTCTATTAGTATCTACCCAGTATCCACTAGCTGTATGGCCTCCAACAATGTAAGGTTCTGTTCCTTCAATTTCTACATCCTCTGTAGCTGGTGAAGTACCATTTTCTATCCATTTCAAAGTTTGGGCTGGTGCCATATTTAAATAGGCTTTAAGTAATTCCTCATTTTGCTCCTCTGTTATACCTGTAGTCTTTAAATAACATGGACCTTCTCCATTTAAGTTTTCCATAACTGTGGCGTATAATCTATTAATTGTAGTAGGTTTACCATATTTATTTACATACAACTCTTTTGAACCATTTACCTGAGGTGTCCTAACCCCCTGTGCTATAGTTCCTGTAGGTGCTATGGTATCTTTACATCTAAGTGCTATAAACCTCATTTCAAAGGTAGTCATTTCGGCCCCTGCTCTTATGCCCATAGCATAACCTGCTCCAGTATCAAAAGGACTATACCACATTTTATGCCTTGAAAAGGTAGGATTATTAGGTTTATATACTCCAGCTGCTCCTCCTGTAGTACATATTACTGACTTTGCATGTATTACATAAAACTCATCAGTATCCAGAGAAAATCCATATGCTCCTATTATCTTTCCATCTTTCTCAATATAATCTATAATGTTTAATTTATTTATAACCTCTATGTTTTCTATGTTTTTAACCGCAACTGCCAGTATTGGTTTAATATTTTCACCATTTATTTTTATGCTTCGCTTGCCTCTGGTTATATACTCACCAGCCTCATCCTTTAAAATGGTAAGCCCAGCATCTTCTATATCCTTAGTTACTTTATTAAGCCTTTTAGCAATGGAATATACAAGATCTTCCCTTATAACTCCATTGAACTCCTTTTTCACATATTCTACAAAAGACTCTGGTGTTTCATCCCTTGTTATATACGCATTCAATGCATTAACTCCTGCTGCAAGACATCCACTTCTTTTTATATTTGCCTTTTCCGCAATAGTTACCTTTATATTTGATTTAGCAGCAGTGATGGCTGCAAAGCAACCTGCAGCACCACCGCCTATTATAAGAATATCTGTAGTACTAATTCTAGGTTCTAATCTCATCGGTATTGTCCTCACTTTAATTACCTTTATAGTATCTTTAACTGATTTCTGCAAAATTAATTAATTTTACAACGGCTTACTTAAGCTCCAGATAATCTATAATTTTAGATACACATTCTTCTAAGCTGTCTATATGTGTTTTCACTGTTATCTCCGGATTAACAGGCGGTTCATAAGGTGAATCTATACCTGTAAAATTTTTAATCTCACCTTTTCTGGCTTTTTTATATATACCCTTTGGATCTCTCTTTTCACAAACTTCTATAGGACAGTCTACATAAACTTCTATAAAGTCATCTTTTAAAAGTTCTTTTACAGCTTCTCTGTCCTTTATAAAAGGTGAAATGAAAGTTGTTATGGTTATAACCCCTGAATCCACAAATAATTTTGAAAGTTCTGCTATTCTTCTTATATTTTCAATTCTATCTTCTATAGAAAATCCAAGGTCAGAATTCAAACCATGTCTTACATTATCGCCATCCAATAAATATGTGAGCTTTCCCATATCGTGAAGCTTCTTTTCAAGCATAGTTGCCACAGTAGACTTTCCGGATCCTGAAAGTCCTGTAAACCAAATGAGTATCCCCTTCTGCCTAAGAAGTTTTTCTCTATCCTGTCTACTTACATTCGTCTGCTGCCAGACTATATTTGTTGCCTTTATTCCCACAGAATCACCTCATATTGCTTCTAATGCACATTCAAATAAATAGTCAGTATTCTAGTCTATTTTGACTTACTATTTATTTTCATATGCTTAAAGCATTTTCAATATCAGCTATTATATCTTCTATATCTTCAATTCCAACAGACATTCTCAAAAGATCATCATAAACTCCCATTTGAAGCTTTTCTTCCTCTGTATTTCCTGCACAGATAGTAGAAGAGGGATGAATGACTAATGTCTTTGTATCTCCTATATTAGTTAAATTTGATATAAGCTTTAGATTGTTTACAAATTTAAATGCATTTTCTTTTGTTCCAAGTCTAAATGTTAAAACTCCGCTAGCGCCTCTTTCATAGTACTTCTCAGCTAAACTATAATATTCTGAGCCTTTAAGCTTAGGATAATTTACAGAGACAACTTTTTTATTTCCACTTAAATATTCAGCTACAGCCATAGCATTCTTGCAGTGTTCCTTCATTCTAAGTGACAGAGTCTCAATTCCTGTAAGATTTAAAAATGCATTAACTGGAGACAAGGCTGCACCTAGATCTCTACCTACAGTAGCTCTAAGCTTTGCTGTAAATGCCATTTTACCAAACTTTTTAGAAAAATCTTTAAAGTTTTTAAATTTCTCATCACTGTATTTATTACTGCCACCATCTACTATAATTCCACCAATAGAATTTGAAGTACCATTTATATATTTAGAAGTAGAATGTATAACTATGTCTGCCCCATGTTCCAATGGTTTTATAAGATATGGAGTAGTTACTGTAGAATCAACTATTAAAATTACATTATTATCCTTACAGACTTTTGAAACTGAATCTATATCCAAAATATCAAGCTTTGGATTACCTATTGTTTCTGCAAATACTAATTTTGTATTGTCTGTTATATTTTCCTTTAGTGTTTCTTCATTTATACTATCTAAAAATTTAACGCTTACACCAAAAGACTTTAAATTTCTCATTAAAGTATATGTTCCACCAAAAAGACCACTGGAAGCAATTATCTCGTCTCCTGTTTCCACTATATTTGTAATAGCTAAATATATTGCACTCATGCCTGAAGCTGCTGAAGTAGCCACCATACCACCTTCTATACTGGCAATTCTTCTTTCAAAAGCAGTAACTGTAGGATTGGAGATTCTTGTATAAGCATAACCCATACTATTTCCCATTAATATACTTTCGAGCTTTTCAGCCGAATCATGAGCATATGCATTGGAAAGATATATTGGAGTATTAGTAGCTCCTATTTCATCTTTTTTACGATTACCGTGAATAAGTTTGGTATTAAAATTCATATACAACCTCCGCCATAAGCCTAGTTTTAATCGAATATATTATATGACTATATTCTATAACAAAATCGTGTAGATAAAATAAAGATTTTGTTAAATTAACTTAACTTGAATACATTATATAACAAAATTGTGTAGATAAAATAAAGATTTTGTTGAAAATAATAGTAATGTTTTCCTTATTTTTTCTCTACTATAAGCAAATTATATCCATCATAATTAGTATCAATATCTACTATTCTATGTCCTTCTTTTTCTACACTTTTAGGCACATTATCTATAGGAGCTCCATCATCTAAATAAAATCCTCTTTTTTCTCCAGATTTTATTTTTGCCAACTCAACCTTAACTTTTACAAAGTTTATAGGACATTTTACTCCTCTAAAGTCAATCACTTCATATGAATTTTCTTGCTTATCTTCTAAGTTTTTCTTAGTTTCTTCTTTTTCAACTTCTTTTGGAAGAGTTATATGCAATTGTCCGTCTAATGAGTCATACATAGCTCTTACCTTATTGTACAAATATGATATATCCTCTGCTTTATCAGCTATGTTCTTTATATCGCCTAATTTAAAATCTATAAGTGTATCAAATAAATCCCCTATTTCAGCTTTTACATATCCTGTATCAACAAAATCTTTCTTAAAAGCTTTGAAAATTTCTCTATCCTTATTTGTATCTACTCCATTTAAAACAAGAAGTGCTCTAGCTGAAGATACTGCTGAAGAATACAAATCAGCATTTTCTTTAGTGGTCTTATATTTTTCAAGAGCCCCTTCTGCATTTGCAAGATCAAGCTTTATAACATCAACAACTCCTGTACTACACTCACCTGCACCTCTTCCTTCTAAGGTAAATTTATTGCAGGCTCCAAAATCATAGTAGAGGTCAGCATTTTCAGCAAAACTTTCTAAAGTACTATATTCTTTTACTAATTTTTTAATCTCTTCTTTGCTGTTATCTAAAAATTCATCAAAATTCTCATAGGAAGATTTACTTTTCAATTCTGCTAATTTGTAGAGATATTTAGGAACTTTTTTAGCTAGTATGTCTCCATAAACCTCACCCATTTTTGCACCACCAGCACCAACTTTTCCTCCAAGGAAAATTGTATACATTGGTATAAGTCCATCTTCAGTTCTTTTTGCTCTTCCACTTAGACCTATCTTTCCCTTTTCATGTACTGCACAAGAATTTGGACATCCTGATATATATATTCTTGGTAAAGCATATTTTATATCGTCACTGGCATCCTTAAATTCCTCTTTAATTCCCTTTAAAAGATTTTGTGAAAGACAAAGTCCCAATTGACAAGTAGAAGCTCCTGCACAGGTTATGGAATTATCTATATTAAATCTGGATGTAAATTGAAGAATTATATCCGATAATTTAGCTACATCCTTTTCCTTTAAATCTCTTACAAAGAATGCCTGAGTATTTGTCACTCTTATGGAAGTGCCATAGTCTAAGGTATTTATAAAATTTATAACCTTATCTAAATTTTCTGAAGCCAGATTACCACTTTGCGGATGTACATATACAGAATAAAGGCCCTTCTGTTTCTGTGGGAATATTATATTCTTAAGTGGTTTATCTATAGTTTCTATATTATCAGTGTCATATTTCTCATAAGGTTCATCTATATTGATTTCAAGATTATTTTCTTTCCTTACTCTTGCCAATTCCTCTTCAAAACGCTGAATAAATTTTTCTTTTCCAAGTCTTGCAACTATGTATCTTATTCTAGCTTTATTTTTATTGGATCTATCCCCTTCTTTTTCAAAAAGCTCCTTCATTCCCTGAACGTAATATATTACATCCTTATCCTCAATAAAATCTGCCAATTTCAGAGATACTCTAGGATTACCTCCGAAACCGCCGCCGCCATAGACTTCAAACCCTTTTTTGCCATCCTGTACTTTAGCTATAAAACCAAGATCTGATATGGTAGCATCAGCTTCATCCACTGGACTGTTTGAAAAAGCTAATTTGTATTTTCTTGGAAGATTCATATTTGAAGGATCTTTTATTAAATGATTAGTTACCTCTCTCACATATGGAGTTACATCAAATACATCATCTGTTGAAACACCTGAAAGTGCTGCACATTGCACATTTCTTACAGTATTTCCTCCAGTACCCTTTGTAATTATTCCAACTTCTATAAGCTGTTTCATAATGTCATAGACATCTTCAAGTTTTACATTATGAAATTGAAGATCCTGTCTTGATGTAATATGCATTCTTCCATTTGCATACTCTTTTGCAATATCATTTATTGTCTGAAGCTGCTGAAGAGTTATAACTCCTCCCGGAACTCTGGTTCTAACCATATAAGTTTCTTTTTCTCTCTGCTCATAAACTCCCATTGAAACTCTGAAAGCTTTAAATCTAAGTGGATCTATGTCACCATTTTTATACTGATCTGCTTTTTCTTTAAAATCTTCAATAGCCTTAAAGTTATCTTCAGTTATCTGTATCACTCATATCACCCCATACAATTATTTTAAATTTCTAAATAATTTCATATTGAATCTTTTCCACATTACCCTTTTCTATTTTAAAAAGATTAAAAACTGGTACTTCCTTTTCCAATGACAAAATTCCATAAATGGCCTTTGGGTCATAGGCAAGTCTCTTATCCTCTTCCGAAGGACGTGAAGGTGTATATGGATGAGAATGATAATTCCCTATTAGCTCCATATTCTCTTCTCTTATAGCTTTCACAGCTTTAAACTGATCCTTTGGATCCATGGAAAAATGTTCACTGCTGGCATCTATATTGGTCATTGCATATGCTGTTTTTATAAATAAATCCTGATCTTTTTTATTTCCTGCAAGAAATCCACAACATTCATTTGGAAATTCTTTTTTGGCCTGCTCTATAATTTTTTCATACTCTTTTTTTTCTATATAAATCATATAATCACCCGCTTGAGTCATATTCAAATAAATAACCAGTCAAAATGCTAGACTATTTATTCTCACATGCCTAAATTTCCTGTTTTTAAATCACACGCTGGTTTAGCATAATCAATTAACGTATCAATTGTTGGATTGTCACCACATACTCCACATCTCTTATTATAATTTATTTTTATCTTTTTAAACTCCATTTTTAATGCATCATAAGTTAAAAGATACCCTGCTAAAGTTTCCCCAAGTCCAAGTAAATATTTAATTGCCTCCATTGCCTGAAGTGTTCCAATTATTCCACCCATAGCACCTATTACACCAGCCTCTCTACAAGTTGGTACAACTCCCTCTGGTGGTGGTGATTGGAAAATACATCTATAGCAAGGTGTTCCGTTATCAGGTATATAGGTTGTAAGTTGTCCCTGGAATCTTATTATACCTGCATGAGAAAATGGTTTCTTAGCAAGCACACAAGCATCATTTATTAAAAATTTTGCTGGAAAATTATCTGTACCATCTAATATAAAATCATAATCCTGATCTTTTATTATATCCATTATATTTTCTGAAGTGGCAAATTCGTTATATGTAATTACCTTCACATCCGGATTTATGGCATTAATGGTCTCTTTACCAGATTCAGCCTTTAATTTACCAACATCTGCAGTTTGGTGAATTATCTGTCTCTGTAAATTGGAAAGATCTACAGCGTCTCCATCTACAAGACCAATAGTACCTATTCCTGCTGCTGCCAAATACATAGCTGCCGGTGCTCCAAGTCCACCAGTTCCTATTATAAGAACCTTTGAATTAAGTAATTTTTCCTGGCCTTCAACTCCAACTTCAGATAAAATTATGTGCCTTGAATATCTCTCTATTTGCTCTTCACTAAAATCCACAGCTTCCACCTCCCATGAAGTAAAGGAATTCAATTTCATCATTCTCTTTAAGTACTGTGGTATCAAATTTATCTCTTTCTGCAAATTCTCCATTTAATTGTACTGATACCATATCAGGCATTTCTACATTTTCAATTTTTAATATTTCCGTTACTGTTACTGCATCCTTTATTTCTTTGACTTCACCATTTACTTTAATTTTCATGATTGTCCTCCTCATTATAATAACTATATATTTTAAATTTAACACCTAGCATTTTGGCATATATAATTTATTTTCATATGCTTATTCTCTAAGCAGATTTTCAATTGCCATAGCAGCAGCCCCTGCCGAAATTGCATTTTCTTTAAAGTAACCGCCTCTATTGAAAAAAATGTTACTATGCTTACTTAAATAACATTTTTGTTTTGCTGTAGCCACACTAATTTTATAAAACAACTCTGACACCATTATAAGTGGTCCACTTAAAATAATTAATTCTGGATTTAATAAATTTATAAAATTTGATAATCCTGTTCCAAATATCTCTGCTGCTTTTTTTATTACCTCTTCTGATACATTATCTCCATTTTGTGCTGCCAAACTTATGTCAATATAATTAATATCATCTATAGATTTTTGTATTTTAGTACTTTCACCCATTGCAATTCTTTTTTTAAAATTTTTTGTAATGGATTTTATGGAAGAGTAGCATTCAACACAACCATAATTTCCACAAATGCATTTTTCACCGTCTACATCTATTACCATATGAGCGAAAGCATCCTCTGCATCATTAATTGTTCTCACTATATTACCATCAGATATGGCCCCTGTTCTTATACCTATACCAAAGTTAAAATATGCAATATTTTTTAAATTTTTTCCATATCCAAACAAATATTCTACTGTGACTGCTGCATTTGCACCATTATCCATATACACTTCTAAATTCAAATTTTTCTGCAGCATTTCTTTTATAGGAGTACCTGTCCATCCCTTTGACATAAAGTTAGCCGGACTTTTCATTATCCCCTTGTAGATATCCATTGGCCCTACTGTACCAAGTCCTACCGCAATTAATTCTTTATTCATTAATTCAGCCATATGAATTGCATTTTTGCAGATATCTGTTATCCTATCAACTGTTTTCTCTGGAGAATATGAACTATCCATACTAAAACGTTCTTTGTGAATTATATTAAGTTTAAAATCAGCAAAAATAACCTGTGTATAAATTCTAGAAATATCTATGCCAATAAACGCATAATCTGTCATGTTTACATCATATAAACTAGGTCTTCTTCCCCCTGTGGATTCACCTATACTTGCTTCAACAATTAATTTTTCATCAATAATAGGTTTAATTATGCGGTTTAAGGTCGTCAATTTTAGTTTAGTTAAATCCATAATTTGCGCCTTTGTTAATGGACCGTTTTTCTGGAGAATACTGAAAATATTTTTTCCATCTCTATTCATGTTTTTTAATGTATCAATAACTTTTGTCATTTATAAACTCCTTAACCTATTGTTCTTTCCAAAATGGTAAAAAGTTTTTACAAAAATTGCAGGTTAATAAATTATTTATCAACCTTAATTCAATACCAAGTATTCTACTTTGTTTATATGGTTTTACTATATTACTGTTAATTTTAATTTATATTAGTAAATATGTCAATGGTTTTTATAAAAAATTCTAAATTTATATTTTAAATTTCAACAAAAATTTTATTTTACAAAATTATTATCTATAATTTTCCATTACTCTTATATTCTATTAAAATATCCATTATTTCTTTTTGTATAGACTCTTTATTATCATAAGATAATCTGTTTATAAAATTCGAATATATTACATGCCTATAAAATTCACTCCGCCTTTTGCTATCTTTTAAAATAGCAAAAGCCTCTTTTCTTATCTGTCCCATAATATCTAAAAATATTTCATATCTATCGTCATAAATCTCTTCTAAATCTTCTCTTATTTTCTTTGCAAGCATTGGACTTTTACCATTAGTAGATACTGCTATTGTCAAATCTCCTCTTCTAATCTTAGATGGAACTATAAAATTACAAATATCAGGTTCATCAACTACATTTACAAGAATGTTCTTTTCATTGCACTGCTTATATATTTTGTTATTTATATTTTTTTCGTTAGTAGCAGCATAGACAAGATACAAATCTGAAATATATTTAAAATCATAATTATCTTCCAAATATATTACTTTATTTTCATTTACCAATATTTCGATATCTTGTATTATCTCTCTAGATATAACTAAAACCTCAGCTCCACATTCTAATAAGGCAGTTATCTTTCTATATGCAACCTTACCTCCCCCAATAACTCCACATTTTTTACTTTTTACATTTAACATTATTGGATAATATTCATTCATAATAATTACACCCTTTTCTATTATATATTATTACTTATTACACTGCCATCTATAAATATTGGTATATTGATTAATCTATATTATCATAAACAGATTTCTAAGTATCGGTTTGTGATACTTAGAATCGATTGCCATTTAGTGGAAATCATTATACTAATGTTAATTATTCTTAACAAATGTTATTTTCTCATTAAATTGTATTATAATAAAATTAAACTATGATTGTATAATAAATTTAACAATATTAGATTTATTATTACAAATTTTTCATACAATATTAGATTTATTAAATTTCTATTTATTGATGGGGGTGTAATTTTGAAAAAAGTAGAAGGATGTATTTTTCACCTTGACTACATTTTAAATTATTCTAAAAATTCAATTGGATTAAAAGATCTTAAAAGATTTTTAATTAATCTAAGAATGTCCGACATGAAATTAGCTGTTATTTCTAACAATAATAATTTATTGGATATTGTAAAAATTCTAAAAATTGAAGATTTCTTTGACGTCATCTCAGATAACAATTTGGATTCTGATTTTAAGCCTTTGCTTCTTAAAGCTGCTGAAAACCTTAATATTGCACCTGAAAACTGCGTTGTATTTGACAGTGAAATAGATGGATTAAATGAAGCAAAACTGCTTAACATGACAGCTATAGGAATAGGAATCAATATAGAAACAAATATGGCAGATAGAATAATACCAAATCTTTCTGATGTAAATTCATCAATATTAAATTTTAGTTAGCCATATGTTATTCTATTTTTTATATTATTATTTATTACAGTTTTAAATTAAAACAAAAAAGACTATCTGAAAATTTTATTTTTAGATAGTCTTTCTTTTGTTTTATAAGCTATTTTTCTTTAAGTATTCTGTTATAAAATTGTCTATATCTCCATCCATTACTGAATCAATATTACCCATTTCAACGCCAGTTCTATGATCCTTTACCATAGTATATGGTTGAAAAACATAAGATCGTATTTGGCTTCCAAATCCATTGTCCTTTAGTTCACCAGTTAAATCTTCTATCTTTTCTTTATGAGCTCTTTCTTTTAATTCAACAAGCTTAGCTTTAAGCATAGTCATAGCTGATTCTTTATTAGAATGTTGACTTCTTTCATTTTGACATTGAACTACTATTCCTGTAGGGATATGGGTTATTCTTATAGCAGATTCAGTTTTATTTACATGCTGTCCACCAGCTCCACTGGATCTATAGGTGTCTATTCTTAAATCATCTGTTTTTATATCAATATCCTGACTTTCTGTAAGTTCAGGTAAAACTTCTACAGAAGCAAAAGAAGTTTGCCTCTTACCATTTGCATTAAAGGGCGATATTCTTACAAGTCTATGGATTCCCTTCTCTGCCTTTAGATACCCATATGCAAATTCTCCTGTTATCTTTAGCGTAACGCTTTTAATACCTGCCTCATCTCCAGGCAATAAGTCTAAAGTTTCAACTTTAAAATTTTTTGACTCCGCCCAGCGCGTGTACATCCTAAGAAGCATTTCTGTCCAATCCTGAGCATCTGTACCACCTGCACCAGTATGCAAATCCAATATGGCATTATTCCTGTCATATTCACCAGAGAGGAGGATTTCTATCCTAAATTTATCTATTGATAAATTTAATTCTTTAATTTCAGAAACTATTTCATCTAAAACGGCTTCATCCTCTTCTTCCTGGCACATTTCTATTAAAACTTTAACATCATCCAATTTTTGCTCTAAAGAATTGACTAACTCAACTCTATCTTTCAATCCTTTAGCTTCTTGAGCTATTTCCTGAGCTCTTTTCATATCATCCCAGAAACCTGGCTCCTGCATAATATTCTCTAATTCTTCTATTTTTACTTGCATTAAAGGCAGGTCAAAGTGAATCCCTTATTTCCTGTATTCCCTCTTCAAGTATTTTTGTATCACTTAAGCACTCATCAAGCTTTATAAACACTGTAATCACATCCTATCTATGCTCTTCTTCCACAACAATTTTTATATTTTTTACCAGATCCACAAGGACAAGGATCATTTCTTCCAACTTTTTCTTCTTTCCTTCTTATAGGTTCTCTCACTTCTTCTGTATCACCATGATTTGTAGTAGTTGGTCTAATCACTCTTAATCTTTCAGGAGCTCTTTCAACTTGAACACGATATAAATATTTTACTGTTTCAACTTTAATGTTATAAATCATCTCATCAAACATTTGACTTCCTTCAAACTGGTAAGCCTGAACAGGATCCTGCTGTCTATACGCTCTAAGTCCCATACCTTGCTTTAAATGATCCATATTATCAATATGATCCATCCACTTTGTGTCTACTACTCTTAGAAGAATTACTCTTTCTATATCTCTCATTTGCTCAGATCCAAAGTTTTCTTCTTTTTCAGTGTATATATCCATAGCCGTCTGCAAAAGCTTTTCTTTAATTTCTTCATTAGACATTACTTTTAATTCGTCAACTGTAATCTTACTCTTTGGTAAATAGATATCCTCTAAAAATTCAATTAAGTGTGATAAATCTTCTTCTATATTTTCTTCTATATCTGTTAAATGTGAATCTACAGAAGTATAGACAAGATCTTTAATCATAGCTTGAATCTGGGATTTCATGTCTTCACCTTCAAGCACCTGTGCTCTTTGCTTATACATAATCTCTCTCTGCTGATTCATTACGTCATCATATTTTAACAAAGTTTTTCTTATATCAAAATTATTGCCTTCAACTTTTTTCTGTGCATTTTCTATGGCATTACTTACCATTTTACTTTCAATTGCTTCATCATCTTGTAATCCAAGTCTATCGACCATGCCACTTAATTTATCTGATCCAAATATTCTCATAAGATCGTCTTCTAATGATACATAGAATCTTGAACTTCCTGGATCTCCTTGACGTCCAGAACGACCTCTCAATTGATTATCAATACGTCTTGACTCATGTCTTTCTGTACCAATTATTTTAAGTCCGCCAAACTCCACAACATCATCACCAAGTTTAATATCCGTACCACGGCCTGCCATATTGGTAGCTATAGTTATACTGCCTTTTTCACCTGCACGGGATATAATTTCAGCTTCCTTTTCATGATATTTAGCATTAAGTACTTGATGCCGTATGCCTTTTCTTTTCAAAAGTTCAGAAAGTACTTCTGATTTTTCTATACTTACGGTACCTACAAGTACCGGCTGACCATTTTTATTAGTTTCTACTATTTCGTCAACTATAGCATTAAACTTTCCCATTTCTGTTTTATAAACTAGATCAGGAAAATCTTTTCTTGCAATACCTCTATGTGTTGGTACAACAATTACATCTAAGCCATATATTTCTCTAAATTCTACTTCCTCAGTCAATGCAGTACCAGTCATACCAGAAAGCTTATTATACAATCTAAAATAATTTTGGAATGTAATAGTAGCAAGAGTCTTTGATTCCTTTTGAACCTTTACTGATTCCTTTGCTTCAATTGCCTGATGAAGACCATCGCTATACCTTCTGCCTTCCATAAGTCTTCCAGTAAACTCATCCACTATGATTACTTCTCCATCTTTCACCATATAGTCTTTATCTTTTTTCATCATGTAATTAGCTTTTAATGCTTGTGATAGATGGTGTTGAATTTCCATATTTTCAGAATCTGCATAATTTTCTAAATCAAAAAACTTTTCTGCTTTTTCCACTCCTGAGTCATTTAATATTACAGAATTAGACTTTTCGTCTACTGTATAGTCTTCCTTCTTAAGGGTTTTAGCAAAACCATCTGCTACTTTATAGAATTCAGTTGATTTATCTCCCTCACCAGAAATTATAAGAGGAGTTCTAGATTCATCTATTAAAATAGAGTCAACTTCATCCACAATAGAATAATTTAGTGGTCTTTGAACCCTTTCCTCTTTATATATAACCATGTTGTCTCTTAAATAATCAAATCCAAATTCATTATTAGTTCCATAGGTTATGTCTGAGCAATAAGCTTCTTTCCTCTCATCCTGATTTAAATTATGAAGGATAACTCCTACGCTTAGGCCAAGAAATTCATAAACCTTTCCCATCCACTCTTTATCTCTCTTTGCAAGATAATCATTTACAGTTACTATATGTACACCCTTACCACTTAATGCATTCAAATATGAAGGCAATGTAGCAACTAATGTTTTACCTTCACCAGTTTTCATTTCAGAAATTCTTCCTTGATGAAGCACAATACCACCAATAAGCTGTTCTCTAAAATGCTTCATACCAAGTACTCTATAAGATGCCTCTCTCACTACTGCAAAAGCCTCTGGAAGTATATCATCTAATGTTTCTCCATTGTTAAGTCTATTTTTAAACTCTTCTGTTTTTTCTTTAAGTTCATTATCATCTAAAACACTTGTTTTTTCATCAAAACTCTCTATTTTATCTACAATTGGAATAATTCTCTTTACTTCTCTTTCACTATAAGATCCAAATATTTTTCCTAAAATTCCCATCGAATTCATCCTCACTATGTTTTTATAAAATTAGGCATATGAAAATAAATAGTAAGTTAAAGATGCCACGTATATTTTGGATCATACAAGGAAACAGGTGACCAAGATAGTGAGCTATCTGAGGATTCTGTTGGCCCAGTAGGATTCATAATAGATTAGCATACTGACTAGTTATTTATTTGAATGTGCCTTATACAAAAGTATTATACCTAATAGATTATAACATCTAACTTATATTCCTTCAACTTATATAATGTTTATTTAAACTTTACATTAAAAGAGTGTAGATTTATAAATCCACACTCTTTTAATATATAAATTAAAATTCTGGCTCGATAAGACCATAATTACCATCTTTTCTCTTATAAACTACATTTACTTCACTTGAATCAGCATTTTGAAAAACAAAGAAACTATGCGCTAATAACTCCATCTGTAAAACAGCTTCTTCCTCTGACATTGGTTTTATGGCAAATCTTTTTGTCTTTACTATTGATGGTTCTTTTACTTCATCTTTATTATCTTGTTCAAAATCAGGTATAGATTGGAATCTTAAAGATGCACCATATTTTCTCTTTTCTAACTTAGTTTTTTGCTTTCTCACCTGTCTTTCCATTTTGTCTGCAACTAAATCTATGGCAGCATACATATCTGTATTAGACTCTTCACCTCTAAGTATAGCTCCTCCAAAAAGAATAGTCACTTCAACTATTTGCCTGTAATTTTCCACACTTAAAGTTGCATGAGCTGTTACATCAGGATTAAAGTACCTATCTAATTTTGTCAATTTCTTTTCAAGGGCACTTCTAAGACCATTTGTAACCTCTACATTTTTTCCGCTAATAGTTATTCTCATATTAACAGCTCCTCTCTAGAACCAATTGTTGAATTATATTCTTAGGATAATTATTCCTGTGATAATATTTTATTACTTTTTATATAAAGTATCAAGTATTAAAAGATAAATTGACAGAATATTATATAAATTTTTTATTAATACTCTTTTATATATACCTTATTATTATTTACAAAATATCTATGTTTAAAACCATAAAATAATTGTTATTTTTAATATATAATCATTTTAAACACATCTAAATGATTAGACCACAAAAGCTGTAAATTAAAATCTATCAATAAATTATCAAAATTTAGTTTTAAATTTTATAATTTTAATAAGAATTGATTTTCATCAAAAGAACACCCAATTTGGGTGTTCCTTTCAATTTCTATAATAGATTACTTAAACTTTTTTAATAATCTATTATATTTGTTTAGTAGCTTGTCTAAATTTTGACTTAAGTCTACTAATTCTGGATCAGTTAATTCTAATTTTTTATTCATTAACTGATGCATTAAAGTTCTTAATTCTTCAATTTTATTTAACATTATCTCTACTTCTGTCATAATATCCCTCCTTTCATTACCATATAATAACAAAATTCGCGGATATAAACATATTTTTTAAAATATTTATAAATAGAGCATATATAAAAAAAACACCGGCATTTTGCTGGTGTTAATTATTAACAAATATAGATATATTGAATTATTAGATAAATATAGCATTAAATAAAAAGGAGCCTTATCGTAGGCCCCTTAGGTTCATCTTTATGATTATTTAAACAACTCATTATTATTACCTTCATAGCAGTTTCCTTAATATTTACTCCCAGACAAATCGTCTTTGCCTTTTCCATAAATTTAATGTACCTTCTAGTTAACTATATGCTAACTAGGTCGGGAATAATGATTTTTAAATAAATATAGCAGTCTTAAAAAAGACTGCTAAACAGCACCATAAGTGCATTATTAAATTAGCTGACCTGGTCTTTGACCCCACACTCGCCTGCTGGAACTTTTGCTACCCGGAATTAACCTCTCACTAGTTGTTCTCTCGTTTTCACGGCAGGACTTACCTCTAAACCGCACCATGCTCATTAAACTTTGTTTAACTTACGTGGATCGCTTTGCCTGCGACTGGCATCGACTTTCAACCACAAACCTAACTTAATACTTAATATTATATACTAGTTTTAGCAGCAGTCAAGACGCTAACCTTTTTTGCTCCATTGTTAAGTATTTCCTGAGCACAATAATAGGAAGTAGCACCTGTAGTTATAACATCATCAATAATTAAAATATTTTTATTTAAAATTATATTGGGATTTTTTATTTTAAAGGATGAAGATAGATTTTTCCATCTTGACTCACCATCCAATCCAATTTGATCTTTAGTTTCTTTTACTTTTCCAAGGCAGTCTATCAGTTCTACATGAAGTTTTTCACTTATAACCTTAGCTAAAATTCTACTCTGATTATATCCTCTTTTCTTCACAGCTTTTTTAGTCATGGGCACAAAAGTCACGCCCTCAAATTTAATAGCATTCTCTTCTATGACCTTTACCATAAAACTTCCTATGATATCCGCACAGGCAAAATCACTTTTATATTTAAGCCTTAAAATTAATTTAGCCATGATATTAGAGTAATAAGACACGCTATAACAAATTATTTCACTATTTGCCCTTTCAATTCTTATAATATCCTTACAAAATTTAATTTTTTTTCTACATTCATCACATATATTTATTTCTTCCACATAAGCCCCACATACTGTGCACTTATATTCCCCACAGTATACTATGCTCAGTATACAATCCAATAAATATTTTATATACTTAATAATCCATCTTCCCATGCTTTTTTGTTGAAGTTTCGAGTTATAGCCTTAGCTTTTTCAATTTCATAATTTTCTTCCTTGGCTAAAAATATAACTTCTCCCCGACTTCCTATATCTCCTTCTCCTGTTCTACCACAAAAGTATACTAATTTTTTATAATTAAATTCACTATTATCTGCAAATAAAACTATTATATTCATACTGCCATTATTGCAAATGCTATCAAAATCATCTGTTACAATTATCCCACCCTCATATTTATGGAGCTCATTTATTTTACTTGTATTGTTTTCGTACTTGGAATGATATGTTATATTATGAGTAAGCATTTCACAATACTTAAATACATAGGATGTAACATTAAATATGTTTACACTATTTGGTAAAATCATAGCTACTCTTCTACCTATATTTATTGACCATTTTATATATTCGTATACAACAAAGGGCATATCTTTATTTATATCAATTCTTGTGGTTATGACTCTAGGCTCAACTAAAGGCATTTTATTATACTTAGCAGGCAAAAGGATCTCTTTTCCCTTGTTAAAGATATCATCAATAGAATATGCTATAAGCTTTCCATGTCCATTGCAGCATTTATTCATAATATCTATTATTTCATATTTAGAATATAGTGGGTAGCTTCTAATATCATCATAAATTACTAAATCAAATTTATCTTTAATCAGTATAGACTTTTTATAATTACAGAAGACTAAAGAAGAATTTGTCATAGTTACACTATTTCTAATATAAGTATATTTTCTGAACTTAGTATTATTTCTAAAGTATTTAATTATTTGAATATTTTTTTCATATTCACCAGTTATGTATAGTACCTTTTTTTCATCATTTATGAATTCCATTATTGTCTTAATAAATATAAGAGATGTATTATACGGAGGCGCTACAACGCTTAAAAAATTTTTTCTTCCGAGACTCCAATTTAAAATAGCATTACTGATTTTTATTTCTTCTATGCTGAGATTATTTAAATTATTAGTATTCATAACTATGCCTCCCATACTCATCATATTATTTTCAATGATGATATAATAGAATTCAATTTTTCCAATACAAATAATATATTTATTTGTATTTTATTATATTACATTTCTATTGTATTATATCTATAATTCTCCACTTAAGACCGGAATATCTATCAAAGCTTTTATTATTATTTATCATAAATTGTATTGCCTTTTGGTTACCTACAAGAACTACTAGCTTTTTAGCCCTAGTTATACCCGTATATAATAAATTTCTATTCATAAGCAGCGGTGGTCCCATAAACACGGGCATTACCACTACTGGAAATTCGCTTCCCTGACTTTTATGTATTGTAATAGCGTATGCAAGGTCTAACTCCTCTAAATACATGTCTTCGTAGACTACTTTTCTCTCGTTATCAAATATTACAACAGGATTATTTTTATCATCAATATCTTCAATAAATCCTACATCTCCATTGAATACACCTTCTCCTTCTTTTTCCCCAATACCTGCAACTCTAGTCCATTTCAATGTATAATTATTTTTAATCTGCATAACCTTATCACCAGTTCTAAATATTATGTCTCTGGATTTAATTTCTTTTTTTCCTTCTTCATTGGGATTTAAAACCTGTTGAATACTATTATTTAAGTTTGATACTCCTAGAAGTCCCTTTCTCATAGGTGAAAGAACTTGAATATGATGTTTACTATGCCATTTTGTATTAAACTTAGGTAGACGTTTATGTATAAGCTCTATAACAGTATTAAGTATATTCTCATTTCCATCCCTGCTTATAAAATAAAAATCCTTATCTTTTTTATTCAAAATTGGCATTTCTCCGCTATTAATTTTGTGTGCATTTACTATAATCATACTCTCTTTGGCTTGCCTAAATATATCTTTTAACCTCACTACTTTTATAACTCCACTTTCTATTACATCTTTTAGCACATTACCTGGTCCTACAGAAGGCAATTGATCAACATCTCCAACGATTATAAGCCTTGTGCCCATTCCTATGGCTTTAAGGAGATTATTCATTAATACAATATCAATCATAGATGCTTCATCAACTATAATTACATCACATTCTAAAGGACATTCCTCTTTTTTAAAAAATGTCATTTGCTCATCGTTTCCAACTCCCAGCTCCAATAATCTATGTATTGTCTTTGCTTCCCTTCCCGAGGCTTCTGACATTCTTTTGGCAGCTCTACCTGTTGGTGCAGCCATAAATACTCTTAAAGATTCCTTTTCAAATATATGAGTTATACAATTTATGATAGTAGTTTTACCCGTGCCAGGACCACCAGTAATCACTTCAACTCCATTTTCAAACGCACCTCTTATAGCTTCTTTCTGTGTTAACGCAAAATCTATAGAATTCAAATTTTCAAACTCTTCTATTTTGCTATCTATATCAATTTTAATATCATCGTATTTATTGGTAGCCAAAGTTATTATTTTTTTAGTCACACCTAATTCACAATAGTAATAGGGCATAGTAAATACACAATTTTCATTATCAATTATCTCAATTTTTATTTTCTGTTCTAGAGTACATTCATATATATTTTTTTCTATATTTGCTTTTTCTGCTGAAAGCATATCCATGGCTTGTTTAATTAATTTTTCTATAGGCATATAGGTATTTCCCATAGCACAAAATTCATTTACAATATAGTTTATTCCACTTTGTATTCTAAAAGGAGAGTCTGCTTCTATACCTAAACTCCTTGCAATTTTATCTGCACTTTTAAATCCGATACCAGCTATATCCTCTGTTAACATATAGGGATTTTCTTTAACAACCTTTATAGATTCTGATCCATATTTCTTATATATTTTTACACATTGGTTAGGAGTTATTCCATAAGTCTGTAAAAAAACCATTATATTTCTTATTTCTCTTTGTGTAGAATAAGATTCATATATAATTTTTATTTTTTTATCTCCTATACCCTCTATTTCACTAAGTCTATCTATATCATTATCCAATATTTCAAGAGTCTTCTCACCAAATTTATCAACTATTTTCTTTGCTGTTACAGGACCAATTCCAGCTATAACTCCGGAAGATAAATATTTCTCTATTCCAATTTTAGAATCTGGTACTACTTCTTCACAGGCAATAACTTTTAATTGTCTTCCAAACTGTGGATGCTTAACCCATTCTCCCTGCAACTTTAATGATTGCCCCTCTATAATATATGGTATACACCCTACTATGGTATGCCTTATATCTTTTTCTTTAACGTGAGCTACAACATACCCATTTTCTTCATTTTTAAAAACTATATCTTCAACAATGCAGTTTAATTGGGACATAAAATCTCTCCTACTATCAACAAATCTTATCCAGTTACAATTATTATCTATAATGCTTAATATAAAAATTATATCATACTAAATATGCCCATTACAAAATATTTAATTACACCTGAAGTTCTATGAAAATTTATAGTGATATTATAGGCTTTATATGCCTAATTACAAATAATGTTCATTATACAACATTACTCTATACAGAGAACATTGTTATTATTTACATAAATATTACATTAAATACTGTATTTAATGTATAATCTAATAACTAAAATTCAACAAATAATTGGGGCATGAAAATAGGGAGCTTATTCAAGCTCCCTATTTTAACTAACTTTAAAACATTATATTTTAGATATTAAATTTTAAAGTAACTTTATATATATTTTTTTATTTCATCTACTTTATCAAGTTTCTCCCATGGTACATCTATATCTGTTCTACCAAAATGTCCATAAGCTGCTACTTGTTTATATATCGGTCTTCTTAAATCTAAATCCCTTATTATAGCGGCAGGTCTCAAATCAAATACTTTTTCAACAATTTCAACAATCTTATCTTCAGAAATTTTTCCAGTTCCAAAGGTATCAATAGAAATTGATACAGGCTTTGCAACACCTATTGCATAAGCAAGTTGTATTTCAAGTTTATCAGCAATACCAGCTGCAACCAAATTTTTAGCAACCCATCTACTAGCATAAGCTGCTGATCTATCAACCTTAGTTGGATCTTTGCCAGAGAATGCTCCACCACCATGTCTACCATATCCACCATAAGTATCTACTATTATTTTTCTACCAGTAAGTCCTGAATCTCCTTGAGGTCCACCTACAACAAATCTTCCGGTAGGATTGATAAAATACTTTGTATTTTCATCTAAAAGTTCAGCAGGAACAACTGGCTTTATAACATTCTCAATAAGATCTTTTGCAATATCTTCCTGTGAAACTTCTGGGCTATGCTGAGTTGATATAACAATAGCATCTATTCTTACTGGTTTGTTATCTTCATATTCAACTGTCACCTGAGTTTTTCCATCTGGTCTTAAATAAGCTAATTTCCCATTTTTTCTAACTTCAGTTAGCCTTCTTGAGAGCTTATGAGCTAAAGCTATAGGCATAGGCATGTATTCTGGAGTTTCATTTGTTGCAAAACCAAACATCATACCTTGATCTCCTGCGCCAACAGCCTCTAATTTGTCCATTTCTCCCTTTCTTGATTCTAATGCTTCATCTACACCTTGAGCTATATCAGCAGATTGTTCGTCAATTGAGGTAACCACTGCGCATGTATCACAATCAAAGCCAAATTTTGCTCTAGTATATCCTATTTCTCTTATTGTTTCTCTAACAACTTTAGGTATATCAACATAACATTTTGTTGATATTTCTCCCATTACATTAACTATACCTGTAGTAACTGTTGTTTCGCAAGCCACTCTTCCATATGGATCCTGTGCAAGTATAGCATCTAATACTCCATCAGATATCTGGTCACATATTTTATCTGGATGTCCTTCAGTTACCGATTCAGAAGTAAATAATTTTCTCACTGTACTTTCCCCCTTGTCATATAAAAAACTAAAGTCTCTTCTTAAATAAGAAGAGACTATTTTTGCAAATCTCTCTTATCTTGCAGAAATCTATCTGCGGGAATTGGCACCTTAATGTGAAAATAACACACTGGTTGCCGGGTTTCATAGGGCCATTTCCCTCCACCTCTCTCGATAAGAGTCTAAAATTCATTATACAATTAAATTTAAACTGCAATGTTATAGTAACATAGTATTTATCACTAGTCAATATGTATAAAATAAAAAGACACCTATGTGTCTTTTGGTGGAGGAAGATGGATTCGAACCATCGAAAGCTGAGCTAACAGATTTACAGTCTGCCCCCTTTGGCCACTCGGGAATTCCTCCAAAATTGGTGCTGGCAATAGGAATTGAACCCATAACCTACTGATTACAAGTCAGTTGCTCTACCAATTGAGCTATGCCAGCCTATGTAATTATATAAAAATGGTGGGCACTACAGGGCTCGAACCTGTGACCCTCTGCTTGTAAGGCAGATGCTCTCCCAGCTGAGCTAAGCGCCCATTTTTTGGTGGAGGAAGATGGATTCGAACCATCGAAAGCTGAGCTAACAGATTTACAGTCTGCCCCCTTTGGCCGCTCGGGAATTCCTCCACGCTATAAGTACTATTTGGATAATGCTCTAAGAATCAAGCGCATCAACAAGGAATATTATATAATTCTAAGAATGAATTTTCAAATTGTAAATCGGGATAAATATCATGATTTTATCTATATATCTCGCCATACGTCCATTTTTCTCACTTATATGCATAAACTCACATTTTCTATTTAATTATTAGTTTTAATAATGCGCTTACCCATTACCAAGGGCCTATAAAATTCTATAAGAAATTATTAAAGTCAATTATTTATACTATCCAAATTAATGAACCTTGATGCAATATTTTCAACATTATTGAAATCCTTATTATTAAGTTTTCTTTTTAAAAGTTGCATAGCATCTGAAATTCCTTTTTTTTCATTACCATTGTTTATATCATTTTTCAGTTCACTTACATCACTGGACGAAAGATTTTTACTTATAGATAAAATTTTTATTTTATCTGAAAAAGTGAGTTCACTTGCTATTTTTTCTTTAGAGACCTTAAATACTGAAATATCACTTCTATCATCAAGCTGATTTTTCTCTTCTGAACTATAAGAAGATAAATCATTTTCTCTACTTACATTTTCTTTTTCTATATCTCCTGCTTTACTTTCATTTTGGTAATTTGAATCTTGGTAAACTTGTTTATTACTATCTTCATCCTTAGGTACCTCTACATTACTAGATTTAATTGAATTTTTATTGCTATTTACCCTTTCCTGTGAGGAATCCTTTTTAATATTATTAGAAGTATCTATATTGGGGTTGTTTTCCACTTTACTATTATTTAAAATCAAAGTTTTATTATCCTCAGTATCTATTCCCTTACTGAAACTAAAGGTTAAAAGCATAATGATTACAGTTACCATCGCAAGCATTATTACCACAATACTCAATTTCTTTTTATTCACACAAATCCCTCCAATATCTATTAATTATTTCATCAAAAAAGTTTTTTATTCAATTTTTCATAATATTACCTATTACAATTTCATATAGATTATTGGGAGGTGTAATTCTTGAATAAAGTCAAAACATTTTACAAAAATTCCATGGCCTATTATGAAATAGCCTATTTTTTAAAAAATTATATTAACGATAATACAATAATAGTTTGTATTGGTACCGATAGATGCATAGGAGATTGCCTCGGACCATTAACAGGCACTATGTTAAAAAATAGAAATTTTCCTTTGCCAGTTTACGGAACAATATCTGAACCAATTCATGCACTAAATCTTGATAAAAAATTAAACCATATAAAACTACTCTACCCTAAATCAGAAATCATAGGAATAGATGCATGTTTAGGTAATAGCAATAATATTGGTGAAATACAAGTACGTGATTATCCTATACATCCTGGAAAGGGTGTTGGAAAATCCCTTCCCGACGTAGGCAACTCATCTATAATTGGTATAGTTGACTCCTGCGATAGCACTGAATTATTTACCAATAGAAATATAAGACTAAACTTAATTTTAGATATGACTACAGTAATTTGTGATGCATTGCTGCATTCATATTATTTATTTAAGAACACTCCTAATAAAAGGATATAGAAAATACTAAAATAGAGAAATCATCTTAAAATAAAAAATCTTAATAATAAAAAAAGTGACTGTTGTTATACTGCAGTCACCTTTTAGCACTATTTATTACATTAATATATCTTCCCCATCTAAGTATACTTTATCAATAAATTCTAAAACTTTACCAGCTCCCAGTGCTACGCAAGAAACCGGATCTTCAGCAACATAAACTGGAACTTTAGTAACATGTTGAATAAGCTTATCCAACCCCTTTAGAAGGGAACCTCCACCGGTCATAACTATTCCTTTATCAGCAATATCCGCTGCTAATTCTGGAGGAGTTTTTTCAAGTACTGAATGCGTGCATTCAGCAATAGCATTAACCGCATCTTCAAGTGCTTCCCTTATCTCTTGTGACGTAACAATTAAATTTTTAGGAAGACCTGTTATTAAATCTCTTCCTCTGATTTCCAGAGACTCCTCAGACTCACCCTTAAAGGCTGAACCTATATTTATTTTTAGATCTTCAGCAGTTCTTTCGCCAATCATTAATTTATGTTTCTTTCTTATATATTTGATAATAGATTCATCAAATCTATCTCCTGCAACTTTTATAGTCCGTCTTACTACTATTCCTCCTAAAGAAATAACAGCTATATCACTTGTTCCTCCGCCTATGTCTATAACCATATTCCCACTTGCCTTTGTTATATCTAGTCCCATACCAATTGCTGCTGCCAGTGGTTCTTCAATCAAGCAAGGCTTCTTTGCTCCTGCATTCATTGCCGCATCTTTCACAGCTCTTTTTTCAACCTCTGTAGCTTCACAAGGTATACAAATTACTACCTTGGGTGTAGACATTCTTCTTTTTCCACAAGCTTTTTGTATAAAATGCTTTAACATTTTTTCAGTCATATCATAGTCTGATATTACTCCATCTCTTAATGGACGAATAGCTACTATATTTCCAGGTGTTCTGCCTATCATCTTTCTTGCTTCCTCACCAACTGCAAGGACTTCGTTAGTATTACGATTTATCGCTACCACTGATGGTTCTTTTAAAATTATACCCTTTCCTTTAAGGTACACAAGCACGGTGGCTGTTCCTAAGTCTATGCCCATATCAGATCCAATTCCAAAAAACATCCCTCTATTCACTCCATCTCTTATGTTTTTTTACATAAAACAACACATTTATCTTATTATAACTTTATTATTACATAAAATTATAAAAATTTCTTCTTTTTTATTATAATAGGAATGTTTCTAACCTTCAATAGCCTTGTACTTCATTTTTGTAGCTTTTCCACCTCTAATATGCCTTTCAGCTTTATTAACTTCTAAAATATTTTTAGCTTGTTCAGCAATTTGAGGATTTATTTGAGGTAATCTCTCTGTCATATCTTTGTGTATAGTACTTTTACTCACTCCGAAAACTTTAGCAGTTTTTCTGATTGTAGCTTTTGATTCAATAATGTATTGTGCTACTTCTAAAACTCTTTCCTCAATGTAATCTTTCAAAGTGCTACCTCCTTAACCCTTCTATATTATAAATATGCACTATATACCATATTGATTACTTAATATCAGCCATTCCCCTATTTTTTTAGGAATGGCTGATATATAGAATAATTAGTATTTTATATAATTCTGTGGATTTACATCCTTATAAGTTCCATCACTTTGTTTTTCATCGATTTCAAAATATAAGTGATCACAATTAACTATTCTATCTTTAGCATTATCACTATCGCCTACTACACCAATTTTGCTGTTCTTAGCAACTGGATCTCCAACTTTTATTGCTATACTTGATGGATCTAAATTGTCATATACAGTTTTTAATTTTCCATCATTACTTATAATAACTACATTTCCACCACTAACTGAAGATATCTTTCCATTCATTGCCGCATAAACAGGTACTCCTTTATTGGCTACTTTTATATACTCCCCTAATATGGTTCTTGATACATTATCTAAACCTACTGCCATAGCACCAGCAACTCCTGTATATCCTTGAGCAATAGTACCATTTACAGGTGTAACCATACTCGTTACTGCTGTTGCATTGGTAGGAACACTTGCATTACTCTTTGTAGTGCCTTTTTTTACTAGATTAGCATTGTCCATACTAGTTTTTTTACTATCATCTTTTGCTGTATTTGTTTTTGGTGTTTCTGTAGTTTTGGCATCATTAATTGCTTTCTTATTTTGATCATTTACTGACACCTGTGTTTGCTTTGACAGTGAACTACTCTTATGTTTAGTGTTAGTATTTACATATGTAGCAACACCTGCAACCACACATAAGCATAGAAACAAGATCACATAAAATCCATCTTTCTTCCAAAAACTAATTTTTTCCTTTTTAATTGATTGTTTGTTTTGTAAATCATTTTTATCCATTGATTAACACCTCCTTTTTGTATTTTGTCCACAAATTAGTAAATAATACATTTTATATAAAATATTTTTCCTTTTTTATCATGCAAATGTGGATAATATTTCATTGTAATCCTTAAAGGTTCTTATATTGTAAATTTTTTAAATAACTAAAAAGATTCTACAATAAAAATAATAGAATTTTTATTGTAGAATCTTTTATCAACTGCTATATTAAATTTAATTTAAAATATATACTCCAGCGGTACTATAAAATATATTACTTTAAATTTTTTCTATACTTACTCCACTATAATAATGTGTCAATATATCCTTATAATTCTTTCCCTGTTTTGACATTACATTTGCACCCCACTGGCTCATTCCAACATCATGACCATAGCCAATACAATTTATAACTATTCCTGTAATATTATAATTTATAGAAAAATTAGCTGAATTCAAACCCATCATAGTCCTAAATTTAGATCCTGTCATAGTATTATTACCTACTTTAATCTCTTTAACACTTCCGGCATCAGTTTTACTAATAATGTTAATTGAACTTTTAACATTAAAAATATTTAAATTAGAATTACTGTATTGACCTTTTACTTTATTCACGAAACTTATATAAGATAATTTAACCTGACTTTTATATTTAGGGGTGCTCTCTTCTCCTGGACTTAGAACACTCTTAAGATATGGTTCATCAGCGCCTAAAATATCCTTACCATTTTCAGTTTTTCCACTGCTTGTAGAAAAATAGTATGGCTCTGTAACTAATTTGCCATTATACTTAAGTACTTGTCCACTGGTATCCTGAACCGCCTGTGTGATTTTATTCCAATATTCTCCTGATGAACTTTTAGGCCAATCACTTAATCTAGCATTCTTATCCATATAGACCTGGCAATCAACTGTATCTGTAACATCTGCTCCATTAGCTTTTGGATACTTTTTACCCCCATATACCTCCATATGCGCTACTGCAAAAGTCCTTGCTGCTACTGCTTGTGCCTTAAGGGCTTCTATATTGAATTCTACAGGCATTTCTGCAGCCACTACTCCCCTTGTGTATTCTTCAAGTGCTAGTTCCTTAATTTTTTTTTCTTTTGTCATGTATACCTTTATACTTGACCCTCCGCCATTATTCTTATCAAATACTACATCTGTAGGATTAATATCATATTTTTCTAATTGACCGCTGCTCTTATTTGATTTATCTGCATATCCAATATTACTTCCAACCCCTCCTATAAATACAGCAAGAAATAATATGAATATAATTCCCAATGACACAGTTATAAAAAAATTCTTTACCATTTCCATTTTCCCCTCCTTTGTGCTTTAGGCATCTTCAAGAAATAATTAAGTCAGTATGCTAGTCTATTGTAAGTCCTACTGGGTCAACAGAACCCTCTGATAGACACTATCAGAAGAACCTGTTTCCTTGTTGGATTGAAAATATACGTCGCATCTTTGACTTGTTATTTATTTTCAGATGCCTTACTAGTATAATTTATTTGAATACTAATTAATTTATTACAAATAAAAAAAGAGCCCCAAATAGGGAGACCACTGAAAAAGTGCCCTCCAAATAGGTGACCCCTTTTTTATTTAACATTTTACTCTCTGTATTTTAACTCCAATATCCTGTAATTTATTTTCTATTTCAACATAACCTCTATCTATATGATGAATATCATATATTTCTGTTTCCCCATCTGCTTCCAGTGCTGCAAGTATTAAAGCTGCTCCTGCTCTAAGATCTGTAGCTTTTACTTCAGCGCCATTTAATTTATTTATACCTTCTATAACTGCACTTCTGCCATCAATTTTAATATTGGCTCCCATTCTTTTAAGCTCTATAACATGCATAAATCTATTTTCAAAAATTGTCTCAGTAATTACACTTGTTCCACAAACACAACTAAGAAGACTCATCATTTGAGATTGCATATCCGTAGGAAATCCAGGATAAGGCATAGTTTTTATGTCAATAGGCTTTAAATCATTTCTTCCATCTATCAGCAATTCTTGTCCCTTAAATTCAAAACCAATTCCCATCTCTGTTAATTTGGCTACCACAGGCCTTATATGCTCTTTGTTTATACCATTAATTTTGATTTTACTTTTTGTTATTCCAGCTGCAATCATAAAAGTTCCAGCTTCAATTCTATCATAAATTGGCTCATAGCTTATCCCATTTAGGTTTTTTACTCCAACAATTTTTAATGTATCTGTTCCTATGCCAGTAATTTTTGCTCCCATTTGATTTAAGAATTCTGCCAAATCTCCTATTTCCGGTTCTTCAGCTGCATTTTCAATGATTGTTTCACCCTCAGCTAATACTGCTGACATCATTATATTTTCTGTAGCTCCTACCGATGGAAAATCTAAATATATTTTGCTACCTATAAGCTTTGTTGTAGAAACTTCAACATATCCATGATTTAATTTAACCTCAGCACCCAGCGCCTTAAAGCCTTTTAGGTGTAGGTCAATGGGCCTGGTTCCTATATTACATCCACCAGGGAAGGAGGTCTTAAACTTACCAAATCTTGATATCATTGGTCCCATTATTAAAAATGACCCTCTCATCTTTCTTACCAGATCACTACTAACCTCAGAATCAATTATTCCGCTAGTATCAATAGCGATTTCTCTATTTATTTTATTTATATTAATCTTTGCTCCTAAAGATTTTAAGACATCAGTAATAACATATACATCTAAAAGCATAGGGCAATTTTTTATTATGCACTTATCTCCACATAGAATTGTAGCTGCAATTATTGGAAGTACAGCATTCTTTGCAGCACTAATATTCACTTCACCTCTTAGAGTACTTCCCCCTTTAATAATAAATTTTTCCATTTTACTCCTCCAATTTACTCTTATTTATCAATGAATCTTACTGATGGGAGGTTTGTTTCTTCCACTCAGTTTAGATAAATTATCAAGGGACGTGCCGCTGTTATCAACCACTATATAAAAACAAAGAAAATCTATTTTATATTTGTTCCTTTTCCCTTTAAAACAATGGAATATTACAGCGGCTAGTCATAAAATTAATAAGTAATACCAATTATAGGCGTACCTAAAATTATATAATTTCCATCAGATTCCTTTATAACTGCATAATTAAAATCTATAAGCTCTCCATTATCTGATATTGGAGTATATTTAGTTGTATAAGCTACCGTACTAAATCCCCTATTTATTTCAACAGTTGATACATTTCTACTGCCAATATCTTTTAAATAATTTTCTATTTTACTTTGAGTAGTTTTTACATCATCTTTAGAAATTTTCGCCTTTATATATTTATAAAATGTTATATTATCAGCTTTTTTATCAATAGATGCTCTAACCTGTTTTTCTAAATTATTAATGTCACCTTTTTTACTTATTTTTCTAATAAACAGATTAATTTTATTTACATTTCCATCTTTTCTGCTTTCTATATAACCATATATATCTCCATTTTCAAATTCTCTACAGTATACTTTATTATCATTTATAGTAACTCTATTTTTTATGTTTTTGCTCTTATCTTCTATGTTTTTATCCTCTAGCTGTACATCACTACCAGTCTTTAGTAAATCTTCATAATCATAATTATCATTATTAATTGCTATATCTGATGCACTATTATCATATAAATTCATCAATTTAAGCCATTTTATGCACTCATCTTTTCCATTACTACTTATGTCGTAATAAGTATTTATTCCCATTTCTATAGGCGTACTTTTAGTTCTACTTAAAATTTCATTAATTATATCCTTATTTTCAACAGCCAATACATTTTCCATTAAAAATGTCATAGAAATTATGATAACCAAAAATATATAATTCTTTTTTATCCTCATGTTTCCCCCTACCTTTCTCTTTAGATTATTAACTTATTTCTTCCTTTTTATTCCTATATATTATTAATATATAAATTTTATATATGATGTGTGAAAATTTTATTTTAAGCTTTAAAAATAAAAGATACTATCCAAATTTATTGAACTATAATAAATTTGGATAGTATCTTTTTAATTAATTTAATGCAGCATATTCCTACTTATCAATGAATCTTACTTAGTGGGAGTTTGTACCACAACTAAGTTTAAATGAATTATCGTGTGGCCGTTATCTCTATGTTTATAATTGAAGTGTTACAGCGGCTAGTTATCAGATAAACTATCAAATTAAAAAATGGTCTAAGAATTATTAATTCTTAGACCATTTTTTAATTGCCTTTAGTCTTGATTCTAGCAAGGGCCCTTTGGAGAGCAATTTCAGCCCTTTTAGCGTCAGTTTTAGGATCCTGTTTATGCAATCTTTCCTCTGCTCTTTCCTTAGCTTTTTCTGCTCTTTTTACATCAATTTCCTCAGGCCACTCAGCATCATCCACTATCATCTGTATTTCTTCTTTAGTAACTTTAAGTATACCTGTAGATGTAAATAAAGACTTTTCACTGCCGTCTTCAAGCTTTAATTTTGTAACAGTAGGTCTTAATAATCCTATAAAAGAACTATGTTGTGGAAGTATTCCTATGTCACCAGTCATTGTAGATGTATTTATCTCAGATACATCACCTTCATAGAACTTTTCCATTGGAGCTAGTATGCTTAATTTTATTTTAGATGACATACAAAATCACTCCTTTTTAGCTTTCCATCATGGATTTAGCTTTTTCTCTTGCTTCTTCTATAGTACCTACAAATAAAAATGCTGCTTCTGGTAAGTCATCACATTTACCTTCAAGTATTTCCTTGAAACCTTTTATTGTGTCATTTACAGTAACGAATTTACCTTGCATACTAGTAAACTGCTCTGCAACAGAAAATGGTTGAGATAAAAATCTCTGAATTCTTCTTGCTCTGTTAACAATAGCTCTATCTTCTTCTGATAACTCATCTACACCAAGTATTGCTATTATATCTTGAAGTTCATTGTATCTTTCAAGAATAAGCTTTACTTTACTTGAAACTTCATAATGCTCTTGCCCAACTATGTTTGGATCAAGTATTCTTGAAGTAGATTCAAGTGGACTAACAGCAGGATAAATACCAAGTTCTGATATAGATCTTGATAAAACTGTTGTAGCATCAAGATGAGTAAAGGTTGTAGCTGGTGCTGGATCTGTCAAATCATCTGCTGGAACATATACTGCCTGAACAGATGTTATTGAACCTTGCTTTGTAGAAGTTATTCTCTCTTGAAGAGCACCCATTTCTGTAGCTAAGGTTGGCTGATAACCAACGGCACTAGGTATTCTTCCAAGTAAAGCTGAAACTTCTGAACCAGCTTGTGTAAATCTAAATATATTATCTATAAATAGAAGCACATCCTGGCCCTCATCTCTAAATTTCTCGGCCATTGTAAGTCCTGTAAGTGCAACTCTCATTCTAGCACCAGGTGGCTCATTCATTTGTCCGAATACCAAAGCTGTTTTATCTATAACTCCAGATTCTTTCATCTCATAATAAAGGTCATTACCTTCTCTTGTTCTCTCTCCAACACCTGTGAATACTGACAATCCACCATGTTCTTTTGCTATGTTGTTAATAAGTTCCTGAATAAGAACTGTCTTACCAACACCAGCACCTCCAAACAGTCCAATTTTACCACCTTTTTGATAAGGTGCAAGTAAGTCTATTACCTTTATACCTGTTTCAAACATTTCAGGTACTACTGATTGTTCTTCAAAGGTAGGTGGTAATCTGTGTATAGGATAATATTCATCATCCTCGAAATCTCCTGCTTCATCAATTGTCTTACCTAATACATTAAAGAGACGTCCCAAAACTGGTTTTCCTACAGGAACTGAAATTGGTTTTCCAGTATCAGCCACATCTGCTCCTCTTCTTAAACCATCAGTTGGTTCCATTGATATAGCTCTTACTATATCATCACCTATATGTTGTTCAACTTCAGCTATAAGTTTTTTGTCTCCCATGCTTATTTCTAATGCATTATATATATTAGGAAGGCTTTCACTTGCGAATCTTATATCTATAACAGGTCCTATTACCTGAACAACTTTACCTATATGTTCTGGCATGAGTTTCCCTCCTTATTTCTGAGCCTCTGCTCCTGAAACTATTTCACTTATTTCTTGAGTGATTGCGCTCTGTCTAATTCTATTATATTTTAGATTTAAATTATCCAATAGATCATTGGCATTTTTTGTAGCACTATCCATAGCAGTCATTTTAGATGCCTGTTCACTTGCCTTTGAATTCAATAAAAAGTTAAATACTTGAGACTTCAAATATATGCCTACTATACCCTCTAGTAATTCATTAGCCTCAGGTTCAAATTCAGTTGAACCATCATACTTTATCTCCTTCATATCAAATGGTAGCACCTTTTTTATTATTATCTCTTGTTTTACTGTGGAAATAAACTTTGTATAAACTATATTTATTTCACCAATTTCTCCTTTATTATAGAGACTTAAAGCATGCTCTGCTATTGTTTTGGCTTCTGTAAGCGTAGGCTCATTTTGGATATCTACATATTCTGCTATTGTATCATAATGTAATCTCCTAAAATATCCTCTTCCCTTTTGACCTACAGACATTATAAGTGAATTTTCTCTATCTTTAGATATTTCCTTTACCGCTGCATTTACAACAGATCCATTAAATCCTCCACAAAGCCCTGCATCTGAAGTCATAGTTATATATAATTTCTTTTTGCTGTCATTACCAGTAGTATAAGTACTTTTTCCCATTACACCACTGGCTATTTTTTTTATTGTATCTTCAAAGGAATCATAATAACCCGCATTTGCATCTAGATTTCTCCTGGCTTTTCTTAATGTAGAGGTGGCTATAAGTCCCATGGCTTTTGTTATTTTTCTAGTATTAGTTATAGACTTAATTCTTCTTTTTATTGTAATAAGTCCTGCTGCCATATTTCACCTCCCGCAAAGGTAAGGTAAATTAAACCTCTGCTAAAATACTTTTTTATATTCCTCTATTGCACTATTAAGAGATTTTTTAAGTTCATCATCTAATACTTTCTTTGTAAGTATAGCTTCACCAATTTCTTTATGATGTGTATCTATATAATCCAAAAGGCCTTTTTCAAATTCCTTTATCTTACCTACTTCTATATCCATTAGATATTCTTCTACACATGCATATATTATAATTACTTGATTTTCTACAGATACTGGCTGATATTGATCTTGCTTAAATATCTCTAAAAGTCTCTTACCTTTTTCAAGTCTCTTCTTTGACTCTTTATCTAGGTCTGAACCAAATTGTGCAAAAGCAGCAAGTTCTCTATACTGTGCAAGTTCAAGTCTAAGAGTTCCAGAAACCTGTTTCATAGCTTTAATCTGCGCGCTACCACCAACTCTGGAAACTGATATACCAGAGTTAACAGCTGGCCTCTGTCCTGCATAGAACAAATCTGATTCAAGGAATATCTGACCGTCTGTTATTGATATAACATTTGTAGGTATATATGCAGTAATATCTCCTGCAAGAGTTTCAATTATTGGAAGTGCAGTTATTGAACCACCGCCCAATTTATCTGATAATTTAGCAGCTCTCTCTAGAAGTCTTGAATGTAAATAGAAAACATCTCCTGGATAAGCTTCTCTTGATGGTGGTCTTCTTAATAATAATGACATTGTTCTGTAAGCAACGGCATGTTTACTTAAATCATCATATACTATTAATACGTCTTTACCCTGATCCATGAAGTATTCACCGATAGTTACACCAGTATATGGAGCAAGGAATTGAAGTGGTGCTGAATCAGCAGCTGAAGCTGATACAATAATTGAATAATCCATAGCTCCCTTTTGTGTAAGTGTATTGTAGATATGTGCAACCGTTGATTGTTTTTGTCCTATGGCAACATAAATACAAATAACGTCATTTCCCTTTTGGTTTATTATAGTATCTATAGCTATAGCAGTTTTACCTGTTTGCCTATCCCCTATAATAAGCTCTCTTTGTCCTCTTCCAATAGGAATCATAGAATCAATTGCCTTTATACCTGTTTGAAGAGGTTCATTAACTGATTTTCTTTCAATAACACCATGCGCTATAGTTTCAGCAGGTCTTGTTTCGGTAGTGTTTATTGGGCCTTTTCCATCTATTGCTATACCAAGCCCATTAACAACTCTTCCAATCATTTCTTCGCCAACAGGTACTTCAACTACTCTACCAGTACTCTTTACTACGTCTTCTTCTTTTATTCCCTCTTCATCACCAAGTAGAACGCAACCTACATTATCCTGTTCAAGATTCATAACCATTCCATATACGTTGTTTGGGAATTCAAGAAGTTCTCCAGCCATACAATTTTCTAAGCCATATACTCTAGCGATACCATCACCTACTTGAATTATAGTACCTGAATCTACAGCTTTTACTTTATCTTCATAACCCTCAATCTGCTTTTTTATAATTGAGGTTATTTCTTCAGGTTTTATGTTCATAGGCTCACCTCTATCCTCTTATAAGCATTAATTTTTTAATTTCTTCTAGTTTATTTTTAATGGTTCCATCAATAACATCGTCTCCAACTCTTACATAGACTCCACCAATAATACTTTCATCGATATTTTCTTTTAAAATTATTGATTTGTTGTATTTAGCTTTTAATTTATCTATAAGAGAAGTTCTTTCGCTGTCATTTAATGGAATAACTGTCTTTATTTCTGCTACAATCTGATTATTTTTCTCCAAGTCAACCTTTTTAACCTGGAGTATAATTCCGCTAAGCTCATTGATTCTGCTTTTTTCAATGAGTATAAGTAAAAAAGAGAGCAATTCATTATCTATTTTGCCTTTAAAGATATTTGTGAAAACTTCTTTTTTCTTTGAAGTACTTATTTTAGGATTACTAATTACCTGATTAAGCTCTTCATTAACATTAATAAGCTCATGAATCTGCTCTAAATCAGCTATATATTCTTCAGTTTTATTTTTCGCTGAAGCAATTTTATATAATGCTACAGCATATCTCCTATCTAAGTATTCATACATATCACATACCTACCTTAGTTATAAAATCTTCGATAAGCCTTCTATGTTCTTTTTCATTTATATCTTTCTCTAAAGCTTTTGAAGACAAAATAACAGCAAGATCAACTACTTTTTTCTTTAGTTCATCTTCTGCTTTTTCTTTTTCTCTCTCTACTTCTTTCTTAGCTCTTTCCATTATAAGATCAGCCTCACTTGAAGCTTCCTTTTTAATGTCCTGTGACAATTTTTCAGCTTTTTCCTTATAATCCTCTACTATGCTTTTACCCTGAGCTTTTGAATCTTCTAAACTCTTTTCAGTTTGAATTTTTAAAGTCTTTGCTTCTTCTCTGTCATTATTCGCTTTATTTATTGTCTCTTTTACCTGATTATTTCTGGTATCAATTGCATTTGTAATTCTCTTGAAAAGTAAAACTCTTAATATTATCAAAAGAATTATAAAGTTAATTACAGTTTCTACGATTGTAAACAAATTTCCACTCATATACTCAAAAGCCTCCCTTCTTCAGGCTTATTTTTATAAAAAAATAAGTTTATTGATTATTGCCATTTTACGAAAATTAGCATAATTGCAATAATCAAAGCATACAAAGAAGTAACTTCGGCAAATGCTATTCCTAGGATCATTGTTGACATTATATTTCCTCTTGCTTCCGGTTGTCTTGCTATAGCTTCAACTGCTTTTCCTGAAACAGTTCCTATACCAACACCACCGCCAAGACATCCAATTGCGGCTAAACCTCCACCTATAGCTAGCATACCATGTAAAAATGTTTGAGCATCAATATTCATTCTTTCTTCCTCCTTAAAATCCAAAATGTAAAATTCATTTTATAAATTACCTACTGCTTATAATATCTAGCATCATAATATATATGATGTAGTTTATTATTAAATTATTCTTCACCTTCACTTACAGCAATTTTAGTATATACCATTGTAAGCATTATAAATACATACATCTGTATAAGGCCATCAAATATATCGAAAAACCCATGCAGCGGAATAGGTATTACAAATGCAAAATGCTTCAAGGCTCCATAAACCAATCCTATTATCATACTTCCAACAAGCATATTGCAGAATAATCTTAGGCATAGTGATAAAGGTAAAGTTACTTTTTCAATGATATTCATGACAATCATGGGTGCAAAGGGTTGTAGATAGGATTTTAGATAACCTCCAACACCAATTCTCTTGATAGAAGTAGCCTGAATTACTACGAAGCTCATCAATGCAAAGCCTGCAGTAACATTTATATCTTTAGTAGAAGGATCTACCCCAACTAGACCTGTTAAGTTTAGGAAACATAAAAATATAGCCATGGTTCCTATGAAGGGCACAAAGCTTTTAAAATCATCTCCCATATTTGACTTAACCAATCCATTTATGGTTTCTACAAAGACTTCTAGAACACTTTGCCTTTTGCTTGGAATAGTTTTTATATTTGTTGTTAAAATTAATGCTAGAATAATTATTATAGCCATGATTACCCATTGTACAACAATACTTGATGTAATGGCAATGGAATGATTTGCTACATGTAAAGTAAATACTGTATCTGGACTCATCTCAATCACTTCCTTTCTGATTTATTTATTGTGATTCCATAAAGTACAATTGAAATATAATGTAAAGTATAGCCTATTAAAAAAGCTATAAAACTAAATCTATTATTTTTACAGAGCAATACAGCAATACCACCTGTAATAATAATCCTAATTATAGATCCTATAGCACCAATAACTTTATTTCCATTCTCTTTTAATGAATAATTTGAAATAATAGAATTCAATATAAAATTTAAGGCAGCCAGTAATAATCCTATAAATAATATATTTGTATAAAGTTTAAAAAAAATATAACAAATAGTGCTAGATAAAGCCGCAACAATTATATCAAAGGAAATAACCTTTCTTAAAATTTCTTTAACTTCTCTATCCATTATTACTATCACCTACTGTCAAATAACAATATCTAAATTATATATCCAAGTTACTTTTAATGGAACTGTCATATTTAGCTTTTTTTATTCTTATTTTGTCATATAACCAATTTATCTATCTATTTCTTCATTTTAATCGTGCTAATAGATATTTTCTTCTATTTGCTAATCTGCTTTTTAATATTTCAAATGAATGAATTATGTTTATTTTCAGTAATTTTAAACCATACTAAATAGTAAACGAGTTCATTATTCTATGTCAATGACATTTTTCTATATACTCATATCTATTATTTCATAAAAAGTATTTAAATATTTAAATATTTAAATATTTTTTACTAAAATACAAGTTTTTTGGTCTTACCAGTTTATAAAAATATGTTAAATCATGAAAAATCTAACGAATTATACCTTAATATATCAAAAATATATTATTTTTATATTAATTTAAAGTAAAATAAGTATTTAAATTTTAAAAATTACCTATTTAATGATACTTTAAAAAAAATAAATTGTAAACAAATTAATAATAATTTACTGGAAAAATATATACATTATAGCAAATCAATTTAAATTATAAAATAATCTTTTTTAATTAATAATTATAAATATAAAAATAAGGTGAAGATTAAATCTTCACCTTATTTTTATATAGTACAAAATTATCTTTTAACTATAAGAGCTGTACCTTGTCCTCCACCTATACATAATGTCGCAAGACCAGTTTTAGCATCTCTTCTTACCATTTCATATAAAAGTGTAACTAATATTCTACCACCTGAAGCTCCTACTGGATGTCCAATAGCTATGGCTCCACCATTAACATTAACTTTATCTGTATCCAAATTTAAATCTTTAACAACGGACAAACTTTGTGCTGCAAAAGCTTCATTAGCTTCTATTAAATCCAAATCTTCTACTTTTAAGTCTGCTCTTTCAAGGGCAACTTTAGTAGCTCCAACTGGTCCATAACCCATTATAGCTGGATCAAGTCCTTTTGAACCAAAAGCTGCTATTCTAGCAAGAGGTTTAACTCCAAGCTCTTCAGCCTTTTCTGCACTCATAATAACAAATGCTGCTGCTCCATCATTTATACCTGATGCATTTCCAGCAGTTACTGTACCATCTTTTTTGAAAGCAGGTCTAAGTTTTGCTAATGCTTCTATTGTAGTCCCAAATCTAGGGAATTCATCTGTATCAAATATTTTAGGATCTCCCTTTCTCTGTGGTATTTCTATAGGAACTATTTCATCTTTAAATTTACCAGCTTTTATAGCAGCTTCAGCTTTTTGTTGTGAAGCAAGAGCAAATTTATCTTGATCTTCTCTAGTAATATTCCACTTTTCTGCTATATTTTCAGCAGTTATTCCCATGTGGTAATTATTGAAAGCATCCCATAAACCATCTACAATCATTTCATCTACAAGCTTGGTATCTCCCATTTTAGTTCCCCATCTAGCATCATTAACTAAATATGGAGCTCTTGACATGTTTTCCATACCACCAGCAACTATAATATCAGCATCTCCTGATAATATCATTTGACGTGCAAGTGATACAGCTCTAAGACCAGAACCACACACCTTATTAATTGTAAGAGATGATACTTCTACTGGTAAGCCCGCTTTTATTGATGATTGTCTAGCTGGATTTTGTCCAAGTCCTGCCTGAAGAACATTTCCCATAACTACTTCTTCAACATCTTCTGGTTTTATTCCTGCTCTTTTAACAGCTTCTTTAATTACTGCTGCTCCTAAATCCACAGCTGGAACTCCTTTTAAACTTCCTCCAAAAGAACCTACTGCTGTTCTTACAGCACTTGCTATTACTACCTCTTTCATGAAAGTAACCTCCTAAAATTTATATTCTTAAATATTAAAATCGTTTGTTATTTAATTCACAATTTAATTATAACCACAAATATTTTTTTTATCAATAGATTTTGTTAAGAAATATACAAAGTTTATTTTTTCTTAGCTTTTTTAAGTATATGTAATTTTCTATAATTTATTTAAGAATATTTAAGGCATATTCAAACAAAATAACACAGCAAAGACGATGTTATTTATTAAATATGCCCTAACTTAAATTTATAAGTAATCTAACAAAATAGTAATGGAGTTAATTCCCATTTTATTTTAAAGAACTTTAAAAATAATACAGGATTAATGTTTATGGACAATTACTTCCTCAATTTAATTTTAATTAGTTTTGTTAAAATATTTGAAAATTATGTCTACAATTTTTTGGGATGCCAATCCATCTCCATATGGATTTATTGCTTTACTCATTTTAGAATATTTTTCTTCATCTCTTATAAGTTCATTTGCTTCTTTTATAATTGTATCCTTATCAGTTCCTACTAATTTTACTGTTTTTGCAGCCACAGCTTCTGGTCTCTCCGTTACATCTCTTAGTACTAAAACAGGCTTTCCTAAATGTGGAGCTTCTTCCTGTAACCCCCCTGAATCTGTCATTACCATAAAACACTTATTCATCAAATTATGAGTTTCCTTTGTATCTAAAGGTGGAAGCAAATGTACCCTAGGAACTCCATCTAAATATTTATAAACTACATCTTTAACTATTGGATTTAAATGAACTAAATATACTAATTCCACCTCTTCATTTTGCTCTACTATATTTTTAAGAGCTTTACATATACTCTCTATACCTTTTCCCCAATTTTCTCTTCTATGGGCGGTTACCATAATTATCTTTTTATTTTCATAATTTAGATTGTTAAGTTCTTCATTATCGAATTCATAATTATCTTCCACAGTATATTCCATGGCATCAATTACCGTATTTCCTGTAATATAAATGTTTTCCTTATTAATGCCTTCTCTTAGCAAGTTATCCCTTGCACTTATAGTGGGAGCAAAATGTAAATCTGCCATAGCTCCAGTTAATTTTCTATTCATTTCTTCTGGAAATGGAAAATATTTATTAAAAGTACGTAGACCTGCCTCCACGTGCCCAATTGGAATTTGTTTATAAAAAGCCGCAAGAGCACCTGCAAAGGTAGTTGTAGTATCTCCATGCACTAATACCATATCAGGTTTTTCTATTTCAAAAGTTTCCTCTAACCCCTCTAAAACTTTTGTAGTTATACCTGTTAAAGTTTGTTTTGACTTCATAATATTCAGATCAAAATCGGGAGTTATATTAAATAAATCCAAAACTTGATCAAGCATTTGCCTATGCTGAGCTGTTACACATACCTTAACCTCTATATTTTCTCTTTTATCCAATTCCTTTACAAGAGGAGCCATTTTTATAGCTTCTGGTCTAGTACCAAAAATAGTTATAATTTTAATCTTATCCAATTCGTATTCCTCCTACCATTAGCTGCATTCAAATAAATATGAAAATATACGTAATATTTTCATCTACTATTTATTTTCACATAGCTTATCAACTTTTGTGTTTAAATAATCCGAATTTCCAGGCTGAAAATACTATAGCTATTATCACAATTGTTAAAACCATATAGGCCCTTTTATTAGTTAATTGCATAACGATAATTGCAATAAAACCAAGTACTATGCTAATGAAATACATTATAATTACTGCTTGACGCTGTGTTAATCCCATATCCAGCAGTCTATGATGTAAATGTCCTTTATCAGCCTCTGCTATAGATTTGCCATTTACCTTTCTCCGTATTATTGCAAATAGAGTATCATAAATAGGTAACCCCAGAGCAAGAATTGGAACAGCCAATACAATAGCTGAAGCTGATTTTATCGCTCCTTTCATAGCTATTGCCGCAAGTAAAAATCCAAGCAACTGAGCTCCTGTATCTCCCATAAATATAGATGCAGGATTAAAATTATAAGGTAAAAATCCTAATATAGCTCCTGCTAATATAATGGTTAAAGTAATTACTTCCATATCTGCCATTCCACTTAAAAATGCAACTACGGTCATGGTAACACAGGCTATGAATGCAAGGCCTGCTGAAAGTCCGTCTAAACCATCAATTAAATTAAAGGCATTAGTAACTCCTATAACCCAAAGCATTGTTAAGGGTATTGCAATAAAGTTTGTAATACTTATGTATAGATTCACATCACTAACAGGATTTGTAATTACTGATATCATTATCTTAAAAGATATTAACACACAGGCAGCAGCAATCTGAAAGATCAGTTTTTGCCATGGTCTTATGTTATATTTATCATCTATTACTCCACCAATAACTATAATTAAGCTTCCTACTATTATTCCTATTTCCGGTTCATTTATTGGACCTTTCTTTAAAAAAATCATAATTACAAAAGCTATATAAATAGCTAATCCGCCTAATTTTGGAATTGGCTTTTTATGTACTCTTCTACCATCCTTAGGAATATCTACCACTTTAAAGATGCAAGCTAGCTTTCTAATCAAAGGTGTACTTATAAACGAAATAACTGCAGAAAGTATTGCTATTAAATATAAATTTTCCATATTTATTTTCCTCTTAACTATGTAATTATTTTTCTAAACAAAATATACTTAATATCCCATTTCATCCTGAAGAGAATCATCCTCCTCTATCCACAAATCAGTATCTATAACTCTATAATTATGTTTTGTATCCCGTATAATCACTTTTTTAATTCCTGAATTGATAATTAACCTCTTGCACATAGTGCATGAGTTAGCATTTTTAACATATTCTCCAGTTTTTACATCTCTGCCAACTAAATACAAATTAGCTCCAAGCATATCTCTTCTTGAAGCACTAATTATAGCATTGGCTTCTGAATGCACAGACCTACATAATTCATATTGTGTTCCCCTTGGAACATTTAGTTTCTCTCTTCTACAAAAGGCAATATCAGAACAATTTTTTCTTCCTCTTGGTGCTCCTGTATACCCTGTAGATATAATTTCATCATTTTTAACAATTATAGAACCATAATTACGTCTTAAACATGTTCCCCTTTCTAATACCGTTTCTGCGATATCTAAATAATAGTTATATTTATCTCTTCTTTCCATATATTATCTCCCTAAAGTATCAAATACAAGATTGTCATTGATAATTATTAATTAATATATAAGGCATATTCAAATAAATAACTAGTCAGTATGCTAGCCTATTTTGAATCCTACTGCGTCAACAGAACCCTCAGATAGCCCACTATCATCAGAACCTGTTTCCTTGTATGATTCAAAATATTCGTCGCATCTTTGACTTACTATTTATTTTCACATGCCTAATTCCTAAATTAAACAGAAAAAATATCCTTTTTTATTATATCACCAATTCATATATATTTTAATATAAATTTTTTATATATAATTTCTACTTGCAAACGATTTGCAGCAAGGTATATAATTATTTTAGTTCTGTATCGATTTTTATAAATATCTATTATTTTTACAATAATTTGTTAATAATCTATATAGTTAATACATTTACTTTATATAACCCAATAACCTTAATGAATTTTCAGGAGGACATTTTATGATTGAAATAAAAAATTTATGCTTTTCCTATACTAAATCTTTGCCATATATTTTAAATAATATAAACTTAAATATAAAAAAAGGTTGCTATATTTCCATTTTAGGTGAAAATGGCAGCGGTAAAAGTACTCTCATGAAGCTGATACTTAATTTGCTAAAGCCTACTATAGGAACAATTGATATATCCACTAAAAAGATAGGTTATGTTCCTCAACTGCTAGAGAATTTTAATAGTTCCTTTCCAATAACCGTAGGTGAAATACTTAAATGTCATAGGTCAGCTCTAAAAATAAAGAATTCTAAATGTATAGATGAAACTCTTTCCATTGTTAAAATGAATAGTTTCAAAAACAACTTAATTGGCGAATTATCAGGGGGTCAAAAGCAGAAGGTATTTATTGCCAAAGCTCTTATGGGAGAACCTGAACTTATGATTTTAGACGAACCCTCCACTGGAATTGATATAAAAAGCCAGAGTGAGATATACTCTTTTGTGAAAAATTTAAATAAAGAAAAAGGAATAACCATACTTTCAGTAGAGCATAATTTACAGGCTGCCATTGAAAACTCAACTCATATATTTAAAATGGATAAAGGCAATGGATGTCTGTTAACTATAAATGATTACCTGAGAACTACTACGGAGGGTTTAGATAATGTTAGAAGTTTTTCATCTTAGTTTTATGCGAAATGCATTTATGGCAGCTATATTAGTATCTATACTATGTCCTTCCATAGGTGTATTTCTAGTTTTAAAAAGATATGCAATGGTAGGTGATACTCTTTCACATGCTTCTTTTGCTGGTGTCGCCATTGGTCTTGTATTTGGTCAAAGCCCTATAATATATGCCTTTATATTTACTTCTATCTGCGCTGTATTAATAGAACTTTTAAAAAACTATTATAAACAATATTCTGATTTAATATTACCAATTATACTTACCTTCTCTGTAGGGATTGCCATAACCCTTACCAGCAGCGGCAAGGCTCACGGCAATATTGAATCTTTCCTATTTGGAAGTATTCTTACTGTAGAAAAAAGCGACTTATACACTATTTTAATTTTAAGTATAATATGCGTCATTCTCTTAAAGGTATTATATGAAAAACTTGTATATATAACCTTCGATGAAAACGGTGCAAAGGTAGCCAATATAAATGTAAAACTTATAAATTATATATTTGCTCTTTTAGTTGGTGCTTCTATATCTGTTTCCATAAGAATAATAGGAATACTTGTAGTTTCTTCCATGGTGGCAGTTCCTGTAGCCACAGCTATGCAGCTTAATAGTAGCTTCAAGAAAACACTTATTTATTCCGTTATATTTGGATTTATAGATATAATTTTCGGTCTTATTCTGTCTTATTACCTCAATTGTGCACCAGGTGGAACAATTGCACTAACCTCAGTTTTTGTACTTGTTACTGTTCTTATAGTTAGAGTTTTTGTAAAAAAGAAAGCATAAATAATAAACCACAATGAAACTCCACTAATATCTATGTGAATTTCATTGTGGTTTTATTTTATATAAAATCCTATCATAGGTCACATACTTAAAAACATATTGCCAAATATATAAATTTGCTTTAAGCTAAAACAAATAATCCTTTCTTATTATTTGTTAAAATACTGATAATAATAACACTGAATTCTACCATTATAAAGCTTTCTATTTTTATCAGCTTTCTTGCCAAACAGCTTTTGAAAATCCTTATATGGGGTTATTACAAAAATAGACCAGTCATCAAGCTGTGAATATAATTTACCAAAGTCTCTATAAAGTTTTTCTAATTCCTTCTGTTCTCCCATTCTCTCTCCATAGGGTGGATTTGAAATAATATATCCGCATTTTTTCTTAGAAGAAAACTCATTCATAGGAAGCTTTTGAAAGGCTATAAATTCTGAAACTCCAGCCTTTTCTGCATTATCTTTAGCCGTTCTTAAAACCCAGGTATCTATGTCAGAGGCTAAAATTCTAAAATTTTCTTTATTAACTGCTTTTTTAGCACCTTCACGAACTTGATCCCACATTTTCTTATCAGCACCAGGCCAGGTTTCACATACAAAAGTTCTATTGAGTCCAGGTGCTATATTCTTACCTATCATAGCTGCTTCAATGGCAATTGTTCCTGAACCACAACAAACATCTGCAAGAGTCTTAGAAGCATCCCATTTACTTATAAGCACTAGAGCTGCTGAAAGAGTTTCTTTTAGTGGTGCACCACCTGAATTCTTTCTATAACCTCTCCTGTGAAGTCCTTCCCCAGAAGTATCTATAGTAAGAGTTACCATATCCTTTAGCAAGGCAACTTCTATTTTGTACTCTGGGCCATCCTCTGAAAACCAGTCTCTATTATATTTCTTTTTCATTGCCTCAACTACGGCCTTTTTAACTATAGATTGACAATCTGGTACACTAAATAGCTTTGACTTTATGGATTTTCCCACTATATGCATATTGCCATTTACAGGAATAATATCTCCCCAAGGTACTGACTTTGTTCCCTGAAAAAGTTCTTCAAAGGTTTCAGCTTTAAAATTTGCTACTTGTATTAAAATTCTCTCTGCAGTCCTAAGCCATATATTTGCAATGGCTATATCCATTTCATCTCCAGTAAAAGTAACTCTTCCGTCTTCTACCTTAAGTTCTTCATATCCAAGTCCTTTAAGCTCTTTTGCAGTAATTGCCTCTATTCCAAAGGTGGTAGTTGCTATTAAAGTATAATCCATATATTTTTCTCCTGTTAGTTTAAATTAAGCACACTAGAAATATGCCCTATGTATTTTTAAATGTGTTATTGATCCATCCAGCCCTTGCCCTTAAACCAAATATACATTATTACAGCTATTGCTGCCATTATTATCATTACTCCAAAGTAACCGTATTTCCAATCCAATTCGGGCATATATTTAAAATTCATACCATAAACTCCAGCAATAAAAGTTAAAGGAATAAATATAGTAGTTATAACTGTCAAAACCATCATATTTCTATTCATCTTAGCTGAATTTATAGATAAGTAATTATCTCTTATATCCGCTGTCATTTCTCTGCTGGACTCTATCATACTTGAAAGCTTTAAAAGATGGTCATATATATCTGAAAAATAGATTTTGTGATCATTGAAACTCTTTAACCTTTCAGAATTAAGTATCCTATATAACAAGTCCCTCATAGAATTTATGGTTTTTCTCAATACCAACAATTCTTTTCTTATCTCAAACACGTTACCTATTAAATCATATATAGACTTATCCTTTTCTTCATCTTCTATATTATCCAATACATCTTGAATTTTATATACTGACGGGAAAAAATTATCTACTACCTTATCTAATATCTGATGTGCAATATATGTTGTCCCATTTCCCCAATCCCCTTCATTTCTATTAGCTTTCTCCCAAGCTTCATCTAGTTCAATCAAAATGGATTTATGATAAGATACAACATATTTTTCACTTACAAAAACATCTACTTCTATTGGTTTCAAACTGTTTTTATCTAAAGCATTGAAAACAAAGAAATTATATTTATCATAATAATCCACTTTGGGACTATTTAAATTTGACATACAATCTTCTATGGCCAAGCTATGAAAATGAAAATAACTGCGAAGTAAATTGTCTTCAGTAGCTGTTGGATTATTAAAATCAATCCAATACCATTTAATATTTTCATTATCCAATTCCTGTAGGGTTAAATTATAAATGGGTTTTAAATCATTTGCAATAGCCAGTATTCTAAGCAATTGAATCCAACCTTTCTTCTTAATGGTTAAATATTATTATAATCAATATCCCTTATGATGATTTTTAAACAATTGAAAATTCACCCATTTATATAATATACTATTAAGGCTTTCTCCTCAATACAACATATAATACAGAATTAAACTAATATCTTACTTAATATTTCATCTTCATCAATAATTCTTTTAGCAATTTCTACATTTTCCTTAACATGAATATAGGTATATCTATTAGGTTTTATAGAGGGTGCAATTTCAACAGCCTTTTTAAAATCATCTTTTTTCATTTTTAAAGTGGCTACATAGTTAAAAAAACCAGTATCCTGTAACACTTTAGTAATTCTCTTATATCTGTGCTGCTGTACTTTTGACATTATATAAGTTGCTATTCCCACTTGAACTCCGTGAAGCTGAGGAACTGTTAAAAAACTATCTAATGCATGCGAAATCAAATGTTCTGCGCCACTTGCTGGTGAACTATTCCCTGCAATCTCCATGGATATTCCATTCATAGTTAAGGAATCTACTAATTCTTTTAAAAATAAGTCATCCTTTATAGTCTCAAACTCTGTTCTTACAAAACTATTTACAGCTTTTTTCGATATCATTACGGCGAAATCATCTACTACAGTCTTTTTATTATCTTCTTCAAATTTCCAATCATACAATGCAGTTATATTGGAAACTAGATCCCCTACTCCTGAATATATAAATTTTTCAGGTGCACCTTTTATTACATCAATATCTACTATTATTCCATAAGGTGTCTTTGCAGGCAGCGATGTTCTTTTACCCTTTAAAGTGAGAGAAGCTCCAGCACTGGCGAAACCATCATTAGAGGTAGAAGTTGGTATGCTTATAAAAGGTAATTTTCTTAAAAAAGCCATATACTTTACTGCATCAATTGCCTTTCCTCCACCAACTCCAATTAATAAATCTACATCATTTGGTATCTCAAAGGCCTGTATACCTATTCCTTCAAAGTCTATATTTGTAACTTCTCCTATACTTGATATATCTATTCCCACATTTAATATTGATTTTTCTATTTTCTTTCCAAACAGTTCATATATACCTTCACCAAAGTATATAGACACTCTTTTAAACATACATTTTTCTATTATACTTCCTATATACTCTATGTTTCCCTTTCCAACTTCCAGTATAGATGGAATAGCTATTCTATGGGTACTTCCCTTCATTTGTTCCACCCCTTTATATATTTTTCTACCGTTGGCCATATCTCACTAAAATTTTTAAATTCAATGCACTCTTTATTTTCTTTTTTCAATAAATCAACTAAAACATCTTTGGCAAAGACTACATCTGCCAAAAGAGCTGCCTTTAAATCTGGCTCTGTATCTCCAGCATAAAAAATCTTATCATATTTTTGTTTTAATTTTTTTACTACCTTTAGCTTATCAATTCCATATATCTCAGAATAAAATTCACTTTTTTCATCTAATACAAAATGTATTCCTTTATCTTTGTAAATAGCCTCATTAGAGTATATATCAACATCTTTAATTTCATTCTTATCAAATATTTTGTTAATGTAATAGCTAGTTCCAGCACTGATAACTACAAAATCTCCATCTGCTGCTTTAATTTTCTTTATAAATTCACCTGCATAAGGGTCAAATGAAATTCTCATTATGTCTTCATCTATTTCTTTTTCATTTCTTCTTATATTTTTGAAGACATATCCTAAATAATCTACATCTTTTATTTTTTTACTTCTCCAATCCTTATACATCTGTGTACATTCATCTTTTAGGTACTCATCCATTATTATTTTATAAAAATCCTTTTCAGTTAATGTTCCATCAAAATCCGATATAAATGCAAAGTTTAACATAACATCCTCTCCTCGTATAATAAGTTTATAGTCAGTTAAATAACTGTTATAGACTTATTTATTTTTTATATTTTGTATAGATTAAGAAAGCATCTCTATTTTTCTAATGGGGATTCTCCCAATTCAATATTGCTGATTCTTTAACTTTCAAATCTATACATTTTAACTTACTATTTATCAAAGGATTTCCTAATGCTAAAATAGTCCTTATGGAACTTTAGCAAAGGTTACTGCATTATCTCTCCTGCAAAACTTATTGTTATTGCCTAGAAAGCTTGCAGCCTGACCAAAGTATCATATTCTGCTTACACAAATGTTGCATATCCTTTCGTAGCCACCAGCAAGGTTTTTCGTCTGGATAAATGCTAATTACGCGAGGTTGCAGTCAGTACTTTGGATTAGGATAATTCCTTTCTAATTTCCTCATTATTTTTGAAAGGTGGTGATTTCATGAAGAAATTAGATTACTTATCAACTCTATTTGTTGGTATCGATATTGGTGCGAGACAAAATGTTGTCTCTGCTATTAATTTTGATCAAGAATTCTTGATTAAAATGGAGCCTGTTCCTAATACACAATTTGGTGCAGAACAATTAGAATCCATGCTTGTTAAAGTGTTAGAAAAGAACACTTTTAAAACTGTAATAATCGGCTTAGAATCTACTTCCTTTTACGGAGTACATATTGCCAATTTTTTATCTTCAAGTGAAAGACTTATGCCTTACAAGCCTTATGTTTACTGCTTAAACCCTAAGGAAGTTGCTAACTACAAAGATTCCTTCAATTCTCTTGATAAAAATGACAGCATTGACTCTTTTGTTATTGCTGATTTTGCAAGAGTTGGCAGAATTCATACTGAACCCTGGCGGGGTTCTCAATATCTTGCTCTGCAAAGACTTACAAGACACAGGCTTCATATTGTTGAATGCTTAACCAGAGAAAAGACTTACATGTTATCCAATGTATTTCTCAAGTTTAGTGAATTTGCTTTGTTACAGGGTGATGATCATCCTTTTTCTGATAAATATGGTGCTACTGCGTCATCTATATTGACAGATTTTCTTTCTTCTGAAGATATTGCAAATACTTCAATTGAAGATCTTGTTGACTTCGTCAATAAAAAAAGTCGCAAGCGGATTTCCAATCCACAGATGACTGCTGAAATTCTGCAGCAGGCTGCACGTAATTCATACCGCCTTGATAAATGTTTGTATGAGCCTTTAACAACCTCAATTGCCTGCTCTTTTAATTGTATTCAGGCTTTTGAGAAAGAACTTAAAGCTATTAACAAGGCTATTGAAAAAGCAGTTATGGGAATGAACCCCGTTGAATACCAAATTTTAATGTCAATACCTGGGTTCGGCCCTGTTTACTCTAGTGGCATTCTTTCAGAATTAGGTAGTGTTCATGCTTTCCCTAATAACAATGCCATTGCTAAATACGCTGGCATCGTATGGAAGGAAAATCAATCTGGTGGTTTTAAGGCTGAAAACACACCAATGAACAAAGCAGGCAACCGTTATTTGCGCTATTATCTGATAGAAGCTGCTGGAAGTATCGTAAGATATATTCCTGAATATCAAGAATTCTATCAGAAGAAATTTGCTGAAGTAACTACACATCAGCATAAACGAGCACTCGCACTAACATCTCGTAAATTGATTCGTTTGATTTTTGGATTGCTGGCTAAAAATCAACTCTACTCTTCAAATAGGGTAGATAAATAAATAGTTTTGCGAACATACGTTCTAAGTTTGACGTATGCTTGTTAAGGTTACCCATTTTTTTCAAAATCATTTCTTTTTCTTTTCATTTTGTTCTTGACATATTACCAAATTGCTTTAAGTTATTTTGTCTACTATTGTAATTTTTATTTATTCTATCAAATAAATTTTGCTATGGACTCAATTATCATTGCAGCTGGCACAAGCAGCAGCTGTGCTAGAATTGTACCTAGTATAAGTCCAAAAACTATGAAAATTATACATCTACTGAATTGAAGCTCACTGCATTCTCCTCTTATGACATCATCTGTCAGCATAGACGTATAGGGATCTATAAATATAGTTATAAGTATGGTTGATGACCCATTTATGACTGGTGCTAAATTGCTGCAGGTAGTTCTAAGGTCGGGATTTAAACATCCAGCATAAAGGGCTGCCACTACACCTACAGTAGAAATTGAGCAAGCCATTATATTTAATATTATAATCTTTTTAGGAATCCTTCTTAAACTTTTTAATTGAGATATATTTTCCCTTTTAGGTTTAGATATACTTTTTTTAAACTGCTCTATTCCAGCTTTAGAAAAACTATGTACTAATAGTTTCGGTACAGATTTATACACACTAAAGCTATTGACAGTTTTACTGAATAATTTTATAAAAGTTGGCATTAATATAGCTCCTACTATGGCTCCTATAGTAGACAAGGCTAATATCCATCTAAAAACATACAAAAATTCACCAGCTCGACCTACCCTTATACTTTCTTCTATGCTTTTAGACAATAGGGGAGCTTGAATTGTATTAGCAGTCCTAGCTATTAGAGAGAATATATTAAACACAGCAAAAGAAATTGCTATTCTTCCAGTCTTTATTCCAACAATTCTCACAGAATAGGATAGGGTGGATACTATATATATGACAAAAGTCAATATGAGCACAATAACTATGGCTACAGGCATTTGAGCACCTCCTAAATATTATCTCTTAAGCATTATCAGCTAAATAATAACACAAATATACCGGTTACTCCTTTGATACTTCCCTATAATATAATTCTATATTTTATATGAAAATCCTTTAAAATAAAATAATGCAAAAGTATATTCTATACTCTTGCATCTAAAAATCCATATAAACAGAGTTCTAAGTTTCAGATGGAATTTTTTTCTCCAGCTGAAACTTAGAACTCGTTATCCAGGGACGTAGCAGCCGTTATCTCCCACTTTGATAGAAGATGGGAGTATTACGGGTGGTAGTCATCGGATAAATTAATTTATCCCCTTTGAATTCATATAATCAAATATCTCTCTAAACAAATCCTTCGCCACAGGAGCCGCGGTTTGTCCAGCATAATACTTAGATTGATCTGGTTCATCTATAGATATAAGCATAGTAATCTTAGGATCGTTTTCTGGCGCCATACCAGCAAAGGAAGACATATATTTCCCCGGTGCGTAACCTCCTGTAGGGCTTGATTTTTGAGCTGTTCCAGTTTTTCCTGCTATATCAAGTCCAGGAACTTCAGCAGCAGATCCAACTCCATCAGTAACAACCTTTCTTAAATATGTCCTCAAAGTGCTGGCAATATTGGGATCAAGTATCTTTTTCTCTCCTAAGTTATTATATGTAGTATCCACAATTTGCTTGTTATTGCTATCTGTATGCACAATCTCCTTCATTACATGAGGTCTAATCCAAGTTCCACCATTTGCCACAGAATTAAAAGCAGCCAAATATTGTACAGCACTTACTGAAATACCTTGTCCAAAAGATATAGTTGCTAGATCAACCTTATTTACATTTTTAATAGGTGGCACTATTCCAGTGGACTCGCCAGGTAAATCTACACCAGTTTTCTGACCAAAGCCAAACAAATTTATATACTTAAATAACTTATCTTTACCTAACAATTCTGTACCAAGCTTTACAAAACCAACATTACTGGAATTTTTGATTATATCCTGAAAAGTTTGTAATGGAAATCCTGCTGGATTCCATTCATTAATACGTTTACCATCTACAATTACATATCCAGGATCAGGAAATCTAGTGGCATCATTTACAACATTTTCTGCCATTGCAGCATAGGAAGTTATTACTTTAAATATGGAGCCAGGCTCAAAGGTGTTTTGTACTGCATTGTTTTTCCAAGATGCAGCAATCTGCTCTCCAGTCTGGTTTTTGGCCCCATTAGGATTATTTGGATCATAATCTGGTTTATTTACCATGGCTAGTATTTCACCATTTTTAGGATTCATGACTGTAATTGTAACTGATTTTGCCTTATTATCTATTAAAGCCTTCTGTGCTGCTTGTTCTGCATATAATTGTATTGTCTGATCAATAGTCAAGACTAAATCCTTACCATTCACAGGAGCAATGTATTGCGAATTCTCATAAGGAAGCTGATTGCCTCGATTGTCAGTTTCCAAAATTTTCTGTCCTGGAATTCCAGCTAATTCTTTATTATAGCTTAATTCCACTCCTGAAACACCATTTCCATCTGAATTTGTATATCCAAGAGTACTGGCAAGAAAATTATTATTTTTGTAAACTCTTTTTGAATCATTGGATATTATAAAACCAGATATATTTAATGCCTTAATTTTATCAGCCTGAGTTTTATCTATTTTTCTTGCAAGAGTAGCAAATTTAACAGGCATACCTTCAGGAGACTTTAAATATAATATATTAGACACCTGTTTAACAGGCATACTTAATATAGTTGATAATTCATTAGATAGCTGGTCCATACCTATTGACTTAATTTTTAAAGCTTGCCTTAATGTATTCATATCTATATCAACTCTATATGCTTCCGCGCTTACAACAAACTCATTATCGTTTCTATCAAGTATACGGCCTCTCTCTGCTGGAACGGTTATCTGGCTTGTCCATTGTTGTAGAGCCTTAACTTTATAAAATTTAGAATCAGTAACCATAAGATAAAATAATCTTCCTATTACCAATATAAACACTAATCCAAATAACATAAATACACCCAAAAGTCTTTTATTTATAAGAATTTTGGTGCTACTTTTTTTTACTTTCAGTATACTCACTACCTTCCATGAATTATTACTTTAACCTTTTTCAGCTTCTATTATTACATCTCTATGTAGAGTATCAATGAATCTTACTTAGTGGGAGTTTGTATTCCCACTAAGTTTAGATGAATTATCCAGGAACGTGTAGCTGTTATCTCCACCTTCAGAAGGTGGAGTATTACAGCTACTAGATATCGGATAAATATTATATATGTTTTACTCTGCAACACATATATATTAAAATTCTATTATAGATATCCAATTTCATAATTAAACATTGTTTTAAGCTACAAGGCTTTTTAATTTTATATATTAAAACATAAATTTATATATCAAGTTGTTTATCTATATTAAAATTACACTATATTAATAAATAATGATATCACATATATGTTAAAATTTAAAGTGTCATTTGTAGACTAAATCTTACAAATATATGAATAAGTATTTAATTTTTATTATTATTTTTAACTTTACCTACCATGAAAATTGTTAGTGGAATAAATACCAAAGCTGCTATAAAAAATGCATTGGCAAGTCCAAATTTTTCTCCTATAAAGCCTACTGCTGGGAAAATGGTAACCATAAATATACTAAAGCATAAAGAATCAAAAGATAATATAGTTATAAAAAATGAAATAAGCCTAACAAATCTAAATATTGATTTATAGGCTTACAGGAGTGTACATCCAATACATTTAAAAAATTCAACTAAAAAGCTCTATGGTATAAAACCACAGAGCTTGAAAACCTATATTATTTAGCTTTAACTAGTTTTAAAGCCCTTTCAACAATATTATCTACAGTAATTCCAAATTCTCTATACAATATATCTCCTGGTGCAGATGCTCCAAAATGGTCTATAGCCACTATATCTCCATCTAAGCCCACATACTTGTGCCATCCAAAGGATGCTGCTGCCTCTACTGCAATTCTATTTCTCACCTTCTTAGGAAGAATACTGTCCTTATAGTCCTCATCCTGCTTATCAAATATTTCTAAACAAGGCATACTTATTACTCTGGCAGCTATACCTTTTTCCTCCAATAATTTTGCTGCTTCATAAATGTATTCCACTTCCGAACCTGTTGCCATAAGAATAATATCCGGTGTTTCCTTAGAACTTTCTTTTAATATATATGCTCCCTTTAATGCATTCTTTGAACTCTCTTCATATAGAGGAAGGTTCTGCCTTGAAAGTATTAAAGCCGTTGGCCCATCGGTTCTGCTAATAGCTGAATACCAAGCTGCAGCTGTTTCCTTAGAATCTGCTGGCCTAAATACATGGAAATTAGGTATACTTCTTAAAGCAGCTAATTGCTCTATTGGCTCATGTGTTGGTCCATCTTCTCCAACACCAATACTATCATGAGTTAGTACATATACTACAGGAAGCTTCATTAATGCTGAAAGTCTCATTGCACCCTTCATGTAATCACTAAATACAAAGAAGGTTGAGACAAAAATTTTAAGTCCTCCATGTAATGCTATACCATTTCCAATAGCTGCCATAGCATGTTCTCTAACTCCAAAATGAAGATTTGCACCACTTTTATCTTCTTTAGAAAAATCTCCCCTATCCTTCATATAAGTTTTAGTTGAAGGAGATAAGTCTGCAGAACCACCTATTAAATTTGGTACAAATTTAACAAGTCTATTTATAATCTCACCAGAGGAAACTCTTGTAGCCGATTTACCTTGAAATTTCCAAAAATCCTCTTCCTCTAAAATATCTGATGCAATACTATCTGAATACCATATTTCCCAATCATCTGCCAGCTGTGGATATTCTTTTTTATAATTCTCAAAAAGCTTGTTCCATTGAATTTCTTTTTCTTCTCCAGCTTTTTGTAATGTTTCCATATGTGATCTTACTTCCTTTGAAACATAAAATTCCCCTTCACCTTTCCAGTTCAAAAATTCTTTTGTTTTCTTTATGTTTTCTTCACCTAAAGGCTCACCATGGGCACCTGCAGTACCTTGCTTTGGAGATCCATATCCAATTTGTGTTTTTACTATTATAATGGTTGGTTTGCTATCTTCAGCTTTTGCGGTTTCAATAGCCTTTGTAATAGAGTGAATGTCATTTCCATCTTCAACCCTTATAACCTGCCAATCATAGGCTTCATACCTTTTAGCTACATCTTCTCTAAAGGCAATATCAGTACTTCCTTCTATTGATATATTATTAGAATCATACAATACTATAAGTTTACCAAGTCCTAAGGTACCCGCTAAAGAAGCTGCTTCACTTGAGATTCCTTCCATCATGCAGCCGTCGCCAGACAGAGCAAAGGTATAATGGTCTACTACTTTGTAATTGGGCTTATTAAATTTACTTCCTAGATATTGCTCAGCTATAGCCATACCTACTCCATTGGCTATTCCTTGTCCAAGTGGCCCTGTAGTAACTTCAACCCCCACTGTATGACCGTATTCAGGATGACCTGGTGTCTTACTTCCCCATTGCCTAAAATTCATTAAATCATCTACACTAAGACCGTATCCAAATAAATGAAGTAAGGAATATAACAGCATGGAACCATGCCCTGCTGAGAGTATAAATCTATCTCTATCTACCCAATTTGGATTTTTGGGATTATGCTTCATTTCTTTACCCCATAGAGCATAGGCCATTGGAGCTGCTCCTAAAGGTAATCCTGGATGTCCTGAATTTGCCTTTTGAACTCCTTCTGCTGATAATATCCTTATAGTATTTACTACTTGTTGATCTAAATTGTTCATTATCTTCCGCCACCAAGAATCTATAAAACTTCATAAATATACTATATATGTCTATAAATTTGGTAACTCCCTCCTCTTTTATCTGTCTTGTATTATTAATACTGTCTTCAAAAAGTTTTAACTTCTTATTTGCCTTTTATGCTGACTATTATAAAAATTAAAATTCTCTTTATATACTACCTAAAATTACTGATTATTGAAATAGATTTTTAAATTTTTTAAGATATTTTTAGTTATATCTTTTTAATATGTGTATTTATTTGTATTCATACATCTCCATAAAAATAAATAATTTCATTGCTCTACTATATTTAATTACCTCATTCCAGATTACTATGCCCTTGTAAAGGCAGAACTATTATTTCCATTTTTCAAATATTTGATCATTTAAAACCTTATTCCTATATTAATATTTATGAATAAGTATTACAACTTTAATAGAATATCTATTTTTTAAATTTTCAAATATTTTATAATTTTACATGTAAACCATTAAATATTTTATGTAAATATTTTACTTGTATACTGTTTAATAGGTATTTATTTTTTTCTTTATTGTGTTTTGTTATAAATTATATCATTATACCTATAAAATTTGTTTTTATATAATTATAAACTTATTAATTTTGTATTTACAGAATTATATATCTTTTAAATCAATTATGTAAAATTTTTAATTAAAAATGCACAAAACTGCAAGTTATGTTATTGACACTTTCATTTATATTTATTTATATCCATACAATACAATTTATAATTTTGTAATAAAACATTATAAAAATTTATATAACTATAAATAAACCAACAATTAATAATAAAATATTCAATATTAATTTATTATATTAGCAAGTCTATTCATTAAATTTCAACAAATTTCAGTTTAAATCTTCAGTTATTTTGCAATTTATTGCATTAAATTAATCAAAAGTTCTTGATTTTAAAAATCAAATAAAATATAATTGATTTAACAAGTTATCCCGTAATACATTATTTATTTTATATAATGTTTTAACACGTTTTAATCAGGTTAATTTCATTATATATATATTTACATTTATTTTATTTTACATATAGTAACATTCTATAATTATTTAATAATATAAATTTAGATATAACATTACAAAACTTAATATCAATTATTGAAATTTCAAAAATTCAATATACGAATATATCATATTTAATAAAGGAGGTTATTATGAAAACTATAAACAAAGTAAATATAAAGCAAGACCCAACAATTTTACTTTCAGATTCAGTTACGGATACACATACTAAAATAAAGCAAAAAAAAAATTATCTTCTTATAGGCTTAGTGCTATTACCAATATTGGCCTTCATTATATCTTTTAGTGTTGGAAGATATTCTATTCCAATATCTACACTTTTTGATATTTTCTATTCTAAGCTGTTCGGATTGAGTATACACTACCCTGATACCCTGCTTACAGTGCTGTTCAAAGTTAGAATTCCAAGAATTCTTGCAGCTATGATGGTAGGTGCAGCCCTTTCTGTGTCAGGTGCAACTTATCAGGGCCTATTTAAAAATCCTATGGTATCTTCAGATATTCTAGGTGCTTCAGCCGGTGCTGGCTTTGGAGCTGCCATCGCCATTCTTTTTTCTTTTAATCTCATAGAGGTACAAATATGTTCCTTCGTATTCGGACTAATTGCTGTATTTTTAACTTATTTCATAAGTTCTGCAATAAGCAGCGAAGACAACGGAGTGCTAACTCTAGTACTTACGGGTATGGTAATTGCTGCTCTCTGTTCAGCCTTTATATCCTTAATAAAATATGTAGGTGATCCATACAATAAGCTTCCTGAAATAACTTTTTGGCTCATGGGTGGTCTGTCCTCTGTAACTACTAAAAATGTTTTATTTATGATTATTCCAATGGTTTTTGGATTAGTTCCAATAATTCTTTTAAGATGGAATCTAAATGTCCTTTCTCTCGGTGAAGAAGAAGCAAGATCTCTTGGTGTAAATACTTCAAGACTTAGAATTATAATGATACTGTGTTCAACACTAATGACTGCTGCTTCAGTTTCCATAGGTGGAATGATTGGATGGGTAGGACTTATTATTCCTCACCTTACAAGAATGATTGTAGGTCCTAATTATAAAATTCTTCTTCCTGCAACTATACTTATAGGAAGTTCCTATCTACTGCTAGTAGATGATGTTGCAAGAAGTCTGTTTTCTATGGAAATTCCCCTAGGAATACTTACTTCATTAATAGGAGCACCATTTTTTATATATCTATTATTAAAAGGAAGGAGAGGTTGGATATGATATTAGAAATAAAAGATGCAGCTTGTGGTTACGGTTCAAGAACAGTAATAAGTGGTTTATCCTTAAATGTACATTCTGGTGAAATTCTATGCATCCTTGGCCCAAATGGCGTAGGTAAGACTACATTTTTTAAAACTATTTTAGGCTTTTTAAAAATTCAAGGTGGAGAAATCAGTATTGATGGTGATAATATACACAATTGGTCACGAAAAAAGTTAGCTAAAGTCATTGCCTATGTACCTCAAGCTCACACTCCCCCATTCCCATTTTTAGTTAAGGATGTAGTAACTATGGGAAGAACTGTTCATCTGGGAACCTTTGCCTCACCATCTAAAAATGATGTAGCTATAGCAGAAAGAGCTATGGAACTCCTTGACATATCCTATTTAAAAGACAGAATATACACAGAAATAAGCGGTGGAGAAAGACAAATGGTTCTCATAGCAAGAGCTTTAACTCAAGAACCTGACTTTTTGATTATGGATGAACCTACTTCTAATTTGGATTTTGGTAATCAGATAAGGGTTCTAGAACAAATAAACAGACTTTCTGAAACTGGTCTTGGAATTATTATGACTTCTCATTTTCCAGATCATGCTTTTCTCTGTTCCAGTAAAGTAGCCTTATTTCAGCGAAATAATAATTTTATTGTAGGTTATTCTGACGATGTAGTAACAGAGGAAAATCTCAAATCTGCCTATGGAGTTAATGTAAAAATTGCTACTACAATTGATAAAGATGGCAGCGTTATTAAGTCCTGTGTACCTTTGTTATCATAAAGTTAAAACTATCGTTTTATAATGAATAGCTTTATATTTGTTTAATGGAATATATAACTATATTCCATTAAACAATTTATATAAAAATAAATTATATTATTAAATTAAAGGAAGTGCTCTTATGAAAAGACTTAAAATTTCTATCGTATTGGTTATATGCTTAATTTTCGCACTATTGGTTGGCTGTGGTAATAGCTCAACTTCATCAAATTCTTCAAACGCATCAAATTCTACAGCTTCAAAACCAGCAAAACAGACTATTACAGACGCAACTGGTGCAAAGGTAGATGTCCCAACTACAATAAATACTATTGCTGATGGTTGGCCTGCTCATAATGAAGTTTTAGTTATGCTTGGTCAAGGCAGCAAAATAGTTTCAACTAACTCAAGTGATGCTCCAAAAACTAGACCATGGCTAGCTGTAGTAAATCCACAAATGAAGAAAGCAACAACCGCTCTTACAAATACTGATGTAAATACAGAAGAATTATTAAAGACAAAACCTGATATAGTCTTTAACTCTGTAGTTCCACAAATTGCAAATAAAGTAACTCAACTTGGAATTCCAGTTGTTCAATTAACTTTTACAGATTTTAATGGATTAAAAGATACCTTTAAACTATCTGGTAAAATACTGGGTGCAGATGCAGAAAAAAAGGCAAATAACTATATAAAATATTTAGATAGTAAGCTTACTTCAATACAGGCTGTAACCTCAAAAATTCCAGAAGGCCAAAAACCTAAGGTTCTACATATAACAGCTCTCAATCCATTAACTATAGATGGCAGTAATACAATAATAGATAACTGGATAAAAGTTGCTGGTGGTATCAATGCAGCTAGCAGCGTAAGTGGTAACAGTAAAGTGGTATCCATGGAACAAATATTACAATGGAATCCTGATGTTATCATCTTCAGCAGCAATACAGTTACTAATCCAAATGATAGAGCTACAGCTATTGAAAAATTATCCAGCGATCCAACTTGGTCAAAAGTAAATGCTGTAAAGAATAAAAAAATGTATGTAAATCCAGATGGAGCTTTCTTATGGGATAGATATGGTGCAGAAGAGGCATTACAAATACAATGGGCTGCTAAAACATTATATCCTGATAAATTTACCAATATAGATATGGCTAAAGAAACAAAGAGTTTCTATAAAACATTCTTAAATTATAATCTTACTGATGATGAAACTGACAGAATACTTAAAGCTTTACCTCCAGCAGCTAAATAATAAGGATAAAAATAAGAGTATGGATTTTATAACCCATACTCTTATTTTTATATAACGTATAGATTTGATTTACACAAATCTATGTACGTTCCCTACCCTTTTTAAATAATTTATCTTTCTCTTCAATAAATTATTTTAGGCTGATTAATAATTCTCCTGCCTTAACCTGCTGGCCCTCTGATGCATTTATCAATTCCACAGTACCAGAAGCAGATGCAGACACCCTAGTTTCCATTTTCATGGCTTCTACAATCATTAAAGGCTGGTTTTCACTTACTTTCTCACCTTCTGAAACCAGTACTTTTAAAATGGTTCCTGGAATAGGTGCTCCAACCTCTAGAGGATTTGAACTATCTGCCATCTTTGTAGAAAATGTTTCCTGAGCATTCTTACTATCTCTATCTTTGATTTTAATCTCTCTACGATTTCCATCCACTTCAAAATAAAGTGTCTTATTTCCCTCTTGATCTACCTTTCCCATACCAGAAAGTTTTATCATATAAGTTTTACCGTTTGCCACCTCTGCTTCGCAGGTTTCACCTTCACTAAGACCATGGAAATAAACATCACTGCCTAATCTGCTTAAATCTCCAAATTCCTTAATATAATTTAAATAGTCTTCAAAAACATCAGGATACAAAGCATAACTGAGAGCATCTTTCTTATTTGGAGCAATATCATATTTATCCTTTAAATATTCTTCTATCTTATTAAAATCTTCCTCTGGAAGCAATTCCCCAGGTCTGCAGGTAATAGGCTCTTCCCCTTTTAATACTAAGTCCTGAAGCTTTTTAGGGAAGCCTTCCATAGGCTGACCCATCATTCCCTTAAAATAAGCTACTACAGAATCAGGGAATGCCATATTAACAGCTTTATCATATATATTTTCTGGTGTAATGTCATTTTGAACCATAAATATAGCAAAATCTCCTACCATTTTAGAAGATGGTGTTACTTTTACAATATCACCAAGCATATCATTTACTTTTTTATACATTGCCTTAATTTCATTAAATTTATGACCAAGTCCAAAACTTTCTACCTGTGGCTTCAGATTTGAATACTGACCTCCAGGAATCTCATATTCATAGATTTCAGCAGATCCAGACTTAAGCTCTGATTCAAACTTGTAATAAACTGGTCTAACTGCAGCCCAATAATCCGATACGCGTTGAATCCCTCTTAAATCTATACCTGTATCTCTTCTTGTATTCTTTAATGCCGCTGCAACAGAATTTAGTGCTGGCTGACTTGTAAGTCCTGACATACTGTTAAAGGCCGTATCTACAATATCAACTCCAGCTTCTGCTGCCATTAAAACTGTAGCTACTCCATTCCCTGTAGTATCATGAGTATGAAGATGTATAGGCATTCCTATTTCCTGTTTTAACGCTCCAACTAATTTATAGGCAGCATGTGGTTTTAAAAGTGCTGACATATCCTTAATTCCCAAAATATGAGCACCTGTTTTTTCAATTTCCTTTGCCAACTTTATATAATAATCCAAATTATACTTAGTTTTTTTATCATTTAATATATCTCCAGTATAACAAATACAGGCTTCTGCAACTTTTCCGCTCTTTAATACTTCATCTATGGATACTTCCATTCCCTTTAGCCAGTTCAAAGAATCAAATATTCTAAATACATCTATGCCATTATTAGCTGATTCTCTTATAAATTCACGTATTACATTGTCTGGATAGTTCTTATATCCTACTGCATTGGCACCACGTATAAGCATTTGGAAAAGCACATTAGGAATTTTCTTTCTAAGTTGTGCAAGTCTCTCCCAAGGTGATTCTCCAAGGAATCTGTACGCCACATCAAAAGTAGCCCCTCCCCACATCTCTAGAGAAAATAAATCTTTTCCATAAGCAGAAGTAGCCTCAGCTATTTTTATCATATCTCTTGTTCTTACTCTTGTAGCCATTAGAGACTGATTAGCATCTCTCATAGTGGTATCTGTTAAAAGCAGCTTACTCTGATCTTTAATCCAGCTTACAAGGCCTTCTGTACCCTTAGTATCCAGAAGTTGTTTTGTGCCAATTAGAGTATCTTGAATTTCAACCTTAGGCACTACCGGTACATCATATTCCTTTTTAATACCCTTGGTTTCATTAACTACCTTTTCACCAATGAATTTTAATAATCTTCCCTCTTCATCTTCATGAGGTAAAATATTAATTAATTCTGGATTTTCATCAATAAAACCTGTGTCGCATTCACCCTTTAAAAAAGTAGGATGATTTAGCACATTAATTAAGAATCCTATATTAGTCTTCACTCCAGTAATATTAGTTTCCTTAATTGCACGAATAGTCTTTCTAACACAGTCTTTAAAGGTTCTTGACCAGGATATATTTTTTACTAAAAGACTATCATAATAAGGACTTATTACCGCTCCTGAAAAACCATTTCCTCCGTCCAGTCTTATACCAAAACCTGAACTAGTTCTATAAACTTCTATCTTTCCTGTATCTGGTGCAAAGTTATGAAAAGGATCTTCTGTAGTTATTCTACATTGAATAGAATATCCATTTATCTTTATATCATCTTGAGAATAAATGCCTATTTCCTCTGAACCAAGTTCATATCCTTCAGCAATTAAAATTTGACTCTGAACTATATCTATTCCAGTTATCATTTCCGTTATAGTATGCTCTACCTGAACTCTAGGATTCATTTCTATAAAATAATGATTTCCATTAGCATCCACTAAAAATTCCAAAGTTCCTGCACTTCTATAATTTACTGATCTTGCTATCTTTAAAGCATCTTCACAAATTTTATTTCTCTTTTCATCTGAAAGTGAAAATGCAGGAGTGAACTCAATAACCTTCTGATGTCTTCTCTGTATGGAACAATCCCTTTCATGCAAGTGAACAATATTGCCGTACTTATCTCCTAAAACCTGTACTTCTATATGCTTTGGCTTTTCAAGATATTTTTCCATAAACATCACATCTATACCAAAAGCTTTCTTTGCTTCACTTTTTGCGCTCATAAAAGCATCCGGCAGTTCTTCTTCATTTCTTACAATTCTCATACCTCTTCCACCGCCGCCAGCAGCAGCTTTAAGCATGATAGGATATCCACATTCTTTAGCAAGTTTTTTTGCTTCTTCCACTGTCTTTATATCCCTCTCATATCCAGGTATAGTGGAAACTCCAACTGCCTTTGCAGCTATTTTAGATTTAATCTTATCACCAAGCTTATCCATCATTTCTGATGTGGGTCCAATAAATTCTATTCCCGCTTCAGCACATTTTTTTGCAAATTCTGCATTCTCCGACAGGAATCCGTATCCAGGATGAATAGCATCTACTCCTTTTTTAAGGGCTAAACTAATAATTTCTTCAATATTTAAATAAGCTTCAACCGGACTTTTATTTTCACCAATTAGATAAGCCTCATCTGCCTTTGTTCTAAATAAAGAATATTTATCTTCATTAGAATAAATTGCAACAGTACGTATTCCAAGCTCTTTACAAGCTCTAAAAATTCTTATTGCAATTTCTCCTCTATTGGCAACCAATACTCTTTTAAATTCTTTCATTTTAATCCTCCTAGTTTGTCTGCATTATCATATAAAGAATCTCATTTATTCCCACTAAATAGAATAACGTTTTTTTACGAAAAATGCAATATTGAAAACATCTAAAATTCATATCATTTGTTTTTTTTAAATTTTTCGAATATTCAGTTGATATCTGTATATAATAATGTTATAATAAACACAAGAAGAAAGTTAAATCTTCTTACAAATCCTAACTCATAGTATAAGAATAGAGTTAGTTAATATCTAATAGTTGTCATATTATAGATGTACATGGTACAAATATTAATTATTTGACTAAAGTATAAATATATAATTGATGACTATAAGGATATAAATCACATTTAATCAAAATTAGGTATAAATATAGATTGCAAAATATATTAACAAAATATTCATTAATATGTTTTATGTAAGATAATTTATATCAGTATATTAATACAAATATTTTAAATTTTATGATATAAAAATATTATAAAAAATAAATTATAGAAAAGGGTGATCGAAATACAATCAGAAGAACCAGGCTGTATAAATGAGTTAGGATTTGTTTAACCACCAATTAGTTAAAATTATAGCTAATTGGTGGTTATTATTTATTTCTTCGTCACTTATTTGAATCACTTCTTATACCACCCTTTTACTCTTTCTTTCACCAATAAGCTTTAATTTTTCAGCTCTACTAAGCTGCTTTATATAATATTCTCTTTTAGTAGCTTCACTTTTTGTTTCAAAAGCCTCAGAATATACAATCTCAACAGGAAGTCTTCCCCTTGTATATTTTGCCCCTTTTCCACTATTATGAACCATTAATCTATTTTTTAAATCATTTGTATATCCCGTATATAGTGTGCCATCGCTGCACTTTAAAATGTAAACATAATTCATTATTTTATCCTCTTGAATCTTTTATATATATTTATTTTATCATTATTTTATCATTATTTTATATTTCTGGTTAGAGAATAACTAAAGAATTATTTATCTTTTTCAATAAAATCATTTATGATATATCAACACTATAAATAATTCCACAATTATTGTATAATTAGAATCGATATGATTTTTACTGTCCCTTTTTTCTACACATACAATATAAGGACGTGATACTTTTGCAGGATTCTTTAAACATAATAAAAAATATCCCTATATTTTCTCATCTTTCCGATGAAGCTTTACAAAAAATAATTGAATTACAAAATATAAAAAAATATAAAAAAGGGGAAATAATTTTTTATGAAGGAGATAAGGGAGAGGCTTTTTTCTTTGTTAGATCAGGAAGAGTTAAAATCTATAAAACCTCTTTTGATGGCAAAGATATTACTCTAAATATACTAGGTGAAGGTTCAATTTTTGCAGAAGTCACTCTATTCAATGACATTAATTATCCTGCCACTGTAGAAGTAATGGAAAACAGTGAGATAGGAATGATTTTAAATAAAGATATTGAAAAAATGATTTTAAATAACACTACATTAGCTCTACAGATAATCAAAGTTCTTACTAAAAGACTTTATCGCTCTCAAAAGGCCCTTAAAGAAATGGCTTTTAGTGACACCTATAAAAGAATATCTATGACCTTATTAGATTTATGTGAAAGGCATGGTAAAGAAACTGAACTTGGAATTGAGATTGATATAAACATAACAAGGCAGGATATAGCAAATATGGTTGGTACCTCTCGTGAAACTGTGAGTAGAATTATAAGCGAGCTTAAAAGAGAAAAGATCCTTGATACCTACTCTAAAAAAATTATAGTCATTGACAAAAACAGATTAAGAGAATGTACTGATGAATATTAGAATTACCTTCCATGTTACTTTAGGCATATGAAAATAAATAGTGAGTCAAAGATGCGGCGTATATTTTGAAGCCTACAAGGAAACAGGTTCCGACTATAGTGGGCTATATGAGGGTTCTGTTGACGTAGTAGGATGCAAAATAGACTAGCATACTGACTAGTTATTTATTTGAATATTCCTTATACTTAAAAATTAAGAAGTTGGTGATAAGATGTTTAGTTTAAAAAATGAAAAAAGATCAATTAAAGTATTACTTTTTTTAAGTTGCCTCATATTATTTTCCTTAATATTGATTTCTATTTTTTATTATGGTAATACTACCCTTCTCGGAAATTTTTATGAACCTAATAATGACGATGTAAAATTTATAAGAAGCGCCTGGAATTTAGTACAAACAGGAGTATATACCTATCATGCGCCACCTAATCCAACGGTTTTTATGATGCCTGGTGTTGCATATACCTTAGCTTTCTTTATGTCAATCTTTAATAAATTTGGCGGCTTAACTGCTTTTCGTATTGCTCAGGGAGTTGTTCAAATACTCTCTTTACTCTTACTATTTTTTATATCAAGGAAGATATTCAATAGTAAAGTAGCTATTGTTGCAGTTATATTAGATTTAATTTACATACCTGAAATTTGGGTTCCTAATCTCATATTAACTGAAATATTCTTTAAATTTTTTGTATTATGTCTCATTTATTTTTCCATATATGCTATAGATGAGGATAAAACTAAATTTTATATTTTAGGCGGCGTAGCTCTGGGTTTTGCAGTCCTATTCAGACCTACTATATCTGCATATCCTATAGTCATTTTAATTATGTGGATTATAAAAAAATTAAGCATTAAAAAGGCTGTCAAATATACTTTAGCCGTTACAGTAGTATTCTGTATAATACTAAGTCCCTGGTGGATAAGAAATTATAAAACATTTAATAGATTCATTCCCTTTACCTTAGCTACAGGCAATCCTATGCTTCAAGGTACCTTCATTAATTATGATCAAACTACTAAAGCAACGGATGGATTAGATTATACTCATTACAATACTAAAATTTCTACGCTTTCTGAAATAGAAAAAAACACTCTAGAAATAGATGTTTCTAAATACAGATTAAAAAATCTTTTTCCAAAAGAACCTTTGAAATTTATATATTGGTATACCATAGGTAAGGGTAGCTATCAAGTTTTAACACCCTTTTATTGGAGAAATATTTTTAATATAAAATATGAAGTTGCAGGTATATATCATTTTATATTACTTATTTTAAGTTTTACTGGTATGATATTCTATTTTTTAAGACGTAACAAAGATGTACTTGGAATTTTGCCCATAGCATCGGTAGTATATTTTATTCTTATATATCTTCCATTTTTCACTATGAGCAGATATTTCTATCCTGTTATGCCCATTTTAATTATGTTTTCTGCCTATATTTGCGTAACTATATTTGAAAATATTCCTTTCAAGGAGAAATTTTTAAAATAAGTTTCTAAACTTAATATGCAGCATTTATTGAGAAAAGTGCGAAGTAACTTAATAGTTACTTCGCCTTTTCCACTATTTTATCCCATCATTTTAGCTAGATCTGCCTTTGCATCTCCACTTACCAGATTCAAATTGAAGTTATCCTGTAATACCTTTAATACACCAGCTGATATGAATTTAGGTGCTGAAGGTCCTACATATATATTTTTAACTCCAAGGCTGAATAAACCAAGTAATATTGCCACAGCTTTTTGTTCAAACCATGATAATACAATGCTTACTGGAAGGTCATTAACTCCGCAGCCAAAAGCTTCTGCTAGCGCTAGGGCAATTTTTACTGTTGAACCAGAATTGTTACACTGTCCAAGGTCTATATATCTTGGTATATCTATTCCTGGAACTGTTCCAAAGTCTATATCGTTAAATCTGAATTTACCGCAGGAAGTAGTTAATATTACGCATTCCTTTGGAAGTGCTTCTGCAAGCTCTCTGTAGTAATTTCTCCCCTTAGTAGGTGCATCACAGCCAGCTATTACGAAAAATCTTTTAATTTTTCCAGCTTTAACAGCCTCAATTATTTCTGGTGCTATAGATAGTACTGTATTGTGGTGGAAACCAGTAGTTAAAGTTTTATCTGACTGAATATTTGCTTTTGGCAGTTCTAAAGCTTTATTTATTAATGGAGTGAAATCATTATTTTGAATCTTCTCAATCCCTTCAAGTCCTGCTGTCCCATAAGTCCAGAATCTATTTGCATAAGTTCCTGTAGTTATTGGCATTAAGCAGTTTGTAGTTCCAAGAATTGCTCCTGGGAATTTCTCAAATAATTGTCTTTGATCATACCATGCTTTACCTACATTACCTTTTAAATGCGGATATTTCTTAAGTTCTGGATATCCATGAGCTGGCAGCATTTCTGAGTGAGTGTATATGTTTATCCCTTTTCCCTCTGTCTGCTTTAATAATTCTTCTAAAGCATATAGATTATGACCTGTGATCAATATACAGTGGCCTTCAACCTTGTCCTGTGTTACTACAGTAGGTATCGGTACCCCCAGCTTTGAAGTATGTGCACCATCTAAAAGATCCATAACCTTAACAGCTGCTGTACCAACCTTTAATGCCATTCCTACATTTTCTTCTAAACTGAAATTTGAATTTGTAAGTGTTGTATATAATGCTTCACTAATTATTTTGTCCACTTCTGGATCTGTTTTTCCAAGCTCTGCTGCATGAGTTCTGTATGCAGATACTCCTTTTAATCCAAATATTATTGTATCTTGAAGACTTGCTATTTCAGGATTCTTACCACAAACACCAAACTTTGTACATCCACCTTCTGGAGTCTGTTCGCACTGGTAACAGAACATAGGATTACATGAATTTTGTTTCTCATCTTTTTTAAATATATTAATCATTATATATCTCTCCTCGTATAATAAGTTTATAGTCAGTTAAATAACTGTTATAGACTTATTTATTTTTTATATTTTGTATAGATTAAGAAAGCATCTCTATTTTTCTAATGGGGATTCTCCCAATTCAATATTGCTGATTCTTTAACTTTCAAATCTATACATTTTAACTTACTATTTATCAAAGGATTTCCTAATGCTAAAATAGTCCTTATGGAACTTTAGCAAAGGTTACTGCATTATCTCTCCTGCAAAACTTATTGTTATTGCCTAGAAAGCTTGCAGCCTGACCAAAGTATCATATTCTGCTTACACAAATGTTGCATATCCTTTCGTAGCCACCAGCAAGGTTTTTCGTCTGGATAAATGCTAATTACGCGAGGTTGCAGTCAGTACTTTGGATTAGGATAATTCCTTTCTAATTTCCTCATTATTTTTGAAAGGTGGTGATTTCATGAAGAAATTAGATTACTTATCAACTCTATTTGTTGGTATCGATATTGGTGCGAGACAAAATGTTGTCTCTGCTATTAATTTTGATCAAGAATTCTTGATTAAAATGGAGCCTGTTCCTAATACACAATTTGGTGCAGAACAATTAGAATCCATGCTTGTTAAAGTGTTAGAAAAGAACACTTTTAAAACTGTAATAATCGGCTTAGAATCTACTTCCTTTTACGGAGTACATATTGCCAATTTTTTATCTTCAAGTGAAAGACTTATGCCTTACAAGCCTTATGTTTACTGCTTAAACCCTAAGGAAGTTGCTAACTACAAAGATTCCTTCAATTCTCTTGATAAAAATGACAGCATTGACTCTTTTGTTATTGCTGATTTTGCAAGAGTTGGCAGAATTCATACTGAACCCTGGCGGGGTTCTCAATATCTTGCTCTGCAAAGACTTACAAGACACAGGCTTCATATTGTTGAATGCTTAACCAGAGAAAAGACTTACATGTTATCCAATGTATTTCTCAAGTTTAGTGAATTTGCTTTGTTACAGGGTGATGATCATCCTTTTTCTGATAAATATGGTGCTACTGCGTCATCTATATTGACAGATTTTCTTTCTTCTGAAGATATTGCAAATACTTCAATTGAAGATCTTGTTGACTTCGTCAATAAAAAAAGTCGCAAGCGGATTTCCAATCCACAGATGACTGCTGAAATTCTGCAGCAGGCTGCACGTAATTCATACCGCCTTGATAAATGTTTGTATGAGCCTTTAACAACCTCAATTGCCTGCTCTTTTAATTGTATTCAGGCTTTTGAGAAAGAACTTAAAGCTATTAACAAGGCTATTGAAAAAGCAGTTATGGGAATGAACCCCGTTGAATACCAAATTTTAATGTCAATACCTGGGTTCGGCCCTGTTTACTCTAGTGGCATTCTTTCAGAATTAGGTAGTGTTCATGCTTTCCCTAATAACAATGCCATTGCTAAATACGCTGGCATCGTATGGAAGGAAAATCAATCTGGTGGTTTTAAGGCTGAAAACACACCAATGAACAAAGCAGGCAACCGTTATTTGCGCTATTATCTGATAGAAGCTGCTGGAAGTATCGTAAGATATATTCCTGAATATCAAGAATTCTATCAGAAGAAATTTGCTGAAGTAACTACACATCAGCATAAACGAGCACTCGCACTAACATCTCGTAAATTGATTCGTTTGATTTTTGGATTGCTGGCTAAAAATCAACTCTACTCTTCAAATAGGGTAGATAAATAAATAGTTTTGCGAACATACGTTCTAAGTTTGACGTATGCTTGTTAAGGTTACCCATTTTTTTCAAAATCATTTCTTTTTCTTTTCATTTTGTTCTTGACATATTACCAAATTGCTTTTACTTAAAAAATATCTTAATTAGGCATGTGAAAATAAATAGCAAGTCAAAGATGCGACAGATATTTATTTGAAGATGCCTTAACTCTATGTCTGTATTTTATTATAATCAAATAAAAAATTCAGTGATGTATGTCACACTATTTAAAAATTCTAACTATAACTCTAAGGTTAATTGTAAGTTATATTTTTTTACTTAGAAAAACACTATCAATGCCTATTGAGATTCAATAAGCTGATAGTGTTAACTTATTTATTTTCATATGCTTTAATACTTCACATCACTTTTATTTCCAAGTGAAAAGCTGCTAATTGCTAAATAAGGTTTCTTACAGAATTCTGCCACTTCATCTTTAATCACTATATTGGCTATACCAAATGTAACTACAGCTATGGCAATACCAGATACTGCATCTAAAATAACATGCTGCTTCACAAAAAATGTAGATATAATTATCAATATATTTAATATAGTCACAAAAATACCAATAACTTTATTTCTTTCTTTACACTTCCATATGCCCTCAATCATAAAGAAACATGCCATCACATGTATACTTGGAAAACAATTATATGGATTATCTATCTTATATAAAATTCTAATTATATCTGTAAATATATCATTACCTACCAGAGTTGGTCTTGAAATTGTAGTTTGAAAAAAATAGAAGGTAAAATAGGATATTATCAAACCACAGACCAAACTAACTAAAAGCTTGCAATAGGTTAATTTATCTTTTGTACATATATATATGAAAACTATTGGCACTAAAGGATACCATACAACATATGGTATTATAAATTGTTTTATAAAAGGTATACTCATATCCAGATTAGTAGCTAAACTGGTAATTCCTCTATTAGGTGAATTTAAAAGTCCATACATCCCATTCAATATTAATATTGGAAGCATAAAGCAAAAAGCTGGTATATTATCACGTATCTTATTCATTTTAGTCCCCTTTATTAGATCAATAATCAACTAATTTTATAACTGCACCGTTTAATATAACTTCTTATTCGTTAATATTGTACACAATTTCTTCAACCAAAGCAAACTTCTTATATTCAAACTTCAATTTATGATTTAAAGATATAACACAATAACTGCTTATTGAATTATTCAAATTTTCCATTAGTTACTGTAGATATTATTTAACCACCAATTAGTATAATATAAATACTAGTTGGTGGTTTTAACCTATAAATATTTATCCAATATATTATTGTCTTTTAAGGTGTTTACTAGAGACTTTATTTCTTGATCTTTATTTTTGTCCATTATTAGAATTACATCTCCTGAATCCACTACAATTAAATCCTTTATTCCAAAGCCTATAACAAGCTTATCTTTTCCAAATATACAGCAATTTTCACTTTGCTCTAAAAATGTATTACCATTAATGCTATTTCCTCGATATTCGTTTAAAAATCTGGATAAAGCAACAAAATTTCCTATATCATCCCATCCAAAGTCACATTTTATTACATAAGCTTTTCTAGTTTTTTGCATTACACCAAAATCTACTGATATTCCATCTATAAGGTCATATTGTTCCCTTATAACTTCCTCTTCTTTTTCTGTTCCCAAATATTGATATATAGTCATAAGACTCTTATACATCTTTGGAAGATATTTCTCCATTTCTCTCAAAAATGAATCTGCTCGCCATATAAACATTCCGCTATTCCACAAATAATTTTCTGCTAATAAAAAATCCTTTGCCACCTCAATATTTGGCTTCTCAACAAATCTTTCAACCTTGTACGCAGAACTGGAGGAAGAAATTTTTTCTCCCATTTGTATATACCCATATCCCGTTTCAGGTCTTGCGGGAGGAATCCCTATAGTTACGAGCCCTCTCCTTCTTTGTACTATATCTACACCTTGTTTTAATGTATCTATAAATTCTTTATTTCCTTCAACATGATGGTCTGAAGGAAGAACCATCATTACTGCATCATTGTCTTTTTTCAACAATTTTATAGCAGATAATCCAATACAGGTAGCGGTTTCCTTGTTAATAGGTTCTGCATAAACATTTTCTTTGCTTATTTCTGGAATCTCATCATATACTTTCTGTATATAATTTTCATTAGTCACAATATATATATTTTCCTTATTAACTAAAGGCTTTATTCTATCAACGGTGTTTCTTAGAAAGCTTTTATTATTAATTACTTTTAAGAACTGTTTGGGATTCTCTTCACGAGATAGAGGATAAAGTCTTGTTCCCTTTCCACCTGCCAATATTAGTGCATATAACAAAAAAAACACCTCAAATAATTATTGCTCACACTAACATAATATGAACAAATATATTATAAGGTGATGATTATAAACGGTTTATCTTAAACTAATGATGCGTTATTACAGATAGAGAAAAGAGATCTTGTTAGATCAATTTTTAAATAAATTTTAGGGATTTACTTAGTTAGTAAATCCCTTATGTTTTTATTACTTATACATCTTTATAATCTACATCTATTACTTCTCCATCCAACTCATCACTTGATGTAAAAGCAGAAGTATTATTATAATTATTTTTTGAACTTGTGTTTATTTTTGATTTACTCCTTTTAAAATACTGCTTAAAATATCTCTTTCCCATTACTATGGCATAAATCACCACACCTGCAATTATAAATAAAGGTATTAAATGTATTAATAGGTAGCCCCCAATCAATACAGCTGCCACTATACCCATAAACCATAATATTTCTGAAAAACCTTTCCCCACAAAATCCATTTAATTCACTTCTTTCTTTACAATTACAATTTATAGTATGTATAAATTGTTACTTTTATTTATATATTCATTATATCACAATTTTATAAAGAGTTATTTATTATCACTTAATAAAGTATTAATAAATTGTTAAATTTAAAATGTATATCTAAAGTTTTATAAGAATATATCTATAATAGTACACAAATAAAGGGAGGTTAATACATGTATCCATTTACTCCTAATTCCCATGATAAATTATCTAAATATCTTTTTAATCTAATATCAAATTCAAATGAATCCATCAAATTCATAAATGGAATAATAGATGAACTATTAATGTTTGATAAATTTAATAAAAATGCAGACTTTTTAAAATTTATAATATATTTTAACAATGGAAGTTTTTCTAGTTTTAAATGTGAAGGATACCTAAAATGTCTTATAACTTCTAAATTCTATACTCCTTCTCTTATAAACTATTTAATAAATGAAATAGATATGTGTTTTAATGATTTTACTCAATCTTTTATATACCTTGATATAATAAAAATAAACTATAAAACAACAGTTAATGAAGATTTTGAAAAACTATTAAAGGAAATAGATAATTTTACAAACATACTCAAAGTTATAGCGGATGTAATCAGTCTTTATAATTTCTCTTATTAGGAAAGCTATACCCAGTTATCTGATCTTAGAAACAAATTTATTTCCTTCTATAAAAAATCTCCAAGGAAAATCTTTTGCTTCTCCTGCATAATCAATTCCTATTCTCTTTGATATACCTATATCAAAGGGTTCTTTATGGCCCTCTTTAATAAACAAAATATCTTCACATAAATCTATTCCATTGCATCCTCTTTTATCAATATCCATAGCTTTACAAAGCTTTGATGGTCCATTTGTTAAATTTATTACTTGTTTCTCTTTAAGCTCCTCAAAGGGTACCTTATATCTTCTCTCACTCATTATCTTTATGCCATCAACAGGCTGAAGTGCTCTAATGAGTACTGCCTCCCCTATTCCTTCTTCTCTGGTAACTACATTCATACAATAATGCATTCCATATATAAAAAACACATAAGAAAGACCTGGCTTACCATACATTACTTCAACTCTCTCAGTTCTTCTTCCATTATAAGTATGAGCTGCTTTATCTATAATTCCCTTATAGGCTTCAACTTCTACAATTTTCCCGGAAGTCGTTTTACCTCCAACGCTGTGAACCAGTATCTTACCTAAAAGATCTTTAGCTACCTCTACAGTATCCCTATTATAAAATTCTCTTTTTAATTTCATAGTAAATCACTCCATAAACAGTTACTAAATTTAATTAATTAAACTGCTAGCTACTAAAATAAAAAAACTATTGACCCCTAATAAATATGAATTGAATAAAACATGAATTTAATGTCAAAATTAATTAATATAGGCTACAATATGTATTCTATAAATAAGACACAATACAAAACATAGAGTAGGTAGGTGCTGCAATGTATAATCTCAATAAAAATAAAATTCCAAATAATGCTCAGGTAGTTTTAAATAGATTCAAAAGAGATTTTTTTATTGAATATAATAACTCATCAATTAAGACTAAAACATTAATGAAGAAATATTTTCAACATATATATAGACGTTGGTACTATTCTTCCTTAGTATTTAATAATTATCTTTCACCTTCAAATATAATAAATAAGATTTTTTTACAAAATAATATTACCAATACTACTATATTGACCACAGCAAGACCAGTACTAAAGAACAATAAAATTCGTGATATAAACTTTAAGTCATATGAATATAATATAGAAAATCATCCTATTATAAAGGATATCTGTTTACTTACAAGTTTTTTTACTCCAGATAGAGAAATTAAAAATAATGGGCTTTTACAGACAAGGCTTATTGAATCCATTAAATATAAATTTACTATACCAGATATTTTCTACATAAACTATATAACAAAACTATCCTTTGAGCTAGGAATTATAAAAAAATTGCCCTCTATAAACTGTAATCGTGCTCAAATTTGCTATAATGCTGACTTTTGGGAAAATGACAATAAAAATCAATTTAATAAGATTGTAAAAGCTTCTATTGAACTCTCTTCAAAAAAGTTATTGGAAGCTCTTTCTGAAGTAGATGACTTTTTTAATATTGATTATCTAAATTCATTACTTAAAAATGGAATACATATAGAAAATACCATTGAAAATGATTATTTAAAAAAACTAAGCTTAAATCTCAACTATATTATGGCAACTATTATCAAGGAACCAAAGGAGCTATCAAAAGATGAGCTTAAAATTTTAGAATTATTTAATAAACTTGGATGCTTTATAGAAACCTATTTTATAACAATAATGGGCCAATATTTAGGAATACTTAATCCTATTAATACCTTTACTTTTATATTTCCTATAGAGATACAAAAGTATACAAATAATTATAATATGGATTGTACTAAAGAAATATTTTTATTTAGTCCATCTTCACTTTATGATCTTTCAAATTTTGGAGAAATTTATATGGGCTCTAAGGCAAAAGGAAAAAAACTTGAACATATACCAGAAAATATTGACTATAGAAAACTTAATCATTCTCTAAGTACATTAAACAGCTTTAATGAAATTAAGCTAAAGGATTTTCTAACTTTCAAATAATTCTATAACTAAAATATATCCACAAACACATAAAAAATATGTAAGTTCCAATTAAAAAATATAAGGTAAGCCTTTATAACTTACCCTATATTCTTTAAATCATATGGAGTTTCCTGATAAACATAGTAATTTAACCAATTTGAAAATAATAAATTAGCATGACTTCTCCACCTTACTATAGGAGTTTCATTTGGGTCATCTTCAGGAAAATAATTTTTAGGCATCTTTGGATTAAGTCCATTGCATAAGTCTCTTTCATACTCTTGTTTTAAAGTCAAAGGGTCATATTCAGAGTGTCCTACCACAAAAATTTGTCTTCCATTTTTATCAGAAACTATATATACTCCTGCTTCTTCAGATTCTGATAATATAGATAATTCTTTTACCTTTTCTATATCTGATCTTCTAACCTCCGAATGCCTTGAGTGAGGTGCAAAAAATTCATCATCAAAACCTCTAAGAAGCTTGGTACTTTTTTTCATTACCTTATGTAAGAACACACCAGACATTTTATCTTTTAAAGCATACTTCGGTATATTGTAATGATAGTTAAGCCCTGCTTGGGCACCCCAACATATATGCAAAGTTGAATGTACATTATGTACACTCCAGTCCATTATATCTTTAAGTTCATCCCAATAATTAACATCATCAAAGCTTAATTGTTCTACAGGTGCTCCTGTTATAATTAAACCATCAAATTTTTGATCCTTAATTTCGTCAAAAGTTTTGTAATAAGTCATTAAATATTCTTCAGATACATTTTTCGATACATGAGTCTTAGGATGTAGTAATTCAATATCAATCTGTAAAGAAGTGTTACTAATTAATCTCAAAAGCTGAACTTCTGTGGAAATTTTATTGGGCATAAGATTTAAAATTGCAATTTTTAATGATCTAATATCTTGATGTACCGCTCTATTTTCAGGCATTATAAATATATTTTCATTATTTAAAATTCCAGCAGCAGGTAAATCATCTCTTATTTTAATAGGCATAGTTACTCACCTCTAAAGTCTTTATTAACTATTTTTAATTTTATGCTAATTTTTATTATATCATATATTAATATATAAATGGTGAAATAAACTACTTTTATGACTTAATTCATAATTGTGAAAAGGACTAACTAACTAGCAAGTTAGTTCGGAACTTTCTTAAATTACCAATTGAAGTTCAATAAACATTACCAGCTTAGTGTACATCCTGTATTATATTCGAATTCTTCTTTTACAAGCTTAAGCTTATTTTCATCTTTGTTTTCAAGTCTTAATTCTACATTCAAATTAGAACTACTAAAAGATGGATTTTTTCTTAAAACCATCTCATTTTTTCCACAAAGCATCACTGCAAAATTTATTATTTCATTTTGGTTTGCACTACGCGATATGCACATATTCCATCCAGTATGTTCTACTAAATTGTATAGTTTTTCGTTATATTTATTACCTATAGCTGGAGTTATAAAAAATAATTCTATGTATTTACTACCATTTGATACCTTTATGCTCTTTTTATACGGTTTGAATTTCTCTTCCTTAAAACTATTATCTATAAAACTCAAAGCTTGGTTTTGCTCCATTGCATTGAGTTTATTTTTGCCTTCCACAATGTTATCATTAATTTCTTTACCTGCTCCATTATTTTGTATTGCCAAATCTAGACCTGTTTTTTCTTTAAATTTCTGTAATATTTCTTTATCAAAACTGTACTCTGAATTTAGTATCAATAGCACTTTCTTGTCCTCTAATTTATAGGATATTTTCTTTATGTCTGCATCATAAAAAAGTTCTTTAATTAATATGTTCACTGCATTTATATTTAACGAAGAATTTATTTCCACTTCCCACTGAACTTGCTTTTTAAAATTTTCTATACTATTATATATACTTTTGTTTACAATATTTGGAAAATCAAAGCTTAAGACAATTCTTTTATCCTCATACATGATGCTGGCTTTTTTAAAATTAAACTCACCAAAACATAAGCTTATCTTTTCATTAAGCTCATTTGGCTTTAATTCTCTCTCTTTGGTTTCCTCTTCTATTTCTTCTCTACTCCTACATTTAAATAAAAATAATCTTCTTGCGTCATTATCAAAATATACACTCTGAACTATTAATTTTTCAATTTTATCTAAGTTCATAGATGTTATTTTATTATTTCCATTCCATATATAAATAATTTCTTCTATGGTAAAAAGTCTCTCACCGTAATTTTCAAATATAAACTTCCATAATTCTTTTATATTCTCTTCGTCTAATTCTCTGGAACTTCCCACAATATTTTGTATCTGCCTTTTCCACTGTTTTCTTGGGTTCCTTATACTTATTTCATAGCTTCCTCCACATTCTGGTGCATAGACTCTTCCTCTTACTTCTCCACAAAGCTCCCTAGTAAAATCTTTTACTACTTCTTCATTTCCATGTACCATAAATATATTACCGGGAGCCAATAAATTTATAAGAGATTTTATCTCACTTTTATCGCTGTGGGCAGAAAGTCCTACTTTTTCTACTTTACATTTTACAGGTATTATTTTCCCGTTAAGCTCCAGTTTTTTTTCCTCATCTTCCTCTAAAAGCTTTAATAATTTTCTTCCTGGAGATTCTTCGTCCTGATATCCAGTTATGATTATGTATCCATTTTCCATAGGAGCTATTTTTTCTGCATAATACTGACTATATCCTCCTGTAAGCATTCCTGAACTGGAAATTATTATACAGGGCTCTTTTTCCTGCAATATTTTATCTCTTAATTCCCTGCTATCTACAGAAATTATATTGTCATCATAGAAAGGTTCAATTCCCCTTAATATTTTTTTACCCAAAGAATTTTTCAAATATAAAGGATTAAGTTTATATACTCTATTTATATCCCTTATCATACCATCTACATAAACTTTTATATTTTTTATATTTTTTTTATTTAATGCTTTCTTTATAATAAGCAAGATTTCTTGCGATCTTCCCAAGGCAAAAGCCGGAATCAGCATCTTTCCTTTATTTATCTCACATTCTTTTATGAATTCCAAAAGTCTTTGCTCCTCAACGTCTCTATTGGAATGAAGTTTATCTCCATAAGTGGTTTCAAAAATTGCTACATCAGGTCTTAATTTAGGTACCTTTAAACCTTCTATAGTTTTTTGAGAAAATATAGAAAAATCCCCTGAATAAAATACAGTGCCTTCATTAGAAGTAATATACACGCAAGATGCCCCTGCAATATGTCCCGCTATATAAAAGGTAAGCTTTATGTCTTCAAAAATATCAATTTCTCTCATATAATTTATGGCAACTATTCTATTAAGCATATCCTGCACATCTACCTCTACATACAGGGGAATTTCCAATTCTCTATTATTCATTATTTTTAAACTATCGTAAAGAAGAACCTTCATTAGGTCTTTCGTCATTCTATTTGTATATATTTTTGCATATGGATATTCCTTACTTATAATTGGTAACGAGCCTATATGATCCATATGCGCATGACTTATAACAATGGCATCTACTCCACCCTTATCTTGAATAGTTTTAAAATCCGGTAAAGGATCTTTAGAATTACTCTGCCTTATTCCACAGTCCAATAATATATTTTTATTATAAATTTTAATGAGTATACAGCTTCCTCCAACTTCACTGGCTCCTCCTAAAAATGAAATATTCATATGTACTATCACCTACTAATTTAATTTATTCATATATCCATTATTATATGATTATATCCAAAAAAGTACATTAGGCATATAAAAATAAAATTAATGTGCCTTGTAAATTTATTATTTAATAGTATTTTTTAATATTTCATCCAGACTATCCATACTAAATGGCTTTGAGATATAATTATCCATACCACATTTTATAAATTTTTCTCTATCTCCAATCATTGCATAAGCTGTCATAGCTATAATTGGTGTATGTTTTCTCAGTACGGCCTCTTTCTTCCTTATAATTTCTGTAGCCTCATATCCATCTAAAATTGGCATTTGTATATCCATTAATATTAAGTCCACAGAATTATCTTCTAAAATTTCAATAGCTTCTTTTCCATTAGATACACTAATGTACTTATAGCCTAAATGCTTCAAAAATCTGTGTACTATTTTCTTATTTATTTCATTATCCTCTACCACAAGAATAGTTTTATGCTTTACAATTTTATTTTCTTCTAGGATATGCTTTACATTATGTTCATTTTTGTGACTAGTTATGTATTTCTCACCTAAAGAAAATTCAGCTAGCAAAAATAATTTTACAACAATGTTTCTTTATCATCATATACTAATATAAATGCTAATAAATCTAGGGGGAGCTAATATGGATATGTCTTATCCATCCTTTATGTGTCCATTGTTTAATTTATACAGAAATGTTTATTTATTAGATGTAAAGCTAGGAGATGTAAATGGTGACGGCAAAATAGATAAAGTATCTCTATATGGCAACAAACCAGATGGTGCTGCAGGCATCTTTGCAGATAATATTACTGTTGTAATTCAATATGGTGATCCCAATCAAATAAAAACTATAATACCTAAATTCAATTCAGGATATAACGCCAGACTATTCCTTGGAGACTTCACTAAAGATAGGATAAAAGATATAAAAGTAAGTATAGATTCTGGCGGTAGTGGGGGATATGGTTTCTACTACATCTATTCCTTTAAGAACAATATACTTAAAGAAATTTTTGACTTTAATAAATATAATGAAACTTATAAATTTCAAGTTAATTACAGAGATCTATATAAAGTAGATATTAGCAGCATTAACCTTAATAAACTTTTTGTATTGGATATCAGTTACAAGGGTTCTGAATATCTATCCAATTACTATGATAAGAATGGAAGGCTTAAAAAGCCTATACAGGGAGAAGCTCTTGATTTAGGTGTCTTAACACCAGTGGTAAATAATGAGAAACTTATCGTCTACGATATAATTGGATTTCAACGTATAATAGGTACCTTTAATGCAGACACCTTAGGCTATATTGAAAATCTTCTGACCTGGAATGGTGTAAATTTTACATCTTCCAGAATTGTTGCTTCTACTCCTGGTACGAATTTAATTTCCTCTTAGAAATTAATTAAAAAATCAGGAAGCTTAATCACTATATAATACGGCTAATCAAGCTTTCTGATTTATTACATGATTTTATCAAAAATTCTATTGTAACAGTGCTATTATAATAACTAAGACATCGTAAATAAATAGTCATGTACTGTCTATTTCGCTTGCTATTTATTTTCACACGTTTTATTTTTAACTATTTACCTAATCTCTTCTCTAATTCTTCCTTCTTAGACTCATAACCTGGTTTTCCAAGAAGAGCAAACATATTTTTCTTATATTCTTCTACCCCAGGTTGATCAAATGGATTTACTGCTAATAGATATCCACTTACACCACAAGCCTTTTCAAAGAAATACATTAAATATCCTAGATAATAAGGAGTTAATTCAGGCACGTTAACTGCAATATTAGGTACTCCTCCATCATTATGAGCCAAAACTGTTCCTTCAAAGGCCTTTTTATTTACATAATCCATTGTCTGACCTGCCACGAAATTTAATCCATCTATATTTTCATCACTTTTTTCAATAACAATATTCTTTCTAGGACTCTCTATATTAACAACAGTTTCATATATATTTCTTAAACCCTGTTGAATATATTGTCCCATGGAATGCAAATCTGTTGAGAAGTCAACGGATGCTGGGAATATTCCCTTACCATCTTTTCCTTCACTTTCACCATATAACTGTTTCCACCATTCTCCAAAATAATGTAAGCTTGGTTCATAATTAACTAATATTTCTGTAGTTTTACCTTTTCTATACAAAGCATTTCTAGCTGCTGCATATTTATAAGCATCATTTTCTTCTAAATTAGGAGAACTGTAAGCTTCTCTTCCTGCTGCTGCACCTTTAAGTAATTCTTCTATATCTATACCTGCAGCTGCTATTGGTAAAAGACCTACTGGTGTCAACACACTAAATCTTCCTCCCACATCATCTGGAATAACAAAAGTTTCATAGCCTTCTGTATCTGCCAAGGATTTTAAGGCACCCTTTTCTTTATCAGTAGTAGCATATATCCTTTCCTTTGCCCCATCTTTACCATATTTCTTTTCCAAATAATCTTTGAAAATTCTAAAGGCTATAGCAGGCTCAGTGGTAGTACCAGATTTTGATATAACATTAACTGAAATGTCCTTTCCTTCAATCGTTTCCAATAAATCCACCATATAAGTTGAGCTTATATTATTTCCCACAAAGAATACATTTGGTGAATTTCTCTTTTCTTTTGGAAGACTATTGTAAAAAGTGTGTGATAAAGTCTCTATAGTAGCTCTAGCACCCAAATAAGATCCACCTATTCCAATTACTATAAGTGCATCTGAATCATTTCTTATTTTTTCTGCTGCTTTTTTTATTCTTTCAAATTCCTCTTTATTATAGTCTACTGGAAGATCAATCCATCCTAAAAAGTCATTTCCCTGTCCTGTTTTATTATGAAGCATATTATGTGCCTCTGTTACTAATGGCTGAAGATATGTAAGCTCATTTTCATTTAGAAAAGAATCCAATTTTGTTAGATCTAAAGATAATTTCTTTGTCATAATCTTACCTCCTAAAATATATTAATGACTATACTTTATATAATTTCATTCTTAATTATGATTATACCTTATTTGTTTTTGGCTTTCAATAATAACCATTCCATAATTTGTCATATGTATTTATAGTTTGATTTTCACAACTATTTTCTTTACATTCATTTCTCCATCAAAAACACAACCTGGTTTATGTCCATCTTCTGGGAAAAGTATACAAAAATATTTTTCTTTTAAGTTTATTTTTGAAGAATAGGAACCTTCCCTATAAAAAGTTACATCTTTTTCTTTGGAATACTCTTCTTGTAAAATTAATTGGTCTATTGGAGACCATACAATAGTTTCTTTGCCCTTTACAATAAACTGAATATCTATGTATTTTTCATGTGATTCCCATTTGTTTTCACTATTATTTTTTGTTGCATAAGATTGTACAGATGCATACACATTATCAGAATCTATTTCATGTCTACCATCTGTAAGTTTTTCAAGGTCATTATCTGTTAAAAATTTAAAAGCTTTTTCAAAGTTACTGTTCACATTGGCATATAAATTTATATTTTCTAATTTGTCTAAAATCATTTTGCATCCTCTTTTCAATATTAATTTTAAAATATATTTTTATTTAATTTACACCTTTAATATAAGCATAATATTAAAGTAGTTAGTAATCAATATATACTTATACCTTTGCAAATTAATTTTCAATTGCAAATAAAGAGGGAATATATTAAATATGTACAATATATTCCTTTTCTTCATTTTTAATATTTTTTATAAATTGGGTATTGATAATCTCAAGATTATATTTTTTATAAAAATAGCACAATAAAAATTTATCTTGATAGCTAATAATTAGCACTTAAGATGAGTTGATTTTTGGTATAATGAAATAAGAAGTCTATTTTGTAGAAATAAGAGTGAGCTACGCTTTAGCTAATAAGGAAAGAGATTAATACTATTATTTTATTAATTATTTACTTGAACAAGTATTGTTTATTAAAAAATTTATTTGTTAAAAAAGGAAAAATTTAATTTATATATTTTAGAAAAATTTTAGAATTATTTTATTACTTATTTAGAAACAAATTATAAAATATATTTAGAAAACAATCTAATCATATGAAAATAAATAAAAAGTTAAATATAACATACTTACTAATTATTTATTTACGATGTCTTAAAATTAATAAGGAGGATATGATTTGTTATGAAGAAAAAAGTTATTATTGCCATTATAGCAGCAGTAGTTATCGTAGGAATTGTAGGTTTAAGATTATCAGCAAGGAATAAGACTAATTTTACAGCTGTGAAGACTGCAAGTGTTACAAAGGGAAATATAAATGCCTATTTATCTACAACTGCTACAATAAAATCTAAAAACAGCAAGAGTTATTTTTCACCACAGCAGTCAAAGGTTAAATCAGTAAATGTAAAGGTAGGGGATAAGGTAAAGAAAGGAGATGTACTGGTTACATATCAAGTTCAGGATACTTCTGCAGCAGTAAAGCAAGCACAAATTAATTTAAGTAATGCTCAAAGCCAAAAGCAAGATTTATTGAACACAGTGGCAAGTAATAATCAAAAGCTTACTGATACAAATAATCAGATAAACGACATTACAAATCAAATAAATGCTTTAAAAGAACAACAAAGCAAAGACCCTAATTTTCAAAAGACTGGAAGCGCTACTCAACTTCAGCAGTTGAATTCTACATTATCTCAATTAAACAGCACAAAAAGCTCAATACCAGATCTAACAGAAAAGTTAAAACAGGCCGATAATCAAATAACTTTAGCACAGACAAATTTGGATACTGCAAATACAAATGCAGCTCAAAGCACTGATAGAAATGTAGCAGATTTTGATGGAGTAGTTACAGCTGTAAATGCTGTTGTAGGAAGTTCTCAAGTTGTAAGTGCGTCAGCAGCAGGTGCATCAGGTGGATCCGCAGGTGCTGCAGTAACTATAGAGGATCAAAGTAATCTAGAAGCAGAAGTAAATTTAGATAAATATAGTGCCACGGAAGTTAAAGTTGGACAGACTGCAAACTTAAGTTTTGCAAATAAAGATTATACAGGCAAGGTATCCTATGTAGCGCCAACTGCTGAGACAACAACTTCTACTACAGGACAAACCACAACTCTCACTGCAGATATTGATATTAACGCTCCACAGGATGGATTAGTTGAAGGCTTTGATGCTGATGTAAATATATTAACTGGACAAGTTAACGATATTATAAAGGTTCCTGCAGAAAGTATAAAGACAGATAAGTCTGGAAAGAACTACGTGTTTGTTATATCAAATAATAAGGCTGTTCAGAAAGAAGTTCAATTGGGATTACAATCAGATACAGAGGCACAGATAAATAGTGGAGTTAACGCTGGTGATAAGATTATACTTAATCCAAGTGCATCAATACAGAATGGTACAGCAGTAAAAGATAGCACAAGCACAGGAGGCAAGTAAAATAATGATTGAGGTTACAAATATAGTTAAAAAATATGTAACTGGAGAAATAGATTTTACTGCACTAAAAGGAGTTAATTTAAAGATTGAAAAGGGAGAATTCACTTCAATTATGGGACCTTCCGGTTCGGGAAAATCTACCTTCATGAATATATTAGGATGTCTTGATAAAATGGACAGCGGCATATATATGCTAAACGGAAAGGATGTTTCCAATTTAACTGGTAATGAATTAGCTCTTGTGCGAAACAAAGAAATAGGTTTTGTATTTCAAGCTTTTAATCTATTGCCTAGACTTACTATATTGGATAACGTTGCTTTGCCTATGGTATATGCAGGTGTTTCAGCTAAGGAACGAAAAGAAAGAGCACTAGAAGCACTGGTAAAGGTGGGACTGGGAGATAGGGTCAAACATAGACCTAATGAAATTTCTGGCGGACAAAAGCAGAGAGTTGCAATTGCAAGGGCCATAGTGAATAGGCCTAATGTTATTATGGCAGATGAGCCAACAGGAAACTTAGATACAAAATCTACTTTTGAAATAATGAAAATTTTCCAGGATCTAAATGATGAAGGTTCTACAGTTGTTATGGTAACTCACGAACCTGATGTTGCCGTATATACCAAGAGAATTGTAAGATTTAAGGATGGAGAAATAACATCTGATGAAGAGGTAAAGGATAGAACAAGACTATAACAGCAATTATTTGCTAAGGTTTTGTAAAGGAGGTAAATATGAATTTTTTAGAGAGTTTTAAAATAGCACTTGAAAGCATTAGAGCAAATAAAATGCGATCCTTTCTTACTATGCTTGGAATTATTATAGGAATAAGTTCTGTAATAGCAATTGTATCACTAGGTCAAGGGGGACAAAGTGCTGTTACAGATGAGTTTAATAAAATAGGAGCAACAACGGTAACTATAAGTCTTGACACAAGTAAGGCACAACAAAGTGATTATTTCACTTTAAAGGATGCAGCTCAAATAAAAAGTGATGTAAATACCATAAAATATGTTAGCCCAACAGTTCAAGAAAGGGGACTAGCGGTAACGGGTATTGCATCTAAAAATGCTACAATAGCTGGGGCAACTATTGACTATGCAGATATCCAAAATGAAGATATAATATATGGACGATACTATAACGAAATGGAACAAAATGAAGGAAAAGCTGTGGCCGTTATAGACGAAAATGCAGCAAAGACCTTATTTGGATATTCAGATGCTGTAGGAAAAACTATGAACATTGGACCTGGAAATGGAAGTAAAAAAGTTACTATTATTGGGATAAAAGCTTCTTCAGCCATGTTTGGAGGCGGTCCACCTAACATGCCAATTAGTGTAGAAGTTCCCATTACTCTATTACAGAGCATGTATTCAAGCAATTTTCAAATAAACAGCTTAACTATAGCAGCAGATTCTAAGGAAGATGCAGAAGATGCAGGAAATAGCGCTATAAGTATACTGGAAAGCAGACATAATAACAGGGGAAAAAGTATATACACAGCAAGTAATTTATTTCAGCAGCTAGATCAAATAAATAAAGTACTTGGAATATTTACAAGCTTTATAGGGGCAGTTGCTGCTATATCTTTAGTAGTTGGAGGCATAGGAGTTATGAATATAATGCTTGTATCAGTTACAGAGCGAACAAGGGAAATTGGTATAAGAAAGGCTATTGGCGCCACAACACAAAATATAATGCTGCAATTTTTAACGGAATCTGTTATTATTTCTCTCATTGGTGGAATAATTGGAATGATAATCGGAATTGGTGGAGCAGAACTTGCTGGAATGGCTGTAAATGTCGTGCCAGTGGTATCTCCAGTGGTAGTCATAGCTGCCATACTATTTTCATCAGCAGTTGGAATATTCTTTGGTATATATCCAGCTAGAAAAGCAGCTGCACTTGATCCAATTGAAGCCTTAAGGTATGAATAATATAAATTAAAAGAAATAAAAGTAAAATACAGGTTAGCTGCTTTACTGGTTATTTCTTTCAAGATTGCTAAGAGAAAAATAAAAGGCCGGCATAAATATGTTGGCCTTTTATTAATAAAAATTGGAGGTAATATGTCAATAAGACGAAAGCTTACTATATCTTATATTGCAATGTTATTAATACCAATTATTTCATTTATAGTCGTCACCTTCTTTACAGGGACAATTTTCAAAAATCGATTGGGAAATGCGTATAATGTCAGTCTGGGAGAAGCACCTATAGAAAACATTATTGAAAAGGATTCAAGGGCAATAGATAACATAAAAGATTATATTCTTAAGAATAATAAGGATTTATTAAAGGATGAGTTTTTTTCAGAACAAGAAAAATATTTAAATAAACATACAGGAGTAATTGTAAGAAAAAATGATGAGTTTATATATATATCCCCCTCTCTAAAAAATAATTTTACTTATAATTTATTGCCTCAATTCGGTAAAAATACTAACAACAGCAAAATTGATTTTTTAAAGCAAAATAAATTTGTAATATTAAAACAATATGATTTCTACATGGAGGATGAAAGTAAAATATCTATATTTTTAGTTTTAAATACCACCTCCAGTGAAAGTATTTTCTATGAGTTTATCGCTGTGGAAATAGGTATATTGATAGCAATACTAATTATTACCAATGGTATGCTTACATTTTTTATGTCAAAGAGCATAGTTAAACCTCTAGAGAAACTTAAAAATGGTGCGGTATTAATCAAAAATGGAAATTTGGATTTTAAATTAAGCAGTAGTGAAAATGATGAAATTGGGCAACTGAGCAGAGTTTTTGAAGAGATGAGATTCAAGTTAAAAGAGTCCCTTGAATTGCAGCTTCAATATGAAAATAATAGAAAAGAATTGATTTCTAATATATCTCATGATTTAAAAACTCCTGTAACAGCCATAAAGGCATATACAGAAGGCATAAGGGATGGAATAGCCGATACTCCAGAAAAGATGGAACGATATGTAAATACTATATATAGAAAAGCTGTAGATATGGATAGGCTCATAGATGAATTGTTTTTATTTTCAAAATTGGATTTAAAAAAGATTCCCTTTAATTTTGAAAAAGTAGAACTTTCAGATTATCTGAATGATTGTATAGAAGAATTAAGATTTGATCTAGAAAAGAAAAACATTAATATAACCTTTGTAAATGAGTTGAAAGAAGCCTCCTATGTAATAGCTGATAGAGAAAAGCTTAAAAGAGTTATAATGAATATAGTTGAAAACTCTGTTAAATATATAAATAAGGCAGTAGGTAAAATAGATATTAGAATTAATGAGAATCATGAATACGTATATGTCAGCTTTAAGGATAATGGTATGGGAATATCTAAAAAATCATTGCAATATATATTTGATAGATTTTATAGAGCAGATAGTTCAAGAAATTCTAATACTGGTGGAAGTGGTCTGGGACTTGCCATTTCGAAAAAGATTATAGAAGAACATGGTGGAAAGATATGGGCTGAAAGTGACGAAAATAGTGGAACAGATATAATATTTACATTAAAAAAATGGAGAGATGATTGTATTGAAAAAGATATTAATAGTTGAGGATGAGAGAAGTATAGCAGAACTTGAAAGAGATTATCTTGAAATTAGTGATTATGAAGTAGATATAGAATGCAGCGGAAAAATGGGACTTATTAAGGCAAAAAACAATAACTACGACCTTCTGATATTAGATGTGATGCTTCCAGAAATAGATGGATTTGAGATATGTAAAGCAGTTAGGAAGATAAAGGATATACCTATTATAATGATTTCTGCTAAAAAAGAAGATATAGATAAAATAAGAGGCTTGGGTTTAGGCGCTGATGATTATGTTACTAAGCCTTTTAGCCCAGGAGAGCTGGTGGCAAGGGTTAAAGCTCATCTTTCAAGATATGAAAGGCTTATAGGCAATAAAGAAGATAGAAGAGATGAAATTAAAATAAGAGCTCTAACTATAGATAAAGTATCCAGAAGAGTGTTTTTAAATAATAATGAAATTATTTTTACCACAAAGGAATTTGATTTATTAGCTTTTTTAGCATCAAATCCCAACAGGGTATATACAAAGGAAGAATTGTTTGACAAGATATGGAGCATGGACTCACTTGGAGACCTGGCAACTGTAACTGTGCATATAAGAAAGATAAGAGAAAAAATAGAGATAGATCCTTCAAATCCTCAATATATTGAGACTATTTGGGGAGTGGGCTACAGATTTGAAGTTTAGAACTCAGTTTTACTTCCGATACTTATAATTGTTTGAGAAAGGCACTCTAATTATTTGATTAGAGTGCCTTTCTATACTCAGTGAAAACCTAAGCCCAAACCCCTCTACCAACAATTTACTTAAAAGATTGCAATTGATTAAATGATTCAAAGAACTATTTTATTTTGAATAATTAAATGCAACTAAAAATATGGTACAATTTACATATATTCAATTGCAGTGGTAAATTATTCTGTTAAAAATTCTTATCTTAATGTGGTGATTAGTATAATAGAGAATACTTTAGTTTTATATAGAAACTAATAATTAAAAATTGTTAAAGAAAAGAATGGGAGAAAAAATGGATAGTCTAATTAAAGATTTATTAGATTATAGTAATATTAAAATATAAAAGAAGGTTGGTTGTATATGGAAAATATATATAGAAAAATAAAGGTGAAATATTTTACAGAAGATAATATTGAAAAAATTGCCTATTTATTTTTTGGCGGTCTAACTACATTAGTTAATACTGTGTCTTATTGGGTTTTGGCTTCGCAGTTAAAAATGAATTATATGATTGCCACCGTAATTGCATGGATAGCTGCAGTTGCTTTTGCATTTATAACAAATAAAATATTTGTCTTTAAAAGTTACAATAAAGATTTATTTAGTTTTTTAAAAGAAATAAGTTCATTTTTATTTTTTAGAATTGTAACATTATTTCAAGAATTAGGAACAATGTTTTTGTTAGTTCAAATAGTTGGAATAAATGATATTATTGCCAAAGTAGTATCTACCGTTTTAGTTGTTATTGCAAATTACTTTGCAAGCAAGTTATTTATATTTAAAAGTAATTAAACCGCTTTTATTATGAAAAAAATACCGTAAAATCTAATTTTATAATACGGTATTTTTTTAATTATTAAATTTTTATTGTTCAAAATCTTTATCCTTAAGAGTTCTTGCCAGATGATGAAAGGACTGAACTCTTACTATCACAACTAATCAAAAATATTAGACAGATGTATCTTTAATTTAGAGATATAGTCTGGTACATTCGGATTCTTAACAACATCATTTACTGAAAAACTTGGTAATTTCTCTAATCCAATAAAAGAATGTGTATAATGAAAATCCGCAAGAACTTCATCTACAGATTGACCTCTAAAAAATGAATTTTCATCTTCAAATACTTCTAATGCAGCATTCCAGGTTGTAGATATCATATATTTTTTATCGTTTAATAATCCTCCTCTCCCATATTCTGTTCCTCCTTTATAATACTGTCCGCCATTATATATATCTTCGAAATAACGTTTCAAAACAGCAGGTGCAGAAAACCAATAAACAGGGAATTGGAAAATGATGCAGCTAGCTTCTTTCCATTTTTCATCTTCTTCTTTTGGATTATAACCATCCTTTACAGTGGTTCGTAAAATTTTATATCCTCTATCCTTCAAATAATCAGCTGATGTATCAGCTAATAAAGTATTCAATTCTCCTTTAGATGCGTAAGAATATTTATCATCTGTGCCATTAATAATTAATACAGTTTTATTAGTCATATATTTATACCTCCCGTTAACTTAATAAAAATATTCTTTTGATTATATAAGTTGCAATTAAAATTGTTCATTTAATAAATAACATTTAGATAGAAGCTACTTAAATGCACTAAATATTTTATTATGAATGTAATTTATTGCAACATATATGTTAAGAGTTTTACTTGCTTATTTTATTTAAAATCCATGCCATATTTTCTCCTATGGATTTCATATTTTCCATACCTTCCTCATCATTTAGTACTTCCCCTATTTCTTTTCCACGTACCATATTCCAATAAGTTCCACCTACTGAATACATTTGAGTACAATGTAAGAAATAATTCATAGTATCAAAGGCGTGCATGTCACCTCCTCTACGAACCGCTACAACAGCAGATCCTACTTTGTGCTTGAAAAGATTTTCGTTAGCAATTGAAACCATACCAATTCTTTCAAGTAATGCCTTCATATTTGCTGTTACATCTGCAAAATATACTGGTGAACCTAAAATAATACCATCGGCTTCTACCATTTTTTCAATGCACTTATTTACAATATCATTTTTAAGAACACATTTTTTATCTTTATTTTTAAAACAACCACCACAGCCTATACATCCTTGTATATTGTTACCAGATAATTGAATTAATTCAGTTTCTATGTTTTCCTTTTTTAATTCATTAAATATTTTTTCTATAATAATAGCAGTATTACCATCTTTTCTAGCACTTCCATTAATAGCTATAACTTTCATTTATATATTCCTCCTAAAATTTTCGTTAAAGTTGATAAATAATTTTCTTGATTCAAATCAGTATTTTTATTTAAAATTATTATTATTTCTTATAAAATCATTATATATGTTGTACAACATATTTTTATTCTAATATATATGTTTATGTTTGCATAATATATATATAATATATAGTATATAACTATAAGTTATATAGGAGGATCTAAATGATTAGTATTGATCAAATGAAATATTTTATAGCAATAGTTGAACATGGGAGCTTAAATAAAGCTTCACAATATTTATATATTTCTCAACCAGCTTTGACAAAACAATTAGCTTTATTAGAAAAATCATTGAAGCGTTCATTATTATTAAGAACGCCTTCTGGAATGAAATTAACTCCTTCAGGGAGATATTTTTATGAACGTTCTAACACAATTATCAAAATGCTAAACGAAACCATAACTGGAGTTAGATGTTTTGGTGGTAAGGATACAATAAGAATTGGTGGACTATCTAATTTAATAACTTATTTTATGCCTAAATATGTTAATAAGATTAAGCATATGGATTATGAAGTTTTTATTGAGTCCATGGATACAAATGCTCAACTAATAAGGGGCTTAGAAGATGATTTTTTCAATATAGTATTTGTATCTGATGCATTACAAAAACCTGAGTTGGTTACTATTCCATTGTTAGTTGAGCCTTTTTTTCTAGTTATGAAAAGTTCAAATTATTTATCCAAATTAGAAGATATTGATTTTCTTACTGCTGTAAAAGAAAAGCTGATTATGTATAAAGATCCGTGCCCAATAAGAGCTACCATCAGGGAACACTGCAATTTAATGAATGTTTCACCAAACATTGTACTGGAACTTGAATCAACTGAATCTATAATCAGTTATGTTGAACAAGATTTTGGTATTACACTCCTTCCTAAAATGGTAGCCGACAGTATTAATAATCCCTCAATAGTAGTACGTGAAATTAAAAAGTTCCCTATTCATAGGGTTATTTCTGCCGTATTAAAAAAAGAGCAGGCATCTTCTTACCTGCCACTCCTACTGTAAATTAAAATCAAATAAAATTAAAATAATTAATGTTTATAATATTTTAATCAAATCTTAATGTTGAAGCATTATTATTGAAAAGCACCATAGATACTAAGAACTTTGTCAAGTAGCATTAAATTGAATAAAAACTCTACATGATGCCAAAATCTCTGTTTATGTTTATGAAATGATACATTAATATTAATAACTATATATTTTTAGGAGTGAAATAATGTGTAGATTTTTAGACATAGGGTTTGATAATTACGTCAATATAAATAAGATAGAAAAAATAACACAATATTCGTCAGCACCAACTAGAAGAATTATTAAAGATGCAAAATATAATGAGCTTATAAATTGTACCGCTGGAAGAAAAACATTATCTATAATATTTACTAAGGATAATAAAATCATACTCAGTGCTGTTGGTAAAGAAATACTAATTGGAAAATACAAAAGCATAGTAAAAAAATAAGTAATAAAAGATTTATATATATATAATAAAATTTTATATATAATTTAAATATTGGTTTTATATACTTTTATAGTATGTGCTTTATTTTACATTGTTTTAATTAAAGTTAAAAAACTAATTAACTATACAAAAAATAAATAACTAGAAAAGGTGGAGTTTTGATGACAATTATTCAAACCTTGATATTAGCAATAGTACAAGGCGTAACAGAATTATTTCCCATTAGCAGTGCAGGACATTCAGTAATTGCCCCTTATGTTTTTAGATGGAATCTAGATCCTGTATTTTTAAAGGAAAACTTTCTTCCATTTGTAGTCATGATGCATTTAGGTACATCTATAGCTCTTTTTATTTTCTTTTGGAAAGATTGGAAAGCTGTTATAAAGTCTATTTTTAATAGCAGAGATTCTAAGAAATTATTATTTTTAATCATTGTTGGAACAATTCCAGCAGCAATAATAGGACTTATTTTTGAAAAGAAATTAACAATGCTATTTGGAATTGCTTCAGCGGCTTCTATATTTTTGATTTTGAATGGAGTTTTATTATTTGTAGGAGAGAAGGCTGCTTCTAAAGGTAAAAAGAATATTGAGGATCTAAGTTATAAACAAGCTGCTATAATAGGTTTATTTCAATCCTTAGCACTTTTCCCTGGGTTTTCAAGATCAGGTTCCAGTATAACTGCTGGTTTTTGGATGGGACTAAAACATGAAGAATCCGCTCGATTTTCAATGCTGCTGGCTACTCCAATTATAGCTGGAGCATCAGTACTTGAAGTACCGAAATTATTTAAAGCAGCTAATCGTCCTTTATTGAATATGTCAATTATAGGAGGAATTGCGGCAGGTATATGTGCACTTATAGCTGTTAATATACTTATGCGCTGGTTTAATAAAAAGGAAGTCAATGCTATGCGTCCATTTTCTTTTTATTGTTGGATAGTGGGAGCAGTAATTTTAATTTCACATTTTGTTTAGAAAATAGGAAGTGAGTTTTGTCACTTCCTATTTTTATTTTAATTTGAATAAATTATTTTAGATTTTCGTAAAAAGTAGCATCTAAAGGATTTCTATCCACTAACCTTTTATAACTATATTCTGGATATCCCACCATAACAGCTCCTGTAATTTTCTTATCTTCTGAAATGTTGAATAATTTAAGCATTGGAGAATTTTCGCTAAGTGCGCATATTTCAAATATTCCAGCCCAGCATGACCCTAATCCAAGAGATGGTGCAAATAACTCAAGATAAGCCAATGAAAAAATTGAATTTTCTCTTCCACCTGAAAAATTTACATCAGCAGTAGCTAAAATAAGATTAGGTGCTCCTCGTAAAACAGTATCAATTCCTTTTTCGTGATAATTCTTAATAACCCCAGAAAATATCTTACTGAAAATTGCATCATTCTCCAACCACTTAACTGCAACTTCAACAGCCTGTTGGATTACTTTTTTATCATCTACTATTACATAGGATACACCCTGTTTATTGCTTGCAGTAGGAGCAAAACGGGCAATATCAACCAACTGAATTAATTTTTCTCGCGGCACAGAAGCTTCCTTATAAGAACGAATTGAACGTCGTGAGCGAAGAAAATTTTCTGCCTCTTCCGCATTTAATTTTGGAAATTCTTTTGGTTTAATCTGGTTAACCAAAGGTGTTTTTTTATTGTCAATAGCTTCTTTTGGACAAGCAGCCACACAATGACCACAAGCCATACAATTTCCATTAGCAAGTTCTTCTGGTCCTTTTTCTCCAATACGCAATAATCCTGTTGGACATTCCTTTACGCAAATACCACACTTAATACATTTTTCTTCATTTACAGTTATTAAACTCATTTTTATTCACTCCTATTTTAATTATTTAGTTATTTAAAAAATTTCATAGTCATGCAGGTATTAATTTTAATTCCTACACATCTATAATTTCTTTTTAAAATTTTATATGCATATACATATATTTTGCTAAAAAAATACTACTGCATTTACAAATTAAATATTTATTCGATAACTAGTCGCTGTAACACTCCACCGCACTCTATGAAAGTGATTCACACAAAATCCAAGATTTTGGTTCTCTGCTTGCACTCTGTGAAAGCGATCAAATACAAAATAAATTTTGTTTTGCCTGCTTTTCTACAAGGTGGAGATAACAGCGACACGTTCCTGGATGATTCATCTAGATTTAGCGAAAGTACAAATTCCCACTAAATAAGATTCATTGATAATCTATATACAAATACATATATACCATTGATTGGTTTGAATTAATAAATAATAAATTAAGACATTATATGTATATACATATAATTGCTAAAAAAAACTGCTAAACTAAATTTTGAATATAGTTTAATGTTTTTAAAAATTCCTGAAAACTTTCAACACCTATACCCTGTTCTATTTTAGATTGAGCTACTTCCCATAATGGAATGGCTTCCTCAAGTTTTTTTTCTCCACTATTAGTTATGGAAATAGATTTTCTTCTTGAGTCATCATCCTCTTTTGTAACAGTAATATATCCCTTTTTCCTTAATATTTCAATGTTACGAGTTACTGTAGTTTGATCCATTAATAATATAATTCCCAATTCACTTACTGAAATATTTTTGTGCACTAAAATATTAGTTAATAGAGACAATTGAGTGCTGCGCAATCCAGTTGGTTGAAGAATTTTATCATAAAATTGAGTAATGACCCTTGTTGTCTTTCTCAAATTTCCACATGCACAGCTTTTCACATGTGCTATATCAGATACCTTCAAATAGGGCATCAATTTTACACCTCCAATACAATATATGTATATGCATATATTAATATTATCTAGAACTATTGTCAAGTAATTTTTATTGATTTAAAATAGGAAACCCTTTAACCTTGTCATAGAATTATTGCTCTTAATATAAAATTCAGTTGAAATTGAATTCTATCTTTACTAATTATTGTAATCAGTTTTTATTTACAAAATATCTTTACTAATTTCCACCAATAATAAATAGTTATTTTGGATTCTACTAAATTAATAGATAGTAATTAGAATAATTATTGTCTATATGTGTTATCCTACCTAATGTACACATGGATAAATATAATTTTATATTTATTAAAAATGTTAAGACTTTTATGTGGGAGTGATATTATTGAACGAGGGAATTGTAGTATTTGTAAGAGCAATCATTGCTTTTTTTTCATTATTAATATTTGCACGTGTTCTAGGTAAGAAACAAATAAGTCAACTTACTTTCTTTGATTACACACTTGGAATTACCATTGGATCAATAGCTGCTACTATGACAACGGATTTATCAAGTAGAGCTTGGCCTCATTGGGTGGGCCTTACTACTTGGACAGTTGCCGGATTGGGTATTGACCTACTTACAACTAAATCCAGGTTTGCAGCAAAATATATAGAAGGAGAACCAACTATAATAATAATGAATGGCAAAATATTAGAAAGTAATATGCGTAAATTAAGGTATGATGCTACAAATTTACAACAACAGTTAAGAACTAAAGATGTATTTGATCTAAATGAAGTTCACTTTGCAGTGTTAGAGCCCAATGGTGAACTTTCTGTTCTAAAAAAGCCAGAGTTGCAGCCAGTAACTGCAAAAGATATGAACATTACTGTGCCTAACACCGGAATAGGAATAGAATTAATTTATGATGGTATAGTAGTAGATTTGAATTTAAAACAAATTAATCGTAATCGTAAATGGTTACGATCTGAGCTGAAGAAATATGGAGTGAAAGATCCTTCTGAAGTATTTCTGGCTACTTATGAAGCCTCAGGTTCTTTGTACGTAGACAAATTCAAAGATAAAATACAAAAACCTATTGTTGTAGGTGACTTTAAGGGTCCCTATTAATAAGTTTATTTGTATGCAAAATAACTCTACAGATTTAACATTGTAATTTATAAATGGAGGAATAGTCATGAGAAAATTCTTTGTTATATTCATTCCAGTGGCTTTCTTAGTAATTTCTATATTAATCATGCTTAGCGGACAATTTTTTAAGAAGCCTATAGCAGATTGGGATAACGTTCCAAAGCATATGGACACAATTACAGAAGCTGTAACATCAGATAACTGGAAATTAGCAGGGCAAAATACCGATGAACTAGAAACAGCTTGGAAAGCTGTCACTAAACGAATTCAATTTAGCAGCGAGCGAGATGAAATGAATGCTCTAAGTGTAAGCATTGCTCGAATAAAAGCCTCTATTAGCTCCAGAGATAAAACTGCATCCCTAATGGAATTAAGTGAAGCTAAACAACATTGGGATGATTTAGGTAGATAAGAAATACTTTCTTATATTCTAAAGGTACTCTACAGATCTCTTTTTCATCTTTTAAACAGGTTAGAGAATAGCAGTTATAGAATTATAGAAAACGGCCACAGCCGTTTTCTATCTTTTAACTAGTAATTCAATATCCATGCTGCACCATATTTACATCAATTAATGCTAGTACAGCCCATCCAAATTTACCAGAATTCCTTTAAAATTTTCAACAATTGCTATTTCTATGAATTTAATCTTATCCTTGCAGGCAACTTCATAACCATTTACCAAAAGTACAATCTTATGTTCTCCTGGATAATGCCGGCGGGTAGTCATATCGGACCATGAATATATTTTTCTTCCTGTGATTTTTTCACTTCCAGTTTAATATTGAAATTACAAAACCACCAATTAGTTATATAGTATATATAAACTAATTGGTGGTTAAGCAACTCCTAACTAATTAGCAAATCGCACCTTGAAATAATTCCACAGAGCTCATTAAACTGTTTTTCGATTCTTTCAATTAAATCTGCATCTTTTTTCTCATTTAAACCTGGATATGGTTTTCCATTATAATTTCCATCATAAGTCAGTACATCTCTAATAGATTCTTCTTTATCATATAATTCTTTGATGATTTGACATTCTTTATCGTTAGGATTGATCAACGAAATTGCATAGAGCAGACCTGCCGCTGCACCAAACTCTAACATAGGTGTAGGGACATCATTTTTTTGTGCCAAATCAATGGTTCCAAGTATACGCTCGCCTCTTTTCAATTTCCTTAACGGGTCACGTCCAACACGGATACACGGATCCTTAAAAGAATACCTGCATCGTTTAATAAAGTTTGTAATAAAATTGTCCACATACTCTGTCAATTCCACGTCATGTTTTAGGATAGCAGGTTTTATTTCTTTTTTCATAACTGTTTTCACAAGCGAAATTACACGTTCATCTCCCATACCCTGACCAATTGTTTTATAACCCAGAAGACTTGAATACCACGCAATAATGGCATGGGTTCCATTGGATAATTTGTTTTTCACATCCTGCATTTCTGATATATTATCTACAGTTTTAATTTGCCTAATTCTTTCTAAAATAGGGCTTCCTTTACTTGCATACAATAACATATCAGGCTCACTGTTGAATAAAGTGATATTCAGCCTAGATAATTCCTGTGTAATTTCTGATACATTATATAGCTTTTTAGAAATATCTTTCACCAAAGCGGCATCTTTGTTTCCATCATTATTTTCTTTGGCATTTTGCTTATCTTTTTTGTCCTTAATACTCTTTTCCTCTGAAGAACTTTCGAAAAGTGAACCGATGTCCAATTCTTTTTTTGCTATATTTCCTTCAACAGTTCTAAAATTCATTCCTACTTGTTTTAAAAGAGCTTTTTTGTGTATTTTAGAAACCATTCTATTTACAACCGTCTCAGCAAAAAAAGCTTTAGATATAATTCTCTTTGCTTCCTCTTTTGTGACAAAATTTTTCAGTGCATTTTCAACATTTCGTTTTACATATAATCCACCATTAATTTTATTTAATATTACAAGAATCGTTATAGCCTTTCCATTGTTCCGATATCGTTCAATTAAACCTTTTGCAATGATAACTGATTCCTGTTTAATTGCTGCTTCTGGAAGACTGAGTCCAATGATTTCTGATTCTACATACATTTTTTTCATTTCAGCTTCATCTAAAGTATCTATGAGTCTCATGTTAGTGATTGTTTGATCAAAAGCTAAATTTTCATAATGAACATTAAATTTACCAAAAGCATTCACTAGCTCTCGTAAAGTAGAATTTCTCGTTGCCCCTACTATTTCAGCAGGTCTTGTGTAACCATCCCAATGTGAAAAAATTTGTGTTAAATATCCTCCACCTATGGCACCAAAACCATGAATACCCACCTTCATATGATTGAACCTTCTCGGAAAATGTTCATTTAGTCTTGGCTTAGGCATTTTATCAGTAACTTTTATCAAGTCATTCAAAAAATCCAACATGCTGTCATAGGATTTAAATGCACGATCTTTAATTTCTTGTTTTGGCTCTTTCATATCTTTCACAAATATGGGCATTGCCCCTGAATCTGCGGCAGCAAGAAGACCGTTTTGAGAATCCTCAAATATTAAACAATTTGAAGGTTCGCAATTCAACTCACCAGCAGCTTTTAAAAATATTTCCGGATTTGGCTTTCCATTTTTTACTTCATCTCCACATACAACAATATCAAAATAGTTCATTATATAAGAGCGCATAAGGTACTCTTCCGTTATACTTCGTTTGCTTGATGTAGCAACTGCAAGCAATATACCATTCTTTTTTAATCTTTCCAAAACATCAATAAGTCCTTTTTTAACTGGGACTCCATTTATTCTAACGTACTCCAGTTCAAGTTCATCTGCTTTTTTACGAATTTCCTTGTAAGGATAATTATCCCCGTATTGCTTCTTGGCAAGTTCTTCTGATGACTGTGCACTAAGACCTAATGAATCCATTAAAAGTTCATCCTCCATACTCTTCCCATAGAGCATTTCAGACGCCTGTTTTAACATTTTCATTCTAAGTCTTTCAGTATCAAACATGGTTCCATCCATATCAAAAATTGCTGCATTTACTGTTTTTGTTTGAAAAATCATATTTTACCTCCAATGAAAAAACATGTGTTTTTTGAAATTTAATCTATTATTTTTATTTAAGTTATTATCTTGCAAATTGTTAGTCCATGCATATAATGATGCTAGTCAATAGTCATATATGCAAATTAGAAAATATTAGTATAAGATTAGACTAATGTATCGAATACATATTCTATTAAAAGCCTTTATTTAACAAAATAGTATATTATGATATTTCTTTGGCACGTTTAATAAAAGCATGTGCTTTTCAACCAACAACTTAATTATATATTATAGGTTGTTTGTTGTCGAGTTGATAATTAGAATATAAATGTAAACAAATAATAAACCTTCACACAAAATTATCTATTTCATCATTTTATTTTAAGGTCTCTAATTGATAAAAAAACATAGAGAAAAAAGCAGAAATGGTATTGAATACAACTTGCGCTTTTTGTCTAGTATTTGGATACAAAAAAGGTTATACACTCTCATTTCAAGAGTGTATAACCTCTGATGTTAATATTCTATTGTTTATTTGCATCTGTAGTATTTCAATTCTAATTTTTTTGATTCACGTATTTTTCAAATGGTGCAACTATTTTACAATTGAATATCTTAGTTTTTAGCCTTCAAGTACAGCAGCCTTAGCATTTGCCTTTTCTTCTATAAGCTTTGCCAAAGAATGTGCCATTTCATCAAGTTCTGCTTGATTTTCTCCTTCAAGCATTACCCTTACTAAAGGCTCTGTTCCAGAAGGTCTTATCAAAACTCTGCCTGTTCCATCCAGCTTTTTTTCTATCTTTTTAATTTCATTTACAATTTCTAAATCTTCTTTATATATGTTCTTCTTGTTATTTGGTATAGTAGCATTTGCCAGTACTTGAGGAAGCTTTTTCATCATACTTGCAAGTTCTGATAAGGTATTGCTACTGTTTTTTACTATAGAAGATAATTGCAGCCCAGTAACCAAGCCATCTCCTGTAGTATTATAATCAAGGAATATTATATGTCCTGATTGTTCACCACCAAGCTTATAGCCCTGCTTTAGCATTTCTTCCAAAACATATCTATCTCCAACCTTTGTTTTAACTGTATTTATATTTTCCTTATCAAGAGAAATAAAGAGTCCCATATTACTCATTACAGTTACAACAACTACATCTTCATTTAATTTTCCATTTTCCTTCAAATGTTTCCCACATATAGCCATTATAAAATCGCCATCTATAAGATTACCTTTTTCATCTACAGCAAGGCATCTGTCTGCATCTCCATCAAAAGCAAGACCTAAATCACATTTCTTTTTCACTACATATTCCATAAGTTCTTCAGGATGAGTGGATCCACAGCATTTGTTTATATTTATACCATCTGGATCATTATTTATTACAACGATTTCTGCTCCAAGATCTCTAAAGGTTTTTACTGATGTTTTATAACTCGCACCATTAGCACAATCTAAAGCTATTCTCATTCCCTTTAAGTCACAATTAATTGTGGATTTTGCAAATTCCATATAATCTTCAAGAGCAGAATCTTCTATTACTTTTCTTCCCAAATTTTCTCCTGAAGGTGAAGGAATATCTTTGCAATTATTTTCAATTACACCCTGTATTTTATCTTCTAGTTCATCTGAAAGTTTATAACCTTGAGAATTAAAAAACTTTATACCATTATATTCTACAGGATTATGTGAAGCTGATATTACAATACCGGCATCCAGTTTATACTTCCTTGTAAGATAAGCTATAGCTGGTGTAGGTATTACTCCAACGCAAACTGCCTCTGCTCCTACAGAAAGTATTCCTGATACAAGTGCTGATTCCAGCATATCCTTAGATATCCTGGTGTCTGTTCCAACTAATATTCTAGGTTTATGTGATCCCTTCGACAATACATATGCCCCAGCTCTTCCAAGGCTATATGCAATTTCCGGTGTTAATTCGCAATTAGCTACACCTCTTACACCATCTGTACCAAACATCCTACTCATAATATTTTCTACCTCGCTCTATCAATGAATCATGTTTTAGACAAACTACCAATCATATTCTAAATGATTTCATTTGAAATTATTTTAATAAAAATATTCATGATTAGCATTATATCATATTAATATTCATGAAACAATTATATGGTTACCGATTTACCTATCCTGCGATAAGTAATGTGAAAACATTGGGAAGTCAGTGATATAACAATTACTATCTTTTTAAAATTACATATGTAGACTAATGATAACCAAGACAGCGAGTTTATTATATGTATTACAATTAAATAAGAATAGTAAGATGAAGTAGATATTACAAAAAATATAACAATTACTATTAATAATGTAAGTTTCTTTGATTACACATTAAATTCTTATAAATGAAAAACCTTTTTAAATTTTAAAAAAATTAAAAACATTAATATTAACGTTATTACACCGCAAAACAAAAAACTGGCATTGGCTCCAAAATGCTCACCTATTGTTCCCGCAAATAAATTTCCAATTGGGGTTGATCCAACAAGCACTAAACTATAGACACTTACTGCTCTTCCTCTATATTCATCACTTGAATTTATTTGAATTGTGGAATTAACTGATGCCATAAATATTATACTAAAAAATCCATATATTGACAATACCAATATTGAAATATAATATGTATGAACAAAACCTTGTATTACCAAACACATTGATAGAATTAAAGCACTAATAAATATTATATTCGATTTCCTTCTTGTATTTGAGGCAAATTTTACGGATCCAATTAAGGCACCTACACCCGAAGCCGTTAAAAGGATACTATAGGCACCGGCTGATTTATGCAAGACTTCTTTTACATAAACAGGTATAATCACTTCATTATTAAATGCAAATGTCCCAACAATAAGCATTAATATTACTGCAGTAAATATTATTTTTTGTGACTTAATGTATTTTAGACCATTTGTAATATCCTCTATAATATTGCATTTTCTCTTTCTTATACTTGCATAATAAGATTTAATGCTAATTAATCCTATAAGAACAGCTATAAAACTAAATCCATTAATAAGAAAACAAAAAATAGATCCCAATTTAAGTAATATAATACCCGAAAATGCCGGTCCTAATATTCTTGCTATATTTACAATAGTAGAATTCATACCTATGGCACTTATTAAATCATCTTTACCTACCAATTCTATAAAAAATGACTGCCTTGTTGGCATATCAAAAGTTTGAACAATACCATAAATGCCTGCCAATATTAAAACATGCCAATATTTTATATTACCAGACCATATTAATATAGCAAATACAAAAGCCTGCATCATTTGCAGAAACTGTGTTATTAGTAAAAGTTTTTTCTTTGGGAACCTATCAACAAAAACACCTGCAAAAAGAGAAAATAGGAGCATGGGTGTAAATTGAAAAACTCCTAAAACTCCCAGTAAAAACGCTGATTTAGTAATACTATAAAATACCCACTGTTGAGCTGTCCTTTGCATCCAAGTTCCCATAAGAGATACACATTGTCCAGCTAAAAAATATCTAAAATACTTATACTTTAAAGCTGGGAAATTTTTAATAATTCTATTGGATAGCTTCTTCATTGGCAGCTTTCCGCCCAGCAATTCTCCCACTGATGATACATTCACTTGAATTTCCTCCTATAATCCATTTTCAGTTACTATCTGCAATAATTATGCTTTATCCTACATCATCAATGAATCTTACTTAGCGGGAGTTTGTATTCCCACTAAGTTTAGATGAATTATCCAGTCCAGGAACGTGTGGCTGTCATCTCCACCTTTTAGAAAAGCAGGCAAAACAAAATTTTATTTTGTATTTGTTCGCTTTCACAGAGTGCGGTGAAGTGTTACAGCTACTAGTTATCGGATAAATTTTATTTTACTGTTTTTTTAAAGGCTGTGAACAACATATACACGTATGTATAATTCATCTAGACTTATGTAAAATACAAACTTCCACTAATGAAGGTTCAAGGATTATTTACAAAAAAGGCTTAATATTTCATGATAAATAAATTAACATGAGATATTAAGCCTCTTATATATTAAGTGAGCTTGTAATTAATTTAATTTTTTATATTAAATAATCTTTGAAAATATTAAACATTAATTTATAATCATTACTTTATAATATACGTTATATACTATTTTTATAACGTATATTATATAAATACAACATTTATATAAATTAAAAATTTAATAACTATTTTAAATTATATTAACATAATCTATTAATGTCAATATTTATTTTTAATATACAGACAATGATCAACGTTATATATTGATAATATATAACGTTATTAATATATTTTTTTGCGTTGTAATACATACTTTTAACGGTTATAATATATTTATAAGTAAGATTCATTAATATGAATTTAGGAGGCATTAATTTTGAAAGAAAATAAAATTACTATTTCACATATTGCTGATAGCCTTGGAGTATCCAGTATGTCGGTAAGCAGAGCTCTCTCAGGTCAGGCAGGGGTAAGTGATAAATTAAGAAATAAAGTATTAGAAAAAGCCAAAGAACTTAAATATGCAAAATGTAAAAAAGCATCCAGTATAAGCGTATTAGTTCTTCATCAAAAGGCTTTAATTGATGATAATAGCAATTTTAGTACCAGAGTTCAGGGTATAGAAAAAGTACTTCAACAAAATGATGCACAATACGACTTAGAATTTGTTGATAAAGATAAACAAAACAACATGTATCTTCCTTATAAATTATCTAAAGGTACATATTACGACGGTGTAATTCTGCTTGGAAGATTCAGCCTTCAATATGCTGATTTTATCAGTAATAAAATTAACAATTTAGTCTTTTATACAGGTTATTCCCCCTCCTATGATTATGACAGCGTCTGGTTTAACTTTAATAACAGTGCCTACAAGCAATGTAAATATCTAATAGATAATAATCACAAAAATATAGGCTACCTGGGGGATATGAGCAGATTTAGAAATAAAGAAATGCTTATGGGAATAACTACCTGCTTAGAAGATTATAATATTGAAGTTAAAAATGAATTTTTTATAAATATGAAAAATAATTATAGGAATGAAGTTATTAAATTATTCAGTCAAAAAAATAGGCCTACTTCAATAATATGTGGAAGCGATTTTATTGCATTAGAGCTTATAAAAATTCTTCACGACATTAAAATCAATGTACCGGAAAATGTATCTATTATAGGTACAGGAAATACACAAATTTCATCACTGTCTATACCATCTTTAACCACTGCAGATTTAAATATTGAATATTCCTGTGAGGTTGTTGTAGATTTGCTATTAAAGAAAATCAGCAATCCATGCAAACCTAAAGAAAATATTTCAATATACACCTCTCTGGTTAAGAGGGATTCTGTAAGAAAAATTTAATCATACATCTTCTGGGGGGTGTAAATATTATGGCAAATAATATAATTTTAAAGTTTGCAAAAAAGTATAAATTTTCCTATGCCATAGGAATAATTTTTATGATTTTATCTTCTTGTATACAATCACTATTCCCGAAAGTACTAGGGAATATAGTTGATATCTTAAAAATAAGTAACTTTAACAAGAATTTAGTAATAACTAATATATTTTACATTATATTAATAGCCGCTGGTGGATTTTTATCTACATTCATATGGAGAAATTTAATTAATTCCAATTCCAGAAGGCTTGAATGTGAGCTTAGAGAAACATTTTTCACTCATCTTCAGAAATTGTCTTCAGAATTTTACAGCAAAAGAAAAACAGGCGATCTCATTGCTTATGCTATAAATGATATATCAGCTGTAAGATCAACTTTTGGACCAGTTACGGCAATGTCAATAAATGCGCTAGTACTATGTGCTGCCTCTATATACTCCATGTGTAAAACCATAGACTGGCATCTTACTTTAATTACATTAATACCTATTCCATTCATTATTTTCTTTACAGTAAATATAGGAAGACTTATTAAAATAAAATTCACAGACGTTCAAGAAAACTTTGCGGCCATCTCAGATAAAGTACAGGAAAATATTTATGGAATAAGAGTTATTAAGACCTATGTACAGGAAGAAAATGAAATAGAAAGCTTCGAAAAATTAAATAATAAGATTACTGATGCCAATCTAAGTATGGTAAAAACCTCTTCTCTACTTTCCCCCGTAATCGAATTCTGCTTTAGCATTAGCTTTGCTGTAAATTTAATCATTGGAGGTAAGATGGTTTTAAATAGACAAATAACCTTGGGGGATTTTGTAGCCTTTAATACTTATCTAACTATAATAATAAATCCAATAATTTCCATAGGTCGTATTATTAACACTTATCAAAGGGGCATGGCATCTTTAGAAAGATTAAATGACATACTCAATGTGAAACCCAAAATAACCGATAATGGTAAAATTTCTTCTTTAAAAATCAATGGTGACATAGAATTTAAAAATTTAGATTTCTGCTATCCTGGACTGAATAAAAAATCTTTACAGAGAATTAATATTAAGATTCCAAAAGGTCACACTTTAGGCATTATAGGTAGAACGGGTTCTGGAAAAAGTACTTTAGTAAATCTTTTATTTAAAATGTATAATATAGAAGCTGAAAAAATATTTATTGATGGGCTAGATATAAACAATATTCCTTTAGAAACTTTAAGGAATAGTTTTGGTTACGTTCCCCAGGACAATTTTTTATTTTCTGCCACAATAAAAGATAATATAACCTTTTTCAAAGATTTATATTCTTATAATGACATGAAAATTTCTACCGAAAGCAGCTGCATCCAGCACAGTATAGACTCCTTCAAGGATAAGTTTAATACCCTACTTGGCGAGCAGGGCATAAACCTTTCTGGTGGACAAAAGCAGCGTGTTTCTATAGCAAGGGCTCTAATTAAAGACCCTGCTGTTTTAGTATTAGATGATTCTCTATCCGCTGTAGATACCATAACAGAAGGCACTATACTAAATAACTTAAAAAATATACGTAAGGGAAAAACAAATATTATAATAGCCCATAGAATATCTGCAGTGAAAGATGCTGATGAAATTATAGTATTAGATAATGGATTTATACATGAGAGAGGCACTCACTACGAACTTTTACAAAAAGGAGGTATATATTATGGCATCTACAATGAACAATATAAAGACAGCCCAAAAGAAGCTGAAGCACTCTAGCAATAGCAGTTTTGTGGAACTTCTAAAATTAGCAAAACCACATTTACATAAAATAATAATTGCAGCAATCTGTGCACTCATAGTAAATTTAACTCAAATAGCAAAGCCATATATACTCAAATTTGTTATTGATGATTTTTTAGTAAAAAATGTTGCTTACAATGGCATATATTCAATTTCGCTTATGGCTATTTTATACTTGACTACTGCATTTATAGGCAGTTTTGTTTCCTTTGCTCAAGAAAATTTAATAAATAGTGCTGGGCAGGCAATTATAAAAAATTTAAGAAGTAGAGTATTTAAAATTATACAGTTTCTACCTCTAAATTATCTAGATAAAACTTCTTCTGGGAGATTAATAACCAGAGCCACTAACGATGTAGAAGCGTTAAGCGAAATGTATACAGATGTAATTATCAGTTTATTTCAGGATTTCTTCTTATTAATTGGCATTATCTATGCAATGATTATGCTAAATATTAAGCTTACACTTATTTCCTTTTCCGTAATACCCATAATGGCCCTTATTCTTATCCTTCTTAAGAAAAAAATCAAGGCAAATTTTTTAAAGGTTAAAAATTTAATAGGTTACATTAATGGCTTTATGGCTGAAAACATATCTGGTATGAGAATTATACAGATATTTAGAGCCGAAAGAGAAAAAATGAAAGAATTTTTAAAATTAAACAATGCTTATTTTAAAGCCACAACACTTCAGGTTCGTTTAAACAGCATTTTAAAGCCTGGAACTGATTTTTTTCAAAACATTACTATAGCTATCCTCTTATTTTACGGCATTAATAAAGTGTCAAATCACAGTATTGATTTGGGAATAATCTATGCCTTTACTACCTACATAAAGCAGTTTTTTAATCCAGTTTCTGATCTTGCAGATCAATATACCACAATACAGTCAGCCTTAGTATCTGCAGATAGAATTTTTGAATTATTAGATGAAGAAAATACTCTTGAAAATTTAGATATAGGAATTGACATGAAATATATTGAAGGCACTATAGAATTTAAAGATGTTTGGTTTGCATATAATGACAGGGATTGGGTATTAAAGGGCATAAGCTTTAAACTTAACAGAGGAGAAACTGCCGCCTTTATAGGTGAAACTGGTGCAGGAAAAACCACTATAATAAGTCTCATCAATGGATTTTATAAAATTCAAAAGGGAGAAATATTAATTGATGGAATTAATATTAATAATATAAAACTTAAGGATTTACGCAAAAATATATCTGTAGTTTTGCAGGATGTATTTTTATTCTCTGGTGATGTTAAAAATAACATTACATTAAATGATGACATTGATGATGAACAATTTAATAAAGCCCTGGATGCATCTTATCTCAAAGAATTCTTAGGTACTTTTAAAAATGGAGTTAAAGAACCAGTAATGGAGAGAGGAAATACTTTATCTGCTGGACAAAGGCAGCTGATCTCATTTGCAAGAGCAGTTGCCCATAATCCCTCTATACTTGTACTTGATGAAGCTACCTCCAATGTAGATACTCAAACGGAAAAATTAATACAAAAAGCCATAGATAATATTGCTAAAGACCGAACTACTCTTATAATTGCTCACAGGCTTTCCACTATAAAAAATGCTGATAAGATAATCGTCATGAAAAATGGTAAAATTGTTGAAATTGGAAGTCATGATGAACTTATTACATCAGATTCACTATATAAAAGATTACTTTATAAAAATGTCAGTTAAATTCGGAAATATATCCATATATAGAAATAATTTATCTTTCTTAATGCCCATATATAGACTTGAAAATAAAATAATAATGCTTTCACTATGGGCATTCAACTTTATAATCATATCTTAATAATTCTCTATTGGCTTTCACAATTATATTCTCATCTGATTTTCAACTTTTCCATCATCTACAATTTTTATCTCTCCGCTATATTCAACTTTTTCTATATAACATCCTCTACCTATTGTAACATTGTTTCCTCTCACTATCTTTGCTGTAGTTCCCTCAAGATAAATATTATCTCCTTCTATAGCTTCAGTAATAAGTTCTCTTCTGTAAGAAAACATAGTTTTTAAAAATTTAGCCACTATGGATTCATCAAAGGCAGATAACCTGACATTTATATTTTCCCCTCCAATTTCTTTTGCCCTACATCTTCCATACAAATTTATATTTACTTCTCCAGCATTTAAAAGTCCTTCTATATTCATACCTCCCGACGCTTTAAAACTCTCACTTTCACAGTCTTTTTTTATATTTATGCTGCCTGATATATCAACTTCTTCTCCATGTAAATTTCCATCAATACTGCTGCCACCAGATATTTTTATTTTCCTAGTTCTTACATCTCCAAAAATTTGTGATCCACCGCTTACCTTAATTTCATCAGTATCCATGTTTCCATTAATTTTCACTGATCCGCTAACCTCAATTGTTTCAGTTTTAACACTCCCCTTAATATTGGCGGATCCACTGAACTTCATATTCTTTGATACCACATTTCCTACTATGTCTGCTGAACCACTGCATTTTAAAGTATTACACTCTAAATCACCGTTAATGGTACCTGACCCACTGATTTTAACTTCATCATATATTCCTCCACCAAAACTTCCTGATCCAGATATTTTAAGATTCTGTTTAGTCTCCATTTAAAACAACTCCTTAATCTTTAATTTTAATTTTTCTATAGCTTCATTAACACTTATTTTCATCACAACTTTTGATAATTTATCAAAATAAATCTCATTGGGAACAGATAAAATACTAGTTATCCCTACACCCATTTTTCTTACAAATACTATTTCACAGCTTCTTCCTATATATTTATCGTAATTATCCTGTAGAGTTTGAAGTAAATTCTTACTCTCTTCAATTGAAATACTGCCCTCTAATAAAAATTCCTGCAATACACTCATGTACAATATTTCATTAAAAGAATACAGGTCAATCATTGAATTAAAATCTATATATATATCTATAACATTTTTCATAATAATGTTTTTTTCAATAAGCTCCTCATAAGAAATTTTAATATCTGAAACTTCTGGAGAAAAAATTTGTGCCAAATCATCTAAAGATGCATCATCTTTCATATTTTTTATTTTTTCTAATCTATCAAGAATTTTCTCTCTTGGGAAAAAAGTTTCCTGGCCTGTAAAAGCAGATTTTTTTATAAACCATTCTTCCGGAATCAAATTTTTCCTTTTCCATCTGTAAAGCTGACCATAGGATATACCCGTTAATTCTAAAAGCTCTTTTTTGGAAATCAACTTTTCTTCCATACTATCACTCCTTGGCTTTAATGTAACATAACATTGTTACATTGTAAAGAAAATTTTCTCAATAAAAATTAAAAACCTTCTTTAGCTAATCAATTCATCTCAATATAAAAGATTGTTGATTTTTTAACTAAAGAAGGCTTATATATCTTATAGGATTGTTAAAATAACTACTATATTAAGATTACACATCATTTATTACATTAATTAAATGTATAATCTCAATTACAATTTATACATATTCTTTTGCTTTTTCTTCACCTTTTAATACTCTAAGTGCACCTTGAGTTAATGCTAAAAGTTCATCTTCTCCTGGATAAACTACTACTGGAGCAATAAAGGAAACTCTTTCTGCAATTTTACCTGTAATACCTTTATTATAAGCTATTCCACCAGTAAGAAGTATTGCATCTACTTTTCCTGACAATACTGCTGCATCCTGACCAATTTCTTTTGCTATCTGATATATAAATGCATCATATATTAATTTTGAATCCTTATCTCCAGCATCTGCTTTATCAGCTACAACTTTAAAGTCGTTTGTATTTGCATAGGCAACTGCTCCGCCTTTTCCGTTGATTTTTTTCTTCATTTCTTCGTAACTTACTTTTCCACTATAAGCAATGTCAATTAAATCACCAACTGGAACTCCACCACTTCTCTCTGGTGAGAATGGACCTTCTCCTGTAAGAGCATTATTTACATCAATTACTTTTCCCTTACAATGAGCACCAACTGATGTTCCTCCGCCCATGTGAGTAACAATAAGATTTAAATCTTCGTATTTTACTCCCTTTTCCTTTGCATATCTCTTAGCAACAGCCTTTTGGTTTAATGCATGGAAAATACTTCTTCTCTTTACTTCTGGTATTCCTGAAATTTTTGCTACTTCTTGCATTTCATCAACAGTAACAGGATCTACTATGAATGCTGGAATATTCAATTCTTTAGCTATTTCATTTGCAATTATTCCACCTAAATTTGATGCGTGCTGTCCTTGAACTCCAACCTTTAAATCTTCAAGCATTTTTTCATTAACTGCGTATGTACCACTAACTATTGGCTTTAATAATCCACCTCTACCAACTACAGCACTTAATGTGTTAATATCTATATTTTTTTCTTTTAAAACATTTAATATAACTTCTTTTCTAAATGGGAATTGATCATATATTGTGTCATATTTAGCAATTTCCTCTGCAGAATGTTTTAGATTTTCTTCTAAAACTTGATTTTCATCCTCGTAAACTCCAATTTTTGTAGAAGTAGAACCTGGATTGATTATTAATAATTTATACATGATGTTGCCCCCTTTTTATAATTTATTTACCTGATGGCTAGTGGCTGTAGCTCTCCACTTTTGGTGTAGAAACAGTATAACTCTCCTAGATAATGCCTTCTAAGATTCAGTGAAGTAAAGTACTCTATTTATGGCTTGCAACCAATGCTGCAAGAGCAATTGAATACATTTTTGTTTCATGACTATCTGCTCTTGATGTCAATATAACTGGAGCTGCAGTTCCAACTAATATACCACCATTTTTTGAATGAGTTGTATAAGTTAAAGTTTTGTACATAACATTTGCTGTTTCTATGTTTGGTAATAAAAGGACATCTGCCTTACCAGCTACTGTACCTTTTATATTTTTATGTTTTGCTGCTTCTTCGCTTAATGCATTATCTAAAGCATAAGGGCCATCAACTATACATCCCTTAAATTGGCCTCTGTCACTCATCTTTGAAAGTAGTGCTGCATCTAAAGTTGCTGGCATATTTTCATTTACAACTTCAACTGCACAGATAGGAGCTACTTTTGGTTCATCAATACCTACTGCATGAGCTACCCTTACTGCATTATTTATTATTTGAACTTTATCTTTTAATGTTGGGTACATGTTAAAAGCTGCATCTGTTAGAAATAGCAGTCTATTAAATGCTTCTGTTTCGAAAACAGCAACATGAGACATAAGCTTTCCAGTTCTAAGACCTACTTCTTTATTAAGTACTGATCTTAAAAAAGTTGCTGTATCTACTAAGCCTTTCATAACCATATCAGCCTTACCCTGAGAAACAATTTCTACAGCCTTTAATGTTGCCTTTCTAACATCTGGCTCATCTACTATCTTAAACTGATTTATATCCATACCAATTTTAAGTGCAATAGATGTTATTTCATTTTTATCTCCAACTAAAATTGCCTCTGCTATACCATTTTTTTTGGCATCTCTTATAGCTTCTAATACTGGTGTGTCTTGTGCAACTGCAACAGATACTGTTTTTATGTCTTTACTCTTAACCTTTAGCAAAACCTCTTCAAAACTTTTAATCATGTTATTAGCACCTCTTCTTAATTATTTTTTATTAAGGCACATTCAAATAAATAACTAATCAGTATGCTAGTCTATTTTAAATCCTACTGCGTCAACAGAAACCTCAGATAGCTCACTATCCTCAAAACCTGTTTCCTTGTATGATTTAAAATATCCGTCGCATCTTTGACTTACTATTTATTTTTATATGCCTAATGGACCATCTTTAAAGAAATGTAATAAAATATTTCATTGATCATTTCTTTGAAGATAATTGTAGACATTTAAAATTTATATAATTATTGTAAATCTAAAGATTAACAAACTTATATTTCTATTTTATCAAATATTTCATAAAAATAGTGTTTTTTCAGAAAATTCAATCCAGTGGTTTATACTTTTTTATTATAGCCTCTGCACATTTTAACCCATCTACAGCTGCTGACATTATTCCTCCTGCAAAACCCGCTCCTTCACCACATGGAAATAATCCATTAATTGATATACTCTCTAAATTTTCATTTCTCATTATTTTCACAGGAGCTGAAGTTCTAGTTTCTATACCCGTTAAGATTGCATCATTATCACTGAACCCCTTAATCTTTTTGTCAAAACTTAATATTCCTTCTTTCAAGGTATCAACAACATAGTCTGGAAGACAATTTTTTAAATTGGTAGGCTTATAACCCGGCTTATAGCTGGGATTAACGCTTCCAATTTTTTTACTACTCTCATCTCTTAAGAAGTCTCCCACAAGCTGCACTGGTGCATTAAAATCACTGCCTCCTGCCATAAAAGCCTGCTCTTCATAATATCTCTGCATTTCCATGCCTAGTAGAGGATACTTTTCATTAAAGATCTTATTGTTAAAATTATAACACTCCTTTTGAAAATCTTCCACTCCAACAGTTACTACTAAGGCAGAATTTGCATTTTCTTTATCTCTATTATAATAGCTCATTCCATTTAAAGCCAATCTATTCTTTTCAGAGGCTGCTGCCACTACTTCTCCACCAGGACACATGCAAAAGCTATATATAGATCTCTTAGCAATATTAGAAGTATAAGTTAACCTATAATCTGCCGCCTTTAATCTTGAGTGATTTGCATATTTACCATACTGATTTTCATTTATCATATCTTGTGGATGTTCAATTCTCACTCCCAATGCAAAGGGCTTTGGTTCCATTAAAATATCCTTTTTATATATCATTTCATAAGTATCTCTAGAACTATGTCCTATAGCTAAAATCAAAGTCTCACAATTAATTTCTTCTCCATTTACAACTACAGCTTTAATTTTATTATTTTTAGTAATAATATCTTCTAATCTACTATTAAATCTAACTTCTCCACCCAATGCCTTTATCTTCTCCCTTAAATTTTTCACCACATTCTTTAATATGTCTGTACCTATATGCGGCTTTCCTTCATAAGATATTTCTTCGGGAGCTCCAAAGCTTATAAATTTATCAATTACATAGTCACATCTTTTATCTTTAATTCTGGTTGTGAGCTTTCCATCGGAAAAGGTACCTGCCCCACCTTCCCCAAACTGAACATTTGATTCTGTATTAAGTTTTCCTGTTCTCCAGAAATATTCTACCCTATTAGTTCTATTTTCTACACTTTCTCCTCTTTCAATTACTATGGGCCTGTAACCTTTTTCTGCTAAGAGTAACCCTGCAAACATTCCCGCTGGACCCATTCCTATTATTACAGGCCTACTATTTAAGTTTAAGCTTCCGTAGACAAGTTCCTCTTCATTGTTCTCCTCTTCAAACCTTATATCTTTATCGCGTAACCTATTAATTATTTTTCTTTCCTTTTCTAAAGAGGCTTCCACAGCATAATTAAATTTTATATTATTTTTTTTTCTTGCATCAATGGACTCCTTTAATATCTTAAAATGCTTAAGGTCAACCTCTGAAACTTTTAGCTTTGAAGCGGCTTTCTTCTTCAAACTTGAAATATCCTCTTCTATATTTAACGTTAAATTATTAATTCTAATTGACATTTTTTCCTCCGATACTAAGACATTGTAAAGAAGTAATTAGTCAGCATGCTAGTATACCTAACTTGTTATTTCTTTTCATATATCTTATTTTTTAGTCATAGTTACATTTACAGTACTAGGATTAGCTGCAAGATTAGTAACTCCCTTCGGCAGAGCCACAGAAATCTGCAAATTATGAGTTCCTTCCTGAAGGGAAGAACAATCCACATTTGCCTTTATATCTCCATCATTTATAGAATTTATAACAGATCCATCACCAGATACGGTTACATTAGTCTTTGCATTTTCTAGGGAAGCATTAAATTGGGCAGGCACATTTATTAAATTAATATTAACTGAAAATATTTTTTGTATTATACCTTCCACATCTGTCTTAACACTTATAAAATTATCACCAGTAAGTGTGCTTATACCATTAGGCAAACTCAATTTCACCTTCATGGTTTTACTCTCAGTTATTTTAGTTAAATCTATAGGTGTTGTATCGATACTAGATATTTTATTGAGATTATCATCATTATCTCCAATTATATCTATAGTAGACTGTATAGGTGTTATTGCCTTTATATCTACACCATTAGCAGGTTGTCCTGTAGTTTTTATATTTACGCTTACAGACTTAGCCTTTTTTATAGGAATTGTAACACTGGCATTTTGAGGTTGAACTTTTACATTACTTACAGTTTTTCCAGCAGCATCTACTGGCTTCAGTGGCACACTTAGGTTTGCATCCTTACTCAAATCTACTATATTTGCACTAACTATTACATCCTTAACCATATTTACAAACTTACTTGGTCCGCTTACCACTGCATCCCCAGGACTTACTACAGCTTCTGAAGAATAGTATCCGTTCTTAGGTGATCCTTCTATCTTAGTTGTTATAGGTACAGTTTTTTCATACAAATCATCTAAATTTACATTTACCCACATAGTATTAGTATTTTCTATATTAATATTACTTGGATAATGAACAATTTGAACTGGAATTCTATTTTCACCCTTTTTAAAGGCATATTCACTCATATCTGCTACTATTTTAAAATCCTCCGGTCTTGCGCTCATAACCTCTAGATCAGTACCTCTTAAAGTTAATGACACTGTAAAACTTTGGTCTGGAGAAAGGGTCAACTGAGATTGTGCTAGCACATCCGCATTAATTAACTCTACAGAAACATTTCTCAATCTATAAGTTTTTATTGGATTTTCCCAACTGGAAATATATAGCCACAGGCAAAACGCAGCAATTACACAGCATATTTTTATTACTATTTGCTGTTTACTTTTCTTTTCCACGTTTTCACCCTCTCTTTAAATGAATTATTTTTTGAAAATCTAATAAGAATTATCCTTATTAAAATATCTTTTAATTTATCCTTAGTATAACCTCTTGTTAACTTTCCATTAATAGCAAGAGATACAACTCCAGTTTCTTCTGAAATTACAATCACAAGAGCATCTGAATTTTCGGATATTCCAAGTGCTGCTCTGTGCCTTGTTCCAAGCTTTTTACTTATATCATAATTAGCGGAAAGTGGTAAAAAACATCCTGCCGCCAATACTCTATCATTTCTAATTATTGTTGCCCCATCATGCAAAGGTGTATTTACTACAAATATGTTTTCCAAAATTGCTGAAGATACAATACCTTCAATTTTAGTTCCTGTACTCATTATATCCTCAAGTTTTGTTCTCTGCTCAATTACAATAAGTGCACCAGTTCTTGTTTTTGCAAGGTTATAAACAGCATTTACTATTTGCGTTATAACTTCTTCCATTTTTTCTTTATTTTCTAGGATATGTACATCATTAAAAGCACTTCTCCCCAAATGTTCTAAAGCCCTTCTAATTTCAGGTTGAAAAATAATAATTATGGACAAAACCCCGATTGTTATGGTTCTTTGAAGAATCCAATAGAGCATAGTAAGATGTAAAAAATTACTAACAGGCATTAATAAAAGTATTAATAATATACCTTTCAAAAGCTGTACGGCTCTTGTTTCTCTTATAAGCATATAGGCTTTGTAAAATATGTATGAAACTACTAATATATCCAATACAGACCATACGTTTATTGTTTTCACTGCAGCAACTATCATGTTTATAATATCCATAATCACACCTCCTGTACTTATACTTATACTTATACTTATACTTATTAACAATTATACACTATTGTAACTCAATGTAGTATAACATGATAAAATTTTATAAAATATTAATATAAATTCTTGGGATACTATATATAGATAACTTTATTATAGAATAAACAATAAAATTACAATATTAACTTTTTGTCCGATGACTAGTGGCTGTAATATTCTACCTACTAAAGGTAGAGATAACAGCGACACATTCCTGTATAATTCATCTAAACTTAGTAGGAATATAAACTCCTACTAAGTAAGATTCATCGATAATAAAGTTATATATTAGAAAGGTTGGTGCTTTTATGGAAATTAATGATGGATTAATTGAAGATGCAGTAAAATCAGCATTATCAAAGGCAATGAATACAACTTCAAAGGATATAAAAATTAGATCTATTAATGGAATTGTATCTCTGCAAGGTTTTGTAAATGTATTAGCAGAAAAAGATAGAGCAGAGGAAATAGCCCATAAAATTGAGGGAGTTAGAGAAGTTAGAAATAATATTACTATATCTTTAGATGGCGAAGCAGGTGATAAAGAATTGACTGATCTTGTCAATTCTAATTTACGAAACAGTGCCTTTAAAAATAGAATTTTATCAGTTACAGCAAAGGTCTCAGGTGGAAATGTTTTATTAGTAGGAGATGCAGAAACAGAGAGAGATAGACAAATTGCAATAAGCGAAGCTAATAAAACTTTCGGAATTAGAAGTGTAACAAGTACAATTAATCTTGCCTCTTTTAAAGATGATACCTCTTTAACCAATGATATAAATATGGCATTAATGGAATCTAAAATAAATGTAAATGATATTTCTGCTATTGTTATTCGTGGAAAAGTATCTCTATCTGGATATGCTGAAAAGGAAGAAGATATAAATAGACTTGTAACTCTAATACAATCAATACCAGGAATAAAAGAAGTTAACAATAAATTAAAATTATATAAAGTTGGCACTGGAATTTCATAAATCTAGTATAAATAATTAGTTTTACAAATATTAATATTAATATAAGGCATAAGGTGGCTGAATAAGCTTCCTTCATGCCTAAAAATATAAAAAGGGGTGTGGATTTTTTATGTTTGATGAAAACAAAAAGAGAATAATAATCTTATCGGCTACTATTACCTTCAGCATATTTTTATTAATATTTATATTTTTCAATCTTTCTACTTTAAATGAATATAATAAATATAGAAAACAACTAGGTACATATATTCAAAATATATCTACAATAAATTCTAATGTTTCACCTATTAGCAATGGACAAACTATCGATATAGAACAAGCAAAAGATAAACTTCCTTTTGTAATAAATTCCTTAATAAAAGTAAATAAAAATTTAGAAAGCTATAATAGTGACTCTAGATATAAAGCTGCTTTCGATTCGCTTAAATCAGGTTTAGATAATAATATATTAATGTACAAGCAGTTACTTTCTATAGTAAATAATCTAGAATCAACTGATATAGGTAGTTCTATGCAGAATGTTATTAAATATAAAAATAATTGTGATAAATACTATGCATCGATAAAATCAAGTAACAAGGTTTTTAGCCTTCCCAAAGATAGTACTACACTCATAAATAATGCTTCCAGTTATGTGGGAAACTTTATAAAAATAAAAAAAGATAGAGATATATTAAATACTCAAAATATGGAATTTGAAAATAACCTAAATGGCATTTTAACAAAATTTAATTCCATTAAAGTTAATTTATCTTATTATGCAGAAAGTGCAAGAAAAAATTCTATATCCTATGATAGCGCTCTAGCCAAAGTTCAAAATAATGAAGATAATTTTAATGAGATACTGCAAGAATTTTCCCAAATAAATGTACCACAGAATCAAATTAAATTATATAGCAGTTTTAACAGTCTTTTTAATGATTATAATGCCTATGTAAATAGTTTTTCTTCTGCCTTAAAAAAAGAAAAAGCTAGCTCAAAATCTCAAGATAATTCCTTAAATCTTTCAGATCTATATAAGGATTCAAATAACAAATATGATACTATGAATAAAGATTATAGTACCTTAAAAAATGATTTTCAAAATTTTGTTAATAATAATTAGAAATACGTGTCCTATCCTATTACTTTTTACATGGTTAAAAAATTTTTTTCAATATTGTATTATTTTTTTATTATAGGGAATGATATCAATAGCCTAAGTCATACGGGGAAACCATATTTTGGGGTGAATCGCTTTTTAGCGTAGGTTTTGCCTTTACCTAACCCGTCAGCTAACCTCGTAGAATAAAAGGAGGAAGAAATATAAATGAAAAAGAGTATTTGGGCTATTGCGTTTATTCTATTTTTAGGATTGTTACCCTCGTGCATTGTAAGTGCTAAGACGATACCACCTTCGAACAATACATCTTCATCTAATGCAAATAGAGGATCCCGAAACCTCTATAATGAAAAATCTAATTCGGTAGAAGTTTTTAGTAGTGAAGGAAGAGCATATACTGTATCAAAGGAAGATATTGATTTAATGGCAAAAGTAGTATATGCAGAAAGTAATGCTGAACCCTACGAAGGGAAAGTAGCAGTGGCATCTGTAATACTTAACAGACTAAGGGATAAAGGCTTTCCCAAAAGTATAAATGACGTTATCAAACAAAGATACGCATTTTCCTGTGTGATAGATGGGAATATTAATGTTATTCCAAATCAGGATTGCTATAATGCAGTGTTTGATGCCCTTAATGGAAAAGATCCTACTACCAATGCCCTGTATTTTTACAATCCTAAAACAGCCCGTTCAAGTTGGATGATTAACATAAAAAAAATCAATGTAAAACCAATAGGCAATCACACTTTTTTTGCGGTAAATTAGTTACCTTAAGAAAAATTGTATAAAAGCCTCAACTATATATACGGTTGAGGCTTAAAATTATTTTCACTTGTTATTTTTTTCAGATACCTTAAGTAAATCCAGATACTTTACAGCACTTAATGCAGCAATTTGACCTTCTCCTGCTGCTTTTATATATTGATATGGTGCTCCTACACAGTCTCCTGCTGCAAAACATCCTTCTATATTTGTCTTCATATTCCTATCAACCTTTATATGTTCACCTTCTGTTAAAAGTCCTGGTACCAGTTGAGCCGGTGCTACACTTTCCTTCAGTATAAAAACTCCATCGGTTTCTATCTCATCAGATTTTAGAAGAAGCTTTTCCACTTTATCCTGGCCTTTTATTTCTATTGGTTTATCTTTTAAAATTTCCACTTTATCCGTAAGCTCATAATCCTCATCATACATTGGCACATAGTATAATTTTGATGCAAGTTCACTAACATAATTTGCCTCTTTTTCAGCCTCTCGTGTATATCCAACTATAGTGACAATTTTATTTCTATATAAAGGTGCATCGCAAGTAGCACAATACCCTACACCTCTTCCAAGGAATTCCTCTTCTCCTTTTAATGGCTTTGTATATTCCATTCCAGTAGCAAGAATAAGTGACTTTGCTTCATAGGCTTTTTCATTAACCATAAGTGTAAAATAATCCCCCATGGCATAAACAGCATTAATTCTTTCTTCAGTAATCTCTATACCCATTTTATCAATATGTTCATTAAATTTATTTTTTAAATCTTCACCAGAGATATTATAGAAGCCTAAAAAATTATTTATCTTAGGTGCCTTAGCTAATTTAAAACTTAAATTTTTATTTCCAAATAAAATTATATTTTTATTTCTTATTTTAGCATTAATAGCAGCAGATAGCCCTCCAGGACCAGTTCCTATTATAGCTATGTCATAACGTTCTTCCATTTTTATCAGCTCCCTTGTATCAATAATACTACTTTAAACCTAAACTTCAATTAATCAAGTTGATAATTTCTCATAATTACGAATTAACTCAAATATTTATCAATTTATATGATAAAGAGTTAGGTGTAGAACCAATAAGCAAATCTAGTTCTACACCTAACTAAAACATTATATATGCTTTTTTAGTACTTCTTTTAAGGCTGCCTTTGGTCTAAATCCAACTAATGTTTCAGCTATGTTTCCGTCTTTAAATACCAGTACCGTAGGAATGCTTGCTATCTTATATTGACTTGCAACAACTGGATTTTCGTCTACATTTACCTTTACAAATTTGGCCCTATCATTTAATTCTTCTGATAAATCGTTAATTACAGGTCCAAGCATTTTACATGGTCCGCACCAAGCTGCCCAAAAATCTACTACTACTGTTCCCTTTTTAACTTCTTCCTGAAAATTACTATCATTAATATCTTTAACCATTGAAATCTCCTCCTTTAATATACCACCCTATAGGTATATTACATAAAACTATTAATTTATTAATAAATTATTTAAATTATTTAAATTATTTAAATTATTAATTTCTTACTATTTTTATAATATTATATATTATTTAATATGAATTATCAATAGAGTTAAATCTTGAATAATCTCTATATTAATTATACATCATATGGCCTTTTACAACCACTAAATATAAATATATTATTGCCCTACAGTCTAAATATTATAGGGCAATAATAAAAATAAATACTTAGATTAATTTTTCAGTATATCCTTTGACTTACTATTCATTTTCACATGCCTTATTTCATAAGTATATACTATATTTTTTTCCAATCCAGTATCTATATATAAAAATACAAATGTAATTATTGCATACTATACTCCTGAAAAATTTTCAAAAATATTTCCTATTTTTTCTTCTAACTTGCAGTTTTCAAGTAAAAGTTCACTTATATTTTTTATACTATCTTCGTCACTACTAGCCTTAATTATTTCAAAGGCTTTTTTATAATTTTCACTTGCTATATTAAACAACTTTGATGCCTCAATTATCTCATTATTATCCTTAAAGCGCTCTTCAAGAAATTTTGCATTATCCTTCCTTGTATAAGCTAAGGTTTCAAGTATCCATTGATTATTAAAATTATTTGTTTCTTTGAGAACTTTTGCAAATTCTTTAATCGCTTTAGCTCCAGAATAAACGGCTTTATTTATTTCTCCAGTAAGGCTGTTGCCATTCCTTTTTAAAATTTTATTTATATTTATATTTTTTTCTCTAGTAGTAAAAATACAAAAGCCATATCTCCAGGGTTTTCTAAATTTAGCATTCAATTTGTTAGTTGCATCTATAAGTTTTTGCTTGGAAACATATTTTTTTTCTTTATTATCCTTTCCCATAGTCTCATAATAATAAAAACCAGCTCTATCATAACCTACTAAAAGTTCACTGTTTGGATAAAAGCCATCTGTGCCTAAAAGAGTGGACATATCTAATTGAACCATTACTGGATAACCTTGTGAAATATACTCTTTTATGCTGCCAACAAAAGCATTAGGACTATAGGTTGTACGATAATCCATATGAAGTCCCATAAATGGTGCAGCAATTCTCAATCCTTCTATAGGTTCACTAAAGGGTATAAAATTCTTTTTTATAGAATTAAAACTAACTCCATAAGTATACCCCATAAGAAAATTTATATTATCCGTGGATATACTTTCTTTGGGATAAACCTTATCATTTATCATTTTAATAGCAGCAGCTTCTTGATATTGTTTTTCACTAGAAACTCCTTTTAAGCCCTCTATAACAGTTTTTTCAGGATATCGTGGTATTCTGCCAAATTTTATAGATTTTGGTCTATAGGCTTGATCATAATATTTCTTTTGATAAAAATTAATAATTAAAAAATATAAAAATATAATAACTATTATTGCTACCACAATAGTGGTGATAATATTAAGTACCATAGCTTATCTCTCCTTTATATGAAAATCACTATCTAATTGTATAAATTAAGGCTATCTCTTAAAACTTGAGATAGCCTTACCCAATCATATTATAAAAAACCTTTACATGACTACTTTATTAAACAAGCTTCCTCTCTATTATAACATCTATTTTAAGAATCCACCAATATAACCAAGTATTCCTAGAGCAAACATTCCAAATATTATTGCAATAGCACTAACTTTTTTCTTTAATAAATGCATGCATAAGAAAGTTAATAATAATGGTAATAATCCTGGAATTAATGAATCTAACATGCTTTGAACAGTAGTAATAACCATCTTGCCATCTGGACCTTTAACTGATGAAATTACTAATGGCACATTTATACTAGTCCATTTTGAAACTAAAGCTCCCATTATGAAAAGTCCTACTATTGATGCACCTTCAGTTATTTTCTGTAATGTATTTCCAGATGCTTCTGATACTATTGATGTTCCCTTTTCATATCCATAGTGAATACCATGCCATAAAGTTAGTATTCTAATTATGTTAAATGGTATAAAGAATAATAGTGGTCCTATAATGCTTCCTGTAGCTGCCAGCGATGCACCTAGTGCAGCAAAAATTGGTCTTAAAGTTCCCCAGAATATAGGATCACCTACCCCGGCAAGAGGTCCTATAAGTCCTATTTTTACACCACTTATAGCTGCATCATCTATAGGAACACCGTTCGATCTTTCTTGCTCCATGGCAGCTGTAACACCCATTATAGGAGCAGCCATATATGGCTGTGTATTAAAGAATTCCAAATGTCTCTTTAATGCTGCTGATTGGTCATCTTTATTTTTATATAATCTCTTTATTGCTGGAATCATTGATACACAAAATCCCATACTCTGCATTCTTTCAAAGTTGTATGATCCTAGTAGGAACCATGAACGCCAGAACATACTTTTCAAATCACTTTTGGTTAATTTATTTTCACTCATATTAAAGCCCCCTTTTACAAATCATCTAATTCATCGTGAACTTGAACCTGGCTGTACTTAGGATTCAATTGTATATAGAATATAGCCGCTGCTAAACCTACTATACCGAAGCCAACAAGCGTAAAGGTAGTAAATGCTGCAATTACAAAACCAACGAAGAAGAATGGCATTAAATATTTAGCTTCCATCATGTTAATTACCATAGCATAACCAACAACAACTATCATTCCACCAGCGATTTGTAATCCTCTTGTAACAGGTACAGGTATTGCATTAAGCATTGATTCAACACCACTGGTTCCTGCTACTGCTGCTACCAATGCAGCTGGTATTGCAATACGAAGTCCTTGAAGTGTAAGTGCTGTAAAATGGGCTATTTCTATTCCTCTAAAGTTAGCTTCTTCAGCGTATTTATCTGAAAGATGCTGGAAGAATACAGCTATAGTTCTAACAAATATAGTTAGAACCTGGCCAGCAGCTGCTATTGGTATTGCCACTGCTATACCTGAAGTTATTGGCTGATGTCCGGTTATTACCAGTATTGTAGCTACAACGCTGGCTAATGCACTATCTGGCCCCATTGCTGCTCCAACATTCATCCAACCTAATGCTAAAAGTTCCAGAGTACCTCCCAAAATAATTCCTGTCCTGATATCTCCAAGTACAAGGCCTATTAATGTACAAGCTATTATAGGTCTATGAGTTTCCATGGAGTCAAGTACGCTTCCCATACCAGTTATCATTGCAACAACAAGTACTAAAATAAATTGAATAGTAGACATATATAATCCCCCTTTTTTATATTATATTTGCTTCCATCCCCTTAACTTTACTTTTGATACCGGAGCTATGAAAGCTATATCAGAAAAGAGTTCCCCCTTATAACAGTCTATATATTATTCCTGTTTAGTTTTTATAGAGAGACATCTTTTATGAACAATTACCAGCAAGCATTATAAATCTTTTATTTTGCTCATTACATCAACTTTTGAATCACTTGCAATTTTCCTTAGTTCCAGTTCAACTCCTAATTCATGCATTTTCTTTAGAGCCTGAATATCTTCCGCTCCAAGAGATACTGCACTGCTAATCTGAGTTCTGCCTTCCTTATAACACATTCCTCCAAGGTTTACGGACTTAATATCCATCCCACCTTCAATGAGTCTTAAAACATCCACTGGGTTTGTACACAATATTAATGCTTTAAAAGAATCATATTTTGGATTTTTATAAACTTCTAGCGCTTTCTCAATAGGTAATACATAAGCTTTTATTCCTGGAGGTGCAACTTGTAAAATCAGGGTCTTTCTTAAAGTGTCCTTAGCAACGTCATCACTGCAAATTATTATTTTATTACATTTTGATTCCTTTACCCAAACAGTAGCAACCTGACCATGTATTAATCTATCATCTACTCTTACAAAATTTATATTCATTCTAAATTCCTCCTTTAAATCGTTTACATATTTAATAATTATGTTTTTACTTTTTCCTGAAATAATCAAACAATTTTTTTATAATTTTTAAGGTATATAAGGCTATTAGTAATAAAAGTATCAATTAAGATTTAATATAATTGCTTTTTAATTTATCTTTATTTTCTATTACAATTCATCATCTTCTTGTTGTACCAAAACTTCTCTTAAGGATTTTACACCATCCTGCGCTGCTTTCTTAGCTGTATCAACTAATTCATCAAAATCTGAAGAATCTCTAACTCCATATACCTCCAGCAGCATTGGTAAATTAATTCCAGTAACAATATCCATATTTTTATTTTCTGATACTATTCTACTTGCTGCATTAAATGGACTTCCTCCAAATAAATCTACTAGGAAAAGTACTCCCTGCTTTAAATCCAATTGTTCTAATTCTTTCTCATATTTTTTCACGAGGTCATCTGGTCCCTCTCCTGGTTCAAAAGTAACCGCTGAAACGTTTTCTTGTTTCCCAAATATCATTTCAGATGATCTTAATATTTCTTGTGAAAACTTACCATGAGTTCCTATAATTATAGCTGTCATTCTCATTCCCCCTTATCTTTATAATACTAAGTTGCTTACACTTATTTATATAGCAACTATCATGCCAAACTTGTGTATCAAAAAATAAAAATTCACAAAGTCGCTATTTTATTGACTTTGTGAATAATATTTTTTAATGTAAGCCTTGTCATTAATACACTTATTTTATTCTTAATACTCTGTTTGTCATATAATATATTTATTTAATCATTTCTGATACGAAACAAATTTCATCTTCACTAAGATGTACATTTATTGACTTTTCAAATACTTTATTTGCTTGTTCAATACTATGAATAATTTTTTTATCTAATTTACTTTTGTCATCTCTATACACTAAACTATCTTTAATTACAGCCCTCTCTAGAGCACATCCCACATGTACCATTAATCTGATACGAATAGAATTATCAAATTTTATATCTAATTCATCCTCTAATACACTCATAAAATCAAATAATACACTTATTATTTTAGCTGGATTAAGATAAGTTAAAAATTGATTTAAACTATCTTCACACAATTTTCTTGATACAATATTCTGCTGCTTTTCTTCTACAAAGATAAACTTATTTTTTATTATATCTGATAGTACCTCTTCTCCATTTCCACCTATTAAAGCTTCAATAGAAATGAAAGGAACGTCTATTTTAGGATCCACAATGCCAACTGAAGCTATTATTTTATATTTTTTTTGTATTGATTCTATATTTTCTGAGAGCTTTCTTATGCCAATTGGAATTACCTTTATTTCTTCATTAGTTACATTGGATACAACATTTTCTACTAGAGTTTTTAGTTTTTCCGCTGTCCCCTCACCAGTGGAGCAAATAGTAATTATTACTTTTATACTATCATCCTCATTTTGTATTATTTCCTCCCTGTGGCCATATCCCTTAAAATCTTTCATTGAGTGATAAACACTTTCTAAATCCATATCCAAAATATTAGCTTTTCTGATGGCTTCCAATACTATAGGTGTAGATACCATATCTACAGTTTTCACCTTAATGCCAGTCCTTTCAGATATTATTGTACCAAAATTGGAGAGAGAACCCATATCTACTAACAATAGTACGCCCTTACCACTGTCAAGTTCTTTTGTCTTTTCTATTACTCTCTCTAAAACTTCTGTAGGGCTAACATCTAATGGCATATCTAAAGCCTCTATAGTACTATTTCCTAAAAGCTGTTTTGCTACATCTACATACTACTAGCAGTGCTGCTTCCGTGAGCTGCTACAATTATACCTACACGTTCATTACTTTTTTCTTCTTGAATAGAACTTAACAACAAGGTTAAATATACCACTTCAATTTCAGGAACCATTATATTAAACCTTTTTTCTACCATTGCTTTTATTTCCAATGCTATATTAAATTGTTCCCTCTTATCATCAATAATCCCTTCCATATTTGTATATTTCAAAGCTTTTTTTGCTTTTAATCTATTTAAAAAGGAACTCAAATGGAGGCTTAATGCATATAAAAATCTATCTGGAAGCTTTTTATTAAGCTCCTCTTCAATCATATTAATGACCTCTTCTGAAAATCTTAATATATCTTCATCTACTATTTTTAATATTCTATCTCTGTCATTTTCATTATTTTTAACTTTGTTATAAAAGGATTTAATATAAACATTGATATCTGTAGTTATAAAATTATTTATATATTCTTTATCCGCTCCACCTTCTTTTAATATAGTGGCTTTATCTTCTATTATCTTATATAGATTAAAAGGCAAATCATAGGCATCTGTATCGCTTAATTCATTGTATCCATCGGTGTTACTGTTAACTGAGAATTTAAATAACTTGAAATTTCCTCCATTTCTTTTCGCTTACCAGTTAGATAAACTAGTCCACTTTTTATATCTGCAGGAAGGCTTTTAAATTGAATTTCAATATATTCCTTATTAGTCATGCTATTTAAAAACCCTTTTGCACATATAAGCTGTATATTTGACTTTACCTGTCCAATATTACCATAGGAAGTACTACCTATAAGTGCTTTTACTACCTCATCTTCAATCTTTATGGCTTTATTTACTCTATGTGCCTCATTGGAAAATAAAAATTTTATTAAATCTATTTTATCCTTTGCTGTTCTCTCCTCAAAACTTGGGATAGATATAATTATTGGTATTCTTCTAACAAAGGTTTTTAACAATGATGAATTAGGATCTTCAGTAGTAGCTCCAACTATCAAAATACATGAATTTCTATTTCTCTCTGTTTCACCTAATCTGTTAAATTTACCTGTGTCCATAAAATAGAACAACATTTCCTGGCCTTCTGGTGGTAATCTGTGTATCTCATCTAAAAACAAAATACCACCATTTGCCTTTTCAATTATTCCAGCTTTGTCAGTGTCTGCTCCAGTATAGGCACCTTTAATATGCCCAAATAAATGCGATATTAAGAGCTGAGGATTATTATAATAATCTGCACAGTTAAATACAATAAAAGGTGAATTTTCACCCAATTTTTTAACGTATTTTGCATGGTTATACATCATATTGGCAAATAAAGTTTTACCAACTCCCGTCTGACCTACAATTAAAGTATTTAAACCATTAGGAGGATATAAAATTGCAGCCTTCGCCTGCTCAATTTGATTTTTGAGACTTGTTTTAGCTCCTATAAGTTTATCAAATGGAGAATTTTCACTATTTGCTTCATTACTAGTGATCAAAATATCTTCTATTCCCTTTATCTCTATAGATTTAGCCTCCAACTTTATATTTAAGATTCTCTCAACACACTTTTTATCTATATACAACACAGGTCTGGATTTTATTTTTATTATCTTATCACTTCTAAGCAGCTGATTTAATTCCATACTTACGTTATTTCTAAGCATATTCAAATTTTCTGATATTTCAGCTGCACTAAAACCACTTTTATTTTTTAGGCTTTCCATGTCGAACTTTTCTGTTCTTTCTATAATATATTCATATATCTTTTCTATTCTTTTCAATTTATCACTTCCTTGTATAATATTAATACACTTAATACTATTGTATTACTAATAAGCATATTATAAAATGCATTACTGTATTTTTTCAAACATAATTTTAATTTCAATTAGCGATTATCTCACAAAAGTATATTTAATAAAAAATAGCTACTACATGTTGTAAACATTTTACATTAAAAATACTATAAATAGTATAGTGGAAATTAATTTATAGCTTTTTATAATTCAATCAGCTTATATATTTAAATTTACATGTAAATTTAATACTCTTATTTCCGATAAATTAAATATATAAATTTAGAATAAATACCCTAAGTCAGTGCATAATAATCAAAATAAAGTATGTTAGTTTTATTAATTATCAATTAATCCTACCTACTTATAGTTTTATTTTGGAGAAAATTATGATAAAGTATAATAAATCCAGGAGGTAGTTATGAAAAAGAATAATTATATTAAACCAAATAAAGAAATATTAAAATCACGACTTACAAAATTACAATATACAGTTACACAGGAAAATTCTACAGAAAAACCTTTTGAAAATGAATACTGGAATTTTAGCAAAGATGGCTTGTATGTGGATATTTGCAGTGGAGAACCACTATTTACCTCAAAGGATAAATTTGACTCTGATTGTGGATGGCCAAGTTTTTCAAAACCTGCAGAAGCAGAAAACATAAAAGAAAACTTAGACACTTCTCACGGCTTGGTAAGAACAGAAATAAGAAGTAAATATGGTGATTCTCATTTAGGCCATGTCTTTAATGATGGACCTAAAGATCTGGGTGGATTAAGGTATTGCATAAACAGTGCTTCATTAAGATTTATACCTAAAGATAAACTTAAAAAAGAAGGTTATGAAGATTACCTGTATCTTTTCGATTAAGTCATTTTCAAATATATACCTAATGGCAGAAATACATCAATTTATCTAGAGATGTAGCCCTGGTATCTTCCACTTAAAGAAAAGCAGAGAACCAAAATCTTTGATTTTGTGTGAATCGCTTTCACAGAGTGCGGCGGGAATATTGCAGCGGCTAGTCATCAGATAAAAAAGTGGCATAGTATAATACCTATACTATGCCCAATCTTTATAATATATATTTTAAAACTAGAATTAGCAATTAATTAATTATTCATGATATATTTTTTTGCACTTAATATTGAAGATGCACTCATTGAGAATTCATCTAATCCATATTGAGTAAGTGTTGGAATAGCTTTTTCATCTCCAGCCATTTCTCCACACATTCCACACCATTTTCCTTCTTTATGAGCTGCTTCTATTGTCATCTTTATTAATCTAAGCACTGCTGGGTGCATTGGATTATATAAATAAGACACTTTTTCATTCATTCTATCTGCTGCTAGTGTATATTGAATTAAATCATTAGTTCCAATACTGAAGAAATCTACATATTTAGCAAGTTCATCAGCCATTACTGCTGCTGCTGGTATTTCTACCATTATTCCTGTTTCAAGATCAGCATTAAATTCTTTTCCTTCAGTTCTAAGTTCTTCCATACATTCTCCCAAAACCTCTTTTGCTGCTAAGAATTCTTCTAATGAAGAAATCATCGGGAACATTATTTTTAAATTACCAAAAGCAGAAGCTCTAAGTAATGCTCTTAATTGAACTTTAAATATATCTTTTCTGCCAAGGCATAATCTTATAGCTCTATATCCAAGGAAAGGATTCATTTCCTCTGGCAGTGGCAAGTAAGGAAGCTTTTTATCTCCACCTATATCAAGTGTTCTTATAACTACTGGTCTTCCTTCCATTCTTTCTACAACATGCTTATAGGATTCAAATTGTTCTTCTTCTGTTGGCATTGAATCTCTATCCATATATAAGAATTCTGTTCTGAATAAGCCTATACCATCTCCACCATTTGCTAAAACTCCTTCAACATCATGAGCCTTACCTATATTTCCACATACTTCTACACGTTTTCCTGCCTTAGTTTTAGTTTCAACATGTATAAGTTTTTTAAGTTCTTCTCTTTCTGCTTCAAATTTAGCTTTTCTTTCAGTATATATTTTTAAAATAGCTTCATCTGGTTTTATTATTACTTCACCTTCAATACCATCTACAATAACCAAATCTCCATTTTCAACATTTTTTGTTATATCATTAAGACCAACTACTGCAGGAATTTCAAGAGTTCTAGCCATTATGGCACTATGTGAAGTTCTTCCTCCAATATTAGTTAGGAAACCAATAACCTTACTTCTATCAAGTTGAGCCGTATCAGATGGTGTTAAATCATGAGCTACTATTACAGTATTATCCTTAACATCCTCATTTCCAGTTATTGTTCCTGCAAGATTTCCAATCAATCTTTTTCCAACATCTTTAACGTCTGCTGCTCTTTCTCTCATGTACTCATCTTCAATGGCAGCAAAAATACCCATGTACATTTCCACTACATCAGAGACAGCCTTCTCTGCGTTTATTGAATCTGAATCTATCTTACCTTCAACAGCTCCAGTAAATTCAGGATCATCTAAAAGCATAATATGACTTTCAAAAACAGCAGCCTTATCAGCTCCTAATTCTTTTTCAGCTTTTTCTTTTATTTTTTGTAACTGTACTCTTGAATTTTCAATAGCAGAATTCAATCTTTCCTTTTCAGCATTTATATCATCTATTTTTTTATCAGTAATTTCAACTTCCGTATTAGTTTTTATTACAACATTACCAATAGCATATCCTTTTGAAGCAGCAATTCCTTTTTTCATCTTTCTTCCTCCTAATTTCTACACTAATTTTCTATACTAATATATTAAGCAAAAGCTATGCCAAATTTAGTTTAAACATCTGAAAATAAATAACAAGATAAAAATAAAAGGTATATTTTGCGTTATACAGTGAACAAATTCTGATAATAGATACTATCAGACGCCTCTATTGACGCAGTATGATAGTAAATAGTCCAGTATACTATCTAATTATTTATTTCATTATGCCTTATTTTATATATAATAGTTTTCTATATATAATCAGTTTTTATGTACACTATTGCTTGATATTTTTTATCAACATATTTTTACATCGATTTCATAATTTTTTTAAATAAACTTATAGATTTATTATAAAATAAGGTGTACAATCTACTTGATAAAAAATATCAATAGATTTTATAAATTCTGATACTTTTTATCAATAGCAACTAAAGGAGATTATTATGTTTAAAAATTGTATTGTTGTAAATTGTAAAAATGGTATCCATACAAGAATTGCTGCCATGATAGTGCACAAATCTTCTGAACTTAAAAATATTTATAATATAAATCTCTATATAAAAAAAATAGATGCAGTAGAACCAATGGCCATAAGTATGCTGGCTTTAATTTCACAAAGAATACAGAATGGAGAGATGATTGAGGTTTCCTGCAAAGAAGATTCTCTTGTTGGGCAAAAGGCAGTACTGGAACTTTGTAATTTTATAGCCAGTGGATTAGAACTTAATGATACTCCTATTTCCAACTTAGATGCCATAATTGAACAAAATACTATTGCAAATGAGCAGATTCTTGAAAATATTCCTCTTGGTATAATCGTAATAGATGCACATTCCTATATTATTTCAATGAATCAGTATGCATTAGACATTGTTAAAAAAAATAGTGAAGAAGTACTTGGTAAATCTGTTTCAACCATTATACCAACTTCTGAATTACCATCAATTATTTCTTCTAAAGAAAAGCAGCTAGGTAAAACGCAACATATAAATAATAAGATAGTATTAGTAAACAGATCCCCCATAATCTCAAATGGTGAGGTAATAGGAGCCATTGGAATTTTTCAGGATATTTCAGAAGTATTGGGAATGAAGGAACTAAACGAAAAATTTAAAAAAATATTGGAGACTTCTCATGATCTAATATGTTTTGTAGATGAACATAGAAAAATAAGTTATGTGAATCCTCCCTATGAAACTAGTTTTAATTTAGAAGCTTCAGATATACTAGGAAAAGACTTGATAGATATTTCTCCAGAAGGATATAGAATGAAAGTATTTAATACAAAGAAGCCTATTGAGAACCAATTATATAGTAAAAATAATGTTGATATTATCTCAACAGTAGAGCCAATTTTTATAGATAATTATTTTAAAGGTGTCCTTTCTATATCAAAAACAGTAAATGAAATAAAAGATATAGCTAGTAAGCTTGAAAAATCTGAGGAAGAATTGAGCTACTATAAAGCTGAGCTAAAAAGACATACAATGCTCAGTGGAAACTTTAATAATATTATTGGTAATTCAAGAGTTTTAAAGGATGCACTAATTATAGCTGATAAAGCCTCCGTTACTACCTCTACAGTTTTAATAAGAGGTGAAAGTGGTACTGGAAAGGAATTGGTAGCAAAGGCCATTCACAACAATAGTGCTAGAAAAGATAAACCTTTTGTAAGAATAAACTGTGCTGCCATACCTGAAAATTTATTTGAAAGTGAACTATTTGGATATGAAAAAGGTGCTTTTACTGGAGCATTAAAAAACAAGCCCGGTAAATTCAGCATAGCTAATGAAGGTACAATTTTTTTAGACGAAATTGGTGATATGCCAAAACCTATGCAGGTAAAATTGTTAAGAGTAATTCAAGAGAGAGAATTTGAAAGTGTGGGAGGTCTATTAACTCACAAGGTAGATGTAAGAATAATAGCTGCGACTAATAGAAATTTAGAGGAAATGATTAAAACGGGTGATTTCAGAGAAGATCTATATTATAGATTAAATGTAATAACAATTCCTCTTCCTTCTCTAAGAAAAAGAAGAGAAGATATAAATTTATTAGTAGAACATTTTATTAAAAAGTTAAGTTTAAAACTAAATAAACCTATAAATTCTATTGACATCGAAAGTCTCCAATATCTGCAAAATTATCATTGGCCCGGAAATATACGTGAACTTGAAAACATTATTGAAAGAGCTATAAACATGTGCGACAAAGATATTATTACCTCAAAAGATTTGCCTATGTATATAACCAATATTATACCTCAAAATAACGGTCTGATTAATTTTAAAGAAAATGATGATTTAATGAGGCTTGAAGATTACGAAAGAGAAATAGTAACATTGGCAATGAAAAAATATAAAACTTATAACAAGGCTGGTAAGGCTCTTGGAATTACCCATAGAACTGTAGCTTTAAAGTGCAAAAAATATGGTATAGAAGTTTAGAAACGAATTTTTTAGATACATTTATGATCGAAACCTGGTTCATTGTATGATTCATTATGAAGGAATAAGAATATACGAGAAAAATAAAAGTGCATAAATGAAAAAATCCTTGGACAAACGGGCTTAGCTTGGTAATTATACTGATGTCAGTTGGTACATACTAAAAACCCCTCAACTCTAAGCACAGCGTAGGCAGTTGGAGTATGTCACTGCTTATATATCAATAGATAAAAATTAGGTTGTCCTAAAATATGTAATTATATATTTTAGGACAACCATTTATTTATATGAATTAACTATTTTTTATAAATCTAATATTATTCCTCAACAACGTCTTTCTTAAGAATTGTAAGCATAATAGCTGTTACAACCATACCTGTAGCTATTGCTATTATATATAATAAAAGGTTTGTCATTACATTTGGTATAACTAATACCCACAATCCACCGTGTGGTACTGCAAGTTTGCAACCAAATAGCATTGATAATGCTCCTGCCACTCCTGATCCTGCCATAATTGAAGGTATAACTTTTAATGGATCTGCGGCAGCAAATGGTATAGCTCCTTCTGTTATGAATGATGCTCCAAGAGCCCATGCTGCTTTTCCTGCTTCTCTTTCTTCCTCTGTAAATTTCTTTCTAGCTATTACTGTTGATGCAAGTGCTATTCCAAGTGGTGGTACCATACCTCCAGCCATTACTGCTGCCATGATTCCTGAGCCTCCTGCAACTATTGTTCCTGTTGCAAAAACATAAGCTGCTTTGTTAACTGGACCTCCCATATCAAAGGCCTGCATAAGTCCAAGTATTAAACCAAGAATTGCTGCATTAGCCCCTTGTAAACTCTTTAACCATGCAAATAATCCATCATTAAGTGCTTTTACTGGACTACCTAAAATATATACCATCAATAATGCCATAATAATTGTAGACAATACTGGTAAAATTAATACTGGCATTAATCCATCTAATGCTTTAGGAAGTTTAACAAATTTCTTTATTCCTACAACTACATAACCTGCTGCAAAACCTGCTACTAGTGCTCCTAAAAATCCTGCACCTATAGTGCTTGCCAGAGCTCCACCTACAAAACCAGGAACAAGACCAGGTCTATCTGCAATTGAATAAGCTATATATCCTGCTAATACTGGAATCATAAGAGCAAAGGCCTGTTTACCAGTTGAAAATAAGGTTTCTGCAATGGAACCATGTACATTATAAACATAAATTCCTCCAAAAGCAAAACCTAAAGCTAAAAGTATACCTCCTGCTACAACAAATGGAATCATAAAAGATACACCTGTCATTAAATGTTTATAAGGACCAGTTCTATTGGATCTTTCTTTTGATTTAATTTTTTGTACATCATCTATTAATTCTTTTTTATCTGACACTTTTACTTCTAATGCCCTAGTTATAAGTCCCTTTGCATCCTTTATTGCCTCTTTAACAGGCACCTCAATTAATGGCTTTCCAACAAATCTTGATTTATCAACATTCGTGTCTGCTGCTATTATAACTGCATCAGCTTCTCTCAAATCGTTTTCATCAATGATATTTTCAGCTCCTACAGACCCCTGAGTTTCAACTTTAATTTCATAGCCCATTTCCTTAGCTGCTATTTGAAGCGCCTCTGCTGCCATATAAGTGTGTGCAATTCCAGTAGGACAAGATGTTACTGCTACTAGTTTTTTCATAAGTATTCCTCCTAATTTATCAATATAATTATTTAAAATATTTATTACATATGTTGCAATAAATTATATTCATAATATAATATCTCATTTAAGTAACTGCTATTTAAATGCTATTTATTAAATGAACAGTCTTAATTACAACTTATATACCATAAGAAAAATCAAAAATATATTATTAATACTTAAAACATCAATAAAATTTTAATAACGTTTACATGATATAAATTCTTATATACCTATATCATTATTCAAAAATCTTAATAAATTCTTCAAAATCATTTACATCATATAATTTTTCCCTTACTTCTGTATGCATAAGTTTTCTTGATATTTCACTCAATGCCCTTAAATGAACATCACTAGACTCCTCTGGAACAGCTATTAAGAAAAATAAATGTGCAGGCTTATCATCCATTGATTGATAATCTATACCTTCTTTACTTAGTCCAAAAGTTATTGTTGCTTCCTTAACTGCTGAGCATTTTCCATGGGGAATGGCTATACCCATACCTATTCCTGTAGAAAATTCCTCCTCTCTTTTTATTACAGCTTTCTTTAATTCATCCTTATTTGTAACTTTACCATCTTCATACAATATTTCTATTAGTTCATCAATAGCCCCCTCCTTACTATCAGCTTTAAGATTAAAATTAACTCTTTCCTTTGAAAACATATCCTTAGTTGCCATTTAAAATTCCTCCTTTATATTTTTCCAATTTTATTCAATTTATTCACTAACTATAAACTCAATTCCCTGTCTTATAAAATCATTAATTATTTCTTTTGAAATATCTCCGCTAGTAACTACCGTAGATACCTGTGTAATAGGACATACAACTGAAAAACAAACATTTTCAAACTTTGAACTATCTGCTACAATTATTATTTTATTAGCTGAATTTATCATAGCCTTTTTTACTTGTGCTTCCGTTATATCTGGCGTAGTAACACCATCAGTCAAAGATATTCCATTAGCTCCTATAAATGCTTTATCTACCCTAAAATTTTTCAACATCTCTTCACAAGTGTATCCAACCATAGATCTAGTTGTTTCCCTTAGAACGCCTCCTGTTAAAATTAATTTCACATTATTTTTACTAGATAATTCTACCGCTATATCTATTGAATTAGTTATGACAGTTATATCCTCTGCGGTTATATTCTTAGATAATTCTAAGGTAGTAGTTCCTGAATCAAGGATTATTGTATCTCCATCATTTATTATGCCAGCTGCGGATTTACCTATAAAATATTTTTCCTCATTCTTTTTATCCTTCTTATCTATAAAAGATGGCTCAAAATTTATTATTTGTATTTTTACTGCACCACCGTGTGTTTTTTTAAGAAGTCTTTTACTGTCCATTTCTTGTAAATCTCTTCTTATGGTAGCTTCTGATACACTAAAACGTTCGGAAAGTTCATTTACTTTTACGCTGCCATTTTCATGTAATATTGAACTAATCTCTCTTTGGCGCTCTTCTGCAAACATATCTATCACTCTCATTTTAATAAATTTGTATTTGTTTATGTCCTTTTATGTACTCATTGTAAACCTTTACTGAATATTTGTCAATATATTTTTGATTATTTTCGATTACTTTTTTATTTGATTATTATATTTACAATAATTAAAAAAATTAACTTTTTTAAACATAATAATAGGTATATTTATACTTTTATTTATACTTTTGATCATCACTCCGACAAAAACCCACTAACAAATAAAGAATTTCTATATTGGAAAAAATTTTAAAATCAAAATTTAAATGTACAATACTCATAAGTCCACAAACTTACAAGTATTACACATATCTAATCGCATCTTCTCTATATTTTAAAGCTACTCCAACGTATAAACTTCCAAGTATACTTAAAAGATGTAGTTCATTTTATTATTTGTTGAAATTCAGGACTATTTCTCACATTTGCAAAATCTTCTTCATTTCTAGCCACATCCTTTATATTACTTTGCATACTTATGGCTATTTTAAGATTTGCCACTGTATTAGCAACATCACCTTCTCTGCCATATACAGCAGCTTTTCCGTAATAACTCCACACCCTATTCTCTATCTGTAAATCTTTATTGTACCAGGTTAATGCCTCGTCATAGTGACCATATAATTCTAATGCTAAAGCTTTATTAAAAGTTCCATATCCATAATTCGGTTCAATTTGCAAAGACTTATCAATTTCTTGCATGCCCTCGTCATATGTACCTGATCCTAAATAACAAAGAGCTATACCTTTCACTGCATGTGCTCTATAATTATTAGGATCTTCTGCTAAAACTTGGCTTTCTTTATTTATAGCTTGTGAGTACTGTTTTGCTCCAAAATCATTATACCCCTGCTCACATAAATCATCTAATTTTTTTCTTTTTGCATTTAATTCTTCCTTTTTCTTATCCTGTGCAAGCTTATTCTCATTCGCTTTAATAGTTGTATTTGACTGCGTATTGTTATTTTCATTTCTAATATAATTAGCAGCTTTATGATTTGTATAATTAAACTTCGCATTATAAATCAATATTATAATAGCAAATATACAAAATACACCTAATATCACTACTCTAATTTTAAAGGGAATTTTTTTATACATATTTTTCCTCCATTAATTATTTTTAATATATAAGTTGCAATTAAAATTGTTCATTTAGCAAATAACATTTAAATAGAAACTGCTCAAATAAAATAAATATTTTATTATAAATATAGTTTGTTGCAACAACATATATATACTATATTTTAAATATCATTTAGTAAATATTGTTATTATTATACATTCTATTAAGTTAATTTAATACAAATTATTCTTAAAGTTTTAATTTTTTTACTTTTATACATAATTTTTTATTTTATATTTTAAAAATGAATTTTAATTATAATTTTATTCATATTTTATGTAAAAATATGAATATCAATGTATTATTTTGTATATCACTATATGTTGTAATAATTTCGAAATAATATTACAATATATAGTGTCAAATAATTTACATATGCACCATAATAATAAATAAACTTTTAATTTTAAAGTGCCTAATAAGTATTATATATATAGATTTACTTATTACAAATTACCCCTTATTTTTTGATAAGAGCACACTAATAAGCGTGCTCTTATTGACTAATTACATTAACTTAATTAAATCTATTACCATAATATTTGTTTACATATGCTAAATACATTTTTCTCATTACATCTAGTGTTTCTACTTGAGTATGTACTTTATTTTTGATGCAAGTATCAGCTAGTTCATTGCAAATAAAGCATTTTCTCTTTTCATAACCAAATTTCCTCCTTCCTATAGGTCTAGAATCAGAACTATACACATCAATATCTATGCACTTTCCCAACATATGCTTATCTTCTATTTCCATACAAGTTTTTTTTGCCTTTATTTCATCCATATTTAAAAGTATCGTTACTATAGGACCTTCTAATGTAATTCTAAAAATTTTTAAATAAATTTCATTATTAAAAATTTCTGTTATTATATTATCCATACATTTAATAATATTTACCGTAATATTATTATCCCTGTTGTTACCCGGATAGTTTACTTTCATTGATAAAAGTGTTTTTTTATATTTATCTATTAATTTTTTCTGAAAAACATATCTTTTTTCTCTATCTAAAAATATTGCATGATTATCATATTCCATATGTGCCGAAGAATTATCAATTATATATTCTCCTTTAACTCCCTCCTACTATAGTTATAACAGAGCTAATTATTAAATATTTTTTTTCATGTTTAAATACTGCTCCTTTCCATATTCATAAAGATTATTTCCAAAACTATCGATTATTACAATAGCGGGAAAATTTTCTACCTGAATTTTTCTTATAGCTTCAGACCCCAAATCTTCATAAGCTATTATATCTGATTTTTTTATACACTTAGATATTAAAGCTGCCGCCCCCCCTATAGCTCCAAAATATACTGCTTTATTTTTTTTCATTGAATCAATAACTTCATTTGATCTTAATCCTTTACCTATCATTCCTCTTAATCCCATATCTAAAAGCTTTGGTGTATATGAATCCATCCTATAACTGGTAGTGGGACCCGCTGAACCAATGGGTTTATTGGGTTTTGCAGGTGTTGGACCTACATAATATATAATCTGGTCTTTAACTTCCATTGGCAAATCCTGTTTTTTATCCAAAAGTTCAATTAATCTCTTATGTGCAGCATCTCTAGCAGTATATATCCACCCTGAAATCAATACCTTGTTTCCTACCTTTAATTTACACGCCTCTTCCTCAGTAAAAGGAATATTAAGCTTTATATCCATTATATACCTCCAAAATGTATAGCTCTTACTTAGTAAGTAATTTATCTATAATATTCTAACTACATGTCTTGTTACATGGCAGCTTATATTTACAGCTACAGGTAGACCAGCAATATGAGTTGGAAATGTCTCTATATTTACACCTAAAGCAGTAGTTCCTCCTCCAAATCCTTGTGGTCCTATGCCCATCTCATTTATTTTTGCCAACATCTCTTCTTCAAGTTTACTATAAAATAAATTTTTATTTCTAACATTTATAGGTCTTAGAAGTGCTTTTTTGGAGAGTAATGCAGCTTTCTCAAAAGTACCCCCAATTCCTATTCCCACTACAATAGGTGGACATGGATTAGGGCCAGCCTCCTTTACTGTATCCAATATAAAAGCTTTTACCCCTTCCAATCCGTCTGAGGGCTTTAACATTTTAATCTTACTCATATTTTCAGATCCAAACCCCTTAGGTGCTATAGTAATTTTTATATTTTCACCCTTTACAATTTCATAATGAATTATAGCAGGCGTATTATCTTTAGTATTAATTCTTTCAAGAGGATCACTTACCACAGATTTTCTTAAATATCCTTCCTCATAGCCTTGCCTTACCCCTTCATTAACAGCATTCTCTATAAGCTCCCCTGTAATATGTATATCTTGTCCTATTTCTAAAAATACACAGGTCATCCCAGTATCCTGACATATAGGAACCTGATCTTCTTCTGCTATTTTACTATTATTCATTATTATCTCAAGGGTATCTTTTGATATGGCAAATGTTTCTTTTAAATATGCTTTTTCAATTGCATTAAAAATATCCTTCGGTAAATAATAATTTGCCTCAATACAAAGGTTCTTTACAGCCTTAGTTATTTCCTTAGAATCTATTTGTCTCATATATTCCTACCTTTCATTTCTGTATTTATTTATACTCTTATATTTATTACACCACCTATGATAAATAATTTCAATATTTAATTGTCCATGAACCCAGCAAGCAATCCATAAAACCATTGGTAAGCCTTAATTCTCTTCATAAAAAAATTTTATAAATATGTCTATACCAATACCTGCACAAATTGCCTGCTTAATCTAAGTTCAAAATACTAATAATATATATTTCTCAGGAAATATGTCATTATTTATTATTTATTATCATTAATATAATAGGCTTTTATAGATTTACACAATGATTCTACTATTTTTTGTTGATATTCTTCACTTTTTAATTTACTTTCATCAGAAGGGTTTGACAAAAATCCACATTCCACAATAACAGATGGAATATCTTTTCTGCACCTTAAAATTTTATAAGAATCTAATGCCGCCTTCTCAACTCTTTTACTGTCATCACTTAAATCACTTCTAAAATTTTCTTGTATGATATGCGCAAGCTTTTGGCTATCTGGATTAGATGAATACCATACCTGTGATCCATAATATTTGCTTTGAGGAAACATATTAAGATGTATGCTTATAAACATATTACAATTACTTTCATCTTTCATTTTACATCTATTTTCTAAATCCTCATTCTTCTTCTTTCTAATTTTGCCCGAATCAGTATATAACCCTTTGTCCTCCTCACGTGTCATTACTATTTTAAAGCCTTCCTCTTGTAAAGCCTTCCTCAATTTTAAGCTTATACTTAAATTAATATTTTTTTCTACAGTTCCATTTTTCGACTGAGCTCCACCATCCATCCCACCATGTCCTGGATCTATTAATATTATTTTTTTATCAGCAGCTTTAACTTTAAAATGACTTTGTATTTCAGAAGCATCGACAAAATCATTCAGTGAAAAAAATATTAATAAAAAAGTAATTATAGTTACATTAAATATCTTTAATTTTTTTTTCACCATGCTCACTCCTCTATATAAAAATTTTATACTATCATCAAACTTATTATGTACTATATTAGATATTTTAGTCGCTTCTTAAGTAGATCAATAAATAAAGTTATTAAAAAAATAAAAATCACATTTATTTTAAAACGTGATTTTTACACTCTATGATATGATATCTCACAAAAGTATATTTAATAAAAGGTATATACTATATATTGCAAAGATTTCACATTAAAAACACTATAAATGGTATAATGAAATTTAATTTACACTTTTTGTGATTTAATCACAATATAATTAAAGCAAGACAAATTAATTTTTTAGAACATTTATATATAAATTATAATATTTTTAGTATTAAGGAAAATATACTTGAAATTAAGATGCACACAGGTATAGTAACTATCCAAGCCCACAATATATTTTTTGCAATCATCCATTTAACAGAAGATATTCTATGAGATGCTGCAACACCCATAATAGATGAGGATATAATTTGAGTGGTACTAACAGGGGCATTCATCATTGTGGATGAAAAAATAACTGCAGCAGCACTGGTTTCAGCAGCAAATCCATTTATCGGTGCAAGCTTTGCCATATTCATTCCCATGGTTTTTATTATTTTATATCCACCAACAGAAGTGCCCAATGCCATTGCTAAGGCACAGGCGCCTTTTACCCATAAAGGAATATGGAAACTACTGATTAATCCACCACTTACCAATGCCATAGCTATAACTCCCATAGACTTTTGAGCATCATTTCCCCCATGATTTATTGCAATAAGCATGGCTGAGCATATTTGAGCTTTTGAGAAAAACCCTGATACTACTGATGGTCTGGTATATCTAAGTAGCCACTGAAGAGCGATCATAAATAAATATCCAAAAATAAATCCAACTATTGGTGCTAAAAATAAAGGTATTATGACCCTAATAAGAAAAGTTGTCCAATTAACCACCGAAAAAGATGTTTGATACACAATAGCTGATCCAATTAAACTTCCAATCAATGCATGTGAAGAACTGCTTGGAATTGCAAAATACCATGTAAACAAATCCCAAATTATAGCACTTGAAATTGCCACAATTATAACAGTAGGAGATATTAAATTCGGATTCACAATTCCATCTCCTACAATTTTTGCAACTTTCTCATTCATAAAAGCACCTAAAAAATTAAAGGAGGATGACATAACTATAGCCCACTTCATACTTAATACTCTGGTGGATACAGAAGTTGCAATTGCATTTGCACTATCATGAAATCCATTTATAAAATCAAAAAGTAAAGCTAAAACCACAATTATTACTGATAAATATATTACTGAACTATGCATTCTTCATAGCCACTCCCTCAATAAGATTTGCAATTGATTCACAAGCGTCTAATGTATTCTCTATATATTGATATATTTCTCTCCATTTAATAACATCAAGAACCGGTATATTTGCAACAAATAATTGTCTTACGGCATTTCTAAATAGCAAATCTCCTTCTTCTTCAATTTTATTTATTTCTATAATAATTTCTGTAAGCTTAGTATTATTTCTCATATTTTTAAATTCTTCCATTAACTTGATTATGTAGGCACAACACTTAACTATGAAATCAGCTAATATTTTTGCTTCCTCTTTTACTATATCTACATTAAACATTACAAATCTGCTGGCACTTGCCTCCATAAAATCTACTATATCATCCATTTCCTTTGATATAGAATATATATCTTCTCTGTCAAAAGGAGTTATAAATGCTTTATTAAGTTCATTTAATATATTATGCTGCTGGTTATCACAGATTTTTTCCATTTGCTTTATTTCCTTTAATTTTTCATAAGGATTAGATATATCTTCTACAAAAGCTTTAAATAACAAAGAAGTTTCATGAATGGTATATGCATTTTCAATAAATAAATCATAAAATTTTTCATCCTTTGGAGATAAGCTAAACATATTGATCCTCCTATATTGATATAAATATTCAATAACTAAGTAATTATATCATACATTAATATAAAACATAACAATAATATATAGAAACTGTACTTAATAATATACAATCTATGCATCCAATATTCATAAGTTTTATATAATATTAAATCTAAATGCTCTGAAGTTCCATTATTATGTTAAAAACTTTTTATATGTCTCCAATTACCAATGTAAAATTTACAAAGCAGAAATTGTAGTAAATATATATTGATTTTCAACAACAAAAAAAGAGAGGAAATTCCCCTCTTTGAAAACCAACTATCTCTTTGAGAATTGTGGAGATCTTCTTGCTTTCTTTAAACCGTATTTCTTTCTTTCTTTCATTCTTGGATCTCTTGTTAAGAAACCAGCTTTTTTCAGTTCTCCTCTTAGTGATTCATCAGCTTTTAATAGTGCTCTTGATATACCATGTCTTATAGCTCCAGCTTGACCTGTGAATCCTCCACCATTTACATTTACAAGAACATCAAATTTATCCTTTGTACCAGTTAAAACTAGTGGCTGATTAACTATTACTCTTAAAGTTTCTAATCCAAAATATTTTTCTATCTCTCTTTTATTTACTAAGACTTTACCTTCTCCTGGTACAAGTCTAACTCTAGCAATAGATTTTTTTCTTCTACCTGTTCCAATATATTGTACTTTAGCCATTTTATATCCTCCTTCCAACTATACTTAATATGTCAATTTTAATACTTCTGGCTTTTGAGCTTCGTGATTATGTTCATTTCCTCTATATACTTTAAGCTTTTTAAGAACCTCTCTACCTAATACTCCACTTGGAAGCATTCTTCTTACAGCTTCCTGAAAAACAAATTCAGGTTTTTTAACTAATGCTTCTTTGTAAGGTATTTCTTTTAATCCACCTGGATATAATGAGTGGTGTCTCAGCATTTTTTGATCTAATTTTTTTCCTGTTAAAACTATCTTCTCAGCATTTATAACAATAACAAAATCTCCAGTATCTACATTAGGTGTAAATGTAGGCTTATTTTTTCCTCTTAATATCAATGCAATTTGACTTGCTGCTCTACCTAAGGTTAATCCATCAACGTCAACAACATACCATTTTCTTTCAACTTCTTGCGGTTTCGCAATGTATGATTTCATTTTTTTCCCTCCCTGAACTTTACATAAATTACGTTCTATGTCAAAGATCCGGGGCTAGTGGATCTTTTTTAAGCAACGTTATACAAACATATATATTATAATACAATCTGCCACGTGTGTCAATAAATTTATACATATTTTAATTAATAATACACCTTTTCTAAGCACAGCCCTTCAGGTGGCACACATGGTCCTGACATAGTCCTATCTTTTGATATCAATATGTCTCTAACCCTTTTAGCTTCAATTCTCTTTAATCCAACTTCCATTAAAGTCCCTATAATAATCCTTACCATATTATATAAAAAGCCATCACCTGTTACGGTGAATATTATGTAATCACCTTGTTTTATTATCTTTAAACTGCTTATTGTCCTTACAGTAGTTTTGGTATTTCCTCCACTGCTTTTAAAAGCTGCAAAATCATGAGTACCAATAAATTGTTTACTGGCCTCTATCATTAATGCTAGATCTATATCCCTTCTAAAATGATAGACATAATTTCTTCCAATTGCCGGTTTCTGAGGTGTATTTAAAACAGTATAGCTATATGTCTTACCTTTACTATTAAATCTAGAATTAAAGTTTAATTCTACTTCCTCTGAATTTAAAATTACAATATCCTCAGGTAACTTACTATTTAAAATATTTCTAAATCTATCAGAAGGTATTTTACTTTCAGTTAAAAAATTTCCTACAAAACCTCTTGCATGAACACCAGCATCAGTCCTACTGGAACCTATAATCTTTAGATTCTCACCAGTTATATCCTTCAAATTTTCTTCCAATACTTGCTCAATAGTTATGGCATTATTTTGTATCTGCCAGCCTGAATAATTTGTACCATCATATTCAATAGTAAGTTTAACATTCTTCATAAGCTCACACCCTAGATTTCATATACATCATTTTTAAAGAATTTTTAATCCTGTACTATAAAACAAAACTAATGGCTTAATTTTGCTATCTATTTTCAGATCAGTAATCAATAAAATCTACTCCAAATTGAAATCACAACAAACGCTGCTGTTACTAATACTGCTATTCCATCCCTGGAATGAAACTTAAGTATTTTCATTCTGGTTCTACCTTCTCCACCTCTATAACATCTAGCCTCCATAGCCATAGCCAATTCATCTGCTCTTCTAAAGGAACTTATAAATAATGGAACTAGCACCGGTATCAAATTTTTTGACCTCTGTAGTAAATTCCCAGATTCAAAATCTGCTCCCCTTGCCATTTGTGCTTTCATAATTTTATCAGTTTCATCTATAAGTGTTGGAATAAATCTTAATGCTATAGTCATCATCATAGCTAAATCATGAGATGATATCCCAACTTTTTTAAGAGGGCTCATCAATTTTTCTAATCCATCAGTAAGTTCTATAGGTGACGTAGTTAATGTAAGTAGTGATGTACCAACAATTAAAAATACCAGTCTCAACACCATAAATCCTGCTATATTTAGACCTTCTTTATAAACTTTAATAATTCCATACTTAAAAACTAAACTTTGTCCTGGTGTCATAAACATATTCATTATGGCAGTAATAATTAGCAGTATAAAAATAGGTTTAAGGCCTTTATATATGTATCTAAGTTGAATTTTTGAAACCATTATAGTTATAGCAGTAAATATTATTACAAATACATATCCAAAATATTGATTTATTAGAAATAAATCAATTATATATATTATAGATAAGATTATTTTAATCCTGGGATCTAATTTATGAACGAAAGAATCCGCTGGGACATATTGTCCAATTGTTATATCTTTAAGCATTTTCACCGCTCCTTAAAACCATTAGAATTTCTTTTTTGGCCTCATCAACAGTGAAGATATCTTGAGATATATTAAATCCTTTTTCTCTTAACTTTCTTAGTAAATAGGTTACTTGTGGCACTGCCAGACCTATTCTTTCCAGAGTATCTATTTCTTTAAATATATCACTGGGTTTTCCATCCAAAATACATTTTCCCTTATTCATGACTAAAATTCGATTGGCCACCTTTGCAACATCTTCCATGCTGTGGGACACCAGTACTATAGTCATTTTATACTCCCTTTGCAGCTTCAAAGTTTGATTTAGTATATCGTCCCTTCCTCTTGGGTCAAGTCCAGCAGTAGGCTCATCTAAAATTAAAATTTTAGGTTCCATAGCAACAACTCCAGCTATAGCTACCCTTCTTTTTTGACCACCACTAAGTTCAAAAGGGGATTTATCTTTAAAAGTTTCATAGTCTAAACCAACCATGTCCATAGCTCTTTTCACACGAATTTTAATTTTATCTTCAGTAAGCCTTAGATTTATTGGACCATAGGCTATATCCTTCTCAATTGTTTCTTCAAAAATTTGATATTCTGGATACTGAAACACCAAACCAACTTTTTTTCTAATATCAGATAATTTAGTAGTTTTTAATGCTATATCAAAACCATCTATAATTATTTTGCCACTAGTAGGCTTTAATAATCCATTTATGTGTTGTATTAAAGTTGATTTACCTGAGCCTGTATGGCCTATTAATGCAACAAACTCGCCATCATTTATATTTATATTTATATTGTCCAAAGCTTTCTTTTCAAAAGGTGTACCTGGCATGTAAATATGTGTTAAATTATCTATTTTAATCGACATAACTCATTCACCATCTCATCTATAGTTAATATATCACTTTTTATATCAATGCCACTTTTCCTAAGCTCATATGCAAGTTCCACCATTTGAGGAACATCTAGCCCAATCTGCTTCATAATCTCTACTTCTTTAAATACTTCCCTAGGAGATCCTTGATTTATGACCTTTCCTTCATCCATAACTATTATTCTGTCAGCTCCAATTGCTTCCTCCATATAATGTGTTATAAGGATTATTGTCATATTACTGTTATTATTCAAATTCTCTATTGTATTAATAACCTCACTTCTTCCTAAGGGATCAAGCATGGCTGTAGATTCATCAAATATTATACATTCAGGTTTCATGGCCAAAGTTCCAGCTATAGCAACTCTCTGTTTCTGACCTCCTGATAATAAATGTGGAGCATGCTTTCTATAGTCATACATATCTACTTCTTTAAGGGAATCATCAACCCTTTTTCTTATTTCACTAGATTCCACTCCCAAATTTTCAGGACCAAAAGCAACATCTTCTTCAACAATTGTTGCTACTAATTGATTATCTGGATTCTGAAAAACCATTCCTGCCTTATTTCTTATAGTCCATACATTATTCTCATCTAAAGTATCCAATCCATCAACAATTACATTTCCCGTTGTAGGAATCATAAGTGCATTTATATGTTTAGCAAAAGTTGATTTTCCAGATCCATTCCTACCTAATATAACTAAAAATTCACCTTTGGGAACATTGATATTTATATCATCTAAAGCTAGATTAAATGTCTTGTCTTCATTATTTTCATATTTATATGAAACATTTTTACATTCTACCATGTTATTTTTCATAATAACACCCCAAAATTTAATAAAATGGGGACTAAGCTAGAATTCTACTTAATCCCCTTTTAGTTACACCAATTCTAATATAACTATTTCAGCTCCGTCGCCTCTTCTTGGACCCATTTTTAATATTCTAGTATATCCACCATTTCTGTCAACATACTTAGGCGCTAATGTATTAAATAATTCACTAACTACATCTTCTTCTGTTACAAATGCAAGCACTTGTCTTCTAGCATGTAAATCTCCTCTTTTTGCAAGAGTAACCATTTTTTCTGCTAAACTTCTTGTTTCCTTAGCTCTTGTTTCAGTAGTTTCTATCTTACCGTGTTTTAAAAGACTAGTAACAAGATTTCTTAACATTGCTTTTCTTTGGTCAGTTGGACGACCAAGTTTACGATATCCTGCCATGTACTTACCTCCTTACTCTTCACTTTGCTTTAATGATAGTTCCAAAGCTTCAAGTTTTTGTTCAACTTCTTCAAGTGATTTTTTACCTAAATTTCTTACTTTCATCATATCTTCCATGGATCTCTCTGTTAATTCCTGAACTGTATTAATACCTGCTCTCTTTAAACAGTTATAACTCCTTACTGAAAGATCTAATTCTTCTATAGTCATTTCAAGTACTTTTTCTTTCTTATCTTCTTCTTTTTCTACCATAATTTCAACGTCATCTGCATGATCTGTTAAAGTCATAAATAATTTAAAATGTTCGATAAGAATTTTAGCGGATAAGCTTATAGCTTCTTCCGGTCTTATAGTTCCATTAGTCCATATCTCAATAGTCAACTTATCATAGTCCGTTATCTGGCCAACTCTTGTGTTTTCAACACTAAAGTTAACTCTTTTTACTGGTGTATATATTGAATCTACTGGAATAGTTCCTATAGGCATATCTTCTCTTTTATTTCTATTCTGAGTAACATAGCCTCTTCCTCTGTTAACTTCAATTTCCATATATAACTTCGCATCACCATCAAGTGTAGCTATATGTAAATCTTTATTAACAATTTCTACATCTCCATCAGTTTTTATATCAGCAGCAGTAACCTCTCCAGCTCCTTCAGCATCAATATAAATGATTTTAGGACCATCACCGCTCATTTTCAAAGCTAAACATTTAATGTTTAATATGATTTCTGTTACATCTTCCTTAACACCTTTTATAGTTGAAAATTCATGAAGTACACCTTCAATTTTTATGGAATTGGCAGCAACTCCTGGTAATGATGAGAGTAGAATTCTTCTAAGGGAATTTCCTAAAGTAATTCCATAACCTCTTTCTAAAGGTTCAATAATAAACTTACCATAAGAACCATCCTCATTAGATTCTATACATTCAATTTTTGGCTTTTCTATTTCTAACATCTATGACCCTCCTTTATTATAAAGTGGCAACCTATTTGAGGGCAACTGATTCTATATCAACTATTTGCTGTATAACTCAACTATTAATGTTTCATTTACAGGAACATCTATATCTGATCTAGTTGGTTCCGCTACAACTTTTCCTTCGAAGTTTTCTGCATTTGAGGTAATCCAAGCTGGTAAAGCCTTTGGATTTTCAACAAATGTCTTAAACTTTTCAGTTCCTCTGCTCTTTTCTGATACAGTTATTACGTCATTAACACTTAATTTATATGATGCTATATCTACTTTATGACCGTTTACTAGGAAATGACCATGAGTAACTAGTTGTCTTGCTTCATTTCTTGAATCGCCATAGCCTAATCTATAAGCTACATTATCAAGTCTTAGTTCAAGAAGTCTTAATAAGTTTTCACCTGTTATTCCCTTTACTCTATCAGCCTTCTCATAATAAGTTCTAAATTGGCCTTCAAGTACCCCATATATTCTCTTAGCTTTTTGTTTTTCTCTTAATTGTAATCCATAGTTAGAAACTTTCTTTCTACCTTGTCCGTGCTGTCCTGGTGCATAGCCTCTTCTAGCAAATGCACATTTATCTGTAAAACATCTATCTCCTTTAAGAAATAGTTTTAAACCTTCTCTTCTGCATAATCTGCAAACTGCTCCAGTATATCTTGCCATTAAATTTTACACCTCCTGTGCTCTAATATTAAACTCTTCTTCTTTTAGGTGGTCTACAACCATTATGAGGAATAGGAGTAACATCTTTTATTAATGTAACTTCTAAACCAGCTGCTTGAAGAGATCTTATAGCAGCTTCTCTACCTGATCCAGGTCCTTTTACATAAACATCAACGCTTTTTAATCCATGTTCCATAGCAGTCTTTGCAGCTGTTTCTGCTGCCATCTGTGCAGCAAAAGGAGTGCTTTTTCTTGATCCTCTGAAACCTAAGCCGCCTGCACTTGACCATGAAAGTGCATTACCAACACTATCAGTTAATGTTACTATTGAGTTGTTAAATGTTGACTTTATATGTGCACAACCATGTTCAACATTTTTTCTTTCTTTTCTTCTTCTTGTTTTTTTACCTTTTTGAGCTGGCATTATCATCCCTCCTTATATTACTTTTTCTTTCTAGCTCCAATTGCTCTTTTCGGACCTTTTCTAGTTCTCGCATTTGTTTTAGTTTTTTGTCCTCTCACTGGAAGACCTCTTCTATGTCTTATACCTCTATAACATCCAATTTCAACCAATCTTTTGATATTAAGAGCTACATCTCTTCTTAAATCACCTTCAACTTTGAAGTTTTTATTAACATAATCTCTTATAGAATTAACTTCTTCTTCAGTTAAATCTTTAACTCTAGTATCAGGATTTACGCCTGTAGCTTTTAATACTTCTTGTGACTTTGATAACCCTATACCAAATATATATGTTAGACCTATCTCTACTCTTTTTTCCTTTGGTAGATCAACACCAGATATTCTTGCCATTAAAATTTACACCTCCCAGGTATTAATACACTAAATTTCAAACTATCATTTTAATTAATTATATATAAAGTTTTAGGCAATAAAATTTACTTTATTGGCAGCCGTCCTAAAACACATTTTAACAACAACCTAAATATTTTTCAACACGTTAGCCTTGTTTTTGTTTATGTTTAGGATTTTCGCAAATAATCATTACTCTTCCTTTTCTTTTGATTACTTTGCATTTTTCACATATAGGCTTAACTGATGGTCTTACTTTCATAGCTAACCCTCCTTATTTTACTTAGCTCTCCAAGTTATTCTCCCTCGACTTAAATCGTATGGGGATAATTCAACTGTTACTTTGTCTCCAGGTAATATTCTTATAAAATTCATTCTTAATTTTCCTGAAATGTGTGCTAATATTTTTTGACCACTTTCAAGTTCTACTTCAAACATAGCGTTTGGCAGGGCTTCTAAAACTGTTCCCTGCATTTCAATTACATCATCTTTTGACATAAGGTAATCAAACCTCCTTATTAGTGCATAGTGACTGCAGAAACCTTTTTATTTGTGAATTACTTACTTCCACATTAGACATTAAACACTGCTTAATATCCTTCGCAACTGTTTCGGTAAACATTAAATGTCTGATCTTTTTCTTTTTAGGCTTTTCAACTTTTCTTAAATCACCATCACAAATATAAACATATTCTTTATCTATTATATCCATAATAATAAATTTCCTATCTACATCTCTACCAGCCTTTGAATACACAACTGTACCCAAACAATCCTTATTCATCAGTTCACCTCTGTTGACTAAAAGTAAGTATTTCAGGTCCATTATCTAAAATAGCTACAGTATTTTCATAATGTGATGATAAACTGCTGTCATCAGTAACTACCGTCCAATCATTTGATTGTACACTAACATAATATTTTCCAGCATTAACCATAGGTTCTATGGCTAAGACCATGCCATGAAGTAGCTTAGGTCCTCTGCCTGGTCTACCAAAATTAGGTACTTCCGGTTCCTCGTGCATATCTTTTCCTATTCCATGGCCTACGTAATCTCTAACAATAGAATATCCAAAACTTTCTACATAAGTTTGAATGGCTGAAGATATATCTGAAAGTCTATTACCTACAATTGCCTTTTCAACACCTTTGAAAAAACTATCTCTAGTTACATTTATAAGATTTTTTGCTCCATCAGATACCTTTCCTACTGGTAAAGTTCTAGCTGCATCGCCTTGATATCCATTTAAAATAGCACCACAATCTATACTTATTATATCGCCTTCCTGCAGCACTCTATTTCTATCCGGAATTCCATGAACAACTTCCTGATTTATAGATGTACATATTGAAGATGGAAACCCATAATATCCTTTAAATGATGGAACAGCATCTTGTGATCTTATGAACTCCTCCGCTATTCTATCTAAATATACAGTTGTTATTCCCGGTTTTATAACTTCTTCCATTCTAAGCAATGCTTCTTCTACAACTTTTCCCGCTTTCCTCATATAGTCAATTTCTCTATTGCTTTTGATTATTATCATAACTTTAATTATCTCCCTAAGATATCACAAACATTTTCAAATACAACATCTATATCTTGCGTACCGTCAACAGCACAGAGTATTTTTGCAGAAGTATAATAATCTATTAACGGTTCAGTCTGTCTGCTGTAAACATCAAGTCTTTCCTGAACAGTTTCTTCACTATCATCTTTTCTCTGAATTATATCGCTGCCGCAAATATCACATTTTCCTGCCACTTTAGATGGATTAAATTTAATATGATAACTAGCACCACATTTTGAGCATACTCTTCTTCCAGTCATTCTTTCAAGTATACTGGATTCAGGAACTTTAATCAGGAGAGCATAATCAATTTTATGTTCTTTATCCTCAAGAAATAAATCTAAAGCTTCTGCCTGTTTTACAGTTCTCGGAAATCCATCAAGTAAAAATCCATTTTTACAATCAACATTACTTAATCTATCTTTAACAATATCTATTGTTAATTCGTCAGGTACCAATAATCCCTTATCAATATATCCTTGAGCTTTTACTCCAAGTTCTGTCTTTTCTGATATGTTCTTTCTGAAGATATCACCAGTTGATATATGGGGAATATTGTATTTATCACTTATTTGTTTTGCTTGAGTTCCTTTTCCTGCTCCTGGAGGACCTAATAGTATAATGTTCATTTAATCATCTCCAATAATATTATTCACTCAAGAAACCTTCATAATGTTTCATTACCAGTTGAGCTTCAATAGCTTTCATAGTCTCAATAGCAACTCCAACTATTATTAGCAATCCGGTTCCACTAAAATACAATCCTTGAAATTTAGTGTACGATTCAAGAATCATTGGAGCCACAGCTATTACTCCAGCAAAAACTCCCCAAAGTATAGAAACTTTATCAAGCACTTTTTCAATATATCTTGCAGTTGGTTCTCCAGGTCTAATACCAGGTACAAATCCTGAAGACTTATGCATATTCTCTGCCATTTCATCTGGTTTTAAAGTTATTTGTGTATAGAACCAGGTAAAGAATATAATAAATATAAAACTCACCACTGCATATTCCCAGCTATTCTGTCTAAACATACTATATTTACCTGAAACAATAGACTTATATATCCACGAATTTGGCCAAAATTGAACAATTATCACCGGAAATTGCATAACTGACATAGCAAAAATTATAGCAATAATGGCTGAAGCATTGATATTTATTGGAATATGAGATGATTGACCTTTTAACGCTTTGCCGCCAACAGCTTTACCTGCATACTGAACTGGTATTCGCCTTTCAGCTAAACATGCCACTATAACAGCTAAAAACAATGCCACAATTATTACTACTAACACAGCAATTTGTACAATATCAACAGTATTGGTCTGTTGCAAAGTTGTAACTTGATAAATCATATTTGGAATTCTAGAAATAATATTTACAAACATTATTAAAGAAATTCCATTACCTATTCCTTTAACCGTGATTTGTTCTCCAAGCCACATCAAAAACACAGAAGCTGTTGTCAACGTTAAAGCTATTAGTGCCATGTTAAGCTTTGAGGTATCTCTGAGAGCTCCCTGGCTATTTATTATTGCATACATTGCAAAAGTTTGAAATGCAGCAAGAAATACTGAACTATATCTAGTCATCTTTTGTATTTTCTTTCTGCCTTCTTCACCTTCCTTTTGCATTTGCTCAAGAGAAGGAATTGCAATTGTCAAAAGCTGTATAATAATTGATGCATTGATGTATGGCATTACAGTCATAGCAAATATGCTAAAACTACTGAATGCACCACCTGACATCAAATCATAAAATCCAGCTAAAGAGCCAGATTGTGATGATAATGAAGCAAGTTTTGATGTATCAACTCCAGGCACAGGAATATGTATACCTATTCTATAAATTATAACCAAAACAAGTGTCCATAACAATCTTTTTCTTAAATCCGGAGTTTTCCACGCATTACGTAAGGTCGATAGCATTCTATATCACCTCTACTTTTCCTCCAGCTGCTTCAATCTTCTCAGCTGCTACTTTTGAAAATTTATTTACTTTAACAGTTAATTTTTTTGTAAGTTCTCCGTTGCCAAGTATCTTAACTCCATCATTAACTTTTCCTATTATTCCTTTTTCAAGTAGCACTTCTATTGTCACTTCTGATCCATCATCAAATATATTTAATCTATCTACATTTATACTAACTATATCTTTAGCAAATATGTTTGTAAATCCTCTTTTAGGCAATCTTCTATATAATGGCATTTGACCACCCTCAAATCCAGGTCTTACACCACCACCAGATCTTGCTTTTTGGCCTTTCTCACCTTTACCAGCATTTCTTCCAAGACCAGAACCAGTACCTCTACCAATTCTTTTAGGTGCTTTTCTAGAACCTGCTGCTGGTTTTAATTCATGAAGTTTCATAATTTGCACCTCCCCGTTTTATATTTTAAACTTCTTCCACTTTTAAAAGATAAATAACTTTGTTTATCATACCTCTTATTTGAGGAGTATCTTCTTTTTCAACTTTTTTACCTATTTTACGTAGTCCAAGAGCATTAACAGTAGCTATATGATCCTTTTTTCTACCAATTAAACTCTTTTGTAATGTTATTGAAAGTTTAGCCATGTTAACTCCTCCTATCCTAATATTTCTTCAATAGATTTTCCTCTAAGCTCTGCAATATCTTCTACAGTTCTTAGTCTTGATAACCCATTTATTGTAGCATTTACTACGTTTCTTGCATTATTAGTTCCTAATGACTTAGCTCTAACATCTTTTAATCCAGCAAGTTCAAGGACTGCTCTTGATGGTCCTCCAGCTATAACTCCTGTACCTTCAGTAGCTGGCATTATAAGAACTTTACCAGTTCCAAATATACCTTCAATAGTATGAGGGACTGTAGTTCCAACCATTGCTACATGAACAATGTTTTTCTTAGCGTCTTCAATTCCTTTTCTTATAGCTTCAGGTATTTCAACAGACTTACCTGTTCCTACTCCTACGTGACCATTTTCATCTCCAACTACTACTAATACGCTGAATCTAAAATTTCTTCCGCCTTTTACAACCTTAGCAACTCTATTAATGAATACAACTTTTTCTTTAAGTTCTAATGTACTAGGATCTATCCTCATTTATTTCCCTCCTTCTCTAGAATTCTAAACCGGCAGTCCTTGCACCTTCAGCAAGTTCCTGTATTCTTCCGTGATATACAAATCCGCCTCTATCAAAAACTACTTCTTTTATACCTTTTTCTACAGCTTTCTTTCCAATGATTTCACCAACAAGCCTTGCTGCCTCTTTATTGCTTCCTGCTTTAGACGAAAAATCTTTATCCTTAGTTGAAGCTGCAACAATAGTATTTCCTGCTATATCATCAATTAATTGAGCATATATGTTTTTTTCACTTCTGAAAACTGCAAGTCTTGGTCTTTCAGTAGTACCAAAAATCTTTTTACGTACTCTCCTATGACGTTTATTTCTAGCTTCGCTTCTATCCTGCTTTTTAAACATACATTTTCACTCCTTTCTTGTAGTTACTTACCTGTTTTACCTTCCTTACGTCTGATGTGTTCATCAGTGTACTTAATTCCTTTTCCCTTATAAGGTTCAGGTTTTCTCCATTTTCTTATATCTGCTGCTACAGATCCTACTAATTCCTTGTCAATACCTTTTACTGTAATTTTATTTGCATCAGGTGTTTCAAAATTAATACCTTCTACAGCGTCTATTTCAACTGGATGTGAATATCCAAGGCTTAATACTAATTTACTACCTTTTAATTGTGCTCTATAACCTACACCTACTAGCTCAAGGGTTTTAGAAAAACCTTCTGTTACACCAGTAACCATATTGTGTATTAATGCTCTTGTTAATCCGTGAAGAGCTCTGTGATTTTTATCTTCGCTAGGTCGACTAACAATTACATTATTATCTTCTACAACTATTTTAATATCCTTATGCATAGTCTTAACAAGTTGACCTTTTGAGCCTTTAACAGTAACAACGTTGTCTGGTGTTACTGCAACAGTCACACCATTAGGTATTACTACAGGCAATCTTCCTATTCTTGACATAATTACACCTCCTGTTCATCTAACTACCAGATATAGCAGATAACTTCTCCACCTAATCCTAGTTTTCTAGCTTCTTTGTCAGTAACTATACCTTTAGAAGTTGATATTACCGCAACACCTAATCCATTCAATACTTTAGGAGTTTCTTCTTTTCTACAATAAACTCTAAGACCAGGTTTTGATATTCTTCTAAGTCCAGTTATAACCCTTACTTTGCTTTGACCATATTTCATACTAAGTCTTAACATTGGAACTGAACCGTCATTATATTCCTCTATATTCTTTATATATCCTTCTTGAAGCATTATATTTACTATTGCTTTCTTTATAGTTGAAGAAGGTACTTCTACTACTTCGTGTTTAACTACGTTTGCATTTCTTATACGAGTTAGCAAATCCGCAATCGGGTCTGTCATAACCATGTTTTATGCCTCCTTTCATTCAATAACAATTACCAGCTAGCTTTCCTACAACCAGGTATTTCACCTTTGTAAGCAAGTTCTCTGAAACATATACGGCAAATGCCATATTTTTTTAATACTGCATGTGGTCTTCCACATATTCTGCATCTAGTGTAAGCTCTAGTTGAAAATTTTGGTTCTTTTTTCCACTTTTCGATCATCGCCTTACGTGCCACGTTATTACCTCCTTATTATTGAGCAAATGGCATACCAAGGAATCTCAATAGTTCTCTTGCTTCCTCGTCACTTTTTGCTGTAGTAACAAATATTATATCCATACCTCTTACTTTATCTATTTTATCATATTCTACTTCTGGAAATATTAATTGTTCTTTAATTCCTAAAGCATAATTTCCTCTTCCATCAAATGCTTTGCTTGAAATTCCTCTAAAATCTCTAACTCTTGGTAGTGCTACATTCATAAGCTTATCAGCAAATTCATACATCTGCTGTTTTCTCAATGTAACTTTACAGCCTATTGGCATGTTTTCTCTAATCTTAAAGTTTGCAATTGATTTTTTAGCTCTAGTTAAAATAGGTTTTTGACCAGTTATTAACTGTAAATCAGCTGTAGCAGATTCTAAAACTTTTGAATTTTCCTTAGCTTCTCCTACACCCATATTAATAACTATCTTTTCCAATTTAGGTATTTCCATTACATTTTTGTATCCGAACTTTTCCATCAGTGCTGGAACAACTTCTTTTTCATACTTATCCTTTAGTCTTGCAGTCATGCATTAGCCCTCCCTTCAAAATCTAAAATGTTTCTCCACACTTTTTGCATATTCTCACTTTTGTTCCGTCGTCTAACACTTTATTACTTATTCTTGTAGCTGAATTACATTTTGTACAATAAAGCATAACCTTTGAACTATTAACCGGTGCCTCTCTTTTTATAATTCCGCCTTGTACATTGGTCTTACTTGGTTTCTGATGTTTAGTAACAACATTTACATCTTTAACTAATACAGTTGACTTTTTAGGATATGCAGCTAAAACTTCCCCTGTTTTTCCCTTATCTTTACCTGAAACAACCACAACTGTGTCTTTTTTTCTAACATGAATTTTATTTATTGCCATCTAAAGCTACCTCCTATCCTATAGAACTTCAGGTGCTAATGATAAAATTTTATTAAATTCTTTATCTCTTAACTCCCTAGCAACAGGCCCGAAGATACGAGTTCCTCTTGGCTGTTTATCATCTTTTATCACTACAGCCGCATTTTCATCAAATCTGATATATGAACCGTCTGCTCTTCTTAAACCCTTAACTGATCTAACTATTACTGCCTTAACAACTTCACCTTTTTTAACAACACCGCCTGGTGTTGCACTTTTAACGCTAGCAACTATTATATCACCAATGTTTCCCCATTTTCTTTTGGAACCACCTAATACTCTTATACACATAATCTCTTTTGCACCAGAATTATCTGCTATTTTTAATACAGTTTGCTGTTGTATCATCTAAATACCCTCCTTTCAATTCAAAAGACTATTTAGCCTTTTCGACTATTTCCACGATTCTCCATCTTTTATCCTTTGATAATGGTCTTGTTTCCATTATTAATACTTTATCATCAACTTTTGCTTCATTATTTTCATCGTGTGCCTTAAACTTAGTAGTTCTGTTAACTGTTTTACCATATAAAGGATGGCGAACTTTAGTTTCTACAGCAACTACAACAGTTTTATCCATTTTATCTGAAACAACCTTACCGATTCTTGTCTTTCTATTTCCTCTTTCCACAGGACAACCTCCTTTCAGCTTTACTGTTCAAACGCCCTTAGTTCTTCTTCTCTAAGGATGGTTTTAATCTGGGCTATAGATTTTTTAACTTCTCTTATTCTCATAGGGTTCTCAAGTTGACCTGTAGCCAATTGAAACCTAAGCCTAAATAATTCTGCTTTTAAATCAACCAATTGAGTTTGTAAATCTTGAGGAGTTTGTTCTCTTAATTCTTTAGCCTTCATTAATTTCACCGCCCATTTCCTCAAAGTCTTTTCTTGTAACAAACTTAGTACTTACAGGAAGTTTATGTGAAGCAAGTCTCATTGCCTCTCTTGCCTGCGCTTCAGTTACGCCTGATATTTCAAATAACACTCTGCCTGGTTTAATTACTGCAACCCAATATTCTGGTGAACCTTTACCAGAACCCATACGAGTTTCTGCTGGTTTTTCAGTAACTGGTTTGTCTGGGAAAATCTTTATCCAAAGTTTTCCTCCTCTTTTAACATATCTATTTATAGCTACTCTGGCAGCTTCAATTTGATTACTTGTTATCCAACCACATTCTGTAGCTTGTAAACCATAATCACCATAAGCAATAAAATTACCTCTTGTTGCTTTACCTTTCATTCTGCCACGTTGTACTTTACGACGTTTAACTCTTTTAGGCATTAACATATCGTATTCCTCCTTCCTTACGCGTTTACTTCTTCCTTTTTCTCAATCTTCTTTGTAGGAAGAACTTCACCTCTATATACCCATACTTTTACACCTATTTTTCCGTATGTAGTATCTGCTTCTGCAAAACCATAATCTATATCAGCTCTTAAAGTCTGAAGCGGAATTGTTCCTTCATGGTACTGCTCTGTTCTTGCTATTTCAGCTCCAGCAAGTCTTCCTGAACATGAAGTTTTAACACCCTTTACCCCAAACCTCATAGCTCTTTGGATAGTTTGCTTCATAGCTCTTCTAAAAGAAATTCTTCTTTCTAATTGTGATGCTACATTTTCAGCCATAAGTTGTGCATCACTATCTGCATTTTTAACCTCAACGATATTAATTAAAATATTTTTATCAGAAACTAAATTCTTAGCTTCCTTTTTTAAAGCTTCAATACCTTGACCGCCTTTTCCTATAACCATTCCTGGTTTAGCAGTATATATATTTAACTTTATTCTTTTTGCAGCTCTTTCAATTTCAATTTTTGAAATTCCTGCATTGTGAAGTTTTTTATTAACAAACTCTCTAATCTTGTTATCTTCAACTAAATAATCTGCAAAATTCTTATTATCAGCATACCATTTAGCATTCCAATCCTTGATTACACCAACTCTTAGTCCATGCGGATTAACTTTTTGTCCCAAACTGTTTCCCTCCTTTTTATGCTCTTTCTTTTACAACTAGGGTAATATGACTAGTTCTTTTTTTAATTTTAAATGCTCTACCTTGTGCGTGTGGTCTAAATCTTTTTAATGTTGAACCTTGACCAGTAAATGCATCAGCAACATATAATCTGTTTATATCTAAATTCAAATTATTTTCTGCATTTGCAACCGCTGATTTTAATACCTTACTTACAACATCCGCTGCATCCTTTGGAGTGTATTGTAATATAGCGAAAGCCTCATTTACATTTTTACCTCTTATTAAATCAAGAACAATGCCTATTTTCATTGAAGACATTCTTACATACTTGGCTATTGATCTAGCTTCCATTAATGATTACCTCCTTCCTAAAGCTATCTAAGTCCTGATGACTTTTCAGTGTTATCTCCGTGTCCTTTAAAAGTTCTTGTTAGAACAAATTCTCCTAATTTGTGTCCAACCATATCTTCGCTTACATATACTGGAACATGCTTTCTACCATCATGAACAGCTATAGTGTGACCTACCATTTGTGGGAAAATTGTTGAACTTCTTGACCAAGTCTTTATTACTTTCTTTTCACCACTTTTATTCATTTCATTAATTCTTTTTAAAAGCACTTCTTGCACAAAAGGTCCTTTTTTTACTGATCTACTCACCTTGTCGGCCTCCCTTCACATAACTTAATTGGAAATCAGAAGAGAATTCTATTCTCTTCTAATTACTTAGTTTTTCTACCTTTAACAATAAGTCTATCTGAATATTTCTTATTTTTTCTTGTTTTATAACCAAGTGCTGGTTTACCCCATGGAGTAAGAGGTCCTGGGTGTCCTACTGGAGACTTACCTTCACCACCACCATGTGGATGGTCATTAGGATTCATTACAGAACCTCTAACCGTTGGTCTAATTCCCATATGCCTTTTTCTTCCAGCTTTACCTATATTCACAATTTCATGTGTTAAGTTTGAAACTGTTCCTATAGTAGCTTTACATTCTATTCTTACATATCTCATCTCACCGCTTGGAAGTCTTAATGTTGCATATCCTCCCTCTTTAGCCATAAGTTGAGCACTAGCACCAGCTGATCTAACTAATTGAGCGCCTTTTCCTACTGATAATTCAACATTATGAACTATAGTACCTACTGGTATATTTTTAAGCGGTAATGAATTACCTATCTTTATATCTGATTCTTCACCTGATACAACCACATCTCCAACTTTTAGTCCAACTGGAGCAATTATGTATCTCTTCTCACCATCAACATAAGAAATAAGAGCAATAAATGCGGATCTATTAGGATCATATTCTATTGTTGCTACTTTTGCTGGTATATTATCCTTATTTCTTTTGAAATCAATTAATCTGTATTTTTGCTTAGCTCCTCCACCTATGTGGCGGACAGTTATTTTACCTTGAGCATTTCTTCCGCCTTTTCTTTTCTTTTCTACAAGAAGTGATTTTTCGGGTACATTTGTTGTTATTTCTTCAAATGTACATACTGTCATTTCTCTTCTTGAAGGGGAAGTGGGGTTAAATCCTTTAACTGCCATTTTCTTTTTCTCCTCCTTTTTTCGCTTATCTGGCCATCAGCCAATACTAGCTCTTATTAACTATTTCATTCCTTCAAAAAATTCAATTGACTTGCTTTCACCTGTAAGCTTTACAACGGCCTTTTTATAATCAGCTCTCTTACCAACGTGAACTCCAACTCTTTTTGTCTTTCCCAATATATTAGCTGTCTTTACATCTTCCACTTTAACTCCGAAGACTTCTTCTACAGCTTTTTTAATTTGGCTTTTGTTTGCGTGCACATCAACAACAAAGGTGTATTTTTTATCTGACATTTCAGCCATACTTTTTTCAGTTATTATTGGTTTTCTTATAATATCATGGCTAGTTAAATTCATTATGCATACACCTCCTCAATTTTTGACACAGCATCCTTAGTTATTATAAAATTATCATATTTTAAAATATCATAAACATTTAAGTTATTAGCTGGAATTACTGTAGTACCTTCAATGTTTCTAACTGATTTATAAACATTTTCGTTTGAATCAGCTACAACGATTAAAGCTTTTTTTGAATTAAATGCATTTAACATTTTTACTACTTCTTTTGTCTTTGGAACTTCAAATTCTAACTCTTCTAATACGATAATTTCATTTTCTGCTACTTTACTGCTCAATGCAGATTTCATAGCTACTCGTCTCATTGATTTCGGAACTGACATTCTGTAACTTCTTGGCTTTGGTGCGAAAACCACACCACCATGTATCCATTGTGGAGATCTGATTGATCCTTGTCTTGCTCTACCAGTTCCCTTTTGTCTCCAAGGTTTAATTCCACCTCCGGAAACCTCTGATCTAGTTTTAGCACTTTGATTTCCTTGTCTTTTATTCGCTAGTAATGCAACTACAACCTGATGTAATGCATCAGCATTTACTTCTGCCCCAAAAACTTCAGTTGACAATTCAATGTCTCCAACTTTTTTTCCTTCTTTATTAAACAATCCTACTGTAGGCATTCTGTATCCTCCTTTCCAATAAAGTTAGGCTTTAACAGAGTTTCTTATTACAATGAAACCCTTGTTTGGACCAGGCACTCCACCTTTAATTAATATTACGTTCTTCTCTGGAATTACCTTTGCCACCTCTAAATTTAATACTGTTGTATTAACATGACCCATGTGTCCTGGCATTTTTTTATTTTTAAAAGTTCTTGATGGATCTGATGAAGCTCCCATAGAACCTACTGCTCTATGAAATTTTGATCCATGACTCATTGGTCCTCTATGACCGTTCCATCTTCTTATTGTACCTTGGAATCCCTTACCTTTAGAAACTCCTGATACATCCACTTTTTCCCCTGCTGCAAAAGTATCAACTTTTATTTCAGTGCCCAATTCATAAGCACTTATATCTTCTAATCTAAATTCTTTTATGAATTTTTTTACAGATACACCAGCTTTATCAAAGTGCCCTTTTAGTGGTTTATTGATTAATTTTTCTCTTGTATCATAAAAGCCAACCTGTATTGCTTCATATCCATCATTTTCCGTTGTTTTTTTCTGTAAAACAACGCAAGGACCTGCTTCTATAACAGTTACAGGAACTATTTTACCTGCTTCATTAAATATTTGGGTCATACCAAGTTTTTTACCCAGTATAGCTTTTTTCATATCTAGCACCTCCTCGACACATCATTGGATCGCATTGCGATCATAACGGTCAAAACTAATTTATAAATTTTATAATTTTATTTCAATATCAACACCTGCTGGCAAATCTAATCTCATTAGAGCATCTACAGTCTTTGGTGATGGACTCAATATATCTATAAGTCTTTTATGTGTCCTGATTTCAAACTGTTCTCTTGAATCTTTGTATTTATGTGGAGCTCTTAATATTGTAACTACGTCTTTTTCTGTTGGTAAAGGTACTGGACCTGCTACCTTTGCTCCTGTTGATTTAGCAGTTTCAACTATTTTTTCGGCTGATTGATCAAGTATTGTATGATCAAAAGCTTTTAACCTAATTCTTATTTTTTGTTTTGCCATTTTATTTCCCTCCTTTTCATCGCACGCTCATCTTCTTACGTACAACAGCGGACGTTCTATAAACTGTTCCACGTGTTGCATATCTAATATATAAAGATACAACACATAAATAGGTCATAGCCTACCCGTCGCCCGGTTCAAGACCGTGACATGCTCAGTAAGAATTCCCCGTAAGTGCGGCTACCTCTTACCTCATCGCTGTTTTCACATAACAACTCTTATATTATACAACCAATTTTATATTTTAGCAAGCATTTTTTAATTTTAAACTTCAATTCATGCTCTGTTTAAATTTCAAATCGAAATATTTTTCAAAGTTGCCATATTATATTATTATCATATATTATTTTTAGATCATTATTTTATAAAACAAAAAGAGAAGAGCGTCCTCTTCTCTTTTTTAAATAAAGCTTTATTTATATATTTTCCATAACAAAATTTCAATTTATAATTACATACAAAAAATCAAATCAGACTATTTAACAATAGAAGTAACAACGCCAGAACCAACTGTTCTTCCGCCTTCTCTTATAGCAAATCTTAAATTATCAGTCATTGCTACTGGGCTAATTAATTCAACTGTCATATCTATATGGTCTCCTGGCATTACCATTTCCATTCCTTCTGGTAATTTTATTAATCCTGTTACATCTGTTGTTCTGAAATAAAATTGTGGTCTGTATCCATCAAAGAATGGTGTATGTCTTCCGCCTTCTTCTTTCTTTAATACATATACCTGACCTACAAATTTATTGTGCGGTGTTACTGATCCCGGTTTAGCTAATACCTGACCTCTTTCTATGTCTGTTCTCTGGATTCCTCTTAGTAATGCTCCAATATTATCTCCTGCCATTGCTTCATCTAGTAATTTTCTGAACATTTCTACTCCAGTTACTACTGTCTTTCCTGTCTCTTCTCTTATTCCTACGATTTCTACTTCGTCTCCTACATGTAGAATTCCGCTTTCTACTCTTCCTGTTGCAACTGTTCCTCTTCCTGTTATTGTGAATACATCTTCTACTGGCATTAGGAATGGCTTATCTGTTGCTCTTTCTGGTGTTGGTATATAGCTATCTACTGCTTCCATTAAGTCTAATATTGGCTTTGATGCTTCTGGATCTGTTGGATTCTCTAATGCTTTCAATGCACTTCCTACTATTATTGGAGTATCATCTCCTGGAAATCCATATTCGCTTAACAGTTCTCTTACTTCCATTTCTACTAATTCTATTAACTCTGGATCATCTACCATATCTGCTTTGTTTAGGAATACTACTATGTGCTGAACTCCAACTCTGCTTGCTAGTAGTATATGTTCTCTTGTCTGTGGCATTGGACCATCTGCCGCACTTACTACTAGGATTGCTCCATCCATTTGTGCTGCTCCTGTTATCATGTTCTTTACATAATCTGCATGTCCTGGACAATCAACGTGTGCATAATGTCTATTTGCTGTCTCATATTCTACGTGTGCTGTGTTGATTGTTATTCCTCTTTCTTTTTCTTCTGGTGCTTTATCTATTTCTGCATAGTTTGTTGCTGTTGCTCCACCTGTTTGTGCTAATACTGTTGTTATTGCTGCTGTTAATGTTGTCTTACCATGATCTACGTGACCTATTGTTCCTATGTTTACATGTGGTTTATTTCTCTCAAATTTTGCTTTTGCCATTTTTTATTCCTCCTTAAAAAAACAATTATTTTCTTTCTCCAATTATTTGTTCTTGAATACTCTTAGGTACTTCTTCATAGTGATCAAATACCATGCTATAAGTTCCTCTACCTTGTGTCCTTGATCTAAGAACAGTAGCATAACCAAACATCTCTGATAATGGAACAAATGCTCTTATAACTTGTGCACCAGCTTGAGCTTCCATTCCCTCAATTCTTCCTCTTCTTCCATTGACATCTCCCATTACATCTCCCATATACTCTTCTGGAACTACTACTTCAACTTTCATCATGGGCTCAAGTATTACAGGATCAGCCTTTGCCATTGCATTTTTGAATGCCATAGATCCAGCTATTTTAAATGCCATTTCATTTGAGTCAACATCGTGGTAAGAACCATCTACTACTTTAACTTTAAAGTTTATAGTCTTATATCCAGCTAAAACACCACTTTCTGATGCTTCTCTGATACCATCATCAATTGGCTGTATATATTCTTTAGGAATAGATCCACCAACTACGGCATTTTCAAATGTATATTCACCTTCAGCTGGTTCTATCTCAATCCAACAATGGCCGTATTGTCCACGACCACCGGACTGTCTAACAAATTTACCTTCTGCTTTAACTGCTTTTCTAACAGTTTCCTTATAGGCAACCTGTGGTTTACCTACATTACATTCAACTTTAAATTCCCTTGTAAGTCTATCAACTATAATTTCAAGATGTAGTTCGCCCATACCAGATATAATTGTTTGACCAGTTTCTTGATCTGTATGAGTTTTAAAAGTTGGATCTTCCTCTGCAAGCTTTGCCAAAGCTATACCCATTTTTTCTTGACCAGCTTTTGTCTTTGGTTCTATAGCTACATCAATAACTGTTTCTGGGAATACCATATTTTCCAATATTATTGGATTAGCCTCATCACATAGTGTATCTCCTGTAGTTGTAGATTTAAGACCAACAATAGCACCTAAATCTCCTGCTTCTAATTCTTCAACTTCTTCTCTATGATTGGAATGCATCTTAACAAGCCTTCCAATTCTTTCTTTTTTACCCTTTGTAGAATTTAACACATAAGATCCACTCTTCATTACTCCTGAGTATATTCTTGTAAATGCAAGCTTCCCTACAAATGGATCTGTAGCAATCTTAAATGCTAACGCTGACATGGGCTCATCATCACTAGTATGTCTTACATCCTCTTCACCCGTAATAGTTTCTCCCTTTATAGGTGGAATATCAAGTGGTGATGGCATGTAGTCAATAACAGCATCCAGCATCTGTTGAACACCTTTATTTTTATAAGAAGAACCACAAGTAACTGGTACAAATTTATTTGCTATAACACCTTTTCTAATTGCGGCCTTTATTTCTTCCTCAGTTATCTCTTCACCTTCAAGATATTTCATTGTTAAATCTTCATCTAATTCCGCAACTGCTTCTATCATTGAAGCTCTGTACTCTTCTGCTAAATCCTTCATATCCTCTGGAATTGCAGCTTCTTCCATTTCAGTACCTAATTCATCCTCATATATTATAGCTTCATTTTTTATAAGATCAACTATTCCTATGAAGTTATCTTCTTTACCTATAGGTAACTGTATTGGAACTGCATTTGCCTTAAGTCTATCTCTCATCATATTAACAGATCTAAAAAAATCAGCTCCTAATATATCCATTTTATTAATATAAGCCATTCTTGGTACTTTATATTTTTCTGCCTGTCTCCATACATTTTCTGATTGAGGTTCAACTCCACCCTTGGCATCATAGACAGCAACTGCTCCATCAAGAACTCTTAGGGATCTTTCAACTTCAACTGTAAAATCTACGTGTCCTGGTGTATCTATAATATTTATTTCATGCTCTTTCCAATAACATGTAGTTGCAGCTGAGGTTATTGTGATACCTCTTTCTTGTTCTTGAACCATCCAGTCCATTGTAGCTGCGCCCTCGTGAACTTCACCAATCTTGTGTGTTCTACCTGTATAAAACAATATACGTTCTGTAGTTGTTGTTTTACCAGCATCAATATGTGCCATTATTCCTATATTACGGAATTTTTCTAATGGATATTTTCTAGTCACTATTTTTCCTCCTCTCGATTATCGCAATATAAAATTTGACAAAACTGCTTTGGATATCCAAAACAGTTTTGCTATGTTATTACTAATATCTATAATGTGCAAATGCTTTATTAGCCTCTGCCATTTTATGAGTATCTTCTCTCTTCTTAACAGCAGCACCTGTATTATTTGAAGCATCCACAAGCTCTCCAGCAAGCTTATCCTTCATGTGTTTTTCGCCTCTTTTTCTTGCTGCATCAAGCATCCATCTAATTCCTAAAGTCTGTCTTCTCTCTGGTCTAACTTCTATAGGAACTTGATAAGTTGCTCCACCTATTCTTCTAGCCTTTACTTCAAGTAATGGCATTATATTATTCATTGCTGCTTCAAAAACTTCTATAGCCTCTTTTCCTGTTTTAGCTGCTATAATTTCAAAAGCACCGTAGCATACTTTTTGTGCTACTCCCTTTTTACCATCTTCCATTATATTGTTTATAAGCTTAGTAACAACCTTACTATTATATACTGGATCTGGTAGTACATCTCTTTTTGCTATATGTCCTTTTCTTGGCACTTTTCTTCCCTCCTTAATAAATAATTTTAAGTTCATAGGTACTCGACATTTCCTGTCGTAAAGTGCTTTGTACTTCTGCAAAATTTTATAATATACTCATAGTGTTTCTATCCATGAGGGTAAGTAAGTATTTAAATAAAAATTTAAAATAATCTTACAATATATATAAAAGCTGAAGACACAGCACTAAGTAAATAAACTATTTTTGTTTTGGTTTCTTAGCACCATATTTCGATCTAGATTGCATTCTGTTGGCAACACCAGCGGCATCTAATGTACCTCTGACAATATGGTATCTAACACCTGGTAAATCCTTAACTCTTCCACCTCTTATAAGAACAACACTATGTTCTTGTAAATTGTGGCCTACACCTGGTATATAAGCAGTAACTTCATATCCATTAGTAAGTCTAACTCTGGCAATTTTTCTCAAAGCTGAGTTAGGCTTCTTTGGAGTTGTTGTTTTAACTACAGTACATACTCCTCTTTTTTGTGGACATTCTTTTAATGCTGGCGCAGTTGATTTAACAATAGTTGTCTTTCTACCTTTTCTTACCAATTGGTTAATGGTTGGCATACTTACACCTCCTTTAAAATCTACTATCAATATATTAATTTAGATAATAGCAACTCTCTTTACTCCAGAATTAAAGCACTTGCTGCTCCCACATCTATTCCGCAAAGCTTCCCTAATTCTTTCATAGTTTCAATGTAAACAATCTCTAAGGAATGCTCCATGGATAACTCCTCAACAGTATTAATTAATTTATTGTCAGCATCTTTTGCAATATAAACAACTCTACCTTCTCCACTTTTTATGGCTTTAATAGTTTGTTTTATACCAACAACTTTTTTCCCGCTAAGTCTGTTTACCATAAAATACCCTCCTTATGATAAATTACTGTAAGATTTCAATTAAAATCACACAAACTGTATTTTATCATTTTAAACTTTTCATGTCAACAAATCATTTGTTAAGTTAACTTTCTTTAACTAAAATTTCATTATCTTCTCGTTTTTCATCTTCTATACTTATATTTTTGTACCTTGCCATACCTGTACCAGCTGGTATAAGTTTACCAATAATAACATTTTCCTTAAGACCTACTAGTGGATCAATTTTACCTTTAATTGCCGCATCTGTAAGGACCCTAGTGGTTTCTTGGAAAGATGCTGCTGATAAGAATGAATCTGTTGCAAGAGCTGCTTTTGTTATTCCAAGTAAAGCAATTCTTCCTTTTGCTGGTTCGCCACCGTTAGCTTCTATACTATCATTAGCTTCATTAAAGTCAAAAATATCAATCATTGTACCTGGCAACAATTCTGTGTCTCCTGAATCCTCAACTTTAACTTTTCTAGTCATTTGTCTTACTACAACTTCAAGATGTTTATCATTTATATCAACACCCTGTAATCTATAAACTTTTTGAACCTCCGACAGGAGATAATTTTTAACAGCATTAACACCTTTTATTCTTAATATATCATGTGGATTTATAGAACCCTCTGTAATTTCATCTCCAGCATTTATAATATCTCCATTTCGAACCTTAAGACTTGATCCAAAAGGTATATCATAACTAACTTCCTCACCAGCATCAGTGACAATATATATTATCCTCTTTTTCTTAGTATCTTCAAGTCTGACGGTTCCCGAAACTTCACTTACTATTGCAAGACCCTTTGGTTTTCTTGCTTCAAAAAGTTCTTCAACTCTAGGAAGACCTTGAGTTATATCTGCTCCTGCAACTCCTCCTGTATGGAATGTTCTCATGGTTAATTGTGTTCCCGGTTCACCAATTGACTGGGCTGCTATAATTCCAACGGCTTCACCAATACCTATTTGCTGAGCAGTAGCCATATCCATACCATAACATTTAGCGCATACACCATATTTACAATCACATGTAAATACAGATCTTATTTTTACTTTTTTAACCCCAGCATTTTCTACTTTCTCAGCTAGGTGAATATCCATGTAGGTATCTCTATGGACAATTATATCTTTTGTCTTAGGATTTATAATATCTTCAGCATTATATCTACCTGTAAGTCTTTCTTTTAAAGGTTCTATAACTTCATTTCCCTCTTTTATTTCAGATACTTCAAACCCTTCTTCAGCACCACAATCATCAACTTTTACAATAACATCTTGTGATACATCTACAAGTCTTCTTGTAAGATATCCTGAATCCGCTGTCTTAAGTGCTGTATCTGCATTACCTTTTCTTGCTCCATGAGTTGATATAAAGTACTCAAGCACATCAAGGCCCTCTCTAAAAGATGCTTTAATAGGCATTTCCAAAATCTTACCAGATGGATTAGCCATAAGTCCTCTCATACCAGCAAGCTGCTTAATCTGACTCTTAGAACCTCTGGCTCCTGAATCAGCCATCATAAATATAGGATTAAATCTATCCAAGTTATTCATAAGAGCATCTGCAACTTCCTCAGTTGTTTTAGTCCAAACATCTATTACTCTTTCATATCTCTCATTTTCAGAAATATATCCTCTTCTATACAATTTTTCTATTTTATCAACAGACGTTTGTGCTTCATTAAGTAAAGTTTTCTTTTCTGGAGGAACCGTCATATCAGATGTAGAAACTGTTATAGCTCCTATAGATGAATAGTGGTATCCCTTAGCTTTAATCTTATCTAACATAATTGATGTTTTAGTTGGCCCGTGCTTTAAATAACATTTATCTATAATCTTACCTAAATTCTTTTTACCAACTAAGAAATCAACTTCTAGTTTAAATTCATTTTCAGGAACACTTCTATCAATAAATCCTAGATCTTGAGGTATGGACTCATTAAATAAAAGTTTTCCAGGTGTAGTATCTATTATTTTATATACTTTTTCCCCATCAATAACCTTAAACAATTTAACTTTTACTTTAGCATGAACATCAACTTCTCCTAATTGATATGCCATAATAACTTCTTCTGGCGAAGAAAATGAATTTCCTTCACCTTTAACATTATCTTTATCAATGGTCAAATAATAAGATCCCAATACCATATCCTGTGTTGGAACACATACAGGCTTACCATCTGATGGTTTTAATATATTATGAGCAGCTAACATTAAAAATCTTGCTTCTGCTTGCGCTTCCACTGATAAAGGAACATGGACCGCCATCTGATCACCATCAAAATCTGCATTATATGCTGTACAAGCAAGTGGATGTAATTTTATTGCTCTTCCCTCAACTAATATAGGTTGGAAAGCTTGAATTCCTAGTCTATGAAGAGTAGGTGCACGATTTAACAATACAGGATGATCTGAAATTACTTCTTCAAGTACATCCCAAACCTGAGGTTGAACTCTTTCAACCATTCTCTTTGCACTTTTTATATTATGGGCAACTCCACTTTCAACCAACTTCTTCATTACAAAAGGCTTAAATAATTCTAATGCCATTTCCTTTGGAAGTCCGCATTGATACATTTTTAATTCCGGTCCAACAACTATAACTGAACGGCCTGAATAGTCAACACGTTTTCCAAGAAGATTTTGTCTAAATCTTCCTTGTTTACCCTTAAGCATATCTGAAAGAGATTTTAGAGGCCTATTTCCCGGTCCTGTTACCGGCCTTCCTCTTCTTCCATTATCAATAAGAGCATCTACAGCCTCTTGCAACATTCTTTTTTCATTTCTTACAATTATATCTGGAGCTCCCAAATCTAAAAGTTTTTTAAGTCTATTATTTCTATTAATGACTCTTCTATAAAGGTCATTTAAGTCAGAAGTAGCAAATCTTCCACCATCAAGTTGAACCATAGGTCTTAAATCTGGTGGAATAACTGGTATTACATCAATAATCATCCAGTCAGGTTTGTTACTTGATTTTCTAAAAGATTCTACAACTTCTAATCTTCTTATTATTCTTATTCTCTTCTGTCCTGTACTTGTTTTTAAATCATCTTTTAGTTCAACAGACAGCTGCTCTAATCCTATTTCTTCAAGTAATCTTTTAATTGATTCAGCTCCCATTCCAGCATCGAAGCTATCTTCACCATACTTATCAATAGCTTCTCTATATTCTTTTTCGTTCAAAAGCTGTTTCTTTAATAAAGCTGTTTCTTTTGGATCTAGAACAACATAGGATGCAAAGTACAGTATTTTTTCTAAAGCTCTAGGAGACATATCTAGTATCAATCCCATACGAGATGGTATTCCTTTAAAATACCATATATGAGATACTGGGGCAGCAAGCTCTATATGACCCATTCTTTCACGCCTAACTTTAGCCTTAGTTACTTCTACACCACATCTATCACATACTATACCTTTATACCTAACTCTTTTATATTTACCACAATGACATTCCCAATCCTTCATAGGTCCAAATATTCTTTCACAGAATAATCCATCCTTTTCAGGTTTTAAAGTCCTATAATTTATAGTTTCTGGTTTTTTCACTTCACCTCTAGACCATTCTCTTATCTTTTCTGGTGAAGCTAATCCTATTTGTAAAGCATCAAAATTATTTAATTCCAAGGGTACATCCTCCCTTCATAATTAGTGTTCATCATTGAAATCTTCAAGTTCTAATCCGTCTTGAAGATCATCTAAAGGCAAATCATCATAATCTAGGTCAATATCATCATCTGAGTCTTGGTTATCAGATTCAATATAATCATCTGGCGGAGTTGGAGGAACACTATCTTCATTTCCTTCAATGTTCACATCTAAATCTTCCAAGCCTTCTTCCATTGTTTCTTTCAATTTTACTTCTTGATTATCTCCTGCAAGAACTTTCACATCCAAACATAAAGCTTGAAGTTCTTTTATAAGAACCTTAAATGACTCTGGAACACCTGGTTCTGGTATGTTCTCACCTTTAACTATAGATTCGTATGTCTTAACTCTACCCACAACATCATCAGACTTAAAGGTTAATATTTCCTGTAAAGTATGAGCTGCACCGTATGCCTCAAGTGCCCAAACCTCCATTTCACCAAACCTCTGGCCACCAAACTGTGCTTTACCACCTAAAGGTTGTTGTGTAACTAGAGAATAGGGACCCGTTGATCTAGCATGTATTTTATCATCAACCAAATGTGCTAGTTTCAGTATATACATATATCCAACTGTAACCCTACTGTCAAATGCTTCTCCAGTTCTTCCATCGTATAGTACAGTCTTTCCATCTTCGTCATATCCTGCCTTTTGTAAACATTTAACTATTTCTGGTTCTGTAGCACCATCAAATACAGGCGTTGCAATATGCCATCCAAGATTAGCTGCTGCCCATCCCAAATGGACTTCCAAAACCTGCCCTATATTCATACGAGAAGGAACACCCAACGGATTCAAGCATATTTGAAGAGGTCTACCATCTGGTAAAAATGGCATATCTTCTTCTGGTAAAACTCTTGAAATAACACCTTTATTACCATGCCTTCCTGCCATCTTATCACCAACAGATATTTTTCTCTTCTGGGCTATATAACATCTTACTAATTCATTAACCCCAGGAGGTAATTCGTCTCCATTTTCTCTTGTGAAAACTTTTATATCCACAATTATTCCAGCTTCTCCATGAGGAACCCTAAGAGATGTATCTCTTACTTCTCTTGCTTTTTCCCCAAATATAGCTCTTAGAAGCCTTTCTTCTGCTGTTAATTCAGTTTCACCTTTAGGTGTAACTTTTCCCACTAATATGTCTCCTGAACGTACTTCTGCACCTATTCTTATAATTCCTCTCTCATCTATATCCTTAAGAGCGTCATCACCTACGTTAGGTATATCTCTAGTAATTTCCTCAGGTCCAAGCTTAGTATCTCTAGCTTCCGCTTCATATTCTTCTATATGGATTGATGTAAATACATCTTCTCTAACAAGTTCTTCAGATATAAGCATAGCATCTTCATAATTATATCCTTCCCAAGTTATAAAGCCCATGCGAATATTTTTACCTAATGCTATTTCTCCCAAGTCAGTAGATGGCCCATCTGATAGAACAGTGCCAACATCTACCTTTTCTCCTTTTGATACTATAGGCCTTTGATTTATACATGTTCCTTGGTTAGATCTTTTAAACTTCAATAATCTGTAAGAATCAATAGAGCCATTATCATCTCTCTTCACTCTTACTTCATTAGCACTTACATAATCAATTATACCTGCGTGCTTTGCTTTAGGAAGAACTCCTGAATCAACAGCAGCCTTAAACTCTATACCTGTTCCTACAATAGGAGCCTGAGGCTTTAATAAAGGCACTGCCTGACGCTGCATGTTTGAACCCATAAGTGCACGACTGGCATCATCATTTTCAAGAAACGGTATCATAGCTGTAGCTACTGATACTATCTGCCTTGAAGATACATCCATTAGGTCAACCTCTGTATTTGATACAACTAATACATCATCTCTGGTTCTAACAGTTATTTTACTATCTATAAAATTTCCTGCTTCATCTAAAGGTTCATTTGCCTGTGCAATTAAGAATTGATCTTCTTCGTCTGCCGTAAAATATCTTATTTCATTTAAAACCTTACCATTTTTTTTATCAACAATTCTATATGGACTTTCTATAAATCCATAATCATTAACCTTAGCATAAGTAGCTAAAGAGTTTATAAGTCCTATGTTAGGACCTTCTGGTGTTTCTATAGGACACATTCTTCCATAATGGGAATGATGAACGTCTCTAACTTCAAATCCAGCTCTTTCTCTTGAAAGTCCACCTGGACCTAACGCCGACAATCTTCTCTTGTGTGTAAGCTCTGATAGTGGATTTGTTTGATCCATAAATTGTGAAAGTTGTGAACTACCAAAGAATTCTTTAATAGCTGCTGCCACTGGTCTTATATTGATAAGTGCCTGAGGCGTTATTACTTCTTGATCCTGAATAGTCATTCTTTCCTTGACCACTCTCTCCATTCTTGATAGCCCTATTCTAAATTGATTCTGCAATAATTCGCCAACAGATCTAAGTCTTCTGTTACCTAAATGGTCAATATCATCTACATTGCCCACACCATAAGCTAGCCCTAGCTCATAACTTACTGTTGCGTATATATCATCTTTCACAATATGTTTTGGCACCAATCTGTGAATATTCTTTTTAAGCTGCTCTTTTATTGAGTCCTCTTCAGTATAATTTTGCAATATCTCATTTAATATTGGATAATGTACTAACTCTTTTATATTCAGATCACTAATATCAAATTTAATAAAATGTTTGATATTTACAAAATGATTTCCTATAACTCTAATTACTTTATCATCAATTATAATATCCACTTTATTAATTCCAGAGTCTTGAATTTCAATAGCCTTTTCCCTATCAATTCTCTCACCTTTTTGGACAACTATCTCTCCAGTTTCATCATTAACTATATCCTCAGCAGCTATCTTATTGGCAATTCTAAGACTTATGGCTAATTTTTTATTAAATTTATATCTTCCAACTCTAGATAAATCATATCTCTTAGGATCAAAAAACAAAGAGTCTATAAGTGAAACTGCACTATCTACAGTAGGAGGTTCACCAGGCCTTAATCTTTTATATATTTCTAACAATGCCTCTTCTTTAGTTTTTGTATTATCCTTCTCAATTGTGGCCTTTAATCTCTCTTCTTCACCAAAATACTCTACAATATCAGCATCTGATCCATAACCCATGGCTCTCGCCAATATAGTAATTGGTAATTTTCTAGTCTTATCTATCCTTACATAGATAACACTATTACTATCAGTTTCGTATTCTAGCCAAGCTCCTCTATTTGGAATAACTGTAGATGAAAATAATTTTTTACCAGTTTTATCTACCAAGAAATCATAATAAACACCTGGCGACCTTACCAATTGACTTACTATAACTCTTTCAGCACCGTTAATTACAAAAGTTCCCTGTTCTGTCATTAAAGGAAAGTCTCCCATAAAAACTTCCTGTTCTTTAACTTCACCAGTCTCCTTATTAAGCAATCTAACCTTTACCTTTAAAGGTGCTGCATATGTAGTATCTCTTTCCTTACATTCCTCCACAGAATACTTGATGTTTTCCATATCAAGTTTGTAGCCTACAAACTCTAGAACAAGATTGCCTGTATAATCTTGAATTGGATTAATGTCATCAAATATTTCCTGAAGTCCTTCTTTAAGAAACCACTCATATGAATCTAATTGTATTTCTATGAGATTAGGCATCTTTCCAATTTCATGTTGCTTAGAAAAACTCATTCTTGTTCTTTTACCCACTTGCACAGGATGTACCATTAGCTTTCACCCCTTGTATAAACTAAAATAACCAAAAACGCACTTCACCTATGGAATTACATTTCTGGGTTAATCACCTTACTATTTGGTTATTATAACCATAAAACTAACATTAATTCATATAATACGTAATTTTGTTAAACAAAATCTAAATATTTCGTTGCATTTCCATATGATATCATAAAACATATTATATGTCAATCCAATTAAAAAATTAAAATTATATGCTGTTTTATTATTCTTAAAAAAAAATGGCACTCTTTGGAGTGCCATTTTAGAAACTGACTACTTTAATTCTACTTTTGCGCCTGTTTCTTCAATTTTAGCTTTAATTGCTTCAGCTTCTTCTTTAGCTACAGCTTCTTTAATAGTTTTTGGAGCTCCGTCAACTATTTCTTTAGCATCTTTTAATCCTAATCCAGTTATTTCTCTAACTACTTTAATAACTTTGATTTTGTTAGCACCAGTTTCTGTTAAAACTATATCAAATTCTGATTTTTCTTCAGCTGTAGCACCAGCTGCAGCACCAGCACCAGCTGCAGCTACAGGAGCAGCAGCACTAACACCAAATTCTTCTTCACAAGATTTTACTAATTCATTTAACTCTAAAACAGTCATACCTTTTATAGCTTCAATTATTTCTTCTTTTGACATTTTATAGCACCTCCGAATATATTTCTCTTTTTTAAGCTTGTTCAGATGACTCTGATTCTTTTTTATCCTTTATAGCGCTTACTAAGTAAGCAAAATTGGATATTGGAGCTTTGAAGCTTCCAAGTAATTTTGCAATAAGTATTTCCTTTGATGGAACAGATGCAAGTTCTTTGACTTTGTTTTCATCAAATATTTCACCTTGTACGAATCCTGCTTTTAATTCCAATGCTTTATGAGCTTTGGAAAAATCATTTAAAATTCTTGCAGGAACAGTTGGATCCTCGTATCCAATAGCTACAGCTATTGGTCCCTCAAGATATTGAACCATTTTTTCAAATCCAAGTTCATTTGCTGCGCGAGTTACTAATGTATTTTTGTAAACTTTATATTCCACACCAGCATCTCTTAAGTTCTTTCTAAGTTCAGTATCTTCTTCAACTGTCAATCCTTGATAATTTACCATTATAACAGCTTCTGCTTTACCTAACTTATCTTTTATTTCCGAAATTTTTGCTTCTTTTAATTCTTTAAATTTGCTTGCCACTGTGTATCCACCTCCTCACAGTTTAAAACTGCTCAATTAAAAACTAAAGATCTCTCCGTAGAACGAAGAGACCATATACACGATCATATATTGGAATCCTCGGTAGGTTGGTTTCCCGTTACGCCTAAGCACCTACTATCTACGGAGTGTTTACTTATTTAACTTTTGAAAGTATATCAAATATATAATTATAAGTCAATACTAATCTAAAATTTTTACAGGATTAATCTTAATTCCCGGTCCCATAGTACTGCTTATTACTACTGATCTTATATATTGTCCTTTAGCTGCTGATGGCTTTGCCTTTACTATAGCTTCTACTAAAGCATGAAAATTTTGTCCAAGTTTATCATTTCCAAAGGAATGCTTTCCAATTGGAACATGCACGATAGAAGTTTTATCAACTCTATACTCAACTTTACCAGCCTTTATTTCAGCAATAGCTTTAGCTAAATCAAATGTAACTGTACCTGATTTTGGATTAGGCATTAACCCCTTAGGTCCTAATATTCTACCAAGTCTTCCAACTACGCCCATCATATCCGGAGTAGCTACAACTACATCGAAATCAAACCAATTTTCACTCTGAATTTTTGAAGCCAACTCATCTGCTCCAACAAATTCAGCTCCTGCTGCTTCTGCTTCCTTAGCCTTTTCACCTTTAGCAAAGACTAAAACTCTAACTTTTTTTCCAGTTCCATGAGGCAATACTACTGCACCTCTAACCTGTTGATCTGCATGTCTTGGATCTACACCAAGTCTAATTGCAAGTTCTATAGTTTCATCAAATTTAGCTTTTGAAGTCTTTATTGCTAACTCTACTGCTTCACTTGGCGTATATAGAACATTTTTGTCGATAAGTTTTGCACTTTCAACATAATTCTTTCCCATAAAAAATCCTCCTTTGTGGTATTAACGGTTTTTGCCTCCCACTGAATTAGAAAAACTATTCTGTAACTTCTACGCCCATACTTCTAGCTGTTCCAGCTACCATACTCATAGCAGCTTCTAATGAACCTGCATTTAAGTCTGGCATCTTTGTTTCAGCTATCTGCTTAACTTGATCCTTAGTAATTTTTGCAACCTTTGTTTTATTTGGCACACCTGATCCACTCTTAATCCCAGCTGCTTTTTTAATTAATACTGCTGCTGGTGGAGTTTTTAGTATAAAACTAAATGATCTATCCTGATAAACTGTAATTACAACTGGTATAGTAAGTCCTGCTTGATTAGCAGTCTTAGCATTATATTCCTTACAGAATGCCATAATATTAACACCATGTTGTCCAAGTGCTGGTCCAACTGGTGGTGCTGGAGTTGCCTTTCCTGCAGGTAATTGAAGTTTTATTAAACCTACCACTTTTTTAGCCATGAGTTTACACCTCCTGTAATGTGGTCATACGAATTTTAAAAATTCTCCCACTTTATTAAGACTTTCGTCTTTACTAATCTAATTTTTGTATTTGATTAAATTCAAGTTCAACAGGAGTTTCCCTGCCAAACATATTAACTAAGCCCTTAATTCTTTGCTTATCCTCAGTAATTTCCTGAACTAAAGCAATTTGATTTTCTAAAGGTCCACTAATTACTTTAACGCTTTCACCCACTTCAATATCAATTTTTACAGGTTTCTCAACGATACCCATAGAATCAACTTCTTCATCAGTGAGCGCTACTGGTTTAGATCCTGGGCCAACGAATCCAGTTACTCCTCTTGTATTTCTAACTACATACCAAGAATCATCGGTCATTATCATCTTAATTAGAACATATCCAGGAAAAACCTTCTTAAGAGTTACTTTTTTCTTGCCGTCTTTTTCTTCAATTTCTTCTTCCATAGGCACTTGAATATCATAGATCAAATCATGAATATTTCTATTTTCTATAGTCTTTTCTATATTGGCCTTAACTTTATTTTCATACCCTGAATATGTATGTACTACATACCATCTAGCTTTTTCTCCCATAATCTTAGGATTAGGATTTATTCCTAGTCCCATAACCTCCTTTTACACCTTATTTAAAGATCACCTTGAAGAGGTTAATGAAACCCAAATCCAAAATAGCAATTATTACAACATAAATTGCACAGAATACTGTAACTACCGCAGTAGCTTTCTTAGCATCAAATTTAGATGGCCAAGTAATCCTTTTAGTTTCCGCCTTAAGTTCCTTAAAAAAGTTTATTAACCCTTTTAACGGTGATTCCTTTATTTTTTCAGCTTTTCCACTATTAGACATTCTATTCACATCCTATAAAAAAAATTGAGTAAATAGGTCATAACTATTTTGTCTCTTTATGAAGTGTATGTGTACGGCAGAAAGGACAGTATTTTCTCATTTCAAGTCTATCTGGATCATTTTTTTTATTTTTCATAGTATTATAATTTCTTTGTTTACATTCTGTACATGCTAAAGTTACTTTAACTCTCACAATCTACACCTCCCGGTTTTGAAGCCTTATACATAACATACGCTTTTCAAAACATGTGTTACCTTAGTAATTTATCACAATTAACTACTCCTGTCAACAAATATATTAAAATGAAATATGAAATGTAGGCTTAACTTTATACTTTTAAAAGGACTAGGTAATGACCCAGTCCATAATCAAATCAGACTATTTAACAATAGAAGTAACAACGCCAGAACCAACTGTTCTTCCGCCTTCTCTTATAGCAAATCTTAAATTATCAGTCATTGCTACTGGGCTAATTAATTCAACTGTCATATCTATATGGTCTCCTGGCATTACCATTTCCATTCCTTCTGGTAATTTTATTAATCCTGTTACATCTGTTGTTCTGAAATAAAATTGTGGTCTGTATCCATCAAAGAATGGTGTATGTCTTCCGCCTTCTTCTTTCTTTAATACATATACCTGACCTACAAATTTATTGTGCGGTGTTACTGATCCCGGTTTAGCTAATACCTGACCTCTTTCTATGTCTGTTCTCTGGATTCCTCTTAGTAATGCTCCAATATTATCTCCTGCCATTGCTTCATCTAGTAATTTTCTGAACATTTCTACTCCAGTTACTACTGTCTTTCCTGTCTCTTCTCTTATTCCTACGATTTCTACTTCGTCTCCTACATGTAGAATTCCGCTTTCTACTCTTCCTGTTGCAACTGTTCCTCTTCCTGTTATTGTGAATACATCTTCTACTGGCATTAGGAATGGCTTATCTGTTGCTCTTTCTGGTGTTGGTATATAGCTATCTACTGCTTCCATTAAGTCTAATATTGGCTTTGATGCTTCTGGATCTGTTGGATTCTCTAATGCTTTCAATGCACTTCCTACTATTATTGGAGTATCATCTCCTGGAAATCCATATTCGCTTAACAGTTCTCTTACTTCCATTTCTACTAATTCTATTAACTCTGGATCATCTACCATATCTGCTTTGTTTAGGAATACTACTATGTGCTGAACTCCAACTCTGCTTGCTAGTAGTATATGTTCTCTTGTCTGTGGCATTGGACCATCTGCCGCACTTACTACTAGGATTGCTCCATCCATTTGTGCTGCTCCTGTTATCATGTTCTTTACATAATCTGCATGTCCTGGACAATCAACGTGTGCATAATGTCTATTTGCTGTCTCATATTCTACGTGTGCTGTGTTGATTGTTATTCCTCTTTCTTTTTCTTCTGGTGCTTTATCTATTTCTGCATAGTTTGTTGCTGTTGCTCCACCTGTTTGTGCTAATACTGTTGTTATTGCTGCTGTTAATGTTGTCTTACCATGATCTACGTGACCTATTGTTCCTATGTTTACATGTGGTTTATTTCTCTCAAATTTTGCTTTTGCCATTTTTTATTCCTCCTTTTACCAAGCTATTACCTTAATTTTTGAGTTATTATTATTACATCTTAGTGTACACTGTCCCACGTGTGTTGTAAATTCCAAGTATGGAGCCCACGGCCAGGCTTGAACTGGTGACCTCCACCTTACCAAGGTGACGCTCTACCTGCTGAGCTACATGGGCAATTTCACTTTGGAGCGGGAAACGGGTCTCGAACCCGCGACCCCCAGCTTGGGAAGCTAGTGCTCTACCACTGAGCTATTCCCGCACGTATAGCGCAATGCATACACTAGTTATTTATTTTAACACTAATTCGCTATTTTGTCAATACTAAAATAACCTTTTATCTAAACACTTCTCCAATTTTCTTTTCACCCTTTGTAATGCATTATCTATAGACTTAGCACATCTATCTAAATCACAAGCAATTTCCTGATAGGATTTTCCCTCTAAATATGACATAAGAACTTCCAGCTCAAGTTCAGAAAGCACTTGTCCAATTTCAGTTTCAATACTTATGACCTCTTCTCTACTAATAACAAGTTCCTCAGGGTCTGCCACTTTTACACTAGACAGCACATCTAAAAGTGTTCTATCTGATTCCTCATCATATATGGGTTTATTTAAAGAAATATATGTATTAAGTGGTATATGCTTTTGTCTAGTTGCCGTTTTAATAGCCGTTATAATTTGGCGTGTTATGCAAAGTTCCGCAAAAGCTTTAAATGATGCCAATTTATGTGGTTTAAAATCTCTAATTGCTTTATATAATCCTATCATTCCCTCTTGATAAATATCTTCTTTATCAGCCCCAATTAAGAAATAAGATTTAGCTTTAGCTTTTACAAAATTTTCGTACTTACCAATAATATATTCTTGAGCTTTTTTATCCCCATTTTTTGCTTCAATAGCAATTTCTTCATCTAGCCATTCATTGTATTTTGAAGATTGAGCTTCTATAGTTCCCCTTTTCACCAAGTTATCCCCTCCAATGAGTAAAAGCATCTACTAAATTATACATTAGCAATAATTTACAAGTCAAGTATTTTATTTACTTCTACGCATCTCTTCTAGCTTATCTGCAATATCTCTATCAATTCTATCTTTCAAACTGTATCTTGCATCATCTTGTTTCTTTATGCCCTGTTTTCTTATTTTATTTTCAATAGATTTTATCTCATGATAGAATTCTATAGATGACATTCTTATGGCACCTCTTTGAAATATTAATTGCTGTTCTAACGAATCTGATGTAACGACTAAAACTTCGTATTTTCTTCCTATATTATTTACATATCTTTCTATAAAACTGTCTGCCGTTTCTCCTTCTTTAGTGAATACAATCATTAGATTCTTATTAACCTTTTCCTTCTTTTCAATACTTCCAGCCTGCAGATGTGCATCAAACACTAAAAAAATCTTATAGCCGTTGTAAACTCCATAATTAAGAAGTATATCCTTTAATTTCATTCTTGAAATCTCCATACTTCCTGTATTCTCTTGTCTTAGCTCTTTCCAACTATTAATTACATTATATCCATCAATAAATATATTTTTCACTTTTATCCTCTTTGGATCTTTTGCTTCAGCACTTCATACATAATTATGCCTGCTGCAACAGATGCATTTAGAGATGTAATCCTGCCATGCATAGGAATTTTAACTAAACCATCGCATTTTTCTTTAGTTAACTTTGATATTCCTCTGCCTTCACTACCAATCACTAATGCAATAGCCCCAAGAAAATTATTTTCATAGCAATAATTTTTGCCGTCCATATCTGCACCATAGATCCAAATACCTTTCTTTTTAAGAATATCGATAGTGGAATTTATATTAGTAACTTTAGCAATTTTCATATACTCTACAGCACCTGCTGATGATTTATACACTATAGGTGTAATACCAACATTTCTTCTTTTTGGGATTATAACTCCATGTACACCACATATTTCTGCAGACCTAATTATTGACCCTAAATTATGTGGATCTTCAATTTCATCCAAAACTATTATAAAAGGCTTTTCCCCTTTACTTGCTGCATAATTTAAAATATCATTAATTTCAAAATATTTATATGGAGTTACTATAGCTATAACTCCTTGATGTGCACCAGTATCCGACATCTGATCAAGTTTTTTTCTATCAGCTTCTTTTATTACTATATGTTTTTCTTTGGCCAATGCATAAATAACATTAATTGAACCCTCACTATCTCCTTTAGCCACTAATATCTGTTCTACGGTTCTATCAGATTTTAAAGCTTCAATTACAGCATTTCTTCCCTCTACTAGATCTTCTCTTCCTGAATCTTTAACAACCTTTTTATCTCTATTTGTGTTCTTCCTAGGAACACCTCTATTATTCTTTTCTGCTATTTGTTTTTCTCTCATAGTTAACCCCTTCTATATATAATTAATTTTATAAAATCATATTTGTTTATTTAAATATAGTTCTCTTACTTCTAAAATTTTACCACAAGTCATTGAACCTTCTGGGCATATCCCTCTAACACAATCAGGTCCACTATATTTAAATAATACAGGGGATACCTTCTTTACTTCCATTAACATTTCATTTGCCATGGCTCTAATTTCCCATTGTGCTCTATTACAACATCTTTCGCCAAAAAAATGCATAAGTTCTCTAGCATTCATAGTTACAATAATTTTTGTTTCACAAGCATTTGGAAATACATATCTTGCATCTTCAATAGCTTTTTTTTCTGCTTTACTTAAAAGATGAGATAAATTTTTTTCATCTATTTCGCCTGACTTTGACTTATTTACTCTAATATATTCTTCTTCCAAACTACTAAAAGCTAACTCCTTTAGTAATTTAACAAGTTCATCATATACCTGTTGATCCTTTTCCATAGCACTAATAAAAACTTCTTTTGCTTTTTTGCTTTTTTCAATTTCTGGTGGAACTATGTATTCAAATTGAGTAAGTTTTACATATCTTTGACTTTGCTGAGAATATGATGCAAGTCTATGTCTCACTAATTGGTGAGTTAAACTTCTTGATACACCTTCTATAGCAAAAGTAAATGAAACGTGTTCAATAGGAGAATGATGTCCATAAGACATTAACATATTTATAAATTTATTTGTATTTTCTTCATTTAAATTTTTCATAATATCGTCTACTCCAATGGAACTATAACAAAGCTTTGCAGCCGCTGCTACAACTTTCTCTGGATTTGGAGTATATTCTACCAAATTTACCTTTAGTGACATTTTTATTCCCCTATCTTTATTTTAATAATTCTGTTAATGAAATAGTTTATCCTATCATTTTGCTCTGTTAAATATAAATATCCAAAAAGTGCTTCAAACCCTGTAGCAGATCTGTATTCACATAAATCTGCATTTTTTGGTACAGTACCAGATTTTGAATTCCTACCTCTTTTATAAATGGATAATTCCTCTTCGTTTAAATCTTTTAAAAGTTCTTTTATAAATTCACTTTGAGCATGAGCTTTTACAAAAGAAACAACTTCAATGTGAAGTTTATGTACATGCATATTTCTATTTTCATTGACAATATAAGTTCTTATAAAAACTTCATATATCGCATCACCTACAAATGCAAGTACTAATGGATTTAAATTTTTTGCCTCCTGCTTAGTAAAGCTGCTTTTTAACAAATTAAATTCCATATATGCACCTCTTGAATCATGCTTTTTTCCATCTTACACCTTCTGGCGTATCTAAAAGTATTATACCCTTTGCTTTTAAATCATCCCTTATTTTATCTGAAAGAGCAAAATTCTTTTCCTTTCTAGCTTTTTGCCTTTTCTCGATTAATTTTTCTATTTCTTCCTCTAAATTAACTTTTGTAGACTTCTGAAGTATTCCAAGAGGTTTTCCCAATTCTCTAATTAAATTAAGAGAAGTTTCTATAATCTCTTTTGAAGATTCAATACCCAAATTGGAATTTATATCCCTCACTAAGTCAAATATCACGGAAATGGCATCCGCAGTATTAAAATCGTCCTCCATTTTTTCAACATATTTATCTCTATAGGAATTTAAATTATCCAAATATACCTTTTCTCCATCTTTTAATTTATCCATATTAGTCTTTTCTAATAGATTTTCTAAATTATAGATAGAATTATACAATCTCTCAAGGGCTGATCTATCTGACTCCAATAGGTCAGGACTGTAATTTAATTGAGTTCTATAGTGTGCACTTAGCATAAGGAATCTTATAACTTCAGGATCAAATTTTTTAAGCGCATCTCTCGCCGTCAAAAAATTATTTAAAGATTTTGACATCTTTTGATTATTTACATTTAAATAAGCAGAATGCATCCAATAGTTGGCAAATTTTTTGCCGTTTCTACTTTCGCTTTGCGCAATTTCATTTTCATGATGTGGAAAAACCAAATCCATACCACCAGCATGAATATCTATAGTATCACCTAATAACTTATGTGCCATGCAAGAGCATTCTATATGCCATCCCGGTCTTCCAGGTCCCCATGGACTTTCCCATGCTGGTTCACCATCCTTTTGCGTTTTCCATATAGCAAAATCCATAGGGTCTTTTTTTCTTTCATCTACGTTTATTCTTACTCCACTTTCTAATTCTTCTAAATTTTGTCCCGACAATTTACCATAATTTTTAAACTTTTCAGTACTAAAATAAACATCTCCGTCAATTTCATAGGCATATCCTTTATCAATAAGATCACTAACAAAACTTATAATATCCTGAATAAATTCTGTTGCTCTTGGATTTGCAGTAGCTCTCTCTATATATAACCCATCTGCATCTTTATAATATTCAGAAATAAATCTGTCCCCTAATTCTTTAATGCTTATTCCATCTTGATTTGCCTTATTTATCATCCTATCATCAATATCCGTAAAATTTTGTACAAAGCTTACTTTATAACCTTTATATTCAAAATACCTTCTTACTGTATCAAATATAATAAATGTTCTTGCATTACCTATATGAAAAAAATTATAAACCGTAGGCCCGCAGACGTACATCTTAACTTTTCCAGGATTAATTGGTACAAATTCTTCCTTTTTTTTAGACATTGTATTAAATATTTTCATATTTTACCTCCTACTTTTTAGCCATTACAATTGTAACAATATTAGGAAATAATATTCATAAAATCCCATTAGTAGCTACTATTATCAACAATTCCAATTATATAAATATCCACTATCACATATAATCTACTATAAATTCTATTTTCATCTATGGTAAGATTATAGCATTACAATTATTTCATAGCAAAGGCTAAATCATTTAAATTATATATTAAGCTTAAATTTATTTAATTTTTTCATTTAAACATCATACATCTTTTAGGATTTAAAAGCTATAATTTTCTATAGAGTAAAAAAGCTCACCCTATTCATTAAGGGCGAGTTAAAAACTATACTTTCTAAAATTATACATAATTTTAGATTTAAACATCTAAATAATTAAAATCTCTGAGTATCCTCTCGCCTAAAAGTAAATCATCCGGAGTTGTCACCTTTATATTCGTATAGCTCCCTTCATATAAAAAGACATTGTATCCACATATTTCAGCTACCATAGTATCATCCGTCACAGTTATATCTTTATTCATAATATCTTTATGTGCACTTATGATTATATCCCTTTTAAAACTCTGTGGTGTCTGAACACAGAATAGTTTATTTCTATCCAATGTATAGTCAGAAAATCCTACATCATTCTTTACTTTAATTGTATCTTTGGGTTTCACACCACAGGCACAGGCTCCATACATATTGGCATATTTTATACCATTACATATAATTTTGTGACTAACAAAAGGTCTTGCTCCATCATGAATAAGCACTATATCAGATTCTTTAATAGCATTCAGACCATTTAATACCGATTGCTGCCTATTCTCTCCACCACATACTATTTTCTTTACTTTGCTAATAGAATATTTTAATACTATTTCACTTCTACAATATTCCATTTCGTTCTTAGCTGATACTAATATTATACTATCAATGTATTGATTTTTTTCAAATGCTTCTAATGTATACGCCAATAAAGGCTTATCTTTTATTTTAAGGAATAATTTATTTATTCCTTTGCCCATTCTTGTTCCCTTGCCACCAGCTACTATTATAGCACAGTTTTTTCCCATCTCAATTATAACTCCCTTACCTAAGCCTTACTTAAGTTTTCCTTCTGTTTAGCGAATATCATTCTTCCTGCTGCAGTTTGTAATACAGATGTAACAGCAACATTAAGAGTTTCACCAATGTGTTTTCTACCACCTTCTACCACTATCATGGTTCCATCATCCAAGTATGCAATTCCCTGTCCTGATTCTTTACCATCCTTCATAATCGTAATTATCATTTCTTCTCCTGGTAAAACTACTGGTTTTACAGCATTAGCAAGTTCATTTATATTAAGTACAGGAACGCCTTGAAACTCCGCTACCTTATTTAAATTATAGTCATTAGTTACAACTTTACCATTCATGATTTGTGCTAATTTTAAAAGCTTACTATCTACCTCTTCAATATCAGGAAAATCCTTCTCATATATTTGAACATCAACGTTCAATTCTTTTTGAATTTTATTTAATATATCTAGCCCTCTCCTACCCCTGTTTCTTTTAAGTCCATCAGAAGAATCAGCTATATGTCTCAGTTCTTGAAGTACAAAATTTGGTATTATAAGAGTTCCTTCAACAAATCCCGTTTGACAAATATCAAATATTCTACCATCAATTATTACAGATGTATCCAATACTTTTGCTCCAGATTTAAGCACAGCTTTGTTCTTTTTCTCTTTATTTATACTAACCTTTTTTGCATTAGAAAAAAATAATACTATTTCCTCTCTTTTTTTAATTGCAATGTCAGCTCCAAAGGCAGCTATTATAAGACATATAATAACTTCTATAAATGTCCACAATATAGACATTCTAGGAAATAAACTAACAAACATGGCCGATATAAACAAACCTACCATAGCACCTGCTGTACCAAAAACAATTTCAGATATTGGTACCTTTTGAATATTATTTTCAAAATACTCCATAGCCTTTGTAATCCCTTTAACAATCCAAGGTGATATCAAGAAAAATATTAATCCAAGTAATAAAGTACATAAAATTAAAAATAATACCGTTTGAATTACACCACTTTTAGTTATCATTATATTAAAATAACGTGTTTCTAGTAGGCCCTCACCTAAAATATATCCTAATACAAGTCCAATTAAGGTTAAAAGCCCTCTCAATAATTTTTTTAACAATAATTCCACCTCCCTTATAATTATTACCAATTGTTTATTTTTAAATTCACATATAAAAATACCTTTTCTTCTTACTATATTATAACAAAAATTTATTTTCAATAAAAGTAAACGTTTTTTATAAAATATTAACTTTTTCGAATTAATTCATAAGCCGTATCTATTTCCAAATTAAAAACAAGCATTATTTCACTTACAATCATATTTGCTGCCTCCTCAAGTATTTTTTCTTCTCCAGGTGGCATTATTTCCTTATCTTTCATATAATATAGGTCTCTTATAACCTCGGCTATTTTTAGTATATTGCCAGTATTTATTTTTCTTCTATTTCCTCTATATCTTTTACTCCAATCATTATTAATTTCATCTATATCTTCTTCAATTATTTTTAAAGCAGCATTTATCTCATCTTTACCAGATATATGCCTTATATTATAGATATTTATTCTTTCCTTAGGTATATAAAACTTCATATCATTTATTATAAATGTTATAACTATATAATTATAAACTTTACCATATAATTCTCTATCTTCTATAGAAGTAACAATTCCAGCTCCATATTTAGGAATAAATATTGTTTCTCCAACTTTTAACATTCAAATCCCCCTATCAATAAAAGTACTCTTGATTTATTATATAGCTGTACTTAAAAATTTGTACTATACTTTTATTGACAAAATTATATTAAGAATTCTATAATCATTTTATAGACATAAATTAATTGTTTATAGGGGAGATGAGCCTAATGAAGGATATAATTTTTGATGATTTTCAAAATAATGTAGATGCGTCATTGATAAGACATAGAAGTCTATTAGACATCATGACAAAACTACAAGAATCGGAAAGTAGAATAAATAGAGCTATAGCAAAATCTGTTACTAATTGTGGATGCATAAGTATAGAAGCAAAAAAGCAAAAACTCCCAAGTAAAGATTCTGATTTAAGCATTGAAAATTTAAGTCAATGTTTAGAAACACATATAAAAGGAAAACTATGTGAGAACTGCAGAGATATAATAGAAAGTGAAATTGGTACTAATCTATTTTATTTAACTTCTCTTTGCAATACTTTAGGACTTAACTTATATGATATTTTACTAAAAGAATATGACAAAATTAATACTCTAGGTAAATATAATCTAAGATAGTATCTATAGAGTTATACAAAATCAAAGTATAACTCTTATTTTATTAAGGCATCTGAAAATAAATAACAAGTCAAAGATGCAACGAATATTTTCAATCCAACAAGGAGACAGGTTCTGATGATAGTGAGCTATCAGAGGGTTCTGTTGACGCAGTAGGATTCAAAATAGGCTAGCATACTAACTTAAATATTTTTTGAAGATGCCTAAAATTGCTTATTCAAAATAAATTGTTCCCTAAGCCTTCTAAGTCCATTCTTTATTGCCTTTGCTCTTGCTTCACCTATTCCTTCTACATTATCAAGATCTTCATAAGATGCCTCCATGACAGCTTTTAACTCCTTGAAATGTTTTACTAAATTTTCTATAACATTGCTTGGTATTCTAGGTATTTTACTTATCATCCTATAACCCCTAGGTGAAATAAGAGTATCAACTAATGGAACTCCATGATATCCAATAAGCTTTGATATTACATCTAAATCTAGGAATTCATCCGAATTCATACTTTGTATACTTTTCTGTACTTCATCATAGTCAATATCGTCTTCACAATAATCTCTTATGAGAAGTATACCATCCTGCTCAACATTTTTCGCTAATTCATTCAATTGCATGGAAATAAGTCTTCCTTCGTTTCCAAGTTCACAAATGTACCTTTCAATTTCAGAAACTATCCTCATCACCATTTCAGTTCTTTGAATGGACGTCACCACATCAAAAAGTGTTGCCAAATCTTGAAATTCAAGTAAATTCAGATTTGTAACAACTCTCTCTAAGACCGATACATATTTCTCAAGAGTTTGCAATGCCTGATTAGCCTTACCTAATATAATACTACTATCTCTAAGTACATATTTTATATCATCTTTATAAATTGTTATTACATTTCTTCGTTGAGATATAGCCACTACTATATTCCCTGTTTGTCTTGCAACTCTATGTGCTGTTCTATGTCTTGTTCCTGTTTCAAAAGTAGGTATTGATGAATCTGGTATAAGCTGAACATTTGCACTTAATATTTTTCTCAAATCTGAGCTTAAAACTATAGCACCATCCATTTTAGCTAACTCATATACATAAGATGGACTATACTCTGAATTTATTTTAAAACCTCCATCCATTATATCTAAAATTTCCGAACTATCACCTAAAACTATAAGACCACCAGTTTTTGCCCTTAAAATATTCTCTAACCCTTCTCTTAAAGGAGTCCCTGGTGCCATCATTTTTAAAACACACATAAGCTCTTTATCTTTTTTCAATCTTAATTCATTCACCTTATATCATCACCTTATTCAAAATACTTTATTTACAGCTTCTCTTAATGAAGACACTCCAAATACATTCATAGTATTTGTTTTTATTTTTCCCTTATTTCTTACAGGAACTATAATATTTGTAAAGCCCATTTTTTCTGCTTCATTTACAATTCTATCACAGTATGAAATAGGTCTTACTTCACCTGTAAGTCCTATTTCTCCAACAGCTATCATTTTATCTATATTTATTTTTTTACTCTTTATGCTTGAAATTAAAGCAAGAGCTAAACCCAAGTCTCCAAAGGTACCAGCTATATCCAAACCACCAACTACATTTACATAAACATCACAATTGTAAAAAGGTATTTTTAACTTTTTTTCTAATACTGCTAATATTAAATTAAGCCTTGAAGAATCAACTCCAACAGCTGTCCTTCTTGGCATAATAGCCTTAGTTTCACTGACTAGAGCTTGAATTTCAACTAAAATTGGCCTAGTACCTTCCATAATCCCTATAACAATAGAACCTTCTTGTTTAAAACTAGTCTCTTCTAAAAATACATTTGAAGGATTATCTACTTCAATAAGTCCTTCTTCATTCATTTCAAAAACTCCAATTTCACTGGTAGTTCCAAAACGGTTTTTTATAGTTCTCAGTATCCTAAATTCTTCAGTTCTTTCACCCTCAAAAGAAAGCACACTGTCAACCATATGTTCTAATACCCTAGGGCCTGCTAATTCCCCTTGTTTTGTCACGTGTGCAACTATAAAAAAAGATATTCCTTTAAGCTTACCTGTTCTCATTATTTCATTTGCGCATTCTCTAACTTGAGATACACTTCCTGGAGCTGAAGCTACTGAAGGTTTAAAAATCGTCTGAATTGAATCAATAATAACAAACTTAGGTTCTAGCTGCTCTATTTGATTCATAATAACCTCCATATTGATTTCGGAAAGAATAAAAAGATTATTAGAAGCTACCTTAAGTCTATCGCCTCTCATTTTAATCTGTTCTTCTGATTCTTCTCCCGAAACATATAATACTTTTCCATATTTCTCAGCAATATTATTGGCACTTTGTAATAATAAAGTTGATTTTCCAATGCCAGGTGATCCAGAAATCAAAGTCAAAGAACCTCTAACCAATCCTCCACCTAATACTCTATTTAATTCTTTTATACCTGTATTATACCTTTCATGTTCTCCCGATTTTATATTAACTATACATTTAGATTCACTGTTTTTATCTAAAAATGTACTATTTTTATTTTGCTTTGTTAATTCCTCAACAAAACTATTCCATGTCCCACAGCCAGGACACTTACCCACCCATTTTAAAGACTCATAACCACATTCCTGACATACAAAAGTAGTTTTACTTTTTGGCATTAACACACCCTCCTGGTAACTACACAAATATTATACAATATTTTTAAGATCTTTGTTATGTGTTATTAAAAGCTATTAAAAATTTTTTAAGATATATACGTATATAAGTTGCAATTAAAATTTTTAATTTAATAAATAGTATTTAGATAATAACTACTCCAATGAAATAAATATTTCATTATGAATACAATTTATTGTAACATACATTGTAACATACCTAGTAAAATAAAAGAGGCAGAGAAACCTAAGTCTACTCTGCCTAATATAATTTAAGCTTTGGAAAACTCCAATTCATTGTCATTAACAGTAACTGAAACATTATCTCCTTTATGAAGTGCTCCATTTAGTATTTCTTCTGATATCTTATCTTCTACTATTTTAGTAATGGTTCTTCTTAAGGGTCTTGCTCCATAAGTTGGATCAAAGCCTTTTTTAGCTAGAAGTTTTTCTGCTTCCTCTGTAAATTTAATGTTAATATCCTGATCTTTTAACCTAATGCTCACAGATTCTAACATAAGCTTAACAACTTCTTGTAAATCCTCTTCCAACAGCTGATGGAATACAATTATATCATCAATTCTATTTAGGAACTCTGGTCTGAAAGATCTTTTTAGTTCTTCCATTATATTTTCTTTCATTTTCTCATATTCGTCTTCTATTTCATTGTTATTTATAGCAAATCCTAAAGACTTTTGCTTTTTAATAGTTGAAGCCCCAACATTTGATGTTAAAATTATTATTGTATTTCTGAAATTTACTGTTTTTCCTTTACCATCTGTCAATCTTCCATCTTCAAGAATTTGAAGCAAAATATTAAATACATCTGGATGAGCTTTTTCGATTTCATCAAATAAAACTACTGAATATGGATTTCTTCGAACTTTCTCCGTTAGCTGACCACCATCTTCAAAGCCTACATATCCTGGTGGTGAACCAATTAGCCTAGATACAGTATGTTTTTCCATATATTCAGACATATCTATTCTAATTATACTATTTTCGTCACCAAACATAGCCTCTGCTAAAGCCTTTGACAATTCAGTCTTTCCAACACCTGTTGGTCCAAGGAATATAAATGAACCTATAGGCCTTTTTGGATCTTTAAGTCCAACTCTTGCTCTTCTTACAGCTCTTGAAACTGATTTTACTGCTTCATTCTGACCTATTACCCTCTTATGAAGTATTTCTTCTAACTTCAATAATTTTTCTGATTCTTTTTCTGTAAGTTTCTCTACAGGTATATTAGCCCATTTTGCTACAACAGCAGCTATCTGTGCCTCAGAGACAATATGATTTTCAACATCTTTTCTATTTTTCCAATTCTTTTTAAAATCATCTATTTTTTCTTTTAATTCTTTCTCTTTATCTCTTAGTCTTGCAGCTTTCTCAAAATCCTGCAACCTTATAGCATCTGCTTTTTCTTTTTCAGTTTTTTCAAGCTCTTCCTCCTGATTTTTTAAATCTGGTGGTGCCGTAAGATTTTCTATTCTTACTTTTGCCCCCGCTTCATCTATAAGATCTATTGCCTTATCTGGTAAATACCTATCTGTAATATATCTGTCAGCTAAATTTACTGCTGCTTCTAGAGCATCATCTGTAATCTTTACTCTATGATGAGCTTCATATTTATCTCTTAAACCTCTTAATATAAGAACAGCTTCTTCTTTTGATGGTTCACCAACAGTTACTGGCTGAAATCTTCTTTCTAATGCTGAATCCTTCTCTATATATTTTCTGTATTCATCTATGGTAGTAGCCCCAATACATTGTATTTCACCTCTAGCTAATGAAGGCTTTAGTATATTAGATGCATCTATAGCCCCTTCTGCTCCTCCTGCTCCAATTATAGTGTGAATCTCGTCAATAAATAGAATTACATTTCCAGAATTTCTTATCTCTGTCATAACCCTTTTTAATCTCTCTTCAAATTCACCTCTATATTTCGAGCCAGCTACCATTGAAGAAATATCTAAAGTTACTACTCTTTTATCCTTTAATATTTCTGGAATATTCCCTGACACTATTCTTTGTGCCAATCCTTCTGCTATAGCAGTTTTACCAACTCCAGGATCACCAATTAAGCAAGGATTATTTTTTGTTCTTCTACAAAGAATTTCTAAAACTCTTTGGGTTTCGCCATCTCTTCCTATAACAGGATCAAGTTTTCCCTCTGCCGCCATTACTGTAAGGTCTCTTCCAAACTGATTCAAGGCAGGAGTTGAATTATTAGCTGAATTAGAAGCTTTATTATTTGTATTATTACCTTCACCAGCTGCTAATTTTTCTAAAATTTCTTTTCTCAACCTATCAAAATCCGCATTTAAATTACCTAGTATTGTAAAGGCAACACCTTCTCCTTCTCTTATTAATGCTAAGAGTATATGCTCTGGACTTATATAGTTGTGATTTAAATTTGTAGCTTCTAGAGCACTAATTTCTAATAATCGCTTAGTTCTGGGAGTTAACGGAACTTCGTTTCTATATAAATCAATGTCTCCTTTTCCTTCATATTCAGCAATTAAATTTCTTACAGCATCAATTGTTATACCTAAGTTATTAAGTATCTTTTTTGATATACCATTTTCCTCTTTTAGTATGCCAAGTAAAATGTGTTCTGTACCTATATAACCATGCTGAAACATTTGTGCCTCTTCTTTAGCATAAAATAATATTTTTTCTGTTCTTTCATTAAACCTATTGCTAAACATATTAATTCACCACCTATTTTAATTTTTCCCTAATATAATCTGCTCTTTTTATATTTAGGTCTCTTCCAGTTAATTTATTTTCATATATAATACTAAGTGTAGCCGATTGAGTATTTACTAGCAAGTCATTAAGTATATTTTTATTTATATCTTTAATAATTCCCATCTCTACACCCATTCTTATATTGGATAATAGTTTTAAACATTCTTTTGAATCTATAACTCTAGCAGACTTTAAAATGCCTAGTGACCTAAATATCTTATCTTCCAATTCGTAATTATATTTCTTTTTTGCTTGATCTCTAGAAAGTTGTTCTTGATTAATAAGCTGATTCACAACTGCTTTTAAATTAGACAATATATCCTCTTCACTGATTCCAAGAGTTATTTGATTAGAAATTTGATATAGATTACTATATGCCCCAGAACCTTCTCCATACAATCCTCTGATTGTCATTCCAACCTGAGTTAAAGCATTCAGGACTCCATTAATCTGATTATTCATAGTAAGTGCTGGCAAATGCATCATTACTGAAGCTCTCAATCCCGTCCCCACATTAGTGGGACATGCTGTTAAATAACCCAATTTTTCATCAAAAGCATACTCTATTTTTTCTTCGAGAAAATCATCAAATTTATTACAATAATCTAAAGTTTCCTCTAAATTAAATCCAGAACTTATACATTGTAATCTTATATGATCCTCTTCATTTATCATAATACTAACAGTTTCATTCTTATCTACAATAAAAGCAGATTTATTTTCATTGTCTATTAATTTATTACTAACTAAATGTTTTTCTATAAAAGATCTATTGTAAGTTTTATCATAATCCCATAAATGTATACTTCTAAATTCATCTTTCATATGAGAAGATGTAAAAAATGCATTTTCTATTTCTTCCACTAATACTCTAGCCTTATTTTCATCAAGACTATCTGGAAATGGTTCATTTTTAATATTTCTTGCTAATCTTACTCTACTGCTTATAACAAAATTATCGGGATTATCATCACACTTTAACCAATTCTGCATATTACCCCTCCTTTTCGTTATTTTCCATTACTCTGATTTTGTCTCTAATTAACGCTGCCTCTTCATAATTTTCAAGTGCAATAGCTTTTTGCAGATCTTCTTTTAAATTCAGTATTCTCTTTCTTTCAATTATTCCCTTGCCACATTTCTTTGGTATCTTACCAACGTGTTCTACCTTACCCTGTACTCTATATATCACTGGATTTACAGTGGAACTAAAATTTTTATAACATTCACTGCAGCCAAGTAACCCCTTCTTCTTAAATTTTGCTAAAGGCATACCGCAATTTTTACATTTTATTTCTAGTCCTTTAGAAATATTTGGAGTTTCACTCATATAATCCATAAGTCCACTTAATATATTCTGAAGTGAAAAAGGTGATATTATTCCTATTTCTCCTGAAACATTAAATCCATCAAATTCTTTAGCACAATTTTCACACAAACTAATCTGTTGTTTATTACCATTTACAATCTTAGTTATATAAAAAGTCGCCTCGTTTTTTTTACATATTTCACATAACATACCTTTTCAATCCTCCTCTGTAATAACAAAAGAATATATTATTATTATATATTTTATACCATTAACTGTAAACCTACAACATTATAGCCATTATAGTAGCTTTTAAAACTTCCGCCCTAACTTTATTTCTTAAATCATTAACCATAGACAAAGTCCTATCATTTATAGCTGCCTTCAAAATATTCATCTCTCTATTAGATATAATTTCTGCATCTTTTAAAGCCTCAACAATCTGTACTCCTCCATTATAGGTTATACTGTTCCCTATTTTTTCTGTAATTACATTAGCCAGTGGCTTATTTTCAATATATTCTATCTTTCTTATGCGAATACATCCACCGCCACCTCTTTTACTTTCGATGTAATAGCCTTTTTCCGTAGTAAATCTAGTTGTTAATACGTAATTTATCTGTGAAGGTGCACAACTAAATTGATTAGCTAACTCATTTCGTTGTATTTCTAATTCATTTTCATCTGCTTCCGCCATCATTTCTTTTATAAAATTTTCTATAATGTCCGATAGCCTTATCATAGAACATCCCTCCCATTAAAGGTTTATTCTCTTTGACTTTCTTTGACTTTTATTTTATTATACATTCTCTTTATATTTTTTTCAATAAATATTTTTTAAATTTATTGAAAAAATTAATCTATAAAACAAAAAATTTAGCAGAAGTCTATTTACTCCCACTAAATCCTCTATTTAACAATTATAGAATATATAAATTACAATTATTTTTATGATTCAAGGCATATGAAAATAAATTGTAAGTCAAAGATGCGATGAATATTTTGAATCATGCAATGAAACAGGTTCATCAGATGGTGAGCTATCTGATGGTTCCGTTGGCGAAGTAGGATTCATAATATACACTAGCATACTGACTAGTTATTTATTTGAATGTGCCTAAATTGAGAACTATCTTTATGCGCTTTAATATAATATTTTCCTTGTTCATTTTTCCCGTTATCTACTATTGTAAAATCCTTGTATTTTAACATAGTTATAATTAATTCTATATTCTTCTCATCTAAGTAATCCATACTTATTGTAAACTTATCGTTTACTCCAATGATATCCATATACTCATAGATATTTCCATAATCACTTAAATCAACAGAACCTTTAACATCAAGTCTGTATTCTGACATCAAGATTTCTCCTTTAAAAGTTTTATCTTATTTTTAGTAATATGCTGAAAAATATCCCTGGAATCATTTTACTTATATAAAATCAATTACATTTATATTGAATAATTAATTATGTAAAAAATGTTAATTACAATGTAATTAACGCAATAATCATTAAATATATTCAAAAAATAAAAATGGCTCCGCGAAAAGGATTCGAACCTTCAACCTATCGGTTAACAGCCGAGTGCTCCACCGTTGAGCTATCGCGGATCATTAAAAACCCAGCATCGACCTACTCTTCCACAGGGCTACCCCTGCAGTACCATCAGCACATAAGAGCTTAACCTTCGTGTTCGGAATGGGAACGGGTGTTACCTCTAAGTCATAGACACTGGATATATTAAGTTGAGAGTTAAAATTAATAATTAAAATGTACTCTCAAAATTGCATAGTAAAGGGTAAAAGTAAAATATAATATCGTATACTAATATACACTTTAGTAATTTATTTAAATATTGGTCAAGCCCTCGACCTATTAGTATCAGTCAGCTGAATACATTGCTGCACTTACACCTCTGACCTATCAACCTGATGTTCTTTCAGGGGTCTTACTAGCTTACGCTATGAGAAATCTAATCTTGAGGTGGGCTTCACGCTTAGATGCTTTCAGCGTTTATCCCATCCCGACATAGCTACCCAGCTGTGCCACTGGCGTGACAACTGGTGCACCAGAGGTCAGTCCATCCCGGTCCTCTCGTACTAAGGACAGCTCCTCTCAAATTTCCTACGCCCGCGACGGATAGGGACCGAACTGTCTCACGACGTTCTGAACCCAGCTCGCGTGCCGCTTTAATGGGCGAACAGCCCAACCCTTGGGACCTACTTCAGCCCCAGGATGCGACGAGCCGACATCGAGGTGCCAAACCTCCCCGTCGATGTGGACTCTTGGGGGAGATCAGCCTGTTATCCCCGAGGTAGCTTTTATCCGTTGAGCGATGGCCCTCCCACGAGGAACCACCGGATCACTAAGCCCGACTTTCGTCCCTGCTCCACTTGTTTGTGTCGCAGTGAGGCTCCCTTATGCCTTTGCACTCTACGCGCGATTTCCAACCGCGCTGAGGGAACCTTTGGGCGCCTCCGTTACTTTTTTGGAGGCGACCGCCCCAGTCAAACTGCCCATCTAGCAATGTCCCGTGACCAGCTTCATGGCCTCCGGTTAGAATTCCAGTACTGTCAGGGTGGTATCCCAAGGACGACTCCACAGCAGCTGACGCCGCTGTATCCCAGTCTCCCACCTATCCTGTACAGACAATACCGAAACTCAATGCTAAACTACAGTAAAGCTCTACGGGGTCTTTCCGTCCAATCGCGGGTAGCAAGCATCTTCACTTGCACTACAATTTCGCCGGATTCGTTGTTGAGACAGTGCCCAAATCATTACGCCATTCGTGCGGGTCGGAACTTACCCGACAAGGAATTTCGCTACCTTAGGACCGTTATAGTTACGGCCGCCGTTTACTGGGGCTTAAGTTCACCGCTTCGATTACTCTAACGGATCCCCTTAACCTTCCAGCACCGGGCAGGCGTCAGCCCCTATACATCAGCTTACGCTTTAGCAGAGACCTGTGTTTTTGCTAAACAGTTGCTTGGGCCTATCCTCTGCGGCCTACGTTAAGTAGGCACCCCTTCTCCCGAAGTTACGGGGTCAATTTGCCGAGTTCCTTAACAACGATTCTTCCGATGGTCTTAGGATTCTCTCCTCACCTACCTGTGTCGGTTTGCGGTACGGGCACCTTAATTCCTTGATAGAGGCTTTTCTTGGCAGTGTGAAATCAGATACTTCGCTAAAAATTAGCTCCCCATAACACCTCAACTAAGCAGGCGGATTTGCCAACCTGCACGTCTTAGTGCTTAGACGCACATCCAATAGTGCGCACATCTTATCCTTCTGCGTCACCCCATCTCTCAAAACGGAAAAAGGTGGTATCGGAATATCAACCGATTATCCATCACCTACGCCTTTCGGCCTCGGCTTAGGACCCGACTAACCCTGAGCGGACGAGCCTTCCTCAGGAAACCTTAGGTTTTCGACCACTAAGATTCTCACTTAGTTCTCGCTACTTATGCCAGCATACTCACTCCTGTATAGTCCACCGCTCCTTACGGTACGACTTCAATCCATACAGGAAGCTCCTCTACCGCTCTTACGAGCCCATAGCTTCGGTGGTAAGTTTTAGCCCCGGACATTTTCGGCGCAGGATCTCTTGACTAGTGAGCTATTACGCACTCTTTAAATGAGTGGCTGCTTCTGAGCCAACATCCTAGTTGTCTTAGAAATCCCACATCCTTTACCACTTAACTTACACTTAGGGACCTTAGCTGATGATCTGGGCTGTTTCCCTTTTGACTACGGATCTTATCATTCGCAGTCTGACTGCCGAAATAAAAGTATATGGCATTCGGAGTTTGATAGAGTTCAGTAACTGTTGTCAGCCCCTACCTCATTCAGTGCTCTACCTCCATAACTCAATTAATCGACGCTAGCCCTAAAGCTATTTCGAGGAGAACCAGCTATCTCCGAGTTCGATTGGAATTTCTCCGCTATCCACAGCTCATCCCATGGTTTTTCAACACCAATGTGGTTCGGTCCTCCACGGAATTTTACTTCCGCTTCAACCTGGCCATGGATAGGTCACCCGGTTTCGGGTCTACAGCATGCAACTAGTCGCCCTATTAAGACTCGGTTTCCCTTCGGCTGCGCACCAGAAGTGCTTAACCTTGCTGCATACCGTAACTCGCTGGCTCGTTCTACAAAAAGCACGTCGTCACACATAAAAAGTGCTTCGACCGGTTGTAGGCACACGGTTTCAGGTTCTATTTCACTCCCCTTCCGGGGTTCTTTTCACCTTTCCCTCACGGTACTGCTTCACTATCGGTCACTAGAAAGTATTTAGCCTTGGGAGGTGGTCCTCCCAGCTTCCCACAAGGTTTCACGTGTCTCGTGGTACTCTGGAATAGATCCGGCCATTTTCTCTTTTAATCTACAGGACTGTTACCTTCTACGGTAGAGCTTTCCAGAACTCTTCGATTAAGATATTAGGCTTTAATGATCTATCCACAACCCCAGGAACAAAGTTCCTGGTTTGGGCTCATTCCATTTCGCTCGCCGCTACTAAGGAAATCGATATTTCTTTCTCTTCCTCCGGGTACTTAGATGTTTCAGTTCCCCGGGTATGTCTCTATATACCTATGTATTCAGTATAAAGTACATGTCGTTAAGACATGTGGGTTGCCCCATTCGGAAATCTCCGGATCACAGGCTATTTGCGCCTACCCGAAGCTTATCGCAGCTTGTCGCGTCCTTCTTCGACTTCTAGTGCCAAGGCATTCACCATGCGCCCTTTGTAGCTTGACCTGTTATACTCTTAAGCGTTAGCTTTTCGAGTTTAGTCTTTTATTTTGTTTTAATCTTCATTTTATTAAAGATAAAGATTAATTATACAAAGGATATTTGTTTTATTATTTTACTTTACTTTTTGTTTCACTATGCAATTTTCAAAGTACATTTAAGAGATATTGATCTCTCAAAATTAAACAGAGATAAGAGTTAAACAACCATATCACAGTAGTTATCCTACCATGCTTACTCCTTAGAAAGGAGGTGATCCAGCCGCAGGTTCTCCTACGGCTACCTTGTTACGACTTCACCCCAATCACTAATCCCACCTTCGGCCGCTGGCCCCATAAAGGTTACCTCACGGACTTCGGGTGTTACCAGCTCTCATGGTGTGACGGGCGGTGTGTACAAGGCCCGGGAACGTATTCACCGCGACATTCTGATTCGCGATTACTAGCAACTCCAACTTCATGTAGGCGAATTTCAGCCTGCAATCCGAACTGGGATGAGTTTTCAAGTTTGGCTCCACCTCGCGGTATTGCATCTCGTTGTTCTCACCATTGTAGCACGTGTGTAGCCCTAGACATAAGGGGCATGATGATTTGACGTCATCCCCGCCTTCCTCCCGGTTAACCCGGGCAGTCTCACTAGAGTGCTCAACTTAATGGTAGCAACTAATGATAAGGGTTGCGCTCGTTGCGGGACTTAACCCAACATCTCACGACACGAGCTGACGACAACCATGCACCACCTGTCTTCCTGCCCCGAAGGGCTTCACGTATCTCTACGCTATTCAGGAGATGTCAAGTCTAGGTAAGGTTCTTCGCGTTGCTTCGAATTAAACCACATGCTCCGCTGCTTGTGCGGGCCCCCGTCAATTCCTTTGAGTTTTAATCTTGCGACCGTACTTCCCAGGCGGAGTACTTATTGTGTTAACTGCGGCACAGAAGGAGTCGATACCTCCTACACCTAGTACTCATCGTTTACGGCGTGGACTACCAGGGTATCTAATCCTGTTTGCTCCCCACGCTTTCATGCCTCAGCGTCAGTTACAGTCCAGAAAGCCGCCTTCGCCACTGATGTTCTTCCTAATCTCTACGCATTTCACCGCTACACTAGGAATTCCGCTTTCCTCTCCTGCACTCTAGATACCCAGTTTGAAATGCAGTCCCCAGGTTAAGCCCGGGGCTTTCACATCTCACTTAAGTATCCGCCTACACATCCTTTACGCCCAGTAAATCCGGACAACGCTTGCCACCTACGTATTACCGCGGCTGCTGGCACGTAGTTAGCCGTGGCTTCCTCCTTTGGTACCGTCATTATCGTCCCAAAAGACAGAGCTTTACAATCCGAAGACCGTCATCACTCACGCGGCGTTGCTGCATCAGGCTTTCGCCCATTGTGCAATATTCCCCACTGCTGCCTCCCGTAGGAGTCTGGACCGTGTCTCAGTTCCAATGTGGCCGATCACCCTCTCAGGTCGGCTACGCATCGTCGCCTTGGTGAGCCGTTACCTCTCCAACTAGCTAATGCGCCGCGGGTCCATCTCAAAGTGGATTACTCCTTTAATTACTGCTTCATGCGAAGCTGTAATATTATGCGGTATTAATCTCCCTTTCGGGAGGCTATTCCCCTCTTTGAGGCAGGTTACCCACGTGTTACTCACCCGTCCGCCGCTAGAAACCCGAAGGTTTCTCGCTCGACTTGCATGTGTTAAGCACGCCGCCAGCGTTCGTCCTGAGCCAGGATCAAACTCTCAATTTATAAGTTTGATGTTAGCTCATCGCTTTTCTTCATTTTACTGAAGAGTTTGTTACTCTTGATTTCAATTTCTTAAAATCTAAAGAATTGCTGGTTTGTTTTATTCTTATACTCTGTTTAATTTTCAAAGATCAATTTGTCATCAACTGACGACTTTTACATTCTATCAAAACAATAATCTATTGTCAACTACTTTTTAAATAATTTTCAATTATTTATTAAATCAATTATTATCCTTGCAGCGACAAATAATATTCTATCACACACATATATATACGTAGAATTAATACAGTTATATATTCACATTTATATTCTATAATCTTCTATTTTCTTTCTTATACTACATTATTCTTATATTGATACACTTGGTCACGTTTTTTATTTTACATTATTACTATAATATATACTTCTTTACATTTTACATGTTTTTTATTTAACCTAATGTGCAGAATTCTACAATCATCTACAGCCAGGAGATGGATAGCACATTAATATAAGTGATTTCATACCATTTATATTAATTGAATTTGTATAATTATTATTTTAAATATTATATAAATGTTAGTTGCTCTTTGTAAACTGAATATATAAGGTTGTGGAGATAAGCAGTTTACAAGGTTCATAGATAAAAATTATTGCCTTTCTGTGGCATACCTTAAACACCAAAAAGCCAGTCTAATTTAAAATTAGACTGGCTTTTTGGTGGAGATAAAGAGACTCGAACTCTTGACCCTCTGCGTGCAAGGCAGATGCTCTCCCAACTGAGCTATACCCCCATATGGTGGACCTTCAGGGACTCGAACCCCGGACCAACCGGTTATGAGCCGGTTGCTCTAACCAACTGAGCTAAAGATCCTCAATTGTCTGGTAATAACTTATTCTTCCACAGAGGAATCTCTACACTACCATCAGCACATTAGAATTTAATCTACCTGTTGAAAATGAGAATGGTTATTTCCTCTAAGTGATAATTACCAAATATCAGTATAAACTTATTTTAACTATGAGTTAAAATAACCTCATCACAGTAAATAATTATATATGAGCTAATATACTTTGTCAACAACTTTTTTTATAAAAAAATATTATGATTAAACCACAAAAACTGTAAACTAATTTCCACTATAACCTATATAGTGGTTTCAATGCGAAATCTTCGCGATATATAGTATATATCTTTTATTAAATACACTTTTTGTGAGATAATCATAGTATAATTTAAATAAAATCACTACTTTATTAATAAAAATATTTTATCACCATATATATCTATTTCATACTATTTACAATTTCTTTAAATTTGTTTCCTCTGATCTCAAAATTGGGGAACATATCGAAACTAGCACAAGATGGAGAAAGCGTGACTATATCTTCTGCTTCTGCTTTCTTTCTAGCCATATTTACAGCTTCTTCTAATGTGTCAACTTTAACTATTGGAATATATACTTTTTTATCCTTCATTACCTTATTAAAGCTCTCTTCAATCTTATCTTTTGTGTTTCCTAAAAGTATTAATTTTTTTATCATATTTAAACCTTCTTCTGCTAAAGGTTCAAAGGGAATATGTTTATCATATCCACCAGCAATTAGTATTACCTTTTTCTCGAAAGCTCTCAAACTTGCCAATGTTCTAGTTGGACTAGATGCAATAGAATCATTATAATATTTGACTCCATTTAATTCTCTTACAAATTCGGATCTATGCTCAACACCTGAAAATGTAACCGCTACTTTTTTCATAGTATCAATACTAGCATCTCCTATAGTAGCACAAAAAGCTGCAAGAAAGTTTTCCACATTATGCATTCCCTTTATTACTATCTCTTCTCTTTTACAAACAAATTTATTTAATACATATAATTTTCCACCATAGAAATATGCTCCATTTTCTAACTTATATTTTGTACTAAACTCCATAACCTTTCCATTTGCTTCATTAGCCATAGTCGATGTAATACGGTTATCTTGATTTAATATAAGCAGTCCATCTTGATTTTGAAATTTATATATGTTCTTTTTTGCATCTATATATTCTTCCATATCTTTGTGAATATCCAAATGATTTGGACTCAAATTTGTTATGATAGATACCTGAGGTGATACATTCATAGTCATGAGTTGAAAACTGGATAATTCCAAGACCACTTTATCTTTTTCATTTATATCTCTGATTTTAGTAAATAGAGGAGTTCCTATATTACCTCCTACCCATGTCTTATATCCTTCTTCTTTAAGAATATTATATATTAATGTTGTTGTAGTAGTTTTGCCATCACTGCCAGTAACTCCAATAATTTTAGCAGGACAATATTTAACAAATTCCTCCATTTCAGAGGTTATATATGCTCCTGATTTTTTTGCTCTAATTAACTCTGGAATATCTATCCTCATAGAAGGTGTCTTAAATATAACTTCATATCCTTGAAGGAATTCTAAATAATTTTCTCCTAAAATTAACTTTACCCCTTTTTCCATAAGTTCATCTGCTGCATGTCCTATCTGTTTTTTTGTCTTCCTATCAAAAGCTGTAACTTCAGCTCCTAATTCTAACAAAAAGTCTATTAGAGGTCTATTGCTTATACCTATACCTAAAACCACAGTTTTCTTGTTATTTATGAATCTTTTAAAATCACTAAAATTTCTACTCATGATTACCCCCGAAATATATTATTTATCTCACTTCTAGTGGCCGCATCACTTTTAAAGAAATCAATAACAGCAGCACATCACTAAATAATTCATTAAAACTTAGTGAAATGTCCCACCGGCTAAGATTCATTAATCAGCCGCTTTATTAATTATATCACTTTATTAAAAAATTTAAACATAACTAACATTTTATTATAAACACATCATATAATTTATTAATACTAATTGTAATGAGTGATGTTGAATGCCCTTTTTATCATTGATAATTTCAAGTCCTTTGATATATATATCTTATGTAAGAAAACATACGCCAGAAAATTTTTATAGTCTAAAACTTATTTGTATATGGATTTTAAGCCAAATATACATAACCATAAATTATGAAATTCCATTTCCCATAGGCATAATAGCAAATATCATTCTAATTTCTAATACAGAAAATAACAAATCCTCAAAATATACCGCATTATTAATAGGAGCTATTAGTTTAGTAATAAGCAATTGTATAAGCATTCTATGCCATTAAAAAGATTATGTGTGTCAGAATTGTAAGAATTCATTTAATTTTTTAACTTTATTCCTTGGTATTGCAAATTTCGACTTTATTATGTTATACTATCATTGTGCCGTAAGGAAAACATTAATATAATTCCCCAAGTTTTAATTGAACATATAACATATCCCCATGATTAAACCCTATTTAGTCGGATTTTGTATCCGGCTCTTTTTTTATCCAATAGATAGCCACCATACCACTTCAGCACATTCTGTGGAAGCAATTCAAATAAAATTAAAAATATTGACTACTTAAAAAGCACCCTAAGTATTTAGACTTTTTTTATTTGTCTAAATATCTAGAGTACCTTAAAAAAGTTTTCTTAATTCATAAGTTGCAATTAAAATTATACATTTAATTGATAATATCCTTTTAATAATGATTAAATAAAATAACTATTTAATCATGTACTAATATTCTTATTAAATTACATTAAAAATTTAATTTATCCTCTATGAATTTTTCTAATTCTTCTATTTTTACTCTTTCCTGCTGCATAGTATCTCTATCCCTTACTGTAACTGTCTCATCTTCTAAAGTATCAAAATCTATAGTTATACAATAAGGTGTACCTATTTCATCTTCTCTTCTATATCTTTTACCTATACTTCCAGCCTCATCATAATCTACATTAAAATTCTTGCTTAGTTTATTGTAGACCTCTATAGACTTTTCAGAAAGCTTTTTACTAAGTGGGAGTATGGCTGCTTTAAACGGAGCTAGTGCTGGATGTAAATGAAGAACAGTTCTTACATCTCCTCCTTCAAGCTCCTCTTCGCCATAAGCATCAACCAAAAACGCTAACGTAACTCTATCTGCACCAAGTGAAGGTTCAATAACATATGGTATATATTTCTCGTTATTTGTAGGATCTAAATAGTTTAAATCTTCACCAGAATGTTCCATATGTTTACTCAAATCATAATCAGTTCTATCTGCTACTCCCCACAATTCTCCCCATCCAAAAGGAAATTTGTATTCTATATCAGAAGTTGCCTTACTATAAAAAACCAATTCTTCTGGTGAGTGATCTCTCATTCGTATATTATCTTTATTAATACCTAAATTTAGTAGAAAATTAAGGCTATAATCTTTCCAGTATTTAAACCATTCTAGATCAGTTCCTGGCTTACAGAAGAATTCAAGTTCCATTTGTTCAAACTCTCTAATTCTAAAAATAAAATTTCCTGGAGTGATTTCATTTCTAAAAGCTTTACCAATTTGTCCTATACCAAATGGAATTTTTTTACGAGAGCTTCTCTGAACATTTTTAAAATTCACAAATATTCCCTGAGCAGTTTCTGGTCTTAAAAATATTTCTGATTTAGAATCCTCTGTAACACCCTGAAAGGTTTTATACATTAAATTGAATTTTCTTATATCTGTAAAATTGCTTTTACCGCATTTTGGACAAACTATATTATTTTTTTCTATATATTCTTTTAACTGTTCATTTGTAAAACCGTCAGCACTAGCATAGTCTATTCCTTTAGAAACCATATGCTCTTCCACAAGTTTATCTGCTCTAAATCTAGACTTACAATCCTTACAATCCATAAGTGGATCTGAAAAACCTCCAACATGGCCTGAGGCTACCCAAACTTCCCTATTCATAAGTATTGCACAGTCAAGACCAACATTATAAGGACTTTCCTGTATAAACTTTTTCCACCAAGCTTTTTTTACATTGTTTTTAAACTCAACTCCCAAGGGACCATAATCCCAAGAATTTGCCAATCCTCCATATATATCAGAACCCGGAAATATAAAACCTCTGTTTTTAGCAAGAGCAACTATTTTCTCCATTGTTTTTTCAAAAGACATATAATAAAACCTCCTATATTTAATTTTCTTATTTATATAGATTATAATTACACCTTTAAGTGCTAACAAGCAATAGATATGGAAATAATAAATTCAGCTTAAAATATTAATATTATAGTATAAACTAAATATTACCACACAATATATAGAATCAATTAACTTTCAAAATAAAAAAAGGACTTATACCCTAAGGGACGAAATTTTGAATTCCGCGGTTCCACCCTTATTGGCATTAGCCCTACTCTATACTTTTACACTCAAAAGCTCCATTCATATCAAAATCCTAGCCACTCTCACCTTAGCATTTTTAAAATGAATATTTAGTCCACATACAAATTTATTTTCACACAATACCTATGTGAAAGGCTTTAATAAATCACCGTTAAAATCTACATTTTGTTACACACAAAATACAGTGACATATTTAATTGACTATTATTCATTTCTAACTGCTTTACATGACCTCTCTAAAAGAATCTTAAAATTACTTTTCTCCATCATTGCGTAATTATTATATTCAATTTTATTAGCAAGCTGAATTAATTTAAAATTACTAAAATAAATTTACAAAAAATAAAAATGGCTCCGCGAAAAGGATTCGAACCTTCAACCTATCGGTTAACAGCCGAGTGCTCCACCGTTGAGCTATCGCGGAATATTTTACTTGCCTCACTTACATATACTATTATAACAAGTTATTTTAAAAAAGCAAGCATTATTTTAATTTTTTTATTTTTGTGGATATTTCATCAATGAATCTTCCTTAGTGGGAATACAAACTCCCACTAAGTTTAGATGAATTATCCAGGGACGTAGCCACTCTTTACTCCCACTTTGAAGAAAAGCAGAGAACCAAAATCTTCGATTTTCTGTGAATCGCTTTCACAGAGTGCGGTGAGAGTATTAGAGTGGGTAGTCATCGGATAAAAATAACACTATCAAAACTATAGTGATAAACTAGTTTTGATAGTGTTCTCATTAGATTCGGAATACTTCACAATGCTTAAAATTTTTATCTATTCCATAACCTATAATTAACATTTATTATTATGCTAATGGTTTCATTGTAGGAAATAATATAACATCCCTTATGGAATAAGCATCTGTTAAAAACATAATAAGTCTATCAATACCTATTCCAAGTCCACCAGTTGGAGGCATTCCAATTTCCAAAGCGTTAATAAAATCATCATCCATCATATATGCTTCATCATCTCCAAGTTCTCTTTCCCTAAGTTGTTGTACAAATCTATCCTTTTGAACTATTGGATCATTAAGTTCTGAGTAGGCATTACATAATTCTCTTCCATATATAAAACCTTCAAATCTTTCTGTGAAATCCTCATTACCTCTCTTCTTCTTGGTAAGAGGTGATATTTCTACTGGATAATCATATACAAAGGTAGGCTGTATCATCTTTTCCTCACCAAAAGCTTCGAAAAGCTCATTTAATATATCGCCTTTTGTACAATCCTCTAGGTTTTTCTTGAGCTCAAGTCCCTTTTCTTTAGCTATAGATCTTGCTTCTTCATCTGATTTTATTTCACTAAAATCAACTCCGGCATATTCCTTAACAGCATCCACCATAGTTATTCTCTTCCATGGCGGCTTAAAATCTATTTCAGTACCTTGATATGTTACTTTAGTTGTTCCAAGTACCTTTTCACAAACATAGGCAACCATATTTTCTGTTATTTCCATCATATCGTTATAATCAGCATAGGCTTCATATAATTCTATCATGGTAAATTCCGGGTTATGTCTTACATCTATACCTTCATTTCTAAAGTTCTTACCTATTTCATATACCTTTTCAAATCCACCTACAATAAGCCTCTTTAGATATAGTTCTGTTGCTATTCTAAGATACATATCTATATCCAGTGCATTGTGATGGGTATCAAAAGGTCTAGCAGCCGCTCCACCAGCTATAGGTGACAATATAGGTGTTTCAACCTCAAGATATTCTCTATTGTCCAAAAACTCTCTTATAGCCTTTATAATAGCAGTTCTCTTAAAGAAAGTATCTCTAACCTCCTGATTGATTATAAGATCAACATATCTCTGTCTATATCTTAAATCTGGATCCTTTAAACCATGGAATTTTTCTGGTAGTGGCTTTAAAGATTTAGATAAAAGTTCAAAGTCTGTAATATGTATACTAACTTCACCTGTTTTTGTCTTAAATACTCTACCAGTTATTGATACAAAGTCTCCTATATCAAAAGTTTTGTAAGCCTTAAGCTTTTCTTCACCTACATCGTCTATTTTTATATAAAGTTGTATTTTACCGTATCTGTCAAAAATATCAGAAAATCCAGCCTTTCCATGTACTCTTTTAGACATGAGCCTTCCTGCAACAGTAACTGTTTTATCTTCAAGTTCATCATAATTTTCTTTTATCTGCTGAGATGTATGAGTTCTCTCCACAGAATAAACATCAAAAGGATCTTTTCCTGCTGCCTGAAGATCTGAAAGCTTCTGTCTTCTCTCTTTTAATAAATCGTTCATTTCAGCTTCAGCTTTTGCTTGAAGTCTTTGTAATTTTATTTCCTCTTTTGTCAATGACTCTTTTTCATTTGACATTACTATACCTCCAATTATGGTCTATTTATTTCTAGTATTTCAAATTTATTTGTACCATCAGGAACCTGTACCTCTATTATTTCTCCCACTTTTTTACCAATCAAAGCACTTCCTATTGGCGATTCATTAGAAATTTTATTTTTAAGAGGATCCGCCTCTGCAGAACCTACAATTAAAAAATTCACTTCTTCATCAAATTCATAATCTTTAACTTTAACTAAACTTCCTACATTAACCTTGTCTTTTGGAATGTCTGATTCATCTACTATAGTAGCATTTTTAAGCATATTTTCAAGTTGTATAATTCTTCCTTCAAGAAAAGCCTGATCATTTTTAGCTTCATCATATTCTGAATTCTCACTTAAATCTCCAAAAGAAAGAGCAACTTTTATCTTTTCAGTAACTTCTTTTCTTTTTGTAGTCTTAAGATATTCTAATTCCTCTTCTAATTTTTTTAAGCCCTCATAAGTCATAACATATTTTTTTGTTTCACTCATTTTATTTCTCCCCTTCTAATTTCATGAAATGCCCTATTCTATATTTATAGGTAATTTATTTATCAATAATAATAAAACAAAAGACTACCAATATCTAGATGTAGCCATTTAAGTAATTATAAAACAGCCCATTTCCATTGTCAATATTATCGATACAGACCATTCTAAATATTAATTTTACTTTCTAAATTGTATTCACATTATTAATATTTTATAACAAAATGTATTTATTTAATATATGAATTATAATCAACATCATTTATTTAATCAGTACAATAGTTAATTTGAAAGACTATAGCTATTTCTGAGCCAATAAAGATTTATAATTTTTTAGTATTTCTATAACTTTATCACTATGTCCTTCATAATTCACTTTATTTTTTATATCTGTAGAATTTTTTAATCCCTTCAAGTACCAAGCTATATTTTTTCTCATTTCTCTAATTGCTTTAGCTTCTCCATAATGGTCTACTGCAAGTTTTAAATGGGCAATACATAAATCAATTTTTTCTTCTACAGAAGGTTTTACAATTATTTCTCCCCTAATAGCCTGATTAATTTCTCTAAAAATCCACGGATTACCCATAGCCCCTCTAGCTATCATTATGCCATCACACTGTGTCTGCTCTCTAATTTTCAAGGCATCTTCCGCTAAAAAAATATCTCCATTTCCTATAACAGGTATAGAAAGCTGTTTTTTTACTTCAGCTATTATATTCCAATCTGCCTTGCCTTCGTACATTTGCTCTCTAGTTCTTCCATGAACTGTTACTGCATCCGCTCCAGCATCCTCCATTTTCTTGGCAAATTCTACAGCATTTATATTGCTACTATCAAAGCCCTTTCTGAATTTTACTGTTACAGGTTTAGTAGAAGCTCTTTTCACTTCCCTTACTATATCAGCAGCTAACTGGGGATCTTTCATAAGAGCAGATCCTTCACCATTTTTCACTATTTTGTGAGCAGGGCAACCCATATTGATATCAACTAGGCATATATTTTTATCATTATTAAAAAAATCACAGGCCTTAGCCATAACTAAAGGCTCACTTCCAAAGATTTGCACAGCTGCAGGACTTTCCTTATTAGATACCTTAAGTAGTTCTTTAGTATTTTCACTTCCGTAGTACAAAGCCTTTGCACTTATCATTTCAGTATAAACAAGCCCACATCCCATATCTTTGCATATTCCTCTAAATATAATATCCGTTACCCCAGCCATGGGTGCAAGAAAAACATCATTGGAAAATTCAAGCCCTGATATTTTCATAATTCACCTGCTTTTTATTCTTTTCATATATGATTCTTAAGCCTTCCAAGGTCAAAAATGGATTCACAATATCCACATTTTTAGATTCCTCACTTATAAGCTTAGCAAGACCTCCAGTAGCCACTACTAAAATATCCTGCTCACCTAATTCTAACATTTCTATCTTCATTTTATGCACAATATAATCAACTTGACCTATGTATCCATATACTATTCCCGCCTGCATACTTGTTACTGTGTTTCTACAAATAACTTCTGAAGGCCTAAGTAATTCAACTCTTGGAAGCTTTGCTGCCTTCTGGAAGAGAGCATCTGATGATATTTTTATTCCTGGGCAAATTGCCCCACCTAGATAGTCACCATTTTCTCTTACAGCGCAAAAGGTAGTAGCAGTTCCAAAATCAATAATAATTAAAGGTTTATTGTATATCTCATGGGCAGCTACTGCATTTACAATTCTATCGGCTCCAACTTCTCTTGGGTTATCATATTTAATATTAATGCCAGTTTTAACTCCTGGCCCTACAACTATTGGTCCTATTTTAAAATATTTTCTAATCATATGTTCAAGAGAATACATAATATTTGGCACTACAGAAGATATTATTACTCCCTCAACCATGTTAATTTCAAGCTTGCTTAAAGAAAATAGATTTAAAAACTGAATTCCATACTCATCTGCAGTTCTAAACATATCTGTTGAAAGTCTCCATTCAGTTATAAGATCTTTTTTATCGTAAATACCAATAACTATATTAGTATTCCCAACATCCAGAACTAAAATCAAATTAATACACCCCTTATAAGGCATCTGAAAAATGACGAGACAAAGATGCCTAAAATTATAAGAGCGGCTCTTTAAAGCCACCCTTTGTATTCTGTATATGGAAGTATAGTAGATAAAAATACAATAAATTCATTTTAACAACTTAATTTTATTTGGTCAAGTATTTTAGCCATCAAAATAAACCTATTATAGATCCATCTTGGTTAATATCCATTTTTTCTGCTGCTGGCACCTTTGGAAGTCCTGGCATTGTCATAATATTTCCGGTTAAAGCTACAATGAATCCAGCTCCATTGGAAACTCTTACCTCTCCTACAGTTATGTAAAAACCTTTTGGTCTTGCAAGTAATGAAGGATTATCTGAAAGTGAATATTGAGTTTTAGCAACACAAATAGGCAATCTATCTAAGTTGAATTTTTCAAGTTCTGCAATTTGCTTCTCTGCTGCAGTAGTATATGTAACACCTTCAGCTCCATATATTTCTCTTGCTATAGTTTCCAATTTTTCCTTAATAGTTTTCTTCTCATCATAGATATATTTAAAATCGCTGTTTTCATTTTCAATTATATCTAAAACATTATCTGCAAGATCAAGTCCACCTTCTCCACCTTTTTCCCAAACTTCAGTAAGTGAAACTCTCACTCCTAAGTCCCGACAATATTTTTCAATAAAATCCAATTCATCGTTACTGTCAGTTATAAATTTATTTATTGCCACAACTACAGGTACGCCATATTTTTTTACATTTTCAATTTGTTTACCTAAATTTTCTATTCCGTTTTTTAAGGCATCTACATTTGCAGTATTTAAGTCAGCCTTTTTTACTCCTCCATGATGTTTAAGAGCTCTAACCGTAGCAACTATTACGGTACAAGCTGGTTTTAAATTTCCATATCTGCATTTTATGTCAAAAAACTTTTCAGCTCCAAGATCTGCACCGAAACCTGCTTCTGTAACGGTATAATCAGAAAGTTTCAATGCCGTTTTAGTGGCTAAAACACTATTACACCCATGAGCTATATTAGCAAAAGGTCCTCCATGAATTATTGCTGGAGTATTTTCTAAGGTTTGAACTAAATTAGGTCGTATGGCATCCTTCATAAGAAGCGCCATAGCTCCTTCAACTTTTAGATCTTTGCAATATACAGGCTCACCATCTAAATTATAAGCCACTAATATTTTACCCATCCTCTCTTTTAGATCCATGAGATCATTAGCTAAACATAATATTGCCATTATTTCAGATGCAACTGTAATCATAAAGCCATCTTCTCTAGGAAATCCATTTGGCTTTCCACCCAGTCCAACAACTATCCTTCTCAATACTCTATCATTCATGTCCATTACTCTTTTAAAAACTATTCTTCTTACATCTATCTTCAGTGGATTTCCCTGCTGCACATGATTATCTACAGCTGCACAAAGCAAATTATTTGCAGAGGTTATTGCATGCATATCACCAGTAAAATGTAAATTTATATCCTCCATAGGTACAACCTGCGCATATCCACCGCCAGCAGCTCCACCCTTTATGCCAAAAACAGGACCTAAAGAAGGTTCTCTTAATGCAATAACAACATTTTTATTTTTTCTCTTTAATGCATCCCCAAGTCCTACTGTTACTGTAGATTTTCCTTCACCCGCTGGTGTAGGATTTATAGCAGTAACCAAAATAAGCTTTCCATTATCTTTTTCGCTATTCTTTTTAAGAATATCTAATGAAATTTTGCATTTATATCTTCCATATAAATCTATATCGTCTTCCTTTAGTCCTAATTTTTCAGCCACTTTATAAATAGGTTCCATTTTGCAGCTCTGTGCAATTTCAATATCGGATTTCATTTTAAAATACGCCCCTTTTCATCTATAATTTTCAATATTTTAGGCATCTGAAAATAAATAGACCAGTATACTGACTATTTATTTTTGAATCTGCCTTTATACTAATTACATATTATATCATAACACTATAAATATTTTCTATGTATATACAGCTTTAAAATAAAATAATGCAGTAGAAAACATTTTGTTTCCTACTGCAAATGCATTTCTAGCTATTAGCAAATATCTCTTCAAATTCATTAGCTTCTAACTTTTCTTTTTCAAGTAATCCCTCAGCTACAGCCTTTAACTTGCTCATATTTTCTGTGAGCAATTTTTCTGCTTGGTTGTAGGCATCTTGTATGAGTTCTTTAACTTCTTTATCTATCTTTGCACCAATTTCTTCACTGAAATTTCTATTTCTCCCCAGATCTCTTCCAAGGAACACTTCGTCTTGATCTGTTCCAAAAGATATTGGCCCTAGATTTTCACTCATACCATATTCCATAACCATTTTCCTGGCGATACTAGAAGCTCTATCTATATCATTTTTAGCTCCTGTACTTATATCCCCAATCACCAATTTTTCTGCAACTCTTCCACCAAGAAGTCCTACCATCTCATCTTCAAGTCTGTTCTTAGACATATATGCCCTATCTTCTACTGGTAAATGCATAGTATATCCACCAGCCATACCTCTTGGAACAATACTTATTTGATGAACAGGATCACTATTAGGAAGTAACTTCATTACCACCGCATGACCAGCCTCGTGAAAAGCAGTAAGTTTTCTGTCTGCCTCATTGATAACTCTACTTCTCTTTTCTGGACCAGCAATAACTCTTGTTATAGCTTCTTCAAGTTCATCCATTCCAATTAAAGTCTTTTTATTTCTAAAAGCTAATAAAGCTGATTCGTTCATTAGATTTTCAAGATCAGCTCCTGTAAAACCGGCTGTTCTTTTAGCTAGTACATCAAGTTTTACGCCCTGCTCTAAAGGTTTATTTTTAGAATGAACTTTAAGTATCTCTTCTCTTCCCCTTACATCTGGAGCTCCAACTAGAATTTGTCTATCAAAACGGCCCGGTCTTAATAAAGCCCTGTCTAGTATGTCTGGTCTATTAGTAGCTGCTAACATTATTATTCCTTCATTAACTCCAAATCCATCCATCTCAACAAGCAATTGATTAAGTGTCTGTTCTCTTTCATCATGTCCCCCACCTAATCCTGCTCCTCTTTGTCTTCCCACAGCATCAATTTCATCAATAAACACTATACAAGGTGCATTTTTCTTAGCCTGTTCAAACAAATCTCTTACTCTTGAAGCACCTACACCTACAAACATTTCAACAAAGTCTGAACCAGATATGCTGAAGAAAGGCACCCCTGCTTCTCCTGCCACAGCCTTAGCCAAAAGTGTTTTACCTGTTCCTGGAGGTCCTACTAATAATACACCCTTAGGAATTCTTGCTCCAAGTTCCAGATACCTTTTAGGCGTTTTTAAAAAATCTACTATTTCAGCAAGCTCTTCTTTTTCTTCATCAGCACCAGCTACATCACCAAATGTAACTTTCTTTTTATTATCTGGAGAGGACAATCTTGCTCTGCTCTTTCCAAAGCTCATAACGCCCTTTCCTCCACCGCCTTGAGCCTGCTGCATGAACATAATCCAAAATACTACTAATACCAGTATAGAAAGTATACTAGGTAGCCAATTTACCCATATAGGTATATTAGCTGGTGGTGTATAAGTTTCAGATATATTACCATTATTAGGATGTTCTCCTAAAAACTGTACCAACCTTTCCATTGGGACTACTGTTTCAAAACTTTGACCATTTGTATATGTTCCATCAATGGTCATTCTGTCCTCTTTTACCTGAAAACTCTTTATGTCATTTGATATATATTTTTGTTGAAAAGTGTTAAAATTAACTTGATTACTTGGTTTTCCACTTTCTAGCAATGTTAATGCTGTAAAAATTACTACTATAGATACTATAATCCAGACCGTAGCGCTCGATATCTTTTTCACTATAGGCCCCCCTCTCTTTGTAAATACGATAAAATTGTACCATAACGAAAATTTGTTTACAATAATGCAAAATTTAATTATTTATAAACTTCTTCTTTTAAAATCCCTATGTAGGGAAGATTTCTATATTTTTCTGCAAAATCCAACCCATAGCCTACTAAAAAGGCATCTGGTACATTAAAACCAGTATATTTAGGTTCTATATTTATCTTCCTTCTTTCTGGTTTATTTAAAAGTGTAGAAATTTCTAAGCTATTTGGTTTTCTTGAATATAAGTATTCCTTAATGTATGCTAAGGTTATACCAGAATCTATAATATCCTCTACTATAAGTATATCCTTTCCTTCCACAGAAAAATCAAGATCTTTTAATATTTTAACTCTACCCGTTGATTCAGTGGAATTTCCATAGCTTGATACTGCCATAAAATCCATACTGCACGGTATTGTTATTTCTTTCATAAGACCAGCCATGAACATAACTGATCCTTTTAAAATTCCTATTAAGATAAGATCCTTTTCTCTATAATCATTACTTATTTTTTTACCTATTTCCTTAATTTTATCTCTTATTTGTTCTTCAGTAAATAATACCTCTTTAATATCCTCTCTCATTGTTTTCCTCACCTTCAAATCTAATTTCAAGTATTTTTTTAGTATTTTCACCTATTTTAAACTTATTGCTTACTCTATATCCTACTATCCATGAAATTTCATCGCCAAAACATATAAGAGGTATTCTATCACGTAAACTTTTTTCAATTTTCATATTTATGAATATATCCTTTAGTTTTTTGCTGCCATTCATTCCAATAGGAGTAAACTTATCACCTTTTTTTCTATACCTTAATATTATTTTATCTTTTATCTTATCATAATCAAAGTATTTTATAAAATTATTTTCTCTAAACTTTATTTTTTCATTCCCATCTATAGCTCTCAATGTAATTTTAATTGTTTTTTCAGGTATTATATTCCTCTTACCAATGAAAAGTTCATATTCATTAATATCTTCATTAATATTTTGTTCATTTTTAAAATATATGCTGATATCTCCATAATTATTGTACACTTTTATATTATTAGGTAAATCCAAAGTAGTCCCAGTAGCATGGATCTGTATATTAATTATATCTAAAACATGCTTCTTTTCAAAATTATATGTACTACCAGTAATATAGGAAATTGATTTCCTGATTATTCTGGTAACAATAGCTCTATGTTCTAAAAATGCTTTTTTATGTATTATAATTTTATCTTCTTTTTCTTCACATAACAATTTATATTTTTCTAAGGAAACATATTCCAGGTAATCGCTATCTATTTCTACTGTTTCACTTAATCTATTTAGTGTCATTACTATATCTTTATTAAAATTTTTCTTTATATATGGAATAAGTTCAAGTCTAACTTTGTTTCTTCCGTATATATTTTCAAGATTTGTCTTATCTATTCTTGGATTAATATGATTTTTTTCACAATAATATTCTATTTCTTCTCTATTTACTTTTATGAGTGGTCTTACAAACACACCATCTCTCATAGGTTTTATACCTATAATTCCAGAGATGCCTGTTCCTCTCATTATTCTCATGAGTATTGTTTCAGCTTGATCATTTGCATTATGAGCTATAGCTATTTTTTGTGCACCTATTTTATCTTTTATTTTTTCGAAGAACTCGTATCTAGCAGCTCTACCAGCCATTTCAGATGATATACCCTTATCCTTAGCAAGCTTATTTATATCTATTCTTACACTATAAAAATCAATATTTAATTTATCACAAAATTCTTTTACATAAAATTCGTCGTAATCAGCTTCCTCTCCTCTCAAACAATGATTTACATGAGCAGCTATAAGTTTTATCTTTAATTTAGACTTAATACTATTTAATATATGAAGAAGGCACATTGAATCCGGGCCACCAGAAACTGCAATTATAACCTTATCATTTATGGAAAACATTGAATTTTCCTGTATAGTTTTTAATACTTTATCTAACAATGGCACCACTTCCTAAAAACATTTAATGACCAACCCGTTTTAGAATAATGCTTTAAACATTATTCTAAAACAAATCCTTATTTTTCTAATTCATTATATCACAATTATAAATTCTCATTCAATTATCAACTAAATACTTTAATATAAACTATATATTTTTGATACAATAACAGTCATATCATCTTTTGCTTTACCTCCACCCATCTTAACCGATCTTTTAACAATTTCTTCTGCTATATCTTTAGGGTTATTTGAACCACAATTCTCCAGATATTCTACAATCCAATTTATTTTTCCTGCATTTTCATTATCATAATCTGTTATGCCATCACTTATCATTACAATAATATCTCCATTTTGAACCTTCTTGTCTTTTGTATCAATATCAACTTTATCTAATACACCAATAGGCAAGGTTTTAGAATTTATTATTTCAACCCTATCTTTTCTTTTAATAAAACTGGTGACTGCGCCAACTTTCATAAATTCTACATTGCCAGAATATAAATCTATACTACATAAATCTATTGTAGAGAATTTCTCATCCTCACTAAATTTTAAAGTCATTATAGAATTTACACTGTTAATGGCAGTAATTTTACTAAGCCCAGACATGGTGAATTTTTCAATAAGATCAATAGCAGCTTTACTTTCATGACCAGCTTTTGCCCCTGACCCCATACCATCGCTTATTATAATCATATAACTTCCATCACTTAATTTTCCAAAACTATAACTGTCTCCATTTTCTGTTTCCCCATGCTTACTCCTGCGACTTACATGAGAAGCAACATGATATTTAGGAGTTTCCTGAAATTCTACCATACATAAATTAGTATCGGGATTTATTTTGCACCCATCATCACAAACACACATACACCTCTCTGAAACTTCATTAACAAGAGGTAATATCTCTTTAACGCAGATCTGTCTTCCTCCACAAGCCTCCATGGAAAGTTTTATTAAAAGTCTATCATTATCATCATTTATACACATTATATCCTTAAATTTAATATCATTTCTATTTAAAACTTCTATAACCTTTTTTTCAATTATTCCATTAAAATTGAGGCTATCGTTAAATTCCTTTTGTATTTCTTTAATAGTTCCTGCCATATTATTAATCTGATTAGCTAAAATTTCTCTTCCTTGACTTAATCGTATTCTCCACATTTCATTTATAATATAGTTGTTAACTATTTCTTCAGTATTCTTTATTAATGCATTACGATGTATACATTTTCTATCTATTTCATTAGGAACAATTACCCTATTATCCTGAAAATTAGATATAAGTTCTTCAAAAGCTGCATAAGTATAATATAGTTCTCTTTTCCAGCATATATTTTTCATGTTGCAAGTATTACATACTCTATCTGCTAAATTTTCTACTAGTGCACTACTTTTTGTCTTTAAGGCCAATTTGTCATTGTCTACTAGATTATTCAATATATTAGACATAGTAAAAAGCACATCTGAAAAACTGTCTAGCCTTTTAATAAATATATTTTTAATTTTATCAATATATCCCTGTGATATACTTTCTTGCTTCTTCTCAAAATTTATTTCAGTCTCTATTCTCTGTAAAATTTTATTGGGAATTGCAAAAAATATACCACACGAAATCATGCCATCAATAATATTAAAGCTTGGTATAACCTTTTCATATAATATTATTATTAAAAAGGTTATAGTATACGAAATACCCATTATCCATTTATTAGTATTTTTAAATATACCTGATATAAGTCCGCAAATAGCAAAAACACTAATATAAATTGGCATCATATTTGAAGACATCCCAATCACTGCACCAATTGCTATTCCACTGGCTGCCCCCACAGTCATCCCATTTACATATGTAATTATAAGAATACTTATTAGTGCAACAACATTTCTTAAATTTATATTATAGAAGCTTACTCCCCAAGTACCCGCTATAGCTAATGATACTATCAAAGCCATGCTGACAACTTCTTCTCCACTAAATAAATGTTTTGTCTTTATATTTTTAAAGCATATCATGGAATAATTAATAATATAATATATTGGAATAATATAAAGTAATTCTAATATAGAAGTAAAAAAAGTAATAGTTCCATTCATTTTATTCAATATAAAATTAAAAAACATAAATTCACATAATATAATCATGCTATATATTAATATTTTTTTATTGCAAGAAAGCTTGTCTATAATAAAACTAAAAAAAGTTATTGTCATTATGGCAATCACATAAATATAAAAACTCTGTAAGTTATTATACAAAGTTATATACCCTAGTACAGCACCAGCTGATCCAATGATCTTTTCTTTTACATTACTATGCATTAAAATAGAAATTGCAAAAGCAATGCCAAAGGGTGCAGCTGAATTAATCATTAATACTCTACTTATTAGAAAGGCACAGATAAAATACAATATGAACTTCATATCAAATATATCTAATATGAATTTGTTCCTTTCATAACCATTATTTTCTTTATTAACTCTCTGATAACTGTAAACTTGTGAATTATATTGCATACAAACATCTCCCAACTAATAAACTATTTTTATTATAGCAGTATCGTCTGGAATTATTTGTCACAAAAGTGAATTGAAGTCAATTTTTTTTAGGACATTTATCCCTAGATTTTTTTATACATTTTAAAAATACAAGTTTATAATACAAATACTCTCTAATATTAAAATTATAAATAAAAAGAATTAAAATTCATCTATCCTTTGAAGTAATTCAGTTTCTTTTATTTAAAACCCATTTATAAAAATTGTCGTTATAAAAAATATTATAAATTTTATGTCATTAATGATTTTATATGACAATTATTTTTTAAACTCAAAGAGGTAAATCCAACATAAAAATAATATCTTTCAATATATGAACCAATGAATTCAGTATCCATAAAACGCAAAAGAGTTCATACATATGTATGAACTCTGGTAGCGGAAATAGGACTTGAACCTACGACACTTCGGGTATGAACCGAATGCTCTAGCCAGCTGAGCTATTCCGCCAAATCTGGTTGCGGGGGTAGGACTTGAACCTACGACCTTCGGGTTATGAGCCCGACGAGCTGCCAGCTGCTCCACCCCGCGATATTATGGTGCCGAAGACCGGAATCGAACCGGTACGGTGGTTTAAGCACCGCAGGATTTTAAGTCCTGTGCGTCTGCCAGTTCCGCCACTTCGGCCTGTCACTCATGGCGACAAAAACTATTATATCTCATATTCTACTACCTGTCAACGATTATTTTAATATTTTAATTAACAATATAAGAATGTTGTAAACTAAATATTTTTTATATAATCTTTTTTTAATAAAGACAGCATAATTAAATCTCTAAATTCTCCTTTGAAAAATGCATACTCTCTTAATAAACTATACTTATCAATAAATCTACCAATTAATCTTCTGGCATCATCAATAGTTTCTAATGGTTTTATATCATAATATTCCATTACTTTTCTATCCGAAAAAAATCCAAATAAATCTTTATCATAATCCTCTTTTAATTCCTTTAGACTTATTCTATGAGTTTCCATGCTTGGAAACTCTTTAAATACATTTTCTATATCCACCTTGAATCTCCCCTTACCCTTTTCTAATAATAGTATGATAAAGCTTTATTAAGCAATATACAATACATGCTTCGTAATATATAACCCTTGAAAATATGATAAGAATATTATGATTTTATCTACTCACTCTGATTTTTTATTTTCTCATATTTCATTAATGCTTCCAGTGTTCCATCTTCAACTGCATTTTTCACTATATAGTAAGGTATAGGAAAGAAGAACATTGCTCCTATTACAATTATACCCAGTATTTCACGCATTTTATCCCTTCCTTTTAATTCGTCTTATCTCACAATTACGAATTGAAGTTAATAATTATATAAATAAATTATCTAAAAAAGTACCTATGATTATAGGATAAATAAATTCTCATAGTTTGATTAAAATAACAAAAGAGTCCATACATATATGTATGGACTCTGGTAGCGGAAATAGGACTTGAACCTACGACACTTCGGGTATGAACCGAATGCTCTAGCCAGCTGAGCTATTCCGCCAAATCTGGTTGCGGGGGTAGGACTTGAACCTACGACCTTCGGGTTATGAGCCCGACGAGCTGCCAGCTGCTCCACCCCGCGATATTATGGTGCCGAAGACCGGAATCGAACCGGTACGGTGGTTTAAGCACCGCAGGATTTTAAGTCCTGTGCGTCTGCCAGTTCCGCCACTTCGGCCTGTCACTCATGGCGACAAAGATTATTATATATCATATTCTACTATATGTCAACAACTATTAATAATGTTTTTTCAACTATTATTCATCCCATGACTACCCACACTAATACTCCCATCGCACTCTGTGAAAGCGATTCACAGAAAATCAAAGATTTTTGTTCTCTGCTTGCACTCTGTGAAAGCGATTCACAGAAAATCAAAGATTTTTGTTCTCTGCTTGCACTCTGTGAAAGCGATTCACAGAAAATCGAAGATTTTTGTTCTCTGCTTTTCTTCAACGTGGGAGTAAAGAGTGGCTACGTCCCTGGATAACGATTTCTAAGCATCAGCTAGAATAAAAACTCAACCTGATGCCAAGAACTCTGTTTTTATGTACTTTAAAATTCACCTGATGATTAGTCACTATAGCATTTGCATAACACCGAAGGGAAAGTAAAAGAAACAAATCTCATCTCAGTAAAATTCATTGATATAAAAAAACTATAGACAAAAATAGCAGAGGCTAATAGAAGCCTCTTTATTTACTTAATATTAACTTTTTTTGTAACCACCACGGCCTTTTGCCTCTTGATGCCTCTTTAAATCTTGAAATCTCTCTTCACTATCCTTTAAAAACTTTGATAGTCTATCTTCAAAATCGGCCCCTCCCTGTTTAGGTTTAGAATTATTGCTCCAATCAATATCAGCAGGTTTACATGTTTTTTTAGGAACAGATGCTTGCTTTATAGACAGACTTATTTTTCCATTATCATCTACCGCTAAAACTTTTACTTTTACTTTATCCTGTTCCTTTAAGTAGTCTCTTATGTCTTTAACAAAAGTGTCAGCAACTTCTGAAATATGCACAAGACCAGTTTTACCCTCCACCTCTACAAATGCACCAAAATTTGTAATATTTATTATTGTACCCTCTAGAATTACTCCTACCTTTAAGGTCATATTAAAAAGATTCCTCCTTGATATAATGTTTATATTTTATTTTAATTATAGATATTATAACATTTATTTATTATTACTGCCATTTACTACAGGAATCTCGCCTTGTTTAATAAGACCTAATTTTTCTCTAGCAAGTTTTTCGCTGTATTTATCCGATTGCGATATTTTAATCTCGCTCTGCAATCTTTCATTCTCGGACTTGATTCTTTGTGCTTCCATAGTCTTGTCTTGAATTCCTGCTTGTATTCTGTTCATAGTAAGTTGCTGATTAATAAATACATAACACACATTGATAACAATAATTCCTACTATCAGATACTTAAGTTTAGACTTCTTTCCCATACCGTTTTCCTTTCAGAATTTAAGCATTTAAACTACTATCTCTATTTTAAATTTTTTTTTTAATATATTCAAGTTTTTTTATCCTTTATTTTTATCCTTACCTAAAAAATAATTAAATAATAGCCTAATAGGATATATTATAAGGTTAAATGTTATTCTTATAAACCTTACAAAAAATCTTAAAAGTTTAACTTCACCATATATTAATTTTTCACTTAAAAGTTTAATATAAATATATACACCAAGTGCTATAAATAAATATACATAAATACCCATAATCGCATCATTGCTGTAAAGTAAAAATACAAATATTATTATAGCAGTTAAAATCCAAAAAAGTAAATCTTCAATAAATCCCAAAACTTTATTAGGAAGTTCTAATCCTCTAATAACTCTATATATATCAAATAATATACCGGTAAATATTCCTGCAATAAAACTATAAAAAAGTAAATTAAATTGAATAAAATTTGAAAGTACCATACTCTTCACCTAAATAGTCTAGCTATTATACTTTCATTATTTTTTCTACTTTGATTGCCTGTATATGCAAAGGAATTTATTGATCCGGTAATTTTCATATCTCCATTTTCTACATCTAACTTATTCATCTTCAGCTCATTACCTTTTATTGTCAGTGCCCCCAAATTAGTATTTAATATTATAATTTCGTCATTAAAACTGACTACTTCATTTACACCTGTAATGGACAATTTTTTTCTATTTTCAAGCACTAAATTACTTTTTTTATCTTCAACTTTTACTTCCATACTTTTCCCTCCTATTCCACCTATAAATATATATGTAAAACAAGAGAGTTATATTACTTTATACACTGGTATTCATTAGCTTAAAAATTAATTATCTTTCTTATCTGAAATAATTTCATACATTTGATTTGCATTTTCTTTAAGAACATGATTTGAAATATTCATTATCTTTGCTTTTAGCACCTTTTCAGAATACTTAATCTCTATAATATCTTCTTCATTTACTTCTGAACTTGGTTTTGCTAACTTTCCATTTATAAAAACTCTACCACTTTCACAAGCTTCTTTTGCCACCGTTCTTCTTTTTATTATTCTTGATATCTTCAGGTACTTATCTAATCTCATAAACGTTCCTCCTTGAATTCTCTTGATAATTGAAATTTAATCTATAATAGCAAAAAAACCTGGATAAAATCCAGGCTTTGGAATAAAATCAAATAAATTATTTATTTACTCTGTCCTTAAATTCTTTTCCAGCTTTGAATACTGGAACTGTTGAAGCAGGTATAGTTATCTCTTCTTTAGATCTTGGATTTCTTCCTTTTCTTTCAGCTCTTTCTCTTGTTTCAAATGTACCGAATCCAACTAATTGAACTTTCTCACCCTTTTCAAGAGCTTCTTCAATACTTTCTATAAATCCTTTTAGAGCTATTTCTGCATCTTTCTTTGTTAAATTACTTTTTTCAGCTATACTTGTAATTAATTCTGCTTTATTCACTTTTGTTACCTCCTTAAAATTAAGAATATACATCAACTTAATAGCATATTCTTCATAAATTACAAAATTCCTTCTTTTTAATAAATAATTAACATATATTTATTAGATTTTTAGAGATTTTGCTTCATTCCATAATTTATCCATTTCGCCAAGTGTCATATCCTCTAAAATAATATTCATTTCCTTTGCCTTTAGTTCAATGAATTCAAAGCGTCTAATGAATTTATCTATAGTATAATTTAAAGCATTTTCAGGGTCAATGTCAAGGAATCTTGAAACATTTACTACACTAAATGCTAAATCGCCCACTTCTTCTAATATTTTATCCCTATTACTACCTTTATATACATCTTTTACTTCATTTAATTCTTCTAAAACCTTATCCATAGCCTCTTCAACTTTATCCCAATCAAATCCAATTTTAGCTGCCTTTTTCTGTACTTTCTCTGCTCTTATGAGTGCTGGTAAATTTTTTGCTATATGCTTTAATTCATCTGCATGGTTAGTTAATTTTTGCTCTTTCATTTTAATTTGATCCCATCTATCAATCACAGCCTCTGAAGTATCTGCAATTTCATTACCAAATATATGTGGATGTCTATCAACCATTTTATTACATATACCTTCAATCACATCATTCACATTAAAATAGCCATCTTCTTTCCCTATCTGTGAATGAAATATAATCTGAAAGAGGACATCTCCCAGTTCCTCCACTATCATATTTTCATCCTTTTTATCTATAGCTTCCAATACTTCATAACTCTCTTCTATAAGACCTCTCTTTATGGAATCATGATTTTGCTTTTTATCCCAAGGGCATCCATTTTCTCCCCTTAAAATATCCATAATATTAACTAAATCATAAAAGTCTTTATTATTATTTAAATCTTTTGGTATATATATAGATGTAAGATAGTCTATATCCTGTTGACGATCCAGCTCATACAACAATATTTTCCTTATACTTTCATCATTTTTTATTCCCGCTGATCTTACAAAATAAATTTCAGTATCATCTCTATAATAATTTAGCAAAGCGAGTTTAACCTCAGATGCTATGAAATTATTGTAGACCTGAGTTATTATAGTTCCTATTCTCTTATCCATAATTTGATTATTTATATCAAAGGCATCTATTACCTTAATACCCTCTATTGGATCTATCTCTAGTGCCTCCATTACAGCATCAATAAAACTTACAGCTGGTAATATATTAACTTGTATTTTTCTGTCCTTACAGAGCTTTAATAAAATATTAACTGATTTTTCAGCTACTAATGGATGGCCTGGTACAGCATAAACAATATTTCCTAGTAGCTCATGCTGCTTTAATAAATCTTCAGCAATAGAACTATATACTTCATCAAAATTTTCAGCCTGCTCATATTTACCATCATAGGTCAAAAAATCAAGTCCCTCATCCTTTAAAAATTTAACTGTAGGATGCTTTATTGTCCTTAAAAATATATTACTATTTTGTTTTATTATTTGTATTGCACCCATAGTCAATGATTCTAAAGATCCTGGACCCAAACCCACTATATTAATCATATGCCTATCTCCTTTATATATATTTCCTCTATAACTTTCTTCTACCTATTCTCCTCTTTATTTGACTATAACTAAATATTCCAAACAACAATATTAAAATTAAATATATAATAACACCTAAAAATATAGCCACAAAACAAGCTATACTATTACTCATTGTATTATTATAGACATTTAAATAAATAAATACAACTGCGATTACCATAATTATAGATGCATAGGCTGGTTTTATTATACTTTCATAAAAGTTAATTTTTACATTTAAGTATTTTTTAACAAGTCTTATATTAAGCATGGCTGCTGTCATATATCCAAATATAGTTCCTATTACTGCTCCGTATATATTTATTTCAGGCATTTGAACTAAATATAGAGTTATAGTAACCTTAACAATACATCCGAAAAACAAGTTTATTACAGGATAGAAATACTTGCCAACTCCCTGCAATACGGCAGTACAAGTTTGAGCAAGTACTATGAACGGTATACAAATACTTAAGTATTTTAAAATCAAATAGCCATCTCCATGACCTGGAAATATTAAATTTAATATAGGCCTGGCCATAAAAAATAATCCACATAAAGATGGTATTGCAATAACCATTGATACTTTTATAGCTAAATGAAGTTTATGTATAACTTCTTGCCTTCTGTTCAATATATATGCTTCTGATATTATTGGTACTAGTGATGCACATAGAGCTATAGATAATGTTAATGGTACATTAACTAATACAAATGCTTTACCAGTAAGTTGTCCGTAAAGTATAGTCGCCTCTTTATAGTTAAATCCTGCCATAATAAGTTTCTGAGGAACAATTATGGAATCAAGTAATCCCATAATACTACTCACTGCTGATCCAAGAGAAATAGGAATTGCTATATATAATAATTTACTCATTATTTCATAATTTTTTTTATGTTTAACAATTTTAAATTCCTTTCGAACATTAATATATTTACCTATTAAATATATTCCAGCAGCTACAGCACCAGCCACTGCTCCAAAAGCAGCCCCGCCTGCGGAATATTCTATTCCTCTAGGTAATAATATATATGCAAGTCCAACTCCAACCATTACTCTTCCTAATTGTTCAAATATTTGAGATATAGCCGTGGGATTCATATTTTGCATACCTTGAAAAAATCCCCTAAAAGCACTTACTATAGATATAAATAGTGGTGCAAAAGCAATAGCAATTAATGAGTAATAGGATTTCCTATCCCAATTCAAAAAAATTATTAATTTATTACTAAATATCAGAATAAAGGCTGTAAATCCCCCTCCAATGATAATCATAAGAACAAGTGCTTTTCTAAGTACTAGATTTGCCCCATCTCTATCCCCTACTGCATTTCTCTCAGAAACCAATTTTGAAATAGCTACAGGTATACCTGATGCAGTGGCTATAAAAAACATGTACATAGGATATGACATCTGATAATATCCAATACCTTCATCACCTATTAACATTATAAGCGGCCATCTAAAAAATATCCCTAAAAATTTAGCTACAATACCTGCCATTCCCAAAATAACAGTTCCTCTAATAAGCGATTGCTTTTTCATAATATACAATACCTCCAAAATTCCTATAAGATATTAATATTTATAGTTTGGAGGTATTATTACTTTTTATATGATTTTATATGCATCCTAAATAAATAACTAAACAAAATAAAGCAATCATTTATTTCTGACACCATATGTAACCTTTAGCTCTTAAAATTTATTATAACTAGTACAATAATGTTATTGTTCCATTTGCTTCCCTAAAAACAAAGAGGCTGTCTCTCCCAATTTTTCTTCTATCTGACTAAAAGTTACTCCATCTTCCTTAGACATTATAATTACCGCTCCAATAGAATCTCCTTCTGCTATAATAGGCGAAATTATCTGTGCAGAATATTTTCCTTCAGTATCTTCATCTTCTATTAGAGGTATTGCTTTATTATCATTGTCATTGATATTAACGAGTTTTCTATCATCCATAACCTTTTCTAGTTCATCACTTACGCGTTTTTCTAAATATTCTTTTTTCACCCCGCCACTCACAGAAATAATGTTATCTTTATCAGATATGAGAACTATATGCCCACTGGAAGCATTTAAGGATTCAGCATACTCCTTTGAGAAATCACTTAATTCACCAATTGGCGAATATTTCTTTAATATTACTCCTCCTTCTCTGTCTGTAAATATTTCAAGAGGATCTCCTTCTCTAATTCTTAGAGTTCTCCTTATCTCTTTTGGTATTACAACCCTTCCTAGATCATCTATACGTCTAACAATACCAGTTGCTTTCATACTATCTTCCCTCCAGTTTATTGTAAATATTTTTACATTTATAGTATCCTACCAAGTATAAAATTTTATGCATACTTTTTACTATAATACTAAAATAGACTTGTATTTACAAAAACTATTCTTCATAATCCCATGAATTTTAAAGTTTTACCTATAGTTAATTAATTTATGTAATATTAACAATGTTAATATTACATAATAAAAGTAAAAAGGCTATCCCCATCGCAAAGGATAACCTTTTTACTTTTATTAATAATATACTATATCTCAATTCAAAATATAATTTGTCAATGAATCTTATTCGTTTAACTGTAAACAGTGTTGTTATTGTAGATTATTAGGATACTGCTTAATTTGTGCTGCTTTTTTCCAGGTGTCTGTAGTCTTTTGTACCTCAGACTGTTTAGCCGTATTTAACAAATTAGTCTGTATGTCAGATTTTACTTCATCAAGTTTTTTAACAGGATATTCTGTCTTAGTAATACATTTTATTACATGCCATCCAAATTGAGTATGAACCGGTTGTGATACTTCTCCTGGCTTTAGTGCCATTCCAGCCTTTAAGAATGTAGGATCAAGTCCTGAATTTGCCTCTTCTACATCTCCTAAGTCTCCACCATTATCCTTACTCCCTGTATCAGTAGATACTTCCTTTGCTACCTTTGCAAAATCTTCACCTTTATCTATTCTAGTTTTTACCTGATTTGCCTCAGCTTCTGTAGCTACCAATATGTGTGCAAGATGTATCTTGTTAGGCTGAGTAGTAAATTGAGTTTGATTTGCATTGTAATAATCTTGAATTTGCTTATCTGTTACTTTTACATTTTTAGTTATATAATCATTAACTTTATTAAGTGTTAGTTCTCTTTTTATTTCATCCTTTAAGGATTGTTCCGTAAAACCATTTTGACTTAGTGCAGTCTTCCATTCAGCATCGGTTTTGTACTGAGACTTTGCAGAATCATACTGTTTAGTAACTTCAGATTGTAACTCAGAATCAGAAGGAATAAGTTTTAATTCCTTTGCCTTTTGAAGGAATAAAGTTTCTGTAACCATTTGATCTAAGATAGTTTGCTTTTGTTGCTTTAATGCTGCTATTGCCTGATCATTACTGGTATAGTTATTGCCATATTGCTGCTTAATCTGACTTATAAGACTTTTCATCTGCCAACTGTCCTCTAGTTGACCTCTAGTTATCTTTTCATTGTTTACTTGCGCCACTGTACTATTTAAAATACCTTGCTGCGTCTTTGCTATCATATTACAGCCACTTATTGCTACAGCAAGCATTCCAACAATTGCAAAAGACACTATTTTCTTTACGTTCCTCAAATTTATTCCCCCTAATTTTTAATTATTAAAATTTATAAGTTTTATAAATTCTATAATACGATTTTAATTTTATCATAAATTTATTTTGTTTCAACTATAGATATTATATATTCTAGCAATTCAGTCAAATTAATTAATAGATTTTCTCGTTTTGAATTCCTTAAATTATATACAATTATAGGTTTATCTTCTAATCTAAAAACTATACTTCTATTGTAATCTTTAATTAAACTTTTCACCAACTTATCAGTAATTCTATTTTTATCATAAAACTTAAAGTTTACAAAATCCTTTTTATCCTTAATATCAATTATACCAACTTTTTTTGCTAATGATTTAATATAAGCAATATGCATTAAATTAGCAACAGAAATAGGTATATCTGAATATCTATCTTCTAGTTCTTCCTGTATGTCAAAGAACTCCTCCTTTGATTCAATAGATGCAATTTTCTTATAAATTTCTATTTTTTGTACCTCGTTTTCTATGTAAGAATTTGGTATATATGCATCTATTTTGAGTTCGATAGAGGTTTCAATAGGTTCTTTCTCTACATCGCCTTTATACTGCTTTATAGCATCCTCAAGCATCCTGCAATATAAATCATATCCAATTGACGCCATATGGCCGTGCTGAGCTGATCCCATCATGTTACCTGCTCCTCTTATCTCTAAATCTCGCATGGCAATTTTAAAGCCTGAACCAAGCTCAGTAAATTCCTTTATTGCTTTTAGCCTCTTTTCTGCTATTTCAGTTAATACCTTATCCTTTCTATATGTAAAATAAGCATAAGCTATCCTGTTTGTTCTCCCCACTCTCCCTCTAAGCTGATAAAGCTGAGATAATCCCATCTTATCTGCATCGTATATGATCATTGTGTTAACATTCTGAATATCAATACCAGTTTCAATTATAGTAGTACATAAAAGTATATCATATTCTTTATTCATAAAGCCTAGCATTTCTGTTTCCAATTCTCTTTCTGTCATCTGCCCATGTGCCACTGCTACCTTAGCTTCCGGAATTAATTTTGTCAATTTTGCTGCCATATCATTTATGGTTTCTACTCTATTATATACAAAAAACACCTGTCCATCTCTATTAAGTTCTCTCATAACGGCATCTCTTATAAGTTGATCATTGTATTCTACTACATAAGTTTGCACTGGATATCTCTCTTCTGGAGGCGTTTCCATTACACTTATATCTCTTACCCCTGTAAGTGACATATGAAGGGTCCTAGGTATAGGTGTGGCTGTCAATGTTAACACATCTATGTTCTTCTTCAGATTTTTAATTTTTTCCTTATGTGTTACTCCAAATCTTTGTTCTTCATCTACAATTAAAAGTCCAAGATCCTTAAACTGAACATCCTTTTGCAGTATTCTATGAGTACCAATAAGTACATCTACATTTCCCTCTTTTAAAGCTTTTATTGTAACCTTTTGCTGAGCAGAGGTCCTAAATCTACTTATCATATCTATTTTTACAGGAAAATCAGAAAATCTTTTTTTTAAATTTGTATAATGTTGTTCTGCAAGTATAGTAGTTGGAACTAAAAATGCCACTTGTTTTCCATCCATTACCGCTTTGAAAGCTGTTCTAACTGCAACTTCCGTCTTACCATAGCCCACATCACCACACAAAAGCCTATCCATAACTTTACCAATTTCCATATCATGCTTTATATCTTCTATAGCACTTAGTTGATCTGGAGTTTCATCATAGGGAAACTCATCTTCAAATTGTTTTTGCCAGATAGTATCTTTTGAATAGGTATACCCGTTTAAAGTAGACCTTACTGCATACAATTTAACTAGTTCCTCAGCAATCTCATTAATTGATTTTTTAACTTTGTTTTTGGCTTTAGTCCACTCATTACCACCAAGTTTACTTACTTTTGGAGAATTCCCATCACTACCTATATATTTTTGTACCAGATCAAGTTGTTCCACTGGAACAAATAATTTATCATCACCAGTGTAGGTTAGTTCCAGGTAATCTTTTTTGTGTCCTTCAACTTCAAGCTGTTTTATTCCCTTATATACACCTATTCCATGATTAACATGAACTATATAATCTCCTGGTTTCAGCTCAGCAAAACTCTTTATCTTACTTACACCTTTTTGAATTTTCTTTTTTGACTTTCTTTTTGATTCACCAAAAATTTCTTTGTCTGAAATAACACAAAGCTTCAAATCAGGATATTCAAAACTTTTATTAAGGCTTCCAAAAGTGATGACAATCTCTCCAAATTGTATACTTTGTATTTCATCTCTATAATTACTCTCTATACCTCTATCTCTAAGTGTATTTACTAATCTTTCTCCTCTGGGTTTACTTCCACACAATATAACTGTTTTATATCCTTTATCCTTCTTATCCTTAATTTCATTTATAAGCACTTCAAGGACTCCACCAAAATTACTTAAGGTTATTTCTCTAAAACTTTCATCATAGGTATTTTTGAGAAAACCTTTAGATTTTTCAATACCAGTTATATTAATTATTTTGCTGCTATTCAGCACCTCATAAATTTCTTTTTCTGGAAAAAGCAGTTCACCTTGACCTGGTAATATATCTCCTCTCTCAAGGAAAGCTTTATAATTTTCCTGAAATTCAAAGAATACACTGCTTAACTTGCCCTTACATCTTAAATCATCTGCAATTATTATTATTGAATCCTGAATAAAATCAAAGAATGTAGATGGCTTATCATAGAAGAATGGCAAAAAGCTATCTATGGTTTCAAAGGTTGAAGATTCCCTTAATGCTTCTAAATTCCTATTTATTATACCAGATATTTTCCCTTTAGCTTCTTTATCTTTTTTTTCTTTAAGATTTTCTACTACTACAGAAAGTTCTTCTTTTATTAAATTATATCCTCGTTCAATATTACTTTCCTCTAAAATAATTTCTTTTGCTGGAAATATATCCACTTTAGTTACTTTCTCAATGCTCCTCTGAGATCCTGTATTAAAAGTTCTTATGGATTCAATTTCATCTCCAAAAAACTCAATCCTATAAGGCATATTAGATATAGGCGGAAATATATCAAATATACCCCCTCTTATAGAAAACTGCCCTTTACTATCTACAGTTTCTACTCTTTCATAGCCAGATAAAATAAGTTCTTTACTGAATTTGTCTAAATTAATAGCATCACCAAGGCCAATATTAAATGTATATTTCTTATACAATTCTACTGGGGAATAATAAGATGAAAAAGCTTCAATTGAAGTTACTATTATCTTTCTTCCCTTTAGAAGCATTTCTTTTATGATTTTTATTCTTTCCCATCTTAAATCACCAGAAATTGCATCAACATTATAAAAAACTACATCTTTAGTTGGAAAATAATAAACATTTGATAAATATAAGGATAAATCCTCATATAACTTTTTTGCCTCCACATCATTATCCGTTACAACAACAAAAGGAGCATTTATTTCTTCATATAAGCTGTAAACAAAATAACTTCTTGCCGACTCAGATAACCCTGATATTCCAATTGGGAACTTATTTTTATTTATATTGTATAGTATATTTATAAATTCTCTACTTTCTCTTAAAGGCTGAATAAGCCCCCTAAACCTCATACTAACACCTCTTAATTACTAAACCTTGAGACCATTAAAATTATTCATGGCCTCACAGATACCTTTTGTTATTATGCAATCTACCGCATCAATTACTGCACTAAATACTTTTTCAACCTCTACTCTATCATCTTGATTAAATCTTCCAAGAACATGACTTATTAAATCTCCTTTAGATATACCTACCCCTACCTTAATTCTTGGAAATACCTCTGTAGAAAGATTAAATATTATGTTTTTTATACCATTGTGACCGCCAGCACTGCCACTTTTTCTTATTCTCATTCTTCCAACATCAAGACTGATATCATCATATATTATTATTACATTTTCACTTTGTATTTTATAAAAATCACAAACCTCTTTAACACTCTCTCCACTTAAGTTCATAAAAGTAGTAGGTTTTAAAAAAATTACTTTTTCTTGCTCTATTTTCCCTTCTCCATACACTCCTTTAAATTTTGTCCTGTTCATATTAATATTATACTTATCACACATCAAATCTAAAATATCAAACCCTACATTATGCCTTGTTTTCTCATATTCTTTACCAGGGTTGCCCAGTCCAACTATTAGGTACACTTTATGCCACTTCCTCCTTAATTTTATCACAATATAAGCCATATAAACAGAGTTCTTAGTATCGGTATATGATACTTAGAAATCGTTGTCCTTTAGGGTAAATCGTTATCCAGGGATGCAGCCACTCTTTACTCCCACTTTACGAAAAGCGATGGGAGTATTAGAGTAGGTAGTCATCGGATAAAAAATAATGACTTGAAATATCTAAATACATTATACTAAATATTTACTAAAATAAAAATCAGCAGTATATATTAAATACATTACTGCTAAATATTTTATTCCGTAACCGGCTATCTTTATTATACTTTTTGAGCTATACAATAACTATAGTAAGTTATCATTAAATGTTTAACTTAAGCCCAGTAATATACAAAATTCCCTCAAATAAATTTCATTAATAACCATCAATTATCGAAAGTAGGTCTTTTCGATAATTTAATATTAAATCTAATGACTTTTCCATTTCTAATTACTTTACATGAAATAGAATCCCTACTTTATTTTAATATTAAATCTAATGATTTTTCCATTTCTAATTACTTTACATGGAACAGAATCCCCTACTTTATGCCTATTCACAATATCCTGAAGTTCATTTTTAGATTGTATTTTTACACTATCAAATTCTACTATTATGTCATTAGCCTTTATCCCTGATTCCTGTGCTCCGGCATCATCTTTAACTTGTTTCACAAATACGCCTTTTGTCTTTTTATCTTCTGATACATAATCCTCAGGATTAATGATACCTAGATCGGGTCTTATTACTCTTCCATTTTTCATTATGGAATTTATTATATTTTTTGCCTCATTTATAGATATAGCAAATCCCATTCCCTCTACATTTTCATCAGCACCTATTTTCAAACTATTTATACCTATAACTTCTCCGCTTTCATTACAAAGGGCACCACCACTATTTCCTGGGTTTATGGCCGCATCTGTTTGAAGCAAATTGTAAGTTGTAGTAACTCCGGTAGAAGGATCCTGTATTCCTATGTTTCTATTTACAGCACTTATAATACCAGCTGTAACAGACCCTGAAAATTCATCCCCCAAAGGATTTCCTATGGCAATAGCAGTATCACCCACCTGAACTTTAGAGGAATCTCCAAAAACTGCTGCTGGTAAATTAGGTGCATCAATCTTGATAACAGCCAGATCAGACATAGAATCATATCCTATAACTTTTGCATTGAAAGGTTTAGAATTTTTACCATTAGACAGCTTAACAAGATGCTTACTTGTGCCTTTAATAACATGATAATTTGTTACAATATAACCATCAGACTTAAAAATTATTCCCGACCCACTATAGTTGTTTTCACCATCCAAGATATTATCGTTACTGTTATTTATGCCTACAACACTTTGACTTACAGTTTCGGCTACTCTAGTGATAGGATTTTGGGAAGCATTATTAACACCTGTAGAAGCCTTGTTACTTTGAAAAAAGGAAGAATTATTACTTTCTATTGCACTACTATATTTTTTACTTGAAATGTACCCTCCAGTTATTCCACCTGAAAGAGCAGCGATCAAAACAAAGATTACCCCTTTACAAATTTTAACAAATATATAGTTATCTTTCTTTTTTCTAAATTTTATTTTTCCTCCTAAGCCATCTTTCTTTGTCTCTATTTCATGCCATTGCACATCTTCAACAATTCTACTATCATCTTTCAAAGTAACACCTCCCACTATATAGGACTAAATAATGATTAATTATTTGCCTTTGTCAACGTAAATGTAAACTCAACTCCAGTATCTTTAACATTTTTTACCCATATATCTTCCCCATGCTGGGTAAGTATGCTTTGAACTATAGGTAATCCAAGTCCTGTACTAACTTTAGAGGTTCTAGATTTATCTTTTTTGTAAAACCTATCCCAAATATGCTTTAAAGCATCTTCTGATAAAGGATTACTTTCATTGTAGATTGAAATAAAAATCTTATCTCCTTTTATTTTTGTTCCAATACTCACCTTTCCCTCATTTACTACATATTTAATTGCATTATCAATTAAATTTGTTACAACTTGCATTATTCTGTCCATATCTCCCATTGCATAGGAATCATCTTTGTCAAAGTATACATCTACTACTAGTTTCTTTTCATTTATTTTAGGCTCAAACTTTATAACAGTACGCCTTATTATCTCGTTAATATTGAGTTTAGTTATATTCAGAGTCAATTGGCCAGATTCTATAGCTGATAAATCCAATAGATCATTTACAAGTCTTGTTAATCTCTGGGTTTCATCATAGGCCAAAGATAAATAATATTTTTCTTTTTCCGGTGGTATAACTCCATCCAATATTCCTCCAATGAACCCTTTAATAGAGGTTATCGGAGATCTTATTTCATGGGAAACGTTTGAAATGAATTCTCTTCTATTCTTTTCAATCTTAGTTATGGAATCTGCCATATAGTTAAAAGAATTTGCCAATTCTCCAATTTCATCCTCTGATTTGATTTCTACTCTTTTTTCTATATCTCCATTAGCTATTTTTCTAGCTGCATAGTTTATTTTACCAAGGGGCTTAACAATAATTTTCTGTGATAGATGATATATAACAATACAGGCTATTATTATAGCAAAAGTGGCCAACACCCAAATTATATAGTATACTTTTATAAGTGGCCTCTTTATTTCAGACAAAGAGGTATTCATCATTATAGCTCCTTCAAAGCCATTACTATTATCTGAAATTGGAACAATATATGTATGCACAGGCATATTGAAGGTATCTCCATATACGTCTTTTCTGGCAATAATATTTCCTTTTCTAAGCTGTTCAATATCACCACTTAAAATTATTTGTTTATCAAGTAATTTGACATTAGTTTCATCAGAGACTGCATAGACGTAACCATATTTGCCTACTAAAAGTATATTTGCATTAAAATAGCGTTCAAGATTCTGCAGTGTATCATTTAGGAAATCATAGGACATACCACCCTGCATATAATTTATTGCTACAGGCTTTATAAGTGCTGCTCCCCTATAGAGTTCATCCTCTCTTTGTTGAAAATAATAGGATTCAAACCAAACAGACAAAAGTCCTGAAACGATAATAAAGCTTACAGCTATAATAATGGTATATGTTGCTATCATCTGAGAAAATAGTCCCTTTTTCATACACTACTTCACCTCAAATTTATATCCAACACCCCATACTGTTTGAATTTGCCAATTTGATCCCCCCTGAAGCTTCTCTCTTAGCCTTTTAACATGAACATCTACAGTTCTTGAATCTCCCGGGTAGTCATATCCCCATACTTCACATAAAAGTTGTTCCCTGGTAAATACTCTATTTCTATTGTTTGCAAGATAATGCAATAATTCAAATTCTTTTGGTGGCATTTTTATCTCTTCTCCATTATATACAACAGAATAAGAATTTATATCTATTAATAAACCATCAAAACTTAATTTTTCTTTACCTCTATTGTCCGTATTATATCTTCTCAATACTGCTTTTACTCTTGCTATAAGTTCTTTAGCCTCGAAAGGCTTAACAATATAATCATCAGCTCCAAGTTCAAGCCCCAAAACCTTATCAAAGGTTTCTCCTTTAGCTGTAAGCATAATTACAGGAGTCTCATATTCCTTTCTTATAGCCTTCAAAACATCTATACCATCTACATGAGGCAGCATTATATCTAAAAGTACCAAATCCGGTTTACATTCTATAAAAGCATCTATAGCTTCTTTTCCGTCATAACAAAGCCTTGTACTGTACCCTGAACTTTCAAGATATATTTTTATTATATCTGCTATATTTTCATCATCATCAATAATTAAAATTGTTCCTAATGTTCCTTCCATATCTTATACCTCCTATAGATATTACTATTACCATAGTAATTATAATTTATCATATTTATTTAATTTAATCATGAATGTTACAAATTATTAATTATAATTTAAAATATAGTAAAACATCGCAAAACTAAACTGTAGGTTGCGATGCTTTACTTCTATTGGTCTACATAATTTATATTAATTTTTATTATCTATTGCTTCATCAAATATTTTACTTACTGAAACATCCTCATATATTCTTCTTATGGCTTCTGCAAAAATATTTGCTACAGATAAAATCTTTATTTTATTGCTGCAGTTTTTTTCATCAACAGGTATTGTATCTAATACTACTACCTCTTTAAGGGTGGATTTTTCAATTCTCTCCATAGCAGGTCCTGACAATACTCCATGAGTACAGCAAGCATAAATTTCTTTTGCTCCCAATTTTGTAAGTGCATCTGCTGCATTGGTAATTGAACCGGCTGTATCTATCATATCATCTACTAATATAACTTTCTTTCCATCTATATTACCAATAACGCTCAATACTTCTGATACATTTGGTTTTGGTCTTCTCTTATCCACTATAGCTATCGGCACTTCAAGTCTTTCTGCAAATTTCCTAGTTCTCTTCACTCCACCTATATCAGGTGATACTGCAACCAATTCATCCTTATTAAAATTTAGTTCTTTAAAATATTTGGCCAAAATTGGAGCTCCTTCCAAATGGTCAACAGGTATATCAAAGAATCCTTGAATTTGTGCTGCATGTAAATCCATTGTAAGTACTCTGTCAGCACCTGCTGTATGTATAAGATCAGCTACAAGCTTTGCTGTTATTGGCTGTCTTGCCTTTGCCTTTCTATCTTGTCTTGCATAAGCATAATGCGGTATAACAGCAGTTATTCTTCCAGCTGATGCCCTCTTAAGAGCGTCAAGCATAATTAAAAGTTCCATAAGACTATCATTAACAGGTTCACAAAGAGTCTGTACTACAAATACATCTGCCCCTCTTACGGTTTCATTAATATCAACGTAAGTCTCTCCATTACTAAATTTACTTACCTTAGAATCTCCTAATTTAATACCTAATATATCTGCAATACTCTTTACCAAATCTGGGTTTGAATTACCTGTAAATATTTTTATATTTTTTCCATGACATATCATAATAAAATAACCCTCCCAAAGTTTATTTCTTTAAATTATTTTTTGATACCCAGTCTTTTTTATTAACCTGTCTTGATCTAGCTATTGCTAATGATCCTTCTGGAACTTTTTCAGTTATTGTTGATCCCGCTGCAATATATGTATTGTCTTCAACTTCTACTGGTGATACCAAATTAGTATTACAACCTATAAATGAATTATCACCAATTATAGTCTTATGTTTTTCTTTTCCATCATAATTTACCACTACTGTTCCGCAGCCAAAATTACAATTTTTTCCAACCTCTGCATCACCTATGTATGTTAAATGTGATACTTTAGTATTGTTGCCTATTTTAGATTTCTTAATTTCTACAAAATCACCTATTCTAGCATGACTTCCAATACTAGTTTCTGGCCTTATATATGCAAAAGGTCCTACTGTAGTATTACTGCCTATTTTACTTTCTAAAATTACAGAACTCTGTATAGTTACATTTTCACTAATAATACTACTTACGATTCGAGAATTAGGATAAAGAATACAACCCTCTTTTATTATAGAATTACCCTCAATTACATTTCCGGGATATACTATTGTATCCTTTTCTATCTGTACATCTTCACCAATATATGTACAATTAGGGTCAATAATAGTAACTCCATTTTCCATATGTTTTTTATTAATTCTATTTCTCATTATTCTCTCAACTTCAGACAATTGAACTCTTGAATTAACTCCCAAAGTTTCCTCAAAATCAATAGCCATTGCACCAATTTTTTCTCCAGCTTTTCTTAATATCTCAATCATATCCGTTAAGTAGTATTCTTTTTGAGCATTATCATTTTTAATTTTTTCTAACCCATTTAAAAGAATTTTTATGTCAAAACAATACATTGCTGCATTGACTTCTTTAACTTTTAGCTCATCAGCACTGCAATCCTTATGCTCAACTATTCTTTCTACGCCATCTTGAGAATTCCTTATAATTCTACCATAGCCATCAGGGTGTTCCAATATTGAAGTGAGCAGAGTAGCTTTATATCCACCTTGTTCATGGAATTTAATGAATTTTTTAACAGTGTCTTCCGAAATTAAAGGAGCATCTCCTGCAAAGATTGCTACAATTCCGTCCTTATCTTTTAAAAATTCTTTAGCGCACATAACAGCATGTCCTGTACCTAATTGTTCACTTTGAAAAGAATAAGTTACATTTTTTTCTTTTGTAGCTATCTTTACTTGGTCAGCTCCTTTTCCTATTATAATATTAATAGATTCAAAATCTGACTTTCTCATCACATCAATTACGTGATTTAACATTTCCTTACCACAGACTTTATGCAGTACTTTAGGTAAATCCGATTTCATCCTTTTGCCTTTGCCACCTGCCAAAATCAAAACACACTTATCCATGTTTACACCTCTTTTTGTACATATTACGACAATTAACCTTTATTATTATATTTTATTATTAAAGTATTTTCAAGATAATAGAACATTTTTTCGTTTCTCCAGAAGACATCTGATTAAATTCATAGAAAATAAAAAGGAGTATTACCTCCTTTTTATTTTATTCTTCACTTTCTGCTTTTGTTTCTTCTTCATTTTTTACTTTTTCGTATTCATCCAAAATTGCCGTTTGTATTTTTTCTCTTGTTGTAGTGTTTATAGGATGTGCTATGTCCTTAAATTCTCCATCTGGAGTCTTTCTACTAGGCATAGCAATAAAAAGACCATTCTGGCCCTCGATAACCTTTATGTCATGAACAACAAATTCATTATCGAATGTAACTGAAACTATGGCTTTCATTTTTCCCTCTGTAGTTATTTTCCTGATTCTTACATCTGTAATCTGCATTATTCAACTCCACCTCCAAGATGCTTTATAAATCTTATATTCTCTATATTTTATATTTTTCCTTCTTATTTTTCAAAAAATTTATAATTTTTATAAAAATTTTATTATTTTTTATTTTCCGATGGAATCAGAACCGCCGTTCCATCCTCAGAAATACCATTAAATTTTAAAATAGATATATAATCATTTACAAGTTTTCTTTTATTTTCCACACTATCTATTAATACACCTATTCCTAAAACCTCACTATCGAATTCTCTTAATAGATCGATAATTCCTAATGCAGTTCCTCCCACCTTCATAAAATCATCAATAAAAACACATTTACTTCCTCTTTTCATTGACCTTTTAGATAAAGACATATTCTGTATCCTTTTACTTGATCCGCTTAAATAATTTATACTTACAGTAGGCCCTTCCGTAACCTTACTGTCTCTTCTTACTATAATAAGCTGTACTCCCAATAATTTGGCCACTTCATAAGCAAGGGGTATTCCCTTTGTTTCTACCGTAACTACATAATCTATTGACAATTTATTAAAGTTTAATGACAGAATAGCTGCAGCTTTATGTACCATTTCGGGATTATACATTACATCGGTCATATAAATAAAGTTTCCTGGTATTATTCTATTCTTTTCTTTTAAAATAAAACATAATTCATTGGCAAATTTCTCTTTCTCCACTTCTGAAACGTTACAGGCATATTTAATTCCACCAGAAGCACCTGAAATTGTTTCAATATTTCCAATTTTAAGTTTGTTTAGTATATCCCTTATAATAACTATATCTTCGCTTATGGTTGATTTAGCTGCATTAAATATCTCCGTAAAATTATTTAAATTTATAACTTTATTAGGCTTTTCAACTAATATTTTAGTTATAGCTGCTATCCTTTGATTTCTACTGAATTTTTCCATCCCATCACCTGTTTACATTAAAATTACGAATTATTTATGAAATAATTTTCTTATTATTCATATTTTATGCTATATTATAGCCTTTATCAATAGAAATATTCCCGTTTTTCTATGTTATTTATTATTTTATGTATTGCTTTTTTTTATATTTGTATATAATTTAAGAAGGGGAATTTTTAATTATAACTATTTCGAAAATTCGTTTAGGAGTAAAAACTTCTCTGAATATACAAATTAATTAGTCAATATTTTAAGGAGTTGGTTTTATGAGTTTTAATTTAAATATGGATTTTAAGAAAAAGGTGCATTTTATAGGTATAGGCGGCATTAGCATGAGTGGCCTGGCTCAAATTCTACTTAAGAGAGGATACACTGTATCAGGTTCGGATATGAACGCATCTCCTCTCACAAAAAAATTGTCAGACCTTGGAGCAGAAATATATATAGGACATGATAAAAATAATCTTAAGAATGTAGACTTAGTAATATATACCGCTGCTATTCCTGACACAAATCCAGAACTGGCAGAAGCTAAATTGTTAAACATTCCACTGCTGACAAGAGCAGAGTTTTTAGGATTAATTATGAAAGGCCATAAATATAATGTAGCTATATCTGGAACCCATGGTAAAACTACAACTACCTCCATGATTTCTCATATAACTTTAGAAGAAAATTTAGACCCCACTATTCTTGTTGGCGGCGAACTTGATATTATTGATGGCAATGTAAGAACTGGGAAAAGTGAATATTTTATTACTGAAGCCTGTGAATACAAAGCTTCATTTTTAAAATTTTACCCTTATATAGGTATAATTCTTAACGTAGATGCAGATCATTTGGATTATTATAAGGATATAGATGATATTCAGAATACCTTTGAAAAATTCACTAACCTAATTCCAGAGGATGGATATTTGATTGCAAATGCCGATGATGTAAGAGCTTCCGAAATTGCCTCAAAAGCTAATTGCAATGTTCTAACCTTCGGTATAGATAATGGTACTATAGCCGCCAAAAATATATCCTTTGATACAAATGGCTGTGCTTCCTTCAATGTTTATAATTCTAATGATTTCTTATTCAATATAAAGCTTAACGTTCCGGGAAAGCATAATATACTGAATGCTTTAGCTTCAATCAGCTGTGCTCTAATACTTAATATAAATAAATCCTCTATATTAAATGGACTCTCAAGTTTTGGCGGAACCCATAGAAGATTTGAATATAAAGGTAAAAAAAATGGTGTAACAGTAATAGATGATTATGCACATCATCCAACAGAAATAAAAGCTACTTTATCAGCTGCAAAAAATTATCCTCACAAAAGGATACTTTGTATTTTTCAGCCTCACACTTACTCAAGAACACTTTCTCTTTTTGATGAGTTTAGTAAAGCTTTTTCTGGCACAGATGAGCTTATATTAGCAGACATTTATGCCGCTAGAGAAAAAGATACAGGTGTAGTCAGCTCAAATACACTTGCAGATTCTATAAGAAAAAATAATGTAAAATGTGAAAATATACACAGTTTTGAAGAAATAGTTACCTATCTTAACAATAACTTAAAAGAAGGAGACTTACTTTTAACTGTAGGTGCTGGAAATATATTTGAAGTTGGAGAAATGTATTTAAATAATTAGAAGAAATTAGAAACTTTTATTGACAAATATTTTTTAATAATCTATGATAGAAACATAATGTTAATTTAAGGAGGTAGGAAAATGAGATACGGAATTTTATTTAGTAATATAATGATTTTTCAAAACAATTTAAAATTTAGTCCTACCTTAAAAGATATACTTTATAATTAACTTAAAGTTTGTTTTTAATGGTCATGGGCTACTTACCCATGACTTTTTATTTTTTAATTTGTATTTTATATTAAATTATTCAAAAGTTCATGGTAAATCATGAGCTTTTTTGTTTTTTCTAAATTATTTTCTAAAAATAGTTTATAGATATACAAATATTTATTTGACTCCATATTTCTTTTTAATATAAATCATACAAAATAATAAACGCATAAAGGGGGCTTCATTAAGTGAAAAGAGTACTAAAATATCTATCAAAATATCATTTTCTCATATTAATACCATCTACAGCAATGCTTTTAGGTATTGGACTGGATATGCTAAATCCATATTTAGTGCAGATAATGATAGATAAAGTAATAATACTAAAAAAATACGAACTACTAACTAAACTCCTTATTTATATAGGTCTTATATCCACATTAAGAGCTATTCTTGGCTATGTAAAAGAATATTGTTTTGATTATATGTCTACTAAAGTAACTACAGATATAAAAAAAGATTTATTTGATCACATTCAAAATCTTTCCTTTAGCTATTTTGATAGTATGAATACAGGAGAACTCATGTCAAGAATAGGAGAAGATGTAGAAAATGTATGGAAGGCTTTAGGCTTTGCCATAAATTTGATAATAGAAAATCTTTTATACTTTATTATTGCTTCTGTAATACTTTTTAAATTAAATTGGATACTTGCAATTATATGTCTAACTACTATGCCTCTATTAATCTATATAACTGCTAAATTAAAAAATGAAACTGTATCTCAATTTGACAAAATAAGTGATCAAATAGCTATACTAAATACTACAGCGCAAGAAAATATTGCAGGAGTCAGATTAGTAAAAGCTTTTGCCCGAGAAAAATATGAAATACTAAAATTTTTAAAACTAAATAAAACTAATTATGATTTAAATATGGGAGTAAATTATATATGGAGTAAATACAATCCTCTGCAAGACTTCTTAGGCAATATATCAACTGTATTAGTTGTATGCGCTGGTGGTATACTGGTTATAAAGGGCAATATGAGTATAGGTACCTTAGTTGCCTTTAACAGCTATGTCTGGATGCTAATATGGCCAATAAGAATGATTGGTACTTTTACAAATGTTATATCTCAGAGTTCCGCCTCTGCAAAAAAAATAGATGCAATATTTAATATAAAACCACAGATAGTAAGCCCTAAAAATTCCATTTCATTAAATAATATTAAAGGAGATATAGAATTTAAAAATGTATCCTTTAAATATAATAGTGAAACTGTTTTAAATAATATTAGCTTAAAAATTCCAGCTAAGAGCACTGTAGCTATAATGGGTACTACTGGTTCTGGTAAATCTTCTCTAATAAACCTTATAGGAAGATATTATGATGTTGCTTCAGGAAGTGTATTAATAGATGGAGTAGATGTTAGAAATCTTGATACAGAGCTCTTAAGAAGTCAGATGTCTATAGTGCCGCAGGATGTATTCCTATTTTCAGACACCATTGCAAATAATGTAAAATTTAGCAATGCAGATGCTTCTTATAACGAGATTATAAAAGCTTGCAGTGATTCCTGTGCATTAAATTTTATAAAAAAACTTGAAAATGGCTTTGATACAGTTATTGGTGAAAGAGGTATGGGCCTTTCCGGAGGTCAAAAGCAAAGACTTGCCATAGCTAGAGCCCTTGTTAAAAAATCAAAAATATTAATTTTGGATGATTCTACTTCCGCTTTGGATATGGACACAGAATACAATCTTCTAAAAAATCTATATCATAGACCTGAAAAAATGACTACTTTTATAATTGCTCATAGAATATCAGCCGTAAAAAATGCAGATATTATTGTATTTTTAGATAATGGTTCCATAATAGAAATTGGAACTCATTCAGAATTACTTAAGAAAAAAGGTTATTACTATGATATCTATTGTGAACAATTTAAATCTTTAGATGAAAATGAAACTGAGGTGATATAATGGCTAAAAATTCAGTAAGACAGGATGAAAATACAAATAGTATTTCCAATAAAGATTTGATATTTAGATTATTTGATTATTTAAAGCCCTATAAATTAAAAGTATTTTTTATATTAGTACTTTTAATTTATGTTATGATATGCGGTCTTTTAAATCCATATTTAATGAAATTGGCTATTGATAAATATATTTCACAAAAAAACTTACAAGGTCTTGTTATTATAGCCATAGTGATGTTTATATTAAATTTTTTATCAATGATTGCTTCAGCTGCCAGCATACGTATGATGGCTAAGGTTACAAATACGGTATTACTGGAAATAAGACAACAGCTTTATAAACATATTCAAAAGTTATCTTTTTCATTTTTCGACAACAGGCCTGTTGGAAAAATTTTAGCTAGAGTAATCGGCGATGTCAACTCTCTACAAGAGTTGTTTTCTACTAGTATAACAAGTTTTATACCTGAAATATTAACTCTTATATGCGTAACCTTTATAATGTTTTATATGAATTTTCAACTAGCTCTAGTTTCCATATTAGTGCTGCCATTTTTAGCTATTACCCTCTTTTCTATAGAGACAATTTCTAGAAAAAGATGGCAAATTTATCGAAAAAAAAGATCAAATTTAAATGCCTATACTCATGAAGATTTTTCAGGTATAAGAGTAATTAAAGGTTTTGCAGAAGAAGAGAAAACTTCATCAAATTTTTTATTATTTACAAAAGACATGATGAATTCCTTTGTAAAAGCTGTAAGATTAAATGACTCCTTTTGGCCAATAGTTACTCTTTCCTCCGGTGTAGGTACTGTACTAGTTTTTGGCTATGGAGTTTCTCTTATTAAATGGGGCAGTATGACTATTGGAACTATGGTTGCCTTTATTTCTTATGTAAGTATGTTTTGGCGACCTATTATAAATATAAGTAACTTTTACAACACTCTTATTACCAACTTTGCCGCTGGTGAAAGAATATTTGAAATTCTTGATATTGAGCCAGATATAATTGATATTAAAAATCATATTATGCCTAAGATAAAAGGTACTGTGCAATTTAAAAATTTAACTTTTTCTTACGATAATCATACTAATACTCTAAACAACATCAACTTCAAAATAAATCCTGGGGAAACGATAGCTTTAGTTGGATCTACTGGTTCTGGTAAAACTACAATAGTAAATCTCATAAGCAGATTTTATGACGCTACCAAAGGTGAAGTATTAATTGATGGTAAAGATGTTAAGAATTTTACTATAGAATCTCTAAGATCCCAGATGGGAATAATGCTTCAAGACACTTTCCTATTTTCTTCTACTATAAGAGAAAATATAAGATATGGAAAGCTTGATGCTACTGATGAAGAAGTTATAGCTGCTGCAAAATCAGCTAATGCTCATAATTTTATTATAAATCTTGAAAAAGGCTATGATACAGAAGTTAATGAAAGAGGTTCTAGACTTTCAGTTGGACAAAGACAGCTTATATCCTTTGCAAGAGCACTTCTTGCAAATCCAAGGATATTAATTCTTGATGAGGCTACCTCTAATATAGATACTTATACAGAAAAGCTTGTGCAAGAGGGAATACAGAAATTGCTAATTGGAAGGACTTCTTTTGTAATAGCTCATAGACTTTCTACTATTAGAAACGCTGATAAAATTATGGTTATAGATAATGGCAATATAGCTGAAGCTGGAACTCATAAAGAGCTAATGAAATTAAAAGGATTATATCATGACTTATTTATGTCACAATATAAATTTCTTAATGAAGCTAATTAGTTATGTAAGAATAAATAGCAAAACAAATATTCTAGTTACTTGAAAATGACTTAATAAGGTTAACTATATGTGTTAGCCTTATTTTTTATAATTTTATGTGTAAAATTATAAAAATTAGGCAAAATATAATAGAATACAAAAAGTCTATTTTTATCATGGGAGTGATTAACATGAGAAATTTTATTATTTCAGCAGGCATGGATTTAGTCCTAATACTTATATCATATTTTTTATTTAGAGGTATTATTAGTGGACCTACTCGTCATAGATTTTATGAAAAATTCATGAGCTCTTTTGCAAAGTTTGTTATTTATATATTTGTAGCTTCAATATTAATTACTGGTATAACCGCTCTAATTGTATATAAAACCAGATACGTAGTATATATTAATATCATTGCACCAGCACTGGTTTCTATACTTATAGGCTTTATAGTGTCTGTGGTTCCTACAAAGGGTGCTGGGGATAAAAGACATAAATCTTCACATTAGTTTTAAACATATGAGATTTTTACCAACAAAAAATTCATAATATTTCAGCAATATAGAAATAGGAGTCAATAATAAATATGTATTTATTATTGACTCCTATTTTCACCCATAAATTCTATCTAGAATACACTATAAGTCCACTTTATTCTCTACTATATAGCAAGTTAAAAATAAAAACACCCAAAATAATATAAATTGAAATATAGATGTTGATATATTTATTGGTACTCCATTCATTATAGTAGTATTACTTTGAAAATTAATTATACTTGTTGAAAAATTTCCATTGATAAAATCAACTAAAACAGTCTGAGGGAACAAATGTTGAAGTCCATCCGCTGCAAGTCCAGTTATTATTGATATCCCTATGAATACTATAAAAGCTGCAAATTTTCCTCCCCTTTTTTTGGTTATGGCCATTCTTGTCAAAGATATTGAAAAATATATATTAACAAGCAGACTAACAGATAATATGCACATTCCTATTAAGCTTGTAAGAAATATTTTCGTTATAAAGGGCATTATCGCTATATTAATAATTTGCATATTTATATCAGCAGAAGTCAATATAAAATGAACTACAAATAAACCTGTTATAATTCCAATTATTATATATGCAATAAGAGATACTATAATCTTGGATCCTACTATTGCATAACCTTTTTGGGGCAATATGTAGGTTAGATATCCTTTATCTTCATATAAATCCTGACTAAACAAACCTATACACCATACTAATAGTACCACTGATACTAGTCCTGCTATAAAAACAGACATAGCAACCAGCCCTGCATCAGGCCAAATTCCTCTTCTGCTCATAAGGGCTAAATTTAAAATTACAGCAATTGCAACCAGTATTCCAAAGGCCTTATATTTTCCTATAAGTTCATATTTAATAAGCTTCAACATTATTGAAATACCTCCCTGTACAATTCATCTATAGATTTATTTTTCTCTACCCTAAGTTCTTCTGCATTACCTTGTAGTATAATTCTGCCTTCTGAAATAAAAGCTACATCATCAAATAATCTTTCAATGTCATTTACCAGATGCGTTGTTACAAGCATGGAGGAATCCTCTCTGTAATTATCCAGAATTGCATTCAGTATCTTTTCTCTCGCAGTAGGGTCAACCCCCCCTAAAGGTTCATCTAAAATATAAAGCTTTGCCTTTCTGGCAAGAGTAAGGGAAAGATTTAACTTTTCCAGCATACCCTTAGAAAGTGCTGTTACCCTGTCATTTTCATCTAAAGTCATAAACTTCAGAAGTTCCTTACATTTATTTTCATCAAAATCCTTAAACATATCTTTATAAAACTTTACTGCATCCTTAATTTTCATCCATTTATAAAGATAATTTACATCAGGTAAATATGAAACTACTGATTTTGTATATACTCCCGGGTTCTGTCCATCAATTTTTATTTCTCCTGAACTATGTCTTAAGACTCCAGCTGCAATTTTTATAAAAGTAGTTTTGCCACTGCCATTTGGACCTAAAAGTCCAACTATTCTTCCCAATGGTATTTCTAAATTTAGTCCATTCAAACCTTTCTTTCTAAAATAAGCTTTTGTAAGATTTGACGCCTTAAGTATTGGCTCCATATTTAGCACTTCCCTTCTAATTTTTTACTCAAAATACCAAGTATTTCTTGAGGCTTATACCCCAATTTTGACATACCTTGAATAAAAGCATTTATGAAATCATCGGCCATTTCACTTTTTAATACTTTTATCTTTTCCTCATCCTCTGTGATATATCTTCCTAGTCCTCTTTGACTATGAGCTACATTTTCTCTTTCCAGCTCTTGATAAGCTCTTTGAACTGTATTAGGATTTACTTTTATTTGTTCAGCTAATTCTCTAACAGATGGAAGCTTCTCTCCCTTTTTCAGTTCTTCTGTAATGATTTTCTCTTTTATATAGTTCATTATTTGTATATATATTGGAATATTTTCATCAAATTTCATTGTATCACCTCCAATTAACTACTGTTATACTTACATAATACACTCAATGAAATCATTTGTAAATACTTATTTTAACTTTCATTTGCAATAATAGAAGACGGCGAACTAACTTAAAGGTTTCTGTCCATTAATGAGTGAAAGCTTTTTTCGCAGCATAGCGGAGAAAAAGCATCCTTTTAAAGTTTATCTTAAATTTTCCTTGCTTTTTTATAATCATTTGTATATAATAATACATGTTGCCGGGGTGTGGCGCAGATGGGAGCGCGCGTGGTTTGGGACCATGAGGTCGCAGGTTCAATCCCTGTCACCCCGACCAAAAGATAATTTATAGTAAAAAGTCGATTGCAGTTGCAATCGACTTTTTGATTGTGTATATTATAATTTTAATAGTCATATTCTTATACGCGGCAATCTATTAAAAAAATCTTATACATATGGTAAAATCGTAATAAACACATAAAACACAGCATTTATTTACCAAAATTGCTAAAACAATTGATATCTTGATGTAAGTCCATATATAATTAATATATAGAAAGGTATCTTTGCAACTTGTAAAACGGTGTGATAAGTATACAATATAAAGAGCAGGGTTAAAATATAGTTATTAGGCATATGAAGAAATAACACTTTAAATATGTAATTATTCCATCTTACAGTTAGTTATCTATTTATTTTTTTCAACATAATGCCATATCCACTTAACAATTATAAGGAGTTGATTAGAATGAAATCAGAATATAATAATTTATTCAAAGCTTTAGTAGAGGCTTATTACAAGAATGAATTTGAAGTTTTCATAAAAAAAATACTTTCAGACCCTTCCATTAATAAAGAAGAACTTTCCAATATTATATCTTCTTTCTGTGGTGTGGAATTAAAATACACTAATAATGACGATTACATAGACGATTTAAAAAAAGCTATTAAAAACTACAAATCCGATCATAAAATTGTCAGTAAGATTAGAGACTGTTCAATAGACTGTGCTGATGAAAATGGTCAGACTTCTTGCCAAAAATCTTGTCCTTTTGATGCTATTTTAATTGATAAGGAAAATAAAACTTCCTATATTGAAAAAGACCTTTGTACTGATTGCGGTTTCTGCGTAGAAGGTTGCCCAAATGGTTCTATTTTAGACAAAGTTGAATTTATACCTTTAGCAAATCTCTTAAAAGAAAAACACCCTGTCATAGCTGCCGTGGCCCCTGCCATAACAGGACAATTTGGAGATGATGTTAATGTAGACCAATTGAGAACTGCCTTTAAAAAAATTGGCTTTGCAGACATGATAGAAGTAGCCTTCTTTGCAGATATGCTAACTTTAAAAGAAGCTTGTGAATTTAATGCTCATGTTAAATCCAAGGATGATCTTATGATTACTTCCTGCTGCTGTCCTATGTGGGTTGGAATGTTAAAAAGAGTTTACAAGGACATGGTGAAATATGTTTCTCCTTCAGTGTCTCCTATGATAGCCGCTGGTAGAGTTATCAAAGAACTCAATAGTGATTGCAAAGTAGTTTTCATAGGACCCTGCATAGCCAAAAAGGCTGAAAGTAAAAATCAAGATATCTTAGGTGATATTGATTTTGTTTTAACCTTTGCCGAAGTTAAAGATATATTTGAATCCTTAAACATAAATCCTGCGGAATTACCAGAAGACCCTTCTACAGATTATGCATCCCGTGAAGGAAGGCTATATGCACGTACTGGTGGAGTTTCTATTTCAGTAAATGAAGCCGTAGCAAGATTGTTTCCTGAGAAAAAAGATTTATTTAAAAGCATACAGGCAAACGGAGTTAAGGAATGTAAAGAAATATTAGAAAAGGCGCAAAAGGGTGAAATCCACGCAAATTTCATAGAGGGTATGGGCTGCATTGGTGGCTGTGTTGGTGGTCCAAAAGCTCTTATTCCAAAGGAAAAAGGTAGAGAAAAAGTCAATGAATTTGCGGAAAATTCAAATGTAAAAATTTCATTGGAAAGTGACCAAATGAAGAAGATCTTAAGTAAACTAAATATAACTTCTGCAAAGGATTTTATGGATGAAGATAAAATAAAAATATTTGAAAGAAAATTCTAATATTTATAAATTATACTTTACAAATATCAACAATAACTATTAATTCATGTAAAATAAGTTAGGAAAATAAATTTTAACTTATTTTACATGAATTATTTAAGGACATGCCTCTATTCTCTCCCACTAAAGAACAAACAAAATAAATTTGTTCTATTTACTTTATTGCAAATAGATTATTATATCAGATATTATCTCTAAAATCAGCTATATATTTTTATGTATAAATATGATAATATCTAAATGATAAAGTGCTGAAATCTTTATTTACAGCACTTTTGCCATTTAAGTTTAAAATTTAACATAATGTTAAAGAAGATTAAACATTTATATTATAAAATAAATGTACAAATTCATTAAATATTCATAATATATTTTATAGGGTGGTGAGATTTATGAATGCTTTTTTAGATCGTATTCAAAGAAAAGATGCCTCCATACTGATGATTTTTAATAATTCAATAAAATGTAAACTACTAGATATATTAATGCCTATAATTACTTATATTGGTTCTGCCATATTTGGTATCATATTTTGTATTATATCCTTTTTTTATTTTAAAACTAAAATTTTAAGTATAGAAACCGCTACTGCACTTATAGTAAGTTCTTTAATTGCCAGATTTATAAAAGTTCATGTAAGCAGAATAAGGCCTTATATAACTTTAAAAAACTTATACACCCGTAAAATAGGAATAGATAATTATTCCTTTCCTTCAGGTCATACAACCGCTGCTTTTTCAATTGGAGTTATGCTAGCCTTGAGTATACCAAGTATTGCTTTCTTTAGTATACTAACTGCCGCCGCTGTTGGAGTTTCAAGAATGTATCTAGGAGTTCATTATCCTACAGATGTCTTCGTAGGAATGTTACTGGGTACTATTACTTCTCTGTCTATATATTTTTTAATTTAATTTGTGAATACATTTTGATAGATGCTTATTAAAAAATGTAATTCTTTCTTAATAAGCATCTATTTTCAATCCCTCCAACTAACTTTTCTTTATATTATAAAAATTTCATGCTATACTTTTGAAGAGGTGATATATATTATGCTAAAAGACATTAAAGCTGCCATATTTGATATGGATGGTACCCTTATAGATTCCATGTGGGTTTGGGATTTAATTGATGTAACCTATTTGAAAAGGAGAAATCTGATAACGCCTCCAAACCTTAGATCCGATATAGAACATTTAAGTTTTCTAGAGGCTGCTCAATATTTTAAAAATAAATTTAATTTATTGGAATCTTTAGAAGAAATAATGAATGAATGGAATAATATAGCATACCATGAATATGCTCATAATGTGAAACTAAAGCCCTTTGTAAAAGAATATTTGCTTAAATTAAAATCACTTGATATAAAATTAGGTTTAGCTACAAGTAACTGTACTCTACTTTTAGAGACAGTATTAAAGAAACATGGTATATATAATCTTTTTAATACCATAACTACTACAGATGAAGTAAATAGAGGCAAAAACTTTCCAGATATATATCTATTAACTGCTCAAAAGCTTCAGGTACCACCTAAAAACTGCATTGTTTTTGAGGATATATTGCCTGCTGTAATGGGTGCAAAAGCAGCTGGAATGAAGGTAATAGGAGTTCATGATTCCTACGCTGAGCCTCAAAAAAAGGATATTATAGAAAGAGCTGATAAATATATTCTTGGATATAAAGAATTAACAGAAGCAGTATAAAAAATCTGTGATTTCTTATGTAAGTAAAAATAATTTTTAAGACATTACCACTATATGTGCTAATGTCTATTTTATTTAGCCCCAAATTAGCAAACAATCTTTATAGTTAAATATTAGTATTTTTATATCTATTTGTAAAGTTAAGAAATTAAATCCTATGAATAGCTCTTAATTACTTGCCCAAGTTGAAATAATAGGAATATAAGTTATTTTAAATAATATTATAATATTAATGTATATGTAATTCTAAAATTCCATATAATCAAGACCATAAGGAGAGAGTATTTTGTTAATTATAGTGTTTTTAATACTACTAGCTATCTCTGTATATTTTACTTCACATTTTGCCACAATAACTTCAATGCAAAAAAAACAAATAATGCTTCTCGTAAGACAAAATGGCACTCTTAAAGATAAAGTTGGTAGCCAATCTTTAATACTTGACACCGTTGCTGTATATTATAGTGTTCCAAAATATAACTGTGGTGTTGTATCTAATTCCTGCAATCTTTATATTGCTCCAATAAAAAAATATGTTGTACTTTGCAAATTGAATTCTAATGAAGAACTTAAAATATTAGATTCTGCAAAAGTTGATAATGTCATATGGTATGAAGTAAAATTTAAATCTCAAAATAACCTTAATAATAAAGGCTGGATAGAAGCGAAAAATATAATGATTTTTGAAAATAGCCTTATTAAAAATACCAATAATAATTAAAGGGCATACTCAATCTTGAGAGGCCCTCTAATTCTAAACTATTTTAGTTGTCCAATAATAACTGATAAGATGTTTTAACCCATATCATATTCTCCATGCTATACTATTACACCATTTTAGTTCTCCAACAAAGAATATATAGTATGTTCATTATTGGAATAACTCTACTCTTAAATCATTTTACAAAATATCAATCTTTTTTATTTATCTTTTTACTATGTTTAGTTCCAGAATTATTTGCTTTCTTTTCCTTTTCTTGCTGGCTTCCAGAAGAAGAATCATGTTTTTCACTCATAGTCTTTATTCCTCCTAAAATAAAAATTTAATCGTAATATCATATTATTATTTTCTCCAATTTACGAATTATAATGCTATGAATTTAATAGCAAAAATAAAAAGAGCCAGCTTTAATAAACTGACTGCTTTTCTAGACCTATTATACTATTTTAGTTGTCCACTCTTCACAATTCCATATGTCAGTAACTACATCTTGATAAAATTCAGGCTCATGACAAACCAATAGTATACTGCCCTTATAATCCTTTAAAGCCCTTTTTAATTCTTCTTTAGCTTCGACATCAAGATGATTGGTTGGCTCGTCCAATACCAATATATTTGTTTCTCTATTAATAAGTTTGCAAAGTCTAACCTTAGCCTGTTCTCCACCACTTAAAACCGTAATCTTACTTTCTATATGCTTTGTAGTAAGTCCACATTTAGCCAATGCTGCTCTAACTTCATACTGAGTAAAGCTTTGAAATTCATTCCATACTTCTTCTATGCAGGTATTATAATTAGCCTTTTTTATCTCTTGTTCAAAATACCCTATCTGCTGATAATCTCCTAATGTAACAGATCCTGAAATTGCAGGAATTTCTCCTAATAGACTTTTTAGTAATGTAGTTTTTCCTAATCCATTTGCTCCTACCAATGCAATTTTCTGTCCTCTTTCCATCTTTAAATTAAGGGCTTTTGATAATGGTGTATCGTAACCTATTTTTAAATTATCCGTCTCAAAAATGAGCTTTCCAGCTGTTTTACCAGCCTTAAAATTAAACTCTGGTTTTGGTTTTTCCTGAGTTAATTCTATCATTTCCATTTTGTCTAATTTTTTCTGTCTTGCCTTTGCCATACCTGTAGTTGCAACTCTAGCTTTATTTCTTGCAACAAAATCCTTTAATTTGGCTACTTCAGCTTGTTGTCTCTCATAGGCTGCCTCTAACTGTTTCTTATTAGCCTCATATACTCTCATGAAATCATCATAATTTCCTGCATATCTATTTAATTTTCTATTTTCCACATGATATATGAGATTAATTACACTATTCAAGAATGGAATATCATGAGAAATTAATATAAATGCATTCTCGTAAGCTTCTAAATATCTCCTTAACCATTCTACATGCTTCTCATCAAGGTAATTTGTAGGCTCATCTAAAAGCAGTATATCTGGATTCTCCAGTAGTAATTTTGCCAACAGTACCTTAGTTCTCTGTCCTCCACTTAAATCTGTTACATCTCTATCTAATCCTACATCTGTAAGTCCTAACCCCTTTGCTACTTCCTCTACCTTTGCATCTATCATATAAAATCCATTATTGTCCAGCACATCCTGTATAGTTCCCATTTTCTCAAGCAGCTTTTCCAAGGTATCTTCATCTGCTTCAGCCATTTTTTCTGTTACATTCATAAGCTCAGCTTCAAGATCAAATAGATATTTAAAAGCCCCTTTTAATATGTCTTTTATACTCTGTCCTTTCTGAAGCTGTGCGTGCTGATCCATATATCCTACTCTAACATTATTAGACCACTCTACTTTTCCTTCATCAGGCATAAGTTTTCCAGTTATTATGTTCATAAAAGTAGATTTACCTTCCCCATTAGCTCCTATAAGTCCTATATGTTCTCCCTTTAACAATCTAAAAGAGACATCTTCAAATATTGCTCTATCTCCAAAACCATGATTTATATTTTTTACTGTAAGAATACTCATATTTTCCTCCAAAATTTATAATAAAGCATCTAATATAAAAATCAATGCATTAAATTTTATTTTTCCTAAATTACTCTTCCACAATAAATAGTTTAAATTAGCTTAATAGCTATGTCAAAAGAAATTTTTATCCATAACATCAAAATTTTTAAGCATCATTTTCTTGTAATTATTCCATCTCTACACTCTGGTACCGAATCTATTATATCTTTCTGACAGCAATATTCTAAATCTTCATGGAGACCAAGCTCTTCAATCTTTTTATAATGATTTGCATATTTTATGAAGCTCTTTATATCCTTGTTATTTTCATATATATATAAAGCTGTAGTAGCAATATCCGATAAATTCACTTCACATTCTCTTTTTAATATACTTATAATATATCCGCTGCATAGAAAATCATCAATAGAAAATTCACCGTTTGTTCCTGAATTTACAATAACTACATCATCACCAAGTTCAATGAGTTTTTTCGTAACAGCTCTAGCATTTATCATAGCTCCAATAATTATATTTTTTGCCTTGCTGCTGGCCTTTATAGCTCTAGTACCATTAGTAGTAGTCATAACAAGAGTCTTCCCCTTAACTTTCTCTTTGTTATATTCTAATGGAGAATTTGAGAAATCAAAGCCTTGTATCTTTAAAGCATCTCTTTCTCCTCCAAGCATATATGTTTTTCTGTCCTTTTCTGCTATTTTTACCGCCTCATCTACCGTTAGGACAGGAATAACCTTTTTACAACCATTATCAATAGCAGTTACAATGACAGAGGTAGCTCTTAAAATATCTATAACCACCACTGATTTGTTAAATATTTTCTTTTCCTTAATATCATCTGCAGATATTATTATATCAACCTTCATTTTTTCCTCCTTGTATAATTTGGTCTTATATGTAAATTATAATCCATACTATGATTAAACTACAAAAATCTGTAAGTTAATTCCTATTGTACTATTTATAGTGTTTTTAATGTGAAATCTTTACATTGTATAGCATATATCTTTTATTAAATATACTTTTTGCAAGATAAGCATACTATAATTTTACTATAGTATCGAAAGGAAAGGCCATTCTAAAATTGAAAATTCATAGAACATTTCCATAAACATATTAATAGTAATATTTAAAATAATAAAACACTATGAAAATCAATTAATTATATGAATTTCATAGTGTTTTTTGTGATTATAAAAGTTTAGTTGTAGATTTTATGAACAAAATAACTTTTCCCACAGTGGCTTCTTTTTATTTGTTATTTACTTTCTCTCCATACTAGAAAAGCTATTACAAAAACAGTAGCATCTTTAAAATTTTTTATGTCAAAACCTGTTACTTTTTCAATTTTGCTTAATCTGTAAATGAGAGTGTTTCTATGAACATATAATTTTCTAGCGGCATCTGTTATATTCAATCCACAATTAAAAAATTCCTCTATAGTATTTATAATTTCATAGTCAAATTCATCAAATTTTTTCTTGAAATTATTTAAAATATTATTCTTAAGATTGGAATCTAAATTATAAACTATTTTTTCAAAGAGTAATTTATTATAGTCCAATATATCTTCTTTTAAAGAATATATATTACCAAATAACATAGCTTGCTTACTTTCACTGTAAGTCTCTATTATTTCATATTTATTATAGGCAATAGTACCAAAGCTTATCTTACACTTTAAAAATAAGTTTGAATTTATAGCTTCCTTTACAGATTTAGCATGCTCATTAACCTCTGAAAAATCTCCTATTAATATAATTTTATTTTCATTTATTGTACTAATTACATTCTGCTCTTTATAAATCTGTTTAATCAAGTTAAATGCTTCCTGTATATTTTTATCTACACTTATTAGGAGCAAAAAACAACCCTCTGATAAAAATGGAATACTGCTAGATACCCTATCATTAGACACATTTCTCTCCTCTAATATATCTATAAGTATCTGTTCTTCCGTCAAATATAATTCCTTATATTTATTTTCAATAGTATATTTTAACAATTTAGAACAAACTTGAAATTTATTTTCCAGATTAATTCTTGCTCTATTTTTGCATATATATATGGGAACAGATATCATATTAGAATTTTCTACAAAAGCATTGCTTTCAAAGATGACATTACCATCTTCATAGGTGATATTAAAATCTATTTTAGTATCACTACTTAACTCTTGTAGAAAATTCTTAAATTGTTCCATAAATTGCGCCCCCTAAATTACAGTTTGCTCTGTTTCCTTATCAAAAACATGTATTTTATCATTGTTAAAAGCTATTCTTATAGTATCTCCAATTCTTGACTTCGTACTACCATCTACTTTTGCAGTAAAATTAGCTTTGCCTTTAGTTAAATATAGGTAAGTTTCAGCTCCCATAAGTTCTGTTACTGTAACTTTAGCTTCAATAACAGAATTATTATGCTTCTCAATAAATTCTTCGTTATCATCTATGTTTTCTGGCCTTATTCCCATAACCACATCTTTTCCTATATAGCCTTTTTCTTTAAGAATCTTACTATGTTCTTCATTTAATGGAATTGTATCCTCTTCAAATTTTAAAGTTATTTTACCATTATTATCTAATACTTTTACATCAATAAAATTCATCTGAGGACTTCCTATAAATCCAGCTACAAAAATATTTACAGGATGATTATATAAATGCTGAGGTGTATCTACCTGCTGAATTATACCATCCTTCATAACTACTATTCTAGTTCCCAAAGTCATAGCTTCAGTTTGGTCATGGGTAACATATATAAATGTAGTTTCAAGTCTCTTATGAAGCTTTGCTATTTCTGTTCTCATTTGAACTCTAAGCTTTGCATCAAGATTTGATAGAGGTTCATCCATAAGAAATACCTTTGGTTCTCTTACTATAGCTCTACCCATAGCTACTCTTTGTCTTTGTCCACCTGATAAAGCTTTTGGCTTTCTATCTAATAAATGTTCAATATCAAGCACTTTAGCCGCATCCCTAACCTTAGTATCTATAACATCTTTAGGTATTTTTCTAAGTTTTAAACCAAATGCCATATTATCATAAACAGTCATATGTGGATACAATGCATAGTTTTGGAATACCATTGCTATATCTCTATCCTTTGGAGAAACATCATTTTTCAAATCTCCACCTATATACAACTCACCTTTAGAAATTTCCTCAAGCCCAGCTATCATTCTTAGCGTAGTTGATTTTCCGCAGCCTGAAGGCCCTACAAATACAATAAATTCCTTATCCTCTATTTCCAGATTAAAATCCTTTACAGCTGTAACGTTACCTGAATAAATTTTATATATATGTTTTAATGATAAATCAGCCATTTAAAATCCCCCCAAATCATTTTATATTTATATTCTAAACCATTACAATACCTTTATCCATTCTCAAAAATAACAAAAGTATTGCATTTAATTTGTATGAAAATACAAACCTTGATAAAGCTCCTCAGATTTTAGCTTGGCATTAATGGCATTTAAAACTTCCCATTTTTTTATACTCCATTGTGGTTCTATTAAAAGATTTCTAGGAGCATCTCCAGTGAGTCTGTGTATAACAATATCTTCTCTTAGCATAGTAATGGCTTTGCATACGATATTAACATATTCTTCCTTACTCATAAAATTCAATTTATTAGCCTCATATAATTTCACTAAAGGCGTATGCTTCATTAAATGTAATAGGTGCATCTTAATGCCTTGAATATCTTTATTAGATATATATTTTATGGTATTTAACATATCTCCTTCATTTTCTCCTGGAAGTCCAAATATTGTATGTACAACTACATTTATATTTCTTCTTCTGAGTTTTTCAAGTGCTGTTTCAAAGGTATTTAAATTATATCCTCTATTAATTATTTTAGCTGTATTATTATTTGCCGTTTGTAATCCAAGCTCTATCCAAAGATAAGTTCTACTATTATATTCATGAAGTAACTTTAAAACCTCATCTTCCAGACAATCCGGTCTTGTGGCAATAGCCAATCCAACTACCCCTTCCTGTCTTAAAGCCTCATCATATTTATTTCTTAAGGCATTAATATCCCCATAGGTATTAGTGTAGGCTTGAAAATAAGCTATATATTTTCCGCTTTTCCACTTTTTATTCATCATATTCTTTATATCCTCAAACTGTTTATCTATGGAAAATTTTCTATCACCTGCAAAATCTCCAGAACCTCTTTCACTACAAAAAATACATCCAATGTCACTTATAGTTCCATCTCTATTAGGGCATGAAAAACCAGCATCAAGGGATATTTTAAAGACTTTTTCTCCAAATTTTTTTTTCAAAAAACTATTTAAACTATAATACCGTTTATCATCCCATTTTAAACCTGTATCTAAATTAAACTCCCTTTCTATGGTAATATACCTCATTTCTTCTCATACTATATTTTTAACTGGCAAAACCCAGGTTAAATCTTTTAAATCTTATTATATCATTTACTTCTTTAATTTACTTATTTCATTTTCATTTATTCTCTTTGGTTTATATTTTTTCATATCTATTTGCCAGGTTCCTATTATATTTTTTATACTATTATCATCTGTTTTCCCATCTCTTGGCACAACATTGTAGATAAGTCCATCTTCTACAAAATTTATAATTCTTACATCTACTTTATCCATAGGATAATTGTTTTCAAATTTAAATGATATAATTTTGCCATTCTTATTTAAATATATTCTTATGGAATTTCCCAAATTAGCTTTAGAATATTGAATAGCCAAGTATCTTTCATCCTGAGAGAACACCATATTATTTATAACCGCTCCAGGAATTATATCAATTGGCACAATATCTTTACTAATTGGTGTTTCTGGCTTCATCTCACTTTCACCACCGCCTGCAGCACCACCTGCAGCACCACCTGCAGCACCGCCTCCACTAGAACTTGGAGCTCCACCACCACTTCCATCAGCTCCTCCCTGCGTTGCCATGGATTCATCAAAATGGACAATTTCTATAAAAGGATTATCACCTTTCGTAGTTATTGCTTCCATTGTTCCCCCATAAGCAAAAGCGGTAACTCCAAATTGCCCAAGTGTCACAGGTATTTTAGTAATTCTCGCTTTATCATCCTGAGTATAGTAATATTTAGGAATTCCCTGAAAATTTGTCACAAGGTTTGTTTTTACATTATTCCTCAATCTGACTCTTATTTGTCTTCCATTCAATGCGGTCTGATTATTATTACTTCCATTCAACATATTTTGATTATTATTTGCATAAGTCTCAAAGCTTTCATTCTGATTTTCAATATCTATACTCTTAATTTTATAATCGTTCTTTTCTTTTATCACCTTAAAATCTTGAATTTCTAAAGATGCATAGGGTATTTTAGTATTAATTTTTGTTACTCTTACATTTATATCTGCCATACTTTGAGCCTGATTAACTTCATCAAACCTATAGCCGTTTATAATAACGTCTTGCTGCGGCTTTTCACTGTTATCTTTTTTAAAATCACTGCTATAAAACTTAGCCATTTCATTGACATCATTCTTCATATTTGCTACCATATATTGGTTTACTGCTTGAAAAGCTTTTTCTATATCAAATTCTTTTAGTTCACTACTTTGTTTTACATGACTTATATTACATCCAAAAGTACCTATAAATATACAAAAACATATTATACCTAAAAATATTTTTTTCATAAAATTACCTCACTTTATAAAGAATTTTTATAATAGTTTTCCACAAAATTTAAAATTTCATTTATAAAGTTTTAATTATTTTTAAATTAAAATGCTATATTAATTTATCATATATTTATTATGCCTATCATATTAATCTATATATGACATAATAAAGAAATAATAATCAGTTAGCAGATCATCTCTCTTTACATAACATCATATCTTCACGATTATTTTATCTTAAAAATCTATGTAGTTTTATGATGCTATAGATCATTATTTTTATCTGCGCCTATTATTTCATATGTCATAATATTTTAACCATAGTATTTAACCCTGGAGGTATCCTATGAGAAAATCACTAAGTATAATTTTTCAAGTTGCTGCTGTATTTATAGGTACAATTGTAGGTGCAGGGCTTGCTTCTGGACAAGAAATAACTCAATTTTTTACTACCTTTGGGTATAAAAGTTTCTTCGGCCTTATAATTTGTATGCTTATGTATATACTATGTAGTTTTATGATTATAGATCTCAGTACAAAATATAAGTTAAATTCATATAAAGATTTAATAGTATTAGTTAGTTCGGGATTCTTAGGAAAAATAACCGATATATTAACAAGTTTTTTCATGGTAAGTGGTGCCGCTATAATTCTGGCAGGCAGTGGGGCTCTATTGCATCAATACTTTGGAGTATCCAAATGGATAGGTATACTAATAATGTCAATTATAGCTTTAATGGTACTTTTCAGAAATACTAAGGGTCTAGTGGAAATAAATTCTTTTATTGTTCCATCATTACTTATAGTAATAACTACTATTTTTTTATTGTACATGCTATTTTCAGGACATGCTGCTAACATAAATCATGTAAAGACTATTTCTCATAATAAAAACTATTGGTTTCTATCTTCATTAATATACGCTAGCTTTAATATATTATCCTTTAGCGGAGTACTAGTTCCCTTTAGCCATGACATTAAAAACAAAAAATATTTAATAATTGGCACTGCACTTGGAGCTTTAGGCTTAACTGTCCTTTCCTTAATGATAAATTTTATGCTGCTGACAAATATACCTTATATATATGATTACGATATTCCCTTGTTATATATAGTCAGCCGATTTGGAAAAATAATTCAAGTAGTCCTTCTTGGTATTATATGGCTTGAAATGTTTTCTACTGAAGTATCAGATATATACAGTGTATCTAAAACTTTAGAGCAATCCTTTAAAATATCCTACAATAAAGCCGTTATATGTATATTGATCTTATCAATTCCTATTTCTCAAATAGGCTTTAAAAAACTTATAAATTTTTTATATCCAGCCTTTGGAGTTATAAGTTTTATATTTTTAATACAGTGCATTATATTTTATAGAAAAAATCATTGAGTTTTTGTAATTACACTGCAAAAATTATATAATGAGCTTATAACTAATCAGTAATTTAAGAGGTGTATTTATGTTGGAAATACTAGAAAACTGTAAGCTTTGTCCTAGAAATTGTGGTGTAAATAGATTAAAAAATGAAATTGGTTTCTGTAGATCTGGTAGAGACATTAAAATAGCTAGAGTTTCTCTTCACGCCTGGGAGGAACCCTGCATTTCTGGAACAAGAGGATCTGGAACTGTCTTTTTTTCTAATTGTAATCTAAATTGTGTATTTTGCCAAAATCATGAAATAAGTCAGCAAAATATAGGAAAAAATATTTCTGTAGAGAGACTAAGTGAAATATTTATAGAGCAACAAAAGAGAGGTGCCAATAATATTAACCTAGTCACTCCAACTCATTATGTTCCTCAAATTATAGAAGCTATTAAAATATCAAAAAAATCTGGTCTTCACATACCAATTTTATATAATAGCAATGGTTATGAAAATGTAGAAACAATAAAATTACTAGAGGGATATATAGATATTTATTTACCTGATTTTAAATATATGAATGACAAATATGCATTAAAATATTCAAAGGTAAAAAATTATTTCAAATTTGCATCAAAGGCCATAGAAGAGATGATTAGACAATGTCCTGAGCCATCATTTAATAAAGAAGGTCTAATTACAAAAGGAGTTATTATACGACATCTAATGCTGCCAGGATTGCTTTTTGATTCAAAAAAAATAATAGACTATATACATAGCACCTTTGATGATTCTGTTTATATTAGCATTATGAATCAATACACACCTATGTTTAATTCCAAAAACTACCCTGAAATTAATAGGCCTTTAAACAAAAAACACTATGACAGCCTTATAGATTATAGCTTGAACTTAGGAATTAAAAATGGCTTCATACAAGAAGATGGAACAGTGAAAGAAAGCTTTGTGCCTCACTTTGATTTAAGCGGAGTTTGAAAAAATCGTTACAGTAAATAATACCTATAATAGTTTTTTGGAATGTACATAGATTTGTGTAAATCAAATCTATGTACGTCCCTTTTATGTATATATAGCTGGTGAAAAACCCAAAGATTTCCCACCAGCGAAAGGTTACTGAGTTTTTACACTTTATATTTCTTAAGTTCCATTTCAAAACTTTCTACGAGACTTTTAAATTGACCTACCTTATCCGTTAAATACTTAATTTGATTAGTATAATTACTTACGTTAGCACTTACTTCTTCTGAAGAAGCAGAATTTTCTTCAGCTATAGCCGCAAGCGACTCTATGTTATTATATATACTTGCTATTGAATCAGCCTCAACATTTAACCTTTCTGCAGCTTTTATCATAGATTCTGAAACATTCTTAGCAGATACTTTTGCTCCATAACTTAGATTTCTTACATTTTGCAATGAATCTATTCCATCTTCAAGCACACTATATTGGGTTCCTATATTCTCAATAAGCCCCTCAATATCCCCAACAAAATGTTCCAGGCTATTATTTATTTCTTCTACAGCATTTCTTGTTTCTTCTGCTAATTTTCTTACCTCTTCTGCTACTACATTAAACCCTTTTCCTGCTTCCCCTGCACGTGCTGCTTCAATTGAAGCATTTAAAGCCAATAAGTTAATCTGCTCTGATATTTCTGAAACTATAGAAATAATTCCTCTGATATTTTTAGCTTCTCCGCTTAATTTAGTTCCTTTATCCTTAACTTCTTTAAATTTAGTAAGACTATTCATTATATTTTTACCAGTATCATCTACACTTTCATAACTATTATCAATTTTATTAATGGCATTTTCAAGTTTTTCTTTATTCTCATTTTCATCTCTTACTACATCTTTTAAGGATTCTATGTTTTCATTCAAAATAGTAGCACAATTTTGTGTGTTATTTGCTTGATCTACAGCCCCACTTGCCAATTGCTCTACAATGTTAGATATCTCATTTGAAGTATTACTCATAAAATCCGAAATATTATTTATATTTTTCACAAAAGTATTCATTTCATCTGTTATACCCTTAATTCCAACAAAATCTTTACATATAATTTTTTCATGATTTATTATTAAATTATGAAATTCTTCAAAAAAATCTGAAGTTTTTATACTGCTATCTATAACAAAATTATGATTGCTTATTTTTTGTAACTGTTGCTTTATAAAATTCTTAGGTCTAAGTAAAAGTTTTGTACCTACAAATGAAGATAAGGCTGCAATAATTGCAGCAACAGTAATTTTTACAATATTGCTTGTCCCAAATAGAGGAATAAACAATACTATAGAAACTATAAATGTAAATATAGCTGCCTTAACTTCAATACTCTTTATAAATCCTAAGGATAATAATTTATTAAATCTAAATACTTTTACATAATGTATATCCTTTTCAAAATTAATCTTTAGTTTTGCGCAGCTATCTGTTCTTTGAACTTCATCTATAGTTATATTTTCTTTAAAAAATTCTGCACTACCATTAAGTAGTCCATATAAATAATCAAACATTCCCCTTTTGGATTCATAAGTGAATATGGCTTCTCTGGCAGCTGTGGGTTCAATAGATACAATTGGTGGTTTTGCTCCTGGAAATCTTTGAGTCATCACTACATGAATATCAAAAAGTGATCTTAAAAATGAATATAAATTGTCATGCTGAAAAAATGAAGGAAAATCATTAAAAAATGATATTACATTATCTCTACCTATTTTTCCCCAGAGATTTTTAACATCAGTATTAGTCTTTTTAGAAATATGTATTATTAAATTATTTACCTGATCATCATTAACGTTTTCAAGTGGTGAAAATATTTTTTCACTGCCAAAGCCTGCTTGGTTCATGGCCTCATTAATTATAGAATCACCATAAAGTTTTCTACAAGTCCTTACCCAAGTCGCAACTACAGTTCCCTTCATCATTCTCAACTCCTAATATTTATAATATAATTTCCAACTTATCAAGTTTCGCTAATGGCTTTATTTCCCTTACATATGCAGTTTGTGTTTTAACACCACTTCCACTGTTACTAACAAGTAACACCTTGTTACTATCTAGTTTTTTAATCTGTCTTATTATTACTTGATCATCATATTCCAGTAAACATAATGAATTATTTTCTATTTCATGAATTGTATGAGCAAAGGCAATATCTCCCTTTGCAACTCTAAAACCAATCATATCGTCATTTTGTATTTCTACAAAAAATACCTTATCTTGAGCATATCCTTCTATCTTATTTGCAATTATAGGAAGCTTTTTTGATGAAACAACTGTTTTCAAATCAGTCTTATATACAGGAACATTCTTTAATATAGATCCTAATGCATCATCCCACACAGCATTAACTTCTTGCTTTCTCCTGTCAGATTTTATAGATATTTTATCTCTAGATACATTAGTTTCTTTAGTTTCTTTTTGCTCATCTGCATACATATTGATGTCATCTAAGTCTTTGCCGAAGACCTTTGAAATTCTTTTAATAATAGCTTCATTGGCAACCTTTCTGCCAGTTTCAAGTTCATTTACAAACCCTTCCGAAACTCCTAGTTTTTTCCCCAAAGTTTTCTGCGTTAATCCATTTTTAGTTCTTAAAGCCTTAATTTTTTCTCCAATTCTAGTCATACTCACCAACCCTTATTTCTTTCGTCTTTCTGCCCATTTTCGTTCCTCTACCAAGTGTTCTAAAAGATCATCAAAAGTCCACTTAATAGATGTTGGGGTTACCACTGCGAATATGGTTTTTCTATCTACGCTGTTTCTAAATACCTTTATAGTTTTTTCAAGCTCTTCATCATCCAAATTATTAAATAAAACTACTTTTTCATTACTGACAATTCCATGTGCTACTGGTAAAATTAAACCCTGTATAATACTTTCTATCTTCATCTTACCCATATGTCTATCAATTACTTTGAATTTCACAAGCTTATTACTTAATACCAATTCACCTATATTCACAATTTCCTCTTGATTAAAGCCATATATTAAAATCAATTTATCATTATTAAGTGTCATAAACCTCTGCTACTTAAAATATAGACAAATGTGTCCATATTAAGATTTTTCCTTTTTCAACGTGTCCGATTTTGCATAAGCTACTTTCGTTTGATATGACACTCTAAAGGCGTAAATTCCCCAAATAGCCTTGGGTACATACCTATAAATTCTTTAAAGTGATTATTTACAGGTTCGTAGCATTCCCTTCCTTTCTTTTTTTATTTATCAAAATTATAAATCTTTATTTTTCACATCTACCAACAAGCACCATCAAGATACTACTCTATAGTTATTGCAACCCTTTCGCTTTGCAAATGGTTATTTTTCGCCTGTTTCGTAACCTTTTCCGATGAAAAGATAGAAGTAATTTATAGTCGCCATGGACTTTTTGCATACATTTGTTCATAATTGTCTATGCTTTTAGTAACTAAAGCTTTCCTCTTCTCTAAAACAATAGATATTTCTTTCAAAGTCTTATGAAATACTTTGAAAGAAATATCTATACGTTCTAAATTTTTTCCGGTTCATCATATTCTTTTTCGAGAGTATCTACTGTTACTTCTTGCATTATAATATCTTCTAGTGGCTTATCTCTGTAATCAGTTTTTGCATCCGCTATTTTTTTAGCTATATCTAAGCCCTCAATTACCTTTCCAAAGCCAGCATATTGTCTATCCAAATGAGGGGAATCTCCTACCATTATAAAAAATTGACTTCCTGCTGAATCAGGTGACATGGACCTTGCCATAGACAATACCCCTTCAACATGCTTTATATCATTTTTAAATCCATTAATTTCAAATTCACCCTTAATAGAATATCCAGGATTACCTGTGCCGGTTCCATTTGGACATCCTCCTTGTATTACAAAGCCTGGTATTACTCTATGAAAGATTAATCCATTGTAAAAACCCTTTTTAATAAGACTTATAAAATTATTTACTGTATTTGGTGCTAAATCTGGATATAATTCTGCTTTTATTATATCTCCATTTGATATCTTGATGGTAACTATAGGATTCATATTTATCCCTCCATTATTTTCTCTAATTTTATAACATTTATATTATGCACATTCAAATAAATAACTAGTCAGTATACTAGTCTATTTTGAATCCTACTGCGTCAACAGAGCCCTCAGATAGCTCACTATCTTGGTCACCTGTTTCCTTGTATGATCATATATTTCGCATCTTTGACTTACTATTTATTTTCATATGCCTTATTCATAATTATTATACACTAAAATTAATAAAAAAATAAGAAGGGGCTGTCTCAAAAGGAACAAATATTCATTAAATTTGAGAATGGCCTATTTGTTTATTAAAAATCAAATTTTAATAGTAGAATAGTTAAAAAACTGTTTCACAATACATATCTATGCATTGTGAAACAGTTCCTTCTTATAAAAATTTTATTGGGAAATAATTTTTTACCTTTATTTTACAGTAAATTCCAAATCTTTAACTAATTTATACAACTTTACATATTTAAAAGCTTTCTACTTAATTCAATTTTATCTTCAGAAGAATTTAATATTTCTACACTGCCTTTTTGACCACTTAAGTTTAATAAATTTAATGCCACAAGTTTTCTCTTTAACTGCTTAACAGTCCCCAAGCTTCCATCTATTATAGGAACATCTTGTGTAAGTTTTGATATTTCATTCTCAATAAAAGGATAATGTGTACATCCTAAAACAATAGCTGCTATTTCACTATTTATGTAAACAGATAATTTTTCCTTTAAATAATTTTCTAATTTATTTCCGCTTAAAACACCAGCTTCTATTAGCTCTACAAGTCCAGGACATGGCAGAAGCGTTATGTCAGCTTTATCATTATATTTCTTCAAGAGATTATTAAATTTTTTTTCCGCTAGGGTTACAGGTGTAGCCATAATTAACACCTTGCCTCTTCTTTTAATCTCTACAGCTGGTTTTAATGCTGGTTCTATACCTATAACAGGAATATTTGAATATCTTATTCTTAAGTCTTTAATTGCAGCACTTGTAGCTGTATTACATGCAACTACCAATGCTTTTATATTCTTTTCCATAAGAAAATCAGAAACTTGAAAACTCAATTGTCTCACTTCATTAACATTTTTAGTACCATATGGTGCATTTTTTGAATCACCATAATAGATAAAGTTCTCATTAGGCAGGAGCTTTATTGCTCTTTTTAATACACTAATTCCACCAACACCAGAATCAAAAAAACCTATAGATTTACTCTGCATTTCCACTATATCACCTCAGTCAAGCATTTGAAAAGAAATGCCTTATACATATATTCTAAATTCAATTTTATTATAACTCATACATATATTTTATTCTATAACCAATCTTACTACTTAGCAGCTCTATAACAAATAATATTTACTTAATAATCCAAGGCTATATGCCTTTATGTGAAACTTATATTAAGTTGTTATGAACATGAAAATTTTAATCTAACGATAGGTGAAATGATGCATTAATTTTGATTATTAAGTAAATATTAATAATGTGAATTTTACATAATCAAGCTATGATGTAGAAAACAAGCCATTTTACAATATATAAAGTGAAATTTGGTTATTTATAGTTAGCAGATCTTATTTTGGGGTTAAATTTAGAGTATTGGCATCTAAATTTATCATAATTTCATTTTTCATTAACTTTAACTAAAAAATTTATAACTTATATTGTATATCTTTAATAATTATATTATAATTAACAATATTACTGATATTTATTTCATAATATAATTTTACATTTTATTATTGTACATATGATAAATTTATTAAGGGATACTAATTTAGTCTATTTTATCTCTAAACTAATTTACCACTATAATTTTTGATATTTTTTAAGACATTTGAAAATAAATAGCTAGTAAGATATTAGATGTATTTTCCATGACACAGAGAAACATATTCCGTTGAGGATATAATGGATTTCTATAGAAGCAATATTATTAAAATACACTGATACGCTGACTGATTATTTTTTTGAAGATGCCTAATAATGAAAGGGGATTTCATAATGAGCAATTTAGTCGAAACTTTTGGTTCAAATGTATTTAGTGATGCAGTTATAAAGGAACGTCTTCCTAAAGCCACATATAAGGCTTATAAAAAGGCAATAGAAAAAGGTCTTGCTCTTGATTTAGATTCAGCAAATGTAATAGCTTCTGCAATGAAGGATTGGGCTGTAGAAAAAGGTGCTACTCACTTCACTCATTGGTTTCAGCCATTAACTGAAACTACAGCAGAAAAACATGATTCTTTTATCTCTCCAACTGGTGATGGTAAATTATTATTAGAGTTTTCTGGTAAAGAATTAATCAAAGGAGAACCAGATGCATCTTCTTTCCCTTCTGGTGGAATCAGAGCTACTTGTTCAGCTAGAGGTTATACTGCATGGGATATAACATCTCCCGCTTTCGTAAAAGATGGATCTTTATACATCCCAACTGCTTTTATTTCATATACAGGTGAAGCACTTGATAAAAAGACACCTCTTCTTCGTTCAATGGAAGCTTTATCAAAACAGGCTGTTCGTGTTTTAACTGCACTTGGAAACACTGCTACAAAAAAAGTTATAACAACTGTAGGACCTGAACAAGAATATTTCTTAGTTACTAAAGAATTATTTAATAAACGTCAAGATCTTATATATACTGGTAGAACTTTATTTGGTGCAAAATCTCCAAAGGGTCAAGAACTTGATGATCATTATTTTGGAACACTAAAAGAAAGAGTTTCTTCTTACATGAAAGAACTTGATGAAGAACTTTGGAAGCTTGGAATACCAGCAAAAACTAAGCATAATGAAGTTGCTCCTGCACAATTTGAATTAGCTCCAATATTTGGTACAACAAATGTTGCAACTGATAACAATCAAGTTACAATGGATCTTATGAAGAAAGTTGCATTAAGACATGGTTTAGTATGCCTACTTCATGAAAAACCTTTTGCAGGTATAAACGGATCAGGTAAACATAACAACTGGTCAATGAGCACTGACGATGGTCAGAATCTTCTTGATCCAGGTGCAACACCACATGAAAATACTCAATTCTTATTATTCTTAACTTCAGTTATAAAAGCTGTAGATGAATATGCAGATTTATTGAGATTGTCAGCTGCTAATGCTGGTAACGATCATCGTTTAGGTGCTAATGAAGCTCCTCCAGCTATTATCTCCATATTCCTAGGTGACCAGTTAGAAGATGTAATAGAACAACTTGAAAAAGGAGCTGCTACTACTTCAAAAACTACTGGAAACTTATCTCTTGGAGCTTTAACACTTCCAGTACTTGTTAAAGATGCAACTGACAGAAACAGAACATCACCATTTGCATTTACAGGAAATAAATTTGAATTCAGAATGGTACCATCTTCAGGAAATATTGCTGGTCCTAACATTGTTTTAAATACATCAGTTGCTGAAGTACTTTCTGAAGTAGCTGATAGATTAGAAAAAGCATCTGATATAAAAGCTGAAATTCAAGCTATTCTTACTGAAACAGTTAAAGAACATAAAAAAGTTATATTTAACGGAAATGGCTATTCAGATGAATGGGTAGTTGAAGCTGAAAAAAGAGGTCTTCCAAATGTAAAAACTACTGTGGAAGCTGCAAAAGCTTTAGTTGCTGATAAGAATGTAGCTTTACTTGAAAAACATAATGTATTAGATTCAACTGAATCACATGCACGTTATGAAGTTATTCTTGAAAACTATGCTACTACTATAAACATAGAAGCTGAAACAGAACTTTTAATAGCAAAACGTCAAATTTTACCTGCTGTTATTAAATTTGAAACTAGTTTAGCTAAATCAGTTGCTGCTGTGAAAGCTGCTGGTGTAGACGCTAAAGTTCAAACTGAAATACTTTCTGAAGTGGCTGAATTAGCTGGTTCATTAAAGACTAAGATAGCTGATTTAGAAGCTTCAGTAGAAAAAGCTCAAGGTTTAGAAGATGCTTACGATACTGCTCACTTCTACAAATTTGACGTATTTGAAAAAATGAGTGAATTAAGAGAAGTTGCAGATAAACTTGAAACTATAGTAGGTGCAGAATTCTGGCCATTACCAACTTATGGTGAGTTATTATTCGGTATATAAATTTAGTTAGTAAAAAAACTCCTTGTAAAAATTACAAGGAGTTTTTCTTATGTAATTATTAAATACTATTTGGCCATATTTTTAGACTTTTCTGTACATACTCTAACCGCTTCTATTACAGCACTTCTAAATTTATTTTTTTCAAGACAATAAACAGCCTCAATAGTTGTACCACCAGGTGAACACACTTCATCCTTCAATTGTCCCGGATGCTTGCCTGTTTCCAATACCATTTTAGCAGATCCAAGCACAGCTTGTGCAGCCATTTTGTATGCTTTTTCTCTAGGTAAACCCTCTAATACTCCACCATCTGCAAGAGCTTCTATAAACATATATACAAGTGCTGGAGAAGACCCACCTACACTGGTTACCACATCCATTAATTTTTCTTCAACAACTTCCGACTTACCAAAAGCCTTAAAAATATTTGATACTGATTCCATTTCATCATCTGTTACATTTCTGTTTCTACATAGGGATGCCATGCCCTCACCTACAAGTGCTGGTGTATTTGGCATTGCTCTTACGATCTTAATGTCCTTTCCAAAATACTTTTTAATGTTTTCTATACTCATCCCAGCCGCTATGGATACAATAACTACATTGCTTTTAACTGCAGCTTTAATCTTATCAATTACATGGGCATATTTATTAGGCTTAACCGAAAGTATTAATATATCAGCGAACTCTGCCACTTTCATATTATCATTGGTAGTTATTACATTGAAATTTTCCTTAACCTCCTGTAACGATGGATTTGATGGATTACTCACCATTATTTTTTGTGGAGAATAAAGCTTTGAAATTACAATGCCACCTATCATAGCCTTTGCCATATTTCCACAACCTATGAATCCTATATTTTTAGTCATCTTCATGCCGCCTCCTCTTATGCATTGAAAAAACACATATTACTGTGATATAATTAATTTAATTATATCACATTTTTTTACAATGTTTTACGAGTAAATTTAAATCTTTAATTGGTAATTTTAAAATGTAAATTTATCGAAAGGATAAAGCTTCATTAGCTTTTATATAGGTACGAATATGAATACTAGAAAAGAACATATAGATAACGCAAAAAAAATAGTAGTGAAAGTAGGTACTTCAACCCTTACTCATGAAAATGGACTTCTAAATTTTGATAGAATAGATAAACTAGCAAGGCAGCTTTCAGATCTTCACAATCAAGGTAAAGAAGTCATTCTAGTAACTTCTGGTGCCATTGGTGTTGGTACTGCAAAACTAGGAATAAAGACAAAACCCGAAACTATACCTGAAAAGCAGGCAGCTGCTGCAATTGGCCAGGGTATTCTTCTTCACATTTATGAAAAATTCTTTGCAGAGTATGGTCAAATAGTTGCGCAGATTTTACTTACCAAGGACGATATAACCAATAAAACAAGATACAGCAATGCAAAAAATACCTTAAACGAACTTTTGAAACAGGGTGTTATACCCATAGTAAACGAAAATGATGTTATTGCCACACATGAAATAAAATTTGGAGATAATGACACCTTATCCGCTTTAGTTTCAAGTATAGTGGATGCTGATCTCCTTATATTACTTTCAGATATTAATGGTTTATATGATTCAGACCCCCGAGCAAATAGAGATGCTAAACTTATATCTCTTGTAGATGAGATTACAAAGAAAATTGAAAGTTTTGGCGGTGCTCCTGGTTCAAAGCTTGGTGTTGGAGGTATGTACACTAAAATTAAAGCTGCAAAAATTGCAGTAGAACATGGTGTATCAATGATAATTGCAAATGGTTCTGATGACGATGTAATAAAAAATATAATATCAAATAAAGAAATAGGTACGCTCTTTTCAGCACATAAATAGTATATTTACAATAATGGAGGTTATTAAATGAATATTAATGATTATGTAATTGAAAAAGCTAAAAATGCTAGTCTAGCTGCACGAAAACTTGGTACTTTAGATACTAATATAAAAAACAATGCATTAATTGCCATGGCTGAAGCCCTTAAAAATAATGAAGAAAATATTTTAAAGGCAAACAGTATAGACGTAGAAAATGCTAAAAAAACCGGCACTACCACAGCACTTATTGATAGATTGACTTTAAATGAAAAGAGAATAGCTGGTATGGCAGATGGTCTTAGAAGCGTAGCTGCACTGCCTGACCCAATAGGTGAAGTTACTGGTATGTGGAAAAGACCAAATAACTTAAATATAGGTAGAATTAAAGTACCTCTTGGCACTATAGGCATAATTTATGAGGCAAGACCAAATGTAACAGTTGATGCAGCGGCACTATGCCTTAAAAGCGGTAATTCTGTTGTTCTAAGAGGTGGCAGTGAAGCTATAAATTCTAACCTGGAAGTCTATAGAACCATTAATGACGCGGCAATTAAAGCAGGCCTTCCAGAAGGTTCCATTGAATTTATAGATATAACTGAACGAGAAGCAGTAAATATTCTTATGAAACTTAATAAATATATAGACGTATTAATTCCAAGAGGTGGTGCAGGTTTAATTAATAACGTGGTAAATAATTCTACTGTACCTGTAATCCAAACTGGCGTTGGAAACTGTCATGTCTATGTTCACAGTGATGCAGATTTAGAAATGGCTGAAAACATAATAGTAAATGCAAAAACTCAAAGGCCTGCTGTTTGTAATGCCATGGAAACATTACTTGTTCACAAGTCAGTTGCCGAGGAATTTCTACCTAAGCTTGGAAATACTTTAAAAGCTTTAGGAGTGGAAATAAGAGGCTGCAGTGAAACTCAAAGGATACTTCCTTATGCAAAGCCTGCTTCTGAAGAAGACTATGAAATAGAATTCTTAGATTTAATATTGGCTGTAAAAGTAGTTGATTCCTTAGATGAAGCATTAGACCATATTTATAAGTACAGCACAAAACATTCTGAAGCCATAATAACAAACAGCTATGAAGCTTCTCAGCGCTTCTTAAAAGAAGTTGATTCATCTGCTGTATACGTAAATGCCTCTACAAGATTCACTGATGGAGGAGAGTTTGGTTTTGGAGCAGAAATTGGTATAAGTACCCAAAAACTTCATGCAAGAGGACCTATGGGCTTAAATGAACTAACAACTATAAAGTATATAATATATGGTGACGGACAGATAAGAAAATAGAATTTTTAATCTATTAAAAATTCTTAATATAAAATATGGCAAGTTGCGTCCTGTCCCTCAGGTTTAGTTTTTCAAGAAGACCAGTTACATAATTTCTAACAGTGCCATCGCTGATAAATAATTTATCAGCGATTTCTTTATTTGACATGCCTTCCCCTACCAGCTGCAGTATTTCAAATTCTCTTGGTGAAATTTTCTTGAAGAAGCAAAAGTATATTACATTTATTTTCTTAACTACATGTCTCTATCCCTTTTTACGTAAAATTTAATATAGCTATTATTCATGTAATCATAGGAATAAAAAATAGGCAAATCATTTTCGTCAAAATGCAGCTGCTTTAACAGCATGGTCTTGTCCCCAAGCTTTGTTAGTGCTTTCTTATCAAAAATACTGCTGCCATCTGGCAAACATATTTCACTTAACGCATAGCTTATATTTATACTCATTTTATCTTTTAACAAATTCAGCAAAGAGCCAGTTATACCTTCAGAGAAAAAGTCCCCTGCTATACTCTTTGGAAATATATTAAAAGTATATGCAAGATTTATATCTCCATTCTTCCTTGTTCTTTTAATAATAACTACATTCTCATCCGAATTTAACTTCTCACTCCACTCCTCAATTGTTTCTCTTTCATATACCTTCATATTCCCCTCGGATGCAACAATTCCAGTATTATTTATCATGGTTTTAGTACTTTGCAGCTTATTTAGAGAGCTATTTATTACTCCTCTGTTTTTGTTTACATAGGTTCCAACTCCATTTTTTGATATTAAAACCCCTTGCCTTTGCAAAAGTTTTATTGCTTCTCTTAAGGTGGATCTTGAAACCTGCAGCTGTTTTGCAAGCAGTGGTTCTGTGGGCAACTTGTCCCCTTCCTTAAATACACCATCTTTAATCATATTTTCTAGCTGCTGTTTTATTTTTAAATAAAGCAAGGTATTCACTTCTTTCCGTTAATATTTCTAGCAGTAAATATAGTTCTGAAATTTATGTATTATTAGCTTATTTCTAATCTATTTTTAAGCCATCATAGGCTACTATTATCTGAAATTTGCTATATTTTTTTACTTCTTTTTCTAACAATGCATGTGTCAGGTGATGCTTATGATTTATATGAGTTAAATATACTTTTGTATTACTATCTATAGTACCATTATCATAAAACACCTTTAAAACTTTTATCAAACTTATGAGATCTAAATGACCAAAAGGTTTATCTTCTTTTCTTATTTCTCCTGCAAAGGTACATTCCATAACTAATAAATCTATATACTTTTCTTTTAAATATTCTATTGTCTCTGCTAGTGGATATCCTGTATCAACACCATAAAATAATATCCTACCATCCTCCAAAGTTATAAAATAATTATTAGAATTCTCATTTATTCCAAAACCATAATGTGCTCCCTTTAATGGAACAACTTTCAGCTTTTCTATTTCATACTCTTTATAATATTCTATTGGTACGAATTCTACCATCTTATCTTTTATGACAGGTGAATTAGCAAAATTGCTCTCTCCCATTCTAAAGTCTTTTAACTGTTCCATAACCCACTGGTGTCCACTTTGACTTAGATAAATATTTATTTTTTCTCCAGCATCTCCATATACCATTTCCTTTAATAATAGTTCGGATAAACATAAATGGTCACTATGTGAATGAGTTATTAATATATGTTTCAGTTCAGTCATATCTAAGTTATGTTTCATTGATGTAGCCAATACATCAGGGCCAAAATCAATTTGAATTCTTTTATTTATTCTGAACGAACTTCTGAGCCTTAACTCTCTTCCACAAACTTTTCTTGCATTTTGACAGACTTTGCAGCCACATAAAGGGTTTGGTATACCCTCAGCAGCACCAGTACCTAAAAACATTAAATTATCATTTATCATTTTACTTATATATCCCCCAAACTAAAAAATTCTTACTTATGCTACTTCCTGAAGCAATAAAGCTTTTGTCAGATCAAATATATTTAAAATATATGGGATTACAAACTGCCAGAACTTCCCTATTCATTTTATCAAGTATTTCTGCTCTTATCCACTTAATACTACTATCTCCATTTATTTTAATGTTAATTTTGCTATTTTTACTGCATTTAACTTCCTTTACTCTTCCGAGATTGTCTACTAAATTTATTATTATGTTTCCTTCAATAGTTGTCCAATCTATATCAAAAAAAACATTATATAAAATGCCATCATTTTCTGACTTAATTGTTTCACCCATATTATAACTTTCCATATCTCTTTCAAATTCCATATTGAAGCGTGGTCCCTTTGACATAACCACTCTGCCAGATTTTATTGCTTCAATAATTGCCTCTTCAAGCTCCTGTGCTTCATCAATCAATAACCAATTAAATGCATTGCTTTCTTGAAAATGCTCTTTTCTATGAAAATCTCCACCATAAACAGCTGTAATAATTCTTCCTTCATTTAGTTTATTTTCCCAAAATTCCTGATTTTTTTTCCACTCGTTAAACTTATCAGTTACTCCATGCCAAACTTCAATAAAATCAATTTTACTGAAATCCACATCTTCAAAGCTATAGCCTCCACCAGTACATACAGGATCATCAACACCCCTAGGATGAGCAATTCCTATTATTCCATTATATTTATGAACGTAATCTGCAAGTTCATTTAAAGATTTAATAGTTAGGGTTTCCCATCTATAATAGGGAGCTCCAACTACAACAATATGTCCGTAAAAAGTAGTATACTCAATGCCCTTTATTATCTTAACACCTATTTCCTTTGAAATAGCATCGGCACCTTGCCAAGCTGCCATGGTATTATGATCTGTTAGAAACATAGCATCTACAGAAGTTTTTCTTGCGGCATAAGCCATATCCCTTAAATTATCTTTTCCATCTGAATTTAATGTATGGGTATGGGTGTGAATTTTTATCCATTTAAAACTCATTTATCATTTTCCTTTCTGAAAAACTTCTTTATTTATTCAATAAACGCATTTACAAAGATTTTCATATTATCTGTAAACACTCCATGTAAAGATATAACTATTTCCCACAGTCCAGTTTTTATTGGAGCATTTATGAATCCTGCGGTACTTTCCTTTGATGATATAATTATTGTTTGTTTTCCTATGTGTCTATGAGCACATCCAATATATTTATTATTATAATAAAGAGATAGCGTAGCCAAATTTTTTAACTCTTCCTCTCCTCTTATAAATTTTTCTTTTAAAGAGCTAATTTCTTCATGACTTAGATTTGAACTGCGATTTTCAAAAGCGTATATTATATCCCCTAACTCTTTTGCAACTCTAGGTAAATAATCAAATTCAATCTTTAAAATTTCTGCCTCTTTATCTACATTGAATTTGATACTTTTATGAGACTTTATATCACTTTTATTTACTGTTAAAGCTAAGTCCAAAATTTTTTCCACTTTTTTATCACGCCTTATAATTTATTTTTATCCGATGACTAGCCGCTGTAATATTCCGCCGCACTCTGTGAAAGCGATTCACACAAAATCTAAGATTTTGGTTCTCTGCTTTTATAAAACTGGAGATAACAGCGGCACGTCCCTGGATAATTCGTCTAAACTCAGTGGGAGCAAAAACTCCCACTAAGTAAGATTCATTGATTAACAATAAAACTACCATATAAGAAATAATGGTAGTTTTACTGATATTACATTCATCTGACAATTAGCCGTAAAACCCTTTTTCTTAAAAAGAAGTTAACTGAAGTGTATTTCTAGATAATTCACTAATCCTCCTTAAGATACCCACTTGTCCTCTTTCATCATGGAATAAATGTAGAAAAGCCCCACAATAGCTGATAGTATGAACATCATTACTGACATAGCAGCTGCTCTTGGGTAATTGGTAAACACATTAAATTCCTGCTGCAGAGCTACACCTAACATTCTTGGCGCATTAGTCCCCATTAAATATGGTGTTGTAAATTCCCCTATATTTCCCATAAATACAAAGGTTGCAGCTATTAATAAGGATCTATAAGTTAGTGGAAGTATTATCTCCATCAATATTCTTAATTTATTTGCTCCCACATCTCTTGCACTCTCAATTATTGAAGGAGATATCTTGGTTAAATCAGAAAGTATTAGCATAGTAGCAAAAGGAATATTAAACCATAAATTAACAATAATTATACCATTAGGGGTAAACATTAAACCAGGTTTAAAATCTATTCCAAACATCAGTAAAAATCTGTTGATTGCCCCTACGTCTTTAATTATCAACATTAAAGCATATACAGCCACTATTCCAGGAATGAATTTTGGTATTATATATATTTTTTCTATCAATGCTGCAATTTTGCTTTTACTGAATCTCAAATAAATTGCAAGCAGCAGAGAAATGCTTATACACAAAACAACCGTAATTATTACAATATATAGTGTATATCTAATATTATTAATCTGATTTTTATCAGTAAGTATACTTATATAGTTAGAAAAATCATACTTGTTCTCTTTCTCATTATATAGACTGAGTACAGCAGAATTAATTATTGGAACTATGATAACCATGAGCATTACAGCAAAAGACGGTAATACAAATAATAAGGCTTTCAGTTTACTATTTTTCTTCATAAAACCCTCCATAAATAGCTTTGTTGTGCCTCATCACAAAAGGCACAACAAAACTTCTAAATACTATTTAAATATTACTTTAAAGTAGCGATTTGATCCTGCCAACGTTTGTGTATATCTTTACTTAAATCACCTAAAGAATTTACTCTGAAGTCCTTAATTTTTAAACCAGCAAGCATATCAACAGATTCCTTTGGAAGCTTTGAAGTGTCAATTATAGGTAAAGCCTTCATTGAATCCATAAATATCTTTTGGCCATCACTTGAAGCTGCAAAATTCAAGAATATTTCTGCTGCTTCCTTATTTTTACTCTTAGCTGGAATTACCAATGATTGCACGCCGCCAGTAAAGGAAGGGCTAATTTGAGTAATTTTAATTGATTTTGGTAAAGTACCTTTAGATAATTGATCAAGTGCCATATCTGCCCAAGCTGGTATCATATCTACTTGTCCGTTTGCTAACAAATCTAAAGTACCTTGATTTTTTACTGGATATTGAACCTTTCCAGAAGCTTTATACATATATGGATGCAGTTCCTTTAATAAGTTAAAGCCTGTATCCCATTGTTGTTCCCACTTTGGATCATCTGAAGTGATAGCCTCCTGAGGTAAACTATTATATACTGAAGTAATTAAAAATGCATCCCCTGAACCTCCTGTTGTTGGGTCATTATAAGCAAATCTTCCAGGATGTGACTTTATCCAATCATATAATTCTTTATCTGTTTTTGGAACATCTTTTACTTTATCTGAATTATATGCTAGTACAACTGTTGTACCTCTAAAGACAAGAGCTTTATCCTGTCCCACAGATGATTGAAATTTTATATCTTTCATATTTGGAATTTTATCTTTGCTCAAGGTAACAACGGAATCTTTTCCTGCTGCCTTGAATAATTTGGCAATATCACTATCTGAAACTTCTACAATGTCCATATCTGTTTCTGTCTCACCAGCTTTTTCAGAAGCTATTTCTTTGTCTACAGCAGATTGTGCACTTGGACCTGAAGCTATAAATTGAAGATTAACAGTAATCTGAGGATATTTTGCCTTAAAGGCTTTTATTACCTGTTCCCAAGTTGTCCTAACGTTTTCCGATCCACCGGAATAAAGATTAATTGTAGCTGGTTTAATTGAGGAACTTTGACTAGAATTTTGGTTAGAAGCTCCACAACCGGTAGCTAAAAATGAAACTGAAACCGCTGCTGTAATTGCAAGTGATAAAATTTTTTTCTTTAACATAATTTAATCTCCTTTTTAAATAATTTATTTATATAAATTTATTTGGAAACTATTTATTAAAACTGTGATTACTCCTAAAACTTATTCCTACTCTGTCTCCCTGTGAGAAAGCCTTTGCTTCTTCTCTTGACAAAAATGCTTTTATTATTCCCTTATCTGTAGCTACACTTATTTCTACAAAATGTCCTAAAATCACACTGTTTACTATATCTCCAAAATAGTCGCCTATTTCATTTTTGTTTATAATTGTATTTTCTGGCCTAGCAGCAATTATCTTGTCCTCTTCTTCTATGAAGTTCATATTGCCTATAAATTCAGCCACAAATTTTGATTTAGGATTATCATATATTTCCTCAGGTGTTCCAATTTGTTCAAAAACACCTTTATTCATAACTACTATTCTATCTGAAAGAGTCATAGCTTCTTCTTGGTCATGAGTGACAAATACAATAGTTATACTTAATTCTGATTGAATTTTCTTTAATTCTTCTCTCATTTGAGCACGAATTTTAGCATCTAAAGCTGAAAATGGTTCATCCAATAACAGTACTGATGGCTTTAGAAGTAAAGCTCTTGCTATTGCTATTCTCTGTTGCTGACCACCTGATAATTGAGATGGATACTTTTTTTCTACTCCCTCCATTCTTATCAACGTCAAAACTTCTTTTATTTCACTTTGTATTTGTTTCTTATCAATTTTTCTAAGTTTTAAACCAAAGGCCAAATTCTCGAATATTGTCATGTGGGGCCAAAGATTATAGCTTTGAAATACCATAACTGTTGGTCTTTTCTCAGGTGGCAGATTTTCTATATTTACTTCATCTAATATTATTTCTCCCGAATCTGCCTCAATAAACCCACCTATAGCCCTGAGTATAGTAGTTTTTCCACAGCCAGAAGGTCCGAGCATTGTCAAAAGCTCGCTTTCGTATATGTTAAGGTTAATTCCCTCCACACCATCTCCATTTGAATATTTTTTTGTCAATTCTTTTAGAGATAATTTTATCTTTGCTTCGTTATTTTTTTTATTCATAAATACCTCTCCATCAAAAGTTATTTCATATTAAATCCGCTTGATAATGCATCAGCACCCAAAAATCTTCTTAAAATGAACAAAAGTATAACAGTAGGAATAATTAATACACAGGCTAATACTGCACCAGCTGTTGCAGGATAATCTATTATTATTGAATACATTGCAACTGGTATTGTTTTTATATCTGGCATACCTATAAGTAAAGTACCCTGTGCTTCTTCCATAGATGCTAAAAAAGTAAATATAGATGCTGTAATAATTCCAGGTAGAGCTAAGGGTAATGTAATATGCCTAAAGGTTTGCCATGGTGTGGCTCCAACATCTCGTGCTGCTTCTTCCTGCTGTTTATGTATACTTTTAAATGCTCCTGCAGGTATCCAGGTCATAAACATCAATGTATTTACAATGTGTACTAAAATAACCCCCGGCAAGGTTCCCATAAGCTTTAATTTAAAAAATACAACACCAATCATTATATACAATCCTATTTTAGGAAATGCATTAGATATTAAAAAAGAAAATAAAAACACTCTTCTTAAGGGGAAATCATATCTGGCAAAAGCATAGGCTGCTGGTATACATATTATTATTGATAATACAGTGGTTATTATTGCAAGTAAGAATGAAAGCATCACAGCTCCCGCTAAATCATCTTGACTCAATACAAACCCCCACCATTTAAAGGAAAATGCCTGTGGGAGAAAGGATGGATATTGATAACTGTCTCCAAAGGCTAGCATTATAAGATGTAAAATTGGAAAAAAGAAAAATATTAAAAAAATTCCAAATAGACAATAACCAAAAAAATTTTTCTTTCCCAGAGTATAGTATAATCTCTTTACACTGTTCATATAATCACCCTCTATCATCTTTAATTTCTGATATTAAATTTTTTAAAACATCTACTCTCTTTGTTGTTATGGAGTTCACCTCTAAAGCTATCATTCTTTTCATATTTTCATTATCATCAACTGTCCATACAGAGGACATCATTTTTCTTTCTTTGCAAGCATTTATCAATTCAGAAGTTACAAATCTGTAATTTATATTTATTCCCATGATGTTTAAGGATTCTAATTCATCAAGCAGCCCCACTAAATATTCCTTATCTCTTAGCCTTGTTATATTAAGTTTAGGAATTCCCAAATTTATAAAATAATTTGTTCCTTCAAGAATTTTTTTATTATCAATTATGCATTTGTAGTCAAGTCCTGTAAAAAATACTTTATTCTCAGCACTAAAATCCAAAATAATACTGTTAAGTTTATCAAGCACTTTAGCATCCTTAACATCAATATTTAACAATACAGCTTCTTCTCTCTTTATTATTTCCAGAACTTCTTCCAGTCTTAGATACTTTTCAAACTCCTTTGGCTTATCATGGCAAAGAACTAAGTTTCCATTTGAATCAATATTTAAATCAATTTCTATGATATCTGCTCCATATTTTATTCCTTCTTCAACTGCTTCTATACTGTCCATTTCTGTTCCCATACAACCCGCATGTGCAGTTATGTTTATTTTATTTTCATTTATCATAAATAAATATAACCCCCTTTTAATTTGCATCTGTCGGACATCTTAAGCTGTCCGACAGTTAATACTTTATACTATCAATGTTAATTTCATCTTTTGACTTGGTTAAGTTAGTGTTAAATAATAAAAAATTATGAAAATGTACAATAAGTTCTATTATTTGTCAATTTATCATTTATATATAGAGTTTTTCTTATTCAAAATTATATTAAAACACTAATAAACTACAAAAAATGACAATTAGGCAAGTAATTTTTAAATATTTAAAAATTACTTGCCTAATTGAAGATAATATAAAATTATTAACAATTCAACTGTAAACATATATTAAAATTCTGCTGAACCTGTTGTCCTAGGGAATGGTATAACATCTCTAATATTTGTCATCCCGGTTACATACATAATAATTCGTTCAAAACCTAATCCAAAACCAGCATGTTTTGTCTCCCCATACTTTCTAAGTTCCAAATACCACCAATAGTCCTCTTTATTAAGTCCTAATTCTAACATTCTAGCTTCAAGGACATCTAATCTTTCTTCCCTTTGGCTTCCTCCTATTATTTCACCTACTCCTGGTACAAGTAAGTCTGCTGCTGCTACAGTTTTATTGTCATCATTAATTCTCATATAGAAAGCTTTTATATCCTTTGGATAATCTGTTACAAATAAAGGCTTTTTAAAAACCTTCTCTGTTAAATATCTTTCATGCTCAGTTTGAAGGTCAATTCCCCATTTAACCTCATACTGAAATTTTTCATTTGATTTTTCAAGTATATCTATTGCTTCAGTATAAGTTATTTTACCAAAATCCGAATTTACTACATTCTGTAATCTATCAAAAAGAGTCTTATCCACAAATTTATTAAAAAACTCCATTTCTTCTGGAGCATTTTCCATAACATATTTTATAACATACTTAACCATAGCTTCTGCAAGTATCATATCATCTTCAAGATCTGCAAATGCTATTTCAGGCTCAATCATCCAAAATTCTGCTGCATGCCTCCCAGTATATGAATTTTCAGCCCTAAAAGTTGGTCCAAAGGTATAAACGTTCCTAAAAGCCAATGCAAAACTTTCTGCCGAAAGCTGACCACTGACAGTAAGATTTGTTTCTTTTCCAAAAAAATCCTTTGAATAATCTACGTCACCATCATTATTTCTAGGAACATTGCTTAAATCCAAAGTAGTTAATTCAAACATTTCTCCTGCACCTTCACAGTCACTACCTGTAATTATAGGAGTGTTAACATATACAAAGTTTTTATCCTGAAAAAACTTATGTATTGCAAAGGCAGCTAAAGAACGTACCCTGAATACTGCTGAAAAAGTGTTACTCCTTGGTCTTAAATGTGCAATTGTTCTTAAATACTCTAATGTATGTCTCTTCTTCTGTAAAGGATAATCCACACTAGAATTTCCTTCTATGATGATATTTTTTGCATGTATTTCAAAAGGCTGTTTTGCCTCTGGAGTTAAAACTACACTACCTTCTATATCCAATGAAGAACTGATAGAAATTTTACATATATCTTTAAAATTATCAAGACTTTTTTCAAAGACAATTTGAATATTTTTAAAAAAGCTTCCATCATTTAACTCTATAAATCCAAAGGCATTGGATGCTCTTATAGTCCTCACCCAGCCTGATATTCTTATATCTTTCCCATTGTACTCTTCTATTTTTCTATAAAGTTCTTTTATAAGTACATTTTCCATTTTTCTTCCTCCTACAAAATCATAAATAAAAGACCTTTCTCCCCTGATAATTTAAAGGGTGAAAGGACAGTTTGTATTACTACACTAGCTGCCATAGAAATGTTCAAAATATGATAAGATTAAAGCACCAAAAATCACACTAATCTATTTTAACATATAGAACCCCTCTAAGCCTACTTGAAAGCTCTTATTTATTAATTTTAAAATATTTTTTTATAGCCGCTGTACTATGATTATTTCACAAAGAGTATATTTAATAAAAGATATATACTATATATTGCGCAGATTTCACATTGGAACCACTATAGATGGTATAGTTGAAATTAGTTTACAGCTTTTTGTGGTCTAATCATACTATACAGAATGTAAATTTTTATTTATTATTAAATACATTTTTCATACATATCATTTCATAATTGATAATTATCTTAGATTATATATAGATATTATTAACATATTTCTAATTTATTAAGCTTATTTACACGAAAATTATAATATTTGATTTAATATATGTCAACTACTTACACCTGTTATAAGGGCAATTAACATGCACTAAACATACTAATTTCACCTTATTATATCTAGTAATATTTCATGTTTAATAAAATATATGTAATATATAATCAAATTGCTCCTAAACTAGAATAAATATTCATAATTAAATAAAAAGATTTTCTTATTAATAAATTATCTTCTATAAGGCACATTCAAATAAATAGTAAGTCAAAGATGCTAGTCTATTTATTTGAATGTGCCTTATACTTTCTCATCCCTCGTAACTAATATTCAGCATATATCATACACTAATTATATATTATTAATAATAATGGAGATTGATATAATGTGTGGAATTGCTGGCTTTGTTAATTTTAAAGAAAATATATTATATAATAAATATATCATAGAAAACATGACTGATACCTTAAAACAAAGAGGGCCTGATGAATTAGGATATTATCTTTCAAAACATACTCTTCTAGGGCATAGAAGATTAGTTGTTGTTGATCCTTCAGGCGGAAAACAACCTATGATAAAAACCTTAAATAATAATAAGTTTGTATTAGTATATAATGGAGAATTATATAATACGGAAGATTTAAGAAAAACGCTTATATCAGAAGGCTACCAATTTGATTCTTATTCCGATACTGAAGTATTATTAACAGCTTATATTCACTGGGGATATAAATGTGTGGAATATATTAACGGCATCTATGCCTTTGGAATTTGGGATGAAAAAAATAGAAGCCTATTTTTAGCAAGAGATCCTCTTGGCGTAAAACCTTTATTTTATACCCTAAAAAATAATTCTCTTATATTTGGATCGGAAATCAAAACAGTACTTGCTCATCCAGATGTAAAACCTATATTGACTAAAGAAGGCTTAACTGAGATATTTGGTCTTGGACCAGGTCGCGCTCCAGATAGTGGAGTATTTAAAGATATATATGAAATACCACCAGCACATTGCGGAATATATACTCCTTATGGCTTTAAAGTTGAGGAATACTGGAAATTGAAAAGTGAACCTCATACAGAAAATGTAGAAGAAACAGCTGAACATTTAAGAAATTTATTAGAAGATGCCGTAAAAAGGCAACTTGTTTCTGATGTACCAGTAGGTACTTTTCTATCCGGTGGTCTGGATTCCAGTGCCATTTCTGCTTTCGCAGCTGAAGAATTTAAAAAACAGGGGAAAATTTTAGATACCTACTCAATAGATTATGAGGATAATTCAAAATATTTCAAGGCAAACGAATTTCAACCTAACTCTGACAGTGAATGGGCAATAAAAATGCATGAATTTATAGGCAGTAATCATCATGGTATAGTGAATAGTAATAAAGATTTAGCTGATACTCTAGTGGATGCAGTAAAAGCCAATGATTTACCAGGAATGGCAGATATAGATTCTTCTTTCTATCTTTTCTGTAAAGCTGTGAGAAAGGAAAAGACTGTTACTTTATCAGGTGAATGTGCTGATGAAATATTTGGTGGATATCCCTGGTATAGGAGAGCAGAAGATATAAATGCAGATACCTTTCCATGGTCAAAATCTGTCAGTGAAAGAACTAAAATACTAAGTGGCGATTTAAAGAAACTTGATCTAGATAACTATGTAAGATTTCACTATGAAAATACACTAAAACAGGTTCCTCATCTTGATGGTGAAAGCAATTATGCCCATCGAATGAGAGAACTTTTCTATCTTAACATGAAATGGTTTATGCTTACTTTGCTCACTAGAAATGATCGTATGAGCATGGCAAGTAATTTAGAGGTAAGAATTCCTTTTGCCGATTATAGATTAGTTCAATATGCTTTTAATATTCCTCCAGAGATACGTTTTTATGGAGATAGAGAAAAGGGGATTCTAAGAAAGGCCTTAAAGGGAATACTTCCTGAGGATATTATTTATAGAAAGAAAAGCCCATACCCAAAAACTCATAACCCTAACTATACTAAAGTAGTTCAAAAATGGTTAGATAACATTTTAGATGATCCCAATTCTCCTATACTTCAATTAATTGATTTACCTATAGTAAGAGAAATTGTGAAAACTGGCGGGGAATCCTATAAAAAACCATGGTATGGTCAATTGATGACAGGTCCTCAGCTCATAGCTTACCTTATTCAAGTAGATACATGGCTAAAATTGTATAATGTAGATATTCAAATATGATATTAAAGGCCAGCAACAATTGCTGCTGGCCTTTAATATTTTCCTATTCTTCTACTTCTTCGAACTGATCCTTACCTACTCCACATAAAGGACATACCCAATCCTCAGGGATATCTTCAAAAGCTGTCCCAGGATTTACTCCATTATCTGGATCTCCATCTTCTGGATCATAAATATAACCACATACTACACATGTATATTTTTTCATAAAAATTCCTCCAATATCTTAGACATATTCAAATAACTAACTAATCAATATGATAATATATTTATTTTCACATGCCTTAGTAAAATTTTTAATGTACTTTATTTTATATTACAATATTCAAATAAATATTTCCACCTTATTACAACTAAAAATCTATATTTAAGAAAATTATCTAAACTTAGTAAAAAATAACTAACGTTCACTAAGTTTAGATAAAATATACATATAGTAAAGATACTACACTATAGGTTAGGCTCTCCTTCATGCCAATCCACTGCACATAACCCTCCATTTTGGAAAGCCTTTAGTACACGGAGCGTTTCGTCAACACTTCTTCCTACATTAAGATCGTGTACAACGGAATACCTTACTATTCCCTCAGGATCAATTATAAACAATCCCCTTAAGGCAATACCTTCTTCTTTTATTTGTACCCCATATTTTTCGCTTACTTCGGTTGTTTTATCAGAAGCAATAGGAAAATTAATTTTACCAAGTCCACCTTCCTTTACATTTTGCTTTATCCAAGCTTCATGAGAATATTGACTGTCACAACTTACTGCTAACAGTTCCGCTTTTAAATCTCTAAATTCTTCGGCTCTTTTACTAAAGCCTGTGATCTCTGTTGGGCAAACAAAAGTAAAATCTAAGGGATAAAAAAACATTACTAACCATTTTTCTTTATAATCGCCTAATTTAATCTCAGTAAAACCACTACCATCGCCTTTAACGGCATTCATCTTAAATTCTGGTGCTGCTTTTCCTACTAATCTTTCCATAAAATCGCCTCCTTTGTTTTTATAAAGCATCTAAAAATAATTATTAAAATAAACTAAGTAATTATTTTTAGATGTCAAAATAGTACTACTATACTGTAGTTTTATCTTTTATTAATTTATCTATTTCGCCCTTGTTAAATCCAACTACAATATTTCCATCTATATTAATAACAGGTACTCCTGATTGCCTTGACAAACTACGCATTTCTTCTCTTTCTTTCATATCATCTGCTACATTTACATCAATAAAATCTATACTTTTTGATTTTAAATACTCCTTGGTTTTTTTACACCATGGACATGTTGGTGTTGAATATATTTTTATCATACTATTTACCTCCTATATATTTCTCAGCCATTAATGCAGCAATAGTACCATCATTAACTGCTGTGGTAAGCTGTCTTATTGTTTTATTTCTAACATCACCAGCTGCAAATACACCTTTTATATTAGTTTCCATATTTTCATCAGTCTCTATATATCCCCATTTATTTATATTTATAAAGTCCTTAAAAAGTTCAGTCTTAGGTTCATAACCAATATAAACAAACACTCCATCTGCTTTCAGATCACTTTTTTCCTTTGTCTCTACATTCTCAATTATTATTTTCTCAATTTTATCTTCCCCAACAATATTTCTTATTTCGCTATTCCATATTATTTTTATATTATTATGCTTAAATAATTCATCCTGAGAATATTTTTGTGCTTGGAAATAATCAAACTGATGTACTATAGTAATGTTTTTTGCATATTTTGTTAAAAATATAGCTGCCTCTATAGCAGAATTTCCACCACCTACAACAACTATATCCTTACCCTGATATAGAGCACCGTCACAGAGTTCACAGTAATGAATAACTTTTCCATGTAATTTTTCTTCTTCTGGTATAGGCAAATTTCTAGCTTTTGCTCCTGTAGCTATTATTACAGCTTTAGTTCTATATATGATATCATCTGTTTCTATAATTTTTTCATCATCTGTTAATTTAACTTTCTGTATATTACCAAATTCATTTATATCTGCCCCAACTTTTTTAGCATGTTTTTCCATATTATCTGCCAAATCAGCTCCTGATATAAAATCAAATCCCGGAAAATTTTCTACTGTATAGGTTTCTCTAATTTGTCCTCCTACAAGTCCATTTTCTAAAACTATAGTATTGAGTTTAGCTCTTAATGCATAAATTGCAGCTGTAAGTCCTGCTGGACCTGCTCCGATTATAACCAAATCCAATTGCTTTTCTTCTTTCATGTCATAATCACCACCATATATTTATATAAGAAGAATTTTTCATATCACTAATAATATTAATTTATTTAAATGATCAATTCCGAAAATATTAACCAATAACTATTATTAATTAATATTTTTTCTTTACAATAATAATTATAATACAATACAAAAAAATATGCAATATACCATAAGATTCTTTTTTTACAAAATTATTAATATTTTTAGTAATATATTTATAATATAAAAAATAAAATTTATGATTTATCTTCCCAATAATTGCAAATTGTATTCTATTAATATTATTATGCTCATTCTAAATTAATTCTACTACATAGATTTTCATTCATATTAAGCCTATTAAAAAATTAAAATATTTTTTATTACACATATTTTTCCCATTATGAATATTCTATTATTGTAAGTTAAAATTAAGAGGTGAAAATATAATGTATGAAAATTTCTTTCCTTGTATAAATCCAGTGATGATGAGATATACGGAAAAAATTCCTTACGATAATATATATAATAATACAAATGGTAATCCCAGTAATGCAAATAGCAACCCTAACCCCAAAATCCCTAATAATTTAAATAGTAGCACTAATCCTAAAATTCCTAATAGCAATATTGCAGCTAATTCTTCAGACAATAACGCTTCAGTTAGCTCCTCAGGTTGTGGTTACAATCCCAATAATTTAGAATTAGCCAGAGCCTATATGCCAATTCAAACTTATGTTGGTTTACTACCACTTAGTGAAGGTTTAAAAAGAGGAAGCATATTTCCAAATATAAATCTTAACTATCCTAGATTATAGAATGGGGGAATTAAAATGGCTAAAACATTAAAAGACCTATCGCGCGAAGAATTAATGAATACTATTCGTGAACTTAAATTTGCTGCTTTGGATTTAAATTTGTATTTAGATACACATCCTGAATGTAAACCTGCGCTAAATGATTATAATAATATAACTAGCGATTTAAAAGCAGTAATAAGTGTGTATGAAAGCAAATACGCTCCATTAACCAACTTTGGCGGCGCTGAAAGCAAATATCCATGGGCATGGACTAATGAACCTTGGCCTTGGGAAAGCGGAGAATAGAATATAAATAAGGAGGATAATAGATTATGTGGAATTACTCAAAAAATTTACAACACAAAGTAAAAATAAAAAATAAAGATATAAGAATGGCTAAATTCCTAGTAACTCAGTATGGTGGTCCTGATGGAGAATTAGCTGCTTCGCTAAGATATTTAAATCAGCGTTATACAATGCCCACAGGTGAAACTAAAGGTCTTCTAACAGACATTGGTACAGAAGAATTAGCTCATGTTGAAATAATTTGTGCTATGGTTTATCAGCTTACCAAAGATGCAACTCCTAAAGAGATGGAAGCTGCAGGACTAGGAGGTAATTATTCTCAACATGGTAATGGGTTGTTCCCAACAGATGCAAATGGGGTTCCCTTTACAGTAACCTATTTTGCCAATTCAGATAAAGCCGTAACGGATCTTCATGAAGATATGGCTGCTGAACAGAAAGCTAAGGCTACCTATGAACATCTTATAGACTTAACAGACGACCACGACGTAAAAGATGTTTTAAAATTCTTATGGGCTAGAGAAATTATACACTATCAACGTTTTGGAGAAGCCTTAGAAAGTGTATATGATTTAAAAAACAGTAAAAAACAGTTTTAACCTTCACATATATTTCATACAAAAGCTTTAAAGATTAGATTACTTAAGGCATCTGAAAATAGATAGTAAGTCAAAGATGCTAGCATGCTGACTAGCTATTTATTTACGATGCTTAAATATCAATGAATCTTACTCAGTGGGAGTTTGTACTCCCGCTGAGTTTAGATGAATTATCCAGGGACGTGTCGCTGTTATCTCCACCTTTAGAAAAGCAGAGAACCAAAATTTTTAATTTTGTGTGAATCACTTTCACAGAGTGCGGTGGAGTATTACAGCGACTAGTCATCGGATAAATTATATAAATAGAGTTCTAAGCATCAGGTGGAGTTTTTATTCCACCTGATGCTTAGAACTCGTTATCCAGAGACATAGTCTATCTTTAGTTCCTCTGTTAAGAAAAGCCAAATTTTATTGAATTTTACTTGATTATACTATAAAATTTTAGTAAATATGATTACTTGGAGGTTTAAAAATGTTTAAAGAGATAAGAAAAATTACTAGAAAAATGGAATACTCCCAAGCATTGGACTTTTTGAAAAGCTGTGATTATGGTGTATTATCTACTATAGGTGAAGATGGTTATCCTTATGGATTGCCTCTTAGTTATGTATTCTATGATAATTGTATATATTTTCATTGTGGTAAGCTTGGTCATAAATTAGATAACATTGAATTTAGCAATAAGGTTTCTTTTTGTGTTATAGATGATGTAGAAACTTTACCAGACAAATTTAGTACAAAATATAAAAGTGTAATAGTTTTTGGCACCGCTGAAGAAATAACCTCATATGATGAAAAAGAAACAATTCTCACTGAATTAATAAAAAAATTCTCTGAAAATTATTTAAAAGAGGGGCTAGAATATATACATAGAGCTGCCAGTGCAACAAAAATAATTAGAATTAACATAGATCATTTTTCTGGTAAAGCTAGAGTTGATTAAATAAAAATTATTGAACAATATCAAATCATCATTATTAAAATTATATTAGGTGGTAAAATGATAGATAAAAATGCTCTGTTGAAAATTAAGAGAGGTTATCTTAATGAGGATTTTAAATATTTTCATTTAAAAGATCATAAGCATATGGAGTTTGAGTCTCATTATCATGATTTTAATAAAATTATAATTTTTCTATCTGGTAACGTAAATTATCTTGTTGAAGGAAAATCTTATAGATTAAAACCCTGGGATGTGATTTTAATAAACAGCAATGAAGTTCATAAACCTATAATAAATCCTGAAAAACCTTATGAAAGAATAATAATATGGATTAATAAATTGTTTTTAGAAAAACATAATACAGAAGATAGTAATTTATTGAATTGCTTTAAGCTTTCTTCATCCCAAAAAAATAATTTGCTTAGATTGAATAAAGATAATATTGAAATAATAAAATCTACACTAGACTCTTTAGAAAATAATTATACAAGTAAAGAATTTGGAAATCACATTTTAAAAAATTCAATACTAATTCAGCTTATGGTATATATAAACAGATTATTTTTAGGAAATAAATTAGATCTAGAAAAGAATGATATTCAATATGATGAATCTATCGTAGAAATACTACAATATATAAATTCTCATTTATCTGAAAATCTTTCAATTGAAATTATATCTTCAAAATTTTTTATTAATAGATATTATTTAATGCATAAATTCAAAGAACAGACTGGTTATACTATTCATAATTATATCCAGCAGAAAAGATTATTACAGGCATCTAACCTCTTAAAGAAAGGAATTTCAATGTCCACAGTATGTGAAGAATGTGGTTTTGGAGATTATTCAAGCTTTGTAAGAGCTTTTAAAAAAATGTTTGATCTATCCCCTAGAAATTATTATAAGGTAACACGTGATTTACAAAATTATTATAAAATTAATAATCATGTACACTAAGCTTCAATTGGGAAGGTAATATGGTAAATAGTTGCTACATCTTAATTATCCCTTAAAAAAATCCTTATAAAAAAATATATAGGATCATCAATACTTCTGTGGATTACTTAGCATATTTAGAATAAAAAACAAAAGTTGCCTTATAAAAACAAGGCAGCTTTTTTTACTATCTATCCTACATCTTCAGAATTATCATCACTAAATTGACTATTATAAAGATCTGCATAGAAGCCATTTTGAGACATTAACTCATTATGATTTCCCTGTTCAATAATACTTCCATTATTCATAACAAGTATTAAATCAGCATCACGTATTGTAGACAATCTATGGGCAATAACAAAACTAGTCCTTCCCTTCATAAGGTTTTCCATTGCTTTTTGTATGAATACTTCTGTTCTCGTATCAACACTACTTGTAGCTTCATCAAGAATAAGAATTCTTGGATTGGCAAGTATAGCTCTTGCTATAGTCAGTAGCTGCTTCTGACCTTGAGAAATATTTGATGCTTCTTCATTAAGTATCGTATCGTAACCCTCTGGAAGAGTTCTTATAAAATGATCTGCATGCGCTGCTTTTGCTGCTTTAACAATCTCTTCCTCTGTACAGCCTTCTCTTCCATAGGCGATGTTATCTCTTATAGTTCCATTAAATAACCAAGTATCTTGAAGTACCATTCCAAACATTCCACGTAAAGCTTCTCTGGTCATATCCCTAGTATCCACACTATCAATAGTAATTTTTCCAGCATTTATTTCATAAAAACGCATAAGTAAATTTACAAGAGTAGTTTTTCCAGCACCAGTTGGCCCTACTATAGCTATGTTCTGTCCTGGCTTTGCCAAAACATTCATATCTTTTATAAGAGTTACTCCCTCTTTGTAACCAAAATCAACATGTTCAAATTTAACTTCACCTTTAGGTAATTCTATAACCTTAGGTTCTACTACCTCAGCAGTTTCTTCTATTTCATCTAAAAGTTCAAATACACGCTCAGCTGACGCAATTGTTGATTGAACAATATTTACTATATTGGCAGTCTGAACTATTGGCATGGTAAACTGTCTTGTATATTGAATGAAGGCCTGAATATCTCCAATTTTTATTTTCCCTTTAGCTACATAAATACCTCCTACAACAGAAACTACTACATAGCCTACGTTGTTAATAAAATTCATTATAGGCATTACTACACCAGATATAAATTGTGCTTTCCAACCCACATCATAAAGTCTAACATTTATTTTATCAAACTCTTTTATGGCTTCATTTTCCCTACCAAAAGCTTTAACAATTTTGTGACCAGTATACATTTCCTCCACATGACCGTTTAATTCACCAATCTCCTTTTGCTGTGCTGCAAAATATTGCTGTGACTTTTTTGCAAGTCCCGCAGTAGCGAATCCGCATAGTGGTAAAGTTACGATTGCTACAAGGGTTAATATAGGACTAATAGTAAGCATCATTATTACGGTACCTATAATTGCAACAACTGATGTAATAAGCTGAGTTAAGCTTTGCTGAAGGGTTGTAGATATGTTATCCATATCATTTGTAACACGACTTAATATTTCTCCATTAGTACGTGAATCATAGAATTTAATAGGCAATTTATTGAGTTTATCACTTAAGTCCTGACGCATATTATAGACAACATCTTGTCCTATACCTGCCATAATATATTGTTGTACAAAAGAAAATAAAGAACTTATCACATATAATACAATTAATAACAATACAATATTTCTAATATAGGTAAAGTCTATCTTTCCACCGGTTTCGCTGATAACTTTAGTTATTCCTGCTTTAACACCGGCTAAACCCTTCATAACCTCAGGCGTAGCGGTAAGCTTGTTTCCAGCTAATTTTTCCAGTGCTGTTTGCTGAGTCATTAGCTTAGCTAAGGCAAGCTTTCCATAAATACCTTCAAATAATTTTGTAGTTGCATTTCCCATAATCTTAGGACTTACTATATTAAAAATAGTGCTTAAGATAGCGAATACAAAGACAATTATAAATTTAACAGAATAGGGTTTAAAATATATCAGAAGTCTTTTTAATGTTCCTTTAACGTCTTTTGCCTTTTGAACGGGAGCTCCGAAGCCCGCCATAGGACCTCCTTTTTGAGTTCCATCATCATGCTTTTTCTTTTCTTCACTCATGCCAATTCCTCCTCTGACAACTGTGAGTACACAATTTCACGATATACATCACAGGTATTTAAAAGTTCTTTATGATTGCCAATGGCCTCAATTTTACCTTCATCTAAAACTATAATTCTATCAGCATCCATTACTGTACTAACTCTTTGGGCTACAATAAGAACTGTAGATTCTTTGGTTTCACTTTTAAGTGCTGCTCTAAGTTTTGCATCTGTCTTGAAGTCCAAAGCTGAAAAGCTGTCGTCAAAAACATATATTTCTGGTCTTCTAACTAATGCACGTGCAATGGAAAGACGCTGTTTCTGACCTCCGGAGACATTGTTACCTCCTTGCGCTATAACAGACTCAAAGCCTTCCTTCATGTTTGATATAAATTCAGAGGCCTGAGCAACTTCCGCTGCTTTTTCAATTTCTTCTAAGCTTGCATCAGCTTTACCATATCTTATATTATCATTTATAGTCCCAGTAAATAACACAGCTTTTTGTGGAACAAAACCAATCTTAGTTCTTAGAATTTTCTGGGACATTTCACGTACATCTAAACCATCTATTATTACACTTCCAGCAGTTACATCATAAAAACGAGGTATTAAATTTATTAATGTGGATTTTCCAGAACCCGTTCCCCCTATAATAGCTGTTATCTCTCCTGGTTTTGCACTGAAGGATATATTATTTATAGCCGGCTGTTCAGCTCCAGGATAACTGAAGGTTACATCCCTGAATTCAACATATCCCCTCTTGCCTTCAGCACTTTTAACCTCTTTTGCATCTACAATTTCAGGATCCATTTTAAGTACTTCATCTATTCTTATAGCTGAAGCTTCTGCACGTGGAATCATAACAAACATAATTGCCATCATGAGAAATGAAAACATAATTTGCATAGCATATTGTATAAATGCCATCATATCTCCAACCTGCATGTGCCCGCTGTCAATTCTAAGTCCTCCAAACCACACAACTGCAAGTTGAGTAGCACTGAGTGTAAACATCATAATTGGCATCATTCCTGCCATAATTCTATTAACTGTAAGTCCTGTATCTCTAATATCTAAATTTGCTTCCTTAAATTTTTTCTTTTCGCTATTGATTCTGTTAAAAGCACGAATTACCCTTATGCCAGTTAATCCTTCACGGGTAACAAGGTTTAATTTATCAAGCTTTTTCTGCATAATTCTAAAATATGGCAGCCCTTTTAGTAGGAATATCCCTATGGCAATCAATAAAAATGGCAATGCCACTGCAAAAATGATTGAAAGTTTAGCATCCTTATGAACTGCCATAATAATTCCACCTATACACATAAGTGGTGCACTAATCATCATACGCATTATCATTACTAATACTTGTTGAACCTGAATAATATCATTTGTAGTTCTTGTTATCATTGAGGCTGTTCCAACCTTATCGAACTCATGCAGTGAAAATCTCTCTGCTTTTTTAAAGAGAATATCTCTTAGATTTCTACCAAGTGCTACTGCAACCTTTGATCCTATAAAATTTGCTATTACAACGCAGACAGCATCCCCTAATGCTACAAGAATCATAATTTTACCTATATTCATTATATAATTTGTATCATTTTTAACTATTCCGTTATTAACGATATCTGACATCAATGTTGGTAAGTATAATTCCGCTAAGGCTTGAATAAAAAATAATGCTATTACAACAACTAATGATATAGCAAAGGGTTTTAGATATTTTAATAATTTCAGCATATATTGTCATCTCCATTCTTTTTATAAATTATTTTCATTATTCATAAAATAATTAAATGTCTTTGATAAAAGATCGGCTAATTGCTCACTCTGCCCCGGTCCCAAATACTCCACCAATCCATTAATTGAAGCTTCAAATTCTTCTGATGCTTTTTTTAAAACCTCCTCTCCTTTTTCTGTAACTTTAATTCTAACAGCACGCCTGTCTTCTTTATCTACGGCACGTTCTACAAAGCCTCGTCTTTCAAGACTATTGACTTGCTGAGTAATTGTAGGTGATGCTACATTTAAAATATTACTTAACTCCGAGGTCTTAATTCCCAATTTATGTGTCTCTACATAGCTTTTTATAGAAGACAATACTATAATTTCACTATGAGTTAAGCTGCAAATTGGACTCTTATGCTTATGCAATCTTCTAAATTCAATCAAACCTTTCATAATTTTTTGTGCAATCAATTCTTTATTTTCTTCCACATTTTTACACCTCTATAATAATTAGATAAGTTAATAATCAATAATTTGAATTATTAGCCTACCTAATTATATTTTTTTAATTAGTCTATGTCAATAGATTAATTTTAAAAACCTATATAACTATTTTTACCATATAACCTTCCTGTGTCTTTATATCAATAAGCTTTAATCCCTTATTGTATTTTAGATACTTTAAACTGGCTCCAAGTTTGTCAAAGTCAATACAGTTAATATATTCCCTTTCTCTCTTAGGAATATGCTTTTCTGATAAATGTACCAAAAAAAGAACATCTATAGATGTAATATACATATACAGCCTATGTACGTTCCTTAAATTTTCTATATCTTTCTCAAAATATTATTTATATCTTCACTAACCTTAATCCTATTTTCATAAACCCACTCTTGATCAAATTCTAAGCTAAAAGCTTTAGAAAAAGAATAATAAAGATTTATCTTCCGATAGAATATCTCCAAATCATATAATTCCTTTAAATTACAACCTGGTTTCGATACAGTATCTTTTTTAGCTACAAACAATTCATCTATATAGAACAAAAATGCATTAAGCATATCCTCATTTGATACATCAAATGGAATTTTCAAAAGCCTCCACTGAATTTTATCTTCTAATTTATAATTTTTAATACTATCAAGTACTGCTAAATACTCATTTATATCCATTTTTCTGTAGTAGGATAATTTTTCTTCTTTTGTACTCCACAGAGCTAGCTTTTCTCTTAAAGAAAGTTCTTTTATCTTTAGAATTTCTTCACTTGGCCCTACAACAGCCTGTTCTATTATTTTATCTTCTATATCAAGATTTTCCTTTATAAAATCCTGAACCTTATTATAGGTTGCTACATATCCAATGTCATATATACCTTTTCTCCCTGCTCTCCCTGCTATTTGCTTCACCTCTTGAGATTTTAAATACCGTACTTCATTTCCATCAAATTTTTTAATATCCATAAAAACTATTCTCTTTATAGGCAGATTTACTCCCATACCTATGGCATCTGTAGTTATCAAAATCTTTGTTTCCTTATTTATAAATTCCTCATACTGCTTTTTTCTTACCTCTGGTGGTAAATCTCCATAGATAATACTTGCCTTTATACCTATATTTGAATAGTAATAAGCTAAATTTAATACCATTTTCTTTGAAAATGCTACCAAAGCATCTCCATCTTTTGCATCTCTGTAGGCAAAAGTTTTATAATCTATCTTAAGCGGTATATCTCTTGTATATTGCTTAAATATATATTGATCATTACAGTCTTCTATTATATCTAAAAGCAAAGTTCTCGCATTATATGCTCCACAAACATGGATTTCATTACATTGAAGTGCTAATATAGCTCTTGTCCATGCAGCTCCCCTTTGATCGTCATCTATCATCTGAACTTCGTCAATAACCGCCACATCATAGACTTCTTTTATATCCAACTTTTCTATGGTACAGCATATATGGTTAGCACCTTCAACTATTATTTCCTCTTCACCTGTTATAAGGCTGCATTTTACTCCTTCTTTATTTAGCCTTTCATAATTTTCAAGTGCCAGTATTCTAAGCGGAGATAAATATATACCCTTATTACATTGTTTCAGCTTAAGCATAGCATTGTAAGTTTTACCTGTATTAGTTTCTCCTAGGTGAAGATAAAATTTTCTCTTTAATCTTCTGGCATCCCTGTATTCATCCTTTGGATTTAATGGAAACACTCTATTAAATTCTTCAGATATAATTTCTGGAATATGCTTTGTTATAAGTACACTTATAATTCCAGATTGAAGATAACCTTCATAGTCCTCCTCCAATACATCTTCAAAACGAAATCTAGTGTCATTCTTATTGTTATAGGCTTCAATAAGCTTTCTTGATATATATTCTAAAAGCTCTAAATAATCTCCATAGACCAGATCATAATCTTTTAAATTTTCTTTTTCAAATTCTCTTAACAGTTTAAGCTTTTTTCTTATTGAGGCTTCATGTTCCCAAAGTCCATTTGACTTTGTATGTTTCACCACATTTTTTGTCTGGGCAAATTGATTCTTTATCTTTCTGAAATTTCTTTCAATTGCTCCTATTTTCATATGAGCACCTCCCAAATAAACTTCTATGTACTTACAAACTTTAGATAACTATATTCTACCATAGCATAATAAAAACTATGCTACAATTTAAATCTAATCCATTAATTAAATAGCTATTATTATACATATTAAAAAATAAGGTTTAGTATTGAAAATCTTATTTTCAATACTAAACCTTATTTCTCAACTTCAATCTCTCGGGTAATTTAGTTAAAAACTAATACTACTTAATTAAATCTCTACTTCTTAGAAAATCCTCTGCCACTATCTTTGGATCCTCTCCACTATCTACTCTATAATTGAGATTACGCATGTCTTCATCCGTAATCCTTCCTTCAAGTTTTTCTAACACGGGTTTTATTTTAGGATATTTTTCTAATGTATCTTCTCTTATTAAAGTAGCAGCATAATATGGTGGAAAGAAATTTTTATCATCCTTTAATGTTTTGAGGTCAAATTTTTTTAATAATCCATCTGTAGAAAAAGCATCTGTAACTTGAGTTTCATTCTTTTCTAAAGCGGAATATCTAAGTCCACCATCCAGTCCTTTAACCGTCTTAAAATTCAAACCACTATATTGCTTTTGTAGTCCTGGGTAACCATCAGGTCTATTTGTAAATTCCATGGTTGAACCTAAATTAAGTTCATCGCTGACCTTTGCTAAATCTGATATTGAATTTAAATTATATTTATTTGCTACAGCCTTATTCATAGCCAATACATACGTATTATTAAATCCTAAGGGCTTCATCCATTCCATTTGATAATTCTTATGAAAATAGTCTTTTACAGTATCATATACTTTATTTTCATCACTTACTGAATTCTGCTTCATTATATTTACAAGGCCTGTACCAGTATATTCAACATATAAGTCCACATCTCCGGCCTTCATGGCATCAAACACTACACTAGTACCACCTAAATTTAATTTTCTATCAACTTTGTAATCAGTATTATCTTCTATAAGCGAAGCAATCATATTTCCCATTACTAATTGTTCATTAAAGTTTTTGGAGCCTATAACTATAGTGTTTTTATTCCTAGTATAGCTAAATACAACTCCACCTATTATGCATATAAGTACTACCAAAGAAACTGCCAACTTGTATTTTTTTATAGCATTTATAAATTTTGATTTTTTTCTCTTACCTCTTCCATTGGCAACTTTTATTCCTTCTGGAACCACTACATTTTCAATTTTACCGATGACAAAATCCAATACAATGGCAAGAATACAAGCTGGAATAGCTCCCCCTAAAATCATATTGTTATTTATAGTTTGTACACCAGAGAACACTAGGTACCCTAGTCCTCCTGCTCCAATAAAGGCTGCTATAGTCATAAGTCCCACTGCCGTAACTGCAGATATCCTAATTCCAGACATTATAATTGGCATAGCTAATGGAAATCTGACCTTTAATAATATTTGATTATTGGTAAGCCCTATACCCTCTGCCGCCTCAATAGTAGATTGCTCAATATTAGTTAGACCTGTAAAAGTATTTTTTACAATTGGCAATAGTGAATATAAAACTACCATTGCTATGGCAGGTTTACTTCCTATACCCAGTACAGGTATTAAAAAGCCCAATAAAGCTAAACTGGGAATAGACTGAATTATATTTGCCAGTCCTATAATAGGAGTAGAAAGCTTTTTAACTCTAACTATCAGTATTCCCAAGGGTATTCCAATTAGTATGGAAATTACAACTGAAAATAATGTAAGCTCAATATGTTGAATGAACAAATCATATATTTGCAATTTTCTGTCTATTATAAAATGAAAAAAAGTATTTAATCCTTGCACTATTCTTGTACCTCCTTATTAATCAGCTGATCACTTAGTATGGATAGCAAACTGCTTTTAGTAACAAGTCCTACTAATTTAGAATCCTTATCTACAGCTGGCACATAACCTATATGTTCTTTTTCTATAATCTCTAATACGTTTAATATAGAATCTTCATAATTCACTGTTATTACTTGTCTTTCCATTATATCTTTCAATTTTTTATTTTTATCCATACTGGTTCTAATCTCTTTCAGTGTTATAATCCCATTTAAGGTATTATCTCTATTTACAACAAGTAGGCTGTCTACATGATTATATTTCATTATTTCTATAGCCTGTATTACTGTTCTCTCTGCACTAGACTTTACTGGATTTTCTATCATAATATCCTTCACCTTTATAAGCTCTGGTTGACTCCATATTCTATTAACTCCAATAAAGTTTTTTACAAAATCATTAGCAGGCTTTCTTAATATATTTTCAGGAGTATCAAATTGAACTACCCTTCCATCTTCCATAATACAAATTTTATCCGCTAATTTTAATGCTTCGTCCATATCGTGAGTTACAAATACTATTGTCTTCTTAATATTCTGTTGTATATTGAATACCTCATCTTGAAGCTGGGCCCTGGTTATGGGATCTAAAGCACTGAAAGGTTCATCCATGAGTATTATCTCAGGATCCATAGCAAAAGCTCTTGCAATCCCCACCCTCTGTTGCTGTCCACCACTGAGTTCACTAGGGTATTTATCTATATAATCTTCTGCTTTCATATCTACTAATTCAAATAATTCCTTTGTTCTGTTAGCTATTTGCTGTTCTGGCAGCTTTTCTATAGAAGGTATTAATTCTATATTTTCTTTTACAGTTAAATGAGGAAGAAGTCCCGTTTGTTGTATTACATAACCCATGGTTCTTCTAAGTTTAATAGTATCTTCTCCTTCAATTTTTTTACCGTCAACTAAAATTTCACCTGAAGTTGGTTTTATAAGTTTATTTATCATTTTTAAAGTTGTGGTTTTACCACAGCCACTAGGTCCAATGAAAGTTACCAATTCCCCCTGCTCTATTTTTATATTTATATCATTAAGTATGGTTTTACCGTTTATAACTTTACCAACATTTTTAAATTCTATCATAATATTCCTCCATTCTTCAAAAAGTAACAACTCAAGCATATCATAGAGTTGTTACTATGTAAAGAATATTAAATTTCTCTTTACTATAAATCCCTTCTCATTAGATTTAGATACTATACTAGAGGGTTATAATTTGGATATTTGCCTAAAGGATATTTCCATGAACTTTAACAACACCACAGCTGTTGATAATAATAATCCTACAATTAAATCTGGTGAATTGGTTTCTTTGCTTGGAGAAAGCAGCTGTGGAAAATCCACAACACTATTTATACTAGCTGGACTATATACTCCTACAAAGGGAGATATTCTCTTTGGAAAGGAATCTGTACTCAATAAAGAACCCTAAAGTACTTCTTCTGGATTAACCACTTTCTAATCTGGATGCAAGATTGCGTATAGAGATGCAAGAAGAAATAGGGGAAATACAGAGAAAAACAGGAGTTACTACAGTATCTGTAACGCATGATCAAGAAGAAACTATGAGTATATCAGATAACATTATAGTAATGAATTCAGGTAAAATACAGCAGTATTCTTCAGGCGTTTTTGTAATATATCATTTGTTTAAATCCTTCGAGATGAGCTTTTATCCGATGACTACCATCCGTAATACTCCCAACGCACTCTGTGAAAGCGATTCACACAAAATCTAAGATTTTGGTTCTCTGCTTTTCTATCAAAGTGGGAGATAACGGCTGCTACGTCCCTGGATAACGATTTACCCTAAAGGACAACGATTTCTAAGTATCGAAAATACCGATACTAAGAACTCTGTTAGTAAGTTTCAGCTGGAGAAAAAACTCACCTGAAACAAAGAACTCTGTTTATGTAAAATATAACTATTTCAAAGATCAGGCTTATGCCTATGGAATAGATAATTATAAAATAGGAACAAATACAAGTCTTTGAAAATATAAGACTTTGTACTTGTTCCTTATATGTACATCTTGATATAAGCAATCAGGTATTAGGAAATTAGATGCTATTCCTCATAAAGAAATTGCTTAGTTCTGTAATAGGTACTCTCATCTCCTATAAAAATAAATACATCATTTTCCAAGAACACAGTATAGGGGCCTGGTGAAAGTATCAGCTTTCCATTTCTTCTTATAGCTATTATGGTTGCCCCTGTATTTTGCCAGAACTTTACTTCCGATATAGCTTTTCCTACTATATGCAGTCCCTCATATATTTCAAACTCAAAAGGTACAAAAGGATTGCTCTTGTTAAATCGATTGGAATAATCGATTAATTCATTTATAACATTATCCATACTTTTTTCTATCTGATTTTTCTTAGTCATTAAATCTGTAATTTCTCTTTTTAATGAAGTTAGTGAATCTATATCTTTAAATTTGTCAATAAATTTCAGAGAATTATCTACAGATTCTACTATTATTCCACTGCCCTTTGTAACTTTTACTATTCCCATATCACTTAGAAGAATAGTTGCTCTTCTTATGGTTTCAGGAGATACATTGTATTTACTTGCCAGGGAAGACCTTCCATATAGTTTATCCCCTACAGCAAAATCTCCAGCTACTATTCTATTTGCAATATCAATTGCTATTTTTTGATAAACAGGTTTTATAATTGATTCGCTTGACATTTTATCTTTCATCTTCCTTTAATAATGCCATTATAGCCATTATGTATCCATAAAAGCCAAAACCGCAAATTTGTCCAATACAAGCTGGTGCTGTAACAGATTTTCTTCTGAATTCTTCTCTTGAATGTATATTACTTATATGTACTTCTACAGTTTTGATGGAAACAGCTTTCAATGCATCATAAATAGCTATACTGTAATGAGTATATGCGCCAGGATTTATTACAATTCCATCATACTTTTCATAAGCCTCCTGTATATAACCAATTATTTCTCCCTCAATATTACTCTGTAAAATTTCAACTTCTACTCCTAATATTTTAGCTTCACTTTTTACATAATCACACAAATCTTTATAATTTTTAGTTCCATAAATATTTTTTTCTCTAATTCCTAAAAAATTAATATTAGGTCCGTTAATCATTAATATTTTCACAAATATACGCTTCCTTTTTAATTTATTTTTATATCAACTAAATTTTATTCAGTAAAATTTTATTTGTTTTCAATTAAGAAGACACTATATTTAATTATCAACACCCTTAATTCTTTTATGAAGAAATTAATAAATAGACTAAATGCTAAAGATTTTCTCTTATTATATCCGATATCTTATCTATAACTACTTTCAAATTTTTATCATTTATAACTTCATAATCACTATATTCTTTATACAATTTGTATCTTTCATTATACAATTTATGCAAATTATCTTTAGACTTATTTAAAAGAGGACGATTAGCTGTATCCACATCCTTTATTATATCTTCTACTGATCTATTTATAAATACTATTAAGCCATTTCTTTTTAAAAGTTCCATATTATAAGGAGATTTTATAACTCCACCGCCTGTAGAAATAACTACCGCGTCTTTGCTGCTGATATCCTTTACTGCCTCTGTCTCAAGCTTTCTAAAATGTTTCTCTCCATTTTTAAATATATCAGATATAATTTTTCCTTCTTTTTTTTCTATGTATTCATCAGTATCATATAATTCAAGTCCGTAAAGTCTTGATATAGCTTTAGCTATAGTTGTTTTTCCAGAGCCCGGCATACCTATTAATACTATATTTTTTCGTAAATTCATACCAACATAACACCCTTTACTAATGCAAATTCTCAATTCCTTATAAATTTTATACTTTTAGAATTGATAAATCATTATTATAGATACAATATAATTCTTGATTTTTTAAAACTGTGTTTACAGAAAGCATACTGTAGTAAACAAATATACTTCTCAAATATATAATTATTTTTATAAAAGTTCTTGGTATATTTTATCCACTATATTTTCATCAATAGTACTATCATTCCACAGTTCCTCAGCAGCTATGGCTTGCCCAACCAGCATATATAGCCCATTAACTGCTTTTATCCCCTTTTCTTTAGCATACTTTAAAAATAAAGTTTCCTTTGGATTATATATTAAATCAACAGCTGAAGAAAATTTACCTATGCAATTCTCATCTACAGGAGAAATTTCTGTTTTGGGATACATTCCACAAGGTGTACAATTTACAATTACATCACCTTGTTCCAACGCTTTAAGTTCATCATAATCAATTATTTTTGTACCCTTAAAGTTTTCTGCTGCCTTTTTTTTATCTCGACTTACCAGTAGTATATCTTTAGCATTGTTGTCTATAAAATATTGTATAACTGCCTTTGCAGCACCGCCAGCACCTAAAACTACAATTTTTTTATTTTTTACTGGTATATTATTTTTTTCAAGCATTTTGCCAAAACCATGATAATCTGTATTATGCCCAATAACTTTGCCATTTTTAAAGCATATAGTATTAACAGCTCCTATTTTATCTGCTTCCACGGATATTTCATCTAAATATTTTATAATATCCACTTTATAGGGTATAGTAACATTCAAACCCTTTACTCCATTTGCTATTAAAGCTTTGAAATTTACTTCCAGTTTTTTCTTTTCTATTTCAAATAATTCATAAACAGCGTTCATTCCCAATATTTTATAAAGCTTTGAATGTATAGCTGGAGATATGCTGTGCCCTAATTTTTCTCCTATAAGTCCAAATAAGGTACTTTTAGTTTGAGTTTTGTCAGCTTCAATCTTTACATTATCCTCAATCTTAGGTTCAAAATTTTCTATGTTACTTTGTTTTCCTATATTCTTATCATCAGGCATATTATGTGCTTCAAGATTCCTACTTATAGACATTACTGACTTAAAAAAATCTTCTACAGCATTACTAAATTCTTTATTTTTTAAAATTCTTATATTTTTTTCTATAACCTGTTTTTCTCTTTCAGCATTTAAAATTGGTATAGAATTTTTAATTTTATATTTCGCTACATCTAAAACAGCTTCCATCCTCTTTTCAAAAAGAGCCACCAGTTGTTTATCTATAGTATCAATTTCTTCACGAAGTTCTTCTAAATCTTTCACAGAAAACTGCCACCTCCTTATTAATATCAATGAATCTTACTTGGTGGGAGTTTGTACTCCCACCAAGTTTAGATGAATTATCCAGGGACGTGTCGCTGTTATCTCCAACTTTTTAGAAGGTGGAGCGTTACAGCGACTAGTCATCGGATAAAATAATTATCCCGTAAATCTGTCTATTTTAATACTTATTCAATGAATAATACTACATAATACAATTCTAATGATCACTATAATAAGAACATGTCATATTTCATTTATGATAATTTACCTTTATACATATAAATTTAAATCACCTTAAACTAAATAACAAGTCAAATTCAATAAAATAACTATATAAGACATAATGAAAATTTTATCTCCTATAAGATTATATATTAAACTGACTAGTTATTGTTGTAATAATTCTATTATTTAATATCATACATCAAATCTAATATGGCAATTGCCGCTGCTGCTTCTACCACAGGTACAGCTCTTTGAACAATACAAGGATCATGACGACCTGTTATTTCAAGCTCTGCATTTTCATGCTTTTCTATATCAATAGTATGTTGAAGTCTAGCTATAGATGCTGTAGGCTTAAAAGCCGTTCTAAATACAATAGGCATACCATTTGTTATACCACCTAGTATTCCACCATTATTGTTAGTACGAGTTTTCACCTGATCATTCTCTATATAATACTCATCATTAGCCTCTGAACCCCTAAGTTTAGTTATATCAAAACCTTCTCCAAACTCTATTCCCTTTACCGCTGGAATAGAAAAAATCATATGAGACAAATGAGCTTCTACGGAATAAAAAAACGGGGAGCCAATGCCTACTGGTAAGTTCAAAACTGCTGTTTCAACTACTCCACCCACAGAATCTAGTTCTCCTTTAGCATCTATTATCAGCTTCCTCATTTCTACGCCTTTTTCTTTGTTGATTGTAGGAAATTCTTCTTTTAATAAACCCGATAACAGAGAATCTTCTATATTCACTTTGTGAAAAGAATCATCTTCAACATTAGCAATACTTTTTATATGACTGCCAATAAGTATTCCCTTTTCAGCTAAAATTTGCTTAGCTACAGCTCCTGCAAACACAAGTGGTGCAGTAATTCTACCAGAAAAATGTCCACCACCCCTATAATCATTAAAACCCTTGTATCTTATATTTCCAGTATAATCTGCATGTCCCGGACGCATAAGACTCTTTAGTTTACTGTAATCCTTAGAATGCTGATCTGAATTTCTTATTATAGCACATAATGGTGAACCGGTAGTTTTATTATTAAAATAACCGGAAAGAATTTCAAACTGGTCTGCTTCCTTTCTGGCAGTAGAAAGCTTATTTTTACCAGGCATTCTTCTTTCCATTTCTCTCTTTATGTAATCTATATTCAGTTCAATTCCTGGCAAAAGTCCATCTATAGTAATTCCTATAGCATTTCCATGGGATTCTCCAAAAATTGAAAGTTTAATATTTTTACCCCACACTCCACTCATGGACATTTCCTCCTAGCTTCTTAAAGTCCTCCCAAAAGGTAGGATAAGATTTTTTTACACATCCACTGTCTTTTATAGTAACCTCATCTTTACATCTTATAGAAGCTACTGCAAGGGCCATGGCAATTCTATGATCATTCCAGCTGTCCACTTCCCCGCCTGTAAGCTCTTTTTTCCCTCTTATTATAAGACCATCTTCTTTTTCTTCTAAATCTGCACCTAATTTGTTTAATTCTGTAGTTATGGCAGTTAATCTGTCTGACTCTTTTATTCTAAGTCTACCTGCATTAATAACCTCTGTAGTGCCTTCGCTTAAAGCCGCTAAAACTGCTAGTACCGGTATTATATCAGGACATTGAGATGCATCTATAACTGTAGAACTTGTATTTGTTGTTTCTGCATATATTTTATCACTAGTAATGTTTAGTGCTCCATTCATTCTCTTTATTATATCTAATACTTCTTTGTCACCTTGCTTAGAGTCAGGATTTAAATCAAGACAATCTATTTCTCCGCCTATCATACCTGCCACAAGCCAAAAGGCCGCCTGTGAAAAGTCCCCTTCAACTCTATAGTCCATACTTTTATATTGCTGATTTCCCTTTATTAAAAATTCTTTATAATCCTTATTTATTACTTCTACCGAAAATCTATTTAATATGTCCATAGTTAGATCCAAATATCCCTTTGATTCAAGCTTCTTATTAATTATAATTTTAGAATCACCCTGAAGTAATGGCAAAGTAAACATAAGTCCCGTTATAAACTGAGAGCTTACATCTCCGTCTATAGTAAATTCTCCAGACTGAATTTTACCCTGTACCTTCAAGGGAAGCTTTCCATTTTCATTGGAATACTTTATACCTTGTTTATCAAAAATTTCATAATACTGATTCAGAGGACGGGAAACTAATTTCCCCCTTCCTGTAAATACAACATCATTTTCTTCAGCTAAACATATAGGTATAAAAAATCTTAGAGATGAACCCGATTCTGAACAGTCTATTTCTTTCTTCAATAATTTTAACTCAGTACTTCCATCTATTATCAAAGTATAAATATTATTTTCTTCTTCTTTTTTTTCTATAGTTACACCTAGTGCCTCCATAGCATTACAAGTAGTTAATATATCCTCTGAAAACATAACGTTTTCTACTACACTCTTACCTTTAGAAAGTCCTGCTGCAATTATAGCTCTATGACTTAAGCTCTTAGATGGTGGAATTGTTACCTTGCCTTTTAATTTTGATGGAGTTATCTTAACGTAATTCATAGCCTATCCACTTCTCCTAAATATAATTTTCCATAAGTTTGCTATCTATATTTTTAATAAAAGCTTCACCTAGTTTATTTAATAAAATAATATTAATTCTGTCTCTATCATTTTTCTTGTCCATAGATATAGTTTCTAATACTTTACACTTATCTAAAGCTTCGATTTCAAAAGGCAAACTATATTTAATTAATATCTTCTTTAATAAATCTGCAGTTCCCTTTTCAGTTATACCCATAGCTTCGCTCTTTTCAGTAATTTTATACATACCAATAGCCACAGCTTCTCCATGAGTATATCTTTCATAATTAAAATATTTTTCAATAGCATGACCTATAGTATGCCCAAAATTCAGCATCATTCTGTCACCTTTATCTTTTTCGTCCTTTTCCACTACTTCCTTTTTTATATTACAGCATTTATAAATTATCTCATCTATATTGTTTAAAAGTTCTTCATCATCATTAAAGCTAAGCAGCGTATCAAATAAAGCCCTATCCTTGATAGCACCATACTTTATAACTTCGCCCATGCCATCATGAAGAAATTTTTTATCTAAGGTTTTTAACACATTGGGATCAATAAATACCGCTTCAGGATGATAGAAATTTCCTATTAAATTTTTACCTCTCGGAAGATCTACAGCTACCTTACCCCCTATACTGCTGTCTATTTGAGCCAATAGAGATGTAGGAATCTGAACAAAAGGTATTCCTCTTAATGTAGTTGCAGCTGCAAATCCAGTCAAATCTCCCACTACCCCTCCACCAAGGGCTATTATAAGATCTCCTCTAGTCATTTCGAAACCTAGAAGATCATCATAAAGCTTTAGTAGTACATTAATTGATTTACTCTTTTCTCCAGCTTCTACAACAAAGGTCTTTACATTATAATTTTCCTCTTTTAAAGCTTCTTCAAGCTTTTGTCCATAGAAACTATTAACATTAGAATCTGTTACTACAGCAATTTTCTTGCCACTATATATTTTCTTTATTTCTTTCCCAATGGAGTCCATTAATCCCTTTTCTATATGAATGGGATAAGTTTTATGCGAAAGCTTTATCATAATATCACTCATTGCTGTTAAGTTTCCTCCTTTTTGAACCTGCATTATTGAATATCTCTTTCATTGAAGACACATCTTCATTTTCAATAGCTTTTTTCATAACAGCTAAATTGTTTTCAAACTCCTCCAGTTCAGCTATTATATTATCTTTATTGGAAATAAATAATTCTGACCATAAATCAGGATTAATTAATGCTACTCTTGTTGCATCTCTAAAGCTTCCCCCTATAAAGAAGCCCCTTTGTTCATCAAAATTATCACAATTCATTAAAGCCACAGCAATTATATGTGGTATAGCACTGGTATAGGCTATAATTTTGTCATGCACTTTAGCATCTATTAAAACCACATTTTTGCAGCCTATATTTTTAGCAATTTCTTCTATTAACTTGATATTTTCTTTTTCATTTTTCTCTGTTGGTGTTATTATGTAATTTGCATTTTTAAAAATGTCCTTAGAGGCAAAGGCAAGTCCCTTTGACTCTCTTCCTGCCATTGGATGTCCTCCAATAAAATCAACATAATCTGGTATAAGGGCTGATACCTCTTTTACTATACTTTCCTTAATACCAGAGGTGTCAGTAATAACTGCACCCCTTTTGAAATCATTCTTATGCTTTTTAATAAATTCTATTGCTGCCTCCGGGTATAGAGATACTATAACTATATCTGATTTACTTAGAGGTACTGAAGCATCTTCATATCCCTTATCTATAATTCCTAAAGCTTCTGCAGCTTTAATTGCCTTTAAATCAATATCAATTCCCCATAAATTATTAGGCTTTAGCTCCTTAAGGGCCATAGCATAAGATCCACCAATTAATCCAAGTCCAACAACGGTAATATTAAATTCCAAGCTTATCAACGTTAAAGCTCCATTTAAATTTTTCTATTTCCTTTAAAGAGTCCATTAGAGACTTGAATTTATTTGGTTTTATGGATTGTTGACCATCACATTTAGCATTAGCAGGATCATTATGTACCTCAATTATTAATCCATCTGCTCCAACTGCTACAGCTGCTTTTGAAAGAGGTTCTACCATCCACCACATTCCTGCTGCATGACTTGGATCAACTATAACTGGAAGATGACTTTGTTTCTTTATAGCCGGTATAGCACTTAAGTCTAGCGTATTTCTAGTATAAGTCTCATAAGTTCTTATTCCTCTTTCACACAGTATTACATTTTCATTTCCACCAGCCATTATATATTCTGCTGACATAAGCCATTCTTCAATGGTAGCACATAATCCTCTCTTTAAAAGAATAGGCTTATTAGTTTTTCCCAGTTCCTTTAAAAGCTCGAAGTTCTGCATGTTTCTAGCTCCAACCTGTATTACATCAACATCTTCAACAAATCTTTCAAGCATCTTAGTTCCCATTAATTCTGTTACTATTGGAAGTCCTGTTTTTTCTCTGGCAATTTTTAAAAGTTCTAAGCCTTCTAGTTCCATACCTTGGAAACTGTAAGGTGATGTTCTAGGTTTGAAAGCACCACCTCTTAAAAATCCTGCTCCTGCTTCTTTAACATCTTCTGCTATACTTACAATCTGATCTTCACTTTCAACAGAACATGGTCCTGCTATAACAGCTAATTTACCTCCCCCAATAGTTCTGCCATTTATATTTATTATAGAATCTTCAGGATGGAATAATCTATTTGCTTTCTTATATGGTTCCTGAACAATCATAACTTTTTCAACCTCTTCATATGCCTGAATCTGCTCTGGATCAATTGCTCTGGTATCTCCTATTAAACCTAGTATACAGTAATTATCGCCAAAATCCACATGAACCATTAATCCCCTTTTTTCTAATCTTTCTTTGAAAATTTCTATTTTCTCTTTTGATACTCCTGGTTTCATAACAATTATCATAATAATTGCCTCCTTTTATTTTAAATTTATTTTAAATTTATTTTAAATCTCCTATTTTAGGCATATTCAAACAAATGATTAGTTAGTTCTTTGGCTTACTATTTATTTTCATATACTTTTAGAAGATACTTTGAAACTAATTTTAATTCTATAATAACAAATATCTGTTTTACACTGTATAGTGTTAAAGCAATTATATTATACTCGTTTTCTTATTATTAATCAAAGTTATTATTAATATTATTATAAAATAAAAAGGAAGACTCTCAATGAGTCTTCCTGTTAATCAATATCCTACTTAATTGATTTATTCCTTAAACAGCAACTAATCTATTAAACTCATTATGTGAAAATATATGAAATTTTTTTGTGCAATAATAATAACCAGCGCTAAAATAAAAGCCCCAGCTAAAATAAAAACCATATATTTTATTAATTACTCCACTAACAAGCTTATTCATATAAATTCACCAACTTTCCTTTTAATCAATTTTGTAACTAACTTTTATATCTATTATAACAAATAGAAGGCTTCTGTCAACGCTTTTAATAAGTTTTCTAAATATTTAAATTAATCGAAAACAATTTTGTCAATTTATTAATTAAATATGAAAGTTTACTATGTAAAATGTTATTTTTATATTTTTTATACTGTTATATAAGTTCTTATTTTCTCTTTAATTTAACATACTAATAAAATAGTCATATTCTGTATTAAGAGGGAGGAACTATGTATGATGATTTGAGAAAAAAACAACCAGAAATATATTACTATAATAAAATAGTAACTTCTGGTTGTTTTTTCACGATAAATTATTCAGCTGAAATTGCACCAAAACCACAAGAATTTAGGCAAGTCCCACAATCTACACAAACACTAGCATCAATTGCATAGCTTCCATCTTGCATGCTTATACAAGATGTAGGACAATCACTTTTGCAAGCACCACATGATTGACATTCATCAGCATTAATAACATAAGCCATAGTTAACACCTCCTTAACAATTATTTTTCAAAGTCAAAGTGATATATCATAATATTTAGAAATGATAAATTCATAATATATAAGGGTTTTAATTATATATTAGGTGTAAGTCATAATCTACAAAAAAGATTGTTAAAAAATTATCACATGCTTATTATATACTATTTTTTTTTAAAATACAACAATTATTCGAAGCCAATATCAAAGATTAAATTTATTTATATCGTCTAAACCCTCTTAATTTTCATTCTTATTTTCTGAAAGTTAATAAAATACACTTCTGCCTTTTATTTTAAAAATCACCGTACTAATTGCGTTGCAAATACGTAAAAAACAAATTAAATTAATTTGTTTCATGGTCTTTAAATTTATCGCCACCTTTGATAAATCGTGCATTTTTATATGTTGATTTAAAAGGTATTTTGCAAGTAAATATATTTAGTAATTTATTCAAAGTAAAGTTATTTATAATTTATGACCTTTATTTTACTCCAAATACTTATGCTTTAAATCTAATTCTATAAAGGAAATTACATATAATGGTATATGCTTTTCAGTACATAACACAACTGCTGGTATTACCCCAATATATGTGATTTTAAATGATAAGCATATTGTATCAAAAAAACTATAGCTTAAAAGTTTTTACCGACACAGATTAAATATTTGTCGTTATTTTTTTTCTTGGCTGGCTTTTTGGTTGAAGTTTTAACAACAATCTTTTTCATTTTAGTTACCTCTCTCTAAAATATTTTTTTAGTTACATATTCTATAATTATGTACAAGCTCTTTAAAAATATTCAGTAGAGATTTAAAATATATAATTATTTTATTATAAACATTTTATGCTTCTATGTGTTTCAAAAAGTGTACTTTTTGAAAGATAGATATAGTACGCTTAAAATCACTGTTTGTAAATTATATCCATCAGATTACCTTTAAAGAAATCCTTGAAAATAATAATAAGATGTACGAAAACTATTATAATGATGACTTTCATGGGCTTATTGAGTGGGGACTCACAGAAATCAACACAATACTGCAAAAAAGATTTGAAATATTGGTAGATAAGATTAGTTGACACTTTTATTCATTTCTTTATAATACTCAATTTTAAAAAATCCCATAACAATATTATCATGATATTTACCATCCCTAAATATTTCTTCCCTTAATACACCTTCTTTTGTAAATCCACACTTTTCATAACATTTAATCGCACGTTCATTATATGATAAAACCTGTAATTTAATTTTATTTAAATTCATTTGTTCAAAAATAAAACTAATAAGAAGTTTCATCGCATCTGTTCCATAACCTTTTCCCCAATATTCTTTATCTCCTATAAATATTCCAATTACGGCAGCACTGTTTTTCCAATCAATACTATTTATTCCACAACCACCGATATATTTATTATCAACTAATGTTTCTATAGCAAAACTATATTGATCATTTTTTGCTGATAAACTTTCAAACCATTTTTCTTCATCTTCAAATGTATATAAATAAGGTATCCCTGGATTTAAGAGTTTCTTTATCTCTGAATCATTTACATAACTTTGAACTAATTTAACATCTTCTTTTCTGTATTCTTTCAACCTAACTTTTTTACCAGTGTACATTTCTCTTTTCTCCCTAATATAAAAACTTCGTGCAAGTTAACTATAGTTTTAAGCATTAACTCATGAGCTCAACAACGCACTATTAAATTGTAACATACTTGTATACGTAGGGGGACAGCCGACATATATATATTATCTATACTTTTTTAAAAATACCATAATAAAAAGTTCTCCTTAATTTTCAATTGTGTATAAATTATACCACTAAATTAAATATATGTTTCAAAAGAGTATACCCTAATAACACTATCAAAAAGTGTTTCAATAGAGTTATAAATATTAAATTTGAAATGTTTCAAATTTACATAGACTTGATGAAACATGTATGATCCCAGGGCGCATTGCTAACAATTGGATATTAATGTAAGCATGTGGCACAGTTTTTCACGTATGTCGGCTTAACCCCTATTATCCTAATAATATATTTATTCATACATAAATTGAAAATCGTATACGGCAAAAAATCCCTAATATGTTTTTCACACCATACTAGGGATCTTACCTTCAATCAATCATGAAATTAAACATCTCTAAAAATCTTGTTTAATTTATAACATGCTTGTTTAACTTGTAACATATTTGTCTAATATATAACAATTACCAGTAAAAAATATTATCTAAACTGCTTACCAAGTTCATTTGCCACTATTATTGCTCCATAAACATCTTCTACAGTAACTTCAAATGGCATATTGCCCATAGTATCATTTTTTGCACAAGAAGATGCTGCAACCTTCATTATGGCATCTTTATTTATAACATTTACTCCCATTTCTTCTAAGGATACTGGAAGTCCTACATTTTTCATAAAGTTTATGGCTTGCTTTATTTCTTCTACAGGTGCATCCTCAAGAACTAATTGAACTAGAGTACCAAAGGCAACCTTTTCTCCATGAGATACACGATGTAATTCTGTAAGAACAGTAAGACCATTACTAATAGCGTGAGCAGCAGCTAGTCCAGAACTTTCAGCTCCAACTCCACTTAAGTATATATTTGCTTCTATTATGTTCTCAAGCGCCTTAGTTAAAACTCCTTTTTCATTTGAAAGCTTTGCTTTTACCCCATCTTCAAGAAGAGTTTTATGACAAAGTTCTGCAAGAGCTAAAGCTGCCTTTGTTATTTTAGTACCAACTAAATTATTGCCACTTGCCTTGTAGCAAGCTCTTGCTTCGTAGTAAGTTGCAAAAGCATCACCCATACCAGCTGCCAAGAACTTTACTGGAGCCTTTACAATTATATCTGTATCAACCATAACCATATTAGGGTTTTCTGGCAGGAATAAATATTCACTAAATTCCCCTTTTTCTGTGTATATAACTGAAAGTGCAGTACATGGAGCATCACAGGAAGCTAATGTTGGAATTATAACAACTGGAATTTTAGTATAATATCCAATTGCCTTTACTGTATCTAGAGTTTTTCCTCCACCTATAGCAATTACAGCCTGTACATTTTTTGCTTTGGCTATTTGTATTAATCTGTCAATTTCATTTTTAGTACATTCTCCACCAAACTTTTCAATTGTAACGTCTTTTTCAGTACCTTCAAAACTCTTCCCTATCTTTTCCTTTGCATCATCCAAAACAAATGGATCTGCTACTACAAGAAAAGACTCTCCTAAGCTTCCTACATAAGTTTCTAATTGAGTTAGTACACCTGAACCTTGTACATATTTACTCGGTGATTGAATTGATTTTACCATAACTTTCCCTCCGTTTTTTATTGTAATTTCAATCATTCTTTAAACTGTAAAACCAGTTTATAAACTATTATATAACAAATTTCTAGATTATATATTAAAATAGGACTATTCCTTAAATTTATAATATTCACACTTTTGGAACATATAGTGCAGCAAGGCTCTTAATTAGCTATTATCCACGTAAAATTCTTTATGCTTGTATAAATTACCAACAAATAATTGTTTTAAAAATAATAAAATCCTTAATATGCTGTTATAATACACATTAAGGATTTTTCGCAATTTTTGTCAATTTTTATCTTTTTTTAGTGACTGATCCAAGGTATGCCAAGCTAAAACTGCACATTTAACCCTAGCTGGCATATTAGATATATTTTTAAGTGCCAGGGCATCTTCTAGTATCTCCAGCTGCTTTTCATCGGTTATCTCTCTTTTTATCATACCTAGAAAAGTTTCTACCAGATGTTTTGCCTCCTCTAAAGTCTTTCCCTTTATTAAATCTATCATTATAGATGTAGAAGCCTGTGATATGGCACAACCTACACCAGTAAAGCCTGCATCTTCTATTATATTGTCTTTTATTTTTAATTCAAGTTCAATTTCATCTCCACAGCTGGGATTATGCCCCTGTTCCACTACATCTGCACCTTCAACATGCCTCTTATTGTGATTTGAGGTATTATGCTCCATTATTATTTCAGAATATACACTACTAAGATCCATAACCTAACCACTTCCTTGTATTTTTTAATCCTTCAACTAAGGCATCCACATCTTCCCTTATATTGTACAGATAGAAACTTGCCCTGCAGGTAGCATTTACTCCTAGATATCTCATTAAGGGATGAGCACAGTGATGACCTGCTCTAATTGCAACACCAGAAGCATCTAATATAGATGCCACATCATGGGGATGTACATCCTGTACATTAAAAGAAATTACTCCTGCTTTTTTATCAACATTCTTTGTCCCATATACGGTAACATAAGGTATTTCACTTAATCTTTCCAATGCATAGCCTACCAAGTCTTTCTCTATGTCATTCACCGTATCCATACCTACATTTTCAAGATACTTTATAGCAGCAGTTATTCCAACAGCTCCTCCTACATTCTGTGTACCACCTTCAAATTTATAAGGAACTTCTGCAAAAGTAGCTTCCTGTTCCCATACATATTCTATCATATCTCCTCCAAATATGAAGGGCGGCATTTTTTCTAACAGTTCTTCTTTTCCATACACTACTCCTATTCCCATAGGAGATAACATTTTATGTCCAGAAAATACTATAAAATCTGCATCTAAATCCCTCACGTTTACTTTCATGTGGGGTACACTTTGTGATCCGTCTACTATAGCAATTGCTCCTACAGAATGAGCCTTTTTAATAATATCTTTTACAGGATTGATGGTTCCAAGTACATTAGATACCTGAGTAATGGACACAATCTTTGTCTTTTCAGTTATTTTACTTTCAACTTCCTCTTTTGAAATTATACCTTCTTCATCCAAATACAAATATTTCAATACTGCACCCTTAGCTTTTGCCACCTGCTGCCAGGGAACTAAATTGGAGTGATGCTCTGCTATAGATATAACTATCTCATCTCCGGCATTTATAAAATTCATCCCATAGGAATAAGCTAATAAATTAAAACCTTCTGTGGCATTTTTAGTAAATACTATTTCTTTGGCCTTTTCTGCTCCTATGAAATTTTTTATAATTTCCCTAGTATTTTCATATATCTCTGTTGCCTTTATGCTGAGATAATAAGCTCCTCTATGAGGATTAGCATTAAATTTACTATAATACTCATCTACCGCCTTTATTACGGATAAAGGCTTTTGAGTAGTAGCTGCACTATCTAAATAAGCTAATCTATGTTCATTAACTGTCTGATTTATAGTTGGAAAATCCACAATATATTTATTACTCATCTATAAGCTTCCTCCTAATACTTTCTGAAATTTCATTTTTAATATCTTCCAATGGAATTTTATTTAAAATTGGATTAAAAGCAGCTTCTATTATAAGCTTCTTTGCTTCTTTTTCGCTGATTCCCCTAGTCATAAGATAAAAAAGCTTATTTTCATCTATTTTCCCAGCACTGGCAGCGTGTTGCCCTTCAACATCTTCTTCTGTGCACAAAAGTATAGGTACTGACCTGTTTCTTACATTAGGACTTAAAAGTACTGCATACTCCTCTTCCTGTCCTTTAGATTTAGATGCCCCTTTTTTAAAATCCAGAGTACCTCTAAATATCTTACTGCTTTTATCAAGAAGAGCACCTCTGGTTTCAATTGAGCTATTAGTTTCCTTACCATAATGATTTATTAAATAATTTATATCAATATTTCTTTCTTTATCTCCTAAATAAATGGAATATAAATTTTCAGAACTCTTATATCCCTTTAAATCCGTTTTATAATTAGTTACACTATGAGCTGCTCCAAGTTCAACTACTACGTAATTTATTTTCGCTCTTTCTTCTAATTGTGCTGTATTTGTATCAAGATGAACAGCTGTGTCAGATATAGTTTGTATTTTTATAAGATTTATAGTAGAGCCTGCTTTACCATATATTCTTGTAAGTCCGTTATGAAAATAATTTTCACTATTATCTGAATCATATTTAACCACTACTGTTATTTCGCTATTTTCTTCAGCAATTATTATATTATCATCTATAACCACAGGATTTTCCTTGTCCATGGAATAATCTATAAATATTGGATTTATAACTTTTTTTTCTGGTGAAACCTGTATAAATACACCAGTATTATAATTATTTTTAACTTGCTCCGTTGCCTCTTTACTTATACCTTCATAATCTAAAGTATCCAATATTCTTAAAGTATTACTGTCTTTATTAATAGGAATAACCCTTAAACCTTCTTCGTATGTATCCTCAATTATGGTTTTATCATATGGTTTTATTTCTGGCAGTTCCCTATCTATTGATAAATCATTTACTCCCAGCCAGCTCCATGTTCTTACAGGAATTTTATTTATATTTTTTAATGTTTTATTACTCATTATCTTCACCACCTAACCAATGCTTCCTTCTAATTCAAGCTTTATGAGATTGTTCATTTCCACAGCATATTCCAAGGGCAATTCTTTAGCAATAGGCTCTGCAAAACCTCTTACAATCATTGCCTTAGCTTCTTCTTCACTTATACCTCTTGACATAAGATAAAAAATAGCCTCGTCACTTATTCTTCCAATCTTTGCTTCATGCCCAATATCTACCTCATCATTTAATATATCAATTACTGGGAGTGTATCCGAACGAGAAATATCATCTAACATCAAAGATTCACAGGATACAGATGCCTTAGTATGATGTGCATTTGGAGATACCTTTACTGCACCTCTATATATAGCAGTACCACCACTCTTGGATATAGATTTTGTATTTATAGTTGAAGAAGTATATGGGGCTGCATGAACCATCTTAGCACCAGTGTCTAAATGCTGTCCTTTTCCTGCAAAGGTTATTCCCGTAAACTCAGCCTTAGCTCCTTCTCCCTTTAATATACTCATAGGATAGAGCATAGATATCTTTGAGCCAAAGGAACCGGATACCCATTCTATAGTACCATTTTTCTCAACGACTGCTCTCTTAGTGTTAAGATTAAGCATATTTCTTGACCAGTTTTCTATAGTTGAATACCTTAAAGTTGCCCCTTCTTTAACATAAAGTTCTACACATCCTGCATGCAAATTTGTTACATTGTATTTCGGAGCTGAACAGCCTTCAATAAAATGAAGCTTAGCACCTTTTTCTACTATTATTAATGTATGCTCAAATTGTCCTGCACCTGGGGAATTAAGTCTAAAATAAGATTGAAGTGGTATTTCTACATCTACCCCCTCTGGTACGTATACAAAAGAACCTCCAGACCATACTGCACCATGAAGTGCTACAAACTTATGATCATTAGCTGGAACTAATTTCATAAAATACCCTTTAACTATATCCTCATATTCTCTTAATGCTGTTTCCATATCCGTATATACAATACCCTGTTTAACTAATTCTTCCTTTATACTATGGTATACCACTTCAGAGTCATACTGTGCTCCTACTCCAGCAAGGGACTCCCTCTCAGCCTTTGGTATGCCTAATTTTTCAAAGGTATCCTTTATTTCCTCAGGCACATCCTTCCAATTGCCTTTCATTTCAGTATTAGGTTTAACATAGGTAACTATATTATCCATATCCAATTCATCTAGAGATGGTCCCCAAGTTGGCATATCCATATTATTATATATTTCTAATGATTTAAGTCTGAACTCTGTCATCCATTCAGGATCATTTTTCTCTTTAGAAATATTCATTATTATTTCTTTAGTCAATCCCTTTTTAGCTTTATAACTATATACATCTTTATTTTTTATATCATAAAAACCTCGGTCTAACTCTTCAATAAAAGTCTTTTTCTTCTCCATGAGACTTACCTCCCTGTAAGATATTTTCATTTAAATTTCTGTTTCCATTGGGATATCTAAATTTTTACTGACTAATGCATCTTTAGCTTATTATTTATTTTCAGATGCCTAGAGCTACTTCTTTAAATTCTCCAAATCCCTTATTATTTATTTCATCTATTAAGGAAGCATCTCCAGTTTTAACAACCTTACCCTTTAAAACTATGTGAACGAAATCAGGTTTTAAATCTTCTAATATCTTGCTGTTATGAGTTATTATCAGTATAGCATTATCATCATTCTTAAATTTATTTACACCTTTTGAAACTATTTTCACCGCATCTACATCAAGACCTGAATCAGTTTCATCAAGTATAGCTAATTTAGGATTTATCATCATCATTTGAATTATTTCATTTTTTTTCTTCTCGCCACCAGAAAAACCAACATTTAAATATCTTGAAGCATAGCTTTCATCAAATTGTAAAGTTTCTAATTTTTCCTCAAGCTCTTTTCTGAAAGCCATAAGCTTAATAGGTTTTCCTGTAATAGCAGTTCTGGAACTTCTTAAAAGTCCTTCTACTGTTATTCCTGGAACTTCTTCTGGTGTCTGAAATGACAAAAATATACCTTTTTTTGCCCTCTCATCCGTTTTTAACTCATTAATTCTTTCATTTTCAAATATTATGTCTCCACTTGTAACTTTATATTTAGGATGCCCCATTATTACATTTACCAAAGTTGATTTTCCCGCTCCATTAGGACCCATTATTACATGAACCTCACCTTTATTGACGGTTAAATTAAGACCTTTTAATATTTCATTTCCATCTGCTTCAACATGAATATCTTTTATATCTAAAAGTTTATCTCCCATATTAATCTCTCCTAAATAAAATTTTAATCCCGAGCGTTTCACTCTGATTTATAAATATTTTATATCTATGGTGATTATTTGTCAATAATAATTATCTATAATTTATGGTAAATTATAGATAATCGTTTAAGATTAAGTAATTATTTTTACATTTTTAAAAATAATTACACCTTACTTTAATAAATTTTCATTTATTTTCACTTTTACTTTGTCTATCTTCAATTGATAATTAATACGGCATTTCACTGATAGAGCTTAATTATTTTTTATTCAATGACTAGTCACTGGATAATTCATCTAAACTTAATGTGAATACAAACTCCCACTTGTAAAATTCATTGATCAATGAATCTTACTGAATAGAAGCTTGTTTTGTATTTATTCTCTTTCTGTTTATAGTATTATCCTATAGCTATTAATAATATTATATTGTTAAATGAAAAAGGCTTTTTACTATATACTCAGTATACAATAAAAAACCTTTTTATTAATTTATCTCGAATTTATCAAGTAATCCAACTAATTGTTAATATTGCTTAATTATATCCATAAATTCTATCTATTTTTATATTATTCTTTAAGTTCTTTAACTATATTAGGAGCAGTCTCTCCCAATAATACTTTTACCATATTTTCAGCGCTTACCATAGCCATATTATTGCGTGTCTCCCAGGTAGCTGAACCCAAGTGAGGAAGAACAACTACATTGTTTAAGGTAAGTAACTCATTATTAGCATCAACAGGTTCCTTTTCATAGACATCTAAGCCTGCTGCCCGTATTCCTCCACTTTTTAAAGCCTCAATCAATGCTTTTTCATCTACGGTCTGTCCCCTGGATGCATTAATGAATATTGCTGTTTCTTTCATCAATTTAAATTCATTGATACTAATAAGTCTATAGGTCTCTTTTGTAAATGGTGTCATTAAAACTACAAAATCAGATTCTTTTAAAAGAGTTTCTAAATCTGAATGCTCTACACCCAAATTTTCCTCAGCTTCTACTTTTCTACTTCTATTGTGATAAAGTACCTTCATATCAAAACCAAATCTAGCTCTCTTAGCTATTGCTTCACCAATTCTTCCCATGCCTATTATTCCCAATGTTTTACCATATACATCAATTCCATAATAATTCTCATCATATTGAGACTTCCATTTTCCCTGCCTTACATATTTATCACATTCCACAATTCTACGAGCTGAGGATAGCATTAATCCAAATACTAAATCTGCCACACTGTTATCCAGCACACTAGGAGTATTTGTTCCAATTACATCTCTTGATTTCATAGCCTCTAAGTCAAAATTATCATACCCAACAGACACATTGCTAACTACTTTTAAATTAGGCGCATTATCTAAAAACTCTTTATCAATTTTTATTGAGGTCAATATTACTCCATTCGTATCCTTAATTTTATCTAGAAGAACTTCTCTAGAAATTTCTCCTTCCCCTTCCCATTTTTCACACTGACAATACTTTTCAATGTATTGAATTACTTCCTTTGGAAAATGTTTTGCAATATATACTTTAGGCTTTATCATAATTATTACCATTCCTTTCCCTTTACCATTTTCTCCTATTACATTAATTGTATAAAAGGTTTTTATTTTTATCAATACTTCACTTAAGCTTAAACTCCTCAAAAAGCTTGAAAAAATTCATTTTTAAGCCAAAGTGCATAACTTCAACTAGCCAAATGGAAATAGTTTCTTCTTTACAATTATCTTGAGTAACGATAAGATTACTCGTGTGGATGATACAAGCCTCTCTTAATTTTTTTGTGATAAGAAAATTATATTTTAAGGATTGCTATTATCCACTATTTATTTTTTAGAAACTATCTTTCTGAAATTATTAATGTTTCATTCGTACGAAACTCAGGTAATTATATTTGGCATTCTACAATAATTAAACTGGCATTTAGTATTGATTAGATGTAAGTCCAATTTCTAATAGACAAATACAAATCAATTCAAGAATATGCTATTATCATCACCAAGGTAAAGCTAATGTATATTCTAAAACAAATTTAATTTCCTATTATGGTAAAAAAGGTTAACATCACGTGTAATGACTATTTGTATTTTGTAGAAAATATGTATTTATTTTTACAAATTAGAAATATTCAGCATAAATTCAATCGTTATATATGTATATTTTTAACATTTAATCCATAATAAGAATTAATTTTTAATCAAAATTTAGTATATCTCAAAAATAAAAATATACGTATGTATATATTAGATTTAAAAGGTGGTGATATACAAGATAAAAAATCAGAATAAAAAATTTATATTTATATTGAAAAAGATAATCATTTGGGGGGGTAAGTAATTAATGATTAAGTCAAAAATTATGAAATTTGTTTTAAGTACTTCTTTTACTACAGCATTACTTGTAGGAATAGGCGGTGGATCTGTTGCTCTTGCTAAAGAAAACAATAGCAAAGATTTTAAACCAAAGTATGATAATATTTCTCATATTACACGTTATGACATGTCCAAAATACCTGGACAACAAAACAATGAAAAATTTAAGGTGCCTCAATTCGACGCATCTACAATAAAAAACATACCTTCAGCAAAAGGTTATGATAAGAATGGTAATTTAATAGATTTAGATGTATGGGATAGCTGGCCGCTTCAAAATGCGGATGGAACAGTGGCAAATTATCATGGATACAATATCGTTTTTGCTTTAGCAGGAGACCCTAAAGTTGGAAGTGATACGTTTATTCACTTATTCTATCAAAAAATAGGCGACACATCCATTAATAGCTGGAAACATGCGGGTAGAGTATTTAAAGATAGCGATAAATTTGTTCCAAATGATCCTTTTCTAAAAGATCAAGCAGAAGAGTGGTCAGGTTCTGCCACTTTAACTAAAGATGGAAAAGTTAGATTGTTTTATACAGATAGACAAGCCTGGAATCCAGAGAAAGATTTCTATGGTAAACAAACTTTAACAACAGCTCAGGTTAATTTATCTCAGCCAGATAATAGCACATTGAAAGTTGATGGAGTGGAAGATTATAAATCTATATTTGATGGTGGAGATGGAAAGATTTATCAAAACGTTTTACAAGGTATTGAAGCACCAAATTACTCTGATAATCATACATTAAGAGATCCTCACTACGTTGAAGATAATGGACATAAATACCTTGTTTTTGAAGCGAACACTGGAACAGAAACTGGTTACCAAGGAGCGGATGCTTTATCCAATTGGGCCTATTATGGTGGAACTAGACAATTCTTTGAAGCTGAAAAAACTAAATTGTTACAAAGTCCTAAAAAAGGTTTGGCAGAATTAGCTAATGGTGCACTAGGTATCATTGAATTAAATGATGATTATAGTTTGAAAAAAGTAATGAAACCACTAATTACATCTAACACAATAACAGATGAAATTGAACGTGCAAATGTATTTAAAATGAATGGTAAATGGTACTTGTTTACAGACTCAAGAGGAGCTAAAATGACTATTGATGGAATAGGCGATAAAGATGTATACATGTTAGGTTACACTTCAGATTCTTTAACTGGATCATATAAACCTTTAAATGGAAGTGGCCTTGTATTAAACATGAATCTTGATCCATCTGATGTTACATTTACTTACTCACATTTTGCCGTACCACAGGAAAAAGGCAATAATGTAGTAATTACAAGTTATATAACAAACAGAGGTTTCTTCTCTGATCAGCATTCAAGTTTTGCTCCAAGCTTCTCACTTAATATTAAAGGAGACAAGACATCTGTTGTGCCAAACAGCAACCTTGAGCAAGGACAACTAACGATTGATAAACAAAAAAATCATTCAAAAAGGTAACTTAAAAAAATTTACACAAACAAAGTAAGATTACAATTAATAGGTAAGAGTATTGGATTTTAGATAAAATATATATTTAATATCCAGTGAATATAGAGATTTACACAAATAAGTCTATACCTTTTTATGGATTAGGCATGTGAAAATAAGTGGCAAGTGAAATATACTAGTATATTGATTAGTTATTTATTTGAATATACCTTAAATTTATAAAAAAGGTATAGACTTTCTCATATTTGTGCTATTCTCTATTTTTTTACTTCAATATATAAAGATAAAAAATATAATTTTAATTTAAATTTTAATTTACCTCAAAAAAATAATAAAGCCTTGCGTATGTATATGACAGATTGAAGAAAGGGGAATGATATAAAGATAAAAAATAAGAATAAAAAACTTATATTTATGATTTAAAAGAAAAAAATAATTATTTTTTAGGGGGAAAATTAATGATTAAGTCAAAAATTATGAAATTTGTTCTAAGTGCTTCTTTTACTACAGCATTACTTACAGGAATAGGCGGTGGATCTGTTGCTCTTGCCAGCACTCTTGATTACAACAACACCTATGGAATTTCCCATATAACTCATTCTGATATGATCAAAATACCTGGACAACAAAATAACGCACAATTTAAGGTGCCTCAATTCGATGCATCAACTATAAAAAATATCTCATCAGCAAAAGATTACGATAAGTATGGTAATTTAATAGATTTAGATGTATGGGATAGCTGGCCATTACAAAATGCTGATGGAACAGTAGCAAATTATCATGGATACAATATTGTTTTTGCTTTAGCAGGAGATCCTAAGAACGGTAATGACACTCACATTTACTTATTTTATCAAAAAATAGGCGACACATCTATCGACAGTTGGAAAAATGCTGGTAGAGTATTTAAAGATAGCGATAAATTTGCTTCAAATGATGCTATTCTTAAGTATCAAACTCAGGAGTGGTCAGGTTCTGCCACTTTAACTAAAGATGGCAAAGTACGTTTGTTTTACACAGATTACTCCGGCTCTCCAGAAGATGGAGGATCAGGTGCTGGTAAACAAACATTAACAACGACTCAAATCAATATGTCTCAGCCAGATTCTAATACCCTTAAGGTTGATGGTGTATCAGATTATAAATCTATTTTTGACGGAGACGGTAAACTCTATCAAAATGTTCAGCAATTCATAGATGAAGGTAAGTGGAGTTCAGGTGATAACCATACTTTAAGAGATCCTCACTACGTTGAAGATAACGGTCATAAATATCTTGTTTTCGAAGCTAATACAGGAACAGATGATGGATACCAAGGTGATAACTCCTTATTTAATAAAGCATTCTATGGCGGAAGTGAAAATTTCTTCCAGACAGAAAAAGATAAACTATTGATTGGACCTAAAAAACAAACTGCATCATTAGCAAATGGAGCACTAGGTATTATTGAATTAAATAATGATTATACTTTGAAAAAAGTGATGAAACCATTAATTACATCTAATACAGTAACAGATGAAATCGAACGTGCTAATGTATTTAAAATGAATGGTAAATGGTATTTATTCACAGATTCAAGAGGATCTAAAATGACTATTGATGGAATAGGCAATAAAGATGTATACATGTTAGGTTTCACATCAGATTCTTTAACTGGAGGGTACAAGCCATTAAACGGTAGTGGACTAGTATTAAACATGAATCTTGATCCTGCTGATCTTACATTTACTTACTCTCACTTTGCTGTACCTCAACCTGAAAGTAACACCGTGGTAATAACAAGCTACATGACAAATAGAAGCTTCTATACAGATCACCACGCTACCTTTGCTCCAAGCTTTTTACTTAACATCAAAGGGTCAAAAACATCAGTTGTACCAAACAGCATCCTTCCACAAGGACAACTTACAACTAATAAATAATAGTCATCAGACAAAAAATTTATCAATGCATCTTGCTTAGTGGCGGTTTATACTTCCACTAAGTTTAGATAAATTATCCAGTTACTCATTACTGGTATCTCCATTTTTAAGAAAGCGAACAAACACAGTATCCATTTTGTATTTGTTCGCTTTCCATTTATTACAATAGCTAATCATATGCAATTTCTATTTCACTTTATTATAAACATAATTCTAAAATTAAATAGAAATTTACTTCAACTTAATTTTAATAGAAAAAATACATATTTAGGAGGTCTAACTAATGATCAAATCAAAAATTATGAAAATTATTTTAAGCACTTCTTTTACCACAGCTTTACTTGTAGGCGCAGGTGGTGGATCTGTGGCTCTTGCTAGCAATATTGATTATAACAACACCTATGATATTTCTCATATTACACGTTACAATATGTCAAAAATATCTGAACAGCAAAACAATGCACAATTTAAAGTTCCTCAATTCGATGCATCCACATTAAAAAATATTCCTTCAGCAAAAGGTTATGATGAGTTTGGCAACCTAATTAATTTAGATGTTTGGGATAGCTGGCCGCTGCAAAACGCTGATGGAACAGTAGCAAATTATCATGGATACAATCTGGTTTTTGCTTTAGCAGGAGACCCTAAAAGAGGATGGGATACACATATTTACTTATTCTATCAAAAAATAGGCGACACATCCATTGATAGCTGGAAAAGTGCTGGTAGAGTATTTAAAGATAGTGATAAATTCGTTCCAAATGATCCTTTCCTAAAAAATCAGGCAGAAGAGTGGTCAGGCTCTGCAACCTTAACATCTGATGGAAAAGTTCGCTTATTTTATACAGATCGAGATAGCTGGGCACCAGATTCCGGACATTATGGTAAACAAACCTTAACAACGGCTCAAATCAATTTATCTGAGGCCAATGCCAATACGTTGAAAGTTGATGGCGTAGAAGATCTAAAATCAATCTTTGATGGCGGAGACGGTACAATTTATCAGAACGTTCAACAATTTATCGATGAGGGTGCTGATCTTTCTGGTGATAACCACACGTTAAGAGATCCTCACTACATTGAAGATAATGGTCATAAATATCTTGTTTTTGAAGCTAATACAGGAACAGATGATGGATACCAAGGTGATGAATCCTTATTTAATAAAGCATTCTATGGTGGAAGTGAAACTTTCTTCCAGACAGAAAAAGACAAACTATTAATTGGACCTAAAAAACAACTTGCATCATTAGCAAATGGAGCACTAGGTATTATTGAATTGAATAATGATTATACACTTAAAAAAGTGATGAAACCATTAATTACTTCCAATACAGTAACAGATGAAATCGAACGTGCTAATGTATTTAAAATGAATGGCAAATGGTATTTATTTACAGATTCAAGAGGTGCTAAAATGACTATTGATGGAATAGGCGATAAGGATGTATACATGTTAGGCTACGTTTCAAATTCCTTAACCGGATCATATAAACCGTTAAATGGCAGCGGACTTGTATTAAGTATGAATCTTGACCCTGCTGACCCTACATTTACTTATTCTCACTTTGCTGTACCACAGGAAAAAGGAAATAATGTAGTAATTACAAGTTATATAACAAACAGAGGTTTATATTCTGACCATCATTCAAGTTTTGCTCCAAGCTTCTTACTTAACATTAAAGGAGACAAAACATCTGTTGTGCCAAACAGTATCCTTCCACAAGGACAATTGACCATTGATAAAGAAAAAAACACGTTCAATAAATAAATTAAAAAGCTTACACTGGAATAACTAAAAATTTAATTTAAAGAACATAAAAATGCCGATACTTTATCGGCATTTTTTATCAATTCATCTAAACTTAGTGGGAGTTTGTATTCCCACTAAGTTTAGATGAATTATCCAAGGACGTAGCCACTCTTTACTCCCACTTGAAGAAGGTGAGAGTATTAGAATGGGTAGTCATCAGATAAATAAATTTATACCTTCTTATATATTAAAAGCATCTAAAAAAACAAATATGTATACTTCTTCCCACCGTAGCCAGAATATAAACGAGCAAAGTGGAGGTGTTTAACTTGAAAAAAAGAAAAATTCATAAGATCGAATATAACAAATTAGCTATTTTAATAATTATCTGTTTAATAATATTATCATCTATCTCCTTATTTTTCTATCATACAAATAAGAAGATAGATAGAACAGTTATTCATGAAAAACCAAACTATCGGGCAATATATCATTTTACAACACCTGATAAATGGAAGAATGATCCACAAAAGCCTATATTTCTTGATGGAAAGTATCATTACTATTATCTCTATAATCATGATTATCCAAATGGTAATGGTACGGAATGGCGGCAGGTCACATCAGAAGACTTAGTACATTGGAAAGATGAGGGAGTGGCTATTCCTAAATATACAAATAAAAATGGGGATATATGGTCAGGATCCGTGGTTGTTGACACCAAAAATACTGCAGGCTTTGGGGAAGGGGCCATTGTGGCCATGGTAACACAACCTTCCGGAAGTGGCAATCAGCAGGAACAATGTCTTTGGTACAGTACAGACAAAGGAAAAACATTTAAATCTTATGGTGACCAACCCATTATACCAAATCCGGGTACAAAAGATTTTAGAGATCCAAAAATCATCTGGGATTCTCAGAACGACAAATGGGTAATGCTCCTGGCAGAAGGTACGAAAATTGGCTTTTATGAATCTTACAACCTGAAAAATTGGAACTATACAGGTGGTTTCTTTACGCAAAATATAGGTATTGTAGAATGTCCAGATCTTTTTATGATGCAGGCAAACGACGGAACATATAAGTGGATTCTAGGTGCCAGCGCCAATGGTAAATCTTCTGGCAAACCCAATACTTATGCCTATTGGATGGGTAGTTACAACGGAAAAGAATTTATCCCATATCAAATTGAACCACAATGGCTGGATTATGGCTTTGACTGGTATGCAGGGGTGACCTTTGAGAACGGCAATAGCACCGATAAATTTACGAAACGTTATGCTCTAGCCTGGATGAATAACTGGGATTATCCAAACAATACCCCAACAATACAAGATGGCTTCAATGGAACGGATTCTATTGTGCGCCAGATCAACTTGAAAAAGCAAGCAGATAATACCTATAGTCTAATCTCACAGCCTGTTGAAACCTTGGATAGTCTAATAACGTCAACTGATAATTTTAAACAAATTGAAGTTATTGGGTCAAAAACATTGAAGGTTCAAAGCGAAGCCTACCAACTTGATGCGGATATAAGTTGGTCGGATGCCAAAAATATAGGCTTTAGGCTTCGAGAGTCATCAGATAAAAGTCGTCATATTGATGTCGGTATTTTTGTTGAAGGACAATACTCTTATGTGAATAGAGCTTTTACAGGGCAGCCAGACAAGAGTCAAAAATATATTGAAAGCAAAGCAACCTTTGATACAAGTAAGAAGAATGTTCATTTAAAAATTCTCGTTGATAAAACAAGTATAGAAGTATTTGTTGATGATGGTAAGATTACTTACTCAAGTGAAGTCTTTCCTAATTTAAATAATAAAGGAATAACTCTTTTTTCTATTGGCGGCAAATCCATATTTCAAAATGTTGTAATAAAACATCTTCGTTCCATCAATAGATAGAAAAAGAAGTTGTAATTTATTCCTAGGCCAATTCTTATCCACTACCTATTTCAAAAATAGTATTTAACAGCTAAATCCAGCGTTCTAGTAGCATAAACTCAATTTAGCATGGAAATTTATTGAAATTCCATGCTAAACTCTTTTTTTGCCATTCTAAAGATAATTACTCAGCAATTCTAATTTCAATAAAACTGTTATATAAGCCCATATTGTAATGTGAATTTGTATATGGAATTGCTTTCTATTATCTGGTTTATTAAAAGGAATTTATCCATTGAAATGTTATACTGTTTTGCTTTTTCATATTCGTCTTTATTTCCTGTTAGAAAAATAGTTCTTGTATTTATTTTATTTTCTTTAACACAATTTCCTACAGAATTATTTAATCCTAAATAATCAATTTTCTTATGAAATTCAATCATTGTTATTAAAATCACATTTTCTTCTTGATTTGATATAAATTTTTCCTGTTCAGCAATGTTAATAATATTATCAATCACAATATTTGTAGGTTTATACTCAAATCCATTTATTTTTTTAGCTATAATATTTCCATTGTTATTTAACGCTTTCATTTTTATACAATATCCACAAACATTGTAGTCGATTACAATGTTTGTATTAGTATTAGCATTTGGATTTATGCTAATATTTATGTATCCTTGTGGCTTATAATATGCGATATAATCTCCAAAAATAAATACTACCAATGTAACTACTGCCGCTATAGAAATAACCCATTTCAAAATATGATTCTTACACTTTTTTTGTTCATCTATTATAATCTCTTGTCCAATTTCTACAGCATCACTAATTTTATCTATCCTTATAAATTTTCCTTCTTTTGTCAATACAATAAGTTTATCTTTTAATAGCTCCAGTATAATTGCATTCATATATTCACCTTCAATTTATATATTCTTTTATCACTTCATAATCACCAATCAATACTATTACCAATGCAATAATATATATTCTTCCTCTCTCCAGCTTTTTCCTATGCACAAGCATATTACGCTGAATTTCCTTTATTGGCAGTCTCCTTACACTTGTCAATCTATTTAGCATTTCTGGTTCGGTTATAATAAGTTGTGCTACATCTTTATAAAGTTTTTTGAGATTTTCTTGTTTTGGGGATACTTGTACTAATTCAGAAAATTCTATACCCCATTTTTTTAGTTCTTTTTTATATTCTAAAATTTCTAACTTTCTCAGCTCATTTTCTTTTTCATATTCATATTCTTTCATAGCTTTACTCATCATAGCGTTACTTTCTCTATCATCTTCACCTGTACTAATTTCTTGCAAGCAAATCTTATCTTTCAATTTTTCATTTTTTCTATAATGGTCTATGTTTCTAAGAATAATAACATGTTTAGCAAAAGTTAAAAATTTACCCCTGCTTTTATCATAAGCTTCAATTGCTTCCTTGAAAGCCATCATACCAATAGTAAGTTCGTCGTCATATCCATACTCCAAAAATTTTCCTGTTTTCTTGTGTAAAATACTCGCTATAAACGGTTTATAAGCTTCAATTAATTTATTTAATTCTTCTTGATTCCTCTTAGCTTTTTCTACTCGTTCTTCAAGGGATCTCTTAAGAAACATCTTTTCACCTCACTAAAAAACACTTTATATGTATTCGATATAAAGTTTGTAAATATTAAGGTATTTTTAAATAAAGTTTAATTTAAATAAATTTTTAATTAAACTTTATTTAATCAGTTATCTATGGAGAAAAATTTATAATTTCTCACAGAGTAAAAATTCATTTTATCTGATGGCTAGCCACCAGATAAATATACAAATGTTATCCCCAATCCAAAAATTAATTTCACAAAAAAAATAAAATAGTATTACACCAGTTGTAAAAAACAATTTTAAGTGCTATTATAATATAATGGGTTAATACTCATTATACTTTGGAGGTGTTATATATCAATAAAGATTTAATTTTGAATGAAGGTATTAAGAGCAGAGAAATAAGATTGTCTGGAGAAGATAGCCGCATAATTAAAACAGAAGAAGCACTTAAACTTGCACGAGAAAGTGATTTAGATTTAGTTATGGTTTCTCCAAATGCGAAACCACCTGTATGTAAAATAATGGATTATAGCAAATATATTTATGAACAATCCAAGAAACTAAAATTGACTAAAAAAAGTCAAAAAATTGTAGTTTTAAAGGAAGTAAGACTTAGTCCTACAATAGAAGAGCATGATATAGATATTAAGGCTAATAATGCTAAGAAATTTTTGTCAAATGGCGATAAAGTTAAAGTTTCTATAAGATTTAGAGGTAGACAAAATAATAATACCCAAATGGGTAATAAAGTTTTAGACATATTTATCACTAAAATAGGTGATTTAGGGGTAATTGAAAAAGCTCCACAACTTGAAGGTAGAAATATGTTTATGATAGTAGGTCCTAAAAAACAAGCTTAATCATAATATTTTTTTATTATATACTTTATAAAGAAATGTTTACCACCTTTTAAAGGTGGTTTTGGTTTTTTAATACAATAAAAAGGAGAGTTATTATGTATAAGAAAAACTATAAATTAAAAAAGACTATCTCAATGAAACAATTCATAGTAGAATTTGGAGAAAACTTTTCAGAGCATATAAAAAAGAGGCTATTAGAACTTGATGTAAGATGTGTTCTCACAAGGGAAGAAGATGAAAATAGGTTGGATCTAAAACATGTAGAACATACTAAATTTGACTGTATATGTGATAATTCTAATAACTCTAAAAAAGAATACGTCTATGGGGAATTTGTTGTGATAGACAATATACTATACTTCTCGGAAAAATGTACGGAAAATTCTTCTGTTATGCAATCTCCAATTGTAGACACAGTGTATGCTTCTTTAAGTAATGACGATTCTCTAGTTTTTGGAAATACTTCATTAAAAAAAGTGGATGATATCAACATAGATTATGTCATAGATACCATGCTTACAGTATATCCTGAAGTTTCTCAAAGATATATTGAAATATTAAAGCATATGAGTTCATATTAAAACTATAACCACAAATTCTACATCATTGTCTAATACAAATATTTACTCATTTTTACTTGTTATTTATTTTTAAATAATTAAATTATTCTTTGTGAAATACCTTCATAACTAATGCAAGTAGACCAGTAGTAATAAGAGGTCCTACAGGAACTCCCCCTAAAAAGGCCGCTGCTGCTATTGATCCTAAAATTAGTGCTGGCATTACATCTCCATGTCCTTGCACAGTTAAATACTTTAATCCAAGGCCGCTTAAATAGGTAGTAAAGAACGATAATAAAAGTGCAATTATTCCTATCACTGAAGTAAGATTATCTTTAATTTTAAAGGGGCTTATGCTTCCATTTGCTATTGGGATAAGTATAGCCGCTATAAGCAGCACAAGCGCCCAAAATACTCCACTCTTATCTAAAGCAGGAAAAATATATTTTTCAATATTCAGAAGCTTAATAATTAAAAGTATAGCTGTAGCAACTGACACAGAATTGGCTTTTCCTATTATTGAAATGGCTAATATTATCACTAGTATTATATTGGATTCCAAATTATATCATCTCCAAAATAAAGTTCATACTAAAAATAATATTCAGCTATCTATTCTTATATTCATATTTTGGTCACCTTCAAATAAATAACTAATATATTTAACTTATTATTTATTTGAAGATACCTTAATTATTCTCTTCCAGATTTTAATGCTTCTGTCATAGAAATTTTATTAACCTTCTTTTTACTTAAGACTTTGGATATTTCATAAGTGAGATAGATTACTATAAATCCAACAACAACATAAATATACTCTATAGTAACTGGGAAATCCATATTCATGCCTTCCGTGACAGATTGAAACATTACCTTCAAACATGCCAGAAGTAATGGTACTCCTAAAACATATCCCAATACGACTATAAAAGAGGAGCTATTTAAAATAAGTGAGTACACTTCCTTATTTTTATAACCCAATACTTTCATAAGTGATATGTTACCTTTATTCTCTTCTATAATTAAAGAGGTTACTACGTATATAACTATTAGTCCTATGACAAAGGATATAAGAGCTATACTTCCAATGGAATACTGAAGAGGTTTTGTCATGTTATCAAGAGCCTTTTTTACATCAGAAATTGTAGTAGAACTTATAAGTTTACCCTCTGGTATATCTATTTTTTTATCACTCCATAATCCCATATAGCTACCTTCTGGCAATTTAAGCATACTATTAAACTTCCCAATAGGCATATAAATGTAGCTCCCTACGTAACTATCAGCAATACTATCAATAGTAATACTATATTCTCTGGAATCCAATCTGTTTACAACTTGTATAGTATCCTTTGGTTTAACCTTAAGCTTATCTGCAAGAGGTTTTGTAATAATGACTTCATTGGTACTTAATTTTGCTCCTGACATGTCTTTAAAGTATATAAACTTTGAATTATTGTTAATTCCATATACAGAAAAACTTGTTTTACTGTCATTCTTTAAAGTAAAAGGTGATACTGAAAAAACTTCTCCACTAGAGTTTGCTTGTTGCTGGAGAGAATTAAACACATACTCATACTGATATTTATATACATTGCCATAAGTATCCTTAGTCAGTAAATCCATGGAGCTTTTTGACGCAAAACCCAGAAGCAAAAGCATAGTTGCAAAAATAACTCCCAACAAGAGAAAGACACTTCTTGGTACACTTCTAAGCTGTTCCCTTATTTTAAACTTAGTAGAAAACTTAAATTTATCAAGCCTTATATTTCTTTCAATAAAACCAACTTTACTACTCTCTTTGCCACCTCTCATCAAATCCACTGGTGAATACTTAAGTGTTTTATTTACTATAAAATATCCACAAATAACAAGAAAGATTATAGGTAAGGCTATACTGATTGCAATATATTTTTTATTTAATGCTAAAGTATTTAATGGCATATTAAAATATCCCAGCATAAAATCTATCATAGGTCTTGTAGCAATAAATCCCAGTACAGTTCCAATTATTCCGCCTGATAAAGAAATAAATAATGGATACATAAGGTAATGCTTCATTATCTCCTTTTTTCTGTAGCCCAGTGCATAGAGGGTTCCAATAATTATAGATTCTTTTTTCAGCATTCTCACCATGACCACTCCTGTTAATATGCAGGTTAGAATGATTATAGCTATTGGCATTGAGGAGCTCATCTGATTTATACTGTCAATTTTTGCCTTAACATAAGTTATTCTTGGATTTTCACTAGTATTTGTCCATTTTAAAATAACTATATTTTCATCTCTTATATAGTCTTTGAATTTAGAAATTCTATCCTCTAAACTACTGCTATCCCCTTTAAACTTAATAGCATAAAAAGTATTGCCTTCATTCATATTATTAAAGTCATTTTTACTAATCACTGCTATTCCAAAATTATTAGGATCGTTTAGCAAATCACTTTCCTGCTTTATTGGATATATATAATTAGGCAAAGACATAAATCCAGAAATATTAAAATTCCTATCATATATTCTTATGCTGTCGCCAATTTTCAAATTATTAGCCTTTGCATAGGCAGGATCTATGAGAATTCCACCATTTTTCAAACTATCTCCCTTGATAATTGCAGGTATATCCACCTTTGAATTTTCACTGAATACCCTTAAAACCTTATCTGTAGAAACCGAATAATCTATACTTTTAGTTTCTTCTATAGTCATGTTAAATTTCTTTTCTAATTCCTCTATATTTGCTAATTTTTTATCTGATACAAAGCTTGCATCTTCCTGATTGTATTTTTCTTGAAAATTGGAAAAGGCAGTTGACATATTGCTGGAGAGCTGATTAAACATAGTATAAAGCAAGCAGCTTATGATAATGAGCATTAAGGAACCTACATATTGAGACTTATTTTCCAGCATAGTTCGCTTTATCTTTTTATTAATAATCATTACCACTCAATTCTTTCTGCTGATACAACAGTATCATTAACTATTTGCTCTTCGATTCCACCATTTTTTACCTTGTAGATTCTATTGGCCATACTACTTATAGCTTCATTGTGAGTTATCATAAGTATAGTTGTACCAAAATCTTTATTTACCTGCTGCAAAAGCTTTAGTATTTCCTTTGAGGTAGAAAAATCTAATGCTCCTGTGGGCTCATCACATAAGAGCAGCTTTGGATTTTTTACTACTGCCCTTGCAATAGATACCCTTTGCTGTTCCCCTCCGCTTAACTCCCTTGGAAATCTGTGCTTTTTTTCAAGCATTCCCACTGCCTTCAACACCTCATCTGTGTCTAGTGGATTCTTACTTATATTTGATACCACCTCAATATTCTCTCCTACAGTAAGATTGGAAATTAAATTATAAAATTGAAATATAAAACCTATATTTTCTCTTCTGTAATCTGTAAGCTGATTATCACTTAACTTTGTAATATCCACACCATCTACAGTTACACTACCGGAATCACCACTATCTATACCACCTATTACATTGATCAGAGTGGATTTACCTGACCCTGAAGGTCCAAGAATTACTCCTATCTCGCCTTTATCCAGTTCTATATTAATACCCTTAAGTACCTCAGTAGTTATTTCTCCTGTAACATAGCTTTTTCTTAAATTTTCTACTTTTATAAACATTTAATTGGCCCCCATTCCATTTTTTAATAATTCAAGTAGCCTTTTAATGTCATTATCAAAGCTTTCAAAATCATTATTCATAATATCTGAGCCTTCACTTCTAACTCTCTTCATTAAATCTTCCTTAAATCTTATAGATACACCTGTCATGAAAATTAAAATCATATTGTCATCTATATCCTTTCTGATAGATCCATTTTCTTTTCCTTTTCTAATAAGTTCAAGTGTATACTTGTCAGAAATTTTCATCATATTGGATATAGATTCATCTGTTATACCGCCATATTTTCCAAAGAATACATTCTGAATAAAAATACACATTTCTTTTTCATCTTGCAATTGTACCCACATGTTTTTAGAGGTTTCATAGGAAAAATCAAAAATATTAATATCTTTATCCTTAACAGCCTCATATTTATTATATTTTTCATAAATAAATTCTAAAGACCATTGTATTGAAAATAGGAAAAGTTCTTTCTTATTTTCAAAGTACTGATACATACTTCCCTTTGCAACTTCTGCTTTTTTGGCAATATTCCCTATATTGCCTTTTTCAAATCCCTTCTCTAAAAATTCATTTATTGCTGCTCTCAATATTCTTTCTTTCTTTTCATCATTAAGATTAAAAAAAGTTTCTTTTGGCACTTTTGTTTGCCCCCTGTACATAATTTGAATATCAAACTTTTGTTTTAAAGTTCTGAACAAATTTATTTTTATATGATATCGACATGACTATGCAGTCATATGACTCTATAGTCATATTCTAGATCTAGTAACCCTATAAGTCAATATACTTTTATAAATTTTTATATTTAATTCAGCAAGCAATCTGGCAACCTATTGATAATACTTGATTTTCTAAAAAATTTTATAAGTAACTCTATTTACAAAAATAGAAAATATCAATTCAACAACATAAATGTAGTAGCCGCGGCACTAATTTTTATTATATTAATACCTCTATAGTTAAATTAACGGATGAGATTTCTAATTCTTTGTATTTGCAGAACAATAATGCACATAATATATTTATTAAGATAGTTAGGAGAATTGCTTATGTGTAGAAATGCCAAGGTTCTACTTGTGACAAGTTCATTATTTGCCTTTTCCATGGGATTATCCAGTATTTTTATAAATGTATTTTTTTGGAGAGAGACAAATAATTTGATTGTAATTGCTCTTTACAATTTAATAATTAATTTAACTACCCCCATAACTTTTGTCTTTGCAGGTATACTATCAAAAAAGAAAAATGGAATTTGGTCTTTAAGATTGGGTCTGCTAATTTACGCACTTTTTTTTGCTCTCATATTGTATATAGGAAATAAAGGTACTATTTATATATACTCTCTTGGAATTATTTCTGGCATGGCAGCTGGTTTTTATTGGCTTCCCTTTAATGTTCTATGCTGTGATTTTACAAGTATCAATAACAGAGATACTTTCAATGGATTAAATGGTGGCTTTTCAGGACTTGCAGCCATCATCGGACCTATAACTGCTGCAGTTATAATTAATGGATTTAAAGGACTTGCAGGATATAGAATAGTTTTTACAATTACCTGCGTTATATTTATTTTATTGGTATTAATCAGCGCAGTTTTTAAATGTAATGATTATTCTGATAAACTTGATTATAAAAGAGCCTTTGGCGGTAATAATGAAAATTGGAGGATCATTAGAAAGTCAACATTTTTTCGGGGTCTTAGGGATTCGGTAATGATGTTTCTCATAAATATACTGGCAATTGAAGTATTTAAAAGAGAACTTACCTTAGGAATATTTGCACTAGTTGCCTCGCTTATAACATCTTTTTCCTACGTGCTTGTACAAAAAATAATCAAACCACCACATAGAAGACTTGCAATATTAATTGGAATTATAGGTTCCTTTTTAGCCGTTTGGCCATTAATTATAAATATAAAATATAGTACACTTTTTATGTATGCTATAATTGAAGCCTTTTGTCTTCCATTTTTTTTGATACAACTTTCTTCTGCAACTTTTAATGTTATAGACAGTGCAAAAGAGGAAAATAGTAGAATAGAATATATGATTAATAGAGACATAGTACTTAATGGAGGAAGAGCCATTAGTGTAAGCATATTAATAGTAATTATACTTATATTTAAAGATATATCTGCAATAAAAGCTTACCTTATTTTTTTAAGCTTTTCACCACTAATATCAGGATATTTTCTCAGAAAACTAAAGAATATTTTGAGCTAAAAGCCTTTAATGTCCGTTTATCTATTGGAATTACTGGCTTTGTAGTAAGCTATTTTAAAGGAGAAATTAAAAATATAGTTTGTTTAAGCAAAAAATGCATAAAAGAATGTGAAAACTGAATTCAACATTCCTTTATCTAATATTTTTATGCTAGTAGAGTACAATTATTTATTAGAAACCTTAATTATGTCTCTAGCTATTTGAACGAACAATTTTCATATATGCTTTAACTGAAAGCATATAATAGCATAAATAAATTGCTATATATACTGCTGCCATGATAAGAGTACACTTTATTACAATTTTGCTTGTGCCCATTAGTTTAATAATATACACAGACAAAGCAGCAGAACTGTGAAGCAAACTAACTAAAAGCGGTAGCCCGAATATTAAGGCAAGTTGTTTTGAAACCATATGTCTCATTTCCCTTTTATTGGCTCCTATTTTTCTTAACACATTATATCTTTCCTTATCTGAATAAGCTTCCATTAATTGTTTATAGTAAAGTATGCTGCCTGTAGAAAGTACAAACAAAATTCCAAGTAACATTCCTATGAATACATAGCTTCCCAACAATCTATATGCACCAGCATTCTCACTATAAAATGAATCAAAGTATCTATCTTCAGGGATTATTTGCTTTAATTCAGTAACAAGTTTTTCACTCTTAAGCGAATTGTCCAAGCTATATCCTCTTATTACTGTGCTGCTATTTTTATTTATATCAACTAATTTTTTGAAAAAAGCATCCGTAACTACAATAGTTGTTCTTTGAAAATTATTACCCATTACACCTTTATCATTAGAATCCACAATATTTAAATCAAAGGATTTTCCCAAAGTCTCACAGCTAACCTTCTCACCTTTAAGTCTTCCCCTTTTGGTGTCATTACTCATTTCAATAAAAAAACATTGATTATCGTTTGTAAATTTTAAATTTTTAACTATCCCCAAACCATCAGATGCCTTAGTAAGTTCTGTATTATTAACAATTTCGTTATATTCACTTATAGACATTATATTAACCCCAAAGGGTGCCTTTAAATCTTTACTGTAGCTACCCTTATATTTTGGTGTTAACGCTGTCCCATCTATAAGAACAATATTCGACTTATGGGTAACTTTTACTTCACTGTGCTTATTTATTATTTTATCTACTTTATTATTTAAAGCTTCATCTCCACTTCTATACATTAATGAGAAGGGTGCACTGTATGAAATCTGTGTTTCCAATGACATATAGAAGCTAAAGGAAAATCCCAGTGCAGTAATTGCAACAGCAGAGATTACTGCTATGGTGGCAAGAAGATTGGAATTGGCTTTTATTCTATATAATATCTGAGAAATGCTTATAAGATTCTCTCCTTTATAATATAATTTCTTGTTTTTTTTCAGCCCATAAAGCAGTATTACAATAAAATTATTGAACAAAATGTAGGTCCCTACAACAACTAATATTAATACAAGAAGTCCAAAGTACATCATTTTACTTCCACCTTTAAGGAGGTTATTATAAGCAATAAAATAACCACTAAAAATCATTACAATAGATATTAATGCCATGATTTTTGATGCTTCAGGAGCCTTTTCAGCTTCCTTTTCTGCACTTAAAAGTTCAATGAGCTTAAACTTATATATTATCTCAGAGGATTTAATTGAATTAAATACAAACAAAGCTACAAATATTATAGTAGTGGCAATGACTGCCTTTAGCTCTACTGTAAAATATACAGAAACGCTGCCTTTCATTATATTTACAAGAAGTTGTAAAAGAAATTTTGACGCTATAGCGCCTAGGGGTAGGCCTATAATAATTGACAATATTCCAAGGGACATATTTTCACAAAATAAGAGAGTGCCTATCTCCTTCTTTTTCATACCTAAAATGGAGTATAACGCCATTTCCTTCTTTCTGCTTTTTATGAAAAAACTGTTAGCGTACCAAATAAATAGAGCTGAAAAAATTACCACTATAATTGAAGCTGCTTTAAATACAGTATCAACTTTTACTTTTCCACTACTAAAAGCTTGTATCTGTTTATTAAAATAAATGGAAAAGAACGTAAAAAGCATAAAAACAGAAAATAAAGTACTTATAAAGTATGAAAAATATCTACCAAAATTATGTTTAATATTATAAACGCCCAGCTTAAACAATGTCACTTAAAGCACCTCCCAAAGTAGAAAGTGTTTCAAGAATCTCATTGAAAAATTCCTTCCTGCTGCCCTTTCTTTCAAGTTCACAATTCAAAAGTCCATCCTTGATAAATATAATTCTATTGCAGTAACTGGCAGAGAAAGCATCGTGAGTAACCATAACTATTGTTGCAGCATTCTGTTTGTTAAGCTCAGAAAGGTTCTCTAAGAGCTCCGTTGAAGACTTTGAATCAAGTGCTCCAGTAGGTTCATCCGCTAGAATCAGCTCTGGTTCCGTTATAATTGCTCTTGCCGCTGCAGCTCTTTGTTTTTGGCCACCTGAAACTTCATAAGGAGACTTATCAAGTATGTTGTCAATGCCAAGTACTGCACTTATTTTCTTTACCTTTTCTTCAATCAATCTAACATCTTGTCTTGCAAGAGACAGTGGAAGGATGATATTTTCCTTAAGTGTAAGTGTATCCAGCAAATTATAATCTTGAAATATAAAGCCAAGTCTGCTGCGTCTAAATTCTGACAATTCATCTTCATCAAGATTAATTATACTTTTACCTCCAATGATTACAGTTCCGCCAGTTGGCGTGTCTATAGTAGATATAACATTCAAAAGAGTTGATTTGCCTGAGCCTGAAGGCCCCATAATACCTAAAAATTCACCTTTTTTAACAGAAAAGCTTATGTCCTTTAAGGCCTGTGATTGGTTTCCATTTAATTTTGAGCTGTAAACCTTTTTAACATTTCTAACTTCCATTACATTCATAAGAATTCCCTCCTAAATTTAACTTCAGTTAGATTGTATATTTACGGTCTTAATCTGAGTTTTAAGTCATCTTAATTTCATCTTAAGTTTCTTTGGGGAATTCTATATTTATGCTTGTACCTACCCTTAGCTTACTCTCCACATAAATCTTTCCTTCATGTGCTTCTATTATTTGCTTTGCAATTGCCATTCCAAGGCCTGAGCCTTTAACATTGACAGTGCTATTTGTACCTCTATAATATCTTTCAAAAAGTTTTTTAAGTTCTTCCTCTCCCATGCCTTTTCCATTATCCTCAATCTTAATATATATTTTATCCTCAGCTTTTATAGAAACTCTTATTATAGTATCGGTGGCATTATGAATTACTGAATTATATAACAAATTAGTGAAAGCTCTTCGAAGAAGTGTACTGTCAAAATTAAAATTTACCCTGTCCTCAATGCAGTTAAAAATAATATTTCTGCCTTCATATTCCGGATGATTCAATATATTTATTATTACTTCCTTTAATAAGCGCACCAGATTCCCATCTTTCTTATTTAGAGGCAGCATGCCATTTTTTAATTGATAAGTAAAATTTAAATTTTCAACTATGCTTTCTACATTTTTTACATTTCTCAGTATTATTGTTCCATATTTTTTTGCGTCCTCTGAAGTAACAATATATTCAGAATCAGTTAATATCTCAGCATAGCCTTTTATTGGAGATAATGGAGTTTTTAAATCATGAGATATATTTGCAATCCATTCTTCCCTCAAGGTTTCATTCCTTTTTCTCTCAATTTCACTAGCTATAAGCTTACTATTTAAAAGATTAAGACTTTCATATACATCCTGGTATATTCCCTTTCCCTTCATAGGAATATAAGAATCTGAGGCTAGTCTTCTTATACCTGTTATAATATTTAATAAAGTACGATTCATACGCATACCATAAGCGGCGATAAGAAGCATAATTATTGGCAATATTCCCAATATGACAAACTTAAGCTGAGAAGCTTTATCATAATTCAAATACATGGTAATTTTTAATATCTTTACAGGAAAACCTATAACGTATGTCCATTTTTCTCCGTTATTATCAACACTTCCAACAAACATAGTATAATCCCCTAGATTACCTCCGTTTTTATATAACTGAACCATTTCTATGGGCGCATAATGAAGTGAAGCATTGGCAGGACTATTATAACTAGTAACCACATCCCCATTTTTATCAACAATTTGAAGACAAAGCTTGTACTTTTTTAATTCGCTTATTCCTGAAGCCATTAGTTGTGGTTTGCCATCCTTAAAATTAATTTTTTTAGAAAAATCCCCTGTAAAGGATATGGGCCAGCTGCTCCAGTTAATCTGGCTATTTTCATTACTAATGCTGCTTTTTAATAGGTAACTCCCTATCCCTGCGCAAAGAAAAATTATAATTAAAAAAACAATAAAAAATATAGAATATAAATGAAAGATTGTTTTATAACCTGATTTTCTCATTCTAATCATTCCCTTTTACAAGCTTGTATCCAAGTCCTATTACTGTGACAATAAGCTTAGGCTTAGAAGGATTGTCCTCCAGTTTTTCTCTTAAATGCCTTATATGGACGGAAATTGTATTATCATACCCAATATATTCTTCTCCCCATACTACTTCACAGAGTCTTTCCTTATTAACTATCTTATTGGGGTTTTCTGCTAAATATAAGAGAAGTTGATATTCCTTTGCTGTTAGACTAACTTCTGTATCCAACTTATATACCTGACAATGCTCAGTATCAATAGTAATGTTACCAAACTTTATGCTCTGATTTTTATTATCATTAACTTCTTTTATACCAGCATACTGCTGTCTCCGCATTTGAGCCTTGATACGGAAAGCGATTTCTCTTGGACTGAAGGGTTTAGTGATATAATCATCTCCACCCATGCTTAGTCCAAGAATTTTATCGATATCACTATTTTTTGAAGATAGAAATAAAATTGGGCAATAAGAAAATTCTCTTATTCTTTTACATACTTCAATACCATCAATATCAGGAAGCATTATATCAAGTACCACTGCATCTGGTTTTTCATCTCTGCACATTATTATCCCATCCAGACCACAATGTGCCTTTTGTATATTCTTAAAGCCTTCCTTCAATAGAATATCCTCTATTAAGTCAGTTATATCTTTTTCATCGTCTATAAGTAATACTTTTTTATTTGAATAATTTACGAAATCCATTTTAAAACACTCTTACCCTTTTACATTTGATTCCTATGTAACTTCATTTAAGATATTTATTTTATTCAATTTGCCTTTTTTACTGCTCTAGTTGAACAATATTTATTATAGGTTAAAAAAGCTGTATAAATCAATAATATTAAAACTTTTAAGAAATGCCTCATCATGTGGTATGATTCATCGTAACGGGTATAACAGTAGTTTTTTAACTATGATTTTAAAAAAACATTTACCTTATTTCCCTAGCAACAACTTTACTTTCATATCAGTATCTGTTTCTGAAAAAGGAGTGTTAACAATCAGTTCTAAGCTAGGATCATCCGAAACCTCAAAACTACTAAATTCAAAAATCAACGTTCCTACAATTGGATGGTTGAGTTTCTTATAAATTTCACTATTTCTCTGTACATCATGCTTGGACCACCATAAATTAAATTCCTTACTTTCCCTCTTAAGATCTTGAACAAAACAGGGACTTACTTTAGTACAGTAAGTCCTATTTTATATTGTGTCTACATCAATAAAATTGTTTACCTTTATTACACTATTATTATTTATTTTTTTGTTTTTGATATATATCTATCAACATTCCAAAAGCCCATTTAAATATATTTATTTTAGTGTCATAATAGTATTCTGAATGAAACCATCCTCTTTCTTTAAAATACTTATTATCTCTATTATCACATTTTGAATATTTATGTGATCCTCTAGCGAATCTAAATATTAATAGCTTGAATAATGTTGGTTTAGGGTACCTATTTCCATATAGCTGTTTTATAAACTTCCTTGCTAATCTTTTTATGGAGTTTTCTACACGATTTGTTTCTAAATCACTCCAAACATTCCTATTGTTGTATGCCGATCCTTCAGGAACTGTAATTGTAATTCCCTTAATAACTACTCCTCCAATCATGGAAGATACACTATCCAAATATTTATTTATACTTTCACCACCATATGCACCTTGGGCTACAATTGAAGTAAATACTTTTCCAAAAAAAATAGGTCTATGCATAATATAAGCTGACCTATCTAGATAATTTTTTAACAAATGTGTAACTTGAAGTGCATAATTAGGCGTTGCAAGTATTATTCCATCTGCATGCTTTATTTTATCTAAAATAATATTGTAATCATCTTTTAATGGACATAGCTCTTCTCCTCTTTCTAAACAAAGTGCGCAACCTCTACATAATTGTAAGTTCATTTTCCTTAACTCTATGTACTTAAAATCAATTTGCTTATATCTTTCCAGTTCCACTTGAAACATTTGAATTATTTTTTTGGTTTGACTATTTTCTCTTATATTCCCCATTATGGCTATTATTTTCATAGTTGCTCCTTAGTTATATAAAAATTTGGTATTTAATCATACCACCTATAACATATTTAATCTCTAATACTTTTCCAAAAAAAATCTATATGTTCACTTATTTGCTGTTGGAGTTCATCGATATTAATATGTGACATGTCCTTTAACATGAATTCTTCATATATTTTATAAATTGCAAAAGCATGAAATTCTTGTGCAAGTAAGCATGCATTATCCTCTTTTATAAACTTGTTCTTCATAAGATCCTTCAAAAATTTTTCAATAAATATTCTTGGATTTTCAATAAACTCTTCTAAAAAAAATTTTCTAATCTTTTTGTTTTTAAATTGTTCCTTAATAATAATCTTTAAAATATTAGTGATTTCTGGATTTTTGATAGTATTAACAACACTATACAAGCCTCGCTTTAAAATATTGGGGATAGTATCTTTTTGAATAGATACTTCATCTATTTTAAGTATTACGTCATACTGATAAAATACATTTCTATAATACTTAAATATCTCCTCAAGTATCTCATCTTTGCTTTTAAAATGGTTATATATTGAGCTAGCTTTAATCCCCACCTTATCCGCAATTTTCCTCATTGATGCCTTATCATAGCCTTTGTTGGCAAACTCATCTATAGAAACACAAATTATTTTATCTTTTGTATTTTTTAGTTCTAAGTTTTCATTCAAAATTTCATTCAATTTTTTCCCTCCAAGCTAACAGCGTTAGTATATTTTTATATTATACTAACGCTGTTAGCTTGTCAACAAAAATAGTAACATTTATAAAAATATTGTAAAATAAAAGGGGATATCCTTTGAGATATTCCTTATACAGATGATTATACATCCTGTAATTCTTTGCTATCTATAACTGATTCTCTAAAATTACTTTAACTAAGTTTTAATTAAAATCGTTTTGTATATAAACTATAAGAAATTACAAACACATATTTAAAACAAACAATAATTAACAAAAACAATTAACAGCTAATATAAACAATGACTTGAATTTATAAAATACTTATGTATAATAATAAGTGTAAGGAACAAAACAAAAAGAAAAACAAAAATGGAAAACAAATATAAAAGATAAATTAAGGAGGAATTAATTATGAGTTTAAGTGCAAGAAATCAATTAAAAGGAAAAGTTGTAGGTTTAAAGAAAGGTGTTATAACTGCTGAAGTAGTTGTTGAAATCGCTGGCGGAAACAAAGTCACTTCAATAGTATCTCTTGATTCAGTTGAAGAACTTGGTATTAAAGAAGGCGCAGAAGTAACTGCTATTGTTAAATCAACTGATGTTATGATTTTAGCTTAATTAATACAAAAAATACTGGGATAATAGATAGAAAAAATTTTTTCTATCTATTATCCCAGTATTATATTTAAACAAAAATTCTATATATCATTTTTCTAATTTAAACATTATTCATAAAATATTTCTTTTGTATTAAGATCCAAAGTACTAAACTTATCATAGCAATAATTACATACATAGAACCCATCACAAAAATTCTGTTTGCAAAATTCAAAGAAATAAGCATCATCCCTATACTGCCCATAAAGGTATATGAAAAACTCATAAGTGATGCAGCAGTACCTGTATCTTCACGCTGCTGCTCTAATATCAAATTAGTACTTGGTGGTCTTATTAAATTCCCTGCCAAAGTAGCTGGCAATATTGATAATGCAAACAACCAGGGTGAGAATTTTCCTATGGTTATGATTAATATGCCACTTACAACTATTATCCCAAAGCAAGTAGTAATAATCGGATTATTTTTATAATGCTTTGATAATCTCATATAAAATAATGGTGCAATTACTGAAAATATTGCATTAAAAGCATAAAAATAGCTGTAAGCCTGCTCACTCAAGCCAAAGCCATCCACATAAATATATGAGGACATAGATATATATGCCAGCAATGGAAGCATTTGAATTGAAAAAATAATAAGAAGAACTGCAAATCTTAAATTTTTAATTACTACTCCAATTCTACCAACAGTCTGAAATATATTTCCATTGCTGCGCTTAGCTATTGTCTCTTGCATAAACACTCCACCTACTATTGCTATAATACCCACAATAGATAATATCCAGAATACTCCATGCCAAGAAGTTACCTTTAATACTAGAGCACCTAAAACAGGGGCAATTACCGGTGCCAACATTGCCATTGACTGAACCAAAGCCAAAATAGATACACGTTTTCTTCCATCATAAGAATCTTTTATCATTGCCACTGATACCGAAACTGCAGCACCACTTCCAATGGCTTGTAAAATACGAAATACAATAAGCTGATAAACAGCACCAGAATTCGCACATAATATACTCGCTAAAGTATAAATAATTAGCCCAGATAATAGTATTGGTTTTCTGCCATACTTGTCGCTTAAAGGACCCCAAAACAGCATTCCTCCGGCATAAAAAATAAAGAAAAGTATTAATGTTAAATTCAGTAAAGCAATATTAGTATGAAAGCTTTCCACCATACTTGGTAGAGCAGGCAGATATAAGTCTGTTGACAGAGGTACAAATGCACCGAGAAATGCAATAAATACTACAAAGCCTCTATCCCCTAAGTACTTCTGCCTTTTTGAATTATTATAATTTATTTTTTCTGCTGTATTCATTTAAACCGTTATTTCAAATCTACTAAAATATAATATTCTATATTTATCTTAAATCTTTTCCATTCTATTCTTAGTAAATTAATAACGGAGGTTCACCGCCTTTTCTTAAATTGTAATAAATTTTATCTTAATCCTAAATCAAATAAATAATTCTTGTAATCACTAATATAATTTCATTTATATATGAGCTTTTTTATAAATGAAATTGAATATTAGTGCTAATTTGCTGGATTAGTCACTATATAATAGTTAATCCGAATTTTCTGTTTATAATTTAAACCTATATCCAGTTCCCCATAGTGTTTCTATAAACTCTGGATTTGACGGATCCTTTTCTATCTTCTTTCTTATCTTTTGGATATGTACAGCTACGGTTGCCATATCACCGCAAAATTCATCCCCCCATATTCTATCAAAAATATGTTCCTTAGTAAAAACAATATTAGGATTTAAAGCAAGAAATAGTAATATTCCATACTCCTTGGAAGTCAATTGAACCTCTTTCCCGTTAACAGAAACTCTATGTGAGGCTGTATTTATTTCTAATCCACCATGACTTATAGTATCTGAAGATATATTACGACCTTTAAGTCTCTCATATCTACTTATATGAGATTTTATTCTAGCCATAAGCTCGGCTGGACTAAAGGGCTTGGTAAGATAATCATCCGCACCAAAATTTAAACCTCTTATTTTATCTATATCCTCTGTTCTTGCAGAAACCACAATTATAGGTATTTCAAATTTCTTTCTAATTTCTTTTATTATTTCAAAGCCGTCTTTTCCCGGAAGCATTAAATCTACAATTACTACATCGTACAATCCATGTAATGCCAATTTAAGCCCTTCAATACCATCTTGAGCAATTTCTGATTCAAATCCGTTTAACTCTAAATAATCCCGTTCCATTTCCGCTATATTTAAATCATCTTCAATTATTAGAATCTTTTTCATTTCTATCCTCCTATTAAGCAAACTTTACTTAGTTACATAATTAGGCATCGTAAAGAAATAGCTAGTCAGTATGCTAGTCTATTTAGTAAACTACTGCGTCAACAGAACCTTAAGATAGCATTACTATCATCAGCTCTTGTTTCCTTGTATGATTCAAAATATACGACCCATCTTTGACTTACTATTTATTTTTAGGAAACATTATAGTAAAACAAGTACCCTTTATTTCCTCACTTTCAACTTTAATTTTACCTTTATGAGCTTCTACTAATTCCTTAGCTATGGCAAGCCCAAGTCCTGTACTCATTAAATCCTTAGTTCTTGCATAGTCTATCCTATAGAATCTATTAAAAATATGCTGAAGCTTATCCTTTGGTATAGTTGGCCCATTATTATGTATATCAATACATACATAATCTTCTTGCTGATATAATTTAACCTTTATTTGTAAATTATCTCTCAAGCCATATTTCATAGCGTTCCCAATAATATTTCTGAATATTTGATGCACTCTTTTTCTATCAATACTTATATTAAAAGATTGAAGTAATTCATTGTCATAATAAAATTCTATGCCTTTATCCTCTAACTCATATTTGAATTCCTCCATTACATCTTCCATAAAAGCACTAACATCTATTTTTTCTAAATTTAGCTCTAATTTATCCATATCTAATTTTGAAAATAAAAAAAGATCATCTATTAATTTATTCATGTAAATGGCATTATTATATATTATATGGTGATATTTATTTATTTTATCCTGTGTTATTTCATCCATCTCCAGCATAGTTTCAATATAGCCTTGAATTGCCGTAATTGGTGTCTTAAGGTCATGTGAAATATTTGCTACAAGCATTCTTCTATTTTCCTCGTAAGCTTTCTTCAATCTTTCCCCTTCACTAAGTTTTTTTGCCATTTCATTAAAAGAATCCACTAAATCCTTTATTTCACTGCTAACCTCATTTTCTACAGTAACCTGATAATTCCCCTTTGAAATTTCATCTACACCCTTTTTTAATTGACTTATAGGCTTTAGTATCCTTTTTTCCAAACTTCTATTAAATATAAATTGATGAAGTCCACCAAATCCAATAATCACAGCGAAACCAACAGCAGCTGCTCTTACACCAAAGTACCTGAATATCAAAAACCAAACAATTATATTAAAAATTATAGTAAATATACGTGAATATTTTACATGTTTATAATACCACTCAAACCCATTGGCTTCCATATATTCTTTTTTAATTTTTCTATTGATTTCATCCTGTATTTCATGAAATTTTTCATGATTTTTTTTTGCTCTATGTCTGTATTGACGTACTGCAGCAATTCTTTTATGAATAGCTTCCATAAATTTTGCATTTTTCTTCATTCTATCACCTTATTTCTTCATAAATATATTTGTCTTTAATATATAAGTATCCAACAAAACATTGATAAATCTTGGTTATCATCGTAAGAAATTTATCTAATTATACAGTCTACTTGTTAAGTACGAACTATGTATAATTTTAAAGGTAAATATTAAAAATCCTTTAAATCAATTATAAAAATTTTATAAAATCTTTAGAAACACTTTAAGTGAAATTTATAATAAGCCATTAGTATAAGACACATAGACAATACATAAAACAGGAGGTTTAACATTATGTCAAACATAATTGAAGTGAAAAATTTCACTAAAAAATTTGGTGATTTCGTTGCTGTAGATGATATTTCTTTTACTGTGGAAGAAGGTTCTATTTTTGGCTTTCTTGGTTCCAATGGTGCCGGTAAAAGCACAACTATTAACGCACTCTGTACAATATTAGATAAGACTAAGGGGGATCTAAAGATTAACGGATATGATATATCTAAACAAAAAGATAAAGTTAGAAATGAAATAGGAATAGTATTTCAAGAATCAACTTTGGACAGTAAATTGACAATTGAAGAAAATATAAAATTTCACTGTGAATTCTATAATGTTCCCAAAAACGAAATTAAAGAACGTATAGATTTTGTATTAAATCTAGTTGATCTTACAGACTGGAAAAAAGCTCCTGTTGGAAGTCTTTCTGGTGGTATGAAGAGAAGAGTAGAATTGGCACGAGGACTTGTTCATTATCCAAAGGTTCTATTCCTAGACGAGCCCACTACAGGACTTGATCCTCAGACCAGAGCAAATATATGGAGCTACATTTATAAACTACAAAAGGAAAAAAATATCACTATTTTTTTAACAACACATTATATGGATGAAGCTGAAATATGCGATAAGGTAGCTATAATGAATCATGGAAAGATAACTGCTTATGATACACCTTACAACCTGGAAAAACAATACACATCAAATGTAACTAAAATAAGAGTTTCCAATAAGGACTTGCTTATTCAATACCTTAAAGCTAACTCCATAAAATATAAACTTACTGAAGATTTATTTAAAATATATTCAGAAGAACTAAAAGAAATATTATCAATGGTATCCGTATTTAAGGACTCCATAATAGATTTTGAGACAACTAAAGGAACTCTTAATGATGTATTTTTAGCCGTAACTGGAAAGGAGATAGGATAACTATGCGTGGAATGTTTGCTATTCTAAAAAGAAATTTAACTAATTTTGTACGTGATAGACTTAGACTGGTGTTTTCAATAATTATGTCCGTATTCTTTTTATTTGTTTTTTCCTTTGTAATGAAATCTTCTACTGCTGGAATTGCTCAGCCACTTAATTATCTGATTTCAGGAATAATTATTATGACAGTGTTCCAAGCGGCTCTAAGTAACTCCACAAGTATAATTGAAGATATGTCCATGGGTTTTATGAAAGAAATTATTGTGTCTCCTATTAAAAGGTGGCAAATATCAATAGGACAAGTTCTTTCAGCGACAACTATAGCCTTTATTCAGGGGCTACTTGTTATTATACTAGGTATGTTCATGGGATTAAAGCTAAATGCACTGCAATTTCTGGCAATGTGTGGAGTTATGGCATTGGTAGGTTTAACTTTTAGTTCTATTGGCCTATTTCTAGCTTCCCTGGCAAAGAGCTCTACAACCTTCCAGATAATGATTACTGTATTTACTTTTCCTTTAACTTTTTTATCTGGTGCCTATATACCAACTACTCTTATGCCAAAAATAATTCGTCCTCTTGTTTACATTAATCCCTTGACTTATACAACTTCAATTTTCAGATACATTACCTTAAGTATGGGAAATCTCAGTACAGAAGCTTTAGTAAAGGCAGGAGTGGCTTTTAATATTCATGGTTTCATAATAAAACCTTATGATGGTCTGTTCATAATACTTGCAATGGGTGCTATTTTCTTTGCTCTTTGCGTCATGAAATTTAATAAAGCTGATTTTTCAAATGTAAAAGCTTTTAATCCACATAAATAGGATATAAAATTTACTTAAAGTTATTCCTAGTAAAAAAGCAGTATCAAATTCCTTAAGTTAAATTTGATACTGCTTTTTATATATAAATAAGTTCAATGCTTTGCAACATTTAATATATTAAGGTAATACTATTGGTATTCTTTTTTAATTGGAGATATCTATATTACCAGAGTTTGTGCTTGCATTTATTTTCTTGTAAGGACCATTACCAACCTGGCCTGTTGCTTCATTTCTTTTCTTATTTTTGTAATTCAAATCAAAGCTGGATCTTATATCACCCGAACTGCACCTACCATTAAATTGAAAACTTAATCCATTTGGAACTACTAAATCAACATCTCCAGAATGTGAACTAACATTTGAATATTCACTGATATCTTTATAATTTATTTTAACATTTCCTGAGGATGCAGCTGCATCACCAGAGCCTGAAAGAGAATCTACAGCAATATTGCTAGAAGAAGTATTCACTTTATAGCTTTTACTGCTTAAACTCTTTACACTGATATTACCTGAATTAGCTTTCAAATTAGCTACATTTACATTTACATTACCTTTGCTTTGTAAACTTCCTGATCCTATCGTACAGCTTAAGTTATTTAAATCTATATCTGAGTTAAAAATAACATTACCAGAAGATGACTGTATATCCAGATCCTTAGTATAAGTTTTAGGTATATATACCTCAATTTTTTCTCCAAAATCAAATATTCTAAATACCGAACGAAAAGTACCTCTTTTGATTATAATATTGTCATTTTCTTTATTAATTGTGAACTTTTCTTCTTCACTAAGTTTACTTGTTGCCTTTTGGATAACTCTAAGATTTGGTTCATCTGTAGTCTGTACTATTATATCGCTGCTTGAAAAATCCACATTTATTTTATTAAAATTGTCCAAAGATATATTTTCATCCTTTTGAACCGTAGACGCAGATACATCTCTCCATTTGAAAAAGCTGAAAACATCTCCCGCACTTTTGTTATAGTGTATAGCATATGCAAGGAAGCCTGTAAGTACTACTGCAATAGCTAACCATATTCCAATTAATATTTTTATTAAGCTCCTATTCATATTATCACTTCCTCAATTGAAATGCTAGAGTGATAGCTCTCTCTATGGCAGCCCCTATAATAAATATAACCCAGGAATATGCCCAACTGCTAAATTGAAAGCTTAAAACAAAATAGATAACAACAATGATCATCCACAATATAGATCTTATAGATTTGATAATTTCCCTGTCCTTATTAGTAGAAGATTTCCATTCCTTAAATTCTTCCACTATGGTATCGTCAGCTTTTAAATACTTAGGGCGTGAAACTGCATTATATATTATAATACAGGTAGCCGCTGCATCCATTGTAAGCATTATACACACTGCAATATTATCATCAATTCGGAAAACTTCAGTACACAATATTAATATTACTACACTCATAATATAGAGCCCTATAGAAACAGATAAAATTAATGCACTTTTTTTCCTGTCCTTTTGTATTTGTGCATAGTCAAGCACATCCTTTTCCTTTAATCCTCTTATAAGATCATCTACATCTCCAATACCTGCAATTGCAATATTAAAGGCTTCTTCCTCACTTTTTCCAGAGGCTACTAAATCATTATATTTATCCATAAGATTAGCTAATAACTCTTCTTTCAGTTCCCTTGCCCTACTAGTTTCTGGTGCATTTTCAAATAACTCATCTACCTTTTTACGAAATTTTTCATACATTTTCATTACCCCCATAAATCAATTTATCAATTAACTGCTTTGCTTCCTCCCAGTCAACCTTATTTTGTCTTAAAGCAGCTTTTCCCAAGGTAGTTATAGAATAATATCGTCTTCTTGCCCCTGTTGTTTCATTTCCCCAATAGGAAGTTATTAACGAAGCCTGCTCTAGTCTTCTGAAAGCTGAATATAGGGTTGCCTCTTTTAGCTCATACTGATTATCTGTTTTTTGCTGTATTGATTTGTTAATCTCATAGCCATAACTGTCTTTTTCTGCTAGATGAGATAAAATTATTGTTTCTGTATGTCCTCTTATTATATCTGAAGTTATAGACATACCCTCACTCCTCTCCTAAATAATAAATTTGTTTTGTTATTATACTTATATTATATGTATATATACCTCGCCTGTCAATGTATATTTTTATAGCGTATATATAAAATCATCAAATCTAAAGATTTACATTTTTCAAAAAAAATAAGAGTTAGATATAAGATTAATTTTAACCTTATATCTAACTCTTATATAATTAAAATCTATTCCCGAGATAGATTTTTGCAAAGCATCCTTAAAACTACTCAGCGTAGTTTTTTCCAATTTCTACACCCCTGGGATGCATTTTTTTCCAGTTTATTTATAGGTATCAAGTACCCTATCATATATATCTTCAATAACTCTCAATCCACCATTGTAACCAGCATATCCACAATTGAGAATTAATCTGTAGTTTACTGGTGCACTTACTATTAAAAGATCTGCTCTTATATCTTTCGCAAGATCTCTTTCCCAACCGCTGCCAAGTATTAATGCCCTATTATTTTGAGGTTCTTTTCTTATTTCTTCCTGAATTTCTCCTCCATCAATAGAGAAAGTAACCTCTGCAGACCTATATGCAGATATGGTTTTAAATTGATCAATTATTTGCTTCTTATATTTTTCAGGAGTATCATCAATTACAAATTGTTTAGCTGGTATAATTCCAAGTTCATTTAAGAGAAACTTTGCAAATCCAACAGCATAACTGGCATCTAGTATAGTATAGAATCTTCTTGGAATACCATATCTAAATTCCAGCATAAAGTCTGCAGTTCTTTCAATATGAGTATAGAACTTTTCTTCTTCCTTAGTAATAAAAGCCTCTACTTTAGTTTTATCCAGCTTTGCATAATCCGCTACTTGCCTTAGGAATTTTGTAGTTTCTCCACCTCCTATAGGAAGATATGGGAAATGAAAATAAGGTGTATTATATTTATCTTTAAGATGATTTGCTATATTAAGTCCTACCCAGGAGCTTACTACAATATTAAATTCTGCCTTAGGTATTGCCTTCCATTCCTCAACTCCATTGGACTCATTACCAAATAGTATATTAACTTTAAGGCCTATACCTTGAAGAATTCTTTTTATTTCTTCAAGATTGCCATTCCAGTAAGGGTCCTGATATGGAATAGTTACAAATACATTTACAAGACCCTTTTCTACAGTCTTATCTTCTGCAAATTTATCTACATACTGATCAACTATAGCATTTACAACAATATCATGACTTATATAATTATTGCTTTTAAAGCCTCCAGTTTCAGCAAAGGCAATTGGTTTATCCTGTTTTTGATATTCACCAGTAACACTCTCTATATTGTCTCCCACAATATCAGATGTACATCCTGAAAGTACCACATAGAGATCTGCATCTATAACCTTAAATGCACCATCAATTACCGTTCTCAGTTTTTTTTCTCCACCAAAAACAATTTCTGATTCACTGGAATTAGTACAAGGTATTGTACTACCTCCTGCATATCCTTCACCTTGGCCTATTAGCCTGCTTATTTTTGTACTGCAGCCCGGACCCGCATGTACTATTGGTACGGCTCTTTTTATAGCAACTATTGTCTGCTGTACTCCCAGCGCACAGGAGTACCTTGGCTGCTCAATAATTCTTGACATGTGCTCCACCTCCAAGAAAAGTAAATGGATCCTGCTCCAGCCACCATTTTGTATAAGGCATACTGCTGTGCTTTGCAAGATTAGTTACAAACTCTTTATTATCTATAGTCTCAGCAATTCTTCCTGCATAGTTAAGTACTCCCTGGTATCCAAAACCAAATTGCTCATCCCCAATAAGCAGTGTAGGTATGCCTAATTTTGCTCCCCATAAAGTCATACCACCATGTCTTGCAATCATAATATCCGGTCTTACTCTATTAAGTATGTTAACCAATTCATAAGACTGTTTATTACATACATTATAATTTTTTATATCACCATAATTCTTAACATCTTGAGCTAAAGCATCGGAAGCTTTATCCCCATTATCATATATTGGATCATGATGGAAAATAGCTGCTCCCTGAACTTCCAGCCCCAATTCTCTAAGCAGTGCAATTATAGCATGCCCGTGGGCAGCCCCTGCTGTAAGATAGGCAGTTTTACCCTTAAGTAATTCTCTATATTCGTTGAGTTTAGGTATTACTCTTTCATGCTCTTCTTTTATAATTTCTTCTATTTCTTTTTCCCTATTAAGAACCTTCCCAAGCTCTCTTAACCATTGATCTGTACCAGCTATTCCATAGGCAGGTGGTGATTTTATTTCCGGAACACCATATACCTGTTCTAGCGCTGCTCCCATATAAGTTCCAAGTGTTGAACATACCTGAATAGTTGCTGCTGCCTCTGATATATATTCTAAATCTGCAACTGTTGAAAAAGGTACAATATATTGAGCCTCATAACCTATTCTATTGAGAATATCGTCAAAAATATGACTGCCCCAAAAATTTATAATATTTACTTTGTTAGTCTTTTTTCTTGGTGGCTTAACTATCTTTCTCACTATTGTATGATAAGCTGCATCAAAACCTGAAGTCCATATTTTTGATCTGAAGCCTTCACAAAAGCATGCAACTACTGGAATCCCAAGTTCTTTAGATAATTCTTCAGTTTCAGTCTCCACATCTTCCCCTATTATTCCAGTAGCACAGGAAGTTGTAACAAATATAGCATTAGGTTTTGCCCTTTTGTAAGCTTCTCTTACTGTAGTTTTAAGCTTTTCCCCTGCTCCAAAAACAGTATCCTTCTCTTCTATATTGGTATTAAAATATCTTCCATTTGTTGAAGGCAAATCTCTTTGCATCTGTCCTACTCTATATACAAAATTAAAACCAAAGAAATCCCCTGCACAACCTACTGGTGCATGATTTACCATAGCCGCATCCTTTATCATGGAGAGCTGGCAAAAAGCTTGCCCTGAACTACATCCCATACACTGGCTAAAACTTCTTGAAGAATCCTTAAGCTTTCCAGCCTGAGAACATCTAACAAGTTCATCAGCGCTGCCATTAAAACCAGTAATAGAGCCAAGACGTTTTTCACGAACTTCAACTTCAGGAATTTTTAAATTTATTTTCCCCATTTATGATTCCCCCTCATTTCATAATAAGCAATGAACACTTTAGCTCATTATTTAATTATAATGTTTCTAATTATATTCCTACTTAGCCAGTCATTAAAGCCTTTAGGAAAGATAATGAACTAATGTTCTTAAAAGTGTAAAAAAGGGTATACTTCGCCCAAGAAGTATACCCTCTGGTTTTTCCAGTCAGATATATCAATAAATGTATATTATACATCATTCCTATTTGTTTAATTGGTTATCATTAATATATATTAAATTTCTATGTTTGTCAACTATTTCTTAATATAATCCCAAGGTAAACGCATGAAATTCATATTTTCTTGCTTTACAGATGAACTATGTTTTTACTTTATTACAAGATTTACAGATGAACTACTTTTTATTTGTAATTCAACTAGGATTTTTTTGTACTTTTCATCTGTTAAGTTATATAAGAATGCAAATATAAAGAAAGATAAACCTACAACAATAGTTGGATATAAGAACATCAATCCTTTCATTCCTGCTAATGTTCTTGCTGATTGTCTAACATTTGGGGCATATCCTACTAATGTTAATACTATACCAGGAATAAATCCAGCTAATGCCTGAGCTACTTTTCTAAAGAAGCTATAAGTAGAATAAATAATTCCCTCTGTTCTTTCACCCGTCTTCCATTCACCGTATTCAATAGCATCTGATATAAATGCCCAATTTAAGGTATTTGTAAAGCTTATTCCAAAATAAGCAATGCCTGATATAATCATAAATTCAGTTAAGTTTGTTGGAAGTATATAGTTTGCTACATCTCCAACTATCGATATGGCACAACCAATTAAATAAGTTGTTTTTCTTCCAAATTTCTTTACAACTAAAGGAACGATTACAATAGCAATAAGAGAAAAACCGATATTCACAAAATTTAGAATAGCTGTTAACTTTATATTACCAAAGTAATATTGACAATAATATACCACCATTGCCCCTTTTAGATTACCAGCTGATATTGTTAATAAACTCATTAGATTTAAAACCATTAGTGGTCTATTTGATAAAAGTGATTTAAATATCTTACTCAAAGATTCCTTTTTCTGTTTTCTATTTTTAACCAATACATGTTCACTTGTATTTTTATAACAAAAAATATGACATAGCACCCCAAAGCATGACATTAATCCAACAATTACTGGATAACCCATTTTAGAATCAGAAAATTTTAGAACCAAAGGTATTACAGCTACTCCTGTTACTAATGCACCTACAGAAGCAAAACCATTCCTAAAAGAAGCTAGTTGAGTTCTTTCATTAGAATCTTGAGTTATAGCAGAGGCTAATGAACCATATGGAATGTTTATAAAAGAATATGCCAAGCCAAATATCATGTATGTTAGATAAGCATAAGCAATTTTACCTTCATATGATATATTTGGAGCTAAAAATGATAGAACAGTGGCAATTGCAAGAGGTATAGTACCAAATAAAATGAATGGCCTAAATTTTCCTCTCTTTCCAACTTTTTTTCTTGAATCTATAATAGTTCCAACACTTGTATCTGCAAAAGCGTCAAATATTTTTGATATTAAAAAAACACATCCCCCAGCAGCCCCCGAAATTTTAAGTACATCAGTATAAAATTTCAGAAGATATGCCTGACCTAAATCAAACATAAAATTATTTCCTAAGTCACCCATTCCGTAAGCAATTTTTTCTCTTAAATTTAATTTATTTTTTTGTTTATTTTCCATGCTATGTCTTCCTTTCTTTTTTATAACAAACAATTCAATAACATATATTATATTATTTGTTATTTTTTTACATTTAATTGAATGTCTAATTAAGCCATCATAAATGACAGCATTGTCTTCAGGTGATTTTTTCCAAAAATAAATCCTTAGCATACTTTAACTGCTTATTAAGTATTTTTATATTTAAATTTATAGTAAATAGTGAAATTATTACACACAAGATTTGCTAATACAGTTTAGAATCAAAGATTATACATTTATAAGGATGAGGAACTAAATCAAAGTTCTAATAAAGATTTTGGGAAACGTTTACTTTAATAATATTAAAAACCTTTTAAATAAATGCAAATATCGCCTTTTGAGTAAAATATTTTACATAATTTATCTTTCTTCTCTGGCAAGTTTATTTTTTACTATCATACTATTAATAATTTTCCACTTAATTCATCAGTGATGCAATTATTGATAAATATCTACTATATTAACAATAATATGTGTTTAATAATATAATCAAAATAACTTAACCAGAGAAAAACAAATCATTCATATGCTATTAATATTTGCTAGACACCAGAATAAGCGGAAAATCCACCATCAACTGGAACAACTACTCCATTCACAAATCCTGAAGCCTTGCTATCCACAAGCCAAAGAAGTGTTCCAATTAGCTCTTCACATTCTCCAAAACGTCTCATTGGAGTTGCATTTAATATCTTATTTGATCTTTCAGTATAGCTTCCATCATCATTCATAAGTAATGCTCTATTTTGATTTGTTACGAAAAATCCTGGTGCTATTGCATTTACTCTCACATCTACTCTTGAAAGATGTACCGCTAACCATTGAGTAAAGTTTGAAACAGCTGCTTTTGCCCCACTGTAGGCTGGAATTTTTGTTAATGGTGTAAATGCATTCATTGAAGATATATTGATTATAACTGCATCCTTTTTGTCTACCATATCTTTTACAAAGGTTTGGCTGGGGAGCAGCGTTCCAAGAAAGTTCAAATTGAAGACAAATTCTATTCCTTTAGGATCTAGATCAAAGAAAGTTATTACATCATCATCATTATTGTTTTCTATATCCTCTTGGAATAAATATTCTTTTGTAGTAGTTCCCTTTGGGTGATTTCCACCTGCACCATTTATTAAGATGTCACAAGAACCTAATTTTTCATTTATTTTTTCTTTAGCATTTCTAAGACTTAATACATCCAGTACGTTAGCTTCAACACCAATTGCATAGCCTCCAGCTGCATTTATCTCTTCTGCAACTAAATCTGCACTCTTTTTATTTAAATCAAGTACTGCTATTTTAGCTCCACATCTAGCTAGTGCCTTTGCAAAAGAACTGCAAAGTACTCCTCCAGCACCAGTGATTACCGATACTTTATTTTTTAAATCTATTTCAAATGGTAATTCCATAGTTCATTCCTCCCATTTACTACTAATTTGACTTTTCTAAAGTCTCCCATATTCCATTTAGATAAGCTGCTCCTAAGGCTCTGTCATAAAGTCCATATCCAGGTCTTCCTGTTTCTCCCCAAATCATTCTTCCATGATCTGGTCTTATTGGTCCATTAAAGTCTATATCATGATAAGCTTTCATGATTTCAACCATATCTAATGAACCATCTGCACTTTTATGTGAGGATTCTTCAAAACACTTTTCTCCTGTTATTTTTATGTTTCTACAGTGTCCAAAATGAATTCTACCCTTTTTACCAAAATAACGTATTATTTCAGGTACATCGTTGTTTGGATCCACACCTAAAGATCCTGAGCATAGGGCTATACCATTATTGGGACTGTCAACTAAATTAATGAATCTTTCAAGATTTTCTTTATTGGCTATTATTCTTGGTAATCCAAAAATTGACCAAGGTGGATCATCTGGATGTATTGCCATTTTAATACCAACCTCGTCAGCTACAGCAATTACATGTTGTAGAAAATATTTTAAATTGTTCCATAAATCTTCTTCAGTTACACTTTTGTATTGTGCTAATAAATCTTTCATTCCTTCTTTTGTATAGCTTGAATCCCAACCTGGCAGTGATAACTCTCCAGTCAGCGGATCCATCTTTAAAACAGTTTCATGTTTATATATTAGTGCATTTGAACCATCTGGCAGTTCATGATCTAACTCGGATCTTGTCCAGTCAAACACCGGCATAAAATTATAGCAAACTACTTTTATCCCTGCTTCAGCTAGGTTTCTTAATGTTTCACAGTAGTTAGCTATATATCTGTCTCTTGTTGGAAGTCCCAGCTTTATATCCTCATGCACTGGAACACTTTCTATAACCAAAAGCTCTAATCCATAAGCTTCAATTTCGTCTTTCAAATCCATTATCTTTTCCAATGACCATACTTCGCCTACGGTCACATCATAAATCGCTGATACAATACCTGATACACCTGGTATTTGTTTTATCTGTTCCAGGGTAACCTTATCATCATCCCCATACCATCTAAAGGTCATATTCATAATTTTCCCCCTTCTCTCTTTAAAATTCTATTGAAAAATAGTTCTTAGCATTATTAAAGCTTATATCTTGAACAATTTTCCCTAATAAGTCTATATCATATGGAAATTCCCCGTTTTCAACCCATTCACCTATAAAATTGCAAAGTATTCTCCTAAAATACTCATGCCTTGTGTAGGAAAGAAAACTTCTGGAGTCAGTTAACATGCCTATAAATTTACTTAAAAGTCCACAATTAGCCAGTGCCTTCATTTGTTCTATCATTCCATCTCTATTGTCGTTATACCACCAACCAGAACCAAACTGTATCTTTCCTGGTATACCACTTCCTTGAAAATTACCAAGCATACTTGCTATAACATAATTGTCTTTTGGGTTTAAAGTATATAAAATAGACTTTGGAAGAGCATCTTCTTTTGCTAGAGAATCCAATAATCTTGAAAGTGGATATGCTATAACAGAATCATTTATAGAATCAAATCCAGTATCTCCGCCTAATTTACTAAACATTCTTGTATTGTTGTTTCTCATAGCTCCAATATGCAGCTGCATAGTCCATCCGAGTTCAGAATACTTTGTTCCAAGAAAATATAGAGTAAAGGTTTTATATTTGTTTTCTTCTTCTTTATCTATAATTTCTCCCTTTAATGCTTTTTCAAAAATAACCGCCGCTTCTTCTTTAGAGGTCTCTTCATATGGTACATAAGTTAAGGAATGATCTGAAATTCTGCAGCCTACAGCATGGAAAAATTGTATTCTATTTTCCAAGGCGCGAAGTAATTCATTATAATTTGTAATTGTTTGTCCACTTACCAACTCTAGCTTTTTAATCCAAGGTATATAACCCTCTTTATTAATTTCCAATGAATTATCTGGTCTGAAGGCTGGAAGAACCTTTACATTAAAATCCTTATCTTCTTTCAATTTTTGATGATATTCAAGCGTATCTGTAGGATCATCTGTTGTACATATGACTTTAACATTTGATTTCACTATTAAATCTCTCGCACTAAAGCCCTCTCCTTGAATCAATATATTAGCTTTTTCCCAAATTTTTTCAGCTGTATTTTCATTTAAAACCTCATAAATATCAAAATATCTTTGAAGTTCTAAATGAGTCCAGTGATATAGAGGATTTCCTAAAGTCATTGGTACTGTTTTTGACCATGCTAAAAACTTTTCATAGTCGCCGGCATCTCCAGTAATATATTTTTCATCTATACCATTACTTCTCATAGCTCTCCACTTGTAGTGATCACCGTATAACCAGCTTTCAGTTATATTTCTATATCTTTTATTCTCATAAATTTCTTTTGTACTTAAATGGCAGTGATAATCATAAATCGGCATATTTTTAGCATAATCATTATAAAGCCTAACTGCCACTTTATTGGAAAGTAAAAAGTTTTCATCCATAAACTTTTTCATTATATTACTCCTTTATGCTTACTGGTTTTCTATTATTATTAGACTCATAAATTGCAAGTATAATTTTCAACGGCTTTAATCCCTCATATCCATCAACACTTGGTCTTCTATTTTTTTCTATAGCTTCAATAACATCTAAAAATTGCAATATATGAGAGTAGTTACTTATATCTTTTGCAGAAGAACCTGCTATTATATTTCGCTCTTCGTCAGCTACCTTTTTTTCAGATCCATCCTTGTATTTCCACAGTTTAACCTTATCATTTTCTATCACTATAGACGCCTTTTCTCCATAAATATCAAGCCTTGTAAACAGTCCTGGATATGCATTTGTATTGCCTTCTATCATTCCTAAACCACCGTTTTTAAATCTTACTGAAGCTACTGCTTCATCTTCTACTTCTATCCTCTCATGACCAATAGATGTACAGGTTCCATATATTTCTTCTATAGGGCCCATAATATACTGTAAAAGGTCAATGTAATGAATTGATTGATTCATTAAGGCACCACCACCATCTAACTCCCAGGTTCCTCTCCAATCACCACTATCATAATACTCCTGACTTCTGTACCATTTAGTATGACTGCCGCCAAAATATAGTTTCCCAAGATCTCCCTCATTTACTGCTTTTTTAAGTTCCATAATTCCCTTATCAAATCTATGTTGAGATATTACTGAAAGCTTTACCCCTACATCTTCGCAAGCTTTAATTAGATGAATTGCTTTCTCTTCAGTAACCTCAATAGGCTTTTCGCAAATTATATGCTTTTTAGCCTTTGCACATTTTATTCCACATTCTGCATGAAGTCCACTTGGTGTACATATATTAACTATTTCTATATCCTGATCCTTAAGCATTTTATCAATATCTGTATAATAACTGCATTCATATTTTTCACCTAAAGTTTTAGCTTTATCTTCTATAACATCACATACTGCAGCCAGCTCTGCATTTTCAATATGACTGATACTCTCTGCATGCACATTTCCAATTACTCCACAGCCTATTATGGCAAATTTATGTTTTTTCAATTTTATCTCTCCCTCGTATAATAAGTTTATAGTCAGTTAAATAACTGTTATAGACTTATTTATTTTTTATATTTTGTATAGATTAAGAAAGCATCTCTATTTTTCTAATGGGGATTCTCCCAATTCAATATTGCTGATTCTTTAACTTTCAAATCTATACATTTTAACTTACTATTTATCAAAGGATTTCCTAATGCTAAAATAGTCCTTATGGAACTTTAGCAAAGGTTACTGCATTATCTCTCCTGCAAAACTTATTGTTATTGCCTAGAAAGCTTGCAGCCTGACCAAAGTATCATATTCTGCTTACACAAATGTTGCATATCCTTTCGTAGCCACCAGCAAGGTTTTTCGTCTGGATAAATGCTGATTACGCGAGGTTGCAGTCAGTACTTTGGATTAGGATAATTCCTTTCTAATTTCCTCATTATTTTTGAAAGGTGGTGATTTCATGAAGAAATTAGATTACTTATCAACTCTATTTGTTGGTATCGATATTGGTGCGAGACAAAATGTTGTCTCTGCTATTAATTTTGATCAAGAATTCTTGATTAAAATGGAGCCTGTTCCTAATACACAATTTGGTGCAGAACAATTAGAATCCATGCTTGTTAAAGTGTTAGAAAAGAACACTTTTAAAACTGTAATAATCGGCTTAGAATCTACTTCCTTTTACGGAGTACATATTGCCAATTTTTTATCTTCAAGTGAAAGACTTATGCCTTACAAGCCTTATGTTTACTGCTTAAACCCTAAGGAAGTTGCTAACTACAAAGATTCCTTCAATTCTCTTGATAAAAATGACAGCATTGACTCTTTTGTTATTGCTGATTTTGCAAGAGTTGGCAGAATTCATACTGAACCCTGGCGGGGTTCTCAATATCTTGCTCTGCAAAGACTTACAAGACACAGGCTTCATATTGTTGAATGCTTAACCAGGGAAAAGACTTACATGTTATCCAATGTATTTCTCAAGTTTAGTGGATTTGCTTTGTTACAAGGTGATGATCATCCTTTTTCTGATAAATATGGTGCTACTGCGTCATCTATATTGACAGATTTTCTTTCTTCTGAAGATATTGCAAATACTTCAATTGAAGATCTTGTTGACTTCGTCAATAAAAAAAGTCGCAAGCGGATTTCCAATCCACAGATGACTGCTGAAATTCTGCAGCAGGCTGCACGTAATTCATACCGCCTTGATAAATGTTTGTATGAGCCTTTAACAACCTCAATTGCCTGCTCTTTTAATTGTATTCAGGCTTTTGAGAAAGAACTTAAAGCTATTAACAAGGCTATTGAAAAAGCAGTTATGGGAATGAACCCCGTGGAATACCAAATTTTAATGTCAATACCTGGGTTCGGTCCTGTTTACTCTAGTGGTATTCTTTCAGAATTAGGTAGTGTTCATGCTTTCCCTAATAACAATGCCATTGCTAAATACGCTGGCATCGTATGGAAGGAAAATCAATCTGGTGGCTTTAAGGCTGAAAACACACCAATGAACAAAGCAGGCAACCGTTATTTGCGCTATTATCTGATAGAAGCTGCTGGAAGTATCGTAAGATATATTCCTGAATATCAAGAATTCTATCAGAAGAAATTTGCTGAAGTAACTACACATCAGCATAAACGAGCACTCGCACTAACATCTCGTAAATTGATTCGTTTGATTTTTGGATTGCTGGCTAAAAATCAACTCTACTCTTCAAATAGGGTAGATAAATAAATAGTTTTTACGAACATACGTTCTGAGTTTGACGTATGCTTGTTAAGGTTACCATTTTTTTCCAAAATCATTTCTTTTTCTTTTCATTTTGTTCTTGACATATTACCAAATTGCTTTCAATTTTACTTATCAAGTTCAAAAGCGCATCGTATGCTATTTGAAAATTCTCTTCACCACCACCTGGTAAACTATTATTTAAATGAGGTTCTAAAGATATAAATCCGTTATAGTTACTTTTAGACAGATCGTTAAGTATATTAAAAAGTTCACCATTGCCTTGTCCTGCGGGAACAACTTCACCATCAAGATATACAGCATCTTTAATATGGAAGTACTCAATATAGGGCTTTAGCTTAAGGTAAGTCTTATATAAATCATGTTGGTTACATTGGACAAAATTTGCAGGATCAAATACTGCTCTTAATTTATCCGTCTTTAAATTTTGAAAAATATATAAACATCTGTCTAAGGTATCTCCAAAGATGTGCTTTTCATTTTCATGAAGCAGAACTATATCTGAGTTTTTCACATATTCTGTATACTTTGTAAGTTCTTCAATGACTTGATTCTTATAGTTGCCTGGAGTAGAGCCTTCATCAATATAAAATGAAAATATCCTTATATATTTCGTATTAAGGTATTCTGCTATTTCAACGGCCCTTTTGAATTTTTCAAGATGTGTCTTTAAATCACCTCTTATAGATATCTTTCCAATGGGAGAAGCTAGAGAAGATACTTTAATATTATAGTCATCTAGAACTTTTTTAAATTCTTTAATGATGGAAGTATTGTATTCTAGAAGCTGAACATCTTCTACACTCCTTATTTCGATAAAATCAATATTAAATTTTTTTAATACCTTTAATTGATTACCAAGCTTTTGAGATATTTCATCTCCAAAAGCACTAAGTTTAAATTCCATAACTATCCCTCCAAAACTTATTTAAGTATTTTGCATTTACTGCCTTTAGTATATAATTATTTTATTATAATTTCATTACTATTATCGTTTTCATTTATATTTTTTTACATATATTGCTTTATTATTTAACCATAATGTATAATATAATTATAGGAGGGATTAAAGATGAATTCTGAATTTCTTGAAATAAATGAAAATGTATATATTTCTCGATCCAAGGATCAGTCACCTTTTACTATGCATCATGTACATTATCATGACTGCTATGAAATAATCTTCTTTCTTTCAGGCAATGTTTCTTATTTTATAAAAGATAAAATTTATCCTATCCAAAAATATGATTTAATATTTATATCACCATTTGATCTTCATAGAGTCACTAATACCGGGGGTAAATATTATGAAAGAATAGTTATAAATTTTAAAGAAAAATTTTTCAATAAGGCCTATATTAAGAATAGTATTTTAAAATTTTTTAATTCAAATATTAACAAAATTCCTATAACTAATAACGATGTAAGAAATATTTTTAATTCACTATGTTATGAAAAAAAAATTAACGATGTGTTTTCAGATATAAGAATCAACTTGCTTGTAGAAGAATTGCTTATTATACTTAACAGAGAAGTCAGGCATAACACTTTCCGACAGGATAACAATATAAAAGATGAAAAAGTATTATCAATTATTTCTTATATAAATGATAATTATATGAATGATATAACTCTATCTTTGCTATCAGATAAATTTTATATAAGCCAATCTCATTTGGTACATCTATTTAAGAATATAGCAGGTTTCACTATAATGGATTATTTAAATAAAAAGAGAATTTCAGCAGCGCAGCAGATGCTTTCTAACAATAATTACAATATACGTTCTGTAGGTGAATTAGTTGGATATAATAATTTAACCAGTTTTAGCAGAACCTTCAAAGCAATATCAGGTGTATCTCCTATGCAGTATAAAAAACAGCACAAAATTGAATAAATTCAATAAAAAAACTGTCACTATCAGCAACAACTCACTTTAGTACTTCAACTAGCTATAATTAAAAGTATTATACAATTTTACTAGTTTGTTTTAAAAGCAATATGAACGAACCATCTTCCTCTGATGATCCGTTCATATTGTAAATAGTAAAATTGAATACAAAAAATTTTATCTGATTAATCTTAATCCAATTTTTCTCTCACTGAATTTAACTTTTGATTCATAGAAGCCTCTTTATCCCTTCTATCATCTATATTTATAGTAGTAAGAACTCTTTGAGCACCATTTTCAAAAGGTACTTCATGCATTTTTCTTATAACTTCTAAGACCACATCCAAATCGCCCTCAAAAACCGTTGCCATAGGTGTAAGCTCGTATTTAATACGCTTTTCATCCTTTAAAATTTTATGACAACCAGCTACATATTTACTTACACTGGTAGAACCCGTTCCCAGTGGTACTATTGTTGCCTGTGCTATAGCCATGTTAATCACCAACCTTTAATAATTTAAATTTAATTGTACTTCAATTCATAATTTAAGAAGATTGCAAACTAAAATTGGGAAAAATTACACCCCAGGGATCAATTGCAAAGCGGTAAATTACACCCCTGAAATAGATCTCAAATAAAATAAATTTTCTTTTTTACTATCCTCATTTTCTGAAAATCTATCAATTGTCACATCATTATAATTCTTAGCTTCTATAATAATCTTATCTATAATCTTCTTATTAAATCTAATCTGGTCTTCATATTTTATCTCTTTCATAATTGAATATTCTATATGAGCTGGAATATTGCCTACAATATACATTGGAAATAAATTTTCTATTCTTTTATTTATTAGAGCAAATTCATATACAGAAGCATCTATAATAGTTGTTCCCTGTACGTTAAAGCAGTGAGCATATTGCCTTTTATATCCGTTTACTTCTACGAATATTAGTCCTTCTACGGCAGGAACATCCATTTCAAGTTCTCTACAGCATTCATAAATCAAATTAGCCGTCATTTTACTGCTATTCATTACCTGATAATTTTTCATAATATACTTACATAGATTATGAAATAAGTTTATATCTTTATTCATTTTCATCACCATATTTAAAATAACTCTTTAAATCACAATTGTAAAATATGATTTACCCTGAACAATTAAAATTTATATATAAAAATAAGAAGAACCTGCTATAAAAGGCTCTTCTTATTTCCTATAATTAAGATTATAACTTTTTATAGAATAAACTTTCATTATAATATGTTTCTATATTATTTAGCTTTTTTAGCTGCCTCTAATATTTCATCATAATTAGGATAATCTGTTATTTCACTTAAATAATTTGCATAAGTAACTTTGTTGTCACTTCCTACAACAAAAGCTGTCCTTGCAAGAAGACCCAGTTCTTTAACATAAGTACCTGTATTTTCACCAAAAGTCCTATCTTTATAATCTGAAAGAGTAACTACTTTTTCAATGCCTTCTGCACCGCACCATCTTGCTAGAGCAAAAGGTAAATCCATAGATACAGTGTACACAGTAACGCCTTCTATTTCAGCAGCCTTTTCATTAAAAGTTCTAACTTCAAGATCACATACTGGAGTATCCACAGAAGGAACAGTCAAAAATATTCTGACCCCTTTAGTATCCTTTAATGAAATTGGTGCTAATGAATTATTAGCTGTAATAAAATCTGGGAACGTATCTCCCACCTTTACTTCTTTTCCTTGTAATGTAACTTCATTTCCCTGAAAAGCAACTTTCATATACTTTAGCTTATTTATAGTTAGATTTTATTATGTACCTATGACATAATACACTTTTAATAAATAAGCCTTTTCACCTCACTTTATATTTAATATTTAATATTAATTAATATTCTTTATCTAATACTAATTTTACTACACCTATTTAGATTTGTAAACCTAAAATACCAATTTTATCAAATTATCTTTTATTTTCCCTTTTTATAGATTAAACTAATATATATTTTACTCATTTACGCTTTTTCAATTCATTATTTAATACATTTAAATAAGCAATGGCTATTAATTAAATAAAAATAGTTCCACTCTTAGAGCAGAACTATTAGAATCAATATACGTTAATTTAAAACATTAAATAGCAAGATTATAAATATTTATGTCTGTTTCTTTTTCTTGAAGCTTACCAAGCTCTGCAAATATTCTTACAAAATGTGGTGTCTTCATATGCTGGTCTAGAGCAGCTTGATCTTTCCACTCCTCTATAAAAGTTAATATTTGTGGATTGCTTGTATCCTGATATAAACCATAAGATATGTTTTCCTCTTCTTTTTTGCTTTCTTTAACCAATTCAGCAGCATATTCCTTAAACTTCTCCACTTCTCCTGCCTTCACATAACCTTTTGCTACAACTTTAATCATATTATTCTCTTCCTTTCCCTTTAGGATTTTTTAAATAAATAACCACAATATGTACTTATCTATTTTCAGTTACCTTATTTACATTTACAATATATAATGATTATATTGCTAAAAAATCAAAAGTACAAGTTATGATATATTTCATATTTGTAAACTATCCACATTACAAATGAATTATTATTCACAGTGTGGATTGTTTACTTAATCATTAGTTCACAGGCCAGGAGGGTTCTTTACCACTTAAAATTTCCTGTATGCCTATAGCTGGATGCAGTGACATCCTCTTCATTGCCTCAACTGTATGAGCAGCCGTATGTGGTGTTACAATTACATTTTCCAACTTGAAAACAGGATTATCTTTTGATGGTACTTCTCCTTCATATACATCAATAGCTGCACCTGCAATCTTATTATTTAAAAGTGCATCCACTAATGCCTTATTATTCACAACTTCACCTCTAGCTGTATTTATAAGAAAAGCTTCTGGTTTCATAAGTGAAAGTTCTCTTTCCCCTATAAGTCCTTTTGTGGATTCTGTAAGAGGTACATGTAGGCTTATAAAATGTGAATTTTTAAGAAGGTAGTCTAGGTTGTCCGTAAATTCTATATCTTCTGATTCTTTTATTCCATTAATATGCCTTTTAAATTCTATTACCTTCATTCCAAATCCTTTTGATGCCTTAGTTGCTACCAGATTACCTATACTACCTGCGCCAATAATTCCAAGTACTTTTCCTTCAAGATCCATACTAAAACTGTCTCTTATGTGAAAATTCCCTTTTCTAAGTTCTCTATCGTATAGAAAAAATTTCTTTGCTAATGAGATAATAAGACCCATTGTATATTCCGCCACTGTATTTTTGTTTGAATCTGGGGAATTTGTAACTCGTATACCACGCTTTGTGGCTTCCTCAACATCTATATTATCCACTCCTACACCATGTTTTGATATAATTTTAAGCTTTAACCCAGCATCTATAACCTTTGCTGTAATAGGAGCCATACGTACAAGTATGGCATCACAATCCTTAACTTCTTTTATAAGATTTTCTTCTGATATACTTTCTGCTAATTTTATTTCATATCCAAACTTTTTAAGATAATCTTTTCCCTCTTTATCTATATCCTCAGTAATTAGAACTTTATAACCCATATATAACGCCCCTTTTAAATTAGTAATTTTGTGTGAAATACTGTAAATTATATTGTTTTAATTATAATATTTACTTTTACAAAAATAAAGTTTACTATTAACATCATAACATTATTTTATAATAGTATCATTTTGTTTCTCACTCTGTTATACTTATTTCCATGTTATAAATAATAGAAGAGGTGTTTTACATAAATATAAATTACAAAAATATAGAAAATAAATATGAAATTAAAGATAATGTAGCTCTAATATCTCTAATAAAAAAGGACGGTTCTGAACTTATAGCTAAGATAGATGCAGATGATATAGAAAAAGTCAAAAATATGGGTACTTGGTTTGCTGAGTGGCATAAAGACTTTAATAGCTACCTAGCTCAAAACATAGGCTCAACTAAAACTAATAAAAATTCTAAGCCAATAAAACAAAATCTACAAAGTATAATCTTAGATACTAGTCCTAAAACTCCCATTAAGCATTTAAACGGTGATACTTTAGATAATAGAAAATGCAATCTAGAAATAGTTGAAAGAAACACTAAGAACGATTATGAAATTGTAGATAAAAAAACCATTGCTATAATCTTAAGAGATAAGAATGGCAAAGCTTTTTCTAAGGCATTAATATCTAAAGAAGATTTACATACTGTAATCACTGATGATTATAGTTGGGTAAAATATAAAAGTCACAATGATATTTGTGTAGTAGCTAATACTCCTAGTGGACGAATTTATCTAGATAGATTACTTATGAATCCTGATGATACTGAGACTATTCATCACATTAATCTTAATCCATTAGATAATAGAAGAGTTAATTTGGAGAAAACATCACTATAACTCATAGAATATTAAAATAAAGGATTTAATACCGAAATTAATTTTACCTTCAGTATTAAATCCTTTCTTAAATAATTAATATTTTATATAGCTCTATTATTTTCCATCCGCTGGATCATATCCAACAACAGTCCATATTCCCGTATTATCCTGTCTCACAATTCGTTTTAGATAAACCCTTTTTATAGGAGTTTTACTCCCGCTTACTTCTGCCACTGCCTCTTTACCATTATTTTGTATTATCTTTATATCCTCATATTTAATAGGATAATCCCCTTGAATTCCCTCTGGGGAAACCTTTAGGCTTACAAAAACCTGAGTTACAAAGGCAGGATCCAATTTCCATGGTGAATGTCCCGAATCAACATTTTTCTGATCTCCTTCTTCTGCTGCTAAATCCACTGGGACTTCAACTTTAGGCTTTCCAAAATCTAATTGTTGTTTTCCATATGATAAATCCACGTTGCCATTGGTTAATTCTTTTATAAATAATGATAATTCTTCCAAAGGAACACTTCCAACTACGTCATATTCAATCTCATCTTGTCTCCACCTTATTGAATCCATATCAGTTGTGCCCGCATAAGCTCCACCTCCCAAGAGAACACCTGCTTCACCTTCCTTTGGTGATTGAATTTCAGCTATGCTATTATTTATCTTTCCTAAAGCTGACATAGATGCTGGTTTAAATTCACCAAAGGCCCTTTCCTGTAAAATAGAAACCTTCTTTTGCTTGTCTTGAGAAGTATAGTCAATTTTAACTACTTTTTTGTCTTGGTTTACTGTTATATTTAATATAATTATTAATGCAACAGCTGCAGCAGATGCCAATCCAAAGAACCATCCTTTTCTGGTTTTTTTCAAATCTTTCTTATTAAGTAAATGCTTATTAATATTAGAAGCTAATCTTTTTTCGTATTGCTCTTCTGGCAAAACCGGTTCCTTTAAACTCCGCACCAATCTTACAGTTTCAAGAAGTTCTTCCATATCTGATGTTTCCATTTCATTATCATGTTCTATGGGCATCTTATCTTGATTTAAGCTATCAATGTAATCTGACAATTTTTTTCTACCTCCATCATAAGTTTAACTCCTTTTCTCCTAGTTAGGTATTTACAATAATAATGACGTTAAAGAGTTTCTATACGTTACATTGTTATTTTTAATTAAAAATTTAGTTTTAATTCTACATTTTGTAAAAATAAAATTTGCATAAATAATTGATTAATATTGATTTTTAGTGTACAATAGAAATCACAATGTAAATATGAGATTTAGAGATAGAGGCGCGATGCTTAAGAGTACCCTTATGGAGGTAAGCACTATGAAGTATTGGGAAAGGAATCATCGCCGAAGTAAATGGCTATTGCTTTAACGCTATATTACTGGTTTTGCATATAATATATGTATGACTGTCACAATTTTTGTGGAGCGCTATCCTGAGCAAGTTTTATTCTTTTTTAATTTATATGAATAAATAAGCCTTGGGTTTAGCCCTGGCTTTTATTTTTTAACAAAATTTATTCTGGAGGGATTTTTAATGAGTAAAAAATTAAAAGTAGGTTTACTTGGTGGTACTGGCCTTGTGGGTCAAAGATTTGTAACCCTTCTTGATAACCATCCTTATTTTGAAGTTACATCTGTTGCAGCAAGCAAACGTTCTGCTGGCAAAAAATATTATGACACTGTAAAGGACAGATGGAAACTTAGTATACCTATGCCTGATTATATTAAGGATATAGTTGTAAAAGATATTTATGAAATAGATGAAATTGCCAGCGAAGTAGATTTTGTATTCTGTGCAGTAGATATGCCTAAAGAAGAAATAAAGAAAATAGAAGAAACTTATGCAAAGCACGAAATACCTGTAATATCAAACAATTCTGCTCATAGATTTACTGATGATGTTCCTGTTGTTATACCTGAAGTAAACTCAGACCATCTTAAAATAATTGACAAACAAAGAGAAAGACTTGGAACACAAAAAGGCTTTATCACAGCTAAGCCAAATTGCTCAATCCAAAGTTACGTACCTGCAATAAGTGCACTTTTAGACTACAAACCAACTAAAATACTTGTTTGTACTTATCAGGCAATATCAGGCAGTGGAAAAACTTTTAAGGAATTCCCTGAAATACTTGATAATGTTATTCCTTATATTCCTGGTGAAGAAGATAAAAGTGAAAAGGAACCCTTAAAAGTATGGGGTCATATTGAAGATAATAAAATAGTATGCGCTGAAAATCCTACAATAACTTCTCAGTGTATAAGAGTCCCTGTAGCTGACGGACATCTTGCTGCTGTATTTGTTTCCTTTGAAAATAAACCTTCAAAAGAAGCCATGCTTGAACACTTTAAAACTTTCAAAGGAAAACCTCAGCTTTTAGAGCTTCCTACAGCTCCTGAAAACTTCTTAACTTATTGTGAAGATGACTTCAGACCTCAGCCAAGACTGGATAGAGAACTAGAAAAGGGAATGGGAGTAACTATCGGAAGACTTAGAGAAGACACTGTATTTGACTATAAATTCGTATGTCTTTCTCACAACGCACTACGTGGTGCAGCAGGGGGAGCACTTTTAACTGCTGAACTTCTATACAGAGAAGGTTATTTATACTAATAGTAACTCCAATTTTCAACTTATATTAGGCCAGTAATCCTTACAAGCATTGCTATTCCTGCCCTCACATGTGAATGTGAAAGCTTTTTTAATAATTAAATATTATCAATAGCTTGTTAGATTACTTTCACAATTGAAATTTGAATTTATCTTTATTTAAAGTTAAAAAATTGCAATATATAAGTAAAATTTTACTTATATATTGCAATTTTAAATATCGTTTATTATAGATTTTGATTAACTACCTCTTCAACTTCCTGCAAATAACCTTTACGAACTTCTTCATTTACATGGGGAACTGCTCCAAAGAAAGTATGGACAACTTCTTCAATTCCAGTAAAATTAAATATTCCCTGATCTGTAGTCTGTTTTATTGAATTATGCATTCCATTTTCAGAATATATGGCATCTGGAGTACCCGTAGTAGAGAATATTAACCCTTTTTTACCCCTTAACAGACCATTTGGAGCTCCATCTACATATTCGTAAGCAAAGCCATAAGAAAATACCCTATCCACATATCCTTTTAATATAGCTGGCAGAGATGTCCACCAAACAGGATAAACAAAAGTTATAACATCAGCCCATTTAATATGCTCCTGCTCTGCAGCAATATCTTTTGGAATCTTTCCACTTTGAAAAGCAGCAAAATCTTCTGATTTAAGTATAGGATCAAAACCTATTTGGTATAAATTTCTAACTCTTACCTGTGCACCCTTTTCTTCAGATGCCTTTACTACTGAATCTACCATAGCCTTTCCGAAACTCTCTTCATTGGGATGTGCAAAAATCACTAAATTATTCATACTTAATTCCTCCAATCAATATAATACACAAGGTACAAAGCTCCTTGTCATAGCTTTATTTATACAAGACTACAGATAATATAGTAATCAGTATTAGCAATTTTATTTTGATATCAAAATATATACTTAAAAATATTTGATAATCAATACGATTACTAAATTCAAACTTAATATATCGCTTATTAAAAAAACATTGAGTTCACTCATTAAACGCCTAAATAGCTCAACTTTAAGCTTGTGAAGTCTATATAAACTGCAACAAACAAATTTCTAAACATCAGGTGCAGTCTTTATTTCATGTGATGCTTACTAACAGAGTTCTCCGTATCGGTATTTATTGTTCATTGCAGTTATATATTAAAAATTACCATGAATTTTATTCAATATACTCTTAAAAATTTCTTTTTCAGCTTCACTGATTCCCTTATATTCTACAGCATAAAGCTTTAAGGAAATTTCTTTAAAACCAGTTTCTAATTCTCTCCCCTTTTCAGTTAAAAATACCATAGTTGATCTATTATCCTTAGGACCTTTCCTTGATGAAATATATCCCAGCTTAATCAACTTGTTTACAAGGGCTGTCACTGTAGACCTGTCTCTATGAATATTATCTGCAAGATAAGTCATAGTGCACTCATCGTGTTGAAATAGTGTTGCTAAAATATCCCCATGGGAAGGTGCTATGTCTTTAAGCCCTACTTTCTCTAATTCCTTTAAAATAAACTCATTTGCCTTTTCATGTATTCTTCCTATTAAATATATACTTCTATCTGCTTTCATGGCTTTATTATACTTTGATATCAAAGTAATGTCAAGAATAAATATTTTTACATGCGAGTAAGTTATCTTAACTGATGGAAATTTATACTTCCACTAGTTAAGATAACTTATTCATAATCATACTGCTATTTATTCAAAATTAAAAAGCAATTAAAGTAAAATTTATTTTTCTGTAATTTTAGCTATTTTTCACAGCATAAATATAAGTTTTACCCTTAATACTATTATCTTTTCCAAAAAAATGTACTCTAAAAATAAACTTGTCACCTTTTTCATTGTAGATAATATTCGTAAAGCCTGGTGTCATATCAGTTATCTCCTCTGGGACAAGATTTTCAATAACCTTTAGCTTTCCATCCTTTATAGTACCTAAAAAATACATACGCTGATTACCTGTTTTTGTGCTTTCATTAGGATACTCATAGTAAATTAAGCCTAATTTATAATTATATCTGATAGGAGAACCTCCCCCATCCTGTCTATCCTCAAATAATTTGGAATATGTGTTCTTTATTGTATCATATTTTATAATACTTTTAACCGTTTCCCCTGCTCCAGTACTTCTACTGTTATTAAAATAAATATTTTTCCCATCACTTGATATTACAGCTCTCTCAAAACCATATCCTTGTAATATAATAACTTTTTTGAAAACATTTGGTTCCTTTAATAAAAATTCATAAACATCAGTTTTATCTTCAGTAACTGATGTACTTCTCGCCCTATAAATACTAGTGTAGAAAGTATCCTTTATTTTATTATATAATACTACTTGAAAATTTCCCCCAAAAGAATCCGCTTTATTTATCGCCTCATTATCAGAAGATTCTGCAGATAATTTAACTACCTTTCCGGTATCTAGATCCAATATTTTCAGACCACTAAGAGAATTCAAATATACATATTTACTACTACCTCCTACAAAGTCTGCCGCAAGTCCCATATGAAAATCAGAAGAATACTCAACCTTAAAAAGTGTTTTATCCCCTTCCTTCTTTGGATAAGTTGAAATACTTGTTGGTTTGCCAGATTTGTCATAGTTTCTCTCCACACTATAATGAGAATACTTTTCTTCAATTTCACCCTTTACTTCTGACAAGTCATATATAATCTTTGAAGTACCATTGCTAATATCATAAATCCATAATTTAAAATCCCTTATAAATAGTAACCTTTTATCTGTATCCCTTATATCAGCATAACCTGGATAAGCTTTACCTGTAATGTAGGCATCATTTAGTGTGGCAATTTTAGTTGTCTGTGATGTATTTATATTTACATTGTATATATTATAATTATTACTAGAATTACCTATAGCATTAATTGCAATAAAATTTTCGTCATCTTTCCAGTACAATGGATCATATTCTGAGTTATCCATTGGCAGTTCCTTGATCTTCTCCAATTTTACTGTATTCTTTTCCTGAGCTGTAACATCCTTTTTCACATCATTGCTTAAAATGATCTTTTTATCATCATAACATGCAGTTATTCCAAATATAAATACAAAAGTTAACAAAAACAGCAGAACCTTTTTATACCAATATACTTTCATAAAAATACCCCCTCCAGTTTAAGCATTCTCAAATAAATAACTATTCAATATACTCACATTCTTGACTTACTATTTATTTTCACATGCCTTAATTTAACTTAATGATATCAATAAGTATTTTCCATCTTTCATTAAGTTGTTTCCAAAGTGTTTCCGGAGGAAGGAATTTTTACTATTACTCTAATTACTTCACCATTTTCTATGTGAATATATCCATTATGCTCCTTCACAATTTCGTTGCATATATACAAGCCTAATCCCCTGCTGGAACTTTTCTCTGCCTGTGCTCCTCTTATAAATGGTTCGAAAATGTTGTTATAAACCTCCTGAGGGATCATTTCACCTTTATTTGCAATCTGGAGAACAAAAAACTTATCCTCACTGAAGGTCTCTATAAATATCTGTTCATCCCTTAAGGAGTATTTTATGGCATTATCCAGAATATTTATAACAAGCTGCCTCATTTTATTATTTTGACCTAAGATAAAGCCTGTACTTATATGTTTATTAAAGCTTAAAAAATATTTTTCAGCCTTTATCTCCATATCATCACATATTTCATTTATCAGCTTTGACATATCTATTAGCTTTTTTTCCTCATCTGCAAAGGATACGCCTTTAGATACATTAATTAAATCCAGAACCAATTCATGCATTCTTTCGCTTTCCATATAAATACGCTGCATGGCTCTTTCCTTAAACTGAGGGTCTTCCAGCTTTTCATCCAAAAGCATTTGAGCATATCCTGAAATTGCTGTCAGTGGAGTTTTAAGTTCATGAGTTACATTATTAAAAAACTCCTTTCTGTCCCTTTCCAGCTTTAATGTCTTCTCCTTCTCTGAATTTATTATATTAATCTGATTTTTTATCTTCAGCTTCATATTCATGAATTCACTGGAAAGCATGCCTATTTCATCCTCATTTTTTACTATAAGCTGAGTGTCATAATTACCCTCTCCAAGACTTTTCAGGGCATTGGATAAATTCTTTAAAGGCTTGATTATATAGGATAGGTATATAAAGGAAATAAGAAAAATAATTAGAAAAACGGAAAGTTCTATAAATGTAATCAAATTTATTGCCATATTATTATAGCTGTATAAATCACTGTAGCTTTTATTTATTATAATTATGCCCGTATATTCATTATTGTAAAATAACGGGAAGGATAACATAGCCTTCACATCATTTTTGCTATGCTCAATACTGATAGCTGCCTTACCTTCCTTGGCAGTTTTAGCAGCTTTATCTGTACTAGCACTGGCCTTTAGACTGCTTCCATCTTCCAATACATATCCATTCATATCTAAGACCTGACTCTGGCTGCTGTAAGTGGACATAAAATAGTCAGATATTTCTCCTGCCTCAATGGTTAGCCCCTGACTATTAAAAGGTAATCTCTTGTAAATCATCCTATAGTTTATATATTCTCTTGAGTTATTCATAATATCCCTCATGGAAGTTCTTATAGCATTTTCAAGATTATTTTCAAATACCTGACGTATAAGTAAATTCAATGCTACTCCCATGATTACTAGTATTATAGTCAATCCAACTGTAAATTTTATCTTTATACTGCTCCTCATATCTTCACCTCAGGGCATACCCCACACCGAATATGGTTTCAATAAAAGTTTGTCCACTATCAAGGTAAAGCTTTGCCCTAAGTCTCCTGACGTGAACATCAATAGTCCTAAGTTCCCCTTCATAATCCATTCCCCAGACCTTATCCAAAAGCTCTTCCCTTGAAAAAACTCTGTTCTTATTTTTCAATAAAAACACCAAAAGTTCATATTCCTTAGGCTTTAGCTTAATCTCCTCATTATTTCTCAGCACTTTTCTACTGTGTAAATTTATAATTATATCATTATTCAGCTTAATTGAATTTTCTTCCTGCAGGAGGCTGCTGTATTTTTCAACCCTTCTCAGTGCCACCTTTACTCTGGTCATTACTTCCTTTATATTGAAGGGCTTTGTAATATAATCATCTGCTCCCAGCTCCAGTCCCAGCACCTTATCAATTACATCATTTCTGGCCGTAAGCATAATAATGGGCAGCTTATACTTGGTATTAACATATCTGCACAATTCAAAACCACTTTCATCAGGCAGATTAATATCAAGCAATATCAAATGAGGCTTATATATTTCCATTAGTTTTCTAGCTTCTTTAGATGAAAAGGCACTGTTAACCTTATAACCTTCGCTGCTGAGAGCAACAGTTAATATATCATTTATTGAAAACTCGTCCTCTACTACCAGTATCTTAAAATCCATAGCTTCACCTCAATTATTTTATGTAACAGTAAAATTTTCAAAAATAAAATCTAAAAATAACTTTAGACCTAATTTATTACCAAAAACTGAAAACAATTAAATTATATCACACATAAATATAAGAAAAATCTAAAAATTTTTATTATTATTTAATTTAAAAATACTTTAATCTAAAATATTATTTTTTCTTTATATAAATATACTAAAGGGCTGTATCACAATGTATGTCTACACATTGTGATACAGCCCTTTAACTATTCTACTATTAAGCTGATTATTAAAATCCCATTTTTCAATAATTAAATAAATTCATTCTCAAATTTAATGAATATTTATTTTTTTCAGAAAACCCCTATTTTGATCATTTTTCCATTTTAATAGGTGCTTTCCTCAACAATTTACTTGTTTAAAATAACCATACACTTTATTTAATTTTTGCTCCTGTTTTCCCTTTGGACTTTCCATATTACCAAATTCAAAGAATTTTACTTTTTTGATTCCTACATAGTTAAATAACGCTTTTTTCATTAAAATTTTATGAGCATTATGCAAGAAAAATAATGGATAATTTGTGGGCCCTCTCATTGTTGATATACATACTACAGACTTCCCTTTTAAAAGACCTTCTGGTAAAAGTCCACCCTTATCCTTATAGGCAAAGTTTGATGCAAATATTTGATCTATATATCCTAAAAGCATAGCAGGCGGTCTTCCCCACCAGATTGGATATACAAAGACAATTTTGTCCGCCCACATAATTTGCTGTCTATACTTTTCTAAGTTAGGGTCACAATACATATCCCTTCTTCGTTTACTCTCATTAAATACAAGTAGTGGATTAAAACCTTCTTCGTATAAATCTAATACTTGTACCTCATTAATATTAGAATTTTCACCACTTCCTTCTATTACTTTTTGTAAAAACGCATAACATAAACTTTTATGATTTGGATGTGTATAAATTACTAGTATTTTCATCATTTCACCTCATTTAATTATCATTTGATAAGTAAATAGTATCATAAATAATTTTACTTGTCAAATGATAATTGTTTTTTGATATCTATTTTGATATGTTATATCATAGAGGTGATAATTTTGAATAAAAAAACTCTTTTTAATAAACTAGTGGCATTTATAACTTCAGTACATCGTATTACTCATGAGTTTTCAAAGGATGCTAAATCAGACACTATTACACAGGTTCAATTTAGTATTCTTCAATATATTGCTGTTAGTGAACCAGTTACCCTTAGCCAAATTAGCCAGTGTCAAGATATGTCCATGCCAAATGCCAGTCGTGAATTAAAAAAATTAAGTGAAAAAAATTTAATAGAAAAACTTTATGATATAGAAGATCGAAGAAAACAATTTATTCGTCTCTCAAAGGATGGAAAAATAATGATAAATGAAGCTTTTAATCACATAGAAACCAAATTTCTTAATCGTATCAAAGATGCTTCTGAAGAGGATTTGGAAGATATTTACCGTGCCTTAGATATACTTCACTCAAAATTATTTTTCGATTAATACAATTATATAAATATGTGTTACAGCCTTATTACTCACGGTCATACTTGCAAAAAATTATATATTTTGGGAGGAGATATTATGAATTTAAAAGAAAAAATCAGAGAACTACCTTCTTCCCCAGGGGTATATCTTATGAAGGATTCTCTCAATAGTATAATTTATGTAGGTAAATCAAAAAATCTAAAAAACAGAGTGGGTTCATATTTTCAAAATTCAAAATCACATTCTCCAAAGGTGATAAAATTAGTTAAGAATCTAAAGGATTTTGACTATATACTTACAGATACGGAATTTGAAGCCTTTATATTGGAATGCAAATTGATAAAGACAATTAAACCTATTTATAATAGGCAAATGAAAAATCCAAAATCCTATTCCTATATAAAGATAATAGTAAATGAAAAATATCCCGGCATTGAAATCTCCAATGAGTCCAGTGAAATTGATGGAAATATTTATTTTGGACCCTATACAAGTAGAAATACAGTAGAAAGAGGAATTGATGGCATAAAGGAATTCTGTAAAATACTTTGCAGCAATAATTTCAGAAAAACTTCCTCCTGCCTTAATTATTCTCTAGGGTTATGCATTGGTATGTGTTTGGATAATACTCCAATCAAACAATATTTAAATATATTTGATAAAATAATAAAATTGCTGGGAGGGGACGATAAAAGTCTTCTTACGGAAATGGAACACAAGATGAATAGTCTATCAGATAACTTTGATTTTGAAAAAGCTGCTAAATATAGAGATTATATAAGCGCAGTAAATTATCTAATTGATAAATTTAAAGTTATAGAATTTGCAGAAGAAAATAAAAATATTGCTTTGCTTGAGCCTTTAGGTGATAACATAATTAAATTTTTTCTTATCAAGGGAAATAAATTGCTTTTTAGTAAAAAATATATACTGAAAGATATTGAAAATTTAAAATCTATTATGAAAAATAATATTTTATTTTACTTTAAAGATAAAGGCTCAAAAAATTTAATAGGAATTGGTAAAGAGGACATCGATGAAGCTCAAATAATTTACAGCTATTTAAAAAACAAATCCAATAGCTGTAACTATGTAATAATTTCAGAGAAGTGCTTTAGTTCTCTAAATGAGGCTAGTATTAATAAAATACTTGATAAATTACTTTTTAGCATGAATTAGCAAAAGCCTTTGAGTAATCTCTTCATAGTAGTGCAAGAATATCAATAAATTTATTCATGTGGCAAATAAAACTACCCTCTATTCCCCATTGATATTTAAAAGTAAATTATAATCACCAACTAGCTGCAATATATTATACTAGTTGGTGGTTAAACTAATTCTAGCTCTTCTAAATAATCTGGTTATATTTCTTTTAACGTATTATGTGAAATTATATTATTTTCTGTTCCTAGGAAGCTATTCCATACTCATCATCAAAAATCCAAAAAAGGTAGTATTAAATGTTCATCAAATGAACTTAAAAATTTTTCTTAACAATCTATTTGTTGAAAATAACCATGCACTTTATTTAATTTTAACTCCTGTTTTCCCTTTGGACTTTCCATATTACCAAATTCAAAGAATTTTACTTTTTTGATTCCTACATACTATATATTATAATCACCTTTTTCTTTATATTTCATAAATTAATAAGTATAAAGTACTAATATGGAGATTTTTATGCTTATTCATGTAGTTAAATCGGGTGAATCCCTATGGCAAATATCAAATCATTACAATGTATCAATGGCTAGGATAATTAGTGCTAATGGACTTCAATACCCTAACAAGCTGCTTATTGGTCAATCTTTAGTAATCCCAACAGAATATATAGTTCATACTGTAAGATCCGGTGAATCCCTATGGGAAATTTCACAAAATTATGGTATTTCAGTAAAGGAAATTGTTCAGGAAAATAAACTTAGCAATCCTGAGAATATTTATCCAGGACTTCAGTTAAATATTCCACCAATTAGATACACAGTAAAGCCCGGTGAATCCCTATCACAAGTTGCACAAAGATATGGAGTTTCCCTTGAAAGCTTAATAGATGCAAATGGTATTCAAGATTCCAGCCTTATATATCCAGGCACTGTACTTATTATTCCCAGAAAAAAGACTCCAATCTATGTAAATGGCTATATTTATGATTTTACTGCAAATGGTGTATCCGTTGTAAGGGATGAAGGAACTTATTTGACCTATTTAGCTCCTTTTGCCTATAGAATTAAAGCGGATGGAACCCTGGAACCTATAGATGATTCTGCACTAATTAACGCTGCCTATGCTAAAAATGTAGTGCCAATGATGGCAATAACAAACTTTACATCAACAGAATTAGGCCATAATCTTGCCCATGTAGTTCTATCAACCCCAGCTGTTACAGATAAGCTTATTACTAACATTATCAATATAATGAAAGATAAAGGCTATCAAGGTGTAAATATCGATTTTGAAAATGTACTTCCAGCTGATAGAGAGAATTATAATAGATTTCTTGAGCTTACAGTTCAAAGACTGCACGCTGAAAATTTCTTTGTATCCTCAGCTCTAGCTCCAAAAACAGGTGCAGGTCAACAGGGATTATTGTATGAAGCTCACGATTACGAAGCCCATGGAAGAATTGTGGATTTTGTTGTACTTATGACCTATGAATGGGGATATAGAGCGGGACCACCTCAGGCTATTTCACCATTAAACCAGATAAAACAAGTACTTGATTATGCAGTTACTGTTATACCAAGAGATAAGATTTTCTTTGGCTTTCAGATCTATGCCAGAGATTGGATTATTCCTCATGTGCAGGGCATGGAGGCAGAAACCTTCAGTATGCAGGAAGCTATATCAAGAGCTGTGAGATATGGAGTCAGAATAAATTATGATCCCGTTAGTCAATCACCTTTCTTCAGATATACGGATAATCAAGGAAGGCGGCACGAAGTTTGGTTTGAAGATGCCAGAAGTGCTCAAGCTAAATTTGATACAGTTAAAGACTACAGATTAAAAGGTATTAGCTACTGGGCATTGGGGTTCCCATTCCCTCAGAACTGGACTTTACTCAGAGGTAATTTTGATATTGTAAAATTGATATAAGATATAGTTGAAATAATAGTAGCAATTATTCTAAAATTTTGTATTAGTAATTTTCTATAGACAGAGAGCTGTCTCCCAATGCATAGATATGTATTGAGAGGCAGTTCTCTACTATATGTTATTAAAATTCAATTTTTAATAAACAAATGAGCCATTTTCAAATTTAATAAATATTTATTGATGTTTATACATCACCTTAAGCTGATTCTATAGGTACTTTAGCAATGGAAGCTTTCTGTTTTCAATCTATTATCAAACCTTGTCATTATTGTTTGTTATCGTTTTCCATGATATAATTTAACGGAGGTGATAATATGTGCAATAATGCCATTTCTAATAAAATTTATGATAATATCCCCAATATAAATTATGCTATTGTAGGCTTTGGCGGAATAGCAAAAACCCATGCCATAGGTACTTACATAGCAAACTTAGCTCTAGGCTTACCCTTTAATTTAAACTTAAAAAATGTAGTAACACAAACCCCCCTTTCATATACAGTTCCTGGCAGTATCAATGCAATATCATTAGAAGATGTTTTAAAAGATCCAGATATACATTTTGTTGATATATGTACCCCCAATGACAGTCATAAGGATATTGTATTAAAAGCACTTAAATATAATAAGTCCATATACTGTGAAAAACCTTTAGCCTCTATTTACAAAGATGCACTTGAGATATCTAGCGCTGTAGAAGCAAGTGGAGTTAGAAATGCTACTGCACTTATGTATCGTTTCATGCCCGCAGTAAGATTGATTAAGGAAGCTGTGGAAGAAAACCTTATAGGAGAAATCATAGATTTTAAAATAAATCTTTTTCATAAAAGCTATCTCAATCCTAATAAAAAAGGGAGCTGGAGAACCAATCCAGGTTCAGGTGGAGGTGCCTTACTGGATTTAGGTGTTCATCTTATTGATGTTATACATTTCACTCTTGGAAATATTGAATCTGTCAATGCTAAAACTAAAATCTTCTTTAAAGAAAGAACAGAAGTAGATGAAATAGCACATTGCAGCTTTTCACTGGAAAATGGTTTGGAAGGAAGCTTAGAAGTTTCAAGAATCTTTGCTGATCTAGAAGAGCCTACTACTTTTACTATATATGGCAGTAAGGGCAGCATAAAGATGAATTCCAACAGCCCCTACACAATAGACATATATAACTATGATAGAAACTCAGTTGAAATTAAAAGTGCCCAAGGCAGAAAGCACATACTGCAAAATTATCCTGGAGAAAGAAATTCCTTTGGCTTTCATCAGGACTGCCATATGGCTTCTCTAGTGAATTTTGCCAATGAACTATTTTTTAATAAACAAAACTCAATCACCCCAACTTTTAAGGATGCATTAAAAGCTCAAAAGGTAATTGAAGCAGCCTATATTTCCAGCAGAGACTTAGAAAAAGTATCTCTTAGCAGTATAGATTAAAATTGATAAAAATCATATTTATCGTACAAATAATAAGCTTAATATAACCTCTCGTAACCAAAAAACCTCACTACACCATAACCGTAAATGGAGTAACGAGGTTTTTATCTTGTTGAGATTAATATTATTTTATTATAACCCGCCAACAACTATTTTCAATCCTTCTTCCTCCATTTGAGACTTTATTTTTTCTATTTTGTCTTCAGATGGTGGTTTTATAGCTTTTAATTCATATTTCTTTCCTATATACTCATATTTATTGCTGCCATATTGATGAAATCGCAATATATGCACCTCCTTTAAACCTAACTCCTTTACAAACTTAACGATTCTTTCAATATTTTCACTATCCATAGTGTATTCTGGAATCAGTGGAATTCTAGGAATAACCTTTGTACCCTTTTCCACTAAAATCCTAATATTACTTTTAATTAATTCTATATCTGCTCCAAGCAATTTTTTAGCCCGAGTTTTATCCATTATCTTTAAATCAAATAGAATGAAATCCAGATACTTTGACACTTCCAGTAAATTATTCATTGACGCCTGACCACAGGTTTCTATAGCTGTATTAATTCCACACTTCTTTAAGCTTTTTAAAAGCTCCAGTGTAAACTGAGGCTGTGCTGAGGCCTCTCCTCCTGAAATAGTTGCCCCTCCACCTGAAGTATTATAAAATATCATATCCTTTTTAATCTCAGCAACAACTTCTTCCACAGTCATATACCTGCCAAATTCCACAATTGCCCCGGTTGGGCATTCACTGACATCATGGCTGCACTTTTTACAGTGAATACATAAATTATTTATTTTAACCTTTTCTATTTCAAAACTTTGAGATTCTGGATTACAACACCACGGGCAATGCAGAGGACAGCCTTTTAGGAATACAACAGTTCTAATGCCCAGTCCATCATGCAGTGAATACCTCTGTATGTTAAAAACTAATCCCTTCATGCTTAACACATCCTATAATAAATGTTCTGTTCGTGCAATAATATCATCTTGGATCTCAGTGCTAAGTTCTACAAAGAAAGCACTGTAGCCAGCCACTCTAACCACAAGTCCTTTATAATTTGCCGGGTACTTTTGAGCTTTTTTTAGAGTATCTGCTGATACAACATTGAATTGTATATGCTGAGGTTTCAGCTTCATAAAGGCTAAGAGATAATTCACCATCTTATTTACACCTTCATCTCCTTCCAAGGTCTTTGGACTAAATTTCACATTTAGCAGACTACCATTGGAGGTCAAATAATTATCCAGCTTGCTTACGCTCTTTAATATAGCAGTAGGTCCTAATTTATCCCTGCCCACCATAGGTGATAACCCACCATCTGCCAATTGCTCCCCATCTCTCCTTCCATCCGGGGTAGCCCCTACTGCCGCTCCTAGTGGCACATGAGCAGATACTGTGTATGCTCCTGGAGTAAAGAAGCCATTTCTTGGGTTTTCATATTTTTCTATAGTCACTTCAAAATGCCTTAAAATATCTGAACTCAAATAATCAACCTCATCATTGTCATTTCCGTATTTATCATATTTATTTATGAGTCTTACCCTAAGCTTTTCATATTCTTGCCCTTGGAAATTATTATTAAGTGCATTAACAAGATTTTTAAAACTTATCCTTTTTTCTTCAAATACACTCTTCTTAAGTGAATATAACGAATCGCTAAGGTTTGCTATACCTATCCCCTGAACACCAGAAAAATTATATTTTGCTCCTCCATGGGTTATATCCTTGCCATTTTCAATACAATTGTCTATAAAGCAGGAGAGCAAGGGCACAGGAGAATATTCTCTATGGCCTATATCAACTATATTTGAGCCTTCTACTACGAGTTTTACATATCTATCCACCTTTTCCTCTATTAGCTTCAATATATTCTCAAAGCTTATATTTTCCCTGTCTACATTTTCCTTTAGTGTTATTTCCATTATCTTTAGAAGATTAAACAAAGCTATGTCGTGCAGCCCATAAGTTTTTCCCGGTATAGATAACTCTACACAGCCTACAATACTATAGTCTCTGGCATCCTCTAGTGAAACTCCTCTGTTTAGAAAACCCGGAATAATCACCTCATCATTAAATACCTGTGGAATACCAGTGCCAAGCTTTATAGTCTCTACAGTTTTATTTAAGAAATCTCTTTCTGTAAATTCATTTATTCTTACAGCTAAATTGGGTTGCGGAAGAAGTATATCATGATAAGTATCCAGGCAAAGGTAAGATAAATCATTTACAGCAGAACGACCATTTTTTAATAGGCCTCCTAAAGCTATGGTATAACCCGTTGGAAATCCTGCAAAATATTTGGCACTGGAAGCACTTCTTATCAGTACCACATCATTTGTCTTTACCCAAAAGCACTCAAGTATTTCTCTAAGTTTATCCTTGGAAATACCCTTATCTAGATCCTGTGTATAGAACCTATTCATGTATTGATCAAATCGCCCTAAGGATAATGAACTTGCATTAGATTCATACTGAGCTATTATACTTACATACCATAGAAGCTGCAGCGCTTCCTGAAAACTTTCTGGCTTTTCAAAAGCAACTTTTTTAGAAATTCTAGCAATTTCAAAAAGTTCTGTCTTCCGTAAACCGTTTTCTTCATTTTCTGTCTTGCTTAGTGCTAAGCTGTAATATCTCATTATATGTCTTTCAGCGGCAGCAAGTACTATTATGGCTGCCTTATAAAAATTATTATGAGGAAACTGTGAGGATTCTCTTCTAACCTTTAATAGCACAGCCTCTATACCATTTTTCAGCAAACCTTCAAAGTCCATAATTATATGTCCTTGTCCCTTATCTGTCTGGTTAAGCTTAATTACAGCTTCTTTTACAGCTGCCTTTACACTGCTGCTAATTTTAGAATTTATAAAGTCCTTCATAGACTTACCTTGCCAATAGGTATATAACTGTTCCTTATATATTTTCTTATCTTCCTCACTTATATAAAATGAATCTTGAGGTCTGCAGTGAATAGTATCCAATTCTTCATATATCCAATAGGGATCCATCTCAGGAGAAATTATACCGCTTCTTGGTTTAATGGTTCTATTACCAGCAATTAATTCATCTTCACGTATTGAAATTTTAATATTATCGAGAATATGTGCTGTGGCCTTTGCTCTTCTTACAATTACAGCTTCACCTTCAGTCTGCTTATGGCTTTCCGTATATAATAGAGCTCTTTCCAAGGAAATTTCTCTTTTATGCTCAAATAATTGGCCTTTTAATTTTTCAATTCTTCCCTTCACTCTTCTACCCTCCCATTATTATTCTTTATTATTTTTTATTATTTACTCTTCATTTGTATTGTATGCTTAATTTGTCAAAAATTCAACACTTATTTAGTAAAAAAACTAGTCAGTATGCTAGTCTATTTTGTATCCTACTACGTCAACAAAACCTTCAGATAGCATCACTATAATTAGAATCTCCTTATATGATTCAAAACATACGACCCATCTTTGACTTACTATTTATTTTCACATGTCTAATATAACTATTTCTCAATAATAAATTTTTAACTGCAAATTATAGTATTGAGTATTATTATTTTTTATTACTTTATATTTATGATATAATTTAATAATAAAATTTATATTCTAATTTTGATGGAGAGTGGATAAAAATTGTTTGCACAAGAAAGACATGATAAAATACTTGAAATTTTACATAGAGAGGGTAAACTGGTAGTAAAAGACTTAAGTGATAAATTCAACGTTACAGAAGATTGTATTAGAAAAGATCTGAAGCTATTAGAAGAAAAAAGTCTTCTTGAACGAACTTATGGCGGTGCTGTTCCCATAAGAAAATCTGCTCTAAATGAAGCTATTAAAATGAGAAGGACAGTTAACGTACCTTCAAAACAAATTATAGCTAGAAAAGCAGTGGATATAATTAATGAAAATGAAACTATTTTTTTGGATATATCCTCCACAAACATATTACTAGCAGATGAGCTTGCAAAGAGTAAGAAAAAATTAACCGTAGTCACTAATATGGTTGACATTGTTTCAGTATTAGGTAAATCAGACAACAATATTAATGTCATATGTACAGGTGGAGTATTAAACAAAGACTTAGACGGATTTACAGGCTCCATGACTATGGAAATCATATCTAACTATAAGCCAACTAAATGTTTTATAGGAAGTTGTGGAGTTAATATACTTGATAAAAGTATTACCACTTTTGATGTAGAAGATGGCAATACTAAAAAAACTATTATTAATATGAGTAAACAAACCTTTTTAGTTATGGAAAACAGTAAATTTTATATTGATGGAACTTTTAAATTTGCCACTTTATACGATATTGATACAGTAGTTACCGAAGCTGCTCCTCATGAAGAAGTAGTTAATCTACTATCCAAAACTAATACTAAAATTATCTAGAAAAATTTACTGTTAATTATTTATCCCATGACTAGTCGCTGTAATACTCCATCTTCTAAAGAGTTGGAGATAACAGCGACACGTCCCTGGATAATTCATCTAAACTTGGTGGGAGTACAAACCCCTACCAAGTAAGATTCATTGATATAGGAGTGTGCGTTCATGAGACTTCACAGGCTTTTAGGAATTATTATGCTGCTTGATTCACGTGGGATAATGAAGGCAGGGAATTTATCTAAATTACTTGAGACCTCAGAAAGAACCATATACAGAGATATTGATATATTGTGTGAAGCAGGTATTCCTATTACTTCAACTTCAGGTCCTAATGGTGGTTTTTCCTTTATGGAAGGCTATAAAATCAATTCAAATATGTTAGAGACAGGAGATGTCTTTAATATTTTACTTTCAAGTATGGGTATCAAACCAGAAAAAAATACAGAAACAGCACAGCAATTAAAAAATACTATTATTAAGCTTGAAAACAGTTTATCAGAAGAACATAGAAAAGAAATTATTAAAGCTAAGGAAAGATTCTTTATTGATTCAGATCCTTGGTGGGGAAAGAAGCTGCAAAATAATAATGTAGATGTAATAAAAAAATCAGTACTGAATTTAAAAAAGTTAAAGGTGTTCTACAAAAAATATTATGGCGAAGTATCAGAGAGGATTATAAGACCTTATGGTGTGGTAGTAAAAGATTCTCAGTGGTATGTAGCAGCTTTTTGTGAAGTAAAAAAGGAAATTAGAATTTTTAAGTGCAGCAGGATTATAAATATAGAAGTACTTGATGAAAGTTTCAGCATGCCTGAAAACTTTCAACTGGAAGAATTCTGGAGTAAAAATAAACAGCAATTTGTAAAACAAGCAGCTCTTAAAATAGATCCTGCTGCATATGTTGTTAAGCTTAAATTTTATGAGGAAAAGAATAAACTTCTTCAAGGCTTTAATGTACAATCTTCCATAAAACTTGCAGACCAATGGATTTATGATATTGATATGATAAGCTTTGAAACCGCCTGCAATATAATTTTTCCTTTCAGTGACAGAATAGAAGTTTTAGAACCTACAGAACTTAGGGAATATGTATTGAAAAAAGCTAATAAAATTTTAAATCTATATAAACTAGAATAAATCCCTGACATAATGTTGTCAGGGATTGCTTGATATAATTAACATATAAGGCATATTCAAATAAATAAAAAGTCAGTATGCTAGTCGTCTATTTTACATCATACTACGTTAACAGAACGCTCTGATAGCACCACTATCTTCAGAACCCTTTTCCTTGTATGATGCAAAATATATGTGGCATCTTTGACTTACTATTTATCTTCACATGCCTAAAATAAATTGAAGGGAGATAATTAATTATGGATGGAAAATTAGTAAGCGTAGAAAGCTTTAAGACTGTAGGTATCACCTATTTTGGAAATAATAGCAATGGAGAAATTCCAAAGCTTTGGGAGGTATTTAATAACCGCTACAAAGACATAAAACAAAAAAGTGAATCTATGCTGTGTTATGGTATCTGTGATGATGAAATGGATTCAGAAGGTAGATTCCACTATACCGCTTGTGCAGAGGTAGATAGCTTTCAGGATGTACCAGAAGGTATGGAAACAGGGGTTGTTCCAGATGGTAAGTACCTTGTATATACTTATGAAGGAGCTATAAAAGACTTAGGTGATTTTTATAATAATATATTTACCAAATGGCTTCCAGACTCAGAATATGAGGTGGATTATAGACCTCAATTTGAGTTATATGACACAAGATTTATGGATAATGGAGAATTTGACGTATATATACCAGTTAAATAAAAACTTTATGTATAAAAAGGGTGTAGTAAATAGCATCCTTTTTATGCCTATTTTAATATACTTCCATGACAATATAAAATTCCATGCAATATTTCATCAAATCCAATTTGTTACTTCATCATAAATAAAATTGTACTTCAAAAACAAAATAATCTAGTATTAAAGGGTTTATGTACGTCATTTTGTGTACTAGGCTTATAGCAAAATATGGTATAATCTCTTATATAAACTACATAAAAACAATATGTTAAAAGTTCACTAATAGTTGGAGGGTTTAAACATGAAAAAACTATCAAAAACTCTTTTTGATGGATTAAATAGATATATGAATGAAGAAGCTAGACCACTGGAAAGATCTATATTCAATTATTATTTTAATGACTCAAATGATGATGATATATTGGATTCATTAGAAACATATCAAAATTCAGATGGAGGATTTGGTAGAGGTATAGAACCTGATTTTAAACTTGTGCATTCCTCTCCTATGGCAACATCAATTGGTTTAAGATATTTAAATATTTTAGCTAATAGTGCCAGAGCACAAACTATGATAGCTAGAGCTGTTAAATATCTAGAGACAACTTTTGATATTAATAGGCATGGTTGGTATAGTGTCCCATGCAATGTTAACCAGTATCCTCATGCACCTTGGTGGGAATTTAAAGATGATATTAATATGACAGTTATTGATTACTCATGGGGAAATCCTTCAGCAGAATTAATAGGATATCTTTATAAATATAAAAAGTACCTTAACAATCTAGATATTTATTCATTAATAAATTACTCTATAAATAAACTGAATGAACATAAAGAATTTAACTCAGAACATGAAATATTTTGTTATATTCGCATGTATAGTACTATAGAAAAAGAATTTGCTATCCAAATTGAAAACACACTAAAATTGGCTGTTTCCCAATTAGTTAACACAAAGGAATCTGAATGGATAAATTACGTACCCACTCCATTAAAGTTTATAGAATTTAATTCTGAAAATTATTTTGGAATTGAAGAAAAATTTATAAATGAAAACTTAGATTATTTAGTAAACAAGCTTGAAGAATACGGTAAGATATTTCCAACCTGGCAATGGGGTAGATATTTAAAAGAATGGGAAGTTTCTAAAGTTGAATGGACAGGTATCCTAACTCTTGAAGCTTTATTATCTTTACTAAAGTTTAATCGAGTATAGTTAAAGCTTTTCAAAATAATTATTTTATAGCAAAAGCTAAAAAGTCCACGTCATTCATAATATAGTTTATCATACAGTTCCAAGTTCACAAAGTCTAGTCATTTATTCATAATCAAGTACAAACCAATGGCTAATCAATTTATTTTCTTTAAATCCTCTTTTCTTATACATATTGTAAGCCAACGTATTTTTTGTGATAACAGTCAAGCTAATTTCTGTTATTCCCTTTGAATCAAGAAAATTAATAGCGGTTTCTAAAAGCTGCTTTCCGTATCCTTTCCCTCTGGCAGCCTTAATTAATCCTAAATCAAATTCACCTACACCATCTTTAATATTAAACTGCAAAAAACCCGCCATAGCATTATTTATTAAAACTATGAAGTAGTATTTATTTTCATATGCTTTATTTATATAATCATCAATTTCTCTTTCTGTTAGCGTTGTCCCATTTGGAACTTCCTTAAATGAATCATTATAAATCGCTAAATACTCTTTTTTATTATTATCTGATAATGTAACTAGCTTTAGAGAAGAATATTTGATTTTTCTATCCTCTAAAGTCATTTTTATTGCCGAATATTGCTTATTTAAGTTTAGAGAATTTAAAATTCTAATTATTCTATTATCTCTTGCTCCTAAAAATATTTCCCGTGCTCCATATTCTTTAGCAATATTTTTGACTTCCTCTATTATTTCACCTGCAGCTATTTTTTTATTCTCTATCTCTTCATTTATATCCAAATTAACTACATAGGCTATTCCCTTTTTACTGCATTCTTTTAATATTATTAGTGCCTTCCCAACAATGTATTCTTCATTGATTTTTAAAATAACTCCTCCGCCAAAATCGTATTCCTCAGATTTAAATAAATTATCCATCTCTTCAAAGGATAATTTATTTTCTACATTTCTATTTATAAATTCAATTAGTTTCTCTGCTTCAATTTTACTTAATTCCAAATAATTTTTTATCATGCCATACACAATCCTTTAACCACATTAATTTATTCCTTTACCCAATAGTTACTACAATCATTTGTTCTTTCAATAAATCCATATTCAATTAAAGCTCTTCTTATAGTTGCATAATCTTCATATATTCTCTTTAAAATTCTATTAATTTCTTTTTCGGAATAAATCTTACCTTTAGAAAAATTCTTCACTATTTCCTGTAATACTATGATTTTCTTCTTTTCTCTAGCTGGATAATTTATTAATGCTCCATTTTCATCAATATAGGTTTTAATAACATCAACTTTTTCCTTATCAGTGATATTATATCTGTCATCTAGGGTAGTTGCTGTCTTATGGGCATCGCACATAACTTCTTTATCTAATTTATTAATCTTTTTATTTGTATTCTTTGAGAGTAAATCCATCAATGCTAAAAATAATTTTGCCTGCTTTTCTTTTTCTCTCAGCTTATAACGATGATTTCTAATAGTTGATTGAGCAACTCCAAGTTTTCCAGCGACTTCTTTATCCGATAACCCCTCTGCTATTAAGTTTAATAATTTTTTCTGAATGTCAGATAATCCTGTAAAAGTAGAATTCATTTCTAATAAATATTGAAGCATGGAACCATGCCTTTCTTCTATGTGAAGTTCTGCTGCTTTCCCTGCATCATATAATTCTGAATTTATTTCATATATACGCCCCTTTTGGAATATCTCTTCACAAATTATACATTTGTATTCTCCATCTTCTTCCGCGAAACCACTTTTTAGTTCATCTATTGTAGCTCCCCAAAATAATTCATTTGCTTTTATATCCATAAAATTTTATTCCTTTCAATATTAATGCATTCTATTCTTAATTTGTATTGTATATGAAAACTATATATTTGTCTATATATAAGCAAACATTTTTATATTTAGTTTGTTTTAATTTAATATGCGGAATTATCCTCTCCTTTATAGGCGGGAGACTAATTATAATAAAATAAAATTAAAACCATAGCCCTTCTTTGGTAAACTTACCTTAAAAGAATACTATGGTTTTTAATACATTAAACTAACATTTTATTAGCTGCTCTTTTTAGCTTTCCTAAAATAATTGTTCTGGCATTTTTTTCCGTCATATACTTTCTTTCTAAGATCCTTATTTTTTACTTCACCTGAAGTTCTTATAACTGTACTTGAATTACTCATAAGATAAGGATGATCTTCAATTACCGGTATTGACTTTGATATAACTTTTTCAATATTTCTTAGAGCTTCTCTTTCTTCAGGATCACAAAATGAAAGTGCAGCACCTTCTGCTCCAGCTCTTCCTGTACGTCCGATTCTATGAACATAGGTTTCTGGTACATCCGGTAAGTCAAAGTTTATTACGTGAGACAATTTTTCTACGTCAATACCCCTTGCAGCTATATCCGTTGCTACTAAAACTCTTATTTTCTTTTCCTTGAAATTACTTAAAGCAAGTTGTCTTGCACTCTGTGACTTATTCCCATGAATAGCTTGAGCCTTTATTCCCACTTTAATAAGGTCCCCGGTTATTTTATTTGCACCATGTTTTGTTCGAGAAAATACAAGAACAGATTCAAAAGCTTTATCCTTCAGCAGGTGAATAAGCAAAGACTTCTTGTTTCTTTTTTCAACAAAATACACTGCCTGCTTAATAGTATCAATAGTAGATGAAACAGGAGTCACTTCTACCTTTACTGGCTTTATGAGAATAGAATCTATTAATTTCGAAATTCCCTGAGGCATAGTAGCAGAGAATAACATTGTCTGCCTGTTCTTAGGAAGTTTTGCTATAATTCTTTTCACATCATGTCCGAGCCCCATATCAAGCATTCGATCTGCCTCATCAAGCACAAAAAACTTTATATGCTCTAAACTTACATATTTTTGTTGCATTAAATCTAGCAGCCTGCCGGGTGTTGCAATTAAAATATCTACTCCTGCCTTTAATGCATCTGTCTGAGATTTTTGTGAAACTCCGCCAAAAATAGTAGTATTCTTTAGCCCCGTATATTTTCCATAGGAAGTAAAGCTTTCTCCAATCTGGATAGCCAATTCTCTAGTTGGAGCTAATACTAAGGCTGTAATGCTTAAAGGTCCCTTTTCAGCTCTTTTTTTACTATAAAGAAGCTGCAATGTAGGTATAGCAAAAGCTGCTGTTTTTCCGGTACCTGTCTGGGCACATCCCTCCAAATCATTTCCCTCAAGTATAGCTGGAATAGATTGTTCCTGTATAGGCGTGGGACTAGTGTACCCTTCGCTTTTTAAAGCTTTCAAAATAGGGTCAATAATATTTAAATTTTCAAATAACATTTTTCTCCTTTATAAGTGACTGCCAATTTTATGCCTTATTGCATCTAATCAAACGGGCCGCCCTGTTTATTATTTTTTATCTTAGTCAATACTTTTGTCTTGTCTTAAAATCTAATTATAGACAACTGAAAAACCCCTCAAATAGGATAACTATTCAAGGGGTAAAATATTCATCAATTAGATAATAGTAATATTTTCTGCTTGAGGTCCTTTTGGTCCTTTAACCACGTCATAAGAAACTTTTTGACCTTCTTCAAGTGATTTGTAACCATCTGAATTTATTTGAGAAAAATGTGCAAAAACATCTTTTCCATCTTCTCCTGTAATAAATCCAAATCCTTTTTCTCCATTAAACCATTTTACTGTACCATTCATATAAATGTATACCTCCGAAATTTTATTATTCTTAAACTCATGGCAATAACTCACTAATAAAATCTCGATATCAACATACTATATTTATTAAGTACTAATTGAAATATATTTGTGTTCCATTATTAACTATTAATTTAAGTTCTTACTAAGCATAACACAGTTCATTATATAAAGCAAGTTAATACCTACTTCTTTATAAAACTTGAATATTTTTATGTATGAGATGTCATAGGAAAGATCACTTCTTTTAACAAATTATTTTTAGACTTTATAAACAAGGTGTCATCCAATTTCTCTTTAAAACTTTTAAATACCTCGTATTTATTTAGTCTAGGTATGAAATGAATTTCTATAACTTCATCATTAGGTATAACAATTTTTCAATCTCTACTTCATCATTATAATGTACGTACAGGGGGAGCCATAAATTCAGGCCCAACAGGTTCTTTTACATATTTATTTACAATTGATTCAATAGTTTTATAATCTTCTTCTGTCAATCTCCAACCGCCAACGCCTTCAACGGCATTCAATTGTTCAGGACGACGAGCACCCCATAGTGCAATACCAGAAATAGGCTGATCAATAAGCCAACGAATGGCTAGGCTAATAATAGATTTTCCATAGCTTTCTTTTGCCCATTTGTCTAGAGCCTCTACAGCATTAATATAACTAGGGAAACGATCAGGTTGAAATTTTGGATCGGCATTACGTAAATCATCACCATTAAATTTACTATCAGCTGTCATCCGCCCGCTAAGCAAACCACGGCAAATGCTGCCATAATATAAGGCTGTCATATTTTCATTTTTAACATAAGGTAATAATTCATTCTTGAAATCCTGTTCAAAAATATTATAAGGTGGTTGAACTGTGTGAACAGGTGCAAATTTCTTAAATGTTTCAATTTGTTCAACGCTAAAATTACTGACACCAATGGCACGAATTTTTCCTGCATCAAGAAGACTTTTCATTGTCATTGCAGTCTCTTCAATAGGTGTAAGTGGATCTGGCCAATGAATTTGATAAATATCAATGTAATCTGTTTGAAGACGTCGCAAGGAGTCATCTATTTCCTTGAGAATATTTTCTTTGGTGTTATTACGATAAACCAGACCATCTCCTTTGGACCAGTCTAATCCAACTTTAGTAGCTATATAAAAAGAATCTCGCGATATATTTTTAATGGCTTCTCCAACTATTTTTTCTGATTCCCCTCTACCGTAGGCTGGAGCAGTATCTATCACATTAATCCCTAAGTCTAAAGCATGGTGAATTGTGGAAATGGATTGTTTAACATCAGTACCACCCCAATCAGATCCACCAATGGCCCAAGTTCCCAATGCAACTGTAGACAATTTTTTAAGATTTGTCTTATCGATTTCTGTGTATTCCATTCAATCAACTCCTAAACATGTCTGAGGTATATATTAACTTGTTATTATCTTAATTTATACCCTAGATTAATTTTTACATTTTTATTATATACTGAAGAAATTTTCAATTCAAATATTGCTTCCTTCATTATTTTCATCCTCTTCTGATTTATAATCCTTTATAAATGCTTCATCCAATTGCAATTCTTTTTCAGTGTATTCATTCCAAGGTATATTTTTATCTACGGATTTTGATAATCCCAAATTCTGAATTAGTGAAAATAATGCAGTAAATATAGCAAAAACAAGAGGTCAAAACTCTTATATAAAAAATAATACTATAAGCAATGGAGGCTTATACGATTACGATTAAGCCTCCATTTCTATTTTACTTTTGCCAAAGTTTTCTTCATATTTTGGACATCCAAAACGTTTTGCAAACCAATGTACAATAAATGGACACAAAATGGCTGATAAAACAGCCGCACAAGATATTTGTACAGTTGCTAGCTTTACATAGCTACTAAAATTTGGCACTAATTGTCCAATCATTGTCGGAACTGCCACTGTATTACCAGCAACAGATACAGTGGCCATACCACCATAACCTGGCCTTTTTAACAAAACTCTATCCACAATAAGCGCAACTGGTCCGGTTACAACCAGTACCATAATAAAGAGGAATATTCCACCAAAGCCTGAAACTATAATTTTCGAAAGATCAATATTTGACCCTAGAATAAAGCCCATAACCGGTAGTATTATTGCAATTCCATGTTTTGTTACTATTTTAATTTGGTTATCAATAGTAGATAATATGATACCAATACATAGAGGCAATAAAATAGTTACATATTCTTGCCATCCAACTCCATTATTTCCTGAAATTCCAATAGTTAATAGAGATAACATAGGACCGGAATTAAAATTAAATATTGGTCTTGCCACAAGATCTGCGTGATCTCCGTAGCTTTGTACTAGTCCCATATACAGACTGCTATTGTTATTTGTTAAAGCGCATAAAATCGCCAAACTGCATGTCCCAAATATTCCTTTATATCCGAAATAATGCAATATGAGAAGATAGACTCCAGCACCTGCCAAGTACTTAAATAATACATGGCTTCCTCCACGTTTTAAAGATTCAGGTATGTCACTAACTCTCATTTGGGTCCCTGTAAAGAGTAATGTCAAAAACATCATCACTCTTAATCCATCATTAGAGATTAAAGCTTGGCTATAACTTCCTATTCTCAAAACTGAAGGGCAAAATGTATTTAAAATAGCAGCTACAAATAGTGGTACAATCATTGTTCCTGCAGGAATTTTATTTACTTTTTCTAATAATTTCGTTTTTTTCTCTCCCTTCTAACTCAATAAATTACAATATTTATCATATCATATTATTTTATAATAATCTTTAACTTAAGGTAAAGAATTCTCATATCCCCTATAGTTTGGAAATGAATAGTACTTAACTACAATCCCTAGATATGATAAACTGTAGATAGTTATGTAAAATTTCTAGTAGTTGACTTATAAAAAAACAGATAAAAAGAGCATCATATTCTAATTACATGCGAAAAAGGTTATTTAGCTCAAATAACCTTTTTAACATTGTACAAAGAATTTAAAACCAGCCAATTCTGAGGAAAGTATCGTCCTATGGTCCAATAGCTTACACCTGCAAGCCTAAACTCATTAGCTAATTGAAGCTTTGCTCTGATACTTCTGGCATCCTCAAACCAAACTACATGCTCTCTTCCATTACTAGCATAATAATTAAAGTATGGAGCTTGAGACAACCTATCATATTTTATTTCTGCACCTACTCTCGCTGCAAGATCAACTGCACCTACATTAGAAACAGTAGTTGCTCCAGTGCCTCTCTCATAGGGAAGTGTCCAATCGTATCCATAGTTTGGTATGCCCATTAATATTTTATCCCTAGGTATAGCAGTAACAGCATAATCTAAAACTCTTCTAACAGAATTAATAGGTGCTACTGCCATTGGAGGCCCATAAGTGTATCCCCATTCATAAGTCATCAGTATGACATGAGATACCAATTGCCCATGAACAGGGTAGTCATGTCCCTGATATAAAATCCCCTGTTGATTAGCTGATATTTTAGGAGCCAATGCAGTTGTAACTAAATACCCTAAAGGCTTTAATTTTTGCACAGCCTTCCTGAGAAAATTATTATATAGTTCCCTGTCTTCCGGATATATATACTCAAAATCGATATCTAATCCGTAGTAATTTTTTGCCTTTAATGTTGCAATAACATTATTAAGCAGTGTATCCTGCAGCTGTTCACTTGACAAAATCCTACGTGCCAGATCACTGCTAAATCCACCTCCTGGCAAAAGATTACTTATAACCATAAGAGGCGCCACTTTAGCCTGCCTTGCTGCTTCAATTAAAGGAGTGTCATTAATCTCACTGAGGGAACCATCTTCCTTTACCTCATGACTGAATATACTTAGATATGTCAAACTAGACAAGGTCTTTTTCAAAACCTCCATACTTATATTTGGAAAAGCATATCCATTTACTTCAATAGTCCCAAACTTCCTTGTTCTAGATGGTATATTGAGTATTTGTCCTGGATATATCAAAACAGCATTAGTTATTTGAGGATTTGCAGCAAGCAATTCATTAACGGTTAACCCATAAGCAGCTGCTATTGTATACAAGCTTTCGTTGGGAGCTACAGTATGTCTTCTTGTTCCTTCAAGAATTACCAAAGTCTGACCGATTACTAGTCTATTAGGGTTATTTAGTTCGTTATCTGCAGCTATTTTATTAGGAGAAACTTTATATAAACGAGAAATAGAGTAGAGGGACTCTCCCGGCCTTACAACATGTATAATCAACCAGCTTACCACCTTTTACATACTTCAATTTATTATATGATTGGTGGTAAGTAGATGTTATAAAATTTATCGTTTCTATACTTAAGGCATATTCAAGCAAACTAAGATAAAGTAATACTAGCGTTAATTCATTTATTCTTATTATCATAATATTTTTCCTCAAATACATTGAATTTAGTTTCCTCATTATTTTCCACATTTTCAACATCTGCTGTAATTCTTCAATTGGTTCATTTAATTATAGTTCCTTATTGTACAATGGCAGCCTCACTTGAATATCAATCAATCCATTCTGCAATGACGCGCCTGCACTGCCACCCATCTGTTCAGCAAGCAGCCTTACGGTAGACAATCCCAACCCCGTATTATTGCTCCTTGCTTTATCACCGGTATAGAAACGGTCAAAAATCCGTTTCACATCAATTTCAAAAGTACTTTTCACAGGATTTCTGAAAGATATAACCGCATTTTCCATAGCCAGTAGTAACCGTACCTCTATATTCCCATTACAGTGTTGAACACATTTGCGAGTTAAATTTTGGATAATCCTCATGACCATTTCTTTATCGGCGAAGACAAAAATAGCTGGAGTTTCCTCAATCAGATAAGAAGTTGCGTAATAAATATGCTAATGGTTATGCTAAATTTCTGTATCTTCTATAGTAGAAATAACTATCACTTTCCATATTGGGTTGTTTATGTCCAATTGGTGTCCGTTTTTCAAATAGTTCAAAACCGCATTTCTCTGCAAGGTGACAAGAAGGAATATTTGCACAATCAATGGTCAATATAAGATACTTTATATCTGACACATTGAAGCACCAATCCACTAAAGCATTTACAGCTTCTTTTGTGTATCCCTTCCTCTGATATTTTTCCGACATAAAATAGGCTACTTCAACTTCGTTTACTGTATCTTCAAGCCCCATGCCTACCATTCCAATCATCTCATCTGTATCAGGTAAGGCAATTGCATATCTTTTATTCTCATAAACATCTGTTGAATTTTTTTGAGTTTGGTGCCAATCAATATATCCCCAAAAGGCTTGTGGCGAATCATTATTTTCTGCCCAATCAGGCATAAATCGAAAAATGTTTTTCTCTCTTACAATCCGATAAAGGTTTTCTGCATCTTTTCGCTCAAAATCTCGAATTATTATACGCTCTGTTTCTATTCTCATATTGTTCCTCTCCCCTGCTTATATAATAATCTTTGCTTCATAATATTTTACTCTTGTTCACTAGTCCATAAATAAATTTAGTGAGTTCTATACAAATCTTCTGATATAAATTTTTTATTGACTACCAAGAATAATGCTCATTATGCGTGAGACAATATAGGAAACATTAATTTATTATCTCGGAATAAGTCTGATTTATCCTTCATGACAAATAAAGTTGTATTATCCTCTTGCAATAAATTTACATAATAGCCATCTACATCATTAGGTGTAAATCCTAAAACTACTGTTTTTATTTCTTTATTTGTAAGTGACTTAATAATATTATCTAAATCAACCTCTGATAGCGAAAATATATCCTGAAGGTATAATGTATCACCTTTAAATTCGGCAATTACAATCACATCCTGTTCTCTTAAGTAGTAAACTTTATCCCTCATGAATGAAGTACAATAAAACATTATCAATCCCACATTTTTCAGCATTGTTAGCCTTGATATTGAAATTGAATTAGCAACTCTTTCCTCAACCAACTCTCTGTTATTATCTAAAGGCACATCTAACTTTTCTGCAACTATAACTTCATTATCCTTTGTAATTGTTTTAGAATATTTATATTCATTCGCAGCTGTAAAACCGAATTTAGGATAAAAATTTAATACACTATTATTAGCAAATAAATATATCATGTCACATTTATTCTTCCATTCTTCTATGACCTTTTTCATAAGATACCTAGCTAGTCCCTGATTTCGGTATGCAGAATCAGTCATTACCGTTCCTATTTGTATATATCTTTTAGATTCTCCTAAAACCAAACAATCAACAATGCTAGCCGAAACGTTGGCGACAATATTTTCGCCCTCCAGTAGTGAATACGGCTTATAGCCGCTTCCCCAATATCCACCTTGGTACCACTGTTCAAAATCAAATCCATATGTTTTTTGTGTTAATGCATTATAGCTATTTCTAAGCAATGTGTTGTCCTTAAATTCCTTTATAAAAGTATATTTGTTACAATTAATCAATACTTCTTCCATTGCCGTCATCCTCTCAAAATCTTTTTCAGGTAGTCTTCACCTCTATTTATATACTGTGTTTTATATACTCATCTTTTGTAAGTGAAAAAAATGGTTCTCCGTTATAAAAGTCTAGCTCCTCAGGAAGCCCTTCTACCATATATCGGTATTTAAGTCCCATATTCTCAATAACTTTTTTGGATGCAATATTTTCGAGTTTGCAAAGAGCTGCAATTTCATTTAGACCTATAGTATTAAAACTATATTCAAGCAAAGCTACAGTTGCTTCTTTGGCGTACCCTTTTCCCCAATGGTCCCTTCCTATCAAATAGTAGATTTCCTTATAGTGAGGCAAGCAATTACTTACACCTACACCGCACCATCCAATATGAGCGCCACTTTCCTTTAACGTAATATTGAAGGAGTATTTAAAATCTTCATCAAATCCTTTATTGTATGAATCAATTAACCAATTAAATAATCCCTTATATTCTTCAAAGGACATAACATCCATATCCAAATATTTAAATAGTTCCTTATCTTGCATTAATCGGAAACAATCAATTAAGTCATCTTCCATATATGGTCTAATAATTAACCTGCTTGTTTCAATTTTCATATTTTTTATCCCGTCCATCATTTTTCCTCCTGTTATAACCAGCCTTAACTCTATTCAAATGATATCATCCGATATATCAGTGCATCAACCTACACCATTTTTCTGAAATAAAAATGCGCCATTAAGCTTCTACCTTATGGCGCATTTACTTGTTGCTTTTCTCTTTTTATTTTCAAAATAATTCTTTGGATACTTTTTGTGGATAAATAATACATTTCAGATAGAACTTTCGTTGATACGCCCTTTTTGTATTTCTCATAAATTTCTGCATTTCTTGCATTAGTTTCTTTTTTGATTTTGGTTATTTCTCCCCAAGACCTCTTGTTACACTCTTTTCTTGGAATATAAATGTATTCACCTTCAATGTATTTCTGAATTAAATCCAACAATTCTCCTGGCAACACATCTGTTGCTTTAATATAGCTCATAATGCCCTCCTAAATATAAGTATTATCTTAGGATTAAGCAAAGGCTATTTCATATTATTAACCATTAATTATTATGCTATAGCCCTTGCTAAGCATAAATAACATATCTTCTCATAAAAACTATACCCCTTTCTTATCTGAAACTATATAAGTTTTCCAAACGCATCCCATAAAAGTAATAACTACTTTGAAATTTATTTAACTTATATATACAATTGTAGTATATCCTGATAATAAGTGTCTATCAATTTCTAGTTATTTATTGTACTAGACTAACCCTACTAGATTTTTATTGTAAACAAGCAGTTATAGTTATTATTAAAAGCAACCCATAATTCATGTACATGTCACCTAAAGTCTTGAAAGGGTCTATATTCTTTTCAAAAATTCATCAAAATATTTGTAAAATTCTTCTGTGTTTCCCAAATGAACATTGTGATCAGGATTTGACATTTCATGTGCAATGCAATCTTGGATTAGAGATTGCATTTTTATAAATTCTTCGTCTGGTATTGCTTCGTGGCTTTTTGATCTGATTAACAGTACTAGACACTTTATGTTTGGTAATAGATGAAACCAATCTTCCTTATGTGCAATGCCAATAGCCATAGCCTTAGGACTGAACATCATCTGATATCCTTCTACAGTTTCCACCAAGCTATTCATAAAATATTGATATTCTAAATTTGAATCCGCAGCTTGTTTAATAAAATTCATTGCTTCATTTAGTGTTGCAAATGGTAAGGGCCAATCTTTTGTCAAAGGATCACTGAGTTGACTTTTATCCAACGGTAACTTGCTTGGCTCTGCAGGTCCTGCTGCAGAGTTGTCAAGTATGGCTACTGCTTTTACGTACTCAGGATATACCGCTGCTAAATATCCAGCTACTGCTCCACCCATGGAATGACCTACTAAAATGACTGAATCTATCTTTAAAAAATTTAATAGTTCAATGATATCCCCAGCCATTTCTTCAGTGGTATATTCCGCTATAGGTTTACTACTCAATCCGTGTCCTCTTTGATCTGGTGCGATAATTCTGTATTGCTTTCCATAGTGCTCAATAAAATCAAACCAGGTTTCTGCCCTTCCCCATCTTCCATGAAGGCAAAGAATAGCTGGCCCTTCGTTTTTTGTATCAAAATAAAACATGTCAATACTCTTCAACTTAGCAATATTTCTGTGAATTTTTATTTTTTCCATATTATCTCTCCTCTATTTATCTTAATTCAATTCTGCTAAATGTAATCCTGTTTAGCATATCTAGTCTTATAACAAAATACTTTGCTATGACATCAAATAGTTTTATGTCAAACTATTTCATTAAAAAAATTAAAAATTATTTTTTATTTTTGTTAAAGTTTTAAGCAAATCCTCCTTTTCATTTTGTGAAATGTCTTTGTACACGATAGACAATAATTCCTGTGATATTGCATTAAACATAGGCTTTAACTCTTTACCTTTTTCAGTTAAAGTCACAAACACTACACGATTATCCTCAATATCTCTTGTTTTCTCAACATATCCTTGCTTTATTAATTTATCTACAAGTGCAGTTACTGTTGACTTATCTTTATCTATCTTCTCTGCAAGTTCCTTCATTGTTAGTTTTTCAATTTTTAGAAGTGAAACAAGTATGTCACCGTGAGATGGTACAAGCCCTTTTATTCCCCAGTTATCCATTTCATTTGTAATAAACCTATTTGCACTTTCTCTTACTTTTGAAATTAACGATATTATATCTTTTGTTTCCATATTTTAATTATAGTTTTATATCAAACTATTGTCAAATAATTCTTTATAAATATCCTTTTATACAATGATAATAATGGGATTGTTATTATCAAAACCGGTTTTGGTTACATACGCAGTTATATATGGTAGTAGCATAATTACTATAAAAAGTCTACTTCATTTATGGTACAGTTCTCCGTAATGGGCATAACGAAAATCTTTTTCAGCTTATTAATTGACATAAATTTCTTGTAATGATATAATTTTACCCATAAAAAGATCTGTTGTAAAATACAATATGTTCTTATGAAAGGAGAAATGTTATATGATAGCTAATGTAAAGGTGATTGCTTCATAAAACTAAATATGGGCGAAAATGTGATTTCAAGGGTTGTTGTATCCTTTGTTTGTGTTTCCGCAATTATCGATAACCTTTCATAATATACTGACTATTAAGGACAAGTAACACTAAAGGTGTTCCTGTTTTTTATGCCCGCAGATAGTGACCAGTTTTGAGGTTGCTTTCTGCGGTATTTTTCTGCCCATTTTTAGAGACTAGAAATATTTAAATAACAGAAAAAGGAGATTTTAAAATGTCTGAAAAAGTATTAAATCAAGCTATTTGTTTAAAGAAATATATATCAGAAAAGGAGTATAAAGAAATAAGTCAACTTGAGAAACTTTGCAGTTCAAAGGACAAAACCAATCTAAAGTTAGAGTTAGATTATAAGCTAAATATGCGTAGAAATTCTGAAATAGGATTAAAAAACATTAATGAATTTCTTTATTATATAGATGAGGTTTTGGTGGCCTACCTTGGTATTTCAAGCTTTGGAAGTAATATAGGTGAAATCAATGGAATAACTCACCTGGATTGGAGAAGAAAAGGGTTATTTAAAAAGCTCCTTGAACTTGCAATAGAGGAGTGCCAGAATAGAGGGTTTAATAAGCTACTACTATTATCAGATGGTGAATCCCGCTCAGGAGTTGAGTTTATAAAGGCTTTTGGAGGGAAATATGACTTTTCAGAGTATAGAATGAAGTTGCTTAGCAAAGCTTCTTCAGAAAGCATAAATTCTATTAGTTTAAGAAAAGCAGAGAAGTTTGACTGGAAGGAAATAGCAAGACAGAATGCACTATTTTTTAATGATGCAGAAGAAAGTGAGAGTTTTCCAGAGGAAGAGGAAATCGTAAACCAGGTCACATATATGGTTGAATTAAAGAAAGAAATTATAGGGAAAATTAGAGTGGAATACAGTGATAATTCAGCTTTTATATGTGGTTTTGGAATATTGCCTGATTTCAGAGGTAAAGGCTATGGAAAATCAGCACTAAAGGAAGCTTTACGCTTAATAAATGGAAAAAATATATATAATATAGAATTGGATGTGGAATGCAAAAACAATACTGCACTAAATTTATATAAAGCTTGTGGTTTTGAGGAAAAGTCTGTAATGAATTATTATAAGTATAGTATTTAATACTTCAATCTTACTCAATTTGTAATAGTATACTGGGAATTGGCCGTAACTATTATATCTGGGCCATTGCTGTTTTTACAGGAAATTGTTTAGTTCCATTTTTAACAGCTAATGTAGAATATATAATGAGAACAAAAATTCCAATAGAAATGCAAGGAAGAGTTTTTTCTGCGAGAAATACTTTACAATACTTCTCTATACCTGTTGGTTACATCCTGGGTGGTCTTTTAACTGATAAACTACTGGAGCCATTTATGAAAAAGCCCTCTGCTCCCCAACAATTTTTTTCTTATATTGTTGGTAATGGAACAGGTGCAGGCAGTGGCTTAATATATATCAAGGACTTACTTTATCGCAGTAAGTCCCATTTTATTAAGTTTATATCAACAAGATTGATTATAGTTGCATTAATCTAAACTTCAAGTCTTATAATGCTTATACTTAAAAAGTCTGCGTCATTTATGATAGGGTTCACCGTAACGGGTATAACGTAGACTTTTAAGAGAGACACAATATGAATGCCTCTCTACATTTTCAACTATAGATATCGAATATCATAAATAAAGGTTTATGAATTTTTTATATAAAAGTTCAAATACTATAAGTAATAAATATAGTATTGGAGTGAAATATATGGCAATGCATTTAGTAGAAGTTAAAACTTTACACGGATATACAATAAATGAATTAAATGAAATAATTAATAGTTCAAAGAGTAAGTACACCAAATCTCTTTTAAGTGCTGTCATAATGAGATATAACGGAATTCATACTGATGATATTATGAAAACTATTTGCAGAACACGTGCATCTATAACTACTTATATTCATAAATGGAATGAATATGGTATAGATTCAATTATAGATAATCGTGGTGGTTCTGAAAGTAGTTTTACAGATGAAATGCTTCAGGATTTAAAGGACGTAGTCCTAAGTAAATCACCTGAAACCTTCGGTTTTATGCGTTCCAGCTGGACAACAGCCCTATTGACTCAATATATTAAAGAAAAATATGGCAAGTCTTATTCTGCAGAATGGATAAGACAACTACTAATAAGTCTTGGTTTTTCTTTTAAAAGAGGTCAATATAAACCAACTAAAGGAGATCCTTATTTGCAAGCTATCTTTAAAAAAAATAGCTGACTTACTACCTATCATTGAGAACACAGAGGACTCCGTCCTATATGTTGAAGATGAAACAGGAATAAGGATAGAATCTGTTAATCGCAGAAGTTGGAGCCCGGTAGGGCAATCCCCTATAGTTGAAAGTAATAACACACACGCAGGTTTCAACATTATTGGTGCTACAGAAATATCTAAGAACTATAATACTTTAATCAATATATATCCAGCAAAGCATTCCATTACTTCTATAGAAATGCTTGAGTTTTTAAAGCAACTTCTTGAGCAAAACAAAGGTAAGAAGATATTTTTAATATGGGACAATTACAATATCCATAAAGCAAAAAATATCGAAGAATTTGCACAGCTGCATAACGAAGAATTGTTTCTGATTAATTTACCACCATATTCTCCTATGCTAAACCCACAAGAAAACGTATGGAAATGGCTTAAAGATACATGTTTTCAGTGTAAAGCTCGAGAATCTATTGATAAATTTAAAGAATTTATCGAAAAACTATTTCTTCATTGTAGTTCAGATAAAATGCATTCTATTATAAAACCTCTTGTTAATGCCAAAAGTTACTATAAATAATTTATTATTGAACTTGGATATCTATATATGAACTAACTACTTGCACTTGAGTATCTTTTTAAACCTCGTTTCCATATTAGCCTTCTTAACAATGTAAATACTATACACACACTTATAGATATGATCCATCCTGTTATATTCATTGTTCCTGTAAAAAATTCTGTTGGAATAGTTGCAATTAGACCATAAGGTAAAATGAAATAAAATATTACTTTACCTATGCCTCTATACATTATTCCAGGAACTCTAAAACTAAAGTTCACTAATTCATTTTCTAAATTATTAATGTTATCTACTTTAGTAAACCAAAAAGAACAGCATCTTAGTAATACCATTAGATTATACATGATTATATACATAATAAATAATAATACAATATATCCGAGTATTTTCATTGCACTTATTTCTATGCCAAGTTTTACAGTTCCATATGCAACCATTATTATGCCCGGAACTACAATGGGTATAGAACCAATATTTATATTTTCAAAGGAAATTAAAAATAATGTATTTACAGGCTTAGTTATATAAATATCTAATTCACCATTTCTTATTTTTTCACTGATACTGAGAACACCAAAGAAATAAGTTGCCATATATAATCCGTCTAAAATTGTAAAAGTTCCTATAAAAATAATCATATGAAATTTATTCCATCCATTTACAGTATCAACATTTAAAAAAATGGCTGTGAAGGCTAGCATTTGAATAACAAAAAATGTACCATCTACAAAAAGTGTTGTTAAAAAATTAAAAGAATATACCATTTCTCTGCTAAGTCTTAATTTAAGTAAATAAATAAAAATCCTGCTATATTTCTTTATCATTAGATACCAACTCCTTCGTATCTTTTTCTAAGTTCTTTATATGTTATTTTAATAGTTACAAGCATAAATAAATTCCAACATATTAATATAGTTATAGCTGATAATACACTTTGCTTATCTCCAGTTACAATAATGGCAGCTGGGTAGTAGTATATATAATAGAATGGGAATAACTTCATACTGCTTTGTACCCATATTGGAAATAATGATAAAGGTATAAATGTTCCTGTAATAAATTCAAAAATGTTATTTTTTATAATATTCAATGCTCCAATATCATAAAATTTAAAACTAAGTATTCCTATAAAATAGTTTAAAAGCATTAAGAATATTAGCCCTAAGATATTTATGCATAACGCCGCTAAAGCTATGGGCAAGCTAGTATTAAAGCTTAGATATTTTTTGAAAATCAAAGCAAAAACAGTTGTAACAGCACCACTTATACAAAATGTAAATACTGTTTTAGCACAAGTAGAAGAAATAAAATACCATAATGGCTTTACTGGTTGCACTAGATATTTGCTGAATTTGCCCTGCCTAATTTCATTGGATAACTGATTCACTATAGATTCTGACATATCTAGTTTGCTTAAGAATGAAATAACAATATAATAGGTTATCATCATATTAAATGAAAATCCTGCTATTGTATCCTTACTCTTAAACAATGCACTCCAAAGTATGAAGCTAAGAATTATTCTACAGACTGATAATAAAATTCCTATTATTACATCAAATCTATATGCAAGTTCAGCTTTAAAAGTTATTTTTGCTATTTCAAAATATTTTTTCATATTTTAAAGCTCCTTTGCTTTGTAGATTTTTTCAATTATTTCACCAATTTCTTCATCTTCTATACTTATATCTTCAATATCACAATTATCCATTATAACTTTGATAGCAAATTTAACCTCTTCTTTTTTAATTTTAAATACCCATTTGAAATTATGCTTTTCAATCCACTTAACCTCTAAATCCAATTCTTTCTGAGCTATATTTTCAAAAGATATTGAAATAGTTCTATAAACTTGATATCTCTCCATAATAGAATTCAAACTACCATCATAAATTTTCGAACCATTTCTAACTACCACAGCTCTATTACATAAATATTTAATATCCTCCATGTAATGGCTTGTTAGTATAATTGTTATTCCTTTTTCTTTATTAATCTCTTTTAAAAATTGCCTAATCTGCTTTTGCGCAATTACATCTAATCCAATAGTAGGCTCGTCTAAAAAAAGTATACTTGGATTGTGTATTAATGCTAGAATTAGTTCCATCTTCATCCTTTCACCTAGGGATAAATTTCTTACCTGGATTTTTAATAAATTTTCTACATCTAATAGATTTACTAAAAATGAAAGAATTTCTTTATATTGATTATCTGGAATATTATATAACTCTTTATTTAATAGGAATGAATCTACTGCTGGCAAATCCCACCACAGTTGACTTTTCTGCCCCATTACAACTGAATAGATCTTCTTAAATTCATCCTTAAGCTCATAAGGTTTAAATCCAAATACTGATATTTCTCCATTAGAAGGTTGAATAATTCCTGTTAGCATTTTTATTAAGGTGGTCTTCCCTGCTCCATTTTGCCCTATTAATCCAATAAATTCACCTTTCTCAATTTCTAAATGAAAGTTAGTTATTGCTTCTTTTTCAATCACTTTCTTTTTTATTAATGATTTAATGCTTCCCTTTAATCCCTCTTCTTTTTCAAAAGTAGTATAAGTCTTGGTTAAATTTTTTATAATAATTTTTTCGTCCACTCTTTTATTCCTCCATATCTTTCTTTTTGATATAGTTGGAAATTTTCGAGATTTAACTTAGTAACTTTATATTGAAATATATTCTTAAATAACAAAAAAACTGTAAGCAAACAAAAACTGTTCACTTACAGTCAAAAAATCCTCCATAAAAATATTCTATAGCTATAATCTTATTTATTCATCAAACAGATATGATTCATAGTATTATAGTATAAAAAAACCGTGACATAGCACGGCAATAAATCACATTTACTTTAGGAGTACGTGAACCATGTTTTACTAAGCATTAGTCTCAAAATTCCAACATAAAATACACCTAAATAAATAGAAAATTTTGAAATTCTTAAGACATATATTAAATTACTTAGATAAAACAATATAACTCACTAAAACACTCCCTTTCATCAAAAATATACATTCATCATACTACATATTGAAATGTTTGTAAATATGATTAATTAATAAAAAATTTGTTTACAATTCAATTTTTTGGTTAACAAATTATCCAAGATTATCCATTTACAAAATTATCAAAGTGTTTTAAAACAAGTAATAGGATTTGAACCTGCGACTTCAAGAATCCCTTTTTTGTAGAATTGTTTTCTAATATTTTCTATTAATAGTTATACATCCACTTAGGATTACTTAGTGATCAATGGTTGTCATAATCCAATCGGGGTAACGATTCCCAGAGACCTTACCCAGTGCCAAAGCGTTATCGAGAACCTTCCACCGCCTCACGGATATGCTGAGGTTTGCTAGCTCTTTCAGTGCCCACCTGCTTTCCATCTTTGAATTTAAAGCCAAATTTTGTGGCGATTATCACCTGATCTCGTCGACCCTTGAACGCTCTTCCAAGTAACTCCTCGTTTGTGAGAGGACCATAGCCCTGAGCTGTGTCAAAGAAGTTACATCCTAATTCAGTGGCACGATGTAGTGTGTCAATGGACTCTCTCTCATCTGCAGGACCATAAGATTGACTCATGCCCATACAGCCAAGGCCTATTGCTGAAACTTCAAGTCCTTGACTTCCAAGTTTACGTTTGTTTAAAATTATAAATATTCTCCTCCTATTGGTACCTTAGTGATTGATTTACTTTTCATTTGGAATTGATTAACCACTTATGATATAATTATTTATTATTAAAACTTGTTATTTATTGAGGTGACAATATGAAAATTGGTAAATTTGTTGAAGTTAATAATATAACAATAGATACTGTGCGGCATTATGTGGATTTGGGCTTAATAATACCTGAAAAACAGGGTGGACAATATGACTTTGATGCTAGATGTCAAAGAGATTTAGAAGATGTACTATCTCTTAAAGGGATGGGGTTTTCATTAAGCGAAATTAAGTCACTTCTTATGTTTAAAAGATTGGCTAAGCTCACTCAATATCAGGAAGATGAATGTTTTAGAACGCTTTTTATAAATAAAAATAAGCAACTAGAAAGTCAAATGAAATACCTTAGTGAAATGAAGCAAAGGCTTGAAACGAAATTAAGTGAGCTTTCAGAAATAGAAATCAGAAATAAGTTTGTTATAGGCATAGACTTTAGAGCACTGAATCTTTTAAAATGTTTAAAATGTGGAAAGGATTTAGAACTTCGTGAGGGAAGTATAACAAATAATCAAATTATAAATGGAAAATTGGTATGCACTTGTAGTGAAGAATATCTAATTGAAGCTGGAATATTAAAGGTTACTAATGTGGAAATAAATTATGATATTAAGTTTAACTTTAATTATATTATGGATTATATAAGTGCTACTGATATAGATTATCTTGATAATATTTATCGCGGAATGGATTGGATATATAAAAAAATAGATTTTATTAATTTCAAAAATAAGGTACTACTTGAATTAGGCTCAGGAATGGGATTCTTTTTAAGAAGTATTTATCAAAACCTACCTGATGATTCAATATATATTGCAGTTGACCATGATATAAATAGACACATATTCTTAAAAAATATATTGGAAGCTGCAAATTGTAAAAAGAACATTCTATTCATTTGTTCAGACTTTCAGCAGATTCCAATAAAGGATAAATGTATAGATATACTTCTAGATATTTCTGGAACAAGTAATTACAGTTTTGATAATGAAGAGTTTCTATTAGAACTAGTAGATAATTATATAAAGGATAGTGCCAATATAGTAGGCACCTACATTTTATTTGAAAATTTTGCATCAAACAGCTTAATAGAAGATAAATACAGAAAAAATTTTATGCTAAATAATGTTAAGAAACAGATTTCAAATCTTAACTACAATATATTTGAAGAAAATATATCAAACCATATTGAAAAAGGCGGAAAGTATGAAAGTTATTTTATAGATGGCGAAAAAGTATATTCATATTTAATTCTTGGAAAAAGGTAGGGTCAACCCTATCTTTTACTTATTTTATCATAAATTTTTTTTAATTTACCTATTGTTCTGGTGATAAGGCCATGACTTACAATTTAATTAGGGCATCTTGAAAAAAATAAACTGATGCCTAAAGGAAAGTGAGTTTAAAATGTTAGAATCAATCTTATCATTAAAGAATCTTCCAAAGAATAAAGAGCTATCAAATGCAATTTTATTTTCAATAGCAAGCTGCATATCTCTATTTGGAACGTCTATTTACAATTTTGCCATTGGGCTATATGTCTTAAAGCTCACTGGTTCAGGCTTAAGCTTTGCCACAACTCTAATACTAAGCATTTTATCTACTGTACTTGTAAACCCATTTGCAGGTGTACTTGCTGATAGGCTTGATAAGAAGCTTCTTGCTATAATTACAGATATACTAAACAGTCTTATACTGATAGGTCTATATCTATTAACTATGGGTTATGCTTTAAATCTATCAATGATCTATGTAAGTATCTTTCTCCTAAATGTATTTACTACTGTTTATGGAATAAGTCTTGAAGCAGCAAAGCCAAATCTAGTGTCAGAAAAAAGCCTTATTTCTATGAATTCCATAAATAAAGTGATTGACTCCTCCTCTTCCATATTGGGCCCAATGGTTGGTGGGATAGTCTTTGCCTTCTTAGATATACGCTTCTTTATTTTCATTAATGGTTTTTCTTTTGCCATATCCGCATTACTTCAGCTGTTCATGGATTTTAAGTTCAACTATAATGGTAATAGTAAAAAGAAAGAAAAGATTAATTTTTTTACAGATATAATTAGCGGTATTATCTATCTAAAAGCTAGGAAAAATATTTTAAATATGTTTGGAATTTTTATTGCATTGAATTTTTTCATTGGCCTTTCAATAACTGTTCCAATGCCATATATAATAAATAATGTTTTGAAATTAAACACTAAATTCTTTGGAATAATAGAGGCGTCTTTTCCTGTAGGAATGATTTTAGGTGCCCTTATGATTAAAAGAACTATGGGGAAATATTCATACAAAAAAATCATAAAATTAACCAGCATCTTATTATCAGCTTGTATGATAGCAATAGGTTTTTCAGTTATACTGCACTATCAAGTGTATAATGAGACCGTTTATTTAATATATTTCATCTTAATCATGATATTAGCAGGCGTAGCCATATCCTCCATGGACATACCGATTTTTTATATACTGCAGCAAACTATTTCAGATGACTTTAGAGGAAGAGTACTCAGCATAGGGATAAGCATAGGAAAAATAATCCTACCTGTTGCACTAATCATAGCAGGAGTTCTGATAAATCTCATACCACCATATATTTTACCAATAATAAGCGGTATAGGGCTTTGTATTTTTAGTATGTTCTATATTAAAATTGATTAGTTATTTTTTAGTTAAAGTTAAAGACTCTGTTAGACAAAACACAGAGCCTTTTTTAAGAAAAGTCTACGTCATTTATGTTACGGTTCACCGTACCAGGTATAACGTAGACTTTTGCTAATTAAATGACATTTTTTAACTAATAGAAATAAAGCCCTAGGAAGTTCCCAGAGCTGCTTTACTTATTATCACTGCATAAAAGTGATTTACTTTAGTTAAATAGTACTTGGCACTATCAACCAGCACAATTAGCTTTCAACGTTTAAATCCCATCAAAAAAGCTCAATTGATCTTTTTCAGGAAGACCTTTTAAACATCCAAACTTTTTAAGTGAATCTATAGCGGAATTCCCTATTTTAGCACGTTTCCTTAGATCTTCTATAGAGTTTATAGGCGTTTCCTCTTGTACTGCATTGTATATACCTTCTGCTGCTACATTTCCCATACCTGATATACTATTTATAGGCGGCCTTAAGCCCTCCTCATCTACCAGAAATTGTGTAGCGTGGGACTTATACAAATCAATAGGAAGGAATTTAATACCTCTTTCGTACATTTCCAAAACCAATTCTAGGTCATCGTACATATCCTTATCCTTAGGAGGCGCCTGCATTCCCATACTTTCAATTTCCTTCATCTTTGCTTTAACCTTTTCTTTTCCAAAGATCATAAATTCTGCATCAAAGGCCTTTGCCCTAATAGTGAAGTACGCTGCATAATAGGCCTTAGGTATGTGAACCTTAAACCATGCTATTCTGAAAGCCATCATTACGTAAGCTGCGGCGTGGGCCTTAGGAAACATGTATTTTATCTTTTTGCAGGAATCTATGTACCATTCCGGCACCTCACACTCTCTCATTAAAGCTTCATACTCTGGCCATTTTGGTTCCTTAAGCGCCTTTCCCTTACGCACTGTCTCCATTATCTTAAAAGCAGTATTTGGTGGCAGGCCTTTTTTAATAAGATAAATCATAATATCATCTCTTGTACATACTGCCTCACTTAAAGTAACTATTCCTTGATCAATTAAGTTCTTGGCATTTCCCAGCCATACGTCAGTACCGTGAGAAAGTCCTGATATACATATCAAATCTGTAAAGGCTTTTGGCATTGTATCTAAAAGCATTCCTCGTACGAACTTGGTACCAAACTCAGGAATCCCGAAGGTTCCTACCTTGGAATTTATCTGCTCCGGTGTTACACCTAGAGCATCCGTAGACGAAAATATAGACATTGTCTCCTTATCATCCATAAGTATCTTTTGGGGATCTACTCCGGTTATATCCTGCAGCATTCTTATAACCGTTGGATCGTCGTGACCCAGTATATCCAGCTTCAATAGGTTCTGATCAATGGAGTGATAGTCAAAATGGGTTGTTATAATATCCGAATTTGAATCATCAGCAGGATGCTGAACGGGACAAAATTCGAAAATTTCTCTTCCCTTAGGCACAACTATGATTCCACCAGGATGCTGCCCTGAAGTTCTTTTTATTCCTGTACAGCCATTTGAGATTCTCATGATTTCTGCCTTATTTACTGTAAGATTTTTTTCATCAAAATACTTTTTTACGTATCCAAAGGCTGTTTTTTCCGCTATAGTACCTATGGTTCCGGCCTTAAAGGTTGTGCCCTTTCCAAAGATAACCTCTGTATATTTATGGGCCTTTGCCTGATATTCTCCCGAGAAGTTTAAGTCTATATCCGGCTCCTTATCTCCATTGAAACCCAGGAAGGTTTCGAAGGGAATATCTATTCCATCCTTGGCCAGCTGTTCTCCGCATACTGGACAAGACTTATCCGGTAAGTCGAAACCGTTTTTAATGCCGTAATCCGTAAAATCCGAATACTTGCATTTTGGACACCTGTAATGAGGCGGCAGGGCATTTACTTCCGTTATACCAGTCATATATGCTACTACAGAGGAACCAACGGAGCCTCTGGAACCAACCAGATATCCGTCCTCATTTGATTTCCATACTAGCTTTTGAGCGATTATATACATTACGGAGAAGCCATTTTTTATAATGGAATCCAGCTCCTTCTCCAGTCTTTCTTTAACTAGTTCAGGAAGGGGATCTCCATACAGTTCATGGGCCTTTTCATAGGTAATATCCTTAATGGTCTGCTCACAGCCATCTATATGTGGCGTGGCTTTTACTGGTGATATTGGACTTATCTGCTCACACATATCTGCTATCTTATTAGTATTTGTAACTACCACCTCATAGGCCTTTTCCCTTCCTAAATATGAAAATTCCTGAAGCATCTCATCAGTAGTTCTTAAATATAAGGGAGCCTGATTATCTGCATCCTTAAAGCCCTGTCCTGCTTCCAGTATACGCCTATATATCTCGTCCTCAGGATCCATGAAATGAACATCACCCGTAGCCACTACAAGCTTATTCAGCTTCTCTCCAAGATGTACAATCTTTTTATTAATTTCCTTTAGATATTCTCTATCAGGTACCTGCTCTTGCCTTACTAAATAATCATTATTCCCTAGAGGCTGAATCTCCAGATAATCATATTCCTCTACAATAGCTTCAATTTCCTCATCAGGTTTTCCAAGAAGTATTGCCTGATACAATTCTCCTTCACTGCAAGCACTGCCAAGAATTAAGCCCTCTGAATATTTTTTGTACATACTCTTTAATATACGGGGCCTTTTATAGAAATAATCTAAATTGGAGTAAGATACAAGCCTATATAAATTCTTTAAGCCCACATAATCTTTTGCAAATATTATTGCATGATATGTTCTAAGCTTTTTATATTCTTGTTTTTTAGCCTCTTCATCTGAACCATATAAATCTATATCCTCAAGGGCTTGTGCGCCTCTTTCCTTTAGCTTTTCAAGCATTACCTCAAACACCTTAACGGTAGTATCAACATCATCTAAGGCTCTGTGAGCAACTTCCACTTTTATACCAAGGTTCTTAGCAATTCTTCCTAATTTATAGGTTTTAAAATCAGGGAAAACCTCATGAGCTAAGGATAGAGTATCCACATATGTAAAATCGAAGTCATAGCCTAAAACTCTAGCATTATGTTTTAAGAAGCCCACATCAAATCCAGCATTATGAGCAACCAATACACTCCCCTTAATAAACTCCAACATCTTAGGGAAAACCTGATCTATGGTTTCAGCATTTCTTACCATATCATCGGTTATATTAGTAATCTCAATAACCCTTGCTGGAATCGGTTTTTCAGGATTTACAAAGCAACTGAATTTATCTATTACCTTTCCATCTTGAAGTTTCATTATTCCTATTTCAGTAATTTTTTCAGTTACTGGTGAAAAGCCTGTGGTTTCCAAATCCAACACACAATAGGTGGTATCAATACTCTGTCCCTTGGGATTTGTTACTGATGGCTTTTTATCCGGTGCTAAATAGGCTTCCACTCCATATATCACCTTCATGTCAGGATTATTTCTTCCTAAAAGCTTATGGGCTTCTGGAAAGGCCTGCACCACTCCATGATCCGTTATGGCAATAGATTTCATCCCCCAACTCATGGCTCTTTTAATTAAATCAGTAGCACTGGTCATAGCATCCATTTGGCTCATCTGTGTATGCATATGCAGCTCTACTCTCTTCACCTCTGCATTATCCTGCCTCTTAGCTCTCCTTACGCCTGCTGTTTCTATTATAGTATTGGCAATCATCTCAACTTCCCCGGAAAATTTGCTATAACCTGCATTTCCTACAAGCCTAACGCCCTTAGCTTTTTTAAGCCTAGATAATACCTCACCATCTTCACCGGGCTTCAAGAAGGACTTACAAGTCATGGAGCTTGAGCCGTCATATAGATCAAAGGAAACTAATGTTTTTCCGCTCTTTAATTCCTTTGCTTCCATATTGGATATTTCACCCTCTAAAGCTACCCTTCCCTCATCCGGTGTAATGTCAGTAATCTTTATTACAGGTTCCTTAATCTTAGCGTTTCTGCCTAATATTAAGGATGAATCAACCTTTTTACCACCATCGGTTTCTGCTTTTACTTCCGGTTTTTTATCTGCAGCTTCCTTAGGTAATTTAGGAGCATTATTGCTTAGAGCAGCCTTAACTTCCTTTGAAATAGCAAGTATTTCCTGTTCACGTGCTTCCTCTTGAAGTATTAATTCTTCACTGCTTATATTATCAACAAAATTTATATTATATGTAGTACCGTAAAGGGTTTTTATTGCCTTATGAAGCTGCTTATCATAATTCATGGCTTTTAAAAAACCTGATACCGCAATTTTAAAATTAAAATTTATGGTATTCTTATCTACTTTAATTTCACTATTATTTAGCACTGTTTTTAAGACAGGCTGTTTATCTGACAGTAAAAACACAATATTTTTAAGTTCCTCTTCTATGGGCTTTTTATCCGTTCCATCAGTATACTTTACAGAAATTATAGAATCTTCTAAGGCAAATCTTTTCCTTATAAACCTGTTAAGATCTTCAAATTCTCTTATTTCAATATATTTATCTGAACTGATTTCCATATCTAGACGTTTGCTTTTTTTGCTTAATACTACCGATTCTACAATGGCAGTATTTATGTTACCATTTGCTGCATAATCACTAAAAATTTCATTTATTCTTTTCATGGCATTCTTTAACCTCTCTTCAAAATTTTTAGCACTTTATTATTATATAGGAAGACTTATCCTTTGTCATGTAGAAAAAAATTGAAGGCAAAGAAAAAGCACTCAAACTGCAACGATTAGTGTGCTTTTTTCTTAATCAAATCATTATTTTATTCATCTAACATTCCTAAAACAAAATAGATGTTTTAAGAATGCTTAAGTTACTAATACTAAACGTTTCTTATTTATATTTTATCAAAGTTTTATATAAAAATACACATCTTAAAATCTATTTAACTTATAATCCGCTTTAGAATACTAATACCGCTCTTGAAGCCAGACATATCAACAGTTTTGAGGATAATCTACTTATTTATGGTACGGTTCACGATATCATATTCTAAAACTCTTTGACATATAGATATTTTTCTATCTTCATTTTACCTGTCGGCTAAGTCGGAGGAATTACTCCCTCCTTCTCGCCTAAGAACTGTACATGTCACTTTCACGACATACAGCTCAAGCTCTCATTTATCCGTTTGTCTTTATGATATTTCTGCTAATCTTAGTTGCCTTATGATTTTGTAACTTTCCTGTTTATGCTGCTTTGTTGGAAGTTCACCTTTTAACGGAAACATTTTATAATACTGTCTATTGCAATATCCATGTACCAGTTGTAAATTATTATATTTCCTTGTTCCGCCGTGTATCACTGGGATTTTTTCTTGTACTACTAACCTTTCTCTGTAATCTGTGATACTCATTTTACATATAGCACATTTATAATTCTGTATTTTAGCCATCTTCTGTTTGCTTTTAATACAGTTTCTGCTAAATTCCTTTTCGTCCCTACACTCAAAATATTTCCTAAGACTAACATCATATGGAGTTACCCTAAATTTTATGAGTATATGCCTGACTATTGGTATCCATGACATTTTTGTAAGTTGTTTATATTCTTTGGGGTCAGTCAGTATCCATCTATTTTTGCTTTGTCCTGCTATATCTGGTTTGTAGTATCTATTTATTATCCAAGTCTTGCTCTTCTTTGGATGCAAATACTTTAAAAATATAAATGTGCATCCCCAAATATGGTGGTCAATATATGAATACGTCTGTTTTGCCACTGATGGTGACCAGTAGTTACCTATCCCTATAATTATGGGATTAAGTTTGTTTATTACTGAACTAACGTTATTACCTTTCAGCTTCTTTATTTCATTTGAAATAGTTTCTTTACTTTTCTTGATAGACTCCTTTGATGGTTTTATCAGCAGTTTTTCACCCTGAAATATTTTATACATTCTAATATTAAAACCTAGAAAGTTAAAGCCTTCATCAATTGTTACTATTCTTGTCTTTTCTTTCGATAACTCCAGACCTCTTTTTTCTAAATATAGTTTTAATAGTTCATAGACATCTTCTGCATCTTTTTGTGTGTTACACATTACCACAAAATCATCTGCATAGAACACTAATGTATATTTGGTTCCATTTGTATAACTTACAATTTCGCCATTACTTTTCACTGGTTTATACTTTATTCCAAGTATATCCTCCATACCCATTAATGCAATATTAGCAAGTAGCGGTGATACAATGTTGCCTTGCCCCGAACCAAATTGTGTTTCATTGAATATACTATTGTCAACGTATCCTGCTTTTAGCCATTTTCCTATCAAGTTACTATATGGGAATTCTTTTAACTGTTCCATAATGTAATCATGGTTTAAATTATCAAAACAGCCTTTAAAATCCCCCTCAAAAATCCATCTTTTTCTACTACCGCTACGGCAAGACTGAAAAATCCTTGCAATAGCATCGTGACACCCTCTTTTAAGCCTGAAGCCATATGATATTGGTTCAAACCTTGCTTCCCATTGCGGTTCTAGTGCTCCTTTTATAATATTTTGATACACTCTATCCCATATAGTCGGAATACTAAGTGGTCTTAACTTTCCGTTTTTCTTTTTAATGTAAGTTCTATGTGACGGTTTAGGATTATGCTTTTCTATCTCTAATTCTGATAAATCATAGAATAGCTCTAATCTATCTTTATTAGTTAATGCTATTTCTCCGTCTACACCAGCTGTCTTTTTCCCTTTGTTAATTTGTGTAACCCTTTTTATGGATATCAGCATCATAGCCTTACTTCTTACTAAGAGTCTTTGCAGATTTCTTACTTTACGTTTGTTACCAAGACATTCGGCACGGTATATCCGCTGTTGCAATCTTTCTACATACCTGTTAATGTGAAACCAGTCAATTAGTTTCCATTGGATATCGAGAGATAATGTGGACTTCCTATAAATTGAAGTTTTTCGCATCTGTTACCTCACTTTTGAAATCTTACTTTTCGTTTTATTCCGTGTTGATTACCAGTTGGAAGTCAGCACCCTTTCGGGTTTGCATGTTAACATTATTCGCCCAGTTATTTCTTATTCCTGTTGGTTTGCACCATAGCGGCATTTGCTTTTTCCAACGCTCCTCTATCCTCTGGAGATTGTATCTTCCTTGCGGTTGACCTACCAAAATGGACTCCATAGGACTTACCAAGTTCAGCTTCTGTTAGAAATGGATGGGTTAGGTTTATTCAATACACCGACAGATATATAGGTAGTAACATATGTACATGGGAAGCTACATTTTCTAATCTGTAATACAATGGCTAACATATCCCCTGACTTACGGACAGTGAATTGCATTAAATAAGAATAATAAACATAAAAATCATTTACAAGATTATATTTCCAAATAGTAATAATGCAATAATATGCTTATAAAGATAATATAATCATAAACATGAAATTAATGTAATAGAGAATGGGTATACTGGTGCCTTACTATTAAAGAATATATTTACTTTTTTTGCCATATTAGATGTCATAAAGTATCAAATTAAATTTTAAGGCATATTTTTTTCTATTAGAATCATAACATCTGTTAAACCATGTCAATCCACTGCTGAATAAGCTGTATATTCTAACTATTTTATTTCTTATCTTTTTAGTTGCGCCTATTATCTTACTCTTCTTATTCTTAGAACAATCTGCTCCTAATATTATCATCCATGTATATGCTATACATAAGCATAAATATAAGTTTTCAAAATATATAAGACTGTTTGTCCATGTATCTTCCATATTGAAGCCACTGGATTTTAAATCTCTAAACATTTCTTCTATAATAAATCTTTTCTTATATTCATTAACAGCATTCTTACTATCAAGATTGGTTACTATATACCAGGTATCCGCTGCTTCTTCTGCCTTACAAACTGCTAAATTGCATCTATATTTTTCAGCACTTAGTAAAATTCCATTAAACTTTTTTACGCCTTTTTTTAGAGTTTTTATATCTCTAAGGTATTTTATTTTTTCTTTCCCTTCTATATTTACAAGCATATCATTGGTACATCTTATACAATATTTCCATCCTATTTTATTTATAAACTTAAATAAATCTATACTCTTAAAACCTCTATCTGCCAGCAATACAACTTCATAATTATATGAACTTATAAGATCCTTAATCTCTTCTATTCCCTGTTTTATATGTTTGAAATTTTTATTATCTTTTTCATTATATTCAAATATTTTATACCATAGTGGAACTGCTCTTTTTCCCACTTTCAGCGAAAATTTAAGTATTAAAAATTTATCTTCCAGTGTTGTATGGTCAAATATTACAACCAGTTTATTAGTGGTACTTCTTTTTATATAATTTATCATAATTTCATCGATAAAATTATAATATAGGTAGTCTGACTTTATTGTTGAACTTGAAAAAAATCTATAAATTCTTTTTATTTTACTTTCTTCATTGGCTTCTGTATAGTAATCCTTTAGCTTTTCTGATATTTCTGAGATTATAACTGATTTTGATAACAATATTCCCAAAACAATATATACTAAATTTTTTAGTTTCTTGGATGATATGGGTAAAATCTCATATAGCATTTTTCCTAATTCTGCGGTAATATATTCTTGATTGTTAAGCATAGCCAATTCTCCTTTTTTATAAGTTTGTTTGTCCGAATTTAACTTATATTTTAGGGCTTGGCTATGTTTTTTTCTATCCTTTTTTTCATGTTACTTTATTCCATGTTAATTTTTCTCTTTTTACTGTCCTTACGTCAGAACATATCCCAACCATTGCTGCTAATGACGATGCTTAATCATAAACCATACCAACCTTTCCCTTGCCCGTGGTTACCATGGATACTAAGTAGCCAATTAGGCTTTTCCTCATGCAACCCACCTTAGAGTTACCTCCAACGCAGTTTCGGATGGGAATATCCCTACTACTGGAACACCAGACTAACATCTGTACTAACATTTCAAGAAGAAGCCGCTTCTTGTCGCACTCGCATTAGTCGAGTAAACCCAGGGAATTTCACCCTGAGCTTCTCACAGAACCGAACGTCAGACTGTCTAACAATTAGTTTTTATACTGTTAATGATAAATTTTATCAGAACTATAAGTTTTACATTTTTCAGTTTTAGCAATTTAAGCTTTTTTTTAGCCAATTACCTTATGGATAATTGGCTGAATTTCTCAATCAGTATCGGCACCGTAAGAATATTTATTATACGTTTTAAATTATAGGCAACAAAAATAGAGGCGGCCTCAGCATTAACCGATTCCAATCCTTTGCGTAGAAAATATGTATATCCCAACGTTCGTTTCACAGTTCCAAATGGATGCTCCACAATGCATTGTCTTTTTTTATAGATATTGTTATTCCTATGTGTTATTTCAGCTACTTGATCTAGTAATTCCTCAAATTCCCAACGTTGAATATTTCGTCCTTCTTTTGCTGTGGTACATAGACTTTTTTTAGAACATTCTTTGCAGCTTTTACATTTGTATCGCTTGTACCTTATTCCATTTTTTGAGCTATATTCTGAGAAAGCAAGATCATTTCCTTCTGGACAAATGTAAGTATCTGTATTTTCTTTATATTTGAAATTCTCTTTTCTATATTCATTTTGTCCAGTTGTATTATTGGACTTTGATTTTTTTATATACAAAATTGCTTTTTTATCTAAACATTTTTTTATTTCTTCAGCATTATAATATCCTGTATCTGCAAGAACTTTCAATTTTCTTTTTCTCAATAAGGACTTTGCTCTTAAAGTCATATTTGAAAGTTGATTTAAATCATTTATATCATTTACTACATCGCAATCTACAATTAATTTATTTTTGCTATCAACTGAAGTCTGGACATTGTAGCAAACCTCAAATTTCCCATTGTTTTTCATCCCACGTGCATCACTGTCTGTTTTACAAATTTGGCTAATTTTTTGATCTTTCATTTCCTTTTTTTGTTGTTCATATGCTTCTTTCATTTGTTTATAGGACTCAATTTTTGATTGTAAATCTGCTACATTTTTATTCGATATTGCATTATTCAAATTTTCAGCAGCATCATTGGATTCTATCTGTTTTAAATATTCTTCGATTTTTTCTTCTACATATTCAATCTTTTTTTGGAGCACTGATTCGGTTATATAATTGTGCTTGCTATTTTGAGCCTTTAACTTAGTTCCATCTATAGCTATTAGTTTTCCATCAATTAAACCCCAGCCTTTTAATAATAATGTAAATTCTTTAAGTACATTTCTAAAGGCTTTCTTATTATCTTTAATAAAAGCAGAAATAGTTCCATGGTCAGGCTTTAATGAATTAAGTAGCCACATTACTTCTATATTTCTTCCAGTCTCTCTTTCTAATTTTCTAGAAGACCTAATTCCATTCATATATCCGTAAACATGTAATTTAAGCAATACTTTACGATCATAAGGACATTGACCTTGCTTATTTGAATCATAAACAACAAATCCAAGTTTCTTTAAGTTTAATGAATTTACAAATGCATCAATAATTCTAATTGGATTATCATTTTCAATAAAATCATCTAATGACGTAACCAAATAAGTAGTTTGATTTCTATCAACACCTGCCAAATAAGCCATAATCAACAACCTTTCTTTTCTTTAATATTCTATCTTAATTATACTACTTATTGGCATTGTTAGACAGCCTGACGTGAAAGTCTCCTTTCATTCGGCTCTTGTTATCCAACCGACGGGCGGAGCCCCATCTGCCAGTGGTAAAATAGATTTGGTTGCTCCTTACAAATGCGACCAAGCAATTTATGAGACTTTAAGTGCTTTCTTCCTGTCGATTTGTATTTGTACCTAATACACTGGATCAGTGTGAGATTTACATAGTTGAGAACATTTCTTGCCTCACCTGCACTATACTTGCAAAAATAATTCATCCAACCTCTAAGAACAGGATTCATCTGCTCAGCCAACTCTTCGAGTGAAGCAACTTTATGCTTTCTTCGTATCTCTCTGACACTGTCCCTCAGATGTTGGCTTGCGCCTTTGCTGACCGCCGGTGTAAAGCTATTGAAAAAGTTTCCATGTCTGCTCCTCACAATACGCCTACGAAAAGTGTATCCAAGAAAGTCAAAGGATTCATGTTCATGGTGCTCTGGATATACATCGCTTCTACAATATACAATTTTTGTTTTATTTGGATGTACTTCCAATTTGCATTCTGTCATGCGTTCTTTAAGCTGAACCAGCAACACCTTTGCTTCTTCCTTTGTCCGACAATGAATTACAGCATCGTCTGCATATCTTTCCCAAGGATTCTGAGGGTGCTTTTGTTTCATCCACCAATCGAATGCATAATGCATAAACAGATCTGCTAGTACTGGACTGATTACCCCTCCTTGTGGAGTACCGGCATTCCGCTCTTGGACAGTTCCGTCTGGCATCGCAATTGGCGCTTTCAGAAACCTTTCAATATACATAATTACCCATTTGTTATCAGTATGTTTGCATACTGCTTTCATCATCAGTTCATGGTCAATGTTGTCAAATAGCCCTTTGATGTCAAAATCAATGACCCATGGCATTTCCCAGCACCGCTCACGAGCTGTACCCACTGCATCCAATGCAGAACGATTCGGCCTGTATCCATACGAATCATCGCAGAATATTGGCTCCACTTGTGGTTCAAAGTTCATTCGCACCACCATCTGAGCAACCCTGTCGCTAATGGTTGGAATTCCAAGCAATCTTGTCTTTCCATCCTTTTTCGTTATTTCCACTCCTCTGACTGAGGCGGGAAAATAGCATCCTGATGACATCCTGTTCCAAATTTTGTATAGATTGTTTTTCAAATTCTCTTCAAATTTAGTGAAGTTTACTCCATCAGTGCCGCTTGCGCCTTTATTCGCTTTTACGCATTTGTACGCTTCCATTACTTGATGTTTTGAAATCTCAAACGGCTTTCCTTCTTTCATTAAATCCTCCCATTTCTGGTTGTTTATTTTCCGAAGTGCAGATAACAGAATCCCTTCGCTCCACTGCTATTACAGCATTTTCATCACTACTACGAATTCTTCCGCAACTAAACCTTGCATCGCTACTTTCATCCTTGTCGTGTCAGCGCTTGGATTTTTCGCTTATCATCAAGGTTCAGCTTTCTCCTGTTCCTTATAAGAGCCTATATCGTGCTCCTGCAGCCTTTACGCCGACAGCCATTCGGTCAATAAACAGGCACCCACCGAATTTATCCCAGTTGCGGCTAAATCATCTGGTTTTGACTGCAATGAACCCATTAGCGACGCTTCACGGGCTATTCACTTTCGTTCAGCTTCACGATGCACACCTGACTGCTACTGCAGCCTTTTCCATACGCGCTCAGCACCACAACTTTTGGTTGCAGCACCCAATGGTGGTTTGAAACCTGCACCTGTATGCCGGCTCCGGAGGGCCCACCTCCATCTCTTTCAAAGCACATCCGACTGCTACGTTATTCTTTTCTTTGCACAGTCGTTCTTTCAGGACACACTTAGCCTAATTGGCATGCTCATATTTTAAACTGATTCTATTATGTATTAACTTAAATAAAACTAACAAAAATTTTTTAGTCAATATATCTACAAGTCATAATTGATTAACTAAAGTCGTTTTTAACTAAGTTACATTTAGCTATATAAAAAATTTTAAGTATATCTATTATTTATATTTGGAATTATTATCATATGAGGTGATTATATGATAATAAATATTATTTTAAGTTTCATTATTTCTTGGATAATTTCTTTAATTGTCATACATGAAATTCTCTTAATATTTTAGGAATTTGAGTCAGCAAATAACATGATAGCATATTTTAATACTAAATAGATAAAGTTTAAGCTTTAGAGAGGTGTAACAATGAAAAATACGATTAAGAATCTTACACCCACAAATATATATGATTTAGAACTAAATGAGCAACAGATATTAGGTTCTATAATTCATATAGTTGCATATATTGTTTCAATAATTTCATCTATACAGGATACCCAAATAATTTTTAAAGAGACATCGTCAGGGGATTCAGCTCAAACAGCTGCCACATCAAGTGTACTTGTTCTTATAGCTAGTATTATATCAGCTAAAGTTGCAGATGATAAACTAAGAGAAACTGAACAACAGATACAAAATGGAACTGCTACTGGTCCTATTGAGCCTAGAGCTAATATTGCAATTGGACATGAACTTGTCGTAATAGGACATTACCTTGAGGCGCTTGGTAATATAGAACTGGCTAAGCAGTTTGGCTAGTCTATAAACACATGGAACTTCCTTAATATAAAATATTTAGGGGGTTTTTTATTTATTACAATAAAAAGCAACCGTGTGTTTGTTTATAAAAATATATGTTTTTGTAAATAAACTTACGTTTGTATTCGTCATAACTTCTGGTATAAAAAAAAGACAGGCAAAGCTAATTTACAACGTCTTCCGTTTTAATGTGCAAAACTAAAAAATCGCATAAGTAATAACATAAAAACAGCATTAATATTCACATATATTAGTGCTGTTTTTGCAGTTTGATTACATTTATATTTACCATATAGGTGAATATTTTGAACTTAATAGAATTTAGTTCATCAAGAGCCAAAAATAAAAAATAATTAATATTTTGCATAAAAAAACCTTGAACATCAAGAAATTTTCTTATGTGGTTCTCATATCGAACCAAACAATATAGTTCCTATTTCGAGCAAATTTCTGTAAACTCCGCATTGCAATTTGGGAATGCAAATATCTGTGACACAGTCATCCTGTTTAATAAAACAGGCTCTATCTGAAATTATTATATAATATATTATTCCCCCAACTTGAACTAAGTTAATTACTATACACTTGCAAAATAAATCATATGATTTTATTTAATTAATTAAATTAACAAGAAAAAAACAGATTGGATGCGGGTGAGCATACAATCTGCAATAAAATGTTGTAAGATGTTATGTCATTCTTGATATATATTAATATAAACTATTATGTCTAAATCCATTTATCATTTCAGTTTTAGACCGAGGTGGGACGTAAGATGATTTTGTCGTAATGGTTAGCGAAGAATTGGACAAAAGCTAGTGTTTCTGGTATTGCTCCGTAAGTGTTACTAGTCGCCGTCAACAACGCAGTGCTCTCTTGTCCACGTAAGGCGTACACGGTAAATGAACGGTTAGCGGGAAGGCCTCGTACGTCGATGACGATCTCATCGATTCCGGGAAGGGCTCGTATCTGAGCTGTTCCCGCTCCCGTAGAGTTTTGCATCTCAACGGGGAGGTTCTCGATCCGCATATCGAGACCCTGACGGCTCAGATTCGCGGTGTTTCCGGAACTAGTGCGAGCGACGTAGACCAGCGCCATAGGAGACTGTCCGATGCGCAGGGTATCAATCACTGTCATGGTTTTGGTATCAATCACATCAACGGCATCAGAGTACTGCAGAGCAACGTACATGCGGGTGTTATCCGAACTGGGCCAGATGCCGTGCGGGCCGTTGCCGTGGTTATGGATGCGCTTGACCAGCGTGGGCGGGCCGCCATTGGTCGAGCGGCTGTAGACCAGAGTCTGATTTAAATCGCCTACAGTTACGTAGGCATAGTTGATGCCATCTACTGTGACGAAGTTGGGATGGTTGGTCCGTAGACCGGTGTCCAATAGGGCTTCTACACGGTAGGTGTTTGCGTTGAGCACCGTAACGGTCTTGCCGCTGTTCGGCATTCCCACCCAGATCTCCTTGCCATCAGGGGAGATTGCTTCATCCGACGAACCTCCGGCGGTGGTCGGGAGCGTTACTCTTTGGATAATCTGGCGGGTGTCCACGTCGATGACATCGAGAACGTCAGCCCGCAGGTGATTGACGTAGGCCAGTCTGCCATCCGGGCTGAAAACCACCTTAGAAGGGCCATCCTCCGAAACTATTCGATCAACGATCTGTCCTCTACGCCAGTCGATGATTGCAATGGTATCCTGGCCGCGCTCTGCGACCCAAATGTAGCGTCCATCGGGAGAGAAGAATCCCTCGTGCGGGGCGCGGCCAACGTAGATGGTGCGGATGATCTTGTTGGTGGAAGTATCGATGACGTGCACGGAATTGGTGGTTACGCAGACCACGTTGAGGTAACGTCCGTCGCGAGAGAATCCCAAGCCGTGGACGTTTATTTCTCCGTCATACATCGCGCCTAGTACATCTGCGTTGGTATCCATGCGTACACTGCCGAACGGGATCGTACCCAGCACTGTACCGGTCTTCGGGTTGATCACGGTCACCGTGTTGGAATCCTGGTCAGCTGTGTACACACGGTCGTTAATCGAAATCTCCTGGGCGCCGGGAAGTGCTGGTGCCTGCGTTGGTGTATAGCGTGTAGCATCCATAAATTGTTGACTATAATAACATTGATTTTCTCCATTAGTATAGTTATATCTTGAATTTTTTAAGTAAGGACAATACATTAAATTTTCCTCCGAAAATCGTTACAATTCATAATATGAAATCCATTCTTAAAAAGTTCTGTTCAAATTGTATATTTACACTCTTGAATTGGTTTATAAAAAAAGAATATGCACATTCCTAAACTGCGGGCTTCTTCCTTTTTTCTTATTCTTTACTATAATATAAACCCAATTTCATAAACATACTTTACATATAATAATATATTGCCATACTTTGTCAATACAATCGTAATTGAAGGAGAAAATATGATCGAACTCAGCAAAAAATAGAACCACTGGAGTATATCCTATTTGATAGACACATAGAAAAGTATGTATAATAAGTGCATAAGGAAGGATGTGCCGATGAAATGGGAAACAAGAGAGAATTTTCAGTAGAGTATAAAAAAGAAATAATTAAGCTTGTTACAGAACAAGGAAAGAAAGTAACTCAAGTAGCAAAAGACATAGGTGTTAGTGAGGTTTCAGTTAGAAGATGGATAAAGCAATATGGAATTCATGGAGAAGACGCTTTTCCTGGTAAGGGTAAATTAAGACCGGAAGATGAAGAAATAAGACGAATGAAAAAGAAAATGGCAGACCTCGAAGAAGAAAACGCTATATTAAAAAAAGCTATAACCATCTTCACAAAGCCCGTGAAATAAGATACAAGTTCATAAAAGATCACAGCTCCAAATTTCACGTGGAGAAGATGTGTAATGTATTAGATATTAAAAGGAGCTCTTACTATGCTTGGTTAAAAAGACCACAACCTCGCAGGAAAAAAGAAGATTCTATGCTTGCTATAGAAATAAGAAGAATTCACAGAGAATCAGGAGGTACCTACGGCTTTCGCCGAATTACAGCACAATTAAATAAAGAAGGCGTAGCCTGTGGAAAAAATAGAGTTTGCAGATTGATGAAGCAAAATCATATATTTAGTAAACTTAAAAGAAAATACAAGGCAACTACTTATTCAAATCATAATTTTAATGTAGCTCCTAATTTGTTAAAACAAGATTTTACAGTTGATAAACCAAATAAAGTCTATGTAGGTGATATAACTTATATAGATACGCATGAAGGATGGCTCTATCTTGCTACTGTCGTAGATTTATTTAATAGAGAAATAGTTGGATGGTCCATGGATGCTACTATGACTAGAAAATTAGTTATTGATGCATTTAACTCTGCTATTAATAAAGAACATCCTAAGGAAGGATTGATATTTCACTCTGACAGAGGTGTCCAGTATGCCTCCTATGATTATCAAGATATGTTAAAAAATAATGATTTTGTTCAAAGTATGAGTGCTAAAGGATGTTGTTATGACAATGCCTGTGCTGAATCTTTTTTCTCTTCTCTGAAGAAAGATAAGCTATATGGACGTAGCTTTAAAACCAGAGATGAAGCTAAAATAGCAGTAGTTGAATATATAGAATTATTTTATAACTCAAGAAGATTGCATTCAACATTAGAATATAAGTCACCTAAAGAATATAAAAGAGATTATTACCTAAAATTAAAAGATGCTGCATAATTTTAGTAATGTGTTTTTACAGATAGATATCTATATAATTTTACTTACTTATATTTGCATTAGTTAAAATGATTTACATTGGAAGTGTCTATTATAAAATACCAAGAATTTCAAAGAAAATCGTACATTCTATGTGTCTATTTTATTCAGAACACTCCACACCTTATATTTAATATGCATATACTGTATAAAGAATTATTTTGGAGGATCTTTGATGTATTCAGTTAGAAATTGCCTTCCCATAGGAATGGTCTATGTCATGACGAATTCGGCTAATAAAAATGAGATAGCCGCTTTTCACAGGGTCCAGAACGGCGCATTGTCACCTATGGGTTTTTACGACACATATGGCTTAGGTTCCGGCCCAAACAAAGTTTCCCCCGCAACACCAGATCACGCTGATCCGCTGACATCGCAAGGGTCGCTCGTCCTATCCCGAGACAGGCATTTTCTCTTTGCTGTAAATGCCGGCAGCCATAGTATTTCAAGCTTTATGGTCACAGCTGGCGGAGAACTGATTCTTGTCGAAGTTGTACCTTCTGGCGGATTGCAGCCCAACAGCCTGACTGTATATGAAGATCTGCTGTATGTCTCCAACGTTGGAAGCAAAGAAAATGGTTATCAATCTAACATCACCGGTTTTCGCATTGGTAACAGGGGGCAACTTGCCAGAATACCCGGCTCTACACGAAAACTTAGCACAATCAACGCGCAGCCGTCGTGCGTACTGTTCAGCCCAAACGGCTATCAGCTTGTAGTTTCAGAACTCACCACCAACCGTTTAAGCGTATTTCATGTGAAAAACGACGGTACTTTATCCGGACCCCAACTCAATAATTCCAACGGTACAAATCCGTTCGGCTCATGTTTTCTCTCATCTGGGCTATTACTGGTCGCGGAAGCCTCTGGCGCAATGTCCTCTTATGCCGTTATCCCGGACGGAGAACTTCGCGTAATCAGCGGTTCTGTCTCTGATAGGCAGATGCTTACTTGCTGGGTATCTCCCACGCGGGACGGGCGGTATGCTTATACTTCAAATACCGCAAGCGGTACTGTAACCACATATCGCATTAACATGAACGGAACGCTGAATGCTATTGGGAGCATCCGTAGCACAGCCGGGGGAATGGCAATGGGAGAACCTATAGACAACGGCGTAAGCTGGGATGGACTCAACTTCTATGTTCTGAACGGAAGCCAAGGTTCGATCTCCGTATTCTATATTGGCGAGAATGGGCAACTCATGTTACTGCAAGTTGCAGATCATATGGGCCTGCCTACCTTTGGCACCCAAGGTTTAGCAGTTATCTGAGTCTGAATCATATCAAATGGTTATTGTGGGGGCTGTCATGCTAAAGAATATCTGGAGCATGACAGCCCTTTTTTAGTCGTGGTTACAGGACTCAAACCTTCGCACCTCCATCAATCCCACACCCTCGACATCCGCTGTTTATTGGAACATGCTTATAGCCAAACAGAAATCTGAAAATGCGTTTTCGCGGCACTCTTCATACTTTTGTAACTGATGTATGTGTCGTAGATGCCGGTCTTTGTCCTGATCAGCGCCCGGTCATACAGCCGTAAAACACCGATGAATACTGTTCCGCCAAACCATATACCATTGGTGATGATATTAAAAGTTCGCAGCAATTTTAACACTTTACTAGACTTAATCTTCATATGAATTTTCCTCTTTATAAATTAATTTATAATCCGTAAATATCTCATTTCTTCTTAATTGCTACGACAATCACGTTGCTGATTAGCCCAATCTCTTTTATTTTTAATGTTAAAGGTAGAGATATTCTCTGTTCATCAATACTCGAATTCATAAAACTCTGTTTTGCTTATGTAGGCTTTCTTATTCTTCACTGCTACTGATTTACATATAGCATCATCAAAAGGACGTCACCAAGTTTGCCTTTCTACTTTACCGATTATAATTTCGTTTAATCTTGTACCATAAATCAAATATTACATCTATCCTGTCTCCACAACCATATCAAAAATACCCATAATCTGATCTGTCAACTCAACCTATCCATTTTTTTAGGTGGATGTGTTCTCTCAAACCACAAAAATAAGGATTCCCTGACATCGGAATCTCCGCTCATATTCCACCACAGAAATCCCAATACATGGAAACCCTTTATTTTACAACACTTTCAATACATCTATTTCTCCACCAGTGACATCAATACTACCGCCCCAACGTGAGGCGTATGAGGAAACATATAAAAACCTCCGTTACTTATGATACGGTTCACCCTTCATAATCCTAAACCCTCTATAAATCTGTTCCAGCAATATAACTCTCATTAACTGATGTGGAAATGTCATCTTAGAAAAACACAGCTTATAATTTGCTCTATTTAAAACTGCTGAGGATAAACCCAGTGATCCACCGATAACAAATGCCATGTTACTTTCTCCCTTTATGCCTAGGTCTTTAACAAAATCAGATAATTCCTCGGAAGATAACATTTTTCCCTTCAAGTCCAATGCCACCACATACATATTATCCTTCACATATTTTAATATGCCTTCTCCCTCTTTATCCTTTATGCTTTCTTCTTCCTTTAAGGATGCATTATCGGGAGTCTTTCCGTCTTGAATTTCTACTATATCTAGTTTGCAATATCTAGAAAGCCTTTTCCTATATTCATCTATGGCATCTCTAAGATATTTTTCTTTTATTTTTCCTACTGTAATTAGAGTTATATTCACAATTCTATTCTCCTATAATCATTTTGACCAGTATATTGGTCGAGTAAGTGATATGGGTAACTTTGTGTCAGAATCACCTTTCGCCGTGTTAATCTGGGCTTGAGTGAGAAAGATACTATGGGTGAGGTTAGCTCCTCTAAGGTCAGCATCTCGCAAATCAGCTCCGATGAGATCAGCCCCACTCAAATCCACGCCTCTGAGATCAGCCGCAATAAGATAGGCTCCTCTCAAATTTGCACCTCTAAGATCGTTTTTTCTGAGGTTTGCACCAATAAGGTCTAGTCCTCGACCAAGAGTCTTTTGGTGCCTTGAAGAAGTCTTCTGCCCAGGTTGGACTTCGCTTCGCACTAGTTCGCTGGTCTGTAGAAGTAGAGTATTAACATCTCCTCGGTGTGCTGCCACATCTAGTTCTATGAGAGAGTCAGGGCTTAGGAGAGTGAGTCGTTCAGTCTCATTGAGCATGGAGCTGAGTTCACCTTGGATATGACAGGTCTGTTGCAGCGTGAGTGATTCTGCCAGATACCAGAGCATTTCATGGATTTGCCGCATAATCAGGAAGACCTCATACATTTGCTTCGCGGATTTTGGAACTTGCCGCCAGTCATGTCCACCATAGGTGACTTGGGCAACCTTTTGTCCCGCACCAAAACAGTCATAGGCAATGCAACCTTTAAGCCCCAGCTTCCTGAGACTTTTGTGAACGCTGCAGCGAAAGTCTGATTGTAGGTTAATACAAGGCTTACCAGCATCTTTGTCCACAGGGAAGCCTTCCGAAGCTGAAAAGTACAGTGCAACACAACAAAAGCCGAAACAGTTTTCGCAGTCAGCTTGCAGATTGTGGCGACTCATGTCAGAAAAAGATAATATTGGATTGTTCTTGTTTTCATATGGATATTTCATATTCATTTACCTCATATCGTAAAATATAAAAATTTTTAGTTTGATTTTATCATAGACACCATAATTATTCAATTTTCAAAGAACACTTATGTGGGTAATTAATTACAACTACGAATTAAAAATCTAATATAAAAACTTTCACATCAAAAAACTTAAAAATAAGGTCCATAGGTATGATATGTCCATTAAAAAATATTCTGAATTCACATACCACACCTTGCTTGAACCTTATTTTAAAATCTATCCTTATAGTCTAAATTTTTCTACTCTTTGCCTTTTCTCTAAGAGTTGCTAATCTTTTAACAGCTTCAATTAAAGTCTCATCCTTCTTTGCAAAATGAAATCTTATGTAGTTATTTACATCCTCTTTAAAAAAGCTTGAACCAGGCACTGCTGCTACTCCCACTTCTTTTGCTAGCCATTCACAGAATTCCATGTCGCTGCCATTAGTAAATTCCGATATATCTACCATGACATAATATGCACCTTCAGGTTTTGTATACTTTAGTCCTGCTTCATCAAGTCCTTTAAGGAAAAGCTCCCTTTTCTTAGTATACAATTCTCTTAGAGATTCATAATATTCATCGGGTAAATTAAGCCCTGCTAAAACCGCTGCTTGAAGTGGTGCTGCTGCTCCAACGGTTAAAAAGTCATGGACCTTTTTAGCATTTTCAATTATGCCTTCTGGAGCAATAACATATCCGATTCTCCAGCCTGTTATGGCATAGGTTTTAGATAGTGAGCTGCAGGAAATTGTACGTTCAAACATTCCTGGTAATGCTGCCATGTAATTATGTTTATAAGGTTTCATAACTATGTGTTCATATACTTCGTCTGTAATTACAAAAGTATCATATTCTTTAGCTAGGTTCCCAATAAACTGAAGTTCCTCTATGGTAAAAACCTTTCCTGTTGGATTAGATGGATTACACAATATGATTGCCTTTGGTTTTTGCTTAAATGCCCTTATAAGTTCTTCTTTATCAAAATTAAATTCTGGTGGTTTTAAGGGAACATATATAGGCACTGCCCCACATAGAATAGCATCTGCTCCATAGTTTTCATAGAAAGGAGAGAATACTATAACTTTATCTCCTGGATCACAAGCTGTCATCATTGAAACCATCATTGCTTCAGTACTTCCACAGGTAACAACTATCTCTTTATTTGGATCTATTGAAATACCCATAAATTTTGTTTGTTTTTTTGCCAATGCTTCTCTTAATTTTTGTGAACCCCAGGTAATTTCATATTGATGTGGCCCTTCTTCCGCTACTTTTACAAGAGCCTCTTTAATTTCCTTTGGTGGATCAAAATCGGGAAATCCCTGTGATAAATTTATAGCACCATATTTATTTGATATTCTCGTCATTTTACGAATAACGGATTCTGTAAAACCATTCAATCTTTCACTTATTTTTGGCATACCCTATTCCTCCTATTACTATCTTATAAGTATCCACAAATAAATCTTACTTAAATTTTACCCTTTGGGACTTCAATTAATTATTTAAGAAAATTACATATTAATAGTAACGCTGCAAATATAGATTTATAGTTCATTTTCCTATTATAAAATCTCATTTTGAAGTTTACCACAAAGTGCTAGTTTTGACCGCAGCACTGCTTATATTTTTTACCGCTGCCACAAGGACATGGTTCATTTCTGCCGACTTTATTTGTATTCACTACAGTTTTTGAATTTTTCCAATTGTTATGTATTTCTTTTCTCTTTTCCTTTGAAAAAATTCCTTCCCATTGAGGAAGCTCGTATAAATAGTCTGCCTTTGCTTCCAGCATATTAAAATACAATTTTTCGAAATCTATATTTATTACTATATTATCATCTTCACTAAGTTTCTCTAAATCCAATGGTTCAGTCAAACTATCATTTATTCCATCTAAAAAGCCCATGAAAAAAATATTATCAATTTCAAATTCTTTTGCCAAATCTTCAATTTTTCCATCTATATGTTTGTCATGATTAGCTAATACCTTTGTATATACTTTTGTTTCAATAGCCCCATATTCCTGCCAAAAAGCTGCTTCCCCTCTAGTTTTTACATACTCCACTACCATATCTGTCCAATTTTTATATAAACTCATATGTACTTTCTCCTTTTATCTACCTAATTTATATTTAGCCTGTTTTTCACAATAATCACATTTATGTTCTGTTACTTCAATTACATCTGGAAATTCTTCATTATCTACAAGATAGTCGTCAAAAGCCCTATCTAAATGCTCTTCACAAAAATATTTACTTTTTTCTTCTTCCAATTATATCATCCTCTCCAAAAGGCTTTGATATATCAAAATTCCCACCAAGGGTATCTGTATCTTTATTGTCAATTTGTATTTTTATCTTTTTTACAGAGGATAGCTGTTCTAAAGATGTTACCAAACTCTTTAATACCGCCTCTTCCTTAACTGGGGTCATAGGAACCCTGGCATCGCCGCTGAGATTTATAAACGCAATATCATTATTTATAGAAAAACTTAAAAGCTTAGTACTCTTAGGTAGAATAGGTTTTAACTTACTTTCTAAGCCCGGTCCTTTTATAAGTTCGTTAACAATCAGTTCTCCTATAAGTTCATCCTTTTTAATTAATCTTTCCTCTTCACCTATCTCCGCTTTCTTTTCGCTTTGTGATGCATCAAAATATAAATTTAAATCCAGTGCCTGCCCATTTTCCTTATATAGCTTCACATTTTCTACTTTGCTGTTTAATTTTTCATTAGCTTTATCACTACTTAATGAACAGGAACTCAACATTAAACTAGAACATACCAATACAACACCCATACTAGAACCTAATACTTTTTTCATGGAAACTCTCCTCTTATAAATAAGCTTTATCTTCTTCCTCGCCTGGATCATCATTTAAATCATGCCATTGTGAGCTTTTCATGAGCCTATAAGTCATAAAATTAAAGTGCTAGAATTCAGTATACCCACTTGGCATATCTCTTTTTGCCATAGTTATTTCTATATCTTTTTCTATTTTTATACCAGCATCATTCAACACATTTACTACGGTCTTAAAGGCCAACTCTGGATAATTATTTGTTTTACTCAAATGTCCTAAAATAATTTTTTTCCTTTTATAACCCATTATATCCATAATAGCTTTTCCACAATCCTCATTTGACAAATGACCTATATTGCTTAGTATTCTCCGCTTTAAATTATATGGGTATGGTCCAAATTTAAGCATTTCTACATCATGATTACTTTCCAAAAGTATTACCTCTGCATCCACAAGCTGTTCTTTTACTTGCTCCGAAAAATATCCTAGGTCCGTAGCTACACACACTTTTTTGCCCTTACAGATTACAGAATAGCCTGTAGGCTTTGCTGCATCATGAGGTATATCGTAGCCTACTACATCTAAATCTTTAATGCATACATTATTTTTATCCATAATTTTAATGTTGTGCTCTTTTATTTTCCCAACACTTTTAAACATGCCCTTCCATGTAGGTTCATTAGCATACACAGGTATATCATACTTTCTTGAAAGTACACCTACTCCCTTTACATGATCTATATGTTCATGGGTAACAAATATACAATCTATATTTTTAGGGTTTTCTCCTATTTTAGCTAGTGCCTCTTCTATATGCTTTCCCGGAAGACCTGCATCTATTAATATTTTCGCATTTTCAGATGCAATAAATATACTGTTACCACTACTCCCACTGTAAAGTGAACAAAATTTCATAATTTTCTCCTACACCCTAAAAAATCCTATGTTCTATTTTATAGGTACTCTTATTATATCGGCCCCTAAGGCTTTAAATTTATTTTCTATATGAGGATACCCTCTATCAATATGTTCTATGGAAGTAACCTCTGTAGTACCTTCAGCAATTAGACCTGCAATAACCATAGCTGCACCTGCTCTCAAATCACTTGCTTTAACCACAGCTCCTGTTAACTTTTTAACGCCATCTATTATAGCAATTCTCCCCTCAACCTTTATGGAAGCTCCCATCTTCTTAAGCTCATCTATATGCTTAAATCTACACTCAAATATACTTTCATTTATTATACTTCTTCCCTCTGAAACACATAAAAGTGTACTCATAGGCTGCTGCACATCTGTTGGAAACCCAGGATAAGGAAGAGTTTTTATGTTTACACCTCTTAAAATTTTATTTGACTTAACAGTGACAGAATCATCAAGTTCAATAACTTCTGCACCCATCTCTACAAGCTTTGCTGATATAGATTCAAGATGTTTAGGTATAACATTATTTATAGTTACAGAGCCTCCACAAGCTGCTGCTGCAACCATATATGTACCTGCTTCAATTTGATCTGGAATAACGCTATAATTACATCCTGTAAGTTCTTCAACCCCTACTACTCTTATGACATCTGTTCCCGCACCTTTTATATTAGCTCCCATAGTATTTAAGAAATTAGCTACATCCACAACATGTGGTTCTTTAGCCGCATTTTCAAGCACTGTAGTTCCTTCAGCCAGAGTTGCTGCAAGCATAACATTTATGGTTGCACCTACACTTACAACATCAAAATATATATTTGTTCCTATAAGTCTATCTGCCTCCACAGTTATTGTACCATGCTCAATATTAACATTGGCACCTAGTGCTTCAAATCCTTTTATATGCTGATCAATGGGTCTAACACCTATAGGACATCCCCCTGGAAGTTCCACCGCTGCCTTTTTAAACCTTCCAAGAAGTGCTCCTATTAGATAATAAGAAGCTCTCATTTTCCTCACATCATCAGTATTTGCATTCACATTTTTCAACATAGTACTATCTATAGTAACTGAGTTTTTAACTCGAGTAATTTTGCATCCAAGACTTTCAATAATTCTCTCTTCGCATTGAATATCTTCTATTTCAGGGATATTATCTATTACACATATATCTTTACTAGCCATAATAGCTGCAGGAAGAATTGCTACTGCCGCATTTTTAGCCCCACCTATTTCTACACTTCCAAAAAGCTCTTTACCGCCTTTTATAATTAATTTGTCCATTCCCTTATCCATCCTCACTATATATATATAAATTTTACATAAATTCTTATTTAAGATAACCACGAATTATATTATAGCATAATTGCAGTTTTTTTTGTAACTAATTTTTAAATAATAAACCTATCATTTTATACCATTTTTATAAGTTTAAAGTTAGATAATTCATATTATAAAGTTCTCTTATTTAATTATATAGTTTATACTGTTAAATATATAACTAAGGTTATGGTTTTATTGCTTTTATCTGGATACTAACCAACAATTTGTTAATGAGGATTATATAGTTTAGCTAACAAAATTCAAAAATTTACTTGTTATTTCTATTCGAATGCCTTATGTGTTATAATTAATTTATCCGATGACTACCCACTCTAATACTTCCATCTTATTCAAATTGGAAGTAAAGAGTGGCTACGTCCCTGGATAACGATTTCTAAGCATCAGGTGGAATAAAAACTCCACGTGACACTAAGAACTCTGTTTATCGAATCGTTTTATATATCACATATGGAGGAATATAAATGAAGTATTATTTAGTGGCATTATTTGATAAAGATTCTTATTCATTTGTTGAAAGCATACAAAAGAATATATGTAAAAAATATAAGTTATATAGGAAACTTCCTGTGCTGCATATTACTCTTGAGGTCATCGATGACCCTGATATTGATAAACTTGATAAAATAGTATCAGATGTAATGAAGCCTTACAAGAGGTTTAGAGTAGAACTTAATGGAGTTATTTGTTTTGATCCTCCATATAAATCAGTAAATTTAAAGGTAGAAAATAAAGGTTACATAACAAGATTAGTAAGGCATATTAATGAAAATTTAAAAATTCATCATTTTAAAGTAAGAGAAGATATCAATAATTGGGACTTACATGTCTCCTTAGCTAGCACAAACTATGCCATTAGAAAATGGTCTACAGATGAATATAGAATTGCCTGTGAAAATACACGAAATGCTAATCCCAAAAAAGTAGCAAGAATAGATAGACTTGAACTTTGGAAACCTATTAATAATAAAAAAACCATGACAGTTAAAAGTTTTTCATTAAAAGAATATTAAATCATCAATTATAAACCCCTTTTCCCGGGATAAATTGATGATTAAATATATTTCCCATTTAAGTATTGACATAACTTTTCCTAGATAGTATATTTAAGCGTAAAGCGAATATATAATTGGTTACATAAATAATTATACATATAAAGACTATGATTGGGAAGAGTAAGTAATATAAATGTTTTAAAGAGAGTGGGGTTAGGTGAGAACCCGCAGACTAAATATTACCGAAAATCACCCTTGAGTTGCAAGCTGAATTCTTAGTAAGCTAAGCCGGCATGTCCGTTATGATTTTCAAGTAAGTATTTGGGTGGTACCGCGAGCAGACTTCGCCCCATAAGGGACATTGTCTGCTCTTTTTTTGATATGGCATCTGAAAATAAATAACAAGTCAAGGTATTTTTTGAAGATGCCCTAAATAATAAAATTTTATAAGGGGGTTTTTTTGTGAATAATTCTTATGTAGTTTACAACGGTAAAATAGTTCCTGAAAGCGAGGTAAGTATAAGCATTAGATGTAAAGCCTTCAATTATGGTTTAGGCTGCTTTGAAGGAATCAGAGCTTATTGGATTGAGGAAGATGAACAACTTTATGCCTTCAGACTTAAAGAACATTATCAAAGATTTTTACAGTCTTGTAAAACTCTTAACATTAAATTACCTTATTCAGTAGATGAGTTATGTACTTTAACTGTAGAACTTTTAAAGAAAAATAATTTTAAATCTACAACTTATATAAGACCTATAGCTTATAAGGGTGGAGAAGATATAGGCCCAACTTTAATGGATGAAGACGATAGATTGGTAATATATTGTCAACCTTTAGGTAGCTATACTGGTAAAGAAGAACTTAAGGTAGCTATAACTTCCTGGAAAAGACTTGAAGATAATATGCTTCCTCCAAGAACTAAAGCTACTGCAGCATATCTTAATTCTGCTCTTGCTTCCCTTGAAGTAAAACAAAATGGATATGACGAAGCTATATTTCTAACTAGCAGCGGTAATATATGTGAAGGTCCTGGAGAGAACTTATTTATATTTAAAAAGGGAAAACTTGTAACTCCTCCTCCAAGTGACAATATACTTGAAGGAATAACAAGAGATACTGTTATTGAGCTTGCAAAAAATGAATTAAATCTTGAAGTAGTAGAAAGAAGTATAACAAGAACTGAATTATACGCTTCCGATGAGGTTTTCTTCAGTGGAACAGCTATGGAAGTTACCCCTGTAATTGAAGTAGACAACAGAGTAATAGGTGATGGAAAGCAGGGAGAAATATCAAAGAAAATTAAAGAATTGTTCTTTGAAATAACTTCAAGCAAAAATCCTAAATATTCTAAATACTGTACTCCTGTATATTAATTTTTATACACTAAAGCAGCATCAAGAAATAATAAGATAAATTTATAATTATTTTATTGATGACTCTAAAGTTAAATTTAAAGGGAGTTTATTATATGAAAAACATTGATATGAAATATGGCGATACACATATTACTTTTCCTATTGATGAAAACAATATTGTACAGATAATAGAAGGTAATCCATTTAATCTAGGTAAAACTGAAGATGAGATAATATTAGATTCTCTTGCTAATCCTATAAACAGTCCAAGGCTAAAGGATATAGTCCATAATGGTGAGAAGATATGTATTGTAATTTCAGATGTTACCAGAGCTTGGCAAAGACCTTATAAATTTTTATCTCCAATTGTAGAAGAACTTAATAGCGCTGGCATACCAGATAAGGATATTATTTTTTTAAGTGCTACAGGCACCCATAGGAAACAGACTGAAAAAGAACATGAGAACCTATTGGGCGCTGAATTACATAAAAGATTTGATGTTATTGACCATGACTGTCTTGATCAGAATAATTTAGTATACCTAGGTGAAACAAGTTACGGAACCCCTGTATGGATGAATAAAATAGCTATGGAATGTGACCATATAGTAATAACTGGTTCAATAGTTTATCATTTGCTTGCTGGATGGGCAGGTGGTAAAAAATCTATTCTTCCTGGAATATCTGGCTATGATACTATTATGGCAAATCACGCTCTTTCCCTTGGCAAGAATATAGGTGATGGGAGTAATCCACTGGTTAGATCAGGAAGCATTGCAAATAATCCTGTGCATAATGATATGCTGGAAGCTGCTGCATTTGTTAAGCCTAGCTTTATGTTTAATGTAATTATGGGTTCGGATGGTAATATTGCTGCTGCAGTTTCAGGTGATTATGTAGAAGCTCATGCCATGGGTAGAGATTTGGTAAATAGAATAGATGGCGTTAAAATTCATAGAAAAGCTGATCTTGTTATTGGAAGTGCTGGTGGATATCCTAAAGATATAAATTTATATCAAAGTAGTAAAACACTGATTAATATGAATGAAGCTGCTAAGGATGGTGCTGCTTTAATCCTTATATCTCAATGTAGGGAAGGCCTTGGTGGAGACTCTGATATTAAGGATATAATATTAAATTATGATAATATTTTAGATAGGGAAAAATCCCTTAGGGAAAGATACAGTATATCAAAATTCATAGGATACTACGTCTGCGAACTGGCAGAAAAATATGATTTTATAATGGTTTCTGATATAGATGAGAATTTGGTGAAAAACGCAAACATAAAAGTAGTTAGTACTATGTATGAGGCCCTTAACATAGTTTACGAAAAGAAAGGCAAAAGTTTGGAAACCATACTAATGCCTAAGGGTGCTAATACATTGCCTATTTTAGAAAATTAAAATCAATTCATCTGAATTTAATTATGCCTGCAATAACTAAATTCAGATGAATATATAACTCATTCGGTTACAGTTATCTTTATCTGATATTATCAGATGACTATCAATGAATCTTGCTCGGTGGAAGTTTGTATTTCCACTGAGTTTAGATGAATTATCCAGGGACGTGCCGATGTTATCTCCACCTTTAGAAAAGCAGAGAACCAAAATCTTAGATTTTGTGTGAATCGCTTTCACAGAGTGCGGTGGAGTGTTACATCGGCTAGTCATCGGATAAAATAAGACTTATGTATTAATATAAACCTAGTATGGTAATAGATCTTAACTAGGTTTTCTTAATTTATATATAAATTTAATTAATTAATAAGTAATATTATCTTTTAATATTAAATTATCATGAATTTAATTATTTTTTTATGTAATCGTTTATGTAACCTTTTATTATTTATAACTTTCATATAAAATATATGTTATATACCAGTTATGGAAAGGCGGCTTTATTAATGAATTTGAATAAACTATTTAATCTACAAAAAGAGCTAGATAGCAGAATACTAAGTGAGCATAACTTAAAGGCCGACAACTTATTCTCTAAAAAAGCTCTTGCACTTCAAGTAGAGGTAGGCGAGTTAGCCAACGAAACTAGATGTTTCAAATATTGGAGCAAAAAAAGTCCTTCTCCAGAGGAAATCATTCTAGAAGAATTTGTGGATTGTCTGCATTTTATATTAAGTATAGGTATAGATAAAAATTTTGAACATATACAACTTGCGGCTGCAAATTATGGAGACAAAATAACAGAACAGTTTTTAGATCTTTTCATTGATATTAATGATTTCTTAATATGCTCTTCAATTGATCACTATATAACTCTTTTTGAAGATTTCTTGAGTTTAGGTTTAAACTTAGGATTTACAGAAGATAAAATAGAAGAAGCTTATTTAAAGAAGAACCTTATAAATCATGAAAGACAAAATATCGGTTATTAAGGCATCTAAAAATAAATAATAAGTCAAAGATGCGACGAATATTTTGAATCCAACAAGGAAACAGGTTCTGATGATAGTTGGACTATCAGAGGGTTCTGTTGACGCAGTAGGATTCAAAATAGGCTAGCATACTGACTTAGTTATTTTTAGAAGATGCCTAAAATTAATTGAACAATATACATGCACTATAAAGTTTATCAAATAGCTTTTATAGTGTTTTTTTTACTTATATATACACATATATTGGGGCATACTAATCTTCAGGATGGTGATTTTATGATTGGCATATTTTTATCAATTTTATCAGGAATTTGTATGAGTCTTCAAGGAGTTTTTAATACAAGGCTAAGCGAGAAAATAGGTCTTTGGGAAACAAATGTAATTGTTCAGGGAAGTGCATTAATTTTTACTTCCATAGTATTGATTTTTGCCAGCAAGGGCAATTTTAAAAATATAAAAGATGTAAACAAAATGTATCTTTTAGGTGGAATACTTGGTGTCATAATTGTCTATACTGTTATGAAGGGAATATCTTCTGTGGGAACTACCTGTGCAATCTCAACAATATTAATTGCTCAACTTTTGGCTGCAGCTATTATTGACGCTTTTGGATTCTTTGATACTCCTAAAATAGCCTTCGGAGCTAATGAAATATTAGGTGTAATCATTATGATAGTAGGTATAGTAGTATTTAAATGGAAATGTTGAAAATTTTTCTGATTATTTAATAGCAAATATCAAGTTTTAAAATATAATAATAATGGAAGTCATCTTACGGAGGAAAATTGATGTTTTCTATGAGAAAAAAACTTGATAACAACCTGAGACTTGCTATTGAAAAAGATAGGCTTAAAAATTATAGGGTCATTATTCACTGTACTGCCTTATTGGATAGATTTCAATCAAAAATAAAATCTCTTAGAGGGGAATTAATCTGTATAATCCCTTCTGTTAACTGTGTATGTGCAAACATATCTGCTAATACCATTAAGCGTTTAATAGAATATCCAGAGGTAAATTTTATTACCTTAGATAATTTTGCTTATCTTTGCGCAAATAGTATATCCGCCTCTAATAAGATAAGTTTATCTAAAAATTTGAAATTTACAGGTAAAGATGTATGCATAGCTTTAGTAGATAGCGGTATATATCCACATCCTGATTTATTGAGTCCTTTTAAAAGAATCAAAAATTTTATAGATATTGTAAACGGACTTAATTATCCTTATGATGATAATGGCCACGGTACTTTTGTCAGTGGAGTAATATCTGGCAGTGGCATTAATTCAAATGGCATGTACAAAGGCATAGCTCCAAACAGCAGCATATACTGTATAAAGGCCTTTAATTCTTTGGGAAAAGCTTATATATCAAACATACTTTTAGCCATAGACAAAATTCTTTATGACTGTAAGGAATTTAACATAAGAATACTTTGCTTACCTTTTGAGATAAGTACAGAAGAGGATTTTATATTATCACTTTTTCATAATGCTTTTGAAAAGGCGAAGGAGAACAACATTGTAGTAGTAGTTCCAAGTGGAAATAACGAAAATATAAAAAGTTCTATAAGAGGAATTGCTGGATTAGATAACTGTTTAACTGTTGGTGGCCTTGATACTGCTTCTACAATTAAATCATATCATTATTCCGCTAGCGGTCCCTGCGGCAAGCTTATGAAGCCAGATCTTTCCGCCGCCTGCGTTGATATATATTCTTTAAAATCTGATACAAACTACGTTTCAGAAAGAGATGGGGTAAAACTTTATCCTCATAAAATGGAAAAATACTATACCAGTTTTACAGGTACTTCTTGTGCAGCTGCCTATGTAAGTGGAATTTGTGCTCTCTTATTGGAAAGTAATAAAAATTTAAATTATAATGATATTATTTCCCTTATTAAAGCTTCTTGCAAATTATTAAGTTTTCCAAAATGGCAGCAAGGCGAAGGTATAATAGAAATAAATAAATTGTTCAGTAATGAATAAAATTCGATTTTCTGCACATAACTATAATCATAAAGTAAGGCACATTCAAATAAATAGTCAGCGTCTTTGACTTACTATTTATTTTCATATGCTTAATCCAAAATTATTAAAACCAAATTTCGCTCTCAGGCATTCTTAGCTTTTCATGCTCTGCATGCTTGTATAAATATTAGCCTCTGAGTTTAAATTCTCAGAGGTTTTTATTTTTATTTAAATGTTATTGCATTAACAAACCTTACTAATTTGAAATTTGTTTCTACTATTCAGATTAGACAAGTTATTTAGGAACGTGCCTCTTTTACCTCCCTATAGTTATATTCGCTAGATATCAGGTGAAATTTATATCCCTGCAAAGTCTATCTTTTCCCACTATAGTATTGTCAAATATCTTTTTTGTATGTTCCAAATATTTTTCTGGCTCTTTAAGTGATGGACTAAAATGAGTGAGCCAAAGTTCTTTTACATTACCTTCTTTTGCCAAAGCTGCTGCTTCACTAAAAAGCATATGTTTATTTTTAATGGCCTTTTCTAAGCTATCATCTTCACCATACATACCTTCACATATAAAAAGTTCAGCCTCCTTTATAAAATCCACAAGAGAAGCTATAGGTCTTGTATCTGTAACATAACAAATTTTTATACCCTTTCTCTCATCGCCTAAAACCATGTCTGGCGTAAATACTCTTTTGCCAAATTGAATGCTTTCACCCTTTTGAAGAATACTCCATAGTTTTATAGGCACATCATTTAACTGAGCCTTTTCTTTGTTAAATTTCTTTCTTCTCTTTATCTCTACACTATAACCTAAGCAAGGAAGAGTATGTTCACAACTTATAGCATGAATTATCATATCATTTAATTTAAGTTCATAGAAATCCTGTTGTACTTCTATTAATTTTAATTCATAGGGAAGCATTGGTGCTATAACTGTCATACCTTCAACAACCTTTTTTAATCCTGAAGGTCCTACTATAGTAAGTGGTTCTATTCTGCCTGAATTGGCGATAGTTAACAAAAGCCCAGGAAGTCCTGCTATATGATCTGCATGATAATGAGTAAAGCAGATAATGTCTATAGCTTTAAAGCCACTACCTAATATTTTCATAGAAACTTGAGTTCCCTCGCCACAATCAATTAACAATTTACTGCCATTAGAACTTACCAGCATGGAAGTAAGTGATCTATTTGGAACAGGCATACTGCCTCCACAACCTAATAGACATACATCAAGCAAATTTATCCCTTCTTTACCTTAAAGTAATTATCTACGCTCCTATTTTCAAAACAATCCATCCTTTAAATATTATAATCAAAATTATAATTATTATAGAGCTTATACTGAAACTTAATAAAATAGCATATACAGCTTTAGTAAAAAATATTCCTGTTATAACTGCTGTAACAATTGATGGACTAAATATAATTATACATTATATTATTAGTGTGTTATTTGTATAGTACACATTTTGTAATATTTAGTCAACAAATTATTTCCAAAAGTTAATTTGTATTTTATTCATTATTGCTTTAAAATATATATATACTCTATATTAGTAGATATTATTACATTTTTACTAATAACTATTAAATCAATATTTGAGAGGGTGATTATTATGATAAGTGAAAAATTATTTTCTGCCTTAAATGATCAAGTAAACTATGAATTTTATTCAGCACATATTTATTTAGCAATGCAGGCATACTGTGCATCACAAGATTTAACTGGTTTTGAAAACTTTTTCAAAGTACAAATTGAAGAAGAAAGATTTCATGCTAATAAATTCTTTAATTACATAGTTGATATGGATGGCACAGTTGTAATTAAAGGCATGGATAATCCAAATAATGAATTTGGTTCAATACTTGATGCTTTCAAAGCCACATTAAATCATGAAAAAATTGTAACTGAAAGAATTTACAACCTCATGGATATAGCTACAAATGAAAAAGAACACGCAACTATAAGCTTCTTGAAGTGGTTTATTGATGAACAAACCGAAGAAGAAAAGACTGTTTCTACTATATTAAAGAGATTAGAGAGAATAGGCGATGATAAAGCTGCATTGTACATGCTAGATGCTGAATTAAACCAAAGAGTCTTTACCCCACCGACAACTACAGCTTAATCAATTTGTTTTTTATGTAGGCATCTTCAAATAAATAGCAAGTTAAAAATGCAAAATGGACTAGCGTACTAATTGTTTATTTATTTGAAGATATCCTATAGTTACTGTAAATCAAAATATAACATATGAAGAAAGCCTTATATATATCTTATGAAGTTTATGCTTGCAATTACCTCACTTATTTTGTCAATCATGAACAACTTTCCAATTTCCATCTACTGTAGCCTCTATAATTCCTCTGGATAAAATATAATTAGCTATTAATTCAGACATATCAATAGGTATATCCTTTATTACTGGCTTACCTTTAAACATATCATAATTTCCTCCACCACCAGCACGATAATTGTTCATTACAACCTCATATTCTTTTTCCGTATCTAAGGGCTTACCTTTATAATTCAATTTTGTTATCCTGCTTCCAATGGGTTTTGATACATTTATTTCGTATTCAATTCCTTCCCACATATCATAATTATAATGTTGTGGTTTTGGAATGGAAAACTTGGGATTTACCTTGATACTTTCTCCGTCATAGTTAGCAAAGTATGATGCAGATTTTTCTAATGCCTTTTTAATATCAGAGCCCTTAATTTTGATTACCTTTAGCGTATTAGGGTATACATAATTTGAAACTATGTCTCTCATTGTCACTTTATTTCTAAAACCTTTAGATTTATTATCAAATAAAGCTGTATTAGAAATATCCACTCCTGCACTATCCATTTGTACTTTATTAATAAATTCTATTAAGGCATTATCTTTAGTTCTTATATCCATGTAATCTTTAACAACCATATTCCCATTTATATTTCCAATAGCTTTATCCAGCCATACCTGAGTATCTTTCTCTATATCATTTATTATATTCTCAACTTCAACTTGTGAGGCCTTATTCTCACTAAAAATTAATTTAGAGCTCTTGTTTATTACTTCCCAGCCATTCTTGCCTCTCTTCATATTAATTTCAACCTTACCTATAGCTTTAGCGGCATTTCCAGGTTGAACCACAACTACCCCATTGATGCACTTGTTATAAATAAGCCTGTGCTGATGACCTGTTAATAATACATCTATATCTTTTACTTTTTTACAAAGCTCATAAGCCTGATTTTCCCCAGTGAGACTTTCTGTTGGTTTTCCTGTATCTAAATCCCTTTCAAAGCCTCCGTGATAAGAGACTACCACCACGTCTACCCTTTCCTTTTTTTTTAAAATATCAATCCACTTTTCAGCAGTTTTTACCACATCTTGAAAGTCTAACTCGGCAATTATATCTGGATTTTCCCAGTTAGGTATATATTTCGTAGTAAGCCCCAGTATTCCTACCTTTAGCCCCTCTTTAAAATTCTTTATTATATAGGGTTTTCCAAGGGTAGGTTCTAAAGAATTTTTGTCTATAATATTAGCAGAAAGCCATGGAAAATTTGATTGCTTTATTGAATCTTTAAGAATATCCATACCATAATTAAATTCATGATTTCCTATAACAGCTGCATCATATTGTAAAAAATTCAATACTTCTATAATAGGATTTTTATCTTTACTATCTACTTTTGCATAATAATAGGTAAGAGGAGTACCCTGAAGCATGTCACCATTATCTATCAGTATAACATTTTCATTTAAATTTCTTTCCTCCCTAATTATTGTTGCAATTTTTGATATTCCGTTTTTAGCTTTTTCATTATTAGCATAATCTATTGGTATCATATTTCCATGTATATCACTAGTTTCTAATATAATTAAACTTATATCATCTGAGGGCATAATTTTACAACTCCAATCTATATCTTAATCATTTCGAAAAATATATCTAAAAGACTTATTATATCAATGAATATTAATTAAATTTTCAACTGATATTCTTTAAGGCATCTTCAAAAAATAACTAAGTCAGTATGCTAGCCTATTTTGAATTCCACTGCGTCAACAGAACCTTCTGATAGCCCAACTATCATCAGAACCTGTTTCCTTGTTGAATTCAAAATATTCGTCGCATCTTTGACTTCTTATTTATTTTCAGATGCCTAAATCACTGAATAACTTACAACAAGATAACTTCATTATAGTATTTGTTCCAATAAGGTGCAAGTTGCACCTTATTAACATTTTAGAGCACATTTATATTACTCTATGCAATTATCTTATTAGTGACACATAATAAAAATCTATCCTATATTCCACAAGTAATTTCTACAAATATTCATACTGATAAGATTACTTGTAAAAATTTTCTTAATAAAAACAAACTACTATCAATGATTACTGGATTACCTGTAAAGTTAGCATTTATACAAAAAAATATAGAAGCCAGACTTGGCTTCTATATTTTTTTAATTCTTGAACATCTTAAAATAATCTAACATATACTAGTGTATTTTACTTGCTTTTATCTATTTGTACATCTACATTATAATTTGGCAGAAGCTTTCCATTATTTTGGTCTATAGATATATTTACAGGAATATAGGTGTCTCCATTTTTATCTAGAGTAGCAGCATTTGCTACACTGGTAACTTTTCCTGTTATTTTTGCACTTGGGTCGGCATTTGGTACTATTTGAACTGCTTTTCCTACAGCTACATCTTTTATGAATTCTTCACTGACATTTGCCTGCACATAAAGACTATTTAAATCACTTAGACTTAGCAGAGCCTTTTCAGGAGCAGCTAGATCTCCTACTTTATATGCAATATTAGTAACTACCGCATTATCTATATCTGATACTACCCCTTCATTATTTAAATAAGTTCTATTTAATTTAGCTTTTAAAGCATTAAGTTCTATCTGGTCTGCATCTATCTTGTCCTGATCTGCATCAATTTTTGCCTGATAAGCATTTTTTGCATTATCTGTGGTCAAATCTTTTTTACTTTCTACATCTGCATTTTTAGCACTGATATCTGCATCTACAGCTTTTTGTTTTCCCTTAACTGTAGCATTATAATCATTCATATCTAATTGTACAAGTTTATCACCTTTTTTTACCTGCTGCCCTTCCTGTACATTTATCTTTGTTATCTTTGGAATTGCCGTTGTAGGAAAATCTATAATAATATTTTCCACATTAGATGCCTGTACTGTCCCAGAAGCTTCTATAGTATTGTTATTTTGCTTTGCTGCAGGTTTCTTAGTTGTATTTGAGCTGCTTGACTGCTGACAAGCTGTCAATGCCACTGCTAATCCTATAGATATAATTAATAATGATATTTTTCCCTTTTTCATTATTCCTCTACCACCTTTCCATCTCTTACATAAATAATCTTTTGGCCATAATTTGCTGAATCAGGAGAATGGGTAACCTGCACAATGGTCTTCCCATTTTCTATATTTATCTTTCTGAGTAACTCCATAATTTCTTTTCCCGTCTTACTATCCAAATTTCCTATGGGCTCGTCTGCAAGAATTACCTCTGGTTCATTAATGAGAGCTCTTGCAATTGCCACTCTTTGCTGCTGCCCACCGGACAATTCCCTTGGGGTATGATTTCTTCTGTCCTTTAGACTCACTACCTCTAATATTTTTTCAAGTTTATCTCTGTAGTCCTTAAGCCTCTTTCCGTCTAATAGTATTGGAAGCATTATGTTCTCTTCTACATTTAAATTTGGTATAAGATTGTAAAATTGAAATACAAAACCTACATCTCTTCTTCTCATAATACTTTGAGCCTTATCATTCATTACGGAAAGTTCTTTTCCCGCTATTTTAACACTGCCGCTGGTAGGTTTGTCTAATCCTCCTAATAGATACAGGAGAGTACTCTTTCCTGAACCTGAAGGTCCCATTATGGATACAAATTCTCCTCTTTCTATTGTAAGATTAATGTTTTTAAGTATCTCTACCTCCTGTGTTCCAAGTTTGTAGGTTTTATTAAGGTCCTTTGCTTCAATTATTATTTCATTTAAAGCAGACTTCCTCTGCAAAGCTTCCATTAAATCAACTCCCTTTATAATTTTTTATTTTTTATTCATATTTTATAGCCTCGATAATATTAAGTTTTGAGGATTTTAATGCAGGAACTATTGAGGAAATAAGTGTTATAACCATACCTAAAATCAAACAGGTTATAAAAATTTGTGGTTCATAGTGCACTGGCATTGGAAAGTTTGCAGATTTTAATACATAAGGCATAATATAAGTAGATACAAGCCCTCCAAGCACACCCATAATGGCTCCTATAATACCTGCTGAAAGTGCCTCTACAAAAAGCATTTTTATAGTTTGAAGCTTGCTCATGCCTACAGATGCAAAAACCGCCAGTTGCCTTTTTCTCTCTATAAAGCTTATTATAAAATTATTTAATACTCCAAAGGCTCCTATAATAAGGGATACTACAGGGAATATTTTAATTATCATCAGCATCTGATTAATCTGTTTAGCATTCTGTTCCTCCATACTCTTCCATGTACTTATCTGCAGTTGTTTTCCCTTAAATTCTTTATTTATAACTGCTGCTACTTTATCTGGACTTTCATTTGTGGTGACAAATATAATGGCGTACTGGCTTAATTTAAAATCCTGCTGTAAATATTTTTCTGAAACTATAGCCATACTTCCATTATTCATAAGAGTGCTGAAGGTACCTGAAACTCTATAATCTCTATCTCCATTGGCAGTCTTTAAGGTAATTACATCACCTACATTTACATTTAAGCTCTGTCTTAAGCTTTCCGTTATTGCAATTTCTCTGTTATCATATAAATTTCCCAAAATATCATTTTGATTTTGGAGAAAATTTACGTCCATAAAATCATTAAAATATTTAGGATTATAACCGTATATACTCATAATACTGTTGTTAGTACCCTCTACCTTCGTAGAAAAAGCCGAATACATACCAGCGGCCTCTGCAACCCCCTCATTACTTCTTACTCTACTCAAAACATCTCCATTTAGCTCTCCCCCTGAGCTAAATACAGATATATCACATTTAGAAATTTCGTAAGCCTTTACTAATTCCTGTCCTAAACTGAAACTTACCACATTAAGCATAAATAATGCAGATATTCCTATGGTTAAAAGAGATATGTTGTTTAAAATATTTTTGTTATTCCTAAGATTTTTTGCCGCTAATATTCCCTCATTTCTAAATATAAGAGCATATACTTTTTCAAGTACTATAACAAATAAATCTGTAAAGTAGGGAACAATCATTACAATTCCTATAGTTCCCAGCACCATACCTACTAAATCTAATGTAATAGTTGTGCCTCCCTTAATTGATAGTCTTGGTAAAGCAACTGCAAGCAAAATTAATACTACAGCTAAAATAAATTTCCATAGCTTTTTTCTCTGAGTAGTATCTACTGTATTCAAAACTACATCCTTCACTGAAAGTCTGGAAACTCTAACTATAGGAATTATTGCACTAAAAATGGAAACTGCTACGGCAAATCCAAAGGCCATAAGTATTTGACTTGTATTATAATTTATAGTTACCGTTATTCCTCCTGCTTGACTACTTAGACCCATAGCAGCTAATTTTACTATACCTATTCCAACTAATATTCCTGTTAGTCCACCTATTATTCCATATATGATACTCTCAGCTATAAGCACAAAATCCGTCATAAATTTGGTAGCTCCAATACTTCTAAAGGTACCTATTATAGGAAGTCTTTCAATTATTATAACTTTAAAAACTGTATATATTATAAACACACTCATGGTCAAAACAATTATGAGCATAGCTAAAAAAGTAGTACTTGTAGCATTGGTATTTTCATTTATTTGCTTCATATCTATAGTTGGCTGAACATTATAATTTTTATAGGAATTTGAAAGTTGTTTTATAAGGTCATCTGTATCTGATGTGTCTTTAGTTTTTAAATAAATTGTGGATACCATTCCTCTTGCATCATTTAACTGCTCTGCTGTAGATTTTGGAATTACTCCAAACATAGTTTTATCTTCTGTTTTAAATATGCCTTCAGATTGTACAATGCCAGAAACCGTAAAGGTGTCATTACTGTTTTTAATGTTGAGTTTTATCCTGTCCCCTATTTTAATATTGTACTTATCGGCTGATTTTTTACTTATTATTATCTTATTACCTTGAAATGGTTTTATAGAGGAACTATCTATGATTTGAAGAGGATTCATAAGTGTTAAATCATCATAATCTACACCTGTAAGTGACATAGGTACAATTTCATCATTGTTATAACTATATTGTGCATTGACATTCATCTCACCAACTACGTAATCTAAGCTATTTCTATAAAGTTCCGCCTTATTTGCTAAGAAATATGGAGAAGGTGATTCCTGACCTGCAGTAATCATTATTTCTGCACTTCCGAAAACACTTCTTGCAATATTAATCTGTGTTTCCTTTAATGTAGATGCTATTCCATTTGCCGCGAAGAACAAAGCGGTGGAAGCCATAATAGAAATTACAATAAGAAAAGTTCTAAGTTTTTTTTCTTTTATATTTTTTAAAACAAATTTCAATATTATACTCATCCATTTCCCCCCTTATGTAGTTATTTGTTACCTTTTCTATATTTTTAATTGATACTTACATTATAAATATATATACATCGCCTGTCAATGTATATATGAATTAAATATATATAATAACGTAAAAATATATTATTCTGTAGAATTTTCCTATATCATACAAATGTATATTTCGTAAACCATTTTACCATATGTTATGATAATTGTATAATAATTCATGTTAAAAATGACTAGTTTACTGCTTTTGTACTAGATTTAAAAACTTCTTATAATAAAAGAGTGTATCTCCAGAATTTTATTCCAAAGATACACTCTTCTATTCCTGTATTATAAACTCTATTTTTAGTAGGCTGTTTTTAATTTACACCTTAGAACTTTCTTCAATACGCCTATTTGTCCTTTCAACAATTTCCTTAGGATAATTTAGAAACTTAAGAAGTTTTACTGCATTCCTGGTTCTGCAGACCCCTTCCTTTAATTTATAATCAAATACCATTCCAGCCTTATCTATATCCTCTGTAAAATAAAAAAGATTGTATTTGTCTTTTAACATATCTGTGAGCTCAATGTCATGGGTAGCCACCACTGCAAGGGAATTGTGTACTTCAAGATACCTTAATATTTCTATAGATGCATTAATTCTCTCCACGGGATTTGTACCTCTAAATATTTCATCAATTATGCAGAGAAGTGAATAATCCTCTCCTCCTTCTTCAATTATCCTAAGTAGAGCTTCTGCTTCTCTAAAATAATAGCTTTTACCACCCATTATATTGTCCTCAGGACTTATAGAAGTCATAATCTTAAAAAAACTTGCTTTATAATATGAAGCTGTTGTTATATATATGCTTTGTGCCAAAACAGCATTTACACCAATAGTTCTTAAAAAGGTAGACTTTCCTGACATATTAGAACCTGTTAAAATTATACCTTTTTCCTTTATACTAATGGAATTAGACACAGCCTCCTCTATAAGTGGATGAACTAAATCTCTAGCTTCTAAATATCTATCTTCACTAGTAAACTCTGGATGAAAATAATTCTTTAATCCTTGCCTATAGGCTCCAATAGAAAGCAGCGCATCTATTTCTCCAATAGTAACATATATTTTTTTCAAATCCTCCTGGTATTTTTTTATAAGATTTATACAAGAAAAAAACTGATTTTCCTCAAATAGTAATACTGCATATAGGATTTCCATAATACCAGTTTGATCCAATCCCTCTATTCTTCCTACACCAACTGATCTTTTAACTATTAAAAATACTTTCTTACTCAATTCACCTAACAAATCTTTATACTCTTTAAACTTTTCATTATCAAGTTTTGAAATGTCACTGGCAGTAACTATTATGGCGTTTAAATAACCTATACAAGAAACATATGTGGTTATTTTCTTTTTAATATTATTATGTAATATATAATTTACAACTAAGGAAATTAAAATGATAAAAAGTGGCCCTATATTTCTTGTAACCAAGAAAGCTATCAATGATACTACTGGAACTATAGCCATTATCATACAGACAGGTCTTAGTCTTGTATCTGCATCTATATCATTCCATAATAAATCCGGTACATCATTCATTTTCTTTTTATTTAACTTTAATAAATACATTCCAGCTTCTTCTCTGAATTTTTTATCCTCTTGAAACAAATTTATAATTTCATTTCTCTTTTTTAGATCCTCTTCTTTAAATAAAGGAGTTCTGAGTATTTTATATAGAAGTTCTTCTCCTGGTGAGCTTAAGGTTCTATCCATTTGCTTATAAATTTCATCCATAGTTAAATCTGACCAGGTCTGATCATCTAGATAAAACTCATCCTCTCTCTCTTCGCTCATATAATCAAAAACACTTCGTATTTTTTTTAAATTTCTCTTTCTATCTACCTTTTCTCCCCATTCCTTAATAAAAGTTTGATATAATCCTTCTAATACTAATTTTTTTCTTACATAAAAAATCATAAAAATTATAAATATTAGTGGTATTAATCCAACAAGATAAATATAATTTATACGTATTGCTTGATTTATTAATACTGCTGCTATAAAAATAGCTATCAGTATAAGTATGTTTGTCAGAAAATTAGCAAATTGTTCATCCATATGTATCTCCCTTTCAAATAAATTTTTAGTGCATTATATACAATTTGCAATTAAAATTGTATATTTAATTAATAACAGCTGAATAAATATATATTTTATAATGAATATAATCTATTGCAGCATATAAATAATGCTTAATAATATTTCTATAAAGTCCAGCTTTCGCATACATGAATAGCTTTTTAGTAGTGTAAATTATATAGAGTACATGAGTAATTTAATGTAAATTTATATCATATTAATAGTTTACTTTATTGAAAATTAAATGTCCATATAACTTCCTAGATCTACGTAGTATGTAGCTCATTAGAATTCCATATAATCTAAAATTAACTATGTCTTTACTTCTAACCTTAATAAATAAGTTTTAAAATCTCAATATTTTGTGTTTAATCATTACCAACATATGTAATATCAAAAATACTATTATTGACTAAAAGTACTAATAAAGTGTAAAATATATGTAAATGCAATTTACTTGCATTTACATATAAAACGAGGTGATTAATTTGTTAAAAAAAATTATTTTATTTATTGTAGTATTATCAATGCTGCTAACACTAGCTTCCTGCAAAAGTAGTTCTAATATTAGCAGTGATTCTACTAAAAATAACAATGGCAAACTTAATGTAGTTGTTTCATTTAATGCCATGAAAGAATTTGTAAATGCCATAGGGAAGGATAAAGTTAATATAACCACCATGATACCTAATGGAACAGAGCCTCATGAATTTGATCCCAAGATAAAAGATTTTGAAACACTTTCTTCTGCAAAAGTATTTGTATATAATGGATTAGGCATGGAAAAGTGGGCAGATAAGGCAGTACAATCAGTTGGAAACAAAGACTTAATAGCAGTAGAAGCCTCTAAAGGTGCAGATGGAATAAAAAATTCTGATCCTAGTTCAATTAAAGAAAATGGAGAATATGATCCTCATCTTTGGCTCAGCTTAAAGGGGGCTGAATTAGAATCAAATAATATAAAAGATGCTCTAATAAAAGCAGATCCTAATAACAAGGATTATTATGAAAAAAATTATACAGACTTTAAAAATCAGCTGGAATCTCTATATAATGATTATAAATCAAAATTAGATACCCTGCCAAATAAAAGCTTTGTTACCGGTCATGCTGCTTTTGCTTATCTTTGCAGAGATTTTAATTTAAAACAAAACAGTGTAGAAGATGTATTTGCAGAAGGAGAACCAAGCAGCCAGGAAATGGAGAAGCTTATTAATTATTGTAAAGAAAATAATATAAAAACTATCTTTGTAGAAAATATGGTAAGCCCAAAAGTTTCAAATACTTTAGCAAAAGAAGTAGGTGCTAAAGCTGAAAAAATTTATACACTTGAGAGTAAGGAAGACAATAAAGATTACATACAAAGTATGAAATCTAATCTTGATGAGATATACAATAGTTTAAAATAATTTTAGCCTTCTTCACAAATCCTTTCATAAATTCATATAATAAAAATGAATCAATATATTGTAAGGAAGGAATAAAAGCTATGTACTATGAACCTGAAAATAATTACTACGCCACTCCCTATACCCGTCATAGTTCTTGCCATAAAAACAATAAAGATAAAACTCTAAGGGTAGATGGTAAAGGCGTTATAACGGCTGCCCCAGACACAGCCAATGTTGTACTTGGCATTCAAACTGAAAATATAAATTTGAAAACTGCTCAAAATGAAAATGCCATTATTGCTACAAAGGTTATTAATTCTTTAAAAGCTATAGGTATCAGTGAAAAAAATATAAGTACAGATAGCTATATAATAGAACCTCAATACGATTTTGTTGATGGAAGACAAATTTTTAGATCCTATAGAGTTACAAATAATATACGAGTTACAACAAAAGATATTACTAATATTGGTCAGATTGTAGATACTGCTACTGTAAATGGAGCAAATATAGTAAATAATATAAATTTCTTTTTATCAGATATAACACCTTATTATAGAAAAGCTCTAAATCTTGCAGTAGAAGATGCACTAATAAAGGCTAGGGCTATAAGCAATAGCCTAGGTGTAATATTAGATGAAATACCTATAACTGTCATAGAAGGAAACTATGACTGCACACCACCTAGTGGAAGAAATACATTAGCTTTTGCTGCAAGTACACCTATTATACCCGGGCGGCTTACTATAAGTGCCAGCATAAATGCAACCTTCAATTATGAATAATGTAATTCATCTAAACTAAGTAATATAACAAAAATTTCACACAACGCACTTTATCAATAATACAATTTCTACACTATAACTAAAACCATGCAAAACATATCTAAAGGCTTCAGTTTTACATGGTTTTAAATTATAGGGAAATGTACTAATCTCTATTTTAATTATTCAATTTTTAGATATTCTTTTACATTAAAATCAATTTCTTTACCTGTCCTAAGCAAGTTCCTCAATTCTAATATTTTATAATCAAACTTACTAAGCAGCTCAAGATTGTTTTTCTCAACTTCACTTGTATTTATTATCTTGCTGATGCCCCCATTTTTTATTACAATTCTCTTATTTCCCATTAGAGCCAGAATAGGATCATGAGTGGACATCAAAACTATTTTCTCCTTTTTTACCAAGAACTCTATGGCCTTTTTTCTATCTACTCCTGCATTTTCAATTTCATCTATAAGTACAATGGGAGACTTGCTAAGTAGTGCAGTATCAGCTATCATAAGTGCTCTAGACTGTCCTCCACTGAGTTGTGTAACTGGAACCTCCGGGGAAAATTTTTCTCCTGCCAAATCATTGGCACATTTTATTATAGCCTCTACTATTTCTTCAACATTTTCAATTTTACGACTTTTCGCATGTCTTGTAATAAATTCTGAAGTGCTTACATCCATAATAAAATTCATATTTTGCGATAATTGTGCAATAAGCTTATTTTCTATGGAAAAACGTTTATCTTCCTCTGGTACCTTACCATTCACAAGTATTTGCCTTTTAGTTGGGGTATCGCCCTGAGCCAGACATTCAATATCTTCTAACAATCTGCTTTTACCTGAACCCGTAGGACCTACTATTGAAATTATTTCTCCTTTTTTTAAGGTTATACTTATGTTTTCTCTTTCCTTAAGCTTATTATATCCTCCAATTATAGTTACAGAATGTACTCCATCACTTTCATTATCATCTAATTTACCCATGTCCTTCATAAAGGCAATAAAATTATCGGATATCTGCTCTCTTCCAATACCAAGATTATCTAAAACTTCATCTGAAAAACTGGCTTCCAATTCTTTTATTGTCAGCTTCCTATCAAATTCTTTTAATCCAATAGAGTCAAAAAAATTTATTGCATAAGGATATTTATTAATTAAATCTGTTATTACCATAGATAACAATTCTTCATTTATAGTATTGTCCATAAGCATCCCACCTTAAAGAACCATTTTTTTAATATTTCCATTCTGATATTCCTTACCTATTTTAGTTTGACCAAGGCAATAGGAACAAACTGCAGCAGGCATAGGAAATCTTAATCTTTTGTTGGTAATTTCACTTATAACATTGCCATCCTTTAAGTTTTTACTTAAAGCATATGCTCCCTGCCCTGTTATTCCATTGACAAAAACTATTTTTGCTTTAGGATTAGCCTGCTTTATTTCAAAGGCAAATACCTCTCTCTCTGCTTGAGAAACTATGTCTCCCTTTGTCACTACTACTATATCTGCAAATTTAAGCATTGGACCTATTTTTTTAGGAGTATTTATACCAGATAAATTATCAATAACGCATACAGCAGGTATCTCTTTTATATGCGGTGAACACCTATTGCAAAGTCCTGCACTTTCACTTATAAGTATATCTAAGCCTTCTTCTATTCCCCAATTTACACATTCTTCAATATTGCTTACAAAAAAATGATCGGGGCAAAGATTTCCTGATAATCCTACCTTTACAGGAACACCAATCTTTTCATACAACACATCATCATAGGATGATAGACAATCAAACTTAATAACACCTATTTTAGTTCCCTCTTCCTTTAAAAGTTCAATGGTCTTTATAATCACTGAAGTTTTTCCAGAAGATGGAGGCCCAGATACGGTAATTAATTTCATATCAATCACACTCTCCATTTTTTAATTTTACTTTTCCATTCATTTATAAACATGGTGTTTGTTGTATTTCTTATCTCATCCATGCTGTTTTCCCTTATATAGTCCCAACCCAACCATTTAAATTTTGCACCTTCTGGTAATTTATTATCTACCTTTGGGTTCAAGGATGGGAAATAACTATCTGCAAGCTTACTGCCAAGTTCTTCTCCTAAAGCAAAATTTATAAGAGCATCCATTTGTGAAATTTTAGATTCTTTTGCAAGTACACACATAGGATTAATAAGCGCTCCATCTTCTGGCCACACTATAGCAGTTTTTTCTGTATTAGGACATGTTTTAGCAAAAAACCATGACATAATATAAATTGCTGCACCTTCAGTATTCATTGTTCCGGCTGTCTTTGACATTTTAGATGGATGCCAAAGATTCTTTGTATTCTGCACCAATTTTTTTACTCCAGCTTCTCCATATTCTTTATAAATATACAATGCAGCTGAATCACTTAATTCCTCTGGTGTTCCCCCTACTATTATATTGTTCTTATAAATAGGATTTAATAAATCATCCCAAGATTTAGGCATCGGAAGATCCTTTAATTTATTTTTATCTACAAGTATTACACTTGGAGAAACGGCATACATATTATATACATCCTTAGGATCAACACATCCTGCCTCTAAAAATTCTTTATTTATATTTTCACCTCTGACAGCTTTAAAGTATCCTTTATCTGCTAGGGTATTCATAAATCCTTTTTTAAATTCATCCTTAAAGCCATTAGCTGCCATAACATCTGGAAAATCATCTATATTATTTGCTTCCCATATACTGCTAAGATCAGCCTTACAACTACAGCCTGATGGAACGTAAGCCTTTAAGGTTATCTCCTTTTTATTTTTATATTCTGTTACTGCCTTCTCAAGCTCCTCTTTAAAAGTCTGCCTTACACTGCATGCTATTATACCCAAGAAGTTCAAATCATTTAAATTACAATCGTCATCCAATAGGATACTATCCTGCATTAAATCCATATTAAATTACCTCCTAAAATACTATAATTTTTTTAACTTATACATATAATTATACGCAACACAGGATGTCTTAGATACATACTAATCTATTCTTTTTTTAATTTAGGTATATAAAAATAAATAACAACATTAATCTAGTGGACAGCTATTTTTTAAAGATGACCTAATATAATTTACAATTTAAATATTATGTTGCTAAATTTTTGTTATGCTAGTTCCCACATCAATAGGTTTACCAAAATAAACCCATGTAGTTGAAATAGCATCCACGCCAGTTTTTGCATATTCTTCAACATTGCCAGAATTAATTCCGCCAGTTCCTATAAGTGTTATACTACTGTCAATATTTCTTATTTCCTCAACCATATGCTTTAACTCACTAGGAGGAACTTTATCAAACTGTATACCATCCACTCCAGCTTTGCCAAGTTTTATGACATCCTCTAAAAAATCCACTTCAACAATAATCTTTTTCTCACAAGTCTTAGACTTTATATTTTCAAGCTTTGAGATTAATCCATCTACTCCACCAATAAAATTCATGTGCTGTTTAAAAATCAATATGGTTTCAGATAAGCCAAGCCTATGAGGATATGCGCCTCCCGCTATAGCCGCCTTTATTGATAGTTCTTTAGTCCCAGGAAATATCTTTCTTGTTGTAAAAAGTTCAATTTTAGGATTAACACTTTTAGCCGCATCAACTAAATTTCTAGTTCTAGTTGCTATACCCGAACAATATTCAAGTATATTTGAAGAAAGCTTCCAGGCCATATGTAGGGACTCTGCATAACCTTCACCTTCTAAAACAGTCTGCCCTGGCAAAACGGCAGTTCCACTGGCTATGTGTGCTTTAACCTGAATATTAAGTTTATGAAATATTCTAATTATCTCTTCCGTACCACTAATTACAGCATTTTCTCTGGAAACAAATTTTATATTGCCCTTTTCTTTTCCTATATTCAAAACCAAAGTAGTTAAATCAATATATGGTATATCCTCTTTAATAAACTTATCTATAGTTTCATCTGAAATATATAACATTGTATCCCCCACTTTAAAATCCATCTATTTTATTATACTCCATTCCCAGAATTTTTTTTACTTTTTAGTACTCTTATTTCTAATAAGGCATCTGAAGATAAACAGTAAGTCAAAGATGTGACGTATGTTTTAAATCATGCAAGGAAACAGGGTTTGATGATAGTATAATGCTATCTGAAGGTTCTGTTGACGCAGTATGATGCAAAGTAGGCTATCATACTGACTAGTTATTTCTTTACCATGCCTAAATACTCTCAGCAAGATTCCTTGAATAAAAGATATAACATAAAAAGATTTCAAATTCAGTAGCAATTAAATTCTATTTAGTCATGTTACTATAAATTATAACCAATTTATCGCAAAAATCAAGTTGTATATATTAATTTATCATTAATATATAGATTTTATTAGCAAAACATTAAATAATATCTAAAAATATTATTTTTGTTTAAGATTCACCTATAATAATAAACTTAATTATTAATGGTAGCTATATTTCTATTTCATTAATTTTTTTCATAAGAACCTTATCATCTTTTTCTACCTTGGGTAAAAGCTCATCCTTTTTTTCATCCTTATATAATTTAAGCCAACCTTTTTATTTTATAAACTCAATTTTCCAATTATAATATCCAGTTTCTTCATTTAATATATACTTAAAATAGGCTGAAAATGTTGTCCCTTTTTTACTCCTTAGATTTCTAAATCCAACTTTACCATTTTTAAGTAATAATTTAACCATTTCCTTAGAAACCTTTTTACCAAAAGATTGGATATATTTATCATCCTTCCAAATTGTAAACCTACATCCATTTTTCCAATTAGTACATCCGAATCCCTTCTCATTTTCTACTATGGGATTCCCACATATAGGGCATATTCCTATGCATTCTGTTCCCTCTGCCAGTTCTACTTTAAAATTCTTTAACATCGATGTATCTTTTTTTATAGAATCTATTGCATTGATAGTAAATTCTTTAATCATATTCAAGAAATCATCTTTTTTAAATTTCTCTTTTTCTATATCTGATAGTGTTTTTTCAAGCCTTCCAGTATATTCTAAGTCTAAGAGTTCTTTTGCTGGAAAGATTTCTATTAAGGTTTTACCTAAATCTGTACAGGTAAGACTTTTCCCTTTTGCCTTAATATATGATGCATCTTTTAGTTTTTTAATTGTTTCAGCTCTTGTAGCTGGAGTTCCTATACTAAATCCACTTAATATTGCAGCCATCATCTCTTCTGAATCTTCTTCATCTTTAAAACTCTTCCCACATGTCTCCATAACTCTTAAAAGCGTCTTTTCAGTATGAAGTTTAGGTGGTTTTTTAGTAATCGCATTTACTCTACTATCAACTACATCTACAATTTCTTTCTCTGATACCATTGGTAAAATAGTATCCTTGCTTTCCATTTTCTCAACAATATGCCATCCTTGAATTGTTTGAACTTTTCCCCTTGATATGAATATTCCTTTAATTGTACTCTCATTAACTTTAGATACAAGTTTAGTTTCTTCATATTCAGCTATTGGTAGAAACTGCATTATAAATCTACTTTTTATTGCATTATAAACAATTTCTTCATCTTTACTTAATCCAGTGGGTTTCATGTAGGTTGGAACTATAGCACTATGACTTTCTACCTTTGAATTATCAAATATTCTTTTATTATCAACAAACTTAATCTGGCTTTCATATGGTAATCCTGTTTTTAATACATCTAAAACTTTTTTAGTTCTTTCTTTTAAACTCTCCTCTAATGCAACACTGCCTGTTCTTGGATATGTTGTGAATTTTTTTTCATAAAGTGCTTGAGCAACTTTCAATACTTTATCAGATGTCCAGCCTTTGTACTTGCTTGTGATGTATCCTTGAAGATTTGATAGATTAAATAGCAGTGGTGCATAGTCTTTTTTCTTCTCTACTTGCTTTTCTATAATCTCTGCATTTTTATCTTTTAAAAGTTTAATTATATTTTCTGGAATTTCTTTATCATCAAATTTTTCATTGTCATTTTCATAATAAATTCCTTCAAATTCTTCATTATCTTTTGTTTTAAAAGTTGCTATTAATTTATAATAAGTAGATGATTTAAAGTTTTCTATTTCTTTATCTCTGTCATAAATAATCTTTAGAGTTGGTAACAAAACTCTCCCTATGTTTAATATCTTCTTATCATTAGGATTATATCTTAATGTTGCTACAGATGTTAAATTTATTCCTAAAATCCAATCTGCCCATTGTCTACTAATACCTGCATCTTGCAATGATTGCATTTCTTTGTTAGGCTTTAAATTTGCCATTCCTTTTTTTACTTCTTCTGCTGTCCACTCATTCAATAATATTCTAAATACAGGTTTTTTTTCATTTAAATATAAAAATAATTCATCCCCAATAACCTGTCCTTCCCTATCAAAATCTGTTGCTGATATAATTGCATCTACATCATTTCTATCTATTAAATTTTTTATTATATTGAGTTGTTTTTGAGCGCCCTTATCCACAGAAGCTCTATCTACACTATCACATTTGACTTTATACTGAAACTTTTCTGGAATAAACGGAAACTTTTCAAGTCTCCAACTTCTCATATTTTCATCATAATCTTTAGCATCATATAATTGCAAAAGATGACCAAATGCCCATGTAATTAAATAGTCATCCCCCTCAAAATAACCATCCTTTCTCATTTTTATATGGAAAGCATCTGCAATATTTTTGGCTACCGAAGGTTTCTCTGCTATTATAACTTTTCTCATATTTTAGTTTTCCCTTCTATTTTTCTTATATTTTTTATAGGCATTACCTTATTATTCTTTTTAATGTGGCAATTAAAAGGATATTATAAATTTAATTAAAAGTGTTAACTTTTTTATTAAGCTTTTATCTGTACAGCATATTAAAACATTTTCTTAATAATTCATAAACTAATCTATTACTACATATAAGTTAGAATAAATTATATTCACTAGTAAAATAGCTATTTCAATTTAAAATTTATATCTAATATATTTTAACAGTTTTCTCGATAAATTTGAAATATTATAATACTGCATGATATGTATTAAATCTAGATTTGGCAAGTAAGCATATGAAGTATTGATATTTTTATACTTATTTGTAAAGCCTTATGAACTTCCCAGTCATCTAAAAATAAATACTTGCATTATAGGTTTATCATGATGTATCTTATATTATGATTATAGACATAATGGTGAAATTAAATCTATACTATGATTAAGCCACAAATTGTTTTTTTAAGATACTTAATCACCAATTATTAAATAACCAAATATTAATTTTTCAAACAACATGGAGGAATAAAAATGAAACCTAGCAAAAATAAAATTGTAGTTATTGGAGCTGGTATGGTAGGTGCTGCTGTTATGAATTCACTCCTAACACTAGGACTAGTATCAGAAATAGTTGTAATTGATAACAATAAAGACAAAGCACAAGGAGAAGCCCTTGATTCAAGTCACACTACCTCCTTTGCCTATAGCCCTAATGTTTCAGTAAGAGTTGGAGATTATGAAGATTGCAAAAATGCCCAGATTATTGTAATGACAGCTGGCCCAAGTTTAAAGCCAGGGGAAACTCTAGATAGAATGCTATTAGCAAATAAAAATGTAGTTGTAATGAATGAAGTTATGAGTTCTATAACTAAATATACTAAAGATGCAGTAATAATTATTGTAACGAACCCAGTAGATATTGTAACCTATTTAGCTCAAAATCATTTTGATTACCCAAAAGAAAAAATTATAGGCACAGGTACTCTCCTTGACACTGCAAGACTTAGAAGAATAATCGCTAAAAATTATTCTGTAGATACTAAAAATGTACACGGATATCTACTTGGTGAACACGGCGGCAGTGCCTTTGCGGCTTGGAGCGGCATAAGTATATCAAGTATTCCTGCTGATAAATTTGATACAGTTTTTGAATCCTGTGACCCTATAGATCATGAGAAAGTAGTTAAAGAAGCTAAGGATATAGGCTTAGAAATACTAAAATTAAAGGGCTACACAAGTTCAGGTATTGCCATGAGTGTTAATAGAATTGTAAAAGCCATATTACTTAATGAATTTAGTATACTTCCAGTTTCTACAACACTAGAAGGGGAATATGGTATAAAAAATGTAGCTTTAAGTATGCCTTGTATTATTTCAAGTGAAGGCATAAGTAAAAAGTTAGAAGTACCTCTTACTAAAGATGAAGTAGATATGCTAAAGTATAGTGCTAACAATATTGGAAAAATATTAGATAAATTAGCTATAAGAAAATAGCATTTTTATTTTAGATTTATCCGATGACTAGCCGCTGTAGCACTTCCCTGGATAATTCATCTAAACTCAGTGGGAATACAAACTCCCACTGAGTAAGATTCATTGATAGCAATATATATAGTAACTTTTGAAGTTATTACATTATACCATAACAAGTTAGAATGTAAAAAAACTGCCTAATGGCAGTCTTTTTTGTTATTAATACTTATTTTATTCAATAACTTTACCTATTTTTCTGAATCTATCATATCTCTCTTGCAAAAGAATCTTTTCATCCTTATCTATAAGTTTGGGAAGTTCTTCAAGCAATGTATTTTTTATATTATTACACATAAGATTTAAATCTGTATGCGCTCCACCCTCTGGTTCACTTATAACTTTTTCTATAATATCATATCCCTTTAAATCCTGCGCAGTTATCTTCATAACCTCTGCGGCCTCTTTAGCTCTTTTTGCATCCTTCCACAAAATAGAAGCAAAACCTTCTGGAGAAAGTACAGAGTAAATAGAATTTTCAAGCATCCACACTTGATCTGCCACTGCTAAAGCAAGTGCTCCACCACTTCCACCTTCACCAATAAATATAGATATTATGGGAGTTTTAAGAGAAGACATTACCATAAGATTTTTAGCTATAGCCTCACCTTGACCTCTTTCCTCGGCACCTATACCACAATAGGCTCCTGGTGTGTCTACAAAGCAAATAATCGGCCTTTTAAATTTCTCTGCCTGCTTCATTAGTCTGAGAGCTTTTCTATAGCCCTCTGGGTTTGGCATACCGAAATTTCTCTTTATGTTTTCTTTAGTATCCCTTCCCTTTTGCTGACCTATTACCGTAACAGATACTCCATTAATAGTAGCCAGACCTCCAACAATAGCAGCATCATCTCCAAAGAGCCTATCCCCATGAAGTTCTATAAAGGAATCAAATATATTATCTATATAATCAAGTGCCGTAGGTCTTTCTACTTTTCTTGCAATGGTAAGTCTTTCCCAAGCAGATAGCGTTTTTATATCCTTATTATCCAATGCACATCACCTCAATTCCTATATTGATAAAATTTTTCCAAGGGTATCTTTAAGTTCTGCTCTTTCAACAATTTTATCTATAAATCCATGTTCTAGCAAAAATTCTGCATGTTGAAATTCCTCTGGTAACTTTTGCTTTATAGTTTGTTCTATGACTCTTCTTCCCGCAAAACCTATAAGGGCTCCAGGTTCTGAAATTATTATATCTCCAAGCATGGCAAAACTTGCAGTAACCCCACCCGTGGTAGGGTCTGTAAGAACTGTAATATATAAAAGACTTGCTTCATCGTGTTTGGCAATAGCACTGCTGGTCTTTGCCATCTGCATTAATGAAAATATACCTTCCTGCATTCTTGCGCCCCCAGATGCAGTAAATATAATTATAGGAAGAGACTTACTTGTAGCAGTTTCAATTGCCCTTGTTATCTTTTCCCCAACTACAGAACCCATACTAGCCATCATAAAATTACTATCCATAACAGCTATCACTGTACTTTTTCCATTTATACTTCCTATACCTGTAACAACGGCATCATTAAGTTCTGTTTTCTCTGCCGCTTCCTTAGTTTTACTTTCGTAATCAGGAAAATTCAAAGGATTTGATGGTTTCATCTGTGAATCAAACTCTATGAAAGTATTCTCATCTATTATAGTCTTTATTCTTTCTCTTGCACTGAGCCTAAGATGAGCATCACAATTCACACATACCTTCAAGTTTTCATTTAGATCCTTTTTATATAGTATTCTACCACACTTAGAACATTTAACCCACATACCATCAGGTATTATGGGCAATTCTTCTTCCGATACATCTACTATATTCTCATCTTTTATCTCTGTATTACTGACAGTAATATATTTTCTCTTTCTGAATAACCTCATAAATTTCACCTAACCTTCACCATATATTTTTTATCCTTTGCTTAAAAAAATAATATGGAAAATAAATAATATTATGCTACTATTAATTTTAAAGTATAATTGCAAAAATCAAAACATAATTCTATAAATTAAACTCTTTATTTATAAAACTTGTATTGTAATTTCCTTCTTTAAATGCTTTATTATTGATTATTCTGTATTGAAAATCTATATTTGTATCTACGCCTTCTATAATAAATTCTCCAAGAGCCCTTTTCATTCTGCCTATTGCCTCTTCTCTATCTCTTCCATGTACTATAAGTTTACCTATCATAGAATCATAAGAAGGTGGAATTATGTATCCTTGATAAGCTGCACTGTCAATCCTTACCCCTATACCTCCTGGAGTATAAAGATATTTTATTTCTCCCGGTGAAGGCATAAATCCCTTATCAGGATTTTCCGCATTTATACGGCATTCTATAGCATGACCTGTAATTTTAATATCTTTTTGACTAAAAGACAATTCCTCACCTGATGCAATTTTAATCTGTTCTTTTAATAAATCTATACCTGTAACCATTTCAGTAATAGGGTGTTCTACCTGAATACGAGTATTCATTTCCATAAAATAATAGTCACCATGCTTATCCAATAAGAATTCTATTGTACCTGCATTTTTATAGCTAACGGCTTTTGCAGCTTTAACTGCTGCCTCTCCCATTTCTCTTCTTAAATCCGCTGTCATAACTGGTGATGGAGCTTCCTCTAGAACCTTTTGATTTCTTCTTTGAATGGAACAGTCTCTTTCACCAAGATAAACTATATTTCCAAAATTATCTCCTAATATCTGAAACTCCACATGTCTAGGCTCCTCTACAAACTTTTCTATATACATAGTGTCGTCTCCAAAGGATGCCTCTGCTTCTGCTCTTGCAGTTTCAAAGGACTTTTTAAATTCACTTTCCTCTTTAACTATTCTTATTCCTCTTCCACCACCACCAGCAGAAGCCTTAACCATTACAGGAAATCCAATTTTCTTTGCTTCTTCAAAGGCATCCTCTAAACCCTTAACTGCACCTTCTGTTCCAGGAATAACTGGCACTCCAGCTTTAATCATAATTTCTCTTGCCTTTGATTTATTTCCCATACTATCAATAGTTTCTGCATCTGGTCCTATAAACGTAATATTACATTCTTCACACATCTTGGCAAACTTACTGTTTTCAGATAAAAAACCAAAGCCAGGATGAATAGCTTGTGCTCCAGTAAGTACCGTAGCACTTATTATATTTTGCATATTTAAATAACTATCTTTAGATTTTGCAGGTCCAATGCAAACCGCTTCATCTGCAATTTGAGTATGCATTGCTTCCCTATCAATTTCTGAATAAACTGCAACGGTAGCTATACCCATTTCCTGACAAGCTCTTATTATTCTAACTGCAATTTCTCCTCGATTAGCAATTAATATCTTTTTAAGCATATCTATACTCTCCATTTCTAAAGTTTAGTTCTTATAAACAGAATTCTTAGATCCAGAGAAAATTTTTACTCTCACTGAATTTTAGAAGTCGTTATCTAGCAACGTGACACTGCTATCTCCAGCTTTAAAAAAGCAGATAACCAAAATCTTTGATTTTGTGTGAATCGCTTTCACAGAGTGCGATGGAGTATTACAGCGGCTAGTTATCAGATAAATTTTTTATTTAAAATGATAATCATACTACCATAAACAGAAGCTCACCTTCTGCTGCCTTTTTACCATCTACTGTAGCTATACCTTTTCCTACTATTGCAGGTCCTTTAATTTTAACAATCTCTACTTCAAGTTTTAATACATCTCCAGGTACAACTGGCTTTCTAAACTTAGCAGATTTTATTCCTGCAAATAAAGGTGTTTTACCTTTGTACCCATCCATACTTAACATAGCTGTTCCGCCTAATTGAGCTAATGCTTCTATTATTAATACACCTGGCATTACTGGATTACCTGGATAGTGTCCCTGAAAAAAATGTTCATTAATAGTAACATTCTTATATCCAACAACTCTCTTACCAGGTTCAACCTCTTCAACTCTGTCAACTAAAAGCATTGGATATCTATGTGGTATTATCTCCATTATTTGTTTTATATCTAAACTCATAATTTTTCCTCCACTTTAATTAGAAAAACTCTGTAATTTCATGTATAAACTATTTTCATTCCATGCGTAGTAACATACATATACGCTGTAGCATAAATTTATAGTTCAAATTTTATCTATTTTACTTTTATCTTAAACAAGTTCTGTCCATACTCTACCATCTGCTCATTTTCAACTGATATTTCCACTACTTCTCCATCAAATTCTGATTGTATCTCATTCATTAGCTTCATAGCTTCTATAATACATAGTGTGTCTCCCTTTTTAACCTTACCTCCTATTTCCACAAAAGCTGGTTCCTTTGGATCCCCTGATGCATAAAAGGATCCCACTATAGGTGACTTAACAATTTTAATATCTTTTTCATCCACAGTTGGTTTAACAGTTTCATTATCATTTACAATTTTACTATGCTTTTCTGCAATTGTATTTTCCTCTTTAGTATCTTCTATGTCTTCCATACTATCAGTAATACTTACAGAACTTTCAGTTTCGTCATTTCCTGAACCTTTTTTCATAGTTATACGAATACCTTCAGTTTCAATCTCTAGAAATGTAAGTCCTTCTTCTCCAGCTGTTTTAATAAGCTGCTGTATTGATTTATAATCCACTTAAATTACCTCCCAGCCCATTTCTTTAATAGAATAGTTGCATTGTGACCGCCAAATCCTAAGCTATTTGATAATACATAGTTTAAATCTGCCTTTCTACCTAAGTCTGTAACATAATCTAAATCACATTCAGGATCTTTAACCTTTAATCCTACAGTAGGTGGTACACATCCGTCCTGCAATGCTTTAACAGATATAATAGCTTCCACAGCACCGGCAGCACCAAGTAAATGTCCTGTCATTGATTTTGTTGAACTTACAGGAATTTTATATGCATAATCTCCAAATACATTTTTTATAGCTGCTGTTTCAGTTTTGTCATTTGGTGGGGTACTTGTTCCATGAGCATTTATATAGGATACCTCTTTAGGTTCAATATCAGCCTCATCTATAGCCATTTTCATAGCTCTTGCTCCCTCTGCACCATCTGGTGATGGTGAGGTAATATGGTAAGCGTCACAGGTTGAACCATAGCCTACAACTTCTGCATAAATTTTAGCATTTCTCTTCTTGGCATGTTCAAGTTCTTCCAATATAAGTACTCCTGATCCTTCTCCCATTATAAAGCCATTTCTTTCAGCATCAAATGGTATAGATGCTCTTTCTGGGTCAGTACTTTTGCTAAGGGCTGTCATTGATATAAATCCAGCAATAGATATAGGAGTAATTGCTGCTTCAGTTCCTCCTGAAATCACTATATCAACTTCATTGTTTCTTATTTTATGAAAGGATTCTCCAATGGCATTATTAGAAGAAGCACAAGCCGTAACAATAGTAGTACATATGGCTTTAGCACCATAACGAATTGCCACATATCCCGATGCCATATTACTTATTATCATAGGTATAACCATAGGTGAAACTCTATTAGGACCCTTATCATTAAGCTTCTTCTCCTGTTCTTCAATAGTGCCTATACCGCCTATTCCACTGCCTAATATAACTCCTACTCTTTCAGGATTAAATTCCTCAAGATTCAATCCAGAATCCTCTACAGCTTCCTTTGAAGCAGCCATGGCAAAATGACAAAATCTATCCATTCTTCTTACTTCTTTTTTATCAATATAATCTTCAGGATTAAAATCTTTAACTTCAGCTGCTAATTTAGCTTTAAAGTCAGTAGTATCAAATAATGTTATTTCGCCAATTCCACATTTTCCATTTTTAATTGAATTCCAAAATGTTTCTACATCATTTCCTACAGGAGTAATTGCTCCCATACCAGTAATAACTACTCTTCTACCCATACACTTCTCCTACCTTTATATTTTTTAAGTTATGTTTATTGCATTACCATACCGCCATCTACATTTATAACCTGACCAGTTATGTATGCGGCCATATCTGAGGCTAAAAATCCTACTAAATTTGCTACATCTTCTGGTGATCCTAATGTCTTCAAAGGGATAGTTCCCTTTATATTTTCCTTAACCTTATCAGAAAGTACTTCTGTCATATCTGTCTGAATAAAACCAGGTGCTACAGCATTAACTGTAATTCCTCTACTGCCAAGCTCTCTGGCTGCTGATTTTGTAAGTCCCAAAATACCTGCCTTTGCAGCTGCATAATTTAATTGACCTGCATTTCCTGTAATTCCTACTACAGAAGAAATATTTATTATTTTTCCAGACCTCTGCTTTAACATTATACCACTTACATGCTTTATAGTGTTAAACGCACCCTTTAAATTTACATTGATAACACTGTCAAAATCTTCTTCTTTCATTCTAAGTAGAAGTCCATCTTTAGTTATACCTGCATTGTTAACTAATATATCAATGCTTTTAAAAGTATCAACTGCTGCCTTTACAAGTTTTTCCGCTTCTTCAAATTTACTTATATCTGCTTGAACAGCTATAGCTTTTACGCCTTTTTCCTCTATTTCTTTTATGATATCCTCTGTGCCCTGTATACTGCTTCTATAATTTAAAACTAAATTAGCTCCCATATCTGCAAGCCTAAGTGCTATAGCTCTTCCAATTCCTCTACTAGCTCCAGTTACTATAGCAGTTTTATCTTTTAAACTACAACATTGCATTAAACTTCCCCCTATTCTCTAATACCTTCTACACATTTATTTAAACTTTCCAAATCCTCCACATTAAAGGTTTTAAGCTTTCTATTTATTTTCTTTACAAAACCACTTAGTACTTTTCCTGGCCCAATTTCCACAAAAGTATCTACACCAGCTTCTATCATTCTATTTATACTATCTTCCCATAGAACAGAACTCATAACCTGTCTTCTAAGCAAGTCTTTAATTTCCTTATCTGTTTCAATGTAATCTCCAGTGACATTTGTTATTACAGGAAGCTGTAATGTATTTATAACTACCTTTTCAAGCTCTACTGCAAGTTTTTCTGATGCTGGCTTTAACATTGATGTATGAAAAGGTCCGCTGACCTGCAGCATTACTACCTTCCTTGCTCCCGCTTCTTTAGCAAGTTCTGCTGCAATTTCCACAGCTGCCACTTCCCCAGCTATTGCAATCTGTCCAGGACAGTTAAAATTAGTAGGTTCTACTATCCCCTTAGTACTTGCCACTGTACAAACCTCTCTCACCTTATCACCCTCAAGACCCAAAACTGCTGCCATAGCCCCTTTACCCTGAGGTACTGCTTCCTGCATATATTTACCCCTCTTTTTTACTAGCTTTACAGCCTCCTGAAAATTAAGAACTCCAGCATATACAAGGGCAGAGTACTCTCCTAAACTTAGTCCTGCTGCAATGTCAGCTTTTATCCCCTTAGTCTCCAGGGCTTTAAGTGCAGCTATACTGGTTGTCAAAATAGCAGGTTGAGTATTTTCAGTTTTATCTAATTCTTCCTTATTACCCTGAAAACAAAGATCGCTTATTTTGAACTCTAATGCTTTATCTGCTTCATCAAATATATTTTTACTCTCTTTAAAACTGTCATAAAGTTCCTTTCCCATACCTACATATTGTGAACCTTGACCAGAAAACAAAAATGCTATTTTTCCCATAATACTTCTCCATTTCTTTAAAATGCTTATCTATAATATCTTAATATTTTCTAATGTCTTATCTGCTTCTGCAAACATTTCTTTTATTATATCCCTACAATTCTGCTTTTTACATACAAGTCCTGCTATCTGTCCAGCCATAATAGACCCCATATTTATATCTCCATCTTTTACAGCTTTAGGAAGAGCTCCTCTCCCTAATTCCTCGTATTTCTCAATTCCAGCTCCCTCTTTTTCAAGAATCTGAAATTGTCTAGTTAGCTTATTACGTAAAACCCTCACAGGATGGCCAGTAGGTCTCCCTGTAACTACTGAATCAATATCCTTTGCCTTTATAACTTTTTCCTTGTAATTTTCATGTACTGTGCACTCATTAGCTACTAAAAATCTCGTCCCAACTTGTACTCCTACAGCTCCAAGCATAAATGCAGCAGCAACACCTCTTCCATCTCCAACACCACCAGCCGCAATTACTGGAATATTAACTGCATCTACTACCTGCGGTACTAAGGTCATAGTAGTAAGTTCTCCAACATGTCCTCCAGACTCACAGCCCTCAGCTATAACTGCATCTACTCCACTTCTCTCCATTCTTTTAGCAAGGGCAACAGATGCTACTACCGGTATAACCTTGATTCCATAAGATTTCCACATTTCAATATACTTTCCTGGATTTCCAGCCCCTGTAGTGACAACCTTAACCCCTTCTTCACAGACCATTTTTGCAAGTTCTTCAGCATTTTCACTTAAAAGCATTATATTAACTCCAAAAGGCTTATCTGTCAGTTCTTTAGTTTTCCTAATTTCACCTCTTATATAATCTACTGGAGCATTAGCCCCTGCAATAACACCAAGTCCTCCAGCGTTTGATACTGCTGCTGCTAATGAGCTGTCTGCAATCCATGCCATAGCACCCTGAATAATAGGATACTCTATTCCTGCCATTTCACAAAATACGGATTTAATCATGATATCCTCCTCATATTATATAAATATTTTCATTTTTATAGCTGTTATGTTAATAGGTCAGATATAAAGATCAAAATTTAAATTGATTATCCTCAATAAATATCTAACCTCTGTATCTGACCTTAATAATTTTCTTCCGTTTAATCAATCATCCATTCTATAAGTGCTGCTCCAAAGGTTAGACCACCGCCAAAACCAACTAAAATAATTTTATCTCCTCTATGAAGGAGTCCATTTCTTGCCATCTCATTAAGAGCAAGTGGTATGCTTGCCGCAGATGTATTGCCATATCTATCTAAATTCATATAAAATTTATCACTATCAATTTCTAACCTTTTGGCTGCAGAATCTATAATTCTCATATTAGCTTGATGTGGTACAATATATTTAATATCTTCAATGGTACAATCTTGTTCTTTGAAAACCTCTTCTATACACTTAGGTATAATTTTAGTACCAAATCTAAATATATCTTTCCCATTCATAGTAACTAGGCTCTCCTGTTTTTCTGCTGATTTAATAAAGGGATTTCTAACTGGAACCGCTGAACAACCTAAAAACTCTGCTGCATTTCTTCCATCAGAGCCTGTATATATTGATAATATCCCATTTTCATCATGGGAACTTTGGAGTATAGCTGCACCTGCTCCATCACCAAATAAGACACAGGTACTTCTGTCCGACCAATCCACAATCTTAGAGAGTACTTCTGCCCCAATTACTAGCGCAGTTTTACACTGACCAGTTTTTATAAACTGAGTTCCTATATTTAGAGCATAAATAAATCCTGTACAAGCAGCACTTATATCAAAACAAGTTGCATTCTCTGCACCTATTTCAGCCTGAACAAGGCATGCAGTTGAAGGTATAAATTTATCTGGTGAAGCAGTTCCTACAACTATCAAATCTATGTCTAAAGGATCTATATTGGCATTCTTTATAGCTTCTAATGCCGCTTTTGTAGACAATACTGATGTATCCTCTCCAGTTGTTATTCTTCTTTCTCTTATTCCTGTTCTACTAGAAATCCATTCATCGTTGGTATCAACTATTTTTGAGAGATCGGAATTTGTTACTATCTTACTAGGTGCATAGCTTCCAGTCCCTATTATCTTAACACTCTTCACATAATCACTCCCTATTGGCCCTTACCTCTATTTTGTATTTATCCTTAAAACAGTAATTAATTTTCTCTAAAGCATTTATTAGAAGTTCCTCTTCTGAATTACTCATTCCCTTTACTATTTCCTTAATCATATCTCTATGAAATTTTGCATGAATTCTATAAGCAAGCTTTCCTCTTTTAGTCAATGTAATTCTAACTACTCTTCTGTCTTCCTGAGATCTCTCTCTCTGTACATAACCTTTTCTTACCAAATTACCTATAGCTTTGGTAAGTGTTCCTACAGTAATTCCCAGATCTAAAGCTACTTCAGACATAGTTCTTGCTGTATACATGCCTATAGCTTCTATAGTATGTATCTCTGTAACTGATATATCTTTAAATGACCCCTCTTTCAACGCCGTTTGCTCTATAGTTAGTATACCGTTAAAGATATCTACCATTAATTCATTCATCACAGTTAACGTCTTATCCAACTATATCACCGCTTTTTAAATAATTTTTATTGTTACCTACTTTAACAGTCAAAATATAGTGTAGCAAGCTTGACTTGTCAACTATTCCAGATATTTTTCGCATTCAGATACAAGTTCATCCAAAAGTTCTTTTACTGTAACAATCTTATTTATTTTATAAGCATTGCTGCCTGTAAATAATAGGCCATTATCAATGTCACCATTTACAGCATTTATAAGGGCCTTTGATATACAATATGGGGTATTTTTAGGATTACATGGTTTTAAGCAGTTATAACATTTCGTTATTGGTTCATTCTGTTTTTTTATTCTTTCAATAAATGGATTTCTTATAGCTCTTCCAGGCATTCCTACAGGACTAATTACAAGTTCAATATCTTCCTCTTTGCAATCAATAAAAGCCTGCTTATATTTTATATGTGCATCACATTCTTCTGTAGCTATAAATCTAGTAGCAATATCCACTCCCGCTGCTCCTAATTTTATATACTTTGCAATATCTTCTCCTGAATATATTCCACCTGCACAAATTACAGGTATCTTTCTTTTGTATTTATCTTCAAAAGGCTTTACTGCTTCTATTACAGATTGTAATATTTCTCCTAAATCTATATTCTTTTCATCCTTAAGTTCTTCTATGGAAAAGCCAAGGTGTCCACCGGCATTGGGACCTTCAACTACAATTAAATCAGGTATTCTATTATGTTTTTTATCCCACATTTTACAGATGACCTTTGCAGCTTTTCCAGATGAAACTACCGGAGCAATTTTAGTATTAGAACCTTCAACAATCCCCGGCAACGTCATAGGAAGTCCTGCCCCTGATATTATTAAATCTATGCCTTCCTCTACTGCAACTTTTGCCAAAATATCATAATCGTTTATTGCAACCATATGATTTAGTCCTATTATTCCCTTTGGACTAATTTCCCTTGCCTTTCTAATATGCTTTCTTAAAGCTCTTTCATTTGCTTCTAATGTATTAGTTTCAAAATCTGGTTCATCAAAACCAATCTGTACTGATGAAATAACTCCAACAGCACCACAACTAGCAACAGTACCAGCTAATCTGGAACGTGATATACCAACGCCCATTCCTCCTTGTACTATTGGGATATCAGCTTTTAAATCTCCTATTATCAAAGGAGGTAATTTCATACTTATCTCTTCCTTTTCTGTATAGTTAAATATTTATATTCATTATTATATACTTTGATAATCAAAGTATATATAAAAAGTACTATTTCGTCAAGATAGAATGTTAAAATATGTTTTTACAATTATACATTTTCCAATTCAAGTAAATACTTTTTCCTACTAATTCCTATAAGTATTCTATAAATTTATTATTTTTCTTTATCCTTATACATTATATCATAACAAAGACCTATCTTTAGTAATTACAATTTATTAATAGATATATTTCATAATAAAACAAGTACAACAAAAAATATTTTTAAATAATAATCTATTAATAATATTGTCATGAAATTGTAACAATGCACCTATAATATAGACTTATTGTTTTACTAATGTAAATTTATTACACTCCAATATATAAAAACATAAAATCCAGGGGGGAAATAAAAAATGAATAGGACTTCATTAAAAAAATTAATTATACCAATAGTAGTTGTAGCTATAATTTCTGGTGGTTCTTACTATGCCTATAGCAAATATTCTAATAGCAAAACTACTAGCCAGAGCAGATTTATAACAATGACTGCAACAAAAGGTTCTCTTTCTGTAGGCGTTCCAGGTACGGGAACAGTGGTTTCATCATCATCAAAAGATATTGTAGCTAGTGGGAATGGTACCTTAACTAATTTTCCGATACAACTTGGAAGTGTTGTAAAACAAGGGGACTCCTTGGGATACGTAAATGATTCAAGTATAAACAATCAGGTACAAACTGACCAAATGAAACTTACTCAAGCACAACAACAGCTTACTCAAATAACCAACCAGGCAAATTATCAGGCACAAACTGATCAATTAAAGCTTACTCAAGCACAAACACAGCTTTCTCAAATGACTAAACAATCAGACATAGATAATCAAAATATAACTATTCAACAATTACAAAATTCTCTGAGTAATGATAATGCTACAAAAACTCAAAATATAAATAATCAGAATACAACTATTCAACAGCTTCAAAATACTTTAAATAACGATATTACAACTAAAAATAATCTAAATTTAACAGTACCAATAAGTGGTACTGTAGTAGCTCTTAATAATCAAAATGGTGATACAGTTCAAAGTGGTAAAACCATAGCAACAGTACAAGATACTAATCATCTTCAATTAAACGTAGCAGTGGATGAGCTTGATATAAACAAGATACAGCTTGGACAAAAAGCTGATATTACTTTTGACGATATACAGGGCAAAACATTTACAGGCTCAGTAGCTAGCATTGCTTATACAGGACAAACTTCAAACAATGTAACTACTTATAATGTAGTGGTTACCATAGATAATCCATCTGGAATAAAAATTGGCATGAATGGTAATGTAAATATACAAGTACAAAATAAAGATAATGTACTAATGGTTCCTACTGAAGCTATACAAACCAGAAATGGTAAAAAATATGTCATGGAACCTACCTCAAGCGCTTCTGGCACATCTAATAGTTCAGGAAGTAGCCGTCAGGGCAATGGATACAGTGGAAATGGTGGAAGCGGTGGAAACGGTGGACAACGAGGTGGAAACGGGCAAAGTGGATCTTATAGTGGCGGCAATAGAGCTTCCTCCTCTGGTGGAAAACTTGTTGAAATTGAAACTGGAATAGAAAACCAAAACGATGTGGAAATAACAAGTGGTCTTCAAGAAGGTCAAAAAGTCTTAGTTCAGCTACCAAATATATCTTCTAGTGGCTCAGGCTCACAAGGTAGATCTGGCGGTGGTGGCGGCTTCGGCGGCGGCAGTGGCAGTTTCGGCGGTGGTGGCGGCAGCTTCGGCGGCGGCAGTGGCTCCGGTGGTGGTGGCCGTTCTGGAAATTAGTATATTTACCTCATAACCAGAATTCTTAGACAGGTAGAACTTTACTCTATCTGAAATCTAAGAGTAATTATCTAGGAACGTCCGCTGTTATCTCTAACTTTTAGAAGCTTGCATTCTGCGGCTAGTTATTAGATAAAAATTAATTATGGAGGAAACTATAAATGATTGAAGTAAAAAATCTCAGTAAAATTTACACAATGGGCAAAGAGAAAGTTTACGCACTAGATAATATTTCTCTAAGTATAAAAGATGGAGAATTTGCTGCTATCGTTGGTCCATCAGGCTCTGGAAAATCCACATTGATGAATATTTTAGGCTGTCTTGATGTACCTACTCAGGGAAATTATATATTAGATGGTAAACCCGTTGAAAGCTTAAATGATGATCAACTTGCTGAAATACGAAACGAAAAAATAGGCTTTATATTTCAAAGATACAATTTACTTACAAAACTAAATGTTTACGAAAATGTGGAAATACCACTAATTTATTTGGGTCTAAATTCAGGAGAGAGAAAACAGAGAGTAATTGATGCCTTGGAACAAGTAGGTTTATCAACGCGTACTCATCATAAACCTACTGAGCTTTCTGGTGGTCAGCAGCAAAGAGTATCCATAGCAAGAGCTCTTGCCACTAACCCCTCATTAATAATGGCAGATGAACCTACAGGAGCTTTGGACAGTAAAACTGGTAAAGAAGTCCTTGCATTATTACAGGATCTCCATAAAACTGGAAGAACAATTGTATTAATAACTCATGATCTTGCTATAGCCGAAAAAGCAGAAAGAAGAATACAAGTAAAGGATGGTCACATAATTTCTGATGATGGGAGGAATATGTAAATGAAGGTAATTCAGCTATTTAAAATGGCTATCAAATCTATCATTGGTAATAAAATAAGATCTATTCTTACTATGCTTGGTATAATTATAGGTATAGCTTCAGTTATAATTCTTGTTGCCATGGGCCAAGGGACTACTAAACAGGTTCAAGACTCCATACAAAGCATGGGTACTAATCTTATAACTGTAAGTGTTGTTGGGAATAGAAATGAGCCTGTTACAACTAAGGAATTAGATCAACTTAAAACTAAACCTGGAATTGCAGATATATCTCCAACATTAACCCAAAATGTTAACCTTGCAGCTAATGATCAAACTACTAGTACTTCTGCTCAAGCTGTAGAGCCAAATTTTGCAACAATTAGAAATATGTCAGTTGAAAGCGGAAGATTTATAAATCAGTCAGATTTAGACAACAGGTATCACTCAGCTGTAGTTGGCACAGAGGTTGCTACTTCACTTTTTAACACTACTAATGTTGTAGGACAAACAATAAGCGTGAACGGTGTAGATTTTAATATAGTTGGTGTTTTAACCTCAATGGGAACAAGTTCTGCTGGTTCGTCAGATAATACAATATTACTTCCTCTTACAACAGCACAAAGGCTTTTAAAAACAACACAAGTAAAGACCTTTTACGTCCAGGCATCAAGTTCTAGCTCTGTAGATAATGCCATGTCTTATCTTCAAATTTTTCTAGACAAAAAATATAGTCTGCCAATTAGTTCAAGTACTACAGCTACAAATAAATATTTTAGAGTAATGAATGAAACCAGTTTACTTCAAACAGCAACCTCTACACAGCAAAGTATGACTAATATGCTTTCAGGTGTAGCAGCTATTTCTCTAGTAGTTGGTGGTATTGGTATTATGAACATCATGCTGGTGTCTGTTATGGAACGTACCCGAGAAATCGGTATTAGAAAAGCATTAGGTGCTAAGAGGAAAGCCATACTTTTACAATTCCTCATTGAAGCAGTGTTCATAAGCGGTATTGGTGGTATAATTGGTGTATTGATTGGCATTGGCGGCGGCCAATTATTAAAAACCTATAACCATACTGCAATACAATTATCCGGAACAGTAATATTAGCTGCTTTTGCTTTCTCTGTAACTGTTGGTGTGGTATTTGGCCTATACCCTGCAAACAAAGCATCAAAATTAAACCCAATAGATGCATTAAGTTATGAATAAATTACAACAAAATATTATCTTAAAATAAGAAAAGCACTATGGAAATCTATTGTTCTTCAATAGATTTCCATAGTGCTAATTTTCATTATATAAGTTTTTGTAACAAATCCCTCAATAAAAATTTTAATATATATCTTAATTGTAAATTAAATCAATAACAGCTACGCAGAAGAGATTTAACTAAAAATAACAATGTTGCAACATTTATAGCATATTAATCTTTCATCTTGAAAAAATATTATTTTCTTAATTAATAATTTGTACTTGATGTGGCTCCAATTAATGCTCCACAAGCCACTAAAAACAATATAAATAATACAACAGCTATAATTCCTAGAACTAGTCCTGTAGTAGCCATACCATTACCATTAAGCTCACCATTAGAGTTTTTGATTTTATTTTTGCCTATAACTGCAAAAACAATTGCTAATATAGCTAGTATTATTCCTAGAAAATTAATTCCAGGAATTAAATCAAAAATTACACTTATTATACCTAGAATCATACTAGTCACAGCAAAATTATCATTTTTAACCAATTGCTATTCACTCCTCTAAAAATATTATTATATTTATATCTTTTACAACTATAATTAGGCTTAGATTTGTCTAAGTATTATGTTTTCATAAGTCTTTCCAAGCGCTTTATTTCATCTGGAGCCAAATCAATTGGAACTTCCACTGTAGTATTACTAAGAATAAACCTGGCACACTTTTCATAATCTGCATTACAAAACTTACTCTTATATTTAATAATATCATCCTTAAGCTTCTCATCTGAATTATTAATAAAAGGACATGTTTCTAAATTAGGACAAACCATAGTAATTCCTCCAAGCAAAACTTATCCCTACAATTATATGAGCTTATCCTCAATATTTATTCTAAGTTTATGAAAATAAATTTTTAGGTTTTCTTTATTATTTCTAACCTTTTGTTTTATTTTGACACTGTAAACTAAATTTATGATATTACTAAGAGATAAAAACTTACACTTTAAATATACTTTCTATATAATAGTTGCCCACTATATACTGTTTACTAGCATCCATTGACATAACTTAATCCTTATATTAATATTATCTTAAGTAAAGTATCTTCAAATATATATTAAACGTTCTTATCTGGAGAGGTGGAGGGATTGGCCCTATGAAACCCAACAACTGACATCTGTGATGTAGTCGTGTTAATTCCTGCAGACTTATGTGTTGTGAAAGATAGGAAAATGGTTTTTAAAGTTTAACAGGACTGTTTTTCTAAAAGAAAGACAGTCCTTAATTAATTTTAATTAGGTAACTAATTTTGCTATAATCTGAATAGCTATTCATACATAACTAATTATTTTAATATCAATTATAGAAGAATTTATTTTAGAAAGGCAGTGCTTTTTATGAAAATAAAAGATATGTACAATAAGGAAATACCTTTGATTTCTTTTGAAATTTTTCCTCCTAGAAAGGAAACTAATATAGAAAGTATATATAATACAATAGATATATTATCCAGTTTAGAACCTGATTTTATAAGTGTAACTTATGGAGCTGGCGGATCTAATGATAATAAAACTATGGAAATTGCTTCAATTATTAAAAATAAATATAATATAGAAGCTTTAGCTCACCTTACTTGTATTACTTCAACTAAAAATGATATAGAAAATACACTAAATAATTTAAAGGAAAATAATATAAATAATATTCTAGCCCTCAGAGGAGATTTTCCATCTGAATCTTATAAACAGAATAAGCTTGAATATAAATATGCAAGTGATCTCATAAATCATATCAAGACAAAGCAAAGTTTTTCTATTGGTGCTGCCTGCTATCCTGAGGGTCATATAGAATGTAAAAGCATTAGAGAGAATTTATTACACCTTAAACAAAAGGTGTCCATGGGTGCTGAATTTTTGATTACACAACTATTTTTTGATAACGAATATTTTTATGATTTCAATGAAAAAATTAAAGAATTTAATATAAATATACCTATATCTATAGGTATAATGCCTGTAACAAATAAAAATCAGTTATTAAAAATGATCTCCCTATGTGGGGCAAATTTACCTGATAAATTTATAAGAATATTAACCAAATATGAATATAATCCAGAAGCACTAAAAGAAGCTGGCATTGCCTATGCTACAGAGCAGATAATAGATCTTCTTTCCTATGGTGCAGATGGAATTCATATATATACAATGAACAAGCCAGAAATAGCAAAAAAAATATTATCAAATATATCTTATATACGGAAAACAAATAAAATATCTTAAATAAATTACCTGCTTCCTAGATTATAATTATAATTTTTAATTTTATTATGCTGCTAATTCATTCATATTAAAAGACTTCTTAGATTAAAAAAGTTTTAATCTAAGAAGTCTTTTAATATGTTATAGAAAAGTAATTTTTAGTTAGTTACTGTCTTTATTTAAATAAGCAATTAATTCCCTTCTAAGCCAATCTAAAGTAGAAGCTACAGCTCTATCTCTAATCTTTTGTCTGTTACCCACCAGGTTTAACTGCTTTGTTTTTACTACGCCATTTATGTAAATTCCAGCATAAACAAGTCCTACTGGTTTCTCATCAGTACCACCACCAGGCCCTGCAATCCCAGTAGTGGAAACTCCTATATTAGTACTTGCTGCTTTTGCTATTCCCTCTGCCATTTCCGCTGCACATTCACTACTAACAGCGCCAAATTTATTTAGGGTATCCTCTTTAACTTTTAATCTATTAATTTTTGCAATATTGCTATAAGTTACAACTCCCTCAAGAAAAACAGAAGATACGCCAGGATAATTGATTAATTTTCCTGCTAAAAGCCCACCTGTACAAGATTCAGCTGTAGCTATAGTAAGTTTATTTTCTATAAGTAGTTTAGCCACTATTTCTTCTACAGATTCATTCTCTACTCCATAAACATTTATATCCCCTAATTTATCTCTTATCTCCTTCTCAACTGGTACAATTAGTTTATATGCATCTTCCTCACTGTTAGCTTTGGCAGTAAGCCTTAAAGTTACCTCATTGTCCTTTGCATAAGGTGCCACTGTAGGATTTGTCTGCCTATCTATTATATATCCTATTAAATTATCAACACTACTCTCACCTATACCTGTTATCCTTAAAACCTTGGATATAAGAGTTCCATCTTGGAATTTTTTTAAGTAAGGTATTACTCCTTCATTTAACATTGGTACCATCTCTTTTGGCGGTCCTGGAAGCAATATGGCTATTTTATTATTTTCTTCTATAATACATCCTGGTGCTGTTCCGTTATTATTTTTTAGAATAATACATCCCTCTGGAAAATATGCCTGTTTTCTATTATTTTCACTAACTTCTCTATTTATCTTCTTGAAAAAAGTTAAAATTTCTTCTAGAGACTTATTATCTAAAATTAATTTCTTATTGAAATATTCTGCTGCTATTTCCTTTGTTAAATCGTCTTTTGTTGGTCCAAGTCCTCCAGTTGTAATTACAATATCAGCTCTGCTTAGTGCAAAATTATATGCATTCTTTAATCTTTCTGGATTATCTCCAACTACCGTTTGATAATATACATTAATACCTAAATTGGCCAATTCTCTAGAGATATATTGAGCATTAGTATTTAATATATCTCCTAAAAGCAATTCTGTTCCCACCGATAAAATTTCAGCTCTCATTTTCTCACCCCATCTTTTAGATTACAGTTTTTGCAAAAAATAAAACTGTGCATATATTTACATATAATTATATCATAAATATATACACAATATTCTACTTAGCCTTTTGGAATTATCTATGCACAACATTATTATTTAAATATTTAAATGGATCTACAGCCGTTCCATTTAATCTAACCTCAAAATGTATATGAGGTCCTGTGCTTCTACCCGTACTACCAGCCTTTCCTATTTCATCTCCAGTATTCACCTTATCTCCTTTGTTTACTTCAATCTTGCTGCAGTGAGCATAAACAGTCTCCAGCCCTCCAGCGTGCCTTAATATTATTACATTCCCATAACCTTCTTGTACTCCTACAAATTCGACCTCACCACTCATAGCAGCTCCTATTTTGGTCCCTAAAGGTACGGCTATATCTATACCTTCGTGAATACCTGCTTCCACAGTTCCATCATTTAGTTTTACCTTTCTGTATCCAAAAAAGGAACTTATTCTACCATTGGCTGGTAATACAAGAAGTGCTGCCTGCTGTCTATTATTTCCTGCTACTTCATGAGAACTTACAGCTACTTCCTGACCTTTAATATTGTTAACTGATACTTTAGCAGCAGACTTTGTATTTCCTTTAACATTTGTTGGTGTCGGTTTGGATTCACTTTTAGCCTTTGCTTTATCTGAATTTGACACTTTAGTTATTTCTTTTACCTTAGATTCCTTCGCAGCTTCTATATTATCTTTAGGAATTTCTTTTTCATTTTTACTTGTACTCTTATTCTTATCATTTATATTCTTTGCACTACTATTCTTTTCAGTAGAAATATTATTTGTTTTCTCTACCTGATTAAATGAAACATTAGTAGTATTTTCAAAGGCCATAGTCCTGCAATAACTAAATACACAAAAGCTAATAGTAGAAATTATAAGTATTAACCCCTTTACAACAGTTCTATGTTTATTTTTTAATTTCAAAGCAATCTCTCCTCTCGCATTAAGATATTATTGACATATTTTATAAAAAATATAATATTTAAATATATTTTCACACTACATCTTTAAAATATTATATTTAAAAGTGAACTGCAAATAATTTTCCATTATGCAGTTTATATCATTCTCTACATAAATTTTTTACAACATATAATAGCCAATTTTTATCTCGTGTACTTCTTTTGTGAAATGGTATGACATTGAAATTTTTAGTAATTAATGGTTATAATTAGTAAAAACTTTATTATTGCTTTTAACTGTAGATTATAATATGATTGGTTTGTTAACATAATTTTTATGTTTAAATATTAAATTCGATTCAATATTTTGTTATAATAAATATAAGTGATACTATATATTGTATAATTAATTTTGAAAGGCGGTGGTATTGTGAGTACTTTTATGTTTAAAAACAAAGTAAATAACTATACGCCTATAAGTAATGTATTTATAGATAAGTACATGCCTAAAGCAAGAGGCGAGTATGTAAAAGTATATCTTTTAGGAATAAAATATTGTATATCTGGAGAACCTGGTGTAAATTCCGCAATGTTTGCCGGAACTCTTCATCTTCTTGAAACAGATTTAATGAATGCCTGGAATTATTGGAACGATGAGGGTGTAGTAAGACTTGTTCCAATAGATAACTTAGGCAATTTTAATATAGACTTTTTGGATTTAGATGAACCTACTTTAGATAAAAATGAGAATATAGATTTATTAAAAGAACTGGATAATAATTCTACTAAAGATATGCTTCAAGATATCGAAAATCTTGTTGCTAGACCACTTTCAACTAAAGAAATGAAAATGTATATCAGTTGGATAAATGACTTCAGTTTTCCACCTGAATTAATTCTTCTGCTCATTGAGTACTGTACATCTAAAGGTAAAACCGACTATAGATATATAGAAAGAATTGCCATATCCTGGCATGATGCTAAAATTAATACTATAGAAAATGCACAAACTTATATAAAAAAGCATGAAGACAAATGGATAAAAATAAGAAAAATATTATCTTATCTAGGAATTAAAGATGCAGAAATTATGAAACCTCAACAACAAATATTGGAAAAGTGGATAAATTCATATAAATTTTCTTTAGATGTTATTTATAGAGCTTGTGACATCACTTTTTCGCGAATAAACAAAGCAGATTTTAAATATATAGATGCTATTTTAAGTAATTGGTTTAAAGATGGAATTAAAACTATTGAAGATATAGATACCAAAGATTTTAAGAAAACTAAATTTAAAAAATCAGCTTCAAATTCAGGACCAAAAACTAATTTCAATAATTATGAACAAAGGTCCTATGATTATGACGAACTTGAAAAGAAATTATTAGGATGGGATAAGAATGATTAGAGGATATAAGGAAGAAATAGCTAAAATCTATTCTCGTATACAAGAAAATGAAGATGCAGCATTAAAAAAAAGGAAATTGGAAATTTCAGAAAAACTTCCGGATGTTTCAAATATAGAACGTCAGATAGCTACACTTTGCATAAATTTATCAGTTATATCTTTTAAAGATGTAGATAATAGAGAACAACATCTAAAAGAACTTAGAGAAAAAATTACAGATCTCAGAATAAAAAAGTCTGAGCTTCTGGCATCCAACGGTTATCCTATAGATTACGTTTCTCGCCGTTATAAATGCAACAAATGCAAGGATACAGGTTATATTGGATCTACAAGATGCGTTTGTTATAAGCAAAAGCTTGTTAAACTATATTATAAAGATTCTCATTTGGATCTTATATTAAAAGATAATAATTTTGAACATTTCAATATAAATTATTATTCCTCCAGCAGAACAGGTGAAGAACCAAAAAGTCCACGAAAAAATATAGAAGAAAAAATAATACCATTTATTATGGATTACATAAAAAATTTTTCAGCTTCAAATACTAATTTACTTTTTTATGGCAATTCCGGTACTGGTAAGACATTTTTATCTAATTGTATTGCCAAAGATTTATTAGATAGAGGCTTTTTGGTTATTTATCGAACTGCTGATGATCTCATTCAGGAACTAAAGCAAATTAAATTTGAAAATAATTCTACTCTAGAAGACTTACTGTTAAATTGTGATCTATTGATATTGGATGATTTAGGTACAGAACAAATAACAGACTTTTCCTCTACAGAATTGTTCAATCTTTTAAATAAAAGACTATTAATAAATAAAAAAATGCTTATTTCTTCTAATTATTCTTTAGAGAAACTTTCTAGGACATATTCAGAGAGAATTACGTCGAGATTATTCGGTAATTTCAATCTTTTTAAATTTTATGGTGAAGATATAAGAGTGAAAATTAATTTTTCAAAACAAAGATAATATCCCAATAGTATATTTATTTCAATTAGCAATTGTAAAAAAAGACGAAGTAACTATAAGGTTAGTTAAGATAATACATGATAATTTTTGAGCATTGACAAGTGAAAGCTTTTCACCCGGCTTACGCGGTGAAAAAGTGAAAGATTGCCGCTGAAGTGTCAAGGTGAAAGATTTAATCTTGGCTTCGCCTCGATTAAAAGTGAAAGAATTCACGTGGTGAATAGTGAAGGATGCTTTTTCTCCGATGTGCTGTGAAAAAGCTTTGTAACTAAAAATTTAATTATTATGAAAGGCTAATTATTTTTTATTTTAAAATTTTTTCGTAGAGAAAGGTCGAAAAAATATCCTTCACTTTTGGCTTTAGCCAAATCTATCACTTTTAACTAGCGAAGCCACGTTAAAGATTTCACTGCTTAATGAACAAACCCTCAAGTTAGTTCGCAACTTTCTTAAATTATTAGTTAAACCACTCTTCTAAATAACTCCAATGTTCCTTATTCTATATGATGATTTTTCCATGTAAGTTCTAATTATTTGTTTTTTACTTTAATCTCTTTATATAACAAAAAAACTCCTTAGAAATAATCTAAGAAGTTTTGGTGCTGGCAATAGGAATTGAACCCATAACCTACTGATTACAAGTCAGTTGCTCTACCAATTGAGCTATGCCAGCTTAAAAATATGGCGACCTGGAAGGGGATCGAACCCTCGACCTCTGGCGTGACAGGCCAGCACTCTAACCAGCTGAGCTACCAGGCCATATTTTGTGGTGGGCATTACAGGGCTCGAACCTGTGACCCTCTGCTTGTAAGGCAGATGCTCTCCCAGCTGAGCTAAACGCCCACAAAATGGTGACCCCTACGGGACTTGAACCCATGATACCACCGTGAAAGGGTGGTGTCTTAACCGCTTGACCAAGGGGCCTTATTAAATTTTATTGCCAGATCTCGCGACCCAACAATAAATATGATACAAAAAAAACCGTTTAATGTCAACATAAATTTTCGTATTTTTTAATATTTCTTAAAATAATAAAAATAAAATGTCATATATTATCTCAATATATCAATGACTTCCAAATTTATCAAAGCAGTTTCTTCTAGGTTTCTTATATTCTTGAATTCATCCTTAATGTACTCATAATCCTATACCTTCTGATACATCTTATCTTGAAATATATTGCTATCAACTATCTAATTATTTAACTTACGTGAAAGTTCTACTAATGCGCAGCCTTCTATTGCTGCAATACCATTTTTTCTACAATAATCTAATATTTCATTACTTCCCGCACCTGGCTGGATGAGTATCTTATCTATATTTAAATCTCTTACTTCTTTCAGCATTCCAATACCCATTACAGGATTTATACATAAATCTACAACATCTATTTTATAATTAACATCTTTTAGATTTATATATACATCTTCCGATTTGCCTCTAGGATTAACACCAGATGCATTATATCCCTTCTGTTTTAATTCTTGTAATATTTTATAAGCATACTTTATGCTATTTGAAACATCGCCCACTACAACCCAATTCTTATATTTCATTAATTCCTCAGCTTTCATAAATATCAGCCCTCCTAATATACAATTGTAACCATGCTATCTTATCCGATGACTATCCCCTCTAATACTCCCATCACTTTCCTTCAAAGTGGGAGTAAAGAGTGGCTACGTCCCTGGATAACGATTTACCCTAAAGGACAACGATTTATAAGTATCAAAAATACTGATACTTAGAACTCTGTTAGTAAGTATCATAAATACCGATACTTAGAAATCTGTTTATAAAAAACTGTAATTATTGTAAGCTAAATTACAAATTATTTATTTAGTATTATTATAAGCTAAACAAATATAAATATCCTTATAACATTTAAGCATCTACAATTTGTAATATACAATTTATAAATTGTATATTCATAGCTTTTTGTATAAATATTTAATTTATAAATACTCTGTAGCTTATATTATTTTGCCAAAAAATTTTTTGTATATCTTCAAATTACGAATTTAAGTTAAGTATCTGCTGCGCTCTTTCCTGCAATATATCCTGAACTCCAGGCCCACTGAAGATTAAAACCTCCACAATCACCATCTACGTCCAATATTTCTCCACAAAAATATAAATTATCTATAATTTTTGATTTCATAGTTTCAGTTTCCACGTATTTAGTATCAACTCCTCCAGCAGTAACTTGAGCATTAGAAAAGGAATTTGTATCTATAACCTGAAAAGTCCAGTTTTTTAGAAAATTATAAATATTTTTCTTTTCTTTCCAACTTAATTCTAAACAGAGCTTATGCATGTTATCTAATTCAGCTTCCTTTAAAATTATAGGAATCATTTTCTTATTAATAATTCCTATAAGTGAATTAAACACAGTTCTATAGCTAAATATTCCCCAATGATTTTCTAAAAAATCTATAAGCTCCTTCATTTTATATTGAGGCATCATATCAATTCGTATATCTGCATTCTTTCCCTGCTGAAGGGCTTTTGCTGCAATGCTACTTAGTTGCAATATAGGTGGCCCCGATATGCCATAGTCAGTAAATAGAATTTCTCCAAATTCTCTTCTTTTTACTTCTCCCTTTACTAATACTTCACAGTATCCATTAAATTTAATGCCAGATAATGCCTTTAGATTTTTATATTTAAGCTTTAATTGTACCAGGGCTGGAATAGGATTAATTATCATATGTCCAAAAGATTTTGCAATAAAATAACCAATGCCGTCCGATCCTGTTTTAGGTGCAGCCTTTCCACCAGTAGCCAGTATTAATTTATTACACTGAAAACTTTCTTCTTTATCATCTGTGGAAATATGAAATTCTGAGTTCTTTATTTTAATATCTTTAACCTTGTTATTTAAATATACAGGTATACCTCGTTCCTCTAGTGCCAGTCTAATTGTATCTAAAACTGAAGATGCCTGAAGAGACATGGGATACATTTTACCCTCATCTAAGAGCGTAAGATGTAATCCTATGGAATTAAAAAACAATTCTGAATTCCTATAGTCAAAATTATTTAGAGCAAAGTTAAAAAAGCCATCATTATTGCTATGATATCTTGAATAATCAATACACCTATTAGTTATGTTGCATCTTCCATTTCCTGTAGTCAGCAACTTTTTCCCTATTCTATCATTTCGTTCTAAAATTGCCACATCTTTTCCTAGGTCTTTAGCAGTAATCGCTGCCATAATTCCAGAAGCACCACCACCAACTATAATAATATCATGTTTCAAAATTCTTTCTCTCCCTTTGTCATTTCAAATCCATAACTTCTAATCTACTCTTTGTACAATGAATATTGTAATATAGGTTGCAATTAGAATCATACTTCAATTGATAATAGGTAGTGAATAATATTTAAATAAAATACTATTTTATTAGTGAAGATAACTTATTACAACATATATACTTATATTTTAAAATTTTTATATTATTTTCTAAATTAAAAATTAAAAATTTTAGATATAATCCTTGGTTATAATCTATATTTTCTATTTACTCCATACAGTTTTTACCAAATTCAATCTTTCACCATTAGAATTTAAAAGAGAATTATAGACTATATATCCATTATCAATTTCTATAGTTTCTCCCAAAACTTTAACAGCCTCTCCATAAGCAGTCTCTTTATCATAGTCTATTCTTAATTGCTTTAACTTATAGTTATTAATTATTTCTTTTGGAATTGTTTCTAATGCCCAGGATACATACTTAACATTATTTACATGCTTATTTGTATCTATATCACTATATCTGACAAAAAAAGTTTTTTCATCAGTAATATTAGTAGGTTCCTTTAGTTTTTCAAACTCAATTGGAGTATTATCCTTTTCAGTAAGCCCAAATCTTTCTATTATTTCCCCTTGTATTTTACAAGGCCTTCTTCTCTTCATATTTATCATAAACCACAATGAATTAGCTGTAACTATTATTTCTCCTAAAGAATTTATAATTTCAAATTTTCTATAAGCATAAAACCGCCTCACTGAATGTGCCCAAGTTCGTATCCTTAATTCTTCACCAAGCCTAGCATATTTACTTATACTTATATCCCATTTATACACAACCCAAGCTATATTGTTTTCCAAGAGATATTCTATCCCCATGCCTAAGCTTTCAGAATGATTTAGTGATAAATCTTCAAAATAATTTACAAAAGTTGCAATAAAGGCCCTTCCATTTCTATCTGCTTCATAATGACGAACTTTATAAGATTCTTCATAAAATATATTTTTCACATTATTTACCCCCCACAAAATAAATTGAAAATGCTGCAGATAATTTATATCAAAATAAATTGAAGATTTGTAACATTTTATACTTATATTATAAGCCTACATCAACACAGAATATATAGTCCAAAACCAGTATACTGGATAATTATTGTAAAAAATACACTAAATCTAGAAATAATTAAAAATAAGCACTGAATTTAAGATAAACTCAGCGCCTATATCATCTAAAATTTATGTTTATAAATTTATTTGTTTAATGCTAATAATAAATCATCTAAATCTAACGCATGAACTAATGCAGCTTGTTCTAATGTTTCTCCTTGAGATGATGGACATCCTATACAGCCCATACCAAAACTCATTAATACCTGTGCCTTTTCAGGATAAGTTCTTACTACTTCGCCTATAGTTGTATCTTTATTAATTTCCATAATACATACCTCTCTTCTCATATATAATTAGTATTCTTATTATAACATATTTAATATACTAATAAAGTACATTCTTATTAGTATTAATTATAATATATAAATATTATACAATTATATTTCACTAACTACAATAGTTTGATCTCTTCTTGGTCCCACTGAAACTATGGAAATTTTTGTATCTGTTAGTTCTTCTATTCTCTTTAGGTAAATTTTAGCATTATCAGGAATCTCATCATAGGTTCTTGCAATTTCTATGCTGTTATCCCAACCATCAAATTCTTCATATATAGGTTTACAAATAGCTAAATCTTCAAGACTTGCTGGTACATAATCTATAATTTCACCATTAATTTCATATCCAACACATACTTTTATTTTATCTATTCCAGCCAAAGTATCTATCTTAGTTACCGCAAAACTCGTAAGCCCTGAAACTCTTGCTGCAGATTTTAGAATTACAGTATCAAGCCATCCACATCTTCTAGCTCTACCTGTAGTTACACCATATTCATGACCTTTATCTCTTATATGTTCTCCCATAGAGTCAAAAAGCTCTGTAGGGAAAGGACCTTTTCCTACTCTTGTTGTATATGCCTTGGCAATTCCTATAGCGCTATTAATCATAGTAGGTCCTATACCTGCTCCAGTACATACTCCCCCAGCAATTGTGCTGGAAGATGTAACAAATGGATATGTTCCATAGTCTATATCCAATAGATTTCCCTGAGCTCCTTCAAAAAGCACTTTTTTGCCTTGTTTTATCTCATTGTACACTCTTACAGAAGCATCAGCTACAAAGGCTTTCATTCTATCTGCATAATTTATGTATTGTTCATATATAGCATCAAAGTCAAAGGTATCCATATCGTATATTTTAGATAGAACAGCATTTTTATCAGCTATATTTTCTTTAAGTTTTTCTTTAAATACTTCTTTGTGCATTAAGTCGCATACCCTTATTCCACTTCTCTCAGCTTTATCTGTATAACAAGGGCCTATTCCCTTTCCTGTGGTACCTATGTCATTTTTACCTCTTACTTTTTCTTTAGCACCATCTAAAGCTCTATGATAAGGCATTATAAGCTGTGCTCTGTCACTAATTAATAATTTTTCAGGGGTAACCTTAACTCCCAAATTTTCAAGATATTCTATTTCTTCAAACATAGCTTTAGGGTCTAAAACTACACCATTGCCAATAACATTAAGCTTATCTTCATATAATATACCTGATGGTATAAGATGAAGTTTATACTGCTTATCTCCTACTTCAACAGTATGACCTGCATTATTTCCACCTTGAAATCTAACAACTACATCTGCTTCCTCTGCAAGATAGTCTGTCATCTTACCTTTACCTTCGTCTCCCCATTGAGCTCCTAAAACAATAAATGCTGACATAATAATTCCTCACTTTCCCCTTGGGTTAAATATTTAACTCTGTTTTGCTATATTTCTAGCAACTATAACACCTGTAACGGATGCCTGCATAAGCCCTCTTGTAATTCCAGCTCCATCACCTATAGTATATAAATTTTTTATTTGTGTCTCAAATTTATCATTTGTTTCAAACTTACTTGAATAAAATTTTACTTCAACTCCATATAAAAGAGTATTTTTACTATATAAGCCTGGTGCAATTTTATCAAAAGCTTTTAAAGCTTCTACTATTGAAGTTAAGTGCCTTTGTGGAAGCACAAAACTTAAATCACCAGGTACTGCTGATTTCATAGTTGGTATAGTTGTTGATTTTTTAAGCCTCGATTCACTTGTTCTTCTTCCCATTAACAAATCACCAAGTCTTTGAACCATTATTCCTCCGCCAGTTAGCATATTACCAAGCTTTGCAATATATTGACCATAGTCTATTGGCTGATTGAAGGGTTCAGTAAAAGTAGTAGAAACAAGCATAGCAAAATTAGTATTATTTGTCCTTAATTCCTTTTCTCCATAACTATGGCCATTAACTACTGCCATTCCTTCATCGTAATGCTCTTCTGACACTACTCCACCAGGATTCATACAAAAAGTTCTAACTTTATTTCCAAAGGTATCCGAATAATAAACAAGTTTTGCTTCATATAAATCTTTAGTTAAATGATCCATAATTGAGTTTGGTACTTCAACTCTTACTCCTATATCAACAGCGTTATTCGTAGTCTTTATATTAAGATTTTTTGCTTCCTTTGTAAGCCACTCTGCCCCACCTCTACCAGGCGCAACAACTAAGTTTTTAGTTTCAATTTTAAATTCTACGGATTTATTTTTTATATTTATTCCCTTAACCTTACCGTTTTCAACTATTATATCTGTGGCTTCTGTTAGCTCTTCAAATTCAGTATTAGTATTTTCCATAAGGTGTAGGTACATTTTTTTCAAAACTTCATATGCCAGTTCAGTACCTAAATGTCTTACAGGACACTCAATAAGACGAATATTATGTTTACTAGCTTCATATTTTATCTCATCTACTCTCTCAGTATTTAATCCGTAAACAGTCTTACTAGCACCAAATTTTAGATATATATCATCACAATAATTTATTAATTTTTGAGCTTCTTCTTCTGAGTAATAGTCTAAAATTCTTCCACCAACTTCTGGGCTTAAGGATAGTTTACCATCGGAAAAAGCACCTGCCCCTGACCAGCCAAAGGTTATGCCACAAGGATTACAGTTTACACATTTACCAGTCTTTCTCGCAGGACAAACTCTCTTTTCAATACTTCTTCCTCTATCAATTATTAAAACACTTAATTCTGGTTTGATTTTTGTAATTTCAATTGCTGTAAAAATCCCTGCGGGACCAGCGCCTACTATAACAAGGTCATAATTATTTTTCAACTCATATCCCTCCCTTTAACATATTAGCAGAGCAATGTAAACTAGTCAATACAACTTACGAATATTAATACAAGCTTAAATTATATAGTTCGTATTGGATATTAAAAAAATAACAGGACAAAGATGCTAGTTGTTTCTTTAAAGATTCCTTAAACATCTGAAAATAAAAAAATGGCCTCCTCTTTAATTGAGAAAGCCATTTTTTATTTTTATTTAAAATATCTGTTTAATAATCCTTTAAAAGCTTTTCCGTGACGAGCTTCATCCTTACACATTTCATGTACAGTGTCATGAATAGCATCATAATTAAGCTTCTTAGCTAAAGTTGCTAATTCTTTTTTACCTTTGCAAGCACCATATTCTGCTTCTACTCTGACTTCAAGATTCTTTTTAGTATCAGCTCCTACAACTTCTCCAAGAAGTTCTGCAAACTTAGATGCATGCTCTGCTTCTTCAAAAGCTATTCTCTTATAAGCTTCTGCTATTTCAGGATATCCTTCTCTATCAGCTTGACGGCTCATAGCAAGGTACATACCTACTTCTGTACATTCACCAGTAAAATTAGCTCTTAAACCTTCTACTACTTCTGCATCTACGCCAGCTGCAATTCCAATTTTATGTTCATCTGCCCATTCTTCTTTATCATCAGTTTTTTCTATAAATTTATCTCTTCCTGCACCACATTGAGGGCATTTTTCTGGAGCTTCAGCTCCTTCAAATACGTATCCACAAACTGAACAAACAAATTTTTTCATAACAAATTCCTCCTAAAATTCTATTTATATTTTATTTAATTTTTATTAAGTTCAAATGGCAATTTCATCGCCAACAGTTATTATTATATAATAATTATTATTATTAATCAAGCACTTTTTATAAATTTTTCTAATTAGTTTTCTATTAATCTTAAATTGATGGAAAAATTCATGAAATCATCTATAAGCTTTAATTATTATATTTGTAAGAACATCAGCCTATGAAAGCTATTTAGTGAAGTTACTACAACGATTATCTTGCAAACTAAATGTCTTTTATAATTCTTAAAGCATTTTTATAAAATATCTTTTCTATATTATCTTCACTAAAGCCGCTTTTTTTAAGCTTATCTTGAAGTTTATACATCTCTGATGTATCTTTGATTTCAACTTCACATTCTATTCCATCAAAATCACTACCCAACGCTATTACGTCTATTCCCCCTACATTATAAATGTGTTTTATATGAAGGAGCATATCGTCAATTTTACTAATACTACTTTCTCCTAAAAATCTATTATAAAAATTTATGCCCATGATTCCACCTATATTTGATAACTCTTTTATCATAGAATCTGTTAAATTTCTTGGATGAGCGGTTATAAATCTTGAATTAGAATGAGATGCAACAAAAGGTCTCTTAGATAACCTCAATACATCATAAAATCCTTTATCAGAAAGATGTGATACATCGATAATCATATGAAGTCTATTCATTTCCTCTATGACTTGGTAACCAAAATTTGTTAATCCTTTTCCCATATACTCTTTTTTAGAATTTGGAAATCCTATTTCATTGGGATAGTTCCAGGTCAAAGTCATAAGCCTTACCCCTAACCTATAAAAATTTCTCAGGTTATAGAGTTCACCTTTTAAAACTCCACCTTCCTCTATGGTTAAAAATGCAGATAATTTATTTTTCTTCTTATTATTTATTAATTCATCATAGGATTTTACAAGAGCTATTGAATCCTCATTTTTTTTCATCTCCATATAAAGCTTATCTAACATACTAAGACAATACTCTAAAGGGTCTTTCACGTGTTTTAAATTTAAAAACAGAGCAAAAAACTGAGCTAAATTATCTCCATTTTTTAATTTTTCAATATCTATGCTAAAATTATTTGACTTTAGTTCTGACATTTCTCTGTTATCCATAAGTTTTGAGATAGTATCACAGTGAAAGTCTATTACCTTCATTTTTATACCTCCAACTAATAAAAATCTTTCATTATATATTATAGCACTAATAATAATAGATCTTTATTCATATTATCGACTTATTTATTATGATATACTATATATTTGTCGAAAACTATCGAGTGATTTAAAGAAATTCTAAATTATTTATTATACATTTATACTTTCCATCAAAAATTACTTGACTTTATACTTAATGCTTGATATCATTTAATTAGTTAATAAGTCGATTTTTGTTATTTAAGGAGGATCTTGTGATGAAGTCAACAGGAGTTGTAAGAAAAGTAGATGAATTAGGTAGAGTAGTTATTCCAATAGAATTAAGAAGAACATTAGAAATAGGTGAAAAAGATGCTCTAGAGATATATGTAGAAGGTGAACATATAATCCTTAAAAAGTATCAACCAGCTTGTATTTTCTGTGGAGATGCAAGAGATGTTATAAATTACAGAGGAAAAAATATTTGCAAAAATTGTATGGCTGAATTAAAGAATGATTAATCTAACTTTAAGTTAGACATAACTTGTCCAATATAAAATCCCCCTGTAATATTATAGGGGGATTTTATATTGGACAAGTTATTATTTAGCCCATTCACTTCTTGTATCTCTCATAGCCTCTCGAATAAGATCATATCCATTAGCTGTCTCTTTTTTATCTATTGAATTACTTAATTTAACTACTATTCCTATTTGTTTTTCAATAGAAAGCTCTTGATCCGTTCCTGTTAGTACCCAAATGGTATTATAATTATAGGGTAAAATTTTAAGTTCTTTTTCTCCTAACCCATCTGTAAAAAAAATTAGAACATAATCCTTAAGTCTTTTATCATATATATATTGAAATACTGGCGAAAACTTAGTTCCTCCTTTAGTATTAACCTTTTCTTTCACATCTTTTATACTCTTTACTTTATATATTCTTCTTATTTCACTATCACATTCTATTATGAATATATCAAAAGGATAATTTTTAACTATTGAAAAAATTTCTGTCATTGAATTTTCTATTTCCTTATCAGACATACTTCCACTAATGTCAATGGCTATTAAAATTTTTACTATCCTATTTGATAATTTTCCTCTTAAATCTAATCTCTCAGGCTGTCTTCTATCTCTTCTTGTTATAGTTTTTTTATGACCTGCTGGAATTACACCAATACTTCTCCTAAGATAATCCTTCCAGCTTATTTCTGGAACCTTATTAAGGGACTTCATAAGAATATCTATACTTTCAGGTATTTTGCCTCTGTAAGCATTAGCTGCCGTTTTTTTTATTATTTCATCCATTTGTTCTATATTGACATCTTCATTCATATCTTCCCAAATTTCATGCACCTTTGAAAAATCCTGCTCAGATTTATTATCTTTTTTAATTTTCTTATCTAGAGCCGCTTGTATTTTAGCTGCATACTGCTCCATGGTCTGTTCTTCTTCAAGATCTATATTATAAGCTAATTTCACATTTTCAAGTTTTGCTGACCAAGAAGGTAAATACATTAAATACTGATTTATAGATATATCCATTGCAAGATTAATGGCAAGCTGACTATATTTGTATTTTAAATTTTTTGCTCTTTCATAGTGCTTACTCATGATATGATATACCTCATGTTTAATGAGAGCTTTCATTTCCTTTAAAGTACATTCTAAAAACATAATTGGATTAAAATACATGGAAAAATAAGTACCAGATAACTTTGTTTCTACAGCAGTGGAAAGCTTAAAATTTATTTCCCGTTTGCATTGAATAAGAAATAATCCAAAAAAATTATCTTCATCCTTCATAAGCGATAAATTGCACATTTCTATTAATTCTAAAAAATCTTTATTAAATTTTTCCGAATTATATTCCCCTGTCTGTGTTTCTCCATACAGTCGCTTTCTTAATATTTCAAAATTATTTTCTTCCATATCCCCCTACTCCTTAAAATCACCATATATAGAAAAAAAGCCTTCGATAAAATTTTTATTCATTAAAAAGTCTTCATAAATATTATCTGCATAGCTTTCTTTTAGCTCTTTCATTATAGCTAATTTTAAATCTGCTGGATAGTACTGAAGCAATTTAGAAAATATATCTATCTCCTGTATTTTATTATTACTATTCTTTATATGTTGAAAAACATTTTTAGCTATTAAATATAACCTTGAGTGATTTTCTTTCTTTATTTCCTCTATAATTTCTGACTTAAGTGTACTTTCTAAAAATATTTGCTCGGCAGTGATAAGAGACCTTTTATTGTTATTTATAAAATTCATAAATTCCTGCGCTATACTGCTTCCCACATTACCTTTTATCACATTATAAATAATATTTTTAGGTATCTTTTCACCTTTATTCAAATATATTCTGTATACATTTGATACCCTTTCCCAACTTCTTGGCGTTGCTTTAACCATTTCTACCGAACTAGGAGTATGTAGATATTCAGGGAAAGTAGAAACAAAATTAAGTATATCCTCATGAATATTTGTAGTCTCCCCTACCTTTTCCATTCCCCAACTAATCCAGGCTTTTGTGTCAGATTCTACTTCTATCCAGGTAAAACGATCTTCCTGGGCTGCATCCATATCTATTACCTGATAATCAGTATTATTGTATTCTCCATACTTGTTAGAAGGATTCATAGCGGCTACTACTTTTACCTGATCAGGTATTTTAAAACCGTTTATTTCTCTATTAAGTATTATATTCATAAGTTCCTGTTGTACACTGTGCTCACAGCGATTTATTTCATCTATAAACAATATTATGGTTCTACCTGGATCTTTACTTAAAACTCTTTCTATTTCTTGAAGCTTTATATGAACAGCATAAACAGTTCTCTTAAGTTTAATATCTCCTCCATTTACATGTACTAAATAATCTTCCACTGTAGGAAGTCCCCCTATTTCACCCTCTTTTAACATATTTCCATCTATATTAATATTATAATAATTATTACTTTTACATAAATTCTTTACAATAGTAGTCTTACCTATACCACTTTCTCCTATAAGCAGCGGAACTGCACCACTTTCTATAACCAATTCTACACACTTTAATGCATCATTAAAATTCATGCTAATTCTCCTTAATACGATAACTTATAGTCAACAAAAATTCTTTTTGCCTTTTCGCTGCCATAATCATGGATAAAACTTAATTTATCTATAGTTAGTACATCACAATTGATAAATTTTAAAACATATTCTCTATCTATATTTTCGCTTTTAAATTTATTTTTAAGAATTTCTTTTGCCCATTCTACATCAATTCTGCTTCCTACATATTTAATTATATCCACATTATCCTCTAAAAAGATTTTCATACCATCTTCATTTATATTTTCTATATAATTAATAGCTTCCGCATTTTCAACTATGGCCTTCCTTTTTACCTGCATCGTAGGATTATCTATATATTTTAATGCTCCAAAATATTTTGAAACTGCTATTAACTGAATTCTCTCCGATGGACTTTTTATATACTTTATGGCATCCCAATCTTTTTTTACTGCAATTTCCTTAATTTCCTCTGTTGAATTTTTTATATATTGAAGGGCCCATCCCTTTATTGATACAGCTTTTTTTAAAACTTTATCTGAGGGACTTTTTATAAATTTAATGGTATTCCAGGCACCCTCTACAGCAAATATACTCATTTCCTCTGTTGGATTTTTTATATATTCAATAACCCATACATTGTTCTTAAGAGCTGTCCACTGAACAGTTACAGATGGGTTTTCTATAAATTTCAATACATTTCCGTTATCCTTAACTGCTTCTAGCTGAATCTCCTCCGATGGATTTTTTATATTTTTAATATAATAGGGATCTTTGCGTATAAGTTCCATAATATATCACCTCTTACATATCACTTTTCCATTATTATAGCATAGTTTTAATTTTAAAAAAGAGACCGTACAGAGACTTATATAAATTAAATCTCTGTACGGTTTCTTTTATTCTTTCCATATTAGCAACTGTACTACTCCGCTTCTAAAGCCAAAAATAGCAGCGGCACGTCACAGGATAATTCATCTAAACTTAGTAGGAATGCAAGCTCTCCCACTAAATAAGATCCATTGATTGTATATAAAATTTTTACTATGCTTCAACTTCATCAGTTTTGATAGGCTTTTTTAATATTCCAAGTAACAAGCAAGTTACTACAGCACCAATTGCAATAGATAGAATATAAAGCAGCGGATTTCCATTTACTATTCCAACTACGAATATTCCACCATGCGGTGCTGGCAAGCCTATGTTAAATAATAGTGAAAGTCCACCAGCTACTGCTGATCCAACAATTGATGCTGGTATTACTCTAGCAGGGTCTGCTGCCGCAAAAGGTATTGCTCCTTCTGTTATGAAACATAATCCCATTATATAACAAGTCAAACCAGAATCTCTTTCCTGCCTAGTAAATCTATTTTTAAAGAAGGTAGTAGCCAATGCAATTCCAAGAGGAGGTACCATTCCACCGGCCATAACAGCAGCATGTGGATGATAGTTACCAGCACTTATCATAAGAATACCAAAAGTAAAGGCTGCTTTGTTTATTGGACCACCCATATCAATAGCTTCCATTCCACCTAAAACTAAACCAAGTAAAACTCTATTAGCTGTTCCCATAGAACTCAATACATGCTGTAACCATAGGTTAAACGCTGTTACAGGAGCTATTATTACTATAAACATTATGGCACCAGTAATAAGTATTCCAAGCAGTGGATAAATTAAAACCGGTTTTATACCATCAAGGGACTGAGGTAATTTTGCAAATAGCTTTTTAAGTAACACTACTACATAACCACCTAAGAAACCTGCAATTAATCCGCCTATAAATCCTGCACCATTGTTAGCTGCAATAAAACCACCCACCATTGCCGGTGCAAATCCAGGTCTATCTGCTATACTCATACCGATAAAACCTGCAAGTACAGGCACCATAAGTGCAAATGAATTCGTAGCACCAATATCATGAAGTAATTTTGCTATATAATTATAACTTGGATCCTTAGGATCATAAGCTTTTATTCCGAACATAAAGGATATAGCTATTAGTATACCTCCACCTACAACAAAGGGAAGCATATTTGAAACACCGTTCATAAGATGTTTATAGAAACCACCCTTTTCACCACCAGAAGATGATGATTTATCACCGCCGCCTTCATGTTTATATACTGGCGCATCTCCATTTAGTGCTTGTGTTATAAGTTCTTCAGGTCTTTTTATTCCCTGGACTACAGGAACCTGAATTACCTTTTTACCATTAAATCTAGCCATTTCAACTTTTTTATCTGCTGCTACAATTATACCAGAAGCCCTATTTATCTCGTCCTCTGTCAATCTGTTTTTTACACCTGTAGAACCATTGGTTTCTACTTTTATGTCTACTCCCATTTCTTTAGCCTTATTTTTCAAGGCATCTGCTGCCATATAAGTATGTGCTATACCTGTAGGGCAAGCAGTTACAGCTAATACTAAACCTTTAGATCCTTCTGATTCTTCTACAACAGAACCTTCTGAACTTTCTTCTTCTAATTTTTCTTCCTCTTCACTATCAATTAGACTTAAAACCTCATCCTCTGACTTAACTTCAAGAAGCTTTGCCTTGAAATCTGGATTCATAAGCATTGTGGACAATCTTGATAATGTTTCTAAATGGGTATTGTTAGCCCCTTCACTTGCTGCAATCATAAAAAATATATTAGCTGGGCTTCCATCTAGGGAATCATAATCTATACCTTTAATAGATCGGCCAAAAGCAAGGGCTGGTGTCTTTACTGCTGCTGTTTTAGCATGTGGTATAGCTATTCCATCTCCAATACCTGTTGAAAATTCTGATTCTCTTTTTAAAATAGCATTTTTATAGTCTTCTTTATTGTTTAATCTCCCAGCACTATCGAGCTTATTTACTAATTCGTCAATTACTTCTGCTTTTGAACTAGCTTTAAGATCTAGAATGATAGTGTCTTTCTTTAAAAGTTCTGTAATTTTCATTTTCTTCCTCCCATATTATGATTACCTCACAAAAAGTATATTTAATAAAAGATATATACTATGTATTGCCAAGATTTCACATTGAAGCCACTATAGATGGTATAGTGAAAATTAGTCTATAACTTTCTGTGGTTTAACCATATTATATAATTAATATATAAACATTATTCTCTTCAATTCTTTGTATACTTTTATATAATGAGAAAAGAATAATGGATTAAGATATATTAAAATTATTACTACATTATTTTCACCAAATTAACTACATTGTCCATAAAAGGTTTACACAAATACTTAAAATTATAAAAATCCTTTATCCATAAAGTATTTTTATAATTTGCTCTATAGAAAATTATGATAACTTGGTTACGATTACTTGCGGTAAATAATGTTCTACATCTTCTTTTTTACATAAGTCTTTTGAAAATGCCGTTGCACTTCCAGAAGTTGCACCCCATCTAAATGATTCTATTATATCTGGATTTTTAGAATAATTTGCTAGAAAACCTGCAATTACCGAGTCTCCTGCTCCTACTGAATTTTGTACAGTTCCTTTAGCTGGTGAAGCATGATAAACTCCATTATCAGTAATTAAAAGTGCTCCTTTTTCTGCCATAGAAATAATTACATTTTCAGCACCCATTTCTCTAAGCTTTTGGGCATATTTTATAATATCGTCTTTTTTATCAAGAACTACGTTAAATATTTCACCTAATTCATGATTATTAGGTTTTATTAAAAATGGTTTATTTTTTAATGTAGCAACCAAAGCATCCCCTGTAGTATCAACAATAACCTTAACCTTATTAGATGCACATTTTTCCTGAAGTACAGAATATATATCTCTCGGTACTGAACTTTGTACATTCCCAGATAACACCAAATAATCATCACTACCTAATTTACTAATTATTTTAAATAGTTTTTCAAGATCTGCTTCAGTTATGCCTGGTCCACCGCCGTTAATTTCTGTTTCTTCATTTGATTTAAGCTTAACATTTATTCTTGTGTCACCTGAAACCTGTATAAAATCAGTATCTACACCTTGAGCTTCTAAGGAATCAATTATAAATTTACCTGTAAAACCTCCAATAAAACCTAGGGCCTTACTTTTTATTCCAAAGTTATTTAACACTCTTGAGACATTTATACCTTTTCCACCAGCAAACTTCTCTTCGCTGACCACTCTATTAACCTTTCCTGGTTTGAAGTCATTTACATTTATGACATAATCTATTGCTGGATTAAAAGTCACTGTATATATCATTTTTTATTCACAACCTTTACTATTGTTTTTATGATTGTCATACAATTATCATAATACAAAATCAATCAATAAACAACACATATGATCAAATTTAATCATATTTTTTTATAAAAATTTGAATCCTATTGATTTTTATTGTTAATTTTAACAAGTTTTCCTTTATTTTTTAACTATTTAATAAAATGCTAATAATATATTTTTGTTACATTAAAAACAGTATTAGTATTTTTTGTCATCTCAATTATTATATCCAATACTTGCTTTAAGGATACCTCATTATTAATGGATATACCCATATTAAATATAATATTTTTTTATTTCATCCATTTGCTTTGATTTTTCTTCCAAATTTAATCACAACTTATATACGATTTTGAAGGTTTATATTTACGACACTATTTTTCAATAAATATAATTTTATTACATAAATCTTGTCTATTTTGATTTTACACATTTATTTAATAGAATTCAATAACTAATTCCTATATCTAATTCATGACATTAAATGATATAGGTAATAATGACTTTACATAAGTTAATTGGATTAAACTTCAAAAAAATAAAACCAAGCAAAAATAAATCAACTTGGTTTTTTATTTATATACGTTTTAATATTTGAATTGTTGTAGGGCACCCGTTTACACTGGAAATGTATCCTTTTGCCTCAATATCTTTTACAAATGAATGCACTAATTTAGCAGAACTTAATCCAATCTTTTCTCCCAGTTCCCTCACTGTTGGAGCATATTTATGCTTATCCATGTATTCTTGTATTAATTTCAACCCTTTTAATTGTTTTTCTGTCAATACCATAGTATCCGTAAAACCACCCCATTAAGTTTTATAAATGTAAATTTATACCATAATTATATAGAACATTAGTTCCAGTGTCAAGTGAATTTTTTATAAATAAAATTTACTGAACAAGACTTCAGCTATTAATTATTCCATAAAATTTTTGAATATTCATTCCATATTTTGTAAATACTTATATTATAATGAGGTGATACTGTGAAAAAACAAATTTATTTTAATATTGATATAATAATAGTTTCAATATTATTTGGAATTGCATATATGCTCATATTTAATTTAATTGTTTAGTCTTTTATATATGCAAATGGATTTTTATCATACCATTCTTTTTTATAAGGTAAACTTGTATTCTCAGATAGTCTATGCTGAAAAGAAGAATTTTTTAATAATCTTGTCATCCTTCTTGCTACTTCAAAAGCACCTTTATATCCAAAATAATTAAATGATCCTCCAAATAGAGGTAAGGATGGCACTCCAAGCTTAGATACCCATACCCCGGCTCCTGCATGAGTTAGACATATATCTGGTTTGTCTCTATTTATTATATTAATTAACTCAAAAGCTTGATTTGGTGCTACACTTACATCTACCGATGGAAATTTCTCATTAAATTTTGTATAAAGTTCAGTACTTAAACTGTCATAATGGTGGGCTCTAACTGCTATGACCTCACAGCCTAATTCATCAAGAAGCATAGCATCAGATACTACCCTTATTATACCTCCAGTTATCAGCACTCTTTTCCCTTTTAAAACTTTTCTAAAAGGCTCTATTGCTGAAAAAACTTCTTGTTCCTCTGCAGCAATTACTTCTTTTGCTTTTTCTTCTAAATTCAGCTGTTTTGCCACCTCTATAAACCATTCACTTGTATTTTTTATACCCACAGGCATATTGTGAATAAAATATGGAGTACCAAACCTCTCCTTTAAAAACGTTAAAAAGTAGTCATCGTGAACATTACAAAGACTTATATTTAAAGCTGCTTCTGACAATTTTCTAAAATCATTAGGATGAGCAAAATTCGGAAAAACCCTTACTTTAAGACCTAATGTCTCTAATAATCTTATGGTCTCTACCTCGTCAGGATAGGTCAGAGAACCAAAATTGAATAGGTTAACAATTTTAGATTTTTTATAATTAATTTCTTCCAATTGGAACTTTCCACTGTTTCCTTTTGTATTATCTAATAAATTTGGAGACAAATCCAAATTTCTACCCACTCCATGGTAATAAGTATCATAGGCGTTAGCAACTACTTGAGATTTAATTCCCTCACAGTGCATTGGCATTATTTTTGCATTCACAGTCTCTTGTGTACTTCTTACCACCTCATCAATATCATCACCAATCATACTTGGTGAACAGGTATTCATAACAATAATGGCTATTGGTTTATAACGTTTATCAGCCTCCAATATGGTTTCTCTCAGTTTAGCTTCTCCTCCATTAATAACATCTTTCTCATTGAGATTAGTAGATAACCATATTAAAGGCTTAGGAACTCCACCCCTAGCTTTTGTTCCAGACCTAACTTGAAAATCCGATGAATGAATTTGTGATCCACAACCTACAGGACCATGAATTATAAATATAGTATCTGGCATTGTAAGAGCCATTCCCAGTACTAAACCTAGCTGACAGGCAGTTGCCTGAGAAAAACTTCTTTTTTTATTCTTTAAGCACCCCTCTTTAGCACAACCTAATAATTCACAAGTGCTGCCACCAAAGGCACTCCCCACAAAATTCAATCTATGTTCACGTTTAGGAGCAACTTTATTATCAAAATAGCTCATTTAATCTACCTCCCTGTAAAGATAACATCTAATAAATCTTCCACTAAATGCAGCCCGCCATTATATCCTGCGTATCCTCTGTCTAATATTGCTCTATTTAATATTGGATAACTTACACTTAATATTTTTGCACCAACTTTATTAGCAAAATCTTTTTCCCAAGAACTACCTAGTATAAATAGAGGTGAAAGAGCATCATGGTATTTTTCAGATTTTTGCACTTCAATAATATTTGTTAAATGCTCTTCAATTTTTGAAGCATCTGTTTGATATATTAATTTAATTTCTTTATCAACATTAAGCTTTTCAAATCTATCATTTAAAACTGCTTTCTGATTATCATCAAGTTCATCTGTTATTACTGAAAATTTAGGTATCCATCCCAAATCTTCATATAAAAATTTTGTTATTGATAGGGTATTATTTGCATTTCCTACAACTATAGCATAATGTTGAAAATCCGAATCTGCATATACATCCGATATTCTTTCAATATACTTATAATAATTTTCATTTTCCTGCTTTATTAAAGCTTCCACTTTTTTATTATCTATCTCTAATAGCTTAGAAATATCTCTTAAAAATTCTGCTGTAGCTGTGGGGCCTATTGGAATCTCACTAACATAATAAGGTATGCCATGCTTTTCCTTAAAACTTTCTGCAACACTAATTCCATAGGTCCTTGATAAAACAATATTTAATAATGCTCCTGATGCATTTCTTAAATTATTTATGGTTTGATCATTAGTAAAAAAAGTATTTACTTCTAGTCCCAGCTTCTCTAATAATCTTTTAATTTCAACTAAATCCCCTCTAAAAAAAGGATCACTAGCTGGAATTAATCCAAAAATATTTACTAAATTTTTTCTTTTCTTTGTGTTTTCATTTGAGTAGTCATTAAATAATTTTTCTAATACTCCTTCATACCCATTATATGAATTTCCTCTAAATCCCCCTGTTTCTATTGATAATATAGGAATTTTTGAATCTTTAAAATTTCTAAGAACTGCTTCCACATCGTCTCCAATTATTTCTGTCATACATCCAGTTGTCACTAAAAATAAATCTGCATCAATCATTTCCAGAGTGGTTTCTATCTGCTCATTTAATCTGGAAGATCCTCCAAACACAATATCATTTTCAGTTATACCTGAAGTAGGCACTGAACTGCCTCCACAGTATCCCGATCCCCAAAATCCGCTGCCTCCCATATATGCACCAAAAAGATTTGCTCCACACCCGGATGTAGCATGAACTATTGGAACTACTCTTGGTAATGCACTAATAGTACTTAAAGCACCACCAAGAGCACAGGAAAACCTAGGCCTTTCAATATATGTCATTTACATATCCCCCCAATTTATAGTCTTTAACTAAATTAAAAATCTGTAATTTATTTCCCAATATACTATTTTTAATATGTTTAATGTAAAACCTTTACATTATATAGTTAGTATTTTTTATGGGATAACAATACTTTATTCTAAAAATAAAAAAACTAGAAACCTCACTAAGTCAAATTTAGTGAGAATCTAGTCTCCAGTTTTCTGGTTAACAATTATGAATGCCCCATTATACCAATATGTTTATTATATGTTGGTATAATAATTTTGTCAATAAATCTTTTATATTCTACAAAAGATTTTTAATAAATTTATCACATTTTATTTCTTTTTATTTTGCTCTTTTCAATCATCATCATAAGAAGTTTATCCTTATTACATTGCCAGTTTCTGCACCACTCTTAATACCTATGCCTTTTTCAGCCAGCTTATTATTTCCTTCTTTCAGTAATTTACCAAGCATAAAATACCTCCTTGTTTAATTCCATTATAAGATGATCATAATCGTTAATTATCTTAAATTTTTTTATCAATTATGATCATATCTAAATTATATGTTATAATACATAATAAATAAAATTGATAATATTTATACTATACATGAGGTGAAATTCATGGCACTTTCTCAAATAGAAGTCTTTATTAAGGTCATTGAAAATAGAAGTTTTACAAAAGCTGGAGAAGAACTACATATGAGTCAATCTGCTGTTAGTCATTCTATTGCACTTATGGAAGAGGAACTTGGTTTGCCATTGATTATACGTGATAAAAAACAGGGAGTAATGGTATCTGATTTTGGGGCACGTGTTTTAATAGCAGCTAGAAATATTTTAAAAGAGGTATCTCAAATTAAACAGGCAGCAGCTATGGAAAAAGGTCTTGATATAGGAACTATTAGAATTGGCAGTTTCCCAAGTGCTACTGCTCGCTTGCTACCCAAAATAATTTCTAGATTTAAAAAACAATATTCTGGTATAGATATTCTACTATTTGATGGGGATAATCAAGAAGTTTCAGAATGGCTTTCCAATGGAGTTATTGACATAAGTTTTACAGCCAAATTAGAAAAATCTAATAACATAATTCCTTTAACCAAGGACAAAATCTTTGCAGTTTTACCAAAAAATCATCCGCTGCTAGAACTTCAATCAATTCCCATTTCAGAATTCTCAGATATTCCATTTATCATGCCCAAAAGTGGTTGTGAACCTCTTATTATGGGAATTTTTAATAGTGAAGGGCTGTCTCCATCTGTGCAAAAATTTATTTTAATGAGTCAACAATTGTTTGGATTAGGAGAAAATTTATAGCAAAAGAACTTATTTTCCAGCATTATAAATCATTAAGTATTTCTTTTAAAATCAGAACTCTCTTTACATGTAATAGTATTGCCAATATACATACTAAAGGTATTAATAAAAAAAGGCTTAACTGCTTTTTTAGTTAATGAACAATATAAAAAGATTGCTCATCAATTGCTGTACAGATAGCCTATTCTTTTATATATTTTGGTTATTTAATTAAATATTTATAATTGTTTATGCTATTTATTTGGTTTACTTGGCTTACATTGAACCTTTTTAGCTTTTCTAAGAATTTATCTTGATTCCTTCAAATACATAGTTTATCAAGTTTCTTACAAAAATATCATCAAGTACTTCTCCAGTTATCAATAATCTATAGAATACAGGCCCCCAAATTAAATCAATACTTAATTCCATATTCAGGTCTTTTCTTAATTCTCCTCTTGAAATTCCACGCTCTAAAATTTGTTTTGAAATACTTCGGCGAGGCTTAAAATATGCTTTACGATATATATCAGCGAGCTTTGGATCAAACTGTCCTTCAGCTATTATTTCAGTAATTACATTTCCCTTTCTGCTCATTAGAAATTTTACAAAATTATTGACTTGAATGAACATATCATCAATAGTTGACCCTGTATCAGGTATTGGAAGCTTCACATTAGTAGCATTTAAGAAACCATCTATAACAACAGCAGCTTTATTTGGCCACCATTTATAAATAGTAGCTTTGCTAACTCCAGCTCTTTCAGCAATCTTTTCAACGGTTACTGCTCCAAATCCATTTTCTATTAATAAATCATATGACGCATTAAGAATATCTGTTTTTGTTTTTTCACTACGAGGGCGTCCTAATTTTTTATCCATTGTAAATTATACCTCCTGTTATATTAAAAATGTATTTTAAAACTATACGTATATTATATATTAAAAAAACAAAAAAATATACTTTACAATACTAAACGTTTAGTATATTATATATATAAACTATACGTTTAGTATTGTCTACAGGAAATTGAAATTATTATAGTGTAAAAAAATCAAGGTTATAAAGGGAGGAATTTTTAATGAAAGTTGTAGCTTTTAATGGAAGTCCTGCTAAAGCAGGAAATACCTATCATGGAATAAAAATAGTTATTGATGAACTTGAAAAAGAAGGTATAGAAACAGAAATAATTCATGTAGGAAATAAGTCTATTAGAGGATGTATTGCTTGTAAAAATTGTACAAAAAATAAAAATGGAAAGTGTGTTATTACTACTGATCCAGTTAATGAATGGATTGAAAAGATGAAAGAAGCTGATGGAATAATTTTAGGGTCCCCTGTTCACTATTCATCCATTGCTGGAGCAATGAAATCATTTTTAGATAGAGCTTTTCGTGTGGCAGAAGCCAATGATAGCATGTTAAGACATAAGGTTGGTGCAGCAGTTGTAGCAGTAAGACGTGCAGGTGGAATTCCAACCTTCGATCAGTTAAATAACTATATTAATCATTCTGAAATGCTTATACCAACTTCAAATTATTGGAATGTTATTAACGGGACAGCACCAGGGGAGGCAATGCAGGATGAAGAAGGGATTCAAATAATGAGGATACTTGGTAAAAATATGGCATGGCTTATGAAGCTTATTGAAAATGGTGAAGGAATTGTAAAGAAGCCTGAAATGGAAACAAAAATATTTACTAATTTTATTCGTTAAAGGGGTGGAGTATTATGGAAAGCTTAAATAATAATTTTGTGGAAAATAAACCTGTACTAAATAATTTATTGATTATGGTTATGGCTATAGCTTGTGGGCTCACTGTAGCAAACTTATATTATATACAGCCATTGCTGGCAGATATAGCTAAGACATTTAATGTCAGTGAAACTAGTGTGGGCTTTGCAGCAATGCTTACACAAATAGGATATGCAGTTGGGATGATATTTATATTACCCCTTGGAGACATAAAAGAAAGAAGAAATTTAATAACTATAATGCTTTTATTTTCAATACTATCTCTTATAAGTATGTTTTTCTCTCATAATATATTAATGGTTATAATTTCTTCTTTTGCAGTTGGATTTACTTCAATTATTCCTCAGCTTATTATACCTTTGGCTGCTCAGTTATCAGATCCAAAGGAGAGAGGTAAAATAATAGGCACAGTAATGAGTGGTTTATTAATTGGTATATTAGTATCACGTACTTTTAGCGGTATTTTGGGTGGATACTTAGGATGGAGAATAGTATATATTATTGCAGCAATTATGATGATAATTCTTATGATAGCTTTAAGAAAACTAATACCAGTAAGTAAACCTGTTTCTAACATTAAATATACTGAATTATTAAAATCAATGTTTCATTTAATAAAAAAGGAACCTGTTTTAAGAGAAGCTTCTATTAATGGAGCCCTGATGTTTGCAGCTTTCAGTGCATTCTGGACATCACTTATATTTTTACTTGGAAGCTCTCATTACAACATGGGCCCCCAGGCAGCGGGTTTATTTGGATTAGTTGGAGTCAGCGGTGCTTTGGCAGCTCCTTTAGTTGGAAAAACGGCTGATAAGAAAGGTTCTAGATTTGTTATAGGAATATGTTTAGTTGTTATAATAATTTCTTATATATTCTTTCTTCTATTTGGATTTAAAGTATGGGGATTGATTTTAGGAGTTATATTACTTGATTTAGGAGCCCAATCAGGTAATGTTTCCAATCAAACCAGAGTGCATTCTTTAAATGAAGAAATGCGTAACAGAATTAATACTGTGTATATGGTAAGCTTTTTTCTAGGAGGAGCATTGGGTTCTTTTCTAGGATCTTATAGTTACGCACACTTTGGATGGTATGGAGTTTGTATTTTTGGAATAGCAACTCAAATTATAGCAGCTATTGTTCATAAAACTGCAAAATAATTTTATTGATTTAAATTTCATCAGAGATTATTATTGGGAGGAATAAGAAAATGAATTTAATAAATGTAGATAAAGAGAAATGTATCAAATGCGGAATTTGTGTAAAGGAGTGCCCCGTGCAAGTATTGAGAATTGGGGAAAATGGCCCAGAAGATATTTGCCCCGAAAAATGTATTGCCTGTGGGCATTGTGTAGCTGTCTGTCCAAGAGAAGCTATGGATAATGTAAAAACACCCTTAGTCAATCAAAAAAGTTTCCAAAATTAAGTCCTGAAGAAGCAGAAAATTTTCTTCGTTCAAGACGTTCAATACGATCTTATAAAGAAACTTCAGTTCCAAGAGAAAAGTTAGTAGAGCTTGTTAATATTGCCCATTTTGCTCCTAGTGGACATAATCTACAAGGCGTATCCTATATTATCATAGATGATAGAAAAATACTTGATAAAGCTGTTAAAATTACTGCCGAGGAATTAAAAAATGATAAAGTTTTGAGTGAAAAATTTGATGATTTTATTAAAGGGTATACTGAAAAGGGAGTAGATACTATTTTAAGAGGAGCACCTAGTCTTGTTCTGGCAATTGCGGATGCAGATTTCCCAAGAGGGAGAGAAAACACCATTTTTTCACTGGCATATATGGAGCTGTATGCACCAACTCTTGGATTAGGCTCATGCTGGGCAGGTGTATTTGAAAGGATTGCTCTTAAAGACAATTCTCCAATGCTTGAGTTATTTAATATACCTAAAGGTAAAAAAATAACTGGAGCTGTTATGGTAGGCTACCCAAAATATAATTATCCTAGATTAGTAGAGAGAAGCCCATTGAAATTTGATTTTTTATCATAAATAATTAATATAATTATCATTAAAATAAAGACAAAGTAAAATAAAAAAACATTTTTACTTTGTCTTTATTTTTTAACCTAAATTGGACTGCAAAAAAACTTCTTTCTTCTGCTCTTCTATAATTACTATATATCTTAAAGTTTGAGATTTTGAACAATGATTGAATATATCCATAAGTAACTCCAAAGATGTACCATTTTGATATGCATGATAACCAAAAGTATTACGTAATGTATCTATAGTTATAATCATTAACAAGTAAATAAGCAATATATACGTTGTTTACATAGAAATGACTATATATATAAATAAAAGTTTCTTGTTGTATATAAGGGTAGTATAAGAATCCTTGTTAGATAGTAAAAGTGAGTTTCCATAATATAGTATTTACTTTCTGTAGTACGTATAAAGAAAAACCCGAAATATCAACGCTTTGATCAATTTATCAAATTATAAAAATATATCACCGGCAAGTTAACGAAAAAAATGGTAATAATTTAATATTTTTTTTATTCAAGACCGTTATATTTATCTGTATCATATTTTAATAATAGCTGTGTTAAATGCTCGGCATGCCCCTTTTCTTCATTAATTATTGAATACAATGCATAACGGACATCATTATAGGGGATACTAGCTAACTGCTGTTCATATAGGATAACAGCTTCAAATTCGCCTTTTATGTCGTCTCTTACATTATTTAAGATTATCTGTTTATCGTAGTTTGGTGTATATGTTTGCATAGGTGACTTAGGGCCTAATTTATTGCCAATATGATCTTTATATGCTTGATATTGTAATGGGTCATATTTACGAAGCAATGAAAGAATCATACCATAGTGTTTTTTTTCATCTCCCATGATACTTTTCCAAGCTGCATTAATGTCTTCCATGTTTGAATTTGCAATATGGTCAGCGTAACCGTTTATCGCATCAATTTCAGCTATTAATATCTCCCTTAATTTATTTGTATTACGTATCGCAATTCCTTGTGGTTGGCCATATGGATTAGTGTAACTCATTTATTTTATACCTCCTATATTGGGGCTTACTTAAATTGGTAAACTGTTTTCATAATATATTATTCATTAATGTTCAATTACATTCATGCTATATATAAAAACTACCCGAAACATAGGTTGGTACTTTAACCAAAAAAAATAAAATATAAACTGCATTCGCCAAGTCTTACTTCCGGAGTTGTGTAGAAAAGAAATATTTTAATTGGTAATCGCTACTTTATGCAAACTGCAGGAAATAGCCATTAAGTACGCTTTATATTACAATGTTGAATTAACACTTCAATTATCTAATACATAAATAGTATAATAAATTTTATGTATTATCAACTAATATTTGGAATACTATGTAAATATATCTATTATGTTTATAGAATAGTAAGAGAGTATTGCCTTTAAGTGTAAAAGTACTAAATACTAATAATACTATAATAAAATATATAATAAAAATACAAGGGTTACAAGTTATTATAACTTGTAACCCTTGTATTTTACTGGTGCTCCTGACAAGATTTGAACTTGCGACCTACTGATTACGAATCCTAGAAAGTAGTTTTTACTGGATTATTTATAGTTATATATTGTTATATTCTATAAGCACTTACACTCATTAACGTTATATCTGGTATCATGAAATTATATTATTATAACTAGATAAATTCGACATAAAGAAACTCCTCCTTGTAATAATTTGGTGTTTAGCCTTTCTGAATTATTGCCAAGAAGGAGTACTCTTTATTGGGTTTACACAATTTTTTCTACAGAACCTAAATACAAAATTTGTATTATTTATTTTTATTTATTTTGTTTTTCCACCTTCGACTACAATTTGATCAGCAGTAAAATCTGCTGGGAAACTTGACTTTAATGTATTATCAAAATCTTTATGGAAGAATTGTTCATCGTTTAATTTACCTTTAATTAAACCATTTACATAGTCTAATAATTCTTTATTTCCCTTTTTAACAGCACCAGCTATATAATCTTTATTGCCTAATTCTTTTATACCAACTACATAACCTGGATTCTTTTTTGCCCATGAAAGTAGTAATGTATTATCTTGTGCAAAAGCACTTGCTCTACCAGAAACTAAAGCTTGATAACCATCAGTAATTGCATCTATCTTTAACAATTTTACATCTGGGGAATTTTTAGAAAAATATCCATCTGCTGTGGTTCCTGTATTAACAGCTAATGTTTTACCCTTTAAATCATCTACAGAATTTATAGGTGCTTTTTCACTAGAAACCACACCTATAGAAACTTTTTCATAAGGTAATGTAAAATCTACACTTTTAGCTCTATCATCTGTAACTGTAAAATCTGCAAGCATTAAGTCTACTTTACCTGTTTGCAAATAAGGTATTCTGTTAGCTGGGTTCATAACTACCCAAGTGATTTTATTTTCATCGCCAATCAATTCCTTTGCAATTCTTTTACCAAGTTCTACATCATAGCCTTTAAAACTTCCATCAGCGTCTTGATAGCAGAAAGGTGCATCATCTGAAAAAATACCTATTTTTATTGTACCTGCATTCTTAATTGCCTCTAATGAACCAGGTGCAGCATTTATTTTTTTGCTTGGATTTGAAGAACAACCTGTTAGTCCTACTAACAATACAAGACAAATTGTCATTAAAATTTTTTTCATTTTATTCTCTCCTCAATTATAAATTTTATATAAAATATTAAAAATATTTTATTACATTATTACAGTAAATAGTCATCAGATAAATTTAAAAATCTTCTTGCTTCAACAGTACTTGGAGAATGAAAGAATTTATCTGGTGTATTCATTTCTATAATTTTTCCATTTTCCATAAATATTATTTTATCAGCTACTTTTTCTGCAAATGCCATTTCATGTGTAACCACAAGCATAGTAAGCCCTTGCTTTCTTAGTCCTTTAATTACATCTAAAACTTCTCTTACCATTTCTGGATCTAATGCAGCAGTAACCTCATCAAACAATATTATTTCAGGATTCATGCAAAGAGCCCTGCAAATAGCTATTCTTTGTTTTTGTCCACCAGATAGTTCTCTAGGATAAGCTAATTTTTTTTCTAATAAACCTACTCTTTCTAAAAGTTTTAAAGCCTCTTCTGTAGCATCCTCTTTACTTCTTTTTTCTACCTTCATAGGACCTAAAATAATATTATTTAAAACATTCATATGTGGAAAAAGATCATAGCTTTGAAATACCATTCCTATTTTTTTTCTTATTTCGCTCCAATGTTTATATTTAGCATTAGGTTTTGTAATTAAGGTTTCATTTAAATATATTTCTCCACCATCAATTTGTTCTAATCCATTAATACATCTCAAAAGTGTTGATTTCCCACAACCAGAACGACCTAATATAGCAATTACTTCGCCTTTTTCTACATCATAACTAAAATCATTAAGCACAGTATTCTCTTTAAACGATTTTTTTAGATTTTTTACTCTTAACAGCATATCTTTTCCCCTTATGTAAAAATTCTTTTTATAATATTGAAACTTTTTTCTCTAAATATTTTGAAAATAATGCTAAAGGATAACAAATAATAAAGTAAATAATTAGTAGGAAAAAGTACATAGTTAAAGATATATAACTATTAGGATTGTTGTTATATACCACCTGTATAATGTTTTGAGAAACTTTTAATACCTCTGGAACACCTATTAAAAAAACTAAGGTAGTAGTTTTTATAAGACGAGTTGCCAAATTAACTATAGATGGTGTAATTCTTATTATTATTTGTGGCAAAAGTATATATAAATACATTTGCATTTTTGTAAATCCTAAAGCAACACTTGATTCAAACTGACTTATCGGTAAACTTTTTATATAACTTCTTACTAAATCACCTATTTCAAATGTACCCCACAATGTGAAAACTACAATTGATACAACTATATTATCAGTTTGTACATTAAAAATATAAGACACGCCGAAAAAGAATACAAACAACCAAATTATAGGGTGAATTAATCTAAATGCTTCTAATAATATTCTTAATACAACATTAATTATTTTATTTTTAGAAGTCATAATTACACCAATTATAAATCCTAAAAAAATAGATAGTATTAAAGCAATAATACATATTTTTATAGTTAAGACAAAACCACCTATTATCCTTGGAAAAGCTTTTATTATATAATCAATGCCCAAATTCTGCAAAGCGCACCTTCCTTTCTACTATAGAAAACACATAAGACATTGGTATTAAAATAACTAAATAAGAAATAATCATCATTATAATAACAGGAATAATCAAGTCTGAGCGTAAACTTATAATAGCAAAAGCTTGATAAACTATTTCTGGCAGCAAAATTATTTTCATAGCAGAAACTTCTTTAGTTAAAAATATAGCATTGTTGTTTATAGCAGCAATGGAAATGGAAATTGATTGAGGCAAAATAAGATATCTTATAGTATCAAATTTTGATAACCCTATTGCCATTGCAAGTTCTTTTTGATTTTTTGAAATTGCTTTTATACCAGAATAAATAGCTTCACACATGTATGCACCTCCTAAGAGAGAAAGCACTATTACAGAACAAACAAAACTATCTAACCGCACAAATATTTTAGGTAACCCGAAAAAAATAAAGTAAGCTTGTATTAATGAAGGTGTATTCCTAAAAAATTCAACATAAATGTAGATAATAGTTTTTAATACAGGTATTTTATAAAATAAAGCTATGCTACATATTAATCCTATAATAAAAGCTATTATAATAGATAAAAATGCCACCTCTATTGTTACCAGTGAAGCTTTTACAAATATACTAACTAAATCAAAAATATTGTTTATCTCCATATAACCTCCTAAATAACATATTCATAACTCCTCAGTTTTGAAATAAAAAAACTCCTGCCTCTAATACAGAGGCAGAAGTAAACTTCCACTGTTCCACTCTATTTATCATTCTTAATTTAATATAAGTATGTTTGACACATAAATGTCTCAACGCTATAACAGGCGTACCTGATGAATTCTACTCTTAGTTTCCTATGCATGGCCATAAGACTATTTCGAATTCAATACTCAAAGATGCAATTCACTTATTTCCTCCTTAGTTTTCTTACACCATATGAAAACCTCTCTTCACGTCACCAATAAGTTACTCTTCTCGTCATCGTATTTGATAATCTATATATAGTATTACTATTTGTATAGTATGTTTTATATTGTAATTAAAAATTTTAACTTTGTCAACTATATTTTGTAAATTTAAATCATCACCACCCGTAAAACCTGTGGTATTCTAAATACAATTAAAAACCTCGTAATCTATTGATATTACATGGTTTATCTATGGTGCTCCCGACAAGATTTGAACTTGCGACCTACTGATTACGAATCAGTTAACATTAATTTTTATGTGTTTTAATAAATTTATTTCAATGCCATAAACCCTTTGTTTATATCGGTTTATAACCTATAACTTTTCATCCATTATTAATCAATCAAAACTAAATAATTGTGTTTTCCCGTCACAATACCCGTCATTTTACCCGTGAAATTTTATTATTAACATATATTATTTTTGCTTAATACAAACTTCTTAGAACCGGGTACAGCCGACATACATGTAAAAATAGGCCACATTATGGATTATATGCTTCTCTTAAGAAACTTCGGAAGAAACCTCATTCCTATCATCACTCTTCATATTTTTATCAACCTTAAACATGGAAAGCATTAAAAGAATAAGGAAAACTAATCCTGATATTATAATAATGTAAGCCATACTTGAAAAATCAGCTTTAGAATTATAATACATTATATCTCTAAATATTTCAGATGAAAAACGGTAAGGTGACCAACTATACACAGCATATTTAGTAAAATTATTTAAGAATTGAACTGGTAGATTTACAGCAGGCATGCCGAACAGCCATATTAATATAAGTATAAGCCATCCCTTCATTCCAACCCAGTTTAGAACAGTACTTTGTAAAAGATAAAATGAAAGTCCCACAATAAATGCAAATTCGAAAAGAGACCAGTAGTTATATACAGTTAGTTCCATAATATTTCCAACTATAAACAAATCTATAAAGCTAAAAAGCACAGAAACTATGATGCCTGAAAGCACTTGAAAGAGAACAGCTTCCTTTCTATTTTCAATTTTTCTTGCTCCTCTCCAAATCATCAACATACTAATTAAGCTGCCCATCCACAAAAATACGGAAAGCATCATTGGAATACTGCCAGAGCCACCGTCTCCGATAGTATGAGCCTTCACATTTTCTACAGTAAAAGGTGTTTGTAAATTTTTTGTCATATTGGTTGGTATTGCACTGCCCTTCTGCGTTGCCATACTTAACATCTGAGTTTGAATCCCACTCTGCATCTTTGCAGTCACTGCATTCAGTATATTTTGAGCTGCCAATACGCCTGAATAATTCATTCCTTCATTAACATAAGTCTTTATAACTGGAACCGAATTGCTTCCGGATATATGGGCCATTAGTGAGGATGTAAAATCACTTGGAATTACGATATAAGCATATATATCTTTGTTGTTTGCTGCATTCACAGCGGAATCTTTATTGTCATAAACTTTCCATTCTACTGCGTCAGAACCACTCCCGTCTATCTCATCAACAAAACTCTTACCAATATTGCTTTCCTGTGGATGGCTGATGTCTTTATCGAGGGATACTATTCCTATGGGAAGATTCTTAGGATTCATTTTCACAGAAGGCCAGAAATTACCAAAGGTTAAAATCAGTATAATTGCCAGAGCACCTCCGAAAGCGATAATTATATTCATCAGAAACTTAGATAATTTGTTGTTACTTGAGTTTTTAGACATTAAAATACCACCTTTATAAAATTTATTAATTATATGAAATAATATTATTTTTATATTTCCAATTCCACAGAATTGTGATTGTGCAGAGTTAACACTTTCAAGACTTTCCAATCCTACCAAATACGCCATTTACTACTTAATGAATAGTATAGTATGATTTTTTTATACATAATTAGTAAATAATTATAAAATATTTTATAATAAAAAAGTGATAAAAATAGATTTAAAAAGTATATTAGGATTGTTATTTGCAACAGTCATATTACAATGGATTGAATTAAAATAGAAACTTGGAAGTTAAAGTTAGGCTAATATTACAAATTTTTATTATTGAGAAAATTATTTATCGGTTAATGTCTCTATTAGCCAAGAGGATGTCTCGTCTGATAGTATTTCAGGGCTGTGTGTCTCTAGTGTACAAAGTCTCAATCGGCGCCCATCAGGATCCTCGAACACAACTAGCCAGCTTATGAGTGCAGTGAGAATCGATGAATGCTCGATATCAACTGTATCAAAATGTTCAATCCAACTCTCCAATGCAGTTCTATCTTTTACAGCTATCGTTATTGGATCCAATCCACAATCTTTCTTGGCACGACTTGGGTTAAGTCTGAGCTCTAGTAATGTACCTAAGCCTGGTATTTCCAAAATTATAGCGTAGAGCGAACCATCACTATGGCGATGATCATAAGCTGTGATGCGTCGTGCGCCTATAGCCCTCTCATAAAATGATTGACTATTCTCAAGGTCTGAGACAGTAAATTTCAAGTGATGAATTCCTTGGAGTTGCATGCTCTCTTCAATCATAGCTTTCTTCTCCTTTTTAATCATAGTCGGTTTTACATTTTCACAAAGCGAAAATTTAAATATATTACATATTTAAATGCAATTACCCGCTGTAAGTAATGTACCGTAAAATAAGAAAAGTATAGATATATGGAAATCATTTGATGTCTATAATTTCTTATTTTACAGATTTATTGCTCATTTTAATTTAATCAATCCACTTTTAACAAGTGTTGACTTTAAAGGTCTTATCTTCATTAAAAGTTTTATTAAAAGAGGAAATTGTAGAATATTTAATTCAGCATACTTTTTGCTTTTTTTACTGATTGTGCCTCTTGTAGCTAAATCTCTTCCAGCTTCACGAAACGCATTAAGTATTATAGCTTTTTTAGGAATTGATTTTTCATCCATATTTCTTAATAAAAAGCTAGACTTTCTTACAAGGACACCAACCATTGGTGCATCCATAAATTTAGAAAAAGTTTTAAAATAATATACTAAGCTTTTTGATGCTTCATTTTCAATGTTTCCACAACTAGTCAATAAAACAAAAGGTTTCGAGCAAATATTGGCATTTATGTGATGAAAAAATATTCCCTTTTTAGATACAGTAACCTTGCTTATATCCCCTGTAGAGTTAAACCTATCAATAAAGTTTTTCATTAATCCCGACATATTGAAAACATGAATAGGTGTAGCATATATAATAATATCTGACTTAGACATCTTCTCCAAAATACCTTTCATGTCATCTTTATCTTCATAAATACACTTCAAGTAACTTTTTTCTGTGTGGCACAATTCACAACCTAAACATTGATTAATTTTATATTTATTAAGAACTATTGTTTCAAATTCAGATCCTGCATCAATAACTCCACTTCTAATTTGATTGATTAAAAACTGAGTAAATCCTTTTTCTCCTCTATGACTTGCATTTATTGCTAACATTTTCATAATTTTATCATTCCTTTCGTTTATTTAAGAATCTTTACTAAAACAAATTATTATATTTGCAGCTAATAAACATATAGTAAGGCACCTAACTAAATGATCAAAAAAATATAGACAAAAACAAATTATTAATTTATTATAATAATAAGGCGGCTAATTAATTTTGTCAATATATTTTTTTGTGGAGGATATTATGGGAAACTTTAATTTCGATTTAAAAGATATACCAAAAAAAGAAGATTTACTAAAGTACTCTAATAAAAATAAACCTTTAAATATAAATGCTATTCAGGCATGTTTATATTTAATTAGAACTACAGATGAAATTTTAAAGATAGTTGATAGTCAATTTCAAAAATATGGGGTATCTGATGGCAAATTTTCTGTACTTATGACTTTGTACAACAAGGATAATCATCAATTAATACCATCTGAATTAAGCAACGAATTAAATGTTACAAGAGCAACAATTAGTGGACTTTTAGATGGTCTAGAAAAAGATATGCTTGTAGAAAGATGTAAACATCCTTCTGATGGGAGAATGCTGACAATTAAAATAACCGAAAAGGGCGTAAAACTTATGGATGAGCTTTGTCCAAAGCATTTCGCTTTATTAAGCAGACTACTAGGATCTTTGGACTGTGAAAGCTTAAATTCTTTTACAGATAATTTAAAACATATAAGAATTGGAATCAAAGAATAATTTTTTTATTGTCTCACTAAAAAATATAAATATAAGACTATGTCAAGAAGTATACTTTTTGAAACAAATTTATAACTATTATATAACTATTACATAAGGAGCCATAAAATGAGAAGTTTTTTTATGCAAGGGTTAGTAGTAAGGATCAATCTTTAGATAGACAAATTGCGTCAGCTAAAGAGCTTGGAATAGAAAATGAATATATTTTTATTGAGAAAGCTAGTGGTAAAGACTTTAAAAGACCTGAATATCAATTAATGAAACGAATGTTTAGAGACGAAGATATTTTGTATATTAAGTCTCTGGATAGATTGGGAAGAAATAAACAAATGATCTTAGATGAATGGTGAGAGCTTATAAAAACTAAAAAATAAATATAGTAGTTTTAGATATGCCTTTGTTAGATACAAGAAAGTATAAGGACATGAACGGATTAGAAAATTTAATTTCTGATTTAATTTTACAACTTCTAAGTTATATGGCAGAAGATGAGCGTAAAAGAATAAAAGAAAGACAGGAAGAAGGTATTAAAACTGCTATTAAAAAAGGTATTAAGTTTGGTAGAAGAAAAACCCCAATAGATGAAAATTTTAAAAATGTTTATACTCAGTGGAAACAAGGTGAAATAACTGCAGTAAAAGCTATGGAGCTTGTTTCTATGAAAAGTAATACTTTTTATAGAAGAGTTAAAGAATATGAATCAAATTAATCAACTAATAAAACTGGTAATAATATTAAAAAATACCATGAAGTTGCCGGTTTTTACACTTATTTCGGTGTCTACCCAATTAAAAAGAAAACCATCTTTGACCTATATCAGGAGAAGAAAAACTCTATTAAAGATATATGCAGCATGTTTGATATTACCAAGCCAACGCTATATAAAGTAATAGAAGAATTTAGCAATAACAGCAATGTTGAGAATATCTATAAAAAGCAACTATTTTATGGAATATGATAGTACAATCTATTTATTAGTTAAGCTAAACTTATAATTTTACACAAGGTATACATTCCTTGTAGGCAACCTGGAGAATGAATTAAAATGAATTAATGAGAAAGGAGTACATCAGTGGATATAATACTTGTAGAAGATGAGGAGAGTAATCTAGAAGTACAAATTAGGTACCCAGTTATGAATGCACAAGTAGAGCAGCTTATACAGAGAATTAAAAGTGTGGATGTGAAAATAGTTGGAAGTGATAACGGAAAAAATATAGTCCTCAATATTTATGATATTTTTTATATTGAAAGTATCGAACGAAAAACTTTTATTTATACAAAAGATCAGGTTTTTAGAAGTATCAAAAAACTATATCAGTTAATTGATGAATTGAAGGAATTCGGTTTTGTTCAAATAAATAAATCATGTATTTTGAATATTGATGTACTAGATAGTGTAACAACACTTTTTAATAGTCGGTTGAAAGCAACACTGATTAATGGTGAAAATGTTATTATTACAAGAACCTATATTCCAGCAGTTAAAAAATTCTTGGATGGGGAGACTGAACATTATGAGGAGTAAAAGTAAAATTTTCAGAGAATATATTATTTCAAGTCTTGCAGTCAGTATGCTTATTATATTTTGGGTGTTTTGCATTGATGCTTTTTTTTATGGGTTATGGAGAAACTTTAAAGTCATTGGATCTATTGTAATTTATGCTTCTGTAATATGTCTAGTACAGATTTTGATTAGATTATTATTAGATAATAGGCCTGTGATTTCCATACTTGCTGAATATGTAGTCGTAGTACTTCTATTTTTTGCTTTTGGGATTAAATTCAATTGGTATTTTAAAGGAATGGAATGGTTTGTATTTATATATACAATTCCGGTATATGCAGTTGGATATTTACTGCGCTTGGTAGGTGTAAGAAAGGATGCTGATTATATAAATAAAAAATTAGCAGAGAGAAAGAACAGAGAAAAACATGAATCATAGAGGGTAATAGTAAAAAGCTACCATAAGGTGGCTTTTGTAAGTTATGACAGTGTATTTGTAGGACATGACAACTGCTATTGTATGTGATATGTGAGACTGTTAGGATGTAGTTAAACAATTAATAAAATTGAAAGGAACAGTGAAAATGAAAAAATACATAAAAAACATTTCTTTTAGTCAAGTTCCAGCATTAAAGGTTGGAAAAATAATATTGATTTTAGTTTTTTCAATTACCTTAGGCATCCTAATTGCTCTTGTAGTTATTTTGTTAATACAAAGTCCTGGAAAAATGGAACCGTTGACAGATAAAAACGGAAATGTAATAAAAGGTAGTATTTCAGAAAAAGTTTATGTCAAGATAAATGGAGTAAGGATGGGAATGGTTATTAAAAGTAAGAATAAATCAAATCCAGTACTGCTCTTTGTTCATGGAGGTCCTGGTATGCCTGAATATCCACTAACCAAAACATATCCTACTGGACTTGAGGAATATTTTACAGTTGTATGGTGGGATCAGCGTGGCGCAGGTTTATCCTATAGTAGTAATATCTCAGCAAAAGCAATGACAACAAAACAGTTTGTGGATGATACAATAGAAATAACAAAATATCTACGTAAACATTTTGGACAGGATAAAATATACCTTATGGGACACTCTTGGGGATCATACATAGCTATACAGGCAGCAGCAAAATCACCTGATCTATACAAAGCTTATATCGGCGTGGGACAAATATCAAATCAAATGGAATCGGAAAAAATTGCATATAAGTATATGCTTAATTATTACAAGGGAATAGGAGATGAAAAAACTATAAAAAAGCTTGAATCAACACCTATTGAAACAATGGATTATTTGCCAGATGCATACAATAAAATAAGGGATGATGTGATGCATAGATCCGGAATTGGTACGACACATAAAATGAACTCAGTAGTCACCGGAATTTTTATGCCAGTTATGCTAAATAGGGAATATACTCTGAGAGAAAAAATAAATATATGGATTGGAAAAGCATTTTCAAATTCTACTGTTTTAAGAGATGAACTTTACAAGACGGATTTAAGAAACTCTATAACCAAACTTGATATTCCAGTATATTTTTTTTCAGGAATATATGATTATACAGTAAACTATTCAATGTCAGAAGCTTACCTTAAAAAAATTAGTGCACCTGTAAAGGGATTCTATCTTTTTAAGGAATCTGCCCACACTCCAATATTTGAAGAGCCTGAAAAAGTGTTACAGATTATACAGAATGATGTGTTAAAATGTAGAAATGATCTAGCTGACGCATATTAATACAAAGTATAATCATAATTTTTAGTTCAAACTTATTGAGGTGTCGCCAACATTTCCGACTTAAAACCACGTTAAGCCAATAATATCCAAACATAAGTATCATAAAGGATATATTAGAATTGTTTTGGTACTTTGTTTTTAGTAATACTTTTGGAACTGAAAATTACTTATAAATTAGCTATTTATAAGACTTTTATTGAGAGTACCTAAAACTATTCATTACCAAAGGTTCTTTAGTATACTCTCTTGCCGCACTATATAAAATTCTACATACTCTATATCCTCTTGGATCTAAATTCATTATGTTATCTAAATTTTCTCCTATATTTAATATTGTTAACTCTTCTTGATTCATATACTCCCCCCCAAATTTACTTTGTTTCTTCTAAAAACTCATCCAGTAATGCATCTTGCAATTTCTTAACAATTTCTGATGCTCTTCCACCTACAGGTTTTCCATCTATTTCACATGCAACCATACAAAATTGACCTGAACTTGTAACTATAACTTCGTCTGCATCCATTAATTCTTTTAAAGTAAATGGTGTTTCATTTACAGGAATATCAAATTTCTTACACATTTTTATAATATGTGCTCTTGCTATACCTGGTAAAATCAAATTATCTGCTGGGGCTGTTTTAAAAATACCATCTTTTATAATAGATACATTGCTATGTGCACATTCAGTTACTCTATCACCTCTATGAAATATCCCTTCTTGACATCCAGCTTCTTCAGTCTTCTGTGCTGCAATTACATTTGGTAATAGATTCAAAGTTTTTATATTGCAATGTAAAAATCTAGTATCTTCTAAAGTTATTAATTTTATTTTTTGTGACATATCCTTTATTTCTAATGGCTTTAATATAATCCAAATATTTGCCTTTACATCTTCCCCTGGGAAAGCATGATTACGCATACCCGTTCCTCTTGTAACTTGCCAATATACAAATTGCTCTCCAGAGTCAACTTTTTTAACCATTTCCTTAAGCAAAGCTTTTAGTTCATCCTTTGTATATGGAATTTTAATTTGTAATAAACCAGCACTGTTAAAAAAACGATCAATATGCTCATCTAATGCAAATATGTTGTGATTTCTACTATAAGTAGCATCATAAACTCCATCACCAAAATAACATACACGATCATTCATCGGTATTTTCATGCTCTCAATCAAATCATACTCTCCATTGTAATATCCTAAATTTTTCATTTAACTTACCCCCTATCAATTTAAGAAACTCATATTTTTATATGTATATTTTTAATTTTTTAATATTCATTTATGTGTTTTTTAATAATATAGTATGAATACATACTATATTATTAAACGGTTTTTTTCAATATTCTCTGAAACTTATGTATAATTTATTTTTTATTATGCTTTTCACAGAATTTTTTACTGTATTTCATTATTTATTACGAAAAATTTACGGTTTAATAAATTAACATTATTTTATTTACTAATTTCATTGCACAAAACACCCATTCCATCACTTTTCCACATCTCTTAAAATGTAATAAGTTTTCGTTCTATATATAACGCACAAAAGATTATTCACTGGAAATAATTACGCCTTAAATGGCTAGTACAATAATGATAACATGGGGTAATGGGAGCATCCGTGTAATCAGGGGCAAAGTAGGAATAAAAAAAGGCAGTACTGCCTTTTTTAGTTGATGAACAATATTAGAACTTTACGAACTAACTCTACTCACTTATTAACTTTCTAAATGACTTTACAATGTTTGAAAACTCGCTTAGGCCAATATCAAATCCTCCATTCAAAGATAGTTCTCTAAAAAAAGGATAACTTATGAGTTTTGTTATTGAATATACAACCTTTATATGACCTAATTTATCAAACGTCTCAAAATCTAATATAAATTCACATGGACTCATACTACATAAATGGGCTTTACCACTTCTTTTAATATCTATTTCATCCATGTTTAATAGAAATTTATTTAATTCATCAATTTCGATCCAAGTAGAGTTAAGTGCTCCTGCAAATGCCTCATTTTGAATAGATACAGATACTTTAATACTTGGCATTCTTTCTTTTTCAGATTCAATAAATACTATCTCGATAAATGATTTTCTATCTTCTGAAACTATTTTCATTTTTCTACTCCTATTCCTAATAACGTTCGCATAATCTTACTAGTCCGTATTAATTATATATAAGATGATACCATATTATTGATTAGTATGTTTATCATCTCTTTTGTTATTATCATTTCTTATGACTTTCTTTCCTCACATTTCCTCTTACTTTACATGGCAAATTCTTAGTATAATATCTATTGAAAAGTTATTTTCTAATTATATTTGCCAACAAACCAACTTTTTAAACAATTCCGAAGAAATATAAAAGCCCTTGAAATTCAGTGTTATCAAGGGTTTTATGGTGCTCCCGACAAGATTTGAACTTGCGACCTACTGATTACGAATCAGTTGCACTACCAGCTGTGCTACGGAAGCATGCATTTCCTTTTATTATATCAGATATTTCAATGGTTTAAAAGTATTTGGAATAATATTACATCATCAATCCTTGCTGCACCTTTAACATAACTTACAATCCAATCCTTAGCATAGAAATGATAAAGAATATACAATGGTAATTTTATAAAACAAAATCTAACTGCCAGTTACTAGTTTTATATGTACAAGACTAAAACCATAATCTATAATGGAAATAGTTAACTATTGTCGGTATAGTTTAACAAATACAGTAAGAAAGGGGTGGTTTTTATGAATAAAATTATGAGGTGGTTCTCCGACTAAAGTGGAGGAATAAATATATAATTCATCTATTCCTCCTATTAAACAAGAGGAGTGGTTATAATATGACATTAATGGAAACAGAAAGACTTTTTATTAGAAATTTTAAGGCAGATGATTGGAAGGATTTATATGAATATCTTTCTCAGGAATCAGTGGTTAAGGATGAGCCATATTATATTTACAATGAAGACCAATGTAAACAAGAAGCACTAAGACGTTCACAGCAAAATGCTTTTTGGGCTGTTTGCTTAAAAGAGAATAATAAATTAATAGGTAATGTGTATTTTCAGCAGCAAGAGCCTAAAGAATTTCTTACATGGGAAATAGGTTATGTTTTTAATCCTGAATATTATGGAAAAGGTTATGCTACAGAAAGCTGCAAAGAGATTTTAAATTATGGATTTAAGCAGCTAAATGCACGCAGAATAGTTGCTATGTGTAATCCTAAAAACATAGCATCCTGGAAATTGTTAGAACGATTAGCAATGCGAAAAGAAGGACATTTGCTAAACAACATATTTTTTAAGTATGATGAAGAAAGAAAGCCCATTTGGAGTGACACATATGAGTATGCACTATTAGCTGACGAATGGTTTAACTTTCCTAAATAAGCGTGGAATGATTTTTGATTATAAATTTAAAAAATGTATTTTGAAAAGTAGAATGCAGTAAAATTCCTTAGAATGCTTCACTACCAAAGGACGATTATTGAAAAGTTATATAAAAAATAACAACCTAGAGTGTTTATACCCTAGGTTGTTTCATATCTATCTATATTATTACATTTATAATCAATACCCCTATTAAACCCATAACTGAAATTATTGTTTCCATAACTGACCAGGACTTTATTGTCTCTCCAATACTAAGTCCAAAATATTCTTTAAACATCCAAAAGCCTGGATCGTTTACATGAGAGAATATAAGGCTACCTGCACCTGTTGCCAACACCATTAATGCTGGATTTACACTTGATGAAGAAATCATAGGTAATACTATGCCTGCAGTAGTCATAGCTGCAACTGTTGCTGACCCCAAGGATAAACGCAATATAGCTGCTATTGTCCATGCTAAAATTAAAGGTGATATATTTGTTCCCGCCATGATTGTAGCTATATATTTACCAACTCCACTGTCTATAAGAACTTGTTTTAAAGCACCACCTCCTGCTACTATTAATAATATCATAGCTATTCCACTGGCAGCCTCGGCTACGCTTTTCATTACATTTTCCATCTTTTTACCTCTCATTATTCCCAAGGTAAATATGGCAACTACTATAGATATAAACATTGCCATTAAAGGACTTCCCACGAATTCTGCAAACTGCCTTAATTGTGAAGTCTTTGCCAATGTCATCTCACATATAGCGGAAAATGCCATTAATATAGGAGGAATGATAGCTGTTAAGACACTAGTTGAAAAACTTGGCATTTCTTCTTCACTAACAATTTCTGTTTTAAATAGCTTACTATTTGCATTATGATCAAAGCCTTTTACAAATTTAGTTAAGAATGGACCAGCAACTATTACTGTTGGTATAGCTATTATAATTCCATAAATTAAGGTCATACTTACACTTGCCCCGTATATAGTAGCTATCGCTACTGGGCCTGGATGAGGTGGTAAAAATCCATGTGTAACAGAAAGTGCTGCTGCCATAGGAATTCCTATGTATAAAAGTGGTAACTCAGCAAATTCAGCAATAGTAAATACTAATGGTATAAGCAGTACAAATCCAACTTCATAGAACATAGCTATTCCTACAATAAATCCTGTAAGTACAACTGCCCATTGTATTCTTTTTATACCAAATTTGTTTATAAGACTTCTTGAAATTCTCTGGGCTGCTCCTGAGTCTGCTATGAGTTTTCCAAACATAGCTCCAAAACCTAAAATTAATGCTAAGCTCCCTAATGTACTTCCAACACCATTTTGTATGGAAGTTACGGTTTTAGCCGGTGACATTCCTTCAGCGATTCCAACAACTAAGGCTACAAAAATCAATGATATGAAACCGTTTAACTTAAACTTAATCATAAGTACTAATAATAATATAACACCTATGAGTACAATAAATAATGGCATAAAAATCCCCCCTGAATAATTTTTAATTTATATAATAAAATTTTTAAGTAAACATTTTCAATGAAGCTTAAATTAAATTCGGTAAGTAAATCAACCGTTAATTAGGCTAAACTCTTCTCTAAAAAATTTTAGAAAGAATTATAGAGATATTAATGTCTGAAAAATTACTTACCGAATTTAGAATTAAATCAAGCTCTTAATCAAATTTTATATACAGATTTACTCCATGTATCCACCTTTCATTGGTGATACTGCACATTTTGTATATATTCCCAAAACACCTTTAGTAAATCTAGGCGCTGGTTTTACCCATTTTTCTTTTCTTGCTTTTAATATATCATCAATTTCTTGTGGTGTTTTTTCTTCACCAGCTACACCTATTATATCTAGGCTTCTTTCAGGTATATCTATTTTTATAAGATCTCCCTCTTCAACAAATGCTATTGGTCCACCTTCACTTGCTTCTGGCGAAACATGTCCTATAGCTGGTCCTCTAGTTGCTCCAGAAAATCTTCCATCTGTAATAAGAGCTATAGATTCTACTAATTCTGCATCTGATGCAATTGCTTCTGTAGTATAGAACATTTCTGGCATTCCAGATCCCTTAGGTCCTTCATATCTTACAAATACAGCATCACCAGGTTTTACAGCTTTAGTTAATACTGCATTTATAGCATCTTCTTCACAATCAAAAACTCTAGCCTTTAAAACTACCTTCATTAATTTTTTAGATACAGCTGAATGCTTTACTACAGCTCCTCCTGGGGCTAAATTTCCTTTAAGAATAGCTATTGCTCCTTGTTTTTGTATTGGGTCTTCCTTTGTCTTTATTACATCTTCTTTTTTAACTCCAAGCTTTTCAATAAGCTTAGCATGTTCTTCATAATATCCGCTTTTCTTTATATCTTCTAAGTTTTCACCTAAAGTCTTACCTGTAACGGTCATTACATCTAAGTGTAAAAACTCTTTAATTTCTTCCATTATTGCTGGTACTCCACCTGCATTCCAGAAATATGATCCTGGATAAAATCCACTTGGTCTTATATTAAGAATATATGGAACCTTTTTATGAATTTCATCAAATAGTTCTGGTTCTATTTCTATACCTAATTCATGAGCTATAGCTGGCATATGAATTAATGTATTACTTGAACCTGCAATAGCAGCATGTACCATAATTGCATTTTCAAAAGCATCTTTAGTCATTATATCTGAAGGTCTTATGTTCTTCTCTATTAATTTAAATACTTGCTTTCCAGCTTTTATTGCAGCTCCTTTTAAATCATCAAAAGTAGTTGGAATCAATGCTGTTGCTGGTAGCGCTATACCTAATGCTTCTGCCATAACCTGCATTGTTGCTGCAGTTCCCATAAACGAACAGGCACCACAAGTAGGACAGGCATTATGCTTATAGTATCTATATTGTTCTTCAGTTATTTCTCCTCTTTTATATTGAGCATCATATTTACCAATCTGTTCAAGAGTTAAAAGATTAGGTCCAGGTCCCATACATCCACCTGGTAGAAATATAGCTGGCATATTTAATCTGGCAATAGCCATTAAATGTGCTGGAACAGCTTTATCACAGCTTGTTGTAAATACACCTGCATCATAAGGGGTAGCCTGAACATGTATTTCTATTAAACTTGCCATTATATCTCTAGATGGAAGTGAGTAATTCATACCATCATGTCCTTGAGCCTCTCCATCACATATATCTGTAGCGAAAAACTTAGCACCTCTACCACCGTTTTCATAGATACTATCGAATACTTCATTTACTAGAGAATCTAAATGAGCACTGCCTGGATGACTATGTCCATAACTACTCTCAACTATTATTTGTGGTTTGGAAAGATCTTCAACCTTCCAACCTGATCCAAGTCTTAATGAATCAATTTCTGGAGCCTTTTGTCTTATTTCCTGACTTTTTAACATTTAAATCACCTCATGTTTAATAATTATTTGTATTACAATCTGCAAAATTTCTATACTATTAAGGTCATTATTCTAAACATATAATTAATTCTTTTACGTATTGCAGTCATATAACAACTAATTTGTATTACAACTTTACTTATATAATACTCTGTAAACGTTTTTTAGTCAATATGTTTCTTTAAGTTTTTATAATTAATTTTTATATAGAATACATCTAATTTTTTAATTTTATAATAGCAAATTCTAATTTATTATTTTAAATATTCACTTCAACAATAATATAAACAGAATTCTAAGCATCAGGTGGAGTTTTTATTCCATCTGATGCTTAGAAGTCGTTATCCAGGGACGTAGCCACTCTTTACTACCACTTTGAAGAAGATGGTAGTATTAGAGTGGATAGTCATCGGATAAATATTTATCCGACTATTTATCTCATATCATAAATGCTTTTATATAGCATTTAAAATCAATACACCTATTAAACCCATAACAGAAATTACAGTTTCAGCAACTGACCAAGACTTTATTGTTTCTCCTATACTAAGACCAAAATATTCCTTGAACATCCAAAATCCCGGATCGTTTACATGGGAAAATATAACGCTGCCTGAACCTGTTGCTAATACCATTAAGGCTGGATTAACATGTGATGCAGCAACAAGTGGTAATACAAGTCCCGCTGTAGTCAAAGATGCTACAGTAGCTGAACCTAAAGCAAGTCGTAATACAGCTGCAATAGTCCATGCTAAGATCAGCGGTGATATATTACTTCCTGCCATTATACTAGTTATATAATTGCCTACTCCACTATCTATAAGCACCTGCTTTAGGGCACCACCGCCTCCTATTATCAATAGTATCATAGCAATACCGCTTGCTGACTCAGCTATATCTTTCATTAGCTCTTCCATTTTTTTACCTCTCATTAAACCCAAGGTAAACATAGCTACTATAACAGATATAAGCATAGCCATAACTGGACTACCTATAAACTCTAGAAAGTTTTTTATAGGCCATGTCTTAGGTATAACAATTTCACCTATAGCTGCAACTGCCATCAATATAGGAGGAATTATAGCTGTTAAGACACTAGTTGAAAAACTTGGCATATCCTTTTCATCAATAATTTTTCCCTTAAACAAACCACCACTTGGCTTACTACCTTTTATTTTTACAAATTTGCCTAAAACAGGACCAGCAACTATTACTGTAGGTATGGCTATTATAAGACCATAAATCAAAATTGAACTGACACTTGCCCCATATATAGTTCCTATTGCTATAGGCCCTGGGTTAGGTGGCAAAAATCCATATGTAACAGATAGTGCAACTGCCATAGGCAATCCTATATATATAAGTGGCAATTCAGTATATTCTGCAATAGAAACTGCTATTGGTATAAGTAATACAAATCCTACTTCATAAAACATAGCTATTCCTATAATAAATCCTGTAAGAACAACTGCCCACTGTATTCTCTTTACTCCAAACTTATTTATAAGACTTCTAGAAATTCTTTGCGCTGCACCAGAATCTGCTATAATTTTTCCAAACATTGCTCCAAAGCCTATAACTAAGGATAAATGTCCCAAGGTACTACCAACACCATTTTGCACTGAATTTACTACTTTAACTGCAGGCATTCCCTCTAATATTCCAACAAATAAAGCTACAATAATTAACGATATAAAAGCATTTAATTTAAACCTTATCATAAGTAATAATAACAATATTACTCCGATAACTACTATTAATAACGGCATAATTATCCCTCCAAAAATAATTCATTAGTTTTTAAATTTCTTTTATCATAGGCATTCTCTAACAAAATTGTATAAAAGCATGCAAATATGCACGTATAAAATAATGTTTGCCTCATATGTATCTAATGCTTAGTATTAAATATGTGAAAACAGTCTTTGTCTAAACTTATAATGTATTTCTTTATATATGTTGCACTCAATTATCTTCATTAATAAAACAACTATTTTATTTAAACATCAACCATTAGCTAATATTAAATAATGGTATAATTTTAATTACAACTTACACATATTGTTATTTTATTAACTAATAAAAATACAAGCAAATACTTTTAGCATGTCCATTTTCTAAATGATTTTATATTACTATTTGAATTGTCTTATTCTTTGAGATTGTCAATTTTCAAGTGTATATTATAGTATTAAATATTTTCTAAACCTTTTCCCTTATTTTTAAACATGAAAAATCACCTCCATCTCATTACTTATAATACAACTTTTAATAGTTTTTATTATAAAATCATCATTTTACCCATATATTAAGTATTATTTTGTCATATTTTTGTTATATAACAGATAATTTGTATTACAAGTTCATTTATATGATACCCTTGAAATAATCTTTAGTCAATATATTTTTTCATATTACAGAAATTAGTTCCATATAACAAAACATCCTTATAGTGTAATTAATACTATAAGGATGTTTCATTATTGTTTTCATTTTCATAATATATTAAATTTATTTTTCTTTAAATCATTTAAAGTTCTTTGTGCATGCCTTCTTGCATAAATGGCCGCAAGTTCTGAATCTCTATTCTTTATTGACTCCAAAATAAGCTTATGCTCCGTAACTCCGCCCTTTGGTCCGAGATTTTCATATAAAAGCTTTTGATGGTATTTAAGTACATTTCTCAATAATTTATTTACTTTGATAATTAATGAGTTATTAGTACCCTCAGAAATTTTAGTATGGAATTTAAGATCCTCTTCTGTAAACTTATTAATATCATCTTTATACATGACCATATTTTCGTAACATGCTTCCAACTCCTTTATTAAATCATCGCCACATCTCTCAGCACAAAATCTAGCTGATTCAGGCTCAGTAATTAATCTAAACTCTAGTATATCTACATAACTATCCATATCCAAAATGAGCATAGGAATTAGGCCATTCAAATATATTAAAGGAGTTAAATCATTTACAAAAGTACCTCCACCTTGCTTCTTATTTATAATATTTAATGTTACTAATTTTTCCAAGGCTTCCCTTACAGAAACTCTACTTACATCTAATTCTTTTGCAAGTTGAGTTTCGGACATAATTTTTTGTCCAGATTTCCATTCACCACTAAATATTTTTTCTTCTATTTTTTCCAATACCTTATCGCTAGTCCTACCATCTTTCATAAAAATCTCCTACCTAAACATCTGAAAATAAATAATAAATCAAAAATGTCACTTATATTTTATATCATTCAATGCAATAGGTTCTGACCATAGTGGTTCTATGGTCAGAACCTATTAACACAGTATACTTCAAAATATATCAGTCTATTGACTAGTTATTTCTTTAAAGATTACTTATATTAAAATCTATATAACAAAATTATCTTTGAACGCTGCCAGAAGTATTTCCTTTTACAAGAGCCATTATCTCATCTTCTGTACAAATATTAAAGTCTCCCTCTATAGTGTGCTTAAATACACCTGATGCAACTCCAAATTCTAAAGCATCTTTGTAATCTACTCCATTAGCTAATTTATAAATTAACCCAGCAGCAAAGGCATCTCCTGTACCAACCCTATCTTGTATTGTAAAATCGTACTTATTGGATTGATATAATTCCTCTCCGTTGTAAATCAAAGCAGAAAGTGCATTATTATCTGCTGAATAATTTTCTCTTAAAGTAGTTACCATATACTTTATATTAAACCTTTTTTTCATATTTGAAAATGTCTTTTTGAATTTTTCTAAATCTACTCCTTGTTTTGCAAAGTCAGCGATCTCGTGTTTACCGCCTTCTTCTTCACTACTTAGCCATCCAAAACAAACATCAATATCATTTATAAATCTTGAAATTACACTTTCAAATTTATCATAACTCCAAAGTTTAGCTCTATAATTCAGATCTACACTTATATGTACACCTTTTTTCTTAGCATACTCAACAGCTTTTTCCACCAATAGTATACACTTTTCTCCAAGTGCTGGAGTTATACCAGAAAGATGAAACCATTCTGCATCTTTAAATACTTCTTCAAAATCTATATCATTTACATCTATATCACAAATTGCAGAATATTTTCTATCATATACAACTCTAGATGGCCTAACAGATGTGCCTTTTTCAAGGAAATATATACCTATTCTATCTCCGCCTCTGGCAATATAATCTGTCTTTACTCCATAATTTCTTACAAAATTTAAAGCGCTATCTCCGATTTCATTATCTGGAAGTTTAGTTAGAAAATATGACTCCATACCCATATTAGCTAAAAAGACTGCTATATTAGCTTCTGCTCCTCCATATATTGCATCAAAAGACTTAGCTTGAGCAAATCTACTATGGCCAGGTGTAGTAAGCCTTAATAATAATTCGCCCATAGTTACTACTTTCTTTGCCATAAGCACACCTCCTTTAATATTAATTTCTAGCGGCTCTTACCTTTTCAACAAATTTCTTTGCAGTTTCTGTAATTAGTTCATAGTTTCCTGTTTTTGCTCCTTCTATAAGCTGTCCACCAACACCAACAGCAATACATCCATTTTTAATCCATTGATCTACATTTTCCAAACTAACCCCACCAGTTGGCATAATTGGAATTTGTGGTAATGGCGCTTTTACATTTTTAACCATACTTGGTCCAAAAGCGCTTCCAGGAAATAATTTTATAATATCTGTACCAGCTTCTAATGCTTTTATCATCTCTGTTATTGTCATACAACCAGCCATATAAGGAATTTGATATCTGTTGCAAAGTTTTGCAGATTCTAAATCAAATCCAGGACTAACAATGTATTGTGCACCAGCTAATATTGCTATTCTTGCAGTTTCACTGTCAAGTACAGTTCCTGCACCAACAATTAATTCTTCTTTTGAAAACTTATTTTTTAGAGAAGTTATTACCTTATCTGCTCCAGGTACTGTAAAAGTGACTTCAATAGCAGATATTCCACCCTCTATACAAGCTTTTGAAATTTTTACAGCTTCATCTTCACTTTCTGCTCTTACTACCGCTACTACTCCAACTTCTTCAATTCTTGCTAATGTATTAAACTTTTCAATCATTTTATAAATCCTCCTAATAATTAAATTTCTACAGAATAAATTTTTAATTTAAATATACCACAATTAAATCTTACATATTTCATTATACAAAATTATGTTTCATACTGCAAAACATTTTTTTATTGAAAACTCATATTTATTTATTAATTATAGATATATATTTTACTGAACTACCATATATTAATACTAAATCCAATGACATACTATAAATTATATACCAATTTTTTTTATTTTTCTATTAATTAAAGCTATTCATACGTGCCTATGTAATTTGTATTAATAATGCTGATTAAATTCTATATCCAAGCTCCTGTGATATTTTATTAGCATATCCTGTTATTAATTTTGAAAATTCCTTTATTTTTTCTTCTTTAAAGCTTATTATAGATCCCGAAATACTAATTGCACCACATACTTGACCTCTGTAATCCAATATGGGACTAGCAATACACCTTATTCCAATTTCATTTTCTTGTTCATCAATAGCATACCCCTGCTTCTCAATTATACCTAAATTTCCTTTAAATTTATCAAAGTCAACTACAGTATTTTCGGTTAATTTTTCTATATTACTGTTCTCCCAAATAAAATTCACCTCATCATCAGTCATATAAGATAACATAGCCTTACCTACTGCTGTACAATACACCGGACTCCTCTTACCAATTCTTGAATACATTCTTATTGGATTTTGTGATTCCACTTTGGCTATATATACAATTTCAGTACCTTCCCTTACCACTAAATGTATTACCTCATTAGTTTTTTCCATAAGTTCCTGAAGTAATGGCCTAGCTACAGTAACTATATTCATTTTCTCTACTTTCTTACTTCCAAGTTCAAATAATTTTAAAGTCAACTTATATCTATTAGTATCTTCATCCTGTTCAACGTAATCTTTGATCATTAAAGTGTTTAAAAGTCTATGTACTGTGCTCTTATGAAGATTTACTTTTTCACTAATTTCAGTTATCCCTAGTCCATTTTCATAATCTGATAATACTTCTAAAATTGATAAAGTTCTTTCTACCGATTGTACTACTTCTTGCATATCTTCACTTCCCTTCATTTATACAATAAATATAATATATTTAATTGTCAACTTTCTACTTAATCCTTTAATTAATAATATTGTTAATAACATATTTCTTATAATTTCTTCAAATAAGTTAATTTTCGTATAAATACTTTAATAAGACTAATTTACATCATTCTAGATATTATTTTCTTTAAATATTATGCAAAATTTTTGTTTTTTATACTTTGACTTTCTTTGACCTATAGTATATTATAAAGATGTACTCAAGGAAAGCAATAATGAGCTTCCCTTTTATATAAAATTTATAAAAACCGAGGAGGTTATATTATGTTTGATATGGTTCCTTTTAGAAGAAACAATGGCGTTACAAGAACAGGTTCTGCTTTTGATGATTTATTTAATAATTTTTTAGGTGATAATTTCTTCTCTCCTTCAATGATGAATACTACTGGCTTCAAAGTAGATTTAAAGGAAGATGAAAATGCCTATACTTTAGAAGCTGATTTACCAGGAGTTAAAAAAGATGACATTGCCTTAGATTATGAAAATAACTATTTGACTATTTCTGCAAAGCGAGATGAAACAATAGAAAATAAAGAAGATAATTATGTAAGACGTGAAAGAAGATATGGCCAATTCAAAAGAAGTTTTTATGTAGATAATGTTAATGAATCTGCCGTAGATGCTTACTTTGTTGATGGAGTTTTAAAAGTAACATTACCAAAAAAAGATAAAGGTATTGAAAAGAAAAAAATAGATATTCACTAAAAAAATCAGCAGAAGTAAAACTTTACTTCTGCTGATCTTTTATTAGAACTAATTTATTTTACACAACTATTGATAAAGTTATATCGTAATACTTATCCACTTGTTAATAATTAAATTTATTAACAATGATACTAGAAATATTATGCACATATCCACATATATTTTTATTAATAGTCATTATTTTTGTGCATAACTTTTAAAATAATTTTTATTCTTCCCTGTGGATAATATCCAGCCTTCCAAATTTACTAAACTGACCAAGCCAAGCAAGCTTTACTGTTCCTGTAGGACCATTTCTCTGTTTTGCAATAATGCATTCTGCCACATTTTTTTCTTCTGTTTCTTTGTTATAATACTCGTCTCTATATAAAAACATAACAAGGTCTGCATCCTGCTCTATAGATCCTGATTCTCTAAGGTCTGAAAGCATTGGCCTATGATCTGTTCTCTGCTCAGGTGCACGTGATAGCTGGGAAAGGGCAATAACAGGGCACTGCATTTCTTTTGCCAAAGCTTTAATAGATCTTGATATCTCTGATACCTCCTGTTGTCTGCTTTCTCCACTTCCGGACATAAGCTGAAGATAATCTATTATTATCATATCTATTCCATGCTCTATTTTTATCCTTCTACACTTAGAGCGCATTTCCATCACAGATATTCCCGCAGTATCATCTATATAAATTTTTGCTTCTGCTAAGGGTCCTGATGCCCTAGCTATATTATCCCAATCACTGTCCTCAAGATTTCCCGTTCTAAGTTTTAGCATATCGACATTTGCCTCAGAACATAAAAGTTTATACGCTAATTGCTCCTTTGACATTTCCAGTGAAAACATTACTATACTCTTAGCAGATCTAAGTGCTGCATACTCTGCTAAGTTAAGTGCAAAAGTTGTTTTTCCCATAGAAGGTCTGGCTGCAATAAGAATCATATCACCCCTTTGAAAACCAGATGTCTTTGCATCCAATTCAGGAAATCCAGAAGGAACGCCAGTTACCTCTCCCTTATTATTATAAAGTCTTTCAATTTCTAAAAATCCTCTTTCCAAAACTGCACTTAAAGCTTCAAAATCACTACTTACCGTATTTTGTGCTATGTCAAATATTTTCTTTTCTGCTGAATCCAAAACCTTTGGAACATCATCTTGCTGATTATAACTTTCCTCAATAATTTCAGTTGAAGATTTTATTAGTCTTCTTAAAATAGACTTTTCCTTTACTATATCTATGTAAGATGTTAAATTTGCTGTGGAGGGTACTGAATTACAAATCTCTGTAATGTAGGTAATTCCTCCTGCCCCTTCAAGTCTTTCTGTAGATCTTAAATGTTCAATAAGAGTTATCATATCTACTGGAATATCCCTTTGATAAAGGTCTATTATAGCACTGAAAATTAATTTGTGATTTTCTCTGTAAAAATCATCACCTCTTAAAACTTCTGCTGCATCGGCTATAGAGGTTTTGTCTAATATCATAGATCCTAGTACGGATTGTTCTGCTTCTATATTTTGCGGTAAACTCCTAAGAGGTGCTGCCATTTATATCATCTCTCCTATGTTTTCTAAAATACTATGTCCATAAGTTCTTCTATGGTTTCTACAGGTTTTACCTCAATATCCTTTAATCCCTTTGGCACTTCTTTAAAATTATATTTTGGTACTGTAACAAGTTTTATTTCTTTTCTTCTTGCACCATACACTTTTTCAAATATTCCACCTACAGGCTTAATCTTGCCTCTTAATGAAATTTCTCCAGTCATAGCTACATCTTGCCTTATTGGTTTTTCTAAAAGAGCACTTATTATACAAACAGTAATAGCTGCTCCAGCTGACGGACCATCAATCTTTCCTCCACCAATAAAATTAACATGTATATCATAATACTTTATATCCTTATCTGTAATTTTTCTTATAACGGAAGCAGCATTAAATATGGAATCCTTCGCCATACTACCTGCAGTATCATTAAATCTTACCTTGCCATGGCCTTTTTCCTTAGCCGGAAATACTGATGCTTCTATTTCAATTGTAGATCCAACGTATCCACTTACCCCTAAACCATAGACATGACCAATTTCTAAATTATTACTTTTATCTATAGTCTCATAGGGAGTAAGTCTGCTTATACCTATGACTTCTTCTAAATCTTCCTTAGTTATATTGACTTTATCTTTTGAATTCAAGCCTTTGTTATACAAAGTGTAACCATATACATCCGCTAAAATATTAATTGCTCTTCTTCCTTCTATAGTGTATCTGCTTATAAGCTCAGTAACACCCTTTTCTAATTTAACATTAAGTTTCTTACTGGCATTAATTACTATAGCTTCAATGTCTTTTGAAAATAATGGTTCAAAATAAACTTCTGTGCACCTTGATCTAAGTGCAGGATTAATCTCAGAGGGCTGTCTTGTAGTTGCTCCAATTAAAACAAAATCAGCTGGAGCTCCCTTTTCAAACAGATATTTTATATATTGAGGTACATTCTCATCATCTGGGTCATAATAAGAGGACGAAAACTCTACTCTTTTATCTTCGAGAACCTTTAATAATTTATTTTGAAGAATGTTATCAAGTTCTCCAATTTCATCTATAAATAGCACTCCACCATGAGCTTCTGTTACAAGCCCTGTCTTTGGCTCTGGAACACCAATTTCAGCTAATTCTCTCTTACTACCTTGATATATTGGATCATGTACTGATCCTAAGAGAGGATTGGTAATTTCCCTTGGATCCCACCTAAGCGTAGTACCATCAACTTCAACAAACTTTGAATCTTCTTCAAAAGGTGTATACTTTAGATGTTTTGCCTCATTGAGAGCAATTCTTGCTGCGGTTGTCTTACCAACTCCTGGAGGTCCGTAAAGTATAATATGCTGAGGATAAGGTGAAGCAATCTTTGATAATATAGCTTTTATTGCCCTCTCTTGTCCTATAATTTCTGAAAAGGCTTCTGGTCTTAATATAGACTGTATATTTTTACTAAGTTTTTTCGAATCCAATTTTTTAAAATCTTCAAGCCTCTTTAGCGTCTTAGCATTTTCAGGTCCCTTTTTCTTTTTAATTATACCCATTTTTATTTCTTCTATATACTTTTCCTGCTTATCCATTAAAACCTGTTCAACTTCAGCCTGTAATCTATTTTCCATATATTTTTTTGCTACGTATTCAGCCATGAACTTATTAGTAGTTTCTAAGACCTCATTAGCATTTTGTTCTGTTGGAATAGAATCTACTCCATCATGATCACAAACAATTCTATTCAATGCATACAATTTCTTATACATATCATCACTTTTCATAAACTTTTGAAGTTTATACTTCACTACTCTAGCTTTAATTGTACCCTCATCAAATACACTTTTTAGTGTTTTCAATGTTATATCTATCTGAGCATCTAATTGTACATAATTTGTTTTTTTGTCATCTTGACTATTAGAATCAAACTGCAATTTCAAAATTTTCCTCCCCCTACTGCTCAACTATGAGTACTTTTATTTTGGTGGATACTTCAGGATAAATTTTTAGTTCGATCTCATAGCTTCCTAATTGTCTTATAGAATCTGTAACTATTTTCTTTTTATCTATATCTGCTTTTAATTGATCTTTTATTTCTAGTGATATATCTTTACTTGTTATAGCTCCAAAAAGTCTTCCACCTTCACCAGCCTTAGCAATTATCTTTAATTCCTTGCCTTTCAACTCTTCTGCTAATTTTTGTGCTGCTTCTGTCTCTTCTAACTTCTTTTTTCTAATAGCCTCATTTTTCTGATTTAATACATGTAAATTGGCATCATTGGCTTCTTCCGCCAATTTTTTAGGAAATAGAAAATTTCTTGCATAACCATCGGATGCATTGATAACCTCACCTTTTTTTCCTGTTCCTTTTATATCTTTCAATAATATAACTTTCATTACTATTCACCTTCCCTTAAGTACTTTTCAATAGATTTTTTTAATTTTTCAATAGAATAATTCATTGCATTTTTATAATCATTTATCAGATCTTCATTTTCTGATGAAATTTTTATCTTTGTCCCAGCCATAGTCATATGTCCTCCCCCTCCAAGAGATTCCATAATAAGTTGAACATTTATACTTCCAAAGGATCTTCCACTTATTAAAACTATATCTTTGATTTTAACTAATACAAAAGAAGCTTCAATGCCTTTAATGTTTAAAAGTTCATCTGCGGCTTGAGCTGCTAATATGTTATCATCTATTGTAGATGGACATGCTGCTATGGCGATATTACCCTCTATGATTTTTGCTGATTTTATAATTTCAGATTTTTTAATAAAACTATCCAAATCACTTGAAAAAAGCTTTTTTACATCAATTGTATCAGCCCCATGTTTTCTGAGATATGCAGCGGCCTCAAAGGTTCTAACTCCTGTTTTAAAATAAAAATTCTTAGTATCCACACAAATTCCTGCTAAAAGTGCTTCAGCCTCCACAGGCTTCATTTTATAATCTTCATCCATATATTGTACCATTTCCGTTACAAGTTCTGAAGTAGATGAGGCATAGGGTTCAATATAACTAAGTATAGCATCCTTAACCACATCAACTGACTTTCTATGATGATCTATTATCACTACTTTTTTAAATCTTTTTAATATGGCGGGATTTTCCACATAAGCTGAATTGTTTACATCAACTAATATTAATAAACTATTATCATCTATCAATTCTTCAGATTCAATGCTGCTTTTTAAATTATTTACATAGTCCTTATCTTTTTTTAATTTTTTATAAATGTATTTTACGCTGTCATTTAAAGAATCAATTAGTATATAGCTTTCCTTTCTAAAATTTCTAACTCCACTATATATACCTATTGCTCCTCCCAGACAATCAATATCAGGATTACTATGTCCCATTATAATTACACTGCTGCTTTCCTTTACGAGATTCACTAAAGATTGACCTATAACTCTGGCTCTCACCTTTGTTCTCTTTTCTACTTCTTTAGTTTTACCACCATAAAATAGCATTTTATCATTATATTTCATAACAGCCTGATCTCCGCCCCTGCTTAATGCAAGCTCTTTAGCAGATACAGCAAAATTGTAATTTTCAATAGGTGTTGCCCCACCTCTTCCTATGCCCATGCTAAGAGTTACCGCCAGTGTATTCCCAGTATTTATTTCTCTAACAATATCTAAAATTTCAAATTTCTTTTCCATCTCTTTTTTTATGCTTTTATTTTGTATAACCAAAACATATTTTCCATGAGAATATGTTTTGAACATTGCATTAATACTTTGGGCATAGCTATTTATATTTCTCTCCACCTCTGCTATTAAAAGTGGTTTCTTGTCTTCCGGAGTACTTTTAACTACCTCATCTAAATTATCAACCTCTATAAGGGCCACAGATTCTTTTATATTTTCAATTTCTATAAGTAATTCGTGCTTATCACTTACATCATAAAAATATAAAAGAATTATATTGTCTCTGGAATTTCTACTATCAGTATTTCCTATGGTATCAACAGAGCTTGCATGCATATCATAATACTTTTCATGAATTTTAAGCTCACTGTAATTATTCTTTTTACCTCTTAAAATATCTTCTACGTTAATACCTTTAATTATCTCATCAATTTTTTTCCCTAACACATCTTTATTATCAAAAATTATTGATAAATTTTGATTATACCAAAGTACATTTCCTTTGTTATTTATAATAATAAGTGGAAAAGGCAACTTTACCAAAGTATTCTTTGTAGCAGAATCCAATTTAGATGAAAAATCTTCAATAAATCTTTTCCATTCATTTTTCTTTATTTGAATATTTTTTATATTATAGAGAGTAAGTAGTAAAAGAACTCCTAGTGCCATAAATCCTATAATATAATGATTATACAAAAATATTACTACAATGAGTATAGCTATTATTATAATATATACAAAATTATTCGGGTAAGAATAATCATACTTATCTTTCATACTATTCACCTAATTTTTCTAATCCTATTTGGATCAAGTTTTCTAGAATCCACTATAAGTTCTATTATACCTATAATCATAAATAAAGAATAATATGCCAAAAGTACTAATATAATGGTTATTACTATAAATCCATTTGATAATTTAAGTTTATGCCTAAGAAAATAGATTACAGCAGCAATACCATTTATGGCTAATACTAATGAGAGTAATGCATAAGTAGAATAAAAAATATAATTTCCTATAAGCATATTTCTACTTTTAAAAATTAAACCTATGCATACTAAAACTATCATAAAAGCACCAATTAGACTTGGTATATAAAAGTATGTTATTCCCTTCAGTTTATCAACTTGAACTTTTAGTCGTGAAAATATGGCTTCAGTCATCTTATAATTAAAAAATGCTAATACTAATGACGCTATAATTACCATACCAGGTAATATCCAAATTATTTGGTTCCTATTAAGCATTATATTACTTGGAAGTGACCTTTCAAGTTGATCTTTGGCTACCCCCATACTCAAATACATATTTTTAGTTATACTTATAGATTCATTAAAAGTACTTACAATGTTATCTACAAATCCTATAACTCCATTTTTATATATAAATAATGATATTAAAAATAAATTTATTATTACAACTATTCCAAAGGCTGCAGATAAATATATCATGGTTTTTGAAGCTTTTTTATGCTTTATAATACAATATCCTAGAGTTAATCCTACAAAAAATGAAATAATTATAAGTTGTAATGCTATTATTGGACCTATAACAAATACTCCTACTAAAGCTCCACACATTAAGGACGTAAAAGCATATTTAAATCCATTTCTTGCATAGGTCAATGCAATTGGTATTGGTAATGCAAGATAAGCAATCATATCTATAAAAGGAATATAAATAGATATAAGCATAGTGACTACTAAAATTGCTGCCATTATTCCTGATTCTACTAATGCCTTTGTATTATATTTTTTATTATGCATATTTTCCTCCTAAACCTCCACTATATATCACCAGTATTCTTTGTTAAATTTTTAATTTCTATCCTTTAAATGATTATACAATTTACTTAAATCCTTCCCGTCCTTTTCAATACCATCCTCTTCAATTATACCCAATTTTAATTTTTTCTTCATTTCCTCATCAATTTCAAGATGAGAATACCCTAGTCTCCCCCCAAGTACGTATAATAATATTATTGCCCCGGAAATACATTCTAATATTGCATCCTGTGCTGCATTGCTTCCCTTAGTAAAAAGTTTATATAAATCACCTATTATACATATCAAATTAGCTTTTAATTCCTCAATAGTCTTCACATCTGACATTATCTTAAAATCTTCTCTTCTCATCTCCGCAATCATCCCCTTTAAACCCTTTATTACTATTTTAGTTATTTTTCAATGTTTATGCAACTACAGATATTTTATTATCAAGGAATCTTACTAAAATGAAGCCTACTAAACAGTTACAAAAATAAGCAGCCATAAAAAATTATTGGCTGCTTTACTGACAAACTATTTTATATCCTCTGTTTTTTGAATATCTATTTTAAATATCTTCCATTGATTATTAACTTTTTTAAGATGCATTACTCCAGTGGTTTTATTATTTTTAAAGTCAGAATTATCTCTCTTGGTAATAGTTTCTATAAAACCTACTGCAGTATCTTTATCGGATTTATCTTTATATGCATCAGCCTCTTCAAGATTATATGCTAAATCATATTTATCAAATATATCTAATTGATCATCTCTAAACTTATTATAGCTATCATTATTACTTGGATCTATTGTACTCATATATTTATTTATGTCCTTTTCATTTAAAGCTTGTATATTATTATATACAGCTTCATAAATATCATCTTTAAATTCTACATTTAAAACCTCTTCGCTATCTATTTTCCAATTATTGTTCACTTTTTTCAAATTGTCCACATATAAAGTTCTATTGTCTAAAAATCCAGGCCCTGTAACCTTTGTTGTAGTTATTACATACTGCACTTGAGCTTCTTTATCCGAACTATTAATCACCGTTGGCTCAGATACCTCCGCCTTAACCTTAAAATTATCGAAATAGTATTTTTTATCTAACTTTTCTTCATTGTATGTATCTGTATCCTTAACAAATGTGGATAAATAGTTATTTATGTTTTTATCACTTAGAGCCTTTGCTTTATCATTTATAAGCTTTATTATATTATTATCATTTGTATTAACTACTGAATTTTGTTTAACTTGATTAGTGTTATTTTTTGCACTATTACTAACAGCTTCACACCCAGCTAAAGAAATACTAAATATGGCTGCTGCAATAATAACTATTAATTTCTTTTTCATAAAATATCCCACCTATTTTTATAATATCAATTTATTATATTAAATATTTACACTATACTTCAATGGTAGTTTATGTCATATCCTTTATGACCTCTCCTATAATTTTAAAACCTTCCTCTATTTGTTCTTTCGTATTTCTTCCAATCCCCAACCTAAAAGTATCTTTCCCAGATTCATCCACGTAAAAAATATCTCCTGCTGTAAAAATAACATTTCTGGAATAACATTTTCTTAAAACTTCTCTTGAATTAATTTCCTTTAGCTTTATAAATAAGTGAATTCCTCCTTCACCATATATACATTCACAAGGTATATATTTTTTAATACACTGTACAGCAAATTTATATTTTTCTTTATATTCTCTCCTAACCTTTTTAAGATACTTCTCAAAACTACCTTCTTTCAGGTATTCATAAAAAACTGCCTGATCTAAAAAAGAAGTGTGTATATTTCTGCTTCTCTTTACACTCTCCATTACTGAAATTAGTTTTTTATCAGCTAATATCCATCCAATTCTAATACCAGGGAACAGAATCTTAGAAAAACTTCCCGCATATATTACGCTGTTACCTTCACCTGAAATTGCAGCTATTGGGGCAATATGAGATCCAGAATATCTCAATTCTTCATTAAATCCATCTTCAATTATAGGGATTTTGTATTTCTTAAAAATATTGTAAATTTCCACCCTTTTTTGAGATGACATAACGATTCCTGTGGGATTATGATAAGAAGGTATAATATATGCCAGTTTTACATTACAGTTAGCATTAAGCTTACTTATGAGATCATTTACATTCATACCATCTTCCTCCATGGATATTCCTATTATATTTAATCCATGAAGCTTCATAAGTTTTATAGCTGTATTATGAGTTGGATTTTCAGTTAATATAGTATCCCCCTCATTAGTAAGTGAAGCTAATGTTAAATCAAAGCCCTCTGTAAATCCATTAGTAATCAATATATCTTTATCTTTTATATCTACACCTTTTTTAGTCATGTAGACCAGTAACTCATCTATAAGCGGCTTATACCCTTTAGCATATCCATAATTCAGGAGTCTGTTTCCCTCTAACGAAATTCTATTTAAAAATGCTCTTTTAAAATCTTCAATATTAAACAAACTCTCATCTGGTGCTATGCTCTTAAAAGATATCATTCCTTTTTTATACTGAAGCTCATGTTTCATAATATCCAATTTTTCTGAACTTACAGCATATTTATTTATTCTATTACTCCAATCTAAGCACCATTTTTCCTGCTTATTTAGATGTAATTCATTTATAAAGGTTCCTTTTCCCTTTTTTATGCATATAAATCCTTCATCTTCTAAGAACTCATAGGCTGTTATTATTGTATTTCTACTTACTTTAAGCACTATAGATAATTCTCTAGTAGAAGGTAATTTTTCTCCACCTTGAAACATTCCTTTTAATATCATGTCTTTTATATAGTTTTTTACTTGCAAATATATAGGGGAATCTCCATTAAGTTTTATATCTAAAAACATGGTCCCACCTCTTTAGTCTCTTAAGACTTATCAAACTTCCTCATATTATTTATTATGACTTAAAAATACAAAAAAATAAATAGCCTTAACTATATTAACAGGCCATTTATTTTAAACTTTTTATAAAATTTTTTTAAATAAAGGTCCAAAGGTCAATATGAAAGTGAGAATTATTAAAATACCAATAGTTCCCCAACCAATTATATTAGCTAAACTTTTATTAACATACTTACCCATAACTTCTTTATTGTTTACCATAAGCATCATACAAATTAAAACCACAGGTAAAAGCACTCCATTAATCACCTGAGTTAATAAAGTAATTCTAATAAGAGGTGCTCCAGGTATTAATATTATTACTACACCAATTACCATTATTGCAGTGAATAATATATAAAACTGTGGTGCCTCATTCATAGTCTTATCTATACCAGCTTCAAACCCAAAGGCTTCACATATATAGAAAGCCGTTGCCAACGGGAGTATAGTTGCTGAAAATATAGATGCCACTAATAATCCAAATGCAAATATTTCCGAAGCAAAATTTCCTGCTAAAGGCTTTAATGCCACAGCAGCATCTTTAGCTTCATTAATTGAAATACCTTTTACATGTAAAGTTGCTGCACAAGCTACTATTATAAAAAAGGCAACAACCACTGTAATGGTACATCCTATAATTACATCGCATAATTCAAATTTATAATCCTCAATCTTTATCCCCTTCTCTATTACAGAAGATTGCATATAAAATTGCATCCATGGAGCTATAGTAGTACCTACTATACCTATTACCATACTCAAGCTATTTTCATTTATATCTAAAGATGGCTTCACAATAGATGTACCTATTTCATTCCAATTTGGATGAGCCATTATTGCAGAAACTATATATGATAGTAAAAATACGCTAAATATTAAAAATATCTTTTCTGAAGACTTATAAGTACCTTTAACAACCATAAACCATACAAGTATTGCCCCTAATGGTACAGATATATACTTTGATATTCCAAAAACCTGCATGCTTCCAGCCACCCCTGCAAACTCAGTAGCCGTATTTCCTATATCTGCTATTATAAGCCCTAAAAATATAAAAAAAGTAATTTTTACACCAAAGTTTTCTCTTATTAAATCTGCCAAACCTTTCTTTGTAACTATACCCATTCGTGCATTCATCTCTTGAACTACAAGAAGTACAATAAAGGCAGGTATTAATGTCCATAACAATTTATAACCATAAGTTGCACCTGCTATAGAATAAGCAGTTATCCCTCCTGCATCGTTGTCCACACTTCCAGTAATAATTCCCGGTCCTAAAATACCAAGAAATAGGATAATTTTACCCATAAGAGTATTTTTCTTATTAGCTTCCATTTTAATTTCCTCCCGTCTTATCCTATTCTTCTTTTAGTCTTTAAAAGTTCATATATTATATCATTTATAATGACATTACCTAAAAGATTCATTTCATTATTTACAATAGGAACAGCAAGAAGATTATATTTAGAAACTATTTTTATTAACTCATGTATGTCATCTTTATCAAGTATATAGGCAAAATTTCTATTCATTATATTATCTAACTTATCCTTTGAATCAGATATAATAATATCTCTTAAAGATAAGGTTCCTATAAGTTTATTATTATTATCTACTACATAAATACAATACATTTCGTCTTCTTCTGGTTTTAATTTTCTAAGTATATTAATGGCCTCTTCTATAGTCAAATCTGATTTAAGTGAAATGTATTCAGTAGACATTAAACTTCCTACTTCATTATCTTCATACTCCATAAGTTCTCTTACTTCATCAGAAGATTCTTTTTCCATGTTATTCAGAAGTTCTTCTGCCTTATGTTCACTTAAACCATCTAGAATATCTGCTACTTCATCTGCTGGCATTTCTTCCAATATATCTGCTACTTTATCAGTAGATAAATTATTTATTAAATTAAGTTGTGCATCCTCTTCCATTTGCTCTAATACATCTGCTGCTTTTGCATTATCCAAGCTGGAAAAAATCTTCATTCCTGTATTTCCATCAAAATCTTCAATGATATCAGCTAAATCAGATGGATGTAAAATAGATAATTTATTATAAGTTTTAGAAAGCATAATGTTTTCATTTGAACTAAAAATAGTTTCTACATCATTCCACAATATAAGTTTATTGGATACCTTTAATCCCATCTTCATAAGTGGCTTTGCAACTCCAATTCTTCTAAGTACACCTTCTGTTCCAATGTCTACAGCAACTATAAAAATTCCTGATACTAAATTTGCCAGACGTATATCATTTACCCTCACAACTTTTCTTCCATTTACATCTATAATCTGTTTATCTAACACGTGATGTGCTAAAAACATTATGTCCTTAGAATCGCTATTCTTAATTTCATCACATATTATAACATATTGTCCATCCTCTTTATTTATGGATATATTTTTTGAACTTATGAATATAATACCATCAGAAGTTTTTACTTTTATAGCTTCAACTCTAGGAGTCTTAAGTTGATTTCTTATACCTAAATCCTTAACTTTTCCAACTACTTTTCGATCTCTAGTTAGAATTTTTCTTCCAAGGACTCTACTTAAATAAAAACTGTTCATTTCCATAATACATCCTCCTTTTTAGGAAGAATGCATTACAAAAAATATTAATGTATGTACACTCTTCCTCTAATTATTCAATTTTAATATTTTATAATTATGGTTGGGTCCACTGTCCATTAATACAATCACTCTCCACTTCTAAGATATCAAATAAAATTTAATAAGTTTATTTACATTATTATTATATTCCTATGCTTGATAAATGCAACTATATATACTAAATTTTGTCCAATATCCTTCATTATTTAATATATATTGGCAATTATTTAATTTATTTTAAAATTTCATTAGTTTGCACATAAATTTATCAATTAATTTAATTATATAAACTTTAATCTACGAAATAGTTCATTAAAACATTAATACCATTAAGTCTTTTCTTAAATTTTTTTTGTGTAACTGTATAGCTATGTAGATACGTCTAAAGGTTACTGAACAAATTTAGGATAAAAAATTAAGCTCCTGAAAAATCAGGAGCTTAATTTTTTATTCAGTTGTGAATGGTAGTAAAGCTATATTTCTTGATCTCTTAATTGATTCAGTTAACATTCTCTGATGTTTAGCACAGTTTCCAGAAATTCTTCTAGGAAGAATTTTACCTCTTTCTGTGATATATTTTCTTAATTTATTAATATCTTTATAATCTATATGATCAGCTTTATCCATGCAGAATGAACAAACTTTTCTCTTCATTCTTCTGCCTCTTGGACCGCCTTTTCTTGAATCTCTTCCATCTCTTCCGTCTCTACTATTTCCATTTTCTCTACTCATTTTATTCTCCTCCTTACCTTAAAAATTTAAAAAGGTATGTCACCATCATCAATTGGAGTTATATCTGCTCCGATATCTGATTCGTTCATATCTCCTGTAGAATTAGATCTAAATTCGTCCTTTGGTGCTGAGGATTTATTGCCTCCCCATTCAAGGAATTGTATTTCATCAGCTACTACCTCGGTAACATATCTTCTGCTGCCATCCTTAGCTTCATAAGATCTAGTTTGTATTCTACCACTGATACCTATAAGCTTACCCTTACTCATATAGTTAGCTGTAGATTCAGCTTGCTTTCCCCATACTACTATGGAAATAAAATCCGCTTCCCTTACACCATCTCTATTAGGCATTCTTCTATCAACCGCTATAGTAAAGGTGGCAACGGCATTACCACTTCCCGGAGTAAACTTAAGCTCTGGGTCTTTAGTAAGTCTGCCTATTAAAACAACTCTATTCATCTTTACACCACCATTTAAAATTATTTTTCATCTCTTACTATTAGATGTCTTATAACACCATCAGTAATTCTGAAAATACGATCTAATTCTTTTGGTAATTCGGAATCAGCACTGAAGTTTATTAATGTATAATATCCTTCATTAACTTTGTCTATTTCATAAGCAAGTTTTCTCTTGCCCCAAGAATCAATATTATCTACTGTTCCACCACCATTTTCAATAACACCTTTAAACTTTTCAACATTAGCTTTAACAGTGTCCTCTTCTAATGATGGATTCAATATAAATAAAGTTTCATACTTTCTCATTAGATTCACCTCCTCCCCCCGGACTAACGGCTATGCATTTTGCATAGCAGGGATTACATCAATATATAATACCACAACTACTAACGATTTACAAGTAGTTTATTCATTGGCAGTATTATTATTTTCAATAACTGACTTCATATCCTTTTCAAACTTGCTTCTTGGAAGCATAACTATCCTTCCACATCCTGTACACTTGATTTTTATATCTGCACCAGTTCTTATTATTTCCCAAGCATTTGTACCACAGGGATGCTGCTTTTTCATTTTTACAATATCCCCTAATTCAAAATTTTTATTCATTTTTTTCCTCCTTAATAATAATTTGTTTTACGTTACTAGTAATAACTATGTTAGAATCATCTAGTTCATCTTTTATAAATTTTCTAAGCCTATTTCCATTCTGTAGTTGAGTTGACGGCTTAACCTTACCAGCTACTCTGATATTCATACCACTTGGTGAAAAAGAAATTATACCAATCACTTTTGGTTTCTCTACTACATCTCCAGATGTTTGACTAAATTTATCACAAGCTCTGTTCATTACATCTATAACCTTATCTGTTTTCTCACTATAATCTATACATATATCTACCGTAATAGTTATTGATCCTCTTGAATGATTAGTTACTTTGGTAATAAGTCCATTAGGTACTATGTGTAAGTCACCATTAAAATCTCTTATCTTTGTAACTCTAAGTTCTATGCTCTCTACTATGCCGCCCTTATTATCTAAATCTATGTAATCTCCTACAGAAAATTGATTCTCAAAAATAATGAAAAATCCATTAATAACATCTTTAATTATGCTTTGAGAACCGAGACCAATAGCAACTCCACCAATGCTAGCAAAAGTTATACTTATATTCCCAAATAAATCAGTAACATTTAATATAGCTATAATTCCTACAAAATACACTCCATATTTTAATAAACTTTTTAACAATGCACCTATAGTTTTAGATTTTTTATCATCTGTAGAAAATCTAGATTCAATGTGTTTTTTCACTGCTTTATCAATTATGGCTCTGCCTATTCTCACCGCTATATACATAACAACTATAATAATGAATATTTTTAATGCTATTACCATACCATTATATAGATTTAAATTTATATTTCCTACTTTTATACCACCATTATTTAAATCTACTTTAACAGTCCCAAAGCCCTGTAATTTTTCCATAATATTTCAACTGCCTTTGTATTTTTTATTATAATATACCACAAAATCTTTTAATTCAAAAGTAAGTAAAATTAGGTGTTTCTCTCATTTCCATTGCTGGAAATAATTATTGCTTGCATATATATTTAATCCTTAATATAAAAATACAATGTAATATAATTATTACATCAGTAACATATTACGCCCATATCAATTAATATGTTATAATATGTATATAATTATTTTTTCTATTAAAAATATAATTATATTATGTAATTAATTTTTAATGAGGTATATTATGAAATTATTTCTATTAATATTTAAGGCAGTATTATTTGGAATTAGTACAGGTTTTATCCTTTCAATTCCAATTGGGCCTGCTGGTATAGAATCAATACGACGAACTATTTCCAAGGGTTTTAAAGAAGGTTTTACAGTATCATTAGGTGCATTAAGTGCAGATGTTTTATATTTATTGCTAATAAATTGTGGTCTTGCAAATATACTAAGTAGTAATAAAAAAACAGAATCCTTATTTTGGATTATATCAGGTTTAATATTAACTTTCATAGGTTATAATTCAATTAAACGTAAAGGTGGCAATGAAACTTTTTTATCTAAATTTATGAAAAATCTAAATCTTTCCTCCTTACCATTTGTGGCTGGATTTTTTATAACAGTATCAAATCCAATGACACCATCCATATGGCTAACTTTAAGTGGTACTGTCATAAGATCTTGGTATTATATAAATAAAACTTGCTATTATATTTTTATTATTTCCATAATAATTGGCATGATTTCATGGTTTGCCCTTTTAAATTTTCTTGCCCTAAGAGGCTTTAATCTATTAGGTAAAAATAACTCTCATAAAACAGTTTCTCTTTTAATGTGGGGTACAGTATGTGCTGGTTTAATCTTTATAGGATATGGTTTTTATGATTTTTTTAATTCTAATATTTTGATGATGAAACATTTTAATTAATTATATCAATAGTTTAAAATATTATTTATCAATTACCTTTACTTAATAAATTATAAGTATTTACAATTAGGACGAAAGGATGTTTAAATTTGGAAAAAATATTAGATAAGCTTGATAGAATTGTAATTTTTGTAATAATTTATTCAATTCTATTTATTACTTTTTTTAATACATTGAAATATACAATACCCTTTGTTTTGGCCTTAATTTTTGCATTTATTCTTCAGAAACCAACAAATTTTCTCATAAAAAAATTTAATCTAAAAAGCTCTATAGCTGCTTTAATAACAACATCAGTTTTTTCAGCTATTATTATAATTTTTTTAATGTGGGGAATTAATACAATAACTAATGAAATTATTCTTCTTACAAAGAATATACAGATGTATCTATCTCAAAATACATCTAGAATTACATATTCAATAAATAATTTACAAAAGTATTACAAAAATCTAGATCCAGCTATAATAAGTACTATTGATACAAATATTTCTAATTTTTCAACTAAAACACTGTCAACTACATTAAATGTTTCCGGTAAAATTATGTCAATTATTTTAGTTTCTATATCTTATATTCCATATATAGCTATGGTAATAATTTTTACTTTAATATCTACATATTTTTTTACCAAAGATTTTTCTTCTGCTAAAAACAAATTTATTGAAGTTATACCTACAAACAAAACTGAAAGAATACTGTATATAATAGAATCAATAAAAAAAATGCTTGGTAATTATTTATTATCTTATGTAATAATAATAGGAATAACTTTTATTGAGACTATAATAGCTTACTTAGTATTAGGGGTAAATTATGCAATTTTATTAAGTATAATAACTGCAATTTGTGATATACTTCCTATAATAGGAATAGGTATTATTTATCTTCCTCTTGCCGTAATTTATCTTTTCAGTGGAAATTACTTTACAGCTTTTGGCCTTATTATAGCATATACTTTAGTTGCTGTAATAAGACAAATTATTGAACCAAAAATAGTATCATCTACACTTGGTATTCATCCAGTTGCTGCATTAGCTGCATTATTTATAGGCTTGGAGGCAAATGGGGTATCAGGAATATTTTTCCTTATGTTTTTAATCCTTTTTTATAATATCTTAAAAAGTGTTGATGCCTTATAGAATCCTTATAGTATAAAAAACCTCCTTTTGGTTAAAATTCTAAAAAAGGAGGTTTTTTTATGATAAATAAGGTAATAATTGACTCAATGGAAAGCAACTCCGTATTTAAGGTTAGAGATATATTATCTAAAGAAATTTTGTCTGTTATTAAAGAAAGACCCATAATATTATTGTGTATTGGAACTGATAGATCTACAGGAGATTCCTTAGGTCCTTTAGTTGGTGATAAACTTAATTTTCTTATAAGAGATCATATATTTATATATGGAAACTTAGAGTGTCCAATACATGCTAAAAATTTATGTGATACTGTAAATAAAATAAAATCTACATATAAAAATCCATATATAATAGCAGTAGATGCTTGTCTAGGTAATATACAAAATGTAGGTAAAATTATAATAGAAAATAAACCAGTAATTCCTGGAGCTGCTATGAATAAAAAACTTCCCCCAATAGGTGATTTAAGTATAACTGGTATAGTAAACATTGCAGGTGCACTAGAATTTATGGTACTTCAAAATACTAGATTATATGTAGTAATGCATTTAGCAGATATTATATCAAGTGGAATCTACCATTCTATTATCAAGACTATAGGTGGTAAAAAAAATATTATCTCCAACAATAGAGGTCTTGTATAAATTCTATTATTTAATTTATATAGATTTTAATTAATATTTACATTTATTCAATAACATTTAAATAGAAAACATTTAACTAATATAGATATTTTATGATGAATAATAATTTACAACTACATACACATACTTTATTATTTTATATATAGTTATAAATAATTTTTATAAATAATTGCAACATATATACAAATTAAAGAATATATATGTTGCAATTAAAATTATACTTTTGCAGCTAATAGATAGTATTTATATAAAATAACTGTTTATTAACCAAAATAATTTGTTGCAGCATATATATCAAATTGTAACTATTTAGCTACTATATGTTGTATTGTAAAGACATAAATAGTTTTATCAAAGCTTATAGAAAACTTATCAAATATAGTTTCAATTTTAAACTTATATACTTAATTATCTTTCAAAAAGTATATTTAATAAAATATATACTATACAAGTGAAGATTTTGCATTGGGACAAGTATAAGTAGTATAGTAAAAATTAATTTAAAACTTTTTTTAAATTATATATAAGATAAAATTTAAAAATAAGTGGTTTTTTTATAATAAAAGTAATTTGTCATACTATCTGTATAATTTCTTTTATTATATTATAGATGAGTATATTCTATTATTGAGTATGTACTCTATTTCATCTATAGATTTACTTCCCATATCAATTATCAATATTCCTTCTTTCTTAACATTGCTTTCATGTATGAAATTAGTTAGACCTCCACTTTTTAGATTACATATTAAAGCATCACAATTTTCTTTATGATTCCATTCTAATATCTCGTATCCTCTCTTCTCTAATTCAATTTTTACATACATTAATTCATCTGAAACACAAATTTTCATATAAAAAACCTCCCATGGGTATTATTTCCCATTAAGAGGTTTTTATTAATAATATTTAAATTTTATAGTAAAAATTTTATTTTTTACTTACTGCATCTTTTAGTACATGTTTTTCTTCATCTGACAAGTCATATCTGGATATTCCCTTATCGATAGGTTTTGCATAAGTAGTACTTTCATTTCTTCCATATATACTTGTTATAATTACTCCATCATTATTATTGTCAAGTAAAGCAACAGAAAAGCTTAAATCACTACCAACATCCTCAAAAGCTTTGTATCGTATTATTGATATATTTTGTAAGCATTTATTTATTTTTTCATGAATATCCTCATATAAATTCTTAACTACTTTTGATTCATTATCTATTTTATCTATTTTATCCATATATGATTCTATTAATTCTTGTAGATTACTATTTTCTACTCCTCTCGTTAATTTCCTATATTTACTTTCCAATCTATTAATAGCTTTTATATTAACAAAAGATAATAACAATAAGATTATTATTATTATTATTAAAATACCTACTATGTATATACTTAAATTATTATATATTTCAATTATAGTCTGCATTTGTTTATTTGCCCCATCCTTTCTTTTAAAATTTAAAAATGTTTCACGTGAAACATCTTTAAATTTTTAATATATCTAGTATTCGTTGAAGATCATCATTTGAATAGTATTCGATTTCTATCTTTCCCTTGTTGTTTTTATTTTTTAAATTTACCTTTGTTCCAAAAATACCCTCTAATTTATTTCTTACATCATTAATGTAAACATTAACGTTTTCGTCATTATTTTTTTTAGTTACTTTATTCTTATTATTTAATTGCAAACTTTTAATAAGTCTTTCCGTCTCCCTAACGCTTAAGCCTTCATCTATTATTTTTTGGGATATTTCATATTGTAAATCATTATTTTCAACACTAAGTATAATCCGTGCATGCCCTTCTGATATAACAGCATCTATTAAATATTCCTGAACTCTTTTATCTAAATTCAATAATCTAATACAATTTGTAATAACCGTTCTTGATTTACCAACTTTTTTGCCTAATTCTTCCTGTGTTATGTCAAAATCTTCAAGTAATTTTTTGTAGGCAAGACCTTCTTCTATTGGATTTAAATCTTCTCTCTGTATATTTTCTATTAAAGATACCTCTAACAAATCTCTATTAGATAATTCCATAATTACTGCTGGCAATTCCTTCAATCCTATGCTTTTTGCAGCTCTCCAGCGACGCTCTCCTGCAACAATAATATAAAAATCATTTATTTTTTTTAATATAAGTGGTTGAATAATTCCATGTTGCTTAATAGATTGAGCTAACATTATAATTTTTTCATCGTCAAAATTTTTTCTAGGTTGATCATTGTTTGGTTTTATTAAATTTATAGGAATTAGATTCACAACTTTATTATCATCTTCTATATTTTCCAACACATTTTGATTTATCAATGCACCTAATCCTTTACCCAATCCACCTCTTTTATTCATATTTATCACCTCTCTTGTCTAGTGAGAAATTCTTCTGCTAAGGTGTTATAATATTCTGCACCTTTACATTTATCGTCATATAAGAAAATAGGAAGTCCAAAACTAGGCGCTTCAGCAAGTCTAATATTTCTAGAAATAGTGGTTTTATACACTTTGTTTATAAAATATTTATTTACTTCTTTGCATACTTCATTAGATAATTTAGTTCTATTATCAAACATAGTAAGTATAACTCCTTCTACTTCCAAATTTTTATTTAATGATTTTTTTACTAATTGAATAGTATTTACAAGCTGTCCAACTCCTTCTAATGCATAAAATTCAGCTTGTATAGGAATTAATACACTACTTGAGGCACATAAAGAATTAATGGTTAATAAACCTAATGACGGTGGACAATCGATAAATATATAATCATATTCATCCTTTAATTCATTAATTTTGTTCTTTAAAATAGATTCTCTACTTTCCATTTCTATAATTTCAATTTCTGCACCTGCAAGTTCTAGTGTAGATGGAGCAATATATAAATTTTCAATAAGTTGAGATTTCAATATAACATCTTTTAATGAAATATCCTCTGTCATTACATCATATACAGATCTTTTAATATTAATTTTGTCAATTCCAAGACCACTAGTAGTATTACCCTGAGGATCTATGTCTATTGTTAAAATTTTATAACCTTTCATAGCTAAGTATGAACAAAGATTAATATTAGTAGTAGTTTTTCCTACCCCACCTTTTTGATTAAATATACTTATTACTTTCACTAAATTCACCTCTTTCTACAATTACTTGAATTCTTATTATAATGCTTTGAATTTACATACTACTATTATTATAATCTCATAGTTAAACTTATTAAATACATTTCATAAAACATTTATAAAAAAATCAAAATTTATATTTAAATAGCTATTGAAAAAATATTAATTTTTAACCTTGTAATATTCTAGTTTAAAATTAATAATATTAATTTTAAACTAGAATATATGAATGCATAGCTTTTTAATCTAATGTGCCAAATTCTCCAATCCCCCATAGGATAGATATGGATAGTACCTTAATATAAATAATCTCATACTATTTATATTAATAATATTTATATAATTAATATTATTTTATATATAATGTTGTAGGGATAATACGAAAATGTGGAAACCAGGCTATGCCTTTCCTACGCAAAATATTAAAGGCTCAATGTATATATACGATATTGCACAATACCCTTGCTGCAAGGGTATTTCAAGCCTGTGGAGAGTGTAGATTACGAACTCTTGGAAGCAGGAAGCTCTTACTGTTTTTTTAAGTTGGAGTAGTTCAAATGATAAGAATGAAATATCTAAACATATTTTAAATATGAATATTAGAATTTTTTTATTATTGAGTTTTTGCTTTTTGCACTAAATATCCATTAAATTTAAAAATTTTTAGAGCTCCGTTATTAATAAATTCTGTATTATTAATAAAGCAAAATTTATTTTACCAATAAATCTATAAATTAAATACAAAAATACTTCTTCTATTTGTATAGGGCTTTTTAATCTTTTATAAACCTAAACTTATATGTTAAAAAATATTTAATTAGAAAATACATTTTCTTATCACATCCTTCCAGCTTTTAGTCATAATTTTTTAAACATAATTTTGAGATATTCTAGAAACTAAAATTAATATGTACATAAATAAAGTTCTTGGCATCAGTTGGAGTTTTTGCTTATGACCTCTGATGCTTACTAACAGATTTCTTAGTATCGGTATTATGATACTTAGAAATTGTTGTCCTTTAGGGCAAATCACTATCCAGGGACGTAGCCACTCTTTACTCCCACTTTACGAAAAGCAGACAAAACAAAATTTATTTTGTATTTGGTCGCTTTCACAGAGTGCAAGCAAAGAACCAAAATCTTAGATTTTGCGTGAATCGCTTTCACAGAGTGCGATGGGAGTATTAGAGAGGGTAGTCATCGGATAAATATAATGTCAATTGAATTAGTACCACATCTGTAACTTCGTAATATGTAGTTTGTACATTAAAGATTTATAATTTTTTGTATAAACACTCAATATAAGTTACTCTAAAATTGCATTGTTTAGTTAAAAATTTTATATATATATTTAAATTACCAATTGTGGTATTACAGGCTCTCTATAAAATATCTGAAAAATAAAATTTAACATTCCACTATATAATTATTTTTAACTTATTTAGAAAATGCTAATTAATTTTTTATAAATTTTATATTGTAACATTTTATATTATTTATATAATATGATTAAACCACAAAAATCTATAAACTAATTTCCACTATACCATCTATAATGGTTTCGATGTAAGATCTTCACCATATATAGTATATATTTTTTATTAAATACACTTTTTGTGAGATAATCATTATATAAAATTTATATTATATGAATAAAATACAAAAGAAGTAATGTTTCACGTGAAACATTACTTCTTTTGTATTTTAATTGTAACTTCTATAAATTCATCTAATTCTTTTGATCTGTAATTAGCACTTATACCGTATTTATCAAAAACTTGTTTTATAGTATTAATATACACTCTTGGACTAAATATTCCTTTTATTCTTTTTTTACCATCAGAAGCTAATTCAACTGTTTCCAATTTAATTAATTCCTTTTCTATAAGCTCTTCAGTTTTCTTTACATTAAGTTGCTTATCTATGACGACTTTTAATATTTTCTTCTGAAACTCTTCATCAGGTAATTTCAATAATGCCCTTGCATGTCTTTCTGTTAAAGAATTTTGTAGAATAATATCTCTTATAGACTTATTAAGTTTAAGAAGCCTAAGCTTATTTGATATTGTGGATTGTTTTTTACCAATACTAATGGCAAGTTGATCTTGAGTATAGTCATGATTCTTAATTAAATTATAATATGCCTCTGCCTCCTCCATAAAATTCAAATCTTCTCTCTGAAGATTTTCTAACAAGGCTATAGCAGCCGACTCCCTATCAGAAATATCAATTATCATAGCTGGCACTACTTTAAGTCCCGCTATTTTAGCTGCTCTAAATCTACGTTCTCCGGCTATCAATTCATATTTATTCTCTTCTATTTTTCTTACTGATAAAGGTTGTATTATACCATAGCTTTTTATTGATTGTGCTAACTCATTAAGTGAATTTTCATCAAAATATTTTCTTGGTTGATAAGTATTAGCAAATATCAATTCTACACTTATATTAACTATATTATTAATCATAGCAAACCATCCCTCATATATTTCCTTATGGTTATTTTCTTCATATCTTAACAAAATCCTTCTTTTTTTATAATAATATATTCGACAATTATTTCAATGGTCTTTTAGTGACTGTTCCTGCTTTTCTAGGAAATTGTTTTGGTGTTTCTTTTATCTTTTTAACTATGACAAGATTATGCTTTAAATCACTTTCCTCAATTTCTACTTTTATTATATCCTCTAACTTTCCACCTAAAGTTCCAATAGCATTTTTAGCCTCCAGTATCTCCTCTTCAATAGAAGGTCCTTTTAAAGCTATAAAATATCCCCCTATATTAACATAAGGCATACAAAACTCACTTAAAACCGTCATATTAGCTACAGCTCTTGAAGTTGCAATATCAAATTTTTGCCTATATTCAATTTTTTTAGAAAAGTCTTCTGCTCTCCCATGTATAGTTCTTATATTTTGAAGTTCTAATTTATTTATAACTTCATTTAAAAAATTAATTCTTTTATTTAAAGAATCTAACAAAACTACATCTATACTTTCATTAATAATCTTTATAGGTATACCTGGAAAGCCTGCACCAGTACCTATATCAATGATATTTTTTGCATTCTTTAAAAAATCGAACCTAAATATCTTTATTGAATCAATAAAATGCTTTTTTATTATCCCTTCATCATCAGTGATTGCAGTAAGATTTATTTTTTCATTCCATTCCTGAATCAATTCTTTATACTTTATAAACTTATTATACCGCTTTTCATCAAAAAATAAGCCTTCATTTTTACAAGCACTATCCATTAAATCAAAATATTTCATTTTACCTCCACTTTGAATAAAGTTTATACTAATTTTTGTCTAAAGTATTGTTCAAGATATATCATTAAAACTGATATATCTGCTGGTGATACCCCTGAAATTCTAGAAGCTTGCCCAATACTTATTGGTCTCATTTTATCTAATTTTTGAATTGCTTCTACTCTTATTCCTTTTACTTTATGATAATCTATATCTTCTGGTATAAGCCTATTTTCCAATTTTTTAAATTGTTCTACTTGCTCTAACTGCTTATCAATATAGCCTTCATATTTAGTTTCTATTTCAACCTCTTCTGTTATATCTTCGGACAAATTTGGTCTTTCTGAATCTAAAAATTTAATCATATTATAATTAAGCTCAGGCCTTTTTATAAGTTCATATAAACTTATAGGCTTTTTTAAAGTAGAAGATCCTATGCCTTCAAGAAAATCATTATTTTCTTTTTTATTTGTAATTTGTAATTTTCTTAATCTGTTAATTTCTTTATGTATAGAATCTCTTTTATTTATAAATTTTTCATATCTATAATCTGAAACTAAGCCAATTTGTTTTCCGATTTCTGTCAATCTTATATCAGCATTATCCTGCCTTAATAAAAGTCTATATTCAGATCTTGATGTCATCATTCTATAAGGTTCATTTGTTCCCTTAGTAACGAGATCATCTATCAATACCCCAATATAGGCATCTGATCTACTTAGAATTAAAGGCTCTCTGTTTTTAACCTTTAATGAAGCATTTATTCCTGCAATAATGCCTTGACAAGCAGCTTCTTCATAACCCGAACTTCCATTTAATTGTCCTGCTCCAAACAATCCATTGATATTTTTAAATTCTAATGATAATTTCAATTGAGTAGGATCTATACAATCGTACTCTATAGCATATGCCGTTCTAAGTATTTCAGCATTTTCAAGTCCCTTTACAGTTCTAATCATTTTTATTTGTACTTCCTCTGGTAGTGAACTTGACATTCCTCCAACATACATTTCATTAGTATTCTCACCTTCTGGTTCAATAAATACTTGATGCTGATTTTTATCAGGAAATCTCATTACTTTATCCTCTATAGATGGACAATATCTAGGTCCTACACTTTTAATACTACCATTATATAAAGGAGATCTATCTATATTTTCTCTAATAACTTCGTGAGTTTCTTCATTAGTATAAGTTAAATAACATAATATTTGTTTTCTATCAAGATTATCACTTATAAATGAAAAAGGAATTATTTTATTATCTCCAGGTTGCTCTATCATTTTTGATACATCTATGGATCTCTTATTAATACGGGCTGGAGTACCGGTTTTAAACCTTCTTAATGCTATTCCAGAATCTATAAGGCTTTGTGATAATTCATTAGCAGGAAATAATCCACTTGGTCCACCACTATAATTAATCTCTCCTGTTATTATTCTAGATCTTAAATAAGTACCTGTAGCTAAAACAACAGTTCTTGTTGAAAAATAGGCACCATTCTTAGTAAGAATCCCTTTTACTTTGCTATCTTTAATATCAATACTTACAACCTCTATCTGCTTTATATATAAATTATCCTGTCTTTCCAATACTTCTTTCATTCTCTCAGAATATCTTCTCTTATCAGCCTGTGCTCTAAGCGAGTGAACTGCTGGGCCTTTTGATAAATTTAGCATCTTAGATTGAATAAATGTATGATCAATATTAACTCCCATTTCTCCACCTAATGCATCTATCTCTCTTACTAAATGACCCTTAGCTGTTCCACCTACATTAGGATTACATGGCATCATAGCTATGCTATCTAAATTCATAGTACATATAAGAGTTTTAACACCCATTCTGGCAGCCGCTAAAGCAGCTTCACAACCTGCATGACCAGCTCCAATTACTATTACATCATAATCACCTGCAATATATTTTATCAATTAAATCACCTACTTTCCCAAGCAAAAATTTTTAAATATTTTTTCTAATAAATCCTCTTCTAGAGTATCTCCAGTAATCTGCCCTAAATTATACCAAGCATTTCTTATATCTATTGATGCTAGATCAATAGCCGATGTGTTTTTTAAAGCATTTACAGCATCTTCACAATTAGACTTTGCTCTAATTAAAGCTGCTTTGTGTCTCGTATTTGTAATAATTAAGTCATGATATTTTATTTCTCCATTAAAAAACAATTCTTTAATTATATCTTTTAATTTATCTATACCAAAACCTGTTTTTGTAGATATATCTATTATATATTTCGAAGATAAATCTTTAAAATCTTCATTTTTTATTTTTTTAGGCAAATCTGTCTTATTTAATAGAATAATATATTTTTTACCATTAATATGTTTTATTATATCTAAATCTTTATCTTCTAAACTTCTGCTTGCATCTAACATGAATATTATTAGATCGGCTTCATCTATTTTTTTTATAGAATTTTCTACTCCTATCTTCTCTACAATATCATTAGTTTCACGTATTCCAGCGGTATCAATAAGCTTTATAGGAATACCTGAAACATTTATATACTCTTCTATTACATCCCTGGTAGTTCCTTCAATTTCTGTAACAATAGCCCTTTTTTCTTCTAACAAAGCGTTTAGCAATGAAGATTTACCTACATTGGGTTTACCAACTATAGCAGTATTTAAACCATCTCTTAATATTTTTCCTTCATCTGCAGAATTAATTAATTCTGCAATTTCTAATAATATGTCATTTAACTTCACAATTGTATTTTCAGAAGTTAACTCTTCAAGATCCTCTTCTGGATAATCTACTGTAGCTTCAATATGAGCTATTAATTCTAATAATTTTTCCCGTAAACTATTAATTTCTCTTGAAAGCTTACCTTCTGACTGCATAACAGCTGATTTCATGCTTATATCAGTTTTTGAAGTTATTATATCCATAACTGCCTCTGCCTGACTAAGATCTATTCTTCCATTTAGAAAAGCCCTTTTCGTAAATTCACCTGGCTCAGCAATTCTCGCACCAGCCTTTAAAACTTCATCTAAGACTCTCTTAGTTGAAAAGATACCTCCATGGCAATTTATTTCTATAGTATCTTCAGCTGTAAAACTTTTAGGACCTTTCATAAAACTTACAATAACTTCATCTATATTTTCTTTAGTTTCTAGCTGAACTATATTACCGTATCTCATAGTATAAGGTTTAATATCTAGAATATTACCTCCATTTTTAGGTATAAAAATACTATTTACTATTTTTACTGAATTATTTCCAGAAACTCTAATTATAGAAATTCCGCCTTCACCTAAAGCTGTTGCTATTGCTGCTATAGTATCAAATTCTTTCATACAATATTGGTAAGAAAATAAACTTACCATTTCCTCCTCTCTAATTAGTCATCTGAAAATAAATAACAAGTCAAAGATGCGACCAATATTTTGAATCATCCAAGGAAACAGGTTCTGATGATAGTGGTGCTATCAGAAGGTTCTGTTGACGCAGTATGATACAAAATAGACTAGCATACTAACTAGTTATTTCTTTGAAGATGCCTCACACCAGTTAATAATTAAAAAGAAAGCCATCAGGCTTTCTTTAAATCAATTACAACATATCTATTGGGTTCATCACCCTCACTATAAGTTTTAATATTCCTATTATTCTGTAATGCGGAATGAATTATCCTTCTCTCATAAGGATTCATTGGTTCAAATTTTATAGTTTTTCTACTTTTTTGTACCTTATGTGACATCCTTATTGCAAGCTTTTTTAATGTTTCCTCTCTTTTGGTTCTATAATTCTCCGTATCGATAATCACTCTCTTATATTGTCCATCATGTTCTTTATTTATAACTAAACTCACAAGATATTGAAGTGAGTCTAAAGTTTCACCCCTATATCCTATTAATATTCCCATATTGGAACCTATAATTTCAATTTTTATCTTGTCTTTAATTTCTTTAATTTTAATTTCTGCATCAATTCCCATGGCATCAAAAATATTTTTCAAAAAATTTTCAGCTTTTTCGCAATAATCCCTTTTAACTGTTACCTTTACCTTTGCAGGTCGTTTACCGATAATACTTAAAAGTCCCCTGCGTCCTTCATCAATAACTACAACATCTACTTTATCTTCTGTAACTCCTAATTCACTGATAGCATTTTGTTTTGCCTCTTCTATGGTTCTACCAGTCATTTCAATAAAATTCATACCGCAGGACCCCCCCTCAGTAAATTAAACTTAATTATTATTGATTTTATCTGAATTCCTCTTTTTATTTCTCTTATTTTTTACAATATCTTTATTATCTATAGTAACACTACTTTCTGCTGCAATTTTATTTTCATTTTCTTCATTATTAATTTTATTTGCAACCATTTTCATAACTAATGTAGTTTGAAGTATTTGTACTATATTACCAGTTACCCAATACAATACTAATGCTGCATTAAATCTTAAACTCATGTAGAAAAGAACTATAGACATAACTATATTCATAGTTGATGTTTGTTTTGCCTGAGCCTTGTCTACAGCAGTTGACGACATTAGCATACCTGAAAAATATGTAGTAGCACCAGATATAACTGGAAGTATCCAACTAGTCCAATCAGACATAGTGGCAGATTTAGATAAATCATGAATCCATAAAAAGCCAATGCCGTTTATCGCTAAAGTAGAAAATACATAGTATAATGCTATAAGTATAGGATATTGTATTAATAATGGTAAACAACCGCCTAAAGGATTAACACCTTTTTCCTTATACAACTTCATCGTTTCCTGTTGTAATTTTTGCGGATCACTTTTGTATTTAGTCTGAAGTTTTTTTACTTCTGGACCAACTTTACTCATCATCAATGAGGATTTAATTTGTTTAACATTTAAAGGTAACAATATCATTCTTATTATAATTGTAAGAACTATTATAGATAAGCCATACGATACATTGTTATTTGGAATAATATTTAATATTGAACGATTTATTGCCTGAAAGAAATTAACAAATAAATCATTTAAGAAATTGATTTTAAACAAAGTCCAAGCCTCCTATATTCTTATTTAACAGGATCATATCCACCTTCATTAAAAGGATTACACCTTAAAATTCTTTTAATTGATATATATCCTCCCTTTAAGACACCGTATTTTGATATTGCATCTATTGCATACTGAGAACAGGTTGGGTAAAATCTACAACAGGGTCTTTTTAAAGGTGATATATATTTTCTATAAAATTTTATCATTGATAATATTATTTTCTTCATATTCAATATAAACCTGCCTTTTTAAACAGATTTTTTAAAGAAGCTTCTATTTCTTTATAATTTTTATCCTTACAGTTAATACGAGCGATAAATACGAAATCATAACCTTTTTTTAAGGATTCTTTGTTCAATCTATAGCTTTCACTTATTAATCTTTTTACTCTGCTCCTTATAACACTCTTTCCAACTTTTTTACTTACCGATACGCCAATTCTATTAATATCTTTATTTTTAAAATTTCTAAATGTGTACAATACTAAAAGGTGATTAGAAAGAGATTTTCCTTTCCTATAGACAGTTCTGAACTCAGAATTTTTTCTTATTTTGTCTTCTTTCATATAAAATCTAATGCTCCTTAAAAACTACTACTTTTTCTTGCAATTACAGAAAAAGGCCACAAAAGCGGCCCTTATGCTGTCAATCTTTTTCTACCTTTTAGTCTTCTTCTCTTTAAAACATTTCTTCCAGATAAAGTACTCATTCTTTTTCTAAAGCCATGCTCTTTCTTTCTTTGCTTCTTTTTTGGTTGATAAGTCATAAACATAATTATTGCACCCCCTTTTTTGTGCATTTCAAATTTTATATAGTAATTACTCACTAACTAATTTACAGTTTTACTTTTATATTATATATTTCCCTACTAGTAATGTCAATATTAATGAATTCTAGTAAAAAATCAGTTTACTTTTCTAATTTAATATCAATGATAATTTTATGCTTTTTATTGATACTAAACTGAAAAATTTTATTGTGAATATACTTATTTAAAAATT